>NZ_JBNDMT010000003.1:300000-3837331 GCF_050436725.1 Paraburkholderia sp. JPY465
CGATCAGCGCGACATGCCGCGGATCGCGTGCGGCGGCGAGCGCCGGAATGTCGCTGATGCGCGCGGGTAGGGCGGCGAGCAGCGCGGGGATGTCGATTGTGGAACGGATGGATGAAGCCTGGTTCAACGCTGTCTCCTCTGGTCCCATGCAATTGATTGCAAGACTAAATTCGTAGCTCTGCGCGTACTATTTCGCATCCTGCCGGCATAATTTCGAACGATCGTGCCACAAGCGTCGAACCCGCACAATTGCCGGTTCGGCAAATAGCCGTTGTGCAATCTCGCCATTACAATGCGCCGATGAGCAAATCCAGACACGTGTCCGAAACCCCCGCCACGCAACTGCTGCGCCGTCACGGCGTCACGTTCGGCGAACATCCTTACGACTACGTCGAGCATGGCGGTACCGCGGAATCGGCGCGCCAGCTCGGCGTCGACGAGCATCATGTCGTGAAGACGCTGGTGATGGAAGACGAGCACGCGAAGCCGTTGATCGTGCTGATGCATGGCGATCGCACCGTCAGCACCAAGAACCTCGCGCGGCAGATCGGCGCGAAGCGCGTCGAGCCGTGCAAGCCCGAAGTCGCGAACCGGCATTCGGGTTATCTGATCGGCGGCACCTCGCCGTTCGGCACGCGCAAGCAGATGCCGGTGTATGTCGAGTCGACCATTCTCGAGATGGACAAAATCTGGTTGAACGGAGGGCGGCGCGGTTTTCTCGTCAGCATCGAGCCGAAAGTGCTCTCGGATCTGCTCGCGGCGAAGCCGGTGCAGTGCGCGAGCGTGGACTGACGCCGACGGGCGAGTTGACGTTTGCCTGAATGTTTTTCGCGCGGACGCCTTCGGTAAAATGTGCGCCGCCTCGTTTCGACGGGCGTACCCTGTTGCGGTTGGGGTATCGAATGTCAGACCGCGATCCTTATAAGAGTCCTAGATGCAAAACCTGATCGTCGCTGTCGTTGCCTATCTGATCGGTTCGTTGTCGTTTGCCGTGATCGTGAGCGCCGCGATGGGTCTCGACGACCCGCGCTCGTACGGCTCGGGCAACCCGGGCGCCACCAATGTGCTGCGCAGCGGCAGCAAGAAGGCCGCGATTCTGACGCTGATCGGCGACGCCTTCAAGGGCTGGCTGCCGGTGTGGCTGGTCGTGCAATTCGGTGCACGCTACGGGCTCGACGAGCGCTCGATCGCGATTGCGTCGCTCGCGGTGTTTCTCGGTCACCTGTATCCGGTCTTCTTCCGCTTCAAGGGCGGCAAGGGTGTCGCGACCGCTGCGGGCGTGCTGCTCGCGATCAACCCGACGCTCGGCGTCGCGACCTTGCTGACCTGGATCATCGTCGCGTTCTTCACGCGCTATTCGTCGCTGGCGGCGCTGTGCTCGGCGCTGTTCGCGCCGCTTTTCTACGTGTTTCTGTTCGGGCCGCGCATCGTTGCGCTCGCGGTTCTGGTGATGAGCCTGCTGCTCGTGTGGCGACATCGCGGCAACATCGCGAAGCTGATGAAGGGGCAGGAGAGCCGTATCGGCGACAAAAAGAAGGCCGCCAGTCCGGCGGCCGGCAACGATCTTTGAAGTGGGCTGAGCCGTATCGCCCGGCCTGAGGCGAAGCGGCTCGAAGACTTTGGGCGCGGCGCCGCGCGTTGCGTTGCAAGCCTCGCGCGCCGTACTGCTTAGTCGCGGAAGTTGTTGAAGTCGAGGGGCGTGTCGGTCACGTCCTTGCGCAGCATCGCGATCACGCTTTGCAGATCGTCGCGCTTCGCACCCGTGATGCGCACCGCGTCGCCCTGAATGCTCGCCTGAACCTTGATCTTGCTGTCCTTCACCAGACGCACGATTTTCTTCGACAGATCGCCCGACACGCCCTTCTTGATCTTGATGACCTGCTTGACCTTGTCGCCGCCGATCTTCTCGATCTTGCCGTAGTCGAGGAAGCGCACGTCGACGTTGCGCTTGGCCATTTTCGACAGCAGCACGTCCTTCACCTGGCCGAGCTTGAAGTCGTCGTCGGCGTACGCGGTGATTTCGTTTTCCTTGTGCTCGACGCGCGCGTCGGACCCCTTGAAGTCGAAACGCGTCGAAATTTCCTTGTTGGACTGCTCGATCGCGTTCTTGACTTCGATCATGTTCGCTTCGCAGACGACGTCAAACGATGGCATTGCATTCTCCCAATAGTGCGGCAGTGCGCGACGCGGCCGGACGGCTGCGCGCGAGGCACTCGCTATAATCACGGACCGGACGTCATTTTACCGACGCCGCTCTCTTTTGCCCAAGGCCGCCGCGCGGCGCTGCTCGTGTAGTCAGGCGCGGTATTGGTCGTTTTTCGTTGTTTGCTGTTGCTTCCCGTTGTTGCCCTGTTGCCATTCCGATGCCCCAATCCGCTCTTGCCGCTCCCGTCGTCGCGTCTCTCATGGCCGGCTATTCGCTGAAGGCCCACAACACGTTCGGCTTCGACGTGCGCGCGCAGTTCGCGTGCCTGATCGAGCGTGAGGAGCAATTACCCGCTGCGGTGCGCGATCCGCGCGTCGCGGGCCTGCCGCGCCTCGTGCTCGGTGGCGGCAGCAACGTCGTGCTGACCGGCGACTTCGCCGGGCTCGTGCTGCTGGTGGCGCTGCGCGGCCGCCGCGTGGTGCGCGAGGATCAGCATGCGTGGTATGTCGAGGCGGCCGGCGGCGAGCCGTGGCACGAGTTCGTCGCGTGGACGTTGGCCCAGGGCATGCCCGGCCTCGAGAATCTCGCGCTGATACCGGGCACGGTCGGCGCGGCGCCGATCCAGAACATCGGCGCGTACGGGCTCGAAATCTGCGAACGCTTCGCATCGCTGAGGGCGATCGAGCTCGCGACCGGCAACGCCGTCGAACTCGACGCCGATGCATGCCGGTTCGGCTATCGCGACAGTTTTTTCAAGCGGGAAGGGCGCGAGCGCTTCGTGATCACGTCGGTCACGTTCCGTTTGCCAAAGGCGTGGCAGCCGCGCGCGGGCTACGCGGATCTCGCCCGTGAGCTGGCGGCGCGCGGTCCCGCGGCAAGCCAACTGGAAGCCGATGGTGCGGCCCTGCAGCCGACCGCGCAGGCCATTTTCGATGCGGTCGTCGCCGTGCGGCGCGCGAAGCTGCCCGATCCGCTCGAACTGGGCAATGCGGGGAGCTTCTTCAAAAATCCGGTGATCGAGGCCGCGCAGTTCGAGGCGCTGAAGCGCCGCGAGCCGGAAATCGTGTCGTACGCACAAGCGGATGGCCGGGTCAAGCTGGCGGCCGGCTGGCTGATCGACCGATGCGGCTGGAAGGGCCGCGCGATGGGCGCGGCCGCCGTGCATGAACGCCAGGCGCTGGTGCTGGTGAATCGCGGTGGCGCGAGCGGCACGGAAGTGCTGGCGCTGGCGCGGGCGATCCAGCACGAAGTGTTCGAGCAATTTGGCGTGGAGCTGGAGGCGGAGCCGGTTTGCCTGTGAGCGGAAGTGCGCTCTATGCGCGCTGACGTGCGGCGCTGAGTTTCACCACCGACGAATGCAAAAAGGCGCCGGGAGTTTCCTCCCGGCGCCTTTTTTTGTACCGTAGTCCCGGCGAGTGCCTGGTCAGCGGCCCGCTCAGTGATTGAGCTTGCCGAGCAGCAGGTATTCCATCAACGCCTTCTGCACGTGCAGACGGTTTTCCGCTTCATCCCACACGACGCTCTGCGGTCCGTCGATCACTTCCGCGCTGACCTCCTCGCCGCGATGGGCGGGCAGGCAGTGCATGAAGAGCGCGTCGGGATTCGCGCGCGCCATCATGTCGGCGTCCACGCACCAGTCGGCGAAGGCCTTCTTGCGCGCTTCGTTCTCGGCCTCGAAGCCCATGCTGGTCCACACGTCGGTGGTGACGAGATCGGCGCCCGCGCAGGCTTCGTTCGGGTCGTCGAACTCCTCGTAGAACGGCGCGCTTTCCGCCGCGACGAGCGCGCGGTCGAGCTTGTAGCCGGGCGGCGTGGACAGGCGCAGCTTGAAGCCGATGATCTGCGCGGCTTCGATCCACGTGTACAGCATGTTGTTTGCGTCGCCGACCCACGCGACCGTCTTGTCGCGGATCGGACCACGATGTTCGAAGTACGTGAAGATGTCCGCGAGCACCTGGCACGGGTGATACTCGTTCGTGAGCCCGTTGATCACCGGCACGCGCGAATTTTCGGCGAAGCGCTGGATGATGTCCTGGCCGAACGTGCGGATCATGATGATGTCCACCATGCGCGAGATGACCTGGGCGGCGTCTTCGATCGGCTCGCCGCGGCCGAGCTGCGTGTCGCGCGTGCTCATGAACACCGCGTGGCCGCCCAACTGGAAGATGCCGGCTTCGAACGACAGGCGCGTGCGCGTCGAATTCTTTTCAAAGATCATCGCCAGCGTGCGGTCATGCAGCGGATGATAGGTCTCGTAGTTCTTGAATTTGCGTTTCAGGATGCGCGCGCGTTCCAGCACGTACTCGTAGTCTTCCAGCGAGAAGTCCTTGAACTGCAGGTAGTGGCGAATTTTCTTGGCGGTCATGAAACAAATACGGCGGTCTCACCCGGCAGGGTTGCCGGACTGCGCCGCCGTCGGTTTGGTGGTAACTCAATCCAGCATAAAGGATTTCGCCCCGTTTGACGAGTCAGCTGGAAGGCTGTGAAAGTAATTAGAAAGCTAGTAGAAGGCGTTGTGTCGGGCTGCGCGAGGTCATCGGAGGGCACTTGTGTGCGCTGCGGAAAAGGGCCCGCTGCGCTATAATTTAAGGGTTATCCCATAGCCCAGCAGGCCGGCGTTTCGCATCAAGAAACGCGGCTGGCGCGGCGCGGAAAGTCTGTCATGGCGTGGCCGTCATGACAGGCGCCAGAGCGGTTCAGCCGGTTCGCCGCAGCGGTTCTCGTGGTGCGGCTCGTCATTGTTGCGTTAGCGCCAGGTCCCACGCACGTCGCAGGTGGCTGCAAGCGCTCGCCGTGCATGCCGCTTGCAGTGAATTCGAGCGTGCAATCGGTGTCGCCGGTTGGTCGTCAGTCCGCTGGGCAGTCACACAGGTATTTCTACATGGCCGAAGCAGCTCCAATCGAATATTTCATTCAGGGCATTACGTCGACCGGGAAAAGATTTCGGCCGAGCGACTGGTCGGAGCGGCTCGCGGGCGTCATGTCGTCGTTCGGGCCCGGCGTGAGGAAGGGGCCGAACGCCTATATGCAGTACTCGCTGTACGTGCGGCCAACCATGATCGGCGATCTCAAATGCGTGATTCTCGATTCGCGGCTGCGCGACATCGAGCCAATGGCCTTCGATTTCGTTCTGAACTTCGCGAAAGACAACGACCTCCTCGTCACCGAGGCGTGCGAACTGGAACTCGAGCATGCGCCTGCGCCGGAAGCCAAACGGCATGCGATCTGACGCAAGCTGGCCGGATCGGCAAAAGCAAAAACAAAAACCCGCAAGCAGCGGTTTTTTTTGTGGCTGGTCACCAAGCCAAATCAAAAAAGCCCGCCAAAGCGGGCTTCTTGTGCAGCGGAAACAGGAGGTAGCCCACCGAAGCGGGCCGACCGGAATTACTGCGCTGCGGGCGCTTGCAGACCCTTGATGGCTGCAGCGAGGCGGCTCTTGTGGCGAGCTGCCTTGTTCTTGTGAATGATGTTCTTGTCGGCGATGATGTCGATGGTCTTCGACGATGCCTTGAAGATTTCGGCGGCCTTGGCTTGGTCGCCTGCGTCGATTGCCTTGCGGACAGCCTTGATAGCCGTGCGGAACTTCGAGCGCAGTGCCGAGTTGTGCGAGTTTGCCTTCGCGGCCTGGCGGGCGCGCTTGCGTGCTTGTGCGGAGTTAGCCATGACGGTTCCTTATCCTGTTCCTGTTTCCAGTACCCGGCCTTCAACGATGAGGCGAGGTGCTGCTTCTCGATCCGAACCCTTGGAAGCGATTGCCCAAGGGCGCAAAAGTGTCGAAAAAATCGATCGAACTACGCGAAGGCGGGCCCGTGTTTCAAGGCTTCGGATGTATTGACAGGCGGCGCTGCGCCAACCTGAGAATCCCGTCCGAAGACCGTGCGAAAACTGAGCAAGCTTCGAAACCGACGATTATAGCAACAAAATCAGGCACGTGACAACGGGAAACGCGCGACCGCGTCACAGTAAGGGGAGCGGCGTCATGATGACGCTGACGTGCTGGCACAGCACGGAAAGCCGCTGAAAAGACAAAAATCGCACTTTTCAGCCGATTGCGGCGAACGTCCGCGCAGCAAATCGGTCCGAATCGCGTTCCGGCTCGTCGCCCGCATTAGCGGGACCCGTATAATAAGCGCCCCATGAATCTATTCCGAGCCCTGCTGACGGTCAGCGGCTTCACGCTGCTGTCGCGCGTGACCGGACTGGCCCGTGAAACGCTGATCGCCCGTGCGTTCGGCGCCAGTCAATACACCGACGCTTTCTACGTCGCCTTTCGCATTCCGAACCTGCTGCGCCGCATTTCCGCCGAAGGCGCGTTTTCGCAGGCCTTCGTGCCGATCCTCGCCGAGTTCAAGAACCAGCAAGGCCACGACGCCACCAAGGCGCTCGTCGACGCGACCTCGACCGTGCTCGCGTGGGCGCTCGCCGTGCTGTCGGTGATCGGCGTGGTCGGCGCGTCGGGCGTCGTGTTCGTCGTCGCGTCGGGCCTTGCGCGCGAGGGCCACGCATACCAGCTCGCGGTCACGATGACGCGCATCATGTTCCCGTACATCATTTTCATTTCGCTGACGTCGCTGGCGTCGGGCGTGCTGAATACGTACCGGAACTTTTCGTTGCCCGCATTCGCGCCCGTGCTGTTGAACGTTTCGTTCATCGTCTCTGCGCTGTTTCTCGCGCCGCGCCTGCAAACGCCGGTCTATGCGCTCGCGTGGGCGGTGATCATCGGTGGCGTGCTGCAATTCGCGGTGCAGCTGCCGGGCCTCAAGAAGATCGACATGGTGCCGCGCATCGGCCTGAACCCGCTGCACGCGCTCGCGCATCGCGGCGTAAAGCGGGTCCTCGCGAAGATGGTGCCGGCGATGTTCGCGGTCTCGGTCGCGCAGATCAGCCTGATCATCAACACCAACATTGCATCGCACATCGGCCCCGGCGCGGTGTCGTGGATCAACTACGCCGACCGGCTGATGGAGTTTCCGACCGCGCTGCTCGGCGTCGCGCTGGGCACGATCCTGCTTCCGAGCCTGTCGAAGGCGCATGTCGATGCCGATTCGCACGAGTATTCGTCGCTGCTCGACTGGGGACTGCGCGTCACGTTCCTGCTCGCCGCACCAAGCGCGATCGCGCTGTTCTTTTTCGCCCAGCCGCTGACGGCGGTGCTGTTCAACTACGGCAAGTTCGACGGCACCGCGGTCGTGATGGTGAGCCGCGCGCTCGCCGCGTACGGCGTTGGCCTGATCGGCCTGATCCTGATCAAGATCCTTGCGCCGGGCTTCTACGCGAAGCAGGACATCAAGACGCCGGTGAAGATCGGCATCGGCGTGCTGGTCGTCACGCAGCTGTGCAACTACGCGCTCGTGCCGGTGTTCGCGCACGCGGGCCTCACGCTGAGCGTCGGGCTCGGCGCTTGCGTGAATGCGTTGCTTCTGTTCATCGGTCTGCGCAAACGCGGCATTTATACGCCGTCGAGCGGCTGGCTCAAGTTTTTCGTGCAGTTGCTCGGTGCGTGCTTAGTGCTCGCCGGCGTGATGCGCTGGCTTGCAATCAGCTTCGACTGGGTCGGCATGCATACCCAGCCGGTTAGCCGCATGGTGTTGCTCGGTGCGTGTCTCGTACTGTTCGCCGCGCTATATTTCGGTATGCTTTGGCTGATGGGCTTCAAGTACGCGTATTTCAAAAGGCGAGTGAAGTGATCACCATGTCGCGGGTTCTCGATTATTTCAGTACGCTCGTCGCCGAAGACGAGAGCCTGCCGCTGACCGAGACGGCGCTCTCGCTCGCGCAGGACGCCTATCCCGACCTCGATCTGCAGTCGGTGCTCGCCGAGATCGACGAGCTGGTGCTGCGGCTGCGCCGCCGCACATGCCAGACGATGCCGACATCCGTCAGAAGGTTGGCATCCTCAATCGGTTCTTTTTCCGTGAACTCGGTTTCGCGAGCAATCTGAACGATTACTACGACCCCGACAACAGTCATCTGAACGTCGTACTCAAACGTCGCCGCGGGATTCCGATTTCACTCGCGGTGCTCTATCTGGAGATGGCCGAGCAATTCGGCGTTCCGGTGCGCGGGGTGTCGTTTCCGGGCCACTTCCTGCTGCGCGTGACGACGCCCGACGGCGACGTGATGCTCGATCCGACCACCGGTCATTCGCTGTCCGAAGCGCAGATGGTCGAGATGCTCGAACCGTACGTCGCGTCGGCTGGCGATTCGGTCGGCCGCGCGTTGCGCATGCTGCTGCAACCGGCCACGCGTCGCGAGATCGTCGCGCGGATGCTGCGCAACCTGAAGGCGATCTATCTGCAAACCGAGCGTTGGCAACGTCTGCTCGCCGTGCAGCAGCGGCTCGTCATTCTGCTGCCGGACAATATCGAGGAAGTGCGTGATCGTGGTTTCGCGTATGCGCGGCTCGATTATCTGCGGCCCGCGCTCGAGGACCTCGAAAGCTACCTTGGGGATCGCCCCGATGCGGAAGATGCCACCGTGGTCGAATCGCAACTGCATGAATTGCGGCAGCGCACGCGGCACGACGGCGGCGAATAGCGCCGCGCTTTTCACGCTGCATAAAAAGCAAACGCCTGCACATGTCGCACATGTACAGGCGTTTTTTTATCGCCACGCGCCTCACTTCGGCTGCATACGGATCGCGCCGTCCAGCCGGATCACCTCGCCGTTCAGCATCGGATTGTCGAAGATCTGCTTGGCGAGCATCGCGTATTCGGCCGGTTTGCCGAGGCGCGGGGGGAACGGCACCATCGCGCCGAGCGCGTCCTGCACTTCCTGCGGCATGCCGAGCAGCATCGGCGTTTCGAAGATGCCGGGTGCAATCGTCATCACGCGGATCGCGTTGCGCGACAGGTCGCGCGCGATCGGCAGCGTCATGCCGACCACGCCGCCTTTCGACGCGGAGTAGGCCGCCTGGCCGATCTGGCCGTCGAACGCGGCGACCGATGCGGTGTTGATGATCACGCCGCGTTCGCCATTGACGTTCGGCTCGTTCTTCGACATCTGCACGGCGGCGAGCCGGATCATGTTGAACGTGCCGATCAGGTTGATCGAGATCGTGCGCGTGAACAGATCGAGCGAATGAGGGCCATCCTTGCCGACGGTCTTCGCGGCCGGCGCGACGCCCGCGCAGTTCACGAGCCCGCGCAGCGTGCCGAGCTTCGCGGCGGCTTCGACGGCTCGTTGCGCGTCCTCTTCGCGGCTCACGTCGCATTTGACGAATACGCCGCCGAGTTCCTTGGCGAGCGCCTCGCCCGCGTCCAGATTCAGGTCGGCGAGCACGACCTTGCCGCCGTGCTCGACCAGCAGGCGCGCGGTGGCAGCGCCGAGCCCTGATGCACCGCCGGTGATCAGGAACACGTTGTCACGAATTTCCATGTCTTCTCCTTCGCTACGGTTGTTCAGTGCAGTCTGGATCGAAGCGTTTTTCGACGATCGATTGTAGCGGCTGTGCTGCGCTGCGGAAAGCGACGCGGGCGGCGGAAATGCGAGCGCTATGCAAGACCAACCGGTTCTGCTGGACGTTCCGTGCACAGCGCTTGCCGTTGCGGTTGGCGCGCTGAGCCAATAAAAAACCCGCCCAATGTGGGCGGGTTTCGGTCGAACGCAAACAGCGGAAATCTTAGATCAATCCAGCTTACTTCAGCGCGTCGAACGCACGGGCGCGAATTTCATCGACGCTGCCGAGGCCCGAAATGCGGCGATATTGGGGCGCTTTCACCGAGCTCGACGCATCGCCGTTCTTCGCCCAGCTGTTGTAGTACTCGATCAGCGGCTTGGTTTGCGATTCGTACACTTCCAGACGCTTCTTGACCGTTTCTTCCTTGTCGTCGTCGCGCTGGATCAGCGGCTCGCCCGTCACGTCGTCGATGCCCTCGACCTTCGGCGGGTTGAACGTCACGTGATACGTGCGGCCCGACGCAGGGTGCGAGCGGCGCCCGCTCATACGCACGATGATCTCGTCGAACGGCACGTCGATCTCGAGCACGTAGTCGATCGCGACACCGGCCTGCTTCATTGCTTCGGCTTGCGGAATCGTGCGCGGGAAGCCGTCGAACAGGTAGCCGTTCGCGCAGTCCGGCTGTTGCAGACGTTCCTTCACGAGGTTGATGATCAGCTCATCCGTGACGAGCTCGCCGGCATCCATGAAGCGCTTTGCTTCGAGGCCGAGCGGCGTACCAGCCTTGACGGCCGCGCGCAACATGTCGCCGGTCGAAATTTGCGGGATGCCGAACTTTTCCTTGATGAAGTTGGCCTGAGTGCCTTTGCCAGCACCCGGTGCACCCAACAGGATCAAACGCATGGATATCTCCAGATCTATGTGAATTCTTTATTTACGCAGCAGGCTTCCCGGCGATTCTCGCAAGTTCCGCATCGGCTACCGTTGGCTAGCTCGCGCTGCACGTCGAAATGACGGCGCTGCAAGATCCGCACGGCGCGACCGGGATAACCCGAGTGTCGCTGCGCTGGGAGGCGCGCATAACCGTTCGATTATGCCACGGCTTCCCGCCCTCAAGACCCGAATAAAGCCCGTACGCGCGCGAGATCGGCGGGGGTATCGACGCCCGGTAACGGCACGTCATGTGTGACCAGTACCGCGATGCGCTCGCCATGCCACATCGCGCGCAGCTGTTCGAGCGCTTCGACCTGCTCGATCGGCGAGATCGCGAGGCTCGGGTACGTGCGCAGAAATTTCGCGCGGTACGCGTACAGGCCGATGTGCCGGTATACGGCGGCGGGCGCGGGCGGCGCCGGCATCGACGCGACGTTGGGCCAGTGCGGCTGCCATGCGTCGCGCGCCCACGGGATCGGCGCGCGCGAGAAATACAGGGCGACGCCGCGCGCATCGGGCACGACCTTGACGACGTTCGGATTGAAAATTTCGGCGGGATCGGTGATCGGATGGGCGGCCGTCGCGATCGCGCAGTCGTCCGTCGTTGCCAGATGCGCGGCGACGCCGCGCACCAGCGCCGGGTCGATCAGCGGCTCGTCGCCCTGCACGTTGACGATGATCGTGTCGTCGCTCCAGCCGAAGCGCGTCGCCACTTCCGCGAGGCGGTCGGTGCCCGACGGATGGTCGGCGCGCGTGAGTACTGCGTCGAAGCCGTGGTCGTGCGCCGCGTCGAGCACTTCCTGCGCGTCCGACGCGACCAGCACCTGCTGCGCGCCCGATTCGCGCGCGCGCTCCGCGACGCGCACGACCATCGGTTTGCCGCCGATGTCCGCGAGCGGCTTGTTGGGCAGACGCGTCGACGCCAGACGGGCCGGCACGACAGCGATAAACGGATGAGGGGTGGTGTGGATCATCGGATCGGGAACGGGCGGCAATCAGGCCGGAGGAAGGGGCTGCGCGCGCGATGCGCACGCAGAGTCGGACATAAGCCGGAGCGGCAGAAACGGCTACGGATCGATCGTGGAGCACATACGGGCGGGCATTGGCGTTGACGAAGCTTTGCCCGGTGACCCGCGAGCGAGCGAGACGTCACGGCGCCGCGGTGCAGCGCCGCGCCGGGTCAGGCGACCGAGCCGGGATTCAGATCGACCGGCGTGCCTTCGACGGTCTGCCGCGCTTCGTCGACGAGCATCACGGGAATGCCGTCGCGGATCGGATAGGCGAGCTTGTCCGCGTTGCAGATCAGTTCCTGCGCGGCGCGGTCGTAGCTGAGCGGGCCCTTGCAGATCGGGCAAACGAGGATTTCAAGCAGGCGAGCGTCCACGGACTTTCTCCACAACTAATGCAGTGAGGCGGTGATCAAGCGCGGCTTCGACCGGGACTACCCAGATGCGCGCGTCGTGCCAGGCCCCCAATTTTACCGCATCCTTTTCGGTAATCAGGATCGCGTCGGCGTCGACGTCGGTGAACGGATTGCGCTCGAACGCGTAGTGGTCGGGCAGTGCGCGCGTCGTGGGCGTGATGCCGGCCGCGCGCACTGTCGCGAAAAAGCGTTCCGGCGCGCCGATGCCGGCCGCGGCCAGTACGCGTTGACCGGCGAATTGCGCGAGCGGGCGGCGCAGCGCGGGATTGTCGAGATGCCACGCGTCGGCGGGCGCGAGCTGCAGTGCGAACGTGTTCGGCCACGCGGGCAGGGTGCGCGCGTACGGATCATTGATCAGCGTCGCGTCCCGGCGGCGCGACAACGGCTCGCGCAGTGGCCCGGCCGGCAGCAGGAAGCCGTTGCCGCCGAGCCGGTGATCGAACACGACGAGTTCGACGTCGCGCGCGAGGCGATAGTGCTGCAAGCCGTCGTCGCTGACGATCACGTCGACGTCGCGATGGGCGGCGCAGAGCGCCTGCGCGGCGGCGACGCGATCCGGACAGACCCATACGGGTGCGCCGGTGCGGCGCGCGATCAGCAACGGCTCATCTCCGCCGACGCGCGCCGACGAACCGGGCGTGACCTGGGTCGGCGTGCTCACGCGCGCGCCGTAGCCGCGCGACACGATGCCAGGCGTGAAGCCCGCGGTGCGCAACGCTTCGACGAGCGCTATGACGGTCGGCGTCTTGCCGGTGCCCCCCACCGTCACGTTGCCGACCACCACCACCGGCACGCCGACGCGCACCGACTTAAGCCAGCCTTGCGAAAACGCGGCGCGGCGCGCGGCCGCGACCGCGCCGAACACGCAGGCGAGCGGCGTCAGCGCCCAGGCGAGCGGGCCGCGTTGCTGCCATTCGCGCGCGAGGCGCGCTGCGAGACGGTCGCTGAGTTCGCTCATGGGCGGGTTGCGGGCAAGGACTGCGTGCCGAGCGCACTACGCGGGGTCAACATCAACGCGGTTCTCCGGGCAATCGAATGCGAATACGGTCGAAAAATGAGGTGCAAACCGCGCGGCGAAAGGGCTCGTGCTTATCGGCCTCAGGCCGGCCAGCTCCCCGGCGCACCGCGCGATCGGCATGCCGTCGAACCCGCAACTCTAGCGCGCGGGCGTCCCGGCCGGCAAGTCGCGCAGGGCTTGATGGACGCCGGTCCATGCTATGTGCGGTCGCCCACAGTCTGTGGATAACTTTGTGGAGAACCTGCCATCCGATGGTCCGGGAGGGCCATTCCGTGCGCTTTGGATCGAAGTGCTCGCTCTCTATTGAGATGCAAACGCCATATAAATCAAGGGTCTGCCAGGAATCTATTGGCGTTGGCGGGCGTTCTGGCGGAATTCGTCAGGCGGTTCCCGCCATGTGGACACTTTTAACAATCCTGCGATTCCGGCTGGACGCCGCTCGTCGCTCGGTCTATCGTCTGTCCGGCCAGCGCTATTTATTCCTCGCATGAACCCCGAAAATCCTTTTGCTTCGGCGGCCACACCAGGCGGTGAGGTCGTCGTTCCCGTCTCCGCGCTCAATCGCGCGATCGGCACGATGCTCGAACGCTCGTTTCCACTCGTTTGGGTTGCGGGCGAAGTGTCGAACTTCACGCGCGCCGCGAGTGGTCACTGGTATTTCTCGATCAAGGACGCGCAGGCGCAGATGCGCTGTGTGATGTTCCGTGGTCGCGCGCAGTACGCCGAATTCATGCCGCGCGAAGGCGATCGCATCGAAGTGCGCGCCCTCGTGACGATGTACGAACCGCGCGGTGAATTGCAACTAAATGTCGAAGCGGTGCGCCGTACCGGTCAGGGGCGTCTGTATGAAGCGTTTCTGCGGTTGAAGGCGCAGCTCGAAGCCGAAGGGTTGTTCGCCGCCGAGCGCAAACGCGCGCTGCCGACGCATCCGCGCGCGATCGGTATCGTCACGTCCTTGCAGGCGGCCGCATTGCGCGACGTGCTGACGACGCTCTCGCGCCGCGCGCCGCATATTCCGGTGATCGTTTATCCGGCGCCGGTGCAGGGCGCGGGTGTCAGCGCGAAGCTGGCGGCGATGGTCGAGACGGCTGGCGCGCGCCGCGAGGTCGACGTGCTGATCGTGTGTCGCGGCGGCGGCTCGATCGAAGATCTGTGGGCCTTTAACGAAGAAGTGCTCGCGCGCGCGATTGCGGAAAGCGTGATACCCGTGGTGAGCGGCGTCGGCCACGAGACCGATTTCACGATTGCCGATTTCGCCGCCGATGTACGTGCGCCGACGCCGACCGGGGCTGCCGAACTCGTGAGTCCGCAGCGCGTCATGCTGCTGCGCGAACTCGATCATCGGCACGCGACGCTCGCGCGCGGGTTCGGCCGCATGATGGAGCGGCGCGCGCAGCAGCTCGACTGGCTGACGCGCCGGCTCGTGTCGCCAGCCGAGCGGCTCGCGCGGCAGCGCACGCATTTGCAGCAACTGCGCGTGCGGCTCGCGTCAGCGGGCGCGCGGCCGGTGCGCGACGCCCGAGCCCGATTCTCGCTCTTGCAGATGCGCTGGCAACGCTGGCGGCCGGATCTCGCGGCCGAGCGCACGCGCATCCACACGCTGGCGCAACGCCTGAATGCAGCGCTGTCGCGCCAGCATGAACGTCAGGTCGCGCGCATCGACATGCTCGGCGCGCGACTCGAAGTGCTGAGTCCGCAGCGCACGCTCGAGCGCGGCTATGCGGCCGTGCTCGATGCGCAAAGCGGTCGGGCGATCCGCACGCCGTCGTCGCTGAAACCCGGACGTCGTTTGACGATGCATCTCGCCGAAGGCTCGGCCGACGTCGCGCTCGCCGACGTGCAAGCACGTCTGACTGACGGCTTCTGACGTTTTGCCGGGTGGGCGCGTGGCGCCTATCTCCTGTCATGTCCTGCCTGCCGACGACCCGGGCACGCGCCATGCGCGCCCTTCCGAAGGGCCTTGCGCACGGCGTGTTCGACATGCCGGACATAAAGGCCGGTCGTTTGCGGGGTTATTCCAACTCGCCTACAATCGAGTGCTCGATAGCGTCATCCGCAGACTCCCCACAACAGATATAGAGAAGGAAAGCACCATGGAACATACGCTCCCGCCGCTGCCGTTTGCGAAAAACGCGCTCGCTCCGCACATGTCGGAAGAGACGCTCGAGTTTCACTATGGCAAGCATCACCAGACCTATGTGACCAACCTGAACAATCTGATCAAGGGCACGGAGTTCGAGAACCTGTCGCTGGAAGAGATCGTCAAGAAGTCGTCGGGCGGTATCTTCAACAATTCGGCTCAGGTGTGGAATCACACGTTCTTCTGGAACAGCCTTTCGCCGCAAGGTGGCGGTGCACCGACCGGCGCGCTCGCTGACGCGATCAACGCGAAGTGGGGTTCGTTCGACAAGTTCAAGGAAGAGTTTGCGAAGACCGCGGTCGGCACGTTCGGCTCGGGCTGGGCATGGCTCGTGAAGAAGGCCGATGGTTCGCTCGACCTCGTGTCGACGAGCAACGCCGCCACGCCGCTCACCACCGACGCCAAGGCGCTGTTGACGATCGACGTTTGGGAGCACGCTTACTACATCGACTATCGCAATGCGCGTCCGAAGTTCGTCGAAGCGTACTGGAACATCGTCAACTGGGACTTCGCAGCGAAGAACTTCGCTTGAGATTTCCGGTTGCAGCTCGTCGTCTGATGTCGTGATCCTTGCGGTCGCGATTGAAGATGGTAGCTAGAGACGAAGGCCCTCCATCGCGAGGGCTTTTTCTTTTTCTGCGGCGGATTGGAACGGTAGGGATCGCTTCTGAAAGAAGTTTGTCACAGTTGGTAACCGCGGTTTCGCGGGGCGCTAAGTGGACCTCGACGGCCGCCCGTCGACTTCGCCGGGCTGGCGGGGGCGGGCGCGCCGCAGGCAATGCGAGCCGCTGCGGCGGCGAGAATGAACCGGTTGATTGAGGCGGCCTCCGCGCGGTCGATTGGCTTGGGCGGCGGGGACCGTTTGACACTAGTGTGGGCGGCGGTCCCTGTCGATATAACCTACCCAACGCCGCGACGATGCGCAGCCGGGGCGAGGCTCGGCGGCCGTGCAAAAACTTTCTGTAACTAAGCCGTAACCACGGAATTTCGCGATTAGCCTAACGTTTGAATTCCAATCCTCTGAAGTGCACCACCATGATTTCCAGCAATAAAACGATCAGCCTGGCGATTCCCGCCGCAGTCATCGCGCTCGCGTTAGGCGGTTGCGCAGTGGCGCCCCCGAGCGGCCCGAGCATAGCCGCGATGCCGCGCAGCGGCGAGCCGCTCAGCCAGTTCCAGCAGAACGACTACGAGTGCCGCGACTACGCGAATCAAACGACGAATCCGTCCGGCGCTGCGCAGGCAGCCACCACGAACAGCGTGAACAGCGCGGCACTCGGCACGCTCGGCGGCGCGGCGGTTGGCGCGCTGCTCGGCGCCGCGGCGGGCAACGCCGGCGCGGGTGCGGCGATCGGGGCGGGCAGCGGTCTGCTGATCGGCGGCGCGAACGGCGCGAACGGCGCCCAGTACTCGGCGGCCGGCTTGCAGGCACGCTATGACACCGCCTACGCCCAGTGCATGACCTCGAAGGGCGAGACGATCGCTCAGCCGCAGCCTTACTATTCGACGCAGCCGGTGTATGTTGCGCCCCGTCCTTACTACTACGCACCGCCTCCGCCCGTCATGTATGCGCCTTATCCGGCCTACTGAACGGTGATAGTGGGGGACCGGCCGGCTTGCTTGTCTTGCATTGTCGGCCGGTAGCTTGTAGCGACGACCGTCGAATCCGTGCCGCTGTTTACTCCGTGCTGTCCGTCGACGCCGCTTTGCGCGGACGACGGCTGCGAGACGCCGTTTTACGGGTGACCTTCCTGGTGGCCTCAGGTCCTTCTTCCGAGTTGACTGCCGGAGCAGCGGCCTCGGCCGGCGCCGCGATCTCAGGGACTTCCTCGATCGTGCGCGGTGTACTTTTTTTCACTTTCTTCGCGGCCGTTTTGCGCGAAGCGCGCTTTTTGACGCTTTCACGCTGTGCGGGGTGGTCGCTGTCGGGGCTTTGCTCGATTTCTTGACCGAAGACGACTTGTTCGGCGGCTGTATCCGCTGCCGCTGTTACAGCGCGAGCTTCGCTGTTTTCACCTATCGGTTCAGTGACGAACTCGTCTTGGAGCGGCGCGCGTTCACGCGGCTCCTGCCGCGGGGCAGACTCGGCGGGCTCCGCCTGTTCGGTGAGAGCCGGAGCGCCAGCCGCAGGTTCTTCATCAGCCGTTTCGTGGTGCCCCCGCTTGCCGTGCACAGCCTCCTGACCGCGGGCCGCCTTGCGGTTGCCGCGCTCCTTACGACGCGACTTATGCTTACCGCCCGACTCGGACGCGGCCGCTTGCGCGGCCTGCGCTTGATACGAATGTTCGGCCGCCTGTTCGGCCGACGCCGACTCAGCCGACCCCGTTTCAGCAGACTCCGCCGCGGTTTCGCCGATATTTTCACTGGCCGCTTCACTCGCGACGTTCACGGCCGTGCTTCGATAAACGTACGCGCCTGACTTTTCATCGCGGCCGAATTCGAGTAGCCCGCGCGCCTGAGCTTCTTCCAGCAGATTGCCGAAAGCGCGAAACCCGTAATACGTTTCGTTGAAATCCGGTTTGCGCCGTTTGATCGCGTTCTTCAGCACGGACGCCCAGATCTTGCCGCTGTCGCCACGTTCGGAAGCGAGTGCGTCGAACGTCTGCACCGCAATTTCAACAGCCTTGCTGCGACGCTTCTCCAGATCTTCCTTCGGCGGGGCTTTCTCTTCATCAGCCGCACGTTTGGCTGCCTGCTGCGCGCTCTGCTGCTGGCGCGACGATTCGCGCCTCGCGACTGCGCGCTGACTTTCGCGTACGAGATCGTCGTAAAAGAAGAACTCGTCGCAGTTCGCAATCAGCAAATCCGACGTGGACTGCTGCACACCGACGCCGATGACCTGTTTGGCGTTCTCGCGCAGTTTCGACACGAGCGGCGAAAAATCGGAATCACCACTGATGATGACGAACGTATTGACGTGCGATTTCGTATAACAGAGATCGAGCGCATCGACGACGAGCCGAATGTCGGCGGAATTCTTGCCCGATTGGCGCACGTGCGGAATTTCGATCAACTCGAAATTGGCCTCGTGCATGGCCCCTTTGAAACTCTTGTAGCGATCCCAGTCGCAATACGCCTTCTTGACGACGATGCTGCCCTTCAGCAGCAGGCGCTCGAGTACAAGCTTGATATCGAACTTGTCGTATTTCGCGTCGCGCACGCCAAGCGCGACGTTCTCGAAGTCGCAGAACAGCGCCATGCTGACGTTTTCGTTGGATGACGCCATGTGTATCTCCATTGAAGCGGTCGTCGAAGTCGACGAATCGCGACATGATAGCGATTCCAGCGAAGGTGAGCAGCTTTTGTGGTGCGCTCGCACCGATAGTTGGATGGGAATTTGCAGCAAGCGGTTTGTCCGGCCGCCCAGCGAGCGGCTCCATGTCAGTGCCGTTACAGAGTGTCGCGACGACCTGCGTTGTTCCACGTCGCGCGAGCTTCCAGCACGTCGTCGATCAATCCGTATTCCCTCGCTTCGAGCGCCGACATGAAGTTGTCGCGGTCGGTATCGCGCGCGATATCTTCGATGCTGCGTCCGGTGCGTTCGGCCATCATCGCATTCAGACGCGCTCGCACATACAGCACCTCCTTTGCCTGGATTTCGATGTCCGCCGCGGTGCCCTGACCACCGCCGGACGGCTGGTGAATCATGATGCGAGCATTCGGTAGCGCATACCGTTTGCCGCGTTGACCCGCGGTGAGCAGAAAGGTGCCCATGCTCGCGGCAAAGCCCGTGCACAAGGTCGAGACCTCCGGCTTGATGAACTGCATGGTGTCGTAAATCGCGAGGCCGTCATACACCGAGCCGCCGGGCGAGTTGATGTAAAAAGAAATATCCTTGTCGGGGTTCTCCGATTCGAGAAACAGCAATTGTGCGACGATCAGACTGGCTGACTGCTCGTTCACGGGCCCGACAAGAAACACGATGCGCTCGCGCAGCAGGCGGGAGTAGATGTCATAGGCGCGCTCGCCCCGGCCGGATTGTTCGATCACCGTGGGCACGAGGCCCAGGGCGGAGACAGACGGGTAACTGGAAGGCATGGATTCCTCGTTCAGGATGGATAGCACGGGCATTCGGGGATGCGCAGCCCGCCTCGGATCAGAAGCCGCGTGACATGCGCGGGTTGTTGCTCATTTGACGAAGCAGCGACCGGCGTTGTGACAGAAATTTTTTTGCGCCGAGCTGTCACATCAACCGTTGCCCACGCGTCAAGCTCAGGAATACCGAACACGACGCGCGCCTGAGCCATGCCACTGGTGTACAGCCGCTTTTTCACGACGCAACATCGGGAGGTCTACGCATGACGGAACAGGGAATCGACAAGGCATCCAGTTTCGAGGCCGCGCGCGCCCGTCTGCTGGCGCTCGCATATCGGATGCTTGGCAGTCGTGCGGAGGCCGAAGACGTGGTGCAGGACGTCTGGCTCAAATGGCATCTTGCCGATACGCAGGCGGTGCAAACGCCGGTCGCGTGGCTTACCACGCTCACCACGCGCGCGGCGATCGACCGTCTGCGGCACGCGCAGCGCGAGCGCGCGTCGCAGGCTAGCGGCTGGTTGCCGGAGCCGTGGCTCGACGAGGTCGCACCGTCGGCGGAGGAGTTGGCATTGCGCGCGGCCGATATGTCATATGGCGTGATGTTGCTGCTCGAACATCTCAAGCCAGACGAACGCGCGGCGTTCGTCCTGCATGAAGCGTTCGAATGCGGTTATGCCGAAATCGCGTCGATTCTCGAGCGCACACCGGCCGCTTGCCGGCAAATGGTTCATCGCGCCAAGGAGCGTCTGAAACGGGCGGGCGCGCCATTGAAGCGGCCCGATCCAGCGGTGCACGGGCGCATCGTCGAGCGATTGCGCGCGGCGCTCGAAGCGCAAGACCGGGCGGGCTTGCTGCAGCTTTTCAACGACGCGCCGCAACTGATCAGCGACGTACCTCTGTACGCTATACCCACTCCAATCCCCACGGCCAACCTGGCCCTTCGCGCACAAGGGCCGACACCTGGAGCCGAAGCGCAGGGCGCCCCCGAACCCGGTTCAGGTCAGAAGTGGATCGCTGTGGTTACATCGCTCGCGCAACAGGCGAGCTATACCGAGGTGGTGTCGATGGCGGGCGCGGTGTGTATCGCACTGTTCTGCGACGGCGACATCGTCGGGCTAATCGACGTGGTGACGGATGGCGCAACGGACCTTTCGGCGAGAATCGTCTCGCTGCGCATCGTGACCAGCGCCGCGCATTTGCGGGCGGCCAACCGAATGCTGGGCCGTGACGCGGTCAGGGAACTGCTTGCCCGCATCAAGGGCCCTCGGGGCGTGTCAGTTGCGGTGAGCCGCGACTTCCCAGTTGATGTCGACGCATAGCACCTGCGTACCATGCGAGTTATGCGCGGCAATCGAGGCCGTGACGCACAGATGCGCTTCGTTGATCGACAGATACGGCGGCGTTAGATGAACCCGCCCCGGTTGACGCATCGCCTGAATGAAGTACGGGCGGCGCTCCCAACTGGCGCCTTCGGAGTGCAGCAGCGGGCTGAAGCGCTTTGCACGTTGCGATGTGCGGCCCGGTGGCAGCACGTTGTCGCCGATCTGCCGGCCCGAACCGTCCAGGACAAAGCAGCGTGCCGTTTCTCCGAGCGCGAGCAAAGGTGCGGTCGCCTGCGCGATCGATTCCCCGGCAATCAGCTGAGCTGCGGCGGCCTCGAGCGCGGTGACATACGGTGCGAGCCGCGCGGATTGCGCTTTCTCTCGAGCGGCAACGCGTTCGCGCAGCGAGGCGGAGAGCGAATCCATCAGGCCAGCGGCAACTTGTGGCTTGACGGGTTCGACGCTCGGGCCTGCGAAAAATGCGCCCTGGACGAAATCTACGTTGCATTCGAGCGCGATCAGCGCGTCACGCTCGGTGCTCAGACCGCCCATCAGTACCAGTTGCCCGGACTCGTGCAACAGAGAGACGAGGCCCGGCAAGACACGCTCGATGTGCGAGTGTTCACTCGCTTGCGCGAGGATGCAGCGGTCGAGCGTCACGATGTCCGGCCGCAGATTCCACACGCGGTCGATGTTCGAATGCTTGGCGCCAAAGCCGTCGAGCGCGATCAGAAAACCGGACTTGCGCAGCGAATCGACGATTTCGGCGAAGCGCGTGGTTTCGCCGCCGGCCTGTTCGGATACTTCGAGCACCACGCGTTGCGGCGGCAGGCCGAGCGTCTTCAGGCTGGCAAGCAGCGCGTCGCCGTAGCTGGTGTCCATCAGTGCGGCCGGATGCAGGCTGAGGAAGAGCCATTCGTCGTGGCTGTCGAACGCGTTGAAGTTGCCGAGGTGCAGCGATTCGGCTAGCCGCCCGAGTTCCAGCAGGTCGCCGCGTCGCGCGGCCTGCGTAAAGACTTCGTGCGACGGCACTTGCTGCTCATGCTCGTCGTGCACGCGCAGCGACGCGTGATACCCGATCGCGCGCCGGTGCGATACCGAGAAGACCGGTTGAAACACGCTGAAAACGGTGTAGCCGCCATACAGAACGGTACGGCGCGAGCCTTCGTCGCCGGCCATCGGGCGTGGTGGCTGGAAGCCGGGAGGATCGAGTTCGATCATGCTCATCATGTCGGTCGTGTGGAAATGGCGGCGCTTGCAGGGCTCGGCAGGAGTTTGCACGCGCAGACTAAGAGTTTACAGGATAGTCGAGCAAGAACTATGCGCGTGTACCGACAAAGCTCGAGCGCCCACCAGCAATGCTCCGAGCCAAACATCGTGCGCCCGCTCCGGTACTAAGGCGATGACACGCACTTCACTGGTGCGGGACGCGCCCTGTTGCGGGTCGGTGACGCTGTTCAGGGATGCGGCGTGCGGGGCCGCGCGGAGCGGTGCCAGGAAATCCGTTTGCAAGCGCGCGAGGATGCGTCGTCCCGGCCCGCGCGGATTTCAGGTGCGCTCCGACGGATCGGTCTTTTTCGCCGGCGTGCGGATCTCCGGCGACAGCTGCGCAAAGATCCACGACGAACATGCGGTAATGATGCCGACACACAGGAACGTCGCATGAAACGCGGGCAGCGAATTTGCGGCAGTCACGCGCTGCATGATGCCGGTAAAGGTCGTCAGCAACGCACCGGCCACGGTCACGCCGAGACTCATCGAAAGCATCTGCACGAGCGAAAACAGGCTATTGCCGCTGCTCGCGCCGCCGGTGCCGAGGTCCTTCAGCGTCAACGTGTTCATCGCGGTGAACTGCATCGAGTTTACGCCGCCGAAGATCGCCAGTTGCACGAGCCGCAGCCACAGCGGCTGATTCGTGCTCGTGAGCGCGAAACTCGCCATCATCAGGCCGACCAGAATCGTGTTCGCCATCAGCACGCGCCGGTAGCTGTACCTCAGAATCAGCGTCGTCACGAGACGCTTCGTTGCCATACCCGCGGCTGCCACGGGCAGCATCATCAGCCCGGCTTCGAATGCGCTATAGCCGAGGCTCACCTGCAACAGCAAAGGAATCAGGTAGGGCATCGAGCCGCTGCCGATCCGCGCGAACAGATTGCCGAGCAGTCCGACGCTAAACGTGTGGATTTTGAACAGATCGAGCGGAAAAATCGGCGCCGGCTCGCGCACCGCGTGCAGACCATAGGCAACGAAGCACGCCATGCTCAGAATCAGCAGCACCAGCACCGTCGCATGTTGGATGCCGAATTCGGTGCGGCCGTCGAGCGCGAACGAAATTGCCACCATGCCCACCACCAGCAGCAGGTAGCCGCCGAGGTCGAATTTGCCCGTGTGTTCATTGCGGCTATCCGGCATGAAGATAAACGTGGCAATGCAGCCCACGATGCCCACCGGCACGTTGATCAGAAAGATCCAGTGCCACGACGCGATTTTGACGAGCCAGCCGCCGAGCGTCGGGCCGATCAACGGTCCGATCAGGCCCGGGATCGCCACGAACGACAACGCCGGCAGATAGCGCTCCGCCGGAAAGGTACGCAGCACCGCGAGCCGCCCAACCGGCAGCAGCATCGCGCCGCCCACGCCTTGCAGAATGCGGAAGAGCACCAGTTGGTTCAGCGTGTGCGCGTTCGCGCACAGCAGCGAGCCCACCGCGAACACGAGGATCGCACTGAAGAACACGCGCCGCGTGCCGAGTTTGTCGGCGAGCCAGCCAGATACGGGGATCATCACCGCCATCGTCAGCGAGTAGGCGATCACCACCGATTGCATGCGCAGCGGCAGCTCGCCGAGGCTCGTCGCCATCGCGGGGAGCGCGGTGTTGACGATCGTCGAATCGAGCGTCTGCATGAAAAAGCCGGTGGCGACCAGCCACAGCATCACCGTCAGTGCGCGGGGCGAAGGGCCAGAGGGGATGTCGGGAGCGAGGGCGGGCGGAGTCGGCGTCGTGGACATATGAAGCGGCTGGGCGCGCTCGGTCGGGCTGGGACTCGCTATTTTAGGGAAAAGCGGGTCCCGGCGCAGCGAGCGGCGCAGTCTTGCGCAGGTGCCAGCGCTGCGTCGCGGCGGCGTTGTGCGCGATGTTCACGCATCAGCCGGCAACTGCGCCGCCGCATGAAAAAACGCCTGCGCCCGTGGATCGTTGCCAAACGCTACATGAATCCTGATCCACGGGCTCGGCTCCCGGTTCGGCCTGAAGTGTTGTCCAGGCAGCACCGTCACACCGAGCGGCACACCGCATTCAACGAGTCGCTCGGCGTCCGCGACATGAGGCACGCGCGCCCACACGAACTTGCCGCCCGCCGGTTCTTCGAAAATCTCCCAGCCGGCATCTTCGAGTGTCTGGACGGTCGAGCCGAGCGCGCCGCGCATCTGGCGGCGCAGTCGCTCCAGATACTTGCGATACGCGCCGCGTTCCAGCATCGACACCGCCACCGCTTCGGCAAACCGCGAGCCGCCGATGCTCGTCAGCATCTTGATATCGACCAGATCCTTGATGATCGCGTGATTCGCAACCACGCAGCCGATCCGTAGCGACGACGACAGCGTCTTCGACAATCCGCCGATGTAGATCACCTGTTCGAGTTGGTCGAGTGTCGCGAGGCGATCGGTGAGGTCGGTCTGAAAATCCGCGTAGATGTCGTCTTCGACGATATGGAAGCCATGCTCACGCGCCATTTGCAGCAAACGGAACGCGACCTGCGGTGCGACCGTGGTGCCGGTCGGATTGTGGAACACGGTGTTGATGAGCAGCAGTCTAGGCCGGTGCAGCTTCAGTTGCGCCTGCATCACGTCGAGGTCGGGACCGCTGCCGGTGCGCGGAATGCCGATCAGCTTCATGCCGTGCAGTCGCAACAGGCCGTACAGGTTGTAGTAACCGGGGTCCTCGACAAAGATCGTGTCGCCAGGCTTCAGCATGTAGCGCACCAGCAGATCGAACGCCTGGCTCGCGCCATTGGTGATCAGAATCTGCGACGCGTCCGCCTGGATGCCCAACTGCCCAATGCGGCCGCGCAACTGCTCGCGCAAGACGGGATTGCCGAGCGGCGTCGCGTACTCGACCATGCTCGCCGGATCGGTTCGCGACACATGGCGGATCGCCTGCGCAATGCCGTCGATGTCGCGCCAGCTTTCGGGAATAAAACCGGTGCTGAGCTTCAGCGTCTCGCCCGGAAAGTTGAATTGTTCGAGCAAATGGTCCGATTCGACATCGGCGCGGCGCGGGTCCGACGTGCCCTGACAGCGCATGTCCGTCGGCTGGCGATCGGCGACGTAAAAGCCGGAGCCGTGGCGCGAGTCGACATAGCCGAGCGACACCAGCCGGTCGTATGCCTCGATCACCGGAAAGCGGCTTACGCCGAAGTCGGCGGCGAACTGGCGAATCGACGGCAGCTTCGAGCCGGGATGCGCATTGCGCGAACGGATCCACGCCGAAACGCCCGTGACGATCTGCTCGGTAAGCGGGACGCCGTTGTCCCGATCGAGCTGGATTTCGAGTTTCATACGCTTGCCTTCTGTCGCCGGCTGGCGAGCCCACGAGCTTTTAACCTGCGTCGCGCGAGCCATGCCAACTGTTCGGTTTTTTGACTGAACAGTTCCGATGAAAGTGTTCGGAACTGTGCATGGGTTTCCGATCATCGCACGCCAATAATCGGTACAACAGATAGTTCTTCGAGGAGAACGGCGATGCGAGAAGTGCGAGTTTTCGAACTGGAACATGGCGAGCCCGTCACGGCCTGGCGGGTTACGCGTCCGTCGATTTTCAAGATGATCAGCGGCAACATCTGGCTGACCGTCGAGGGCGAGCATGCAGATCACTGGCTGGCGGCAGGGCAGTCAATCGAGTTGGCGCGTGGATCGGTGGCATGGATCAGCGCGGGGCGGGAAGGGGCGCGTTTCGCGCTGGCGAGCGGCTCGCAGCGCAAGCTGCCGACGCTGCTACTCGGCTGGCCGATACCGGCTTGGCTGGCGCGTCGGCCGAGCGTAGTCTGATGCGGGGCAACCGGCGAGCCGCCGCTTTGCAGGCCGGACGTAGCCCGTAAGCAGCTCCTAAGCAGCCCCTAAGCAGCCCCTCCCGCCTCATACTCCCCGATATACCGCGCTCGCGGCCGGATCAACCGGCCATCGCGCGTCTGCTCCATCGCGTGTGCGATCCAGCCGACCACCCGCCCGAGCGCAAACAGCGTGAATGCGGCGCCGGTCGGCAAGCCGAGCACGCGCTCGATCGCCGCAAGCGCGAAATCCACCGTCGGCTCCGCGCCGGTCGTGTCGCGCACCGCTCGCGCAAGCTGCAGCACCTCGTTGAGCGGCGAGCGGGCCGGCGCGCAGTCGGCGAGCATCGTCAGCAACAACCGCGCGCGCGGATCGCCGTCCGGATAGAGCGGATGACCGAAGCCCGACAGCACCGGACCTTGCGCGCCGTGCTCGTGCCGCGCGAGCCGGTTCGCCAGATAGCGGTCCAGATCGGGCGAGCGCGACGCTTCATCGAGCAGCGCGGCAATGCGCACGGTTTCGCCGCCGTGACGCGGCCCGGAGAGCGCCGCGAGGCCGCCCGCGACCGCGCCGAACAAATGCGTGCCCGTCGATGTAATGCAGCGCACCGTGAACGTCGACGCGTTCAGCTCGTGATCCGCGCACGCGACCAGCGCCGCGCGCAGCAGCCCGCTTTGTTGCCGGCTGCGCACCCGCCAGGCCGTCGCGATCTGCCGATGCAGCGGTTCGTTCGACGTTCCCGCCGGCAGCATCGCGGCGGCCAGCAGCCGCATCACGGCGCACGCGGTGTCGAGCTGCGCGTCGCGGCCAAGCGCCCACACGCGCGGCATCTGCGCGGCGGCGGCCGGCAGCAGCACGAGCGCGCGATCGAGCGGCGTGCTGTCACTCCACAGCTTGAGCCACGCCGCCCATTGCGCGGGGGCGAGCGGCACGGCGGGCGCATCGGCGATGCGCCGCGCGCTGCATTGCCACAGCAGCGCCGCGACGTCTTCGAGTGACGCACTGCGTGCGAGCTCGATCGCATCGTGCCCGCGATACAGCAGCCGACCGTCCGCGACCAGCGTGATCGACGATTCGAGCACCGGCACGCCCCAGTCGAGCACCTTCTGCGCGACCTTGCCGGCGCGCTTGCCGTCCGCCTTGCGACGCGCGAGGCGGCGCACCTCGGCGGCATCGTAGAGGCGATGTCTGCCTTGCGCATCGGGCGACGAGCCGAGCATGCCGCGGCTCACGTACGCGTACAAGGTCGGCAGGCTGACGCCGAGCGTCGCGGCCGCTTCGGCGGCGGTCAGGTAGATCGGGGCTGACATGAAAGCACGTGAAAACCGAAGAAATCAATATATATTGATCATCATAATCAAGATTGATTGCAGCAAGGCGTAAATTTAGACTCGGTGCACCTGCTTCCTGTCCGCGGTCAACGCGCCCGATCCCATGACACCCGAACTCGCCCTCAAGCACATCTGGACCCTCGCCGGCTGCGATCCGGTCGCGCTGCACGCCGTGTCGCTCGCCGGCGCGGACCCCGGCTTGCCGTCGGTCTATCACGTCGGCAGCCTCGCGTCGTCGACCATCGCGGCGACAGGCCTCGCGGCCGCCGAATACTGGCGCCTGCGCAGCGGACGCAGGCAACGGGTGTCGGTGCAGATGCGTCGCGCGCTGGCGGCATTTCGCAGCGAACGCTATCTGCGGATCGACGATGGGCCACCGCCCGCGCTGCGCGATCCGGTCACAGGCTTCTACGAAACGGGCGACGGCCGCTGGATCCAGCTGCACACGAATTTTGCGCATCACTTGAAGGGCGTGCTCGACGTGCTCGGCTGTGACAACGGCCGGGAATCGGTGGCGGCCGCGATTCGCGGCTGGGAGGGCGCGACGCTCGATCAAACGCTCGCCGACGCGGGCCTATGCGCCGCCTTGATTCGCACGCCAGACGAATGGGCTGCGCTCGAGCAGGCCAAAGCGATCGCGCGCTTGCCGCTGTTCGAGATCGAGCGCATCGGCGACGCGCCGGCCGAGCCGCCGCGCCATGCCGATGCCGACGCCGCGCCCGGCATCGACCGTCCGCTCGCGTGCGTGCGGGTGCTGGATCTGTCGCGGATCATCGCGGGACCGGTGGCCGGTCGCGCGCTCGCGCATCATGGCGCGGACGTGATGACGATCAACGGGCCGCATCTGCCGAACATCGCGCCGCTCGTGATCGACAACGGACGCGGCAAGCGTTCGGCGCTCGTCGATCTGCGCGACGCCGCTGGCTGCGACACGTTGCGCGGACTCGCGCGCGATGCCGACGTGTTCCTGCAAGCCTATCGTCCGGGCGCGCTCGCGGCACGCGGCTTCGGGCCGGACGAGCTGGCGCGGCTGCGGCCTGGCATCGTCTATGTGTCGGTTTGCGCGTACGGGTACACGGGGCCGTGGGCGCAGCGACGCGGCTTCGACAGTCTGGTGCAGTCGGCGAGCGGCATCGCGTGGACGGAGCGTGCGGCGGCGGGTTCGGCCGAGCCGCGGCATCTGCCGTGTCAGGCGCTCGATCACGCGACCGGCTATCTGGCCGCGTTCGGCGCGATGGTCGCGCTCGCGCGGCGGGCACGCGAGGGCGGCAGCTGGCATGTGAAGGTGTCGCTTGCGCAGACCGGGCGCTGGCTGCAGTCGTTCGGGTTGCTGGCCGATGGACAGCAGGCGCCGGAAATGTCGCTCGACCATGTGCGCGATTGCGTCGCGAGCGTGCAATCGGAGTTTGGGTGTGTGCTCGGCGTTCAGCCCGCCGAAGAACTGGAACAGACGCCGGCGTTTTATGCGCTGCCGCCGGCGCGCATCGGCGCGCACGAAGCCCGGTGGACTTAACAGGGTAGCGTGCGCCGCGGTGGAGCTTGAACCGCGGCGCGCCCGGCCGTCCGACCATTCACCGAGTCGCAGCCTACTTCCTCAACTCCGCCACGAAGTCGTAGTAATCGTTGCGGCAATACGTATCCGTCAACTCGATCGCGCGCTGATCCGCGGTATAGCCCACGCGCGTGATCAACAACAACGCCTCGTTCGGCGCGATGCTCATCTGCTGCGCGATCTCGTCGCTCGCGTTCACCGCGCGAAAGTGCTGCAACGCGCGCACGATCGTCAGTCCGCGATTCTCCAGATACGTGTACAGCGAGTCGCCGATTGCCTGCGGATCGGGAATCACAGCGGCCGGGAATGTGGAATTCTCGACCGCCATCACGATGCCGTCGGCGAGTCTCAGTCGTCGCAGCCGCGTGACCGCGGCGGCCGGCGACAGCCCCAACTGGATCACTTCATCGCGATTGGCCGGCGAGATTTCGCGCGACAGCCACTTCGAACTCGGCGTGAAGCCGCGCCGCCGCAGCATTTCGCTGAAGCTCGACAGGCGCGACAACGGATCTTCATAGCGCGGCGTGATGAAGCTGCCCGCGCCTTGGGTGCGGCGGATCAAACCCTGCTCGACGAGCAGAGCGATCGCCTTGCGCGACGTGATGCGCGATACGCCGAGCGCCTCCGACAGCACCCGCTCCGAGGGGAGCGCTTCACCGGCGTTCCAGCGGTTTTCGTGGATCGCGCTGCCGAGCTTGCGGGCAAGTTGCAGATAGAGCGGCGTGTCGTTTTCCGGGTCCGGGCGCAGGTCGCGCCAGCGGTCTTCCGAGGCAGAGGTCATGGGGCTCACGCAAGATGGGCAAGCGGCAATTTTAAAACATCGGCGCGCCCCGTTATAGCGGGCTTTTGCCTGGCGCGCCGTCGTGAGGCCGCGGAGCCGCTAAACTCGTCTCCAGGTTTTTCGTAGCATGCGTTGCGCGGTGAGGTCTCGCGCAATTGCATCGCATCCCGGTCGAGCCACTTTCGAAGGAGTCAGCATGACGAGCGAGATCGCAAGCGTGAGCTTGCCGGACGGCGAGCGCATTCCGGCGCTGGGGCAGGGCACGTGGGAGATGGGCGAGCAGCGGGCACGGCGCGCGGCGGAAATCGATGCGCTGCGCTGCGGCATCGAACTCGGCATGACGCTGATCGACACCGCCGAAATGTACGGCGACGGCGCGACCGAGTCGCTGCTCGGCGAAGCGCTCGCCGGTTTGCGCGACAAGGTGTTTCTGGTCAGCAAGGTGTATCCGCACAACGCTAGCCGACGCGGCGCGATCGCCGCGTGCGAGCAAAGCCTGAAGCGTCTGAAGACGGACCGGCTCGATCTGTATCTGCTGCACTGGCGTGGCTCAGTGCCGCTCGCGGACACCGTCGATGGCTTCGAGGCGCTGCGGCGCGCGGGCAAGATCCGTCACTGGGGCGTGAGCAACTTCGATACCGACGACATGGAAGAACTCGTCGCGACGCCAGGCGGCGACGCGTGCGCGACCAACCAGATTCTGTACAACGTGGCGCGGCGCGGGCCGGAGTTCGATCTGCTGCCATGGCTCGGCGCGCGCGACATGCCGGCGATGGCGTACAGCCCGGTCGATCATGCGCGGCTGCCGAAACGCTCGCCGCTCGACGACATCGCCGACGCGCGCGGCGTCTCCGTGTTTCAGGTGGCGCTCGCGTGGGTGCTGGGCAAGCCCAATGTGTGCGCGATTCCGAAGGCGGCGCGGGTCGAGCATGTGCGCGACAACCATCGCGCGTCGCAACTGGTGCTGGAAGCGGACGAACTCGCCGCGCTCGACGCGTATTTCAAGCCGCCGCGCGGCAAGCGTGCGCTGGAGATTTTGTAAGCGCTGGCGCGGCCGCCGTCCGTTGCGGAGCGGCGGCGCGCGAGGCTTGAAGCGCTGTGGGCGCCGCTGACGCCGCGCGCGCTCAGGTGCAGGGGTGGTGCTGATGCACGGAGCCGAGCACGGCGACTTCGGCGGGGGTGTGCTGCAGCGCGTCGTCTGGTACCTGGGCGGCATCGGCGAGGAAGTCGTCGACGATCGACGACACCGGCACGTCGCGCAGGCATAGCGACACGCGCTGGGTTTCGTTGACGGGGAAGGTGGTGCGTTGCGCGAGGAACAGCACGCCGTACTGATAACCGTGGATGATGCCGCGGATCGCGCCGACGCATTGCCCTTGCGCGACGTTGTCGTGGCGCTGTTTGCAACTCTGTACGAGCGAGTAGGCGGAGAAGCTCGGATCGACCGGTGGCGCCGCTTGCGACAAGGTTTGCGCCATTGGCTGCGCGGGTGTTTGCGCATTGGCGAGCGATGCGAGGCCCAGGGCGCTAGCCATCAGCACGGCGGCTGCCGTGCGGGTCGCGGAGGGGGGGACACTTCTATGCATGTTGTGGGCCCTCATATCGAACGATGAATTTGATATGAGGCGGTCGTCTCGGATTGGTTCCATAACACTCACACGCAGTGGAGGTTGTGTTCCCGCCGCTCGCGGTGCGGTTCGCGCGACGATGCGAGGCGCGGCTCGCGCGCGCTCCAGGCGATTCCGTCAGCGCGCGCCGAAGGCGGGCGGGCCGCTCCGGCCGGCCTGCGGCGGTGACGCCCGACCGGGGGATCGGGACGCCACCGCCGTTGCCAGCGGATAGCGGACAGTATGCCGGGACATGTCGTCGGCGGGTAGGGCGCGGGCTCCCTACCCAGGGCAACGGGCGACGCCTAGTGCCCGTTCCCGCCACCGTTGCCACTGCCGCCGCTGCCGCCACCCTTGGCTCCGTGACCGCCGCCGAAGCCTCCGCCAAAGCCTCCGCCAAAGCCTCCGCCAAAGCCTCCGCCAAAGCCTCCACCATGCGCGCCGCCGAAACCACCCCTCGGGCCACCGCTTGAGCCTCCGCAACCGCAGCTGCCGCTCCCGCTGCCGCCGCTGCTTCCGCATCCACTTCCACTTCCACCGCCACCGCCACCGCCGCTTGCGCCTCCACCGCTTCCACCGCCTCCACTGCCACCCCCACCATTTCAGCCACCACTACTGCTACCACCATTACTTCCGCCGCCGCTATTTCCCTTACCGCCCGTGCCCGCACCGCCACTCCCACTTCCGCTCCCTGAACCCGCCGCCCCGGCGCCGCTGTTACCGTTTGCGCCAGCCCCGCTATTGCTCGAACCCGCCGCGCCGCCACTACCGCTGCCGTTGCCACTGCCGCCGCCGAGCCGGCCGCAGCCCGGACCGCCAAGCCCGCCGCAGCCTACCGGCGCGAACACCGGGGCGGCATCGTCGGCGGCCGTGGCGGCGGTCGCCGCGTCGTCGTTCTGCGCGAGCAGCAGCGGCGCTGAATCTCCGGTTTGCGCCGGCGACGCGTCGGCCATCACCATCGAGCGAGGGATCACGTCCGTCGACGCCCCGTACGCGGCCTCGCCCGCCAGCACCGCCACCCCCGCGAGCACCGCTGCGCGGCGCATCATTGCGCAGCAATGCCGATCTGATTTTCTGATTTTCATCGCGCGTCTCCAGCTGCCACAGCGGCGGCCGACCTGTCTGCACGCGGGTCTTGTCGAACCCCGAGTCCGTCGTGCCGAAGTTGCCCGCGCGTCGCTGCCGTGCTGATCGCTTGAGGTCGCGTCATCGCGTGGTGACGCTCGTCGTGCGGATGTGCGCGGCGTTGCGCGCGCGGGTTGGCTTCGAATCTCTGGCCGCAGATTTAGCGATATCCATGCCACGCATCGCCGAGCCTTGAAGCGACGCGGGCGATCTCGGGATGTGCGATGCGCACGCCGGAAAAACGCCCGAAAACGTTGCGACGATGAAACGCGCGGACGCAAAAGCGTGTTTCCGACGCGGGATTCGTTAAGGGGGCGCTGTGCTGGATGACGCCGCGTCACGCGACGTCGATGAGGTTCGAATTGACGCTAGCTGGCGTTTTCCGACGCGTCGTCGGAAGCGGCGCCGTTCGTCGTGTTGCCCGCGTTGTCGTCGCGCGGCTCGCATTGCAGCTCGCGCAGAGTGGCGACCGGAATATGGCAGCGAATCCGGTGGGCGGAAGGCGAGTCAGCGGCGCCGCCGGCTTCGAGGAACGGCGGGTCCTGCTGCTCGCAGATCGCGCCGAGCTTGCGCGGACAGCGCGTGTGAAAGACGCAGCCCGACGGCATCGCGCCGGGCCCGGGCAACTCGCCCGTCAGATGGATGCGCGTACGTTGATGCACTTCGCCGGTTGCACCGTCGCCCGGCAGCGTCGGCACGGCGGACAACAGCGCCTCGGTATACGGATGCTGCGGCCCATCGAACACGGCCGCCGCCGGGCCGATTTCGAGCAGCCGGCCGAGATAGAGCACCGCGATGCGATCCGACACATAGCGCACCACGTGCAGATCGTGCGAGATGAACACGTAGCTGACGCCGCGCTCGCGCTGCAGATCGGCGAGCAGATTCAGGATCGCGGCCTGCACCGACACGTCGAGCGATGAAGTCGGCTCATCGCACACGACGACGCGTGGTTCGCCGGCAAACGCGCGCGCAATCGCGACGCGCTGCTTGAGTCCACCCGATAGCTGGCGCGAACGTGCGTCGAGATAGCGCTCGGGCAGCCGCACGGCGTCCGTCAGCGTGCCGAGCCTTTCGTTGATCTGGCGTCCGCGCAGCGCGGTGAAGCGCGCGAGCGCACGACCGATCAGCCGCTTGACCGAATGCGCGCGATTGAGCGCCGAGTCCGGATTCTGGAATACGATCTGCAGCGACTTCAGCTGCTCGTCGCTGCGTCGCGTGACGCGCGCGGCGAGCGGTGCGCCGTCGAGTTCGAGCACGCCGCCGGCATCGGGTGCGAGCAGGCCGAGCATCAGCCGCGCGAGCGTCGTCTTGCCGCTACCCGATTCGCCGACGAGGCCGAGCGTCTCGCCGCTCGCGAGTTCGAGCGACACGTCATCGACCGCGCGCAGCGGCGCGCCGGATACGTGGAATGTTTTCGACAGGTTGCGAGCGCGCAAGACCGGCGCGGAGGACGCGCGCGCTGCCGCGTTGGATGATGCGGCCACCACCGGCGCCTCGCTCGATGCCGCCCGCGGCAATTCGATCGCGCGCTCGTGATAGTGGCAGCGCGCCATCTGATCGCCATGCGCGGCGCCGAGCCGATAGGGCGGCGGCGCGTCGCGCCGGCAGCGCTCGTCGGCGAGACGGCAGCGCTCCGCGTAGATACAGCCCTGCGTGACCGAGCCCGGCAACGGCAGGCCGCCCGCGATCGTATCGAGCCGCTCGCGGTCCTTGCTGCGTCCGGCGCTAGGCAGGCAGCGCAGCAGCCCGACCGTGTACGGATGACGCGGCCGCGCGAACACGTCCTGGGTCGCGCCTTCCTCGACCAGCTTGCCCGCGTACAGCACGCCGACACGTTCGCACATGCGGCCGATCACCGCGAGGTTGTGGCTGATGAACAGCACCGCGGTGCCGAGCTCCTCGCGTAACTGCGCGACGAGGTCGAGCACTTCCGCTTCAACGGTCGCGTCGAGGCCGGTGGTCGGTTCGTCGAGAATCAGCAGCGCGGGGTTCGACGCGAGCGCCATCGCGATCACGACGCGTTGCTGCATGCCGCCCGACAATTGATGCGGATAGCTGTCCATCACGCGCTCGGGCGCCGCGATACGCACGCGCTGCAACATCTCGAGCGTGCGATGCAACGCTTCGTCGCGTGCGACGCCGGCCGCCTCGAATGCTTCGGAAATCTGGCGGGCAATCGTCAGCGATGGGTTCAGCGCGCGGCCCGGGTCCTGATAGACCATCGAGACGGTCGTCGCCCGCATGCTGCGCAGCGCATCGGCGCCGAGCTTCTGCACGTCCGCGCCGGCGATCGCGATCTTGCCGGCCTTCACCTTGCCGTTGCGCGGCAGATAGCGCAGCGTCGCCATCGCGACGGTCGACTTGCCGCAGCCCGATTCGCCGACGAGTCCATACGCCTCGCCGCGCCGCACGCGAAACGACACGTCTTGCAGCACTTCGCGATCGCGTCCGCGAATCCGGTAGGTGACCGTCAGGCCGACCACGGTCAGCGCATCGGTGCGATCGCTCTTCGACACGTCGAACGCGGCGAACGAGGAGGGCGGCGCGCCGTTCATCGGTCGAGCACTCCCTGCACGCTGTCGGCGATCAGATTGACGCCGACCACCAGCGACGCGATCGCGCCCGCCGCGAACACGACGGTCCACCACGCGCCGCCCGCCATCAGCGTGTACGACTCGGACAGCGCGAGCCCCCAGTCGGCCGACGGCGGCTGGATGCCGAAGCCGAGAAACGACAGCGTCGCGACCGCGAAGATCGCATAGCCGAGCCGCACCGTTGCTTCGACGACGATCGGCGGCAGCACGTTCGGCAGGATCTCCACGAACATGATGTACGGGGCGCGTTCGCCGCGCAGCTGCGCGGCGGCCACGTAGTCGAGATGGCGCTCGGCGAATACGGCGGCGCGCACGGTGCGCGCGGTGATCGGCGTGAACGTGAGGCCGATCACGAGAATCACCGTGAGGTTCGACGCGCCGACCGCCGCGAGCGCGAGCAGCGCGATGATCACGAGCGGCAGCGCGAGCACCGCATCGATCACGCGGCCGATCACGTCGTCGACCCACCCGTCGAAGTAGCCGACCAGCAGGCCGAGCGCGGTGCCCGCCGCGGTGCCGAGCAGCGTCGCGAGCGGCGCGATGGTCAGGATGTCGCGCGCGCCGACGATCACGCGTGAGAACACGTCGCGGCCGAGCTGATCGGTGCCGAACCAGTGCGTGCGATCGGGCGGCGTGAGCGAATTGAGCGGATCGGACGCGTACGGATCGAGATGCACGAATCGGGGCCCGGCGATCGCGCAGACGATCCACCACGCGACGATCAGCGCGCCCACGAGGAAGGTCGGCGAACGCAGAAGCAGCAGGAGGCGCGGGAAGCGTGGCTCGGCGGGCGCGCGTGGCGCGGAGCCCGGTGCGCCCGGCGCGGGTACGCCCGGTGGCGTTGAAGAAGCCGGCGGCACGCTCGTATTCATTCTGCGGTCCTCACCCGCAGCCGCGGATTGAGCAGCACATGCAGCGCATCGGCGACCAGATTCGCGAGCGTATAGACGACGCCGATCGTCAGCACGCCCGCTTCGAGCATCGGAAAGTCCTTCGCCTTGGCGGCGTTGTAGATCAGCGAGCCGATGCCCTGGTAGTGGAACAGCGTCTCGACCACCACGAGTCCGCCGATCATGTAGCCGAGCTGGGTGGCGGCCACGGTGATCGTCGGCAGCAGCGCGTTGCGCAGCACGTGCCGCCAGATCACGACGTGGCGCGGCAGGCCCTTGAGGATCGCGGTGCGCGTGTAGTCGGCGTCGAGCGCTTCGACGGTGCCCGCGCGCGCCATCCGCGCGATATAGCCGAAGAATACGAAGACGAGCGGCAGCACCGGCAGCACCAGATGCCGCAGCTGTTCGAGCACGCTTGCATCGGGCGGGAACGAAGCTTCGATCGGCAGCCAGCGCAGCCACACGCCGAACACGAGGATCAGCACGATCGACGACACGAACTCCGGCACCACGGTCGCCGACAAACCGGCAATGCTGATCGTGCGATCGAGCCAGCGTCCCGCATGCATCGCCGACCACACGCCGCCCGCAATGCCGAGCGGCACGACGACGATGAATGCGAAGAGGCCGAGCTTCGCCGAATGTCCGAGCGCATCGGCGATGAACGGCCCGACCGGTTCGCGATACGCGTACGACAGCCCCATGTTGCCGCGCACGAAGTGCGTGATCCAGTCGATGTATTGCGTGAGCAGCGGCCGGTCGGCGCCGAGCTGATGGTTGAGCGCGGCGACCGCGCGCGCATCGGCGAGCGGCCCGAGCACCGCGCGGCCGATATCGCCGGGCAGCAACTGGCCGCCCGCGAACACGATCAGCGACAGCAGCCACAGCGTGATCAGCGACAGACCCACGCGCGTCGCCAGAAAACGCGCGACGCGGCCTGCGTTGCCGTTCGTCGCGCGCGGCAAACGCGATGGGTTCGAGGCGGGAGCGGGCGCCGGAGCCGACATCGTGAGTTCTCGTGCGGAGGTGCGTTGAGCAGCGCGGTACCTACGCGCTCAGCGTCGCGCGATCGAAATACAGCTGCGCGAGCGCGGTGAAGCGCACGCCGTTCACGCCCTTGCGCATCGCGATCAGCTGATCGTAGAAGAACGGGATGATCAACGGCGTTTCGTCGAGCAGCAGCGTCTGGATCTGTCCGGAGAGTTTCTTCTGCGTGGCGAGGTCGATCGCCGAGACGAACTGCGCGACCAGTTGATCGTATTGCGGATTCTTGAAGTGCGCAGCATTCCACGTGCCGTTGCTCGTCAGCGTCGCGTTGAGGAACACGTTCGGCACGCCGCGATGACCGTAGTCGGTGATGCCGAGCGGCGCGTCGAGCCAGTCGGATTTGCCCGGCGTGCCCGCGCCGTAGTACAGCGACTGGCTCTCGACCTTCAGATTGATGCGCACGCCGATCGCCTTCGCGGCGTTCTGCACGACGACCGCGAGGTCTGGAATCTCCATGTATTTTTCGGTGGTCAGCGTGACATCGAAACCGTTCGGCACGCCGGCTTGCGCGAGCAACTGCTTCGCCTTCGCGACGTCGATCTTGCGTTGCGGCACGCCTGCATCCGACGACGGAAACACCGGCGCGAACGGGCTGTCGTTGCCGAGTTGCGCGCGACCCTTGAAGAGACCGCGCACGAGCACGTCGCGATCGAGCGACAACGCGAGCGCCTGGCGCACCCGTTTGTCCTTGAAGAGCGGGCTGTCGTTGCGCATGTGAATCTGCCGATGCGCGCTCGACTTCACGCCCACTGCCTTGTAGTCCGGATTGTTCAGGATGGCCGCGCCGCCCTGCACGGTGAAGGTGCCCATCACGTCGGCCTGGTGGCCTTGCAGCGCGAGCAGTTGCGCCTGTTCGTCCGCATAGAACGAAAACTGTACGCGTTGCGGTAACGCTTTGTCGCCCCAGTAGTCGGGATTGCGCACGAACGACGCGCCGATCTTCGGCTGATACTTTTCGAGTTTGAACGGGCCGGTGCCGATGAAGCTCTTTTCGTAGTTGCCCGCGAAATTCGCGGGTAGGATCACCGCGTTGTAATTATCCGAGGATACGTAGTAGGGGAAATTGCCGATCGGCGCGTCGAGATGAAATTCGACCGTGTGTTCGTCGACGACCTTCGCACCGCCTTTGGACAGCACGCCCTTCAATACCGACAACGCGGCCGAGCCGCTCGCGGGATCGGCGAGACGGTCGAAGGTGGCGACCACGTCTTTCGCGCCGAAGCTCTGGCCGTCGTGGAATTTGACGTTGGGGCGCAGCTTGAAGGTCCACACGTCGCCCTTGTCGTTCGGCTTCCACGACAGCGCGAGCGCGGATTTGAGCATCAGCTTCTCGCCGTCGTCGTCGATCAGGAATTCGCCGGTCTGGTTTAGCAGCGCGAGACTCGCGGCGTCGGTGACGGTTAGCGGATCGACGGCGCCCGCCGGCGTCAGATGCGCGACGCGAATGGTCTGGTTCGTCGGGGCCGGCGCACCTTGCGCCCTCGCTCGCGGCGCGCCGAGCAAGCCGCCGCCCGCGAGTGAAAGACCGATCACGCTCGCGTAACGCAGCAGTTCGCGGCGCGTGATCCGGCCGGCGAGGAACTCGTCGAGGGCGTGGTTGCCGTAGGCGTCGGCGGCGAGGCGGGCTTCGTTCAATGCATCAGGGGCGAGAAATCGGTCCGCTGGCGTTTTCATCGATGGCGTGTCCAGTCCGTTCTGTTGCTGGTTCCGAAGCGTCGCGCGAGCGGCGCGACAGCGCGGAAGGCAGCGCGCTTCCCGATGGGCGGCGCGAGGTGACGGGGCCGCGGTCGCGAAGGCGCAACGCTGCGCAGAGCGGTTTCAGTGTAAGCGATTGCTCACGGCTCTGGCGTGCAGCGTTAGCCGGTCCGCCGATAAATGAGGAGCGGTGTGTCGTCGTCACAACGTTTACCGGACACGTGCGCGCGAGAGGTGGTCGCGATTACGGAGGGAATGGCGGGACACTGGAAAAACCTGCTGACCTGCCGCTTCGGCGCCAACGGGCCGTCTCCAGCGATGAAACAGCACCGAGCCGATCCAGCACGCCATGAAGGCCGCGACGATCGCATAGCCGAGCGCGCCGAAATGATCGTTGATGCGGGCGATCGCATCCAACACGCCGCCGCTCCAGCCGAAGCGGTCCGACAGTAGTCCCAACGCCTCGATGCCGCCGATCACGATCGCGACCACCGCCGACACGAACGTGATGCTCGCGTTGTAGTACAGCTTGCGCTTCGGGTCATCCATCGCCCAGCCGTACGCGTGCACCATCAGCACGTTGTCGGTTGAATCGACGAGCGTCATGCCGGCCGTGAAGAGCGCGGGGAACACGAGGATCGAGTAGAGCGGCAGACCGGTGCTCGCCTGCGACGCAGCGATCGCGAGCAGGCCGATCTCGGTCGCGGTATCGAAGCCGAGCCCGAACAGCACGCCGACCGGGTACATGTGCCAGCTTTGGGTGACCAGCCGGAACAGCGGCCGCAACGCACGCGACAGCAGCCCGGCTGGGGCGAGCGAATCGGTTGACGCGGTGGCCGCTGCGCCATCGTGTTGCGCGTGCCGGTAGCGGCGCCACACATCGCGCAGGATCACGAGATTGACCGCCGCGAGCACCAGCAGGAATGTCGCGGAAACCAGCGTGCCGAGCGTGCCGCCGAGTTCCTTGAAGCTCTCGAAGCGCCCATGCAGCGAATGCGTGGTCCACGCGATGCCGATCGTCGCCGCGATCACGATCGTCGAGTGTCCGAGCGAAAACGCGAGCCCGATGCCGAGGGGCCGCTTGCCCGTTTGCATCAGCTTGCGCGTGACCGCGTCGATCGCCGCGATGTGGTCGGCGTCGACCGCATGACGCAGACCGAAGCCATACGCAAGCAGCGCGGTGCCGAGCAGCAGCGGGTAGTGGCGAAACGCGATCAGCGCCCACAGCCATGCGCCGAGGTTGGCGACGATCAGCACCGCGTAGAGCGTGGCGAGGCGACGGCGCAGCGAAGCGGTAGGCGTCATGTGGCGCGGGCGGGTCAGTCGGCAGGTGAATGATGAGGCATGAGCGACTCAGTGATCGTGCGGATGCTTGTGGATCGGATCGACCCAGTAGACCGTTTCGGGCTGCTCGACCGCGTCGATGTTCAGATTGACGACGACCGCTTCGTTGTCGCTGCGTACGAGCACGCATTCGAGCGGCTCGTCGGTGCTCGCGTTGATCTCCTGATGCGGCACGTAGGGCGGCACGAAGATGAAGTCGCCGGGACCGGCCTCGGCGGTGAATTCCAGATGCTCGCCCCAGCGCATGCGCGCCTGGCCGCGCACCACGTAGATCACGCTTTCGAGCGCGCCGTGATGATGCGCGCCGGTCTTCGCGTTCGGATGGATCGTTACGGTGCCGGCCCAGATCTTCTGCGCGCCGACGCGCGCCGCGTTGATCGCAGCCGCGCGGTTCATGCCCGGCGTTTGCGCGGTGTTGGTGTCGAGCTGATCGCCGCGGATGACCTTCACGCCGTGCTCGCGCCAGTCGATCTGTCCGCCGGTTTCGGCGGCTTCGTGCTCGGCCCGGTAATGCGGATGTTCGTGATCCTGGCTCATCGTGCGTCCTCCTCGGCTTGGGTGCCGCGTACCTGTTCGACATTCTGGCACGTTCAAAAAACGGCTGTGTGGCATGACGATGCCAACGGCGCCACGAAAAAAAAGCCCGCTCACAGGGAGCGGGCTTCGACTGATGACGCTCAGCGGCGCCGCGTCAGCGTCATTGCTTCTTCGCGTTGATCACGGCCTCGGCGACGTTGCTCGGTGTTTCGGCGTAGTGCTTGAACTCCATCGTATAAGTCGCGCGGCCCTGAGTGGCCGAGCGCAGCGACGTCGAGTAGCCGAACATCTCGGCGAGCGGCACCTCCGCACGCACCAGCTTGCCGCCGCCGCCCGCGATGTCTTCCATGCCTTGCACCATGCCGCGCCGGCTCGACAGGTCGCCCATCACGTTGCCCATGAAGTCCTCGGGTATTTCCACCTCGACGGCCATCATCGGTTCGAGCAGCACGGGCTTCGCCTTGCGCATCGCCTCCTTGAACGCCATCGAGCCAGCCATGCGGAACGCGTTTTCGTTCGAGTCGACGTCGTGGTACGAACCGAAGGTCAGCGTGACCTTCACGTCGACGACCGGATAGCCCGCCAGCACGCCGGCTTTCAGCGTTTCCTGGATGCCCTTGTCGACGGCCGGGATGAATTCGCGCGGAATCACGCCGCCCTTGATCGCGTCGACGAACTCGTAGCCCTTGCCCTGTTCGGAAGGTTCGAGCGCGATCACCGCGTGACCGTACTGGCCGCGGCCGCCCGACTGCTTGACGAACTTGCCTTCGACGTCCTCGACCTTGTTGCGCACCGTCTCGCGATAGGCGACTTGCGGCTTGCCGACAGTTGCTTCGACGCCGAACTCGCGCTTCATCCGGTCGACCAGAATTTCCAGATGCAGTTCGCCCATGCCGGAGATGATCGTCTGTCCGGATTCCTCGTCGGTCTGCACGCGGAACGACGGGTCCTCCTGCGCGAGACGATTCAGCGCGATGCCCATCTTCTCCTGGTCGGCCTTGGTCTTCGGCTCGACGGCCTGCGAGATCACCGGGTCCGGGAAGATCATCTTTTCGAGGATGATCACATGATTCGGATCGCACAGCGTGTCGCCGGTGGTCGCTTCCTTCAGGCCGACGGCCGCGGCGATGTCGCCCGCGTAGACCTCCTTGATTTCCTTGCGCTCGTTCGCGTGCATCTGCAGGATGCGGCCGAGGCGCTCCTTCTTTTCCTTGGCCGCGTTGTAGACCGTGTCGCCCGAATTGACGACGCCCGAGTACACGCGGAAGAAAATCAACTGGCCGACGAACGGGTCGGTCATGATCTTGAAGGCGAGCGCCGAGAACGGATCGTCGTCGTTCGGATGGCGCTCGATCTCCTTGTCGTGCTCGTCGTGGCCGGTGATCGCGGGCACGTCGACCGGCGACGGCAGATAGTCGATCACCGCGTCGAGCATCGCCTGCACGCCCTTGTTCTTGAATGCGCTGCCGCACAGCATCGGCACGATCTCATTGGCGATCGTGCGTGCGCGAATACCCTGCTTGATTTCTTCTTCGGTCAGATGATGCTCACCGCCCAGGTACTTTTCGAGCAGTGTCTCGTTCGCCTCGGCCGCGGCCTCGACCATCTTGTCGTGCCATTCCTTCGCCGTTGCGGCGAGTTCGGCCGGAATGTCGCGATATTCGAACTTGATGCCCTGGCTCGCGTCGTCCCAGTAGATCGCCTTCATCTTGACGAGGTCGACCACACCCTGGAAGTGCTCTTCCGCGCCGATCGGAATCTGGATCGGCACGGCGACGCCCTTCAGGCGTTCGCCGATCTGCCGCTGCACGCGGAAGAAGTCCGCGCCGACGCGATCCATCTTGTTGACGAACGCAATGCGCGGCACCTTGTACTTGTTCGCCTGGCGCCACACGGTTTCCGATTGTGGCTGCACGCCGCCGACCGAGTCGTACACCATGCACGCGCCGTCGAGCACGCGCATCGAGCGCTCGACTTCGATCGTGAAGTCGACGTGCCCGGGGGTGTCGATGATGTTGATCCGATGCTCGGGGTAGTTGCCGGCCATGCCTTTCCAGAACGCGGTCGTGGCCGCCGACGTGATCGTGATGCCGCGCTCCTGCTCCTGTTCCATCCAGTCCATCGTCGCCGCACCGTCGTGAACCTCGCCGATCTTGTGGGTCACGCCGGTGTAGAACAGGATCCGTTCGGTGGTGGTGGTTTTGCCGGCATCGATGTGAGCGCTGATGCCGATATTCCGGTAGCGCTCGATGGGAGTCTTGCGGGGCACGTGAATCTCCTTGTAATGGCGCGCCTGAAACGCATGCCGGGCGACCGCGTAAGCCGTCCGGGGAGTCTGGGTGGTGCTTTAGTGCTTTATGTGGCGTTACCAAATCGAGATTACAAGGATAGCGCGTCGATTGGTCTTTTGCATGAATCCTGCCAGCCGGCGCGAAGGGCGGCCACGCGGGGCTGCGCGGGCGGAAAAAAACCCGGCGCCTCGGGTTGAGGCGCCGGGTTTTTCTGGAAAGCGAGGCGGACGGTCGGGCTGGCTAGTGGCAACTTACGGGGACGCTCGGGTGGCCGTCTGCGGGCCGCGCAGGGGCGCAGCCCGGCGGTGACGGCTTTACTGCGTGATACCCGGCACCGGCGGCAAGCCCTGGATCTGCATGCCCGGCTTGATGCCCTTGGCCGTGAACCAGCCCTTGGGCATTTCCAGCGCGAACACGCCGTTGTGCGTCGGGCAGTGGTTGTTGGTGGTCTCGGCCTTCATCTCGTCGATATCGGTGATCGTGCCGTCGGCGCGCATGAACGCGATCGACAGCGGAATCAGCGTGTTCTTCATCCAGAAGCAGTGGCCCGCGTTCTCGTTGAACACGAACAGCATGCCTTCGTTCGGCCCGAGCTTCGTGCGATACATCAAGCCCTGTTCGCGATCCGCGTCGTTGGCGGCGACGGCCGCGTCGATCACGAACATGCCGGCGGTCAGCTTGACCCGCGGAAACTCGCTCGGCTGCTTGGCGCCCGGCGGTATCTGCTGCGCCAGGGCGGGAGCCGTGGTAGCGGCGAACGACAGCGCCGCGAGCGGCAGTGCAACGGCAACGGCGAAACGCGCAACCGACGAGCGGATGGAAAATCGCACGACAAGACTCCTTGCTGAAATCGACTCGCGCATGTTACGCGAGCGCGTCAAAAACAAAAAGGCAGATCGCCTTGCGGTGATCTGCCTTACAACGCCGTAAGAACGGCAATGAAGCTAGTTCTTTACTGCGTTTTTACAAGCAACTTACTCCGAAGCTGCCGAAGCTGCAGCAGCAGCTGCTGCCTTCTTGTGCGACTTCTTGTGAGCGTGCTTGGTGGTCTTCTTTGCCGACGAAGCTGCTGCCGGAGCTGCCGGAGCTGCTTCCGGTGCCGATGCTTGTGCGAATGCTGCCGTTGCGAAGAGGCCAGCGACCAGAGCGGCGATCAGTTTGTTCATTTTGTGAATCCTCAGCTTGAGTTAATTAACCAAATGACCCGGCAAATGTAGAGTCATGTCGGTAAACGTGCCATCCACCTTTCGGTTGACAGCCGCATCGAACAAAATTTTTCGACGCGTCTGCTAGCGTTCGGACTTTCGTACTCGCCGCGCAAAAACGGCTTATGCAAAGGTCTTTAAGGCTGAATGCCGGATAGCTTCGGCGGCATCTGCGTCGAATAACGCGTGGGCTTGTACGGCGGTTGACGCGAATTGCGCGGAAATTTTTAACCTCATCGCACGCGATCGAACTGCATCGCTCAGGCTCGCGCGAGCTCATTTGTTTCACGCACTTCGGGCTTGCGTTTCACGCATTGTTTCGCGTGCTGCTACAACGAGTTAGCGTTGAATGTCACGACCGTGAAACGTGTTTGCAGTGATCACGTGCAGGCTGATTCACGTTCAGACGACGCCATCCCATGGCGCGTTCGCTCGCAACTCGATGCTCTCACCGGGCTGTAGTCCGAGTGAAAAAATGTCAAGCGCACCGATGCCGACGCGCACGAGACGCAGCGTCGGAAAACCGACCGCGGCCGTCATGCGACGCACCTGGCGGTTCTTGCCTTCTGTGATCAACAGTTCGATCCACGTGGTCGGGATCGCAGCGCGATAGCGGATCGGTGGCGTGCGCGTCCATAGCGGGCCAGACGGTTCGACGTACCGCGCCTGACATGGGCGTGTCACGTAGTCGCCGAGATCGACGCCGCGTGCGAGCTGCTTCAACGCGGCGTCGTCGACCGCGCCTTCGACTTGCGCCCAATAGCGTTTGACGAGCTTGTGACGCGGCTCAGCGATGCGCGCCTGTAGCGCGCCGTCGTCGGTGAGCAGCAGCAGGCCTTCGCTATCCGAGTCGAGGCGGCCAGCCGGATAGACACCGGGTACTTTGACCCAGTCTGCAAGCGACGCGCGCGTCTCATGTGGCGAAAATTGACAGATGGTGCCGAACGGCTTGTTGAGGGCGAGAAGGCGCATGGAGAGCGAGACGGCAGAGCAAATACGGCAGAGCGATACGGCGGGATGATAATGCATAAATCGGGATGCAGATTCTTGTATCTTTTAGAGGAGCGTGGCGCGTTCGGTGGTCCGTCCATATTGGAAAACCCGGCGCCGGGGGCGGCCGCGTCGTGCCTGGAGCGTGGGCTAGAATAGCGGCCTGGCCGCTCGCGGTGGTTCGGCATTGCGCGGCGAGGGCATCTCTTTCGCAGTCTCCCATCAGCTTTTGCACGGCTTTCACTGGAGTCCGATCATGCCGTATCAGCACATCAAGGTTCCGGCAGGTGGCGATAAGATCACCGTCAACGCCGACTTCTCGCTCAACGTTTCCGACGAGCCGATCATTCCGTACATCGAAGGCGACGGCACCGGTCTGGACATCACGCCAGTCATGCTCAAGGTCGTGGATGCGGCGGTCGAGAAGGCGTACAGCGGCAAGAAGAAAATCCACTGGATGGAAATCTACGCGGGCGAGAAGGCGACCCGGGTGTACGGCCCGGACGTATGGCTGCCGGACGAAACGCTGCAGGCGGTCAAGGAATACGTCGTATCGATCAAGGGGCCGCTCACCACGCCGGTCGGCGGCGGCATCCGCTCGCTGAACGTTGCGTTGCGCCAGGAACTGGACCTCTACGTGTGCCTGCGTCCGGTGCAGTATTTCAAGGGCGTGCCGTCGCCGGTGCGTGAGCCCGAGAAGACCAACATGGTGATCTTCCGCGAGAACTCGGAAGACATTTACGCGGGCATCGAATGGCCGGCCGAGTCCGAGCAGGCGAAGAAGATCATCAGGTTCCTGCGCGAAGAAATGGGCGTGAAGAAGATCCGCTTTCCGGATTCGTCGGGCATCGGCATCAAGCCGGTGTCGCGCGAAGGGACCGAGCGTCTGGTGCGCAAGGCGATCCAGTATGCGATCGACAATGAACGCCGCTCGGTGACGCTGGTGCACAAGGGCAACATCATGAAGTACACCGAAGGCGCGTTTCGCGACTACGGCTACGCGCTTGCGCAGAAAGAGTTCAACGCGGAACTGATCGACGGCGGTCCGTGGATGAAGGTCAGGAATCCGAAGACCGGCGGCGACGTCGTCGTGAAGGACGTGATCGCCGACGCGTTCCTGCAGCAGATCCTGCTGCGCCCGGCCGAATACGACGTGATCGCCACGCTGAACCTGAACGGCGACTACATCTCCGACGCGCTGGCCGCGCAGGTGGGCGGCATCGGTATCGCGCCGGGCGCGAATATGTCGGATTCGGTTGCGATGTTCGAGGCGACTCACGGCACGGCGCCGAAATACGCAGGCAAGGACTACGTGAATCCCGGCTCGGAAATTCTGTCAGCGGAAATGATGTTGCGCCACCTGGGCTGGTTCGAAGCGGCGGATCTGATAATCAGCTCGATGGAAAAATCGATCCTGCAAAAGCGCGTGACTTACGATTTTGCCCGTCTGATGGAAGGCGCGACCCAGGTGTCGTGCTCCGCATTTGGGCAAGTGATGATCGAAAATATGTAATTGATGCGCCGGGATTATCCGGTTTGCATAAAAACCTCGGCGCCAGCAAACGGCCGGGGTATTTTTTTACCCGGAAGTTTCACGCGATTTCCATGCGGGAAAATCCGCTGCAACAGAAAGCCGCCGCAAAAAAGAAACCCGGCGAGAAGCCGGGTTTCAGAAAGGACGGGTAACGAACCGCCGCAGTGCCGCCTCAGGCAGGAGTCTGAATGTTCGATGCCTGTTTGCCTTTCGGGCCTTGCACAACCTCGAAGGTGACCTTCTGACCTTCCTTCAGGGTTTTGAACCCATTCATCTGGATGGCCGAGAAGTGTGCAAACAGATCCTCACCACCCTCATCAGGCGTGATGAATCCGAAACCTTTGGCGTCGTTAAACCATTTGACCGTACCAGTTGCCATTTCCAACTTCCCCTGTAACTCATGTCACTACCACGAGCCCTCGAAAAGCCACGACTGCGCGAGGCAGTCGTCCCCTCCTCACAAGCTCACCATCGGCATTTTTTCGAAATTATGGCTTAGTGAAAAAAGTGCCAGCTTGATTGTTGGGGCTCTTTATTCGAGTGTCAAGAAAATTTTGAGACGTCGTTGTCGCGTTGCAAACAGGCCGCTTTCCAGGGTTTTTACCGCTTCCGTATTTGCGGTGGCGCAAGCGGCGTGGCTTGAAAAGTCGCATAATCGACTCACATGCTGACTGTGCCCGCGGCGCCGACGCCCAGCGCGGCGAGCGCTCGAAGCCAGTACCGGCAGGTTGTGCGATACTCGATCCGACCGCGGTGCAGCACGCACCGTGCATGACAGGATGGGGGCCGGCACCGCAATCGGCCCGTCGAAAACGCGACAGGCCGGCCAATCATGACAGCGTCGTGACCGCCGGGCGGCAGCGAACGGGCTCATCGGCCAGGCGGCCGGGTTTTGACAGGATTGCGGGCCTGTCCTAGTTGTTTAGAATGGGTGTATGGCGATTATCCCGGACAAGCAGGACGGCACCGTACTGGAGCGGCAGGAGCAGAAACTCAAGCCGCCGTCCATGTACAAGGTGGTGCTGCTGAATGACGACTTCACGCCGATGGAATTTGTCGTGATGATCGTGCAGGAATATTTCAATAAGGATCGTGAAACCGCAACGCAGGTCATGTTGAAGGTGCATCGCGAGGGCAGGGGAGTTTGTGGGGTCTATACGCGGGACATCGCGTCGACCAAAGTCGAGCAAGTCGTTACCCACGCACGGCAGGCCGGGCATCCGCTGCAGTGTGTGATGGAGGAAGCATGATTGCCCAGGAACTGGAAGTCAGCCTGCATATGGCGTTCATGGAAGCGCGCCAGGCAAGGCACGAGTTCATAACGGTCGAACATCTTTTGCTCGCGCTGTTGGATAACCCGACGGCGGCAGAGGTACTGCGTGCGTGCGCGGCCAATATCGAGGATCTGCGCCAGAACCTGCGCAACTTCATTCATGACAACACGCCGACCGTGCCGGGCACGGACGACGTCGACACGCAGCCCACGCTCGGTTTCCAGCGTGTGATCCAGCGCGCGATCATGCATGTGCAGTCCACCTCGAACGGCAAGAAGGAAGTGACCGGCGCGAACGTGCTGGTCGCGATCTTCGGCGAGAAGGATTCGCATGCGGTGTACTACCTGCAGCAGCAGGGCGTCACGCGTCTGGACGTGGTCAATTTCATCTCGCACGGTATCGCCAAGACGAGCAGCTCCGACGCCGCGAAAGCGAGCGACGCGAATGCCGAGTCCGACGAAGCCGCCGCGCAGAAGGAAACGCCGCTCGCCCAGTTCACGCAGAACCTGAACCAGATGGCGAAGGACGGCCGCATCGATCCGCTGATCGGACGCGAGTCGGAAGTCGAGCGTGTGGTCCAGGTGCTGTGCCGCCGGCGCAAGAACAATCCGCTGCTGGTCGGCGAGGCCGGTGTCGGCAAGACCGCGATCGCCGAAGGGCTCGCATGGCGCATCACGCGCGGCGAAGTGCCGGACATCCTCGCGGATGCCCAGGTGTATTCGCTCGACATGGGCGCGTTGCTCGCTGGCACCAAGTATCGCGGCGACTTCGAGCAGCGTCTGAAGACGGTGCTGAAGGAACTGAAGGAGCGTCCTCACGCCATTCTGTTCATCGACGAAATCCATACGCTGATCGGCGCGGGCGCCGCGTCGGGCGGCACGCTGGATGCGTCGAACCTGCTGAAGCCGGCGCTCTCGTCGGGCACGCTGAAGTGCATCGGCGCGACCACCTTCACTGAATATCGCGGCATCTTCGAAAAGGACGCGGCGCTGTCGCGTCGTTTCCAGAAGGTCGACGTGACCGAGCCGACCGTCGAGCAGACGGTGGCGATCCTGCGCGGGCTGAAGTCGCGTTTCGAGGAGCACCACGGCGTCAAGTATTCGTCGGGTGCGCTGTCGGCGGCGGCTGAGCTGTCGGCGCGCTTCATCACCGATCGTCATTTGCCGGACAAGGCGATCGACGTGATCGACGAAGCGGGCGCGGCGCAACGCATTCTGCCGAAGTCGAAGCAGAAGAAGACCATCGGCAAGAACGAGATCGAGGAAATCATCTCGAAGATCGCGCGCGTGCCGGCGCAAAGCGTGTCGCAAGACGATCGCAGCAAGCTGCAGACGCTCGACCGCGACCTGAAGAGCGTCGTGTTCGGCCAGGACCCGGCGATCGACGCGCTGTCGGCTGCGATCAAGATGGCGCGCGCGGGCTTGGGCAAGCTCGACAAGCCGATCGGCGCGTTCCTGTTCTCCGGTCCGACCGGCGTCGGCAAGACCGAGGTCGCGAAGCAGCTCGCGTTCACGCTCGGCATCGAGCTGATCCGCTTCGACATGTCGGAGTACATGGAGCGTCACGCGGTGAGCCGGCTGATCGGCGCGCCGCCGGGCTACGTCGGTTTCGACCAGGGTGGCCTGCTGACCGAGGCGATCACGAAGAAGCCGCACTGCGTGCTGCTGCTCGACGAAATCGAGAAGGCGCATCCGGACATCTTCAACGTGCTGCTGCAGGTGATGGACCACGGCACGCTGACGGACAACAACGGCCGCAAGGCGGACTTCCGCAACGTCATCATCATCATGACGACGAACGCGGGCGCCGAGGCGATGGGCAAGTCGGTGATCGGCTTCACGAACCGCCGCGAGGCGGGCGACGAGATGGTCGACATCAAGCGCATGTTCACGCCGGAGTTCCGCAACCGTCTGGACGCGACGATCAGCTTCCGTGCGCTCGATGAGGAAATCATCATGCGCGTGGTCGACAAGTTCCTGATGCAGCTGGAAGATCAGCTGCACGAGAAGAAGGTCGATGCGCTGTTCACCGATGCGCTGCGCAAGCATCTGGCGAAGCACGGTTTCGATCCGTTGATGGGCGCGCGGCCAATGCAGCGCCTGATCCAGGACACGATCCGTCGCGCGCTCGCCGATGAGCTGCTGTTCGGCAAGCTGATGAACGGCGGCCGTGTGACGGTCGACGTCGATGCCGAGGACAAGGTGCAGTTGACCTTCGACGAGCATCCGGCGCCGCGTAATCCGAATCCGGAGGCGGTGGAAGTCGAGTGATGTCAGTCAGGCCGGCGGCGAGTCGAACTGGCCTGACACAAAAAAACAGAACGGCGCGGGTTTTATCCCGCGCCGTTTTTTTATGCTCTGACTTTCTGCTCGCGGCGGCGTGCGCTGAACGCCGCGGCCGCCGCGTCGCGGCAATCGATCAATGCTTGCCGGTGCTGCCAAACCCGCCCGCGCCGCGCACGCTTTCCTCGAAGTCCTCGACGATGTTGAACCTGGCCTGCACGACCGGCACGATCACCAGTTGCGCGAGGCGTTCCATCGGATTCAGCACGAACGTCGTTTCGCCGCGATTCCACGTCGAGATCATCAGTTGGCCTTGGTAGTCGGAATCGATCAGGCCGACCAGATTGCCGAGCACGATCCCATGCTTATGGCCGAGACCCGAGCGCGGCAGAATCAGCGCCGCATAACCGGGGTCGCCGACGTGGATCGCGAGTCCGGTCGGTACCAGCGCGGTTTCGCCGGGCTTCAGCGTCAGCGGTTCGTCGAGGCAAGCGCGCAGATCGAGGCCGGCGCTACCGGTCGTTGCGTAAGCGGGGAGTTGTTCGCGCATGCGCTGATCGAGAATCTTCAGGTCGAGTTTCATTCAGGTTCGATAGTGGGGGTGGGTGTGGTGGAGGGGCGCGCGGCGGACTCTGGCAAAACCTCTGTGATCAAGCCGCCTGGTTCGAGCCGAGCTGGAACGCCTCGGCGAGCAGTTCGTAGGAGCGCAAGCGGGCGCGATAACTGCCCGCGACGGTCAGCACCATCAGTTCATCGGCCTGGAACTGCTGCTGCAAATCCGTGAGCCGCTCGGTCACGCGCTCAGGCGTGCCGATGATGCTGCGCGGCTTTTCGCGGTCGATTACGAGCTGTTCGCGCTCGCCATATTCCTGTGCGATGCCTTGCTCGATCGACGGAATCGGTTCGTTCAGACCATACGCCATCTGCACGCGACGCAGATCGACGGCTTTTTCGAGGTCCGCGGCTTCCTGCTCGGTGTCCGCGCAGATCACGAAGACCGCGGCCGCCAGATACGGTTTCGATGCCTCGTTGCCAGCCTGGAAGCGCTCGCGATACGCCAGCGCGACCTGCTTGCCGAAATGCGCGTTGATGAAATGCGCGAACGAGAAGCGGATGCCGAGCTGCGCCGCGAGCAGACCGCCGAATTCGCTCGAGCCGAGCATCCACAGCTGCGGGCGCGTCTCGATCTGCGGCTGCAGCAGCACACCCTGCGCGAGATGATCGTCGGGCAGCGCGCCGTGCATGAGGCCGAGCAGCTCGGCGACCTGCTGCGGAAAAAGCTCGCCGCGATTGTAAGCGCCGGCGGCGACCGCCTGCGCGGTGCGCATGTCGCCGCCCGGCGCGCGTCCGACGCCGAGATCGACGCGGTTCGGAAACAGCGCCTCGAGCATCATGAACTGCTCGGCGACCTTGAACGGGCTGTAGTACGGCAGCATGATGCCGCCCGAGCCGATGCGAATGCGTTTGGTCACGCTGCCGAGGCGCGCCAGCATCACTTCAGGGCAGGGATTCGACACGCCGCGCAGGCCGTGATGCTCGGCGCACCAGTAGCGCGTGTAGCCGAGATCGTCGGCGAGCTGCGCGAGTTCCACGGTCGCGGCGATCGCGTCCGCCACCGAATGGCCGGCGATCACCGGTGTTTGATCGAGCACGGAGAGTAGCGTCATGGCAGTAGTGCTCCAGGTGATTCCGGTCGGCTAGCCAGGCAAAGGCGGTAGGGCCAGACGGGCCCACCGTCGCTTGCTCGTTCAGCCAACCGGACTGATGCCGGGCGGCACACGCTTCGCGATTTCCGCGATCAGCGCGCGCGCCAGCGTCTGCTTGTCGGCGCGTGGCAGCTTCGTCGCGCGGCCTGCTTCGAACAGAATCACTTCATTGTCGTCGAGCCCGAACGTTTGCGGCCCCAGATTGCCGATCAGCAGCGGCACGTTCTTGCGCGCGCGCTTCTCCTCGCCGTGGACTTCGAGATTGTCGCTTTCGGCAGCGAAGCCGACCGCGAACGGCGGCTTCGGCAGCCGGGCGACCGCGGCGAGGATGTCCGGATTTTCGACGAATGAAAAGTTCGGCAGCGTGCGCTCGGCGGTCTTCTTGATCTTCCGATCGCTGACGTGGTCGACGCGCCAGTCGGCCACCGCCGCAACGCCGATGAAGATGTCCGCCTGCGCGACCGCGCGCATCACCGCGTCGTGCATCTGCTGAGCGGTCTGCACGTCCTCGCGCAATACGCCCCACGGCGTTTCCAGCGCGACCGGACCAGCCACCAGATGCACGTCGGCGCCGGCCTGCTGCGCGGCGCGCGCGAGCGCGAAGCCCATCTTGCCGCTCGAACGATTGGTGATGCCGCGCACCGGGTCGAGCGGCTCGAAGGTCGGCCCGGCGGTCAGCAGCACGCGCCGGCCGGACAGGATCTTCGGCGCGAAGAACGACGCGATCGCCTCGTAGGTCGCGGCCGCTTCGAGCATGCGGCCATCGCCGATCTCGCCACAGGCCTGCGGGCCCGAATCGGGGCCTAGCACTTCGACGCCGTCCGCGCGCAATTGCGCGGCGTTGCGTTGCGTGGCCGGGTTCTGCCACATCTGCCGGTTCATCGCCGGCACGACGAGCAGCGGGCAGTCGCGCGCAATGCACAGCGTCGACAGCAGATCGTCGGCCATGCCGTGCGCGAGCTTGGCAAGGAAGTCGGTCGATGCTGGCGCGATCACGATCGCATCGGCTTCGCGCGACAGGTCGATGTGCGCCATGTTGTTCGGCACGCGAGCGTCCCACTGGCTCGTGTAGACCGGCCGGCCCGACAGCGCCTGCATCGTGATGGGGGTGATGAACTGGGTGGCCGCATCGGTCATGACGACCTGCACGGTCGCGCCTGCCTTGGTCAGCAGACGCGTCAGTTCGGCGATCTTGTAGCAGGCGATGCCGCCCGTCATGCCGAGGACGAGGTGTTTGCCTGCGAGTTCAGCGGTTGCCAACGAAAGCCTCCGACAAAGCGTGATCGCGAGGCGGCGCGAGGGCGTTGCCCGTCTCCGTCGCCGCGCGTTTCAAACCGGACGTGAGGCGCGGCTCTCGCAACCGCGGCCGTGCCTCACGTCGGCGACGTTAGCGTGTGCCGCGTACCCGCCGCAGCTCGTCGATCACGAGCAGGATCGCGCCGATCGTGATCGCGCTGTCGGCGAGATTGAACGCCGGCCAGTGCCAGCCGCCCACGTGGAAGTCGAGGAAGTCGATCACGTGGCCGTACGCGAGCCGGTCGATCACATTGCCGAGCGCGCCGCCGAGAATCAGCGCGAGCGCCGTGCAGAACATTTTCTGCCCGCTATGCCGCTTGAGGAGGTAGCAGATCACGAGCGCCGCGATCACGCCGAGCGCGGTGAACGCCCAGCGCTGCCAGCCGCCCGCCATCGCGAGGAAGCTGAATGCGGCACCGCGGTTGAACACGAGAATCAGGTTGAAGAACGGCGTAACCTCGTGCGGCACACCGTAGGCGAACACTTTGCGCACCGCGATTTTCGTCAGCTGGTCGAACAGGATGACGATCAGCGCGATGCCGAGCCAGGGTGCGAGCGAGCCGCTTGCGGTGGACGTTTTCGACATGGTTCTCGCCATTATGCCGCGCTCCTCGTTTCGCCACTGCCGAACAGATTGCTGAAGCAGCGGCCGCACAGCGACGGATGCTCGGGGTTCGCGCCGACGTCCGCGCGATAGTGCCAGCAGCGTTCGCACTTCAGGTACTTCGAGGCGATCACTTCGACACCTTCGTCCGCTTCGCTATCGACCTTGACGACGCTCGCCGCCGACGTGATCAGCACGAACTTCAGGTCGTCGCCGAGACTCGCGAGCGCGTCGTAACGCGCGCCGCTCGCGCGGATTTCGACTTCCGCCTGCAGCGACGAGCCGATCAGGTTCGCGACCCGAGCCTCTTCGAGCGCCTTCGTCACGTCGCCGCGGACTGCGCGCAGCAGCGTCCACTTGTCGAGCAGCGCGCCCGCGTCCGGCACGGCCGGGAACGCGTGGTAGGTCTCGGTGAAGATCGTTTCGCTGTTCGGCTGGAACAACTTCCACGCTTCTTCCGCGGTGAATGACAGGAACGGCGCCATCACGCGCAGCAGGCCGTGAGCGATGTGATAGAGCGCGGTCTGCGCCGAGCGGCGCGCGACCGAATCCGGCGCCGTCGTGTACAGGCGGTCCTTCAGCACGTCGAGGTAGAAGCCGCCCAGGTCTTCCGAGCAGAACGTTTGCAGCTTGGCGACGACCGGGTGGAACTCGTACTTCTCGTAGTGCGCGAGGATGTCGTTTTGCAGATTCGCCGACAGCGCCACCGCGTAACGGTCGATTTCCAGCCAGTCTTCGACCGGACGCGCGTGCTGCGCGAAGTCGAAGTCCGACAGGTTCGCGAGCAGGAAGCGCAGCGTATTGCGGATACGGCGATAGCCTTCCGTCACGCGCTTCAGGATTTCTTCGGAGATCGCGAGCTCGCCCGAGTAATCGGTCGACGCGATCCACAGGCGGATGATTTCCGCGCCGAGGCGGTTCGCCACTTCATGCGGATCGATGCCGTTGCCGAGCGACTTGCTCATCTTGCGGCCTTCGCCGTCGACGGTGAAGCCGTGGGTGAGCAGCGCGTTGTAGGGCGGGCGGCCGTCGAGCATCGAGGCGGTCAGCAGCGACGAATGGAACCAGCCGCGATGCTGGTCCGAGCCTTCGAGGTACAGGTCGGCCGGGAACTGCAGCTCGTCCTTGTGCGAGCCGCGCAGCACATGCCAGTGTGTGGTGCCCGAGTCGAACCACACGTCGAGGGTGTCGCGGTTCTTTTCGTACAGGTTCGCGTCGTCACCGATCAGCTCGCGCGGATCGAGCGTCTGCCATGCCTCGATGCCTTCCTTTTCGACGCGCTGCGCGACCTGTTCGAGCAACTCCAGCGTGCGCGGATGCAGCTCGCCGGTTTCCTTGTGCACGAAGAACGCCATCGGCACGCCCCACTGGCGCTGGCGCGACAGCGTCCAGTCCGGGCGGTTCGCGATCATGCTGAAGAGGCGCTGCTTGCCCCACGACGGATAGAACGCCGTGTTCTCGATGCCTTCGAGCGCGGTCTCGCGCAGCGTCTTGTCGCCGTCGTTCGGCTTCACGTCCATGCCGGCGAACCACTGCGATGTGGCGCGGTAGATGATCGGCGTCTTGTGGCGCCAGCAGTGCATGTAGCTGTGCGTGTACTTTTCGGTTCGCAGCAGCGCGCCGGCGCCTTGCAGCGCCTCGACGATCTGCGGATTCGCCGCCCAGATCGACAGGCCGCCGAACAGCGCGAGCGATTCGATGTAGCGGCCGTCGCCCATCACCGGATTGATGATGTCCGAGTCGGCCATGCCGTGCGACTTGCACGACACGAAGTCTTCCACGCCATACGCGGGCGACGAGTGCACGATGCCGGTGCCGGTTTCGGTCGTCACGTAGTCGCCCAGATAGGCCGGTGCGGTGCGCTTGTAGCCCGGGTGCGCGGACGCGAGCGGGTGATTGAAGCGCAGGTTCACGAGCTTTTCGCCCGGCGTCGTCGCGATGACCTTTCCTTCGAGGCCGTACAGCTTCAGGCAGTCCTCGACGCGTTCCTCGGCGAGGATCAGCAGGCCGCGCGGCGTGTCGACGAGCGCGTAGACGATTTCCGGGTGCAGGTTCAGCGCCTGGTTGGCGGGAATGGTCCACGGCGTGGTGGTCCAGATCACGATGCCGCCTTCGTTGCGCGGCAGCGCGGCGAGGCCGAACGCCTGCGCGGTCTTCTCCGGTTCGGCGAAGCTGAACAGCACGTCGATGGTCGGATCGGTCTTGTCCTTGTACTCGACTTCCGCTTCAGCGAGCGCCGAGCCGCAGTCGAAACACCAGTTGACCGGCTTCAGGCCGCGGAACACGTAGCCCTTTTCCATGATTTTCGCGAGCGCGCGGATTTCGCCGGCTTCGTTCGCGAAGTTCATCGTCTTGTACGGATTGTCCCAGTCGCCGAGCACGCCGAGGCGGCGGAAGCCGGCCTTCTGCTTTTCGATCTGCTCGGTCGCGTAGGCGCGCGCCTTCTGCATCACTTCGGCCGCCGGCAGCGACTTGCCGAACTGCTTTTCGATCTGGATTTCGATCGGCATGCCGTGGCAGTCCCAGCCCGGCACGTAGACCGCGTCGAAGCCCGCCAGATTGCGCGCCTTGACGATCATGTCCTTCAGGATCTTGTTCACCGCGTGGCCGAGGTGGATGTCGCCGTTCGCATACGGCGGGCCATCGTGCAGGATGAACTTCGTGCGGCCCTTGGAGGCGGCGCGGATCTTGTCGTACACCTTGCGTTCCTGCCAGTCCTTGACCCATTGCGGCTCGCGCCTGGGCAGGTCGCCGCGCATCGGAAACGGCGTGTCGAGCAGGTTGACCGGGTAGCGGGACTGCGGTTTCGAATCGGCTTTCTTGTTGCTCATGATGTGGGTGGCGGTGAATTCGTTTCTATGCGTAGCGGCGCGCGGATTGCGCGCTGCGCGAGGAGCGGGGCGCGCCCGGCAGGCGGCCCCGCGTGAAGCCCGGATGCCCTTCGATGCGCGCGGCGACGGTTCGTGCGGCGCGGCGCGCCGGCCCGAACCGCGGCGGTTATCTAATTCGGTCGGTGGCCGAAGTGGCGAAACCGGTGGAACGGCTGCCCGGCGTGCCGGCGCCCACCGCGGCGAACCATGCACGCGCATTGGCGACGTCGCGCGCGATCGCGGCGGTCAGCGTTTCGAGGTCGACGAACTTCTCCTCGTCGCGCAGCTTCTTCAGAAATTCGACGCGCACGAGTTTGCCATACGCATCGCCGTGCCAATCGAGCAGGTGCACTTCGAGCAGCACGCGGCCGGAATCGTCGACGGTGGGGCGCAGGCCAAGGCTCGCGACGCCCGGCAGCGGGTGCTCGGCGATGCCGTGCACCTGTACGACGAAGATGCCGGCCAGAGCCGGACGCTTGTGCGCGATCGGCAGATTGAGCGTCGGAAAGCCGAGATCGCGGCCGAGCTTCATGCCATGGGTGACGTGGCCGCTGATCAGATAGTCGCGGCCGAGCGCGGCGCGCGCCGAGTCGAGGTCGCCCGCGACCAGCGCCGCGCGCACGCCCGAGCTCGAGATGCGCGCGCCCGACGGATCGGCGACCGTCGCCATCTGTTCGACCTCGAAGCCGTAATGCTTGCCGGCCTCCCGCAGCGACGCGAAATCGCCGGCGCGCTTCGCGCCGTAGCGGAAGTCGTCGCCGATCATGATCCAGCGCGCGTGCAAGCCGTTGACGATGATCCGCTCGACGAATGCATCGGGCGACTGGCTCGCGAACGTGTGATTGAAGTGCTCGACGACGACCCGGTCGACTCCGTTGGTGCGCAGCGCCTCGAGCTTGTCGCGCAGCATCGCGATGCGCGGCGGCGCGCCGGCCGGGTTGAAGAACTCGCGCGGGTGCGGCTCGAAGGTCATCACGCAGACGGGCAGGCCACGCGCGTTGGCGGCCGCGCGCACGTGCGCGAGCAGAGCCTGGTGGCCGCGGTGGACACCGTCGAAGTTGCCGATGGTCAGCGCGCACGGCGCGCGGCTCTCGGCATTGGGAAGACCGCGGAAGACTCTCACGATAGCGGATTGCTGCGATTGCAATAGGGACGCGGGTAGGGTGCCGCAAAACAATCGATTATAAACGCTTGGCGCAATAGACGGCTGCGCGGTCGCGGTCGGGCGATTGCCGAATGATAAAATCCGCGCATGAAAAAACTCGTCATCCTGATTTCCGGGCGGGGTAGCAACATGGAAGCCATCGTGCGCGCTTGCGCGAGCGAAGGCTGGCCGGCGCGGGTCGCCGCCGTGATTGCCAACCGTCCCGATGCCGCGGGGCTCGCATTCGCGGCGTCGCATGGCATCACCACGGCGGTGGTCGACCACCGCCAGTTTCCGGATCGCGACAGCTTCGACGCGGCGCTCGCCGAGCAGATCGACGCTATCGCGCCGGACCTCGTCGTGCTCGCGGGCTTCATGCGGGTGCTGACCGAGCGCTTCGTCGACCATTACGCCGGGCGCATGCTGAACGTGCATCCGTCGCTGCTGCCGAGCTTTCCGGGCCTGCAGACTCACCAGCAGGCGCTCGACGCCGGCGTGCGGTTCCACGGCGCGTCGGTGCATTTTGTCACATCAAAGCTGGATCACGGGCCGATCGTCGTGCAATCGGCCGTGCCTGTCGAGGCGGGCGATACCGCACAGACGCTCGCCGCACGCGTGCTCGCCACCGAGCACATCATTTATCCACGCGCGGTGCGCTGGTTCGTCGAAGGGCGTCTCGCTCTGGACGGCTCGCGCGTCACGCTTACGCCGTCGGAGCCGCAATGGCTCTTTGCCGGTCACACCGCCGGAGAGGGCGCATGAGATTGCATGGTTTCCTGATTGGACAAACTGAAACGCTGTTGGCCGAAGTACTGCGGCTGAACGGCCCCGCTGACGCCACCACGAGCCGCTTCTTCCGCGCGCATCCGAAGCTCGGCCACGCCGAGCGCGGTGTGATCGCCGAGGCGGTGTTCGCGGTGCTGCGCCGCCGGATGGAGTTCGCGCATCTGGCCGAAAGCGGCACCGGCAGCCCGGCGCGCCGCATGGCCCTGCTGGGCCTGATGCAAACGGTCGGACGCTCGGCGCTCAAGCCGTTCGTCACCGAGGCCGAGGCGACGTGGCTCGAACACGTGTCGAAGATCGACCCGGAAAGCCTGCCGCTGCGGATTCGCCTGAATCTGCCCGACTGGATCTGCCAGGCTTTGAGCACGCGTTTCGAGGGCCCTGAGCTCGCGCAGCTGGCCGCCGCGCTGAACTATCCCGCGCCGCTGGATCTGCGCGCGAACCCGATCAAGGCGAGCCGCGACGACGTGCTGGGCGCGCTGGCGAAGGCCGGCATCGAGGCAGGCGCGACGCCGTTCGCGCCGCTCGGCGTGCGCGTGGTCGGCAAGCCGGCGTTGACGAAGCTCGACGCGTTCCAGCAGGGCTGGCTCGAAGTGCAGGACGAGGGCAGCCAACTGCTGTGCTCGCTGGTCGCGCCGCGGCGCGGCGAGATGATCGTCGATTTCTGCGCCGGCGCGGGCGGCAAGACGCTGGCGCTCGGCGCGGCGATGCGCTCGACCGGCCGGCTCTACGCGTTCGACATCTCCGAGCGGCGTCTCGCGAAGCTGAAGCCGCGTCTCGCGAGGAGCGGTCTGTCGAACGTGAACCCGGTGCTGATCGACAGCGAACACGACGCGAAGATCAAGCGTCTGGCTGGCAAGATCGACCGCGTGCTCGTCGATGCGCCGTGCAGCGGCCTCGGCACGCTGCGCCGCAATCCGGACCTGAAGTGGCGCCAGTCGCCGGAGTCGATTGCCGAGCTGGCGCCGAAGCAGGCGTCGATTCTGGCGAGCGCGGCGCGTCTCGTGAAGAAGGGCGGGCGGCTCGTCTATGCCACGTGCTCGATTCTCGACGCGGAAAACGAGGCGGTCGTGCAGCAGTTCCTCGCCGACCACACTGATTTCGCGCTGGTGCCCGTGCGCGACGTGCTCGCCGAGCAGCGCATCGAGCTGGAGATGGGCGACTACCTGTCGCTGTGGCCGCACCGCCACGCGACCGACGGCTTCTTCGCCGCCGTGCTCGAGCGCCAGAGCTAGGCAACCGGCTGCAGGCCGGCGCGCGCGGATTGGCCGATGAATCCGCACGTGTCGGCGATTTCGGCGACATCCATGCACACGATTTTCCCCCACATGTTCAGCGACATCGCGCGCGACTTCGGTCAGCCCGTGATGCTGTGGCAGGTCGCGATCCTGCTCGGGACGCTGCTCGTCGCATGGCTGGTCGCGCGGACGCTGCGTCGCCGGATCAAGCGGTCGCAATCGCCGCGCTACGAGAGCCTGCGTTTCGGCATGGAAAGTCTGGATCGAGCGGCTTTTCCGCTGATCGGCGCGGCGCTCGTGTGGCTCGCGCGGGCGATCGCCGGCCAGTTCATGGACACCGCGCTGCTCGATCTGGCGCTGGTGCCGCTCGTCGGCATCGGGCTGATCTACATCGTGTTCTTCTTCGCGCGGCGGGTGTTCAACCGCGAAGGGGGCGAGCATCCGTGGCTGTTTCTGGTCGAGAAAATCGTGTCGGTGGTCGTTTGGGTCGGCATGGTGCTCACGCTGTTGGGCATTCAGAATGCCGTGATCGCATGGATGGACAGCGTGAGCTTCCGCGTCGGCAATGCGCATATGACGCTGCTGTCGCTGATCACGGGGCTGTTGTGGGTCGCCGTCACGATGATCGTCGCGATGTGGCTCGGCTCGTCGTTCGAAGATCGCCTGATGCGCTCCAAGACGCTCGACGCGAACCTGAAGGTGGTGGTCGCGCGCGTCGGCCGCGCGGCCTTCGTGCTCGCGGCGATCCTGATCAGCCTGTCGATCGTCGGCATCGACATCACGGTGCTCGGCGTGTTCGGCGGCGCGCTCGGCGTCGGGCTCGGCTTCGGCATGCAAAAGATCGCGAGCAACTACGTGTCGGGCTTCATCATCCTGCTCGACCGCTCGTTGCGGATCGGCGACACGATCAACGTGGGCGGCCTGCAGGGCCGCGTCACGCAGATCCGCACGCGCTATACGGTCGTGCGCGGACTCGACGGTATCGAAACGCTGATTCCGAACGAGAAGCTGATCACCGACGTCGTACAGAACCAGTCGTCGTTTCTGACTCGCGGCCACGCGAGGGTGCCCGTGCAGATCGCCTACACATCCGACGTCGAGCAGGCGATGACGCTGCTCGCCCTGGCCGCCGCCGACGTGCCGCGGGTGTTGAGCGAGCCGGCGCCGACGCCATTTCTGGTCGGTTTCGGCCCGGACGGCGTCAATCTCGAGTTGGGCTTCTGGATCGAAGACGCGGCGAGCGGCACACGTGGCGTGCTCTCGGCGGTCAACCGGAACATCTGGCGCCTCTTTTCCGAGCACGGCATCAGGATTCCGCTTGCGCAACGTGAGGTGCGCATCGTCGGTCAGGCAGGCGGCGCAATGCCGCACCCGGAAGTAATGACCGATCCCGCGCACGAGGCCGCGACCGATTCAGCGCTCAGGGCCGCCGACGGGGCCACCAACGACGGTCGTTAGGCCCAGCTTTTGGCCCTCGCAAGTGATGCGCCAGTTCCGAGACAATCGCTAGCAGCTTGATAGCGCACAAAAAATCCCTATTTGTTACAAACACTTGGAACGCTTCCAGTAGAATATCGTCCTATCCCGCTGTATGCTTTCACTTTCATGACACACGCGCCGCGTGTGCTTCGTATCTCTCGTTCTGCAGGTAACTTACCTTGTTGAATTCTTTGCTCGATTTCCTTGCCCACGGACTGCTGCATTTCTCGTGGTGGCAACTCGTCGTGTACACGCTGATCGTGACGCACATCACGATTATCGGCGTGACCGTCTATCTGCATCGCTGCCAGGCGCATCGCGCGCTGGATCTGCACCCGATCGCCAGCCATTTTTTCCGTTTCTGGCTGTGGATGACCACCGGTATGCTGACCGGCCAGTGGGCCGCGATTCACCGTAAGCATCACGCGAAGTGCGAAACCGAAGAGGATCCGCACAGCCCGCAGACGCGCGGCATCTGGAAGGTGCTGCTCGAAGGCGCCGAACTCTATCGCACCGAAGCCAAAAACGAAGAAACGATGCGCAAGTTCAGTCAAGGTACGCCGAATGACTGGATCGAGCGCAACGTCTACACGAAATACCCGATTCTCGGCGTGAGCCTGATGATGGTGATCAACGTCGCGCTGTTCGGCGTCGTCGGTCTGACCATCTGGGCCGTGCAGATGGTGTGGATTCCTTTCTGGGCCGCAGGCGTGGTCAACGGCCTCGCGCACTTCTGGGGCTATCGCAACTTCAATTCGTCGGATGCGAGCACCAACATTTTCCCGTGGGGCATCATCATCGGTGGCGAGGAACTGCATAACAATCACCACACGTACGCGACGTCGGCGAAGCTGTCGAACAAGTGGTACGAGTTCGACATCGGCTGGATGTACATCCGCATCATGCAGGCATTTCGTCTGGCCAAGGTGAAGAAGATCGCGCCGACGCCGCGGCTGACCACCGGCAAGCTCGTGCTCGATCAGGACACGCTGCAGGCCGTGCTCGCGAACCGCTACGAAGTGATGGAGCGTTACGCGAAGGCGATCAAGCGCGCGTACCGTCAGGAGCTCGCGCATCTGAAGGAAGTCGGCGCACGCGAGAAGTATCAGGTGATGCGCGGTGCGCGTAGCTGGTTCCACAAGGAAGAGGCGGGCCTCAATGAGCCGCAGAGGCTCCAGCTGCCGCAAATTTTTGCGAGCAGCCAGAAGCTGAAGACCTACATCGACATGCGCAACGAACTGGCAGCGATGTGGGAGCGCTCCAACGCGTCGCGCGAGCAATTGCTGGCGCAATTGCAGGACTGGTGCCATCGCGCCGAGCAGAGCGGGATCAAGGCGCTGCAAGACTTCGCGATGCGACTGCGTCGCTATGCCTGAAATCTATTAAAATTTAAGGACGTCACAAAACCCCGCGTTGGCGGGGTTTTGCATTTTTGGGCCGTGCAAATGCGTTGCGCGTGTTGCGCGAGTGGCAAGCCGCGGCGGCCAGGTGAGGGCAGAGGAGATGATGGAGCAGCAGGCGATCAGGACCGTCGAATTCGATCGGCCTCAGGCGCAGGGCACGACCTGCGGGATCGGGCAGGCGTGGGCGAAGGTGCCCGAGACGCCGTCGGCGGAAGAGAAGCGGGCGCTGAAGGCGCGCATCCGCGAGTTACTCAAGCGCGAGAAAGCGGTGCTGGTCGCGCATTATTATGTTGACGCTGAATTGCAGGAGCTTGCAGACGAAACCGGCGGTTGCGTGGCCGATTCGCTGGAAATGGCGCGCTTCGGGCGCGATCACGAAGCGCAGACGCTGGTGGTCGCGGGCGTGCGCTTCATGGGTGAGACCGCAAAAATTCTCAGTCCAGATAAGCGCATTCTGATGCCGGATCTGGACGCGACCTGTTCGCTCGACCTCGGCTGTCCGGTCGACGAGTTCTCGGCGTTCTGCGACGCACATCCGCACCGCACGGTGGTCGTGTACGCGAACACTAGCGCGGCCGTGAAGGCGCGCGCGGACTGGATGGTGACGTCGTCGATCGGGTTGGAAATCGTCGCCGATCTGCATGCGCGAGGCGAGAAGATCATCTGGGCACCGGACCGTCATCTGGGCAGCTACATCCAGGGCAAGACCGGCGCGGACATGCTGATGTGGCAGGGCTCGTGCCTCGTGCACGACGAATTCAAGGGCATCGAGCTCGATCTGCTGCGCGCCGAATATCCGCACGCGAAGGTGCTCGTGCATCCGGAGTCGCCGGCCAACGTGGTCGCGCTGGCGGACGTGGTCGGCTCGACCACGCAGTTGATCGATGCTGCGCAGAAGCTCGACGCGACGCACTTCATCGTCGCGACCGACCTCGGCATCCTGCACAAGATGCAACTCGCCGCGCCCGGCAAGACGCTGATCGCCGCGCCGACGGCCGGCAACAGCGCGACCTGCAAGAGCTGCGCCCATTGCCCGTGGATGGCGATGAACGGCCTCGCGAATCTGGCCGATGTGCTCGAGCGCGGCCATAACGAGATCTTCGTCGATCGCGCGATCGGCGAGCGGGCGCGTCTGCCGATCGACCGTATGCTCGATTTCGCGGCCCGTCACAAGAAGCGCGTGCAGGCGAGCGGCGATCTTGCGCGCGACGCGCAACTGTATTCGAACGTGGGAGCAGCGTAATGACGGCGGTGCAGAAGGCGCCTGAGCAGGCAGTGGCGCGCGATGAGGCCGACGCAACATCGCCGCTTTTCGCGGAGATTCACGCGCAGTACGGCGCGGCGTTCGACGCGGCGCTCGCGCGCAATGTCGCCGATGCGCTCGCCGAAGATATCGGTAGCGGCGACCAGACCGGCCGCCTCGTGCCTGCCGATGACGTTCGCAACGCGCGCATCATCGTGCGCGAGGAGGCGGTGCTGTGCGGCGTGCCTTGGTTCGACGCGGTGATGCGTGCGGTCGATCCGCGCATCGAAGTTCAATGGCGTTACCGCGAGGGCGAGCGCATGAGCGCCGATACGACGGTCTGCGATCTGCGCGGGCCGGTGCGCGCGCTGCTGACCGCAGAGCGTAACGCGATGAATTTCCTGCAGTTGCTGTCGGGCGTGGCAAGCGCGACCCGCCGCTATGTCGACGCGATTGCCCATACGAGCACACGCGTTCTCGATACGCGCAAGACGCTGCCGGGATTGCGGCTCGCGCAGAAGTACGCGGTGCGCGTCGGCGGCGGTGCCAATCAGCGGCTCGCGCTGTACGACGGCATTCTGATCAAGGAAAACCACATTGCGGCGGCCGGCGGCGTGGGTGCGGCGATGGATGCGGCGCACGCGTTGAATGCGGGCGTGCCCATCCAGATCGAAGTCGAGACGCTCGAACAACTGGAAACCGCGCTCGCGCATCGCGCGCAGTCGATCCTGCTCGACAACTTCTCAATCGACATGATGCGCGACGCGGTTCGCATCACGGCCGGTCGCGCGGTGCTCGAGGTGTCCGGCGGCGTCAATTTCGAGACCGTGCGCACGATCGCGGAGACGGGCGTGGATCGCGTGTCGATTGGCGCGCTGACCAAGGACGTGCGTGCGACCGACTACTCGATGCGGATCGTTTAAGCGTCGCGCGTTTTAGCGCATCGATCGACGCTCCTGACGACCGAACAAGGCATTGCCGGAGTTTGCCGGCAATGGCCGTGTTATTTACAGCGCCGTTTCAGGGTGTGCTTCGGCGCGATGCCGTCAGGCATTCGGCCTTCGGACATATTTCGGCGTGAGCACCGTCGGCAGCGCCTTGGGCAATGTGGCAGGCCAGTCGCGGCTGAAATGCAGGCCGCGGCTTTCGCGCCGCGAGCGCGCGCCGTCCACGATCAGCGACGCCACGTCGACCAGATTGCGCAGCTCCAGCAGATCGCGGCTCACCTTGAAGTTCGCGTAGTACTCGTGGATCTCGTCACGCAACAGCGCGAGCCGGTGCTTCGCGCGCTCGAGCCGTTTGTCGGTGCGCACGATGCCGACGTAGTTCCACATCAGCCGGCGCAGTTCGTCCCAGTTGTGCGCGACCACCACTTCCTCGTCCGGATCGGACACGCGGCTTTCGTCCCAAGCCGGCAGCGGCGCGTGCACGGCGGCGGCGAAGCCTTCCGCTTCGATCGCCTCGGCGGCCGCGCGGCCAACCACGAGGCATTCGAGCAGCGAATTGCTGGCCAGCCGGTTCGCGCCGTGCAGGCCGGTGCAGGACGTTTCGCCGACCGCGTAGAGACCCGCGAGGTCAGTGCGCCCCGCCAGATCGGTGACGACGCCGCCGCACGTGTAATGCGCGGCCGGTACCACCGGAATCGGCTGTTTTGTGATGTCGATGCCGAACTCGAGGCAACGGGCCAGGATCGTCGGGAAATGCTCGTGCAGGAACGCGGCCGGCTGGTGACTGATGTCGAGGTACACGCAGTCGATGCCGCGTTTCTTGATCTCGAAGTCGATCGCCCGCGCGACGATATCGCGCGGCGCAAGCTCCGCGCGCTCGTCGTGATTGGGCATGAAGCGAGTGCCGTCCGGCAGCTTCAGAATCCCGCCTTCACCGCGTACTGCTTCCGAAATCAGGAACGACTTCGCGTACGGGTGAAACAGGCATGTCGGGTGGAACTGGATGAATTCCATGTTCGCCACGCGACAGCCGGCGCGCCATGCCATCGCGATGCCGTCGCCGGTCGCGGTGTCGGGGTTGGTCGTGTAGAGGTAGACCTTGCCCGCGCCGCCGGTCGCGAGCACCGTATGCGGCGCTTCGATCGTAACGGTGCGGCCGCTTTGCAGATCGAGCGCATACAGACCATGGCAGCGGCGGCCGGGTAGGCCGAGACGTTCGGACGTGATCAGGTCGATCGCGTGATAATCTTCGAACAGCACGATGTTCGGATGATGGCGCACCTGCTCACTGAGCGTGGCGACGACCGCATGGCCGGTCGCGTCGGCCGCGTGAATGATCCGGCGATGGCTATGGCCGCCTTCGCGCGTCAGATGAAAGCCCAGCTCGGCGGCGTCGTCTTTCGTGAATGGCACGCCCTGCTCGATCAACCATTCGATCGCGGCGCGCCCATGTTCGACAATGAAGCGCGTCGCAGCCTCGTCGCATAGACCGCCACCCGCAATCAGCGTGTCGCGCACGTGATTCTCGACGCTATCCGCGGAATCCAGCACCGCGGCGATGCCGCCTTGCGCCCAGTCGCTCGCGCCTTCGGTCAGCGATCGCTTGGCGATCACAGCAACGCGCCGTGTCTGCGCAAGATTGAGCGCGACGCTCAATCCAGCCAGACCGCTACCGACAATCGCCACATCGAATTCCATTGCCCACATCTCCGTCTTTCATATTGCGATGACTGCGCGCGAACCGCACGCCGCGAAAACGACAAAGGATACGCGCCACGACGCACTAGCGAAAGCTGGCTGAACGGAATAGGGCGATTTGCGCGCGCATTGCTGCCCTATCGCGAAGACCGCCCAAAAACAAAAAAGCCTCGCACGGATGCGAGGCTTTTCATGTTTCTTGCCTTCGTCAGGCTGGAGAGCCAAGATTACTTGATCTTGGTTTCCTTGTAGTCAACGTGCTTCCGGATGACCGGATCAAATTTCTTGATCAGCATCTTTTCCGGCATGTTGCGTTTGTTCTTCGTGGTCGTGTAGAAGTGACCCGTGCCTGCGGTCGATTCCAGCTTGATCTTGTCGCGTGCGCCTTTCGCCATGATTTACTCCTTAGGCTTCACCGCGTGCGCGCAGGTCTGCGAGCACAGCGTCGATACCGTTCTTGTCGATCAGGCGCAGGCCAGCGTTCGAAATACGCAGACGCACCCAACGGTTTTCGCTTTCCACCCAGATACGGCGGCTTTGCAGGTTCGGCAGGAACCGGCGCTTGGTCTTGTTGTTCGCGTGGGAAACGTTGTTGCCGCTCATCGGCGCTTTCCCAGTTACTTGGCATACGCGTGCCATGAGAGCACTCCTAATACGCTAATTCTGAGTTCGAACGCCGTGAAAGTTTCCCGAAAAGAGCCGCGCTGAGAGTGTACGAACTTGCGCCGAATTTGCATCGAGGCACTTCGCTACCACAGCCGCCTGACCTTTGCGGAACGCCTTGATGGCTTCGGAACAGGGGGTTGGAAATAGGCAAACCGGAATTCTAGCAGAAAAAAAGCCGCAAAATCAAACCTTATTTGCGATGCGGGACACGGCACTGTGGGGTGGCCCTTCCGCTTCCCGCGCTCCAGCGGGCTTACGCGCGAGCCCCGGCCAGCCGGCGCGGGCGAACGAGTATACGCTGTCCGCGCCGATTACCAGATGATCGATCAGCTGCACATCGACGAGCGCGAGCGCGTCGCGCAGTGTCTGCGTGAGGCGGCAGTCGCTGGCACTCGGCTCAACGGCGCCGGACGGATGATTGTGCGCGACGATCAGGCTGGCCGCGTTCGCGGCGAGCGCCCGCCGCACGATCTCGCGTGGATACACGGCCATGCGCGTGAGCGAGCCGCGCGCGCTTTCCTCGCAGCGGATCAGCCGATGCCGCGCGTCGAGGAACAGCGACACGAACACCTCCTGCGGCTGTCCACCGATCAGAAGGCGCAGATAACTTTCGACTGCTTCGGGCGAATTCATCAGCGGGCGCTTGCGCATCTTGTCCACGAGGGAGCGACGCGCCATTTCCATGATCGCTAGCAATTGCGCCTTTTTTGCCGGGCCAATGCCGCGAATGCCGTCGAAATCCTGATAAGTCGCGTCGAGCATCGCGCGCAGTGAGCCGAAGCGATCGAGCAGCGCCCGCGCGACGCTGAACACGTCGTGACCGGGCAGGCCGGAGCCGAGCACGAGCGCGATCATTTCGGTGTCCGACAGCACGTCGGGGCCCTGGTCGATCAGTCGCTCGCGCGGCATGTCGCGCCGGAGCCATTTGCCCCGGAACAGTTGCCGCCGGCTGCGGACGGCCGAGTCGGCGGCTTCCGAAGGAGTCTTGGCCGACCGGTTGGAAGCGGCTTTCACGCCGCCTGTGGCGCGTGCCCGCGCCTTCGGTCGCAGCGTTGCTGCAGGTGTTTCGTCGATTGTGCTGGCGAAATCAGCCATATATATAGAGTCCTCCGCGTAAGGTTGACGGCGCACAAGCGGCGCAACGCGCCGGACGGCCGTGCCGCCCACGCGCGCGACGGACTCAAGCCGGCGCCCGCTAGGTGGCTTACAATAGACGCTTTGCGCACGGCACCCCGACGGTCTGCCACACGCGTCGACTGCGCCCGCGGCGCACGCGTGCAGCGCGCTTCGACTGAGCGAGCATTGCATGAGCATCATCGATATTTCCGAGGTGAAACCCGGTTCACACGTCACGCTGCATTACCGGCTTTCCCTTGCCGATGGCGCCGAAGTGATCAACACGTTCAACGACAAGCCGGCCACGTTGCTGCTCGGTGCAGGTCAATTGGCGCCGCCGCTGGAAGATATTTTGCTGGGTTTGAAGGTGGGCCACCATTCGACCTTTCAGCTAACGCCGGGTCAGGCGTTCGGCCCGCGCAATCCGGATCTGATCCAGCGCGTGTCCCTCGCCACGCTGCGGGAGAACAGCATGATCGGCGAGGATTTTTCCCCGGGTGACCTGGTCGAATTCAACGCGCCGGGCGGCGGGCGCTACGCCGGCGTGCTGAAGGAAGTCGGCGAAACGTCGGCCCTGTTCGATTTCAATCACCCGCTTGCCGGCCAGGCGCTGGCGTTTGAAGTGAAAATCATCGGGATTTTGTAAACATGAGCATCACGGATACGACTCTTGCCGAAGCGGAGATCCTGCTGGCCCAGCCACGCGGTTTCTGCGCCGGCGTCGACCGGGCGATCGAGATCGTCGAGCGGGCCATCAAGCTGTATGGCTCACCGATCTACGTGCGTCACGAAATCGTCCATAACGCCTATGTGGTCGAAGACCTGCGTAAGAAGGGAGCGATCTTCATCGAGAACCTGGAGGAAGTGCCGGCGGGCAACACGGTGATCTTCAGCGCGCACGGCGTGTCGAAGGCCGTGCGTTCGGAGGCGGAGTCGCGCGGGCTGCGGGTGTACGACGCCACCTGTCCGCTCGTGACCAAGGTGCATATCGAAGTCGCGAAGATGCGCCAGGACGGTTTCGACATCGTGATGATCGGCCACAAAGGCCACCCGGAAGTGGAAGGCACGATGGGTCAGGCGGCCGAGGGCATGCATCTGGTCGAGGATATCGAGGATGTGCAGGCGTTGCAGCTCGCCGATCCCGAGCGGATCGCGTTCGTCACCCAAACCACGCTGTCGGTCGACGACGCCGCCGAAATCATCGGTGCGCTGAAGGCCAAGTATCCGTCCATCCGTGAGCCCAAGAAGCAGGACATCTGCTACGCCACGCAGAATCGCCAGGACGCCGTGAAGTTCATGGCGCCGCAGTGCGACGTCGTGATCGTCGTCGGCAGTCCAAACAGCTCGAATTCGAACCGCTTGCGCGAGCTTGCAGAGAAGCTCGGTGTGCCGGCCTATATGGTCGATTCGCCCGATCAGATCGATCCTGTCTGGGTCGAGGGCAAGCGCCGCATCGGCGTGACCGCTGGTGCGTCGGCGCCGGAGGTGCTGGCGCAGGCAGTGATCGCGCGTCTGCGTGAGCTGGGTGTGCGCAACGTGCGCGCGCTCGAAGGCATCGAGGAAAACATCGCGTTTCCGCTGCCGCGCGGGCTCGGCCTGCCAGCCTGACAATCCGTTAGCATCGCTGAAAGGAAAGCGCGCCCGAGGGCGCGCTTTTTTTGGGCGCGACTCTGTGGGGTCGCTGAGAAAATAGGTGCCTGATCGAATGAATTCGGACGTTTCAGTGCTCTCGCGCACAAACTATTTTGAATTGTGATCGGGTCTTTTATTGATTTTCGAGCGATGCGTCCCCGTTTTAACATAAGTAAGGAGCTTGAGAAGAATTAATCATGCACTGAATTGGTGCTCTTGACGCACGCGAGATAAAAGGACGTATCGGACGCAAGCCCCGGCCCATCCGGCATTCAAGCCGACTGGCCACAACACTTGATGCCATCGGGTTCGGCGGCGGTGCAACTGATGCACGCAAACGGATCGCAACCGGGTTGCTCTTTTTAGCGGATTTTGCTTTCAACATCAGGTTGCAATGCAGGAAAACCCCACCGGTTCAACAATATTGCCACCCGCATAATTGGAGTTACAATGCGCGCGTTCTCAAGGCCTTGAGGTCCTGGACAGTGGATTTTGCAAGGCGCAGGAGACCTTACTTGATGCGAGTCAAAATTGCTTACGCCGTGTCCATCGCGGCCGCGGTTGCGATGCTGACCGCGTGCGGCAAGAAACAGGATGGCGAAGCGGGTGCGGGCGCATCGGCGGCTTCGTCCGCGGCGGTCGCCGCCACGAGTGAAGCGACTATCGTAAAGATCGGTCATGCGGCCCCGTTGACGGGCGGCATCGCGCACCTGGGCAAGGACAACGAAAATGGGGCGCGCCTCGCGGTCGAGGAAATCAATGCGCAGGGGCTGACGATCGACGGTCGCAAGATCCAGCTGCAACTCGACGCGCAGGACGATGCGGCGGACCCGAAAACGGGTACCGCCGTCGCGCAGAAACTGGTCGACGATCACGTGGTCGCGGTGATCGGGCACCTGAACTCCGGGGTCTCGATTCCGGCGTCGAAGATCTACAGCGACGCGAGCATCGTGCAGATCTCGCCGTCGTCGACGAATCCGGCCTACACGCAGCAGGGGTTCAAGACGACTTATCGGGTAGTCGCGACCGACGCGCAACAGGGTCCCGCGCTCGCCAATTACGCGACGAAGGCGCTGGGCGCCAAACGGATCGCGATCGTGGACGATGCGACCGCCTACGGCAAAGGTCTCGCGGACGAATTCGCGAAGACCGCCGAGGCGAGCGGCGCGAAGATCGTCGCGCGGGAGGCGACGAACGACAGGGCCACGGATTTCCGGGCCATTCTCACGAAGATCAAGAGTGTTCAGCCGGACGCGATTATGTTCGGCGGCATGGACGCGACGGGCGGGCCGTTTACGAAGCAGGCGGCGGCGCTCGGTATCAGGGCAAAAATCCTTGGCGGCGACGGTGTGTGTACCGACAAGGTAGGTGAGCTGGCGGGTACCGCCGTGCAAAACCTGGTCTGTTCGGAAGCAGGACTCGCGCTTTCGAAAATGACCAACGGAGCGGACTTCGAAAAGAAGTACGAGGACCGCTTCCACACGCCGGTGCAGATTTACGCGCCGTTCACGTATGACGCTGTGTACGTGATCGTCGATGCAATGAAGCGCGCTAATTCGATCGAGGCGCCCAAGGTGCTGGCTGCGATGCCTTCGACCGATTACAACGGGGTAATCGGCCACATCGCGTTCGACGACAAGGGTGATTTGAAAGAGGGCGCCATTACGCTTTACGACTTCAAGGACGGCAAGAAAGCAGTGCTCGACGTCGTAAAGATGTGATGACGGGAAGTTCGGCCTGACGGCACCGACACCATCCAACGGTGCCGTTTTTGCATCCGCCCAAGGGGAGCTCGCGACCGCATCACGGTCGTCAGAGCAAGCCGGCAGCGGATAACCCTTACCGGTCTTTTACATCAGTACCCGCAGTGCCGTTGAGATTCGTAGTGCATCACCGCCCACCGGCAGATGAAAAACGCGAATCCAGTCGCACGGGCTAAGGAGCAATAAATGGATATCTTCATCCAGCAGATCCTGAATGGACTGGTGCTTGGCAGTGTCTACGCCATCATCGCACTAGGCTATACGATGGTTTACGGCATTCTGGGCATCATCAACTTCGCTCACGGCGACGTGTTGATGGTGGGCGCGATGGTTGCGCTCTCCGCCATAGGTGTGCTGCAGAACCACTTTCCCGGCCTCGGCAACGTGCTGACGCTGGTCATCGCGTTGCTCATCGCGGCGGCGGTCTGCGCGGTGGTCGGCTACACGATCGAGCGCGTGGCCTACCGGCCGTTGCGCCGCGCACCGCGTCTCGCGCCGCTGATCACCGCGATCGGTGTGTCGATTCTGCTGCAGACGCTCGCGATGATGATCTGGTCGCGCAATCCGCTGCCGTTCCCGCAGCTGTTGCCCACCGACCCGATCAACGTGATCAAGGCCACCGACACGACGCCCGGCGCCGTGATCTCGATGACCGAAATCGTGATCATCGTGGTGGCGTTCGTCGTGATGGGCGGCCTGCTGCTGCTCGTGCACAAGACCAGGCTCGGCCGCGCGATGCGCGCGATCGCCGAGAATCCGAACGTCGCGAGCCTGATGGGTGTGAGCCCGAACTTCGTGATTTCGGCGACCTTCATGATCGGCTCGGCGCTGGCTGCGCTCGCCGGCGTGATGATCGCGTCCGAATACGGCAACGCGCACTTCTACATGGGCTTCATCCCTGGCCTGAAGGCCTTTACCGCGGCGGTGCTCGGCGGTATCGGCAATCTCGGCGGCGCGATGGTCGGCGGCGTGCTGCTTGGCCTGATCGAGCAGCTGGGCGCCGGCTATATCGGCAACCTCACGGGCGGCGTGTTCGGTAGTAACTACCAGGACGTGTTCGCGTTCATCGTGCTGATCGTCGTGCTCGTGTTCCGTCCGTCGGGTCTGCTCGGCGAACGTGTCGCGGATCGCGCCTGATCCCGGGCCACAAGGAGTCAACAATCATGACCTCAATTCAACCGATCGAGCCGTCCACGACGCTCATTCCCGAAAAGAACCGCACGAAGACGCTGACCATCGGCATCCTGACGACGATCTTCGTGATCGCGGCGCCGATGATCATCGGCGCGGCGGGCGGCAACTACTGGGTCCGCGTGCTCGACTTCGCGATGCTGTACGTGATGCTCGCGCTCGGCCTGAACGTGGTGGTGGGTTTTGCCGGCCTGCTGGACCTGGGCTACATCGCGTTCTACGCGATCGGTGCCTACACGGCCGCGCTGCTCAGTTCGCCGCACCTGTCGACGCAATTCGAGTGGATCGCGGCGCTCGCGCCGCACGGTCTGAACGTGCCGATCTGGATCATCGTGCCGATCGCGATGGCGCTGGCCGCGATGTTCGGGATTCTGCTCGGCGCGCCGACGCTGCGTCTGCGTGGCGACTACCTGGCGATCGTGACCCTCGGCTTCGGGGAAATCGTGCGGATCTTCATGAACAACCTCGACCGTCCGGTAAACATCACCAACGGTCCGAAGGGGATCACCGGGATCGCTCCGGTGCAGATCGGCGGCTTCAGCTTCGCGCAGTCGCACTCGCTGTTCGGCATGCAGTTCCCGGCGGTGTACCTGTACTACTACCTGTTCGTGCTGTGTGCGCTGTTCGTGATCTGGACGTGTACGCGTCTGCAGCATTCGCGTATCGGCCGCGCGTGGGCCGCGATCCGCGAAGATGAAATTGCCGCCAAGGCGATGGGCATCAACACCCGCAACGTGAAGCTGCTCGCGTTCGCGATGGGCGCGTCGTTCGGCGGCTTGTCGGGCGCGATGTTCGGTGCGTTCCAGGGCTTCGTGTCGCCGGAATCGTTCACGTTCTGGGAATCGGTCGTGGTGCTCGCCTGTGTGGTGCTCGGCGGCATGGGCCACATTCCGGGCGTGATCCTCGGCGCGGTGCTGCTCGCGGTGTTCCCCGAGTTCCTGCGCTCCACCATGGGTCCGCTGCAGAACATGATCTTCGGCCATGAAGTCGTCGATACCGAAGTGATTCGTCAGCTGCTGTACGGTCTCGCGATGGTCGTGATCATGCTGTATCGCTCGGAAGGCCTGTGGCCGGCGCCGAAGCACGAAGACAAGATTGCGAAGCTGGCAAAGCGTAGCGGCAAGAAGCCGGTGCGCGCATAAGGTCCGGTGGAGAAAAAGACATGAGCGATAACGTAAGCAACAACGCGGCGATCCGTCTGTCGGTGAAGGGCGTCAACAAGCGCTTCGGCGGTTTGCAGGCGCTTTCCGAGGTCGGCCTGCAGATCCGCGCGGGCGAAATCTACGGTCTGATCGGCCCGAACGGCGCCGGCAAGACGACCTTCTTCAACGTGATCACGGGTCTCTACACGCCGGATTCGGGCGAGTTCAAGCTCGACGGCGAGAACTACACGCCGACCGCGGTCTATCAGGTCGCGAAGGCGGGCATCGCGCGCACGTTCCAGAACATTCGCCTGTTCGGCGGCATGACCGCGCTCGAAAACGTGATGGTCGGCCGTCATGTGCGCACCAAGCACGGTCTGCTGGGCGCGGTGTTCCAGACGCCGGCCGAACGCAAGGAAGAGCGCGAAATCAAGGAGCGCGCGCTCGAACTGCTCGACTACGTCGGCATCACGCAATACGCGGACTACACGTCGCGCAACCTGTCGTATGGCCACCAGCGGCGCCTCGAAATCGCCCGTGCGCTGGCGACCGATCCGAAGCTGCTCGCGCTCGACGAACCGGCGGCCGGCATGAACGCCACCGAGAAGGTCGAGCTGACCAAGCTGCTCGACAAGATCCGCGCGGACGGCAAGACGATTCTGCTGATCGAACACGACGTGAAGCTCGTGATGGGCCTGTGCAACCAGATGACGGTGCTCGACTACGGCAAGGTGATCGCACAGGGTCTGCCGCAGGACGTGCAGAAAGACGCGAAGGTGATCGAAGCTTATCTGGGTGCGGGGGTTCACTGATGTCCACGACGCAAGCAATGTTGAAAATCAAGGGCCTGCAGGTCAACTACGGTGGCATCCAGGCGGTCAAGGGTGTCGACCTCGAGGTCGGGCAGGGCGAACTCGTCACGCTGATCGGCGCGAACGGCGCGGGCAAGACCACGACGATGAAGGCGATCACGGGCCTGAAGGCGTATGCGGCCGGCGATATCGAGTACATGGGCCAGTCGATCAAAGGCCTGCCCGCGCACGAGCTGCTCAAGCGCGGTCTCGCGATGGTGCCGGAAGGTCGCGGCATCTTCGCGCGCATGTCGATCGTCGAGAACATGCAGATGGGCGCGTATCTGCGCAACGATGTCGACGGTATCAAGTCGGACGTCGAGCGCATGTTCGGCTTCTTCCCGCGTCTGAAGGAGCGCGCGTCGCAATACGCGGGCACGCTGTCGGGCGGTGAGCAGCAGATGCTCGCGATGGCGCGCGCAATCATCTCGCGGCCGAAACTGTTGCTGCTCGACGAACCGTCGATGGGCCTCTCGCCGATCATGGTCGAGAAGATCTTCGAAGTGGTGCGCTCGATTTCCGCCGAAGGTATGACCGTTCTGCTCGTCGAGCAGAACGCGCGTCTCGCGCTGCAGGCGGCCAATCGTGGCTACGTGATGGACTCCGGTCTGATCACGATGTCGGGCGACGCGAAACAGATGCTCGACGATCCGAAGGTTCGGGCCGCTTACCTGGGTGAATAAGTAGCTGATGAGTTGGACGTGTGCCGTTTATTCGCACACCTCCTTCTTGCAACGCGCCTCACGATGCAACGTCGTGCGGCGCGTTTTTTCTTGCTGACCAGAGCGGGAATTATGGGAGTTTCCCGATAACCGCACTGATTTCATCTTTGGTGAACGCACGCAGTGTTTGCGAACGGACATTGCCGGCCGAGCCGAGCGCGAAGCCGAAGGCGAGGAAACTCTGCTCGTCTACCGCTTCGACGACCGAGACAATGTCGTATTCCCCCAAGGTCCAGTAGATCTCTTTCATTTCGCAGCCAAAAGATTTCGCCATCTCCGCCGTCTGCCCGGCTCGCTGCGCTGTGTTCTTGATCGCGCGGATTCCCTGATCCGTGAATTGCAGGAGCACCACATAAGTCGCCATGAAGATTCCCCTTAGGATTCAAACGCGTTGGGACTCAGATGCATGAGCCGCCGCGGGGAACTTCGCGAACCGCCGCGAACGTCTTTTCCAGCCCCGGCGTCGCCTCTTGCGTAAACGATTCTAGGCAATCCGTCTGCCCGCCATCTGCTATTTGTCCGAATCCGCCGATATGTGCGCCGCTCGTGAGAGAGCAATGAAAAAGGCCGCATGCGCCAACCAGCGCATGCGGCCTTCTTTAATCAGGTGTACGACGTGAATCAACCCGCCGCGGCTGCGTCCGCGTATTGGCCGAGGCGCTTGCCGAGGCTGACCACCGCATCGGCGCGATAGCCGAGCGCATCGTAGAACGCGCGCACTTCAGCCGACGCCGACGACAGTACCTGCAGGTTCAGCTTCGGACAACCAAGCTTCGTCAGCTCGCTCTCGACATGCGCAACGAGCCGCGTGCCGATGCCGTGACGTCGCAGCGATGCGTCGACCGCGAGCGAATACAGCCAGCCGCGGTGTCCGTCATAGCCGCCCATCACGGTGCCGGCGATGCGGCCATCGAGCACCGCGATGAAGAACAGTTCCGGTTGCGTCGCGAGCTTGTTCGCAATCGACAGACGCGGATTGCGCTGCGGTCGCGTCACGTCGCGATACTCGGGAAACACCTGCTGCCATAGCGCGATCACCGCTTCGGTATCGCTCGCGTCGAAGCGGCGGATCGACAGCGTCGTGTTCGTCGTCATCGGTACGCTCCGCAGTGGATTACAGCGAGTCGAGAACCGAGCGCAGCATCGCCAGCATCTGGTCGATCTCTTCGGTCGTCACGTTCAGCGCCGGCATGAAGCGCAGCAGGTTCGGACGCGCGGCGTTCAGCAGCACGCCGTCCGGTTGCAGTTCGCGCGCCTTCTCGACGATCTGGTTGCCGATGTCCTTGCCGAGCAGCAGCGCGCGCAGCAGACCCTCGCCGCGCTCGCCCTTGAAGCCGCGTTCCTCGGACAGCTCGAGCAGCTTCGTGCGCAGGTATTCGCCGCGCGAGCGCACGCCTTCGAGGAAGCCCGGCGCCGTCAGCTGCGAGATCACCGAGTGGCCGACCGCGGTCATCAGCGGATTGCCGTTGTAGGTGCCACCCTGGTCGCCCGCTTCGAACACGGCGATTTCCGCCTTCGACAGCAACGCCGCGAGCGGCACGCCGCCGCCGATGCCCTTGCCGAGCGTCATGATGTCCGGCTCGATGCCCGACAGCTGATACGCGAACAGCGTGCCGGCGCGACCGCAGCCGCTTTGCACTTCATCGACGATCAGCAGAATGTTGTGCTTTTTCGTCAGCTCGCGCAGTTGCTGCATGAATTCGCGGGTTGCAGGGATCACGCCGCCTTCGCCCTGGATCGGCTCGAGCATCACCGCGACGGTTTTCGCGTTGATCAGCTTTTCCACCGACGCGATGTCGTTCAGGTCGGCCTTCGGGAAGCCCGGTACCTGCGGCGCGTAGATCGTGTCCCAGCCCGGCTTGCCGCTGGCCGACATCGTCGCGAGCGTGCGGCCGTGGAAGCTGTGGTCGAACGTGATGATCTCGAACGCGCCGTCCTTGAACTTCCTGCCCCACTTGCGCGCGAGCTTGATCGCGCCTTCGTTCGCCTCGGCGCCGCTGTTCGCGAAGAACACCTTGTCGAAGCAGCTGTGCTGCGTGAGCAGACCCGCGAGCTTCGCCATCGGCTCGTTGTAGAACGCCGGCGACGGGTTGATCAGCAGCCTGGCCTGGCTGTTCAGCGCTTCGATCATGCCGTCGTTGCAGTGGCCGAGGCTGTTGACCGCCCAGCCCTGAATGAAATCCAGGTAGCGCTTGCCGTTGTTGTCGTAAATCCACGAGCCTTTGCCGTGCGTGAAAACGATTTCGGGCCGGTTCGTGATGTACATCAGCGAATCGATTGGATACTCATTGAAATTCATGTCGGCAGGCTCCAGGGCAAAGGGTAAAAGCAGGGTGAAGAAACGGTGACGGTTTGGCCAATAAAAACGGCGGCCGGAAAAGCAGAAAAGCCACGGCATGCCGTGGCTTTCATGATTCGAACAGCTTGCGCCCAGGTTTGTGTGTGGCGCGAGTCCGTGACGAAGCCAGCGGCGTCCCTAGGGGAGCGGCGAGCGGCGACGTCGGAGTTCGGACTGGGTGCGGTTCATGCGCGAAAGAATACGATAAGAAAAGCACCGGTGTAAACCATGAATTTGCACTGGTGCTGCATCAGGGCGAATTTGCCGGCGTGCAATCAGACCGCGTTTGCGAGATCGGCCGCGCTCGTGAACGAGTCCGCATAGAACTCCTCTTCCGGCAACTGGTGATGCTGCGTGAAGTCGCGCAGCGCCGATTCGACCATCACCGGCGCGCCGCATGCGTACACCTGGTAGGCCGACAGATCGGGCAGATCCTCGATCACCGCGCGATGCACGAAGCCCGTGCGGCCCGTCCATGCGTCGCCCGCATCGGGCTCGGAGAGCACCGGCACGAAATTGAAGTTCGGAATCTCGCGCGCCCATTGCTCTGCGAGTTCGAGCAGATACAGGTCTTTCTTGCGGCGCGCGCCCCAGTAGAACGTCATGGGGCGCGTGATGTTCTTGAACACCGCATGCTCGACGATCGCCTTCAGCGGCGCGAAGCCGGTGCCCGACGCGAGCAGCACGATCGGCTTGTCCGAGTCTTCGCGCAGGAAGAACGTGCCGAGCGGCGCTTCGAAGCGCAGGATGTCGCGCTCCTTCATCGTGTTGAACACGTGGTCGGTGAACGCACCTCCGGGCATATGGCGGATGTGCAGCTCGATCGGGCCTTCGACGTGCGGCGCATTCGCCATCGAATAGCTGCGGCGCTTGCCGTCCTTCAGGATGAATTCGAGGTACTGGCCGGCCAGATATTGCAGGCGCTCGTTGGCGGGCAGTTGCAGCTTCACGATGATCACGTCGTCGGCGCGGCGCTCGATCGCGTTCACGCGACACGGCAGCTTCTTGACCTGCACGTCGCCGACGCCGGCCACTTCGCGGATGTCGACTTCGAGATCGGAGCACGCGGTCGCGCAGCACAGGAGCGCCATGCCGCGGGTCTTTTCGTCGTTCGACAGCGCCGACGACGAGTGCGGGCGCTGTTCGACCTCGCCGCTGACGACCGTGCCCTTGCACGAACCGCAAGCGCCGTTCTTGCAGCCGTACGGCAGGCCGATGCCTTGACGCAGCGCTGCGGAGAGCACCGGTTCGTCCTGTTCTACCTGAAACTGCCGGCCGCTTTGCCGGAGCGTGACGTTAAATGCCATAAAGTGTTCGGAATCGAAAAACTGAATCGAAATCGGACCCGCCGGATCAACCGCGCGGTACCTGTTGCATGTGACCGCTACAATGCGCCCACCATGAAAGCGACACGAAACTTCCGCCGGCCGCGCGTGCTGATCGTAGGATGCGGCGACGTCGGCATGCGCTGCGTGCCTCTGTTGCGGCCGCGCGCACATGTCTTCGCATTGACCAGCCATGCCGCGCGCTGCGACGAGTTGCGCGCCGCGGGCGTGACGCCGCTCGTCGGCGATCTCGACGCGCGCCGCAGCCTCAAACGGCTCGCGGGCCTCGCGCCGACGGTGCTGCATCTCGCGCCACCGCAGAAGTCCGGCGACGACGACCGGCGCACCCGCGCGCTGCTTGCGACGCTAGGTGCAGCGGGCCGCATGAACGCTAGCGCGGCGAGGTCGCCGGTAGCGCCGATCGCGCGGCTGCGCCGTGCGCGCGCTTCAGGTCTGGACGCTGAAACACCCGCTATTGTACCCGACGGGGTGCGCCGGACCGGCGCTTCGCGGGCCCCGGTGCGCGTCGTTTACGCAAGCACGACGGGCGTCTACGGCGATTGCGGCGGCGCGTGGATCGACGAAACGCGCGCGACGCAGCCCGCAAATGCGCGTGCCAAACGTCGCGTGTCGGCCGAGCGGCAGTTGCGGCGCGCGACCGCGCGCGGCAGCGTCGCCGCGAGCATCGCGCGGATTCCCGGTATCTATGCGGCCAACCGCCTGCCGCTCGCGCGGCTCGAAAGAGGCACGCCGGCGCTCGTCGATGCCGACGACGTCTACACGAATCACATCCACGCCGACGACCTCGCCGCGATCCTCGTGCGTCTCGCCACGCATGGCCGGCCCGCGCGCGCGCTGCACGCGTCCGACGATTCGTCGCTGAAGATGGGCGAGTATTTCGACGCGGTTGCCGACGCCTTCGGGCTCGCGCGAGCGCCGCGCATCACGCGCGAGCAGGCCGAACAGCAGATCGATCCGATGCTGCTGTCGTTCATGCGCGAGTCGCGCCGCCTTGTGAACCGCCGTCTGAAGGAGGAATTGGGAGTACGTCTGCGCTATCCGAGCGTCGACGATTTCTTGCGCGAAGCGAAGGGGAATGGGAAGGGCAAGGGCGGCTAGGCCAGCAACAGAAACAAAAAATGCCGCCTCGCGGGGCCACCTGGCCCCGCAGAAATAGCACCTGCGCCGCATCGCATCAATGCGCCGCGCAAAAAGAGCCGCGCGGTCCAACCGGCATCAGGTCAGCGTCGGTAGCACTTCCAGCAACAGGAAGCACAGCATGCCGCCGATCAATGCGCCGATCAGGTTCGGATGGTACTGGTGCCGCCGCCGCATGATGACCAGCAATCCGCCGACCAGCAGCAGCGCGAAGCAGATAAACGCGATCATCGCGCGCGAAAACGCCATCGTCCCGTCGATATTCATGGCGCCCCTCCTTGAAACCTTTGTAGTCGTTTGTTTAGACGAGTATAGGGCGACATGTAAGCAACGGCATGCTGCAACGCAGCGGCCTATGTGCGGTGCACCGCAATGTGCGCGGGCTTTCTCCGGTGCATCAAGGGCTTAGGTGGCGCTCACTGGGCGCTAGTCGTTTACCCGGCCCGCAGCGCCGCGAGGCCCGCTTCGTCGAGCCATTGCCATGCGCCGGGCGCGAGCGTCGCCGGCAGCGCGAGGCCGCCGATCCGCTCACGATGCAGCGCCTCGCAGCGATTGCCCGAGGCCGCGATCATCCGCTTGACCTGGTGGTATTTGCCTTCCAGCACGGTGAGCGCGAGCGTGTGGGTGCCGCGCGTCTGCGCGTCGAGCGCGGCGCTCGGTTTGGTCTCGCCGTGCAGCAGGACGCCGTCGCGCAGCGCGGCGAGCTGCGCATCATCGAGCGGATGGCGCGTGGTCGCGACGTAGAGCTTTGGCACCTTGCGTTTCGGCGACGTGAACTGATGCACGAACTTGCCGTCGTCGGAGAGCAGCAGCAGACCCGTGGTGTCCTGATCGAGGCGGCCGACGCACTGCACGCCGCGCTCGGCGAACTGCGGCGGCAGCAGGCTGAACACGCTCAGATGATGCTGCGGATCGCGCGAGCATTCGTAGCCGACCGGCTTGTTCAGCAGCAGATACGCGTGCTCGTGATACGGCCATTCGACGCCGTCGACGCTAAAGCGCAACGCGCGGCTATCGACAGCGAAATCGGCGTCGGCATCGGTGCAGATGGCGCCGTCGATGCCGACGCGGCCGTCGCCGATCAGCGCGCGGCACTGGCGGCGCGAACCGAAACCTTGGGTAAAGAGGATGCTTTCGAGATTCATGGCGAGCGAAGAATAACACCGCAAGAACCGGGGCGCCCCGCAGGCCCCAAGCGCCGACGATGAACGCCTCACATCACATCCCGGAAGTGCATCGATGTCCGCCACCACGTCTTCGCCGGCCAACGCGCAACGACTGCCCCGCGCCTTCCAGCGCCTCGCCTGGTCGAACCTGTGCGCGCAATCGGCCGAGCAGATCAGCCTCGCCGCCGCGCCGCTCGTCGCGGTGTTCGCGCTCGGCGCCAACGCGCGCGATACCGGTCTGCTGCAAACCGCGCAGACGCTGCCGTTCCTGTTGCTGTCGATGCCGCTCGGCGTCTGGGCCGACCGCCGCTCGCGCCGCGTGCTGATGACGCTCGCCGAGAGCGTGCGAGTCTGCGCGATGCTGTGCGTGCTGCTGCTGGTGCTCACGCATGCGCTGAACCTGCCGCTGCTCGCCGCGTTCGGCTTCGTTGCCGCGACGGGCACGGTTGCCTACAACGTCGCGGCGCCTTCGCTGGTGCCGTCGATCGTGCCACGCGAAGCCTATGCAAGCGCGAACGGCCGGCTAGAACTGGCGCGCAGCGTCGCGTATTCGGCGGGTCCGGCGCTGGGCGGCGTGCTGGTCGGCTGGATCGGCGCGGGCTGGGCGTATGGCGCCGCGGCGGGATTGTCGGCGCTCGCCGTCGCGTTGCTCGCCGGATTGCGCGAGCCGCCGCGCGCGGCCGCGCCGCGGCGGCACTTCATGCTGGAGTTGCGCGACGGCACCCGCTTCGTGCTGCGTGATCCGCTGCTGCTGCCGATCCTGCTGACCGCCGTGTTCTTCAACCTCGGCTTCTTCATCCTGCAGGCGGTCTATGTGCCGTACGCGGTGCATCGGCTCGGGCTCGATGCATCGGCGGTCGGCGTGACGCTCGGCGCGTACGGCGTCGGCATGGTGTGCGGTGCGCTCGCGGCGCCCGCGGTCGCGCGGCGTGTCGCGTTCGGCCGTCTGCTGATCATCGGGCCGTCGTGCGGGCTGCTCGCGTCGCTCGTGATGGTCGCGACGCTCGTCGCGCCATCCTTCTTGCTCGCGCTCGCGAGTTTCTTCCTGCTCGGCGCGGGACCGATCCTGTGGGTCGTCGCCTCGACCACGCTGCGTCAGGCGATCACGCCCGAACGGATGATCGGCCGCGTGTCCGCGCTGATCAGCACGGCCACCTATGGCGCGCGGCCGGTGGGCGCATTGCTGGGCGCCGCGCTCAGCGCGCGCTGGAGCATCGACGTGTGTCTGGTTGCGGCGGCGTTTGCGTTTCTCGTGCAGGCGCTGATCATCGTGATGTCGCCGGTGGCGCGGCTCATGGACATTCCCGAGCAGAGCGCGGCGGCGTGTTGAGCGCGGCGCCAGCCGCGCGTTGAAAGCTTCCGGTCGCCCCGATGAAAATGCATTTTCCTCGGGGCGCAGCATATCGCGGATGTTGAACTCCTTGCCTGAAGGGCTTCGGTCGGTGAAAACCCTCAAATATGAAAATGAATTTTTTTCGGCGCGGGTTTCATGTAAATATGTTTTCATCGAGTCCACCTCGCAAAGCCGCGCCTGTCCGCTCGCATGATCCACCACCCGTCCGCTGTGTCGAACCCCGCCGAGCAGGCCATTGCCGCGCGCATCTCCGCCGCGATGCCGACGCTCACGCCGATCCACCAGCGCATGGGCGAGTACGTGCTGGCCAACCTGTTCCGCGCGGCGACGATGCGCATCGACGAACTCGCGAGTGTGGTTGGCGCGTCGGTGGCGAGCGCGAATCGCTTTGCGCGCGCGCTCGGCTTCGACGGTTACCCGCAGTTTCGCGAGGCGCTCGTGCGCGGCTTCGAGGCGACGCTCGCGCCGGTCGAACGGCTGCGCAGCGCGCAGGAAACGCTCGCGGCCGATGACGACCTGATCGACGCGTCGCTCGAGCAGGCCGCCAATAATCTGCACGCAACGCGTACATCGATCGATCGCGCGACCGCCGATGCCGCCGTCGACGCGATCATCGCCGCGCGCCGCGTATTCGTGATCGGCTTCGGCGCCAGCGCGTTTCTCGCGAGCCTGATGGAGCACGGCCTGCTGCCGTATCACGACAACGTGCATTCGCTTGCGCTGAGCGGCGGGCCGTCGCATGCGGCGCGGCATCTCGTGCGTTCGGGCGCGGGCGATCTCGTGATCGGCATCGCGTTTCCGCGCTATGTCGAAGACACGATCGAGCTTGCGCGCCGCGCGTCCGAGCGCGGTGCGCGCGTGCTCGCGCTCACCGACGGTCCACGCTCGCCGCTCGTGCGTTTCGCGGACTTGGCGCTGTATATCCGCACCGACCGGCGTCTCGCATCGAATGCCGATTCGGCCGTGCTCGCGGTCATCGAGGCGTTGTGCGACGCGGTCGCGTATCGCGCGCAACGCTCGGTCAAGGCGGCCGCCGAGGTCAGCGAGTTCGTGCTGCCGTGGCTGTTCGATCCGCAGTCCGGCGCGGCCGGCGCCGTGCAGGAACCGGCGCGCGCCGCGAGCAAAACCGCGCGCGCAAAGGCCGACGGCAGCCAGACCAAAGGCATCAAAGCAACGGATACCGAAGCAAAAGCCACCCCGGCAGTCCGCACTCCCCGAACCAACCGCACTCCACGATTCAAACGATGAACTCCAACGCAGTCATTGCCATTCACGGCGGGGCAGGGACGATCCTGCGCACGTCGATGTCGGCCAGCGCCGAAGCCGAATATCACGCGGCGCTCAACGCGGTACTGAGCGCCGGCCAGCGCGTGCTCGCCGACGGCGGCAGCGCGCTCGACGCGGTCAGTGAAGCGGTGCGGCTGCTCGAAGACTGCGCGCTCTTCAATGCGGGTCACGGCGCGGTCTACACGGCGGCCGGCACGCACGAACTCGACGCCGCGATCATGGACGGCCGCACGCTCGACGCGGGCGCGATCTGTTGCGTGAAGCGCGTGCGCAATCCGGTTCTCGCCGCGCGCCGCGTGCTCGAGCGCAGCGACCACGTGCTGTTCACCGGCGAAGGCGCGGAAGCTTTCGCGGCCGCGCAGGGGCTCGAGTTCGTCGATAACAGCTACTTCGATACCGACGCGCGCTATCGCCAATGGCAACTGGCACGCGAGCAGCAGCGTCCGATGCTCGATCACGACGCCGCGACGCTCGCGTCCGCGTCGCCGAACAACGACGACCCGATGCCGCACGAGCCGATCGATCCGAACCGCAAGTTCGGCACCGTCGGCGCGGTTGCGCTCGACCGTCACGGGCATCTGGCCGCCGCGACCTCGACCGGTGGCGTGACCAACAAGCAGGTGGGCCGTGTCGGCGACACGCCGCTGATCGGCGCCGGCTGCTATGCGGACGACGCGACCTGCGCGGTGTCGACCACCGGCTCCGGCGAAATGTTCATGCGCATGGTCGCCGCCTACGACGTCGCTGCACAGATGGCCTATCGCCAGGTGTCGCTCGAACAAGCCGCGCACGACGTCGTGATGAACCGCTTGCCGAAGATCGACGGACGCGGCGGACTCGTCGCCGTCGACGTGCATGGCAACGTCACGCTGCCGTTCAATACCGAAGGCATGTACCGCGGCTTCGCGCGGTTGGGCGAAGCGCCGGTGACGGCGATCTATCGCTAGGCGCGGGCGCGTGTCGCCACACTGCTGAAGCTCCGTTAGCAGCGTTCGAATTCAAAGCAAAGGAATCACCGTGCCGACTTCCTCGCACACCGCCGGTCCGCTCATCGAAACCCTGCCGCCGCAGCGCGTGCTCGCGGTCGACGATCTGACGGTCGCGTTCCGCCGCGGCGACTCAACGTTCAACGCGGTGCGCAATCTGTCCTTTACGGTCGAGCGCGGCGAAACGCTCGCGATCGTCGGCGAATCGGGCTCGGGCAAGTCGGTCACGTCGCTGGCGCTAATGCGGCTGATCGAGCATGGCGGCGGGCGACTTGCCGGCGGCAGCATCGCGTTCCGGCGGCGCGACGGCAGCGTGCTCGATCTCGCGAAGACGTCTTCCGGCACGATGCGCACGGTGCGCGGCGCCGACATCGCGATGATCTTCCAGGAGCCGATGACCTCGCTCAATCCGGTCTTTACGGTCGGCGACCAGATCAGCGAGGCGATCGCGCTGCACCAGGGCAAGAGCCGCGAGGCCGCGCGCGCCGAAACCTTGCGTCTGCTCGAACTGGTGCGGATTCCGGAGGCGCGGCGCGTCGCCGCGCGTTATCCGCATCAGTTGTCGGGCGGGATGCGCCAGCGCGTGATGATCGCGATGGCATTGTCGTGCAAACCCGCGCTGCTGATCGCCGACGAGCCGACCACCGCGCTCGACGTGACGATTCAGGCGCAGATTCTGCAACTGATCCGCGGCTTGCAGGACGAGATGAACATGGGCGTGATCTTCATCACGCACGACATGGGCGTGGTCGCCGAAGTGGCCGACCGCGTGCTCGTGATGTATCGCGGCGAGAAGGTCGAGGAGGGCGCATCCGATACGCTCTTCGCCGCGCCGTCGCATCCGTACACGAAGGCGCTGCTCGCGGCGGTGCCCCGGCTCGGCTCGATGCACGGCACCGATCAGCCCGCGCGCTTCCCGATCCTGAGCGTCGAGCAGGCCGGCGCGAACGGCGCCGATGCCGCGGTGCAGCCCGCCGCGGCCGTCGCCGAGGAGGCGCAGCCGCTGGTGCGCGACGACACGCCGCCGATTCTGCGCGTGCGCGATCTGGTCACGCGCTTTCCGGTGCGTAGCGGCCTGTTCGGCCGCATGACGGGCCGCGTGCACGCGGTCGAAAAAGTCAGCTTCGATCTGCGGCCCGGCGAGACGCTCGCGCTGGTCGGCGAATCGGGCTGCGGCAAGTCGACCACGGGCCGCTCGCTGCTGCGGCTCGTCGAAAGTCAGAGCGGCTCGATCGAATTCGCTGGCAAGGAAATCAGCTCGCTAAGTGGGCCCGCATTGCAGGCGCTGCGCCGTGATATCCAGTTTATTTTCCAGGACCCGTTCGCGTCGTTGAATCCGCGCTTGACCGTCGGCTTCTCGATCATGGAGCCGCTGCTCGTGCACGGCGTCGCGCAGGGTGCCGAAGCGCAGGCGCGCGTCGCGTGGCTGCTCGAGAAAGTCGGTTTGCCGGCCGAGGCCGCGCGCCGCTATCCGCATGAGTTTTCGGGCGGGCAGCGTCAGCGTATCGCGATTGCCCGCGCGCTCGCGCTGAATCCAAAAGTCGTGATCGCCGACGAATCGGTGTCCGCGCTCGACGTCTCGGTGCAGGCGCAGATCGTCAATCTGATGCTCGATCTGCAGCGCGAACTCGGCGTCGCCTATCTGTTCATTTCGCACGACATGGCGGTGGTCGAGCGCGTCAGTCATCGCGTCGCGGTGATGTATCTCGGCCAGATCGTCGAGATCGGGCCGCGCCGCGCGGTGTTCGAGGCGCCGCAGCATCCGTACACGAAGAAGCTGATGAGCGCGGTGCCGGTCGCCGATCCCGCGCGCCGTCACGCGAAACGCCTGCTCGCCGCCGACGATATTCCGAGCCCGATCCGCGCGCTGCACGACGAGCCGGTGGTCGCGCCGCTCGTCGCGGTGGGACCGGATCACTTCGTCGCGCGGCATCGCGTCGGCGGCGCTTATTGAGCGAAGCGCCGCCTCGCGTTGAAGCAGAAAGACCCGAAGCAAAGCCGCAGCACCGGCAACCGCAGCACAAAGCCACTGAAGCGCAAGCCAACCATAAAGACCGTGTCACACCCTTAACTCGCAGCCTGGAGCAATCTCATGAACCTGCTGTTCCCGTCCTCTCCGTTTCGTTTGCGCGCGCTCGTCAGCGGCGGCGCGGTGGTGTTCGCGATGCTCGCGGGCAATCTGGCGCACGCCGAAACCACGGCCGTGATGGCCGTCGCGTCGACCTTCACGTCGCTCGATCCGTACGACGCGAACGACACGCTGTCGCAGGCGGTCGCGAAATCGTTCTACCAGGGGCTGTTCGGCTTCGACAAGGACATGAAGCTCGTCAACGTGCTGGCCGACAGCTATGAAGCGAGCCCCGACGCGCGCGTCTATACGATCAAGCTGCGCCATGGCGTGAAGTTCCAGGACGGCACCGACTTCAATGCGGCCGCCGTGAAGGCGAACTTCGACCGCGTGACCGATCCGGCCAACAAGCTGAAGCGCTACAACATGTTCAGCCGCATCGAGAAGACCGAAGTGGTCGATCCGTACACGGTGCGCGTCACGCTGAAGGCGCCGTTCTCGGCGTTCATCAATGTGCTCGCGCATCCGTCGGCGGTGATGATTTCGCCGGACGCGCTGAAGAAGTACGGCAAGGACATCGCGTTTCATCCGGTCGGCACGGGTCCGTTCGAACTCGTCAAGTGGGACCCGGCCGGCGACCTGACCGTGAAGAAGTTCGGCGGCTACTGGAAGAAGGGCTATCCGAAGATCGACGCGATCGACTGGAAGCCGGTCGTCGACAACAACACGCGCGCCGCGCTGATGCGCACCGGCGAAGCGGACTTCGCGTTCCAGGTGCCGTTCGAGCAGGCCGCGCAACTGCAGTCGAGCCCGAAGGTCGATCTGATCGCGGCGCCGTCGATCATCGAGCGCTACATCAGCATGAACATGAACCAGAAGCCGTTCGACAACCCGAAGGTACGTGAAGCGCTGAACTACGCGGTCAACAAGGAAGCGCTGACGAAGGTCGCGTTCGCCGGTTACGCGACGCCGGCCGACGGCGTGGTGCCGGAGGGCGTCGACTATGCTGTCAAGCTCGGGCCGTGGCCGTACGATCCGGCGAAGGCGCGCGCACTGCTGAAGGAAGCGGGCTATCCGAACGGTTTCGAAACGACGCTGTGGTCCGCGTATAACTACTCGACCGCGCAGAAGGTGATCCAGTTCGTGCAGCAGCAGCTCGCGCAGGTCGGCATCAAGGCGAGCGTCGAGGCGCTCGAAGCGGGGCAGCGCGTCGCCAGGGTCGAAAGCGCGCAGGACCCGGCGACCGCGCCGGTGCGCATGTACTACGCGGGCTGGTCGTCGTCGACCGGCGAGGCGGACTGGGCGATCAGCCCGCTGCTCGCGGGCTACTCGATGCCGCCGAAGATGGTCAACACTTCGTACTACAAGAGCGACGCGGTCGACAACGATCTGAAGCAGGCGCTCGAAACCACCGACCGCACGCAGAAGGCCGCGCTCTACACCGACGCGCAGAAGCGCATCTGGGCCGACGCGCCGTGGATCTTCCTCGTCAAGGAGAAGGTCGTGTATGCGCGCAGCAAGCGTCTGTCGGGCGCTTACGTCGCGCCGGACGGCTCGTTCAACTTCGACGAGATCGCGATCAAGTGATGAGCTGACGAGGCGGCACACGTTTCGTCGTGGCCCGCCTCGTTTCACACATTCGCCGCTCATTTGCCGGACTGGTTTCATGCTGAACTTCCTCGTCAAACGTCTGCTAGGCCTGCTGCCGACGCTTTTCATCGTCGCCGTGCTGGTGTTCCTGTTCGTGCATCTGCTGCCGGGCGACCCGGCGCGGCTCGCCGCCGGTCCCGAAGCGGACGAAGCGACCGTCGCGCTGGTGCGCGCCGACCTCGGGCTCGACAAGCCGATGCCGCAGCAGTTCGTCCGTTTCTTCTGGCGCATGGCGCACGTCGACTTCGGTATTTCGACGCGCAGCAAGCGGCCGGTGAGCCAGGAGATCGCGGAGCGCTTTTTCCCGACGCTGTGGCTGACGATCGCGAGCATGGTGTGGGCGGTCGTGATCGGCATGGCGATCGGCATCGCCTCGGCGGTGTGGCGCAACCGCTGGCCGGATCGGCTGGGCATGACGCTCGCGGTGTCGGGCATTTCGTTTCCCGCGTTCGCGCTCGGCATGCTGCTGATGGAGATTTTTTCGGTGCAGTTGGGCTGGCTGCCCATCGTCGGCGACGGTTCGTGGCGCAGCTACGTGCTGCCGTCGCTGACGCTCGGCGCGGCGGTCGCGGCCGTGATGGCGCGCTTCACCCGCGCCTCGTTCGTCGAGGTGCTGCACGAGGACTTCGTGCGCACCGCGCGCGCGAAGGGCGTGCCCGAGCGGCTCGTGATCATCAAGCACTGCCTGCGCAACGCGCTGATTCCCGTCGTCACGATGATGGGTCTGCAGTTCGGCTTTCTGCTAGGCGGCTCGATCGTCGTCGAAGTGGTGTTCAACTGGCCGGGCCTCGGGCGCCTGCTCGTCGATGCGGTGTCGATGCGCGACTATCCGATCATCCAGGCCGAGGTGCTGTTGTTCTCGCTCGAATTCATCATCATCAATCTGATCGTCGACGTGATGTACGCGGTGATCAACCCGACCATCCGTTTCAAGTGAGGCCCGCATGAGCACCACTGCCACCGGGCCGAACGCGGCCAATCCCGCGGTCGCCGAACGCGCGATCCGCACGCCGTGGAGCGAGTTCTGGCGCAAGTTCCGCAAGCAGCATGTCGCGCTGGCCGCCGGCGTGTTCGTGCTGCTCTTGATCGTGATCGCGATCATCGCGCCGCATATCGTGCCGTACGACCCCGAGAACTTCTTCGACTACGACGCGCTGAACGCGGGGCCGTCGGCCGCACACTGGTTCGGCGTCGATTCGCTGGGCCGCGATATTTTCAGCCGCATCCTCGTCGGTTCACGCATTTCGCTCGAAGCGGGCTTTCTGTCCGTTGCGATCGGCGCGGTGATCGGCACGTTTTTCGGTCTGCTTGCCGGTTACTACGAGGGCTGGTGGGATCGCATCACGATGCGCGTGGCCGACGTGCTGTTCGCGTTTCCCGGCATTCTGCTCGCGATCGGCGTGGTCGCGATTCTCGGCAACGGCATGATCAACGTGATCTGCGCGGTCGCGATCTTCAGCATTCCGGCGTTCGCGCGGCTCGTGCGCGGCAATACGCTGATGCTCAAGCAGCTCACCTATATCGAAGCGGCGCGCAGCATCGGCGCGTCGGACTGGACCATCATCGTGCGGCACATTCTGCCGGGGACGATTTCATCGGTCGTCGTGTATCTGACGATGCGTATCGGCACCTCGATCATCACGGCGGCGAGCCTGTCATTTCTCGGCCTGGGCGCGCAGCCGCCGACGCCGGAGTGGGGCGCGATGCTCAACGAAGCGCGCGCCGACATGGTGACCGCGCCACATATCGCGCTGTTTCCGAGCCTCGCTATTTTCCTGACCGTGCTCGCGTTCAACCTGCTCGGCGACGGTCTGCGCGATGCGCTCGATCCGAAGCTGGATCGGCCATGAGCATGAGCAAGCTTCATTCGGATGAGCGCGCACCGCAGATCGGCGGGTTGCCGGCCGGCGCGCTCGGCACGATCGCCGACGTGGACGGCGTCAGCGTCGGTCATTGCACGCTGGCCGAACGCGCGTTGCAAACCGGCGTGACCGTGATCCGGCCGCATCGCGGCGATCCGTTCGTCGACAAGGTGCCGGCCGCCGCGTCGGTGATCAACGGCTTCGGCAAGAGCGTCGGGCTCGTGCAGCTCGACGAGCTCGGCACGCTGGAGACGCCGATCGCGCTGACCAATACGTTCGGCGTCGGTACGGTCGCGCAGGCGCAGATCCGCGCGGCGATTCGCGCGAATCCGCGCATCGGCCGCGAATGGTCGACGGTCAATCCGCTCGTGTTCGAATGCAACGACGGCTACCTGAACGATATTCAGGCGCTCGCCGTGACCGAACAGCATTTCAACGAAGCGTTCGATGCAGCAAGTACCAATGTCGCGAGCGGTGCGCTCGGCGCCGGGCGCGGCATGTCGTGCTTCGATCTCAAGGGCGGCATCGGCACTGCGTCGCGCGTAGTCAGCGCGGCGGGCCGTGACTACACCGTCGGTGCGCTCGTGCTGGCCAACTTCGGCCGTCTGCCGATGTTGACGATCTTCGGCACGCCGCTCGGCCGCGTGCTGGCCGAACGCGCGGCTGCCGCTGATGCAAGCTCCGGCAAACCCGAGCAAGGCTCGATCATCATGATCGTCGCAACCGATGCACCGCTCGACGCGCGCCAGTTGAAACGCCTGTCGTTGCGCGCGGCGGCGGGTCTCGCGCGCACCGGTTCGGTGTACGGTCACGGCAGCGGCGATATCGCGTTGGCGTTTTCGACCGCATACACGGTGCCGCACGGCGCGGACTTCGTCGCGCTGCCGCCGCTCGTCGCCGATCATTGCCTCGACCCGCTGTTTCGCGCCTGCGCCGACAGCGTCGAACAGGCGATCGTCGATGCGTTGTGGAGCGCCGAGTCCGTCACCGGTCGCGATGGCCATCGGCGGCTGTCGCTGCGCGATAGCGTCCCCGACCTTGCCCACCTGCTGAGGAACTCCGCGCGATGAAAGTCCTGGTCTCCACCGACATCGAAGGCATCGCCGGCGTGTTCCATGCCGAGCAGACGCGCGCGGGCAACGGCGAATACGAAGCCGCGCGACGCTGGATGACGCTCGAAGCCAATGCCGCCATCGAAGGCGCGTTCGCCGGCGGCGCGACCGACGTATGGGTCAACGATTCGCACGGCGGCTTTCGCAACCTGCTGCCCGATCTGCTCGATCCGCGCGCGCAGGTCGTGCTCGGCAAGCCGCGCACGCTCGGCATGATGGCCGGACTTGAATACGGCGCAGCGCTGGTCTTCATGATCGGCTATCACGCGAAGGCGCAAACGCGCGGCATCCTCGCGCACACGATCAACAGCTTCGCGTTCGCGCGCGTCGCGTTCAATGGCGTGGAGCTCGGCGAAGCGGGGTTGTACGGCGCGCTCGCTGAAGAATATGGCGCACGTGTCGCGCTTTTATCGGGTGACGACGTGTTCGCCGAGGAAACCGCGCAGCGTTTTCCCGGTGCGCGTTTCGTCGTGACGAAAACTGCGACCGGCCAGGCAAGCGGCGTCACGCAGTCGCCCGCGAGCGTGCGCGAGGCGCTGCAAGCCGCCGCGCGCGACGTGGTGCGCCAGCATATCGAAGCGGGCCGCGCGCCTGCCGCGACGCGCGCGGAGCCGCGAGCAATCGACTGCGAACTGCGCGTGCAAACGAGCGGGCTCGCCGATCTGTTCTGCCAATGGCCGACGCTCACGCGGGTCGATGGCGTGACGTTGCGTTTCAGTGCGGCGTCGGCCGAGCATGCGGTGCGGATGCTGAACTGTCTGTCGGCGATGTCGTTCATGCTGCGCTGAGCCGCCGCTCGCCGAGCCGCTGACAGCTTATCGCGGTGACCTACTGCTGCTGCCGGCTCAACTCGCGCGCCGCGTGATCGATCGCGTCGGCCACGGCCCTGGCGTGCGACACCGGCGCGAGATGGCTCGATGAAACAGGCACTACTTTCGCGCCGATGCGCGCGGCGATCGTCTTCTGCAGTTCGGGCGACACCGCGTGGTCTTTAGTCGTCAGCACGTACCACGATGGTTTGTCTTTCCAGCCGATCTGATCGACCGGTTCGTCGAATGCGCTCGCGGCGATCGGCACCTGCGCGGCGGCGAGCACGCGGGTGACGGTCTCGGGCACGTCGGCGGCGAGGTCGGCGTGATAGCGCGCGCGGTCGATCCACAAGAACCCGTTCGCGTCCTTGCTGATGCTTTGGCCGGCCGGCATCGGCCCGCCGGCCTTCATCACGTCCATCGCCGATTCGTTCAACTGCGGCGCGAGCGCGGCGACATACACGAGCCCGGCAACGTTCGGCGCATTGCCGGCGACCTCGGTGATCACCACGCCGCCCCACGAATGCCCGACCAGCAGCACCGGGCCGTTCTCGCGATCCAGCACGCGGCGGGTCGCGGCGACATCGTCGGCGAGCGACGTCAGCGGGTTCTGTACCGAGCTCACGTGATAGCCCTTTTGCTGCAGCTTCGCGACTACGCCGTTCCAGCTCGATCCGTCGACGAACGCGCCATGCACGAGCACGATGTTGCGCACCGGGCCGCCGAGGGCGGCGGCAGGCGGCGCGCTGGCGGTAGCGGGGGCGGCCGCCGTCTGGGCAAGCACGGACGTACCGACGCCCGCGAAACAGAGGCACAACACAGCGGCGCAAAGCAAACGTTTGGGCAACATGTCGAAGCTCCGCAGCTTGAAAAGTGGACTCCGGCAACATACTCGCGTGCCATCCCCGTGACAATCACAATCCGCGCGCTTAAGTGCGGCGCACAACGAAGGCGGGCGGCTCCGGACGTCAGAGGAATATCGGTCGGGTAAAATTGTCGGTTTTGCCGGACCGGAACGTGCTTTCTGGCCGTGCCATCGGCCACAGCGCTGCCTTCGACGGCGTTCTACGCGCAGCGGCCATACGCAGCGATCTCCACACAGCAGGGCGTAATGAATAGTGCAAAGCAGCAAGAGGGCCTGAAGCGCGGGCTCAAGAATCGTCACATCCAGTTGATCGCGCTGGGTGGCGCGATCGGCACGGGCCTCTTTCTCGGCTCCGCCAGCGTGCTGCAGGCCGCGGGTCCGTCGATGATCCTCGGCTACGCGATCGGCGGCATCATCGCGTTCATGATCATGCGCCAGCTCGGCGAGATGGTCGCCCAGGAGCCGGTCGCCGGCTCGTTCAGCCACTTCGCATACAAGTACTGGGGCGATTTCCCGGGCTTCCTGTCGGGCTGGAACTACTGGGTGCTCTATGTGCTCGTCAGCATGGCCGAGCTGACCGCGGTCGGCACGTACGTGCATTTCTGGTGGCCGGGCGTGCCGACATGGCTGTCGGCGCTGGTGTGCTTCGCGATCATCAACGCTATCAATCTCGCCAACGTAAAGGCCTACGGCGAAACCGAGTTCTGGTTCGCGATCATCAAGGTCGCGGCGGTGATCGGCATGATCGTATTCGGCGGCTATCTGCTGATCAGCGGTCACGGCGGCCCGCAGGCGACGGTCGCGAACCTGTGGAGCCACGGCGGCTTTTTCCCGCACGGCTTTCACGGCCTGTTCATGATGCTCGCGGTGATCATGTTCTCGTTCGGCGGCCTGGAGTTAATTGGCATTACGGCGGCCGAGGCCGCCGAGCCGCAGAAAAGCATCCCGAAGGCCGTGAACCAGGTGATCCTGCGGATCCTGATTTTCTATATCTGCTCGCTCGCGGTGCTGCTGTCGCTGTATCCGTGGAACGAGGTGGCGGCGGGCGGCAGCCCGTTCGTGATGATCTTCTCGCAGATGGGTTCTTCGCTGACCGCCAACGTGCTGAACGTGGTCGTGCTGACCGCGGCGCTGTCTGTGTACAACAGCGGCGTCTACGCGAATAGCCGCATGCTGTACGGTCTCGCCGAACAGGGCAACGCGCCGCGCGCGCTGCTGAAGGTCGACCGGCGCGGCGTGCCGTATCTGGCGATCGGTCTGTCCGCGCTCGCGACGTTCGCATGCGTGATCATCAACTACGTGATCCCGGCCGAAGCGCTCGGTCTGCTGATGTCGCTGGTAGTCGCGGCGCTGGTGCTGAACTGGGCGCTGATCAGCCTCACGCATCTGAAGTCGCGCAAGGCGATGGTGGCCGCGGGCGAGACGCTGGTGTTCCGCTCGTTCTGGTTTCCACTCAGCAACTGGATCTGCCTCGCGTTCATGGCGCTGATTCTCGTGATTCTGGCGCTGACGCCGGGCTTGTCGGCCTCGGTGTGTCTGGTGCCGGCATGGCTCGTGCTAATGTGGGGCGGCTACGTGATCAAGCGGCGTCGCGAGGTGGCGCGCGCTGGCGCCGGGGTTGCGAGCTGATCTTCACGCGCCGAAGTTCCCCGCATAGGTCGCTCCCGTGTGGGCGAGCGCACAGATCGTTTTTTGCGAACCGGTAATCTCTGTCCGGTCGTCCGGCACGAAGCCGGCACGGAGAGACACGATGTTCAACGCAGCTGCCGTACGGACCAAGTCGAACTTCGGCGCGGGTGCCGCGCTCCTTCTGCTGATTGCGGTAGCCTGCCTCGCGCTGCGCATCCTGCACGTCGTCGCGAAGTTTCGTGGCGACGTCCCCGACGCCTTCGGCGATTTCAATTTCTATCTGTACGCGTTCCACGTCGTATTGCATGACCCGGCGCGCCTGTACGACCACGACGCACTGATCGCGTTTTTGCAGGGCATCGGCGCGCGCTCGACCGGCGACGACATCTTCTACGCCTACCCGCCGCAGTTCTCGCTAGCGTTTGCGCCGCTCGCGCTGCTGACGCCGCTCGCCGCGAAAATCGTCTGGGTGAGTGCGTCGATCGTGTTGTTCGCGCTGGCTTTGTATCTCGTCGTCACGATGGCGTACCGCGGCACGGAGCGTAGCGTCAACCTGCTGCTGGTGGCGGTCGCGCTGCTGAGCTTTCCGCTCGTCGAAGACACCTACGACGGCCAGTCGAATGAACTACTGTTCTTCCTGCTGATTGCGACCTTCGCGCTGATCGAGCGTGGCAAAGGCTATGCCGCAGGACTCTTTCTCGGCTTCGCGATCGCGATCAAGCTCACGCCTCTCGCTGTCGCCGGTCTGCTGTTGCTGCGCCGCGAATGGCGCACATTCGTCATGGCGAGCGTGGTTGCGATTGCCTTCACACTGATTACCGGAGCGCGGCTCGGCTTCGACGTTCTGTGGCACTACTTCGTGTCGGACATGCCGCGCCTGAACGGCATGGCAATGGCGATGAGCGGAGGCGGCGCGCCGATGAACAACGCCGTGCGGGGCGCATTGCAGACGCTATCGACGACGCTCGGCATGTCGATGTCCGGTACGTCGATAACGGTCGTCTCGCATGCGTTGGTGCTCGCTGCTTGCCTGTTGTCCGCGTATCTGGTGTTTCGCCGCCATCAGGACAGCCGCATCGATTACGCGCTCGCGTCGATGACGATGCTCGTGGCTTATCCGATCCTCGAGCCGATCCACATGGTGCTCGCGTTGATCCCGTTGCTGATCCTGCTGGGCACCGCATTCGAAGCGCGCGACGGGCAGCTGTCGGCGCTAGGTCCTAGACTGGAGATGTTGCTGGCCGCGGTCGTCGTGGTCTTGCTGTTCTTTGCGGCGCGTTTTGTGTCCTACACGGTCGCGGCGCTGATCATTTACTTGCTCTGTGTTGCAAGGTACTTTCCACCGTCAGAAGTGGGATCGCGAGAGCGGGCTTACCAGCCTGGATGAACGATCCCGGTGTGGCGCGGCTCCTCATAAGGGCTTCGCATGAAGGTGCAATGGGTATCAGAGAATTGCTCGCGGAGCAGGATGCAAAGTTCGTGAGCCTGCGGGCGCGGAGCCTCCATGTTCTTGCGGGGGCTTTTCTGTTTCTTCGGAAGGCGGACATTTTGGGCGGTCGCCCATGTACGGACTGCCTGTCGCACGGTAATTATCTGACTGCTGTCAACTCCGGCAGCGACTTCAGATAGACCAACGACACACCTATGTCCCTGTCCGTATTTGAGATGCACTCAGTGGAGCTGTTCTGCCAGCGGCCACTGGGTGCCTGTTATGTCATCTGTGACGAGTGGCACTATAAAGCGTGCCTTGGCAAGGCAGCAGACCGTCAGAAGGCCAGGGCGGAGACCCGGGAATTTCTCGAGATTGCCGCACTGAATCACAGGAAGTGGGAGGAGGACCGGAAGCTGGTCAGGCGTATCCAGAAGACTGGCTGGCTGTTTTTCCATAGCGCGCGGTACCGTAACCCCGACACCGATGGATGGTGGGTCATCGTTGCTCTTCTCGAAGAGGTTCGCCGGGGCAAACTGCTTGCCATTAGAGGTCCGCGTAATGGCCTGTTTCCGTCACCTTACCGCAGCACGCCGCTGAGGAATCCCGTAGCGAGGACCGGCAGTCATCCGGACGGCGAACCCACTCTGTCCGTCCAGTATGATCCGGCCACCTGGCAAGCCCAGTTAGCCGCTGCGCGCGCAGCCAGGGCGACACCGCCACACATCGAGATACCAAAGGCACTGACCAAGGCGCAGCGGTGGCAGACGCGCAAGGCGCTGATTGCGACGGGCAATGCGGCCATGTCCGGGCGCGTGCGGGCGGCGGCTGAACGGCTCGCACGCAACAATGTCGCGGCGGAGAAGGCCAGACTCTCCGATCATGTCTACGAGCCGTCCGGGCCGGTGCCCGAAGGGTGGGCGAACCGCAGCGGGGATAGGGGATTTCTGGATCAATATCGACTTGATCCGCTTGATCTGAAAATAGAAGGTTCAAATTTCCGGGCGCAGCTATATGAACCCGATCCTGATGTCTTCGGCGGAGAGATGAAGCCCACGCTCGCGTTCAAGGGAACCGAAATGACGAGCCTGAGCGACTGGTCGAACAACTTTAACCAGAGCGTGGATTGGAAATCGCCTTACTATGAGCGTGCCGTAGATATTGGATGGAAGATGCGCCGCACGCAGGCGCCAATTGATATTGCCGGACACTCGCTAGGTGGCGGTCTGTGCTCTGCCGCTTCTTTGGCCAGCGGCAAGGACTGCTGGAGCTTCAACGCCGCCGGTCTGCACCCGAAGACGGTCGAACACTACGGCGGCCAGGCCACGCCATCGAACATCAATGCCAACCATGTGAACGGCGACATTCTGACCGTCGCACAGACGTGGACGCCCCTGCCCGGTGCAGCCGGTACTCCCTATCTCCTTCCCGGCAGCGGCTCGCCCGTGTCGCGGCACTTCATCACGCAGGCAATTGACGGCATCGAGCAGCAGAAGGCGGAGGACATCACCGTACTTGAAACACTGTCATAGCGAGGCTGAAAGCGATGAAAACACTCAGCCGAATCCTTATCGTGCCGGTGCTGTTACTGGCGCTATCTCCTGTGGTTCATGCAATGAAAAAATTTCCCGCCACTGATTTTTTTAGCGGCCCGCAACTCGAACTGGCGCAGGCCATCGAACGCGGCGACATGGAGCAGGTCCGGCGACTGGCACCAACGACCGATCTGAACACGCCGGGACGCAAGAACATGACGATGCTGTTTTTTGCGTTTCAGGAAGCATTGCAGCGCGACCCGCATCGGCTTGCGGTTGCGTCGGAGGTGGTGAGGGCCGGGGCCGATCCTTTGCAGACCGTACCGGATTTTGGTAGTCCCCTCGGAGTGGTGCTCAACAGCTCGCACCCGGAATTCCTGAGCGCGATGCTGGACGGCGGGGTTGACCCCAACACCATGATCGAGGGCCGCAGACCCATCATTTTCTTTGTTGCAAGAGAGTCGACATCCGACTCACTCAAGCTGCTGGTCGAGCGCGGCGCGGATGTGAACCGACGCGATTCGTTGCGCAATTCAGTGCTGTATGAAGCGCTGGCAAATCGCGCACTGGATCAGATTGACTACCTGCTGGATCATGGGGCAAAGCCCAACACCTACAACATTAACGGCGAGTCATTCCCATTAGGGATCTGGGACGACCTTAATACCTTCGCGCCTGATTCACCGGCCTACAGGAAGCTGGTCCGAATTCGGGACCGCATCATCAGCATGGGCGTGAAATGGCCTCCCGAGACTCCGGAACAGATCAACGCACATTGGGGAGCCAATCCTCCGCGCCGGCTCGATGACAGCAAGCTTCCGCTGCCTTGAGGCAGAAACGGAAAGGGCTATTTCAGTTCTTCATGCAGGATCGTGCGCGCCATCGCCCGGAAGCGGTGGCCGGTGATCTTCCGTGCGCGCATCGTAGCCAAGCCGCCGAAGCGCGGCATTGATAGCCGCTTCACTCATCGGGTGCTTGATATCGCGTGCGCTGGGGAACCCGTAGCTTTCCGGCAAAACGGTACTTGAAAATGCATCGCTTGTTGCTCGTTGGCGTGACGAGCAGCAGCCCGCCGCCGTACAGCTTCTGCAGTTTTTCACCCGGCTTCGTGTTACGGATCGTGGCAACGCGCCAAACGGCCCCTGATGGGGGTTGTAATCGCTGGTGAAACCTTGGAGACCACAGCAAACAAAAACCCCGCTCAGCGCTGGCTGTCGGGGCTTCGTGGGAACCGTTGAAACCGGTTGAAGAGTGTTTGTTTGGTGCCCAGGGCCGGAATCGAACCGGCACGCCTTGCGGCGGGGGATTTTGAGTCCCCTGCGTCTACCAATTTCACCACCTGGGCAGATACTGCGGCGCGCTTCAGAAGTTCAGCGCGCGAGGAAGACGCAGATTATGGCCGAAAATCGGTCGACGGGCAAGCCGATTACCTTCACCCGCCGCAGCGCGTGCGCGGCGAGCAGTGCTCAAACCGTGCGCGAGAACCGTGTGAGCGTCTGCTCGCCGAGATAGCGGTCGAATACCATCGCGAGATTGCGCACGAGCATGCGGCCGGCCATCCGCACTTCGAGCTTGCGCGCGCCGAGCGAGATCAGCCCGTCGTCCTCGAATGCACGCAAGCGCGCGAGTTCCGGCGCGAACGTGTCGGCGAAGCGGATGCCGTACGCCGCCTCGAATTCGTCGAAACGCAGTTCGAGGTTGCACATCAGCTGCGTGATCACGTCGCGCCGCAGACGGTCGTCGGCGGAAAGGCGGATGCCGCGCGCGATCGCGAGCCGGCCCGCATCGATCGCGTCGGTGTAGGCGGGCAGCTCTCGCGCGTTCTGCGCGTACACGTCGCCGACCTTGCCGATCGACGAGGCGCCGAAGCCGATCAGATCGCACTCGGCCCGCGTGCTATAGCCCTGGAAATTGCGATGCAGCGTGCGCTGCGCCTGCGCGCGCGCGAGATCGTCGGTGGGCAGCGCGAAGTGATCCATGCCGATGTACACATAACCCTCCTCCGTCAGCCGTTCGACCACTCGTTGCAGCAGCGCGAGCCGCTCCTCGCTCGACGGCAGCGTCGCGGCATCCATCTGCCGCTGCATCTTGAAGAGCTGCGGCATGTGCGCATACGCGAACACCGACAGCCGGTCCGGCGCGAGTTCGAGGATCGTGTCGAGCGTGCGGCTGAAGCTCGCGACCGTTTGATGCGGCAGGCCGTAAATCAGATCGACGCCGATCGAATGAAAACCGTGTGTGCGCGCCGCTTGCATCACCGATGCGGTCATCTCGAACGGCTGGATGCGATTGATCGCCTGTTGCACGCGCGGATCGAAGTCCTGCACGCCGAGGCTCAGCCGGTTGAAGCCGAGATGGCGCAGCAGCGCGATCGTGTCGGGCGACGCCTCGCGCGGATCGACCTCGATCGAATATTCGGCTTGATCGTCGGGCAGCAGATTGAAGTGCTCGCGCGTTGCGGCCATCAACTCGCTCATCTCATGATGCGACAAAAACGTCGGCGTGCCGCCGCCCCAATGCAGTTGCGACACGGGCCGCTGCGTATCGAAACACGCTGCCTGCAAGCCGATTTCGCGTTTGAGCCGCTCCAGGTACGGCCGCGCATGCGCGCGATTTTTCGTCACGACCTTGTTGCAGCCGCAGTAGAAGCACACGGTGTCGCAAAACGGAATATGGAAGTACAGCGACAGATCGATCGGCGCGGCGCCCGGGTCGGCGGCGGGGCGGCGGTAGTCGGCGGTGTCGAACGATTCGCGGAACTGCGGCGCGGTCGGATAGGACGTATACCGGGGACCATTCGCGCTGTAGCGCGCGAGCAGGTCGGGGCGGAACAGGGTGTCGGCTAGGGACATGAGCGGTATCGGACGGTGGGCGGCGCTCGCGGCGTATCGCGTGTGCATGGCCATTCGGTAGTTTTCAGTTTAAGTGCGCGTCTGCGGGCTCCGTTCGTGTAAAAAGGTCGCACAGACACGCAGTGGCACAATGCGGGTCTGGCAACGCGTTGCCAAGGTTTGAGTTCAGGAAAGATGACGTGGATCAAAGGTTGAACAGCGCACGAGTGGACGATCACGCGTGCCGTCCCGATTGCGGCGCGTGCTGTATCGCGCCGTCGATTTCGAGTCCGATTCCGGGCATGCCTAACGGCAAGCCTGCGGGCGTTCGCTGCGTGCAACTCGGTGACGATCTGCGCTGCGCGATCTTCGGCCGGCCGGAGCGGCCCTCATGCTGCTCGGGTCTGCAACCGCAACAAGAGATGTGCGGCGCGAATCGCGGTGAAGCGCTCGCGTGGCTCACGCAACTCGAGGCGCAAACACAACCGGCATCGCATCCATGATGCGCGGCATGCGATAAGCGCCATCATCCACCTCACAGCCAACGCAAGCCGATGTCCGCAAGGGCTTCCACAGGAGATTTCGCATGACCCGACCCGCAGCGCCGGCCCGGCGCCGCTTTCTGCGCGCCGCGCTGACCGGCTGCAGCGTGCTTGGCATCACTGTGTCGCTCGCGGCGTGCGCGAGCCCGACTTTTCCGTTCATGCCGTCGCAATACACGTTCTCGCAGAAGCAGGTGCAGGAGGCCGTGCAGCGCAAATTCCCGTATCAGCGCACGGTGTCGCAGGTGTTCGACGTCGCGCTGAGCAATCCGGTGGTGGGCATGTTGCCCGATGCGAACCGCGTGCAGGTGAAGCTCGACGCGCGTTTCGCGAGCCCGTTCCTGCAAGAGCCGGTCGATGGCGTGTTCACTTTGTCGAGCGAACTTGCCTACGACGCGGCGAGCCGTTCGGTGATCCTCAAGTCGCCAAGTGTCGATAACGTCAGCGTGAGCGGCCAGGCGCAGATGTACACGCAGCAGATCAACGCCGCCGCGGCGCTGCTCGCGACCCAATTGCTGACCAACTATCCGATCTACACGTTCAAGCCCGAGCAACTGCAATTTGCCGGCGTCCATTACGAACCCGGTACAATCACCATCCTTTCAAACGGCATACGCGTGCAGATCGTCGAAAGATGACGTGCACGTGCGGCCACGAGGGCCGCGCATGCCAGTCATGACCGTGCAGGCCCATTTCGTTGCGACAACCAACTGCGATAAGGGACACGGATGGACTGGCTACTGGCTTGCAAAGCGCTGATTCTCGGCGTGGTCGAGGGTTTGACGGAGTTCCTGCCGGTGTCGAGCACCGGGCATCTGATCGTCGTCGGCAGTCTGATCGATTTTTCCGACGAGCACGCGAAGACCTTCGATGTCGTGATCCAGCTCGGCGCGATTCTCGCCGTGTGCTGGGAGTTTCGCCGCCGCATCGGCAACGTGATCGTGGGTCTGCCGAACCGGCCGGAAGCGCGCCGCTTCGCGCTGAACGTGATCATCGCGACGATTCCGGCGATCGTGCTGGGCCTGCTGTTCGAAAAGTCGATCAAGGAGGCGCTGTTTGCGCCGGTGCCGGTCGCGTTCGCGCTGGTTGCGGGCGGCGTCGTGATCCTGTGGGCGGAGGCGCGTCAGCGTGCGCGCGGCGACGCGGCGGTGCGGGTGCGCAGCATCGACGACCTGAGCCCGCTCGATGCGCTGAAAGTCGGCCTGGCGCAGTGTTTCGCGCTGATTCCGGGGACTTCGCGCTCGGGCTCGACGATCATCGGCGGCATGCTGTTCGGCATCGAGCGCCGTGCCGCGACCGAGTTTTCCTTCTTTCTCGCAATCCCGATCATCTTCGGCGCGACCGCCTACGAGCTGTACAAGGATTGGCATCTGCTCACCACCGACGCGCTTGGCAGCTTCGCGCTCGGCTTCGCGGCCGCGTTCGTCAGTGCGTTCATTTGCATCCGCTGGCTGCTGCGCTACGTCGCGTCGCACGACTTCACGGTGTTCGCGTGGTATCGCATCGGCTTCGGTCTGCTGATCCTGCTGATCGGCTATAGCGGCGGGTTGAGCTGGGCCGATTGAGGTTGGCCGTGCGATGAAAAAAGGTCCGCAAATGCGGACCTTTTTTCGTTGGCTTGCCGTTTCGTCGCTTCACGCGGCGGCGCGCTTGCGGAACACCAGGTCCCACACGCCGTGGCCGAGCCGCAGGCCGCGCCGCTCGAACTTCGTCACCGGACGATAGTCGGGCCGCGGTGCGTAGGTGTCGGCGGTGTTTTCTAGCAGTGGATCGGCGCCGAGCACTTCGAGCATCTGTTCGGCGTAGTTCTGCCAGTCGGTCGCGCAATGCAGATACGCACCGGGCTTCAGGCGCGACACGAGCAGCGCGACGAACTTCGGCTGGATCAGCCGGCGCTTGTGATGACGCGCCTTGTGCCACGGATCGGGGAAGAAGATGTGCACGCCGTCGAGGCTGTCGGGCGCAATCATGTGCTCGAGCACTTCGACCGCGTCGTGCTGGATGATGCGGATGTTCGTCAGCGACTGCTCGCCGATCAGCTTCAGCAGCGCGCCGACGCCGGGCTCGTGGACTTCGACGCCGAGGAAGTCGTCGCCGGGCCGCTGCGCGGCGATCTCCGCGGTGGTCGCGCCCATGCCGAAGCCGATCTCCAGCACGCGCGGCGCTTCGCGGCCGAACACGCCGGTCCAGTCGGGCTGCTGCGGCGTGTAGGGCACGACGAAGCGCGGGCCGAACTCATCGAGCGCGCGGCGCTGGCCGGTCGACACGCGACCCGCGCGCGTGACGAAGCTGCGGATGCGGCGGTGATGAAGCGTGTCTGCCGGCGCCGCACCGGGCGTACCGTCGACGTGGTTCGTCCCGTCGCGGGTGGAGTGGTCTGCGGCGCTGGTGGGAGTCGGGGAGTCGTCCGGGAGACCGGAGTCGTTTGGATCGTGGATCATCGTCGATGCTGCTGCAAGGGTGAGGGCTGCGCGGCTTGCGCGCTGTGCCGGGCCGTTGCCACTACAAAAAAGCCGCCTTCAGGGAGGCGGCTCTTGCTAGCTTCCGCTGAATTCTCAGCAGGAAAGTGGAGCGGGCGATGGGAATCGAACCCACGGCTCTAGCTTGGGAAGCTAGGGTATTACCATTATACGACGCCCGCGGAACTCGCGATTTTACAGGCTTTTGGGCGGTTTGGGCAGGGGTATGGTTCGCGCGCACGAACGGCCGCCTCGTCTTTTCGCGTCGACGGTCAGAACGGCGCGCGTCTTCAGATGGCGTCTGCACCTGCCGTTAACCCGAATGCTGCCCAACATCGTGCGCTTGCGCACCCGCAAGCCGTCACGCTCGCGGCGCTCCCCATCCTGTTCAAGAGACTTTCCCAAGATGCAGTGGTTTTCCAATCTGAAACTGAGCCACAAGCTGGTCGGCTCGTTGATGCTGTGCGCGTTCGTGACGGCCATCGTCGGCACGGTCGGTGTGCTGAAGGTGCGCGAAGTCGCGACGATGCAAACCGAAATGTACGACCGCGAATTCGTGCCGGTGCGCGACGACGGCACCGCCGCGTGGCAGGCGGCCTCGCACTTCCGTCGCCTCTATTCGTACATCCTGAATCCGGAGCCGGCGGGCCGCGCCGATACGGTGCGCCTGAATCACGGCGGTGAAGCGGCGATCCTGGCGGCGTTCGACTACGAGCGCAAGCACGCGACCACGGACGCGCAAAAGCAATTGCTGAGCGACTTCGACGCCGCCTATCCGGCCTATATGAGTTCGGTCGCGAAGGTGATGGCGCTAGCCGACCAGGGCGATCAGACCGGCGCGCTCGCCGAACTCAAATCGACCACCGACCCGCTGCACGTCAAGCTGCGCACGCTGATGATCAAGCTGTCGGACGTGCGCGATGAGTTGGCCAGACAGCGCGTAGCGAACGGCGTCGACATGGTTCGCTCGGTGACGTGGTGGATCGCGAGCTGCGCGGTCGTCGGCGTTGCGATTGCGATCGGCTTGGGGCTGCTGGTGACGCGGGCGGTCGTGCGGCAGATCGGCGGCGAACCGGCCGAAGTCGCGAAGGTCGTCGAGCAGATCGCGGGCGGCGACCTGAGCCAGCGCCTGCACACCGGCGCCGCCGACGAGCGCAGCATCCTGCGCGCGGTCGCACACATGCAGGAGCGTCTGGCGTCGACGATCGGCTCGATCCGCGAGAGCGCCGAGTCGGTCAGCATCGCTTCGCAGCAGATCGCGAGCGGCAACATCGATCTGTCCGCGCGTACCGAAGAGCAGGCCGCTTCGCTCGAACAGACCGCGGCGAGCATGTCGGAGTTGACGCAGACCGTCGGCCGCAACAGCGACAACGCGCGCAACGCGAGCGCGCTCGCGACTCAGGCGGCACAGGTCGTCAACACCGGCAACACGGCGGTCGAGGGCATGGTGCGCACGATCGGCGAGATCAGCGGCAGCTCGACGAAGATCTCGGAGATTACCGGCGTGATCGAGGGCATTGCGTTTCAGACGAATATTCTTGCGTTGAACGCGGCCGTCGAGGCGGCGCGCGCGGGCGAGCAGGGGCGCGGCTTCGCGGTGGTCGCGAGCGAGGTGCGCAATCTGGCGCAGCGTTCGGCTAGCGCGGCGAAGGAGATTAAGGAGATGATCACGACGTCGGTCGCGATCATCGAGGGCGGCACGCAGCAGGCGGCCGAAGTCAGCACGACGATGGCGGATATCAAGGACGCGATTCATCGCGTGTCGGACATCGTCGGCGAGATCGCGACGGCCTCGGAAGAGCAGAACCGCAGCATTCACCAGGTCGGCCAGGCCGTCACGCAGATGGACGAGACCACGCAGCAGAACGCGGCCCTCGTCGAACAGGCCGCGGCGGCCGCGCAATCGCTCGAAGCGCAGGCGCGCAAGATGAAGCAGACGGTGTCGGTGTTCCGGACCGCGGAGAGCCGCGGTTTTGCGGCGGCCGTGTCGAAGCCGGCGCGGGCGTCGACTCAGGCGCCGGCGCGCGTGCGTGTCGACCAGCCGGCGTTGCCGCGACCCGCGGTGGCCGTGCCAGCGCGCGAGCGCGTGGCGGCGACCGCGGCTGCGGAGGGCGACTGAAGTACGTTCTGATCCACGGCTCGCGACCCAGCCTGGCGATCCGAAAATTGACCGCCTGAGGCGGTCGAAGCCGCCACAACGATCAGCAGACACGAAAACGCCGCCGCGTGCGGTCGCAAGCGGCGGCGTCTCCAACGCGCTCAGGTCAGATCACAAAATAAGTCAGTTGGACCGCCGCGCGCGTGACGACCATCTGCAGCACTTGCACGATCACGAACAGCAGGATCGGCGACACATCGATACCGCCGAACTTCGGCAGCACGCGGCGCAGCGGATTCAGAAACGGCGCCGTCAGCTGATACAGAATCGGCATCGCCGGCGAGCGCGGATTGAGCCACGACAGCAGCGCCATCAGGATCGTCATCCAGATGATCAGATTGAGCGCCCATTTGATCGCAGTGAGTACCGCGACGATCAGCAGCGTCGGCACGAGCGTCAGCGGATCGGCACCGGTCATCACGATCATCAGGAGGACGTAGATAATCGCGGCGATCAGCGTCGCGGCCACGCTCGCCCAGTCGATCCTGCGCGTGCTCGGCAGAATGTGCCGCAACGGCAGCACGATCCAGTTGGTCGCTTGCAGCACGGCATTCGAGACCGGGTTGTACGGCGGCAGGCGCACGACCTGTAGCCACGCGCGCAACAGCAGCGCCGCGCCGAACAGCGTGAAAATGGTATTGAGCAGAAAACGGGCGATATCGCCAAACATCTCGTGTCCTTATGCTTCTGATAACGGCCACCGGCGGGCCGCGGGCTGCCGGCGTCGCCCGATCGGTGCGCGCCAGCGGTTTTCTGGATTAACTCGTTAGCCAACCGGAGGTTCGACGCCATTGCGCACCGCCTACCAGTGGTTGTCTGTCCGGCATCACACGGAAATCCGGACCTCGCTGATCAGGATCGTGCCGTTGCCGCCGTCGGTGTAGTTCGGGATATCCGCCAATAGTTGCTCGGACGCGGGCTTGAACACTTCATAGAAGTCGTCCGCGCTATCGAACAGGAAGTGACCCGCTGCCACGTAAGGCGGCGGCGTGCCGGGCGGTCCGGCGTTCAGGCCCGCGTCGACCGACCAGCCTTTCAGCGCCGGCCCGAACAGTTTCGCCGCGAGCGGCATATGGGTCGCGCAGTAGTAGTCCATGTCGAAGCGGCCATTTTCCCGGTACGGGTAGAGGATGCTGACCTTGATCATTGTGCGTTCTCGTCTGTTGATCCCGAGGCGCGGCGCGGGTCGTCGCGTGATTCGCGTCTGCTTCGCCCGGCGCGCCGGACGTCACATTATCACGGCTTACTCAACGCTTGCACCTGCTGCCGCCCGATTCAGCGAGCGGCCCAGCGATTCTTCCACAGCTTCGGAGATCGCTTCAATCGTCGCGGGCGGCGCGGCGCGCCGTCGCGCGAGGTTGACCGCGCGGCGCGTCAGCAGACCGTACAGCGCGGCATGGTCGCCGTCGAAGCTTTCGAGCAGCGCCAGCTGCTTCTCGACGACACCGGTGTCGCCGCGCGATACCGGTCCCGCGAGCGCGTTCGGCAGGCCCTTGTCGCGCGCGGTTTCGATCGTGCCGGCGAGCATCGGCAAGAGAGCGCGCAGCGCGTCGTCTTCGGCAAAGCCGAGCGTGCGCCACAACGCGACGCATTCGGCGAGGCTGCAGAGCGCAAAGCTCGCCGCGTAGTGCGCGGCGGCGTGATACAGCATGCGGCCGCCCGGCGGAATCGACAGCGGATGGCAGCGCAGCGCGAGCGCGAGCGCGGTCAGCGTCTCCTTCAGTTCGCCGTCGGCTTCGATCGTCACCGAACAGCCGGCGATCCGCTCGAGATCGGCGAGCTCGCCGCTAAATAGATACAGCGGATGAAAGCCGCCGATCGCCGCGCCCTGATCGCGCGCCTGCGCCAGTAATTCGACCGGCGATGCGCCGCTGCAGTGCACGAGCGCCTTGCCGGGGTGGCTTGCCGCATCGCCGCCAAAGCGGAGAGTGTGCGCTGTCGTACCGATGCTGTCGTCGGGAACGGCTAAAAAAACGATATCGGCGGCGTCGACGACCCGTTGCGGGTCGGTTGAGGCCGCGCAGTGTGCGATCTGGGCGGCGAGCCGGCGCGCGGAATCGGCCGAGCGGCTCGCCACCGCGGTGACCGGGTAGCCGGCGCGCGCAAACGCGAGCGCGAGACAGCGCGCAAGCCGCCCCGCGCCGATGAAGCCGACGCGCGGCAAGGAAGACTGGGACATGGTCACCTGCTCCCGACGGATCGTGTGAACGGGAAAGCAGCAGTATCTCGCATCCGGCGCAGCGCGAGCGCGATCCGGCCCCTCGGGTCGACACCTGTCGTCGGATGAGTTTGCGGGCGATATGGCGCCAACGGTCGGTCATCGGGTGGCGCGACGCCCATGGGTGTGAAAACTGCTCACAATCGTAGTGACAGGAACAGTGGTCGATGAGCCGGTTTTGACCGTCGTATTTTCGTACTTCGTTCGCAGTCAGAAAATCGGGAGGGTAGCGATGAGTATTTTTTCTTACCGAAAACACTTGCGGTTCCTGACGCACGCCCAGCGCCGTCGCTGGTGGGATCAGAAAAAACGCCTGACGCCGCGCGTGCGGATCAGCGGCGCATACGTGCCGCCCAATGTGTCCCGCGAATTCGTGTACGTGAAGGTCGGCTAGGCGCGCGGTCTTCACAGGTGAGAAAATGCCCGGCTCGAGTCATTGAGCCGGGCATTTTTTATTGGGAAATTCCTCCGGGCTGTCAGGATTGAATCGAATTTGTAATTAAAGTTTACCGATGCGCGAACTCTAGCCCCTCGCGCACGATCAGACCTATGACACGCGGTCCGTCGCTCGCGTGCAACCCCTTGATTCACGGCTCATTTTGCGGTCGTCGCGGCGGCGCGTAGGCGCGCTCGTGCGGCGCCCGGCCAAACGCTTCGGCTCGCCCTTGCAATTTGCAACAAATGCGAACAGTTCGGCCGGGGCTTTTTAGATACATTGATTCCGCAGCATGCGAGGCATGCGCAGTCGGCGACCTTGGCAGGCCGCGCTAGGAGAATAGAAGTGAAAAAGATCGTTCCGTTTGTCGTTGCAGCCGCACTCGGCTTGGGACTAGCCGGGGCTGCTGAGGCAGGTGTTTCCGTCGGTATCGGCCTTGGGGTGCCGATCGCGCCCGCCTATCCGGTCTATGCGGCGCCGCCGCCCGTCTATTACGCGCCGCCGCCTCCGCCGGTGTATGCGCCGCCGGTTGTGGTCGCACCGGCTCCAGTAGTGGTCGGCGGCTATTACGGCTATGGCCACCCTTACTATCGCGGCTACTACCACGGCTACCGTGGCTACTATCGCGGCGGCTACGGACACCCGTACTATCGTCATTAAGAAGCGCGGGCGCGCATGACGCGCGCGGGAACGTCGACGGCGTAACACAGGCTTGTGCCGGGTTACGCCGCTTCTATTTGTATCGCTGGATTTTTGCTTTCCGCAGGGTTCCTCGCAGGCGTCGCGCGCTCCCGCAAGCACCATTCCAAAGCATCGATGAAGCTGGGAGAATGGCTGCTTCGCCACCGCTTCAGGAGAGCTTCGCCGATGCAAGCGCTTCCCGCTCCCACCTTCGATGACGTCCTCGACGCCGCCACGCGTCTCGAAGGCGTCGCGCACCGCACCCCCGTTCTGACGTCGAGCACGTTCGACGAGCGCACTGGCGCGTCGGTGTTCTTCAAGTGCGAAAACTTCCAGCGCATGGGCGCATTCAAGTTCCGCGGTGCGTACAACGCGATTTCGCATTTCGACGCGGAGCAGCGCAAGGCGGGGGTGCTGACCTATTCGTCGGGCAATCACGCGCAGGCGATCGCGCTGTCGGCGTGTCTCGCCGGCATTCACGCGACGATCGTGATGCCGCACGACGCGCCCGAGGCCAAGGTCGCCGCGACCAAAGGCTACGGCGGTGAAGTGATCACGTACGATCGCTACAAGGAAAATCGCGAGGAAATCGGCCGGCGCCTAGCCGAGGAGCGCGGCATGACGCTGATTCCGCCGTACGACCATCCGCACGTGATCGCCGGGCAGGGCACCGCGGTCAAAGAGCTGATCGACGAAACCGGCCCGCTCGACATGTTGTTCGTGTGCCTTGGCGGCGGCGGGCTGATCAGCGGCAGCGCGTTGTCGGCTGCTGCGCTGAGTCCGGCTTGCACGGTGATCGGCATCGAGCCCGAAGCGGGCAACGACGGCCAGCAGTCGCTCGCGCGCGGCGAGATCGTCCATATCGACACGCCGCGCACGATCGCCGATGGCGCCGCCTCGACGCATTTGGGCCATTACACGTTCGCGGTCATCCGTCGGCTGGTCGCGCGAATCGAAACGGTCAGCGACGCGCAACTGATCGAGACGATGCGCTTTTTCGCGCAGCGCATGAAGATCGTCGTCGAACCGACCGGTTGCCTCGCGGCGGCGGCGGTGCTGAATGGCATCGTGCCGGTGAAGGGCAAGCGCGTCGGCGTGGTGGTGAGCGGCGGCAACGTCGATTTGCCGAAGCTCGCGCAGTACCTCGCCTGAGCGACTGACGCCGAGACGCATGAAGAAAAAACGGCTCGCCGATGCGAGCCGTTTTTTTATTCTGGATCGCTTCAGCTTGCCACTTGTGCGGTGCTCTGTACGATCAGGTCGTGATACCCGTTGACGATCACGCTGTACGAGAAATACGCGAACAGCAGCGCCGACAGAACGTGACACGCCCGCAGCAGACCGGCACCCGCGCGCTTGCGTCCGTGGCTGCCAAGGCCGCAGATAAAAAGCGTCCAGCACAGGCCGCCGAGAAAGAAGCCGCCGAGGAAGATCAGAGCAGTCGTCGGGCTCGTTGCGCCGGCTTTCGCGATCAGCGCGCCGCCGACCGCCGCGAACCACAGGATCGCTGAAGGCGACGACACCGCCAGCAGCACGCCACGCAGGAAGCCGCGCCATGGCGACTGATGCGGCGCAGTAGCGTCGCCTTCGCCGGCTACAGCGGGCGCCGTGGCTGGGAACATCGCTTCGCGCCCCATCTTCCAGGTGAGAAAGAGCAGGATCGCCGCGCCGCCGATCCACACGACCCAGCGCACCGATTCGAACTGCAGCAGCGCGGCCATGCCCGCGAGCGCGAGCGCCGCGTAAATGAGATCGCCGACGCACGAGCCGAGGCCGAGCCAGAAGCCCGGCCGGAAGCCGTGCGACAGCGTCAGGGAAATGATCGCGACGTTGACGAGACCGATATCGAGGCACAGCGACAAGGACAGAAAAAAACCGTCCGACATCATTGAAAAAGCGTGCATCCGCGCGAGCGCTCCATCCGTTATTAGTTGTGTTGTTTGGCGCGCGTTTAGAGGCCGAGGCCCAACTCATTCCACAAGCTGTCGATACGCTGCTTGACCGCCTCGTCCATCACGATCGGGCGGCCCCATTCGCGGTCGGTTTCGCCCGGCCACTTGTTGGTCGCGTCGAGCCCCATCTTCGAGCCGAGACCGGCTACCGGCGACGCGAAATCGAGATAGTCGATCGGCGTGCGGTCGACGAGCACCGTGTCGCGCGTCGGATCCACTCGCGTGGTGATCGCCCAGATCACTTCGTTCCAGTCGCGGATATTGACGTCCTCATCGACGACGACGATGAACTTCGTATACATGAACTGCCGCAGGAAGCTCCACACGCCGAACATCACGCGCTTCGCGTGGCCGGGGTAGCTCTTCTTCATCTGCACGATCGCCATGCGGTAGCTGCAGCCTTCGGGCGGCAAATAAAAGTCGGTGATCTCGGTGAATTGCTTCTGCAGCAGCGGCACGAACACTTCGTTCAGCGCGACGCCGAGTACCGCGGGCTCGTCGGGCGGTTTGCCGGTGTACGTGGAGTGATAGATCGCGTCGCGGCGCATCGTGATCCGCTCGACCGTGAAGACGGGGAACCACTCCTGTTCGTTGTAGTAGCCGGTGTGATCGCCGTACGGGCCTTCGAGCGCGTGTTCGTAGGTTGCCGACGCACCCTTCGACGGACGCGGCGGCGCGCCGGCCGGAGCGGGCGAGGGCTCTCCTTCCTGTGGATAGATGAAGCCTTCGAGCACGATCTCTGCGCGCGCGGGCACCTGCAAACCGTCGACGCCCGGCGTGATGCACTTCGCGAGCTCGGTGCGTCCGCCGCGTAGCAGGCCGGCGAACTGGTATTCGGACAGCGTGTCGGGCACCGGCGTGACCGCGCCGAGGGTCGTCGCCGGGTCCGCGCCGAGCACGACGGCCACCGGATACGGCTTGCCGGGATTTTTCAGCGCGAACTCGCGGAAATCGAGCGCGCCGCCGCGATGCGCGAGCCAGCGCATGATCAGTTTGTTGCGCCCGATCAGTTGCTGGCGATAGATACCCAGGTTTTGTCGGCTCTTGTTCGGCCCTTTCGTGACGGTCAGGCCCCAGGTGATCAGCGGCCCGGCATCGCCCGGCCAGCAGGTCTGAATAGGCAATTTGCCGAGGTCGACGTCGTTGCCTTCCCAGACGATTTCCTGGCAGGGCGGCGCGCTGACCGTCTTCGGCGCCATGTCCCACACGGCCTTCGCTAGCGACAGCAGCTTGCCGGCGTCCTTGAGCCCTTTCGGCGGCTCGGGTTCCTTCAGCGCGGAGAGTAGCCGGCCGACATCGCGCAGCGATTCGAGCGCCGCCTGGTCGCCGGCGCCCGCTTCTGCATCGATGCCCATGCCGAGCGCGACGCGGCGCGGCGTGCCGAACAGATTGCCGAGCACCGGGAAGGCGTGGCGCTCGGTGTTCTCGAACAGCAGAGCCGGACCGCCCGCGCGCAACACGCGGTCGCACAGTTCGGTCATTTCGAGATTCGGCGACACGTTTTGCGAAATTCGGCGCAATTCACCGATCGCCTCGAGGCGGCCGGTGAAATCGCGCAAGTCTTTGTATTTCATCTGTGACGGTTCAGGGCCGCATGCACGGCGCATAGGATTGGGGGCGCAGAAGGACCGACGGATGTACGTGTCCGGCGCAAAGAACGATTGTCGATTTTACCTGCGTTAGCTAGCGCACGTAGATCAACCAAATGGTCTATCCGGAACAGCCAGGGTCGGATCGCCTAAAACGCACACAGAACAGGGCTTTCGGCCAACTGAACACTGTTTATAATTACAAATAGTTATAGATATTGCATTCTATAGTGTTGACGATCTATAAAACCGTGCATAGAATCCGACCACATTGGTTGCAGGGCGTTAACCTTTTTACCGTCGCCCCCGGTCCTCAGACGCAACGCGTCACCGTTTTACTTCCCTGCAGGGTAGAACGGCATTATTGAAGTCCCTCACCAGCGTCCACAACGCTGGTTTTTCGCGTGGGAGCCAAGCCCGATGCACATTGAATATGTGTGGGCTGTTTTTGAGATGGCTCCCCGAAACGGTATTTGTTGCCGTTTTCCCGACGTCGCTGCTGCCCAACCAGAGAGCACGCGATGTCTTGACTCTGCGAGCGCGCTGTACCGCCTGATTTGACCCGGCGGAGTTCGCGGATCATGCAAGATGGGAGATCTGAATGAACGCCTGGTTATCGTGGCGTCCTGATGAGCGTATTGCGCAGGTTGTGCGCGGTGCGCTGCGCCGCGGGACGCGACTGAGTCATCACCTGTTCAGCATTGTCGGCGGGATCGCCGTGGTGCTGGCTCTCGCACTATGGCTGATGCCAACCTGGCGCGGCGCGTTGGCTGCGCGTCTGATGCCGGTCATTTCCGCCGCCGTGCAAGCGGGCCCCGCCCGCCTACTGCAAGGCAACCCGTTGCCGGCCATCGGACCGACCAGAAATGCCGGTGCATCCTCCGACGAATCGCTGTCGGCCAATTCGCCGAACTCGCCGAGCCCCGCCGATGGGTCGAGCGACGGCAGCATGACCCTGACCTCGTCGACCACCAGCTTCGACGGCGCGTTCGACAACGCTGGCACGTCGGGCACCAGCACCGTCGCGCTCAATGGCCTCGATCCGCGTACGATGCAGGGCGTCAGCGCGCTCGCGCGTCTGATTCCGCAGCAACGCGTGTCCGCCGATGCGCGCGACGACCGCGTGCTCGTGTCGAGCCACGAGCAGGACCTGGTCGCGTCGTACCTTGCGCGGCGTTATCGCGTCGCTCAGGAGCCCGTCAGCGAGCTCGTGAAGGCCGCGTTCGACACCGGCCGCGAAGTCGGCCTCGATCCGCTGCTGCTGCTCTCGGTGATGGCGATCGAATCGGGCTTCAATCCGTACGCCGAGAGCGGCGTCGGCGCACAGGGCCTGATGCAGGTGATGTCGAAGGTGCATTCGGACAAATTCCAGTATTTCGGCGGCCAGAGCGCTGCGCTCGAACCGCTCGCGAACATCAAGGTCGGCGCACTCGTGCTGAAGGATTGCATCGCGCGCGGCGGCTCGCTGCCGGGTGGCCTCCGACTGTACGTCGGCTCGAGCACGCCGGACGACGGTGGCTACGGCGCGAAGGTGATGGCCGAGCGCGGTCGCCTGCGCGATGTCGCGCGCGGCCGCAAGGTGCCGATCAATGCGCCGCAGGCTCCAGTGCTGACCGCGTCGACGACGCCGGCGCCGGCCGCCTCGACGAGCGGCGGCAATGGCAAGCGCGTCCAGGTGACATTGCAGGCCGGCCACGCGCTGAGCCCGGCGACTCCGGCGGCGCACTCGCAGCCGGCCGATCAGCAGGACGACGCGAGCGCCAATTCGGCGACGCGCCATGTGGCGTCGGCGTCGGAGCTGGGAGCTTGAGTTAGACGTTTGCCAGGCGCATGAATAAAAAAGGACACCCGAGGGTGTCCTTTTTTGCGTCTGGCAGGCCGGTCGCCGGCGGCTCAAAGCCTCACATCAATGCGGCCCGAACAGCTTCGCCAGCCGCTCGACAGCCTCTTCGAGCTTCGGATACGCGGTCGCATACGACAGCCGGATGTAGTCCCTCGGCGCGTGCGTGCCGAAGTCCATGCCCGGTACCAGCACGACGCCGGCATCGTGCAGCATCGCCTTCGTGAGCGCCGCGCTGTCGCCGGCCGCGGGATGCGCGACGCCGCGGCAGTCCGCGTAGACGTAGAACGCGCCGTCGGGCATCACCGGCACCGAGAAGCCGAGCGATTCGAGCGCCGGCGCGATGAAGTCGCGGCGTCGCTTGAATTCGAGGCGCCGCGCTTCGTAGATCGCGATCGTCTCCGGCTCGAAGCAGGCGAGCGCCGCGTGCTGCGCCAGTGCCGACGCGCAGATGAACAGGTTTTGCGCGAGCTTTTCGAACGCGCTGACCATCGCGGGCGGCACGACGAGCCAGCCGAGTCGCCAGCCAGTCATGTTGAAGTACTTGGAGAAGCTGTTGACCGTGACCACGTCGTCGCCGAACGACAGCGCCGACACGGGCTTCGCGTCGTAGCTGAGGCCCTGGTAGATCTCGTCGACGATCGTGAAGCCGGCGCGCGCACGCACGGCCTTGACGATCCGCTCGAGTTCGGCCGGCTCGATCGACGTGCCGGTCGGATTCGACGGCGATGCGAGCAGCACGCCGCGGGTGCGCTCGCCCCACAGGCGTTCGACGTCGTCGGCGGTCAGCTGGAAGCGCTCGGCCGGCCCGCTCGGCACCATCACCGGCTTGCCTTCGGCGGCGATCACGAAATGTCGGTTGCACGGATAGCACGGGTCGGGCATCAGCACTTCGTCGTCGCGATCGACGAGCGCCGCGCACGCGAGCAGCAGCGCCGCCGACGCGCCCGCCGTGACCACGATCCGCGCCGGATCGACGTCGATGCCGTAGAACTCGGCGTAATGCGCGGAAATCGCGTCGCGCAGCTCGTGCACGCCGAGCGCGTTCGTGTATTGCGTGACGCCGCGGCGCAGCGCGCTCGCGGCCGCCTCGATGACCGGCTCGGGCGCGGTGAAATCCGGCTCCCCGATGCCCATGTGAATGATGTCGCGCCCGGCTCGTTCGAGCAGCGCGGCCTCCTTGGCCAGTTCCATCACGTAGAAAGGCTGGATGGCATCGACGCGCGCGGCGAGCCGCACGAGAGGTTCGGTCACGGAGTTCATACGGTCAGATCCAATTCAGAAGCAGGGGACGGCGCCCACGCATCAAATGATGCGCTCATCGAAGCGCGGGGCGGTGTCCTTGCGGGCGCTCGAGGTGCTTCGCCCTGTGCAGTGCGGCGTGGCGGGAACCGATGCGCGGCATAGCCCCGCCCGCACAGCGCTCAGCCCTTGCGAGCCGCCTGCGTTTCGGCGGCGCGCAGTTGCGCCGAGAGCTTGTCGAGTACGCCGTTCACGTACTTGTAGCCATCCGAGCCGCCGAACGTCTTGGTCAGCTCGACCGCTTCGTTGATGACCACGCGATACGGAATGTCGACGTGATTCTTCAGTTCGAACGCGGCGACCAGCAGCACCGCGCGCTCGACCGGCGACAGCTGATCGATCGGACGATCGAGGCACGGCGCGATCGCGGCGGACAATTCCTCGGAATCGCGCATCACGCCATGCAGGATTGCGTCCAGATGCTCGTGGTCGGCCTTGTCGTAACCTTGCGCGCCGCGCAGTTGCGCGTCGATCTCACCGCCGGGCGAGCCCGACAGCAGCCACTGGTAAAGCCCCTGCGTGGCCAGTTCGCGGGAGCGTCGGCGTGCGCTCTTCATGCCTCTTCCTCGTCGTCTTCGTCATCATCTTCGTCGTCATCGCCGCCGAGCTGTTCGAGCGCGACCGCGAGGTTCGCCATTTCGACAGCCACGCGCGCGGCGTCGCGACCCTTCTCGGTCATGCGTGCGACGGCCTGCTCGTCGTTCTCGGTGGTCAGCACCGCGTTCGCGACCGGAATGCCGAAGTCGAGGCCGATGCGCGTGATGCCCGCGCCGCTTTCGTTCGACACGAGTTCGAAGTGGTACGTCTCGCCGCGGATCACCGCGCCGAGCGCGATCAGCGCGTCGAATTGCGCGCTTTCCGCGAGCTTTTGCAGTGCGAGCGGGATTTCCAGCGCGCCTGGCACCGTGACGAGCAGCACGTCTTCGCCGGTCACGCCGAGGCGTTCGAGTTCTTCGATGCAGGAGTCGGCGAGGCCGTTGCAGACGGGTTCGTTAAAGCGCGCCTGGACGATGCCGATGCGCAGTCCGTCGCCGTCGAGATTCGGTTGGTATTGTCCGATTTCCATGTGAATTCCGTAGTGTTTGAGTGGGCGCGAGGCGCGTGAGTGGCCGGATCAGACTTGCGGGGCTTGCGTTTTGCTGCCGGGCATCGGAATGAAGCCCGTCACTTCGAGACCATAACCCGACATGCTGCCGAGCTTGCGTGGGTTCGACAGCACCTGCATCTTGCCGACGCCGAGTTCGCGCAGAATCTGTGCGCCGACGCCGTAAGTCTTAAAGTCGACCGGGCGGCGCTTCAGCGCCTCCGCTTTTTCCTTCGAGTCGAACGCCTTGAAGACGTCGATCAGATGGTCTTTCGAGTCGCCGCAGTTCAGCAGCACGACCACGCCGAGATCGCGTTCCGCGATTTCTTTCATGGCCGCATCCAGCGTCCACGAGTGCGTGGATTCGCCGACTTCGAGCAGATCCAGCACCGACAGCGGTTCGTGCACGCGCACCGGCGTGTCGCGATCGGGCGACGGCGTGCCGCGCACCAGCGCGATATGCGGCTGGCCGCTCGGCTGGTCGAGATACATGACCGCGCGAAACGCGCCGTGCGCGGTTTGCATCGTGCGTTCGCAAATACGCTCGACGATCGATTCCGTGCGGCTGCGATAGTGGATCAGATCGGCGATCGTGCCGGTCTTCAGGCCGTGCTCCTTGCCGAACTCGAGCAGGTCCGGCAGACGCGCCATCGTGCCGTCGTCCTTGATCACTTCGCAGATCACCGCGGCCGGCGTGAGGCCCGCGAGCCTCGTGAAGTCGCAGCCGGCCTCGGTATGGCCGGCGCGCACCAGCACGCCGCCCGGCTGGGCCATGATCGGGAAGATATGGCCGGGCTGCACGATGTGTTCGGCTTTTGCGTCCGGCGCGACCGCGGCGGCGATCGTGCGGGCCCGGTCGGCTGCCGAGATGCCGGTCGTCACGCCTTCGGCCGCTTCGATGCTGACCGTGAACGCCGTGCCGTACTGCGTGCCGTTGCGGTAGGTCATCAGCGGCAGGTTCAGCTGTTTGCAGCGGTCCTGGGTCAGCGTCAGGCAGATCAGGCCGCGGCCGTAGCGAGCCATGAAATTGATCGCTTCCGGAGTGACAAACTCGGCGGCGATCACGAGGTCGCCCTCGTTTTCGCGGTCTTCTTCGTCGACGAGGATCACCATCCGACCGGCTTTCAGTTCGGCGATGATCTCTTGGGTGGAGGCGAGCGTCATGTTGGCGAGTTTTTCGGGAAAGCGCGTATTTTACGCCACGCGCGGGCCCAAGTCGCCTCCGCCAGACGACATAGGCGGTTTGGCCGATTGACGAAGAGCTGGGCGTGCTCGCCATCGCCGCCCCGCTTTACGGATTGCAATAGTGCGGAACGGTACTTGCGGCGCAGCAGGCAGCTTCGTCTCACTACGATCCGGAGACTGCGATGTCGGGGACCGTCGGCTATTGCATCGCTGCAAGGCGTCACGCGCACGCGCAAGGAGCGCGGCCATGAAGCGCGGCGTCACCAATGGGGGCTCGTCGCAGGCGCCCGTCACCGCGCTGCGCGCGAGCGCGTACCGGATTCCGACCGACGCGCCGGAAGCCGACGGCACGTTCGCGTGGGACGCGACCACGCTGGTCGTCGTCGAGGTCGACGCGGGCGGCGGCACCGGCATCGGTTACACGTACAGCGACGCCTGCATCGTCGCGCTGATTCAGGGCGCGCTCGCCACCTGCGTGCTGAATCACGACGGCCTGGACGTCGGCGCCCATTGGCAACGGCTTCAACGCCAGGTGCGCAATCTCGGCCGCGCCGGACTGGCCGCCACCGCCATTTCCGCGATCGACTGCGCGCTGTGGGACCTGAAGGCGAAGCTGCTCGGCGTGCCGCTCGTCGGCGTGCTCGGCGCGCTGCGCCCGACCGTGCCCGTCTACGGCAGCGGCGGCTTCACCACGTACACGAACCAGCGCCTGCAGCAGCAGTTCGCCGGCTGGGTCGCGCAGGACGGCTGCCGGTGGGTCAAGATGAAAATCGGCAGCGAGCCCGACAAGGACCCGGCGCGCGTCGCGGCGGCGCGCGAGGCGATCGGCGGCGCGGGCCTGTTCGTCGACGCCAACGGCGCGTTCACGCCACAGCGGGCGCTGTACTACGCGCAACGCTTCGCCGAGCACGAGGTGAGCTGGTTCGAGGAGCCCGTGTCTTCGGACGACGAAGCGGGCCTGCGCAACGTACGTGAGCACGTGCCGGCCGGCATGGAGATCGCCGCCGGCGAATACGGCTACACGCTCGACGATTTCCGCCACCTGCTCGCGACCGGTGCCGTCGACGTGCTGCAAGCCGACGCGAGCCGTTGCGGCGGCATCACCGGCTTTCTGCAGGCCGCCGCGCTGTGCGACGCGTATCACGTGCCGCTGTCCGCCCACTGCGCGCCGGCGCTGCATCTGCACGTCGCGTGCGCCGCGCCGCGCTTGCGCCATCAGGAGTGGTTCCACGACCACGCCCGGATCGAAGCGATGCTGTTCGACGGCGCGCCGCGTTTGCGCGATGGCGAGATGGAGCCGGACCTGTCGCGGCCCGGTTGCGGGCTCGAATTCAAGCAGGGCGACGCCGCGCGCTACCTCATCAAATAAAGCAGGCCGGAACAGGGAAGCTATATCGATGAGCTCTTCAAGCGTACCCGGATTGCTGTACACGGCGGCGGCGGTCGCGGCCGTCGCGACGTTGGCCGCGCGCGGCGCGCGAGGACCCGAGCCGCATCGCGAACCACGCGGCAGCGGCCTGCGACAGCGCGAGCGTCGAGCCCCCGTGACGTTCCGGGCGCGTGTACACACGAGAAAACCCGCTGGCGAGGTCCAGGCACACGTCGAAGCGGCCCGCACCTTCAACCATAGCTCCGCGCTGCTCGCGCTGTCGGTGCTCGCCGACAGCGCGATGGAGCACTACCGCGGCTCGTTCGACAACCCCGCGATGTTCGCGCCGCTCGTCAGCGCGAGTCTGTCGCTCGCCGCGGGTCTGCATGGTGGCGCGGATCGTCGCGGCCAAACGCATCGCGCGCGCCATGCGATCTATCTGGGCGCGGCGGCGACCGGCATCGCCGGCACCGGTTTCCATCTCTACAACGTGATGAAGCGCCCGGGCGGCTGGAGCTGGAACAACCTGTTTCACGCGGCGCCGCTCGGCGCGCCGATCGCGTTGCTGCTGTCGGGCGCGTTCGGTGCCGTCGCCGAACGGCTGCGCGACCAGCCCGCCGCCGACCCGCGACTGCTCGGCATGCCGGCCGGTCAGGCGCTCGGTCTGCTGGTCGCGGCCGGTCTCGTCGGCACCGTGGGGGAGGCCGCGCTGCTGCATTTTCGCGGCGCGTTCCAGCATCGCGCGATGTACGCGCCGGTCAGCATTCCGCCCATCACCGCGGCGCTGCTCGCGCATGCCGCGCTGGCTGCTCCGCGTGAGCGCTGGTACACGCGGCTGTGGTTGCGCATCACGACCGCGCTCGGCTTTGTCGGCGCGGGTTTTCACGCGCGCGGGATCGCGCGTCGCCAGGGCGGCTGGCGCAACTGGAGCCAGAACCTGTTCGACGGGCCGCCGCTGCCTGCGCCGCCGGGCTTTTCCGCGCTGGCGCTCGCCGGACTCGCCGCGCTGCGTCTGCGGGAGACTGAAAAATGACTCACGAACCACGCTCGACCCGAGCCACCCGCTATCCCGGCTACGACGTGCTCGACAAACGCACGACGCCGTCGTGGGACGCTCACACCCGCGCGGTGATCGCCGAACGCCTCGCGACACCGCTCGAGCCGCGCTTTTTCAGCGCCGTCGAATGGCTCGCGGTCACGTCGCTGTGCGCGCGCATCGTGCCGCAAGCGAACGCGCAACCGGTGGTGCCGCTCGCCGCGCTGCTCGACGCGCGCCTCGCCGGCAACAGCAATGACGGCTACCGCGACGCCCGTTTGCCGCCGATGCGCGACGCCTGGCGCATCGGCCTCGCCGCGCTCGATGCCGAATCCCGCGAGCGCGGCGGCCTGCCGTTCGCGAGTCTCGCGCAGGACGCGCAGATCGCGCTGCTCGGCGACATGCAGCGCGGCGAACTGACGAACCCCGCGTGGCGCGGCATGCCGTCGAAGCTGTTTTTCAGCGAGCGCGTGCTGCACGATATCTGTGGGCTCTACTACTCGCATCCGCACGCGTGGAGCGAGATCGGTTTCGGCGGCCCGGCGAATCCGCGCGGCTACGTGCGCATGTACCTGAACCGGCGCGATCCGTGGGAGGCGGTCGAAGCAACGCCCGACACGCACGAAGAGGCCGCCAGGGAGAACCGCCGTGTCCGATGATGCGCAGCAACGGCCGCGCGGCAAGGACGGCCGCGCCCCGGATGTGTTCCAGCGTGGCGGCTGGGTGCCGATGCGCACGTACCCCGACGGCGAGGAGGTCGATTTCGCGATCGTCGGCACCGGCGCCGGAGGTGGCACGCTCGCGTGCCGGTTGGCGGAAAAGGGCTTCAAGGTCGTCGCGTTCGATGCCGGCGCATGGTGGCGTCCGCTCGAGGAGTTCGCGTCGGACGAGGCGCATCAGGAAAAGCTGTTCTGGACCGACGAGCGCATCTGCGACGGCGACAATCCGCTGAAGCTCGGCCACAACAACAGCGGCAAGGCGGTCGGCGGCAGCACGGTCCATTTCGCGATGGTGTCGCTGCGTTTTCGGCCCGAGTGGTTCAAGTCGCGCAGCGTGCTCGGCTATGGCGCCGACTGGCCGCTCGACTGGCGCGAGATGTGGCGCTACTACGGCGAGGTCGAGGAGGCGCTGAAAATCTCCGGACCGGTCAACTATCCTTGGGGCCCGAAGCGGCCGCGCTATCCGTATCGCGCGCATGAGCTGAACGCGGCGGCGCTGGTGCTTGCGCGCGGCGCCGAAGCGCTCGGCATCGACTGGTGCCCGACGCCGCTCGCAACCATCTCCGCGCCGCGCGGCCACGCGCATCCGTGCGTGTACCGCGGCTTTTGCGTGTCGGGCTGCGCGACCAACGCGAAGCAAAGCGCGCTCGTCACGTGGATTCCGCGTGCGCTGCGTGCCGGCGCCGAAGTACGCGATCTGGCGATGGTCGGCCGCGTCGTCACCAACGACGCGGGGCTCGCCACCGGCGTCGAATATCTGCGCGAAGGGCAATGGCGATTCCAGCGCGCGAAGCACGTGGTGGTGGCCGGCTACGCGATCGAAACGCCGCGCCTGTTGCTCATGTCGGCCAACAGCCGCTTTCCGGACGGACTTGCGAACAGCTCGGGACTCGTCGGCAAGAACCTGATGGCGCAGTCGAACCAGGCCGTCTACGGCACCTTCGACGAAGACATCCGCTGGTACAAGGGACCGCCGTCGCTCGCGCTCACCGAGCACTGGAACTACGAAGACAAGGGCAAGGATTTTTTCGGCGGCTACTGCTACATGAGCCAGGGGCCGCTGCCGAACGGCTGGGTCGCGGTGCAGAACGGCCGTGGCTTGTGGGGCGACGCGCTCGGCGCGGAGATGCTCAAGTACAACCACCAGGCGGGGCTGAAGATCGTCGGCGAAATGCTGCCGCAGCAGCGCAACCGCGTGACGCTTGCCAACGAGAAGGACCAGTATGGGCTGCCGATCGCGCGCGTCACCTATTCCTGGTGCGAGAACGACAAGCGGCTCATCGCGCATTCGCTGGACTTCATGGAGCAGGCGCTCGCGGCGGCCGGCGGCAAGGAGATCTGGCGCGAGACCGACGACACCTGCCACCTGAACGGCACCGCGCGCATGGGCGACGATCCGGCGACGAGCGTCGTCGATGCGGACTGCCGCAGCTGGGACATCCGCAACCTGTGGGTGTGCGACGGCTCGGTGTTTCCGACCGTCGGCGGCGTGAATCCTTCGCTGACGATCCAGGCGATCGCGTGCCGCACTGCTGACCGTATCGCGGCGCTCGCCGCGCGCGGCGAGCTATAGCTTTCGCGTCGTTCGCCGGATGGAGGCCTGAATGAAGCGTACCTGGACGGTCATCGGTGTCGATGACGTGGCTCGCAGCTTCGGCTGGTATCAGCAGCTATTCGGTCAGCCGCCGACGCCGCCCGCTCACGACGTACTACGTGATGGTCAGCGCGCTGTCCGCGGTGTGAGGCCTTATCGCCAGTCACACCTACCGCGCACAACATGCTCTACGAGCATCGAAGCTTGACGCAGGTCATGTTCGCGGCGAGAAAACGGGCTCTTTTTCAATGCGCGACATGCATGGTGCGATGCAAAATCCATAGAAAGGCCGGGGTTGTGCGGGTCACCATACCTTGAAGGTATGAAAAAGGACAGGAAAAGTATTGGACGGCCCAAAAGGGCGAGGGGTATAAAAACATCCAATGAACTCACTTCTCGCCGTAGCCGCCATGACCCACGCGACCATCGAACGTATCGAAACCCGCCTCGTCGATCTGCCGACGATCCGCCCTCACAAGCTGTCGGTCGCCACGATGTACGGGCAGACGCTGATGCTGGTCAAGGTGTACTGCAGCGACGGCATCGTCGGGATCGGCGAAGGCACCACGATCGCCGGCATGGCCTACGGCCCGGAAAGCCCCGAGGCGATGAAGCTCGCGATCGACGCCTACTTCGCCCCGGCGATGATCGGCAAGGACGCGACGCAGATCCAGGCGCTGATGGCGCACCTCGGCAAGCTGGTCAAGGTCAATCATTTCTCGAAGAGCGCGCTCGAAACCGCGCTGCTCGACGCGCATGGCAAGCGCCTCGGCGTGCCGGTGAGCGAGTTGCTCGGCGGCCGTCGCCGTGAGCGCCTGCCGGTTGCGTGGACGCTCGCGTCGGGCGATACCGCGAAGGACATCGCCGAAGCCGAGCACATGCTCGACGTACGCCGCCACAAGGTCTTCAAGCTGAAGATCGGCGCGAAGGAACTGAAGACCGACATCAAACACGTCGCCGACATCAAGAAAGCGGTCGGCGAGCGCGCCGCGGTGCGCGTCGACGTGAACATGGCGTGGAGCGAGACCCAGGCCGCCTGGGCGATTCCGGCGCTGGCGGACGCGGGCTGCGATCTGGTCGAGCAGCCGGTTGCATCCGCCGCCGCGCTCGCGCGCCTGATGCGCCGCTTCCCGGTCGCGCTGATGGCCGACGAAGTCCTGCAAGGTCCGGACAGCGCGTTCGAGATCGCGAAGAACGGCGGCGCCGATGTGTTCGCGATCAAGATCGAACAGAGCGGCGGCCTGTTCGCCGCGCAGCGCGTGGCCGCGATCGCCGATGCCGCCGGCATCGAGCTGTACGGCGGCACGATGCTCGAAGGCGCGTTCAGCACGGTGGCGTCGGCGCATCTGTTCGCGAGCTTCGCGAATCTGCAATGGGGCACCGAGCTGTTCGGCCCGCTGCTGATCACCGAAGAAATTCTGACCACGTCGCTCGATTACAGCGACTTCGAACTGACCGTGCCGAACGGCCCGGGTCTCGGCATCGAACTCGACGAGGCGAAGGTCAAGCGATTCACTCGAGACGGGCTGATGAAGGTGACCCGCTAAACCGATTCAGATCAAGAGGAGTCAACGATGCTTTTCCATGTGCGAATGGACGTGAACCTGCCGGTCGACATGCCGGCCGAAGTGGCGAACGAAATCAAGACCCGCGAGAAGGCTTACTCGCAGGAACTCCAGCGTAGCGGCAAGTGGCGTCATATCTGGCGCCTCGTTGGCGAGTACGCAAATTACAGCATCTTCGATGTAGAGAGCAATGCCGAACTTCACGACATTCTGTCCGGTTTGCCTCTGTTCCCGTACATGAAGATTTCGGTGACGCCTCTGTGTCGTCACCCGTCGTCGATTCGGGACGACGACATCTGAGCCCAGGGGCCAGGCGCATTTCAAGGCGAGCGCATCCAAAGCCATCTTTTCCCCCTATACCAACTGGAGACAGTCATCGTGAGCGTCAAAGTATTTGAAACCAAAGAAGTGCAGGATCTGCTGAAAGCCGCTTCCAACGTCGATGCCGGTAACGGCAACGCACGTTTCCAGCAGATCGTCTTCCGTCTGTTGGGCGACCTGTTCAAGGCAATCGATGACCTCGACATCACGCCCGACGAAGTCTGGGCCGGAGTCAACTATCTGAACAAGCTCGGCCAGGACGGCGAAGCGGCGCTGCTCGCAGCCGGCCTCGGTCTCGAGAAGTACCTCGACATCCGCATGGATGCCGAGGACAAGAAGATCGGTCTCGAAGGCGGCACGCCGCGCACGATCGAAGGCCCGCTGTATGTGGCCGGCGCGCCGGTGCGCGACGGCGTGTCGAAGATCGATATCAACGCCGACGAAGACGCGGGCCCGCTCGTGATCCGCGGCACGATCAAGGATCTGGACGGCAAGCCGGTCGCCGGCGCGCTCGTCGAGTGCTGGCACGCGAACTCGAAGGGCTTCTATTCGCACTTCGATCCGACCGGTGCACAGACCGAGTTCAACCTGCGCGGCGCGGTGAAGACCGGCGCCGACGGCAAGTACGAGTTCCGCACGCTGATGCCGGTGGGCTATGGCTGCCCGCCGCACGGCGCGACGCAGCAGCTGCTGAACGTGCTGGGCCGTCACGGCAACCGTCCGGCGCACGTGCACTTCTTCGTGAGCAGCGACGGTCATCGCAAGCTGACCACGCAGTTCAACATCGAAGGCGATCCGCTCATTTGGGACGACTTCGCGTATGCAACGCGCGAAGAGCTGATTCCTCCGGTCGTCGAGAAAACCGGCGGCGCGGCGCTGGGCCTGAAGGCCGATGCGTACAAGGACATCGAGTTCAACTTCACGATCACGCCGCTGGTCCAGGGTAAGGACAACCAGCTCGTCTATCGTCTGCGCGCTTCGGCCGAAGCGTGATCGCACGAGGCGGCGCCGTGGCGACACGGCCGCCGCCTTTCGTTGCCAACGGCCGGCAGTCCTGCCGGCCGGATCAATCCCCTGAAGCGTCGAGGAGTTGACGGTGTCGAGCAAACTTCGTGAGCGCGCAGCGCACGATGTCGCGTCCGTGCTGCCCGAGCGGGCCCACGATCTGGCGCGCCTGCTGATTCTGATCGACGACAGTGAACCGGTCGTCACCGTCGTCGGCAAATACAACCACGGCAAGAGCAGCCTGCTCAACGAGCTGTTGAGCCGCGATGCGTTCGCGGTGTCGGACCGGCGCGAAACGGTGCGCCTGTCCGACAGCGTGCATCAGGGTGTGCGCTGGCTCGACGCGCCGGGACTCGACGCCGACGTCGGCAGTGAAGACGACCGCGAAGCGTTGCGCGCCGCGTGGCTGAAATCCGACATTCGCCTGTTCGTGCACGCCGCGAAAGAGGGCGAGCTCGACGCGAAGGAACTGACGCTGCTGACCGAGCTCGACGCCGACCGCGTCAGGACCGGCCGGCAGACGCTGTTCGTGCTGTCGCAAGTCGACCAGCTCCCCGACGACGCCGCGGTGCAGAACGTCGGCGCAGCGATCGACCGGCAGATGCCCGGCATCGCGTTGAACGCGGTGTCGTCGATGCGCCATCGCAAGGGGCTCGACGGCGGCAAGAAACTGCTGCTTGAAAAGAGCGGCATCCCCGCGCTGCATGCCGCGTTGCGCGCGGAACTCGAGCGTGTGCCGGATGCGCGCGCTCACGAAACCACGCTGCTGATCGGCGAAATCCGCGACGAACTGCAACGGCTGCGCGCGGCACGGCAGACGTCGCTGGACATTCTGCGCACCACGCAGCAACAACAAAAGCAGGCCTTCGATCGGAGCCTCGCGGCCGTCATCGACAAGGTCGGCGGCGACATCGACGCGATGTTGAATGCGCTCGGCACCGATCACGCGAGCGTGCCCGATACCGCGAAAGACGCCTACGCGATCACCGCGGGCAAACTGGAGCGCGCGCATATCCAGATCGCGTACTCGCGCGCGTGCATCGAGATCGATGCGATGCTGGCCGGGCACGGTGTCATCGGTCTGCCGGCGGAGCAGCACACCGCGGCGAAAAGCCTGAACTCGGTGATGATCGCGGTGATGGGCGTGTCGGTGAAGTTCCGCAAGGATCTGCGCCGCATGTTCTGCGAAGCGGCGGGGCGTGAGCGCATGCAGCGCGAATTCACGCACTACTACGAGCTGTCCGCCGACCGCAAGGCGCTGGCCGCGCAGATCGTCGATACGCAAGCGGCGCTCGTCGCATCGGACGACGCGGCGGCCGCGATGCGGATACTGGTGGCGCGCGCATGAAAGCCGACGCGAGCCACGAGCAACGTTTTATCGCTGAGGTCGATGCGTTCGACTTCATCGCCGAGGAAACCGACGCGCTGCTGCATGCGCTGAACGACTGGCTCGCGAAGCTGAGCGCCGATCTGCAAAACGACTGTTTGAAGTGCGACGGCTTGCACGCAAACAGCGCACTGGCCATTCAGGCCGACACGATCAGCACGCTGCTGCGCGACAGCGTGCAAACGTCGATGCAACAGTGGTCGAGCCTCGAAGCGGCCCAGCACCTCGCCGATCATTTCGAGGATCAGGCGTTGCTGCTCGTGTTCGGCAAGTTCAACGCGGGCAAGAGTTCGTTCTGCAATTTCCTCGCCGAGCGCTTCGCCGCGCACGGGCGCAGCGTGCATTATTTCCATGTGGATGGGGGCCGCGTCGTCGAAACGTCGGAGCCCTTTAGCGAAGGCGCGACCGAAACGACCTCGCGGCTGCAAGGGGTGCGCCTCGGCGCAAAGCTGGTATTGCTCGACACGCCGGGATTGCATTCGGTGACGCCGGAAAACGCCGCATTGACGCAGTGCTTCATCGATAGCGCCGACGGTGTGTTGTGGCTGACCAGCTCCACCTCGCCGGGCCAGGTGCAGGAGCTCGACGAGCTCGGCCGCGAATTGCATCGGAACAAGCCGCTGCTGCCGGTCGTGACTCGTAGCGACGAGTACGAGGAAGACGAAGTCGACGGCGAACTCGTCAAGTGTCTGTGCAACAAGAGCGCGCCGCGTCGCGCGCTGCAGGAGCACGATGTCAGGGTGCGGGCGGCAGACAAGCTCGTGGCGATGGGCGTCGACACGGCGCTGCTGAAACCGCCGGTGTCGGTCTCAGCGCATGTGGCGCGCGAGGCGGGGCAGACCGCGGCGGCCATGAGTGACGCGGGCTTCGAGCGGCTGTATGCCGCGTTGCTCGACATCACCGGACCGGCGCTTGCGTATAAACGGCGCAAGCGGGCCGAGGTGCTGCTGCATCATCTGGAAGAGAACGTGCTCGGCAAGCTGCAAAGCGAGGTGCTACCGTTGCTTGCCGAACTTGGCGAGTCGTCGCAGGCGGCGCTCGAGCGGCTCGAGCAACAGCAGGAGCAGCTTGCCAACGCGGTGTGGCGCGGCATCGTGCCGACGCTGCCCGCGTTGCTCGATGCACATACTACGACGCATGACGTGATCGGGCTGTGCAATGCGCTGTCGCAATCGATATTCGAGCTGTATCGACGCGAGGCAGACAGGCTGCTGGGCGATTATGTGATCGAGCCCGACGCTTCGCTCGCACGCATCGAGCTGGCTGCCGATGCCGGTTTCGACGATATCGTCGTCGAGCGAACGAGTGCAGATGGACCGGTGCGCGAAGTCGCGGGTATCGACTATGGCCGCCTTCACGCCGCGCTAAGCCGCGCGATTCGCGAGTGCGTGCTGAGTCTGTCAGGCCATGCCGCGCAACGGTGCCGCGCGTCGATCACTCGGTTGACCAAGCTCGCGCGGCGTCTTGAAGCGTCGTTAGCGACGCATGAGGAAGGCTTGCTCGATCTGAAGTCGCAGGTGCGGTCGGAATCTGTCTGACGCGCCGTTCAAACGCCCGGCGTCAGCGTGATCGTGAACGATCGCGGGGTCTCACCGTTTTCATCGCGCGGCATCGGATCGGAACGCTTGACCGCCTCGACGGCGGCCTTGTCCCACGCCCGGTCGCCACTCGATCGAACGATCTTGACCGACTCGAGACTGCCTGACGACGTGCAGTGCACTTCGACCACGGTTTCCCGATGCCCCGGCTTGCCATTCCAGACGATGTTGGGCTGCACGCGCTGCCGGACCAGCTCCGCGTAGTCGAATACTTTCGGCGCGGAGGCCGGTTGGCGAGGCGCGCCCGAAGCGAAGTTTTTCAGCGCGGTGATCAGTAACACCGCCGAACGTCTGCTGCTGTCGAGTTCGGCCAGCGTGATCCATTCGCGCGCTTGTTGCGGCGTCTTATCGAACGCCTGGCGGTAAAGGCGCATCGCCTTGCACCACGCTTCAGGCGAAAGCTCGCCTTGGCGGCCACTCGTCAATAGCCCCAGATCATCCGCATCGTCAGGGTTGCGATTCAGCGCGTCCGCGAGCGACGCCGACAGCGCCAGTTGCCCGCGCAGCCGTTGTCCGGGCGTGACTTGCGGCAGCGGCGTGGTTTGCGTCGACTGTTTGATGAGGTTGAACAGCGCTTGCAGCTGCGCCTGCAGTTCCGCGTCGGTTTCCTTGTCCATCGACAGATAGCGCGACGTGATCAGCTGCAGATTCTTCAGGCCGCCGCAATCGGGCGGCGCGTTGTTCAGCGCGTGCGTCGTTAGGCCCATCAACTGTTCACGGTCCTGCTGCGAGATGCGCGCCATGCCGTCAAGCACGCCTAGCGCGCGAGCGAGCGGGGCGGGGCCCGCCGTGGCCGGATTGCTGTCGGACGAAAAGTAATAGCGTTGAATGTCCGGATCGGCTGTCAGTTTCTGCGCCCAGTCCGCGAGCAGCTTCGCTTTGGACGAGTCGGCCGTGATGCCTAAGTGGTTGGCCAGTTCCGCCGCATCGAGCGGTTTGCCGGGCAGAAATGACAACGCGCTCGACAGCATCGAGGGAGCGCTCGCGCCCGACGCAAAAGACGGCAGACGGGTGGCGCTCGCGTTGCTCGCTGGCGTCGCGGCATCGGCGCGCGGCGAACTAAAAACGAGGTTCGACGCGACCGCGGCACCGGCGCCGCTCATGCCGACGATGCAGGTGACGATCAGCGACGCTTTCACCAGGCGGACAGGCCGAGAATTCCAGCAACCGTGCAGGCGCGGCATTTTCATGGTCCTGATCGGATTCGGATCGTGCGCGCGCTGCGCCACGGCTCTGGATTCGCTCAGCGGAGCGATTCGCCCCGAACGTGATTATTTCAACGGTTGATCGCCATCGCGCGGCGCATTGAGCATGCGCTCGACATAGCGCGCAATCAGATCGATCTCCAGATTCACTTTCACGCCATCGCGCAGATGCTTGAGCGCCGTCACCTGCACGGTATGCGGAATCAGATTGATCGAAAACTCGCAGCCGTCGTCGCGATCAGCGACGGAGTTCACGGTCAGGCTCACGCCATTGACCGTAATCGAACCTTTGTACGCGAGATAGCGGCCGATGTCGCGCGGCGCGAGAATGCGCAGCTCGTGCGATTCGCCGACCGGCGCGAAACGCGTGACGGTACCGAGCCCGTCGACGTGTCCGGAGACGATATGTCCGCCGAGCCGGTCATGCGCGCGCAGCGCTTTCTCGAGGTTGACCTCGCCGGTTTCGCCGAGACCGGCGGTGCGGTTCAGGCTTTCGCGCGATACGTCGACTTCGAACGAATGAGCAGTCTTTGCGACCACCGTCATGCAGGCGCCCTGGATCGTGATGCTGTCGCCGAGCTGCACGTCGGCGAGGTCGAGCCCGCCGGCTTCGACGTTCAGGCGTACACCCGCGTCGCCGCCCGTACCGAGCGGCTTGACTGATTCGATGCGGCCCACTGCCGCGACGATTCCTGTAAACATCGTGCTAATCCTTGATCATTGCGAAACGGTGGGGGACACGGCGTCGGTCCCGGGTACGGCTGCCTGTGCGAAGCGCGCGAGAATTCGCAGATCGTCGCCGATCCGCTCGACCGTGTGGAAATTGAGCTTCACGCGGTCTTCGAGCAGGTCGGGCGAGTCCAGATTGAACATGCTCATCGAGTCCATGCCGAGCAGGCTCGGTGCGAGATAGACGAGCAGTTCGTCGACGCAGCCTTCGCGCAGCAGCGAGCCGTTCAGCTTGTAGCCGGCTTCGACGTGCAATTCGTTCACGTTGCGCTCGCCGAGCACGCTCAGCATGCGCGGCAGATCCACCTTGCCGAACGCGTTCGGCAGCGGCACGATCTCGGCGCCGCGCTCGCGCAGCGCAACCGCGCGTTCTTCAAGACGCGCATCGAGTTCGCCGCAGAAGATCAGCGTCGGCGCGCCGGCCAGGATCTGCGCGTCGAGCGGCACGTCGAGCTGGCTGTCGATCAGCACGCGGTGCGGCTGGCGCGGCGTATCGACCGCGCGCACGGTCATGCGCGGATTGTCTTCGCGCACGGTGCCGATGCCGGTCAGGATCGCCGATGCGCGCGCACGCCACGCATGACCGTCGGCGCGCGCGGCCGCGCTCGTGATCCACTGGCTCTCACCTGACGGCAAGCCGGTGCGGCCATCGAGCGATGCCGCCACTTTCATGCGCACCCACGGACGGCCGCGCGTCATCCGCGACACGAAGCCGATGTTCAGCTCGCGCGCTTCGTTCGCGAGCAGCCCGCAGCGCACTTCGATACCGGCTTCGCGCAGCATCGCGAGTCCGCGGCCGGAGACCTGCGGATTGGGATCTTCCATCGCCGCGATCACGCGGCCGATCTGCGCTTCGATCAGCGCGTTCGCGCACGGCGGCGTGCGGCCGAAATGGCTGCACGGTTCGAGCGTCACGTAGGCGGTCGCGCCGCGCAGGTCGTGGCCGCGCGAGCGTGCGTCCTTCAGCGCGCGAATTTCCGCGTGATCCTGGCCGGCAGGCTGCGTGTAGCCTTCGCCGATCACCTCGCCGTTTCTGACGAGCACGCAACCGACGCGCGGATTCGGGTCGGTCGTGTACATGCCGCGCTTCGCGAGCGCGAGCGCGCGTTCCATATGGACGAAATCGGTTTGCGAGAACATCGGTGTCCGTTGTGGTGCGGTGTCTGGGTCGTGCGGGTTGCGGCTTTTGCGTGAGGTCCGGCTTCAGCCCTTCAACGCTGCGAACGCGCCGCGCGCGGCGTCGATCGTCGCGTCGATCACTGCGTCGTCGTGCGCGCTCGACACGAAGCCCGCCTCATACGCGGACGGCGCGAAGTACACGCCGGCGTCGAGCATCTTGTGGAAGAACGCGTTGAAGCGCGGCACGTCGCTCTTCGTGACCTCGGCGAAGCTCGTCGGGATCGACTCGCGGAAGTAGATGCCGAACATGCCGCCGAGCGCATCCGCGGCGAACGGCACGTTTGCTTCGCGGGCGACCTGCGCGAGCCCTTGCGCGAGACGCGTGGTGCGTGCGGCGAGCGTGTCGTAGAAGCCGGGCGCCTGGATCAGCTGCAGCGTTTTCAGGCCGGCCGCGACCGCGATCGGATTGCCCGACAGCGTACCCGCCTGATAGACGCCGCCGAGCGGCGCGAGGTGAGCCATGATGTCGCGCCGTCCGCCGAACGCCGCCGCCGGCATGCCGCCGCCGATCACCTTGCCCAGACACGTGAGGTCCGGCGTGATGCCGTAGAGCTGCTGCGCGCCGCCGAGCGCGACGCGGAAGCCGCACATCACTTCGTCGAAAATCAGCACCGAGCCGTACTCGGTACAGAGGCGGCGCAGCGCCTGCAGGAATTCGGGGGTCGCGCGCACGAGGTTCATGTTGCCCGCAACCGGCTCGACGATCACCGAGGCGATCTCATTGCCGAACGCCTTGAACGCTTCTTCGAGTTCGGCGACGTTGTTGTATTCGAGCACGGTGGTGTGCTTCGCGATATCAACCGGCACGCCCGCCGAGGTCGGATTGCCGAAAGTCAGGAGGCCCGAGCCAGCCTTTACGAGCAGGCTGTCCGCATGGCCGTGATAGCAGCCTTCGAACTTGACGATGCGGCTGCGGTTCGTGAAGCCGCGCGCGAGACGCAGCGCGCTCATCGTCGCCTCGGTGCCGCTCGACACCATGCGCACCTGTTCGATCGACGGCACCAGCTTGCAGATTTCCTCGGCGATCTGGACCTCCGACTCGGTCGGCGCGCCGAACGAGAAGCCATTCACGAGCACGCGCTGCACGGCTTCGAGCACTTCGGGGTGAACGTGGCCGAGGATCATGGGACCCCACGAGCCGATGTAGTCGGTATAGCGCTGGCCGTCCGCATCCCAGAAGTAGGGGCCTTGCGCGCGCTCGATGAAGCGCGGCGTGCCGCCGACGGAACGGAAAGCGCGCACCGGCGAATTCACGCCGCCGGGGATCGTGCGTTGCGCGCGTTCGAAGAGGGTTTCGTTTCTGGACATGGCGATGGCTGGAATAGGGAGCAAGGGTTGCGCAGCGGCGTAAAGGGCCTCGGACGATTCCCGCGGACACTTCGCGCAATGCTGGGATGGATCGAGAAATTGTACCGGACTCGGCGCCGGCGGGCTGTGCGGGCGGGCTGTGCGGGCGGGCGGCCGCGGCGGCGGGTGTTTTCAGGCCCGGCTGCCTGGCGCGGGCAACGCCGGCGGCTTGCGCTTGGCGGTCAATTCGGCCCAGCGCTTCTCCAGCGCGCCTTCGGCGATCGGCTTGATGATCGTGCCCGAGCTTTGCGCATCCCACGTCTGCACCGAGAACGGATGCACGCGCAGCTGATCGCGCGGGATGACCGGCGCGTGATGCGCATCGACGAGCCAGTCGTAGACGAAGTCGATGCACAGCCGGTAGCCGCGTTTGGTCGACGCGTCGGGGACTTCGTACGGCGCGCGCGTCACGTAGCCCGAGCCGAAGATGCCCTTCGGCTCCTGCGCGACGCGATGCAGGAACACGCGATCGCCGGGCAGGATGCCGCGCGCGAAGCCGCAGCCCCATGCGTCGGTCACCGCTTCGCCGGCCGCCACCCGTTTCGCGATGTCGGGCAGCTCGGGCCACGGCCATTTTTTGGGGCTCCAGATCAGCAGGAAGGCGGTCATCGCGGGTTCGAACGGGATCGGGGGAAGGGGATGGATATGCAGGCGGCAGCTTAACCGATTGACGCTGTTTGCGCCGCGCGGCGCTGCTTCGCGCACAGTCAACGGGTTAACCGTCGCGTACAATCGAGCCGGTCAACTGATGGCCGTTCCCGCTTCACCTGTTCCGCTGCCGATGCCGGCGCGGCGTTCCATCCGGATCTCCCATGTCTCACGTCGTCAAACGCCGGCCCGATGGCCGGCTGATTTTGTTGCTCGGCGCGCTGGCCGCGTGCGGGCCGATTTCCATCGACATGTATCTGCCGAGCCTGCCGACCATCGCGCAGGCCTTCGCCGTCGGCACGGGCGCCGCGCAATCGACGCTGACGAGCTTCATGTTCGGCTTTTCGATCGGCATGCTGTTATACGGTCCACTGTCGGATACGTATGGTCGCCGGCCGATCCTGCTCGGCGGCATCGTCATGTATGCGCTCGCGAGCATCGCCTGCGCGCTGTCGATCTCGATCGGCTCGCTGGTCGGCTTTCGCTTCGTGCAGGCGTTGGGCGCGGGGGCGGCGTCGGTGCTGGCTCGTGCGATCGCGCGCGACGCGCACGAGCCCGGCGATGCGGCGCGCGTACTGTCGATGATCGCGATCGTCACGGCGATCGGTCCGCTGCTCGCGCCGCTGATCGGCGGACAGTTGCTGCTGCTGGGCGGCTGGCGCGCCGTATTCGTCGCGCTGACGCTGTTCGGGGCCGTGTGCGCGGTGACCGCATTCCTGAAGGTGCCGGAGACGTGGCCGCGCGAGATGCGCGCGCAGTCGGCGCTGCTGAAGTCGTTCGGCGCGTATGGCACGCTGCTCCGCGATCCGGTCGCGTGGGGGCATATGCTGTGCGGCGGCATGGCGTTCGCGTCGATGTTCGCGTACATCACGGCGACGCCGTTCGTGTACATCGAGCATTTCCACGTGTCCGCGCAGCACTATGGCTTCCTGTTCGCGCTGAATATCGTCGGCATCATGTTCGGCAATTACCTGAACACGCGGTTCGTCGGCCGGCTCGGGCCGGTGCCGATCATCTCGTTCGCGGCGACCGTGAGCTTCGTCGCGTCGCTGTTCGTGTCCGTCGTATCGCTGACGGGGTGGGGCGGCTTGTGGTCGATCGTGTTTGGCCTCTTCTTCGTCGTCAGCGTGGTGGGCGTGTTGTCCGCCAACTGCACGACCGATCTGATGCATCGCTATCCGGTCAACGCAGGTGCCGCGGCGGCCGTGTTCGGCGCGGTGCAGCTCGCGCTGGGCGCGTTGTCGAGCCTCGCAGTCGGGCTGTGGCAGGACGGCACGCCGAAGGGCATGGGTATCGTCGTCGGCGTGGCGGGCTGCCTGTGCTTTGTCGGACGCAGGCTCGTGATGCGCTGGAACGGGACGTCGCCGGTTGCGGCTGTGTAGCGTGTTCTGTTTGGGTATTGAGGTCGAGCACTGCACGGGCGCTGTGAAAACGGCGTGAAAGCCGTATGACGCTCGTGCTGCACGGGCCGCGGGCATTGACCGACGCGTGAGTTCACCGGGCGGGTCTCCGGAAAACACCTGGTGTTGCGCGCGCACCACCGTGCGTCGCGGTTTGCATTGCTATGATGAAGTCACTGTTCCTCGGAGCGGCAATCATGGCGATCAAAGACCTGATGAACGGCGAACGGCAATTTGCCGCATTCGCCGAGGCGCAACGGCTGGCCGACAGCGGCGCTTACTACGATTACACCGACATCGAATATGTCTTGCGCTTTGATCAGGGGTTGACTGATGTATCGGCTTTGCTCGATAGCCAGCTGATGCATCGCGATCTGAATCGTCGTTGTGCCGATGCGCGCGAGAAGCTCGAGATGGCGGATGCATGACGCGCAGTGTGCGGGTTTGCGCTGAATGAAGCACGGCGATGAACCGCTCCGGCAATTTCACTTCTGGAGTGGTTGATGACCGATAGCACGCACGCCCCACGTTTGCCTCACACCCACAATCCCGCCGCGCTGGCGAAACCCGGCGGTCACTACAGTCATGTGGCGGTCGCGAATGGCTTCGTCTTCGTGTCCGGGCAATTGCCGATCAATGCGCAAGGCGAGAAGCTCGCCGATGCGTCATTCGACGCGCAGGCCGAACAGGTTCTGGTCAACTTGAAGGCGGCGCTCGAAAGCGTCGGCAGCAGCGTCGCGCAACTGGTGCAGATGCGCGTGTATGTCGTCGATGTCGAACATTGGGCTAGCTTCAATCAGATCTACGCGCGCTGGGCCGGTGAGGCAAAACCGGCTCGCGCGGTCGTGCCGGTGCCGCAGTTGCACTATGGGTTCAAGATCGAGGTTGAGGCGGTGGGGGTGGTTTAGCGGTTGACGGTGGAAGCGGAATTCCCCAATTTCCAAATGCTTGTCGATGCCTATCTGAACTGGGACTACGATCTGCTTGGGGAAACTATCGCGGACGTCTTGCGCGTCTACCTTGCCGATCTCGATGAGGAGATGCGCCTGGGTGCCGTTGCGGAAATAGAGGAATGGAGCTTCGCGCATCGACAACAGTTGCGAGCGCCGTTGAATCGTTCTTCGAACGAGGGATTTCAATTTTGTTGCACGGCTATACGACTCAATCGTTTCTTGATGAACCAAGCGCGTGTTGAGCAGGTAGCCGGTTTTCAGTTCGCCGTGTGCCGTACAAGCTCGCATTTTCAGAGGCGCGAAAGCAACCCCGTCATCCTCACTGACCTGCGGTTGATCGTACTTGCCGATATCACGTACTAGCTGGGACAGTGCCTTGCCTATACAGCCGCCTGATTGCGGTTACCTTGTACGTTCCGCCCGAAGAGAGCGACATTGATGAAGTTGGGCCCGATCCAATTCGCGAATTTTTCTTTCTGACAATTGTTTGCATAAATTCGGAGCGCGCCGTATTGAGGCTGAGTTTGGGCTCGTCATAAGGTGGTGCGACCTCAGCTAAACGGGAGAGCACCGAATCCATGACGAGCAAACCGGCACCTCACCGCCCGCAGACGCCGCAACCTCCCGTCCTCAAACAACTGGCCTTTGCCTTTCCGTTTCTGCGCAAGGCGCAAGGCAATGCCAGTGCATCCACCCGTTTCACCGACGAGCATGACATTTACCGCCTTCTTGCCACGAACGAGCCGTCCGGCTCGTATCTCGTCAGCCGCAAGGGCATGTGGCACGGTGGCATCCACATCACGGAGGCGGGCGCGGGGCAGGCGCTCGACCTCGACGCGGGACTACGCTGCATCGCGGACGGTGTGCTGATCGCGTATCGCGCCAACCAGGACTATCCGGTCAGCGAAGCAAGCGTGGACGGCAGTAACGTGCCGCTTCAGGCTCCGTACGGCACGGGCTTTGCCCTGGTGCGGCACGAGATGGAGTTTCCGCGCGGCACGAGGCTGACGTTCTACAGCCTGTACATGCACCTGATGTCCAACGCAGACTATGACAACTTCCCGAAGCGGCAGAAACCGGCGTACTGGTCGCGGCAGTGGCAGGTGACGCAGTTTGCGCAGGACAGGCCGCGGCCGGGTCGCAGTGGGCAGGTTGCGGATCCGTCGCAGGTGGGTCTGCCTGTGCGCAGGACGCCGAATGGCCCCATCGTTGGCATCGTGCCGCAGGGGGCAAGTGTCAGCATCGGCAAGACTGACACGGTGCATGGTGCAACGTGGGGCCAGCTAACGGACCTGAACGGAGCAACGCTGTATGCGCCCGAGGCGGGCGGCTACGTCGCAGCTTCCGCGGCGGTGGGCGGATGGATTTGCCTGGGCGCGCAGAATGGCGGGCCGGTCGCGAAAGAGCGCATGCCGGATTCGATGTTCGACCGGGTGATTGTCACGACCAACCGGACGTGCAGCGCGGGCGATCCGCAGGGGACAGCCGGTGGATTTCCCGTCAAGGCCGGTGACCTGATCGGCCACCCTGGCCGCTATGACTCGCTCAACGCATGTACGAGCGGAACGCGGCTGGCGCACATCGAGGTGTTCTGCGACGGGGGCATCAGGCAGTTCATCAAGTCCGGACGCGACTGGGTTCGGGCCAACTGTGCGCACGAGGACCGGTGGAGCGAGCTGGGCCTGTCACCGGAGCCCACCATTCTGCGCGTGGCGCGTGGAACGACCCTCTACCATGACCATGCCAATGGGCGATCCGGCAAGGACCCGAAACAGACCGATGTGGTCCAGGCTTATCGATTTGCCGCGCTGCCGCAGGATGACGGTCACGTGTTCATGGAACAAGACCCAGGCAGCGACGGGACGAAACGGCGCTGGTGGAAGGTGGACAGCGCGGATGTGCGAGGCAACCCTATTCGCGGATGGGTACGTGAGCAGAGCTTCGAGGGCGGTCGCGTGACGCGGGAGTTTTCACAAAGCTGGATCGACTTCGAGTGTCACGACGAAGACCACGATCCGACGCATACCATTTTTGCAACCACGGGCGACTATGTGGACTATGCGCTTCGCACTGAAGCATCCGGTGCGGGTTCACTTGGCGAGCTAAGCCCACTGATGGCCGCAATCTACCGCGTCCTGTATCCGGGCGGTGACGGTCTTTACGCGGCGGACGAGCTGTGCAGCGGGGGACAAAGCCCTCAGCGTTCCGGATTTCCGTGGGCCGCGTTTCGCGCATCGCGCCTCATCGCGAAACACGAAAGTGAATGGGCCAATCCGGCGAAGTGGCAGGCGCTGGTCAGTGCCATCGAAGAGCGCACCGGACACAGGCCTGAGCATGAAGAGGAGAAGAAGCGCATCGCGAAGCTGGTGTGGTGGGACGAGGTGGCGGCGGGCGTCCCTGGCTTCCCCGGATCGGATGTGTATCACATCAATCCGATCGGGCTGGTGGGGAATTTTCTCCAAAATTGCGACTGCAAAGCCCGTTTTGAAAAGATATCAAAAATCGTTCTGCTCAATGAGGGAGGATTCGTGGACGATCCTAATGACTCCGGTGGCGCGACTAACAAAGGAATTGCGTGGGATACGTGGAAGGCATACGCCGAGGAAGATGTAGGCGTGGAGCCGACACTGGATAATCTTAAGGCGTTAACTGATGCGCAAGCTAAGATAATCTATCTGAAACGCTATTGGGAGCCGCGCGGATTCTGCGAGTTTGTCAATGAAAAAACGGCCTTGAACGTCTACGATTGGACAATAACTTCATACAAGGCGCCCAAGAAAATTCAGGAGCTACTGGTTTCGATTTATTCAAAAAATATTGCGATTGATAATCATCTTACAAAGGCGCTTGTCGATAACATAAACGCTATCGAGGATCAGGAGGAGTTCGTGCAAAAAGTCGGCGCAGCGCGCAAGCAATATTATACGTCGCTGGCATATGACGATAAGGGCAAACCGACAAAGAACCATAGATTCTTGGTGGGCTGGTTAAGCAGGGTGGATCGGTGTTTGAATTATGGTGGCTAATGAAAATTAAGGTAGATGAATATGAAAAAATTGAAGAAGGTGACGCTTGGTTTTATTGTCTTGATTTGTAACGCGTGTGCTTTCGCCGATTCCTTTTCTGGTTTGTGGGACTGGAACGATGCCCCGGGTCCAAGTACCTTTTCGATTAAACTCAAAGAGCAGGGGCGCGTCCTTCGCGGACAATATTGCGCGGTAGCACAAAATGGCAACAAAATTGATTGTGATGACGAGCAAAACGCAAATATCGAGGGGCATGTCGACGCCGCAGGACAATCTGCTGTGGTCAGGTTTTCGTCGTTCTTTGGCGCAAAAAGCGGTAAGGCTCAATTAAAAATCGATGACGGCCGTCTAGTGTGGCACATCATTAAGAAACCTGTAGAAGGCGAGGTCTACGCGCCGAAGCATGCCGTCCTAGATCGGCAGCAATAACCTACGCCTGCCGTTGATTGTTCCCGGCAGTGATTCCGGAGAAGCGGTGGACTGTTCAACCCGCAATCCGCCCGTGGACCTTCTAGCGCGGCCGGGGGCTGCAGACACTGCTCGTCAAATGGGTCATTTTGTGGGGCGATAAAAGAAGAAACCCCGTATTTCGTTTGAAATTACGGGGTTTCCTCTTTTTCTGGCGGAGGCGGTGTCCGCCAACGATGCCGATGCGACAATGCTTTAATGGCATATCTATGAGCCAGTCCACCATCCAGTCCACCGTTGGCGATCTGTCGAAGACCGCATCTTGCCTTAATGGTTTACCCTTAAGCCACAGATGATTGGTTTACGCCATCATTCCCATGCCTCACCTGACCCGTCATTTCAACGGTGCAGGCTTTAGGGTTTGCGGTCGGAGAGGCTGGTCACGTTGCTGTTGGCAGCTTCGCTGCTAATTTGCGGAACTTCGCTCAGAGTTTGTAACAGCGGCTTGGCCGGATCTCAGTCTGAGATATGTTCGAAGTCATGCGAGTGAACCAGAATCGCCAATAAATTCAAATAATTCCGAGGATTTCTGTGACTAGCTTTCAAAACCGCAGCGCCCTTTTTGACCAAATAGGGCAGCTGCGGAACTCGCGAGTGATTTCTTATATCACTGGCGACCGTAGGGAACTGGAGGCGCAAATATCCAGCGAGATCATTGATATCTTCGTTGATCACCTGGATGAAATCGGTCCGGTTCAAAAGCTTTCATTGATTTTGCATACAAACGGCGGTGACACGGCCGCAGCATGGCGTTTGGTCAATCTACTGCACACGTTTTGCGAAGAGCTCGAGGTCATTGTTCCGGCCAAGGCATTGAGCGCTGGCACCCTCATTTCGCTGGGCGCTAACCAGCTCGTGATGACTAAGCAGGCCGCGTTAGGTCCGATCGACCCTAGCGTTAACCACGCACTAAATCCTACGCTGCCGAACGCTCCACATGTTCGTGTTCCAGTAAGTGTTGAGGCGGTTCGTGGCTATCTGGATGCAGCCAAAGATTTTGGCATCGATGATGGCGCTCATCGGGCGCAGTTATTGCTGGCGTTGTCGGAGAAAATCCATCCGCTAGTGCTCGGGCAGATCTTCCGCTCACGGTCGCAGATCCGGTTCTTGGCGAAGAAACTGCTAGTTCGCCAAGTTCAAAACGAGGAAAAGAGCAAGGAAATCATCGATTTTCTCTGCGCTGAATCTGGTAGCCATGACTACACTATCAACAGGCGCGAGGCTCGCGAGTTAGGACTAAATGTCGAGAATCCGTCTCAGGACTTGTACGTTCTGTTACGTCAGGTGCATCAGAGTTACGTAGCGGAAATGCAGTTGCTGGAGCCGTATGATCCGTTTGGATTACTGGCTAGCTCGCAGTCGGTGACCTATTCGCTTCCACGGGCAATGATTGAAAGCAGTCCGGTAGGAAGTCATCGCTTTGTGTCTGAGGGCGTACTGACGAAGACGATCGTGCAGCAGCAGACTATGACCGGCATGGTGCAACAGGAATCTGTCAACGACAACCGACGTTTCGAAGGGTGGAGGAAAGTCTAATGAATAATTTTCGCGTTACAACCGACGCTAGCGGCGTTTATCGTCCAACGTCTGCCGCCGGCCCTACTGATCAGTGCGGAACGGCGGCGAATGGGAATTTGTCAGATGTTGTCAGGAATTCGACTACCTATCGTCTCGTCCCGTCGACCAATACGACCGTCCAACAGACTACTACGCCGGTATATCGTACGGTGCGATAAAACCGTGACGCGCGTATTGCGTCAGGTGATGATGATACCCAAGCCCGCCATAGTGCGCGGTTTTTCATTTTCGCAATAGTTCCTCGGACTAGTCCATCCGCCGGCCCCGCTTGAGGCGGACTGCGCACCGCGTGTCGCATGCCAATCTGTCCCAACGCTCAAGTTGCCGTCTGCCGTGCCGAAAGCACGGTCATGAGCCGAGAACAAAACGCCCAAATTGCCTATTACGCCATCGAAGCGGTATCAGTCGCGATGGATACCTTCGCCCCCCCGGGGCACTGACAAAACTGACAGAAGGGTCTTTGGGCACTTCTGTCAGTTCCCCTTTGGGCTTCAATCGATTCGGGAAATTCCCGTATCGGTCAGCGCCGCCTCATCAGCATCGTGCGGATTATTCCGTATTTAAAATCTGATTTCCCCGGATGCATTGAAAATCACTTTTGTTTTCGGGAATCCAGCTCTTTTGATGTGCGCCAATACATCTCGCATAAGTCACGGGTAAACCTTCAATTCCCTCGCATGATGGATCGTGCAATATCAAACTCCATCATAAAGAGCGGAGGTTTTATGGCGCAGCGTATTCAGGTTCTCTGCATCAGGAAGACAAGAAAGCAGAGAAGGCACCAAGCCATTTCGCATATCGGCGGAAAGAACCCCGACGGGAGCCGGTGGAAGATCAGCGCGAAAGACGCGATTAACGGGATTGAGACGGGTAGGTGGAGCTTCTATGTCGGCGTAGATGGCCAGCCTGCTGATGATGTGCTCGTCTGGAAAACGCCGGAAGGCCACAAATTCCTCAGGACCGGGCACGACGTGACCACTGCGGACGACCTTCTCAGCCTGCCCCAGTGCCGGTAAACGTTTCACGCCTCGCGGCGCTCGATTATGTCCGGCTTGCCGAAAAGGCGGTCCAGTCGGCTGGCTTGGTCAGATTTGAAATCCAGGCAAGGCGCGCTGCAGGCCGCGGGTTGGAGAGTTGCGAATTGAAAATTACTCGCCTTCCAGCGGATCGCGTTCACCCAGCGCCTCGTCAATTAGCCGCCTGGCTCGTTGCATGGCTTGGCCGACGGCCGCAGTTGCGGGGTGCAACGAGTGGTAGTGCTCCGGTTTTGCGATCGGCGCGCCGGTGCGCACGTCGTCCCGGTGGGAAAAGATGCGCTCGACAAGCAGCGTGACGTTGGAGCCCCCGCGTAGGTCGTCGCGCGCTGTCACCGTGATGCTGAAGCCTCGGTGCGTCTGTCTATCGAACATGTCATGTCCAGGCGGTACAAGCGATAGGTCAAGTTTAGCTCTCGACTCGAGGTCGAGCTCGCGACACCGACGAAAAGGGCGTGAGTTCAATTCACCACCGGCTATAGCTCGAGCGCGGACGCTGTGGCTTGGGCTACTCGTCATTCGGCTCTTCGGCGGCGAGTGGCGGATGATAGTACGGCATCAGCGCCTGCGCCGCCTCAATCCGTGATGCCGGATCGAGCTCGGCGTTGTTCATCACGGACAGCAGGAACGCTTTCGGGTCATCGGCAGGCGCGACCGCGCGCCAGGCTGCCAGATGCCTCTGGTCCATTGGCTTGCGCCCGGCACCGGGGCGTGCGCCACCTCGCCGATTTGGCGCGCTTGTCGTTTTGTTTCCACCACTTTCGGTTTCTGTGGGCTTTGCCTTGGGTTTTCGACCCGCTCCCGGGCGCGCACCCCCGTGTGTATTGCGTTTCTCGGTCATCTGATTTCGCTCCTGTTTGATTTCCTGCATGTTTGATTTTCGACCTCCGATTTAACGCATCCGCTTTAAGAAAAAACAGCCGAAACCTTTGCTAGATAGGGCTTTTAGATTGTTCTGTTTGATTTCCGGGAGGGGTTTAACGGGGGATTTTTTGTCCGCATTAGAGAACGGTTGGTGTCCGGCCCGGCTCGATCGCAGAGATTTGACCCCCCTACCCCCCGCCGCATCCCGCTGGCGGCCCCTCAGCAGGCCGCCACGGATCTCGCTGGTCCGCGCCAATGCCTTGATGGGCGTGGCTTTGCGAGCGGCGCGCAGCGCCTTTGATCGCCCTCAGATTCGCGCCGATCGATGCGCTGTTGCGGCCAATATGGGGGCTTCGACGAGGGTCTGGTGCGCGCGGTTGCATACCGACAAGTTAGGATTATCCTTGGTGGCTTATTCCACGCGGCGTGCGCTGGTGTCGTTCGCCACTTTTTCGCCACCGTATTCCGGTTTGCCTTGCAGACCGGCGAGGTGTGCGATCGAGGTCTGTGCATCGGCGGCGGCGGACAGATTGGCTTCGAGATAGCGCATTGTCGTCATCGGGTCTTTGTGTCGCATGATGCGCTGTATCGTTTGGATCGGCAGGCCGCGCTCGCTGAGCAGGGTGGCGAACGTGCCACGCAGCCGGTGCGGCGTCAGCCCTTCAATCTGGCAGGTGGCGTTGGCGGCCCGCATCGCCTGCCTGAGGAAGCCGGGGGCATAGGCCGCGCCGCGCTCGTTGTGCACGATCAGCCCGGTATGCTGGTGCGTCGGGAGAAGGTAGTCGATCAGCCAGTCAGGCATCGGCACGGGGTCGGCTTCCCGGCCCTTGGTCACGCCTGGGGTATAGGTGCGGCGATCCCAGTCGATCCACTCCCAGCGCGCGGTGATCACTTCTGACTCGCGCAGTCCCAGTGCAAACGCGAGCCGCACGGCGATGCACAGTGCCGGCCGGTTGCTCGCATACGCATCGACGGCGGCGAGCCACTCGGCTGCACGGGAGACCGGCAGTGTCGCGCGCGGTCGCTTCTGGACCTTCAGTAGCTTGACTGACCATGGAATGTCCGGCATCACGCGGCGTCTCACGGCCCATTTGCATATGACCTTGAGCACCGTGAGCCAGTGATTGACGGAAGCGGGCGCATGGGTGCATCTATGCTCGATCATGGCTGTTTCGACGAGCGGCGTGGTCAGTTCGTCAACCATGACATCGGCGAGCTGGTACAGATGCAGGCGGCCGAACGTTGAAACGATTTTGATATACGCGGGGCTGACGATCGAAGCGTGAGCCGAGAGCCATTGCACGACGAGCTCGCGCAGGGTCGGGACGGGCTCGTCGCCGCGCGCCCACATCCGTGCTTTCGTGTAGGCCCGGTTTGCGATCGTCTCGGCCTTGTGCTTGATGGTTTCGCGCGTGCTGCGCTGCACGCGTGCGCCGTTGATCTGAAATCGGTAGTGCCAGACCTTGCCGACGCGGAACAGATGCACCCTCATGTTGAGATCCCCGAAGTTGCTGATGCTGATGTATCGCTGCGGAGCGATGCGTTTATATGTACGGTTCGTTCGCACCGGAGTGATGCACCCGGCAGTGCATAACCATCACCGCCGCGACGATAGAAGCCGGCGGGCCACGTCGTCGAATGTGGCGATGCCGTCAACCATGCCGGCCGCCTTTGCCGCGTCGGCGCCGAGTATTCGCCCCTGGCCCATACCGTTGCGTACTGTGAGAGCGCTCACGCCGCGGTTTCGAGCCACGGCGCGAGTGAATTTCGAGTAGTAGTCGTCGACCCGGCTTTGCAGGAACTTGCGCGCCTCGGGGGCGAGGGGCTGGTATGGATTGCCCTCGACCTTGTACTTGCCGGCGGAAACGAGCTTTGTATCAACGCCAGCCTTGCGCAGTTGCTTGGATCGGTCCATGTGCGCCACGTAGACGCCGATTGATCCGACCTCGCCCCCGGGCGTCACGTAGAACTCGCCGGCCGCACTGGCAATCCAGTAGGCGGCGCTCGCCGCCAGTGAATTCGCTACAGCGGCAATGCGCTTCTTGCCGCGGGCCGCGTAGATCTCGCTCGCCAGCTCCTCGACGCCGTAGACGCTGCCGCCGGGGGAATCAACATCGATCAGGATCGATGTGCACGAATCGTCTGCAAGCGCGGCCTTGAAAGCCTGCAGGAACTGCGTGAGGCCAGCGCCTCCGCCGAAAAGGCCGGTTGCCGGGTGCTGCCGGATGATGCCGACCAGCCCCATGACGGCGACGCCGCCGGCGGCTGCGGCTGCGGCTGGGGCCGGGCCGCCACTGCGACGCGCCGACGGTGCGAGCGCCAGCAGTTCGGGCGGATTGATCAGGCCCGCGTACGAACCGATGTGCTCGGGCATGATTGCCAGGATCTCATCGCTCATCAGATACCCCTTATTCCGGGACTGCCCAGCCCGTCACGGCCGTGTGAAGGTCGAGGCCGGTGTTGGCATCAAGCCAGTGATCCCCCTCGGTGGTGACGGCTGGCGCAAAGCGGGCAGAGCGGTACTTCGGACCGTTGCTTTTGGCGTGCGGATTGTTTGTGTCGATGCGGACAAGCACCGTGATGCCGCCGGCGGCGTCAAGTAGGCCAGCGAGAGAGGCCCTGGCGGTCGTCGGATCATTCCAGGTGATTGGAGTTGTTGCTGACATTTTTTGCTCCTGTCGGATTGTGAGTCAGGTTAGACGTCAATGATCTTCGAGCGGGCTCGCTCGAGCTTTGGGCGCTCGCCCGGAATGTCGGCTTTTTCTGCGAGGCCTTTCTCCTGCAATACCTCATGCAACTTGCGTGGCGGCCGGTGCGTTGTCACTTCGCCCTTTTCGTCGAGGCGCGGGCATGCAATGCCGAACGAGTCGAGATCCGGCTCGAGCTTGTGCGTCCACGCCGTCAGGCGCTCGCTTACCTCGGCGCGCGTGAGCGGGAGCAGGGCCATTGCGTGCGTGTCGGCGCTCGCTTGCTTGAGCAAGCCCATACAGGCGTCCACCTTTTCGGCGTTCGATTCGTACTCGACGCTCGTGGCGCCGGCCCAGTTCTTGTGCGTGACAGACGAAATTGAGATCAGGTGTCGCATCTGCTGCCAGGCGTTGTCGACGTGCACACGGAAACCGTCGAGACGCGTGTCGCGTGACTCGATCAGCTCCTTGCGCAGCCGATAGTCTTCGTCGCGCTTCAGACATTCGAGCGTATAGACGGCTTGGGCAGATTCCTTTTCGGCTTCCTTTGCCGCATCGAACATGGCGCGGGCTTCGTCCAGCTTCACGCGCGCCTCGATGAGGGATGCCGTCGCCTTCGCCACCACCGGATCGTGCCGCTTGTCGAGGCTGTCGAGTTGCTTGCGCAGGATGGTGCGCTCGTCGACCTGGGTCTGCTCAACGCGGTCGAGAATGCGCTCCATCTCGGGCGAGCTAAGCAGGTCGCGCACCTTCTTCTCGTCTTCAGCCGAAAAGTTGGCGCGGTTGAAAATGTTGAGTCGCATGAATCAGGCTCCATAAAAAGTAAAGGGGCTGCCATCCCATAGTAGGACGACAGCCCCTTCGCACTCCTGATTTCGACGGTCTAACACACAGCCATTTTCTTGCGTAGCGTTCCGTAGCGCCTTCGCGAGACACTTGGCATGGGGTGGGGTGGCGGCGCGACCGCAGCGGCTTTCTGGTGCGCGTCTTTCGCGTCTCGGCACCGGCGCCCCTTCACAAGGCCGTCAAATACCTCATAGAACGGATCGAAGCGGGCATTGGAGCGCGACCGATTCGCACTGGCCTTGCGTTTCACGAACTCACATTCGAGGCGCAGGAGTAACAGTTCCAGCCGGTCCGCGGTCATCGATCCAGCCGTCACGGCGACGACCATCTCGCTCGCTTCCCTGTAGCGCCGACCCTCGATCCCGCTGGCAAACCTGCCGAGCGTCGGAATGGCACGCTCCTGCGCAGCGATCCGGCTTCTCAGCTCGCTTGCGGTCTCATCGCATCTGCATTCAAGGCGCAACATCGCCGCCCGCAGTTCCTCCACGTTACCGAACAGGTTGGCATCGCTCACCTTGGCCTCCTGTCAGGCGATCACTGCCGGGAAAATGCGGCAAGGATGCTGCGGCCCGCTTCGCGTGAGCGATCGGCAAACCCATCCTCCCACGCCTTGCCAGCGGCTATGTCCCGGTCCACCGTCCGGGCGCTGAAGTAGGCGGTCACGGTCATGTCGATATGGCCACGGGCGATGGCGTTCCACACCTCCTGCCTGTCCCGGACCGCAATGAGTAGCTCGTCCTTTGCCATGCCGCGCAGGGTACGCGCCACGCTCTGCACGCTCCCGCCGATCCGTTCGGCGATCTTTGTCGCCGTGTAAGGCGGTGGGCCGTATTCCAGGTACTCCCATTCGCCGTGTTCCTCGAGCATCTGAAGGATGGCGCGTTTTCGTTTGGTGTCTCGCATGGTGCCTCACTAATGTATCGCTGCGGAGTGATGCGTTTATGTGTGATGCTCGTTCGGTCATCGATACCCCCTGCGCGCAGCCGCCTCACGCTCCTCCGCGAGGATCTGGAGCAGAACCCGCTGGAAAGTCGGCTCGATGATCCGCCAAGCCTTTCCGAGGCGCAGCACGCCGCCAGCGTCGGTTAGGCGTTTTTCATGACGCCTGAGCCACTTACCCATGTCCTCAGGCGAAAGCAAACGCGGGCTTCCGGAGCGCCAGATGGAACCTGCTCGCGCGTTTTCGTGAAGCCAGAGCTCGAGCGGTACAAGGCGCTCCGTCTCGGCATTGGGGATGTGTGACGCTCGTTCGATGACCATTAGATCCTCCTGGCCCGGGTGAGCCCTGCGCGCGCGAGTGCCGTCATCGTCAGAAAGGCACTCCGATAGAGCCGCGTCATACGCTTCGTGAAAGAATCGACGGCACCAAGCGTGATGAGCTTCGACATGCCGACTTCAATCGCGGACTCGTCAGATCCGGGCTCCCCGTAGAAGATGCGATATGCCGCCTCCAGGGCGGCAGTCTCGACCAACACCCGCTCAAACTCGTCTTTGCAATCGCAGCACGAACGGAATGAGCGCGCCACGTCGAACATCTGGTCGCCGGTCATCGGTCAAACCTCCATGAGCGTTTGTTGATGGCTTCGCGCGACGCCGCCTCGTCTCGCGCCGCCGACAGCCGCGCCGTGAAGTACGCCAGATCGGGCTTCAGTGTCGATATCGGCTGGCGCTCGATACACATCACCGTATGGTCGTAGTCGTCTGGCTTCCAGCCTTCGAGCTTCGCCAGCTCGTCGACGATTTCGAACAGTTCGCGCTGCCACCGGCTCAATTTCTCGGGGTTTATGTATGGTCCCCATGGCAGGTAGGGTGCGCCGCTCTCGGTATATATCAGGGCACCGACACAGTCTTCAGGCAACGGTGATGACTCGATTTTTTCTAAAGCCCCCCCGGGGTCACTGACAAAACTGACAGAAGGGTCTTTTGGCAGTTCTGTCAGTTCCCCCTTGGGCTTCAATCGAGCAAGGTATTTGTTCGTCATTTCCGCACCTCCGGGTGAATGCGATAGACCGACTTTGCACGGCCGCCGGTCTCTGCCGACTCGGACGCAAGATAGCCCTTGTGCCGTACTCGATCAGCACGCCGATTGCTTTCATCGTTGCTTCACGGTTTTCAAGCTCCGACCATTGATTGCGATACACATCGCGAGCCGTAAATCCATCTTGCAGCTCGCCCGCCTTGATCCTTCGCAACAGGGCTTTCGCGCCGCTGACCTCCGCCACCAACACAGAGCCATAGGCGCGCTCGGCATGACTACGCAAGTATGCGGCCCAGGCGAGCGCCTGATTCATGGCGTAGTCGGTTATCGGGCCGACGCCCCCGTTGGCAAGGTGCAACACGAGCGCGAGGGACGGCACCAGCTTCCGATACTTGCCGAGGTGAGACTCCATCGCCGGATGCAGGCCTCCGCCGCGCTGGGCGTTTTCGTATTCGGTTCGCCACTCAACGAACACCTCAAGGGCTTCGGGCGACAGCCGAAGAAAGGGTGGACTGCCGTCGGGTTCGCCGTCAGGGCCTACCGGGATCTCCGCCAGCCACGTTTCGACCGGATCGCCGTCAATGAGGCGCTTGAATACTGCGTGCGCCGTGCGCTTCGCCTCGGCATCCGGCCAGCAATCGACGTTCTCCCACGTCTCCCGCGGCACGTCAGGCCAGACAAGCACGCCGAAACGTTGCACGAGGCCGTCGTCTGCCGCCCCGCCGCCGATCGCACTGCGCAGATACTCCGATATGCGCCCAGGCTGCGTAGATCCAATGAGCGACAGGCAGACCGCCTCGATGCGTTGGTGTCCGCGCATGATGCGGTCCACGACATAGCCGTCGTTGCCATTCCAGCCTGTCAGATAGAAGCCGCGTGCGCTTTCCTGCCCGTCGCGATCGAGGCCCTTGAGCAGGCTCACGAGCTCGTCACGAAACACGCCAACACCCTGCGGGTTGTCCGCGCAGATCTCGCCAAGCTTCTCAACCGTCGCGTCGTTGACGATGTATCGAGTCAGCTTTGGCGGTTCCAGCGGCTCGGACTCGTGCAGGCTGACTGCCGCATCCGGGTTCTTCTTGAGCGCCGCCATCGCCTTCTTCTCTGCGGCGTCCTGACGCATTTTGCAAAGCTTCGCCTCGGATTCGTGCAGCGCCAATTCATCCTCATATCGTTGGCATGCTTCCATGTCGAGCCGCTTTACCGGCGCGAGCACGGCGCTCATTGCCGGCGACTTCATGACGCCCGGCCTGCCCACGATGCACACCCATTGATTGGCGTACTCGGTCCAGTCGTCACACTGCTTCGGGCGTACACCCACACGGCGACCAATGGCAATACCGAGCGCGCCAATGATGGTGGCGCCGATGAAATCCGGCGGGCACTGCACGCGGTTGGCGATGTCTTGCGCCCACGGCCGCAGGCTCTCAGGCAACATCGCCATATCGAACGGCTCGACGGGCCTGAGCGAATCGGGCAGCGGCTCGATTTCTCCCCAGCCATCGCGGCTCGGGTTTCCCGTGGCTGCATCGCTTGAATGGCTGGCCGCGTCGATACAGGCCCGAACGGCCTCAAGCCCGAGGTATGCAGCGAGGTCATTGAAGTCTGTCGCGCCCGCCGGGCGTTCGTCACCAAAGTCGGGCAACGCGACGAGGCCGCGCACATGGCGCGCCGCGTCAGTGGCCGCTTTTACGCCTGGATTACCTTCGGTGCCCGCGTCATCGTCCGCCGCAATGATGATCTTGCACGCGCGGGGAAGATTGGCAGAAACGGCATCCGCTACGCCCTTGAGATTGCCGCAGTCGAATGCTACGGCGACGGGCAGCCCGGTTGCTTCGTGCAGGCTCGCGGCGGTCGCGAAACCTTCCGCGATCAAGATGCGATCCTTAGGCTTCGGACCGAAGGAGTAATAGCAGCCAGCCTTGGCTCCGCCGCTCAAGAATTTCTTCGAGCCGTCCGCATAGATGAACTGGACACTTACCAGCTCACCACTGGCATTGCGCACCGGAACGATGAGCGTTCGCCTGTCCTTGAATTCCTTCAGGCCATACGGCTTGATGCCCTTGCGTTCGCAATACGGGTTGTCTGCGGTTGCGTCACGCGCGTCCGACCAGATGCCCTTAGCGGTCACTGCCGCCTCGGCTCGACGCGCCCGTGTTGCCTGCTCGACGGAGTTGCGGATCTCCTGCTGCTGCTTGCGCCACTGTTCGCGCTCAATGGTCGTGAGGCTGGATTCCGGTCGACTCGACCAGTTGGCCTTGTAGCCGGTCTTCCAGTCGCCAAAAGCGCCCGCGCCGAATTGGCCTGCATGCAGCACGTACCAGGCGTTTTTCTTGCCGGGTTTGTCGTCGGGACCTCGGAATCGACGGATCTTGCCGTCCGCGATGATCTCTGTTGACGGGAAGCCTGCCGTGGCGAGCGCATCAGCGAACTGGTTCTCGATGTTGATAACGTCGCTCATGCGCCCTCCGGATGAAAGCCGGCGCGTTTCAGCGCGTCAGTGAGCGCTTCCGTGCCGCCGATGCAGTCGACCGCAATGATTGCCAGATCGATCGTGCGGTCAGCGTCGCGATCGGTCGACAGCAGCGTTTCGAGCAAATCGGACTGAGTGAAACCACCCGCGCGCGCTGCAGATAGCAACGCGTTAATCGTGTGCCGAGCCCGCTGACGGCCGTCCGCCGATACAGGGTCGCTTCCATGCGCCGCCTCTGCCGCCATCAGCAAAAGGCCTGCGCCATTGACGTAGGGCTCGCCGTCCACGAACTTGATCAGTTTGGGATTGAATTTCATGTCATACCCCCTGAGATTGGGTAGCAGCAGCCTTTGGCGGACGCCTGCGCTTGCCGGGTGCCGGGATGAGGCCCGGAATCAATGCCTTGAAGGCCTGAAACTTCTCGTCTTTCTCCGCGGCGTAGTACCGCTTGCAGCGCTCGCTCTGCTCTTTGCTCCACTCTGGGGTTCGGCGATAGAGCAGGGCCTTCATCTCTTTGGCCTTTGCCTCGAGCACATAGTCATGCGACCAGCCGTCCGCCGGCTCAATGCGCAGGCACCAGTTGTCACAGTCGAGGAACGCGCGACGCGGGCCTTTGGCGCCCTCGGGGCGCTGGCGACAGAGCGAGAAACAAAGTCCGTTGGCTTCCCATTTGTTGCCATAGGCGAAGCCATCGGGCCACCGGGTGTCTGCGGGAAGGATGCCTTCGGCTTCGAGCTGCATCCGCGTGCCGATGTAATTGCAGTGCGGCAAGCTGCCGGCCTGCATGATGATGGTGAGTTCGCCGATGTCGAGCGGACGTGCGGATGCCTCGGGCGCCTGTGGCGCACCCACTGAGGAGTCCTTATCGATGCCGATATTGAGTTTCGTGTTCATTTCGTCACCTGGGTTAGATCTTGCGGCCCGTGATGACGCGTACCGCCATCATGAGGTGATGGGCGATTTCGGCGAGGGCTTCTTCAGGATCCATCGGCGCCGGGGCATCTTCCCGGACATGGAGCGGTGCACGGGTACGTCTCGCGCGGTACTCGGATAGATCAACTACGCGCTTATCGATTCGCTTGCCCGTGCCGTCGTTGACCTCCCAATTCTTGAGGTCAGCCATGCGGCGCAGGGTATCGCCAGTAATGGCGAGGCCGTCTTGGTAGGCGCCAGCGATCGCGCCGGAGTGCGGCGCTTCGCGAACGAGAGAGGTGAGGGAATTCGGGAAAGACGTCTGCTCGGGATGAGCGTGGATATTGCTCGGCATGGTGCGACCCCCTTGATCGAGTCTAATAACCCGACCCCCGACGCCAATCGGGGTGGCCGGGCACATGGCAAGGTTGGCGTACCGGCGATCAAGGATACCGGCGAGCGCAAGCGCTCCCTCACCAAGGCCCGACCATTGAAGGCGCTTGATGTGCGGACGTAAAAAAACCGCGCGGCGGCGGTTGTCCGCCTTGATCTGTTCTGGACGCCAATCCAAGTTGCCCGTTGTCTCGGGCACATATGGAGTATAGCGAAGCTTCGCGGGTTTACAAGTGCTTTTTTTCGAAAAGAGCCCCGGGGGGCACTGACAAAACTGACGGAAGGGGCTTTTGGCAGTTTTGTCAGTGGGGCGCCGGGCTGTTTCCAAAAAACGCAGGGGGCTTCTGTCAGTTCTGTCAGTGCCCCGGGTGGCCATCTTTGAATTTTGATGCGTCATCAGTTCGCCTCCTTCGGATCGAAGGATTGCGCCGCCAGAGCGACACTACGCAGCAGCTCTGGCGCCATAGTCGGCTTGATCATGATGCCTTTGCCCGACGGCCGGTAATCGCCGTCGTCGGTCACGTACCAGACGCGAATGTCGATGTAGGTGTTGCCGCGGTAGGTTTTGGCGTCGACGCGCAGCCGCTCGCTCGCGTTCTTCACTGCATCCAAAAAGCGAACAAGATATTCCGTGTCGCTGCTAGAATTAGCGCAGTCTAGGGCGCTCGTCTTTCCTTCGGGGGGGCGGGCGTTTTTCTTTTGCATTACACGGCCTCCGGCATCAGGCATTTGCGGAGTTGGCCGAGGTTCCAGCGTGCTGATCCGCCGATCTTGATAGGCTTCGGAAGGGCGCCCCGTTTTGCGCGCTCCCATACTGTCGACACACTGCAGCCGCACAAAGCTGCCACGGTTTTGACGTCGATACCTGCCTCGTTTGGCAGGTCGCCGACCTTCTTAAGGGTGTTGTCTGCTTTCATCTTTGTCCACTCGAAAGGCGTACGGGGTTGTACGGTTCAGTGGACTGTATGGGAGGGGTATCAACCGCTTTGCCAGCCAGCAAAATCAAATGCCAGCTGGCAATCTTTATCGCCGAAGCAACGATACCCCTTCTTTGATATTGGCTCGCACGTTCGATTGACTCAGGCCGTGAGTGTTTGAATCCGGCATCTGAGTCACTAGATCACCGACCGCGATGGCGATCTGGTTTCCATTCGGCTTGTCGCCGTTTCGGTACATGTTGGCGTGCGACGCCACTAGCGTCGCCAGCGCGCCGATCTGTTTCAGTAGCGTTTCACGCTCTTTCTGTCCGCTTGATACCGCCGGCTGGTCGCTGCCAACATCGGCGGCATCGCCGTTTAGAAGCGCGCGAAGATCGCCGCTAGCGATGCGAAATGACTCCGCCGTTGGGAAATCCAAGTCGACGATAAAATCTCTCGCTTGGTTAGACCCGCCGGAACGTCCCGGCATCCGTCTGAGCACCTGCAGCAGCGATTCCCCGTCTGCATCCCGCAGCAGGATGCCGTCTTTGAATATGATCTTGCCCGCCTGCTCGCCGTCGAATATTTCCTCGCGGTCCCGGCGGGCATCGAATGCGATTCGGTAGATTCCATCCAGTAGCCCGACCATATCCGATTGGCGGTACCACTGCTCTCGCTGTTCCGGTGCGATCTCGCGACGGGTTCCGATGGTCGGTTGATCTCCGCGCATGCCAAAGCAGTGGCATCCGCGGGCGACCGGCACCGCATACCGCTCGGTAGCATCCCACCAAACCGGAATATGCCCCGCCTTCACATGCTCTAGCACATCGCTCTCAGTGACATGTTCGCCGAACGCACCCTGTAGCAAAGCGGCTGCTTGCTGAATGCTAAACCACCGCTTGAATGAGCCAAGCTCCCGCATTGCTAGCCCTGTAGCAAACCCTATATGGGAGCCGCGCCAACCGGGTAGGGCACCCGGCTTTCGCCCCGTCGGGCTAGGCGCGGCAAACCTGTCATGCGGTTCTGTTAATCGGTATCACTTCGCTTGGCTCGATCGGCGTGGTGCAAAACTCGGCCCAATCGGTCATCATCCGACGACGCTTTTCCAGCACGTCGCCACGCCAGTACGCTGCCTCGGTGGCGTCACCCTTGATGTGCGCCAGCGCCACCTCGGCCAGCTCGCGCGGATAGTTCGTGTATTCGCTCGCCCAGTCCCGGAACGTCGAGCGGAACCCATGCGGCGTCGCTTCCAGATTCTGTCTGCGCATCAGTTCGAGCAGCGACATATCGGAAAGAACTCGGGCTGAGCGAGGGCTCGGGAATACCAGGTCAACGCCTTGCTTCCGCTCGATGGACTGCAACAGGCGCACGGCGGCCGGCGAGAGCGGAACACGGTGCTCCTTCTTTGCCTTCATCTTCTCAGCCGGCACGGACCATACTTTCTTCTCAAGGTCGATTTCGGTCCACTCGGCAAAGCGCGCCTCGCCCGATCGGGACGCAGTCAATATTGAGAATTCGAGACAACGGGCGCTAACGCCCTCAGTTGCACGCAGCGTCACCATAAAGGCGCCCATCTGGTCGATCGGCAGGGCGGGGTGATTGCGCACGCGCTTGGTTTTCTTCGGTGCGGACAGCAGCTTGTCGAGGTTGCCGCGCCACGCCGCGGGGTTGACGCCTTCATCGCGGAAGCCTTTCACTCGGGCCCAATCGAGAATCGCTTCGATGCGCCCTCGCAGGCGCGAAGCGGTCTCTGTCTTGGTCGTCCAGATTGGCTCAAGAATCTCTGTCACGTGCGCGCGCGTGACGTGCCGGATCATCATCTTCCCGATGAGGGGATAGGCGAACTCCTCGAGCGTGTACGTCCACTGCGCACCGTGCTTCGAGTTGCGCCATTCCGGCTCTTTTGCTGTGATGAAACGCTTCGCCGCCTGCTCGAACGTCATTTCAAGCGCTTGGCTCGCGCGCAGTCGGCTTGCGGCCTCCTTCTTTTGCATGACCGGATCGACGCCGCGGGCGATGTCTTCGCGCACCGACAGCGCCTTGGCGCGCGCCACAGCTACGCCCATGCCTGACTCGTTGTAGGCACCCAAACCGATCTCGCGCCGTTTTCCGGCAACGGTGACACGCAATACCCACGACCGTGAGCCAGTGTCCGTCACCTTCAGATAAAGGCCTTCCACGCCGCCGACGGGATGCTTCCCCGGCGTCGTCAATCGCTTCACGGCCAATGGGCCGAGTACCTGCGCTTTCTTTGGCATCGTCGCTCGTCGTCGACGCGCCGGCAGTCCACCAGCTGGCCCACCAACGCTAGTCCACCATCCAGTCCACCATAAAATTTACGACTGAACGCGATTAATTGCAACGAAACCAGACAACTACTTTTGGGGTTTTGCGCTGAGAGCCTTAGCTGGTAAGGCTTTGCTCGATTGAATCGGACTGATTCGGATAAACGGGGACGGATGATCTGGCGGAGGCGGTGAGATTCGAACTCACGGAAGGATTGCTCCTTCGCCGGTTTTCAAGACCGGTGCCTTAAACCACTCGGCCACACCTCCAAACCGCGAATTGTAACCTGGAAAGACTTCGCTGCCGAGTCCAAGCGACCCGGCATCACTGCGGGTCTTTCAGGAATAGCGCTTGCAGATCGTTCAGGAACGCCTGCCCAAGCGGCGTCGGCGCAATTCGTTCGTGGTCGCGCGTAATCAGCTTGCGCCGTTCCGCTTCCTGCAACGCGGGTTCGATCGTCGTAATCGACAGACCCGTGCGTTCGATAAACCGATGCACCGGAAACCCTTCCACCAGGCGCAGCGCGTTCAGCATGAACTCGAACGGCAGATCGCGCGGCCCGACCTCGTGCTCTTCCTGCACGCTTGCCCCGGCCTTGGCCTGCTCGATGAACGTGGTCGGATGTTTATAGCGCGCCTGACGCACGATCCGATTCGGAAACGACAGCTTCGTATGCGCGCCCGCGCCGATGCCGAGATAGTCGCCGAAACGCCAGTAGTTCAGATTGTGTTTGCTCTGCCGATGCGGCCGCGCATACGCGGACACCTCGTAGCGCTCATAGCCGGCCGCGGCGGTGCGTTGATGAATCCAGTCCTGCATGTCCGCGGACGCGTCGTCGTCGGGCAGCGCGGGCGGGAATTTGGCGAACAGCGTGTTCGGTTCGAGCGTCAGGTGATACAGCGACAGATGCGGCGGTGCAAACGACAGCGCCGTTTCCACATCGGCCTGGCATTCGGCGAGCGTTTGCTTGGGCAGCGCGAACATCAGGTCGAGGTTGAAGTTGTCGAACGTGGTCGCGGCGACTTCGACCGCGTGGCGCGCCTGCGCCGCGTCATGGATGCGGCCGAGCGCCTTCAGATGCGTTTCGTTGAAACTCTGGATGCCCACCGACAGCCGGTTCACGCCGCTCGCGCGAAACTGCGCGAACTTGTCGGCTTCGAACGTGCCGGGGTTCGCTTCGAGCGTGATCTCGGCGTCGGCGTCGAGCGGCAGCAGCGCGCGGATATCCGACAGCATGCGATCGAGCCCCGCCGCCGACAGCAAACTAGGCGTGCCCCCGCCGATGAACACCGTATGCACCTGGCGGCCCCAGATCAGTGGCAACGCCATTTCCAGATCGGCGCGCAGCGCGTCGAGGTAGTCGTTCTCCGGGAACGTCTCGCCTTTCCATTCGTGCGAATTGAAGTCGCAGTACGGGCACTTGCGCACGCACCACGGAAAATGCACGTACAGTGCAAGTGGCGGCAGCGACGTCAAACGGATGCCGCCCGGCGATGTGAATGCCTTGACGACACCGTTGCCGATTTCCGCCGGCGTCGATCGGATCGGAATCACGCTTCCTCCGGCAAACGTGCGAGCAGTTGCCGCAGCGCGATCGCGCGATGACTGCTGGCGTTCTTGACCGCCGGCTCGAGCTCAGCGGCGCTCGCGTTAAGCGACGGCAGATAGAAGTACGGGTCGTAACCGAAGCCGTGCTCGCCGCGCGGCGCGTCGAGGATTTCGCCGTGCCAGCGGCCGTCGGCGATCAGCGGTTCGGGATCGTCCGCATGACGCACGAGGGCGAGCACGCAATAGTAATAGCCGCGCCGGTCGCTCGCGCTCCGCAGTTCTTCGACGAGCCGCGCGTTGTTCGCCGCGTCGCTTTTCTCGCCGCCGGCGAGTTGCGCGAAGCGGGCCGAGTAGACGCCCGGCGCGCCGCGCAAAGCGCGCACGCACAGGCCCGAGTCGTCGGCGAGCGCAGGCAGGCCGGTCAGCTTCGCCGCGTGACGCGCCTTGGCCAGCGCGTTTTCGACGAAGGTGGGGTGTGGCTCTTCGGCTTCCGGCACATTGAGCGCACCTTGCGGGATCAACTCGATGCCGGCCGCGCCGAGCAGCGCCGCGAATTCGCGCAGCTTGCCCGCGTTGTTCGACGCGAGCACCACTTTCTTCAACGGCATGCCCGACGTTATGCCGTGAGCATCGTTCCCGCCGCTGTCCTGACGAACCTCATTCACTGCTGCACTCCCAGCGCTTCTTTCTGCTTCGCGATCAGCGTGCTGATGCCGTCGCTCGCGAGATCGAGCAGCGCATTCATTTCTTCGCGCGAGAACGGCACGCCTTCCGCGGTGCCCTGAATTTCGACGAAACCGCCCGCGCCCGTCATCACGACGTTCATGTCGGTGTCGCACTGCGAGTCTTCGTCGTAGTCGAGATCGAGCACCGGCACGCCGTCGTAGACGCCGACCGAAATCGCCGCGACGTAATCCGTGATCGGCGAGCTTTCGATGCGGCCCGTGGCGAGCATTCTGGCGACCGCATCATGCGCGGCGACGAACGCGCCGGTGATGCTCGCGGTGCGCGTGCCGCCGTCGGCCTGGATCACGTCGCAATCGAGATTGATCGTGCGCGCGCCGAGCTTTTCAAGATCGAACACCGAGCGCAGCGCGCGGCCGATCAGCCGCTGAATTTCCTGGGTGCGGCCGGTCTGTTTGCCGCGCGCGGCTTCGCGGTCGCTGCGCGTATGCGTGGCGCGCGGCAGCATGCCGTATTCGGCGGTGAGCCAGCCCTGGCCGCGATCGCGCAGGAACGGCGGCACGCTCTCGCTCACGCTCGCGGTGCAGATCACCTTGGTGTCGCCGAACTCGACCAGCACCGAGCCCTCCGCGTGCTTCGTGTAGTGACGCGTGATGCGCACGTCGCGCAACTGGTTGGGCTGGCGGCCGCTGGGGCGTTGGGTGTCGTTGCTCATGTCGGAATGGGTCGCGTTGTGTGCCGAAAGGCCGGAAGAGGGGCGGAGGAAAAACCCTAATTTTACCGCCGATCGAATAGGGCGGTTGCCCATACGCATGGAACACAAGGTTGCGGATGATGAGTGCCGCCCGAGCACGCGAGGGTCATCGTTACGACGAGCGGCAATCCATGCAGTGAAAGCAGCCACGTGCCGGGCCGCATCCGTGCCCGCTCGCGAGCGGATCGCGCGGCCAAAAATGGGATAATGCCGATTCCCCGCCCCGCGTCTCGTACACGCCGGGCGATCCGCTTCTCAGGCCATCGTCGAACGCATGGCCGCAATCGCGAGAAATACGATGATCTACAGCATGACTGGCTATGCGAGCGCTACGCGCGAACTCGTGGCGGCATCGGGCACTGGTGGCGTCAGCGTGTCGGTCGAATTGCGCACGGTGAACTCGCGCTTTCTCGATTTGAACTTCCGCATGCCGGAAGACGTGCGCGTCGTCGAACCGACGCTGCGCGAAATGCTGATGAACAAGCTGTCGCGCGGCAAGGTCGACATTCGCGTGAATCTGCAGCGCAGCGAGCAGTCGGCGAACGCGGGTGCGATCAACCGCGACGCGCTCGCGCAGCTCGCGCAGCTGGAACGCACGGTGCTGGACACGTTTCCGGAAGCCGGCCGTCTGCGGACTGGCGAAATTCTGCGCTGGCCGGGCGTGCTCGCCGAAAGCGGTATCGCGCCCGAGACGTTGCGCGACACGGTGCTCGCGTGCGGCAAGCAGGCAATCGCGGACCTGATCGACGTGCGTGCACGCGAAGGCGCGCAACTCGCGACGATGCTGCTCGGCAACGTCACCGAAATGGAAACGATCGTCACGAAGATCACGCCGCTCGTGCCCGAGCTGATTGCGCGGCATCAGCAGAAGATCGTCGAACGTCTGCAGGAAGCGCTCGGCATCGCGGCGCCGGATGGGGCCGCGACGATCGTGTCGCGCGAAGAGATCAACGAGCGGATTCGCCAGGAAGTGACGATGTACGGCATTCGCATCGACATCGCCGAAGAGCTGTCGCGCCTCACCGCGCACCTGAACGAAACGCGTCACGTGATCGAGAAGGGCGGCAAGGTCGGCAAGCGGCTCGACTTCATGATGCAGGAACTGAACCGCGAAGCGAACACGCTCGGTTCGAAGGCGGCGGCGAAGGAACTCGCGGATTCGTCGATGACGCTGAAACTACTGATCGAACAGATGCGCGAGCAGGTACAGAATCTCGAATAAGGCTGGAGCACTACACATCATGACCGACCACCATTCTCGCGAAGCCGGCGCGCCGCGCCATCCGTACGCCGGCGCCTATCCCGGCAATCTGTTCATGGTCGTCGCGCCGTCGGGCGCGGGCAAGTCGACGCTCGTCAACGCGCTGCTCGCGGGCGACGACGCGATCCGTCTGTCGATCTCGTACACGACGCGCCCGCCGCGTCCGAAGGAGCAGGACGGCGAGCACTATCACTTCACGACCGTCGAAGACTTCATGCGGCGTCACGACGCGGGCGAGTTTCTCGAAAGCGCGGAAGTGCACGGCAACTACTACGGCACGTCGCGCGTGTGGATCGAGGAGCAGATGAAAAACGGCCATGACGTGCTGCTCGAAATCGACTGGCAGGGCGCGCAGCAGGTGAAGAAGCAGTTCCACAACGCGGTGGAAATTTTCATTCTGCCGCCGTCGCTCGAAGCGCTCGAAGAGCGTCTGAAAAAGCGCGGCCAGGACGAGCCGAACGTGATCACGCGACGCCTGCTCGCGGCGGGCGGCGAGATCGCGCACGCGGCCGAAGCGGAGTACGTCGTGATCAACGAAAACTTCGATCGTGCGCTGGCTGAGTTGCAGTGCCTCGTCGGCGCGACGCGCTCGCGCTTCGCGTCGCAGTACGCGCGTCACACGCAGCTTTTCATGCAGCTCGGCATCCACCTGCCGCACGCGTGAGCGCGGCGTGCCGTCAGGCACATAAGGTAGAATAAGCAACATACTGAGAAGGAACCCAACATGGCCCGCATTACCGTCGAAGACTGCCTCAAACAGATCCCGAACCGTTTCGAACTCGCGCTTGCCGCAACCTATCGCGCGCGTCAGCTCGCTCAAGGCCACACGCCGAAGATCGAAAGCCGCGACAAGCCCACCGTCCTCGCGCTGCGTGAAATCGCATCGGGTCAGGTCGGCGTCGAAATGCTGAAGAAGGTGCCGGTCTAAGGCGCACGGATTTTCGTTTTCGACTCGCCCGGTATTCGCCACACCGGATTGCTCAACGTGCAGAACTGTGTCCAACCCTGACCGCTACCGGAGGCGACCATGAGTGCTACCCCGCCCACCGCCATGGAAGCGGAACACGACACCGACGCGCCGTCGTCTGCACGCAAGTACATCGACGCGGTCCTCGAGCAATCGTTTCGTCATCTGTTCGGGCCGACCGCCACGCCGGAGCAGCCGCGCCGGCACGACGTCGTCTCCATCGCCAATCTGACGTCCGCGCTGTCCGGCTATCTGCCGCCGGAAGAAATCAAGGACGTCAAGGCGGCGTTCCACTTCAGCGACGAAGCCCACCTCGGCCAGTATCGCCAGAGCGGCGAACCCTACATCACGCATCCGGTCGCAGTCGCGGAAATCTGCGCGGGCTGGAATCTCGACGCCCAGTCGATCATGGCGGCGCTCTTGCACGACGTGATGGAAGACCAGGGCGTAACCAAGGCGGAGCTCGCCGAGCGCTTCGGCGCGAAGGTTGCGGAACTGGTCGACGGGTTGTCCAAGCTGGACAAGATGGAGTTTCGCAATCGCGAGGAAGCGCAGGCGGAGAACTTCCGCAAGATGCTGCTCGCGATGGCGCGCGACGTGCGCGTGATCCTCGTGAAGCTCGCCGACCGGCTGCACAACATGCGCACGCTCGGCGCGGTGCCGCCGGAGAAACGTCGCCGCGTGGCACGCGAAACGCTCGACATTTACGCGCCGATCGCTCACCGGCTCGGTCTGAACAATACCTATCGCGAGCTGCAGGACCTGAGCTTCGCGAATTTCAACCCGCACCGTTACGCGACGCTCGAAAAAGCCGTGAAGGCGGCGCGCGGTAATCGTCGCGAGGTGGTCGGCAAGATTCTCGAATCGGTGCAGCGCGCGATTGCCGACGCAAAGATCGACGCCGAAGTCACCGGTCGCGAGAAAACCATCTTCAGCATCTACAAGAAGATGCGCGACAAGCAGCTGTCGTTCTCGCAGGTGCTCGACGTGTATGGTTTTCGCGTGGTCGTCGACAGCGCGCTCGAGTGCTATACCTGCATCGGTGCGCTGCATGCGCTGTTCAAGCCCGTTCCGGGCAAGTTCAAGGATTACATCGCGATCCCGAAGGTGAACGGCTATCAGTCGCTGCATACCACGCTCGTCGGCCCGTTCGGCGCGCCGATCGAGTTTCAGGTGCGCACACGCAAGATGCACGAGATCGCCGAAGCGGGCGTTGCCGCGCATTGGCTGTACAAGAACGGCAGCGCCGACCTGAACGACGTGCAAAAGCGCGCGCACCAGTGGCTGAAGTCGCTGCTCGATATTCAGAGCGAAGCGGGCGATTCGAGCGAATTCCTCGAGCACGTAAAGATCGACCTGTTCCCGGACGCGGTCTACGTGTTCACGCCGAAGTCGAAGATCATGGCGCTGCCGCGCGGCGCCACCGCGCTCGACTTCGCGTATTCGATCCACAGCGACCTCGGCAACCAATGCGTCGCGGTGAAGATCAACAACGAGCTGTTGCCGTTGCGTACCGAGCTGAAGAGCGGCGACATCGTCGAAGTCATCACGGCGCCCTATTCGAAGCCGAACCCCGCATGGCTAGGCTTCGTGCGCAGCGGCAAGGCGCGCTCGGCGATCCGTCATTATCTGAAGACGATGCGCCTGAACGAGTCGGTGCAACTCGGCGAGCGTCTCGTCGATCAGGCGTTGAAGGGCTACGGCCTCGCGCTGTCGGACGTGACGCCGGAAGCGTGGGAAAAGCTCGTGCAGTGGACGGGCAACAAGAACCGTCAGGAAATTTTCGCGGACATCGGTCTCGGCCGGCGCGTCGCGGCGGTGATGGCCAAGCGCATCGAAGTGCTGATGAGCGGGCGCGACGCCGACGATGACGGCTCGCGCTCCGAGTCCGGTTCGACGCCGCATGCGCCCCCGGTCGTCATCACCGGTACGGAGGGCATGTCGGTGCAACTGTCCGCGTGTTGCCGTCCGATTCCGGGTGATGACATCATGGGCTATATCGGCATCGGCCTTGGCATGGCGATCCATACCACCGACTGCCGCGTCGCGCAGCGTATCCACCGCCGCGACCCGGGGCGCTGGATCGACGTTGCGTGGGCGCCGCAGCCGGGGCGTCTGTTCGATGTCGCGGTCAAGGTGCTGGTTAAGAATACCAAGGGCGTGTTCGCCCGCGTAGCGGCCGACATCACGTCGGCGGACGCGAACATCGTCCATATCGCGATGGACGAAGATCTGTCGCAGGAATCCACGATTCTGCGCTTCGTGATTCAGGTCAGCGACCGTGTGCACCTGGCCAATGTGATGCGGCGCGTGCGCACCAATCCTGACGTGATGCGCATCACGCGTGAGCGGCCGAGCGAAGAAGGGCATCACCGCCACGACGGCGGCATGCGTATCGACCGCGAGCGCGCGGATTACTGAGCGGCTTCGGACTGGGCGTCGGCGCGGCCCGGACTGGCGCGTCACGCAAGTCAGGCATCTTTCGTGCGGCTCAGGATACAACTGAAGGCAGGTCTCACCTGAACCCCGGGGAGAACGCAGATGAACGTATCCGACCTCGCTGGCGTGGCGCTCGATTACTGGGTGGCGCGCAGCCTGCACGACTTCGTGCGTGAAATCTACTTTACCGATAGTGGCGAGACTGTTGCGATCCGCGGCAACGATCGAGGTCGTCCGTGGGATGGGCGTTTCACGCCTTGCGCGTCATGGGAGACGGCTGCCGTTGTGCTCGAGCGCGCGATGCGGCTCGATGTGCGCGAGCAGAACGAAAAGGGTGCGTTGTGCGTCGCGGAGTTCAAGGGCGGACAGCGGGCCTCGGAGGGGAGCGGCGAGTCGCTGCGCATTGCTTTGCTGCGGGCGTTCGTCGCGAGCCATTTCGGCGATACCGTCGACGACGTGCTGCGCGAGCGCCAAGCACTGACCGGCATGCGGGCCGAGACGATCAGCGAGCAGACGGTAGGCGGGGTCGTCGAGGACTTGCCGCACCCGGACGGGCAGATTGGGGATATCCAGTCGCCGCCACGTTGAGCTGGCGCACGGTGCGCCAGAAAAACAAAGGGCCTTCCGATTGGAAGGCCCTTCATAGGTGGCGCGGCTGGCAGGATTCGAACCCACGACCCCTTGGTTCGTAGCCAAGTACTCTATCCAACTGAGCTACAGCCGCACGCAAACGGTGATGCTTACTGCAAAAACCGGTGAAACCTGAGAACTCTCAGCAAGGCAGTTCTCGAATAAGGTGGCGCGGCTGGCAGGATTCGAACCCACGACCCCTTGGTTCGTAGCCAAGTACTCTATCCAACTGAGCTACAGCCGCACACAGAAACGAGATTATAGCCAACAGATTTGAAAAATGGAAGCCCGTCACGGCGATTTGTGTCGCGGGCCCGATCGTGTAACCTCTTATCAGGTTGATGCTAGCTGCTGTTAACGGATGATTATGAACAAGGCCTTTGTCAAAGAGTCGAGTGAGGACAACGACGACGATCTCGACGTCACCCAGCCCGACGTGCCCGCAGGCACCAAAAACTACATGACTCCCGCCGGTCATCGGCGTATGCGCGATGAGTTGCTGCATCTGATCGATGTCGAGCGGCCCGAGGTCGTCAAGCTGGTGTCGTGGGCGGCGTCGAACGGCGACCGTTCGGAGAACGGCGACTACATCTACGGCAAACGACGTTTGCGCGAAATTGACCGTCGCATCCGTTTCCTGACCAAGCGGCTTGATCTGGCCGAGGTCGTCGATAGCAGCCGGCAGGAAAACGTCGATCAGGTGTTCTTCGGCGCGACGGTCGATTACGCGACCGAGGACGGCGAAGAGCATAAGGTGACGATCGTCGGTGTCGACGAGGTCGACTTGGACATTGGGCACGTAAGCTGGATTTCGCCCATTGCGCGTGCGTTGCTGAAGGCCAAAATCGGCGATACGGTCACGCTGTTCACGCCGGCCGGGCCGCAACCGATCGACATTCTCGACGTCAAGTACCCGCCACCCGATGCCGGCCGCTAGGGCGCTGGCGGAGGCGCAGGCAAAGTCTGGCGAAAGACCACTTCGGCGCGAACATAAAAAAGGCGCCGCGAACGGCGCCTTCTCTACTGCCAGTCCTTGCGCGGTGCTTAGAAGCGGTGACGCAGACCAGCCGTCACAGCGACTTGCTTGTTGTTGCCCGAAGCGTTACCCACGCCATTGATGAAGGCGGGGACGATCGAGCCTTCGTTTGCTGCCTGATACACGCCTTGCAGGTACACGTCGGTACGCTTGGACAACGCGTATGCGGTTTGCAGATCGACCTGGTTCCAGTGCACGTGCGTGCTGGACAGGTTAGCGCGGGTGTACGTGTACGCGGCGGCAATGCTGATCGCAGGTGTCAGAGCGTAACGAGCGTTGCCCTCGAAATTCTGGAACTGGGCGCTGTTGGACGGGAAGCCGATACCGCCCGAGACACCCGATGAACCCTGGCTGATGCCGACGAGGCCATGCAGGTTCGTCTGCGAGTACACGATGCCAACGGTTGCCGGGCCGAACGCATAGTTGGCGCCTGCGCCCCATGTTTGCTGACGTTGCGCGAAGAACGTGTTGTCGCCCGACACTGCGCCACCCGAATTGAACGCTGCGGCTGCGCTGGTTGCGCCGTTGGCGTTCAGTTGCAAGTAAGCGGCTGCGACGTTCAGGCCGCCCCAGTTGTACGATGCGCCCGCGCTGTATGCGCGGTTGTTCGCGAAGCCGCTAGCCTGGTTCGAAAAGCCGTACAACGCGCCGAACTTGAAGCCGCCGTAGTTCGCGCTCGTGTACTTGGCCGAGTTGTTGATACGGAACGAGTTGTTCAGGTTGTCGTTGTCGAACGGGTGGGCGAACTGGGTGCCGCCGTATTGCGTGCCGGTGAGCGCCAGCGGGCCGACGAAGTCGACCATGCTGTCATATTGACGGCCGAGCGTGACAGCGCCGAACTGGTCGCTCGACAGACCAACGAACGCCTGCCGGCCGAACATACGGCTTTGCTGCTTGAGCGTGCCGTCGTTGATGCCAAAGCCGTTTTCCAACGTGAAGATGGCCTTCAGACCACCGCCAAGATCTTCAGCGCCACGCAGGCCCCACCGGCTACCGTTCACCGAACCGCTCGTCATCGCAACGTTGGCGCCGTGCTGAGTAGCACTGACGCGCTGGTTGTTCGTATAAGTAATCCCGGCGTCGATCAGGCCATACAGGGTGACGCTACTTTGCGCGTGCGCTGCCGTGACGAAAACGCCCGACAGGGCAGCGACCATGAGTGTCTTCTTCATTGATATAACTCCAAGAGCGAGAGAGGTATAAAACCCTGGCTTAGGAGACCTTCACGCGAGCGCTGCGAGAAGCGGAATCCGCGTGAGAAGCGCGTTGACCAGATCCGCGCCGGTTTCCGATTACGCAGAGTGTAGAGAGACACTTCCGGGAGTTGATGTTCCGATTCGCGCAATAAAGTATTACGCAACGAGAAACGATCATGGTTCGCCATTTGAGCCTTATGGATAAAGGCTTTGCGCCGACTCGGCGGCATTCGGCGTCTGTTCTTTCCTAAAGCGCGTTGCTGATTCGCGACACCGAACGATGCGGAAAAACAACGGCAAGAAATACGGAAAAACGATTGTTGTTACTCCGGCAATAGATGATTGTTAATTGTGTGAATAATCGAAATCGAATACGACCGCTATACTTTAATTTCTGCTTTTCGAAGCAGACTTTTTCGTTGACGAAAAAGATCTCCAACCTTTGTCAGCGCGACCTTCCAGTCGCGCTTTTTTTTTTGCGAACGATCTTCGCGAGCTGCTCTAGTGAGCGGGTGCGGTGCCTTCCGCGTCGCCCCAATCATCCTGCGCGGACACGCTCCAGTCTTCGATCACATAACGGCGCGCATCCATCGGCGAGGAGAGCAAATTCTGCCAATGGTCCCCGTGCCACATTGGATCGAAGTCGAAAACCGTGGATGAGTCCATGGTTGCAGGTTGGTCTGGTATGGCCTTTGCAGGCGAATGAGTGAGCCAGGCGAAGAGACGGCGAATTTCCTGGAACATGACAACCTCCTGAAGCACATCGCTACCACTGATATGCATCATGCGAGTCGGACTGCGCAGCAACAAGTCGGACAAACACTTACGCAAACTTGGATTTTGTTACATTCCCATTGCATATTTTTTGCAAGTTTTTCCGTTTCTTGGCTGGTTAAATCATTCCAGGTAACTTTGACAGTGTGCGTATATCCATGCGATTTGAAGTGATATCTCTTTATACGCTAAACGCGTATGAAAAGTTTACTTGACGGCGATTCTCTGTTCCCCGTATAACGGCAAAGCCGAATTTGATTGCTGTTTCTGATTTTTGTCTTGATCAGATATGGGCAACTGAATCGGGGTGGGATCGATTCAAGGGCAATGCCCGCTTTGCATAAATCACCGAGGGAAAACAGGAAATGGAAACTGGTGTCGTCAAATGGTTCAACGATGCTAAGGGTTTTGGCTTTATCACGTCGGACGCGGGTGGCGAGGATCTTTTTGCGCACTTTTCGGAGATCCGCAGCGAGGGCTTCAAGTCGTTGAAGGAAAACCAGCGGGTGTCTTTTGAAGTCAAGACCAGCCCGAAGGGCAAGCAGGCGGCCAACATTCAGCCGCTGTGAATGCGCTGCGCCGGGCGCGCCGCCCGCGCAGTCGGGAGCCAAAAACCCTCGCCGTCGCGCGAGGGTTTTTTATTTTATCGAGCCAGGATCTTCGGTATCTGCGTGGTTCAACGATACGTATTATTGTCGGAAGATATTAATTGAAACGGATTGGCTACTCCCGGATTATTGGTTTAAGCGTCCGCGGAATATCTGCGCAAATTGAGGGTCCCTGTCGACGCAGTTTCTGCCTGCGGACGGCGCACAGTGTGGATGCGCACCGTCCAGCTGGTGCATACTTGCCGCAAATTCACGCATCCGAATCTCTTGCCCCATGTCTGAACTGCTTTCGCCGGAACCGGCACTCGATGCACCCATCGTTTTCGTCGACCTCGAGACGACCGGCGGCTCGACGAGCGAGCACCGCATTACCGAGGTTGGCGTCGTCGAAGTCGGGCCGGCCGGCGTATCGCGGTGGAGCAGCCTGATCAACCCGCAGCAGCCCATTCCGTCGTTCATCCAGCAACTGACCGGCATCACGAACGATATGGTGCGCGGCGCACCTACGTTCGAGTCGATCGCGCCTGCGCTGTTCGAGCGCCTGAACGGCAAGCTGTTCGTCGCGCACAACGCGAGTTTCGATCGCGGATTTTTACGCGGCGAATTTCGTCGCGCCGGAATTGCGTTCGATCCGGACGTGCTTTGCACGGTACGGCTGTCGCGCGCGCTGTTTCCCGGCGAAAAGCGCCATGGTCTCGACGCGCTCGTCGAACGTCATGCGCTGGTGCCGTCCGACCGTCACCGCGCGCTCGCCGACGCCGATCTGATCTGGCAGTTCTGGCAGCGTCTACCGACGCTCGTACCGCTCGACGCGCTGCGTGCGCAGATCGAGCGCACCACGCGTCGCTACCGGCTCGCCGGCGACATCACCGAAGACCTGCTCGACACCGCGCCGGCAGGCTGTGGCGTGTATGCGTTCTATGGCGAAGGCGATGCGCCGCTGTATGTCGGCCGCAGCGTGCGCGTGCGTCAGCGGCTGCGCTCGCATCTCACCGGCGAGCGGCGTTCGTCGAAGGATATGCGGCTTGCGCAGCTGGTGCGGCGCGTCGAATGGCGCGCGACGGGCGGCGAACTCGGCGCGATGCTCGCGGAGGCGCAGTGGATCGCGACGCTGCGGCCGGGCCACAACCGTTTGCCGCGCGTGACGAAGAGCGATCCCGCGAGCGCTCCCTGGCCGTTCGACGGGCCGATCGTGTTCGAGGAGCGTGAGGACGCACAGCGCGTCTTTCACGTGGTCGATCGCTGGCGTTACCTCGGGCACGCGCCGTCGCTCGTGCAGGCGGGGCAACTGCATGCGTCGACGCTGGCGGGGGCGTTCGAATTGTCGACGTACCGTATCCTGCAAAGCCACCTGGCGCGTGGTCTGCGCGTGATGCCGTTGAGTGTGCCGCGTGACGCGCCCGAGTCGAGCATCGTCCTGTGACGCCTATGCAGTGTGCGCTCGCCGCAGCGTTGCCGGAATCAGCCGGTCGCGCCGACTCCACCGGTCTCGCACACGTGACCTAGCGCGCGCGTCATCGCGCTGGAATGCGCGGAGTCATAGCGCGTCAGCGTTTTCCAGTTAGCCAGCGATTGCGCGACGCGCGACGGACAATCGTCCGCGGCGCGCAGCGGCTGCACGCGCGCCAGGCTCGCCATCAACGATTGCGTCAGCTTGTCGAGTTGCGGTCGCGTGCTGGTTGCGAGATCGGGCGCGGGACCTTGCGGCGGCTGGGTGCTGCGCCATTTCGCGAAGAGCGCGTTCTGCACGTCTTTGCTCGCATCGATCTGATCCCGGAAGAACGCGCGGGCGAACGCCGGATCGACGTTTGCCGCCGCGGCGCGCTTTTCGACTTCGGCGAGCAGCGCGTTTTCGCGCGGCGTATCGGTGATCGGCTGATGGTTCGCCCACTTCCAGCGCGCGACCGGCTCCGCGAGCGCGAGACGCTGCGAAACCAGTGCGATCAGGTTCGTGAGCGCGGTGTCGTCACCATCGGCGAGGGCAGGGGCGGGCGAGAAAGCGACGGTGGCGGCGATGGCGAGCGCGCATGACGCGCCGAAGCGATGCAAACGATTCATGAGGTGGACGTGGCCGGGCGGCCGTTGACGGAAAAACCAAAAGAATAAATGATGCCCGGCAAACGGCGCACGTCGGGCCGCTTTACACAAGTTGACGGAGAGGTAATTGGGCGCGGGAAGGGCGCGCGTATTCGTACGCTCGAGCCGTGCGGCCCAGCGTAGCTGCTCTGATCAGGCGAGCAAACCCAGCGTCCTGACGGAGGCGTCGGACGCGTAATGACGGCGCGAAAATTCGCCGCGCATGAAATCAACGGGCGCGAATGCTGCGCCGCGCCAGTGGTCCGTTACTTCGGATCGCACGACTTGCGTTGTTCGTCGAAGAAAGCGCGAACATGCTCGGGAAGTTCGGCTCCCAAAAACTCGACGGCCACAGGTTCCGGATCCGGGTAAAAAACTTTGTCCGGGGTCGGAATCTTCGGTGGTTTGGCATCCATGATCTTTCTCCTTTGCGAACCGATTATCGGCCTCGTTCCCCGCATCGCACCAGTGTCCGATGCGCGTCATACATACTCTGTTGCTTTAACGGCACAAGCCGACACATCAGCAGAGGGATTGAATAAAATTTATCGTCTAACTATCGGTTGGGTTTCGCGATCTGCTTGATCCGCTTAATTGCCAGCGCCAAATCGTCCCAATCCCGGCTCCCTCCGCCATTCCCTTTCGCGCCTTGCCCCACCTGCGTTTGAGCACGACCGATCGATATTTCCGTGCACTGGATTTGACGTTCTTTGTGAATAACACGTGACAAATTTGTGCGTTGCCGCATTGGCAGGATTTTCGCGTTTGTGAACTGGACGTTCGTAATTTGCGGATTGCGTAACTGTCTGCCTAATACCTAGTAAACGGCACATTCCGCGCCGCGTTGACCGGACAAAACACTGTTTAAGGAATTTGTCGTTAATTAAATGCTGACAGTGGGTTGGCAAACCCATTCCCGGATTGCTGTGACAAAAGGACTGCATTTGGCGACAAGTCGAACGGAGCCCGTCGCGCCTCCTATGATGGAAGCGACTACCGATGAATCGACGTGCGTTGGCAGACGGACGCGCGACGCGCCGAGCGGATCATGACGTTCTGCATGTTTGGGAGAGAGGTCGCAATGGAAAACGCTGTGTACTGGGACGGACGTCAGGTTGGCATCGAGTGCGCCGGCAGGATCTTGTGGTTTGCGTCGGCACCCGCGCAAGCGATAGCCGCATACGGCGCGTCCGAGCAGCCGACCCCACGGGCCGATGCCGTCGTTGCGCGCAACCTTGCGATGCAACGGTCGTACGACCCGCTCCGCGTTCCAGACTAGGCTGGAACGCGCACACCGCACGCGAGAACGTGCTGCTCGTCCAATGGATCTCGAGAACGCGCTGAACTGGCTCTTCGTGTCGTAGTCGATCAGTGCCGAACGGCATTGCTTGCTACAGGCTGTTTCGGCTCGTCAAGGCGGCAGACCGGCAATGTTTCGCGCGACGGCAAAACAAAAAGCCCAGTCATGAGGACTGGGCTTTTTGCTTGAAACTTGATGGTGCCGGAAAGAGGAATCGAACCCCCGACCTTCGCATTACGAATGCGCTGCTCTACCGTCTGAGCTATTCCGGCATCAGGAGAAACGAGATTATAGGGACTACTTCAGTGACTTGGCAAGCCCCTTGATGCATTTTTTCTTTCGAGATCACTTCTTCGCTTCGAGGTGATAGCGAGTCACGCGATCGACCTCATTCTTCGAGCCGAGGAACACCGCGACGCGCTCGTGCAGGCTCTTTGGCTGGACGTCGAGAATACGCTTCTCGCCGTTGGTTGCGGCGCCGCCCGCCTGCTCGACGATGAACGCCATCGGATTGGCTTCGTACATCAGACGCAGCTTGCCCGGCTTGTCCGGCGTGCGCTTGTCGGCCGGGTACATGAAGATGCCGCCGCGATTCAGGATGCGATGCACGTCGGCGACCATCGATGCGATCCAGCGCATGTTGAAGTCAGCCTGCCGCGAACCTTCCTTGCCCGCTTTCAGTTCGCCGATGTATTGCTGAACCGGCGGATACCAGTGGCGTTCGTTCGAGGCGTTGATCGCGTACTCGCGGGTTTCGACGGGAATACGCATGTCGCTTTGCGTGAGCACCCACGAGCCGAGCTCGCGATCGAGCGTAAAGCAGTTCACACCGTTACCGGTGGTCAGCACGAGCACCGTTTGCGGGCCGTACACCGCATAGCCCGCGGCGACCTGCTCCGTGCCCGGCTGCAGAAACGATTGCTCGGTGGCCTGGTGGCCGTCCGGGCAGCGTAGCACCGAGAAGATCGTGCCGATCGACACGTTGACGTCGATGTTCGACGAGCCGTCGAGCGGATCGAACACGAGCAGATATTCGCCCTTCGGATAGTTGGCCGGAATCGGGAAGAACTGTTCCATTTCCTCGGAGGCCATGCCCGCGAGGTTGCCGCCCCATTCGTTCGCCTCGAGCAGAATTTCGTTCGACAGGATGTCGAGCTTCTTCTGCACTTCGCCCTGAACGTTTTCGCTGCCCGCCGAGCCGAGGGCATCGCCGAGCGCGCCTTTGCTGACGTGGTAGCTGATCGCCTTGCACGCGCGCGCAACGACTTCGATCAACAGGCGCAGATCGGCGGGCAGGTTGTTGGTTTCACGCTGCTGCTCGATCAGGTACTTCGTGAGAGTGGTACGACGTTGCAAAGACATTGCTGTACTCCGGGAAGGCTAGAAGAATGATGGGATTTTAACCGCTCGTGTGTGTCGGCTCCGTGCTTTTGGCCGCACGGCCGCCTTCAGGTCTTGCGGCGCGTCCTGGCCGAGATGTTGCCGCTGACGCTGGCCGCGAGCGCCGCGGCCCGCGCGTGCCCGGCGGGCACGCTGGGCAGCTTCGGGCGCTCGGCGCGCGGCATCGGTTCGATTTCCCGTTCGATCTGCTCGCCGGCGGCGGCGGTGGCGACGCGCAGATCGTAGGCGATTTGCAGATTGAGCCAGAACTGCGCGCTCGCGCCGAAGTAGCGCTCGAGCCGCAGCGCGGTATCGGCGGAAATGGCGCGGCGGCCGCGCACGACGTCGTTGATGCGTGGCGCCGGCACCCGCAATGCAAGCGCGAGCGCATTGACGGACATGCCGAGCGGCTCGAGGAACTCGCTGCGCAGAATTTCGCCAGGATGGATCTCGTCAATGGCCGCGCCCATATCGATGTCGGAGAAATCGATGTTCTTCAGCGCGGAGCGTTTGATGACCATGTCGGTCTCCAGTAGTCAGTGATAGTCGACGATCTCGACATTCAGCGCGTCCTCGCCGACGAAATGAAAACAGATGCGCCACTGCGCATTGATGCGGATGCTCCACTGCCCACAGCGCTGGCCCTGCAAGGCTTCGAGCCGGTTTCCGGGCGGCGCGTGCAAATTTGCGATCGAGCTCGCGGCGTCGATTATCAGCAGCTTGCGATGCGCTAGCGCCTGGATCGAGCGCGGCAACGTATGCACGAACCTGCCCTGGAAAATTCTTGCGGTGGCCTTGTCTGCGAATGTCGTGATCATCGAAGCGTATAACGCATTGCGTTAAATGTAAACCATTAAACGTGTGCGTATACTTTCTCCCCGCCGAGGTCCGATGAACAGTCGGCCAAATGGCTAACGGCGTGCCACGACCGGGTGAGCGCAGCCCATCAACGAAAAAGCTGCGCGAAAAAAAGCCGGCAACGCGTGCCGGCTTTCCGATGCGACTCGAGAACTCAGCGAGGCATCACGCCAACGCCTTCTCGACGATTTCGCGCACGTCGCGCGACTTGACCTGCGCGGCCACTTTCTCGAGCGCCGCACGCATGCTGTCGCGCAGCGCTGGCGTGAAGCGTCGCCACAGCTCGAGCGAACGCGCGAGGCGCGCGGCCACCTGCGGATTGAGCGCGTCGAGCGCGATCACCTGCTCGGCCCAGAATGCGTAGCCGGAGCCATCTGCCGCGTGGAACTGCGCGGGGTTCGCCGCGCAGAAGCTGAAAATCAGCGAACGTGCCCGGTTCGGGTTCTTCAGGTTGAAGGCCGGATGCGTCATCAGCTTGCGCACCGTATCGATCACCGGATGCTGTGCGCCGCCGCGCTGCGTGGCCTGCAACGCGAACCATTTGTCGATGACGAGCGGCTCTTTCTCGAAGCGTCGATAGAAGTCGTCGAGCGCGTGCTGCGCCTCGGGGCTGCCGCCTTGCGGCGCGGCCGCGTTGAGCAGCGCCGACAGCGCGGCCGCGCGGTCGGTCATGTTGTTCGCGGTTTCATATTGCGCGGAGGCAAGGCGTACGGCGTCCGCGGAATCGTCGAGCTCGGTCAGATACGACAGCGCGAGATTCTTCAGCGCGCGATGACCGGCGGCCTCCGGCGTCGCCTCATAGACGCCCGGCGTGCGATGCTGCTCGTAGACCTTGAGCCAGTCGTCACGCAGCGCATTGGCGAGGCGCTTGCGCACGAACTGCCGTGCCGCGTGCACCGCGGCCGGGTTCGACTCGGCCATCTGCTCGGCCAGATACGCTTCGGACGGCAGCATCAGCGCGAGTTCACGGAATGCCGGCGACAGCGTCTCGTCGGTCAGAACGCGCGCGAACGCGGCGACCACCGAGTCGTCGAGCTGCAGCGCCGCGCCCGTGGCCGCGCGCGTGGCCAGCGCGAGCAGCTCGCGGGTGGCGAGCCGCTGGCCGGCCTCCCAGCGGTTGAACGGATCGCTGTCGTGCGCGAGCAGGAACGCGAGCTGTTCGGCCGTGTAGTCGTATTCGACGATCACAGGTGCCGAGAAATTGCGCAGCAGCGACGGCAGCGGTTCCTGCCCGACGTTGACGAACGTGAAGGTCTGCTCGGTCTGCGCGAATTCCAGCACGCGCGTGGTCGAATCCGACGCCTTTGCCTCGCCGTCGAGCTGCAGCGGCAGATCGCGGCCGTCGTTGCCGATCAGACCGATCGCGAACGGAATCAGCAGCGGACCCTTCTGCGTTTCGCGCGCGGCGGGCACCGCGTCGCCGTAGCCTTGGCGCAGCGTCACGCTGTAGCGCTGCTGCGCGTCGTCGTAGCGCGTGCGCACCGACACGCGCGGCGTGCCGGCCTGGCTATACCAGCGCTCGAATTGCGCGAGGTCGCGGCCGTTCGCGTCGGCGAGCGCGTGACGGAAGTCGTCGCAGGTCACGGCCTGGCCGTCGTGACGCTTGAAGTACAGGTCCATGCCCTTGCGAAAGCCGTCGCGGCCGAACAGCGTCTGATACATCCGCACGACTTCCGAGCCTTTCTCGTATACGGTCATCGTGTAGAAGTTGTTGATCTCGACGTAGCTCTCCGGGCGCACCGGATGCGCCATCGGACCCGCGTCCTCGGCGAACTGCATCTGGCGCAGCACCCGCACGTCCTCGATGCGCTTGGTCGCGCGCGCGGCTTCGTCGCTGGCGCCGCCTGCCATGTCGGCCGAAAACTCCTGGTCGCGGAACACGGTCAGGCCTTCCTTCAGGCTCAGCTGGAACCAGTCGCGGCAGGTCACGCGGTTGCCGGTCCAGTTGTGGAAGTACTCGTGGCCGACCACCGCCTCGATGTTCGCGAAGTCGGTATCGGTGGCCGTTTCGGGATTCGCGAGCACGTACTTCGTGTTGAAGATGTTGAGCCCCTTGTTCTCCATCGCGCCCATGTTGAAGTCGCTGACCGCGACGATCATGAAGCGGTCCAGATCGAGTTCGAGCCCGAAGCGCTCTTCGTCCCAGCGGATCGAGTGGATCAGCGAATCCATCGCGTGACGGGTCTTGTCGAGATCATGCGGCTCGACCCACACTTGCAGCAGCTTTTCCTTGCCCGAGCCGGTCTTCACGCGTTCTTCGAGCGCGACGAGCTTGCCCGCGACGAGCGCGAACAGATAGCTCGGCTTCTTGAACGGATCTTCCCAGCGCGCGAAATGACGGCCGTCGGGCAGCTCGCCTTCTTCGAGCAGATTGCCGTTCGACAGCAGCACCGGATAGTCCGCCTTGCTCGCGCGCAGCGTGACCGTGAAGCTCGCCATTACGTCAGGGCGGTCGAGGAAGTAGGTGATGCGGCGAAAGCCTTCGGCTTCGCACTGCGTGAAGAAGTTGCCGCTCGACACGTACAGCCCCGACAGCGTGGTGTTTTCCGCGGGATTGCAGATGCTCGTGAGAGTCAGCTCGAAGCTGTCCGGCACGTTGTCGAGCAGCAGGCCGTGCTCGTGCGGATGCGCGTTCGCAAACGGCTTGCCGTCGATTTCGGCGCTGACGAACTCCAGCTGCTCACCCATCAGTTCGAGATGCGCGGCACGCGACGCATCCGGGTTGCGGCGCACGCGCATCGTGTTCCTGACGACCGTGCGTTCGGGGACCAGATCGAACTCGAGCGCGACGGTGTCGATCAGGAAGGCGGGCGGCGCGTAATCGGCGCGGCGGATCACATTGGGCGTTGCGGTATCGGCCATGGTGTTCTTTGGTGGTGTACTCGAGCGGTCGAGCGCGCAAACGGCGCGCGAGCCGGGCTTGGTCGACTCATTGTACAAAGCCTCGGGCAATCGTGCGGAGGGGAAGGGGGCCCAGTTTCGGCGCCGGGCAGCGCGTCCGGTTTCGACGGGCAGGGCAAGAACCTTTTGCTGGCTGCCGAGGTCAGCGTAATATCGGGCGCCGCGCGTGGCGGAGACCCGGCAGCGTCAGCCGGCGAGCGCTTCGCGCGACGGAATAATCGCGGCTGAAGCAGAGTTTTAACCGAAGCAGAATAGATGCAATCAGAGGCATCACGAGGCAGACCATGAATTTCGATCGATGGACCCGCCGCGTCGCGTTGCTGTTCGTCGCGCTGAGCGTGCTGCTGTCCGGCTGCACGACCTACGTGACGACACAGGTCACGGCGTTCTCCGACTGGACCGGCAGCGACTCAACCCGCACCTATGCGTTCACGCGCCACGAGGATCAGAAGAACAATCTCGAACTGAGCGCCTACGAGCGGATCGTCGCAAACGAGCTCGCCGTGCACGCGTTCCGCGAAGTCCCTCACGACGACGCGCGTTATCTCGTGGAGCTCGCCTATGGCATCCGCTCGGATGTCGTGACCGTCGCGCAGCCGGTCTACTACAACCCGTGGCCCGGCCCTTACTGGGGCCGGCCGTTCGATCCGTGGGGTCCGTGGGGGCCGTTCCCGGCGACATACGTGAACCAGAGCTACCCGGTGTACACGCATCTGCTCGGCATCCGGATCACCGAGCGTGCGAGCGGCCGGGAGGTCTACAACGTGACGGCGCGCAATTTCGGCGAGGAGTCGTCGCTGGTGCGGGCGATGCCTTATCTGGCGCGTAGCGCGCTGGCGGACTTCCCGCTGGCCAACGGCGCCGTGCATACCGTGAAGATCCCGCTCGGCGGCGGCGCGGCTGCGAACGAAGTGTCTCTGCCAGCGGCGCCGCCGCCCGCAGGTCCGGCGCCGGCGCCGAAGCCGGCGCAGTAGCTCAGACCCCGACCCCGAACAAGGCCATTGCGCCCAGCACGACGAACATCACCGCGGCGATGCCGTGCACGAGCTTGGTCGGCAGACGATGCGCGAAGCGGTCGCCGAGCAGGATCGCCGGCACGTTCGCGATCATCATGCCGAGCGTCGTGCCGGCCACCACGCCGAAGAAATCGTGAAAGCGCGCGGCGAGGGCGACCGTCGCGATCTGCGTCTTGTCGCCCATCTCGGCAAGGAAGAACGTGACGACCGTGGCGCCGAACACGCCGAAGTGCGTGCGGTTCGTGTTGGCTTCCTCATCTTCGAGCTTGTCTGGCACCAGAATCCACAGCCCCATGCCGATGAACGACGCCGCCAGCGCCCAGCGCATGACGGTCGGCGTCAGCATCGAGCCGAGCCACGCGCCGAGCGCGCCGGCGCCTGCGTGATTGATCAGCGTCGCCGCGAGCACGCCGAGAATAATCGGCATCGGCTTGCGATAGCGCGCGGCGAGCACGAGCGACAGCAGTTGAGTCTTGTCGCCGATTTCGGCGAGCGCGACCGCGCCGGTCGAAATGAGAAAAGCTTGATTCACGTTGAATGGATTCCTCGGGCCGAAGATGAACGAGCGACGACCCACGACACGCCGGGCCCTGTTGCGGCGCGTGTGGATCATCGGTCTCGCCAGGCCAGAGGCTGCGACTGCCATGGCCGTGCTGGCCAAGTGTGTTGACAGGCGCCCCCGCGAGCCACACGTGCGACGCACCGGCGAAGCGGTGCGGACGTGCCGCGGGGCGGCTACTCCCCAATGAGGGGCGGAGTATAGCAGGCGCCGCAGCATCGTTGTGACGAATGTTATTCGGGCGCCGACGACGCGGCGGGGGTGTTTTCGCTCTACGACGTATTGCGCGAAAGACCAATGAAAGGTTTTTTGCTCGCTTCTGTCGGCGTTGGCACGCCAGCGCCGACGCGCGAAAACGGCCTTCCGGTGCGTCGCCGCGGCCGGCTGCGTCAAATCGTCTAACAATGTGTTGCGCGGCAGGCGCGGATACAGATGGATACGTCTTTCCTCGACGATTTGCTTCAAAATACCCGGCACTATTCGGCCACAAAAGGAGCTCGATCCGCCATCCACCGCACCGATTGTCAGGGGCGCCTGACAAATCAGGCCCGATCGCCGGTGCTGCATTCCCATGCCAGCAGACCGGTCGATCCCGGCTGGAACCCCCCGATCCGCGCGGCGCCGCTCGCTGTGACGGCTCTGTATTCCGTCAGGCGCTCGAGCCCCTTTCCCGTTTCTACGCGCGAACACCATATGCCCGATCTGCACTGGACCATTCCGGTCGGTCGCTGGTCTAGCTGGCCGGCTACCTCGCCTGCCGCACCCGATGTCGGCTTTATCGAGCCGATCGTGCGGCGGCGTCTCAGCACGCTGTCCAAGGTCGCGCTCAAGGTCGCGCACGACTGCGTCGCGCAGGAACCCGCGCGCGTGGTTTTCGCGTCGCGGCACGGGGAATTGCGGCGCACCACCGACATCCTGCGCAGCATCAGCGCGGGCGAACCGGTGTCGCCGACTGCTTTCAGTCTGTCGGTGCTGAACGCGATGACCGGCGTGTTCGGGATCGCGCGCGGCGACCGCTCGGCCGCGAGCGCGGTATCGGCTGGTGCGCAGACGCTCGGCTATGCGCTGCTCGAAGCGTACGCGCAATTCGCGGCACAACCGGACGTGCCGGTGCTGCTCGTCTATGCCGACGAACCGGCCGATCTCGCGTACGGCACGATCGAAGACGAAGTGCACGGCGGCGCGATCGCGGTGTTGCTCGACAAGGATGCGGCTGCAGGGCACGTTGTTTGCTCCCTGACCCGCACCGACGAAGCGGTGGCCGGGCAACCCGGCGAGCGGCGAACCGCACCGAGCGGCGCCACGAGCTTTCCGACCCAGAGCCAGGCGCTGCTGCACTGCCTCGAAACCGGCCAGCCCGCACGCTGGCAGCGCGCCGGCGCGCTGTGGCACTGGAGGTGGGATGAGCGCGCGGCTTGATTACGCGTGGCGTTTTTGCGCGACCGGCCTCGCCTTCGTCGCGTTCGGCGTGTGCGGCGTGCTGTTTTCGGTGCTCGTGTTTCCGCTCGCGTGGTTGTGGCCGCATCGCGCGTCCCGGCAGCGTGTCGTGACCGTCGTGATTCACCGGTTTTTCCGCGCGCTCGTCGCGGTGCTGCGGGGCCTCGGCGTGATGGAACTCGAAGTATCCGGGGCCGAGGCGTTGCGCGCGGGCGGACCGGCGATCGTCGTCGCGAATCACCCGACTTACCTCGACGTGATGGTCCTGCTGTCGCTGACGCCGCGCGCATGCTGTGTCGTCAAGCACGCGCATTGGCAAAACCCGTGTTTCTGGGGCATCGTGCGCGCGGCCGAATACGTGAGCAACGCGGACGCGATTGCGCTCGTCGAGGCGGGAGCCAGGCAGCTCGCGGCCGGTTACACGATGATCATTTTTCCCGAAGGCACGCGCAGCCCCGCGCCGAACCGGCTTCACGCGTTTTCGCGCGGTTTCGCGCACATGGCGCTGAAGGCCGGTGCGCCGATCGTGCCGGTGTTGATGGATTGCGATCCGCCCGCGTTCACGCGGCAGATGCGCTGGTACCACGTGCCGGCGCGCGCTTTCCGGATGCGCGTGAACGTGCTCGCGCCGCTTGGCGTCGCCGAGCTGGCCGCGCACGACACCACCGCGGCCATCGCGGCGCGCAGCGTGACGAATGCCGTAGAAGCCCACATTACCCAGCACCTGTTCGATTATGGATTCTTTAAAACTGGAAATTAAAAAGCTTCTGATCGAAGCCCTCGATCTCGAAGACCTGAGCCCCGCCGATATCGACGACGATGCCCCGTTGTTCGGTTCCGACGGCATCGGTCTCGATTCGATCGACGCGCTCGAAATCGGCATCGTGCTGCGCAAACAATACCAACTGACCATCGCGGCGAACGACGAACGTACCCGCGAGCACTTTCGCTCGATCAATACGCTCGCCGCGCTGGTCGCGAGCCAGCGCGAAGCGGCGCACGCTGCGAACGAAACCGCAAGGAAGGGGATTGAATCGTGACCGAGACTGAGATTCTCGAGCGCATCCGCGCGATCTTTCAGGAAAACTTCGCGATCGAGCCGCAGCGCGTGACGCCCGACGCTCATCTGTTCGAAGACCTCGATCTCGACAGCATCGACGCGGTCGATCTCGCGATCAAGCTGCAGGAGATGACCGGCCGCCGCATCAAGCCGGAGAACTTCAAATCCGTGCGCACGGTCGGCGACGTGATCGGCGCGGTCGAATCGCTGCTCGCGGCGCAAGGCTGATGCGGGCCGCGCACTCGCGCATGCAGATGCCGGAGCCACCTCACGCCGCAAGCGGGTCCGGCGCGCGGCCTCGCTGGAGCAGGACCGTCGTGCTGGTGCTGCTGAAACTCGCTTACCCCGTGCTGATCCTGTGTGCCTGGCGCTGGGATGCGCCGCGTCTGGTCGGCGGCATGCTGCTCGTGACCTTGTGGCTGCAGCGCTGGGCCGGCGGCGGTCCGCTCGCGATTCCGCTGCGGCAGCTTTCCAGACTCGACTGGAGCGTGGTGGCGATGCTGAGTTGCGCGTCGGCGACGATCGTCGTCACCGATAGCGAACTGCTGCTGCGCTTCTATCCGTTGCTCGTCAATCTCGGTTTGCTGATCGCGTTCGGCGCGACGCTCGTGCGCGGGCCGTCGATGATCGAAAAATTCGCGCGCCTCGGCAGTCCCGATCTGCCGCCCGGTGCGGTGCACTATACGCGGCGCGTGACCCAGGTGTGGTGCGCGTTCTTCGTGCTGAACGGCGCGTTCTCCGCCTATACCGCGCTCTATTGGAGCCGCGCGGCCTGGTCGCTGTACAACGGCGCGATCGCCTATGTACTGATCGGCGTGCTGCTGGCGGGCGAATACGTGTGGCGACGCCTGTTCGTGCTGCCGCGCGCCGCGCGCGCGGATTCGGAGTCGGCCTGATGATCGCGTTGCATGATCTGTTGTCGGCCGATGCCGCGCTCGCAACGCCCGCCGCACCGGTGTGCCGCGACGGCGCCGTGCTGCTCGATCGCGCGGCGTTTCGCGCGCGCGTCGCTGGCTTGATCGAACTCGTGCAAACGCACGACTCGCGGCGCTGTGCGCTTTGTATCGACGATCCGTTCGAGTTCGCGTGCGCGTTGTTCGCGCTGTTCGCGTGCGGCAAGGAGCCGGTGATTCCTGCCAGTGCAACGCCGGGCTACCTTGCCGATCTCGCTGACGCGTACGACCTCCTGCTGACGGATGCGGATCTGCCGCCGTTCGTCGCAGAGACGCATGCCGTCACGGCCAACACCGCGCTACCGATCGACCCCCGCGCGCCGCTGACGCTCTACACATCCGGCAGCAGCGGCGCGCCGAAGCCGATCCGCAAGGCGCTCGCGCAATTCAACGCCGAAGTCCACACGCTCGAACAGCAGTGGGGCGCATTGCTCGGCGACGCGACGATGCTCGCGAGCGTGCCGCATCACCACATCTACGGTCTGCTGTTTCGCGTGTTGTGGCCGCTCGCGGCGGGCCGCGCGTTCGATCGCGCAATCGGCACGGAGCCGCTGCAGCTGCAGGCGCGCATCGCGCAATGCGGCGCGACGGCGGTCGTGTCGACGCCCGCGCAACTGTCGCGCTGGCCCGCGTTGCCGGGCTTCGCCGCGCTCGCGCCCGCGCCGCGCGCGTTCTTTTCGTCGGGCGGCCCGCTCGCGGCCGACGCCGCGCAGGCCTATGCGGCGAGCTACGGCGCGGCGCCGCTCGAAATCTACGGCAGCACGGAAACCGGCGGAATCGCGTGGCGGCGTCAGGATCAGGGCGACGCGTGGCAGCCGGTCGCCGGCGCCGAGGTGCGCCGCGACGACGACGGCGCGCTGTGCGTGCGCTCGCCGCATCTCGATCACGACGGCTGGCATCGTACGGGCGATCGCATCGCGTTCGACGCCGATGGGCGCTTCCGCTTGCAAGGGCGCCTCGACCGCGTGCTGAAGCTCGGCGGCAAGCGCGTGTCGCTGCCGGAGCTGGAGGCGCGTCTCGCGTTGCATCCCTATGTCGCGCAGGCGGCGCTGGTGCCGCTCCAAGGCGCGACGCGCGAACGGGTCGGCGCAGTGGTCGCGCTGACCGAAGCGGGCGGCGCGACATTGCGTGATGAAGGCCGCGTCGCGCTCGCGAAAACACTGCGCCGGCATCTGGCCGATTACTTCGATGCGGTCGTGCTGCCGCGTCACTGGCGTTTTCGAGTGAGCCTGCCATTCGACGCGCGCGGCAAGCTGCCTGGGAGCGCGGTCGCGGCCGCGTTCGCGCCGCTCGCCGAGGGTATGGAAGTGCTGGCCGAAACGCGCGTCGGCAACACGCTGCACTTTGTGCTGCGAGTGCCGCCGTCGCTCCAGCATCTCAGCGGCCACTTCCCGGGCCTGCCGATTCTGCCGGGCGTCGTGCAGGTGGACTGGGCGGCGCGGCTCGCGGCCGGGCATTGGCCGCGGGTGCGCGCGGTGGCGTCGGTCGATCGGCTGAAGTTCATGGCGCCGGTGTTGCCCGGTGCGGTGCTCGAGCTCACGCTCGCCTACGATGCCGCGCGCCGGCGCGTGCAGTTCGCGTACCGGCTCGACGGTCGCGAATGCGCGTCGGGCGTGCTCGTGCATCGGGAGGACGCGTGATGAAGTTCGCGCCCTGCATCGTCATTCCGATCTACAACCACAAGGACGCGATCGGCGCGACCGTCGCCAATCTCGCGGTGCACGGCTTGCCGATCTTCGTCGTCGATGACGGCAGCGACGAGCCGACCCAGCAGGTACTCGCCGCGCTCGCGCTGCGATACGCGCAGCAGATGACGCTGCTGCGTCTGCCCGAAAACGGCGGCAAGGGCGCGGCGGTGATGGCGGGCCTGCGCGCGGCGCGCGCCGCGGGCTACACGCACGCGCTGCAGATCGACGCCGACGGCCAGCACGACGCGACCGACGTGCCGCGCTTTCTCGATGCCGCGCGCGCCGAACCCGACGCGGTGATTCTCGGCCGTCCCGTGTACGACGACAGCGTGCCGAAGGCACGTCTGTACGGCCGCTATCTGACCCACGTATGGGTGTGGATCGAGACGCTGTCGCTGACGATCCGCGATTCGATGTGCGGCTTTCGTCTGTATCCGCTCGCGCTCGCATGCGAGCTGATCGACAGCGTCCGGCTGCCGACACGCATGGACTTCGACATCGAGATCCTCGTGCGACTGCACTGGCGGCGCGCCGCGTTCCGCTCGATCCCGACGCGCGTGACCTACGCGGCCGACGGCGTGTCGCATTTCGACGTGCTGTGGGACAACGTGCGCATCAGCCGCAGCCATACGCGGCTCGTGTTCGGCATGCTGTGTCGTCTGCCGCTGCTGCTCGCGCACAAGCTGATGCCGCGCCGCGGCGCGCTCGCCGACACAGCGGACGAACCCGCCGGCGATCCCCGGCCCGAAGCGTGGTGGCGCATCGCCGAACGCGGCAGCCGCCTCGGCATGAGCCTGCTCGCGCTGAGCTGCAAGCTGTTCGGCCGCCGCTTCACCGCACTGTGGCTGCATCCGGTCGTCGCGTATTTTCTGCTGACCGGCCGCGCCGCGCGCGCCGCATCGGCCAACTACTTCGCGCATCTGAACGCGGTCGCGCCGTCGGCGAATACGCCGCGCCCGGGGTGGCTCTCCGCGTATCGCCATATGCTCGCGTTCGCGCAATCGGGCTTCGACAAGCTCGCCGCATGGACCGGCCGCGTCGACGACACCGACGTCACGTTCGACGATGCCGCGGCATTCGAAGCCTTGATCGCGAGCGGCAAGGGCGCGCTCGTAATCGGCGCACACCTCGGCAATCTGGAGATGATGCGTGCGCTCGCAATCCGCGGCGATCACGCGAAGGTCACGGCGGTCGTCTACACCGAACATGCGCGGCGCTTCAACGAGGTGCTGGCGGCGTCGAATCGCGAGTTCGCGCGGCATCTGCTCGAAGTCGGCGACTTCGGTCCCGAGACCGCGGTGCTGATGCAGCAGCGCATCGATGCGGGCGAGCTGCTGGTGATCGTCGGCGACCGGGTGCCGGCGCGCGAGGCGGGGCGCACCACCGACGCGCAATTTCTCGGCGCGAGCGCGCCGTTCGCGCAAGGGCCCTACGTGCTCGCGCATGCGCTCGGCTGTCCGGTCTACCTGTTCTTCTGCCTGAAGGAACGCGACGGCTATCGCATGTACTTCGAACCGTTCGCCGAGCGCATCGAGCTGCCGCGCCGCGAACGCGCGCAGCATCTGGCCGCGTGGGCGCAACGCTACGCGCTGCGCCTCGAACACTATTGCCGCAAGGCCCCATATCAATGGTTCAACTTCTTCGATTTCTGGGCCGGCTCCGAGCGAGGCGCGAATGGCCGATCATGATCTGAACGATGTGCGATCCGCACCCGTTGTAGCGAATGCCGCTTGCGCTGGCGACTGCGCGCCGGTCGTCGTCGGTGCGCGCCGACTGACGATCGAAGAGGTCGTCGCGATTGCGCGGCAGCGCGCGTGCGTCGCGCTGAGCGACGACCCCGCATGGCGTGCGCGCATCGAGCGCGGCGCGGCGTTCCTGCGTCGCCAGTTGGCCGCCGGCGCGACCGTGTACGGCGTCAACACCGGTTATGGCGACGCCTGCGTGGTCGACGTGCCGATGGCGCTCGTCGAGGCATTGCCGCTGCAACTGACGCGTTATCACGGCTGCGGCATGGGCGCGTATCTCGACGATGCGCAAACCCTCGCCGTGATCGCCGCACGTCTGAATTCGCTCGCGTATGGCTTTTCGGGCGTGCGCACGGCGCTGCTCGAACGCCTCGCGGCGTTGATCAATCATCGCGTGTTGCCGCGCATTCCGTCCGAGGGCTCGGTCGGCGCGAGCGGCGATCTGACGCCGCTGTCGTACGTGGCGGCGGCGCTCGCGGGCGAGCGCGACGTGCAGTACGCCGGCGCGTTGCGCGCGGCGCGCGACGTGTGGGCCGAGCTGGGTGTCGAGCCGCTGACGCTCGCGCCGAAGGAAGGCCTCGCGCTGATGAACGGCACCGCCGTGATGACGGGTCTCGCGTGTCTCGCGGTAGCGCGCGCGGAGCACCTGACGCGGCTGGTCGCCCGTCTGACCGCGCTGGCGACCGTCGCGCTCGACGGCCGCGCCGCGCACTTCGACGCGACGCTATTCGATGTGAAGCCGCACGCGGGCCAGGCCGAAGCGGCCGCGTGGATCCGCGCCGATCTGGCCGGCCGCGCCGACACGCCCGGGCATCGTCTGCAGGACCGCTATTCGATTCGCTGCGCGCCGCATGTGATCGGCGTCGCGCGCGATGCGCTCGGCTGGGTGCGCCGCGACGTCGAAAACGAGCTGAACAGTGCGAACGACAATCCGCTCATCGATCCCGACAACGAACGCATCTTGCACGGCGGCAACTTCTATGGCGGCCATATCGCGTTCGCGATGGATGCGCTGAAGGTCGCCGTCGCCAATCTGGCGGATCTGATGGACCGGCAGCTCGCGCTGCTGGTCGATGTCAACTTCAACAATGGCTTGCCGCGCAATCTGTCGGGCGCGGCGCCCGAACGCGCGGCGATCAATCACGGTTTCAAGGCCGTGCAGATTTCATCGTCCGCCTGGAGCGCCGAGGCGCTGAAGAACACGATGCCCGCGAGCGTGTTCTCGCGCTCGACCGAAGCGCACAATCAGGACAAGGTCAGCATGGGCACGATCGCCGCGCGCGACTGCCTGCGCGTGCTCGAATTGAGCGAGCAGGTCGCCGCCGCGCACACGCTCGCGACGGTGCAGGCCGTGCGTTTGCGCTTGCGCATCGATAGCGCGACGCCGCTGCCCGCGCCGCTGCGCGCATTCATCGACGAGATAGGCGCGCATTCGCCCTTCGTCGACGAGGACCGCGCGCTCGAAGGCGAGCTGCGCGCGCTGACCGCGCGCATTGCCGCGTGCGAACTGCTGGACATGATCGACGATCAGGAAGGAGTCAAGCTATGAGCGAGCCCGCGAAAACGCAGCACGTGCTCGCCGCGAGCGCGACCGTCGAAGTGCCGTTTCACGACGTCGACGCGATGAACGTGTGCTGGCACGGCAATTATCTGAAGTACTTCGAGTTGGGCCGCGCGGCGCTGTTGCGCGCGTTCGACTACGACTATCGCCAGATGCGGGCGTCCGGCTATCTGTGGCCGATCGTCGAGGCGCATCTGAAGTACGTGCGGGCCGCCGTGTACGGACAGAAGCTCGAAGTGCGCGCGCAACTGCTCGAATACGAAAACCGCCTGAAAATAGGCTATGAAATCGTCGATTGCGAATCGGGTGCGCGGCTCACGAAGGGCTATACGATCCAGGTCGCCGTCGATGCCGCCACCGAGGAATTGCAGTTCGTGTCGCCGCAGGTCGTATTCGACAAGCTGGAGCGCGTATGGGGACGATGAACCGACGTGCGTCCGTGTCGCGGATCGCGGGCGTGATCGGCATGATCGGCGCGCTGTGCGTGCCCGGATGGGCAGCACCGGCGCATGCGGCAACGGCTAACACTGCGCCGGCCAACGCCGCGCTCGTCTCACAGATCGCCGCGCATCTCGCGCAGCCCAAGGGCGTGCGCTCGCAATTCACGCAGACGCAGACGCTCGCCGCGATGAAGCAGCCGCTCGTCAGCAACGGCACGTTGCTGTTCTTCCGCGAGCGCGGCGTGATCTGGCAAATCGACACGCCGTACAAGGCCACCTACGTGATCACCGACGCCGGTGTCGCGCAGGTCGACGCCAGCGGCCGACGTGTGAGCACACATGGCGCACAGGGCACGCGCGGCGTCGCGCAGGTGTCGAAGATGATGCGTGCGATGCTCGGCGGCGATCTGTCGGCGCTGTACTCGCAGTTCGACGTCAGCGCCGAAGGCAGCGTCGCGCAATGGCGCATGCGCCTCACGCCGAATCAACCGCAGCTCGCGCAATCGATCAAAGGCCTCGACATGAGCGGCGGCGATTATCTGCAAAGCCTGCGCATCACGCTCGCGAACGGCGACGTGACGAAGCTCGAGTTCGCGAACAGCACGGCCGTCGCCGAGCCGACGCCGGACGAGCGCAGCCTGTTCGGAGCGCCGTGATGGAGATGCCGCAGCAGCGAGCCGCGAAACGCGCATGGGGCGTGCGCACCGCTTGGCTCGTGCTCGCGCTGCTGGCGGCGCTGTATTGCGGCTGGCGCTTCGCCGGACCGTCACCGCTCGAAACCAATCTGCTCGCGCTGCTGCCCGCGACCGAAGCGGACCCGGTCGCCGAAAAAGCGGTCGACACGCTCGCGAGCGCGCTCGGCGATCGCACCGTGCTGCTCGTCACGAGCCGCGACGATGCGCACGCGAAAGCGGCCGCGAAGCAACTGGGTGCGTCGTTGCGAAAGAGCGGCGCATTTGCGTCGGTGACGGCCGAACTGCCGCCGTTCGACCTGTCGCAGATCGCGGCGCTGTATCTGCCGTACCGCTTCGGCCTGCTCGCGCCGGCCGATCGCACCGCACTCGCGAGCGCCAGCGCGACGACGCTGCACGACATGCTCGCGCAGCGCATCTACAGCCCATTGCAAGGCGGCCTCAGCACGCAACTCGCCGACGATCCGTTCGGCTGGCTCGAACGCTGGCTCGGCGATTTGCCGCTCGCGACCACGAATCTCGAAGTCGAGGACAACCTGCTGGTGTCGCATCGTCACGACGCGCAAGGCGACACCACCGGCGTGCTGATCATCGCGACGCTGCCGGGCTCCGCTTATGAAACGAAGACGCAGCGCGCGGTGCACGCGGCGCTCGCCGACGCGGAAAATACGTTGCGCCGGGCGTTCCCCGATGTATCGGTCGCGCGCACCGGCGCCGTGTTCTACGCCGAGGCCGCGCGCAGCGCTGCCGAACGCGAGGTGCACGTGATCGGCATCGCGTCGCTATGCGGCATCGCGCTGCTGATGATGTGGGTTTTTCGCTCGCCGCGTCTGTTGCTGCTCGGCTTCGTCTCGACCGCGCTCGGCATCGTCTGCGCGCTCGCGGCGACGCTGCTGATCTTCGGCAAGCTGCATCTGTTGACGCTCGTGTTCGGCGCGAGCCTGATCGGCGAGGCCGTCGACTATTCGATCCAGTATTTCGTCGTTTATCTCGGCGCGGGCCGCGACTGGGATGCGCGGCGCGGCGCGCGCAGCGTGCGGCCCGCGCTGAGCGTGGCGCTGGCGACGAGCCTGCTCGGCTACGCGATCCTGATGTGGGTGCCGTTCCCCGCGTTGAAGCAGATCGCGTGCTTCGCGATGGTGGGCATCACGACCGCGTTCGCGTCGGTGCTGTGGCTGCTGCCCGCGCTGCTCGCGCGCGCGCCGAAGCGCAGCCCGCGACGCGTGTTCGCGGGCGCGGCGCGGCTGCTTGCGCGCTGGCAGCATGCGCTCGGCGGCAAGCGTGCGCCGCTGGTCGCCGCGCTGCTGCTGATCGCGTCGGCGCCCGGCTGGCTGCGTCTGACCAGCGACGACGACATCCATCTGCTGATCCAACGCGATGCGTCGCTGGCCGCGCAGGAAGATACGGTGCGCGCAGCGGTCGGCGTCGATAACAGCGCGCAGTTTTTCGTCGTACGCGGCGCGACCCAGGAAGCGGTGCTGCAACGCGCCGAAGCGCTCGGCGCGAAGCTCGATGCGCTGAACGGCACCGCGGATAGCGTCGGCGGCTATCAGTCGATCGCGCAGTTCGTGCCGTCCGCGCAACGTCAGAACGAAGATCGCGCGCTGCTTGCACAGCATGTGTTCGACGACACGGCCGCGTTGCGCGCGACGCTGCTGCAAGCGGGCTTCAAGGACGAAGTCGCCGAGGCGTGGCTCGCCGGCTTCGCTCAGCCGCCCGCGCCGCTGACCGTCGAGCGCTGGCTCGCGGCGCCTTGGTCGCAGCCGTATCGGCATTTGTGGCTCGGCGCGGTGGGATCGAACGACGCGAACCAGGCGCATGAAACAAGCTATGCGGCCGTCGTGATCCCGCAAGGCGTGACGCCGCGCAACGAGCCCGCGCTGATCGCGCTCGCTCAAGGCCTGCCCGGCGTCGTGTTCGTCGACAAGGCCGCGAGCGTATCGAAGCTGTTCGGCGCGTATCGCGTGGATAGCGGCTGGTGGCTCGGCGGCGCGCTCGTGCTCGTGTGCGCGCTGCTGATGCTGCGCTACGGGGCGCGCGGCGGTATCGCCACGACCTTGCCCGTGTTGTTCGCGGTCGGCGTCGCACTGGCGGTGTTCGGCTATGCGGGCGTGCCGCTCAATCTGTTCAACTGGCTCGCGCTGATGCTGGTGCTCGGCGTCGGCGCAAACTATGCGGTGTTCCTGCGCGAAGGCTGCGCGCGCGCGGACGCGGATCTCGGCGCGGTGTGGACCGGCGTGCTGCTGTCGGCGGCGACCACGTTGTTGTCGTTCGGCATGCTCGGCGTCAGTGCGATGCCCGCGCTCCGGAGTTTCGGCACCACGCTCGCGCTCGGCATCGCGGTTGCCGTGTTGCTCGCGCCTATCGGCATGCCATCGGCGCAGTCATCGGCGCAGTCATCGAATAAGTCATCGGGCAAGTCATCGGAATCACGGAGGGCGGGATGAAAGCGCCAACAGTCTATTTGCACGCGCTCGGCATGATCAACGCGCTCGGTGGCGACGTCGAACAGATCGTGCCGGCGCTCGCTGCCGCGAATTCGCCCGGCATGGGCAACGTGCATACCGGCATCGGCGACGCGTTCGTCGGCAGTGTGCTCGCGCCGCTCGAACTCGCGCCGCGGGCCGATCTCGCGCGCTACGACTGCCGCAACAACCGGCTGCTGCTCACGGCGCTCGCGCAGATCGCGCCCGCGATCGAAGCCGCGCGCGAGCGCTACGGCCCGGAGCGCATCGGCGTCGTGCTCGGCACCAGCACGTCGGGCATCGAAGCGGCCGAAACCGCGTTCGTCTATCACGCCCGGGCCGGCGAGCTGCCAGAGAGCTTCAACTACCGGCAGATGGAAATCGGCACGGCCGCGCCATTCGCGGCCGCCGCGCTCGGCGTGCAGGGACCGGCGTTTACGATTTCGACCGCGTGCACGTCAAGCGCGAAGGCGTTCGCGTCGGCGCGTCGGCTGCTGCAATTGCGGCTGTGCGATGCGGTCGTCGTCGGTGGTGTCGATTCGCTATGCGAATTGACGGTGCAGGGCTTTGCGTCGCTCGAATCGACCAGCAGCGCGCGCACCAATCCGATGAGCCGTAATCGCCGCGGCATCAACGTCGGCGAGGGCGCGGCCGTGTTCCTGATGAGCCGCGACGAAGCGGCGGTGCGGCTCGCGGGCGTCGGCGAATCGAGCGACGCGCATCATATTTCGGCGCCGGACCCGCAGGGCGTCGGCGGCGAACTCGCGCTTCGCGACGCGCTCGCGGACGCGGGCGTCGCGCCGTCGGCGGTCGGCTATGTGAATCTGCACGCGACCGCCACGCAGAAGAACGACGAAATGGAAGCGCATCTGATGGCGCGGGTCTTTCCGGACGGGGTCGCCGCGAGCGGCACCAAGCCGCTGACCGGCCATCAGCTCGGCGCGGCCGGCGCGACCGAACTCGGCTTCGCGTGGCTCACGCTCGCGCATGAGAACGCGACGCTGCCGCCGCATCTGTGGGACGGCGAAGCCGATCCCGCGCTGCCCGCGCTCGATCTCGTCGCCGGCGCGCGCCATCTGCCGCGCGGCACGGGCACGCAGTACGCGATGAGCAATTCGTTCGCGTTCGGCGGCAGCAATGTCAGCCTGATCCTCGCCCGGTAAAGCGCATGACCACTCCGCCACTCACCGTCGAGCAACTCGTGCGTCAGCCGATCGAGGCGATCATCCCGCATCGCGGCAGCATGCTGCTGCTCGATGCGATCGACACGTTCGCCGACACCACGTTGAGCGCGTTCGCCCGCGTCGATCCGCACGCATGGTATGCCGACGCCGCCGGCGCGATGCCCGCGTGGATCGGCATCGAGCTGATGGCGCAGGCGATCGCCGCGCACATCGCGCTCGTCGCGATGCGCGGCGGCGGCCATGCGCGTCACGGTGTGCTGCTCGGTTCGCGCAGCTATCAGGCGTTGCAGCCGGTGTTCCGAAGCGGCGCGCGCTTGCACGTTCACGTGAGCGAACTACTGCGCAGCGACGCAGGTCACAGCGCCTACGAATGCACGATCGACGACGGCGACGCGCGCTGCGCCGAAGCCGCGATCAAGGTGTATCAACCGCCCGATTTCCAGTCATTCATCGAAGGGAGTATCAGTACATGAGCCGGCGAGTTCTCGTTACCGGCGCAAGCCGCGGCATCGGCCGGGCGATTGCGTACAAGTTGGCCGCCGACGGTTTCGCCGTGACCGTGCATTGCCGCACCGGACGCAGCGAAGCCGACGCGGTCGCGACGGGCATCGCCGCGCAGGGCGGCACGGCGCGCGTGCTGCAATTCGACGTGCGCGAGCGCGCCGCGTGCCGCGAGGCGCTCGAAGCCGACGTCGCCGCGCACGGTCCGTACTACGGCATCGTGTGCAGCGCGGGGGTCACGCGCGACGCGGCGTTTCCGGCGCTCACCGAGGAAGACTGGGACGTCGTGATCGAAACCGGCCTCGATGCGTTCTACAACGTCGTGCATCCGCTGACGATGCCGATGGTGCGCGCGCGCCAAGGCGGCCGCATCGTCACGATCGCGTCGGTGTCGGGCGTGATGGGCAATCGCGGCCAGGTCAACTACAGCGCGGCGAAGGCGGGGCTGATCGGCGCGACCAAGGCGCTCGCGGTCGAACTGGCGTCGCGCAATATCACCGTCAATTGCGTCGCGCCGGGGCTGATCGAAACCGGCATGCTCGAACAGGTTACGGTCGACCACGCGCTGAAGACCGTACCGATGAACCGCGTCGGCCAGCCGGCGGAGGTCGCGTCGGTGGTGAGCTTTCTGATGTCGGATGGCGCGTCGTACGTGACGCGCCAGGTGATCGGCGTGAACGGCGGGATGGTCTGATGAAGCGCGTCGTCATCACCGGCATGGGTGGCGTGACCGCGTTCGGCGATAACTGGGACGCGGTCGAAGCGCGCCTGAAGCGCGGCGAGAACGCGGTGCGCCGCATGCCCGAGTGGGACTACTTCGAGTCGCTGCATACGCGCCTCGCGTGTCCGCTGCCCGGGTTCACGACCCCCGCGCATTACCCGCGCAAGAAGGTGCGCTCGATGGGCCCGGTGTCGCTGTACTCGGTGCGCGCGAGCGAACTCGCGCTCGCCGATGCAGGCCTCGCCGATGACACGACCATCGCCGACGGCCGCATGGGCGTCGCGTACGGTTCGTCGTCGGGCTCGGTGCAGCCGATCCGCGCGTTCGGCACGATGCTCGAAACCGGCTCGATGAACAACGTCACGTCGAACAGCTACGTGCAGATGATGCCGCACACGACGGCCGTCAACGTGAGCCTGTTCTGGGACCTCAAAGGCCGCATCATCCCGACTTCGTGCGCGTGCGCGTCGGGCAGCCAGGCGATCGGCTATGCGTACGAGGCGATCCAGTCCGGCAAGCAGACGCTGATGCTCGCGGGCGGCGCGGAAGAGTTGTCGGGTCCGGCAGTCGCCGTGTTCGACACGCTGTACGCGACCAGCACGCGTAACGACGAGCCGCATCTGACGCCGCGTCCGTTCGATGCCGCGCGCGATGGTCTCGTGGTCGGCGAGGGCGCGGCGACGCTGGTGCTGGAAGAGTACGAGCACGCAGTGGCGCGCGGCGCGCGGATTCATGCCGAGGTTGTCGGCTTCGGCTGCAACTCGGACGGCGCGCACATGACGCAACCGACCGCCGACACGATGGCGCTCGCGATGCGGCTCGCGCTGCGCGACGCGCGATTGCCGCCCGAGGCGATTGCCTATGTGAACGCGCACGGTACGTCGACCGATCGCGGCGACATCGCCGAAAGCCACGCGACCGCGCAGACCTTCGGCGCGCGCATGCCGATCAGCTCGCTGAAAAGCTATGTCGGCCATACGCTCGGCGCGTGCGGCGCGATCGAGGCGTGGTGGACGATCGAGATGATGAAGCGCAACTGGTACGTGCCGACGCTAAATCTCGACCACGTCGATCCGGCTTGCGCGCCGCTCGATTACATCGTCGGCGGCGCGCGCGAGATCGACGCCGAGTATGTGATGAGCAACAACTTCGCGTTCGGCGGCATCAACACGTCGCTGATTTTCCGGCGCGTTCGATGAGCGGCGGCTTGCAACGTGTGGTCGTGACCGGCATGGGCATCGTGTCGTGTCTCGGCAATACGCTCGACGAGGTCTGCGCGGCGTTGCGCGCGGGTCGCTCGCGCATCGAGCGTATCGACGCGTGGCGCGAGCGCGGATTTGCATCGCAGGTTGCCGGCGTCGCGTCGGTCGCGCAGGAGACGCCGTTCGAGCGCAAGCTCGATCGCTTCATGGGCGACACCGCGCGTTTCGCGTGCCACGCGGCGCGGCGCGCGATCGACGATGCGGGGCTCGACCTCGCTTCGTTGCAGTCGCCGCGTGCTGGAGTCGTGATCGGCTCGGGCGTCGGCACGCTCGCGAGCTACGACGCGGCACTCGCGATCGCGCAAACGCGCGGCGTCGACAAGGCGCCGCCGTACACGGTGCCGCACGCAATGAGCAGCACCGCGTCGGCGAACGTCGCGCAGATGTTCGGGCTCGAAGGCGTCAGCTATTCGCCGTCGTCGGCATGCACGACGTCGGCGCTCGCGATCGGTCAGGCGATGCAACTGATCCAGACCGGCCGCCAGCAGATCGTGCTCGCAGGCGGCAGCGAAGCGCTGCACGACAACACGACGCTGATGTTCGACGCGATGGGGGCGTTGTCGCGCCGCTTCAACGACACGCCGCTGAGCGCATCGCGTCCGTACGACACGCAGCGCGACGGCTTCGTGATCGCATCGGGCGGCGGCGTGCTGGTGCTCGAAGCGCTCGATCATGCGCTTGCACGCGGCGCGCGCATCTACGCGGAGCTGACGGGCTTCGGCGATTGCACCGATCGCGCGGGCATGGTCGCGCCGCGTGCGGCCGGCATCGCGCGTGCGATGCGCGGCGCGCTCGCGCAGGCGGGGCGGCGTCCCGACTACGTGAACACGCATGCGCCGTCGACGCCGCTCGGCGATGTCGAAGAACTGCACGCGTTGCGCGACGTGTTCGATGCATCGGCGCAAGGGGTGCCCGCGTTTTCGTCGACCAAGGGCATGACAGGACATTCGATCGGCGCGTGCGGCGCGCACGAAGCGATCTATACGCTGCTGATGATGCGCGACGGCTTTATCACCGGCACCGCGCTGGTCGATACGCCCGAGCCGCAAGTGCGCGACATGCCGCTCGTGCGCGTCACGCGCGACGCGCGCATCGACACGGCGATGTCGGTTTCATTCGGGTTCGGCGGCAGTTGCGCGAGCCTGATGTTCGAAGCATGGCGCGGCGCGCATACGGCGCGGCCGCCCATGCAAACCGTTGGAGGAGTGATTTGAACAGCGATTCTTCAAAGCCGACCGTGGTCGACGTTGCGATCATCGGCGCGGGTCCGGCCGGCGCGGTAGCTGCGGCGCTATTGCGCAAGACGGGCCGCTCGGTGCTGGTGCTGGAGCGGCAGCATTTTCCGCGCTTCTCGATCGGCGAGAGCCTGTTGCCGCAAAGCATGGCGTACCTCGAAGAGGCCGGCATGCTGCAGGCCGTCGTCGAGGCGGGTTTCCAGTACAAGAACGGCGCGCACTTTGTATATCGCGACCAGACCTCGTCGTTCGACTTCCGCGACAAGCATTCGCCTGGCTGGGGCACCACGTACCAGGTCGAACGCGCGCTGTTCGACGACGTGCTGATTCGCTGCGCGGCCGCGCAGGGCGCCGACGTGCGCTTCGGCCACACGGTGAGCGCAGTGCAGACTGGCGCGGCGCCTCTGCTCGACGTCGTCGATGAAGCGGGGCACACGTATCAGATCGAAGCGCGTTTCGTGCTCGATGCGAGCGGCTTCGGGCGCGTGCTGCCGCGCCTGCTGAAGCTGGAGACCCCGACGCGCATGCCGACGCGCGCCGCATTGTTCACACACGTGTGCGACGGCCTTGCGCTCGACGACATCGATCGCAACAAGATCTGCATCGCGACGCATCCCGAGCGTCGCGACGTGTGGTTCTGGATGATTCCGCTCGCGGGCGGCCGTTCGTCGGTGGGATGTGTGGCCGAGGCGAGTTTTCTCGACGTGCCGGAAGGAGAGCGCGAGGTGGCGCTGCGCGCGCTGATCCAGCAGGAGCCGACGCTGAACCGGCTGATCGGGCAGGCGTCGTTCCTGATGCCGGTACGGAGAATCGGCGGCTACGCGGCGAACGTCGCGAGTCTGCACGGGCCGGGCTATGCGCTGCTCGGCAATGCGGGCGAGTTTCTCGATCCAGTGTTTTCGTCGGGGGTGACGATCGCGCTGCGCTCCGCGCATCTGGCGGCGCGCGCGCTGAACCGGCAGCTCGACGGCGAGACGGTGGACTGGTCAGCCGCTTACGACGTGCCGTTGCGCAAGGGCATCGACACCTTCCGCGCGTTCGTCGAGCGCTGGTACACGGGCGAGCTGCAGGACATCATCTACTACCCGGAGCAGGTGACGCCGATCCGTCGGACGATCTGCGCGGTGCTCGCCGGTTATGCGTGGGACGAGTCGAATCCGTATGTCGCCGACCCGGTGCGGCGGCTCAACGCGTTGCACGAGGTGTGCAAGGCGGGCTGAGGCGCGCAGCGATCCGAGCCGCCTAGGTCAAATGCTCAAGCCGCGATCTTCGCGCGCCCCGGTACGTGCTGGCGCGCGTCGTCGCGGCGATGCACGCGCTTGCCGGCCGCATACGTTTCGTACACCGCGCGATCGTCGCCGAGCAGCGCGAACGCGAACAACAACTCCTCGAGCGATTCGCGCCGCGCGGTGCGGCGCGCGAGCAGCGGCGTCGCTTGCGGGTCGAGCACGACGAAGTCCGCTTCTGAGCCGTCCCGCAGCGTGCCAACCTTGTCGCCGAGATCGAGCGCATCTGCCGCGCCGGCGGTCGCCAGATAGAACATCCGCGTCGCGGTCAGATGATGGCCGCCGAGGCGCGCAACCTTGTGCGCTTCGTTCATCGTCTGCAGCATCGAGAACGACGTACCGCCGCCGACGTCGGTCGCGAGCGCGATCGGCATGCCGGCCGAGTCGGCCTTCTCGAAGTCGAACAGCCCGCTGCCGAGGAACAGGTTCGACGTCGGGCAGTGCGACGCCAGCGCGCCGGTTTGCGCCATGCGTTTGCGGTCCTCGTCGTCGAGGTAGATGCAATGGCCGTACACCGCGCGACGGCGCAACAGCCCGTAGTGATCGTAAATGTCGAGATAGCTGCGGTGGCCGGGGAACAGCTCGGCGACCCATTTCACTTCGTCGGTGTTTTCCGCGACGTGGCTCTGGATGAATACGTCCGGATGCAGTCGCGCGAGCGCGCCGCAGGCTTCGAGCTGCGCTTCGGTCGAGGTCGGCGCGAAGCGCGGCGTCAGCGCGTACATCTGACGGCCGCGGTTGTGCCAGCGGCCGATCAGCTCGGCGCTGTCGTCGTAGCCCGATTGCGCGGTGTCGCGCAGGAACTCCGGGCAGTGGCGGTCCATCAGCACCTTGCCCGCGACCATGCGCAGATTGCGTGCTTCGCTCTCGGCGAACAGGGCATCGGCGGATTCCTTGTGCACCGTGCAGTACACGAGCGCGGTCGTCGTGCCGCAGGCGAGCAGTTCGTCGACGAAAAAGCTCGCGGTGTCGCGCGCGTGGTCGATGTCGGCGAAGCGGCGCTCGGTCGGGAACGTGTACGTATCGAGCCACGGCAGCAGACCCGGCGCCGGCGACGCGATCATGTCGGTCTGCGGATAGTGGATGTGCGTATCGATGAAGCCCGGCACGATCAGCTTGTCGCGCCGCTCCACGATCTGCGTGCCGGGCGCGAGCCGCGACGCGAGCGCCGCGTACGCGTCCGCTGCGACGACGCGGCCGTCTTCGACGATCAACAGACCGTCCTCGTGAAAGACAGCGGCGTTCGGCGCGTGCGCCGGATCGCCGTTGAAGGTCAACAGCGGCGCACGGAATGCAGTTTGTGCCGCTTGCGTGGTATGAGCCGATTCAGTCATGGAAAAGCTGTCTCCGAATGTTGAAAGCTGGGCGGCGCAGGCAGCGGTTGCCCCGTTCGGGGTCTTACCGATCCCCGAACGAAGCGAATCCGCTGGCCGCCGACGTCAGTCGAGGCCGGTCAGTTGAAATCCATTGACGCGCGGCTTACTGCCGCCAGTGCGCGTCTAGCTTAGCGATCAGCATCGCGCGTTCCTCGGGCGTCACGAACGACGCCTCGAAGCCGTTGCGGATGATCGTGTAGACCTCGGCGTCGTCGAGCTTCAGCGCGTCGATCGTCGCCAGATAGTTCGCGTTCACGTAGCCGCCGAAATAGGCCGGATCGTCGGAATTGACGGTCACCGCGACGCCGCGATCGAGCAGGTCCTTCAGCGTGTGCTTGGTCAGGTCGTCGAACACGCACAGCTTCAGATTAGACAGCGGGCACACGGTGAGCGCGACGCGCGTGTCGGCGAGGCGCGTGACGAGCGCCGGGTCCTCGATGCTGCGCACGCCGTGATCGACGCGATCGACCTTCAGCACGTCGAGCGCTTCGTAGATGTAGGACGGCGGGCCTTCCTCGCCCGCATGCGCGACGAGCTTCAGACCGAGCGCGCGCGCCTTCGCGAACACGCGCTCGAACTTCGACGGCGGATGACCGCGCTCCGACGAATCGAGGCCCACGCCGATCAGCCGATGCTTGTACTGTTCGAACAGGGGCAGCGCTTCGTCGAAGGTGGCGAGCGCATCGTCCTCGGACAGATGGCGCAGGAAACACAGGATCAGCTTGCTCGTGATGCCGCGCTTCTCCGCGTCGGCGAGCGCGCGTTCGATGCCGGCCACCACCGTTGCGATCCGCACGCCGCGCTCGGTGTGCGTCTGCGGGTCGAAGAAGATTTCGCTATGCACGACGTTGTCGGCGACGCAGCGCTCGACGTAGGCCATCGTCATGTCGTAGAAGTCCTGCTCGTGCAGCAGCACGCTCGCGCCCGCGTAGTAGATGTCGAGGAACGATTGCAGATCGGTGAACGCATAGGCGGCGCGCAAGGCTTCCACCGAGTCGTACGCGAGCTTCACGCCGTTGCGCTGCGCGAGCGCGAAAATCAGCTCGGGTTCGAGCGAGCCTTCGATGTGGATATGCAGCTCGGCCTTCGGTGCGCGCGCGGTTTTGTCGGCGAGCGCAACGACGGAAGCGGGGGTAGCGGTTGTCGTATTCATGGTGATTTGGAATTGTGTAATGGGGTAGTGAGCGGCGCGGCTCGCGAATCAGACCGCCTGCGTCGCGTGGCGCGCGCCCGCGTTCGCCTCGACCGCCTGCAACACCTGCGCGGCCGCCGAGATCGCGATGACCTCGGGCGACTTGTCGACGATGCCGTCGACGCCGAGCGGACACTTCATCCGCGCGATCCGCGCCGGATCGATGCCGTGCGCCGCTAGCCGGTGCTCGAACTGCTTGCGCTTGGTGTGCGAGCCGATCATGCCGAAGAACGCGAAGTCGCCGCGCCGCAGGATGCGCTGGGCGAGGTCGAGATCGCGCGCGTGGTTGTGCGTCATCACGATGAAGTACGTGTTCGGCGCGGCCTGATCGATCGCTTCGTCGGGGGCGTCGTTCGCGTCGATCGTCACGTTCGGCGCGTGCAGAGTATCGAGCGGCGGAAACTGCGCGTCGCGCTCGTCGACCCAGCGCACCGAGCAGGGCAGCGTCGCGAGCACGCGCACGAGCGCCGCGCCGACGTGGCCGGCGCCGAACAGCACGACTGCGAATTCGCCCGGCGCGATGGTTTCGGTCAAGAGCGCGCTGCTGTCGTCGAAACCGGCGCCGTCCCACAGCAGGCAGTCGGCGGCGTCGATGCCGGGCTCGGGCTCGGACAGCATCACCGCATCCGGCGCGGGGCCGAATGATACGCTACGCACCGTCGATTGCCCCGCCGCGAGGCGCTTGGCGAGCGACGCGAGCCAGCCGAGATCGCCGACGTCGAGCCGCTCGAATGCGAGGATCACCGCGCCGCCGCAGCACTGCCCGAGGCTCGGCCCCAGCGCGAAGCGTTCGAGCCGCCGCATGTGCGGTGCGCGCATGCCGTCGCGCAGCACCTGGCGCGCGGTCTCGATCGCCTTCCATTCGAGGTGGCCGCCGCCGATCGTATGCTTGGCCGCGTCGCGCGTGACGATCATCTTCGTGCCGGCTTCGCGCGGCGCCGAACCTTCGACGCGCGCGACCGTCACCAGCACGGCGGCGTCGCCATGTGCGAGCAGATGTTGCAGGTCAGTGAGCCAGGCTTGCATCCGGCGATTCTCCTTGCGGGGCCGCGTCGGGTGTCGGCGCGGCGGGTGGCGTGGGGGTGTCGGCGCCGTCGGGATGCGCGGCGGCTGCGGTCGGATCTGCGTGCTGCGAAGCGTTCGACGCACTCAACGCATCCAGCGCGTCGAGTATCGCCTCGGGCGTCGCCGGCGCACGCAATGGCGGAGCATGTCGTGCGCCCGGCACCGCGGCTGCGATCGCGTCGCGAATCGCAAGAAACACCGAGAACGGCAGCAGCAACGGCGGCTCGCCGACGGCCTTCGAGCGGAATACGGTCGGCTCGGCATTGCTGTTGTCGTAGAGCCGCACGTGGAATGCGGCGGGCGTATCGCTGACCGCGGGAATCTTGTACGTCGACGGCGCGTGCGTCATCAGGCGGCCGTCGCGGTTCCACCACAGCTCTTCGGTGGTGAGCCAGCCCATGCCCTGAATGAAGCCGCCTTCGATCTGGCCGAGATCGATCGCCGGATTGATCGATTGGCCCGCGTCGTGCAACACGTCGGCGCGCACGAGCTTCCATTCGCCGGTCAGCGTATCGACGACGACCTCCGATACCGCCGCGCCATACGCAAAGTAATAGAACGGATGACCGGTCAGCGTCTTCGCATCCCAATGCACTTTCGGGGTCGCATAGAAGCCGTCCGACCACAACTGCACGCGCGCGAGATACGCGGCGTTGACGAGCTGTTCGAACGGCAGTGCACCGCCGTTCACCGCTACGCTGCCGCGCGCGAACTGCACGTCGTTTGCGTCGCCGCCGAGCTGGCGCGCTGCGACTTCGGCGAGGCGGGCGCGGATCGTCTGCGCGGCGGCAACGGCTGCCATGCCGTTCAGATCGCTGCCGGTGGAAGCCGCGGTCGCGGAGGTGTTGGCGATTTTCGACGTATCCGTCGCGGTCACCCGGACGCGCGATAGCGGCAAGCCGAACTGATTCGCGACCACTTGCGCGACTTTCGTGTTGAGCCCCTGGCCCATCTCAGTGCCGCCGTGATTGACGAGCACGGAGCCGTCCTTGTACACGTGCACGAGCGCGCCGGCCTGATTCAGGAACGGCACGTTGAACGAGATGCCGAACTTGACCGGCGAAAACGCGAGGCCGCGTTTGAGTACGGGACTCTTCGCATTGAATTCGGCGAGCGCCGCGCGCCGCGCGCGGTAGTCGCTCGAATCGAGCAGCGCGTCGGTCAGCGGCGCGATGATGTTGTCTTCGACGCGCTGTCCGTATGGCGTCGTATCGCGTTCGCCGACGCCGTAGTAATTCGCGAGCCGCACGTCGAGCGGATCTAGCCGCAACTCGCGCGCGATGCCGTCGAGCAGCACCTCCATCACGAGCGCGCCCTGTGGTCCGCCGAAGCCGCGAAACGCGGTGTTCGACTGCGTATTGGTCTTGCAGCACAGTGCGACGATATCGACGTCGGGCAGGGAGTACGCGTTGTCGAAGTGGCATACCGCGCGCGTCGCGACCGCGCCGGACAGATCCGCCGAATAGCCGGCGCGCAGCGCGATTTCGACGCGTACGCCAAGCAGGCGGCCTTGATCGTCGAAACCCGCGTCGTATTCGTAGACCGCGTCGTGGCGCTTGCCGGTGATCAGGAAGTCGTCGTCGCGATCGGCGCGCAGCTTGACCGGCCGACGCAAGCGTTGCGCCGCGAGCGCGGCCACGCACGCGAATAGCGCCGATTGCGATTCCTTGCCGCCGAAACCGCCGCCCATGCGCCGGCATTCGCACACGACGTTATGCGCGGGCCAGTCGAGCATATGCGCGACCACTTGCTGCATTTCGCTCGGATGCTGCGTCGAACTGTAGACGAGCAAGCCGTCCATCTCCTTGGGCACCGCATAGGCGATCTGGCCTTCGAGATAGAACTGCTCCTGGCCGCCGACCTCGAACGTGCCGGCGAGCCGATGCGGCGCGGCGGCGATCTTCGCGTCCGGATCGCCGCGCCGCAGATGCAGCGGCGGCAGCACGAACTGCTTCGCGGCTTTGGCATCGGCGGCGGTGAGGATCGCGTCGAGCGGCTCGTAGCGGATCACGTCGTCGCTTTTCGCGAGCGCGGCCGCGCGGCGGGCGAGTTCGTGAGTTTCGGCGATCACCGCGAAGACGGGCTGGCCGAGGTACAGCACTTCGCCGTCGGCGAGGATCGGGTCGTCGTGCAGCACCGGGCCGCAATTATTTTCGCCGGGGATGTCGTCGGCGCTCAGCACCGCGATCACGCCGGGCGCGTTTCTGACCGCGTCGAGATCCATCGACACGATCCGCGCATGCGCATGGCGCGACAGGCCGAGCGCCGCGTGCAGCGTGCCGTGTAGCTCGGCGATATCGTCGGTGTAAGTCGCTTCGCCGCTCACGTGCAGCGCGGCGGATTCGTGCGGTAGCGGCACGCCGATCGACGCGTCGTCGCGATGCTCGGCACGCTCACCCGCGCGTTCGATAAAGGCATCGGTGCGGTTCATCACGGCGACTCCTTCGCGACGGTTGCGTCGGGCTCGAACGCGAACGCGTTGACGTCGCACAGCGCGAGCGGCGCGTCGTCGCGCGTTTCGAGGTAGAAGCGCCACAGCAGATTGCGCGCGACCTTCAGCCGATACGCGCTCGACGCGCGCATGTCGGTGAGCGGCTGGTAATCGGCGGCGAGCGCGTCCATCGCGCGGCGGGCCGTCTCATCGTTCCACGCCGCGCCGTCGAGCACGGCTTCGGCATGCGCGGCGCGCTTCGGTGTCGCCGCCATGCCGCCGAACGCGACGCGGGCCGCGCGGATCGTGCCGTCTTGCGCGACGTGCAACGCAAACGCCGCGCACACCGCCGAGATGTCCTGGTCGTAACGCTTCGCCACCTTATAGGTGCGAAACCGCAGTGCGCCGGCCGGACGCGGCACGCGCAGCGCGCTGACGAATTCACCGGCCGCGAGCGCGGTCTTCTGATAGCCGAGGTAGAACGCATCGAGCGGCAGCGTGCGGGTCGTGCGATCGCGGCGCAGCTCGACCTCGGCGCCGAGCGCGAGCAGTGCCGGCATCGAATCGCCGATCGGCGAGCCGTTCGCGACGTTGCCACCGAGCGTGCCCGCATTGCGGATCGGCAGCGATGCGAAGCGGGTCCATAGTTCGGCGAGCTCGGGATAGTCGGCGGTGAGCGCCGCGTACGCGTCTTCGAGCGAGACCGCCGCGCCGATGGTCAGCGTTTGCGCGTCGCGCGCGATCGTTTTCAACTCGGCGACGTTGCCGATGTACAGCAGGTCGCCGAGATCGCGAAACTGCTTGGTGACCCACAAGCCGACGTCGGTGCTGCCCGCGACGATGCGCGCGTCCGGATGCTGCGCGCGCAGCGTCGCGAACGCGTCGGGCGTGAGCGGGGCGTGGAAGGTGGGTGAGCCGAATGTGGCGCCACGGCTGTCGGGCGCGCTGTATTCGAACGTGTCTTTGCGTTGCAGCGTGCGCAGCGTGGCGGCGATCGCATCGCGATCGAGCGAGACGCGCGGATGCTGCGCGTAGTCGAACATCTTCTGCGCGGCATCGATGATCGGCCGGTAGCCGGTGCAGCGGCACAGATTGCCGGACAGCGCGGCGTCGATTTCGTCGCGGGTCGGCAGGCCGGCGCTGGCGGGCTGGTTTTCGTAGAGCGCCCACATCGACATCACGAAGCCGGGCGTGCAGAAGCCGCATTGCGAACCGTGACAGTCGACTAGCGCCTGCTGCACCGGATGCAGCGCGCCGTTCGCGGCGCGCAGGTCTTCGACGGTGAAGAGGGCGCGGCCGTCGAGCGTCGGCAGGAACTGGATGCAGGCGTTGATCGCCTTCAGCGCGAGTTCGCCGCGCGCGTCGAGTTCGCCGATCACGACCGTGCACGCGCCGCAGTCGCCTTCCGCGCAGCCTTCCTTGGTGCCGGTGCAGCGTAAGTCCTCGCGCAGGTGCTGCAGCACGGTGCGCGTCGCCGGAACGCCCGCGACCTCGCGGACGGACCCCTGGTGATAGAAGCGGATGGTTTGCGTTGTCATGGCGAATCGGAAGACAGTGCGGACCGGGCGCGCGTTACGCATGGGGTCGCAAAAGCCGGCCTCGCGCACGTAGATCGCCATCCATACCCGAAGATAGCACTACGCCGGCTCGAAAATATTTCCCGCGTCGCATGAAGCTCATGCGGCGGCGATCATGATCCTGGTACGATTCGCGCGGCAGCGAGAAGTTGCGCGCGCGGGGCGGCGGGCGACCACAATGGTGCGCGATCGGTGAACATCACGCAGAAAAAAACGCCGGACTTCGGTGGCCCGAGCATGGGCGACACGAAGTCCGGCGTCATAGGCAAAGCGGATCGGTCGTCAGGACACCCGATGGCGATTGCGTACCAGGCTCAGCATCAGCGCGGCGAACGCGACGATAAACGCGACCCCCGACCACATCGGCAGCGTGAGCCCGAGAATCGGCGGATACGCGGTTTCGCACAGGCCCGCCACCTTGAACACGCTCGGCAGCCAGTGGGCGGGCGGCAGGCTGTCGACGATCGGCTGCAGCGCGTCGAAGCCGCAGCTGAAGCCAGGATTCGCCTGGATATACACATGGCGCGCGGCGGTGGCGATGCCGGCGAGCGCCGACAGCGCAGCCATCACTTCGAGCAGGCGCACGCCGCGCCAGTTCTTGAAGCGCGCGCCGAGGAACGCGAAGATCGCGATCAGCAGAAAGAAATAGCGCTGGATGATGCACAGCGGGCACGGGTCTTCGCGCAGGCCGAACTGCAGGTACAGCGCACCGCCTACGAGGGCGAGACAGATCAGGCCGAGCAGATTCAGCAGGGTGCGCTCGCGGCGCAGCATCGCGGAGTCGTTAGTCATGGATCTTCGATTGGTCTGGAGACGATAGAGCGGGTGCCGGCGATTCTAGCGCGAACGCCTTTCGCGCCGCTTATCGCCTGACGATTGCCGCGCTTTAACGGATCGCGTTCAACACCGCCTCGGCCGCGCGGCCGATTGCAAGCAGCGCGTCGTCGGCGTGCGGCGCGCCCGCCAGCATCAGGCCGACCGGCGCGTCGCCGCGCAGATGGCACGGCAGCGACAGCGCGCAGCTATCGAGGAAGTTGAACGCGCTCGGGTTGCGCAGGATCAGCGCGTTAGTGTGGCCGAACGTGTCGTCGTCGTGCAGCAGGTCGGCGAGGCGCGGCGGCACGACCGGCGCCGTCGGCGCGACGACCGCGTCGAAACGCTGCCACAGCGTGCGCGCGGCTTCATCGAGCATCGCGGCGCGCTCGGCGAGCAAGTCCAGGTAGTCGACCGCGGTGGCCGGCTGTCCTTTCATGATGCGCACGAGCACGCGCGGGTCGTACTGCTCGCGATGCCTGTCGAGCAGCGGGCGATGCCACGCATATGCCTCGATCGGCGAAAAGCCGAAGCGGTTGATTTCCGGCAGGCGGTCGAGCGGGGCGAAGCGCACCTCGCTGACGATCGCGCCAGCCGCCTCCAGGTGTTTGAGCGCGGTGTCGATCGCGCGCGCGACTTCGGGCTCGACGCCGTCGGTCACGAAATTGGTCAGCACGCCGAGGCGCACGCCTTCGAGCGGCCGCGCGGCCGGGATGCGTGGCTCGAGCCCGGCGAGCATCCGGTCGACCAGCGCGCAGCAGGCGACCGATACGCCGATCGGCCCGAACGAATCGAGCGTCGACGACAGCGGCACGCCGCCTTGCTTCGGGATGCGCGCGGCGGTCGGCTTGAAGCCGGTCAGCCCGCATAGCGCGGCCGGAATGCGGATCGAGCCGCCGGTGTCGGTGCCGAGCGCGACCGCGGCCATCCCGTCGGCGACCGACGCCGCCGCGCCCGACGACGAGCCGCCCGAAACCCGCTCGTCGCCCTTCACCCCGCGCCGGTACGGCGACAACGGATGGCCGTAGTGCGGATTCAGTCCGAGCCCGGAAAACGCGAACTCGCTCATGTTGGTGCGCCCGACGATCACCGCGCCGGCCCGCTTCAGCCGCGCAACCGCGACCGCGTCGGCTTTCGCGGGTGGCGCATCGGCGAGCACGACCGAACCCGCGCGGGTCCGCTGGCCTTCGATGTCGAACAGGTCCTTGACCGATACCGGAATCCCGGCGAGCGGCGACAGCACGGTGCCGGCCGCGCGCAGGCGGTCGTGCGCGTCGGCGGCGGCGCGCGCGGCATCGGCGTCGACGTGCATGAAGACGGCGGCGCCCTGGCCGGCAGGATCGGCGATTCGCTCGAGCGCGGTTTCGACGAGCGCACGGCTGGTGGTGCGGCCGGCGGCGAGATCGGCGGCGAGCTGGGCAAGCGGCGGGAACGGGGGGAAGTCAGTGGCCATGATGTCGGTAGAGATCCGGTTGAGCGCGGCTCGGGCGCGTGAGCGGGGCGGTGTCGAGCCAACGGAAAGGTCCGTCCGCATTGTAGAGCAAGGTTTTGCGGCCGAGCGGCCTGCTAGGGCCGGCGCGGCGCGCGAATTCGCCAAAAACATCGCCGGCCCGTTTGTTACACTGCGCCTTCCGAGATTACCGTTTGTAAGGAAAGCGCTCATGCACCATGGCATTGGCTTCATCCAGGATCTGGCCGTCGTGATGGCGCTGGCGGGCGTCGTCACCGTGCTGTTCCATCGCCTGAAGCAGCCGGTGGTGCTCGGCTATATCGTGGCCGGCGTGATCATCGGACCGTACACGCCGCCGTTCCAGCTGATCCATGACGAACAGACGATTCAGACGCTCGGCGAGCTGGGCGTCGTGTTCCTGATGTTTTCGCTGGGCCTCGAATTCAGCCTGCGCAAGCTGTTCAAGGTCGGCGCGACCGCGATCGTCGCCGCGCTGTCCGAGATCGTGCTGATGCTGTGGATCGGCTACGCGATCGGCAATGCATTCGGCTGGAGCCCGATGGATTCGCTGTTCCTCGGCGCAATCCTCGCGATCTCGTCGACGACGATCATCGTGAAGGCACTGTCCGACCTCGGACTTAAACGCGAAAGCTTCGCGCAACTCGTGTTCGGCATTCTGATCGTCGAGGACATTCTCGGCATCGCGATGCTCGTGCTGCTGACCGGCATCGCGCAGACCGGGCAGTTGTCGGCCGGGCTCGCGGCCGTCACGCTCGGCAAGCTGCTGCTGTTCATGACGGTGTCGCTGCTGGTCGGCGTGCTGCTCGTGCCGCGCGCGCTGAACTACGTCGCGCGCACCGGCAGCAGCGAGATGATGCTCGTGTCCGTGCTCGGCTTCTGCTTCGGCTTCTGTCTGCTGGTCGTCAAGCTCGATTACAGCATCGCGCTCGGCGCGTTTCTGATCGGCGCGATCATGGCGGAGTCGCGCCATCTGCATCGGATCGAGCATCTGATCGCGCCGCTGCGCGACGCGTTTTCCGCGATCTTCTTCGTGACGATCGGACTGATGCTGAACCCGGCCGTGATACTCGACTATGGATGGCCGATCGCCGTGATCACGCTCGCGGTGATCGTCGGCAAGATCGTGTCGTGCGGGCTCGGCGCGTTTCTGTCGGGGCAGGACGGGCGCACGTCGATGCGCGTCGGCATGACCGTGTCGCAGATCGGCGAGTTCTCGTTCATCATCGCGACGCTCGGCTTGACGTTGAAGGTGACGAGCGGGTTTCTGTATCCGATCGCGGTCGCCGTGTCGGCGTTGACCACGCTGACGACACCCTATCTGATCCGCGTCGCCGATCCGCTGACGCGTCGCATCGCCAACGCGATGCCCGCCACCTTATCCAACGCGTTCGGCATGTACGGGCAATGGCTGCGCAGTTTGATCGCGGCGCGCGGCGAGCCGACGCTGATCAGCATGACGCGGCGCATCGTATTGCAGATCGCGGTGAATCTCGCGCTCGTCGCGGCGATTTTCCTCGTCGTGTCGTATAGCGCGCCGCATAGCGGCCGGCTGCTCGCGCACTGGCTCGACGAGGAGCCCTTGCAACGCGTCGTGCAGTGGAGTGTCGCGCTGCTGGTGTCGCTGCCGTTCCTCGTGGCCGTGTATCGCAAGACCAAGTCGCTCGCGCTGCTGCTCGCCGAAGTCAGCGTGCAGCAGACTACCGCAGGGCGCTTCACCAGCGCGTTGCGTCACGCGATCGCCGATCTCGTGCCGATTGTGTCGATGATCGGCGTGTTTCTGCTGGTGGCGGCGTTGTCTGGCAGCATCCTGCCGCCGACGGGCCTGCTCGTCGCGGTGCTCGTGTGCGCCGCGCTGCTGCTCACGCTCGTGTGGCGATGGTGCGTGAAGATTCACGCGTCGATGCAGATCGCGTTGCGGGAGACTTTCGACGAGCGGCCAGACCCTTGATTCAGAGGGTTTGTGTAAGGCCTCGCAACAATGTGAGTAATTGTTTGCGGGTTTGCCGGGCCTGCTGCACTGACGGATAATCAGGGCATATTCATTCGTTCGCGCGGAAGGCGCCCGTCCGACAGTCATGAGCGACAAACCCGAAAACGCCGGCACGACCGGCAGTCCACAGCCGAGCTCGCCCGCGCCGAGCGGCACGCCGGCGGCACCGGCCCCCTCGCTTCCTCCGTCGCATGAAGATGCCACCCAGTCGGCCGCCAAAGATACGAGTCCGGCCGCCGAGGAGGCGACCGCGCGGTCGTCGACCGACGATCCGATCAGCGCATCGTCAGTCACTCGCGAAGATCCGCGCACGGCGCGGCTGCGCGACGCGGTGGAGGCACGCAGCGCCGCCGCCGAATCGACCGCGCGCCAGGAAGCCGCGGTGCACGAGCGCGAAGCGCGGCGCGCCGGTAAGCATGCCGGCGGCGCGACCCCGGTGAAACCCGAGCCAGCCGTCAAACCGACGCCAGCCGCCGGCGCGCCCCAAGTGGGTGGCGGCCTCAGCGCCGCGGACGTCGCCACCGACGGCGAAATCGCCACCGAGGAAGCCGCCGCGCCCGCGGCGCGGGCGCCCGGCTCGCCGCCGCCCGGATTCGGCGCGGCACCCGATTTCAGCGCCACCAATCCGCCGCCGCCCAATGCGCTTCCGCCGTCGCCGCCGCGTTATCTGAAGCAGAGCGATTCGGCGTGGAGTGTGTTCGGCCGTATCATCGCGGCGCGCGCGCGGCAGCTGTTCGATCGCGCGGGACAGCGGATCACGCAGCGCACGCTGCGCATCGGCGTGTCGGCGCGCATCTTCCACCCGGAACCGGGCGCGAAGGGCTTGCGCGGCAAGACGCTGCAGTATCTGGAGGAGTCGATCGCGCACTGGGTGATGTCGCGCGACGTGCTGGTGTTCATGATCCCGACCGTCGGTCATCAGGGCATGCTGCACCCGAGCAACATCCGTCTGCGCGACTACGCGAAGCATCTCGACGGCCTGCTGCTGCAAGGCGGCGCCGACGTGTCGCCGCAGACCTATGCGGAAACTGCGACGAGCCACGAATGGCCCGGTGACCGCGTGCGCGACATGTACGAGCTCGAACTGCTGCACGAGTTCGTCGAATCGGGCAAGCCGGTGCTCGGCGTGTGCCGCGGTTGCCAACTGATCAACGTCGCGTTCGGCGGCACGCTGTACCAGGACATCGCGACCGATGTGCCTACCGCGAACGCCCACGTCAACGAGAACTACGATCAGCACCGGCACGGCGTGCATTTTCCCGATGGCTCGACGCTGCTGAACATGTTCCCCGGCCGCCGCGACGCGATCGTCAACTCGATCCACCATCAGGCGGTGAAGACGCTGGGCCGCGATCTGAATATCGAGGCGGTGTCGGCGTCGGACGGCATCATCGAGGCCGTGCGCTATCGGCGCGCGCCGTTCGTGATGGGCGTGCAGTGGCATCCGGAGTTTCATCGCGCGGGCGGGCCGGAGCTGCTCGATTGCACGCCGCTGCTCGATACGTTCCTGCGGGTCGCGCGGGAGACGCGGTTTTAAGCAGGGCGGGTTCGCGTTGGCCCGACGGGGCCATCCCATCCATCTGACGCACTGCCACGCTATATGGCAGGCGGCGATCATTGCGCGAATTGTTCCGGGATTTCGGTGACGCGTCTCTGCGATATGTGATTCATCCACTCGGTGCTGTCCGCCGGCCGATTGTTCGACACGGTGGAGCGCGGCAGGGTCGCGGCGTCGCGTGAAGACATCATCGCGAAGGTCGTCACATCAGCGTATTCGTCCTCGCCGAACCGGGTTCGAACGCGCGCTTCATGCGATGACTCATTCGCGGCACGGCGATTTACCGAAAGCGGATGCGTTTGCGCGTGAAGCGCACGACGCGCACGATGCGCAGGTGACGAGTGAATCGCATCACGCGGCGTGCGCACATGTCGCGTGGTGGTGCGCTCAGGCAATGCCGCTATGCGCGCGGGGGCGGCGGCCACGTCGACAGGTAATGGTGGAAGCAAAGGCGCCGCTGTGACGGCCTCGGCAATCACCGGCGCATCACGACGCGGCATCAAAGCTTGCGCCGACTTCAGCATGCCAGATGCGATGTGCTGCGGCGGCAGAGGCTGATCGACGATCCACCACACTAGCGCCGCGACACAGCCGATTACCCCGGCACTCGCCGCGACCGTACGTCGATTCCACACTGAGCGCCGCTGCGCGATTCGCGGCGAGCGGGCCTTGAGCGCAATACGCATTGGACCCTGAGGCACCTTCCGTTGCATAGCGGGACGCGCCACCGTCGCCGTATGCGCCGCTTCCGCGGCGTGCTGCGTGGCGTCCGCGACAGGCGCCTCGGCCGGACGTTTCACGCCGCTCAGCGCGCCGTCGATCGACACCCTCTGCCCATACGACAGCAACGGCTGATCCCTGATGCAGACGGTGCGCAGCAGCGCGGCATACAGCGAATCGAATCCGGCTCGCCAGCACTGAGTGTCCGGCAGCAACGCCCAATCGCGGCCGAACGGTTCGGACAGTTGATTGAGCGGACGGAGAGGGGGAAGGGCGAATGCGCCTTCGATCGAGGTGAGCGGCGTGCTGGTCATCGGTTTCTTCCGGTGCCTCGTGACAAGGACGACCGGTGAGGCAGTGACGGAATCTGTATGGGACCGATGAAGCCATCGGCGACAGAAAATCGTGCCTCGAAACTACCTTGTCCAACCTTCAGATGACTCCGAAAACGGGGACATCACAGGCTGCACGCACACTCGACTTCTATGTTCAGGGCTTCAACCGGTACACGTAGCGCAGCGCGGTGATATCGACGCCGCCCATATGGTCGGGCTCTGCGCCGACCAACTGCCAGCCGTGCCGCTCGTAAAAGCCGATCGCCGCCGTATTGCCTTCGAGCACGTACAGATATAGCTGGGCCTCGCCTTGCGCGCGGGTCCAGTCAACGGCTGCGTGCATCAGCGTTTTGCCGACGCCAATGCCCTGATAACCGGGCAGTGCATGCAGGTTGTCGAGCAGCACGCCCCATGCGGACTCGGGCTGTCGCTCGACACACACGAAGCCGATCGGCTCGCCGGCCAATTCGGCGATCAGCACGATGCGGCGCTCGCTGCCCGGCGCGCCGAGACGCGCTTCCCAATAGGCGGCGCGCTCGCGCGTGACTTCGCCATCGAGGAACGCGTCGGGCAACAGACCGCGATAGGTCGCCTGCCAGCTGGCGCTGTGGATCGACGCGATCAGCGCGGCGTCCTCGAGCGTGGCGGGGCGCAGGGAAAGAGCAGGGGTGGTTTGCATCGGAGTAGTCAACTGAATGGCCTCGCGCGGACAGTCTACCGCCGCCCGCCGGAGTCGCGCGTAAGCAAACTGTATGCGTTTCGCGTCGACCTTATCAGCAGTAACATTACGTGGCATCGGCCCCGCATCAAGCTCAGCGTTTACCCTCACCCCGGATGAACGCCGTGGGCAGCAGAATGCGGCGCCCCCGGGCGCGCTTCGCAAATCGATAACCGCGTGTCCGCCTGTGGGATCCGCTTGCCAATCGCAGTGGATCGTTCCAACTGCCCGCTCGTCACCGTCCACGTCGATCCGTGCGACTGGGCGGCGGGCCTCTCCGAGACCGTCATGTCTACCGCGACCCACGCCGCTTCCAAAACCGAAGAATCCAAGGTCAAGACAGTGTTCCGCGTCGTCAGCGGCAACTTTCTTGAGATGTACGACTTCATGGTCTACGGCTATTACGCTTCCGCGATCGCCAAGACCTACTTCCCGAGCGGCAGCGATTTCGCGTCGCTGATGCTGTCGCTGTCCGTGTTCGGCGCGGGCTTCCTGATGCGTCCACTCGGTGCGATCGTGCTCGGCGCCTACATCGACCATCACGGCCGTCGCAAAGGCCTGATCCTCACGCTGAGCCTGATGGCGCTCGGCACGCTGACGGTCGCGACGATACCGGGCTACGCGACCATCGGGCTCGTGGCGCCCGTGCTCGTGCTGTTCGGGCGACTGCTTCAAGGTTTCTCGGCTGGCGCCGAGCTCGGCGGCGTGTCGGTGTATCTGTCGGAGATCGCGACGAAGGGCAACAAGGGCTTTTATTGCTCGTGGCAGTCGGGCAGCCAGCAGGTCGCGGTGGTATTCGCCGCGCTGATCGGCGTGATGCTCAACAAGATTCTGCCCGCCGACCAGATGTTCGCGTGGGGCTGGCGCGTGCCGTTCCTGATCGGCTGTCTGATCGTGCCGTTCCTGTTCATCATCCGCCGCTCGCTGCAGGAGACCGAGGAGTTCGCGGCGCGCAAGCATCGTCCGGGCATGGGCGAGATCCTGAAGTCGATGGCCGCGAACTATTCCGTAGTGCTGGGCGGCATGGGCATGGTCGTCATGACGACCGTGTCGTTTTACATGATCACGGCTTACACGCCGACCTTTGGCAAGGAGGTGCTGAAGCTGACGGCCATCGACGCGCTGGTCGTCACCGTCTGCGTCGGTATCTCGAATCTGATCTGGCTGCCGGTGTCCGGCGCGTTGTCGGATCGCATCGGCCGCCGTCCGGTGCTGCTTGCGTTCACGATCCTGACGATCCTCACCGCGTATCCGGCGCTGCAATGGCTCGTCGCCGAACCGTCGTTCGCGCGTCTGTTGGTCGTGCAGCTGTGGCTGTCGTTCCTGTACGGCTGCTACAACGGCGCGATGGTCGTCGCGCTGACCGAAGTGATGCCGGTCGAAGTGCGGACCGCCGGCTTCTCGCTCGCGTACAGTCTCGCGACGACGATCGGCGGCTTCACGCCGGCCATCGCCACGCTGCTGATCCACGTGACCAACAACAAGGCGGCGCCGGGCCTGGTTCTAGGCGTGGCGGCGATCTGCGGTCTGCTCGCGACGCTGTTCCTGTATCGCACGCCGGAGTCGCGGAATCAGTATCGGGCGGCCTGACGGGTTCGCTTCGTGTTCTGAGAACAGAAAACCCCGCGAAAGCGGGGTTTTCTGTTTTTGCTGGCGGCGCGTGGTCCGTCGCTAGCCGTGCCGCAATTCCTTGGCGACCGCCTCGACGACTTGATCCCACGCGCCCGGCCGCGGCTGACGCACCAGCGTCGCGCCCGGATACCACGGGCTGCGCGTGTCGCCGTCGAACCAGCGCCAGTCGGCGGCGAACGGCAGCATCAGCCACAGCGGCTTGCGCAGCGCGCCGGCGAGGTGCGCGATCGACGTGTCGATCGACACCACCGCGTCGAGCCGCTCGACGATCGCCGCGGTATCCGCAAAGTCGCCGATGCGTTGGTCGAAGCGATGGATCGCGGCCGCGCGCGGATGCGCATCGAGCGCGGCGCGTTCGTCGTCGGACAGATCGGGCTGCAGCACGATCCAGTCGATGCCGTGGAGCGCGAACAGCGGCTCCAGCGCGGCGAGCGGCATCGTGCGGGTTTCGTTGCGCTGGATGCGCCCAGACCAGGCGAGCCCGATCTTGCGCTTCGCCTGACCGCCGAGCGAGCCGCGCCATTTGCGGCGATAGGCCGGCGGCACGCTCAGATAGGGCGTGCGTGCTTCGATCGTGTCGTAGCGCGTGCCGAGCGCGAGCGGCAGGCTCAGCAGCGGAATTTGCAGATCGGCGGCGGGACGCGGCTGGCCCTGCGCGATCAGCGAGACGCGCCATGCCTGCGCGACGGGCGCGAGCAGCGGCACCAGCTGCGGCTGCACTTCGAGCACGACGCGCGCGGCGCGTTGTGTGGCGAGCGGCACGAAGCGCACGAACTGCAGCGTGTCGCCGAAACCCTGTTCGGCATGGATCAGCAGCGTGTACTCGTCGATCGGCTCGCCGTGCCAGCGCGGCAGCGTCTGGATCGCCGGTTGCGCGACGGTTTGCAGCCGCCATTCGTATTCGGGCAGACCGCGCTCGAAGTCGCGCATCGCGAGCCACGCGAGCGCACGGTTCATATGCGCGGACGGGAGGTCGGGGCGCAGCCGCAACGCCTGATCGAGCGCGCGCACCGCGGCAGCGTGCGCGCCGAGCGCCTGGTGCGCGGTGCCGAGCGCGAGCCACGCGAGCGCGAATTGCGGATCGAGCCCGACCGCGCGCTCCAGATACGGCAACGCCTGTTCGGCCCGGCCGAGCGCCGCGAGTGCGTTGCCCATGCCGTAGATCGCGGGCGGCAGGTTCGGCTGCAGCCGCAGCGCCGCTTCGAATGACGCGACTGCCTGCGCATGTCGGCCGGTCGCATCGAACGTGTTCGCGAGGTTGAAGTGCGCGGCGACGAAGCGCGGCTCGGCGGCCAGCGCGGCCTCGAAGCAGGGCACCGCCTCGTCCGGCCGATCGAGCGCGTTCAGCGACATGCCCATGTTGTTCAGCGCGCCCGCGTGACCGGGGCGCAGTTCGAGCGCGCGCCGGAACGACGCGATCGCGTCCGCGTGACGCCCGAGCGCGTGCAGCGCATTGCCGAGATTGTTGTGCGACGACGCGTCGTCCGGCTGCAGGCGCAGCGAGCGTTCGAACGCATCGGCGGCGTCTTCGTGACGGCCCAGCGACGCGTAGGCGTTGCCGAGGTTGTAGTGCGCCATCGGGAACGTCGGTGCGAGCGTCAGCGCGTTGCGGAACTGCTCGATCGCGGCGTCGATCTGGCCGAGCGCCTTCAGCGCATTGCCGAGGTTCAGCTGCAGCGCCGCGTCTTCGGGGCGCAGGTCGACCGCGCGCCTCACGAGCGCCGCGGCTTCGGCGTGCTGGCCCTGCTGGTGGCGCAGCACGCCGAGCAGATGCAGCGCATCGACATGGCTGGGGTCGTGGTCGAGCGTGGCGCGGTAGCCGCGTTCGGCGTCGTCGAGGCGGCCGTCACGATGCGCCGCGAACGCGCGGTCAAATACAGGTTGCATGACGGGGAGGGCATTCGGATCAATCAGACTGGGCCGCATTTTCCCATACTTGCGCAAGGGGCCCCGATTTGCGCGGCTCGCGGGCGCCTCTGGAGCGACGGGGCGTCCCCTCCGCGATTGATGCAGCGCACCGCTGTGCGCGAGAGCGGCGGCGTACACTAGAACGCAATGTTGCCTCCGGAGTTCCGCATGGACGCTGCCGCCTACGACGCGTCGCCGGTGCTGATCGTCGGGGCCGGTCCCACCGGACTTGCCGCAGCGATGAGTCTCGCGCGTGCTCACATCCCCGTGCGTCTGATCGACAAGGCGCCGCAGCCGAACCCTTATTCGCGCGCGATCGGCATTCAGGCACGCACGCTCGAGCTGCTCGAGCAGCATCGGCTGATCGAGCCGTTTCTCGAACTCGGCCATCGCGCGCGCGTCGCGAATCTGTTTTCGAACGGCATGCGGCTTGCGCAGCTCGATTTTGACGCGCTGCACACGCGCTATCCCTATCTGCTGTTTCTCGACCAGTCGGTGACCGAGCGGCTTCTGACCGAGCATCTTGCGACGCTCGGCGTGAAGGTCGAGCGCGGCGTCGAACTGATGGCGTTCATGCAGGGCTCAGCGAGCATTCAGGCGACCTTGCGCCGCGCGGACGGCCGGACGGAAGGCATGCGCCCGTCATATATGATCGCGGCCGACGGCGCGCATAGTTCGATTCGCCATCGCCTCGGGCTGAATTTCGAGGGCAAGACCTTCGAGCAGACCTTCCTGCTCGCCGACCTGCACGCGGAAACCGACTGGCCCGACGACGAATTCCATATCTTCGCGTCGGGCGACGGTCTCGTCGCGCTGTTCCCGATGGGCCACGGCCGTCATCGACTGATCGCCGATCACGCGGTCGAGCCGTCCGGCAGCGCCGCGCCGCCGGCCACACCCGCAGCGCCGTCGCTAGAACAATGCAAGGCGCTGATCGCGCGGCGCGTGCGCGAGCGCGTCGACGTGTCGGATCTCGCGTGGTCGGCGTATTTCCACGTGAACAGCCGGATGGTCGATCGGCTACGCGTAGGCCGCATCTTCCTCGCCGGCGATGCCGCGCACGTGCACAGCCCCGCGGCCGCGCAAGGCATGAACACCGGCATCCAGGAAGCGCTCAATCTCGGCTGGAAGCTCGCGCGCGTGGTCGGCGGCGCGGCGCCGGATCGCCTGCTCGACACGTACCACGCGGAACGGCATCCGATCGAGCGCGAGGTGCTGCGCCAGACCGGGTTCATCACGCAGATGGCCGAGGCCGATCACGGTCCGCTGAAGCTGCTGCGCGAGCGCGTGATGCCGGTACTGGCCGCGCTCGGCCCGCTGCGCGATGCCGCGCGCGCGACGATCAGCGAGCTGTCGATCCAGTACCGGCGCAGTCCGCTCACGCTCGAACGCGTGCTCGACGGCGGCCCGCGCGCGGGCGAGCGCGCGCCGGATGCGCTGGTGCATGTCGTCGACGGTCCGCTCGGGCGCGCGCCGGGCGTCGGCTGCATTTTCGATCTGCACGATCCGGCGTTCTTCTCGCTGTTTCTGCTGGTGCCGCCGCTGCCCGTCGACGGCACGCCGCTCGATCCGGCTGCGAAGCATGCGGCGCCGCCGGACCCGGAGCTGGAAAAGCTCGCCGCCGAGGTCGAGCGGCTGCTGCCGAACGCGGTGCGGATCTGGCGCGTCACCGATACGACCGGCGACCGCGGCCCGGCGCTGTCCGAATCGTATGGGCGCACGCGGCCGTCGTTTTATCTGGTGCGGCCCGACGGCTATATCAGCGCGCGCGGACGCACCGGCTCGGACCTGCACGGTCTCGTACGGCACTGCGAGGCGTGGTTTGCGGTGGGGGGAGAGATCCACGAGCAGGCGACGCTGTGATCAGGGTCGCCTGTTGCGCGGCGCGGGCGCGGCAGCGGATCGCGCCGCCGCGCCACGGTGGGGTGGTTGAGGAAATGGCCTGAGCCTAAGCCGCCGACGCCTGGGCCGGCGTCAACTTCTCGCGATACCTGACGATCGCCTCGCGCGTGAAGTTCGTTAGCGCGATGTCATAGGTGTCCGGCGCTTCGCCGAGCGTTGCGAGCAGCGCGCGCCGCATGCGCGGCTCCCAGAAGCGGCGGATGTGTTCGGCGACGCCGCTCAGCGCTTCCTCATGGTCGGGCATCGACTCGAAGAAGTCGCCGATCCGGTTCGCCATGTCGATCAGATTCCGATTGTCCATCGCTCGCCTCACTTGCCCGCGGTAACGGCCGCGGCCGAATCGGCCTGCTCGCGCCGCTTGAGCAGTTCGAGCTGTTCGCTACTGAAGCGCGAATAGTCCTTCTGCCATTGCGACGGCTGCTCGACCGGCATCACCTGCACCGCGGTCACTTTGTATTCGGGGCAGTTGGTCGCCCAGTCGGAGCTGTCGGTCGTGATCACGTTCGCGCCCGATTCGGGGAAGTGGAACGTCGTATAGACGACGCCCGGCTGCATCCGCTCCGTCACCTTCGCGCGCAACACGGTCTGCCCCGCGCGCGATTCGATGCCGACCCAGTCGCCGGTCTTGATCCCGCGTTCCTCCGCATCGTCCGGATGCAGTTCGAGCCGGTCTTCGTCATGCCAGAGCGAGTTGTCGGTGCGGCGCGTCTGCGCGCCGACGTTGTACTGCGTCAGGATGCGCCCGGTCGTCAGCAGCAGCGGATACTTGCGCGTGACCTTCTCCGGCGATGCGATGAACTTCGTGATCACGAACCTGCCCTTGCCGCGCACGAAGGTACCGACGTGCATCGTCGGCGTGCCGTCGGGCGCGTCCTCGTTGCACGGCCACTGGATGCTGCCCATTTCGTCGATCTTCTGGAACGACACGCCGTGGAAGGTCGGCGTGAGCCGTGCGATTTCGTCCATGATCTCGGACGGATGCGTGTAGTCCATCTCGTAGCCGAGCGCGCGCGACAGCAGCTGCGTGACTTCCCAGTCCGCGTAACCGCCGAGCGGCGGCATCACCTTGCGCACGCGCGAGATGCGGCGCTCGGCGTTGGTGAACGTGCCGTCCTTTTCGAGGAACGACGAGCCCGGCAGCAGCACGTGGGCGTACTTGGCGGTCTCGTTCAGGAAGATGTCCTGCACCACGATGCATTCCATCGACGACAGCGCCGCCGCCACATGATGCGTGTTCGGGTCCGACTGCACGATGTCCTCGCCCTGGCAGTACAGGCCCTTGAAGGTGCCGTGCAGCGCGGCGTCGAACATGTTCGGAATGCGCAGGCCCGGTTCCGGTTGCAGCGTGACGTTCCAGGCGTTTTCGAACTGCGTGCGCACGAGCGGATCGCCGATGTGCCGATAGCCGGGCAGCTCGTGCGGGAACGAGCCCATGTCGCAAGAGCCCTGCACGTTGTTCTGGCCGCGCAGCGGATTCACGCCGACACCTTCGCGGCCGATGTTGCCGGTCGCCATCGCGAGGTTCGCGATGCCGATCACCATCGTCGAGCCTTGCGCGTGTTCGGTGACGCCCAGGCCGTAGTAGATCGCGGCGTTGCCGCCGGTCGCGTAAATGCGGGCGGCTTCGCGTACTTGTTGTGCGGGCACGCCGGTTGCCGCTTCGGTCGCTTCGGGCGAGTTCTCAGGCAGCGCGACGAAATCGCGCCACTGCTCGAACGCGCGCGTTTCGCAGCGCTCGGCGATGAACGCTTCGTCGAGCAGGCCTTCGGTGACGATCACATGCGCGAGCGCGTTGACGATCGCGACGTTGGTGCCGGGCCGCAATTGCAGATGGTGCGACGCCTTCACGTGCGGCGTATCGACGATATCGATGCGGCGCGGATCGACGACGATCAGCTTTGCGCCCTCGCGCACGCGGCGCTTCAGCCGCGAGCCGAACACCGGGTGGCCGTCGGTCGGATTTGCGCCGATCACCATGATGACGTCGGCCTTATCGACCGATGCGAACGTCTGCGTGCCGGCCGATTCGCCGATCGTCGTCTTCAGGCCGTAGCCGGTCGGCGAATGGCAGACGCGCGCGCAGGTGTCGACGTTGTTGTTGCCGAATGCGGCGCGCACGAGCTTCTGCACGAGGTACGTTTCTTCGTTCGTGCAGCGCGACGACGTGATGCCGCCGATCGAATCGCGCCCATGCTTCGCCTGGATACGGCGGAACTCCGATGCCGCGTACGAGATCGCTTCGTCCCAGCTGACTTCGCGCCACGGGTCGGTGATCTTCGCGCGGATCATCGGCTTGGTGATGCGGTCCTTGTGCGTCGCGTAGCCCCACGCGAAGCGGCCCTTCACGCACGCATGGCCTTCGTTGGCCTGGCCGTTCTTGTGCGGCACCATCCGCACGACCTGGTTGCCTTTCATCTCGGCCTTGAACGAGCAGCCGACGCCGCAATACGCGCAGGTGGTGACGACCGAGTGCTCAGGCTGGCCGAGCATCACGACGGTCTTTTCCTGAAGGGTCGCGGTCGGGCACGCGGCCACGCACGCGCCGCACGACACGCACTCCGATTCCATGAACGGCTGGTTCTCGCTCGCCGCGACGCGCGATTCGAAGCCGCGTCCGGTGATCGTCAGCGCGAACGTGCCCTGGGTTTCCTCGCACGCGCGCACGCAGCGATTGCAGACGATGCACTTCGACGGGTCGTACGTGAAGTACGGATTCGATTCGTCCTTCTTGTCCTTCAGGTGATTCTCGCCGTCGAAGCCGTAGCGCACTTCGCGCAGGCCGGTCACGCCCGCCATGTCCTGCAGTTCGCAGTCGCCGTTGGCGGGGCAGGTCAGGCAATCGAGCGGATGGTCGGAGATGTACAGTTCCATCACGTTGCGACGCAGCGTCTGCAGACGGTCGGTCTGCGTGCGCACCTTCATGCCGGCTTCGACCGGCGTCGTGCACGAGGCCGGATAGCCGCGCCGTCCTTCGATTTCGACCAGACACAGACGGCATGAGCCGAACGGCTCGAGCGAATCGGTCGCGCACAGCTTCGGCACGTTGACGCCGGCTTCGGCCGCCGCGCGCATCACCGACGTGCCGGCGGGTACGGTCACCGCCTGGCCGTCGATTTCGAGCGTCACGTCGACGTCCGAGTGACGGGCGGGGGTGCCGTAGTCGGTGTCGTCGGCGAATGGGTTGGCGGCGCGTGCCATGGCTTGCGACTTGCACGCGCAGTTGCCTGAGCCGCAGCCGCCCCCCTCGGGGAGTTCCTTCAGGGAGCGGGAGTTGAACTGATCGGACATAGTGAACTCCTGGTGTCAGGCCGCGGCCGCTTTGGTGGCGTGGTCGGCAGTGGGATCGGCGGCGAGACCGAAGTCTTCTGGGAAATGATCGAGCGCGGACAGCACCGGGAACGGCGTCATGCCGCCCATCGCGCACAGCGAACCGGACACCATCGTATCGCACAGATCGCGCAGCAATTGCACCTGACGCGTCGACGTATCGCCGTTACGGATCCGCGCGATCACCTCGACGCCGCGCGTCGAGCCGATGCGGCACGGTGTGCATTTGCCGCACGATTCGAGCGCGCAGAAGTGCATCGCGTATTGCGCGAGCTCGGCAAGGTTCGACGTGTCGTCATGCACGACGAGACCGCCGTGGCCGATCACCGCGCCGACTGCCGCGTACGCTTCGTAGTCCATCGGGATGTCCCACTGGCTTTCCGGCAAATAGGTGCCGAGCGGACCGCCGACCTGCACCGCGCGCGCCGGCCGGCCACTCGCGGTGCCGCCGCCGAAGTCGTCGAGCAGTTGGCGCAATGTCACGCCGAACGCGAGTTCGACGAGGCCGCCTCGCTTGATGTTGCCGGCCAGTTGGAACGGCAGTGTGCCGCGCGAGCGGCCCATGCCGAAGTCCTTATAGAACGCCGCGCCGCGCGCGAAGATGATCGGCACCGTGGCGAGCGTGATCACGTTGTTGATCACGGTGGGCTGGCCGTAGAGACCCACGAGGGCGGGCACCGGTGGCTTCGCGCGGACGATGCCGCGCTTGCCTTCGAGCGATTCCAGCATCGCGGTTTCTTCGCCGCACACATACGAGCCCGCGCCTTTCGCAACGAACAGCTCGAAGCGCTGCCCGCTCGAAAGCACGCTGTCGCCGAGCCAGCCGGCTGTGCGCGCGCGGGCGATGGCCGCTTCGAGCGTCGCGATCGAGTGCGGGTATTCGCTGCGCACGTAGATATAGCCGACGGTCGCGCCAGTCACGACACCCGCGATGATCATGCCTTCGATCAGCCCGTACGGATCGCTTTCCATCACCAGACGATCGGAGAAGGTGCCCGAGTCACCTTCGTCGGCATTGCAGACCACGTACTTCTGCGCAGCCTTTGCGCCGCGCACCGTGCGCCACTTGATGCCTGCGGGGAAGGCCGCGCCGCCGCGGCCGCGCAGGCCGGATTGGATCAACTCTTCGCAGGCGGCATCGCCGTCGGTTTGCAGCGCGTTGCGTAGGCCTTCGAGGCCGCCGTGCGCGATGTAGTCGTCGATGGACAGCGGGTCGGTGATGCCGATCCGCGCGAAGGTCAGCCGCTGCTGCTTCTTCAGATACGGAATCTCGTCGACCACGCCGACGCGTCGCGCATGCTCGCCGCCATCGACGAAGCCCGCGTCGAACAACGCAGCGACGTCTTCCACGTCGACATTCGCATAGCCGATGCGGCCTTCGGGCGTCGCGACTTCGACCAGCGGTTCGAGCCACAGCAACCCGCGTGAACCGTTGCGGATCAGTTCGATCGCGATGCCGCGGCGCGCGGCTTCGCTGGCGATGGCTTCGGCCAGCGCATCGGCGCCGAGCGCGAGCGCCGACGAATCTCGCGGAACATAGATGCGCGTCATGCCGGCATCTCCACGCGTTTGCTGGCTGCGGCGAGCAGCGCGTCGAATTTCTGTGGCGTAACGCGTGCGTGCAGCGTGCCGTTGAGCATCATCGCCGGCGACAGCGCGCATTGGCCGAGGCAGTACACCGATTCGAGCTCTACCGTTGCGCCGTCATGGTGACCCGCGTCGAAGCGGCAACCCGTGTGCGCCTCGATGTGCTGGGCGAGCGCCTCGGTGCCCATGCTGCGGCATGCTTCGGCGCGGCACAGCTGTACCGTGACGGGCGCGGCCGGCGTGGTGCGAAAGTGATGGTAGTAGGTGATGACGCCGTGCACTTCCGCGCGCGACAGGTTCAACGCGCGGGCGAGCGGTCCGACTGCGGCGGGTGGCACAAAGCCGAGTTCGTCCTGGATCGCGTGCAGGATCGTCATCAGTGTGCGGCCCGGTTGCGCGTGTCGTTGCACGAGCTGATCCGGCGCCGTGGCGAGAGAATCGTCCAAAGTGGGGGCTCCTCCAAAGCGATATATGCACTTGTTATTCATAATACGTGCACGTATGCTTCGCTTATTCGATGTGGTATAGCCGAAAGATAGGCGGGCCAACCGGCGCGCGCAATAGGAAACAGTCAAACATATATGGTCAGGATCGAATGTCAGGTCGAGCTGGTCGTGAAGGGTGCGGACGGCCGCGAGGCCAGCCTGTCCGACGTGGTGCCGTTACTCGCGCTTGTCGATGAATCTGGCAGCATTGCCCAGGCCGCGGCGCTTAAGGGTTTGTCCTACCGGCACGCGTGGGGTTTGCTGCGCAGCATCGAGGAGCGGCTTGGCGGTCCGCTGATCGCAAAAGAGCGTGGGCGCGGCTCGGTTTTGTCCGACCTCGGACACGCGGTGCTGCGTGGACAACGGCTCTGCGGTGAGCGGCTCGACGGCAATCTGCAGGCGCTCGCGAGCGAAGTGGCGAGCGATCTGAACCGCTGGCTCGCGCCCCCCACCGATAACGTGCGCATCCACGCGTCGCACGGTTATGCGGTGGCCGCGCTCGTGACGGCACTGGTCGCCAACGATCTGCCGGTCGAGATCAAGTACCGCGACGGCGCCGACGCGGTCAGCGCGCTCGCGCGCGGCGAGTGCGATCTGGCGGGCTTTCACCTGCCGCTCGGCGAGTTTCGCGCGGTGTGCGCCGATACCTACCGGCGCTGGCTCGATCCGCAACGCCACGTGCTCGTGCATCTGACCCGGCGCAAGCAAGGACTCTTCATCGGCAAGGGCAATCCCAAGGGAATCGGCGGGCTCGGCGATCTGGCGCGCGACGACATCCGTTTCGTCAACCGCCAACCGGGCTCGGGTACGCGGATGCTGCTCGATCTTTCGTTGCGACAGATCGGGGTGGACCCGGACCGCGTGAACGGCTATGCGTCGACCGAGCTGACGCACTCCGCGATCGCGGCGTTCGTCGCGAGCGGCATGGCCGACATAGGCTTCGGCGTGCAGCCCGCCGCGCATCATTTCGGGCTCGACTTCATTCCGATCGTCGACGAGGACTATTACTTCGCATGCGACCGCGCGCACCTGTCACGCGCACCGCTCGCGACGGTGATCAATCTGTTGCGCGGCAGCGCGTTTCACCATCGTGTCGAGCAGCTCGCCGGCTACGATCCGTGCGACTGCGGCAGGCTCGTCGATCTGGACGAGGGACTCGGCGGCGCGCTAGCTTAATGGTGGGCGTAAGAGCCCGTAATCAGAAACGCGATGGCGCTCGGCGCCCGCTGCTGCGCGGCAAGCCGGTTTCGGCTACTCTCTTGGCTTCGTATCCGCTCTAACCCCGCGGCAAGCCGCGCCGAACCAACATGAAAGCTCTTTTCCACGCATGTGCCGCCGCTGTCGCGGCTGGTGTGCTCTGTGCCACCGTCTCCGTCGCTTACGCGCAAAACTCGCCTGGCGTGCCGGGCGGCATCCTGAACGATGAATTCCGCCTCAACGAGCATCCGCAGATGCCGTTCGCCGCGTCCGCGCCGTCGGACAAGTATCAGCACGGCAAACGATCGGCAGCGCGCAAGCGCGGTGACATGGGCGATCCAAATGGCTGCAATCTGCAGTGCCCGAAGGACGAATGAGGATCGGCTCGGGCTTCGCTCGAGCTTCGAGGTTTGACACAGCGCCGGCCCTTGGGCCGGCGTTGTGCTTTGTGGCGGATGCGATGGTCGCGCAGTTGCCGGGCGGACCGCATTGTTATGGCCTGGCGATGTGCCAGATGTCCTTGAAACCGTCCCCCTTTACATCGCCTGCCTGCTTGTCAGCCGAGTAGTGATACAGCGGATGGCCCTTGTACGCCCATTGCTGCTTGCCGTCCGCGCTCGGGATTAGTGACCAGTCGCCCGACGGCTTGTCGGTCGGCGTCGCGGTGGCCGCCGGCCAGTTGCTCATGCAGCCGCCGGTGCAGGCGCTGACGCCATGGGTGGTGTCCTTGTCGAACGTGTAGAGCGTCATGCCGTCGGCAGTGACGAAGCGGCCGTCGGACAGTTTTGGCGGGTCGGCGAGGGCGCTGGCGTGCAGCACGGCGAGTCCGAGCGGGGCAAGCAATGCGATGGTCTTGCACATGACGCGGGCTCCTGTTCTGGCGACGCGGTTGACGGGCGACGACGCGCCTCGCGCTACGAGTATAGGCAGCGGCTGTGGATCTGCCGGGTCCTGTTGTGGGTCGCGCACGGTGCCTAAAATAAAAAACCCCGGCAGCGTCAAGCTACCGGGGTTTTTCGGGGCCGTTCGTTGCGAACGTGCCCTTGTGTTTGGTGGAGGCGGCGGGAATCGAACCCGCGTCCAGAAGTCCTCTACGACCAGTTCTACATGTTTAGTTCTGTCTTTTGATTTAACCGCAGCGACGCGGACGAACACGCTGCGCTACGGCGATTCACTAGATTTTCGACCCGAACGTCGTGACGCCGCCAAGGCTTAACTGACGTATATGACCTCTGTCGGTATTGCTACCGGTCTTGCGACACTAGCCCGTCAGTGAACTAGGCAGAGGACGGCGGCCCTTAGGCTGCCAGTGCGAACGTATCGTCGTTTGCAGTTACGTTTTTCCCATTGATTAACGAGGTGACGGGTCCTCGACATGCCCTAGCCGCTTCGCAACCCCTGTCGAAACCAGGTCGCCCCCGCGGTTCGTTGCTCACATATATGAGCCAAACGGGATTTTACAATAGATCGACGGCACGCGTGGCACGCATTGGGTGGCAGGACTTTCTCAGCCAATGTCGCGCAGCAGCGTCTGCAACTCGGCCGTCGACTCCACCACGTGTTGCGCATGCCACCGTGTCGGCGGAATGTCATTGCCGCAATAGCCGTAAGCCGCGGCGACGGTCTTCATGCCGGCGGCAAAACCGGCCTGCACGTCGCGCAGATCGTCGCCGATATAGACGACGCGCTCCGGCGCGATGTCCAGCTCACGCGCCGCGTGCAGCAGCGGCGCGGGGTGCGGTTTCGAATGCGGAGTCGTGTCGCCGCTCACCACGCAGCCGGCGCGCTCCTCGAGCCCGAGTTGCGCGACGAGGGGCTCGGTGAGCCGCGCGACCTTGTTCGTGACGATGCCCCAGCGCACGCCGCGCGCGTCGAGTTCATCGAGCACTTCCGCGATGCCCGGAAAGAGCGTCGTCTCGATGCACAGGTCCGCTTCGTAGTTCGCGAGAAACTCCTCGCGCATCGATGCGAATTCGTGATGATCGGGCCCGATGCCAAACGCGCCGCAGATCAGTCCGCGCGCCCCGGCCGAAGCGAGCGGGCGCAGCTTCTCGAGCGGCACCATCTCGAGTCCCCGGTCGTGGCGCATCTTGTTGACGGCGGCCGCGAGGTCGGGCGCCGTGTCGGCAAGCGTGCCGTCGAGGTCGAAAAGCACGGCGAGGCAAAAGCCGAGCGTGTCGTCGTTGTCTTCGCGTTGCGGCAGGGGAGTCGGGTCGCTCATTGTTCGTTTCGGATACGGCGGATCGGGGCGGTTCTGGCAGGTCAGGCGTCGCGGCGACAGGCGAGCATATAGTTGACGCTCGTGTCGGACGACAGCGCGAAGTGCTTGCTGAGCGGGTTGTACACGATGCCCTTGATGTCGGCCGTACGCAGATCGGCGGCGCGCACGAAGCCGGCGAGTTCCGACGGGCGGATGAAGCGCGCGTAGTCGTGCGTGCCCTTCGGCAGCATGCGCGCGATGTATTCGGCGCCGATCACCGCGAACAGGTACGACTTCACGTTGCGGTTCAGTGTGGAGAAAAACACCCAGCCGCCCGGCTTCACGAGATTCTTGCAGGCCTCGACGATCGCGGCCGGCTTGGGGACGTGCTCGAGCATTTCCATGCAGGTGACCACGTCATAGGTGCCCGGTTCGCGCGCGGCCAGTGCCTCGGCGGCGATTTCTTCGTAATCGACGGTTACACCGCTTTCAAGACTGTGAAGATCGGCGACGCCGAGTGCCTGAGTCGACAGGTCGATGCCCTTCACATGCGCGCCCAAGCCTGCCATCGATTCCGACAGGATGCCGCCGCCGCAACCGATATCGAGCACCTTTTTGCCGGCGAGATGCGCGTGCGCGTCGATCCAGCGCAGGCGAATCGGATTCAGTTCGTGCAGTGGTTTGAATTCGGCGTTCGGGTCCCACCAACGATGCGCGAGGTCGCTGAATTTCTGTAGTTCGTGGGGATCGGCGTTGGTCATGGCGAAGGCTGCCTCGATGAAAGCGGTGAGCGGACGCTCGAGGATAAACTCTGAGTATATAGGGCAAGAGAAAGAGCGGCAAAAGCGCACCAGCGAGCGGCTGCCAATTCGAGCTTCGAGCCGCTCGTAGCGGAGCGGGGTGTTCCTCCGTCGCGCATCAGACCACGTCGCGGCACCCGCACATAAAAAAAGCCCCGCCGAAGCGGGGCTTTCGATACTGCGGTAATTTCCAGCTTACTGCTTCGGCGTACCGACAACTTCGACTTCCACGCGGCGGTCCGGTGCGAGGCAGGCGATGAGTTGCTTGCGGTTCTTCTGGTTGCAACCGGTGGTAACCGGGTTGCGGCGGCCCTTGCCTTCCGTGTAGATACGGTTGGCTTCGACGCCCTTGCTGACCAGGAAGGCCTTCACAGCTTGAGCACGACGCAGCGACAGACGGTCGTTGTAAGCGTCCGAACCGATGCGGTCGGTGTGGCCCGTAGCGACGACGACTTCGAGGTTGATGCCCTGGATCTTCGATGCCAGTTCGCTCAGACGTTCCTTGCCAGCCGGCTTCAGGATTGCCTTGTCGAAGTCGAACAGCGCATCAGCTTGATACGTAATCTTTTCGCTGGAGATAGCCGGGGCCGGAGCGACCGGTGCCGGCGGGGTCGGAGCCTGAGCAACCAGAGCGCCGTCGCACTTGGCGTTAGCCGTTGCGGGCGTCCAGAATGCATCGCGCCAGCAAAGCTCGTTCGTGCCGTTCATCCACACGTATTCGCCAGTACCATTCACCCAGTTGTCGTTGGTAGCTTGTCGCGACGCCGGCACCGACTGCGCCATGGCGGATGCAGCCATAACTGCGGTAGCTGCAATGAACGCGAGCTTTGAAAGTTTATTCATATTTCTCCTCTCGAAATTGAGATTACCGCAGGTTTACTGCGAGCCTGTTGACGGATGACCAGTCATACATTGCTCGAAGTATAACATTGGTGCGGAACAAAAACCGGCTGTGTAGACTTCGAGCAGTGTCTGACTCTTTGTGCGTTGGCATTTTGCCATATCGTTCCCTTCCGACGAAAAAAAAATCTGCCCCCATTCAAATCCCCCTCCAATTGTGGTGCATGAGCAACAAATGTTTTCGTCTGAGCGGTCCGCGGGCTCTGGCTAAGCGGCGAATTGGCCCCACGCAGGAATCGAGCCTGGTGAGCTCGAAATTGTGCGATCGGCGAGGTGTTGGCGGGTGCCCCTCTAATATGTATACGTACCTGCGTCGGGCGCGGATGCGTGGCATGTTAGAATCGCGTGATGCGTTGCGCCTGCAATGCTTACGCGAAGTTGCGGCGAACCCCCGCTTTCGCACGTAAAAGATACGGATAATGGATCAATTCGCCAAAGAGACTCTGCCAATCTCCCTTGAGGAGGAAATGCGCCGTTCGTATCTCGATTACGCGATGAGCGTAATCGTAGGGCGAGCGCTTCCCGATGTCCGCGATGGGCTGAAGCCGGTGCACCGGCGCGTGCTGTACGCGATGCACGAGCTGAACAACGACTGGAACCGCGCCTACAAGAAGTCGGCGCGTATCGTCGGCGACGTCATCGGTAAATACCATCCGCACGGCGACACTGCCGTCTACGACACGATCGTACGGATGGCGCAAGACTTCTCGCTGCGCTACATGCTCGTCGACGGCCAGGGGAACTTCGGTTCGGTCGACGGCGACAACGCCGCGGCGATGCGTTACACCGAAATCCGCATGGCGAAGATCGGCCACGAGCTGCTGGCCGACATCGACAAGGAAACGGTCGACTTCGTGCCGAACTACGACGGCAGCGAAAACGAGCCGGCCATCCTGCCTGCGCGCATCCCTAATCTGCTGATCAATGGCTCGTCCGGCATCGCGGTCGGCATGGCGACCAACATCCCGCCGCACAACCTCAACGAAGTCGTCGACGCGTGTCAGCATCTGCTGAAAAACCCGGAAGCGACGATCGACGAGCTGATCGAGATCATCCCCGCACCCGACTTCCCGACCGCCGGCATCATCTACGGCGTGGCCGGCGTGCGCGACGGCTATCGCACCGGTCGCGGCCGCGTCGTGATGCGCGCGCTGACGCACTTCGAGGAAATCGACCGCGGGCAGCGCATGGCGATCATCGTCGACGAATTGCCGTATCAGGTGAACAAGCGCTCGCTGCTCGAGCGTATCGCCGAACTCGTCAACGAGAAGAAGCTCGAAGGCATCTCCGACATCCGCGACGAATCCGACAAGAGCGGCATGCGTGTCGTGATCGAGCTCAAGCGCGGCGAGGTGCCCGAGGTCGTGCTGAACAATCTGTACAAGGCGACCCAGCTTCAGGACACGTTCGGCATGAACATGGTCGCGCTCGTCGACGGTCAGCCGAAGCTCCTGAACCTGAAGGAAATGCTGACGTGCTTCCTGTCGCATCGCCGGGAAGTGCTGACGCGGCGCACCGTCTACGAGCTGCGCAAGGCGCGCGAACGTGGCCATGTGCTCGAAGGTCTGGCGGTTGCGCTCGCGAACATCGACGAATTCATCGCGCTCATCAAGGCCGCGCCGACGCCGCCTATCGCCAAGCAGGAACTGATGTCGCGCTCGTGGGATTCGTCGCTCGTGCGCGAAATGCTGTCGCGCGCCGAGGCGGATAACGCGTCGGCGGGCGGTCGCGAAGCATATCGTCCGGAGGGGCTGAACCCTTCGTTCGGCATGCAGGCCGACGGCCTCTACCGCTTGTCCGATACCCAGGCGCAGGAAATCCTGCAGATGCGTCTGCAGCGCCTGACCGGTCTCGAGCAGGACAAGATCATTGGCGAATACCGCGATGTGATGGCGCAGATCGCTGACCTGCTGGACATTCTGGCTCGCCCGGAACGCATTTCGGCGATCATCGTCGACGAACTTACGTCGATCAAGGCCGAATTCGGCGATGCGCGTCGCTCGAAGATCGAGTTGAACGCAACCGAACTGAACACCGAAGACCTGATCACGCCGCAAGAAATGGTCGTGACGATGTCGCACGCGGGCTACGTGAAATCGCAGCCGCTGTCCGAATATCGGGCCCAGAAGCGCGGTGGTCGTGGCAAGCAGGCCACTTCCATGAAGGAAGACGATTGGATCGACACGCTGTTCATCGCCAATACGCACGACCACATCCTGTGCTTCTCGAATCGCGGCCGTGTGTACTGGGTCAAGGTCTACGAGGTGCCGCAGGGCTCGCGCAATTCGCGCGGCCGGCCGATCGTCAATATGTTCCCGCTGCAGGAAGGCGAAAAGATTACGGTCGTGCTGCCGGTCAAGGAGTTCTCGGCCGACAAGTTCGTATTCATGGCGACCGCGCTAGGAACGGTAAAGAAGACGCCGCTCGAGGCATTCAGCCGGCCGCTGCGCAAAGGTATTATTGCGGTCGGTCTCGATGAGGGTGATTACCTGATCGGCGCCGCGATCACCGATGGCCAGCACGACGTAATGCTGTTCTCTGATTCGGGCAAGGCAGTCCGCTTCGACGAAAACGACGTGCGTCCGATGGGTCGCGAGGCGCGCGGCGTGCGCGGCATGCAGCTCGAGGACGGCCAGAACGTGATCGCGTTGCTGGTGGCCGGCGACGAGCAGCAGTCGGTGCTCACCGCAACCGAGAACGGCTTCGGCAAGCGCACCCCGATCACCGAGTACACGCGTCACGGCCGCGGCACGAAGGGCATGATCGCGATCCAGACGTCTGAGCGCAATGGCAGGGTCGTTGCCGCGACGCTCGTGGACTCGGAAGCGCAGATCATGCTCATTACCACGACGGGCGTGCTGATCCGCACGCGCGTGTCGGAAATTCGTGAAATGGGACGCGCAACGCAAGGTGTTACACTCATCAGCCTTGACGAAGGGACCAAGCTGTCCGGTCTGCAACAGGTAGCTGAGGCCGAGGGCGAGTCGGAAAGCGATTCCGACGGCTCCGCTGAAGGTGATAACGGCGGTGAGGGCGGCGGCGCGGCTTGATCCTTGCCAGCGGCTTTCAGTCTCAGTTAATACGTTGAAGCTACGCTCCGGGTCAACGCGTATCGGGCCGGTACGCTTTCCCGTGCGGCGTGCGGTTCAAGTTAATTTCTCTTAGGGAGTAATGATGCAAAAACGATTCAAACAACTGATGTTGCTGGCTGCCATCGTGCCGACCTTCGCCATGGCTCAAGCGCTGCAGAACCAGGCGCCCGCAGCTCCGGCTGCCGCAGCAGCACCGGTTGATCCGGCCAAGCAAGCTGCCATCAAGGACCTGCTCGACGCCATCGACGCGCAGAAGCTGGTTGGCGCAATCGGCAACAGCGCGCAGATGCAGGCCAAGCAGCTCGTTCCGGCAATCCTGTCGGACGCGCTGACCGAGAACAAGACGATGACGGACAAGCAGAAGCAGGCCGCCGTGCCGACGCTGCAGAAGAACGCGGTGCCGAAGCTGGTGGACGCGGCAGGTCAGGTCTTCGCAACCGACGGTTTCCGTCAGGACGCGATGCAAGCTCAGTACGATGCGTACGCGAAGTACTACAGCGTGTCGGAAATCAAGGACCTGACCACGTTCTACAAGAGCCCGACCGGCCGCAAGTTCATCCAGGTGCAAGACCAGGTTGGCCGCGACGTCGTGAACGGTCTGATGCAGAAGTACATGCCGGAATCGATCAAGGCAACGCGTGACCAGGCCGACAAGGAAGTCGCATCGGTCAAGCCGGCGGCCAAGTAAGTTCCGCTCGCAGGCCGCGCTAATCAGCCGGCCTGTCGCCGCGCCCGCTGGGACACCCGGCGTGGCGGGTTGGCGGCGACAATGCGATAATGGTCGTTTGCGCACTGGCGCAGACGGCCATTTTCTTTTTCGGCGAGCCATTTCGCAGTTCTTTTCGCCGATTCCCGCGCGACTTCGTTACTTCGCGCGCGCTTCCAGGACCTCACATGCGCGTTTTTAATTTCTCCGCCGGCCCGGCGGCCATGCCCGAAGAAGTGCTGCGCCAGGCAGCCGACGAGATGCTGAACTGGCAAGGCAGTGGTATGAGCGTGATGGAAATGAGCCATCGCGGCAAGGAATTCATGTCGATCCACGAAGCAGCGCTGACCGATCTGCGCGAGTTGCTTCACGTGCCGGCAAGCCATCGGATCCTGTTCCTGCAGGGCGGCGGGCTCGGCGAGAACGCGATCGTGCCGATGAACCTGCTCGGCTCGAAACCGCGGGCGGATTTCGTCGTCACCGGCTCGTGGTCGCAGAAGTCGTTCAAGGAAGCGGAAAAATACGGCAGCGTGCATCTGGCCGCAACCGGCAAGACGGCCGAGGGCTATACCCGCGCGCCGGCGCGTGAGGAATGGCAACTGTCGGACGATCCGGCCTACGTGCACCTGTGCACGAACGAGACCATCCATGGAGTCGAAACCTTCGAGATTCCCGACCTCGGCGATATTCCGCTCGTGGCGGACGCGTCGTCGCATATCCTGTCGCGCCCAATGGACATCGCCAAATACGGCGTGCTGTTCGGCGGCGCGCAGAAGAACATCGGCATGGCGGGCGTGACGGTCGTGATCGTGCGTGAGGACATGCTCGATCGCGCGATGCCGATTTGCCCATCGGCGTTCGAATGGAAGACCGTCGCCGAGAACAACTCGATGTACAACACGCCGCCCACCTATGCGATCTATATCGCCGGGCTCGTGTTCAAGTGGTTGAAGAAGCAGGGCGGCCTCCAGGCGATGGAGGCGCGCAACCTCGAAAAATCGAAGCTGCTATACGACACGATCGACTCGAGCAGCTTCTATCTGAACAAGGTCGAACGTGGCTCGCGCTCGCGGATGAACGTACCGTTCTTCCTCGCCGACGAGTCGCGCAACGAAGATTTCCTGTCCGGCGCGAAAGCGCGGGGATTGGTGCAGCTAAAGGGCCACAAGTCCGTCGGCGGCATGCGGGCGTCGATTTATAACGCCGTCCCGCTCGAAGGCGTCAAAGCGCTTGTCGAATACATGAAGGAATTCGAACAGCGCAGCGCCTGAGTCACACTGACTGGCAGGCGTGCGCATCTTTTCCAGCAGTTACCCGGCAGAGCCGTTTTACGCATGGACGACGAACTGAATACACGACTCAAACCTCTGCGCGATCGCATCGACGCGCTCGACGCGCAGCTGATCGCGCTCCTGAACCAGCGCGCGGCGGTCGCGCTCGAAGTGGGCGAGGTCAAGAAGCATTTCAACGCTCCGGTGTTCCGGCCCGAGCGCGAGATGCAGGTGATCGCGCGCCTGCAGGAAATGAGCGCCGGGCCGCTCGCCGACGAGCACATCAGCGCGATCTGGCGCGAGATCATGGCCGCGAGCCGCGCGCTAGAAAAGAGCATCAAGGCCGCGTACCTCGGGCCGGTCGGCACCTATAGCGAACAGGCGATGCACGAGTACTTCGGTCAGTCGATCGAAGGGCTGCCGTGCCCGTCGATCGACGAAGTATTCCGCTCGGTCGAGGCGGGCGCCGCCGACTACGGCGTCGTGCCGGTCGAGAACTCGACCGAAGGCGCGGTGTCGCGCACGCTGGATCTGCTGCTGCAAACCCAGCTGACCATCGGCGGCGAACTCGCATTGCCGATCCATCACAACCTGCTCACGCAAAACGGGCTCGCTGGCGTCACGCGCGTATGCGCGCATGCGCAGGCGCTCGCGCAGTGCCAGCGCTGGCTGTCGACCAATGCGCCGCATCTCGAGCGCCAGGCGGTGTCGAGTAATGCGGAAGCTGCACGGATGGCGGCCGAAGATTCGACCGTTGCGGCCATCGCCGGCGATCGCGCCGCGATCCACTACGGCCTGCAGGTCACCAACGCGCTGATCCAGGACGATCCGCACAACCGCACGCGCTTCGTCATGATCGGCAAGGAGCTGACCGGTCCGAGCGGCTACGACCAGACCTCGCTGATCGTGTCGGTCGCGAACGAGCCGGGCGCGATGGTCAAGCTGCTCGAGCCGCTCGCGCGCCACGGCGTGTCGATGACGCGTTTCGAATCGCGTCCGGCGCGCGTCGGAACGTGGGAGTACTACTTCTATATCGATGTCGAAGGCCATCGCGACGATCCGGCTGTGGCTGCCGCGCTCGCCGGTCTCGGCGAGAAGGCCGCGTTCCTGAAAATACTCGGCTCGTATCCGCGCGCCCGCTAAGGGCTGGCAGCGCAGTCCGGGCGGCGCCGCGTGCGTTGCCCGAAAGCAGGTTTCACTATCCATCGTCGTTCGGAGATTTTCATGACAGCGTCTTTCGGCCCTTCCTATGTGCGCGCGATCGCGCCGTACATCGCCGGCAAGCCGATTTCGGAAGTGGCCCGCGAGTTCGGTCTCGACGAGGCGAGCATCGTGAAGCTGGCATCGAACGAGAATCCGCTCGGCATGCCGGAATCCGCGCAGCACGCGATGGCGCAGGCGATCGCCGATCTCGGCCGCTATCCGGACTCGAACGGTTTCGAGCTGAAGGCGGCGCTCGCCGCGCGCTACGGCGTGCCGGCTGAGTGGATCACCCTCGGCAACGGCAGCAACGACATCCTCGAACTGGCCGCGCACGCGTTCGTCGAAAAGGGCCAGGCGGTCGTGTTCTCGCAGTATTCGTTCGCGGTCTATGCGCTCGCGACGCAAGGCGTCGGCGCGCGCGCGATCGTCGTGCCCGCGCTGCACTATGGTCACGACCTCGACGCGATGCTCGGCGCAATCGACGACGACACGCGTCTCGTGTTCGTCGCGAATCCGAACAATCCGACCGGCACGTTCGTCGACGGCCCGACGCTCGAGGCGTTTCTCGACAAGGTACCGCGCCACGTGGTCGTCGTGCTCGACGAGGCGTACACCGAGTATCTGTCGGCGGACAAGCGCTACGACTCCATCGACTGGGTGCGCCGCTATCCGAACCTGCTGGTTTCGCGTACGTTCTCGAAGGCGTTCGGGCTTGCGGGCTTGCGCATCGGCTTCGCGATCGCGCAGCCCGGGTTGACCGATTTGCTGAATCGACTGCGTCAACCGTTTAACGTCAATACGCTCGCGCAAGCCGCGGCGATTGCGGCACTGAACGACAGCGCGTTCCTGCAGAAAAGCGCGGCCCTGAACGCGCAGGGCTATACGCTTCTGACGGAGGCGTTCGACAAGCTCGGCCTCGAATACGTGCCGTCCGAAGGCAACTTCGTGCTCGTGCGCGTTGGCAGCGACGACAAAGCCGGCGCCCGGGTGAACCTCGCGCTGCTGAAGCAGGCCGTGATCGTGCGACCGGTCGACAACTACGGCTTGCCGCAGTGGCTGCGCATCACGATCGGCTTGCCGGAGGAAAACGCAGCGTTCCTCGCGGCGCTCGAGAAGACGCTTGCCGAGACTGACGCAGCGTAAGCCTTGATTCTTGATCCCGCGCGTCGACCGTCAGGAGCGGCGCGCTTAATGTCCGTATTGTGTGAGCGACGTGGCCGCGTTTTCTTTTAACAAGCTGGTGATTTTCGGTGTCGGCCTGATCGGCGGATCGCTCGCGCGCGCGTTGCGTGAACGCGGCGAGGCTGGCGGGGCGCGCACGGTGGTTGGGGTCGGACGGTCGTCGGCTTCGAGCGAAAAGGCGTTAGCGCTCGGGGTGATCGACGGTGCCGCGGCACTCACCGACGACGCCGCGCTGCGCGACGCCCTCGCGGGCGCGGACTTCGTGCTGCTCGCGGCGCCGGTCGCGCAGACCCAGCCGCTGCTCGAGCGCATCGCGCCGCATCTCGACGCCAACACGATCGTCACCGATGCGGGCAGCACCAAATCCGACGTGGTCGCCGCCGCCCGCGCGGCGCTCGGCGCGCGGATAGGCCAGTTCGTGCCGGGCCATCCGATCGCCGGTCGCGAGTCGAGCGGCGTCGATGCGGCGTTGCCCGATCTGTACGTGAACCGCAACGTCGTGCTGTGCCCGCTGCCGGAGAATACGCCGGACACGGTCGAGCGCGTCGCGGCGATGTGGCGCGCCACTGGCGCCTTGGTGCGGGACATGACGCCGCAGCAGCACGATCGCGTGTTCGCGTCGGTCAGTCATTTACCGCACGTGCTGTCGTTCGCGCTCGTCGAGCAGATCCTCAATTCGCCCGACGCTGCGTTGAAGTTCTCGTTCGCGGCGGGCGGTTTTCGCGACTTCACGCGCATCGCTGCGTCGAGTCCGGAGATGTGGCGCGACGTCTGCGTCGCCAATCGCGTAGCGCTGCTCGATGAGCTCGACGCGTACACCGCGGTGCTCGTGCGCCTGCGCACGGCGATCGAAGCCGGCGACGGCGCCGCGCTCGAAGCCGTGTTCGCGCGCTCGCGCGTCGCACGCAGTCAGTGGCAGGAGCAGCGCGCGGCTGGCGTGGCCAGCGGCGACGCGTCGAAATAACCGGAAACTGGACACATCATGGAATTCCTCGATCTCGGACCTTTTTCCCGTGCGTCCGGCACGGTTCGTCTGCCCGGCTCGAAGAGCATCTCGAACCGCGTGCTGCTGCTCGCTGCGCTCGCCGAAGGCGAGACGACGATCACGAACCTGCTTGACTCCGACGACACCCGCGTGATGCTCGACGCGCTCGAAAAGCTCGGCGTACGTTTGAAGCGCGACGGCGACACCTGCGTCGTGACCGGCACGCGCGGCGCGTTCACCGCGCGCACGGCCGACCTGTTCCTCGGCAACGCGGGCACAGCAGTGCGCCCGCTGACCGCGGCGCTCGCCGTGAACGGTGGCGACTACCGGATTCACGGCGTGCCACGCATGCACGAACGGCCGATCGGCGATCTCGTCGACGGGCTGCGCCAGATAGGCGCGAAGATCGACTACGAGCAGAACGAAGGCTATCCGCCGCTGCGCATCCGTCCCGCCCAGATCACGGCCGACGCGCCGATCCGCGTGCGCGGCGACGTGTCGAGCCAGTTCCTGACCTCGCTGCTGATGACGCTGCCGCTGCTGCGCACCGCGAGCGGCGTCACCACCGTGCAGGTCGACGGCGAGCTGATCTCGAAGCCGTACATCGAGATCACGATCAAGCTGATGGCGCGCTTCGGCATCGAGGTCGAGCGCCACGGCTGGCACCAGTTCGTGGTGCCGGCGGGGCAGCGGTATCAGTCGCCGGGCACGATCATGGTGGAAGGGGATGCGTCGTCGGCGTCGTATTTCCTCGCCGCGGGCGCGCTCGGCGGTGGGCCGCTAAGAGTGGAAGGCGTGGGCCGCGCGAGCATCCAGGGCGACGTCGGATTTGCCGATGCGCTGATCAAGATGGGCGCGAACCTGCAGATGGGCGACGACTGGATCGAAGTGCGTGGCGTCGGCAACGACCACGGCAAGCTCGATCCGATCGACATGGACTTCAACCTGATCCCCGATGCCGCGATGACGATCGCGGTCGCCGCGCTGTTCGCGGACGGCACGAGCACGCTGCGCAACATCGCGAGCTGGCGCGTGAAGGAAACCGACCGCATCGCCGCAATGGCGACCGAGCTGCGCAAAGTCGGTGCGAAGGTGCAGGAAGGCGAAGATTTCCTCGTCGTCACGCCGCCCAAAAAGCTGATCCCGAATGCCGCGATCGACACCTACGACGACCACCGCATGGCGATGTGCTTCTCGCTCGTGAGCCTGGGCGGCGTGCCGATCCGCATCAACGACCCGAAGTGCGTCGGCAAAACATTCCCCGATTATTTCCAGCGCTTCACCGCGCTCACACAACCCTGATGCAACCCGGATTTGCGTGCAATCCCCGATGTGCGACATTTTTAGATGAAACCGACCCGTCCCTTTCACCAGACGCCCGTCATTGCGATCGACGGCCCTAGCGCCTCCGGCAAAGGCACAGTGGCCGCGATGGTGGCCGCCAACCTCGGCTTTCACCTGCTCGACAGCGGCGCGCTGTATCGGCTCGCTGCGCTCGCGAGCCTGCGCTATGGCATTGCAGCGGACGACGTCGACGCACTTGTCAAACTGATCGACGACCTCCACATCACGTTTCGCGAGGGGCTCGCGCAGCTGGACGGGGTCGATGTATCGACGGAAATCCGCGCCGAGGATGTGGGCAGCCGCGCCTCGGCAATCGCCGTGCACGCGCCGGTGCGAACCGCGCTGGTGGCGCGCCAGCGGGCGTTTCGCAAGGAACCGGGGCTGGTCGCCGACGGCCGCGACATGGGCACTGTGATCTTCCAGGACGCCGCGCTGAAGGTGTTCATGACCGCGAGCGTCGAGGCCCGCGCGATGCGCCGGCATAAGCAATTGATCCAAAAAGGATTTTCTGCTAATATAGATGACTTGCTCCGGGATTTGCGTGAGCGCGACGAGCGTGACAGTCAGCGCGCAGCCGCGCCGCTCAAGCCCGCGGCGGATGCAAAGCTGCTTGATACCTCCGCATTGTCGGTCGACCAGGCGGTCGAGCAGGTGGTGCAATGGTATGAAGCGCTGGTCCCACATGCGTAACTGAAAACGGTCGCGCAAAAGTGGCCAGCAGCGGCAGTCCCGTTGTTGGTAGGTGCTTCGCGATGGTCGCGAAGCGTTGTTTTTAACCCTTTAACCCCGCGTGGCGTTCGCGTATTTGCCGCAGTTGCTGACCGATCCGGTGAGCCAGGCGTTGCGAAGACCATGCAAACTCTGATTTTTATGTCCGACCTGCAAACCTCTACCCCGAATACCGAATCTTTTGCGGCTCTGTTCGAAGAGTCGCTGACCAAGCAGGACATGCGCGCTGGCGAAGTGATCTCCGCCGAAGTCGTGCGTGTCGACCACAACTTCGTGGTCGTGAACGCTGGTCTGAAGTCCGAAGCCTACATCCCGCTCGAAGAGTTCCTGAACGACGCGGGCGAGGTAGAAGTGCAGGCGGGCGACTTCGTTTCCGTCGCGATCGACGCGCTGGAGAACGGCTATGGCGACACCATCCTGTCGCGTGACAAGGCGAAGCGTCTGGCTTCGTGGCTGTCGCTGGAAAAGGCGCTGGACAACAACGAACTCGTGACCGGCACTATTACGGGCAAGGTCAAGGGCGGTATGACCGTGATGGTCAACGGCATCCGCGCGTTCCTGCCGGGTTCGCTGGTTGATACGCGTCCGGTCAAGGACACGACCCCGTACGAAGGCAAGACCCTCGAATTCCGCGTCATCAAGCTCGACCGCAAGCGTAACAACGTCGTGCTGTCGCGCCGCGCTGTCATTGAGGCAACGCAAGGCGAAGAGCGCGCGAAGCTGCTCGAAACGCTGAAGGAAGGCGCGATCGTCGAAGGCGTGGTCAAGAACATCACCGACTACGGCGCGTTCGTGGACCTCGGCGGTATCGACGGCCTGCTGCACATCACCGACATCGCATGGCGTCGCGTGCGTCACCCGAGCGAAGTTCTGTCGGTTGGCCAGGAAGTCACCGCGAAGATCCTCAAGTTCGACCAGGAAAAGAACCGCGTTTCGCTCGGTATCAAGCAACTGGGCGACGATCCGTGGGAAGGCATCTCGCGCCGTTACCCGTCGGGCACGCGTCTGTTCGGTAAGGTCACTAACATCACCGACTACGGCGCATTCGTCGAAGTGGAATCGGGCATCGAAGGCCTCGTTCACGTGTCGGAAATGGACTGGACCAACAAGAACGTTGCTCCGTCGAAGGTGGTCCAGCTGGGCGACGAAGTCGAAGTCATGGTTCTCGAAATCGACGAAGACCGCCGCCGTATCAGCCTCGGCATGAAGCAGTGCAAGCCGAACCCGTGGGACGACTTCAGCCGCAACTTCAAGAAGGGCGACAAGATCAGCGGCGCCATCAAGTCGATCACCGACTTCGGCGTGTTCATCGGTCTGCCGGGCGGCATCGACGGTCTGGTTCACCTGTCGGATCTGTCGTGGAGCGAAACCGGCGAGGAAGCCGTTCGCAAGTACAAGAAGGGCGACGAAGTGGAAGCGATCGTTCTCGGCATCGACGTCGAGAAGGAACGTATTTCGCTGGGTATCAAGCAGCTCGAAGGCGACCCGTTCAGCAACTACGTTGCAATGAACGACAAGGGTTCGGTCGTCGACGGTACCGTCAAGTCGGTCGACGCGAAGGGTGCTGTGGTCCAGCTGTCGGGTGAAGTCGAAGGCTACCTGCGGGCTTCGGAAATCGCCCAAGACCGCGTGGAAGACGCTCGCAACGTGCTGAAGGAAGGCGACAAGGTCAACGCGATGATCATCAACATCGATCGCAAGTCGCGCGGCATCAACCTGTCGATCAAGGCGAAGGATTCGGCTGAGCAGCAGGAAGCCATCCGCGGTCTCGCTGCTTCGGATTCGAGCGCAGCTGCTACCGGCACGACGAACCTCGGTGCGCTGCTGAAGGCCAAGCTCGACGGCCAGAACCAGTAAGCCTGAGAGGTCTGCTGCAGTATGACCAAATCGGAATTGGTCGCCCAGCTGGCTACGCGATTTCCGCAACTTGTTCTCAAGGATGCGGATTTCGCGGTGAAGACGATGCTTGATGCGATGTCGGAGGCGCTCGCCAAAGGTCATCGCATCGAAATTCGTGGCTTCGGCAGCTTCGGCCTCAACCGCCGTCCCTCCCGCGTCGGACGCAATCCGAAGTCGGGCGAGAAGGTGCTGGTACCGGAGAAGTACGTACCGCACTTCAAGCCGGGCAAGGAATTGCGCGAGCGGGTGGATCGTCGCGCGGGCGAGCCGCTGAAGGCCGAGGAGCCGGATGACGACCTTTAATGACTCCGCTGTGTGTCTTGCAGCGTGGCATAGCTAGCGTCAGCGGCCAAAGCCAGTAGGCAAAAGACCAGGAAAAGCGCCTTCGGGCGCTTTTTTTTCGTCCATCATTTAAGAAGTGGCGCCTTCCGCTGCGGCCTTTTGCATTTCGCGAATTGCCCGTAAGTCCTGCATTCCGTCACTTGCTGCCCAGCCGCAAGGGCATCCATTACAATACGGGTCACTTCGGCGCGGGCAACACCGTGGCGCGACGCGTCATCAAGCCGGCGTCCCCCCGCAACTGCCGTGAAGAGATCTATTCATGAAATTTATCGTCTGGCTGCTACGTGTGCTGGTGTTCGTGCTGCTGCTCGTGCTCGCGCTCTCCAACACGCAACCCGCTACGCTGAATTTCCTCGCCGGCTACGTCTGGTCGGCGCCTCTGATTCTGATCGGCCTCGCGTTTTTCGTGATCGGCTTGCTCGCGGGGCTCGTGTCGGCGATGCCGGCCGTCGTGCGTCTGCGCATGGAGAACGGCCGGCTCAGGCGGGAATTGCGCGTGGCGCGCGAAACTCCCGCCGTGGTAGAGCAGCCGCCGATGCCGCCGCTAATCTGAGCTGTCTTGCGCCGCGCGGCTCTGAACGCGGCTTTTCGTTTTCGCTTTTCCGCACATTTGCATTAATCGCATGGATCTAGACTTCTGGTGGCTGCTGGTCATACCCGTCGCGTTCGCGTTCGGCTGGATGGCGGCGCGCTACGACCTCAAGACGCTGCTGTCCGAAAGCGCCAACCTGCCGCGGTCGTATTTTCGCGGTCTGAACTTTCTGCTCAACGAGCAGCCCGACCAGGCGATCGACGCATTCATCGAAGTCGTCAAGCTCGACCCTGAAACCGTCGAATTGCATTTCGCGCTCGGCAATCTGTTCCGTCGGCGCGGTGAAACTGACCGCGCGATTCGCGTGCATCAAAATCTGCTGAGCCGCGCGGACCTGCCGGTCAACGAGCGCGATCACGCGCTGTACGAACTCGGCCAGGACTTCCTGAAAGCGGGTCTGCTCGACCGTGCCGAAGAAACTTTCCGCTCGCTGCAGGCGGGCGATTACGCACTGGGTGCTCAACGCGCGCTGTTGACGATCTACGAGATCGAGAAGGACTGGGTCAAGTCGATCGATACTGCGCGGCACCTCGAAACGATGGGCGCACCGTCGCTCGACAAGGAAATCGCACAGTTCCACTGCGAACTTGCGCAGGAAGCGCTGCAGCAGAAGAAGCCGGACGAAGCGCGTCATCAGCTCAGCCTCGCGCTGCAGGCGAGCCCGACCAACGTGCGTGCGACGATCCTGTTCGGCGATGTCGACGCGGCCGGCGGCGCGCCGGAAGCGGCGATCGGGCAATGGCGCCGCGTGGAGGAGCAGAACCCCGCGTATCTTCCGCTCGTCGCCGAGAAGATCATGAAGGCGTATGAAGCGCTCGGCCGCGCGCACGAGGGCGCCGATCTGCTAACCACGTGGGTCGATCGTCATCCGAGCAACGATCTGCTCGACGTTGCGTATCAGCACGTCGCGTCGCTGCGCGGCGCCGATGCTGCGCATGCGCTCGCCCGCACGCAGATGCAGAAGTCGCCGAATCTGGCCGGCATGACGCGTCTGCTCGAAGCGCAGCAGGCCGTTGCCGAAGAGCCGCGACGCAGCGAGCTCGAACTGATGCGCACACTGATCCGCCAGCGCACCAAAAATCTGCCACGCTATACGTGCCAGAATTGTGGTTTCAGGGCCCGGCTTTTCTACTGGCAGTGCCCGGGATGCAGCGGTTGGGAAACCTATGCGCCGCGCCGCGTCGAGCCGATTGCCGCGTCGAACTGACGCCGCACGGGCGGCTGTGGCCGCGTCGGCGTTGATTGCCGCGCAAGCGCCCCGCGAATTTCGCAACGAGTTTATCGCCGGCCTCATGAGCGGCATTCATCACCGGAACCATCTACCGGACAGCGTATGAAAATCACCATTATCGGCACCGGCTATGTGGGCCTTGTCACCGGCGCGTGTCTCGCCGAAATCGGCAACGACGTCTTCTGTCTCGACGTCGATCAGCGCAAGATCGACATCCTCAACAAAGGCGGCGTGCCGATTCACGAACCCGGCTTGCAGGAGATGATCGCCCGCACGCGCGCGGCCGGCCGCATCACGTTCTCGACCGATGTCGCGGCGAGCGTCGCGCACGGCGACGTGCAGTTCATCGCGGTCGGCACGCCGCCCGACGAAGACGGCTCCGCCGACCTGCAATACGTGCTGGAAGCCGCACGCAACATCGGCCGCACGATGAACGGCTTCAAGGTGATCGTCGACAAATCGACGGTGCCGGTCGGCACCGCACAACGCGTGCGCGCCGTGATCAACGAAGAACTCGCGAAGCGCGGGCTCGCCGGCAGCGCGCAGCATCGCTTCTCGGTCGTGTCGAACCCCGAGTTCCTGAAGGAAGGGGCGGCCGTCGACGACTTCATGCGCCCCGACCGTATCGTGATCGGTATCGACGAAGACGAAGCGGGCGCACGCGCGCGCGAAATGATGAAGCGTCTGTACGCGCCGTTCAACCGCAATCACGAACGCACGCTGTACATGGACGTGCGCTCGGCCGAGTTCACCAAGTACGCGGCCAACGCGATGCTCGCCACGCGCATCTCGTTCATGAACGAGATGTCGAATCTCGCCGACAAGGTCGGCGCCGACATCGAGGCGGTGCGCCGCGGCATCGGTTCCGATCCGCGCATCGGCTATCACTTCCTGTACGCGGGCTGCGGCTACGGCGGCTCCTGCTTCCCGAAGGACGTGCAGGCGCTGATCCGCACCGCGAGCGAGAGCGGCCACAACTTGCGCATTCTCGAGGCGGTCGAGGAAGTGAACGACCAGCAGAAGGACGTGCTCGTGAACAAGATCGCCGCAAAGCTCGGCGAGGATCTGAGCGGCCGCACGTTCGCGGTGTGGGGCCTCGCGTTCAAGCCGAATACCGACGACATGCGCGAGGCGCCGAGCCGTCGCGTGATCGGCGAGCTGCTCGCGCGCGGCGCGAACGTGCGCGCGTACGATCCGGTCGCCGTGACCGAGGCGCAGCGCGTCTTCGCGATGGATCTGCACGCGGCGCCCGAGCAGCTCGCACGTCTCACGTTCACGAACACTCAGGATGAAACGCTGACCGGCGCCGACGCGCTCGTCATCGTGACCGAATGGAAGGAGTTCAAGAGTCCTGATTTCGGGCACCTGAAATCGGTGCTGAAGACACCGCTGATTTTCGACGGCCGCAATCTATACGAGCCGGACGCGATGATCGAGCTCGGGATCGACTACCACGCTATTGGACGCCCCTATGCCCAACCCTCTGAACTTCCGGCCGATGCCTGAGGCCATGCCCGCGGCGCCCGCGTCCACCACGGCGCAGAAGCTCACGGTCGTGCCGCGCGGGCAGCTCAACGCGGCGCGCGTGCTGGTGGTCGGCGACGTGATGCTCGACCGATACTGGTTCGGCGACGTCAACCGCATCTCTCCGGAGGCGCCCGTGCCGGTCGTGCACGTGCAGCGCCAGGAAGATCGCTTGGGCGGCGCGGCGAACGTCGCGCGCAACGCGGTCGCGCTCGGCGCGCAAGCGGGTCTGCTGTGCGTGGTCGGTCACGACGAACCCGGCGAGCGCATCGTGCAGCTGCTCGACGAAAGCGGCGTGACGCCGCATCTCGAACGCGATCCGGCCTTGCTGACGACGATCAAGCTGCGCGTGCTGTCGCGTCAGCAGCAATTGCTGCGCGTCGATTTCGAAAACTCGCCGGCGCATGAAGTGCTGCTCGCTGGGCTTGCGCGTTTCGACGAGCTGTTGCCGTCGCACGACGTGATCCTGATGTCCGACTACGCGAAGGGCGGCCTCACGCACGTTACGCAAATGATCGCGAAGGCGCACGCGGCTGGAAAACCGGTGCTCGTCGATCCGAAGGGCGACGACTGGGAGCGCTATCGCGGCGCGACGCTGATCACGCCGAATCGCGCGGAATTGCGCGAGGTCGTCGGGCAGTGGAAGTCCGAGGAAGACCTGATCGCGCGCGTCACGAAGCTGCGTGCCGAACTCCAGTTCAAGGCGCTGCTGCTGACGCGCTCAGAGGAGGGCATGACACTCTTCGCCGACGATGGCATCCTGCACGCGTCGGCCGTTGCACGCGAAGTGTATGATGTCTCGGGCGCGGGCGACACCGTGATCGCGACGCTTGCCGCGATGCTCGGCGCGGGTCTTTCGCTCGTCGACGCGGTCGGACTCGCGAATCGCGCGGCCGGCATCGTGGTCGGCAAACTGGGCACCGCCACCGTCGACTACGACGAACTCTTCTCCTGATGCAGCCCGCGGGGCGCCGTCGTCCGACGGACCAGCGAACCCCGCGCGGTGTTGACTGAACGAAGCTCACTACAAAGCTCACTACGGCAGGATCATCATGACCGTCATCGTCACCGGCGCGGCCGGTTTTATCGGCAGCAATCTCGTGAAGGCGCTCAACGAGCGCGGCGAACAACGCATCATCGCGGTCGACAACCTCACGCGCGCGGACAAGTTCAGGAATCTGGTCGACTGCGAAATCGACGACTATCTCGACAAAACCGAATTCGTCGAGCGCTTCAGGCGCGGCGACTTCGGCAAAGTGCGCGCGATCTTCCACGAAGGCGCCTGCTCGGACACGATGGAAACCGACGGCCGCTACATGATGGACAACAACTACCGCTATAGCCGCGACGTGCTCGACATCTGCCTCGCGCAAGACGTCCAGTTCCTGTATGCGTCGTCGGCAGCGACGTATGGCGGTTCGAGCCGCTTCGTCGAGGAGCGCGAGGTCGAGCAGCCGCTCAACGTGTACGGTTATTCGAAGTTCCTGTTCGACCAGGTGATTCGCCGCGTGCTGCCCACGGCCAAAAGCCAGATCGTGGGCTTCCGCTATTTCAACGTGTACGGTCCGCGCGAAACGCATAAGGCGCGCATGGCATCGGTCGCGTTTCACAACTTCAACCAGTTCCGCGCCGAGGGCAAGGTCAAGCTGTTCGGCGAATACAACGGCTATGCGGCCGGTGAGCAGACACGCGATTTCATCTCCGTCGAAGACGTCGTCAAGGTCAATCTGTTCTTCTTCGATCATCCGGAGAAGTCCGGCATTTTCAATCTCGGCACCGGCCGCGCACAGCCGTTCAACGACATCGCGAGCACCGTGGTCAACACGCTGCGCGCGCTGAACAACGAGCCGGCGCTGTCGCTCGCGGATCAGGTGCAACGCGGGCTGATCGAATACATTCCGTTCCCCGACGCGCTGCGCGGCAAGTATCAGTGCTTCACGCAGGCCGATCAGTCGAAGCTGCGCGCGGCCGGCTACGACGCGCCGTTTCTGAGAGTGCAGGAAGGTGTCGATCGTTACGTGCGTTGGCTGTTCGGCCAGGTGTAATTAGTACGCCGTCCTCTTTAAACTGGAATCTCCTGTCCGGTGATGGTCGCCGGCCAGTGGCAACAGGGAGATTCCAATATGTTTCGAAAAGTACTGTTACCGCGGCGATGCTCGCCGCTTTCGGCCACGCGTATGCGGCGGTCGACGTCAACACGGCTAACGAAGACGCGCTGCGCGGCATCAAGGGCATCGGTCCGGCAAAAGCCAAAGCGATCGTCGACGAACGTAATGCGCACGGCCCGTTCAAGGACGCGGCCGATCTCGGCAAGCGCGTTAAGGGCATGGGCGGGCACACCATCGAGCGCCTGCAAGCGGAGGGTCTCGCTGTCGGACCGGCTGGCGCGGCTGCTAGCACGCAGGTTGCGGCAGCTGCAGCGGGCAGGGAGCCGGCCGCTGCGGCCGCGCCCGCCGCCGCGCAGAAGGGCGCCGCCGCAGTGGCGGTGAAGAAGTAAGCGGCCGCGAGCCTTGCGCGTGCGATGCTGACGAGCGGCTTGCGGCGCGCAGGGTCCGCGAACATCCCATTGCTTCGATTTGCACACATCACGTCCCGCGGCTCGCAGCCGCGGGCTTTTTGCGCAGCAAGCGGCATGCATCCATGCGGACAGAAGGGCTGCAGGGCAGCGCCGGAGATCGTGGTTTAGAATCGATGGATTAAAGACACTCTTTCGCGCATCGATCGCTAGACCCCATATGGCATACAAAACGATTGAAGACACGGTCGGCAACACGCCGCTCGTACAACTCGTCCGGCTTCCAGACGACGAGATCCGCAGCCGCAACAATGTGATCCTCGCGAAGCTCGAGGGCAACAATCCGGCGGGTTCGGTGAAGGACCGTCCGGCATTGTCGATGATCAAGAAGGCCGAGGCGCGCGGGCGCATCAAGCCGGGCGACAAGCTGATCGAGTCGACCAGCGGCAATACCGGCATTGCACTCGCAATGGCAGCGGCGGTCCGCGGCTACAAGATGGTGCTCATCATGCCGGAAGATCTGTCGGTGGAGCGCCGTCAGAGCATGGCCGCCTACGGTGCGGAAATCATTCTGACGCCGGTCAAAGGCGGCATGGAGTACGCGCGCGATCTCGCGGAGCAGATGCAGCGCGAAGGCAAGGGCATCATCCTCGATCAGTTCGCGAACCCGGACAATCCGGCTTCTCACATCGAAGGCACCGGCCCGGAAATCTGGCGTGACACGGAAGGACGCATCACGCACTTCGTGTCGTCGATGGGCACGACCGGCACGATCATGGGCGTATCCACGTATCTGAAAACGCAGAATCAGCAGATCGAAATCATCGGCGCGCAGCCGGAAGAGGGCTCGCGTATCCCGGGTATTCGCAAGTGGCCGGAAGCGTATCTGCCGAAAATCTTCGACCGTAGCCGCGTCGACCGTGTGGAGAACGTCAGCCAATCCGCGGCCGAGGCAATGGCGCGCCGCCTGGCATCGGTCGAAGGCATCTTTGCGGGCATTTCGTCGGGTGGTGCGTGCGAAGTCGCACTTCGCATCGCGCGTCAGGTCGAGAACGCGACCATCGTTTTCATCGTCTGCGATCGCGGCGACCGGTATCTGTCCACGGGGGTATTTCCCGCGTAAGCGGGTCGGCGGGCGCCTTCGGGGGCGCACGAGCCAATAAAAAGCGCCGGTCGAGCCGGCGCTTTTTTTACGTCTTTCAATGCGAGGCGCGCACGGCGACTCGCGGCGCGACTCACTGCGAATTCGAGTTCGACTGATCCGCCCCACCTTGCGACGCGCCGCCATTGTTGGCCGCTTTCGCGGCATTCGCCGTGTCGATCGCTTCCATCTGCGCCTTGACCTTCTGACCGAGCTGATACACCGCGAGCGCATAGAAGAAGCTGCGGTTGTAGCGGGTGAGCACGTAGAAGTTCTTCAGGCCGAGCACGAACTCGGTGCCGCGCCCCGGCGTCGGCAGATCGACCACCGTGACCGGCGTACCCGCTTCGGAAGCAATGTCGACGTTCGGCTCGTTCAGCACGAGGCCGGCGCGCAGCAACTGGTCGAGCGGCCAGTGCGGCTCCGGCTGCCCAGTGGCCGCCGCCTGCGCGACACCGAGGCTGCCCGCGTCCGAGCCGATTCGCCATACCACCGGCCGGCCGCTTTCCCAGCCGTTCTGGCGCAGATAGTTCGCGACGCTGCCGATCGCGTCGGCATCACTCGTGCGCAGATCGATGTGCTTGTTGCCCTCGTAGTCGACCGCGTACTGGACGATGCTGCTCGGCAGGAACTGCGGAATGCCGATCGCGCCCGTGTACGAGCCGAGCACCGTGTTCGGGTCGATCTGCGCATCGCGCGTCCACACCAGGTAGTCTTCGAGATTCTTGCGGAAGGTCGCCTGGCGGTCCGCGCGATTCGCGGTGTTCGGATAGTCGAAGCTCAGCGTGGTCAGCGCATCGAGCACGCGGAAATTACCCATGTAGCGCCCGTAGATCGTCTCGACGCCGATGATGCCGACGACCATCTCCGGCGGCACGCCGAACTCCTGATACGCGCGCTGCAGCGTGGCCCGGTTCTCGCGCCAGAACTGCACGCCGGCGTTGATGCGCACCGGGTCGAGGAAGCGCGCCTGATACGAGCGCCAGTTCTTGACCGACGGAGTCAGCGACGGCGTGACCAGCTTCACCGCGGTCGCCGAGTAGCTGACGCTGGCGAACAACGCGTGCAGCGACGCTTCGTCGAAATCGTAGCGCGCGACCATCTCGTTGATGAACGCATCGACGTTCGCGTTGTTCGCATAGCGCTGCGGAATGATCTCTTCCTCAAACGTTTGCCCTTGCGGTACCGGCTGTTGCGGCTGGCTCTGCGCGAGCTGCACCGAGGCTTTGCGCGCGGCGCTTTGTGCGCTCGCGGGATTTGCTGCGATGAACATGCACGATGCGACGGTCAGTGAGGCGGCGAGGGTGTTGAGGCGAAGCCGGTTGCGTGGGGATCCTGCGGACAGAGCAAGCTTGACGGTCATGGTGAGCAGTGAGCGCGATGCGTGAAAGGCTGGAAGCAGTCGGAAAGCGGCAGGAACGAAACGGCGAATAACGGGTCGGGGAAGTATACCCGACGGCTCCCGCAAAACCGTGCTGAATCGGCGACAGCGGCGTCGTGTGGTAACTTGACGAATGTAGGCGCGCGGGGGCGCGCGCCGCTCGACGGAGACACGCCGCGCGCGCAGTTGATGCGCCGCGCCGTAGAAGAGACGCACAACACGAACTATGGCAACAGGTTTCTATTCCCACCCCGACTGTCTGCTGCACGACATGGGACAGTGGCATCCCGAGTGCCCCGCGCGGCTGCAGGCGATCGAGGATCAGCTGATCGCGAGCCGCATCGACGCGTTGATCGAGCGCGAGCCGGCGCCGCTCGTCGACGAGGCCGCGCTGCTGCGCGTGCACACGCAGGCGCACGTCGACTACATCCGCGGTCGCTCGCCGCTCGAGGGCGTCGCCGAAATCGATCCCGACACGACGATGAATCCGCACACGTTGCGGGCCGCGTTGCGCGCGGCGGGCGCGGCGGTCGCCGCCACCGACGCGGTGATCGAAGGCCGCTACGACAACGCGTTCTGCAGCGTGCGCCCGCCCGGCCATCACGCGGAGCCGGCGCGCGCGATGGGCTTCTGCTTCTTCAACAATGTCGCGATCGCCGCCCGCCACGCGCTCGACGTGCATGGTCTCGCGCGGGTCGCCATCATCGACTTCGACGTGCATCACGGCAACGGTACCGAGGCCGCATTCGCGGGCGACCCGCGCGTGCTGATGTGCAGCATCTTTCAGCACCCGTTCTATCCGTTCACCGGCGCCGACAATCAGGCGTCCAACATGTGCAACGTGCCGATGCCGGCACGCTCGAACGGCATGGCCGTGCGCGAAGCGGTCGATATGCTGTGGTTGCCGCGCCTGCACGAGTTCAGGCCGGAGATGCTGTTCATCTCGGCCGGCTTCGACGCGCATCGCGAGGACGACCTCGGCAACATGGGCCTCGTCGAAGACGATTACGCGTGGATTACGGGCCAGGTGTGCGAGATCGCGCGGCGCTATGCGCGCGGGCGCATCGTCAGTTGTCTCGAGGGCGGCTACAACCTGTCGGCGCTCGGGCGCAGCGTGGTCGCGCACGTGCGCTCGCTCGCGGAGATCTGAGCCATGAAAGTCAACCCCGTCAATAGCGGCGACGCGTCGCTGGTCACGATCGAACGCGACGCGTATCAGGTACCGGGCGTCGTGCGCGTAACGATGAACCGGCCCGATGCGTTCAACGCGCTGTCCGAAGCGCTGCTCGAAGAGCTTCAGCAGACGCTGACCGACATCGCGAAGACCGATGCTCGCGTGGTCGTGATCGCCGGCGCGGGCCGCGCGTTCTGTGCGGGGCACGATCTGAAGGAAATGCGCGCGGCGCCGTCGCTCGCGTACTACCAGCAGCTGTTCGCGCGCTGCACGAAGCTAATGCTGACCATCCAGCGTATGCCGCAGCCGGTGATCGCGCGCGTGCACGGCATCGCGACCGCGGCCGGCTGCCAGCTCGTCGCCATGTGCGATCTCGCGGTCGCCGCGGATACCGCGCGCTTCGCCGTTTCGGGCGTGAACCTCGGATTGTTCTGTGCGACACCATCGGTGCCGCTGTCGCGCAACCTGTCGCGCAAGGCCGCGCTCGAAATGCTGCTGACCGGCGATTTCATCGACGCTGCCGAAGCCCGCAAGCAGGGGCTCCTGAACCGCGTCGCCCCAGCCGATGCGCTCGACGACGAAGTCGCGCGGCTCGCCGCGAGCATCTGCGCGAAGCCGGTCGAAGCGGTCAGCGCGGGCAAGGGCCTGTTCTACCGCCAGCTCGAAATGGGCATCGAGGCCGCGTACCAGCTCGCCGGGCAGACGATGGCCTGCAACATGATGGACGACTCGGCGCTCGAAGGCGTGCAGGCTTTCATCGACAAACGCGCGCCGGAATGGAAGCGCTAGCCGACGGCTATCCGGCGCCGCATCTTTTCAACTTCGTCCCACCGACCGTCTTTCGATCCAATCGACCAACGCCGCGATCACCCGATCGCGGTCGAGGTCGTTCATCGTCTCGTGATAGCTGCCTTCGTGCAGCGTGAGCGTCTTGTCAGGCGAGCCCGCGTGCTCGCCGAACGCGCGGCTGCCGTCGGGCTCGGTCAATTTGTCTTCGATGCCATGAAACACGAGCAGCGGCATGCGCAGCCCCGCGCGGCCACGTTCGATGCGCGCCATCGCGAGCAGCAGCTCGGCGCCCGTGCGCGCCGGAATCGCGTCGTGATGCACGAGCGGATCGTTGAGATTGGCTTTGACCACCGGCTGAAGGCGCGACAGCAGCGCCGGGTCGATCTTCATCGCCGGGAAGCCCGGATAGACGCGGCTGATCACCTGGCTCAGCGCGAGCATCCATTTCGGCACGTCGCGCCCCGGCGCAAGCGCGGGGCTCGACAGGATCAGACCACTCAGGCGCCGCCCGCTCGCGTCGAGACGTTCGATCGCGTACAGCGCGGCCACCGCGCCACCCATGCTGTGACCCATCAGGAATAGCGGCGCGCAGCTTTGCGCGGCGGCGTCGAGCAGCGCCTGCGCATCGAGCAGGTAGTCGTCGAAGCGTTTCACATAAACGCGCCTGCCGGGCGCGTGGCCGTGGCCGCGCAGATCGATCGCGACGAGTTCGATGCCCGCCGCGTTGAGCCGGTCCGCTACGGCCGCGTAACGGCCGGCATGCTCGGCGAGACCGTGCAGCAGCGCGACCGTCGCCCGTATCGGCCCGTTCGGCTGCCAGCGATACAGTGGCAACTCGATGCCATCGCCGGTCGTGACCGACGCGCGCTGCGGCGCGTCTTTATTAAGACTGCCGGCGCTCGCGCGCACGGTGTGGCTCGGGGAAGTCTGCATGGCGGCAGCCTGTGCGGAAGGGGGTGGCCCGATCATAGTCGCAGCGGCGCGATGCGCGCGAGCTTTGTGCATAACACGCGGCTCTAATGCCCTGTGGTTATGAAAAGATCGGAATTGATTATTAAACGGTATGTCGCCGCTGCGGTAGAATGGCGACCTTAAATCCCAATAAAAGAAACGGCGGCCGCTTGTCGGGAGCACGACGCTCGCCGGCAGCCTCCGCCGTTTTCGTTTGTCCATGATCGAAATACGCAATGTTTCCCAGCGGTTCGCCGGACCCCGGGGCTGGGTCGAGGCGCTGCACAACGTCAATCTGACAATTCCGGCAGGCGAGGTGTTCGGCATCATCGGCCGCAGCGGCGCCGGCAAGAGCACGCTCGTGCGCACGATCAACCTGCTGACGCGCCCATCCGAGGGCAACATCCTCGTCAACGGCCGCGATCTGACGACGCTGCCCGCCGCGCAACTGCGCGACGCGCGTCGCGAGATCGGCATGATCTTCCAGCACTTCAATCTGTTGTCGTCGCGCACCGTGTACGAGAACGTCGCGCTGCCGCTCGAACTGGCGGGCCTGAAGCGCGACGAAATCGAGGCGAACGTGCTGCCGCTGCTCGAGCTCGTCGGTCTGTCGGCGCAGAAAGACCGCTATCCGGCGCAGATCAGCGGCGGGCAGAAGCAGCGTGTGGGTATCGCGCGGGCGCTCGCGAGCAAGCCGAAGGTGCTGCTGTCGGACGAGGCGACCTCCGCGCTCGATCCCGAAACCACGCGCGCCATTCTTGATCTGCTGAAGCGCATCAACCGCGAACTGAACCTGACGGTCGTGCTGATCACTCACCAGATGGACGTGATCAAGCAGGTCTGCGATCGCGTCGCGGTGCTCGACGCGGGCCGCGTCGTCGAACAGGGCAAGGTGATCGACGTGTTCCTGCAGCCGCACCACGAAGTCACGCGCGCGCTGATCGGCGACGTGATTGCGCAAGATTTGCCGCCCGCCATGAAGGCGCGCGTCGCACAGCGCCTGAAGACCGGCAGCGGCCATCTGCTGCGTCTCGCGTTCACCGGTTCGGGCGTCGATCAGCCGATCCTGTCGGAGACGATTCGCCGTTACGAACTCGACTTCAATATCCTGCACGGCCAGATCGACGAGATCCAGGGGCAGGCGTTCGGCTCGCTCGCGGTTCTGGCGGGCGGCGATCCGGCCAAGGTCGCGCAGGCGATCACGTTTCTGCGCGAGCAGGGTGTCGTAGTGGAGGAGCTCACGCATGTTGAGTGAAATGTTCGATATGTTCGTCCAGTCGTTCTGGGAGACGCTGATCATGGTCGGCATCTCCGGACTGATTGGCGCCGTGGTTGGCGTTCCGCTCGGCGTGCTGCTGTATCTGACCGACCGCCAGGGCGTGCTCGAAAACGTCGCGGTGAATCGCGTGATGGGCGTGATCGTCAATGCGGTGCGCTCCACACCGTTCATCATCCTGCTGGTCGCGGTGATTCCGTTTACGCGGCTCGTCGTCGGGTCGTCGATCGGCACCGCGGCCGCGATCGTGCCGCTGACCATCGCCGCGGCGCCGTTCATCGCGCGTCTGGTCGAGACGGCGCTGCGCGAGGTCGATCGCGGGCTCATCGAGGCGGCCCAGGCGATGGGCGCGACCACCAGCCAGATCGTCTTCAAGGTGCTGCTGCCGGAATCGCTGCCGGGCGTAGTCGCCGGGTTGACGATCACGTTCGTATCGCTGGTCGGCTATTCGGCGATGGCGGGCGCGATCGGCGGCGGTGGTCTTGGCGACCTCGGCATCCGCTACGGCTATCAGCGCTTCCTGCCGGAAGTGATGCTCGCGGTCGTGCTGATCCTGATCGTGTTCGTGCAACTGGTGCAGTCGTTTGGGGATTGGCTCGTGCGTCGTTTGAGCCATAGATAAACAAGGGTGTTCGGAAGCCCGCTAATAGAGATTCGGAAAAGGTCCATCATGCAACGTCGCTTCATTCTCAAGCTGGCTGCCGCGCTCGGCGCGGCAACGCTTTTCGCCACCACCGCGGCGCATGCCGACGACACGATCAAGGTCGGCGTCACCGGCGGCCCGCACGCGCAGATCATGGACGTCGTGAAGACGGTCGCCGCGAAGAACGGCCTCACCATCAAGATCGTCGAATTTTCCGATTACGTGCAGCCGAACGCGGCGCTCGCAAGCGGCGATCTGGACGCGAACAGCTATCAGCACGACCCGTACTTGCAGGCGCAGGTGAAGGACCGTGGCTACAAGCTGATCCGTATCGCCGATACGGTCACGTTCCCGATGGGCATCTACTCGAAGAAGGTGAAGTCGCTCGCCGAACTGCAGCCGGGCGCGAAGATCGCCGTGCCGAACGACCCGACCAACGGCGGCCGCGCGCTTCTGTTGCTGCAGAAGCAGGGCTTGCTGAAGCTGCGCGCCGATGCCGGCCTGAAGGCGACGCCGCTCGACATCGTCGACAATCCGAAGAGGCTGAAGATCGTCGAGCTCGATGCGGCGCAGATTCCGCGTTCGCTGGGCGACGTCGATGCCGCCGCGATCAACACCAACTTCGCGATGGAAGCAGGCCTCAAGCCGAAGCAGGACGCGATCGCCATCGAAGACCCCAAGGGTCCGTACGTGAACGTGATCGCGATTCGCGAAGCGGACAAGAACAAGCCGTGGGTCGCGAAGCTCGTCGCGGCGTACCACTCGCCGGAAGTGAAGCAGTTCGTCGACAGCAAATTCGGCGGCTCGGTGATCACTTCCTGGTGATGCGATGGTCCACGGACCTGGCAGAACACGACGGCAATGCGAAATTAGAGGTCGGAGTCGGAACCCGGGGTTGTCTCCCGGGTTTTTTGGAGATTAAAATAGAACGATCGTTCGATATTGTCGTCAAGCCGCGGAGGAGCGATATCCTTCCGCAAAGCGCCCGCGACACGGCTGCCATGAGGGCAGTCGCTATAATGTTTGTCGGGTTGACGTATTCGTAACTTTGGAGCGTGTGCATGAAAATTCTGGTGCCAGTGAAAAGAGTGGTCGACTACAACGTGAAGGTCCGCGTGAAATCGGACGGTACGGGCGTCGATATTGCGAACGTGAAAATGTCGATGAATCCGTTCGACGAAATCGCGGTTGAAGAAGCCGTGCGTCTGAAGGAAGCGGGCGTCGCGACCGAGGTGATCGCCGTGTCGGCCGGTGTGACGCAATCGCAGGAAACGCTGCGCACCGCGCTCGCGATCGGCGCGGACCGCGCGATCCTGATCGAATCGAACGAAGACCTGCAGCCGCTGGCCGTTGCCAAGCTGCTCAAGGCGCTGGTCGACAAGGAACAGCCGCAGCTGGTAATCCTCGGCAAACAGGCCATCGACGACGACTCCAACCAGACCGGCCAGATGCTCGCCGCGCTCGCGAACCTGCCGCAGGCGACGTTCGCGTCGAAGGTGGTCGTGGCGGACGGCAAGGCAACGGTGTCGCGCGAAGTGGATGGCGGCGCGGAAACGCTGTCGCTGACGCTGCCGGCCGTGGTCACGACCGATCTGCGCCTGAACGAGCCGCGCTACGTGACGCTGCCGAACATCATGAAGGCCAAGAAAAAGCCGCTCGAAACGGTGAAGCCCGAAGACCTCGGCGTGGATGTCACGCCGCGTCTGAAGACGCTGAAAGTCGCCGAGCCTCCGAAGCGCTCCGCCGGTGTGAAGGTGCCGGACGTAAAGACGCTGGTCGAGAAGCTGAAGAACGAAGCCAAGGTGCTGTGAGGAGACGCAAGAAATGACGAATCTGGTAATTGCAGAACACGATAACGCGTCGATCAAGGCCGCGACGCTGAATACGATCGCAGCAGCACAGAAGATCGGCGGTGAGATTCACGTGCTGGTCGCGGGTCACAACGCGCAAGCCGCGGCCGATGCCGCAGCGAAGATCGCCGGCGTCAGCAAGGTACTGCTCGCCGACGCGCCGCAACTCGAAGCGGGTCTCGCAGAAAACGTCGAAGCGACGGTGCTGACGCTTGTGCAGGATGCGGCCAGGAACTACACGCACATCCTCGCGCCGGCTACCGCGTACGGCAAGAACGTCGCGCCGCGTATCGCCGCAAAGCTCGACGTCGCGCAGATCAGCGACATCACCGCGGTGGACAGCGCCGACACGTTCGAGCGTCCGATCTACGCGGGCAACGCCATTGCGATCGTGCAATCGGCTGATCCGATCAAGGTCATCACCGTGCGCTCGACCGGTTTCGACGCCGTCGCGGCCGAAGGCGGCAGCGCAGCGGTCGAAAAGATCGAAGCCGCAGCCGACGCCGGCATCTCGCAGTTCGTGAGCCGGGAAGTGACGAAGCTCGATCGGCCGGAACTGACGAGCGCGAAGATCATCGTGTCGGGTGGCCGGGGTCTCGGCAATGGCGAGAACTACACGAAGGTGCTCGAGCCGTTGGCCGACAAGCTCGGCGCGGCACTGGGCGCATCGCGCGCAGCCGTCGACGCGGGCTTCGTGCCGAACGACTATCAGGTCGGCCAGACCGGCAAGATCGTCGCGCCGCAACTGTACGTCGCGGTCGGCATCTCGGGTGCGATCCAGCATCTCGCCGGCATGAAGGACTCGAAGGTCATCGTCGCGATCAACAAGGACGAAGAAGCGCCGATCTTTAGCGTGGCCGACTACGGCCTCGTCGGCGATCTGTTCGCCCTCGTGCCGGAACTCGTGAAGGAACTCGGCTAAGCGCCGCGGCGGCTGAACAGGCCGCCGAAAATAAGCGAAGGGCGCAGGACCGACCGAGTCCCGCGCCCTTTTTGCATATCAAGGGAGGAGAACCGAAATGAGCTATACGGCGCCCATCAAGGACATGCTGTTCGTGATGAAAGAACTGGCCGGACTCGAAGACATCGCGAAGCTGCCCGGCTTCGAAGACGCAAACCTCGACACGGCGCGGGCCGTGCTCGGCGAGTCGGCGAAACTGTGCGGCGAAGTGCTGGCGCCGTTGAACGTCGACGGCGATCGCAACCCTAGCAGCTGGAAGGATGGCGTCGTCACCGCGACGCCCGGTTTCAGGGACGCGTTCTGCCAGTTCACCGAAGGCGGCTGGCAGGGTGTGCAGCATCCGCTCGACTATGAAGGGCAGGGGCTGCCGAAGCTGATCGGGACGCCATGCGTCGAAATGCTCAACGCGTCGAATCTGTCGTTCGCGTTGTGTCCTTTGCTGACCGACGGCGCGATCGAAGCACTCTTGACCGCCGGCAGCGAAGCGCAGAAACAGACCTTCGTGCCGAAGCTGATCTCGGGCGAATGGACCGGCACGATGAACCTGACCGAGCCTCAGGCGGGCTCGGATCTCGCGCTCGTGCGCACGCGCGCCGAGCCGCAGGCCGACGGTTCGTTCAAGCTGTTCGGCACGAAGATTTTCATTACCTGGGGCGAGCACGACATGGCGAAGAACATCGTCCATCTCGTCCTTGCGCGCACGCCCAACGCGCCCGATGGTGTAAAGGGCATTTCGCTGTTCCTCGTGCCGAAGTTTCTCGTCAACCTGGACGGCTCGCTCGGTGAGCGCAACGATGTGCATTGCGTGTCGATCGAGCACAAGCTCGGCATCAAGGCGAGCCCGACCGCGGTGCTGCAGTTCGGCGATCACGGCGGCGCGCTCGGCCAGCTGATCGGTGAAGAGAATCGCGGCCTCGAATACATGTTCATCATGATGAATGCCGCGCGTTTCGCGGTCGGCATGCAAGGGGTCGCGATCTCGGATCGCGCGTATCAGAAGGCGGTCGCGTATGCGAAGGAGCGCGTGCAGAGCCGTCCCGTCGATGGCTCCGCGAAGCAGTCGGTCGCGATCATCCAGCACCCGGACGTGCGCCGCATGCTGTCGACGATGCGCAGCCTTACCGAGGCGTCGCGCGCGCTCGCGTACGTCGCGGCCGCGCATTGCGATATCGCGCATCGTCATCCCGACGAAGCGACGCGCGCGAAGCATCAGGCGATCTACGAATACCTGGTGCCGATCGTGAAGGGCTGGAGCACGGAGCTGTCGATCGACGTGACGAGCCTCGGCGTGCAGGTGCATGGCGGCATGGGCTTCATCGAGGAAACCGGCGCCGCGCAGTACTACCGCGACGCGCGCATTCTGCCGATCTACGAAGGCACGACCGCGATTCAGGCCAACGACCTGATCGGTCGCAAGACGCTGCGCGACGGCGGCAAGGTCGCGAAGGAACTGCTCGCTGGCATCGCGGAAACGGTTGAAGCGCTCGGCGCGCAGCAGGGCGCGGCGTTCGCGTCGATGCGGACGCAACTCGCTGAGGGTCATCGTGCGCTCGGCTCGGTCGTCGATTTCGTCGTCGCGAATGCGAAGGGCGATCCGAATGCGGTGTTCGCGGGCAGCGTGCCCTATCTGAAGCTCGCCGGCATCGTGTTGGGCGGCTGGCAGATGGCCCGTGCGCAGCTTGCCGCGGCGGCGAGGCGCGACGAGGATCCCGCGTTTCATGACGCGAAGATCGCGACCGCGCGGTTTTACGCCGAGCATGTGCTGCCACAGGCGGCGGCGCTCGAAGTGGCGATCGTCAGCGCGAAGGGTGGCGAGGGCGTGCTGGCTTTGTCGGAAGACCAGTTCTGAGCATGCCTCGATGCCTGCCGCGATTGCGGCGACACCTTGAAAAACAAACGGCGCCTCGCAAGGCGCCGTTTGTTTTTGCAGCTGCTGTTTGTTGCCGCGTGCGCTTGCGGCCAATGCCGCGTTAGCGCACGCGCTAGAACTCACGCATACGCCGGCCGATGTTCGCCCGCCGTCTCGCCGAGATAGCGATGCACCGACAGATCGTCCGCGCGAATCGCCGGTTGCTTGCCTGACATCAGGTCGGCGAGCAACTGGCCCGAGCCGCACGACATCGTCCAGCCGAGCGTGCCGTGGCCGGTGTTCAGGAACAGGTTCGGCACCGGCGTGCGGCCGACGATCGGAGTGCTGTCCGGCGTCATCGGCCGCAGACCGGTCCAGAACGTTGCCTTCGACGTGTCGCCGCCGCCCGGGAACAGGTCGTTCACCGAAAGCTCGAGCGTCTTGCGGCGCGCCTCGCGCAGTGATTTGTCGAAGCCGACGACCTCAGCCATGCCGCCGACGCGAATCCGGTCATCGAAGCGCGTGATCGCGATCTTGTAGGTCTCGTCCAGCACGGTCGACACCGGCGCGGCAGCCGAGTCGACGATCGGCGCGGTGATCGAATAACCCTTCAGCGGATAGACCGGAATCTTCACGATGCCGTCGAGGAAGCGCGTCGAGTACGAGCCGAGCGCGACCACGAACGAATCCGCGCGCACCAGTTCGCCGCCGCACTGCACGCCGGCGATGCGGCCGCCCGTCATCGCGAGTGCGTCGATCGGCGTGTTGTAGCGGAACTTGACGCCCAGCTGCTCGGCGAGCGCCGCGAGGCGCGTCGTGAACATCTGGCAGTCGCCGGTTTCGTCGCCCGGCAGGCGCAGGCCGCCGGTGAGCTTGTGCGACACCGCGGCGAGCGCCGGTTCGGCCTTGCCGAGTTGGTCGGCGCTCAGCAGTTCGTACGGCACGTTGGCTTCCTGCAGCACGGCGATGTCTTTCGCTGCGCCGTCGAACTGCTGCTGCGTGCGAAATACCTGCAGCGTGCCGCCGGTGCGGCCTTCGTACTGGATGCCGGTGTCGGCGCGCAGCGCCTGCAGGCAGTCGCGGCTGTATTCGGCGAGCCGCACCATGCGGCCCTTGTTCACCGCATAGCGCGGCGCCGTGCAGTTCTGCAGCATCTGCCACATCCATTGCAGCTGGAATGCGGTGCCGTCGAGGCGGATCGCGAGCGGCGCGTGCTTCTGGAACATCCACTTGACGGCCTTCAGCGGCACGCCCGGCGCGGCCCACGGCGACGCGTAGCCCGGCGAGATCTGGCCCGCGTTGGCAAAGCTGGTTTCGAGCGCCGGGCCGGCCTCGCGATCGATGACGGTCACTTCGTGACCGGCGCGCGCGAGGTAGTACGCGCTCGTTACACCGACGACGCCACTGCCCAAAACGACGACTCGCATAGCTGCTCCAGATATCCAAGAATTGAGTGAGGGCAACGCGCGCTTCGATGGATTCGATCTGATTCGATTCAACGAGCTGCAACGTGAGGTGAAATGCCGTCTGCCCAGTGTTAACCGCTATACTATTAACAGTGAGGCAGGTTTTGTTATCGTATTTTCATCATTTTCAGCAAAAACACCATGCGTACCCAGCGCCATCCCGTGCGGGCTCTCGATAAGCTCGATCACAAGATCCTGCGGCTCCTGCAGCAAGACGGCCGTATGGCGATGAAGGACCTGGCGGAACGGGTCGGTTTGTCGGTGACGCCGTGCATCGAGCGCGTCAAGCGGATGGAGCGCGACGGCGTGATCACCGGCTACTACGCGCGCGTGAACCCGGCCGAGCTGGGCGCGGCGCTGCTGGTGTTCGTCGAGATCACGCTCGATCACAAGAGCGGCAACATGTTCGACCAGTTCCGGCGCGAGGTGCAGAAGATCCCCGAGGTGCTCGAGTGCCACCTCGTATCGGGCGATTTCGACTATCTGATCAAGGCGCGCATCGGCGAAATGGCCGATTACCGCAAGCTGCTCGGCGACATCCTGCTGCAGTTGCCGGGGGCGGTGCAGTCGAAGAGCTATGTGGTGATGGAGGAAATCAAGGAGACGCTGACGATCGCGGTGACCGACTAGGTGGCCGATCGCTGACGGGATTGGCCGCGCATCTCGCGGGCAACGAAGTGCTCGACAAACGGCGTAAACACTGTATATTTATACAGGTGTTTGCGCCGTTTTCCTTTTGCACTTCCAGTTTGCGTTTGCTCTGCGTGGCCCGCCGTGGATGATCCCGACACCCCTGACATTCCCGAATTTCTGATCGCGCCGCCGGCGCCTCGCAAGGGGCGTGGTGCGGTCACGAACCTGCAAGGCCGCTATGAAGTCGACCAGCGCGAGGCCGTCGACGACGGCTGGCAGGCGGCCGGCGAAGACGGTGAGCCGAAAGTGCTGCGCACGCAGGTGTTCGAGGAGCGCGCGAAAACCATCCTCACACGCAACGCGTCGCCGGACATTCCGTTCAATGTGTCGCTGAATCCGTATCGCGGTTGCGAGCACGGCTGCATCTATTGCTTCGCGCGGCCCACGCACAGCTACCTCGGGTTGTCGCCGGGGCTCGATTTCGAGAGCCGCATCTACGCGAAGATCAACGCGCCCGAACTGCTCGAGCGGGAACTGTCGAAGAAATCATATGTGCCCGAGCCGATTGCGCTCGGCGTCGCGACAGATGCATGGCAGCCGGCCGAACGCGACTTGCGGCTTACGCGGCGGGTGATCGAGGTGCTCAGCGAGCGCAATCACCCGTTCGCGGCGATCACCAAGTCGTCGCTGATCGAGCGCGACATCGACCTGCTCGCGCCGATGGCGGAGCGCGGCCAATTCATGGCGGCGATCACCATCACCACGCTGGACGCCGACATCGCGCGCACGCTCGAACCGCGTGCAGCCACGCCGTCGCGCCGGCTACGCACGATCCGTACCCTCAGCGAGGCGGGTATTCCGGTCGGCGTCAGCATCGCGCCGGTGATCCCGTTCGTCACCGAACCGGACATGGAGCGCGTGCTCGAGGCATGCGCGGAAGCGGGCGCCAGCAACGCGAGCTATATCGTGCTGCGATTGCCGTGGGAGGTCGCGCCGCTGTTCAAGGATTGGCTGAGCGCACACTTCCCGGATCGGGCCGAGCGCGTGATGCACCGTGTGCACGACATGCGGGGCGGCAAGGATTACGACTCGTCGTTCTCGACCCGCATGAAGGGAGAGGGCTTATGGGCCGATCTGCTCAAGCAGCGATTTCACAAGGCCGCGCGCCGGTTGGGGCTGAGCGGACGTGACCGCGGCATTCTCGACATGTCGCAGTTTCGCCGGATCGAGTCGCCGCGCGCCGAGCAGGCAAGCGAACCGGCTCGCGACAATCCGCAACTGAGGCTTTTCTAGCGTGCGGGAATACCTGCTGGTCCCGCTACGGTGCGTTACTGCGAAATTGCTTTGGCCGCTTCGACCTGGCTTTCGAAGTAGGTCTGAAATGCGAGCGCGAGACCGGTCATCAGCAGAAACGCACCGATCAGCAGCGAAAAGATCACGACGAAAATAACGGTCCAGCCGGAGCGGCTTTTGCGTTGCGTGTGGGCGTTGAATTGCGCATCCCATTTCCGATCCGGGCGTAGCCCGTAGACGAGCGCGGCCAGAAACGCGGCGAACAGCGAAACCGCGCCGATCGACGCGAGCACCCAGCCGAGGATCGACGCGCGCTCGGTCGCGATCAGCAGCATCACGCCGGGAGTGCCGATCAGCGTGCCGAGCAGATGGGCCCAGCCGAAGATGTCCCGCATGCCATGCAGATAGAAGCGGTGGGCGCCAAGGCTGCCGAACAGGAACGCCAGCGCGGCGGTGAGCGTCTTGGATCTGAAGCGCGGGGAGGTCGAGGCAATGGTGGACATGAACGCGTGGGCAGAGTGACAGGCGGTCGAAAGGAGCGGCGCGCCGCAGGACGTGGACCGACGCGCATTCTACGCCTGCGGCGGGCGGGTGGTCACGTTGAGGGCGAGCACCCGCGCTGAAAGCGCGGTGGCGAAACGCGCCGGACCTGGCTGAAGACTGGTGCAGCCTCTCAGCCACACGCGCATGCATCCGCGCGCTACGGCGTCGAATATGTGACGCGATAGATCGCGCCGGCGGTATCGTCGCTGATCAGTAGCGAACCGTCCGGCAGCGGCAGCACGTCGGCGGGACGGCCCCACACCGATTCGCCGGGTTGCAGCCAGCCTTCGGCAAAGACTTGCTGGCGTGCGTGGCTGCCGTCAGGGTCGGTGATCACGCGCACCACGCGGTAGCCGACCTTCTTGCTGCGGTTCCAAGAGCCGTGCTGGGCGATGAAGATGTTGTTGCGGTAGTCGGCCGGAAACATCGGGCCGTCGTAGAAGCGCATGCCAAGCGCCGCCACGTGCGCGCCAAGCTTGACCACGGGCGGCGTGAATTCGCTGCATGGATGATCCTTGCCGAACTCGGGGTCGGGCGTGTCGCCGCCGTGACAGTACGGAAAGCCGAAGTTCATTCCGACTCGTGACGCGCGGCTGAGCTTGTCGCTCGGAATGTCGTCGCCGAGAAGGTCGCGACCGTTATCGGTGAACCACAGTTCGTGGGTGACCGGATGCCACGCGAAGCCGACCGAATTGCGGATGCCGCGCGCGACGACCTCGTAGTGGCTACCGTCCGGGTCCATGCGGCCAATCAGCGCGAAGCGGTCCGGATCTCTCTGGCAAATGTTGCACGGCGCGCCTTGCGGCACGTACAGCTTGCCATCGGGGCCGAACGCGATGAATTTCCAGCCGTGATGCGTGTCGGTCGGCAGCTTGTCGGTGACGACGACCGGTTTTGGCGGATCGTCCAGGTGCGAGTCGATCGCATCGAAGCGCACGATTTTCGACACGGCCGACACGTACAGCGCGCCATCGTGCCACGCTACGCCGGTTGGCATCTGCAGCCCGGACGCGATCACGTGGCGGCCCGTCACGCGGCCGTTTCGCAGTTCCAGCGCATAGACGTGCCCATCCTCGCTGCCCACGTACAGAATGCCCTTGGGCGAGAACGTCATCGCGCGTGCGCTCGGCACGTCGTCCGACAACACCTCGATGTGAAAGCCCGGCGGCAGTTTGATTTTTTCGATGGGTAGCGCGGCGTTTGCGGTCAACGCCTGCGCGGTGAGCAACGTGGCCGCCGCCACGCGTAGAATCCGGCTGCGCGGGGTGCGCGAAAGTCCAGCAAAGCGCACGAAAAAGGCAAAAAAGGCGAATCGAAACAGGAGGTTCGGCTGGCGTTGCACACGCGCTCCTTCAGATAATTCGGGCGTTTGAGCGGGGTCGCGCACCTCTTGTAGAAGGCCGGTGCGGCCCGGTTGCTCAGTTTATCCCGGTAAGTGTTTGTTATGGCGTCGGTTTCCCGCTATAATCGCGTGTTTCAGTCGTTCCGAACCCCGGTTTTCAAGGATTCTAGTATGGTCATCATCCGCTTGGCTCGTGGCGGCTCCAAGAAGCGCCCGTTCTACAACATCGTCGCCACCGACTCGCGTAGCCGTCGTGACGGCCGCTTCATCGAGCGCGTCGGTTTCTACAACCCGGTCGCTACGAAGGGCGAATCCCTGCGTATCGCTCAGGATCGCCTGACGTACTGGCAAGGTGTTGGCGCGCAACTGTCGCCGACCGTCGAGCGTCTCGTGAAGGAAGCCCAAAAGGCCCAGCCGGCTGCTTGATATGGCGGCCCGCAGGCGTATCGTCGTCGGTTCAGCCGGCGGCTCGCGCAACTCGCGTGAGCAGTCCGATGCGCGATTTGTTTTACTGAAGCAGACGCCAAAGCAGGCTGCGAAGTTGTCGTCGAGGTTATTCGATGTCTGAGCGTGATTCCGGCAGTTCTGGTACCGCCAAGGCAGCTTCGCGCGCAAAGGCGTCTGGTCAGGCGTCGTTCGGTGCATTCGTCCGCAAGCCGGTCGAACGAACCGACGGCAAGGCGAAAGAGGCGCAAGCCAACGTCGCGAACGCTGGTTCCGAAGCTGCAGAAATGCGTATCGAAACGGCGGCGAGCTGGCCGGCCGATGCGGTCGAGGTGGGCGCGATCGTCGACGCCTATGGTCTCAAAGGATGGGTCAAGGTAGCCGCGCACGCGGATGCCGGGCAGGGCGGAGACGCCTTGCTGAGCGCGCAGCGCTGGTGGTTGCTGAAAGGCCAGGAGCGCAAATCGACGCCGTCCTTGCAGGCCAAAACGCATAGCGACAGCGTGGTCGCCCGTCTGGGTGGTGTCGCTGACCGCGATGTAGCGCTGGCTTTGCGCGGCTCTCGCGTGTACATCAGCCGTAGCGAATTTCCGGCGCTCGAAGCAGATGAATTCTACTGGGTCGATTTGATCGGCCTGGACGTGGTGAATCTCGCTGGGCTCAGCCTCGGCAAGGTCGCCAGCATGATCGACAACGGCGCGCAGTCGGTGCTGCGCATCGAGTATCCGGCTACCGATAAAAGCGGCAAGCCGATCGCAGGCGAGCGTTTGATCCCGTTCGTCGGCGTCTTTGTCAAAACTGTGGACCAGACGGCTAAGCAGATCGTCGTCGACTGGGAAGCAGACTATTGAAATCTATCGTTGAGTGGGGAGAGCGATGCAGTTCGATGTCGTGACGCTCTTTCCAGAAATGTTCCGCGCGCTGACTGACTGGGGTATCACCAGCCGGGCCGCGAAGCAGCTGCGTTATGGGTTGCGTACGTGGAATCCGCGCGATTTCACGACCGACAACTACCGCACGATCGACGATCGCCCGTACGGCGGAGGCCCCGGCATGGTCATGTTGGCTCGGCCCCTCGAAGATGCGATCACGGCCGCGAAAGCGGCGCAGTCGGAGCAGGGCATCGGTGCGTCGCGCGTCGTTATGATGTCTCCGCAAGGCGCGACGCTGAATCACGAGCGCGTGATGAAGTTCGCGGCCGAACCCGGTCTGATCCTGTTGTGCGGGCGTTACGAAGCGATCGACCAGCGTTTGCTCGACCGTGTCGTCGACGAAGAAGTCAGCCTTGGCGACTTCGTGTTATCGGGCGGCGAGCTGCCCGCGATGGCGTTGATGGATGCGGTCGTGCGTCAGTTGCCCGGTGTGCTGAACGACTCGCAGTCGGCGGTGCAGGATAGTTTCGTCGAAGTGCTGCTCGATTGTCCGCACTACACACGTCCCGAGGAATACGAGGGCGTGCGGGTGCCCGATGTGCTGCTCGGCGGCCATCATGCGGAAATCGAGGCGTGGCGGCGGCGCGAAGCACTGCGCAACACGTTGAACAAACGGCCCGATCTGATCGTGAAGGCCAGAAAGAACAGAATGCTGAGCCGTGCCGACGAGGCGTGGCTCGCAAGTCTCGCGAAGGAAGAGCCGAAGGCCTGAGGCTCCGGTCTTTCGAGCGGACAAGAGGCGGTGCCGTACATGCGTGTGCGGTGCCAGATGTGAACCCATCCTCTATCGGGGCCGTAGCCCAACGCAGTAAGCGCGGGCAGGTACGAACGCCGACAAGATGGATCTAGGAGTCAGTGATGAATCTGATTGCAAAACTCGAGCAGGAAGAAATCGCGCGCGTTCTCGGCGAAAAGACCATTCCGGATTTTGGTCCGGGCGATACGGTCATCGTCAGCGTGAACGTGGTTGAAGGCACGCGTAAGCGTGTGCAGGCTTACGAAGGCGTCGTGATCGCCAAGCGTAACCGTGGTCTGAATTCGTCGTTCATCGTCCGCAAGATTTCGTCGGGCGAAGGCGTCGAGCGTACGTTCCAGACGTATTCGCCGCTGCTGGCAAGCATCGTCGTCAAGCGTCGCGGCGATGTGCGTCGTGCGAAGCTGTACTATCTGCGCGAGCGTTCGGGCAAGTCGGCTCGAATCAAGGAAAAGCTGGTCTCGAAGGACCGCGCTGCTTCCGAAGCGTAAATGCTGTAAGAAAAAGCACCCCTCGCGGGTGCTTTTTTGTTGGCCAGGTCAAAATAGCGGCATGTCCCCGCTCATCAGAGAGACCCGTTGATCCGCCCCGTCTTTGAGCCCGAAACTCTGCCTGTCATCGCGACGGGCGCCGATCTGCCACCGGTCACGGGCGAGCGTCTGACGCCCGATGCACTGCGGGCGCGCTTCGATCGGCAACTTGCCTGGACTCCTGAGAAGATCGCCGATGCGCCGTGGCGCAACACCGACCTCGATCCACGCGTGGCCGCGGTGCTGGTGCCGCTCGTCATGCGCGCGCGAGGCGTTACCGTGTTGCTCACGCAGCGCGCGGACCATCTGAGCGATCACGCCGGCCAGGTGAGTTTTCCCGGCGGCCGCCAGGAACCGTTCGACGCCGATGCGACTGCCACGGCGCTGCGCGAAGCGCGCGAAGAGGTGGGTCTCGACGCTTCGCGCGTCGAAGTTCTCGGCGCGTTGCCCGACTATCTGACTGGCACCGGCTTTCGCGTGTCACCGATCATCGCTCTCGTGCACCCGCCGTTCACCCTGGAGATCGATCCGCTCGAAGTGGCCGAGGTTTTCGAAGTGCCGCTCGCGTTCCTGATGGACCCGTCCAACCATGAAGAGCGGCTGTTCCGCTACGAGGGCGGGGAGCGCCGCTTCTTCGCGATGCCGTATCCGCGCGGCGAATTGACGGTGGCTCCGGAAGCCGCCGAGCAGCACGGCCCGCAACACGCGCAGACGGTCACGCCAGCGGCCGTGCAAAGCGGCCAGCATTTCATTTGGGGCGCGACGGCTGCGATGCTGCGCAACCTGTATCGGTTCCTCGCCGCATGATTGATATGACCCGCATCGACGCGCCGACGATGCGAGTTGCGCGGACGACGCACTTGTCGGCGCTTTGTCAGCGTCCGCGTTCAGACTCATCCGACCCTGTGCTATCGTTATAAAACAATCGTAAAAACTTAAAAAGCACGGCGCATCGCATGACTTTTTTCTCCGTATTGCTGGCTCTGATCATTGAACAGGTACGCGCGCTCTCGCCGAACAATCCGGTGTCCGCGTTGCTTCAATACCATGCGGAGTCGGCGGCGCACGGATTCGATGCCGGCAAGCAACGTCACGGTCTGCTCGCGTGGCTCGTCGTGGTGGTGCCCTGGACGCTGGCGGTCGCGCTCGTCTACTACGTGCTGTATCACATTCACTTCATGCTCGCGTTCCTGTGGAACGTCGTGGTGCTTTACTTCACGCTCGGCTTTCGGCAGTTCAGCCATTACTTCACCGACATCCATCTCGCGTTGAACAACGATGACGTGCCGCACGCGCGCGAAATTCTCAACGAATGGACCGGGCTCGAAACTGTCGACATGCCGGTCAGCGAAATCGTGCGTCACACGCTGATTCACGCGGTGGTCGCGTCGCATCGCCACGTGTTCGGCGTGTTCTTCTGGTTCCTGATTCCGGTCGGTCCTGCCGGCGCGGTGCTGTACCGTTGCGCGGAATACCTCGCGCGCGCATGGGCGCGGCCGGCCGACGACCGCACCGTCGCGTTTTCGAGCTTCGCGCAGCGTGCGTTCTTCGTGATCGACTGGGTGCCGGCGCGGCTGACGTCGCTGGGCTTTGCGATCGTCGGCAATTTCGAGGATGCGATTTACGCGTGGCGCAATCATGCGCGGCAGTGGCCCGATACGAACGACGGCGTGTTGCTCGCCGCGGGCAGCGGGGCGCTCGGCGCGCGCCTGGCCGGGCCGCTCGCGGAGCCGTCGAGCCTCGACGCGCTCGCCACTGGCGATGGCGGTCCGATGCAAGTCGGCGACGACTGCACGCCGCGCACGCTGCAATCGGCGGTGGGCCTCGTGTGGCGCGCGGTCGTGCTGTGGATGATCCTGCTGTTGATGCTGACCATCGCGGTGTGGCTCGCCTGAAGCGGCCCACGCACGCGCGCAGCGCAAGAAAAAGCCGGGCATTGCCCGGCTTTTTCAATTCCCGACGACGCTTCACCCCTTCAACGGATCGCGCACAGTCCCGCACTGCCAGCATACGGTGAACTGCGCCTCGAGCATCTCGCCGCACTGCTGACATTGCCATTGCGGCGCGCCTGGCGCCGGTCCTCGCGACGCCGCTTCGATCAGCCGCCGCGCGACCGCCTCATCGCGTTCATCGACCAGCCACAGCTCCGGGGCGCATTGATCGGCCGGAATCTCGCCGAGCGCGCCGTTCAGATAGCGGTTATGCAGCTCGCACGCGATGCCCGCGGTCTCCAGCACATTGACCCAATGCTGTCCGATGATCAGGTTCGGCGCGCGCATCAGTTTCATGTCAGCGGACTATCTGGCTCGCCTCGTGCACGAGTTGCGCATAAAGCGCATGCCGTTCGCGGCGGATCCGGCCGTCGGCGACTGCTTCGAGGATCGCGCAGCCAGGCTCGTGCAGATGATGGCAGTTGTAGAAACGGCAGTTCGGCAGCAGCGGCCGGAACTCGGGGAACGCGCGTTCGAGCCGGCCTTCGGTCAGATGGTGCAGGCCGAATTCCTGGAAGCCCGGCGAGTCGATCAGCGCACCGGCCGCGCCGTTGACGTGATTCACATCGGCCGTACCCGCCGACGGAGGCAGCGGATAAAGACGCGTGAACGTCGTCGTATGGCGCCCGCTGTTCAACGCGGTCGAGATCTCGCGCGTCGCCACTTCGGCATCGGGAATCAGCAGGTTCACGAGCGTCGATTTGCCCATGCCGGACTGACCGAGCAACAGCGTCGCGTGACCGTGCAGATGCTCGGTCAGCGTGGCGCGGGCCGCCTCGGGCTGCATGCGGATCGACACTTCGAGCACCGGATAGCCGAGCGCGCGATACGGCTCGAGCCGCTTGCGCGCGCCGTCCAGAGCAGCGGTAACGTCGATCTTGTTCAGCACGATCAGCGGCTTCAGTTCGTTCGCCTCGGCGGCGACGAGCGCGCGGCCGAGCAGATCCTCGCTGAAATGCGGCTCGGTCGCGAGCACGATCAGCAGCTGATCCAGGTTCGCGGCGAACAACTTCGACTTGTACTGGTCCGAGCGATACAGCAGATTGCGCCGCTCGCCGATCTCGACGATCACGCCTTGATCCGCGGAAGTCGGCTCGTAGATCACGCGATCGCCGACCGCGACCTCGCTGCGCTTGCCGCGTGGGAAACATTGCAGCAGCGCGCCGCCGTCTTCAGGCGCGACCAGATAGTGGCGGCCGTGCGCGGCCACCACGAGGCCGCCCGTGCGCGCGCCGTGCATGCCGGACCCGGCACCGCGCGCCGCTTTTTTCGGAGCGCGGCCGCTCATGCGTGCTGCAGCAGTCGGTCGATCCGCTGCGAGGCCGGCGGATGCGAATAGTAGAACGCGGTGTAGAGCGGATCGGGCGTCAATGTCGACGCGTTGTCCTCATACAGCTTGACGAGCGCGTTGATCAGATCGTGCGCGTCGGTTTGCGACGCGGCGAACGCGTCGGCTTCGAACTCGTGCTTGCGCGAGCTGAGGCTGCCGAGCGGCGTGACGAAGAACATGAACACCGGCAGCGCGAGGAAGAACAGCACGAGCGCGAGTCCGCTGTTGCCGCCAATGAGCGACGGCCGCACGCCGAGCCCTTCGTAGAACCACACGCATTGCGTCAGCCAGCCGAGCAGCGCGAGCATCGCGAGGCTGATTGCGAACGTGACGAGCATGCGCTTCATCACGTGACGACGCTTGAAGTGGCCGAGCTCGTGCGCGAGCACCGCCTCGATCTCGCGGCCGGACAGCCGCGCGAGCAGTGTGTCGAAGAACACGATGCGCTTGCTCGCGCCGAAGCCGGTGAAGTACGCGTTGCCGTGCGCCGAACGGCGGCTGCCGTCCATCACGAACAGCCCCTTCGCGGCGAAGCCGCAGCGCTTCATCAGCGCCTCGATGCGGGTCACGAGAGCTTCATCTTTCAGCGGCTCGAACTTGTTGAAGAGCGGCGCGATGAAGGTCGGGAAAATCAGCAGGCCGAACATCTGGAACGCGACCCACACGACCCATGCCCACAGCCACCACAGGTTGCCCGCGCGGTTCATCAGCCACAGCACGACGAACAGCAGCGGCAGGCCGAACGCGATGCCGAGCAGCGCGCCCTTCAGGCGGTCGAAGAAGAACAGGCTCTTGCTCATGCGATTGAAGCCGAAGCGCTGCTCGACAACGAACTGCCGGTAGTAGTCGAACGGCAGGTCGATCGCGCTCGTGATCGCGATCACGGCGGCAACCAGCACGATCTGGCCGACGTAGCCGCGGCCGAGCCAGTCGGAGATCGCGAGATCGAGCATCTGCACGCCGCCGAGCAGCGTGAGCCAGATCAGCACGGCCGCGCCGACGACGATCTCGACCATCGCGAGCCGCGTGCGCTCGACGGTGTAGTCGGCCGCGCGCTGATGCGCAGTGAGCGCGATGGTGTTCACGAACTGGCTGGGCACCTGTTCGCGATGCGCGACGACGAAGCGGATCTGCCGCGATGCGAGCCAGAGTTTGGTGCCGACCATCGCGACGACGGCGACGATGAAGAGGGCGGTGAAGTACAGGGTAGGCATCCGAGGATTCCGTGGTATCTATGCGAGAATTATATGTTTCTTCCCGCCTCAGGGCGGAGATACGGTTTAACGCGACGGTTTAACGCATTAGCTCCGGGCAGCAGTTCAAGGCGGCGCTTCGGCGCGGCCGGCCCGGCTCGAACCGCGCGAATCCATTTCAAATGAACACATGCCGCGCCGCGCGGGTTTGCAGCGAACCCCGCGGCGCGGCCCTCAGGGTTGCCTTCATGACTGACATCCTCGCATCCACCGAACAGCCGCCGCTCGTGCGCAGCGACATGAATCTCGTCTGGCTGGACATGGAAATGACCGGGCTCGAGCCCGACTCCGACCGCATCATCGAGATCGCGGTGGTGGTGACGAATTCGACGCTCGACAGGATGGTCGAAGGTCCGGTGCTTGCGATTCATCAGAGCGATGAGACGCTCGCGAAGATGGACGAGTGGAATCAGAACACGCATGGCCGCTCGGGGCTGATCGATCGCGTGAAGGCGTCGACGGTCAGCGAGGCCGATGCGACCGCGCAGATTCGCGAATTCCTCGGCCAGTACGTGCCGCCGGGCAAGTCGCCGATGTGCGGCAACTCGATCTGCCAGGACCGCCGCTTCATGGCGCGCTGGATGCCGGACCTGGAGAGCTTCTTCCACTACCGCAACCTCGACGTGAGCACGCTGAAGGAGCTGTGCCGGCGCTGGCAGCCGGTGATCTACAAGGGCTTCCAGAAGCGCGCGATGCACACCGCCCTGGCCGATATTCACGAGTCGATCGACGAACTGAAGTACTACCGCGAGCATTTCCTCGTGCCGTCGGCGCCCGACGCCGCCGCGAGCGGCAAATAAAGCGCGGGCCTGCACCGGCAGGCCCTGATCCTCGAACCTCAGTCCTGCCGCGGCGCGCGTTGCGCGCTTTTCGGCCGGAACGCCTTCACGACGTCGGCGTTGGTTTCCACGTAAGGCCCGCCGATCAGGTCGATACAGTAGGGCACCGCCGCGAAAATCCCCGGCACCTTGACCACGCCGTCATCGCGCAGGCCTTCCAGCGTTTCCCGGATCGATTTCGGCTGGCCGGGCAGGTTGATGATCAGCGCGGCGTGCTGCGCCGTTTCGCGGATCACCGCGACCTGGCGTGACAGGATCGCGGTCGGCACGAAATTCAGGCTGATCTGCCGCATCTGCTCGCCGAAGCCGGGCATCTCCTTCGTCGCCACCGCGAGCGTCGCCTCGGGCGTCACGTCGCGGAGCGACGGGCCGGTGCCGCCAGTCGTCAGCACCAGATCGCAGCCCACTTCGTCGACCAGTTCGATCAGCGTCGCCGAAATGGTCGGCGCGTCATCGGCGATCAGCCGCGTGACGACTTGCCACGGCGAGCTCAAGGCCGCGCCGAGCCATTCCTGCAGCGCCGGAATGCCCTTGTCCTCGTACACGCCCGTCGACGCGCGGTCGCTGATCGACACGAGGCCGATCACGATTTCGTCGGGGTGGTTACGTTGCTTATGTTGATCAGGCGTCGCGGTCGTCATCGTCGTGTTCCGGGGCGAGGTCAGCGTCTTCGGCTCCGTCGCCGGCGCCGGCTGCGTTCTTGATCCACTGGAACAGCTCGCGGAAATAGCGCGGCGGCTTGCTCTGCTGCGCTTCCTTGCGCGCGTTGCGGATCAGCGTGCGACCCTGCTGCGGGTCGGCGGCCGGGTGCTGGCGGATGAACTCGGTCAGTGCGGCGTCGTCGGCAAGCAGCTTTTCGCGGGTGCGTTCGATCCAGTGGAGCTTCGCCGTTTCCGTCTTGTTGACGCCGTTGTAGGTGTCGAGCGCGGTACGCAGCGCGGCGGTGTCGGTATCGAGCAGCGAGCGCATCACGCGGCCGACGTACTGGATCTGGCGGCGCTTGCCTTCATGATCGGTGATGCGGCGCGCTTCGCGCACGGCTTCGTCGAGCTTTTCGGGCATCGGCATGCGCTTGAGCGCGTCTTTCGGCAGCGCGACGAGCGCCGCGCCCAGATCCTGCAACGCCTGCATTTCGCGTTTGACCTGGGACTTGCTCGGACGATCGTAGCCGTTTTCGTCGACTTCCGTGACGACGGATTCGATCGGTTGAATGCGGGTTTTGCGTGTCATGGCGGTATTGTAACTTGCCGCGCCGGCCCGACCCGCGGCGGCGCGTACCTTGCTATGATCGCGGGATGCATTTATCCCGCACCCGCGCGCCTCGCGCCGAACACGGTGCGCATACCCTGGGCCGCGCGGCCCCAACAGGACGGCAACCACAATGGCAGCAGACATGGACGTCAAGCAGCGCTTTTTTCCGCATACCCAGGATGAGCTGAAGGAAATCGCCACGGACATCCTCCGTCACGCGAAGGCGCTCGGCGGTACCGACGCCGCAACCGAAATCTCCGAGGGCGACGGCCTGTCCGTCTCCGTGCGGCGCGGCGAAGTCGAGACGATCGAGCACAACCGCGACAAGATGGTCGGCGTGACGGTGTTCATCGGCAACAAGCGCGGCAACGCGAGCACCTCGGACTTCTCGCCGCAGGCGTTGAAGGACACGGTCGCGGCCGCGTACAACATCGCGCGCTTCACCGCCGAAGACGATTGCGCGGGCCTCGCCGAAGCCGAACTGCTCGAAACCGCGCCGCGCGACCTCGATCTGTATCACCCATGGAATCTGTCGGCCGACGAAGCCGTCGAAATCGCGCGCCGCGCCGAAGACGCCGCGTTCGCGACCGATCCGCAGATCAAGAACTCCGAAGGCGCGAGCGTGTCGGCGCAGCACTCGCAGTTCGTGCTGGCGACCTCGCGCGGCTTCCTCGCCGGCTATCCGTATTCGCGCCACTACATCGCGTGCGCGCCGATCGCCGGCAGCGGCCGCAACATGCAGCGCGACGACTGGTACACGTCGACGCGCAGCGCCGGCGAACTCGCCGATCCCGAGGCAGTGGGCCGTTACGCGGCGCAGCGTGCGCTCGCGCGCATCGGCGCGCGCGGCCTCGATACGCGCAAGGTGCCGGTGCTGTTCGAAGCGCCGCTCGCGGCGGGCCTGCTCGGCGCGTTCGTGCAGGCGACGAGCGGCGGCGCGCTGTATCGCAAGACTTCATTTCTGGTCGACAGCCTCGGCAAGCCGGTGTTCGCGCCGCACGTGCAGGTGGTCGAAGATCCGCACGTCGCGCGCGCGATGGGCAGCGCGCCGTTCGACGAGGAAGGCGTGCGCACGCACCAGCGATCGGTCGTGAAGGACGGCGTCGTCGAGGGTTACTTCCTGTCCACCTACTCGGCGCGCAAGCTCGGCATGAAGACCACCGGCAACGCGGGCGGCTCGCACAACCTGTCGCTGCTCAGCTCGAACACGCGTCCCGAGGACGACTTCGAGGCGATGCTGAAGAAGCTCGGCACCGGTCTCTTGCTGACCGAGCTGATGGGGCAGGGCGTCAACTACGTGACGGGCGACTACTCGCGCGGCGCGTCGGGCTTCTGGGTCGAGAACGGCAAGATCCAGTACCCGGTCGAGGAGATCACGGTCGCGAGCACGCTGCAGGAGATGTTCCGCCATATCGTCGCGATCGGCGCGGATACGATCACGCGCGGCACCAAGCAGACCGGCTCGGTGTTGATCGAACGGATGACGATCGCGGGGCAGTAAGCCGGGCGGCGCGTTTCGGCGCCGCCCCGTATCAAACGAAAACGCCACGCAGCTCAACGTTGCGTGGCGTTTTTTTATTGCATGCCGTGGCGCGTGCCGTCAGACGTCCTTGCGTTGATAGGTGACGAACGCGTAATCGAAGTCGTTCGGCGCATTCGAGTGATGCGCTTCACGCGCGATTTCTTCCCACACGTGCGGGTCGATCGCAGGGAAGGTCGCATCGCCGGGGAAGTCGGCGGCGATTTCGGTGACGATCAGCTTGTCCGCGTGGCGCAGCCCTTCGTCGTACAACTCCGCGCCGCCGATCAGAAACGCCTGCGGCGCCTGGTCCTGCGCGGCGAGCGCGAGCGCTTCGTCGAGATTGGTCGCGGTGTCGCAGCCCTGAAAACGCCGCGAGCCATCGCGTGTGACGACGATGTTGCGGCGTCCGGGCAGCGGCCGGCCGATCGATTCATGCGTCTTGCGGCCCATGATGATGGGCGCGCCCATCGTCGTGCGCTTGAAGAACTTGAGGTCTTCGGGCAGTCGCCAGGGCAACTGGTTGTCGCGGCCGATCACGCCGTTGCTGGCGCGAGCGACGATCAGGGTGAGCGTCGTCATCGAATGGAAAGAGGAGGGTAACCGGGCGATTCTACCCGACGCTCCGATGCGCACCGATGCCCGCCCGCCGCTCAGCCGCCGTTCAGCCGCCGCTCACCCTCCCGCCGGCCCGTCCGTGGCGAGCCCTTCCTTGTCATCGGCGCCGCCCGGTTCGCGCAAACCGTGCACGCCCATCAGCCGATACAGCGTCACGCGCGAAATGTTCAGATCCACCGCCGCCTCGTTCAAGCGGTGCCGGTGGCGCAGCAGCGCGGCCTCGATCGCGCGCTTCTCGGCGGCCTCGCGCGCCTGCGTGAGCGTCATGCTTTGCTGTTCGGTAAAACCGGCGAGGTCGAGATCGTCGGCTGAGATCAGCTTGTTCTCGGCCATCACGATCGCGCGGCGCACGCGGTTGATCAGCTCGCGCACGTTGCCGGGCCAGTTGTAGTTGTAGAGCGCCTCGATCGCCGACGGCGTGAAGCCGCGAATCTTGCGCGCGTTGTCGGTCTTGAACTTGTGCAGGATGTGGTACGCGAGAATCTCGATGTCCCGCGCACGCGCGCGCAGCGGCGGCTCGTCGACGCGCAGCACGCACAGGCGATGAAACAGGTCCGCGCGGAACTGGCCGTCGCGCATCGCGCCGTCGAGATCGACGTGGGTCGCCGAGATGATGCGCACGTCGACCGGAATCGATTCGCGTCCGCCGAGCCGCTCGATCTTGCCTTCCTGCAGAAAGCGCAGCAGGCTGGCCTGGCTTTCGAGCGGCAGGTCGCCGATCTCGTCGAGAAACAGCGTGCCGCCGTCGGCCGCTTCGACTCGGCCGATCTTGCGCTGATTCGCGCCGGTAAAGGCGCCGCGCTCGTAGCCGAACAGTTCGGATTGAAGAAGGTGATGCGGAATCGCGCCGCAGTTGATCGGCATGAACGGCGCCTTGCGGCGCGGCGAGCGCTCGTGGATCGCCAGCGCGGTCAGCTCCTTGCCGGTGCCCGATTCGCCCGCGATGAACACGCTCGCGTCGGTGTTCGCGACCTTGCGGATTGTGCGAAAGAGCTGCTGCATCGCCTCGCAGGTGCCGACCATTTCCTCGTCGCCTGCTTCGCCGGCGGGCGGCGGGAATTCCGGGTCGCACAGCGTGACCATGCCGAACGCGTGGCCGGCCAGATAGTCGATCGTCGCGTGCGCGACCGGCAGCTTCACGAAGTCGAAGCAGTAGTGGCGCACGAGGCGTCGCACCAGCGGATCGTTGAGCCGCTCGTTGCTCGCGAGCGCGATCCAGCCGATCTGCTGCTGACGCAGGCTCGCCTCGAGTCCGCCGATGTCGCGCGGCGCGAAGCTCGCCAGATCGACGATGCCCGCGCACGCGAGGTCCGGCTTTAAAAGCCGCCCGAGTTCGTGCGCCGAGCGCGCGGCCGCGACCTGCCAGCCGCGGCCTTTCAGATGTGCGATCAGAGTTTCGTCAGGAGTGCGCGCGACGTATAGCAGCTGTCGCGCGACGCCTGGCATCGCGGCGCTCGCTTGGGCGCCGGTTTCATTGCTCGCCGGTGGAGCGGCTGCCGGCACCGCGAGCGGCAGATGCGATCCCGCTGCCGCGACGGAAGTCACACTGCTCAGATGAGGTGATTCACGCACGTTCGACCTCGTATCGTTGGCACGTCAGAAGGTGTACGGAAAGCGCACGCCGACCACGAAGTTCGGCGCGTCGGGTGTGAGTCCGATCGATACCGAGCCGTTGATGGTCAGGTGCTTGTTCACGACGTGGTTCAGGCCAAAATTCATCGCCGCGGCCGTGGTCTCGCTGCCCGGCACCTTCTGGTAGCTGCCGCCCGGCGCCTTGGTCTGCGACTCGGGTTCGAGCGCCATCGTGAACGCCACGCTGGCCGAATCCTTGTCGGAGAACGCGAGCGCGACGCCGCCGCCGAACTGGACGATATCGCCGAGCTTGACCGTCGCCGGTTCGGTTTGTCCCTGCACCGACGAAATGTCCGCGAACGAACGCGCGAGGTTGTAGGTGTAGGAAACGCTGCCGAACAGCACGACCGGGTCGTAGGTCTTCAGCACCGACAGACCCGCGGTGATGTTCCAGAAACCGGTGCCGGTCGGCAGTCGGGTCGGCGCGACGAGGTTGGTGTTGTCCGCGTCGACCTGCACGACTTTTTCGCCGAACGGCGAGCTGCCGGTCGGCGCCTTCACGCGCAGACTGCCGACCACGTCCGGCAGCGCGTTGGTTTCCCTGACGAACTGATAGTAGATGCCGAAATTCACGTCGCCGATGTCGTGGCTCGACACCGTCGCGTCCGACAGCGTGCTCGCCGCGCCGCCCGCGCCGCCGACGATGAAGGTGCTGCGCCGGTACACGTACGGCACGTCGACGTCGACGTTGATGCGGTCGGACACGCCGTAGCGCGTGTCGAGGTCTGCCATCACCTGATGCGACTTGGTCTGGCCGAGGTTGATGTTGCCGAGGAAGATCGCATCGAGCGCGAGGAAGCCCGACAACTGCAACTGGCGACGGTCGTAGTAGGTGTCGCTGATGCCGAAGTCCATCGTCAGCTTGTGGTCGAACAGTGGCGCATGCTCGCGCTGCACGACCGCCTGCTCGGCCTGGGTGCGCACCGGTTCGTTCGCGCGCTGGGTCTGGCCGACCGCGCCGCTGCCGTCGGTGGCGGCGGGCAGGCCGCCGGCGCTGGCGTTGCCCGCGTTGCTGCCGTCCGGTGTCGGCGGATTGACCGGCACGCCGGTCGCGGTGCCGGTGGTGCCCGCCGGCGCGGGCGCGCCAGGCGCGATCTGCGCGAGCGGCGGCAGCGGCACCGGCAGGCGGTCGGCGCCGGGCTGCTCGGCCACCGTGCCGCTGCCCGCCGGAGCGCCGGCGCCCGGCACGCCGCGGCCGCGTTGCGCCATCTCGAGTTCGGTGACCTGGCGTTCGAGCGAATGGATTTGCCGCTGCTGCTCGTTGACGACGCGCATCAGCGTATTCAGACGGTCCTCCACGGATTGACCGGCGAGCGCCTGCGCGCTCGCCGGCTGAGAAAGAGCCCAAAGCATGACGGCGGCCGGAATGGCCGCGAGAGCCATGCGCGGCGCCCTGGTCGATGACACTTTTTTCATTTTTTGCTCCCCCGGTGGTCCGGCCGCGCGGTGCTGCCTGCGCGGCCTTCTCTTCACTGCTTGTGGTCCAACTGGCGGGTGGCGGCCCGCGCCGTTATCTCCTGTTTTGCAGTGCCTGCAGTACGCCCAACTGACGAAGCATCGAAGCCGACATCTGCTGGGTTTGCAGATGCAGTTGCAGGGCGTTGGCGACTTGCTGGTTATTGCCTGCGATCTGCAGCAACTGGGCGATCTGCCCGTTGCTCGGCGCGATGGTCTGGGTGGCGAGCCCAGCGGGTGTCTGCAGCGCGACGTTCACGCCGTTGCTGCCGAACGAAATGCCGGCTTTCACGGAGCCGGTCGAATTGCTGGCCGTCGCCGACGGCGCGTTGGCGGAGCCCGTCAGCGTCGCGGCGCTGTTATTGAAGTCGATCAGCGCGGAGTTGGTGCCGCTGTTGCGATCGCCCGCGACCTGGGTAACCTGCGACACGCCGTTGACGCCGATGCTCTGGCCGCCGCGCGCCTGCGCATTCGGGTTGGCGCCCGAATCACCTGCATGGCCGTGCGTGCCGCCGCTCACGCTCGCGAACGTGCTGACGGAACTCGTGAGTTGGCCGCCACCGTTCTGTACCGCGCTCAGCGAGCCTTGAGCGAGCGCGCTCGCGCCGTTGGGCAAGCGCCATTGCGAAATGACGTTCAGCACGAAGCCGGAGATCATCGTCGCGCCGGCGTATTTGCCGGTCTGGGTCGCGAGCACATCGTCGCCGACCAGTTGCACTCGCAGCGGCTCGGCGCCTGGCTCGGACCGTATCGAAAGTTCGGGAGCCGGTGGCGAGGCGGCGCCCTCCGAAGCATGGGCAACGCTGCTTGCGCCATAGGCGACGGCACAGAGCACTAACCCAAGCGGTGTGAGGTGTGACTTCATGGCGGGATCAGAACATGTCTGCCTTGTTCAAGCCGTACTCGAAAAAGGGCGTCGCCGCGCTGCCGGCCGCCAGCGCGGCGGCGCGCAGCTTCAGCGCGAGCGACTCGTTGTCCTGCAACAGCGGTGAATCCTCCCTGAAGGGTTTGCCGAGGACCGCGAACACGAGGCCGTTCCAGGTCTTCGCGAAGTCGTCTTCGAGCACGATGCGATTGCCGAGCGCCGGGTCCGCGATGAACACGCGGCCGTCCTGCGCATGCTTGACGATCACGAAATGCTCGTAGCCGTCGATGTTCATCAGGACCATCACGGGGATCTGAAGATGGTGGAGCGCGTCGACGTTGACGCGAAAGCCGCGGCCGCGCAGTCCGATGGTCTCGACGAAATGCTTCATGTCGAGCATCGAGAAGCCGTTCTTGACGACGACTTCGGGCGTAGAAAAAACCATCATCCGGCGGATCAGTTCGGTTTCCGGAATATCGATGCCGTAGCCGTACTTGAGGAGGGTGGCGAGCGCCGCCGCGCCGCAGCTGTAGTCGAACTGTTGATTGACGATGTGGTTGTAGCGCAGGTCCTTCATCGAACGGACCGTTTTCGTCAATGGCACGCCGACGAACGTGGACGTGTCGATGCTCGACTGTGCGGCGGCGTGATCCGCGCACAGCACATAGCCTGCCAGCGCTACGGCGAGCGGTAGCGCCGGGAACCCCTTAAACCCGGTCATGCTGGTCTCCTGCCCGATCCGCGCCGGCAGCTTCTATGGCTGCCGGCGCGCCCTTCCGACTGCTTTGTGCTTCTTCTGCTGGCCCGCGGTCGTCGCGTCGTCGGCTTACTTGCCGCTGTTCAGCGCCGCGATGGCAAGTCCGTTGTGCTGCAGATTGCCCGCGCCGCCGGCGATGTTCACGCCGATGTTGCCGGAGGCGCCTTTCAACGTATCGGCCCCGAGACTCGCGGTGCCCTGGAACTGCCCGTGAACGACCATCGTGGCGGATTGCGAGTTGTCATCCGTTGCGTCCATCGCGGTGGTCAGCGCCTTGCCCGGCGAGGTCGTCGTCACCGCGCCGGCGAGCGCGTTGTCCTGCGCGTTGCCGATGCCGGAAGCGATGTTCACGCCGACGTTGCCTGTCACACCCGACAGCGACCCGTTGCCGACCGACGCGTTCAGATTGAAGTTATGGATCGCCGCGCTGCCGCTCGAGGACTGCACGTTGAAGTCCTGCGCGTTGCCGAACACGTTGCCGACGTCGACCGACGCGAGCGACACGTCGTTGCTCTGCGCGTTGTCGATGCCTTCCGCGATGTTGATGCCGAGGTTGCCCGACACGTTGCTGGCCGCGTTGGTGCCGGTGGTCGCGTTCAGCGTGGCGGCCGCTTCGTTGTTGATGTGCTGCGTGATCGAGCCGCGCGTCGTCACATCGGTCGTCGTCATGCCTTCGTCGATGCCCCACAAGGCGCCGTACGCGTTGGTCGACGAAGAGCTGCTGCGCGAGTAGCTCGACGATTGCTCGCCGATCCTCGCAAAGCCGGAGCCTTCGCTCGCCTTGAAGCCCCACGAACGGCTTTGTCCGGACGCTTCGCTCGCTTCGAAGGCGCCGGCGACGCCCGACGAGTTCGAGTAGCTCGATTCGCGATAACCGGCGTGCAGGCCGCCGTGGGCGCTGAACGAGCCGCTGCCGTGCGAGGGCGTGTTGTGGTCCTGATAGCTGTAGCTGCCGCCGATCGAGCCGCCCGCCGAGAGATGGCCGCCCGAGTTCTGACTCGTGTGCGAGAAGCTGCCCGCGATGCCGGCTGCCTGCTGGCTGGTTTCATAGCCGCTCTTCGTCACGCTCGCGCTCTGGCTGCCGTACGCATAGCTGCCCGAAGCTTCGAAGCCCTGCGCGTTCGAACTCGACGAGGTATGGCTTTGCGTCGTGAACGCGAATGCCGCGCCACCGCCTCTGAGCGAGCTCCTGTTGTTGTTGATGGTCGTGGTCACGGTGCCGGTGGTGTAGGTCTGCGCCTGCGGATCGAGCGTCGCGTTCACGTTGACCATCTGGTTGTTGTTGATCACCGCGTTAGCCGTGCTGGAGACATACACGCAGCCAAACAGTCCGACCATACCCTCGACGCCGACCATCTCGCCGACGACCGTCGTATTGAACAGGTAGGCCTTCTGCGGCGCGGCAAGCACGCTGCCGGACGCGGCAACGAGAACGGCCGTGGCAATAAGAGTGCGCTTCATGATTCGCTCCGATACTTAAGTGTGGTCAGTTAAAAAAAGTGCCCGCCGGGGGACGGAGCACAAAACTGTTTGCCGTGGCATTACCGGCGCCGGCTGCCTGGTTGATCTGCACGATTCCGCTCGCGTTACGGAAGGCATCGCTGGAAATGCTTGCCTCGCGCACGCCGTGAATCGTGTTCGACTGCCCCGGACTGCCGTTTTTCGGGGCCGTCGCGGATAGCTCCCCATCCGAGACAGTCTCGACTCCGAGCGCCGCAGTCCCGATCTGGGTGCTGTTGCGCTGCAGATTCCCTGCTCCGGCCGACTGGTTCACCAGCACCGCGCCGGAGGTGTTCGAAAACGCATGGGCCTCGATCGACGCTTGTGCGCGCGGCACGTTCGCGACCACCGACGCGCTTTGCAGGCTCGCGTTCGCGTTGCCGACGGCGGCGCCTTTCGTCACCGTGATCTGGTTGATCTGCGCGTTGTCGAGGCCTGCGGTTTCGTTGACCGAGAGCGCGCCCGTCGCGCCCATGCCCGCGCCGCTGCCGATCGTCGCGGTGGCGCCGACGACCGGCACCGCCGGCGACTGCGCGCGGGACTCGCCGGCGACGAGCGCAGCGACGCCCATGCACAGGCACGCGCAGACGCGCAGGGCAGTGCGCGCCGAAGTGAATTGCAGCGATTGCAGCGATTGCAGCGAGGGGCGCAGGCGCGTGCTCATTTCAGACCTCCGAGCGCGCCGCCGAGCACGTTCGACAGCGGCGCGAGCGCACCCGTCACCGACGAGCTGATCGTGCCGCCGACGCCCGTCGCCGGTCCGCCGATACCGCCCGCGTTCAGCGGGATCGTGTTGCCGGTCGCCTTGCCGGAGAGGATCTGCGTGACGGCCTGCATGCCGGTGCCGCCGAGCACGCCACCCGCGACGACGCCGTTCGAGCCGTGTGCGTTGGTCAGATCGGTGTCGCCGACGAGCGTCGCGATCGTCGGGTCGAACGAATTGGCCGGGAACGTGGTGGCGCGCACCGCGACCGGGTCCTGGTCGCGCGGCACCGGGACGAACGCGTCGCGCGGCGTGACGCTGCGCTCGACGATGATGTCGCCGGGATTGGCGACCTGCTCGGCATGCGCCTGGCTCGCGAAGCAGGCGCTGACGAGGACGCTGGCGAGGAGGGCGGTGCCGGCCAACGCGGCGCGCGGCAAGACCGGAGCGATGCTGAACGAAGCCGCCGGCAGCCCGAGGGCGTGCGGCTTCTGGTGGTTCGTGCTCATGTCCCGGTCCCTTCTCTGTTGTTGCTTGTGTCCCGCCGTCGTGGGGCGCGTCAATTTTGGCGCGGCCACCGGTCCCGCATTCCCTGGTTATTTGCTATCGGTTCGTTGCTTCGTCCTGCTTACCTGCGCTGGTATGCCGCGACGTTGCCCTGGGCGGCGCGTGCTGCATCGACGGGCACGGGCAGCGGCGAGGGCGGGGCGATCTCGTCCCACAACGTCACCTGGTTACCGCCGCTTTGCATCAGCCGCGGCGGCGCGGCGACCATCAACATGCCGACTGCGCCGCCGCGTTGCCGCGACAGGATCTGGTCGTCGAGCGAAATATCGTTCATCGATGCAGCATCGGCAGCCGGGTTCGACGCGTTGGCGGCAAGCTGGCTGTCGTCTTCCGCGGCAACCGGCGAAGCGGTTTGCAGGCTGGGGGAGGCGGGCTCGGTGGCATCGTTGAAATTCGCCAGCGTGACGGATCGCGTCGGAGCGGTTGGCGCTGTCGGGGTGCCGGCACCCGCCGGCAGAGCGCTGAGCGCGAGGGCTGCGCAAATTGCGAAAAATGGCGCGCGGCAGCTTATCAGATCGATGCGGAACGCGAGTCGCATGATGTGTCTCCCTGGTGTTCGCCATTTAGCGAAACATGTGCCATCGCTCGCAATCCATTGATGCGTCTGGCCGCCACCAGCGGAATGACAACTAATGCGTTCGAAATCGGGAAAAAACGTTGCAGCACTGAAACGGGTCAGCAGAAAATACCTATAATTCGATAATCCGCAAGGTACGAACTACCGTCGCGAGAACGCCACGAAAAGCGCTTCCACTAATGTTTTATTTGTCGGCTGAATAAATGGAGATCGGCCGCTAAACCATGATGGGCAAGGGGTCCATCGATTAAATTCGCATAATTGTTTTCGAAGCGGCGCACGTATAGTAAGCTCTCGAAAACAGCTTCAGATTTAAAAAAAGGCCCATATCAGGCCGTCTCAAACACACACGCCGCTTTCTTGGGGATCAGCTGTCCGCACGGAATGGAATGGCCGTTCGGGTTTTGCGATTCGCGAATCCCGGACGAGTCAGCGTGTCTGAACCGCAGTTTCAGGTGCATGCGTCGTCCTTAACGTTCGTTGACGAGAGGATCTGAATAATGGAACCCGCAACGCGGCAACTGATTTACGTTTCGCGTGACCCGAGCGCGGAACTGAATACGCGTTTTATGCAGCGTGGCTGGCATGTGGAAGTCGTGGGATCCGCGCGCGATGCGCGCCGGGCAGTGCGCACCGGCTCGGCAGCTGGCGGCCTGCTCGATTTGTCCAGTGATTTCCAGCCGCACGAAATCGCCGCTTTTGAATCCTGTTTGACCATGCCGAACGTCGGCTGGGTTGCTGCGACCACGCCTGGCCAACTGAAAGACGCCGCGTTGCGCCGGCTCGTGCGCGACTACTGCTTTGATTACGTGACGGTGCCGTCTTCTGGCGACCGTATCGTCGACTCGGTCGGTCATGCATACGGCATGATTTCGCTGAGCGACACGACCTCGCACGACGGCTTGCAAGGCGCCGAGGGCGAGATGGTCGGCTCGTGCGACGCGATGCTCGCGCTGTTCCGCTCGATCCGCAAAGTCGCGATGACCGACGCGCCGGTGTTCATCTCCGGCGAATCGGGCACCGGCAAGGAGCTGACGGCGGTCGCGATTCATGAACGCTCGGCGCGGCGCAACGCGCCGTTCGTGCCAATCAATTGCGGCGCGATTCCGCCGCATCTTCTGCAATCGGAACTGTTCGGCTACGAGCGCGGTGCGTTCACCGGCGCGAACCAGCGCAAGATCGGCCGCGTCGAAGCGGCCAACGGCGGCACGCTGTTTCTCGACGAAATCGGCGATCTGCCGCTCGAAAGCCAGGCGAGCCTGTTGCGCTTCCTGCAGGAGCGCAAGGTCGAGCGGCTCGGCGGACATACCGCGATCGATGTCGACGTGCGCATCATTTCGGCTACGCACGTGGATATGACCGCGGCGATGATCGAAGGGCGCTTCCGTTCCGACCTGTATCACCGCCTCTGCGTGCTGCAGATCGACGAGCCGCCGCTGCGCGCGCGCGGCAAGGACATCGAACTGCTCGCCCGGCACATGCTCGAACGTTTCAAGAAGGATGCGAGCCGCCGTCTGCGTGGCTTCGCGCCCGACGCAATCGCCGCACTTCATAACTACGGCTGGCCCGGCAACGTGCGCGAGCTGATCAACCGGGTGCGGCGCGCGATCGTGATGTCGGAGGGACGTGCGATCACCGCGCGCGACCTCGAACTCGCCGAATACGTCGAGATCGTGCCGGTGTCGCTCGCGCAGGCGCGCGAAGCGGCCGAACGTCAGGCTATCGAACTCGCGTTGCTGCGGCATCGCGGGCGGCTCGGGGATGCGGCGCAGGAACTCGGCATCTCCCGGGTGACGCTGTACCGGCTGCTGTGCTCGCACGGCATGCGTCATATGGAAGGCGAGCCGATGTCGGCGCCGCACGGCGATTTGCCGGCGTCGGTGCAGCATCTGTAGGCGGCGAGGCTGGCGACGCGGCATGTGAAGGTCTGGCGCGTCGCCTCGAAGCACTTTTGCGTGCACGTTTGCCGCTCGCATCTATCGTGTACCGCGTGGTTTTCCTTTCCGTCTGATATTCCCCCTCGATATTTCCCAGGCGGCGCGCCATGCCCCGGCGTCGTCCGGTCGCGCTTGTTAGAATCGGGCTTTGCTCAATTCCGTGAGCGCGCCTGATCGGGTTCGCGCCGCGTCGAAGGAAACCGCATGAAACAATACCTGGACCTCGTCCGCACGATTCTCGACACCGGCACGTGGCAGGAAAACCGCACCGGCATCCGCACCATCAGCATGCCCGGCGCGATGCTGCGCTTCGATCTGCAGCAAGGCTTTCCCGCGGTCACGACGAAGAAGCTCGCGTTCAAGTCGGCGATCGGCGAGCTGGTCGGGTTTCTGCGCGCTTCGCGCAGCGCCGCGGACTTCCGCGAGCTCGGCTGCAAGGTGTGGGACGGCAACGCGAATCAGAACGCGCAGTGGCTCGCCAATCCGTATCGCGAGGGCCCGGATGATCTCGGTGACGTGTACGGCGTGCAATGGCGCAAGTGGCCCGCCTACAAGGTGCTCGACGCCAGCGCGAGCGCGCAGCTGGCCGACGCGCAAGCGCGCGGTTTTCGCGTGATCACGCAGTTCGACGAAGATGGCCGTTCGAAGGTGCTGCTTTACAAGGCGATCGATCAACTGCGCCAGTGTCTCGACACCATCATGCAGAACCCCGCCGATCGACGGATTCTGTTCCATGCCTGGAATCCGGCCGTGCTCGATCAGATCGCGCTGCCGGCTTGCCATCTGCTGTACCAGTTTCTACCGAACGTTACGCGCCGCGAAATTTCGCTGTGCCTGTATATCCGCAGCAACGACGTCGGGCTCGGCACGCCGTTCAATCTGACGGAGGGCGCGGCGCTGCTGCATCTGGTCGGACGCTTGACGGGCTATACGCCGCGCTGGTTCAGCTATTTCATCGGCGATGCGCACATCTACGAGAATCAGCTCGATATGCTGCACCAGCAGCTCAAGCGCGAGCCGTACGAGAGGCCGCGGCTCGCGATTTCCGATCGCGTGCCCGACTACGCGAAGACCGGCGTGTACGAGCCGGAATGGCTCGAGAAGATCGAGCCGGCGGATTTCTCGCTGATCGGCTATCAGCATCACGAGCCGCTGACAGCGCCAATGGCGATCTGATGCCGGTGGAAGCGGGGCGCTAGCGTTCGCCCCCGTCGAATGTAGAAAAGCCCCGCGATGGTTTGCATCGCGGGGCTTTTTTGTCGCAACGGCAGGTGTCCTGCTCAGCTCCTGTGATGGTCGTCGCGATTGCCGCCGCCCTGGTGCTGCTCGACGTGTTGCGGTTGCGGCTGGGGTTGCGCACGGGGCTGTTGCACTGGCTGGGGCCGCGGTTCGGGGCGCGGCTGCTGCATCTGCATCTGCGGACGCGGCTCTGGCCGGGCTTGCGGCATCGGCATTGGCTGTGGACGCGGCTCGAAATGTGGCTGCTGGGCCTGCTGGAATTGCGGCTGGGGCCGAGGAACTTGCGGCATCGGCTGCGGACGCGGCTCGAAATGCGGCTGCTGCGCCTGCTGCAACTGCGGCTCGGGCCGAGGGGCTTGCGGCATCGGCTGCGGACGCGGTTCGAAATGCGGCTGTTGCGCCTGCTGCATTTGTGGTTCGGCACGCGGTTGCTGCGGCGCGACGGCGCGCGGCACCTGTTGCATCGCAGGCGGATGCCAGTTCGACCCACGCGCCTGTTGCTGCGCGGACGGGTTTTCCGGTGGATGCGGCACACCGGACTGCGGCGCGACGCTCGGCTGCTGCGGACGGCCGGACTGTTCGATGCGCGGCGCCTGCTGCGCCGTCGGCGTATGCGGCTGCGTCCATGCGGGCTGAGACCGACCGACCGCACCCCATTCCTGCGGCGCGCCATGCTGCCGTGCGTGCGCCGCCGCGTCGGCCGGATTACCGCCGCCTGCTTGCGGCGGCCGCGGCACTCCGTTCGACGGATGGCCCAGATTGCCCGCGAACCCGCTCTCTCCAGGCTGCGGCGGACGCGCGTTGCCGATCATCTGCGGCGGCATGCCCGCGCGCGCTTGCGGAGGCGCTTCGCCACGCGGCCTCACGGCGCCAGCTTCACCGGGCCGCTGACCGGCCTGCTCGACGCCATGCGGCGCGTTGCCGCCGATTGCGCCTGGCGTACCAGGCGCACCCGCCGCCATCCCCGGCGGACGTCCCGGCACGTGCGATTGCACGACCCGCACATTCGCCATCGGCAGCGCGCCCGGAGCGCCGGTCATATGCGCGGGCACCGAGGTGCGCACGACCGGCTGGCCGCCGCCGGGCACTCGACCGCCGCTTTGCGCGAAGCGTTGCGCGAGTTCGTCGTGATAAGCAGCGGGCATGACGGGATTGCGGGTCGCGACTACGGGCCGGCCGACGACGCTCGCCGGTGGCCGATAGTTCGCGCGCCGCAGATCCGACCCGAAGCTTTCGCGCACCGGCGCGATCCCCGGTGCACCCGGATTGATCCGCGCGTTGCGCCACTGCGCCGGGTCGACTTTCTGCGAGAAGCGTCGGACCGGCTGACCGTGCACGAACGCGGTCGCCGGCACGGCCGTCACACAGCCCGGCACGCGATAGTTCACGTACGTGTTCACGTTGCGGTGGTAGTCGTTGAAGATCGACGTGCGGTTCACGCGGTTGTAATACCCGGCGCTCCAGCGATCGTGACCGCGCCAATGTGGATGCCACGGCTCGCCCGGCCCGAGCGGAAACCACGCGACCCCCGCCGCGATGACGCCGCCGACCGCCAGGTTGACACCCCAGTCGGCGCCGCCGCCGTCATCACCGACGAACGCGACCAGCGCCGGCGCATAGGCCGGCGCCACGTCCGCTTCGAGCGGACCGGGCACCCAGGCCCACGTGCCGTCGATGTCAGCCCAGCGGCCGTAGTGGTACGGCGCGAATCCCCAAGGCTGGTCGTCGACCCAGGTCCAACCCCAAGGCGCCTGCCAGACCCAGCGGCCGTCGTGATACGGCGCCCAGCCGGCCGGCGTCGCGTTCGGCACCCACACTGCGCCGTACTGCGGCGTCTCGCGCCATGTGCCGTTGGCATCGAGATCCTCGTAGCCGGGGATGTCGCGCGACACGTAGCGCGCCGACAGCGAGCGGTCTTCGGTGGCGTCGCGACTGGCGGCCCACTGGTCGAGTTCGTCGGCAGCGGGCGCGCGGCTGTCGGCGAGCTGCTGCAGGTCGGTGCCGGCAAAGCGGATCTGCTGGCCCGCCGCGACCGGCACCTGGCCGCCGTCGCCGTACGCAATCGCGCTGCCGCTGCGCACGGTGACGGTCGTGCTGCTGCCGTCGGGCGCGACGTCGACGCGGTAGTCGCCGGGACCGTTCACGCCGAGCGCAAGGTTCGGCGTGTCGATTTCATACGACGACCCCGGCGCGAGTTCGCGCACGCGGGTCGACAGCGTGCCTTGCGCGACTTTCAGTTGCGCGGTCGTATCGTCGAGATTGAGCACGTCGAGGCTCGTGTTCTGGCCGAGGCGCACCGCGGTCGAGCCAATGTGCAGTTCGGAACGTGCATTCTGGTCGTTCCACAGCTGGTCGCCGGTCGTCAGCGGCCGGTTGATCTGCGCATACGACCAGTCGGTTGCGCCGGCTGGCTCGGTGGTCACTGCGCCGGCAGTGTAGTTCAGACGCGCGATGCGCCCAGGAGGATCGCCCCCCGACGGTTCGCCGCCCGACCCGACGGCTACCGCGGCGGGTGGCGCAGGTGGCGCTTCCTGTGCGAGAGCGGTTTGCGCAGCGAGCGCGACGACAGCGGACGCGATCAGCGTATAGCCGCTGATCCGGCGATGAATCCCGGCTTGCCGTATGGGTTGCTTGGCGTGTGTCATGACTGATCTCCGACGGACGCGGCAATCGGCCGAGTCCGTTCAGTCACTGTACCTGCCGCCTATGTTTCAAGGCCCGCACCTTTGTAAGGTGGATTCGCTCGCCTGTAACAAAAGGTCTCGCGCGGGTCTCGCGCGGGTCTCGCGGCTCCGCCGGCACCGTCAGTTCAGCGGCCTATCGGGTCAAAAACGCATCGAATTGCTGATGACCGGCTGGCGTGACGCGCAGAACGCGAGGCCGCTCGGTCCGCTCGACCCAGCCATGCGCCGACCACGCGTCGAGCAACGCCGCGCCGAGCGCGCCGCCCAGATGCGGCCGGCGCATGCTCCAATCGAGGCAGGTGCACGCGAAGCGCCGCCGCCGGGTCTTCTGCGCGGCGAGGTCGATGCCCCAGTCGGCGAAGCGGGCGGCGCCCTGAGCGGTCGCTTCGAGCGATTCGCCGTTTTGCGTCAGCAGCCCGCGCTCGAGCATGCGCTCGAACATCCGCACCGACAGCTCGCCCGCCATGTGGTCGTAGCAGGTGCGCGCAAAGCGCATTTCCACCGGCACGGTGCGTGCCGGACGCGGCACGGAGCGCTGCGGCGCGCTGACTTGCGCGACGTTCGCGAGTGCTTCGATCGAGGCGGCGATATCCGCCGACGCGATCCGGAAATAGCGATGCCGGCCGCGCACTTCGAGCGCGAGCAGCCCGCCGTCGGTAAGCCGTCCGAGATGGGCGCTCGCCGCCGATGGCGACAGCCCCGCGATCATCGTCAGTTCGCCCGCGGGGCGCGCGCTGCCGTCCATCAGCGCCCACAGCATCGCGGCGCGGCCGGGATCGGCGAGTAGCGCGCCGATGCGGCTCAGGCCGGGGAAGTGGTTCTGGTCGTCTAAGAGGGGGGCGGTCATGGCGCGTCTCCTGAAGGGGCGGCAAAGGGCGCCGCCACGATTTCCACTCTACGCGCATCCGGTATTCGATGTTTCAGCTTTGCGTGAACAATCAATGTGACGGAGGTGTCACGCTCGCCCGCGTTCCCGCGCCGTCTCGTGCCGCCAGGCTAGAATCGAAGCCTGTTCTTGCAGGAATACGATGTGATGAAAACGCTTCTGGCCGTCGCCGCGACGGTTCTGCTGTTCACCGCCTGCGCAGGGGGCGGAGCCGGCTCGGGCTCGGCCGGCAGCGGCAGCATCAGCATGTACGGCACCATCGACCAAGGGATCACCATCCACAATTAGGCCGACCACCGGCCCCTCGGCGTGCCGCGCGCGGCGTGTTCCATGCGACGCCGCGCCGCGCGCAATATTGCGCTCGTATAATCGCCTCCTTTCAATGCATCCGATTGACCGGAGTCAAGATGAGCACTGTTCCCACCGCACCGCTGGACCGTTCGGAAACCACCTTCCGCTTTCTCGCCGAGCCGACCTCGGTCAACTTCGGCGGCAAGGTGCACGGCGGCGCGCTGATGAAGTGGATCGACGAAACCGCCTACGCATGCGCGGCGGTATGGTCGGGGCGCTATTGCGTGACGGTCAGCGTCGGCAATATCCGTTTTCGTCGGCCGATTCTCGTCGGCAATCTGGTAGAGCTGCGCGCGCGTCGTCGCGACGGGCCGCACCAGCATGCACATCCACGTGTCGGTGCATGCGGGCGACCCGAAGGGCGGCGAACTGCGGCAAACCACCGACTGTCTGGTCGTGATGGTCGCCGTCAACGAGAACGGCCATCCGGTGCCGGTACCCGCTTTCTTGCCCGAGACCGAGGAGCAGAAGCGCCTCGCCAAGTACGCGATGGACGTGAAGGAAGCGCTCGACGCGATCGTCGAGCTCAAGCCGGAAGAAGTCGCGCAGGGAAAGATCTGAGCGCGGTGGGGCGGCAGGGCGGCGGGCGCTGCGCCCGTTTCTCGCGCCTTCTGTCACGCCGCCTCGCGCATCATCATGCCGTGCGTCCGACCATATCCTTCGGTCGCACCCACTCGTCGAACTGCTGCTCGGTGACATAGCCGAGCGCCAGTGCGGACGCCTTCAGCGTCGTGCCTTCCTTGTGCGCCTTTTTCGCGATCTGCGCGGCCTTGTCGTAGCCGATGTGCGGATTGAGCGCCGTCACCAGCATCAGCGATTCGTTCAGCAAGGTATCGATGCGCTCGTGATTCGGCTCGATGCCGACCGCGCAGTTGTCGTTGAAGCTCTGCGCACCGTCGGCGAGCAGCCGCACCGACTGCAGCACGTTGTGCGCGATCATCGGACGGAACACGTTCAGCTCGAAGTTGCCGCTCGCGCCGCCGATGTTCACCGCGACGTCATTGCCGAACACCTGTGCGCACAGCATCGTCAGCGCTTCGGACTGGGTCGGATTGACCTTGCCCGGCATGATCGAGCTGCCCGGCTCGTTTTCGGGGATCGACAGCTCGCCGAGACCGCAGCGCGGGCCGCTCGCGAGCCAGCGGATGTCGTTGGCGATCTTGTTCAGGCTCGCCGCCACCGTTTTGAGCGCGCCGTGCGCGAATACCAGCGCATCGGCGGCCGCCATCACCTCGAACTTGTTCGGCGCCGACACGAACGGCAAACCGGTCAGCTTGCCGATCGCGGCGGCGACGCTGTCGGCGAACTTCGGATGCGCGTTCAGTCCCGTGCCGACCGCGGTGCCGCCCTGCGCGAGTTCGTACAGATGCGGCAGCGCCGACTCGACGTGCCGGATGCCGTGCTCGAGCTGCGCGACATAGCCGGAGAATTCCTGGCCGAGCGTGAGCGGCGTCGCGTCCTGCAGGTGCGTGCGGCCGATCTTGACGATATCGGTGAATGCTTTCGCCTTGGCGTCGAGCGTATCGCGCAACGTTTTCAGCGCGGGCAGCAGATGCTTGACGATCGCGTCCGCGGCGGCCACGTGCATCGCGGTCGGAAATACGTCGTTCGACGACTGTCCGCGATTCACGTCATCGTTCGGATGCACCTTGCGCGCTTCGCCGCGCTCGCCGCCGAGCAGCTCGCTCGCGCGGTTCGCGATCACCTCGTTCAGGTTCATGTTGGTCTGCGTGCCCGAGCCGGTCTGCCAGACCGCGAGCGGAAATTCACCCGGATGCTTGCCGTCGATGATCTCGTCGGCCGCCTGCATGATCGCGCGGGCCTTCTGCTCGTCGAGCACCCCGAGGCCGAGGTTGACCTCGGCGGCCGCGCGCTTGATCACCGCGAGCGCGGTGATCAGTTCGGGCGACTGCTTTTCCGTCGAGATCTTGAAGTTCTGCAGCGAGCGCTGCGTCTGCGCGCCCCACAGGCGAGCGTTCGGCACCGCGATTTCGCCGAAGGTGTCGCGCTCCATCCGTACGTCTTCAGTCATGGTTGACTCCGCTTCTCAAAGTTCCGAGTTGACAGGCAATAAGGAGAATAGACCGGTTAGCGCATTCCGGTAAAAACCGGCCTGCGGATCGAAAATGTAGGTGCGTGTCTCGCCGTTCTCGACGTCGGTCCAGACGAGCGGCGACAGCGGCGCGCCGATCGAGCGCAGATAGGCGAGCTGGGCAGAGTCGGCGAGCGTCACGCGGTAGCTCTGGTCCGGCTGCGTTGCACGCTCGAAGATCTTCGCGACCTGATTCGCGAGTTCGGGGCTGTGGATCACGAGCAGCAGCTCGGTGTTCAGATTGGCCGAGCGCGGATCGAGGTTCATCGAGCCGATCACAAGTATCTGGTGGTCGATCACGTAGGTCTTCGCATGCAGGCTCGCGCGCGAACGGGAGCCGACCAGCCACACGTTCGGCGTTTCCTGGCGCGGCCTGAATTCGTACAGCTCGACGCCAGCCTTGAGCAGCGGCACGCGAAACGGACTGTAGCCGGCCTGCACGGCGACTGCGTCGGTGGCCGCGAGCGAGTTGGTCAGCACCGCGATACGGATGCCGCGATGCGTGAGCTCGCTGGCCGCCTGCACGCCAGAGGCATGCGGCACGAAGTAGGGCGACACGATCAGGAAGTCGTGCTGCGCGTCGCGCATCAGTTCGCGCAGCCGCGCGAGCGGCGGGCTCACGTAGTCTGGCGACGGATGCTCGATCTTCTCCGGCAGGTCCACCCTGAATTCCGCGCGCGCCCACGTGAGGCCGAGCTGCTCGCTCGTGATCTGCGCGGCGAGCGGCGTCGCGTTCAGCGGTTTCGCGTTGTACGGATCGGCGTTGGTGCGCCAGTGATGGCGCAGGTCGTCGCGCGTCTGGTCGAGTTCGTTCTGATCGAACTTCTGCTTGTTCAGCGCGCGCAGCGGATAGGCGAGGTCGCTGTTCCAGTAGTCGTCGAAACTCGCGGAGACGTCGGCGACGATCGGGCCCGCCGCGAGCACGTCGAGATCGCGGAACTGCAGCGTTTCGCTCGCGCTGAAGTACTCGTCGCCCAGATTGCGCCCGCCGACGATCGCGAGCTGGTTGTCCGCGATCATCGCCTTGTTGTGCATGCGGCGCGTGAAGTGGCCGATCTGCGTGAACACGTTCGCGGTGCGCTCGAACAAGCCTTCCTGCGCGCTGCCGAACGGGTTGAACACGCGGATCTCGATGTTCTGGTGCGTATCCAGGCCCGCCATGATGCTGTCGATGTCCTTGAAGTTCAGATCGTCGACCAGCATGCGCACCCGCACGCCGTGATCGGCCGCATATAACGCGGCGCCGAGCAGCAGCTTGCCGGTGGTGTCCTCGTTGGCAATGTAGTACTGCATGTCGAGGGTTTTGGTCGCCGCGCGCGCGAGCGCGATGCGCATTTGCAGCGCGTCGGTGCCGTTCGCCAGCACGCGGAAACCCGACTGCTCCGGATGCTTCGCCTCGAGCGGCGCGAGCGCTTCGCGCAGCGGCGTGTCGGCGGTGGCCGGCAGCGCGTGCGTGACCTGGCGGTCGAACGCGGTGGCGGGCGGCTTCGTCGCGCAGGCGGTCAAAAATGCCGCCGCGCAGCAGAGCAGGAAGAGTTGCCTCGTTGTGCTGACTATCGAGCGGCGGCGCGCGGCCCGCCTATGTTGTTCGAATTGGCCCTGCACGCTGTTTTCCCCTTGTTTTGCAAGCTTTTCGCGTGGCGACAGCGCAGGCCTGTGCACGCTGTCGAGAAAACCATTCTAAGGGAATTGGGGCGCGGGTTCCGCGTACGTCGGCAAACGCAGCGGAGTGCCGCGCGTTGGTCGCGCGGGCACCGCGGTTCGGTGATCCATCACCTGCTACGAACCACGGCGCGCGAACGCCGTATCAGACGCGCTCGGCGTGCAGCGCGCGCTCGCCCTCGGGATGGGTCGAGCCTTTCGCCGGTCGGCCCGCCCACACGCCCGCGAGCAGCGAGCCCGACAGGTTGTGCCAGACCGAGAACAGCGCGCCCGGCAGCGCGGCGATCGGCGTGAAGTAGAGCTTGCCGAGCGTCGCGGCGAGGCCGGAGTTCTGCATGCCGACTTCGATCGCGAGCGTACGGCAGACGGCTTCGTCGAAACCGAGCAGACGGCCGCCCCAGTAGCCGCCGAGCAGGCCGATACCGTTGTGCAGCACGACGCCGATCATCACGAGGAAGCCCACCGACGCGATGCTCTTCTGCGTGCCGCCCACCACCGCGCCGATGATCAGGACGATCGCGACCATCGACACGAGCGGCAGGATCGGTTCGATCTTGCGCACCAGCTTGCCGAACAGATGATTGACGACGAGACCGACGACGATCGGCAGCGCGACGATCTGCAGGATGCTCATCAGCATGCCGTGCACATCGACAGAGATCGACGCGTCGACGTAAAGGCGCGTGAGCAGCGGCGTCGCGAATACGCCGACGAGCGTCGACAGCGCGCTGATCGTCACCGACAACGCGACGTCGCCGCGCGCGAGATAAATCATCACGTTCGACGCGGTGCCGCTCGCGACGCTGCCGACCAGCACCATGCCGGCGGTCAGGTCGGGCGGCATGCGCAGCGCCTTCGCGATGACCCATGCGGCGAGCGGCATCACGAGGTAGTGCAGCACGATGCCGGCGATCACCGGCGCGGGGCGCGTGAACACGCGCAGGAAATCGCCGGCCGACAGCGTGACGCCCATCGCCAGCATGATGATCGTGAGGAGCGTGGTGACGTGCGGTGCGACGCCGGAAAACGAGGCCGGCGAGAAGTACGCGGCGACCGAGACGAGCACGGCCCAGAGCGGAAACAGGCGGGTGACGCGGGCAAGCATGGGGGGGTGGTCCTTGGTTATGTTGTATCGCGAGAAAGCGGGGGCCGCGGCGCGGCCGGGTGTCGGCCGGCGTTGCGGCGTTCGCCGCGCCGAAGCACGGTGAAGCGGGTGAAGCGGCTACGGCAAGCGCCGTGGCGAAAGCGCGGCAGACGCGGGCGGCCAGTCGGAGCCGCACGCGTCGCGGGCAATGGTGGGGTGTCCCGGCGGCGCCAGTCCGGCGCCTGCCTTCGTGAGGCGCGCCGTCGTGCGGTTCGTGGCATGAGCGCGGGTTAGCGCTCGCGTGCAGCGGCGGGCATTTTACCTTTTACAGGGAGTGCTTCAGGAGCGAGGCTTGCCGCTACTGCTCAGACCGAGTGCGCGGGCGGTGTGGCCGATGCCACCGTCGGCGGCTGCCGCCCGCTCAGCTTGTGAAAACGCAGCGTCATCAGCAGCGCGACGCTCGCGAGGCCTGCGGCGAGCCCCCACCACAAGCCGCGCGCGCCGAGGCCGGCGCGAAACGCGAGCAGATAGCCGGTCGGAAAACCGATCACCCAGTAGCCGAATGCGGCGGCGATCATCGGGATGCGGGTGTCTTTCAGGCCGCGCAGACAGCCGGAGCCTACCGCCTGCATCCCGTCGACGATCTGGAAGATCGCCGCCACGCCGAGCAGCGAACTGGCGAGCGCGATGGTCGGCGCGTTGGCCGGATCGTCGAGATGCAGATACAGCCCGACGATCCAATGCGGCGCGGTGATCAGCACGAGACCCGACATCGACATGAAGCCGACGCCGAGCGCGAGCGCGACGAAGCCCGCGTGGCGCGCGGCGAGCGGCTGACCGGCGCCGGCCCAGTAGCCGACCCGCACATTGGCCGCCTGGCCGATCGACAGCGGCACCATGAACGCGACCGACGCGACGTTCAGCGCGATCTGATGCGCGGCGAGTTGCGATTCGCCGAGCAGGCCGACCATCAGACCGGTGGCAAGGAACAGCGTCGACTCGACGCCGTAGGTGATCGCGACCGGCCAGCCGATGCCGAACAGCTCGCCCATCAGCGGCAGCTTCGGCCGCGTCGCGACGACGAAATGCCGGAAGCGCGGCCGCAGATGAAGCAGCGCCATCAGCACGAGCGCAGTCAGCCACACGGTGATCGTGGTCGCGGCCGCCGAGCCGAGAAAGCCGAGCCGCGGCAGCCCATACGCGCCGTGAATCAGCCCGTAGTTCAGGAAGCCGTTCACGCCGACGCTCACGATCGACACCCACAGCAGCCGCCGCGCCGCGCCGATCGCCGGCAGGAACGAGCGCATCAGGCCGACGCCGATCAGGCTCGCGGGCGCGCCCCAGCGCAGCACCGCCGCGTATTGGCCGACGTTGTGCGCGAGCAGGCCCGGCTCGCCGAACGCGAGCAGGATGTGCGACGCGAACGACAACAGGATGAACGCGGGCACCGCCAGCAGCACGGAAAGCAGGAAACCGGTCCAGTAGATATGCGGCACGCGGCCGTCGTCCTGCGCGCCGCGCGCGTGCGCGACGCTGACGCTGACCGAGGTCAGCACGCCTTGCAGCAGCGTGACGACGACGAAAAAGAGGTTGGCGCCGAGGCCGCCTGCGGCGAGCGCGTCGGGGCCCAGCGAGCCGAGCAGGATCGTGTCCGTCACGCTCATCGCCATCTGCGACAGTTGCGCGATCGCGAGCGGCGCGGCGAGCCGCGCGGTGTCGGCCGCGTGGCGGGATAGGGTCGGCGGCCGGCTGGCCGCGTGGGCGAAGCTGGGTTGAGTCATCGAATGCCTGGCGGCGAAAGTTGGCCACTGCGGTGGCAACAGCAGTGGCGACAGCGAAAGGCGGGCGCGAGCGGCGCCGCATTGCATCGCGCCGCGCTCCGACGGGCGTTGGAGCGGTGGCGCAGCGGGCGGGGAAATTCCGCGGCGCGGCGACGAGCCGGTCAGCCGACTCCTCGCCAGTGGCGCGGTCCGTCGTTTACCTGTCGAAACCGACAGCTTATTGCCTCGCCCGGGCGATGTCGATGGACAACGCACAGTTCCGGTGCGCGGCGTCCTGCGAATTTCCGGAGTGGCGTCAGCCTTCGTGGACCGCGATCCGCGTATCGCCGAGCAGCACGACCTGGCCCGCGCGGATCTTGCAGGTTTTGCGCGTCTCGACCCGGCCATCGACCATCACCGCGCCGTCCGCGACCATCATCTTCGCGGAGCCGCCGCTATCCGCGAGGCCCGTGATCTTCAGCAGATTGTGCAGTTCGACGTACTCGCCGGTCAGCGTGAAATTGAGATTGGGCATGGCGTTTGCACCTTGGGCACGGGTCGCGTTGGGGGTTCGCATCATAAAGCAAGTGCACGGCGGCGCGGCGGCTCCGGGCCGTCGCGCCTGTTCCGGATGCATCCAGCGAGCCATCACGCAAGCAAATGAAAGTAGATGTTATTCAGTTGTCGGAAAGTGAAACGTTCCGTAACGCTGGTCGCACCGGATGGATTTCACTCCTAAAGTGCACCTCAGCAGCAAAGCCCGCTGGTATTCCGGGATCGCTCCCCGGCTACCCATCCAGCGACGCACAGACCTGGCGGGGCGCGTGGACCATCAGTCTTCACGACGCCAGAGAGTCCGCCCGAATCACAACTAAGTCTAGAGAGGATTGCCATGACCCAGATTCGTACGCTCCTGATCGGTACCGCCCTCACTGCTTTTGCCGCGACGGCCGCCGTCGCGCAGACCGCGCAGCCGTCAACAGGCATCGGCGGTCAGGCGCAGATCCAGAGCCAGGGGGCCGCCGGGATGGCGCCGCAGTCCGGGGCCGGTGCCCAGGGCATGCAGGTGCCGCCTTCGGCGCAAGGCATGCAGCAAGTCCCGGGCGCGCCCGCCGCGCAAGGCGTCGCCGCGCCGCCGCCGGCACGTCTGACGGCTTCGGGCTCGACCGACCCGCTCGTGCAGAAGCGCGACGCCGACGCGAAGGCCAGCGCCGAGTATCGCGCGGCGAAGAAGTCCTCGAAAGCGGAACTGAAGGCGGAGCAAAAGGCCGCGAAGGACCAGTACAAGGAGCAGGTGCGCGGCGCCAAGCTGAACCAGAAGGCTGACAAACAGAGCGCCAATAACGAAATGAAGATGGAGATGGAAGGGCAGGCTGCCGCGCAGGCCGACGGCGCGGACGTCAAGCACTAAGCCCCGCAGGATGCCGCGGCGCGTGGGTCGGCGAGGCTCGCCCGCCGCGGGCGTCTGTCACTTTGCAAGCTGTGCCTCATGGAGAATTCAAAATGAACATCGACCGTTCCAGCCGAAATCGCATTTACGCCGCGCTGATCGCGGCTTGCCTGTCATCGGCCGTATTCGCGCAGACCGCGGACCCGGCTTCGGCACCCGCCACGCACGCGGACAAGAAGGCCGCGAAGGAACAGGCGAAGGCCGACAAGAAAGCCGCGGTCGCCCAGGCGAAGGCGGACAAGACCAAAACCGACGCGCAGGCCGACGCCGACAAGGCCGCCGCTGATGCCAACGTGAAGGACGCGAAGAAGCAGTAGCGGGCGGTTTAGACCGGCGCGCAGGCACCCCAAAAAAGGGGCGCTTGTCGCATGGGGTTGTATGGATATACAGTATGCGTCGCATCCTGAAAATCCATCCAACCCGTTAAAAACCGCTCAGTGTCCACCGTCGCCGAATCCGCTCCGTCGTTCGATACCGCCGCCTGGCTCGCCAAGCTCAACGACGCTCAACGCGAAGCCGTCGAATACGGGACCGACACGCCAGACGCGCTGCCCGGCGCGCTGCTCGTGATCGCGGGCGCGGGCTCCGGCAAGACCAACACGCTCGCGCATCGCGTCGCCAATCTGGTGGTGAAGGGCGCCGATCCGCAGCGCATCCTGCTGTTGACCTTTTCGCGCCGCGCGGCGCTCGAAATGACCCGCCGCGTGACACGCATCACCGGCGCCGCGGCTACCACCGTCGGTGCACGCGCCGCGCTCGCGCAAGGGCTGACGTGGGCGGGCACGTTTCACAGCGTCGGCGCGCGGCTGCTGCGCGAATACGCGGATCTGATCGGCCTCGCGCCCGCGTTCACGATCAACGACCGCGAAGACTCCGCCGACCTGATGAACCTCGTGCGCCACGAGCTCGGACTGTCCGCGAAAGAGCGGCGCTTGCCGGCGAAGGGCACCTGCTTCGCGATCTACTCGCGCGTCGTCAACACCGGCGCATCGCTCGGCCAGGTGTTGGACAGCGCGTTTCCGTGGTGTCGCGAGTGGGAAGACGATCTGCGCCGGCTGTTCGCCGCGTACGTCGACGCCAAGCAGAAGCAGAGCGTGCTCGACTACGACGATCTGTTGCTCTACTGGTCGCACATGGCCGCCGAGCCCAGCATCGCGGCCGATCTGTCGGCGCGCTTCGACCATGTGCTGGTCGACGAATACCAGGACACCAACCGCCTGCAGGCGTCGATCCTGCTCGCGCTGAAGCCGGACGGCCGCGGCCTGACCGTGGTCGGCGACGACGCGCAGTCGATCTATTCGTTTCGCGGCGCGACCGTGCGCAATATCCTCGATTTCCCCACGCAGTTCGAGCCGCCCGCGAAGCAGGTCACGCTCGAGCGCAACTATCGCTCGACCGAGCCGATTCTCGCGGCGTCGAACGCGGTGATCGAACTCGCGAGCGAGCGCTACACGAAGAATCTGTGGACCGACAAGGCGTCGGCGCAGCGCCCGCGCCTCGTCACGGTCGCCGACGACGCGGCGCAAGCTCGCTACGTCGTCGAGCAGGTACTCGAAGCGCGCGAGCAGGGTGTGAAGCTGAAGTCGCAGGCGGTGCTGTTTCGCGCCGCGCATCACAGCGCCGCGCTCGAGATCGAGCTCACGCGCCGCAACATTCCGTTCGTCAAGTTCGGCGGGCTCAAATTTCTCGACTCGGTGCATGTGAAGGACGTGCTCGCGGTGCTGCGCTGGGCCGAGAATCCGCGCGACCGCGTCGCCGGCTTTCGCGTCGTGCAACTGCTGCCCGGCGTCGGTCCGGCCACCGCGGCGAAGGTGCTCGACGACATCGTCGCGCGCGCGGGTGGCGGCGATCCGGTCGCGACCGCGGGCGGTGTGCTGGCCGCGTTTGCGGCGCCCGCAAGGGCGCAGGAAGACTGGCATCCGTTCGTCAAGCTGATGTCGAGCGTGTACGGCCGGCAAACGCCGTGGCCCGCCGAGTTCGAGATGGTGCGGCGCTGGTACGAACCGCATCTGGAGCGCAATCACGAGGACGCCGCGATCCGTCACGCGGACCTGCTGCAGATGGAAAGCATCGCGGGCACGTATCCGTCGCGAGAGCGCTTCCTGACCGAACTGACGCTCGATCCGCCCGACGCCACTAGCGACGAATCCGGCGTGCCGCTGATCGACGAGGACTACCTGATCCTGTCGACGATCCATTCGGCGAAGGGCCAGGAGTGGCGCAACGTGTTCGTGCTGAATGGCGTCGACGGCTGCATTCCGTCCGATCTGGGCGCCGGTAGCGACGAGGAAATCGACGAGGAGCGGCGCCTGCTCTACGTGGCGATGACGCGCGCGAAGGAAGACCTGCATATCGTCGTGCCGCAGCGCTTTTACGTGCACAACCAGACGCATCTGGGCGACCGCCATGTGTGGGCGTCGCGCACCCGCTTCATCGCCACGCCGATGCTGCCGCTTTTCGACGCCTACGCGTGGCCGCGCGTGCCGGTGGCGAGCGCGCCGAGCGCGGCGGGGCTTGCCGCCGCAGCGCAGGCGAAGATCGAGATCGCGGCGAAGCTCAGGAAGATGTGGGACTGAGCGGCTAGCGCCGCTCGGGTCAGTGGCAGCTCAACGCGGCTGCCGCTGCTGTTGCTGCGCGACCGGAGGCGGCGGCACGAAGAAATTGCGCAGCCATGCCGCGAGCCGCGAGAACACGTCGTACGGCTCCTCGACGAAAATCTCCGGCTTCAATAGCCGCAGATACTCCATGATCTGCTGCGCTTCCTGCTTCTGAAACGTGCCGTGCGAAATGCCGAGCCGCAACAGCCCGCGCAGTTCACCGAGCTTCTCGCGCGCGGTGCTGCCCACGCTCGTCTCGCACGCGATCTTCGCCTCGTAGACGCGTTGGCGCAGCGATTCGACGAGCCGCCATGCCGGCGTCTGCATCACTTCCTCGAGCGCCTGGATGTCCTGCACCGTGCTCTTGATCTGCGAGGCGAGCGGATCGACCAGCGTCGCGTCGCCTTCCGCTTCCTTGACGATCGCGGCGGCCCAGTCGCGGCATTGCTTGGTGAGTTCCTCGGGCGTCCATTCCGAGCGCGCCGCGAAACCGAAGCCGAACTCGCTCGCCTGGCGCATCAGGATCGACACGACGTCGGGAAACTCTTTGTCCAACGTGCGTTTGGCCCAAGCGTACTGGCCGCCTTGCAGCATCCGCTGCACCGCGTGTTCGGTGAGCGGCACCATGTTGTCGAGCAGCTTCGCGCGCAAGAAATCTTCGAACGACGGCGTCGCGAACTGCGGATCGAGCTTCAGCGAGACCCGCAAAAAGGCCTCGAAGTCTTTGCGCAGCGACGCGACGGTCTCGTCCTTCAGTTTCAGGGTGATTTGACCCATGTGTTATCCCGTTTAATGCGGCCGCGCGCGGCACGCCGTGGCACGATCGCCCGGTCACTTCCGGACCGAGGCGACGCGACGCCGGCTGCCGACGCGCTCGATTTCAAGCTGTTGCCGCGTAACCAACGGGACGATTCCCGATGAGCGGACCTCGACTGCATATCGGCGGGGTGGCGGGAAACTTGAGGGCGGCCCGGCGACGGGCGCGGGCTTTGGAGGGGTGCTTCGGGCGCTTGCGCGCCTCGCTGCGACTGGGGAGGGGGCGCGCTTACTTCAGCACTACGCACTGCCACACGAAGAACACCACTAGACCGACTGCGATCGTCAGCAGCGGCCTGCGCGTCGCGGCACTGACGACGACCGCGGCGAGCGCGCCGACCAGCTGCGGATTGCGCCAGGTCAACTCGGCGTTGTTGCCGTGCGGCGACACGGCCATCGGGACGATGATCGCGGTTAGCACGGTCACCGGCACGAAGCTGAGCGCGGTGCGCATCAGCGGCGGGAACACGAGGCGGTCGCCGAGCACGAACACGGCCGCGCGGATCAACCATGTAATCGCGGCCATGCCGACGATCAGAGCGACGTAGTTCATCGCGTGGCCTCCACCGGACGGCGCGCGCCACGCGGGTTCAGACGCGACATCGACAGCAGTACGCCGACCGCGACCCCAGCGAACACCGCGCCGAGCAGGCCGAGCTTGTACGGCCAAGCTTGCCAGAAAAATGCCAGTGTGCCGGCGGTGACGGCCGCCGCGATATAGCGCAGCGCGACCAGTTGCGGCACGACGATCGCGATGAACGTCGCGACCATCGCGAAGTCGAGGCCGAGCGACTGCAGCCCCGGGAAGGCCGCGCCGAACAGCAGGCCGGCGACGGTCCACAGCTGCCAGTTCAGATACATCGCGACGCCGGCGCCGAAGAAGTAGTACGGACCGACGGTGCCCGGCTCACGATGCCGGTAGTGCTCCCACGCGACCGCGAAGACTTCGTCGGTGAGCAGCGCGCCGAGCGCCCAACGCCAGCGCTTCGGCAGATGCGCGACGTGCGGCGCGAGCGTGGCGCTATACAGCACGTGACGCAGATTGACGACCAGCGTGGTCGCCCAGATCACGGCGAAGCTCGCATGTCCGGCGATCAGACCGAGCGCGATGAACTGCGCGGAGCCCGCGAAGACGACGAGCGACATCAACTGGCCGTGCCACAGATGCAGCGGGCCCGACGTCACGAGCGTGCCGAAAATGACGCCAAACGGCGCGGCACCGACCATCATCGGGATGATGTCGCGCGCGCCGGCGGCGAATTCTTTGAGATGGCTGCCGTGGGTGGGCTGGCCTTGGGTGGAATCGGTCAATCTGAGCCTCCTTGATTTCGGAAGCATAGCGACTGACGGGCGCTCGGACTTGTACGTTCTTGCGGCGGGTGCTGATGCGGTGCTACGGCGTAGCGGGGGGATGGCTGGTGAAGGGCTGGCGAAGGCCGGTGAATTGTGGCTCGATGCTCACCGCGCGCGGCGCACGCGACGGCGGTGCCGCGTCGCGTTACGAGCCGCGCTGTGTGCCCTGCCATTGGCCCGGCGGCACGCCGAACATGCGCCGGAAATGCCGCGTGAAATGGCTCTGATCGGTGAAGCCGCTCGCGGCAGCGACGTCGGTCACCGGGACGCCGGCGCGCAACGGCGCGAGCGCGCGCTGCAGGCGCACCTGATTGCGCCACGCATGAGGCGGCAGGCCGGTCGATTGCGTGAACAGCCGCGCCGCGTGGAACGGCGACAGACCCGCGGACTTCGCGACTTCGGCGAGCGTCACCGGTTCGACGAGGTCGCCGGTCAGCCGCTCCTGCATCAGTGCGACGCGGGTATCGTCGGTGGCGACGCGCGCGGAGGCGGGGCGCGTCTGCGCATAGCGGACCAGCAAGGTGGACAGTGCGTCGAGCATCGCGGCTTCGGCGGCGAGCGCGTCGTCGCCGGCTTCGAGCAGACGGTGCGCGTGCCCGAGCCGCATCGCGAGATCGGGATCGCGGATCACGCCGGGCGCAAACCACGGCAAGGCCTGCGGTTTCCCGGCGACTTCGTCGGCAAGCGCGCGGAGGAACTCGACCGGCGCATACATCACGCGATACCGCCAGCCTGCCTCGACCGCCTTCGACCCCGTATGCAACTCGCCCGGATTGATGATCGGCACGCTGCCCGCTTCGGCGACATGGTTCTCGCCGCGATACCGATAGCATTCCGCACCCGCGACGATCACCGGGATCGTGTAGGCGTCGTGCCAATGCGGCGCGAACTCGTGGTCGTGATATTCGGCGGTGAGCAGATCCGCGCCGGGCAGGAGCGGCGTGCGCCAGTAGCGGGCGGAATCGCGGAAACGAGGGGTGGCGGTCATGACGAAAGTCCGGCAGGACCGGTCAGTTTAACGCGTCGTGGTGTCGTGGGTGTGCACGGCGATGGGCGCGCGGGCGCGCAGCGTCGCGCCGCGTGCCGCTCGCGCCGTCAATTGACGATACTTGCGTTATTTGAGCGGAATCGTCGTGCCGGTCGGCATCGGCACGGCGCTCACGCTGTTTTTCGCACTGCCGCTGACCACACGGTCGCTGTAGGTCAGATAGACCAGCGCGTTGCGCTTCGTGTCGACTACTCGCACCACGTGCAGCGACTTGAAGATCAGCGACATGCTGACCGAGAACACGTCGTCCTTCTGCTTGATGGGGCCGGTGAAATGCAGCTCCCCGACCTGGCGACACGCGATCGACGCCTCGGTAGGATCTTCGGCGATTCCGAGCGTGCCTTTGACGCCGCCGGTCCGCGCCCGCGACACGTAGCAGGTAACGCCTTGCACGGCGGGATCGTCATAGGCTTCGACGACCACACGATCGGAGCCGGTAACGTGAAAATTCGTATTGACGCTGGCGATTTCTTCGCCGTGCGCCGACGAGAGCAGCAGGGCGCCGATCCCCGTGAGCGCGATGTGTAGCGAGGTGGATTTCATGAGCGTGCCGGTTGAGTGTCTGGAGTGAGCCGGCGCCGGAGGGTAAAACGTGCGCCGTGAAGCTGCCATCCTATAACGGCGTTCGGCGCGCGTGAGGGGATGATCGGCGCGCAAAAACAAAAAGGCCCGCACGGATGCGGGCCTTTCAATATTTTGGCTCCTCGACCTGGGCTCGAACCAGGGACCTACGGATTAACAGTCCGGCGCTCTACCGACTGAGCTATCGAGGAACAGCAGTACAACTTGATCTACATAAAAAAACCCGTCTTGGTTAACGGGCTTTTGCAATTCTTGGCTCCTCGACCTGGGCTCGAACCAGGGACCTACGGATTAACAGTCCGGCGCTCTACCGACTGAGCTATCGAGGAACAGAACAACAACAGCAGAGAAGCGAAATTGTAGAGGCGGCTTAAACGCCTGTCAATACCCCTGCGCGCATCTTCATCAAATCTGAATGGGCAGGCGCGCGACAGGCGGCCACGCTCAGCGCGCGAGCAGCGCGAGCTTTTCCTTCACGTCCTTGAATTCCTCGGCTTCCGGCAGCGGCGCCTTGGTCTTCGTGATGCTGGGCCACGTTTTCGCCAGGTCGGCGTTCAGCGCGATGAAGTCCTGCTGGTCGCCCGGCACGTCTTCTTCGGCATAGATGGCGTTCACCGGGCACTCGGCCACGCACACAGCGCAGTCGATGCATTCATCGGGGTCGATCGCGAGGAAGTTGGGACCTTCGCGAAAGCAGTCCACCGGGCACACATCGACGCAGTCGGTATAGCGGCACTTGATGCAGCTTTCGGTCACAACGTGAGTCATTCAGGCAGCTCCTGCATGCGGAATCAGGGAAGGCGCGGACGCCAAAAGAGTTATTGTAACTTAACGTCAACAGGCAGATGAAACATCGGCCCATGCGTCTTATATGTTTTTGTGATTAGTTTATGGGGTGCCGCGAGCGGCCCCGGACAACCGGCGCAGGCCGGTGGCACGATGGATGCGGACGCATTCGGGTAACATGCGTCAGGTTGGCGCGCCGCTCGCCTCAGCGCGTCCGTTGCAAGGGTGCCGTGAGCCCTTTTCGTTTTTTCAGCGGTCCAGTTCGTACCATCATGATTATTACTTCGCTGCTCGATACCGATCTGTACAAGTTCACGATGATGCAGGTGGTGTTGCATCATTTTCCCGCCGCGAACGTGGAGTACCGCTTCCGCTGCCGCACGCCGAACGTCGATCTGGTGCCGTACATCGGCGAGATTCGCGACGAAGTGCGCAAGCTCTGCGAGCTGCGTTTCACTGACGACGAGCTCGACTATCTGCGCCGCATGCGCTTCATCAAGGGCGACTTCATAGAGTTCCTCGCGCTGTTCCATCTGAACGAGAAGTACATTTCGATCACGCCGTCGCCGAAGGGCAATGGCGAAATCGACATCGACATCAAGGGGCCGTGGCTGCATACGATCCTCTTCGAGATCCCGGTGCTTGCGATCGTCAACGAAGTGTATTTCCGCAACACGCAGCAAACGCCCGACTATCACGTAGGTCGCGGCCGTCTGCTCGACAAGATCCAACTGCTCGGCGCGCGTCCCGAATACGCCGACTGCAAGATCGCCGATTACGGCACGCGCCGCCGTTTCTCGAAGCAATGGCACGAGGAGGTGATCCTCACGCTGAAGGACGGCCTCGGCGAGCAGTTCGCCGGCACGAGCAATGTCTTCTACGCGATGAAGCACAGCCTGACGCCGCTCGGCACGATGGCGCACGAGTACCTGCAGGCTTGCCAGGCGCTCGGTCCGCGGCTGCGCGACTCGCAGATCTTCGGCTTCGAGATGTGGGCGAAGGAATATCGCGGCGACCTCGGGATTGCGCTCTCCGACGTGTACGGCATGCAGGCGTTCCTGCGCGACTTCGACATGTACTTCTGCAAGCTGTTCGACGGCGCTCGCCACGATTCCGGCGATCCGTTCGACTGGGGCGAGCGCCTGCTCAAGCACTACGAGGCGAATCGCTGCGACCCGCGCACCAAGGTCCTCGTGTTCTCCGACGCGCTCGATATCCCGAAGGTGCTGCAGCTATACGAGCGCTTCCGCGGCCGCTGCAAGCTCGCGTTCGGCGTGGGCACCAATCTGACCAACGACCTCGGCTACAACCCGCTGCAGATCGTGATCAAGATGGTCCGCTGCAACGGTCAGCCTGTCGCGAAATTGTCGGACTCGCCGGGCAAGAACATGTGCGAGGACAAGGCGTATCTCGCGTATCTGCGCCAGGTGTTCGGCATCGCGCAGCCGGAAGAAGAGGCGGCCAAGTAGCACGCTTCGCGGCCTGCTTTTCGGTTCATCGCCTGTTCATGATCGGCTCGCGTTCGGGGTGGTGTAGGGAACAGTGTCGCCGCACTCTCGACGCCCGGCAATATGCCGTTCGGCCAGGGTGTTTGCTTGCAAGGCCGCCGGTATAATCCTCGCCATATCGCACGGCTGTCGACACGAGGATTTCGCCCATGGACACATCGATTGCCCGCCGCAACATCCTGGCGCGTATCCGCGCCGCGCAAGGGCGCGAGCCCGAGCCGAGCGCCGCCGAGCGCGAAGCCGCGGCGGACTATCTCGCGCGTCATCCGGCCGGTCCGCGTCCGGACATCCCCGTCGATCTGCGCGCACAGTTCATCGAAGAAGCGCAGAAGATGTCGACCACCGTCGACACCGTTCAAACCCTCGCCGATGTGCCCGCCGCCGCGCATCGCTACCTGACCCAACACGGCTTGCCGCTGCAGGCCATCGGATGGCAAACGCTGCGCGATCTGCCGTGGGCCGAAGCCGGCCTCGCCGTTGAATTTCGCAAACCCCAGGACAACGACGTGGTTGGCCTCACCGGCTGCTTCTGCGCGACCGCGGAGACCGGCACGCTCGTGTTGCTCTCCGGACCCGAGACGTATGCGTCGGCCGGGCTGCTGCCGGAGACGCATATCGCGATCGTGCCGGCGTCGCGCATCGTCGCGGGTCATGAGGAGGCGTTCGGCCTGATCCGCAAGGAACGCGGCGAGCTGCCGCGTGCGGTCAATTTCGTGTCGGGGCCGTCGCGCACCGGCGATATCGAGCAGACCATCGTGCTGGGCGCGCACGGCCCTTACCGGGTGCATGCGATCGTCGTGCAGGATGCTTGAACGCGTCGGGCGGCGACTTGCTAACGCATATGCGAAGCACGCGGTATCTGTCGTATGTGCGCTGGCAAACCGTGGCAAGTCCTGTATCGGCATGAGTTCACAGTCTGGTCGTCTGAGCCTGTGGCTCGCCGTTGCCTCCACGCTCGCGCTGTGCGCGCCGTCCGTGCATGCCGCGACGCTCGACGGTGCGCGCTTGTCTGCGCTGTGGGGCTTGCCCTTCGCGGGTGTGCTGCTGTCGATCGCGATCTTTCCGCTGATCGCGCCAGCCTTCTGGCATCACCATTACGGCAAGATCGCCGCGGCGTGGGCGCTCGCGTTCATCGTGCCGTTCGCCGTGAGCTTCGGCACGAGCGCCGCGCTAGGCGCGCTCGCACATGCCATGCTCGACGAGTACATCCCGTTCATCATTCTGCTGACTGCGCTCTACACCGTCGCGGGCGGCATTTGCGTACGCGGCAATCTGCACGGCACGCCGCGCCTGAACACCGCGATTCTCGCGCTCGGCACGTTGCTCGCGAGCGTGATGGGGACGACCGGCGCGGCGATGCTGCTAATCCGCCCGCTGCTGCGCGCCAACGACAATCGCCGCCATGTGACCCACGTGGTCGTGTTCTTTATCTTCCTAGTCGCGAACATTGGGGGCGCGCTGTCGCCGCTCGGCGATCCGCCGCTCTTCCTCGGCTTTCTCGAAGGCGTGAGTTTTTTCTGGACCACCACGCATCTGGCGGCTCCGATGCTGTTCGTGAGCGGCATGCTGCTCGCCGCTTTCTACGCGCTCGACTCGTACTACTTTCACCAGCGCGAGGAGGCACGTTCGGCCTTCCTCGACCCGACGCCCGACGGCGCGCCGCTCGGCATCGACGGCAAGATCAATTTCGTGCTGCTCGCCGCGGCGATCGCGCTCGTGCTGATGAGCGGACTGTGGCGCCCGCAAATCACATTCGACGTGCTCGGCACTCACGTCGCGTTGCAAAACATCGTGCGCGACGCCGCGCTGATTGTCGTCACGCTGCTATCGCTCGCGTGGACGCCGCGCGCCGCCCGTGCCGGTAACGACTTCAACTGGGCGCCGATCGAGGAAGTCGCCAAACTGTTCGCCGGCATCTTCGTGACGATCGTGCCGGTCATCATGATCCTGCGCGCGGGAGATGCCGGCGCGTTCGCGGGCATCGTCCATCTGGTCAACGATCCGTCCGGTGAACCGCGCGACATCATGTACTTCTGGGCGACCGGCCTGCTATCTTCGTTTCTCGACAACGCGCCGACTTACCTCGTGTTCTTCAACCTGGCCGGCGGCGACGCGCAGACGTTGATGACCACCGGAGCAACCACGCTCGCGGCGATTTCAGCCGGCGCCGTGTTCATGGGTGCGAACACCTATATTGGCAACGCGCCGAACTTCATGGTGAAGGCGATGGCGCAATCGCGCGGCGTGCGCATGCCGAGCTTTTTCGCGTATATGGGTTGGTCGGGCGCGATGTTGCTGCCGTTGTTCGCGCTCACCGGCTGGCTCTTTTTTGGACGCTGACTCTGCAACGCCGAGGCACTCCCTCGGCGTGCGATACGGAGACTTGCAATGCAGAAAATCCTCGTTGCCCGTTCGATCTTTCCCGATGTGATCGAGCGGCTCAAACAATACTTCGACGTCGACTGGAACGAGGGCGACGTGTTGCCCGCCGACGAGCTGAAGCGCCGTCTCGCGGACAAGGACGGCGCTCTGACGGCCGGCGAGATGATCGACGCGAGCGTGCTCGCCGCGGCACCGCGTCTGCGCGTCGTGTCGAACATGGCGGTCGGCTACAACAACTTCGACATGGCCGCGTTCAACGCGGCGAACGTGCTCGGCACCAACACGCCGGACGTGCTGAACGAATCGACCGCCGACTTCGGCTGGGCGCTGATGATGGCCGCCGCGCGCCGCATCGCCGAGTCGGAGCACTGGCTGCGCGCGGGACTCTGGCAGAAGTGGAGCTACGACGGCTTCCTCGGCAGCGACCTGTACGGCTCGACGCTCGGTGTGATCGGCATGGGCCGCATCGGCCAGGCGCTCGCGCGTCGCGCGCAGGGCTTCAATATGCGAGTCATTTATCACAACCGCTCGCGCGTCGCGCCGCAAATCGAGGCCGAGCTGAACGCGGAATACGTGTCGAAAGAGGATCTGCTGCGGCGCGCCGACCACGTCGTGCTGGTGCTGCCGTACACCAAAGACAACCACCACACGATCGGCGCGGCCGAACTCGCGCTGATGAAGCCGAGCGCGACGCTGACGAACATCGCGCGCGGCGGCATCGTCGACGATGCGGCATTGGCCGAAGCGCTGCGCGACAGGCGCATCGCGGCCGCTGGTCTCGACGTGTTCGAGGGCGAACCGAATCTGCATCCGGCGCTGCTAAGCGTGCCGAACGTCGTGCTGACGCCGCACATCGCGAGCGCGACCGAAACCACTCGCCGCGCGATGGCGAACCTCGCCGCGGACAATCTGATCGCCGGGCTCGGCGCAGGACCGCGCGCCGGTCAGCCGCCGAATCCGATCAACCCCGACGTGATCGGCAAGGCGCGTTCATGACGATGATTCTGGTGGCGGCCGTCGCGGTGCTGGCGGTCGCCCTCGTGATCGCATTGGCCTTGCTGATGCGCGGTCACGACCGCACGGAGCAGCACGAGCAGTTCGAGATGCTGAACGCACGCGTCGATGCCGTCGTCGACGCCCAAGTGCATACCGCCGAGCGGCTCGAGCGGCAACTGCGCAACGACATCGCCGAGACCGCGCGCGTGTCGCGCACCGAGCAGAGCGGCGGCTTCGCGCAGTTTCAGCAGACCCTCGCCGCGCAGTTCAGCAGCATGACCACGGTGCAGGGGGGCAAGATCGACGGCTTCGCGCAGCAGCTCGATGCCGTGCGTCACAGCCTGCAGGCGCAGGCGCAGCAGGCGCGCGACGAGCAGGGCCGCTCGCTCAAGCAGTTCGGCGACACGCTGAGCCTGCAACTCGGCCAACTGACCGAGGCGAACGACCGGCGCTTCGCCGAAGTGCGCGCGACGATCGAGCAGCGTCTGAAGGACATCGAGGCGAACAACGCGACGCGGCTCGAGGAGATGCGCCGCACCGTCGACGAAAAACTGCATGCGACGCTAGAGCAACGGCTCGGCGAATCGTTCAAGCTGGTGTCCGACCGGCTCGAACAGGTGCATCGCGGGCTCGGCGAAATGCAGACGCTGGCGGCCGGTGTCGGCGATCTGAAGCGCGTGCTGACCAACGTGAAGACGCGCGGCACGTGGGGTGAAGTGCAGCTCGAAGCCTTGCTCGAACAACTGCTCACCGCCGATCAATACGCGAAGAACGTTGCGACCGTGCCGAAGAGCGGTGATCGCGTGGAGTTTGCGATTCGACTGCCGGGGCGTCCGGAACCCGGCGGCGCGAATACGCCGGTATGGCTGCCGATCGACGCCAAATTCCCGCGCGAGGATTACGAGCGGCTGATCGAAGCGCAGGAGCGCGCCGATCCCGTTGCGGTCGAGGAAGCATCGCGCGCACTCGAAGTGCGGATTCGCGCCGAGGCGCGCACCATCGCGGAGAAGTACGTGGCGCCGCCGCATACGACCGACTTCGCGCTGCTGTTTTTGCCGACCGAAGGCCTGTACGCCGAAGTGCTGCGCCGGCCGGGGCTCTCGGATCTGCTGCAGCGCGACTATCGCGTGACGATTGCGGGGCCGACCACGCTGACCGCGTTGCTCAACAGTCTGCAGATGGGTTTCCGCACGCTCGCGATCGAAAAGCGTTCGAGCGAGGTGTGGCAGGTGCTCGGCGCGGTGAAGACGGAGTTCGGCAAATTCGGCGACGTGCTCGCGAAGACCAAGGCGCAGCTCGAAACCGTCACACGTTCGATCGAGGCCGCCGAAACGCGTACGCGCATGATGAACCGCAAACTGCGCGACGTCGAGGCGTTACCGGGCGAGGAGGCGAGCGGGTTGCTTGGGGATGCGCTGTCGGGTGTGGAACCCGATGAGCAATGACGGGTGAAGCGCTGGAATCCGGGCTCTTTTGGCCCGACGCGCCAGCGCATCGCCCGTCACGCTTCTTCCGGTGCGTCGGCCAGATGGATTTCGATACCGCCGAAGCGCGACGCGACCCAGTTGTAGGCGTGGCACGCGATCCACAACAGCACGAAGCCGAGGATCGCGTTCAACAGCAGCGCGCTAAATACCGTGCTCAGCTCCACCGAACCATAGCGAACGAAAGCGACCACCACGCCGAGCAGCACGATCGGCACCGAGAACGTCAGATACACGAGGATCAGCGCTTTGGCCGTCTGTCCTGGTGCGATGAACGAGATCTGTTTTTTCATGTAAGTCAAACCCCAGTGTGTCTTAGTAGTGGTAGTGGGTGGAGTGCGGATCAGATGCTGATGTAGTGCCGATGTCGTGCGATCGATGCGCCGCCTGGAACGTCAGATGAGACCGTCGAACAGCATGATCGACACGCGATCGCCGACGTCGATTTCGCCCTCGTCGTGGCCGAGCACGATGAAGCAGTTCGCTTCGCTCATCGAACTCAGCACGCCGGAGCTTTGCGAACCGGTCGGGCTCACGTGCCAGTGTCCGTGCGCGTCCTGTTCGGCGATGCCGCGCTGGAATTCGGTGCGGCCCGCGCGCTTGTTCACCGCCACGCGGCTCGTCGCGTGAATCACCGGCAATGGCCGTGGCGTCGCGCCGGCCGTCAGCAGCAGCGCTTCGCGCACGATCTGATAGAACGTCACCATCACGGCGACCGGATTGCCGGGCAGGCCGAAGAATAACGCAGGTTTGCCGAGCCCTGGCTGGGCGCCGGACCACAGGCGGCCGAACGCGAGCGGCCGGCCGGGGCGCATCGCGAGACTCCAGAAGGCGACGTCGCCGAAAGTCTGCAGCAGTTGCTTCGTGAAGTCCGCTTCGCCGACCGACACGCCGCCCGAAGTCAGCACCACGTCGGCATTGGCCGCGGCACTGCGCAGCGCGGCTTCGAGCGCGGCCGGCTCGTCACGCACGACGCCGAGATCGAGCGCGTCGACGTTCAGGCGCCGCAGCATTGCAAACAGCGTGTAGCGGTTGCTGTCGTAGACCGAGCCGGCGTCGAGCGGCTCGCCAAGCGAGCGCAGCTCGTCGCCGGTCGAAAAGAACGCAACCCGCAGACGCCGCCGCACGCTGACTTCGCCGATGCCGAGCGACGCGAGCAGGCCGAGGTCCGACGCGCGCACGATGCGCCCGGCATGCAGCGCGACGTGGCCGCGCGCGAGATCTTCGCCGGCGCGACGGCGGTTCGCGCCCGCCGCGACCGCGCTGGCCGCGAAGCGGATCGAAGGGGAATCTGCGCTGTCGCGCTCGACCCGCTCTTGCGGCACGACGGTGTCGCAGCCGGCGGGTATGCAGGCGCCCGTCATCACGCGCACGCACTGGTTCGCCGCGACGCGGCCCGTGAACGGATGGCCCGCGAGCGCCTTGCCGGCGACGGTCAGCTCGACGCTGTCCGCGCCGCCTCGCATACCGGCCGTGAGCGCCGCGTGATTAAACGCGTAACCGTCCATCGCGGAGTTGTCGTGCGCGGGCACGTCGATCGGCGACACGATGTCGGCGGCGAGCACGCGCTCGAGCGCATCGCGCAACGCCACGCGCTCGACGGCCGCCACGGGCGTCGCCCACTGCCGGACGATCGCCTGAGCGGCCGGGACGGGTAGCGCATGAGGATCGTACTGCGCGACGCAGCGTGAAAAGTCGTTGAGCGTGGTCATGAATGGCTGGGCGTCGCGACCGGAGACGGGCGCGGCTATTGCCGTGCGGCCGGAGCGGATGTCAGCCGGGGCCTCGATTACGTTCGAGGTCGGCGAGTTCTTGTAACGAGTTGGCATTGTAGAACGCGCGCTCGTCGGCAAAGACGACTTCGACCGTCTTGTGGCGCGCGTACCACGCGCGGACCTTGCGTTCCCCTGCGGCCAGACAGGCGGCCAGGTCGTCCGCGACGGCGGTGCGCATCAACGCGAACACTGGGTGCAGCGAAGTTTCGCCATGAGTGTCGACGGTGGTGACGGTCGCGATATCGGCGTGGTTCGCGTCGAGCGCATCAGCGAGGCGCACGGCGAGGTCGGCCGGCAGCCACGGCGAATCGCAGGGCGCGCTCAGCAGGTAGGCCGTGCCGGCGGCACGCAGTCCGGCGAGCATGCCGGCGAGCGGGCCGGGAAAGTCGGGCAGCGGATCAGCGACGACCGTCGCGCGATACGGCGCGCCGAGCGCGGCATAGATGTCGGGATGGCGGTTCGCGCTGATCATCAGCGGGCCGGTCTGCGGCGCGAGGCGTCGTAGCACGTGAGCGGCGAGCGCTTCACCGTGCAGCGGCTGCAGCCCCTTGTCGACGCCGCCCATGCGCGTGCCGCGCCCGCCCGCAAGCACGAGGCCGGTGATCTGTTCGCGGGGGATGGACATGCGCCGGCCGCTCAGCCGCCGATGTAGGACATTTCGACGCGACGCCCGGCCGGCTCGCTCGAATCGGCCGGCTGGCTGCCGCGCAGCTGCGAGTAGCGGTCACTGCGGCCCTGCCAGATTTCGGCGATCGCGGTGGCGATCTCGGCATCGCTCGCACCGCCGCGCAACAGCGCGCGCAGGTCATGCCCGCCCGATGCGAACAGGCAAAGGTACAGCTTGCCCTCGGTCGACAAACGCGCGCGCGTGCAATTGCCGCAGAACGCGCGGGTGACGCTCGAAATGACGCCGATCTCGCCGCCGCCGTCGGCATAACCCCAGCGTTGCGCGGTTTCGGCGGCGCTGTGCGCTTCGAGCGGAACGAGCGGGAAATGCTCGGCGATGCGCGTGACGACGTCGGCGGAAGGCAGCACTTCGGTCATGTTCCAGCCGTTCGAGGTGCCGACGTCCATGTACTCGATGAAGCGCAGCACCGCGCCCGTGCCTCTGAAATGACGCGCCATCGGGACGATTTCGCCGTCGTTGGTGCCGCGTTTGACGACCATGTTCACCTTGATCGGGGCGAGCCCGACCGCCTGAGCGGCGGCGATGCCGTCGAGCACGTCGGCGACCGCGAAGTCCGCGTCGTTCATGCGGCGAAACAGTGCGTCGTCGAGCGCGTCGAGGCTGACGGTCACGCGCGTGAGGCCGGCGTCTTTCAGGCTGCGCGCCTTGCGCGCGAGCAGCGAGCCGTTGGTGGTCAGCGTGAGATCGAGCGGGCGGCCGGCAGGGGTGCTCAAGCGGGCGAGCCGGTCGATCAGGAACTCGAGGTTCTTGCGCAGCAGCGGTTCGCCGCCCGTCAGGCGAATCTTCTCGACGCCATGCGCGACGAATTGCTGCGCGAGCCGCTCGATCTCCTCGAAACTCAGCAGCGCGCTGTGCGGCAGGAACGCATAGTCCTTGTCGAACACCGCGCGCGGCATGCAGTAGACGCAGCGGAAGTTGCAGCGGTCCGTCACCGAGATGCGCAGGTCGTGCAGCGGACGCGCGAGCGCATCGTGCAGCGCGCCGCTAGGCGCCTGCACTGGGCCGGTGATGACCGGCGCCGCGCTGAGATCGGCAACAGGGATGATGCGTCGTGGCATGGAGTGCTTCGTCAGAGGCTTGAACGGATCGCGGATGATTAATTCTATCGGAAATGCCCGTGATGGCAGGCGGACGGCGCGCGTTGTCGGGGTATACGGGGAGCGACGTGGCGCGCCTTGCGGCCAGGACAAAACGTCCCAAAAAAAAGCCCGCCGGGAAGGGCGGGCTTTTTCACGTACAACGACGCGGCTTACTGCGGATGCTTGATCGTCTCGACCTGTTGCATCGGAGTGTTGTCGACCGGCGGCAGCGCTTTGCGCTCGCGGACGACGCGCGGCGGCTTGACCGTCTGCGCCGCCGCTTCCTGCGCGGCACGCAGTTTGTCGGCGTCGGTGTTCACCCAGATCAGGCCAGCTTGCTCGAGGATCGGCTGCAATGCATCGGCCGATGCGGCGGCGGGCGCTGCGCTGCGCACGGGCGCCGGCTGCGGGGCCGCAGCGACGTGCGCCGGTTCGGCCACGGCCGGTTCCGGTGCGACGACCGGTTGCGGCTCGACGATCTCGGCCTGCGGTGCCGGCACGGCTGCCGGTGCCTCGACGATCGTGGCCGGAGCCGCGGTGTCGAGCGCAGCCGGGGCGGCTTGCGGTTCGCTCGGGACGGCCGGTTGCGCTTCCAGCGCCGGCTCGACTGCCGGCGATTCGGCATGTGCGGCAGGTTCGACCGGGGCAACCGGCGCGACCGGTTCGCTCGCGGCCGGCGCGGCTTGCTCTGCTTGCGCCGGCGTTTCGATAGCCGGTTGCGCCGCCACCGGAGCCTGCTCGACCGGCACGACCTTTTCGGTCTTCGCGGCATTTTCCGCGGCGAGAGCCGGCGTTTCGGCTGCCGCATGCAGTTCGGTGACGACGGCGCTTTGCGTTGCGACAGCGGCGACCACCACTTCGACCGGGGTCACGTCCTTCGCTTCACTGGCCGCAGGCGTGTGCTCGACAGGCTGCTCGATACGCACCGGCGCTTCGTCGCTGGCGGCAACGTTGTCACCTTCCGCTTCCGCGACGTCCGCCGCGAGGTTGCCATTCACGTCCTCTTCACGCTCGCGACGACCACCACGACGGCCGCGACGGCGACGACGACGCTCTTCACCGTCACGCGCGACCGCTTCCTGGTCGACCGGCACGCCGTTTTCACCGGCTGCGGCGCGGTTGCGCGCGAGTTCGTCGGCGGCTTGCGTGTCGGTTTGGGTTAGCGCCGCGGCGGCTTCCGCCTGCGGCTTGCGACGCTCGCCACGCTCGACGCGTTCAGCGCGTTCACCACGCTCGCGGCGCTCACCGCGTTCCTGACGTTCGGCGCGTGCCGTGCCTTCGACGGCTTCCACGCGCTCGGCGCCGCGGGTGTCGCGTTCGCGTGCTTCACGCGGCTCGCGAGTCTCACGCGGTTCGCGGCCTTCACGAGCCTCACGCGGTTCGCGTTGCTCACGCGGCGCGCGCGGCTCACGGCCCTCGCGTGCCTCGCGGCCTTCCCGTTCCTCGCGACGCTGCGACGGCTGCTGACCTTGCGCCTGACGGCCGCCGGTGACGCCTTCGCCACGCGCTGCCGCGTCGCGGCCCCCTGCGCCGCCACGGCGATTGCGGTTGCGATCGCCGCCGCGCTCGCCCGTGCGCTCACCGCGCTCGGTGCGTTCGCCGCGTTGCGGACGGCCCTGCTTGTCGGCCGTGGCCGGCGCGGCAGGTGCCGGAGCAGCCGGCTGCATGCCGAACAGATTCTTCAGCCAGCCAATGAAGCCGCCGCTGGCCGGTGTCACCGCGACCGGAGCGGGGGTGGCCGCCGGGCGGACCGGTGCGCTCGGAGCCGGCTTCTCGGGCGTGATGCCCTTGACCGCCGCTTCCTGCTTCGGCTTCACTTCCTCGGTGCGCTTGCTGTAGCCGGTTTCCGATTCGAGCTCGCGGGCCGCTTCTTCGGCCATCTTCCACGATGCGCGCGGATCGTCGAGGCGCGCGTCGTCGTGACGCAGACGCTCGAGTTTGTAGTGCGGCGTGTCGAGGTGCTTGTTCGGGATCAGCACGACGTTGACCTTGAAACGCGACTCGATCTTGTTGATTTCGGCGCGCTTCTCGTTCAACAGAAAGGCGGTCACTTCGACCGGCACCTGGCAGTGGATCGCGGCGGTGTTTTCCTTCATCGCTTCTTCCTGAATGATCCGCAGCACTTGCAGCGCGGACGATTCGGTATCGCGGATGTGACCCGTGCCGTTACAACGCGGACACGTGACGTGGCTGCCTTCCGAGAGCGCCGGGCGCAGACGCTGGCGCGACAGCTCCATCAGGCCGAAGCGCGAGATCTTGCCCATCTGGACGCGGGCGCGGTCATGCTTCAGCGCGTCTTTCAGTCGCTGCTCGACTTCGCGCTGGCTCTTGGCCGATTCCATGTCGATGAAGTCGATCACGATCAGGCCGCCCAGGTCGCGCAGACGCAGCTGGCGGGCGACTTCGTCGGCGGCTTCGAGGTTCGTGCGCGCGGCGGTTTCCTCGATGTCGGCGCCCTTGGTAGCGCGCGCCGAGTTCACGTCGATTGCGACGAGCGCTTCGGTGTGGTCGATCACGATCGCGCCGCCCGACGGCAGCGGCACCGTGCGCGAGTACGCGGTCTCGATCTGGTGCTCGATCTGGAAACGCGAGAACAGCGGCACGTCGTCGTGGTAGCGCTTCACCTTGCCGACGTTGTCCGGCATCACGATGTCCATGAAGGCGCGCGCCTGGTCATGGATTTCGGTCGTGTCGATCAGGATTTCGCCGATATCGGGCTGGAAGTAGTCGCGAATCGCGCGGATCACGAGGCTCGATTCCAGATAGATCAGCATCGGCTGGCCGGCCGTGCCGCTTTGCGACGCGGCTTCGATCGCGCGCCACAGCTGCATCAGGTAGTTCAGGTCCCACTGCAGCTCTTCGGCGCTGCGGCCGATACCAGCCGTGCGCGCGATGATGCTCATGCCTTCCGGCAGTTGCAGCTGCGCCATGGTTTCGCGCAGTTCCTGACGGTCGTCGCCTTCGATCCGGCGCGACACGCCGCCGCCACGCGGGTTATTCGGCATCAGCACCAGATAGCGGCCGGCGAGCGAGATGAACGTGGTCAGGGCTGCGCCCTTGTTGCCGCGTTCTTCCTTTTCGACCTGGACGATCAGTTCCTGACCTTCCTTCAGCGCGTCCTGGATGCGTGCGGAACGCATGTCGACGCCTTCGCGGAAGTACTGGCGGGCGACTTCCTTGAACGGCAGGAAGCCGTGGCGGTCTTCGCCGTAGTTGACGAAGCAGGCCTCGAGCGACGGCTCGATGCGCGTGATGATGCCCTTGTAAATATTGCCTTTGCGCTGTTCGCGCCCGGCGGTTTCGATGTCAATGTCGATGAGTTTTTGCCCATCGACGATGGCGACGCGCAGTTCTTCCTGCTGCGTCGCATTGAACAACATTCGTTTCATTGAACGGCTCCAGAGCGGCCTCGCCGGCCCGGCTGCGCGGTTGTCAGTCGCGAGAGCGTAAAGGGCAGGCGTGCCGCGTCTTATTGTGTTTTCACAAGCACGCTGGAGCGGGAAAGATGGCGGGAGAATTGCCTGAGAGGGCCCGGCCCGATTAAAAGATGGGCACGGTGCCGCAGGGCACATGCGAACACGGCTTCAAATCATGGCCTGACACGCCGCGTTTAGCCAGCAGACCTTCATAAGTCTTCGTCCTGTGAAGCCGGCGCGCCAACTAGGCGCACGAGCGGAGGGCCGAAGTCCGCGGTCATGCCGCAACGGGAAGTTCGCGCAGGCGGCGCGTCTTTTCCTGCTGGGGGTGTCTCGCCTTTCTTTTGACGTCGCCATGTCTTGTACTTTCTACAAGACGCCTCGGGCGCACGCCGTATTTTCGCGACTTGCAGCTTCGTCCAGCAGGGCGTCATACCACCCGGATCACGAAGCTGGAAGCTAAATTCTTTTTTACCAAAATTCCGTTACCGTCGAAGCCGACCTTGGCCGAACGCGCCTGCGGGCGCCGTCCCTGCCGGGGGCTGACTTCGTGCGTGCAACTTGTTGCATCTCATTTTCAGGGCGAGCAACCAGACCCCGGCGCAAGTAAAATAACGGTTTATCGCTTGCGCTCGCCGCAATCCACTCGCATTCCGTACGCTGTGCGGACACTGCGCCGGCCGTCGCGGACTGCTGGGCAAATTATATTCAGAATGAAAGAGTTAGGCAAAACATCCCAGAGATCGGTTGCAGGCGCGGTCGAAGGCTCGGTTTCAGGCGACCAGGTTTCGCTGATCGAAATCGACGACCGATCGGCTGGTCAGCGCATCGATAATTTCCTGCTGCGCGTCTGCAAGGGCGTGCCGAAAAGCCATATTTACCGCATCCTGCGTAGCGGCGAAGTGCGCGTCAACAAGGGCCGGATCGATGCGCAATACCGGCTCGAACTGGGCGATCTGGTGCGTGTGCCGCCGATCCGCATCGCCCAGCCGAATCAGGCCGTAGCCCAGGTGCCCGTGCCCGCGGCGGGCTTTCGCATTCTGTTCGAAGACGAGCATTTGCTGGTGATCGATAAGCCAGCCGGCGTCGCGGTCCACGGCGGCAGCGGAGTTGCGTTCGGCGTGATCGAGCAGATGCGCGAGGCCCGGCCCCAGGCGAAGTTTCTCGAACTCGTGCACCGGCTGGATCGCGAGACCTCGGGCATCCTGATGCTTGCGAAGAAGCGCGCGGCGCTCGTCAATCTGCACGAGCAGATCCGCGACAACCGGATGGACAAGCGCTACTACGCTTGCGTGCACGGCGAATGGGCAAGCGACTGGGGGCGCCGTCGAGCGGTGAAGGAGCCGCTGCACAAGTACCTGACCGCCGACGGCGAGCGCCGCGTGCGCGTGCAGGCCGATGGGCTCGCGTCGCACACGATCTTCAATCTGGTCGACCGCTGGCCGGAATACGCGCTGTTGGAGGCAGAACTAAAGACGGGGCGCACGCACCAGATTCGCGTGCATTTGCAGCATCTGGCACTACCGATCGTCGGCGACGCCAAATACGGTGATTTCGCGCTTAACAAGGCTCTTTCCCGCGCGAACGCGAAGCCCGGGATCAAGCGTATGTTTCTGCACGCTTACCGGCTCAAGCTCACGCATCCGGCCACCGGCGCGCCGTTGCAAATCGAGGCGCCGCTGCCGGCCGACTGCCGCGGCTTTATAGAACAACTCAACGAACTACGCACTGGGTCCAACCCGGAGACGACCTTGCATGGCTAGAGAGCAATTTGACCTGATCGTGTTTGACTGGGATGGCACGCTGATGGATTCGACCGCGCATATCACGCGCAGCATCCAGGCAGCGTGTCGCGATCTCGGCCTGCCGGTACCCGCCGACGAAGCCGCGAGCTATGTGATCGGCCTGGGCCTGCGCGACGCACTGCAGATCGCCGCGCCGACGCTCGATCCGGCCGACTATTCGCGGCTTTCTGAGCGTTACCGCTTTCATTTTCTGGTAAAGGATCAGACCACCGAGCTATTCCCCGGCGTGCGCGAGATGCTCCAGGAGTTGCGCGATGTCGGCTATCTGCTCGCGGTCGCGACCGGCAAGAGTCGCGTCGGGCTCAATCGCGCGCTCGATCAGGCACGTCTGACGAGCCTGTTCGACGGCACGCGTTGCGCCGACGAAACCTTCTCGAAGCCCCATCCGGCAATGCTGCACGAGCTTACCCGTGAGTTGGGGCAGGATACGGCGCGCACGGTCATGATCGGCGATACGACGCACGACTTGCAGATGGCGCTCAACGCCGGCGTGGCGGGCATCGGCGTGACTTACGGCGCGCATCCGGCGAATTCGCTGAATGCGATGTCGCCGAAGTTCGTTGCTTCGAGCATCAGCGATTTGTCCAGCTGGCTGCGGGAGAACGCATGAGCGCCGGCGGCGTGAATGCTGCGACGGCCGCGGCTGCGCAGGCGGTGCGCATTTGCGCGGCCGAGGAGCTGATCGACGGGGGCGAGGGCATCCGGCGCGACGCGCGGCTCGGCGGGCAGGATGCCGTGGTGTTTTTCGTCCGCTATGATGGCCGCGCCTACGGCTATCTGAACCGCTGCGCTCACGTGCCGGTGGAACTCGACTGGCAGGAAGGGCAGTTCTTCGAATCGTCCGGCTTATACTTGATGTGCGCGACACATGGCGCGATTTACGTGCCGGATACCGGCAAATGCGTCGGTGGTCCATGTCGTGGAGGCAGATTGCGTGCCCTGCAGGTCGAGGAACGCGATACGCCTGAGGGCCGTGCGGTATTCTGGTTGCCTGACGACGAATTGCTGCCCGTCACGCGCTGATTTCCTCTCCAATTTATCCACTGTCCGCATGTCCGACAATTTGACCCCCGGAAAGGACCCTGCCTCAGGAGACCGCTCGGGTGCGCCCGCCGACCGGCCCGGCTGGGAGCGTGCCGCTCTCGAGCGCATCGCGCTCGCCGCGATCAATGAGCAACGCGCCGCGCGGCGCTGGCGGATTTTTTTCCGCTTCCTGTTCCTCGGAGTCCTCGCACTGGTAGTGTGGGGTGTGCTGAGTTTTTCGGGCGAGCGGGTCGCCACTACCGGCCGGCATACGGCGATGGTGTCGCTTGACGGTGAGATCTCGACGGATACGAACGCGAACGCAGAAGATATCAACACTGCCCTCGATTCCGCATTCGAAGATTCCAATACCGCGGGGGTGATTCTCTATTGCAATAGCCCGGGCGGCAGTCCGGTCCAGGCGGGCATTATCAACAGCGAAGTTCGGCGTTTGCGCGGGAAATATCCGTCTATTCCGCTGTATGTCGTAGTTGGGGATATGTGCGCGTCCGGCGGTTACTACGCGGCCGCGGCCGCGGAGAAGATTTATGTCGACAAGGCGAGCATCGTCGGTTCGATCGGCGTTTTGATGGACAGCTTCGGTTTCACTGGTCTGATGGACAAGCTGGGGATTCAGCGCCGGCTGCACACCTCGGGAGAGAACAAAGGGTTTTTTGATCCGTTCTCGCCTGAGACGCCGAAGATGGACGAACATGCGCAGGTTTTGCTCGATCAGATCCACGCGCAGTTCATCGACGCGGTGCGTCAGGGGCGCGGCAAGCGGCTGCATGAGACACCGGACATGTTCTCGGGTCTGTTTTGGACGGGGCAGAAGAGCGTCGAATTGGGCCTCGCGGACGGTTTGGGCAATGCGGATTACGTTGCGCGAGAGATCTTCAAGGCACCGGATATCGTCGATTACACGGTAAAGGAGAGCATCACGGATCGCGTTGCGCGCAAATTCGGCGCCGCGGTCGGCGCCGGCGCGGTTCGGGCGATGGCGCTCGGCGCGAAAATGAACCTGCGTTGAACCCGCAGTAAGGAAAGAAGCCCGCGGGTCGGCTTGGCCGATCGCGCGGGCTTTGTCTTGCGTGCAGGCTTCGGGGCGGCCTGCTGTTCGCCGCCCGGCCGGGGCCGCGCTCAGGCCGCCAGAATCAGAAAAATCGCCGGCCGCTTATGGAGTTCGATCTCCGGCTTCTTTTTCCAGTCCGCAACGCTCCGGCTTGCGATGACTTCGCTCGGCAGCGTCAGATCGGCGGCCACGCACACGAGCGTCGACGGCGCGCAGGTCGTGAGCAACGTATCGAGCAACGCGCGATTCCGGTACGGCGTTTCGATGAAGATCTGCGTTTGCTTGCTCTTGCGCGACTGCTGCTCGAGATCGCGCAGACGTTTGGCGCGCTCGGCCGCGTCGACGGGCAGGTATCCGTGAAACGCGAAGCTTTGGCCGTTCAGCCCCGACGCCATAAGCGCGAGCAGGATCGAACTCGGCCCGACCAGCGGCACGACCTTCACGCCGCGCTCGTGCGCGCGTCGCACAAGTAGCGCGCCCGGGTCCGCGACTGCCGGGCAGCCAGCCTCGGAGACGAGGCCAGCGTCGGTGCCCGAGAGCAGCGGCGCGAGCAGCTTGTCGATTTCCCCAGCCGGCGTATTGACGTTCAGTTCGCGAATCTCGATCTCCTGAATCGGCCGTTCGGTGCCGACTTTTTTCAGGAACGCGCGCGTGGTTTTCGCGTTTTCGCCAATGTAATAGTGAAGCGACGCCGCACGGGCGCGCACGGGCGCGGGCAGTACCAGCTCCAGTGCGCTTGCGTCGCCTTCGCCGAGCGTGTTCGGAATCAGATAGAGCGTACCGGTCATCATGCACCCAGAAGCGGATAGTTGGCCGCGAGCAGCATGTGCGATAACGCGATAAGCGGCAGGCCGACGAGCGCGGTCGGGTCGTCGGAATGGATCGCCTCCAGCAGCGCGATGCCGAGTCCTTCGGATTTGGCGCTGCCGGCCACGTCGTAGGGTGTTTCGGCGCGCAGATAGGCGTCGAGCGCCGCGTCCGGCAGGTCGCGAAAGCGGACGCGGGTGATCACGTCGACGGTCTGCGCGCTGTTCGTCGCGCTGTCGAACAGACATAGTGCGCTATGGAACAGCACCTCGCGACCACGCATCGCCTGCAATTGCGCAAGCGCCCTGTCATGCGTGCTGGGTTTGCCGATCTGCAGGCCGTCGTAGGTGGCGACCTGGTCGGAGCCGATCACGAGAGCGGGTTCGGTGGTGGCGAGGCCTCGGGCGACCGCGCGGGCTTTGGATTCGGCGAGGCGCAGCGCAGTGGTTTCGGGCGTTTCGCCGGCGAGAGGGGTTTCGTCGATCGCGGGTACGATGATGTCGAACGGCACGCGCAGGCGTTCGAGCAACTCGCGGCGATACTGCGAACTCGACGCCAGAATCAGGCGTGGCGGGCGTTTGGGGGAATCTGACATGGTTTGCGGGCAACGGAAGAGGCGGGTCGTACGGGGTCGCGCGAGGCTCGTGTGCGTACGGGCTTAAGTGTTTGACTCGAAAAGACAAAACGGATATGATTTTGGGCTTTTCACGGTATGCTTACGCTTGAAGGGTCTTGCGCGTTCGCCAATTTTTCGGCAGCCGGAAGGTCGAAGAAAGCTCGGCGAGGTTGAACGCAACGGCCACTGGCTGCCTCGCACACCGGATTATCTTCGCGGCGGATCTGATCGTCCTCCGCGAATCACCCCGGCAACTTGCTTGCCGACGCAGGAGCGCACATGACTCAACATCCTGGCAAACCTGCAGGTCTGTCCGACCCGCATGAACTCGATCTGTTCGAATTTGCGCGGAGTGGGCGTCAGGCCGCGGGTGTCGTGCGCGTCTCGCAACTGCCGCGCATGTTAAACGAAGTCCCGGCGGAAGCGCCAGACCGCGACACCGCGTTCACATGGCAGGCCGAAGGGACGACGCAGCCGGAATTGCAGGACGACGGCACCGAAGGTCCCCAGCCTTATCTGCGGCTGGCGATTCATGGTGCCGCGTGGCTCGAATGCCAGCGGTGCTTGACGCCGTATTCGCAGTCGTTCAACGTCGATGCAACTTACCGGATCGTCAGTACGGAGGCGGAAGCCGAAGAGTTTCCGCTCGACGAGGATGAAGTCGAGGTGATCGTGGGCTCGCGCCAGTTCGATCTCATCGACTTGATCGAAGAAGAGTTGCTGCTTTCCTTGCCGCTCGTGCCCAAACACGAGGTCTGTCCTGAAGTGCACGAGAGCCTTGTTTCGGGCGCGGACGGCAGTGAAGGGGAGGGTGACGAAGCCGCGCAGCACGAAGCTGGCGATGTCGGCGAGCCGGATCAATCCAGCGAGCGGCCCAATCCGTTCGCGGCGCTTGAGAGTTTGAAACGCGACGAACCGGGCGGCAAGAAGCACTGAATAGTTGCAGGGGGCGCGATGCTGGCGCATTGGCCATTCGGCCAGTGGTTAAGTCCGTATCGGGCTGTGTTAGAATTCGGAAAATTTTTTGGAGTTTTAGTCATGGCAGTTCAACAAAACAAGAAGTCGCCGTCGAAGCGCGGCATGCACCGTTCGCACGATTTCCTGACGGCAGCGCCGCTGGCCGTCGAGCCGAGCACGGGCGAAGTGCATCTGCGTCACCACATTAGCCCGAACGGCTACTATCGCGGCAAGAAAGTAGTCAAGACGAAGAACGACTAATCGTCGACTGCGATGCGCCCTGTGGCGTTTCGCGTAGCGATCGGCTCGCTTGACATTTTCCCGGTTCGGCAAAAAGGCGGCATTCAACTGCCGCTTTTTTGTGTCTGAAATTCGTCGCACTCCATGACAGTAAAGCTCACGATAGATTGCATGGGAGGCGACCACGGCCCGTCCGTGACCGTTCCCGCTGCCGTCAACTTCGTTCGTTCGCATCCCGATGCGCAGTTGCTGCTCGTCGGCATTGAAAGTGCGATTCGTGCGCAGCTGAAGAAGCTCAAGGCTCAGGATCTGCCGGCGCTGACCGTCGTGCCTGCTACCGAGGTCGTCGCGATGGACGATCCGGTCGAGGTCGCGCTGCGCAAGAAAAAAGATTCGTCGATGCGCGTGGCGCTGAATCGCGTCAAGGAAGGCGAGGCGCAAGCCTGCATTTCCGCCGGTAACACCGGCGCACTGATGGCCGTCTCGCGTTATGTGCTGAAAACGCTGTCGGGCATCGAACGCCCGGCCATCGCGTTCGCCCTGCCCAATCCCACCGGCTATACGATGATGCTGGACCTGGGCGCCAACGTCGACTGCGAGCCGCAGCACCTGCTGCAGTTCGCCGAGATGGGGCACGCGCTCGTGTCCGCGCTCGAAGGAAAAGAACGGCCCACCATCGGCCTGCTCAACATCGGCGAAGAAGTCATCAAGGGCAACGACATCATCAAGCGCGCCGGCGAACTGCTGCGTGCGAGTACACTGAACTTTCATGGCAATGTCGAAGGCGACGACATCTACAAGGGCACCGTCGACGTAATCGTCTGCGATGGCTTTGTCGGCAATGTCGCGCTGAAGACGTCGGAAGGTCTCGCGCAGATGCTGTCCAACATCATCAAGGAAGAGTTTGGCCGTTCGTGGTTGACCAAGGTGATGGCGGTGCTCGCGCTGCCGGTATTGATGCGCTTCAAGAAACGCGTTGACCATCGGCAATACAACGGCGCTGCGCTGCTCGGCTTGCGCGGTCTCGTGATCAAAAGCCACGGTTCCGCCGATGCCTACGCGTTTGAGTGGGCTATCAAACGCGGGTATGATGCCGTCAAAAACGGCGTGCTGGAGCGCCTTGCGCGAGCGATGGAAGAGAACGCAGGTTCTCTCGAACAGGCGGCGCGCGACGCAAGCGGTGCGGGTCACGCAAGCCCGATCGCAGGCCAGCCGGCCGAGCCCTACGCTGCGCAATCCTCGAAGGCATAATGGCTCAATCCACAATCTACTCCCGCGTGCTGGGCACCGGCAGCTGTCTGCCGCCCAACCGCGTCACCAATCAGGATCTGGCTGAGCGTCTTGCCAGGCAAGGTGTCGAAACGAGCGACGAATGGATCGTCGCGCGCACGGGCATCCATGCGCGTCACTTCGCCGATCCGGACGTCACGACCAGCGACCTAGCGTTGATCGCCTCGCAGCGCGCGATCGAAGCGGCGGACATCGATCCGCAGTCCATCGACCTGATCGTCGTCGCCACCTCCACACCCGACTTCGTGTTCCCGAGCACCGCCTGTCTGCTGCAGAACAAGCTCGGCATCAAGAATCAGGGCGCCGCGTTCGACGTGCAGGCGGTCTGCTCTGGCTTCGCTTACGCGGTCGCGACGGTCGACAGCCTGATTCGCACTGGCCAGCATCGCACGGCCCTCGTGGTCGGCGCGGAAACCTTCTCGCGCATTCTCGATTTCAACGACCGCACCACCTGCGTGCTGTTCGGTGACGGCGCCGGCGCTGTGATCCTGCAGGCCTCCGACGAACCTGGCGTGCTCTCGAGCGCGCTGCACGCGGACGGCAACCATTCGAACATTCTGTGCACGCCGGGCAACGTCAACGGCGGCGTGGTCGCCGGCAGCGCGTTCCTGCACATGGACGGTCAGGCGGTGTTCAAGCTCGCCGTCAACGTGCTCGAGAAGGTCGCAATCGAAGCATTGGAAAAAGCCGATCTGAAGCCCGAGCAGATCGACTGGCTGATTCCGCATCAGGCCAATATCCGCATCATGCAAAGCACCTGCCGCAAGCTCGGCCTGCCGCAGGAGCGCATGGTCGTCACGGTGGGCGAGCACGGCAATACGTCGGCGGCGTCCATTCCGCTTGCACTCGATGTCGCGGTGCGCGACGGCCGCATCAAGCGTGGCCAGAACGTGCTGATCGAAGGCGTCGGCGGCGGCTTCACGTGGGGCGCCTCGGTCATTCGCTACTGAGCGCGACGGCGTAGCGCAGGGCGTCGCTGGCGGCGCCCGCGCGGCCGGAGTAATACCGCGCGCCATCTGGCAGCCGCGGCCGGCCGCCACATCCGATTAAACAGATTTTGGGGACGATATGAAATTCGCGTTCGTTTTTCCTGGGCAGGGCTCGCAGGCGGTCGGCATGCTCAACGCATTCGCCGATCACGCAGTCGTGCGTGAGACGGTTCAGGAAGCCTCCGACGCACTCAACCAGGACCTCGGCAAGCTGATCGCCGAAGGCCCCGCCGAAGATCTCAATCTCACCACCAACACCCAGCCGGTCATGCTGACTGCGGCCTACGCGACCTATCGCGCGTGGCAGCAGGCGGGCGGCCCGGCGCCGGCGATCGTCGCCGGCCATAGCCTCGGCGAATACACGGCGCTCGTCGCGGCCGGCGCGCTAGCGTTTCGCGACGCGGTGCCGCTCGTGCGTTTTCGCGCGCAGGCGATGCAAACCGCGGTGCCGGTGGGCGAAGGGGGTATGGCCGCGATTCTCGGCCTGGACGACGACACGGTGCGCGCGGTCTGCGCGGAAGCGTCGGTGGCGGGCGTCGTCGAAGCGGTCAATTTCAATGCGCCGGCGCAAGTCGTGATCGCGGGCCACAAAGCCGCAGTCGAGAAAGCCTGCGAAGTCGCGAAGGCGAAGGGTGCGAAGCGCGCGCTGCCGCTGCCGGTGTCGGCGCCGTTCCACTCGTCGCTGCTGAAGCCAGCGTCGGATCAATTGCGCGAATACCTCGCGAGCATCGACGTGCAGGTGCCGTCGATTCCCGTCATCAACAACGTCGACGTCGCCGTGGTCAACGAGCCGGCCAAAATCAAGGACGCGCTGGTGCGTCAGGCGGCTGGTGCCGTGCGCTGGGTCGAATGCGTGCAGGCAATGGCCGCGCAGGGCGTCACGCACGTGATCGAATGCGGCCCGGGCAAGGTCCTTGCGGGTTTGACCAAGCGCATCGACGGCAATCTGGTCGGCGCGTCTGTGTTCGATCCGGCATCGCTGGAAGAAACGCTGAAGCTCGTGACGGCAGGCTGAGCGCGCTTTCACGAGCGGATATCGGCAAAGCAGGACCGCGCTGGCGCAGCATCCCTCGACAGACGAATCAACAAGAATCAATGAGCCCTATTTGAAGGGCATCCGGACTGACAGATGGAAAAGACTCTCGACAAGCAGATCGCAATCGTGACGGGCGCATCGCGCGGCATCGGCCGTGCGATCGCGATGGAACTCGCGCGTCAGGGCGCGACGGTCATCGGCACCGCGACCAGCGAAAGCGGCGCGACTGCGATCACCGAGGCGTTCAAAGCGGCCGGGGTGAACGGCCGCGGCGCGGTGCTCGACGTCAACGACGCGGCGGCGGCCGAAGCGCTGATCGACGGCACGGTCAAGGAATTCGGCGCGCTGAACGTGCTGGTGAACAACGCCGGCATTACGCAGGATCAACTGGCGATGCGCATGAAGGACGACGACTGGGACGCGGTGATCGACACCAACCTGAAGTCGGTGTTCCGTCTGTCGCGCGCGGTGCTGCGCCCGATGATGAAAGCAAAGGGCGGCCGGATCATCAACATCACGTCGGTGGTCGGCTCGGCCGGCAACCCTGGCCAGATCAACTACGCGGCCGCGAAGGCGGGCGTCGCGGGCATGACGCGTGCACTCGCGCGCGAGATCGGCAGCCGTGGAATCACGGTCAATTGCGTGGCGCCTGGCTTCATCGATACCGACATGACCAAGGCGCTGCCCGAAGAGCAGCAGACCGTGCTCAAAACGCAGATTCCGCTCGGCCGTCTCGGCAGCCCGGAAGACATCGCGCACGCGGTCGCGTTCCTCGCGTCGCCGCAAGCGGGCTACATCACCGGCACGACGCTGCACGTGAACGGCGGCATGTACATGCAGTAACCAAATTCAGTTACTATCCGCGCCTTGATGCGTTTGCAAGAAGCACGAGGCGCATGCGTTGACAGGAACCCGAAGCGCCGCTTTTTTGCCGGGTCAAACCTGATAAAATGCGCGCACCTGTATTTTTGAACTTCTTTTCCCTTGGAGGGGTAATGGACAATATCGAACAGCGCGTCAAGAAGATCGTCGCGGAACAACTGGGCGTTGCGGAAGCGGAAATCAAGAACGAAGCGTCGTTCGTGAACGATCTCGGCGCCGACTCGCTCGACACCGTTGAGCTCGTGATGGCCCTCGAAGACGAATTCGGCATGGAAATTCCGGATGAAGAAGCCGAGAAGATCACCACCGTTCAGCAAGCGATCGACTACGCTCGCGCGAACGTCAAGGCCTAAGGTCATTCGCGCCTGCGTTTCTGCACGGGCCGCGCATGACGCCCTGCCGTGCCGCTTGCCGGCGCCCGCAGGGTCGGCGCTATGGGGCGTGTCCATCGACACACCATACGCCGCGCCGTTTGCCACGCAGGAGCCAGCGATGTTGACAGCGCAACTTTCCGCGCGATTGCCGACTTAAACAGCCACAGGGCACACAGGGCAATTCCTGTGGCCGCTGTGGCTTTTGCTTTTTGTCATCTATGAATAAGGGGTTACCGTGAGCCGCCGTCGTGTTGTTGTTACAGGCCTGGGGCTGATTTCGCCTGTTGGCAATAATGTTGCCGATGGCTGGGCCAATCTGGTCGCCGGCAAGTCTGGGATTGCCAATATCACGAAGTTTGATGCGTCGAACTTCTCGACTCGTTTCGCCGGCGAGGTGAAGGGCTTCAATATCGAGGACTACATCCCCGGCAAGGAAGCGCGCCACATGGATACGTTCATCCACTACGGCGTGGCCGCGGGCATCCAGGCGATGCAGGACAGCGGGCTCGAAGTCACCGACGAGAATTCGGAGCGCATCGGCGTAGTGGTCGGTTCGGGCATCGGCGGTCTGCCGATGATCGAAATCACCCAAACCGAATTGCTCAATCGCGGCCCGCGTCGCATTTCGCCGTTCTTCGTGCCGGCTTCGATCATCAACATGATCTCCGGCCACCTGTCGATCAAGTTCGGCATCAAGGGTCCGAATCTGTCGATCGTCACCGCGTGCACGACCGGTCTGCACTGCATCGGCGAGGCTTCGCGCCTGATCGAATACGGCGACGCCGACGTGATGATCGCCGGCGGCGCGGAATCGACCGTATCGCCGCTCGGTATCGGCGGCTTCGCGGCGGCGCGCGCGCTGTCGCAACGCAATGATGATCCGGCGACCGCGAGCCGTCCGTGGGACAAAGACCGCGACGGCTTCGTGCTGGGCGAAGGCGCGGGCGTGATGGTGCTCGAAGAATACGAGCACGCAAAGGCGCGCGGCGCGAAGATCTACGCGGAAATCGGCGGCTACGGCATGAGCGGCGATGCGTATCACATGACCGCGCCGCTCGAAGACGGCGACGGCGCACGTCGTTGCATGCTCGCCGCGCTGAAGAACGCGGGCATCAACGGCGATCAGGTGAACTACCTGAACGCGCACGGCACATCCACGCCGCTCGGCGATCTGGCGGAAACGACCGGCATCAAGCGGGCGTTCGGCGACCACGCGAAGGACATGGTCGTAAATTCGACCAAGTCGATGACGGGTCACCTGCTGGGCGGCGCCGGCGGTCTGGAGTCGGTGTTCACGGTGCTCGCCGTGCATCACCAGGTCTCGCCTCCGACCATCAACATCTTCAACCAGGACCCGGCCTGCGATCTGGATTACTGCGCGAACACCGCGCGGGACATGAAGATCGACGTCGCGCTGAAGAACTCGTTCGGGTTCGGCGGCACGAACGGCACGCTGGTGATCAAGCGCGCCTGATCGCCTGGTCACGGGTGCCGCATCAGTTCACGACGCCGGCTTCGCCGGCGCTTTCCACCGCACCGGCAACGTTGAGCACGACGACGCAGCGGATTGCGTTGCGTCGCTCTGTCGGAATGCGTGCCGCGGCGGGGGCGTTCATGCTGATTGCGACGTTAGCCGTTTATACCTGCCTCGCACCACGGTTGGGCGGGTGGCCGGCCGCGGCGTTGACGCTCGCCGTCGCAGCGGTCCTTGCACTGTGCGCGGCGAGGCATGACGCGGCGCAGCCCGCCGCGCTGCATTTCGCGATGGGTGAGATTGCCGCCTGGAACCGCGCAGGTGAATTGCTCGCGCGAGGTCGCATCGTCGGTTGCGCGCAGTGGAGCAGCCGTTTGCTGGTGCTCGCGCTCGCGCCCGAGGGCGGTCGGAGGCGTGCCCTCATGCGTGTGCCGCCGGGCCGTACGCGCTCCCTGATAATCGCCGCCGACGCGCTGCCGCCCACTGTTTTCCGCGAACTTTCCGTGCTGGGCCGGCGTGCGGCCGGCGCCTGACTGTAACGACTGTAACCGCTGTTACCGTAGTAACGTGCCCTCACGAGGGGGACGCTACAATGGTCCCCCGCCATGCGCCCTATAGTTAACGGACTTATCAGGTGAGCGAAAAAGAAATTGATCAGGTGCTGGTCGAACGCGTCCAGAAGGGCGACAAGGCCGCGTTCGAGCTTCTGGTCTCCAAATACCACCGCAAGATTCTCCGGCTGATCTCGCGTCTCGTGCGGGACCCCGCCGAAGTCGAAGACGTCGCGCAGGACGCATTTATCAAGGCCTATCGCGCGTTGCCGCAGTTTCGCGGCGAGTCGGCGTTTTATACGTGGTTGTACCGGATTGCGGTCAATACCGCGAAGAACTACCTTGCCACCCAGGGCCGGCGCGCGCCGACCTCGACCGAAGCGGATGCTGAAGAAGCTGAAACTTTCTCCGACGCTGACCAACTAAGGGATATCAACACGCCTGAGTCGATGTTGATGAGCAAGCAGATCGCAGAGACGGTCAATGCTGCGATGGCGGTTTTACCGGAAGAATTGCGCACCGCCATTACTCTTCGAGAAATTGAGGGTTTGAGCTACGAGGAAATCGCTGAGATGATGGGTTGCCCAATTGGCACAGTCAGATCACGAATTTTCCGCGCTCGCGAAGCCATTGCGGCAAAATTGCGACCGTTGCTTGACACACCCGAGGGCAAGCGCTGGTAGACGTCTCTGAGCGTCCAGCTGGCTTGGCGGGGCAGCGGTGCAATATCTGGATTAGTGGTGTCACTACGGGGTATTTGGAAGATGGGGAGCATCATGGGGTCGGTCTCGATGCAATCGCAAGCGGGCTCGCGCGGCGAGCGTCTGTCCGCTTTCGTCGACGGTGAATTGTTCGGCGAAGAGCATCTGAATCTGGACAAATTTCTTGCGGAACTGGACGGCGATGATCGCGCCGCCTGGTCGAGCTACCACCTGATCGGCGACGCGCTACGTTCCGACGATCTGGCAGTCAGCCCGGCGCGGAGCAGCGCCTTTCTGAGCGGTTTTGCCGCGCGCCTCGAAAGCGAGCCGCATGTGCTGGCGCCAGCCGCCGCGTCCGCGTCGGTCACCCGCCGCCTGCTCGGGCTGCGCCGGCGGGTCGTGCCGGCTTTTGCCGTCGCTGCCGCGGCCGCTACATTGACCTGGATCGTCGTGCCGCAGCTGCAGGGCGTGCCGGGTGGGTCAGGTGCCCAGCTCGCTTCGCTCCAGTCGCACGGCGACCCGGTGCAGCGTGTCGCCATGGCCTCGGTGCCCGCGCAAGACTCCAACATCATTCGCGACGCGAGCCTCGATCAATACCTCGAAGCTCATCAGCAATTCGCGCAGCAACCGGCGATGGCAGGCTCGATGCCGGTAATTCGCGCTGCCTCAGTCTCCACGCAGGGCCAATAGTTTGATGCAGACTCCGCGGTTCAATAAAACGACTATCTGGGGGCGGTTGCCAGCATTTCTGTTCTGTGCAGCTGTGTTGTTGTCCGCTACACCGCGGGTCTTCGCTCAAGACGATCCGGTCGTTGCCCGTCGCACGGCCGCGGAACTGCTCGACCGCATTCATCAGGCCGCCCAGCAGCAGAACTACGAGGGCGCCTTCGTCTATCAGCGCGGCAATTTCGTGCAGACGTCGCGTATCGCGCATTACTCCACGCATACGGACGGCGAATTCGAGCAGCTCGAAAGCCTCGACGGTAAGCCGCGCAAAATGCTCCGCCACAACGACGACATGTACACGTTCCTGCCGGAACGGCGTATCGTGGTCTTCGAAAAGCGGCAGAACAAAGATTCGTTCCCCGCGCTGCTGTCCGTGAACGGCGAGCAGGTTCTGTCCGTCTACGAGCCGAAGATGCTGGGCGATGACCGCGTCGCGGGCGTCGACAGTCTCGTGATGGAACTCGATCCGAAAGACGCCTACCGGTTCGCGTACAAGCTGTGGGCCGACAAGAAGACCGGTCTGCTGCTGCGCGCGCAGACGCTCGACCCGAGCGGCCAGGTGCTCGAGCAACTGTCGTTTTCGCAGGTCCGCATCGGCGTGCCGGTCGACAAGGCGGGCATCGTCAACGGCATCCGCAATCTCACGGGCTGGACGGTCGTGCGTCCGCCAGTCGAGCCGGTCGACATGGCCGCGCAGGGTTGGCAAATCAATCCGTCGGTGCGGGGCTTCCATATCATCCGTCAGTTGCGCCGTCCGATGGCGTCGCGCGAGGCAGGGCAGCCGCCGATCCCCGTCGACCAGGCCGTGTTTTCCGACGGCCTCGCGGCGATTTCGGTTTTCGTCGAGCCGGTCGAGAACAACACGCGCAAAGAGGGCACGGGCGATAGCGGCGCGACGCACGTCCTGGTCAAGCGTCAGGGTGACTTCTGGATTACCCTGCTTGGTGAGGTGCCCCAAACCACATTGCAGCAATTCGCGTCTGCCATAGAATACAAAGCTCCGAAGTAACCCTTCCGAATCCTGAAATCCCTCGGCTTGCTACGATATGACGACTTTCTCGGTGCGCAAATTCCTCGCGGCCGTAGTGGTGGCGGCGTGTTTGCCGCTTGTGCCGCATATGGCATCGGCGGCTCCCGCTGCCAATCTGCCCGACTTCACTGACCTCGTCGACAAGGTCGGCCCGGCGGTCGTCAACATTCGCACGACAACGCGCGTGTCGAACGGTAGTTCCCGCGGCGGCCTGCCGCCGGGTATGGACGACGGCGATATGTCGGAGTTCTTCCGGCGCTTCTTCGGGATTCCATTGCCGCAGTCTCCCCAATCACCGCGCGGTGGTGATAACGGCGGTGGTGGAGGGGGGGGCGGCAGCGGCGGCAGCCCGGATTCACAGGACAACACCGACCCCGAACAGAACAGCGGGGTGGGCTCGGGCTTCATCCTGTCGGCGGACGGCTACGTGATGACCAACGCGCACGTCGTCGACGACGCGGACACGATCTACGTGACGCTGACCGACAAGCGCGAATTCAAGGCGAAGCTGATCGGGGTCGACGACCGAACCGACGTCGCGGTCGTGAAGATCAACGCGTCGAATCTGCCGACCATCACGATCGGCGATTCGAACAAGGTGCGCGTCGGCGAATGGGTCGTCGCGATCGGATCGCCGTTCGGTCTCGAAAACACGGTGACGGCCGGTATTGTCAGCGCGAAGGGACGCGACACCGGCGACTACCTGCCGTTCATCCAGACCGACGTGGCCGTCAATCCGGGCAACTCGGGCGGCCCGCTGATCAACATGCAGGGCGAAGTGATCGGCATCAATTCGCAGATTTATAGCCGCACCGGCGGTTTCATGGGCATTTCGTTCGCGATTCCGATCGACGAAGCGATGCGCGTGGCCGATCAGCTGAAGAGTTCGGGCAAGGTGGTGCGCGGCCGCATCGCGGTGGCGATCGGTGAGGTGACGAAGGACGTCGCCGATTCGCTCGGTTTGCCGAAGGCGCAGGGCGCGCTCGTCAGCAGCGTCGAACCGGGCGGCCCGGCCGACAAGGCCGGCGTGCAGCCGGGCGACATCATCCTGAAGTTCAACGGTCATTCGGTCGACACCGCGACGGACCTGCCGCGTATGGTCGGCGATACGAAGCCGGGCACGAAGACGTCGATCTCGATTTGGCGCAAGGGTCAGACGCGCGAACTGCCGATCACGATCGCAGAAATGCAGCAGGATAAGGTCGCGAAAGCGGACCAGAAGAAGCCGCAGGCGCCGAAGCAGCGCGCGACCAACGCGCTTGGCATCGCGGTGAGCGATATTCCCGCCGACCAGCAGAAAACGCTGAAGATTCAGAACGGGGTGCAGATCGACGCTGTCGACGGTCCGGCAGCCCGTGTCGGGCTCCAAAAGGGCGACATCATCCTGCGGGTTGGCGACACCGATGTGACGAGCGCGAAACAGTTCGACGAACTGACCTCACACCTCGATTCGCAGAAGATGGTCGCGTTGCTGGTTCGTCGCGGCGACAACACGCAGTTTGTGCCGGTCCGTCCGCGCGGCGCGCAGAAATGACGAAGACGGCATCGCTCACGCTGTATGGGCGCGCGTGGTGCCATCTGTGCGAGGACATGCGCGCCGCGCTCGAGCCGTTGCTGGCCGAGTCCGGGGCGCAAGTCGCGGTGATCGACGTCGACAGCGATCCGTTGCTCGAAGCGCGTTACAACGAGTTGGTGCCGGTGCTGGTATGCGATGGCGTCGAGTTGTGCCACTACCATCTCGACGAAGCGCGAGTGCGCGCAGCATTGGCGGCGCATGCGTCGCGTGTTGCGGCGGCATCCTGATTTACATCCGCGCGGCATGTGATTCGCGCGATACATGCACATGTTTGCGGCGACTCGCTTCGATGCGCCCGGTAAATTTCTCGCCTCCTCTACGCCGTCTTGAGGCCCGCGCTATGCAAGATGCGCCGGCCGAGGGGCTTTTCGGCTAAAATAGATAGGTTTTTCACCTACTTACAAGGCGTGCTCCGCTATTGTCCGGGCGCGCCTTTTCGCTTGATCGGCACTGAATGGATCATATTCGTAACTTCTCGATCATTGCGCACATCGACCATGGCAAGTCGACGCTCGCCGATCGCATCATCCAGATTTGTGGTGGTCTGTCCGACCGCGAGATGGAAGCTCAGGTGCTCGACTCGATGGATCTCGAGCGCGAGCGCGGCATCACCATCAAGGCGCAAACCGCCGCGTTGTCGTATCGCGCGCGCGATGGCCGGGTCTACAACCTGAACATGATCGACACCCCCGGGCACGTCGACTTCTCGTACGAAGTCAGCCGCTCCCTGTCCGCGTGCGAAGGCGCGCTGCTCGTCGTCGACGCGAGCCAGGGCGTGGAGGCGCAAACCGTCGCCAACTGCTACACGGCCATCGAGCTCGGCGTCGAAGTGGTGCCGGTGTTGAACAAGATCGATCTGCCGGCGGCGAACCCCGAAAACGCGATCGCCGAGATCGAGGACGTGATCGGCATCGACGCGACCGACGCCACACATTGCAGCGCGAAGACTGGCCTCGGCGTCGAAGACGTGCTCGAAGCGCTGATCGCGAAAGTGCCGCCGCCGAAGGGTGACCCGGAAGCGCCGCTGCAGGCGCTGATCATCGACTCGTGGTTCGACAACTACGTCGGTGTCGTGATGCTCGTGCGCATCGTCAACGGAACGCTGCGTCCGAAGGACAAGATCCGCCTGATGGCAACCGGCGCGCAGTATCCGGTGGAACATATCGGCGTGTTCACGCCGAAGTCGAAGAATCTCGAATCGCTGTCGGCGGGGCAGGTGGGCTTCATCATCGCCGGCATCAAGGAACTCGCGGCGGCGAAGGTCGGCGACACGGTTACGCTGGTGAACCAGCCGGCGGCCGAGCCGCTGCCGGGCTTCAAGGAAGTGAAGCCGCAGGTGTTCGCGGGTCTCTATCCGGTCGAAGCGAACCAGTACGACGCGCTGCGCGACTCGCTCGAAAAGCTGAAGCTGAACGACGCGTCGCTGCAGTACGAGCCGGAAGTGTCGCAAGCGCTCGGTTTCGGGTTCCGCTGCGGCTTCCTCGGTCTGTTGCACATGGAAATCGTGCAGGAACGTCTCGAACGTGAGTTCGACATGGACCTGATCACAACGGCGCCGACCGTGGTCTACGAAGTACTGCAGCGCGACGGCACGACCCTGATGGTCGAGAATCCGGCCAAGATGCCCGAGCCGTCGAAGATCGAGGAAGTGCGCGAGCCGATCGTCACCGTGAACCTGTACATGCCGCAAGACTACGTCGGCGCGGTGATCACGTTGTGTACGCAGAAGCGCGGCAACCAGATCAACATGCAGTATCACGGTCGTCAGGTCCAGTTGACGTACGAAATCCCGATGGGCGAAGTCGTGCTCGATTTCTTCGACCGTCTGAAGTCGATTTCTCGCGGTTACGCGTCGATGGATTACGAGTTCAAGGAATACCGCGCGTCGGACGTCGTGAAGGTCGACATGCTGATCAACGGCGACAAGGTCGATGCGCTGTCGGTGATCGTGCATCGCTCGCAAAGCCAGTATCGCGGCCGCGAAGTGGCAGCGAAAATGCGCGAGCTGATTCCGCGTCAGATGTACGACGTAGCGGTTCAAGCCACGATTGGTTCAAACATTATCGCGCGCGAAAACATTAAAGCGTTGCGTAAGAACGTGCTGGCAAAATGCTACGGTGGTGATATCACGCGTAAGAAGAAGCTGCTTGAAAAGCAGAAGGCAGGCAAGAAGCGAATGAAGCAGGTGGGTTCGGTTGAAATCCCGCAAGAGGCTTTCCTCGCTATTCTGCGTGTCGAAGACAAATAAGTTGAATAACGGAACCCTATGAATTTCGCGCTGATTCTTTTTGTGCTCGTCGTTTTGACGGGCGTCGCATGGGTCGCGGACAAACTGGTTTTCCTGCCGAAACGGCGCCGCGAGGCGGAAGCCGCAGTCGCCGAATTCGATCGTCAGCAGGCGCGCATCGGCGAGCGTTTCGCCGATGAAAACGCCGCGCAAACGCGCGCGCGTTTGCGCGACGACAAGCTGCGTCAGCCGTGGTGGCTCGAATATACGGCGAGCTTTTTTCCGGTGATTCTGGTGGTGTTCGTCGTGCGCTCGTTCGTGGTCGAGCCGTTCAAGATCCCATCCGGCTCGATGGTGCCGACGCTGCTGGTGGGCGACTTCATCCTCGTCAATAAATTCGAATACGGTCTTCGTTTGCCGATCACCAACACGAGGATCACGCAGGGCCGCCCGGTCCAGCGCGGCGACGTGGTGGTGTTCCGTTATCCGAAAGACGAATCGGTCGATTACATCAAGCGCGTGATTGGTCTGCCGGGCGATCTGGTCGAGTATCAGGACAAGAAGTTGACCGTCAACGGCAAGCCGGTGCCAGAAACGCCACTGCCCGATTATCTCGACGAAGAGCGGCTCGGCTATGCGAAGCAGTTCCAGGAAGATATCGACGGCCGCAAGAACGCGATTCTGAACAATCCGGCGGTGCCGCCGTTCATCGTTGGTGCAGAAGACTTCCCCTATCGCGACAACTGTCAATACAACGCACGTGGCGTGATCTGCAAAGTGCCGCCGGGCAATTTCTTCATGATGGGCGATAACCGCGACAACAGCGCGGATAGCCGGTACTGGGGTTTTGCGCCTGAACGCAATATCGTCGGCCGCGCATTTTTCATCTGGATGAACTTCAGCGATCTGCGACGCATCGGCTCCTTCCAGTGAGTCGTGTGCATTGATCGCTTCGTGATCACTTCATGAGCGATCACACGCCGCGCGAATAACCGGCACCGGTTATCTCGGTCGCGGCGTGTTGTCATGCAACTTTAAGAACTCGCGGTAACGTCGCTTCACCACGCTTTTTCCTCTGGCGCCCCGCGTTTCCGCCGGGTCAGGCGCCCGCGTTATACTCTGCCCATGCCTCTATCTCCGTTGGAAAGCCGTTTGCGCTACGAATTTCGCAATGCGGAATTGCTGCGTCAGGCTTTAACACACCGCAGTCACAGCTCCACGCATAATGAACGGCTCGAATTTCTCGGCGACTCCGTTCTGAATTGCGCGGTGGCTGCGCTTTTGTTCCAACGTTTCGGCAAACTCGACGAAGGCGACCTATCGCGCGTGCGCGCCAATCTGGTCAAACAGCAGTCTCTCTACGAGATCGCTCAGGCACTCAATATCTCGGAAGGCCTGCGCCTCGGCGAGGGCGAGTTGCGCAGCGGCGGCTTCCGCCGGCCGTCGATCCTCGCGGATACGCTCGAGGCGGTGCTCGGTGCGATATTTCTCGACGGCGGCTTCGACGCTGCGCAGACGGTCATCAAGCGCCTTTACGTGCCGATCCTCGACCACATCGACCCCCGTACGCTCGGCAAGGACGCAAAGACGCTGCTGCAGGAGTATCTGCAAGGCCACAAGATTGCGTTGCCTACCTATACGGTCGTCGCTACCCATGGTGCGGCGCACAATCAGCAATTCGAAGTCGAATGCACGGTGCCAAAGCTCGACGTCAAAGTGTCCGGCTCGGGCGCGAGCCGTCGCGCGGCGGAGCAGGCGGCCGCAAAGAAGGCGCTCGACGAAGTAATGGCCGCAGCGCCCGCCGTGGTTGCGAAGCCGAAGCGGTCGAAAAGCGCACGCGCCGCGAAAAACGCCGAGCAGGAAATCGTGCCGGGCGTGACCGGCGTACAGGCCGCACTGGATTTACGCACGCCGGATCGCAAGAGCGCGCGCGGCGAAGGGCGCGCGCCTGCCACGATTGAAGCCCACGCCGACAAGTCTGCCGTGGAAAAGTCAGCCGTTGAACGGCCTGCAGCCGAGCGTGCCGCGCCAGGTCCCGCCGGTGCGCCGTTGGCTGTCATCCGTGCCGCGCATGTGGAGTACAGCGGACATGACAAGCCGGAACGCGCCGAGAAGTCCGAAAAAGCGGAGAGAACCGACAAGGTTTCGGTGCACTCAGGCGAGAAACCTGTCGACAAGTCAGCCGAAAAGCCCGCAGCGGACAAAACCCCCGACCTCAAAGCCGACGCGCCGTCACACACCCGTAGCGCAGAGCGTCAGCGTAACCGCGAAGCCGCGCCGGGCACGGGCTCTTCGAGCGTTTCCGCCGCACCCGCGTCGGTCGTCTCGGCGGCCCCGGCACCTGCCGAACACGAACCCGGCGTCGCCGGCGCGGTGCAAACGCGCGTCGCCGATGCGGGCCATTGATTGCCATCGGCGTGCGCGTCGCGCGCGCCGACCTGAACCTGCCGTAGTCCGAATATGAACGCTCCCACTCCCACTGGTTTTCGCTGCGGCATGGTCGCGATCGTCGGCCGCCCGAACGTCGGCAAGTCCACGCTGATGAACGCGCTGGTCGGCCAGAAAGTCAGCATCACGTCGCGCAAGGCGCAGACCACGCGACATCGCATCACCGGCATCAACACGCTCGAAGACGCTCAGTACATCTTCGTCGACACGCCCGGATTCCAGACCAAGCACAGCGGCGCGCTGAACCGCTCGCTGAACCGCGCCGTAACGTCGACGCTGACCTCGGTCGATGCGATCCTGTTCGTCATCGAAGCAGGCCGCTTCGGCCCCGACGACCAGAAGGTACTCGACCTGATCCCGGCGAAGGTGCCGACGCTGCTGATCGCGAACAAGCTTGATCGCGTATCGGATAAGGACTCGCTTTTCCCGTTCATGCAGCAGATGAGCACGCTGCGCGAGTTCAACGAGATCGTGCCGCTGTCCGCGAAAAATACCGACGACATCAAGCGTCTGATGGCGACCATCAAGCCGTTCCTGCCGGAAGGCGAGCCGATCTACGGCGAGGACGACCTGACCGACCGCAGCGAGCGCTTCCTTGCGGCCGAAATCCTGCGCGAGAAGGTCTTCCGCTGGACCGGCGACGAACTGCCGTACACCAGCACCGTGCTGATCGACAAGTTCGAAACCGAAGGGCGGCTGCGCCGTATCTTCGCAACGATCCTCGTCGATCGCGACACGCACAAGGCGATGATCATCGGGCAGAAGGGCGCAAAGCTGAAGCAGATCAGCACCGAGGCGCGCCTCGACATGGCGAAGCTGTTCGATGGGCCGGTGTATCTCGAGACCTTCGTCAAGGTGAAGAGCGGCTGGGCCGACAACGAAGCCGGGCTTCGTGCGTATGGGTACGAATGACGCGTGGATGACGCTCAATTCAGACGAGGCTCCGGACCAACCGGAGCACGAGCCGTCGCGGCCCGCGCGTAGCGCGAGGAAATCGTCGGCTCAGGCGAAAGGCGCGAAAGGCGCGCCCGCCGACGACGGCGAGCCGCGCAAAACGCCGGCGCGTCGCTCGCCGCGCACCTCCACATCAGAATACCGGATCACCGAGCAGCCCGCGTTCGTGCTGCACAGCTACCCGTATCGTGAGACCAGCCTGATCATCGACGTGCTGTCGCGCGATCACGGTCGTCTCGCGCTCGTCGCGAAGGGCGCAAAGCGCCCGCACTCCGCGTTGCGCGGCGTGCTGCAAACGTTCCAGCCTTTGTCGCTCGCATGGTCGGGCAAATCCGAAATGCGCACGCTGACCGGTGCCGAATGGGTCGGCGGCATGCTGCCGCTGACCGGCGACGCGCTGCTGTGCGGCTTCTATGCCAACGAATTGCTAGTGCGCTTCTGCGCGCGCGAAGACCCGCATCCTCAGTTGTTCCATCACTACGTCGTCACGCTGACCCGCCTTGCGCACGATGAGCCGCCGGTGCAGGTGCTGCGCTCGTTCGAACGCGTGCTGCTGCGCGAGACCGGCTACGCGATGGCGCTCGACCGCACGGTCGCGCGCAGGGCCGTGCTCGCCGACGGCCGCTACGTGTTCGATCCAGAGCGCGGCGTGCGCGAGGCATCGGACGAATGGCCCGCGCAGTGGCCGGTGGTATCGGGACAGACCTTGCTCGATATGGAAAAGGACGATTACCATCGAGCGCAGACCGTCGCGCAAAGCAAAACGCTGATGCGCTTCCTGCTCAACACCTATCTCGGCGGCGCGCCGCTTGCTACCCGCCAGATCCTGATCGACCTGCAGAACTTATGAGCTTCTTCCTGACTTCGCCGACCGTGATCGACCTCGGCGTGAATATCGACCACGTCGCCACGCTGCGCAACGCGCGCGGCACGTCCTATCCCGATCCGATCCGCGCCGCGCTGATGGCCGAAGAAGCCGGCGCCGACGCGATTACGCTGCATCTGCGCGAAGACCGTCGGCATATCGTCGACGCGGACGTGCACAAGCTGCGTCCGCTGCTGAAAACGCGCATGAATCTCGAATGCGCGGTCACGGCCGAAATGCTCGACATCGCGTGCGAAGTGCAGCCGCACGACGTGTGCCTCGTGCCTGAAAAACGCGCGGAACTGACGACCGAAGGCGGCCTCGACGTCACCGGACAGTTCGATGCGGTGCGCGCCGCATGTAAGCAACTGGCGGACGCGAACTCGCGCGTGTCGCTGTTCATCGATCCCGACGAAACCCAGATTCGCGCCGCGCACGAAGCCGGCGCGCCGGTGATCGAGCTGCACACCGGCCGTTATGCGGAAGCGCACGATCCCGCCGAACAGCAGCGCGAATACGAGCGCATCTCGCGCGCGGTCGAATTCGGCACGACGCTCGGCCTTAAGGTGAACGCGGGCCACGGCCTGCACTACACGAACGTGCAGCAGATCGCGGCGATCGACGGCATCGTCGAACTCAACATCGGCCATGCGATCGTCGCGCACGCGATCTTCGCGGGCTGGGACAACGCGGTGCGCGAGATGAAGGCGATCATGGTCGCCGCGCGTCTCGGCGCGCGCGCGTAACCCGATCTCGCGACGGACGCACGCATGGCAATCTACGGAATCGGCACCGACATCGTTCAGGTCAGCCGTGTCGCAGCGGTGATGACCCGCACCAATGGCCGTTTCGCCGAGAAGGTGCTCGGTCCCGACGAACTACGCGTCTACCACGCGCGTCACGCCCGTTCGGCGGCCCGCGGTCTCGCGTTTCTCGCGACGCGCTTTTCGGCGAAAGAGGCGTTCTCGAAGGCAATCGGCCTCGGCATGCACTGGCCGATGAGCTGGCGCGCGCTGCAGACGCTGAACCGGCCGAGCGGCGAGCCGATGGTGGTCGCCTCCGGCGAGCTGGCCGACTGGCTCGACGCGCGCGGCATCACGGCGCGCGTGACGATCAGCGACGAGCGCGACTACGCGGTGTCGTTCGTGATCGCCGAGACGCAGCGGCCGGACGAGACGGAAGCTTCGTTTGCCGCGTCGGCGTCGCGGGCTTCGTCCGCGCACTCGGCCACCGAATAAAAATGTTGAACGCGGCCGCTGTCGGTCGCGTTTGTCTTTGCGTCAGACTCTTTTCCAGCGGAATTCGATGAAAACCACACCCGGACCGGTGATGCTCGACGTGGTCGGCAAAACGCTGAACCGCGATGACAAAAGGCGTCTCGCGCATCCGATGACCGGCGGCGTGATCCTGTTCGCGCGCCACTACGAGAGCCGCGCGCAACTGGTCGCGCTGACCGATGCGATCCGCGCGATTCGCCCGGATCTGCTGATCGCGGTCGATCACGAAGGCGGCCGCGTGCAGCGCTTTCGTACTGACGGCTTCACGGTGCTGCCGTCGATGGGCAAGCTCGGTGCGTTGTGGGACCAGGACGTGCTGCGCGCGACGAAGGTGACGACCGCGGTCGGCTACATCCTCGCCGCGGAACTGCGCGCATGCGGCATCGACATGAGCTTCACGCCGGTGCTCGACCTCGACTATGGGCATTCGCAGGTGATCGGTGATCGCGCGTTTCATCGGGATCCGCGCGTGGTCGCGCTGCTCGCGAAGAGCCTGAATCACGGTCTCGCGCTCGCCGGCATGAGCAACTGCGGCAAGCATTTTCCGGGGCACGGATTCGCGCAGGCAGATTCGCACGTCGCGATGCCCATCGACGAACGCCCGCTCGACGAGATTCTCGGCAACGACGTCGCACCGTACGACTGGCTCGGTCTGTCGCTTGGCGCGGTGCTGCCCGCGCACGTAGTCTATCCGGCGGTCGACGCGAAGCCGGCCGGCTTCTCGCGCATCTGGCTGCAGGACATCCTGCGCGGCAAGCTGGGCTTCGAAGGGGCGATCTTCAGCGACGATCTGTCGATGGAAGCCGCGCGCCAGGGCGGCACGTTGACCGAAGGCGCGCAAGCCGCGCTGGAGGCCGGCTGCGACATGGTGCTGATCTGCAACCAGCCGGACGAAGCGGAGAAGGTGCTCGACGCACTGCGCGTCACGCCGTCGAAGGAATCGCTGCGGCGGTTGAAGCGCATGCGGCCGCGCGGCAAGGCGCTCACGTGGAGCAAGCTGATGGCCGAGCCACGGTACGCCGAAGCGCAGAGACTGGTGCGCAGTACCTTTGCATAAATGGAAATGGCGCCTTGAAGCAATTCAAGGCGCCATTTTTTATCAGCTTCGACTGGCCCGAACCGCCGTCGGGCAATCGTTCAGTTCAGGCGCATGCGCTGCAACTTGTTGTACAGCGTCTTCGGGCTGATTCCCAGCAACGACGCCGCGCGATGCCGCGTGCCGCCGACCGCGTCCAGCGTCGCGCGAATCAGCATTTCTTCGACGTCAGCGAGTGGCGTGCCGACGGTCACCTGCACGCGGCTGCCGTTAAGATCGCGGCCGTTGGCCGTGCCGGCTTCGTCGGCGCGCAATGATTCGATCACGTCACCCGACGCCTGATAGGCGCGCCGCACGCGTTCCTGCAGCTCGCGCACATTGCCCGGCCAGTCGTACGCGAGGCATTCGCGCAGGAAGTTCGGCCCTGCCTGCTTCGCGACCTCGGCCGTGCCGCGCGCGGTCGCTTCCATATTCAGTTCGTCGACGACTGCCTGTGCGATCAGCACCGGATCTTCGCCGCGCTCGCGCAGCGGCGGCAGGTTGACCGCGGCGGCTTCGAGACGCAGCGCGAGGTCCTGATGCAGCGAGCCGTCCGCGACCGCCGCGCGCGGCGGCTTGCGCGTCGACGCGATCAGTCGGAAGTCGGTCACGATCTGGTTGCTGCCGCCCACGCGCATAAAGGTCTGCGAATCGAGCGCGCGCAACAGCGCTTCCTGCTGCGCGCGCGGCAGTTCGGTGATTTCGTTGATGAACAGCGTGCCGCCGCTCGCCTGTTCGAAGAGGCCTGGCTCGCGCTGCTCTGCGCCGCCGAACGCGCCGCGTTCGTGGCCGAACAACAAGCTGTCGAGCGAGCGATTGAGGCCGCCGGCGGCCGCGCCGCGGCAATCGAAGGTGACGAACGGGCCTTTGCGGCGGCGACTCATGTCGTGCAGCGTGCGCGCGGCGATCTGCTTGCCGGTGCCGGCCTCGCCGGAGATCAGCACCGCGGCTTCAGTCGGCGCGAGCCGCTCGATCGTGTCGTACACGTGTTGAATCGTGCTGCTGCGGCCGAGCATCGAACCAAAGCGGCCGAGTTGACGCAGCGATGCCCGCAGCGCCTGGACCTCCTCGGTCAGCTCATAAGGCCGCGGAATGCGCGCGAGCAGGCTGCGCAGACGCGGGATGTTGACCGGCTTCAGCAGATAGTCCCAGATACCGTGCCGCAACCCCTCGATCGCACTCTCGACCGTCGCATTGCCGGTCATCACGATCACTGGAAGCGCACCGCCTGGCGGATGCGCGGGCAGATGCTGCAACAGATCGAGGCCGCTGCCGTCCGGCAGATTCAGGTCGACGAGCACGACGTCCGGAATGAAGCGCGTCAATGCGCCGCGCGCCTCGGCGAGCGTGGTCGCGGTGTCGACTGAAAAGCCGTCGGCGGCGAGGATTGCCGACAGACCGGACAGGCTATTGGGATCGTCTTCAACAATCAGGGCGTGTGGCATGGCGAGCGCAATTTTATGAATGGGTTGAATGCCCGGGGCGCCGCCAACGCTGATGGCGCGCACCGTGGGCTCCTGGGGGCTCGATGACAGGGCTAAACGAACGGTCCTTGCACGGTGAAAAAACGACAGCCGCCGGCACTGCGTCTTGAGCGGCGCGGGCCGGCGCCTGTAGTTCCTTCACTGCTCCTGTCAGAAATCCCGGTTGCTATCGAAAAACCGGCGCACTTCGAGTTCCGCCTGTTCACGGGTTTTGCCATAGCGTTCCTGAATCAGACCGGCGAGCCTGTCGGCCCGGCCTTCGGCTTTGGTCAGTTCGTCGTCAGTCAGTTCGCCCCATGCGGCCTTCGCCTTGCCGACCATCTGTTTCCATTTGCCTTCAGCAATGTCGTTGTTCATGGTGGCTCTCCCAGGTGGATATTGAGCGGTACTCGCGTAACTCTCTCCACCTAGCAGGCATCGTGCCAAAAAGCCTGGATGAAATGGATCAAGGGCCTGGCGCGCGCCCGACGCGAATTCATGATGTCGCGATGGCAATTTTGAGAAATTTGCCGGTAAAGTTTTCCTAAACCATACACGGCGCGACAATCGGCATAGGGGGCAGCCATCGGGCTGCGCCCCTGCCACACCACCCGGCATGCGGGTCCGCACCGGGCGGTTCGGGAAGTTGAGGTCATGAGAGACGGGGCAAACCCAGCCGGTCGAACCACGCCACCGTGAACAGTCTGCTTAGCAGCCTGCCGCTGTTGCGCCACCAGCGACGGCCGTTGGCCGCCACCCGTCGCGCCACATCAACGGCGGCGCCCATCGCGCGCAGTTCGCGGTACATCGTCGTACCGCGCTTCCACTGCTTGAGCTGGATTGCGCGCAGTCGGTGACGCAACCACTTGTCCAGCTCACGCCAGACCTTCGGTGTCTGCGCCAGACGGAAGTACGCCTTCCAGCCCAGCAGGTACGCGCGTACCTGTCGCACCACTTCCCGCAGGCTGCGCCCGCATGAACGAGCGGTCAGTTCCCGGATGCGTTGCCGAAACGTCGCCAGCGGTTTGTCCGCCACGCGGCGCTTGACCTCGCGTCCGGGTGCCACCCAGAAGCTGTAGCCCAGGAACTTGCGTCCAAACACGCTGGCCACTGCGCTTTTGGTCTCGTTGACCTTCAAACGCAGTCGCCCGTACAGCCGCCGCAGCAACGCCATCACCCGTTCGCCCGCGCGCCGACTGCGAACGTACACGTTCGCGTCGTCGGCATAGCGCGCGAAGCAGTGACCGCGCCGCTCCAGTTCCTTGTCCACCTCGTCGAGCAACACGTTGGCCAGCAACGGCGATAGAGCCCCGGCAACAACATAGCAAACTCGCGGGTAAGATGGGGCCTTCGCATATCGAGGGAGTGTCTGGCGCCATGGTCCAGAGAATGTCCTGCCAGTAATGCGGTTCTCGTGCTTGAGGCCGTTGCTCCCGCTAACCGGGAGCCCAGTCGATGACACGGGGACGACGCAAACACTGGCGAGTGCGTCTCGCTTTCGAGCCGAACCGCTATTCCAGCGAACAACTGGAGAAGGCCTATGATCAGCTCAGTCCGATTGATGCCCGAAGCACGAGGCGCGCATCGGATGCAAGGCCAGCAACGGCGAAAGCGATGAAGCGAGGGAAACGATGAGCAACGTTGCCATGGTCGCGCTTTACGCGCGCGTGTCATCCGAGCAGCAAAGCAAACGCGGCACGATAGACAGCCAGATCGCTGCATTGAAAGAACGAATTCAGGCCGACGGGGCGCAGATTGTGGAGGACATGTGCTTCGTCGATGCCGGGGTGAGCGGTGCAACGCTGGTCAGGCCGCAATTGGAGCGCCTGCGCGACGCCGCCGCGCTCGGGACGGTCGATCGGCTGTACATCCTCGCGCCAGACCGCCTGGCGCGCAAATATGCGCACCAGGCCCTGTTGATGGAGGAATTCTCCTCGTGCGGCGTACAGGTCGTGTTTCTCAATCATGCAATTGGCACGACGCCGGAAGAATCACTGCTGCTGCAGATGCAGGGCATGATAGCGGAGTACGAGCGGGCAAAAATCGCAGAGCGTCACCGCCGCGGCAAGCTTCACGGCGCGAAACGCGGTACCGTCAACGTGCTATCAGGGGCGCCTTACGGCTACCGCTATATCCGAAGACAGCTCGACGGGACGCCAGCCCGGTACGTCATCGAACTGCCGCAAGCCGCCACGGTGAAAGCGATCTTCGAGTGGGTCGGGCTGGAGCGCCTGAGCCTCGGAGAAGTGATACGTCGGCTTGGCGAGGCCGGTACCGTGACGGCATCGGGCAAGCCGTACTGGGACCGCAGCGTGGTATGGGGCATCTTGCGTAATCCGGCGTACATGGGGCGGGCTGCGTTTGGCAAAACGCAGGCGTGCGATCATCAGGTGCGCGTGCGTGCCCAGCGTCACAGCGCCTGCGTGCCCAGGAAACCGTATTCAGCGAAACGCGCGGACCGGCAGCAGTGGATCGAAATTCCGGTGCCAGCAATCGTCAGCGAAGCACTGTTCGAAATCGTTCAGGAGCAGCTTGCCGAGAACCGCAAGCTGGCACGCCAGCGCCGGGATAATGCGCCGCTTCGCCTGCTGCAGGGGCTCACTGTTTGTGGGCAGTGCCGTTACGCCTACTACGCGAAGAAAGTGAGCAAGTCGGCGGCCAAGGGACATCATCGAGACTATGCCTATTACCGCTGCGTTGGAACCGACGCCTACCGGTTCGGCGGCGAACGTATCTGCGACAACCTGCAGGTACGGACAGACAAGCTCGATGAGCTGGTATGGCATCAGGTTGTGGAATTGCTCAGGCATCCCGATCGACTGAAAGAAGAGTATGAACGTCGACTCGACGTGATGGAGCGTAGCGAAAAGCGCGGCTTCGATACCGGCAGTCTGGAAAAGCAGCGGCTTCAGCTCCAAAAGAGCAAATCGCGACTGATCGACGGCTACTCCGACGGTATCATCGACAAGGCTGACTTCGAGCCAAGGATGCAGCAGTTGAAGAGTCGGCTCGCACAGATTGAACAGCAGATCCAGGAATCACGGCGCCACGGCGCGATGCAAAGCGAGCTGTTTCTCGTCATTAACCGGCTTGAGGAGTTTGCAGCCGCCGTCACTGAAAAGCTGGATGCGATTGATCTTGAAACGAAACGCAAGATCGTTCTGGGCCTGGTCAAGCGCGTAGAAATCCACAAGGACGAGATCGTCGTCGTGTTCCGTGTCGATCCGCAACCGCCGGTTCGCGGCAGCGAAAATTCGACCGACTCAGACGCAGGAGAGAAAAGTATGCAACATTGTAGGCGGCGTAACCGGCCCGCCCTGCGGCGTGCCCTGTTCGCGCTGCTGAACCACACCGCCATCCATGATGCCGCTCGTCAGATACGCCCGGATCAGCCGGATCACCCCGGCGTCCCCAATACGTTTCTGTAGACGGTCGATCAGGATGTCGTGGTTGACCCGGTCGAAGAACTTCTCCAGATCAACGTCCACCACGATTCGCCGGCCCGACTGCACGTACGACTGCGCGGCAAGCACCGCATCGTGCGCACGCCGTCCGGGCCGGAAACCATAGCTGTGCGCGCTGAAGGTGGGGTCCAGAACCGGTTGCAGCACCTGCAGCAGCGCCTGCTGGATCAGCCGGTCCGTCACCGTCGGGATGCCAAGCTCGCGCTCGCTTCCGTCCGGTTTCGGGATCGTCACCCGCCGTACCGGGCTGGGCCGGTACGTCCCCTTCAGCAACTGTTCACGGATCGCCGGCCACGCCGTCACCAGATGGCGCGACGTCTGGTCAATGTCCAGACCGTCCACGCCAGCGGCTCCCTTGTTGGCCCGTACCCGTTTGAATGCCTGCTTCAGGTTCTCTCTCGTCAGCGCCGCCATCAGCAGCGCTGACCCTGTGTCCCCGGATTCATGGCGCGGGCAACAGGCTTCGTCGCTCACGGGCATAGACGCAGCTTCACCGCGTGTGCCTCCCGCTCGCCCCGCTTGCACGGGCTTCTGACGCAGTACCTGTCGCATCGACATGACGCTGGACACTCCTTCCCGTTTGGCCCTTCGTCACCAGCTTCGGACTCATCGACCTGTCCTGTGACTACTACGGCCTCTGCTGACTCCTCGCTCCGGCTCGACGCCGTCACCCTTTCAGGCATGAGGCGAGGCCTCCCCAGGTAAGAACGCACTCCTTCATCGCACAACCGCCGCATCTACGCCACTTCACCTTGGTCACGAGAGCTTCGCGGTTTTTCGCCCGCTCGCCCTGCTCGGCAGCGCCTTCTATACGGTTCTTGTTCATCGGCTCGCGATTTACGCTCCACGCTTCCTCCCCACATCCGGTCGCCCTCGTGCAGTTGCGCTTCACTTCATTCGCTGTGACCAGCTTATGGCGGGACTTACACCCGCAGGAATGCGCCCATGCTGGGCGCACGAAAAGAAAAAGCGCCCAAAAATTGAGCGCTTTCGGTGCAGGCCGGCAGGGCGCCGGCGCTGGCGGGGTGACGCAGGCCGCCGTTTAGGCGCGGCTGCGGTACTCGTGCGTACGCGTGTCGATTTCGATCTTGTCGCCGATGTTGCAGAAGAGCGGCACTTGCAGTTCGAAGCCGGTGTTCAGCTTGGCGTTCTTCAGGACCTTGCCCGACGACGTGTCGCCCTTGACAGCCGGTTCCGTGTAGATGATTTCGCGAACCAGCGTGGTCGGCAGTTCGACCGAAATGGCCTTCTCGTTGTAGAACACGACTTCGCAAGCCATGCCGTCTTCGAGGTAGTTCATCGCGTCGCCCATCATTTCGGCTTCGACTTCGTACTGGTTGTAGTCGGCGTCCATGAACACGTACATCGGGTCGGCGAAGTACGAGTACGTCACTTCCTTGCGCTCGAGCACGACGACGTCGAACTTGTCGTCCGCCTTGTACACGGCTTCCATGCCTGCGCCGGTCAGCAGGTTCTTGAACTTCATTTTGACAACGGCGGAGTTACGGCCCGATTTGTTGTATTCGGCCTTTTGCACGACCATTGCGTCTGCGCCGATCATCACGACGTTGCCGGTGCGGAGTTCCTGTGCGGTCTTCATAAAACTGTCCTGTACGAGATAAATAGCTTAACTGTTGCTCAACGGCATAGGTGCCAAGCGGCTTCGGCGTTTCGCCCACCGCCTGCCGCGCGCCGCTCGAAGCGACCGCAGCCCGGATGCGTGAAACGGGACCGGCTCACGGCGAAAATCCGCGGCGTGATGCCCCGGCGTTTCCACCTGTCCGTTACCTGAGTTTTACCCTGTTCGGGCGTGTACACGAGTGGCGCCGATCTGCAATACGCCCAAACATACGTCCCTTTTTTGACATTCGCGTGCCCGACCAGGAGATTGGGACACGTGCTGTGTTTTTCGAGGGGACCGGTCAGACGGGCTGACCATGGGGTTGTTGCTCGAATCGGGCCGCGCTTGCGTCGTCGGCCGTTGGATAACCGCTTATTTTAACTGAGTTTTTGCGAACGAGGTCAGATTTCCGGCGAGATCGCCGACTTGCGCGAGTTCGACCGACCACGCGGCGGCGCGCCGCTTAAGCGCCGGATAGTGGCGCTGGAATTCCGCCCAGTCCGGCTGACCGGCGCCGTTCCACGCGTGCCAGAAACGCCCGAGCGCGGCGCGTGCGTCCCTCGACAGCGTGCGCGTGTAGTGCGCGAGCGCGGCGTCGAGCTTTGGCAGATGGGCGTCGTCGGCCTGCGGATAGATGTGCCAGACGAACGGTTTGGCGGCCCACTGCGCGCGCACGAACGAGTCCTCGCCGCGCACGAAATTGATGTCGCTCGCCCATAGCAGTGCGTCGTAGCCCGGCTGTTCGGTGAAAGCGAGTGCGTGCGCCCTGAGGTTGCCGCGCATCGCATGGGTGCCTGCTGCAAATGACGGTAGGCCGAAAAAACGCGCGAGCGCGCCGGAAATGCGTCCTTCGGGCACCAGCAGCACGATCGGGCTTGCGCTGTCGCGCCATTGTTCGAGCAGACTGTCGACCGCCGGATTTTCGTATGCGAACAGGGAAACGACGGTCGCGTCGGCGGGCGGCGGCGCGTGGCCCGTGACGTTGCGCCACCAGTCGGTGCGCGCGGCCGGTGAACCTTCGAACGCGGCGCGCGCCGCGTCGAGATCGCGCTCCTTCAGGACGCCACCGGTCCCGGGGCCGAGGCCGGGAAAAAAGAAGATCTTGCTCAGCGCGTAGCGCGGATGCGGCGAGGGCCGCAAATGAAAATCGGCGACCCAGTCCTCGGCGCTCAGATATTCGAGGTTGAACCACAGCGGCGCGCGCGCGCGCTTTGCCATCGCCGCGATATAGACGGGCGGCAATTCGCAGCCGAACGCCTCGATCACGACGTCGGCGACTTCGAGCGTATCGCCTGCGTGAGACGGCTCGTGCCAATGCTCGATGACAATGCCGTCGAGCGTCTGCCGCGCACGCTCGAGCATGAGCGACGGGCACAACCTCTTGAACGCATGCAGATCGTCGACGAACACGCGCACCTGCCAGCCATGCTCGTGCGCGAGTTGGCGCGCGAGGCGCCAGCACACGCCGATGTCGCCGAAGTTGTCGATCACCGCGCAGTAGATATCGCAGGCGACCGGGTTGGCAGGGGCAGCGGGTGATCCGGAAGCGGGCGCGACGGAGGACATGGCGGCTCGGCTGGCTTGGTGACTCCGGCGACGCGGAGCGGGTTCGAACGAACGCGGAATGTTCTAAACTGGCGATTCTAAAGCCTCGCTCGCGATCGCGCGCGCCGTTTGTCCGCCACGCGGGCCGCATGGCACGATGCGCGACACGACCCCCGGCGCGTAGTGCCGGGCAATCGGCGCAATCCGCGCAATCCACGTAATCGGTGCAAGCGGCGAGGCGGCGCGAGACAGTCCCACCCCAATCGATCCCGCATGACCGAACCCGAAGCAACCGACGCCCCCGACACCTTCGAGCCGAAAAAAGTGCTCGCCCAACTGCCGCATCTGCCCGGCGTGTACCGCTATTACGACACGAGCGGCGTGGTGCTCTATGTCGGCAAGGCGCGCGATCTGAAGAAGCGCGTATCGAGCTACTTCACGAAGACGCAGCTGTCGCCGCGCATCGCGATGATGGTCACGCGCATCGCGCGTATCGAGACGACGGTCACCCGTTCCGAGGCCGAGGCGCTGCTGCTCGAAAACAACCTGATCAAGGCGCTCACGCCGCGGTACAACATCCTGTTTCGCGATGACAAGTCGTATCCGTACTTGAAGCTGACCGGTCACAAGTTTCCGCGCATGGCCTATTACCGCGGCTCGGTCGATCGCAAGAACCAGTACTTCGGTCCGTTCCCCAGCGCGTGGGCGGTGCGCGAGAGCATCCAGATCCTGCAGCGCGTGTTCCAGCTGCGCACCTGCGAGGACTCGGTGTTCAACAACCGGACGCGGCCGTGTCTGCTGCATCAGATCGGCCGCTGCACCGCGCCGTGCGTCGCGAATATCAGCGAAGAGGATTACGCGCGCGACGTCGCCAACGCGTCGCGCTTTCTGCTCGGCCGCCAGGGCGAGGTGATGAGGGAGCTCGAGCAGAAGATGCACGCGTTCGCGAGCGAGCTGAAATTCGAGCAGGCCGCGGCGGTGCGCAACCAGATGAGCTCGCTGTCGACGGTGCTGCATCAGCAGGCGATCGAAGTCGGCAGCGATAGCGACGTCGACATTCTCGCGGTGGTCGCGCTAGGCGGCCGCGTGTGCGTGAATCTCGCGATGGTGCGCGGCGGGCGGCATCTCGGCGACAAGGCGTACTTTCCCACGCACGTGGAGAGCGCGTTGACGGCGGAGGAAGGCGGGCTCGAAGAAGACGGCGATCAGGACGGTGCATCGGCGGGGGGGCAGGCAGTCGCGCCGTCGGCCGAAGCGGCGAGGGCCACGGCCGATGCGCTCGCGATCGCGCAGGACATGCCGTCGGAAGACGAAGACACCGATGGTAGTGACGAAGAAGCGCTCGACGAGGCTACCGAAGCGGCCGCGGACGCCATCAGCGACGAAGGCGTGGACGAAGGCGCCGACGGGCGCCCGGAATCCGGCCCGGCGGCGAAGGGCCGCAAAGGCCGCGCGCCCGGCGGCGTCGAATCCGAAGTGCTCGAAGCGTTCATCGCGCAGCATTACCTCGGCAATCGCGTGCCGCCGGTGCTGGTGGTCAGCCACGCGCCGGCGCGCGAACTCGTCGACGTGCTGATCGAGCAGGCAGGCCACAAGGTGAGCGTGCTGCGTCAACCGCAGGGACAGCGGCGCGCGTGGCTCGCGATGGCCGAGCAGAACGCGCGGCTCGCGCTCGCGCGGCTGCTGTCCGAGCAGGGCTCGCAACAGGCGCGCACGCGCTCGCTGACCGACACGCTCGGCATGGAGTGCGACGACCTCGCGCATCTGCGCATCGAATGCTTCGACATCAGTCATACGATGGGCGAGGCGACGCAGGCGTCGTGCGTCGTGTATCACCATCACAAGATGCAGTCGTCCGAGTATCGGCGCTACAACATCACCGGCATCACGCCCGGCGACGATTACGCGGCGATGCGCCAGGTGCTCACGCGCCGCTACGAGAAGATGGTCGCGCAAGCCGCCGCGAACGCGAGCGACGAAGCCGCCGAATCGCAAAGCGATGCGGCCGCCGATCCGTCGCTCGCCGCCGATGCCGCCGAGCCCGCCGCGGCCGGCGGCGTGCTGCCGACCATCGTGCTGATCGACGGCGGCAAGGGGCAGGTCGAGATCGCGCGGCAGGTGTTCACCGAGTTGGGGCTCGACACCGGCATGCTAGTCGGCGTCGCGAAGGGCGAGGGGCGCAAGGTCGGTCTCGAGACGCTGATTTTCGCGGACGGCCGTACGCCGCTGGAACTCGGCAAGGAAAGCGCCGCGCTGATGCTGGTCGCGCAGATCCGCGACGAAGCGCACCGCTTCGCGATCACCGGCATGCGCGCCAAGCGCGGCAAGACGCGCCAGACCTCGCGGCTCGAAGAACTCGAAGGGGTGGGGGCCAAGCGGCGTCAGCGCCTGCTCGCGCGCTTTGGCGGCTTGCGCGGTGTGGTGGCCGCGAGCGTCGAGGATCTGGCGAGCGTCGAGGGTATTTCGCAGGCGCTTGCCGAGCAGATCTACCGGCAACTGCATTGAATCGACGGGCCGGGCCGCGCTGTTGTCGACACGACCGCTCGCCGGAGCTGACGCGTCGCGCGGCGGATGCGCCGGCTGGCGCCGACTCCGCAAACCACGCGCCGGGCGCGGCCCGCTTGCCGCCCCCGCGTGGCCATGCCCGGGCCGCTTGCTTGTGGCAGGCCTTGCGACACGGCACAATTGCAACTCACTCGTCAGACGCTGCGCCTGCCCCATGCCGTTTAATTTCCCGATATTCCTGACCTGGCTGCGGATCGTGCTGATTCCGCTCGTCGTCGGTGTGTTCTATTTGCCTGACATGATGATGAGCCCCGCGCACCGCAATCTCGCGGCCGCGACGATCTTCATCCTGGCGGCGCTCACCGACTGGTTCGACGGCTTTCTGGCCCGTAAATGGAATCAGACCTCGGCGTTCGGCGCGTTTCTCGATCCGGTCGCCGACAAGCTGATGGTGACCGCGGCGCTGCTCGTGCTCGTGCAGCTCGCGCGGATCGATTCGGCGATCGCGCTCGTGATCGTCGGCCGCGAAATCGCGATCTCGGCGCTGCGCGAATGGATGGCGCAGATCGGCGCATCGAAGAGCGTCGCGGTGAACTCGCTCGGCAAGTTCAAGACCGCTTGCCAGATGGTCGCGATTCCGATGCTGCTGTTCTATGGTCCGCTGTCGCTCGGCGGCGGCGTGACAGTCGATACGCGGGTGTGGGGCCTGTGGCTGATCTATCTGGCCGCGTTCCTGACGATCTGGTCGATGCTGTACTACATGAAGCTCGCGTGGCCGCAGATTCGCGAGCGCGGTGGTGTCGCGTGATGGTGTGAACAGAAGGAGCGCGGGGACGCGAAAGTGTGTTCGAACCCCGCGCTACTACGAGCGAAATATTTTCTTAAAAACTGATGGGCCAAAGGGGTTGACACGTTTCAGTCGTTTCTCCATAATCTCGTTTCTCCGATGCACGCAACGCGAAACACCGGAGACGCAGCAAAGAAGTAGCAGTGAATGCAGTACGACGCGGGAATAGCTCAGTTGGTAGAGCGCAACCTTGCCAAGGTTGAGGTCGCGAGTTCGAGCCTCGTTTCCCGCTCCAGTTTTCGAAGCATCGCGTTGTTTGGCGAAGTAAAAAACGCAGCGCGGTGTGAAGCAGTTCAATGCGGGAGTAGCTCAGTTGGTAGAGCGCAACCTTGCCAAGGTTGAGGTCGCGAGTTCGAGCCTCGTCTCCCGCTCCATACATCAGGGGAAGCAACGCTTCCCTTTTTGTTTGGAAGGCCGGTCGTTCTGAACTTTCCAGAGCTTCGGTTCTTCTGGTAACCACCAGATAAATCTGCGAACCCGTGTCTAGGTTCCAGTCCGCTTGCGGCGCGATAGCAAAGCGGTTATGCAGCGGCCTGCAAAGCCGTTTAGGCCGGTTCGACTCCGGCTCGCGCCTCCAGTCTTTGATGTAAAGAGAAGCCCCGACTTGTCGGGGCTTTTCTTTTTTCTATTCCTCTTTCGTCAGCTTTTGCCGACCGTCGTCAGCGATGCGAGAGGACCGGTCGATCCCGCCGCGTGCTGTAGACGTTGCTTCGAATCGATCAGAAATGGAGCGCGGATTTGATTGACGGCAGGGGGACGTTGTTCAGGAACCGGCATGACCGCATTTTTCGGTGCATCGCTATTACCGCGTTTGACTCCTGCTCACACATGAGCAGCGCATTCAGACTAATGGCGTGTCCGGCTCGCGGAGAAGGACAAAGTCTGCCGTCGCGCCGCATCCGGAACGGACGATAGAATCACAGCATCGTCATCGCCCGCTTTCATTGAAGCCGCATGTATTTCCAATTCACCGGCACCCAGGTCCGCTTGCTCGGCTCGATGCATCTGTTTCCTGCGACCAGCCGTCGAACGCCGCCATGGATCGCCGAGGCCTATGACTGGGCTGACACGCTCGTGCTCGAGTCCGATCCAGCGACGATCCTGCCGTTCCTCAAAGCCGACGCACACCCCGCTGCCGCACAACTGCGGCCCTTGATGCGCGACGAAGCCTGGACCCAACTGCAGGCCCTATGGCCAACCGCTGGTCTGCTGGCGCCGCTTGAAACACTGCGTCCGTGGGCCGCGCTGATCGTCGCGCCGACGCTGCTGCAGCAGGTCGTCGAGGGTGTCGAGCCGCGCATGTTGCGCTCGGCGATCGCGCAGGCGAAGCCGTACCGCTATCTCGAGTCCGCGCAGGACGTCGCCGTCGCGCTCGAATCGATTCCGCTCGAAGCCATTGCCGCCGCGCTCGACATGCTGATGGCCGATCGCGGCGAGCCGCAACGCACGCTCGAACGGATGCACGGGGCGTGGCTGGACGGCGATCTGCAAGTGATACAGCAAATCGCCGTCGAATCGCCGATGTTCAATCTACCCGGCATCCGTCAGGCGATCCTCGACGTGCGCAATCGCGCATGGGCCGCGCGGCTGAACGAATTGCTGGACGTGCGCGAGCGCACGCTGGTGGTCGTCGGCGCGCTGCATCTGTGTGGCCCCGACAACCTGCTCGACTGTCTCGCGCGACCCGTGCAAGCAGTGTTCTGAGCGCGTGCGCGGATTTCGCGGCTGTACACGGCTGTGTCGACCGCCCGGACGACTGGCCGTTTCCTCAATTCCACGCGCCGGAATGCCGCTATACACTAATCCTTACCCGCTAGAACATCCGACACCCGCCGACCTCACTTCATGCTTGTTCCTCCGATCCCCAGCAATGAAAGCGCCCGTCTCGACGGATTGCACGCACTGCATATTCTCGACACGGCGCCGGAAGAGCGCTTCGATCGCCTGACCCGCCTCGCGCGGCGGCTGTTCGGTGTACCGATCGCCGTCGTCAGTCTCGTCGATGCGAACCGGCAGTGGTTCAAATCGTGCATTGGCCTGGAGGCGAGCGAGACCTCGCGCGACGTGTCGTTTTGCGCGCACGCCATTCTCGGCGACGATATTTTCATGGTGCCCGACACGCTCGCCGATCCGCGCTTCAACGACAATCCGTTCGTCACCGACGAACCGCACATCCGCTTCTACGCAGGCTGTCCGCTGCAGGTTGCGAACGGCGGCAAGGTCGGCACGCTGTGCCTGCTCGACACGAAGCCGCGCATGCTCGATGACGAAGATCGCGCGTTGCTGCGCGACCTCGCGCGCATGGCCGAACAGGAACTCGCCGCGATCCAGCTGGCCACGCTCGACGACCTCACGCTGCTGTCGAACCGACGCGGTTTCGAAGTGCTCGCGCAACACGCGCTGAACGTCTGTCGGCGCATGGATAAGCCGGCGTCACTGCTGTTCTTCGATCTGAACGATTTCAAGCAGATCAACGATACGCTCGGGCACGCGGAGGGCGACCGCGCGCTGCAGGCCTTCGCCGAGGTGCTGCGTACCGCGCTGCGCGAAAGCGACGTGATCGGGCGGCTCGGCGGCGACGAGTTCGTCGCGCTGCTTACCGGCGCCAGCAACGCGGAGACGCATGAGGTGACGCAGCGTCTCGAGCAGCTGCTCGACCAACGCAATGCCGAGCTGCTGCCCGGCTATCAGATCCACTTCAGCGTCGGCCAGGTGACGTACGAGCCGACGCGCCACGGCACGGTCGCCGAACTGCTCGCTGCGGCCGATGCGGCGATGTATAGCCACAAGCAGGCGTCGAAGGCGCGCTCGGCGCAACGGCACTGACGGGCGCCCGACTCGCGGCCAATCTCCAGCCGACCCGTGCGATGGCCCAACCCAGGCACGCGCGGCATAATTACGGATCGTTGCCCGCGCTGTCGCGCATTGACCCTGAAAGCTACCGATGACTGATTTGCAGCACACCGCCGCCACGCGGCTCACCGAACTCGAATGGCGTTGGAAGCCGTTCGCGGACCTCACGAGCGTCGAAGTCTATGAGATGCTGGCCGCCCGCAGCGCGGTATTCGTCGTCGAACAGAACTGCGTGTATGGCGATATCGATGGGCTCGACGTCGAAGCCTGGCATCTGCTCGCGTATGGCACCGGCGGAGAAGCGGCGCCGTCGCCGTTGGCCGGCTATTTGCGCGTGTTGTTGCCCGATGCGACGGATGCCGACGTACGCATCGGCCGGGTGTTGACCACCGCGTCGTTTCGCGGCATCGGTCTCGGCAATGCGATGCTCGAACGCTCGCTCGCGCACATTCGTGCGCAGTGGCCCGATACGCTGATCCGCCTGCACGCGCAGGCGCATCTGCAAGGCTTTTACGGTGCGTTCGGTTTCGAGCCGGTCTCGGAGATTCACGACGAAGACGGCATCCCGCATGTGTGGATGCGCTCGCTCTGAACGCGAGCCGGTCAGTTCAACCTTCTTGTAAACGGGTCAGCGAGGCCCGTTCGCGGTCGTCGACGCAGCATGCGTGAGCCCGCGCGCCGCTTTCGCGCGCCGCTCGGCGCGCAGGCGTCCGCGCGCCGACAGCCGCATCCAGTGACGCAGCGCGATCAGCGCGCCGACAACGCTCATCATCGAGCCCGGAATCCATAGCAGCAGCCCGCCGATCTGCTGATCGCGCATCGGGCTCAGCCATGTGAACGCGCGGCCGCAGATCGAATAGATCGGATACAGCTCGTGCGGCGTAAAGAAGATGAACGCGCCGAGGATGATCTGCGGCGGAATAGCCGCAATCACGACGAGCACGCGCTTGCCCGGCGACAGACGCGCTGGCGGCGCCGGGCGCGGATCGAGCACGAGCCACCAGAACAGCAGACCGTCGATCGCCATGCTCCAGTTCATCACGCGATAGATCCGCCAGTCGAGCATTGCGATGAAATGGATCGGCGACAGCAGCCAGAAATAGATCAGCCCGACGAATAGCGTGACCGCCACGACCGGGTGCATGACGACGTCGAGCGCCCCGCGCACGAGCGGAGTCTGCAGCGCGGGCCGCACGAAACGCTGTCGCCAGCGCAATGGAATGCCCGCGCGCAACGCCGCGCCCGGATACGACAGCGCAATGAAGAACGGCCCGAGATGATGCAGCACCAGATGTTGCAAGCGATGCATGAAGAACTCATGCTCGAAGAAATAATCGAGCCGCGTATGCAGCACGACATACAGCGCGACCAGCCCGAACCAGAAAGACAGACGCCGCGCGAACGACAGCCGCGCCTTGCGCGCGCCGCGCACGAACAGGATCGCGGGAATCAGCAACGCGATCACCACGGTCGGCGAAAACTCCCACGGATCGAGCCAGTAGAGCAGGTTCATGGCGGTGGCGTGTGCGGTGGCGGCGGCCCGTGTTGCCGCTTACTTGGCCTGGCCCGGCGCTTTGACCGCGAACGGTGCGCTCAAGGTTTCGCCATCGGAGAACTTCAGCGTCAGATGCACGGTGTCGCCCGGCGCAACCTTGTGCTTCGCGTCCTCGAGCATCAGGTGATAGCCGCCCGGCGTGATCGCGACCTGGCCATGCGCGGGCACCGTCAGCTTGTCGACCATCACCATCTTCTGGGTCGACCCGTTCGATACGGTTTGATGCAGCATCGCGTCGCCGTAGTCGTCGCTCGATACGTCAACGAGGTCGATCGGCTTGTCGCTTGCGTTGACGAGCGTCGCATAGCCGGCCGCGGGCAGGTTGTTCGGCAGCCAGCGGACCCACGCGTCCTTGATGCTGATCGCGTGAGCATCGGCCGCGTGGGCGGCGGACGCGACGCCGAAAGACAACACGAGCGTGCAGGCGAGGGAAGCGAATGGTTTGAGCTTGATCGTCATGATGAAATGGAGTGGGATCAAAGAAGAATCAGGATTGGTCATCGATGATGCGGCGCAGGTCCTTAGCAATCGCATCGGGCGTGTCGTGATCGGTGGCGAGCAGGCGCGCGCGGCCCTGGCTGTCGAACACATAGACGGCGGAGCTGTGCGTGACCTCGTAGTTGCCGTTCGGGTCGCGCTTTTCCATCTGATACGCAACACGATAGCGCTTCGCCAGCGACTCGATCTGCCAGTCGGTGCCGGTCAGCCCTTCGGCGTGCTGCGCGTCGAATGCGCCGACATAGTCGTGCAAGGCCCGCGGCGTGTCGCGCGCGGGATCGACGGTGATGAACAGGATGCGCACTTTCTGCGCCTCGGGGCCGAGCTTGCCCAGCACCAGCATCAGACGGCCCATCGTTTCGGGGCAGACGTCCGGGCAATGCGTGTAGCCGAAGTAGACCAGCGAGGTGCGGCCCTTGAACGAAGCGGCATTGACGGGCTTGCCGGTGTCGTCGGTCAACGTAAAGTCCAGATCCGGGAGGTGCCCGGTCACGTTGGTCAGCCGCCAGGGCTCGGCGCGCTGCGTGCAACCGGTCAGTGTGACGAGCGCGACCAGCGTGCCCAGCGCCGCCGCCGCCAACCGGCGTGCTACCCCGTTCGTCAACCGGTGCATGGGCCGGTCGGATCGTGAGCGGGACAGGTTTGGCTGCGGGCGTCGGGGCGGGAAGATCGGGAACAAAGCAGGGTTCAATGACTCGATTGGGAGCAGGCCACACGAATCGATGGTGCGGGGAGGCGCACCGTCGCCCGTCATGCCGTGCAAGATTCGCGCGCGGCACGAAATTGAGCGGCAGGTGCAACGATGTCCATTACGCCGACGGTCTGCGTGGCAGCGACTGTAGCGCAAAATTGGCGCCAGCGTCGCGGGGCGCGCCGGGCGCACGATATGCGAGTCAATTTGACGCAGCAAGCTGAAGGTCGGGCGAAGCCCGATCGTTGCGCTTTTGAATGCAATCACCGCGAGCGGGCGGGCAAACGGCGCGCCGGGCTTGAGTCCCGGCTTACTTTCTCGAAAAATTGACCGATGCGCGGTAAGATGCGCACACTTTTCCGGCCCCAGATGGCTGAAAGGCGAACCTAGGCAATGCAAGCACTTCCGGCTGTTCTGTCTCCGAGTGAGACGGCATTTTTCTTCGACTTCGATGGCACGCTCGTCGAACTCGCCCCCACGCCGGACGGCGTGCTCGTGCAGCCGCGCGTGATCGATCTGCTGCGCAAACTGCGCAGTCTGACGAATGGCGCGGTTGCGGTGGTGTCGGGGCGCGGCATCGACAGCATCGACAGTTTTCTCGGCATGCCCGATCTACCGGTCGCTGGTCTGCACGGCGCCGAGCGGCGCGATGCGAACGGCGACACGCAGCGCATCGGCTTTCACGACCAGCGCCTGTTGCGCATGGAGCAGGTGCTCGCGCAGGTCGTCAACGAGCACCCGGGCATGCTGCTCGAGATCAAGGGCGCGGCGCTCGCGCTGCACTACCGCAATGCGCCGGACCGCGAGCCGGTCGCGCGCGAGGCAACCGAGCGGCTCGTCGCCGATTACCCCACGTCGTACGTGCTGCAGCCCGGCAAGATGGTCTACGAGATCAAGCCGAAGGACGTCGACAAGGGCCGCGCGACGCGGGCGTTCCTCGACGAGCTGCCGTTCACCGGCCGCACGCCCGTGTTCGCCGGCGACGATCTGACCGACGAGAAGGGCTTCGCGGTCGTCAACGAACGTGGCGGTCTGTCGATCAAGGTCGGCGCGGGCGAAACGATGGCGCGCACGCGCGTCGAGTCGGTGTCGTCACTGCTCGACTGGCTCGAAACGATTGTCGCGGCGGCGCGCGGCGCATGACGCCGGTGCGACGTTCAACGAAAACAACATACTGCATCGGGAATCGCGCTTCATGAGCCGACTGATCATTGTTTCGAACCGGGTGGCGCCCATTTCGGAGGGCGGCCCGGCGGCGGGCGGTCTGGCGGTCGGCGTGTACGACGCGCTGAAAGAGACTGGCGGCATGTGGTTCGGCTGGAGCGGCGACGTGCTCAGCTCCGGCCAGCCGCAGATCAAGCTCGAGGAGCGCGGTCCGGTGACCTTCGCGACCGTCCCGCTGATGCGCCGCGACTACGACCAGTACTACCGCGGTTTCTCGAACGCGACGCTGTGGCCCGCGTTCCACTATCGATCCGACCTGCTGCACTACGACCGGCACGACTTCGAAGGCTACTGCCGCGTCAACGCCTGGCTCGCGCAGCAACTCCTGCCGCTGCTGCGCGAAGACGACGTGATCTGGGTGCACGACTATCACCTGATCCCGTTCGCTCAGGCGCTCCGCTCCGCAGGCGTGAAGAACCGCATCGGCTTTTTCCTGCACATTCCGTTTCCGGCCGCGCAGGTGCTGCTGACGGTGCCGCCGCATCGCGAGCTCGTCGAGGCGCTGTGTTCGTTCGACCTGCTGGGCTTCCAGACCGGCCCCGATCTGCGCGCGTTCTGCGACTACGTGATCAACGAGGCGGGCGGCTCGACCGACGCGTCGCCGAAAGGTCCGCTCACCGTGCATGCATTCGGCCGCACGCTGCGCGCGTCGGCCTATCCGATCGGCGTCTATCCGGATGAAATTGCCGAGCTCGCGAAGGCGGGCGAGCGCGGCAAGCCGGTGCGCACGATGAAGGCGACGCTGCATTCGCGCAAGCTGATCATGAGCGTCGACCGGCTCGATTATTCGAAGGGGCTGGTCGAGCGATTCCGCGCGTTCGAGCGCCTGCTCGAGCATACGGCCGCGCAGCGCAACAAGGTGTCGTTCCTGCAGATCGCGCCGCCGACGCGCGCCGACTTGCACGCGTATCAGGACATCCGGCTGCAGCTCGAAGGCGAGTCCGGACGGATCAACGGACGTTTCGCCGAGCTGGACTGGACGCCGATCCTGTACATCCACAAGCAATACGAGCGCTCGGTGCTGGCGGCGCTGTTCCGCACCGCGCACGTCGGCTATGTGACGCCGTTGCGCGACGGCATGAACCTCGTCGCGAAGGAATACGTGTCGGCACAGGATCCGGAGAATCCCGGCGTGCTGGTGCTGTCGCGCTTCGCGGGCGCGGCGCAGGAGCTCGACGGCGCGCTGATCGTCAATCCGGTCGATATCGACGGCATGGCCGAGGCGCTGGCGCAGGCGCTCGACATGCCGCTCGCCGAGCGGCAGGCGCGCTATCGCGACATGATGGCGCAGCTGCGTGAGAACAACGTGTCGGTGTGGCGCGATAACTTCATGCGCGATCTGCAGGGCGTCGATCGCGCGAAGCGCGCTAGAAGCGGGAAGGCGCGCGCGGCCACGGGTGCGGCTCGCGCCGGGCGGAAGAGGGCGGCGCGCGAGAGCGTGACCGGCTAAGCTAGCCGCGAAGCCAGACAGCAAAAAGCCGCTCCCTGGAGCGGCTTTTTGCATGCGGCGCGCAGCGCCTGGACCCTGCGTGGCGTCAGGCCACGTGCTGTTCGTCGACCTTCTTGCCGCCGATATGCAGCGTCTGGCCCTTGCCATACTGCTTTGCGAGCAGGTCGCGATAGAGGCCCGGACGCTGACGCAGTTCTTCCGGCGAGCCGTCGTCGATGACCTTGCCGGCGCTCATCACGATGATCCGGTCGAAGTTGTTCAGCGTCGACAGACGGTGCGCGATCGCGATCACGGTACGACCGACCATCAGGCGGTCGAGCGCCTTCTGGATCGCTTCCTCGGACGCGCTGTCGAGCGCCGACGTGGCTTCGTCGAGCAGCAGGATCGGCGCGTTTTTCAGAATCGCGCGCGCGATCGCGATGCGCTGGCGCTGGCCTCCCGACAGCTTCACGCCGCGGTCGCCGACGATCGTGTCGTAGCCTTCCGGCATCGCTTCGATAAAGTCCGCGCAACGCGCCTCGCGCGCCGCGGCGAGCACTTCCTCGCGGCTCGCTTCCGGGCGGCCGTACGCGATGTTCTCGTACACCGTGCGATGGAACAGCGAGATGTCCTGGGGCACCAGCGCGATCGCGTGACGCAGGCTGTCCTGCGTGATCGACGCGATATCCTGGCCGTCGATCTTGATCGCGCCGCCCTGGGTGTCGTAAAAGCGCTGCAGCAGCGCGAGCACCGTCGATTTGCCGGCGCCCGACTTGCCGATCAGGCCGACGCGCTGGCCCGGCTCGATATTGAGGTCGAAGTGATCGAGGATCGGCCGGCGGCGCGGATAGGCGAACGTGACAGCGTCAAACGTGACGCGGCCGCCCTGCGGCACGAGTTCGGTCGCGTCGTCCCGATCGGGCATGCCGTGTGGTTCGAGCAGCGTGCGCACCGCCTCCGCGAGTCGCGCGACGTGCTGGGTGACGTCGACGAGCGCGACCGCGAGATCGCGCGTGCCGTGCAGGATCGTGAAACCGAGCGAGCTGACGAGCACGATGTCGCCCGAGGTCGCGCGGCCCTGGTCCCACAACCACAGCGCCCAGCCGAGCAGGCCGGCCGACAGCAGTGCGGTGATCACGGCGTGCAGCAGACGCAGCTTTTCCAGGTACAGCAGGCTTTGCTGGCGCGCGTCCATTTCCGACTTGACCGTCGACGCAAAACGGTGCTGTTCGCGGAATGTCATGCCGAACGCGCGCACGAGGCCCATGTTGCTGATCACGTCGACGAGCTCGCCGTCGACCGATGCCGCCTTGGTCGCGAAATTATGGTGACGCGCGGAGCCGCGGCCCGCGAGCTTGTAGAGCACGATCGCCAGGATCGCCGAACACAGCATCAGGCCGGCGGCCATCAGCGGGTTCACCGAGACGATCATCACGATCGCGCCGAGCACGGCGATACACGGCGGCAACACGTTCCACGCGGTGGTGTTCTCGGCGGTGTAGACGGCGTTCGAGGTCGCGGTGATCCGGCTTGCCAGCATGCCGGGCTGCTTCTCGGCGTAGTAGGTCGGCGAATGGCCGCTCAGGTACTGGAACAGGTCGCGCCGCAAATCGCCGGTCACGGCGACGAACGTGTGCGCGGCGAACCAGCCGCCGACCCGCCATAACAGGTTATCGGCGGCGATCAGTCCGACGAGGATCGCGAACGCGCCCCACAACGGCCCCGGATGATGGCGGCCACCGCCGAGCACGTCGATCAGATGTTTGATCGCGTATTGCGAAGCGAGTGCACAGCCCACGGCCGCAAACACGCTGCACAGCACGATCGCGTGCGCGACCGGATGGCGGCGGATAAAGCGGAAGAGAAACGCAAGCGGCCGGTGCGCATAGCTCGCGAGCTTTGCGTTCTCGGCGTTTCGCTGGGCGATAGTCAAGTGTTCCAATTGAGCTGAGATCGATGTGTTGCGGGTTGTGCATGCAATGCGCGGACCACACGGACAAGCATCGCTCCGTGAAGCCGATGCTTCGCATTGTAAACATGCAAAGACGATTGCGCCCTGTGTATCCGGGCTTTGACGCGATTGATTTCGCGATGGACCTCCGCGATCTGCGTCGTCTCGACACACCAGCCGACGGACCATTCGGGCAGATCGCGGAAAATTTCGAGATATAATTACAGTTTGCATTCAACCGGGCCGTAGCAATTTTGCAATGCCTACCCGCAACGTTGGATGCGTGAGAGCTCACCGACTCGGTACGCCGTGCCTCGCCTAACCTCGTCGATACTGTAGAACTGTCTTTGAAAACAAGGGTTTGCAAAGTGTTTCGCGTTTGTAACAACGTAAAGACTTTGAAATGTTGTGGTGCGGCGACAATTCGGGCATCGATAATGCGTGCTCGTTAGCCCCGGCAAATTTTCTGACAGTTTGTCAACGTAGGTGCCCCATGCGCGTTTACTCGCACATGCGCAGACGCTGATCCACTTGTCTGGGCTCGTGACCCAAGCGATCCATCGCTGGATTTCTCAAAAGAATCAGGCCCGCGCCGGTATCTCCGGCCAGACTGCCCTGGCGAGCAAGCGAGTCGCTTTTTCCAATCGCAGTACTTTTGCCTGATTTTTTACTAGGAGTTCGTCAATATGCGAATCGCTCAAATCGCTCCGCTGCACGAGGCGGTTCCTCCCAAGCTGTACGGTGGTACGGAACGCGTGGTGTCCAATCTGACCGAAGCGTTGGTCGAGCAGGGCCACGACGTCACGCTGTTTGCAAGCGGTGATTCGCAAACCTCGGCGAAGCTCGAAGCTTTCTGGCCGCAGGCGCTGCGCCTCGACCCGACGATCCGCGACGTGATGGCGCCGCATATGCTGCTGCTCGAAGAAGTGCGCCGCCGCGCGGACGAATTCGACGTGCTGCACTTCCACATCGACTACTACCCGTTCTCGCTATTCGCGCGTCAGCCGGTGCCGTTCCTGACCACGATGCACGGCCGTCTCGATCTGCCGGAACTGCAGCCCATCTTCAATACGTTCAAGGACGTGCCGGTCGTGTCGATTTCCGACAACCAGCGCATCCCGCTGCAACAGGCGAACTGGCTGCAAACCGTCTACCACGGCCTGCCGGAAAACGTGCTCACGCCGATTCCCGACGTCGAACCGGGCTACCTCGCATTCCTCGGCCGTGTTTCGCCGGAGAAGGGTCTTGACCGCGCGATCCGCATCGCCGGCCAGGCAGGCATGAAGCTCAAGGTCGCCGCCAAGATCGACAAGGCCGACCGTGCCTATTACGAAGAAGTGATCAAGCCGCTGATGGCGCTCCCGCATGTCGAGTACATCGGCGAAATCGGCGAAGCCGAAAAGCGTGAGTTCCTCGGCAACGCGCATGCGCTGGTGTTCCCGATCGACTGGCCGGAGCCGTTCGGCCTGGTGATGATCGAGGCGATGGCTTGCGGTACGCCGGTGATCGCGTTCAACCGCGGTTCGGTGCCGGAAGTGATCGAAAATGGCGTGTCGGGTTTCGTCGTTGAAGACGAAATCAGCGCGGTCGCTGCGCTCAAGCGTCTGCACACGCTGCCTCGCGCTGGCGTGCGCAAAGCCTTCGAAGCACGTTTCACGTCGAAGGTGATGGCGAAGAACTACGTCGCAGTCTACGAAGACCTGCTGCGCAGCAAGCATCGCACGGTGCTGCGCGAAGTCAACGCGGGCTGATTGGCGCTTGATTCGCCGCGGTTGTTTCGCGACGGATAAGACGCTGGCGGCGGGAACCATGCTTCCCTCGCTGCTCTGAACGCCTCGCCGGCATGTTGCCGGCGGGGCGTTGTTGCATGCGCGCCGCGTTTTTCGTCGGTGCACCGATGAAAATACCGGTTTCCGCGCGGCGCGAACGAGCCAGGCTCGGTAATATCCCTATAATTGCCGTGCCGCAAATTGGGCTGCGGTGCCGCCGACGACAGGAGGATGCCTTGGCGAGAACGAAAGAGACGCGCGCGAACGCCGCGCCCGGCGCCGGAACGATTTTTACGTTGCGCGCCATCGGTCTCGTGCTCGCCGCCCGCTGGCTTTTCTCGATGTCCGAGATGAGACTGACCACCGCGCTGACCGCGATGGCGTCTTCACCGTGGGCATGTATCAATCTCGTCTTTCTGTTCCTGCTGATCTTCCTGCCGGGCGCGCGCGCCGTCGCCGAGCGTCCGTTCCATCCGTTGCCGCAATGGCTGCGTCAGGCGCTGCGCCTGTTTGCGTTCCTCGGCTTTCTGTTTGCGCTGTGGTCGGTCGGCGCGTTCGTCGCGAGCGCGGGCTGGCGTCGCGCGATGCAGGCGGTGGCGGCCACCAACGGTTGGCTCGTCGCTGCGCCGGTGCTGTATGCGATCGTCTTGTGGATCTGCCGGCCGCTGCCGTTGTGGCGCACCAATGTGGCGGCGCGGCGTTTTGCGATCGGCCGCTACGCGGTGTCGCTCGATCCGGTGACGCGCACTGTCGTCGTGTGGGCCGAGCGGCGCAAGGTGGGGCAATACGATGCGCGCGAATTGTCGGTGCGCTGGGCGAGCGGTTCCGATGCGCGCGCGACGCCGGCGCCCGCGCCCGCAGTTGCGTTCGGCGCGGCGGGCGAGGCCGGTGCGTCGGCGGCGCCGATGCCGGCGGTCGCGGCGCCCTCGCTGGCGCGCAGCACGTTCGGCGTTCGTCCGAAGGTCGAGTTGCTGTGGGATTCGCCGGCCGCCGCTGGGCATAACCGGCAGACCGTTTTCCGCGCCGCGCTGACGACCGAAGGCGATCGCGTCGCCGCTCGCGCGCTCGACTCGACGCTGCGCCAAGTCTGACGCTGCACGTTTTGTGCTATCGGTCACATCGCGTGGCCATTGCACGCATCCCGAAGCGAAGCTTCGTCGATAATGCAATCAAGCCGCCCGGCCTGCTGGCGGGCGAGTGGGACACTCATCGATCGTATCGCGTCTTTCGCAGGAGTCGCTATGCTGGTTCGCTGGTTGCTTGCCGCCCTTCATCTGCTTGCTTATGGCTTTGCGCTCGCGTCGATTCTCAGACGCACGTGGTCGCTGCGTCGCGCATCGGTGCCTGCCGCGCTGCGTTCGGTGTTTCGCGCCGATTCACGCTGGGGCATCGCCGCGCTGGTGCTGATCGTGACCGGCCTGATGCGCGTGTTCGGCGGCTATGAGAAGGGCGCCGACTACTACCTGCACGAGCCGCTCTTTCACGTGAAGATGACGTTGCTGGTGCTGATCCTGATCCTCGAAGTGCCCACGATGCTCGGCCTGATGCGCTGGCGCGCGTCGATCCGCAGCGGCGCGGCGCCGAATCTGAAGAAGGCGCGTTCCTACGCGCATTTCAGCGTGATCCAGACCGTGCTGCTGGTTTTGATGGTGTTTGCGGCGACCGGAATGGCGCGCGGCATCGGACTGCCCGCCGGCGCGGTGTAGCGCGGCGGGCCTTCTTTCCATTGCGACGGGCTGGTGGTGCGCGCCAAGCGTGGCGCCTCGAGCACGCCTGCGTCACGCTAGCCAACCAGCAAGCCAGAATCGTCGACCCGGTCGGCTTTGACCGCTGCCGACTCGCGCATGAGTTCCGGCTCGCCGAGCCCCTTGATCAACTCCAGCGCCTGACGCTCGAACAAGCGACGGTACAAGCCGTTGTCGCGCTTGATCAGCGCGTCGTGGCTGCCTTCCTCGATCACCTTGCCTTCGTCCAGCACGAGCAGCCGGTCGAGCGCGCGCACCGTCGATAGCCGATGCGCGACTACCAGCGTGGTACGCCCCTGCATCAGCCGCTCCATCGCGCGCTGGATCAGCACTTCGCTTTCGCTGTCGAGGCTCGAGGTGGCTTCGTCGAGAATCAGGATCGGCGCGTCGGCGAGAAACGCCCGCGCGATCGCGACGCGTTGACGCTCGCCGCCCGATAGCTTGATGCCGCGCTCGCCGACCAGCGTGTCGTAGCCGTTCGGCAGCGCAGCGATGAAGTCATGCGCGCTGGCGAGCCGCGCGGCGCGCTCGATGTCGGCGCGGCTCGCCCCGGGCCGTCCATACGCGATGTTCTCGGCAAGCGAGCGGTGAAACAGCACCGGCTCCTGCTGGACGATCGCGATCTGGCTGCGCAGCGACGTCTGCTGGACCTGCGCGATGTCCTGGCCGTCGATCGTGATCCGGCCGCCCGAAATGTCGTGAAGGCGCTGGATCAGCTTGATGAAGGTCGTCTTGCCCGAGCCCGAATGACCGACCAGCCCGACGCGCTCGCCCGGCGCGATGCGGATGGAGAAGTCGTCGTAGAGCGGCCGGCTGTGCGCGCCATAGTGGAACGACACATGCTCGAAGCGGATTTCGCCGTTGCGGATCGCGATCGGGCCGGCGCCGGGACGATCTTCGATGCCGAGCGGCTGGCTTTCGAGCGACACCAGTTCCTCCATGTCGTTGACCGAGCGCTGCAGGTTGCGGATGTGCATGCCGATGTCGCGCAGATAGCCTTGCAGCATGAAGAACATCGTCAACGCGAACGTGATGTCGCCGACGCTCGCCTCACCGCGTGCCCACAGCAGCAGCGCCACGCCGAGAATCGCGGCCTGGATCGCGGCCAGCATGCCGCCCTGGAGGCCGCCGTTGAGCGTGCCGCGCACCCACGTGCGGCGCGTGCGCTGCCGCCATTTGCCGATCACGTATCCGAGGCGCGCTTCCTCGCGCGCTTCCGCGCCGAAAGCCTTGACGACGCCGTTGCAGCTGACCGCATCGGCGAGCGCGCCGCCCATGCGCGTGTCCCACGCGTTCGCGAGACGTGCGGACGGCGCGACGAAACCGAGCGACACCGTCACGGTCACGCCGATGTACAGCAGTGAGCCGATGCCGACGACGACGCCCATCATCGGCCAGCGCGAGCCGAGCAGCAGGGTCGCGCCGACCAGCATCACCAGCGACGGCAGCAGCGCGATCAGCAGCGTGTCGTTAAGCAGGTCGAGCGCCCACATGCCGCGCGTGATCTTGCGCACGGTCGAGCCGGCGAAGCTGTTCGCGTGCCAGTCGGTCGAAAAGCGCTGCACGCGATGAAAAGCGCGTGCAGCGATCTCGCTCATCATCTTCAGCGTGAAGCGGATGATGTTGAAGTACACGCCCTGGCGCAGCAGCGTCGCGGTGAGCCCGAGCGCGGCGAGCACGCCGAAGGCCTCGAGCGCGTGATGCCAGACGGGCGCCGACGACGCCGGCCCGGCCGCGATTGCGTCGACGAGACGTCCGGCGAAAACCGGCGTCAGGATGTCCGCGCCCGCCGTGAGCAGCGCGAGCGCCGCAATCACGACGATGCGCCACGGCTGTTGTGCCCAGTGACGGAAGGTGAAGCCGAGGACATCCTTGAAGGCTTGTCCGCGAAAGTCGAGTTTTTTGTTGGCCATTTGCTTTCGACCCGGCGCCGTACGAGTGCGCCGAGGTTCCAGTCAGAAGCGAAAAAAGGTAGACAGCCAGCGGATGCCGGAATGTGCGCGGGAACGCGCGAAAAAATACGGCGGCAAACAACGGCAGCGGAACAACGGACTGTCTGGAGTGAACGCAGCGCGCCTGTCGGGACGGCGGCGCATCAGCTACGACGCTGCGGCATTCAAGGTCGCGGCGGACGGGCTGACGGTCGTGGGACCATGTGAGGGAGCGCGCGATGCACTGCGAACATGTGGCGCCTCCCTGAGATGGTTCAAGATGGAGAAACCGGACAGAGCCGGACCGGGCGAATGCCCGTCTGTCGAATATAGCAACAGTGCGGGGCGCTCGCCATCCTACGGAACGACGTGGTTCTACAGCCAGTGGAATCGCGTGCTGCGCAAGCGATGTTTTTGCCGGCAAATAGAAAAAGGGCTTACGCATTGCTGCGTAAGCCCTTTTTTCTTCGGTGATCGACACACCAAGAATCTGGTGGGTAGTACTGGGATCGAACCAGTGACCCCTGCCGTGTGAAGGCAGTGCTCTACCGCTGAGCTAACCACCCGAAGAGATTGAGATTATGTCAGGGAATTTGGGGTTCGTCTAGTCTTTTTTAAGCAGTTTGCTCATCAGCTGCTGGCGCGGGTTCGAGACGCCATACGCTCGCGCCTTTGCTCGCCTTGTCGAGATCGTCGAGTACGGCTTCGTGCGCGGCGGCTTCGTCGTCGCTCGCGGCGATCACGATCAATTCCAGCGAGTCGAACGCGACACGCGGCGCATGTATATCGCCGCCGGCCTGTGCTTCGCCGAGCATATCGATGACGAGGCTTTCCTGGCCACGCGTCATCGCCAGATAGACCTCGGCGAGCAATTCCGAGTCGAGCAGCGCGCCGTGCAGCGTACGGTGCGCATTGCTGATGCCGAAGCGGTCGCACAGCGCATCGAGCGAATTACGCTTGCCGGGGAACATCTGCTTGGCTTGCGCGAGCGTGTCGATGATCTCGCCGCAGTGCGTGCTCACCGGTGGCAGACCGAGCAGCGCGAACTCGGCGTCGAGAAAGCCGATGTCGAATGGCGCGTTGTGAATGATCAGGTCCGCACCCTGGATGAAGTCGCGGAACTCGTCGATGATCTCCGCGAACTTCGGCTTGTCGCTCAGAAATTCCGTCGTGAGGCCGTGCACCGCGAGCGCGCCCGGATCGCTGTCGCGCTCTGGGTTGATATAGAAGTGCAGGTTGTTGCCGGTCAGCCGGCGGTTCACCAGCTCGACGCAACCGAGTTCGAGAATCCGGTCGCCGCCGCGGGCGTTCAGGCCGGTAGTTTCGGTGTCGAGGATCAGTTGACGCATGTCGGATTAGCCTGCTTCGAAAAAAGTGCAGAAAAAAGGCGAAGAGGGCGGCGCGCGTCGTTGGCCGATGCGCGCACGCTCGTTACATCTCGGCGAGCGATGCCACGCCGCGATTGGCCAACTGATCGGCGCGCTCGTTTTCCGGGTGGCCGTTGTGACCGCGCACCCAACGCCATTCGACTTCGTGCTGTGCGACGAGCGCATCGAGCCGCTTCCATAGATCGGCGTTCTTGACCGGCTGCTTCGCCGCGGTGACCCAGCCTTTCTTCTTCCAGCCGTGAATCCACTCGCTGATGCCTTTCTGCACGTATTGCGAATCGGTGTGCACGATCGCCTTGCATGGGCGCTTCAACGCCTCGAGCGCGGAAATCACGCCCATCAGCTCCATGCGATTGTTGGTCGTGTTGGCCTCGCCGCCGAACAGTTCTTTTTCCTGGTTGCCGAAGCGCAGCAACGCGCCCCAGCCGCCAGGGCCGGGATTGCCCTTGCAGGCGCCGTCGGTATAGATGTCGATGTGGTCCGGAGTCATTCGGTGTGGTTACGTGTGTTCGGGGTGGCGGCGGGCGCGAGGCCTGCCGCGAGCACGGGCTTTTTCACTTTGAGCGGCCCGACGAGACGCATGCCGCGCACGCGCTTGATCGCCTTGATCATGTAGGTGGCGCCGAAAATCGGCCACCAGCGGTCGCCGGCGGCCTCCATGAAGCCGTAGCGCGCGAGCCATTGATCGCTCGCGAGCGGCGGACGATAGCAGCCGAAGCGCCCGCGTTCAAGGTCGAAGCCGAGCAGCTTGATCCAGTCCTTCAGGCGCGTGAACGCGATCAGGTCGACGGCCGAAGGCACGAACGGGCGGCCCGTCATCTTGCCGATCGATTGCCGTACGCCCCACAGCGACAACGAGTTGAAGCCAAGGATGATCAGTTGGCCTTCGGGCACCAGCACGCGTTCGGCTTCGCGCAGCAGCCGATGCGGGTCACTGGTGAATTCGAGCGTGTGCGGCATCACTAGGAGGTCGACGCTTTGCGCTTCGAACGGCAGATCGAGCAGGTCGCACCATACCGCGCTACGCCCGGCCGGCGCGTGCGGACCCGGCGCGCCGGGCGCCGCGTTGGCTGGATTGTCGCCGCCAGGGTTGCCCGCGCCGCTGATGCCGCCGACGCTGGCGCGACGTGCCGCCGGCGGATACGTGTACGGCGCGCTCGCGCCGCTCGCCGCGTCGAGCACGAGGCCGCGGCACGGCATGCGGTTTTCGCGCAGCGCGTCGAGCTGCGGCAGGCCGAGTTGCAGCGCATGATAGCCGAACACGTCCGACACCACGCGATCGAGCTGGGTTTGCTCCCAGTCGAGCACGTAGCGGCCTGGCGGCGAATCGGTCCAGGCGGGCCAGTCTATAATCGCTCGGTCAGTCATATTAAAAATGCGTCGCCTATGAATGCGCTCGAGTACGTGCCGGTCCCGGCGTTTGAAGACAATTACATCTGGGTCATTGCCGACGGACATCATGCGGTCGTCGTCGATCCGGGCGAAGCCGCCCCTGTGCGCGCCTGTCTGGCCCAACGAGGCTGGCGGCTGAGCGCTATTTTACTCACGCACCATCATCAAGACCACGTCGGCGGGGTGGCCGATCTGCTGAACGGCCAGGACGTGCCTGTCTACGGCCCCGCCGGCGAGGCGATTGCGCATCTTACGCATCGTCTCAAAAGCGGTGATCAGGTGACGATCGCGGCACCCGCACTCGAATTCAGCGTGCTCGACGTGCCCGGTCACACCAGCGGACACATTGCCTATTTCCAGGCGGCCGATACGCGCGGCACGCCGCACGTGTTTTGCGGCGACACACTGTTCGCGTGCGGTTGCGGGCGCCTTTTCGAAGGCACGCCGCAGCAGATGCTGAATTCGCTCGATGCGCTCGCCGCGCTGCCCGGCGCAACCGAAGTGCATTGCGCGCACGAATATACGCTGCCGAACATCCGCTTCGCGCTCGCTTGCGAGCCGCACAACGCGGAACTGCAGGCGTGGCGCGACAAGGCGATCGAACTCCGCGGCCGCCACCAGCCGACGCTGCCGACCACGATCGCGCACGAGCGCGCGGTCAATCCGTTCCTGCGTGCAGACGTGCCGGCGATCCAGTCGAATCTCGAAGCACAATTGCACGAAACGGTCTCTGACAGGCTGAAGGCCTTCACATTGATGCGCGAATGGAAGAACCGCTTCCGTTGATCCGGAGCGCATTCGGCAGTTCTTCACGCGATGAATCGGAAAAATTCGCCAAGCCCCAGATTTGGTTGATTTTTTTCTTGATTTTCCAATTGACGGAAACGTTGACGTTTCGTACTATCGGCTGCAAATTCCAGCCCTTGTGGAAACCGAGACGTTCATGCGATTTATCTTAAGCGCGTTATTGGTCCTGACACTCGCCGCGTGCGCGAGTCAGGGACCGACGACGAATACCGCCAATAACCCCGCCAGCCAGCAAGCCGTAGCCGACGCACTTCGCAAGAACGCCACCGCTAAAGAAACCATCAATGTCGACCAGAGCTCCGTCAATCAGTTGACGAGCCAGGACGCCGATCTTTGGGGCCGCATTCGCCGTGGCTTCCAGATGCCAGACCTGCAGAGCGACCTCGTCGACATGCAGCTCAACTGGTATGTGCAACGTCCCGATTACGTGCAGCGCATGACCGAGCGCTCGCAGAAATATCTGTATCACATCGTCGAGGAGCTCGAGTCGCGCCATATGCCGACCGAGCTCGCACTGCTGCCGTTCATCGAGTCCGCGTATAGTCCGCAGGCTTTGTCGGTCGCCAAGGCGGCGGGCATGTGGCAGTTCATGCCGGGCACAGGTCGTACCTATAACCTGAAGCAGAACATGTGGCAGGACGAGCGCCGCGACGTGCTCGCGTCGACCAGTGCCGCGCTCGACTATCTGTCGAAGCTGCACGATATGTTCGGCGACTGGCAACTCGCGCTCGCCGCGTACAACTGGGGTGAGGGCAACGTGCAGCGCGCGATCGCGCGCAACGAGGCGGCTGGTCTGCCGACCGACTACCTGAGCTTGCGCATGCCGAACGAAACGCGCAATTACGTGCCGAAGCTGCAGGCGGTGAAGAACCTCGTGATGAACCCGCAGATGTACGGGCTCACGCTGCCGCCGATTCCAAACCACCCGTACTTCGTGACGGTCACGACCTCGCACGATATCGACGTCGACGTCGCCGCACGGCTTGCCAACATGTCGACCGACGAGTTCCGCTCGCTGAACCCGTCGTTCAAGAAGCCGGTGATTCTCGGCGCGACGCAGCCGCAGATTCTGTTGCCTTTCGACAACGCGTCCGCGTTCGAGCGCAATCTGAAAACGTACTCGGGCTCGCTGTCGTCCTGGACGACCTACACCGTCGACGCACGGGCGACACCCGCGGCGATCGCACAGAAGATCGGCGTCGACGCAGATACGCTGATGGAAGTGAACAAGATTCCGGTCGGCATGCGCCTGAAGCCGGGCTCGACGATCGTCGTGCCGCGCGGCTCGGACGACGATGAGGACATCAGCGCCGACATCGCCGAAAGCGCGGTGCTCGCGATGGAGCCCGACGTACCTGACACGCGCAAGATGCTGATCCGTGTGCGCCGCAATCAGTCGATGGCCGCCATCGCTTTGCGCTACGGCGTGTCGGTCGGTCAGTTGAAGGCTTGGAACAAGACCCGTCGCGATCAGGTTTCGCGCGGCCAGGTGGTCGTGCTGCACGTGCCGGTCGGCAAGCCGGTACCGAGCGAGCCGGGTCCCGAAAAGATCGCCGCCGATGTGCAAGGCGGCAGTGTGCAGAAGATTGGCGTCCATGCCGCAGACGCCCGCGGCGATTCGCGCTACGATAAGAAGAAAGGGCGCGGCCACTCTGCCATCGTCAAGGTCTCCCAGCCGGGCGGCAAGGCTGACAAACCGGCGGCGGCGCCCGCCAGCAAGGGCAAGGTCGAGAAGGTGTCGGCCCCGGTGCCCGGCAAGGCGTCGAAGGCCGCGGCTGAGAGCCGCCCGAAGACCGTGGCCAACGCGAAGAAGAAGGGTAAATAGACCAATAGCGGCTCTCACGGTAGTGACCACATGCGTTGCGGGGGCAGCGCATGGATTGCGCTCCGATCACGTACCGTGTTCATCCAACGCCGTCATCTCAGGGTGACGGCGTTTTTCATTGGCGGACGATTCCTGCGGACTTGCCGTATTTAATTTATTGTTCGTGCTTCGGCCGCGTTGGCCGCGGGACGCCGTTTTGTCCTGATCCGTCCGAACCTCGGGCCAGGTTTTCGAGGTCCATTTCCAGGTTTTCTTCCTGATTTATGTCGTCGACCCAACTGCGCGTCTTTCTGCTTTTTTCCGCCGGCTACTTCGTCTCTTACGTGTTTCGCGGCGTCAATCTCGGTTTCGCGCCGTTCATCACGCGCGATCTCGGTCTGTCAGCTGCCGATCTGGGTGTGCTGACGAGTCTGTATTTCCTCGGCTTCGCGGGCGCGCAGATTCCCGCTGGCGTGCTGCTCGACCACTTCGGCGCCCGTCGCGTGACGGCCGTCACGCTGCTCTTCGCCGCGCTCGGCATCTGGGTGTTCGGTGCCGCGCATAGTCTCGGCATGATGATGGTCGGGCGGCTGCTGATCGGCGTCGGCGTGTCCGTGTGTCTGGGCGCCGCGTTCAAGGCGCTCGCGCAGCATTTTCCGGTATCGCGTTTGCCATTGATGAACGGACTCGTGATGGCGATCGGCGGGTTCGGCGGCGTGATGGTCGGTTCGCCGCTCACGTGGGTGCTCGGCTTTTCCAGTTGGCGCTCGGTCTGTGTAGGGCTCGGTGTGCTGACAGTGGTGGTCGCGCTCGCGCAATGGACGCTCGCGCCGGACGCGCGCGACGCGCATCGCCAGACGAGCCTCGTCGCGCAGTTCAAGGGTACGTTGCATATCCTGCGCAGCGCGGCATTCTGGAAAATCGCGTCATTCTCGGTCGTTACGCAGGGTGTTTTCTACGCGATGCAGTCGTTGTGGGTCGGAGCATGGCTGCGCGATGTACAAGGCTTCGAGCCGCGCGAGGCGGCGGCGCTCGTGTCGATTCTCGGCTTCGCGATGATGGCGGGGTGCGTCGGTTTCGGCGCGGCGGCGCGTAGTCTCGAACGGCGCGGCCTCTCGTTGTATGCGTTCTGCGGCATCGGCATGGCCTTATACGTGCTGACGCAGATGCTGATTATGTTGAACGCGCCATTGCCGGCGAGCCTGTTGTGGGCCGCATACGGAATCTTCGGTGGCACCGGCATTCTGAGCTACGCAGTGATGGCGCGACATTTCCCGCCGCAGATGATCGGCCGGGTCAACACGACGCTGACGCTGATCATTTTTCTGCTGATCTTCGGTTTTCAGATCGGCGTTGGCGCGGTGCTGTCGCACTGGCCGGCGAGCGGCGGGCACTATCCGGCGGTCGCGCATCTGAGCGCGTGGAAAATCCTTGTCGCGCTGCAGGTGCTGAGCGCGATCTGGTACGTATTGCCGGGGCGGCAGCTTGCCCTGTCGGGCGACATGCGCGCGGAGCAGGAGGCCTGAACGGCCGTGCGGCACGCCGTTGCAGGTCCGCGCCCCATCTCAGATTTGGAAGGAAGGGCGGTTTCAGGCTATAATTTCAAGGTTTGAGCTTATCAACCCGCACCCTAGCGCCTACCTCCCCCATACCGTTCATCCGCCGCGCGCCATTGGCGTAGCAAGAAGGGCCCCGCACCCAGCCGAAGTCGTCCACACAATGGACTCATCGCGCCCCTTGCATCGTTACCGGCAGCTCGCGAGCGAGTCTGCGCGCGCATCCAGAATGTGTTCCGCTGCGGCTCGAAATCGGATAGACAGGTGGCAACAGGGTGTTCCCCCAAGGAGTCTCCCGTGTTGCCGTCATTTTCTCCCGCTCTTCTCGCGCTCGCCGACGGCACGGTCTTTCGTGGTTATTCGATCGGGGCCCCCGGGCATACCATCGGTGAAGTCGTGTTCAACACCGCCATCACCGGCTATCAGGAAATCCTGACTGACCCGAGCTACGCGCGCCAGATCGTGACCCTCACGTACCCGCATATCGGCAACGTCGGCGTGAACGCCGAAGACGTCGAAGCGACGAAAGTCCATGCCGCCGGCCTGATCATCCGTGATCTGCCGGTTCTCGCGTCGAACTTCCGCATGGAGCGTACGCTCCCGCAATATCTGCAGGACGAAGGCGTGGTCGCCATCGCCGGCATCGACACCCGCAAGCTGACCCGCCTGCTGCGCGACAAGGGCGCGCAAAACGGCGCGATCCTCGCTGGTTCCGACGACCAAGCCAAGGCCATCGAACTCGCGCGCTCGTTCCCTGGCCTCGCCGGCATGGACCTCGCGAAGGTCGTGTCGACCGAGCAAACCTACGAGTGGACCAAAACCGAGTGGCGTCTGGGCACGGGCTACGGCGAGCAGAAGGCGCCGAAGTACCGCGTGGTCGCATTCGACTACGGCGTCAAGCAGAACATCCTGCGCATGCTGGCCGAGCGCGGCTGCCACGTCACGGTGCTGCCGGCGCAGGCGAGCGCCGCCGACGCGCTCGCGCTCAACCCGGACGGCGTGTTCCTGTCGAACGGCCCCGGCGACCCGGAGCCGTGCGACTACGCGATCGCGGCGACCAAGGAGTTCATCGAGCGCGGCATTCCGACCTTCGGCATTTGCCTTGGCCACCAGATCATGGGCCTCGCGGTCGGCGCTAAGACGATGAAGATGAAGACCGGCCACCATGGCGCGAATCACCCGGTCAAGGATCTCGAAGACGGCCGCGTGGTGATCACGTCGCAGAACCACGGCTTCGCGGTCGACGCCGACACGCTCCCCGCGAACGCTCGCGTGACCCACGTGTCGTTGTTCGACGGCACGCTGCAAGGCTTCGCGCTGACCGACAAGCCGGCGTTCTGCTTCCAGGGCCACCCGGAAGCGTCGCCTGGTCCGCACGACATCGCGTACCTGTTCGACCGCTTCACCGCGTTGATGGACGCGCAGAAGAGCGGCAACAGCGCGGCGGCTTGAAGACGTAAAGATCGGCCCCACGAGCCAGCCCGAGACGGAAACGAAAGCGGCTCGCGGCGGCCGCGGCGGCCCGCGGCACGATGCGGCGGGCGCCGCAAACAGCGCGCGCAACGTGAAAACGGCGCGCGCCGACGGAAAGAATTCAGGAATACATTAGCGAGAGCGTTATGCCCAAGCGGACAGACATCAAGAGCATCCTCATCATCGGCGCGGGTCCGATCATCATCGGCCAGGCGTGCGAGTTCGATTACTCGGGCGCGCAGGCATGCAAGGCGCTGCGTGAGGAAGGCTACAAGGTCATTCTCGTCAACAGCAATCCGGCGACGATCATGACCGACCCGAACACGGCCGACGTGACCTACATCGAGCCGATCACGTGGGAAGTGGTCGAGCGCATCATCGCGAAGGAGCGCCCGGACGCGATCCTGCCGACGATGGGCGGCCAGACCGCGCTGAACTGCGCGCTCGATCTGCACGCGCACGGCGTGCTGGCGAAGTACAACGTCGAACTGATCGGCGCGTCGCCCGAAGCGATCGACAAGGCGGAAGACCGCCAGAAGTTCAAGGACGCGATGACCAAGATCGGCCTCGGTTCGGCCAAGTCGGGCACCGCGCATTCGATGGAAGAAGCACTCGCGGTGCAGGCGAAGATCGCCGCGGAAACCGGCAGCGGCGGCTACCCGGTCGTGATCCGTCCGTCGTTCACGCTGGGCGGTTCGGGCGGCGGCATCGCGTACAACCGCGACGAATTCGAAGAGATCTGCAAGCGCGGTCTCGACCTGTCGCCGACGCGCGAGCTGCTGATCGAAGAGTCGCTGCTCGGCTGGAAAGAGTATGAGATGGAAGTGGTCCGCGACAAGGCGGACAACTGCATCATCGTCTGCTCGATCGAAAACCTCGACCCGATGGGCATCCATACCGGCGACTCGATCACGGTCGCGCCGGCGCAGACGCTCACCGACAAGGAATACCAGATCCTGCGTAACGCGTCGCTGGCGGTGCTGCGCGAGATCGGCGTCGACACGGGCGGCTCGAACGTGCAATTCTCGATCAATCCGAAGGACGGCCGGATGATCGTGATCGAAATGAACCCGCGTGTGTCGCGTTCGTCGGCTCTGGCGTCTAAGGCAACCGGCTTCCCGATCGCGAAGGTCGCGGCGAAGCTCGCGGTCGGCTACACGCTCGATGAACTGAAGAACGAAATCACCGGCGGCCAGACCCCGGCGTCGTTCGAACCGACGATCGACTATGTCGTCACGAAGATCCCGCGTTTCGCGTTCGAGAAATTCCGCGAAGCGGATCCGCGCCTGACCACGCAGATGAAGTCGGTCGGCGAAGTGATGGCGATCGGCCGCACGTTCCAGGAGTCGTTCCAGAAAGCGCTGCGCGGCCTCGAAGTCGGCGTCGACGGTCTCGACGAAAAGACTGCCGATCGCGACGAGATCATCCGCCAGATCGGCGAAGCCGGTCCGGATCGCATCTGGTATGTCGGCGATGCGTTCCGCGTCGGCATGAGCGCGCAAGAGATCTTCGAAGAGACCGCGATCGACCCGTGGTTCCTCGCGCAGATCGAACAGATCGTGCTGAAGGAAAAGGCGCTGGCCGGCCGCACGCTCGCGAGCCTGTCGAAGGAAGAGTTGAAGTATCTGAAGCAGAGCGGCTTCTCGGACCGGCGTCTCGCCAAGCTGCTCGGCGCGAAGCCGGCGGACGTGCGCGCGCGCCGTATCGAGCTGAACGTGCGTCCGGTGTATAAGCGCGTCGACACGTGCGCCGCCGAGTTCGCAACCAGGACCGCGTACATGTACTCGACCTACGAGGAAGAGTGCGAAGCGAACCCGACCAACAACAAGAAGATCATGGTGCTGGGCGGCGGCCCGAACCGGATCGGCCAGGGTATCGAGTTCGACTACTGCTGCGTGCACGCCGCGCTCGCGATGCGCGAAGACGGCTATGAAACGATCATGGTCAACTGCAACCCGGAAACCGTGTCGACCGACTACGACACCTCCGACCGTCTGTACTTCGAATCGCTGACGCTCGAAGACGTGCTCGAAATCGTCGACAAGGAAAAGCCGGTCGGCGTGATCGTGCAATACGGCGGCCAGACGCCGCTGAAGCTCGCGCTCGATCTCGAAGCCAACGGCGTGCCGATCATCGGTACGTCGCCGGACATGATCGACGCGGCCGAAGACCGCGAGCGTTTCCAGAAGCTGTTGCAAGACCTCGGCCTGCGTCAGCCGCCTAACCGCACCGCGCGCACCGAAGACGAAGCGCTGAAGCTCGCCGACGAAATCGGCTATCCGCTCGTCGTGCGCCCGTCGTACGTGCTGGGCGGCCGCGCGATGGAAATCGTCCACGAGCCGCGCGACCTCGAACGCTATATGCGTGAGGCCGTCAAGGTGTCGAACGATTCGCCGGTGCTGCTCGACCGCTTCCTGAACGACGCGATCGAATGCGACGTGGATTGCATTTCCGATGGCGACGCCGTGTTTATCGGCGGCGTGATGGAGCACATCGAACAGGCGGGCGTGCACTCGGGCGACTCGGCCTGCTCGCTGCCGCCGTATTCGCTGTCGAAGGAGACGGTTGCCGAACTGAAGCGCCAGACCGCCGCGATGGCGAAGGCGCTGAACGTGGTCGGCCTGATGAACGTGCAGTTCGCGATCCAGCAGGTACCGCAGGCGGATGGTTCGAAAGAAGACATCATCTACGTGCTCGAAGTGAACCCGCGCGCGTCGCGCACGGTTCCGTACGTGTCGAAGGCGACCAGCCTGCCGCTCGCGAAGATCGCGGCGCGCGCGATGGTCGGCCAGAAGCTCGCCGCGCAAGGCGTGACGAAGGAAGTCGAGCCGCCGTACTTCAGCGTGAAAGAAGCGGTGTTCCCGTTCGTCAAGTTCCCGACGGTCGATCCGGTGCTTGGACCTGAAATGCGTTCGACCGGCGAAGTGATGGGTGTCGGCCAGACGTTCGGCGAGGCGCTGTTCAAGTCGCAGCTCGCGGCGGGTTCGCGTCTGCCCGAGTCGGGCACGGTGCTGCTGACTGTGATGGACGCCGACAAGCAGAAGGCAGTCGAAGTCGCGCGCATGCTGCACGAGCTCGGCTACCCGATCGTCGCGACCAAGGGCACGGCTGCCGCGATCGAAGCTGCCGGCGTGCCGGTCAAGGTCGTCAACAAGGTGAAGGACGGCCGTCCGCACATCGTCGACATGATCAAGAACGGCGAGATCGCACTCGTCTTCACGACCGTCGACGAAACGCGCGCGGCGATCGCCGATTCGCGTTCGATCCGCATGAGCGCGCAGGCGAACAAGGTTACCTATTACACGACGATGTCGGGCGCACGCGCGGCGGTGGAGGGTCTTCGTTATCTGAAGAACCTGGAAGTCTATGATTTACAAGGACTCCACGCTCGCCTAAACTAAGGCTTCGATACCTGTCCAAGATGTAAGTGCCGCGGTTAAGCGGCGTTCCGCAGGTGCTGCGGCCCAGGTCTATCCATGGGCGGCGGCTTTCGCGGAATGCACTTAACCGCGGTGATTTTTTTTATGGCCGTTTTTTGCCTCCAGAGTTGTTTATGAGCACTATTCCATTGACGAAGCGCGGAGCTGACATGCTGCGCGATGAATTGCAGCGCTTGAAATCGGTTGAGCGTCCGGCTGTGATCAACTCGATCGCGGAAGCGCGCGCCCAGGGCGATCTGTCGGAAAACGCGGAATACGACGCTGCGAAGGAAAAGCAGGGCTTCATCGAAGGCCGCATCGCCGAAATCGAGTCGAAGCTCGCGGGCGCGCAGGTGATCGATCCGTCGCAAGTGGAAGCCGACGGCCGCGTGGTGTTTGGCGCGACGCTCGAGCTCGAAGACCTCGAGTCGGGCGCGTCGGTCAAATACCAGATCGTCGGCGACGACGAAGCGGACATCGACCACGGCCTGATCTCGATCAGCTCGCCGATCGCGCGTGCGCTGATCGGCAAGTCGGAAGGCGACGTCGCGTCGGTGCAGGCGCCGGGCGGCATTCGCGAATACGAAATCATCGCGGTCAGCTACATCTGAGGATGGCGCCGGTGTCTCTGATGCCGCATCGTTTATTCCGCCTGCTGACGGTGGTGTGGGTTGGTAGTCTGTTGACCATCGGCTACGCGGTTGCGCCCGTGCTCTTCACGTCGCTCGACCGCATGACGGCGGGTGCCATTGCCGCGCAGCTGTTTCGGATTCAGGGTGTGATTGGCGTCGTGTGCGGTATTTTGCTGCTCGGTCTGGCCAATCTGCTCGTGCGGCGCGGTAGTGGCGCGTATCGCCGCCTGCGCTGGCTGCTCGCCGGTATGCTCGTATGCGTGCTGGTTGGCTATTTCGCGTTGCAGCCGTTCATGAACGCGATGCGCGTCGCCGCGCTCGAGGCAGGCGGCGACGTCGGACATTCCGTTTATGCAACGCGCTTCGGCATCCTGCATGGCGTGTCGAGTCTGTTCTATCTGATCGAGAGCCTGCTAGGTGTTGCGCTCGTGTGGCTGCTGCCGGCGCATGTCGGTACTGCGGCCGACGAAGAGGGCGCGCGCGCAGTCAGGGGGAAGGTGGCGGGCTGAAGCTCGTGGGTGGCTGGCGGTGTGACTCGGCGCTGTGTCCGCCGGTCGATGCCGATGCCCCGCGACGAACTTCATGTTGCGACGAATCGTCGCGATTCCGGCGGCCAGCTACAGTTCATTCGCGCTGTTTCGGCCTTGCGCTCAAGGCTCCCAACGCGCGGTGCGGAGCCGGTCCGCACCATGGCCGCGTGTTCTCTTACTTCGACTGATGCGAACGCTTCGCGCTGGTTTGCCGCTTCTTCGCGCGCTTGATGTTGCCGCCCTGCGTCACGCGTTCGTTGCCGCGCACCAACACCGCTTTCGCTCGCGGCTTGCGCATCGGCACGTCGGTCGGCTTCACCACCTTGACGATGCGCGGTGCGCGGCCCTTGGCCGGCCGGGCTTCTTCAGCTGCCGCTTCACGGGCGCTCGGCAATGCGCCGCGCTTCGCTTTTGCCGCAGGCTGTGCCGATTCTGGCTTCCAGATCACGAGCAACTTGCCGATATGCTGAATCGGTGCCGCGTTCAGCGTGTCGCAGATTTCTTCGTAGATGGCGATGCGCTCCTCGCGCTCATCACCGAACACGCGGATCTTGATCAGTTGATGCGCTGCGAGGTGCACCTTGATTTCGGCGAGCACAGCGTCGGTCAAGCCTTCGGCCCCGACGAGCACGACCGGTTTGAGCGCATGTGCCTGGGAGCGCAACTCGGCGCGTTGGTCGGGAGAGACTTTGAGGGCTGGCATGGAAAGTGGAAGACTCGACTAAAATGGCGGCTCCTGCATTTTCGTCCGATCGCCGAGCGATTCGGGCGGGTTGATTCAGCAGGGTGCGCGTCAGAACAACAGAATCGCGGATGGCCGCCAGTCTGGCGGTGGCCGCGCGAATTAACCGCGTATTATCCCCTAAAGCGCGACTCGACGCAGCAATAGTTCAATCTTTAATGGCAAAAAACAAGTTCAATACCGCGTGGCTGCACGACCACATCAACGATCCGTACGTCAAAATGGCGCAACGGGAAGGTTATCGTGCCCGCGCGGCCTACAAGCTCAAGGAAATCGACGAGCAGGACAAGCTGATCCGCCCGGGACAGGTGATCGTCGATCTCGGTTCCTCGCCGGGCAGCTGGAGCCAGTACGCGCGTAACAAGCTTGCCGGCGGCTCGCAGCGCAACGCGGAGCGCGAAGGTGGCATCGACGGCACGATCATCGCTTTGGACATTTTGCCGATGGAGCCGGTAGCCGACGTGCACTTCATCCAGGGCGATTTCCGCGAAGACTCCGTGCTGATCCAACTCGAAGAATTGGTCGGCGCGCGCCAGGTAGACCTTGTAATTTCGGATATGGCACCCAACCTCTCTGGCGTGGCGATCGCGGATGCGGCGCGGATCGAGCATTTATGCGATCTCGCGCTCGAATTTGCACAAAATCACCTGAAGCCGGATGGTGCCCTTTTAGTCAAATGCTTTCACGGCAGCGGATATAGTCAGATTGTCGAAAAGTTCAAGCGCCAATTCAAGGTGGTTGCGGCCCGCAAGCCGAAGGCGTCGCGGGATAAATCGTCAGAAACATTTATTTTGGGTAAGCATTTGAAGCGTCCCGCATAAGGATGCGGCGAGCCGGTTCCATTTCTGCCAATAATGAGCCCGATGCGTCGAAGACCGACGCCAAGCCGGCCTGCTACCCTATTTCCATGGTAGTGAAACGCTATGGCAGGGGTCTGCGGACTGGATTAGAATGCTTTCGTGGTGCCGCAAGGCAAATGTAGGCGCCCGTCTAAGTGAAGGAGTGGTGCTTTGAACAACAATATGTTTTCGAAAGCAGCAGTGTGGTTGGTAATCGCACTGGTGCTGTTTACGGTGTTCAAGCAGTTCGACAAGCCCCGTGTCCAGGAAGGCGTTTCCTATTCGCAGTTCATGGACGACGCGAAGAACGGCAAAGTCAAGAACGTCATTGTCCAGGGGCGGAACCTCACGGTCACTCCAGCAGACGGCCAGAAGTACCAGATCGTGTCGCCCGGCGACATCTGGATGGTCGGCGATCTGATGAAGTATGGCGTACAGGTGAGCGGCAAGGCTGACGACGAACCCAATGCACTGATGTCCGTGCTGTATTACCTCGGGCCGACGATCCTGATCATCGGTTTCTGGTTCTACATGATGCGACAGATGCAGGGGGGCGGCAAAGGCGGGGCCTTCTCGTTTGGCAAGTCGCGCGCGCGGCTGATCGACGAGAACAACAACGCAATCAATTTCACCGACGTCGCCGGTTGCGACGAAGCCAAGGAAGAAGTGTCGGAGCTCGTCGACTTCCTGCGCGATCCGCAGAAATTCCAGAAGCTCGGCGGTCGTATTCCGCGCGGTGTGCTGCTCGTGGGCCCGCCGGGAACCGGTAAGACGCTGCTCGCGCGCGCCATCGCCGGCGAAGCGAAGGTGCCGTTCTTCAGCATTTCGGGTTCGGACTTCGTGGAAATGTTCGTCGGCGTCGGCGCGGCTCGCGTGCGCGACATGTTCGAGCAGGCCAAGAAGCACGCGCCGTGTATCGTGTTCATCGACGAAATCGACGCGGTCGGCCGTCATCGCGGCGCCGGCATGGGCGGCGGTAACGACGAGCGCGAACAGACGCTGAACCAGATGCTCGTCGAAATGGACGGCTTCGAGGCGAATTCGGGTGTCATCGTGATCGCGGCGACGAACCGTTCGGACGTACTCGACAAGGCGTTGTTGCGTCCAGGCCGTTTCGACCGTCAGGTGTATGTCGGTCTGCCCGATATCCGCGGCCGCGAGCACATCATGAAGGTGCACCTGCGCAAGGTCCCGATTTCGAACGACGTCGATGCGGCAGTGATCGCGCGCGGCACGCCGGGCTTCTCGGGCGCTGATCTCGCGAACCTCGTCAACGAAGCAGCTCTGTTCGCGGCGCGCCGCGGCAAGCGCATCGTCGAAATGACGGACTTCGAGGACGCGAAGGACAAGATCTTCATGGGTCCGGAGCGCAAGTCGGCCGTGATCCGCGAAGAATCGAAGCGTGCGACCGCGTATCACGAATCGGGTCACGCGGTGATCGCGAAGCTGTTGCCGAAGGCCGATCCGGTGCACAAGGTCACGATCATTCCGCGCGGCCGTGCGCTTGGCGTCACGTGGCAGTTGCCGGAGCATGACAACGAAACGTACTCGAAGGACTATCTGCTCGACCGTCTTGCCATTCTGTTCGGTGGCCGCGTCGCAGAAGAGCTGTTCCTGAACCTCATCAGCACCGGTGCGTCGGACGACTTCAACAAGGCGACCCAGACGGCTCGCGCAATGGTTGCCCGCTTCGGTATGACGGATGCGCTCGGACCTATGGTCTATGTCGACGACGAAAACGACGCTTCGCCGTTCGGCCGCGGCTTCACGCGGACCATTTCGGAAGCGACGCAGCAGAAGGTCGATGCGGAAATTCGTCGTGTGCTGGACGAGCAGTACAATCTCGCGCGGCGCCTGCTGGAAGAAAACCGCGACAAGGTCGAAGCGATGACCGCCGCATTGATGGAGTGGGAGACGATCGACGCCGATCAGATCAACGACATCATGGCTGGCCGTCCGCCGCGTTCGCCGAAGAGCTCGCCGCCGTCGGCAAGCGACGCCTCGTCGGGCGGCAGCGCGGGCACTGAAGTCAAGCCGGGCAGCGCAACCGCGCCGGCCTGATAGGTTGCCAGTAGAAAGTGCGGGCCGGTGTGCTACACACCGGCCCGTTTTGCATTTATCCGTTCAAAGTGAAGCATTGCTACGTGTCGAAAGCCGATTCTTCCTCCGTACCCCTTCCAGAGCCGCTGCAGTGCGGCCGCTTCAAGCTGACGTTTGAACGCCCGTTGGTCATGGGCATCCTGAACGTCACTCCCGATTCCTTCTCTGATGGCGGCTTGTACGCGATGCGCGGCGATGCGCTGCGCCAGGCCGAGCGCATGATGCTCGAGGGCGCGGACATTATCGATATCGGCGGGGAATCGACGCGTCCTGGCGCGCCGCCCGTGCCGCTCGACGAAGAACTGGAGCGCGTGATACCACTCGTCGAGCAACTGCGTGGCGCGAACGTGCCGTTGTCGGTCGATACCTACAAGCCAGAAGTGATGCGGAGCGCGTTGAACGCGGGCGCCGACCTGATCAACGACGTCTGGGCCTTCCGAATGCCCGGCGCGATCGACGCGGTGCGCGACAGCGACTGCGGCCTTTGTGTAATGCATATGTTAGGTGAGCCGCAGACCATGCAGCGCGGCGAGCCGCACTATGCCGACGTTGTCAGCGAAGTGCGCCAGTTCCTCGAGGAGCGTGTCGCAGCTTTGCAGCAGGCGGGGATTGCGCGCGAGCGTATCAGCGTCGATCCGGGTTTCGGCTTCGGCAAGGTCGTCGTCGAGCACAACTATGCGCTGCTCGCGCATCTGGGCGACACGGCGCCGCGCGCCGCGTCGCCGTATCCGATCCTTGCGGGCATGTCGCGCAAATCGATGGTTGGCGCGGTGACGGGGCGGCCGGCGCCGGAGCGCGTGGCCGGCAGCATCGCCGCAGCGGTGTGCGCGGCCGAGCGGGGCGCCGCGATTCTGCGCGTACACGACGTCGCGCAAACAGTCGATGCATTGAAAGTATGGGCAACCCTGCGCGACGCGGCAAAGCAGAGCCGCGCGCACGGTTGAACCCGCAGCCAGATAGAGGGAGAACAAATATGGCACGTCGTTACTTCGGAACGGACGGCATTCGAGGCAAGGTCGGCGAAGGCCCGATCACGCCGGAATTCGTGTTGCGGCTCGGCTACGCGGCCGGCAAGGTGCTCGCGGGCGCTGATCAATGGGCGAAGACAGGCGCTCGTCCGACCGTCCTGATCGGCAAGGACACGCGCGTATCGGGCTACATGCTCGAAGCCGCGCTGGAATCGGGCTTTTCGGCGGCCGGCGTCGACGTGATGCTGGCCGGCCCGATGCCGACACCCGGCATCGCCTATCTGACGCGCGCGCTGCGGCTTGCCGCGGGCGTCGTGATCAGCGCGTCGCACAACCCGTACTACGACAACGGTATCAAGTTCTTCTCGGCCGACGGCAACAAGCTGCCGGACGACGTCGAGGCGCAGATCGAGGAGCAGCTCGAGCTGCCGCTCGCATGCGCGGCTTCCGAGCAACTGGGCAAGGCGCGCCGTCTCGACGACGCGGCCGGCCGCTACATCGAGTTCTGCAAGAGCACGTTCCCGGCCGCGTACGACCTGCGCGGCATGAAGCTCGTCGTCGATTGCGCGCACGGCGCCGCGTACGACGTCGCGCCGCACGTGTTCCATGAGCTCGGCGCGGAAGTGATCCCGATCGGCGTCTCGCCGAACGGCTTCAATATCAACGACGGCGTCGGCGCGACCGCTCCGGATGCGTTGGTTCGCGCGGTGCGCGCAAACCACGCGGACCTCGGTATCGCGCTCGATGGCGACGCCGACCGCTTGCAGGTCGTCGACGAGTCCGGCCGCCTGTTCAACGGCGACGAGCTGCTGTACGTGCTGGTCAAGGACCGTATCGCGACGGCCGGCCATGTGGAAGGCGCGGTCGGCACGCTGATGACCAACATGGCCGTGGAGGTCGCGCTGCAGAAAGCCGGCGTCAAGTTCGTGCGCGCCGCGGTTGGCGACCGCTATGTGCTCGAACAGCTTCGCGAGCACGGCTGGCAGCTCGGCGCCGAAGGTTCGGGCCACATTCTGTCGCTCGATCGCCATTCGACCGGCGACGGCATCGTGTCCGCTCTGCTCGTGCTGGCGGCGATGCAACGCAGCGGCAAATCGCTCGCGGATCTGCTGGACGGTGTCACGCTGTTCCCGCAGAAGCTGATCAACGTACGCATGAAGCCCGGCGCGGACTGGAAGGGCAGCGATACGATTCGTAGCGCGATCAAGGTGGCCGAAGGCGCGCTCGACGGCCGCGGTCGCGTACTGATCCGCGCGTCGGGCACCGAGCCGGTGCTGCGCGTGATGGTAGAGGCGCAGAACGCCGCGGACGCGCTCGAGCATTCGGAAGCGATTGCGGAAGCCGTGCGGGTAGCGACGGCCTGATCTGTTCCCGAACAGGCGGCGGGCGGTGGCGACCGCTTGCTGCCTGACGGTCGCTACGAGAAGGTTCAGCGACCCGCGTCTCATAAACTTCGTCGCCGGGCTTCACCCCAACAACTCCCCGCGCCCCAGCCACCAGAAAGTCGACGTCTCCGCACAAAAACGTCCCTCCGCACCGAGCGCAAACGTTCGCGCTCCGTCTTTTTCGTCTAACTTGCAAAATGCGATGCAGCGAGCATCGCTATGGCGGCGTTCGCCCGCTCCCGAACCTTTCACTGGGTAATGTGACTGTCACATCCGATTCACGATCAGTCACGTTTTTGTCATAAAGAGACCCTAAGCTTCGCGGTGTTCGAGTTTCCCGCTCACACCACACGCTCACACTCCCTTGGAGGTCTCATGAAATTGATGCAAACCGTGTTCGCTGGCGTCGCTGGCGCGCTTTTCGCAATCGCAGCGCAAGCCGCAGACATCACCGGCGCGGGCAGCACGTTCGCGGCACCGATTTACACGAAGTGGGCCGACGCTTATCAGAAGACCGGCGGCGGCAAGGTTAACTACCAGGGCATCGGTTCGTCGGGCGGCATCAAGCAGATCGAGGCGAAGACCGTCGATTTCGCTGGTTCGGACGCTCCGCTGAAGGACGACGAACTCGCGAAGGAAGGCCTGTTCCAGTTCCCGACGGTGGTCGGCGGCGTGGTGCCGGCAGTCAACGTGCCGGGCGTGAAGCCGGGCGAACTGGTGCTGTCGGGTGCAGTGCTCGGCGACATCTATCTCGGCAAGATCAAGAAGTGGAATGACCCGGCAATCGTCGCGCTGAACTCGAAGGTCAAGCTGCCGGATCTGGACATCGCCGTGGTGCGCCGCGCCGACGGTTCGGGCACCAGCTTCATTTGGACGAACTACCTGTCGAAGGTCAACCCGGAATGGAAGACGAAGGTAGGTGAAGGTGCGACGGTCAACTGGCCGACCGGCACGGGCGGCAAGGGTAACGACGGCGTCGCGGCATTCGTGCAGCGTCTGCCGGGTTCGATCGGCTACGTCGAATGGGCGTACGCCAAGCAGAACCACATGAACTACGTCGCGCTGAAGAACGAAGCCGGCACCGTGGTTCAGCCGCAGACCGACACGTTCAAGGCAGCGGCTGCTGGCGCTGACTGGTCGAAGTCGTTCTACCAGATCCTGACGAACGAGCCGGGCAAGAACGCATGGCCGATCGTCGGCGCGACGTTCGTGCTGCTGCACACGACGCAGGAAAAGGCACCGCAAGGCGCGGAAACGCTGAAGTTCTTCGACTGGGCGTTCAAGAACGGCGGTCAGGCTGCGAACGATCTGGACTACATTTCGCTGCCGGAATCGGTAGTGTCGGAAATCCGCACGCAGTGGAAGCAAAAGGTCAAGGATTCGGCAGGCAAGACGCTCGCCGAGTAACAGGCGTAAGCTGGCGCGGTATGTCTGAATCGTGCCTGGTAGCACCCCGGCCGTCCTCGCATGAGGACGGCCTGTGACTTTCACGCGGCATGCGCCGCATGCATCACCGCCCGCCCGACATGTGTCGTCCGGCAACTGGATACAGGTCCCTCAGGCTCTCATGTCCGATATTCATTTAGCGTCCGGCACGAGCCGGGCCACTCCGCCTGGCAGCGCGTCGCAGCAGAAAGCGCCTGGCCGCTCCGGCGATGTGATCTTCGGCGGCCTCGCACGCCTTTCCGCCATCGTCACGCTGCTGCTGCTCGGCGGCATCATCGTGTCGCTGATCATTGCCTCGATGCCGTCGATTCGCGAGTTCGGTCTCGCGTTCCTCTGGACGGCGGTGTGGGATCCACCCAGCAAACAATTTGGCGCGCTCGTGCCGATCTACGGCACCCTCGCGACGTCGATCATCGCTCTGATCATCGCGGTGCCCGTCAGCTTCGGCATCGCGCTGTTTCTGACCGAACTGTCGCCTGCATGGCTGCGTCGGCCCCTCGGCATCGCGATCGAACTGCTCGCCGCGATTCCGTCGATCGTATACGGCATGTGGGGTCTGCTCGTGTTCGCACCGATCTTCGCGGTGTGGTTCCAGAAGCCGCTCGGCGCGGTGCTCGGCGGCATTCCGATCGTCGGTGCGCTGTTCTCGGGTCCGCCGATCGGCATCGGCATCCTGTGCGCGGGCGTCATCCTTGCGATCATGATCATCCCGTACATCGCGGCGGTCATGCGCGACGTGTTCGAAGTGACGCCGGTGCTGCTGAAGGAATCGGCCTACGGTATCGGCTGCACGACGTGGGAAGTGATGTGGAAGATCGTCCTGCCGTACACCAAGACCGGTGTGATCGGCGGCATCATGCTCGGCCTCGGCCGCGCGCTGGGTGAGACGATGGCGGTCACCTTCGTGATCGGCAACACCAATCTGCTCGACAATATTTCGCTGTTTTCGCCGGGCAACAGCATCACGTCGGCGCTCGCCAACGAGTTCGCGGAAGCGGACCCGGGCCTGCACACGTCGGCGCTGATGGAGCTCGGCCTGATCCTGTTCGTGATTACATTCATCGTGCTGGCGATTTCGAAAATCATGCTGCTGCGTCTCGAGAAAGGGGAGGGCGCGAAATGAGCGGACCGTCCCTGAATATGCCGGGCCTGAAGGACCCTGCGACGCTCGAAGCGATGCGCGTGCGTCTGCAAGGGCGCCGTCGGATGACTAACGCGATCGCGCTGACGCTGTCGCTCGCGGCGATGGCGTTCGGCCTGCTGTGGCTCGTGTGGATTCTCTATACGACGCTGCATCTCGGGATCGGTGGTTTGTCGGTCGAGCTGTTCACGCAGTCGACGCCGCCGCCGAACACCGATGGCGGCGGTCTTGCGAATGCGATCGTCGGCAGCCTGTTGCTGGTCGCGCTCGCGACCTTCGTCGGCACGCCGATCGGCATCATGGCGGGCGTCTATCTCGCCGAATACGGCCAGAAAGGCTGGCTTGCGAACCTCACGCGCTTCATCAACGACATCCTGCTGTCGGCGCCGTCGATCGTGATCGGTCTGTTCGTCTACGCGCTCGTCGTCGCGAAGATGGGCCACTTCAGCGGCTGGGCCGGCGTGCTCGCGCTAGCGCTGCTGCAGGTTCCGATCGTGATCCGCACGACCGAAAACATGCTGAAGCTCGTGCCGAATGCGATGCGGGAAGCTGCGTTCGCGCTCGGTACGCCGAAGTGGAAGATGGTGCTGTCGATCACGCTGAAGGCGTCGATCGCGGGCATTGTCACGGGGGTGCTGCTGGCGGTCGCGCGGATTGCCGGCGAAACCGCGCCGCTGCTCTTCACCGCGCTGTCGAACCAGTTCTTCTCGGTCGATATGGGCCAGCCGGTCGCGAACCTGCCGGTCACGATCTACAAGTTTGCGATGAGCCCGTTCGCGCAGTGGCAGTCGCTCGCGTGGGCCGGCGTCTTCCTGATCACGCTCGCGGTGCTGGGACTGAATATCCTCGCGCGCACGATCTTCTCGAACAAGTAAGGGCGGAGTGAATCCGATGAACATGGCAGAAACCCAACTCAATCCGGTCGGGCACGCAACCGCGCCCGCGGGCTCCGACCCCGAACACAGCGCTCACGCGCAAACCCCGTCGCGTCCGAAGATCGAAGTCAAGGATCTCAACTTCTTCTACGGCAAGTACCACGCGCTGAAGAACATCAACCTGCAGATTCCCGAAGGCAAGGTGACCGCGTTCATCGGCCCGTCGGGCTGCGGCAAGTCCACGCTGCTGCGAACCTTCAACAAGATGTACGCGCTTTATCCGGAGCAGCGCGCGGAAGGCGAGATCGTGATGGACGGCGAGAACCTGCTGACCACGCGCCAGGACATTTCGCTGCTGCGCGCGCGCATCGGCATGGTGTTTCAGAAGCCGACGCCGTTCCCGATGTCGATCTACGACAACATCGCTTTCGGCGTGAAGATGTTCGAGAAGCTGTCGCGCTCGGAAATGGACGACCGCGTCGAATGGGCGCTGACCAAGGCGGCGCTGTGGAACGAAGTGAAGGACAAGCTCGGCCAGAGCGGCTACGGTCTGTCGGGCGGCCAGCAGCAGCGTCTGTGTATCGCGCGCGGTATCGCGATTCGACCCGAAGTGCTGCTGCTCGACGAGCCGTGCTCGGCGCTCGACCCGATTTCGACGGGCCGTATCGAAGAGCTGATCGCCGAACTGAAGAGCGACTACACGGTCGTGATCGTCACGCACAACATGCAGCAGGCAGCCCGCTGTTCGGACTACACTGCCTATATGTACCTCGGTGAACTGATCGAATTCGGCGACACGGAAAAAATCTTCATCAAGCCGGTCCGCAAGGAAACCGAGGACTACATCACCGGCCGCTTCGGCTGATCCGCCGGGCAATACAACGGAGTACGACATGTCCGATAAACATCTGTCCAGCCAGTTCGACGCCGACCTGAACCTCGTTTCGTCGAAAGTGCTCGAAATGGGCGGTCTCGTCGAATCGCAGATCGTCAACGCGATGCAGGCGCTCAACGAATTCGACCTCGGTATGTGCGAGCAGGTCATCGCCGCCGAAGACCGTCTGAACAAGATGGAAGTCGACATCGACGAAGAGTGCAGCAACATCATCGCGCGCCGTCAGCCGGCCGCGCGCGATCTGCGCCTGCTGATCGCGATCTCGAAGACCATCACGAACCTCGAGCGCGCCGGCGACGAAGCCGAGAAGATCGCGAAGCGCACCAAGCGTCTGATGGAAGACGGCGCCTCGCGCACCATCAACATCGCCGAAATCAAGCTGTCCGGCGAGATGGCCGTGTCGATCCTGCGCCGTGCGCTCGACGCGTTCGCGCGTCTGGACACGGTCGCTGCCGCGCAGATCGTGCGCGACGACAAGGCGATCGACGAGGAATTCCGCGCGTTCGTGCGCAAGCTGATTTCGTATATGACCGAAGATCCGCGTTCGATCTCGGTGGGCCTCGACTTCCTGTTCATCGCCAAGGCGATCGAGCGGATCGGCGACCACGCGAAGAACATCGCCGAATTCATCATCTACATCGTCAAGGGTACCGACGTGCGGCACCAGTCGCGCGACGCGCTCGAACGCGAAGCGCTCAGCTAATCCAGAGATAAGGAACAGAGGTGCCGATGCCCAGCAGCATTCTCGTCATTGAAGATGAGCCCGCCATTTCCGAATTGATTTCGGTCAATCTTCAACACGCCGGACACTGCCCGATTCGCGCGTACAACGCGGAGCAGGCGCACAACCTGATCAGCGACGTGCTGCCCGATCTCGTGCTGCTCGACTGGATGTTGCCGGGCAAATCGGGCATTTCGTTCGCCCGCGATCTGCGCAACAACGAGCGCACGAAGCATATCCCGATCATCATGCTGACCGCGCGCGGCGACGAGCAGGACAAGGTGCTCGGCCTCGAGATCGGCGCCGACGACTACGTGACGAAGCCGTTCTCGCCGAAGGAACTGATGGCGCGCATCAAGGCGGTGCTACGCCGCCGCGCGCCGCAGCTGACCGAAGACGTGGTCGCAATCAACGGCCTGAAGCTCGATCCGGCCACACACCGCGTCGCCGCGCATGCGGAAGGCAGCGAGATCAAGCTCGATCTCGGCCCGACCGAATTCCGTCTGCTGCACTTCTTCATGACTCACCCGGAGCGCGTGCACAGCCGCACGCAACTGCTCGACCAGGTGTGGGGCGATCACGTGTTCGTCGAAGAGCGTACCGTCGACGTGCACATCAAGCGTCTGCGCGCGGCTCTCAAGCCGGCCGGGTGCGATGCTATGATTGAAACGGTACGCGGCAGCGGCTACCGGCTGGCGAAGAGCGCCTGATAGCCGCCGGCGGCGCACTGCACTGCGTAACGGTGAGCCGCCACACCTCCTTGCTGCGCTGTATTTTCTCTTCGATCGCTAGACCATGAACATCATCTGGGCGCGCTCCATCGTGTCGGTCGTGCTGCTTGCTGTTCTTTGCGCGTTGGTCGGCGCACTGGTGAACGTCAAGGCAGGGCTCGCTCTCGCCATCGTCATGCTGCTCGCACAGAGCGTCTTCAGTACCTTCCACAAGCAGCGTCTGTGGCGTCTGCTCGATGCGCCGGTGTACGGCGAAGTGCCGAGCGCCCCCGGCATCTGGGGCGAAATCTATTACCGTCTGCACAAGCTCGCGAAGCGCTGGCACGCCCAGGTGCGCCAGGTCGAGCAGCAGCATTCGCGGTTCATCCAGGCGATCCAGGCGTCGCCGAACGGCGTCGCGATGCTCGACGATCACGATCAGATCGAGTGGTGCAACGCGATTTCCGAAAGCCACTTCGGGCTCGATGCGAAGCGCGATCTGCGTCAGCACATCACGCATCTGGTGCGTCATCCGGATTTCGTGCGCTATCTGAATTCGCATCGGTACGAGGAAATGCTGATCATGCGCGGCATGGGCGACAAGCGCCAGAACGTGCTGTCGGTGCAGGTGTTTCCGTATGGCGACAATCGCAAGCTGGTGCTGTCGCAGGACATCACCGAACTCGAGCGCACCGATGCGATGCGGCGTGACTTCGTCGCCAACGTGTCGCACGAACTGAAGACGCCGCTCACCGTACTGTCCGGTTTTCTCGAGACGATGCGTGAGCTGCCGTTGGGCGAGGCCGAGCGCGCGCGCTATCTCGACCTGATGGAGCAGCAAGCGTCGCGCATGCGTCATATCGTCAGCGATCTGCTGGTGCTCGCGACGCTCGAAGGCGACAACAAGCCGCCGAGCGATCAGATGATCGACATGCAGGCGGTATTGCGGCATCTGCACGACGACGCGCAGAGCCTGTCCAGCGATCATCACAAGATCGTCTTCGAAGCCGACGAAGCTTTGACGGTCACCGGCGTCGAAACCGAGATTCTCAGCGCGTTCGGCAACCTGGTGACGAACGCGATCCGCTATACGCCGGACGGCGGCTCGATCAAGGTCAACTGGCGTGCGCAGGGTGGCCATGCGGTGTTCTCGGTCACCGATAGCGGCCTCGGCATTCCGGCCGCCGATATTCCACGGCTCACCGAGCGCTTCTATCGCGTCGATCGCAGCCGTTCGCGCGACACGGGCGGCACCGGGCTCGGTCTCGCGATCGTCAAGCACGTATTGCAACGGCACGATGCGCAACTTGAAGTGAAGAGCGAAGAAGGGCGCGGCAGCACGTTCACGGTGCGCTTTCCGGTGTATCGGACCGCGCGCTGTCAAACCGCACAGGTTTGAGCACGGCAGTCGTCCGACTGGTCGATCCAACAAAAAACCGCCTGGAACAGGCGGTTTTTTTATGCGCGCAGATCGTCAGGTGCCCGCCGTCGCGGCGAGCACCCGCAACACGGGCGACTACGAACAGAACTTGCCGAGCAGGCTCATCTGCGCATTGCGCGACGCCTTGCCCGGCCGGCGCCGGCGATAGTGACCATCGCTTTGCATCAACCAGGCCGACTGGTTGTCGCCGAGAAACGCCGATAGCCCTTCCGCGATCACGCGCCGTTTCAGCCGCCGGTTGTTGACCGGAAATGCGACTTCGACGCGCCGGAACAGATTGCGATCCATCCAGTCGGCGCTCGACAGATAGACCTGCTCCTTGCCGCCGTCGTAGAAATAGTAGATGCGATGATGTTCGAGAAAGCGCCCGACGATCGAGCGCACCGTGATGTTCTCGGAGAGTCCTGGCACGCCCGGCTGCAGCGAGCACACACCGCGCACGATCAGATCGATCTTCACGCCGGCCTGCGCTGCTTCGTACAGTTCGGCGATCACCGTCGGCTCGAGCAGCGCGTTCATCTTCGCGACGATGCGTGCCTTCCTGCCCGCCCGTGCGTGCTCGGCTTCCTTGCGGATCGCTTCGACGAGCTTCGGATGCAGCGTGAACGGCGATTGCCACAGTTCGTGCAGCTTGAGTTCGCCGCCGATGCCGGTCAGCTGCTGGAATACATGGTGCACGTCCTCGCAGATCTTCTGATCGGCGGTCATCAGACCGAAGTCGGTATAGAGGCGCGCGGTGCGCGGGTGATAGTTGCCGGTACCCAGGTGCGCGTAGCGCTTCAGGGTCGACTTGCCGCCCGCCAATACGCGTCGCACGATCAGCATCATCTTCGCGTGGCACTTGTGGCCGACCACGCCGTAGACTACATGCGCGCCTACCGCTTCGAGCTGCGAGGCCCAATTGATGTTGGTTTCCTCATCGAAGCGCGCGAGCAGTTCGACGACCACCGTGACTTCCTTGCCGTTGCGCGCGGCCTGCATCAGCGCGTCCATCAGCGGCGAGTCGGTGCCGGTGCGATAGATGGTCTGCTTGATCGCGACCACGTTCGGGTCCTTGGCGGCCTGCAGCAGCAGTTCGAGCACCGGCTGGAAGCTCTCGTACGGATGATGCAGCAGCACGTCGCCTTGGTCGATCACGTCGAACATGCTCGCGGCATTGGCGATTTGGGGCGGCGTCGACGGAATATGCGGCACGAACTTCAGATCTGGCCGGTCGACCATCTCGGGCAATTGCATCAGCCGCACCAGGTTGACGGGGCCGTTCACGTAGTAGCAGTCCTTGTTCGACAGACCGCTTTCGTCGAGCAGGCGCCGCACTACGTGCGCGGGCGTTTCCGCCGACACTTCGAGCCGCACCGCATTGCCAAGATGCCGCGCCGGCAGTTCGCCCTGCAACGCGACGCGCAGATTGGTGATTTCGTCTTCGTCGACGAACAGTTCGCTATTGCGGGTGATGCGAAACTGATTGCAGCTGCGCACGACGAGATTCGGAAACAGCTCGCCGACGAAGCGCTGCAGCAGCGAGCTCAGCAGCACGAAGCCATGCGGATAGCCCGACAGCTCCTGCGGCATGCGCACGAGGCGCGGCAGCGCGCGCGGCGCCTGCACGATGCCCATCATCGCTTGGCGGCCGAATGCATCCTTGCCCTCGAGCTCGACGACGAAGTTCAGGCTCTTGTTCAGCACGCGCGGAAACGGATGCGCGGGGTCGAGACCGATCGGCGTTAACACCGGCAGCAGTTCGTCGAAGAAGTAGTTACGCGCCCATTCGGTCTGCGCGTCGCTCCATGCTTCGGTGCCGTGGAAATAGATGCCTTCCTCCTCGAGCGCGGTGAGCACCGTGTCGTGCAGCATCGTGTACTGGCGATGCACGAGCTTCTGCGCACGTTCGACCACGAGGTCGTACACGTGCTGCAGCGACATGCCGTCGGGCGACAATGCGCCGGGGTTGTCGCGCATCTGTTCCTGAAGCCCGGCCATGCGGACTTCGAAGAATTCGTCGAGATTGCTACTGGTGATGCAGATAAAACGGAGACGTTCGAGCAGGGGGACGGCGGGATCGGCGGCTTGCGCCAGCACGCGCTCGTTGAAACCCAGAATGCCCAGCTCGCGATTCAATAGGGGATAGCGGACGGACATCGGTGGCGAGATTGGAATGTCTGAAATGGCGACGGAAAGACGCTCGGAAATTCTCACGATTTGATGACGTCCTGATGACATCGGCGGTGTTTTAAACATTTTATGCCGCAATCGTCGGCTGTCGTCAATATGACGCGCTACCTATGCGACGATACCGAACTCCCTGCGCCGCGAGGTGACACCGTGAAGGCTGCTACGCTTAGAATGGCGTCTTTGAACAGTGCGGCCGGCCGCGACGCGCATCATGCGTCGAAGGCGCCGGGCAGGCGCGTGGCGCTGCCAGCGTCCGCCGCCACGCCCGCAGCCGCAGCCGCCGCGCTCGCGCGCATGGAGTACGCTTACCCGATGGTCAATATCCCTCATCTCCTCGCCGCCGTGGATCTCGGTTCGAACAGCTTCCGGCTCATCGTGGGCCGGGTCGAGGAAACCGACGCGGGCAGCCAGATCTATCAGGTCGACGCCTTGCGCGAGCCGGTGCGGCTCGCGGCCGGGCTATCGAGCGACAAAATGCTCGATCGCGCCTCGCAGGTGCGTGGCTGGGATGCGCTGAAGCGCTTCGGCGAGCGTCTGCGCGATTTTCACCCCGACCACGTGCGCGCGGTCGCGACCAATACGCTGCGCATCGCGAAGAATGCGGGCGAGTTTCTCGGCGAAGCGCAGGCGGCGCTCGGTTTTCCGATCGAAGTGATCGCGGGGCGTGAGGAAGCGCGCCTGATTTATGCAGGCGCCGCTCACTCGGTGCCGGCGAGCGCGGGCAAGCGGCTCGTCGTCGATATTGGCGGCGGTTCGACGGAATTCATCATCGGCTCGCACTACACGCCGATCAAGATGGAGAGCCTGTATATCGGCTGCGTGAGCCATAGCCGCACGTTTTTCCCGGCCGGCAACGTCGACGAATACACGATGCGTCAGGCCGAACTCGCCGCGCGCCGCGAAATCCAGATCATTTCCGCCGAATACAAGAAGACCGGCTGGGAGCAGGCGATCGGCTCATCGGGCACCGCCCGCGCGCTCGCCGAACTGGTCGAGGCGAACAATTTCAACGATGCCGGCGTCACGCACGGCATTTCGCGCGGCGGCCTCGAGCGGCTCAAGCGCGCACTGATCAAGGCAGAGAACGTCAACCGGCTGAAGCTGATCGCGCTGAAGAGCGACCGCGTGCCGGTGCTCGCGGGCGGCCTGTCGATCATGATCGCGGTGTTCGACGAACTGGGCGTCGACTATGTCGACACCACCGACGGCGCGCTGCGTCTCGGCGTGATGTACGACCTGCTCGGCCGTTCGCAGCACGAGGACATGCGGACGGTGACGGTCGGCGGCTTCATGCGGCGCTACGGCGTCGATCGTGCGCAGGCGGGGCGTATCAGCGATCTGTCGACGAGCTTCTACGATCAGTTCATCGAACCGGACGAAGAACGCCGCGCGGAGAACCGCATGTTCATCGGCTGGGCGGCGTCGCTGCACGAAATCGGGCTGTCGATCTCGCATAGCGCTTATCACAAGCATTCGGCGTATATCGCAAGCAACGCCGACATGCCCGGCTTTTCGCGCACCGATCAGGCACGCCTCGCCGCGCTCGTGCTCGGCCACGCGGGCAAGCTCGGCAAGCTGTCGCAGACGCGCGACGTCGAATGGCCGCTGCTGTTCTGCCTGCGGCTCGCGGCGTTGCTGTGCCGTCGACGCGCGGACGTCGGCCTGCCGGGTATCACGGTTGCTCAGGCGAACGGCGGTTACGAAGTGCGTTTGCCGAATGAGTGGGTCGCCAACAATCCATTGACGGACTACAGCCTGATCCAGGAAGCCGCGGAGTGGGAGAAAGTCGGGATTCCGTATCGCGTGGTTTATACCGACGATTGATGTCGCGCCGATCGACGCACGCTTCGATTCGCAGCGTGCGCGTGCACAAAAAAAGCCCTGCAAATGCAGGGCTTTTTCGTTTCGTGCGCCCAGCATGGGCGCATTCCTGCGGGTGTAAGTCCCGCCATAAGCTGGTCACAGCGAATGAAGTGAAGCGCAACTGCACGAGGGCGACCGGATGTGGGGAGGAAGCGTGGAGCGTAAATCGCGAGCCGATGAACAAGAACCGTATAGAAGGCGCTGCCGAGCAGGGCGAGCGGGCGAAAAACCGCGAAGCTCTCGTGACCAAGGTGAAGTGGCGTAGATGCGGCGGTTGTGCGATGAAGGAGTGCGTTCTTACCTGGGGAGGCCTCGCCTCATGCCTGAAAGGGTGACGGCGTCGAGCCGGAGCGAGGAGTCAGCAGAGGCCGTAGTAGTCACAGGACAGGTCGATGAGTCCGAAGCTGGTGACGAAGGGCCAAACGGGAAGGAGTGTCCAGCGTCATGTCGATGCGACAGGTACTGCGTCAGAAGCCCGTGCAAGCGGGGCGAGCGGGAGGCACACGCGGTGAAGCTGCGTCTATGCCCGTGAGCGACGAAGCCTGTTGCCCGCGCCATGAATCCGGGGACACAGGGTCAGCGCTGCTGATGGCGGCGCTGACGAGAGAGAACCTGAAGCAGGCATTCAAACGGGTACGGGCCAACAAGGGAGCCGCTGGCGTGGACGGTCTGGACATTGACCAGACGTCGCGCCATCTGGTGACGGCGTGGCCGGCGATCCGTGAACAGTTGCTGAAGGGGACGTACCGGCCCAGCCCGGTACGGCGGGTGACGATCCCGAAACCGGACGGAAGCGAGCGCGAGCTTGGCATCCCGACGGTGACGGACCGGCTGATCCAGCAGGCGCTGCTGCAGGTGCTGCAACCGGTTCTGGACCCCACCTTCAGCGCGCACAGCTATGGTTTCCGGCCCGGACGGCGTGCGCACGATGCGGTGCTTGCCGCGCAGTCGTACGTGCAGTCGGGCCGGCGAATCGTGGTGGACGTTGATCTGGAGAAGTTCTTCGACCGGGTCAACCACGACATCCTGATCGACCGTCTACAGAAACGTATTGGGGACGCCGGGGTGATCCGGCTGATCCGGGCGTATCTGACGAGCGGCATCATGGATGGCGGTGTGGTTCAGCAGCGCGAACAGGGCACGCCGCAGGGCGGGCCGCTATCGCCGTTGCTGGCCAACGTGTTGCTCGACGAGGTGGACAAGGAACTGGAGCGGCGCGGTCACTGCTTCGCGCGCTATGCCGACGACGCGAACGTGTACGTTCGCAGTCGGCGCGCGGGCGAACGGGTGATGGCGTTGCTGCGGCGGCTGTACGGGCGACTGCGTTTGAAGGTCAACGAGACCAAAAGCGCAGTGGCCAGCGTGTTTGGACGCAAGTTCCTGGGCTACAGCTTCTGGGTGGCACCCGGACGCGAGGTCAAGCGCCGCGTGGCGGACAAACCGCTGGCGACGTTTCGGCAACGCATCCGGGAACTGACCGCTCGTTCATGCGGGCGCAGCCTGCGGGAAGTGGTGCGACAGGTACGCGCGTACCTGCTGGGCTGGAAGGCGTACTTCCGTCTGGCGCAGACACCGAAGGTCTGGCGTGAGCTGGACAAGTGGTTGCGTCACCGACTGCGCGCAATCCAGCTCAAGCAGTGGAAGCGCGGTACGACGATGTACCGCGAACTGCGCGCGATGGGCGCCGCCGTTGATGTGGCGCGACGGGTGGCGGCCAACGGCCGTCGCTGGTGGCGCAACAGCGGCAGGCTGCTAAGCAGACTGTTCACGGTGGCGTGGTTCGACCGGCTGGGTTTGCCCCGTCTCTCATGACCTCAACTTCCCGAACCGCCCGGTGCGGACCCGCATGCCGGGTGGTGTGGCAGGGGCGCAGCCCGATGGCTGCCCCCTATGCCGATCCGGTGATGCAGCTTATCGCGGCAACGCATCGCCGAGGAAGTGCCGCGCGTAGCGGGCGTTGATATCGGACAGGCGGAACAGCGTCAGGAAGTCCGCGGTATTGAAGTCGGGGTCCCACGCCGGTGCGCCGCAAATCTTCGCGCCGAGTCGCAAGTAGCCCTTCACGAGCGGCGGCGGCGCGACGGCGGCGCCGGTCTGCAGGTCGTCTACCGGCAGCGGTGTATGTGGGAACGCGCGATATTCGGGCGCGGTCAGCGCGTTGTCACGCAGCGAGCAATACAGGTTTGCCGCATAGTGGCCGCCGTCGGCCATCGCGACGCTCGCGCAGCCGAGCATCGTCTCGTAGCCGTTGTGCTTCATGTACGCGCCGAGCCCTGCCCACAGCGACATGATCACAGAACCGCTGCGATAGTCGGGATGCACGCACGAGCGGCCGACCTCGACCATCTTCGCGCGCAGATGCGTGAGACGCGACACGTCGAACTCGCTTTCCGCATACAGACGGCCGATGCGCGCGGCCTGATGCGGCGGCAACGCGCGATAGGTACCGACTACTTTCAACGTGTCGAGATCGCGTACCAGCAAATGGTCGCAGTACGAATCGAACGCATCGACGTCGAGGCCGGCGGGGCCGCTCAGGCGCGCGCCCATTTCGTCGGCGAAGACGCGATAGCGTAGACGCTGCGCTTCACGCAGCTCTTCGTCGGTACGCGCCCACGAGACTTGCAGGCGATGCTGCGCGGTGACCGTTTCCTCGGCGCGGGGCAGACGGCGCGGTTCGAAAAGCGAGGCGAAGGGCAGGGTGGGCGTGGGCAGTTCTCGCATTGGCTGTCCTGGTCGAAAAGAGGGAGGATTTCTTTTTTCGCCAATGTAGTAACGCGCGGTGACGCTCGCATGGCAAAGCTGTGACGATTGGATGACTGCCCGTAAGCCCTCGCGTGCGTGCCCGTAAAGTCGGATGCGTCGCGCGACGCGCGCGCTCAGATCAGATCGGGACTGATGGCGGCGCGCAACACCGCCTCCTCTTCGCCGTGGCGCTCACGGCTCTCGATCCACCAGATGCCCGCTTTTTTCAGCGGCCAGCTCGCGCGGCTGTCGCCGAGCAGTTGCGCGGCGACGTGGCCGAGCGTCGGTTGATGGCCGACGATCACCACGGTCTGCGCGATGCCGCCGGGCCAGCCGGCCGCTTCGAGGACATCGTTCGCGCTCGCGTTCGGCGCGAGTTCGCGCACGACGCGATACTGGTCGCTCAACGTCTCGGCGGTCTGGATCGTGCGCACGGCGGGGCTCGCGAGGACGACCGCGTCCTCGGGTAGGCGCGCGCGAAGCCATTTCGCGGCGTTCTGCGCCTGCTTGCGGCCGCGCGTCGTGAGCGCGCGGGCGAGATCGCTCGAGGCGACATCTTCTGCTTCGGCGTGACGCCAGAGGATCAGGTCCATGAGAGTCTCCTTTTGAGCGGCCTAGGAAGGCATTGCGGCGGGTTTGCGCGTCTTCGCAGCGAGGTACGTGCGCAAGCACTGTCGCATGCACGGATGATGATTTGCAAGGCGAGTGCCTGATGGATTGGCTGTCAGCGTCCGGGTGAGCGCGGGCCAAAAAAGCAAAAACCCGCGAAGCCGGAGGCTTCGCGGGTTTCGACTTGCTTTTCGTGGTCGGAGCGAAAGGATTCGAACCTTCGACCAACCTTGACCCTCTGATCCCAAATCAGTGCGTTTTAATATTTCGGCTTGTTGATTGGTGTTCATGTAGGCAAAGAATTGCCGGCTGTATAAGGGATTTAAGCAAAACCATCTGATTTTTGTGTTGATCGAGATTGCTTGATTGCCATAGAATTTGCCTACATGACGCCTACACGGCCACCCCGAACTCTCAGGCAACCCCAATGGCAAAAACCAATCTCACGGCGGCGCGCGTCGCCGCCTTCCAGTGCGAACCCGGCAAACAGCAGGCCATTCTGTACGACGCCAAGACGCGCGGCTTCGGCCTGCGGGTCACCTCGGCAGGCGCGCGAGCCTACATTGTCGAAGGTCGCCTGCACGGCCGCACGATCCGCTGCACCATCGGCGATCCTGCCAACTGGAAGCTGGAGGACGCCCGCCAGCATGCCGCCGACCTGCGCGTGCTGATCGACAAGGGCACCGACCCGCGCGAACAGGAAGCCCTGCAGCGCGCCGCCGCCGACGCGAAGCGCGAGGCGGCGCAACGGCGTGAGGCGACGGTAGACGACGCGTGGAAGGCCTATCTTGCCTATCAGAAGGACCGCCAGCAGCGTGGCGTCGAAAAGGCGTGGGGCGAACGACATATGCTTGAACATGTGCGGCTGGCAGCAACTGGTGGTATCAAGAAGAAGCGCGGCAACGGTGTCACGCAAGCTGGGCCACTCGCCGAACTGATGATGCTGCGCCTGCCGGAACTGACCGGCGAGCGGATCGCCAAATGGCTCGAACATCTTTCTGATCGACCGGCTTTGGCTGCCCTTGCGTATCGCTTACTGCGAGCGTTCATCCGGTGGTGTGAGGACACCTCGGCGTATCAGTCTCTTGTGCCCGCCGATGCTTACCGAGCAAGAGCCGTCAAGGAGGCCGTACCTTCCCCGAAGGCGCGCGAAGGCGATTGCCTGCAACGCGAACAGTTGCGCGCGTGGTTCGATGGCATGCGCAAGATCGGGAATCCGGTTATCGCTGCTTACCTGCAAACGTTGCTGCTGGTTGGACCGCGCCGCGAGGAACTGGCCGCGCTGCGGTGGACCGACGTCGATTTCCGCTGGGGGAGCCTTAGCCTGTCGGACAAGGTGGAGAGCGAGGGGCGCGTGGTGCCGTTGCCGCCCTATGTGGCGTCGCTGCTGCTTGACCTGAAGCGGCGTAACGACACGCCGCCCAATGTCCGGGCATTAACGCGCATGGAAGCGCGCGGCGAGAAGTGGGAGCCGTCGCCGTGGGTATTCAGTAGCCGGACCGCCAAGGACGGCAAGCTGGCCGAGCCGCGCATTGCCCACGCCAAGGCGCTGCGTGCGGCAGGCCTGCCGCATATCTCGTTGCACGGCCTGCGCCGCTCGTTCGGCACGCTGTCTGAATGGGTGGAATGCCCGGTTGGCGTGGTTGCGCAAATTCAGGGCCACAAGCCAAGCGCCATTGCCGAGAAACACTACCGTCGCCGTCCGCTCGATCTGCTGCGTCTGTGGCATTGCCGCATCGAGGCGTGGATGCTGGAAGAGGCTGGCATCGAGTTCAAGGCCGAAGAGGGGAAGAGCGGCCTGCAAGCCGTCAGCTAGAGCCGGTAGTCTGCAGCTCGCTGGACGCAGGCATAATTCGCGATGTCCCTGTCTAGCTCGACGGAGCGAAAAGCCGGTTCCCTTCCCGGCCTGGCAGGGCCCTTCCGAAGGGCGTGCTGGAGGGGCACATGACACGTCTTGAAGACTGGGTGTGTGAGTTGAAGCAACGCGATGTTCTCACGCTTGCGCAAGCCGAAAGTCTGCTGCTTGTGCGTAAGTGGGGAGCCGATGAGGCGCGGCGGCTTCTGGTTCGCGCGGTGACGAGCGGGAAGCTGAAGGCCGATATCAGGCCGGAACTCAATCGCATCACAGGCAATCCGGTCGCGCCGGTTGACCCGCATCTGACAACGGTTGCGACCGCAGCCCTGCTTGAATGGCTCGATTCACAAAAGAACCCCGGCAATGCAGCCCAGGAGACCGGGATTGTGCTGGTGCAGGCGGGGCTGATCGAGGACGCCGGGCTGGCTGAACGGGCCAAGCTGCTACCGCCAGTCCCCCTTACCGCCGCTGAAATTCTGAGCGCAGGCGAGTCCAATTTCATCCACGTGAACGAGGTACTGCGTCGCATGTGCGTGGTTATTCCCGCCTGTGATCCGTCGCAGGCCGCAAGGCTGCTACACAGGGCATTCAGGGAGTCGGGCAGCGCCCCGGACTGGATCACGCGCGATGCATTGAACGGGGTACAGCCTGCCACGGGGTTCGACGCGAATCGTGCCCAGCTTTATCTGCAACGGATTGCCGGCGTTGATGTGCTCAGTGCTGGCCTGCTGGGGGTCGCGGGCTACGTCATGGCGTTGCAGACAGGCAGTAGCCTGTCGCCTGAGTTTGGTTTCTATCCCCGCCTGATTTTCGGGGTTCTGCGGGAAAGCCGGTTGCGCATTGATATCGAGCATGTGCCGCCCGCGCCGGAAGTTAGGCCACAGCCGCGCGCCGAGGTGGCGACAGACGTTGTTGTCGGGAGCGGTATCGGTGATGCGCGTTTGTCCAGGCGCGAACGCCAGATCAGGGCTATCGAGCGCGCTGCCGACGCGCTCGATTATCAGCGCAATGCAATTCCGACCGGCGGGAAGAAGGCAATCCGGGAGCGCTGCAAATCTGAGGACGTAGCGCTGTTCGGAACGGGCGACTCCTCGTTTAACGAAGCCTGGAAGGAGGCGAGCAAGGCCGGACGCGTGTCAATCAGGGACCGCGAGAAGTTCGCCCGGAGGTAGTGGGGTAAAAATACCCCACCTCACCACTTCAAATACCCCACTTCCCACTCTTGCGTCACCACTAGCGCCCCACTCGAAACTATCAACGCCGAAGCATCAGGCCGACCACGGCGGAAACCTTCGGACGTTGAGACGAATTCGGCACGTTATCAACGTCCAGGGACCGCCGCGAAAGGCCCGACTGGACGTTGACATGAACACCCTGCAAACCATCCCTGTTGCACACGGCATTGAGGCCATCCTGACGACCGAGGCCGCTGCTGTCGCCCTGAACCGCCGCCCGCAGACCCTGCGTAAGTGGGCCTGTCTGGAAAACGGCCCTATCCGCCCCATTCGCATCAATGGACGTCTTGCGTGGAAGGTCGCGGATATCCAGAAGCTGCTCACAGGGGGCGCGTAATGGATACGGCAGCCATTGAACCGCAGACGTCACCGCCTGACGACGCCGAAGCGCTCGCCGCCGCCCGCGCTGCATTCTGGACACGGTGGCGCGGCGCACAGCCCAATGTCCAAGCGCGCCGCCCGGCGACATTGGCGGCGCGCAGCGAAGCGGCCTCAGCGCCGAAGGTCCGCGAACAGGAACACCGCGCCGCCGTACGGGGATCGCGCCGCCGTGACGCCGAGGCGTTTCTTGTGCGCTTCGAATACCTGATCGACAGGGAGTTGCAGCGCTGCGAGTCATGCATGATGCCGCACGAATGGCGCGAACACCACGAATGGATTGAGGAGAACGCGCGCGCGTCGCTGTGGGCGGCGATCACGCGGCGTTCGCGCAAGGGGGCGTTATGAATAATCGCCGCTGGAGCGAAGCTGATGTGATGCGCGCCGCCGAAGTGATCGAGTTCAACGAAAACCGCCGCGAACAGATCGAGCTTGGCAAGCAACGACTCGCGACGGCGAACGCAGAGGCGGCGAAGGCGACTGCCCATGCTGCGCCATTAAACGGCAGGGCCGGTGCCGAGCCGCCCGCCGACTCGGTACTGCTGCAATGCGCGGCAGACGTGACGCCGCAGCCGGTGACGTGGCTGTGGCCGGACTGGTTGCCAGCAGGCAAGCTCACCATACTGGCGGGCGCGTCGGGGACCGGCAAGACCACACTCGCACTCGATCTGGCCGCCGTCGTCTCGCGTGGGGGCGCGTGGCCGGACGGGACCGCGTGTGCGCACCCCGGCCAGGTGCTGATCTGGAGCAGTGAGGACGACGCGAGCGATACGTTGGTGCCGCGCCTGATGGCCGCTGATGCGGACCTGTCGAGGATTCATCTTGTCCGCAACGTGGCGAAGACCGGCGGCGAACTCGTGCCCTTCGATCCGGCGCGCGACATGCCGCTGTTGAGCGAACGCATGGCGAGCATGGGCGGCGCGCGGCTGCTGATCGTCGATCCGGTCGTGAGTGCCATTGGTGGCGACGCGCACCGCGCTAACGATGTTCGCCGCGACCTGCAACCGCTGGTTGATCTGGCGGCGCGTCACGGCTGCGCGGTGATCGGCATCTCGCACTTTGCCAAGGGATCGTCCGGCAAGGCTCCTGTAGAGCGCGTGATCGGCTCACAGGCGTTTGGCGCACTCGCGCGCATGGTGCTGGTGACGGCGAAGGACGACGGCGCGGAACGCCGGATTCTGGCCCGCGCGAAGTCCAACATTGCAGCGGACGATGGCGGGTTCGCCTACACGCTGGAGCGCGTCGAGGTTCAGGCTGGGATCATTGGACAGCACATTGCCTGGGGCGAGCGCATCGACGGCAGCGCCCGCGATATCCTGGGCGAAGTCGAGCAGCAGGACGACGAAGCGAAAACCGAACAGGCCGAGGCGGAAGCACTCTTGCGCGGTCTGCTTGCAGACGGCCCGGTGAGGGCGCGTGAACTGAAAGCGGATGCTGACGGCGCGGGGTTCAACTGGAAGACCATGCAGCGCGCGGCGTCGCGGCTCGGCGTCGAGACGCGCAAGCTGAGCATGAAAGAGGGGTGGCAATGGGCGCTACCGAAGAGGACAGATTCCGAAGGGGACACGAAGGAGACTGAACAAAATACGATGTCCCCTTCGGGGCCGGCTGTCCCCTTCGGCCCCGGCGTGGCTTTACGGTCTGTCCCTTTGGACGGTTCTGCCGAAGGGGACATGCCGCAGGAGTCGGGTTCTTCGGAGAAAAACGACCCGCCCGACGACGATGACCGTGTTCAGGATTCGGTATGAGTGCCGCCGATATCGTGGAGCGCGCCGCCGCCCTAGGCGTCTCGTTGTCAATCGAGGGGGAGCGCATCGGCATCGAGGGACCGGCGCGCGCAGTGGCAACGATCAAGCCGGAACTTGCCGCCCACAAGCCCGAGGTCATGGCGTATCTGCTGGAACGCAGCGAAGGCGCGAGGGAGCCCGCCGCTGGCACGCTGTTAGCCGGGGAAGCCGCCAGCGATCCGCAAGCCGTACCGGACGATTGCGCCGGGGCTTTGATCGACCCGCACGGCGGCGCGTATCTGCCTTGGGGGCCGTATCTTGCGGCGGACAATGTGCGGCGGCTGCGCGCCGAACTGTTCGCGATGATTGACGAGCTGGCGCGCGCGGAAGGCTGGACCCGCGAGCGCCATGCCGACACGCTGGGCCGCGCCGCCAATGGTCCGTTGGCGGACCTGTTGCCGAACGTCGAATACTTCAATGCGAAGGTGATCGAGTGCCGCGCCGAGGCCGAGGCGCGCGCACTGCTGGCGGCGCGCTCGTGGAAGCTCGAAGGCCTGGACGACCGGCACGGGTGCCCAGGCTGCGGCGGCTCATGCGTGGGGACGTCGCGAAGCTGCAAACGGAGGCCGTGACATGGTGGCGAAAAGGAAGGCGACAAAGGAAGCAGCAAGCGCGCCGCCACCAAAACGCAACCCGGCAGCGCTGGGGCTGTCGGGGAGTCAGTACGACGACCCGGTAAAGCGCGATGCGATGATTGCGGCCAGCCCGGTCGTTCGCGGGGCCGTGACGGGCCGCAAGTACGCCGAGGGTATCTTTGGTGAGGGCGTGGACCTGACCGCCTACGTGGGCGAACTGCGCGCCCGGATCAACGCCGTGAAGGGCGGCGATATGTCCGGCGTCGAGGCGATGCTGATCGCCCAGGCCAACACGCTCGACATGATTTTCAACCAGTGCGCGCGCAAGGCCGCTTTCTCCGAATACCTGAACCAGTTTCAGGCGCATCTGTCACTGGCGCTGAAAGCGCAGGCACAGAGCCGCGCGACGCTCGAAGCGCTGACGGAGATCAAGAACCCGCGTCCGGTGGCCTTCGTGAAACAGGCGAACATCGCGAACGGCCCGCAGCAGGTGAACAACGGCAGCAATGGCGGCGCGCCGCCCGACCCTCACGCGCGCGCGGAAAATTCCGCGAATCCTTCGAACGAACTATTAGCGAGCGGCAATGGCGAAACGACACTGCACACCGGAGCAACGGGCAAAGCAGGCCGAAGCGATAAGGCGGTGGAAGCCGTGGGAAAGCTCGACGGGGCCGCGCACCGAGGCGGGTAAAGCGGTATCCGCCGGCAATGCGACCGCGCACGGCATGATGAGCGCGCGCTGGCGGAGCCAACTGCGCGAACTGAATGCCTTGTTGCGCGAGTGCAAAAAGCGCGTGAAGCGCTTGTGACTTGCTCAGCGATCCTATTTGACAGTTCACCAACACGAAAGCGCACTAAGCTTTTCTGCATACGTTTATAATCAAAGCGCCGTCGAAACAGCGACGGCTCAGGCTTGGCAGCCTGAAATCCTGCAACCCGCACACCTGTTCAGGCAGGTCGTGCGCTACCTCTGCACGTCCATTGCCAATGGGCGGGCCGTGGTGGGGAGACCTTCGGGTCTGCCGGTTGTGGTTGCAGGACCGGTCTGCCAACCTTGCTATCGTGCCCGCTCACCTGCCTCCCTATGTGTCCGGGCGATCCTTCACGATAATCAGGACAGCGTATGACCAAACCAACCACAAAGCAGTCTCCCGCCCGTCCCCCTGTGGACGCTCTCCGGTATGAACAGCTCGCGCTTGCCGCCTTCCACGCCTGCGACCGGCAGGGTCAGCAACTCCGACACCTGATTACGCTTGCGACCTCGATGTTCAGGAGTCCTGCTGTGACTGTCGAGGAAAGACACGAACACAGGAACCTGCTGGAGATCATGATCCAGACCGGCCAGAGCTACTACCAGGCTAACTGCTGCGATCAGGAATTGTTCACCGTGCTTGCGCTCGACGCAAAGGGGCTTCCCCAGCGCCAACTGTCATCGGAAGACGCGGCAGCGATTCTCGCTGACGCTGCGCAAGGCGTGAACGCGAAACTGGCGGCGATGGACGCTTCATGGACGCAACACTAACCCGTTTCGATCCCTGACGATAACGGCGGCACAATGCCGCCGTTTTTTCGTCCTGCGCGAGCAGGAATATGCAATAGAAATCGAGATGTCCGACACAGTCGCAAATAATTGTCAAAACGGGCTTATCCCGATTTAAAGCGTTTGACCCTCGTCCGTTTCGATGGTTAATTCGCGGGGTATCGCCTGAAAACTCTTGAGGAGTGCAATGGAAGAACAAAGTCAGAAAGGCACTGGAGCGCAGACGACGGACGAGGAGGTCTGTGACCTTTGCAAGATCACCTATTCGATCTATTCCAAGTTCCCGCCGATGCCGTCTGCACAAGCCCTGAACGTCGAGACCGGCGAGTTCTTTCCGTTTGACAGGGTTCGCAAGATGAAATCCGGTTACGACATGGTCAAAGCCCTGGGTTACGCACAGGCATGCACTTGTCGCGGACGCTCACGAACCCCGCCGCAGAACCTCGGTAACGCGCAGGGGTTCACGTATCAGCCGGATACAGTGAGCGGTGATACCGAAGAACTTGCCGCGAGCACGAACAATCCGGACTACGCAGCGAAAATGCTAGGGTATGACCGCAAGACGTTTGGCAAGATGATTCACATGATGAAAGAGGACAATCGATTGCGCGGGGACGACAACGTTATTTGGCACGACGATGGGGGTGTCGAGTTCAGAGGCGCGATCATCGATAACATGCATAGCTGGACACCTTGAGAGAAATAATATGGCACCCAAACACCAACTCGCCTACGCATCGTTCACGATCTACCAAGACACCGAGCCGCCCGAATTCTGGACGGACTATTTCGGCGTATCACCGTCTCGCGCTGGAGCCAAAGGGCAACCAAAGTTAATGCCATCCGGCAAGATGAGCAGCACCCCTTGGCGGCAAGGCACATGGAGCGTGTCGAGTGAGCAGGCAGTCACGAGCGACCAACTAACGCCTCATCTTCGCTATCTTGTTGAATACTTGACACTACCGCGATCAGATTTACCGGAATTGCTTAAGCGCACTGGCGCGCATATGCGTTTCTTCTGTTACTGGGACAACGAGAGCGGCGACCGCGTACCTGATGTGCCCGACGATATTCGCACCATGATGGAAGCAATGGGTGGGACGGTCGAGATTGACGAATACCGGTAGCTGCGCATGGATCTGCGACGATCCCCGAGTTACGCCTCGTACAAAGTTACAGTATCAACCCGTAAGCACGCGAACCATGCCCCGCTTCGGCGGGGTTTTTCATTGATGCGACTGCAACGATTACAGCGACAAGATGTGCCGCGCCCACGCTTCCATCATCGGGCGGCGCTGTTCCAGAAGGGCCGTGCTGATGCGTAGACGTGACCGTTTGATTGAGGATGACGATGAAGGAAAACGACAAAAACAAAGACCGGGATTTCGCGCTGATAGACCGAGCGCGAGCGTTTGCGCTTGGTGCGCACGCCGCCATTGACCAGCGGCGCAAATACGTGGGCGAGCCTTATGCGACGCATCTGGCTGAGGTAGCCGAACTGGTGACACGGGTGCCGGGTGTAACGGCGGAAATGGTCGCCGCCGCCTGGCTGCACGATACGGTCGAGGACACCGCCGTTCCGCTGGCATTGATCGAAGCGGAGTTCGGTGTATGCGTCGGGAGACTTGTGAGCGAGCTGACCGCAATATCAACACCTGATGACGGCGACCGGGCCACGCGAAAGGCACTGGACCGGAGGCATACGGCACATGCATCAGCTGCGGCGCAGACCATCAAGGCGGCTGATCTCATATCGAACCTGCGTACCGTCGAGGCCCGCGACCCGCAGTTCGCAGCAGTCTACATGCGCGAGAAACGGCTATTGCTGGAGGTACTGACGAAAGCTGATGGCCGTCTGCGAATTGAGGTGCGTGCCATCATCGACGACTACTTCACACGGCAGGGGAGCGACGAACGGGCCTGATGGATCACTGCCATCGGGTTTGACCTTGCCGGTCGTTCCCTCGCTCCGACAAAAGGACACTATGGAGAAATCTCATAACGAGCTGGGTGTGCAACTCATCTGTTTTCGCTGCAACCGCTGTAACGCGCCAGTTACACGTGTTTTGACGGTTGGGAACGCGTCGCAATACACCACACACGGCGGCGAGTCGTGGAAATGGGGCGAGCCCTGCTTTCCCTCGGGGTTTGCCATCAAGGAACGCGGCGATGTATGGCAAGCCTACGCGGGCTGCTGGCTTGTACAGGAAGATGACGTGATCGGGTTGAGCGTCACGCCCTTAATTGAGCGGACATATGGCTGCTGCGGCATGACAGGCCGGTGTGGCCCCAATCTCGTATGCAGCTGCGGCGAACATGTGGCAAGCGCCGAAACGGATTGCACCCTGCCGAACTTTGTCGCGTTGAGCAAGGGCCAAGTGTACGCGGCAAGGCCGCGCCTTGACGCCGCGCGGACCGAAAACAAAGCGGCTTGCGAAAGTGATAGCTTTTGATAACAGATTTTTGCGACTGCTATCAAGGCGCAGCGGACCAATTCCCGGGGGTTTTCCCGGAGTGCTAGAATCGCGCGCTTGTGCGCCAGCCCGAAGCCGTTCAGGACGTGATGACAAAGGTCGCCGGTGATCCTGGCTTCATGCGTCGTCGGGCGACGCGCAAATCTGCTACCCCTGCTGTTTGGTAATGAGCGGCAACTTCATCCTCGGGTGAAGATGGGCGATCCGTGCGGGTTCGTTCCTAAGGCTGCGACTATCCTGTGCTGCCAGACAGTCTTGAAAAGAGCCGATGGGGTTCGGGTTGTCTCTGGCGTGACAAAGGCCCGACCCCAACCATCGGGTGTTGCCGCTGGGAATATCCCGACCTCGGAACCACGTTTGAGGACGGGTCAACCAGCCACGGCGCTCGGCATGACGCGACGGTATTGCACGCCGCAAGAGGACGATGGTCAGGTCTAGACCATTCCCACGCGTCCCGTAAGCCGTGGAGAAGGCGTTGCCAAATGCCGATTGAATTTGCCTACACAGCGCCTACACGGACTCAGAAAGCAAAAAGCCCAGCCGGTTAGGGCTGGGCTAAATGCTTGATTCTATTGGTCGGAGCGAAAGGATTCGAACCTTCGACCCTCTGATCCCAAATCAGATGCGCTACCAGGCTGCGCTACGCTCCGACGAATCCGAGAGTATAGGGGGTACGGACAGGAGCGTCAATGCCTTGCCTTGCGCTGGCTCGGCGGTCAGCTATATTCGCCCCATCAACAGCAGAATGATCACGACGATCAGCACGACGCCGACAAGCCCAGTCGGTCGATAGCCCCAGCCGCTGCTATACGGCCAGCTTGGCAATGCGCCGATCAACAGCAGGATGAGCACGATTAGCAGGATGGTTCCGACGGTCATGGCGTTCTCCTTTTCGAGGGGCCGCGAAATCGCTGGCCGCATCGTCACGCTGGTTTGGCGCACGCGCGCCGCGACAATCGACGCGTGTATCGCGCGCCTGTTGCTGGATCGGAACCCGCAAGGCGTGTGCCCATCACCGATGAAGATCGATGCGGCGAGGCCTTGGACGACGGTGAAAAAAGAGGGGGCGACGCGCGTAGCGTCACCGTTCGATGTATGTATGCCGAAGGAACTGAAAAGGTATTGCGCACGTGCAGCGGACGACGACGCGCGCGGCGCAAACATGCGCCGCAACGCCGGTCATCGCGTCATCGAGCGGACGCGCAACTGAGGCACTGCGATATGCCGGTGCCGCGACTAGAGCCGACTCGGTCCGAGTCGAAGATCACCCGCATCAGTGCCTTGGACGCCTCCAATGCGGCATATGCAGGTGCTGATGCGTCCAGTGATGCAGCATGCCCTCGCCGTCGTGTTCTCGCCGGTAGGCCCGCGATTCGAAAATCGACAACGCCACCAGCACGAGCAAGCCTATTGCGAGCCCGATCAGGCCCGCGATCGATTCACCGTCCATGGCAGTCTCCCGGTAGGTTCAGCCATGAACCCATAGTAGCGCAGGTCTGGCGAAATCTCACGAAATGGAACGAGCGGGGCACGAGCGGGCGTGATGGCGTCGCGGAACGCGCTTTGCGGGTAGACTCTCGGCGCGCCGGCGGACTTCCGCCATCCCCTTTGTCCCGGAGAAGATTGCAAAATGACCCGCGTTCTGACTGTTGCCTTGCTGTTGTGCGCCGGCGTCGCCGGCTGTGCGGACCATCCGTCCGCGCATCGCGGCAGCCCGCCACATGATCCCGCCGACTACCACGGCGTGCCAACCGACGATCGGCCGCCCGCCATGGTGCCCGCGCCCGTCGCACAGTGAGCGCTCGTCGAATTGAAAACGATCGGGAAAGGGAGGGGCGGGGAAAGCGAAGCACCGGCGCGGGCACGCCGGCACTTCTGACCCGTGCCGACTGTTCGCGCGGAGAGCACGGGCTGGAAACATTCTAGGACGCGCTCGTTATGCGATATGTATGCGCTTGTTTCAAGCCGTAACGTTCTGTCGTCCGCCGAACAGCCAACGGGGCGCGGCGCGCCGCACCGCGCGACTACGCCGCCGCAATCCCTCGCGACACGCCCGGCAGGTAGCGCGCGAGCGTCGCGCCGCGCGTGGCCATGAAGATCAGCAGCGCGATCCACAGCCCGTGATTGCCGTGCCACGAGAGCAATGCCGACGACGCCGCGACGAACACCACGAGCGACACCACCATCGCCATCATCAGTTCGCGCGTGCGCGTCGCGCCGATGAACACGCCGTCGAGCAGGAAGCCCCACACCGAAATGACCGGCGACAGCGCCGCCCACGGCAGATAGGTTTCGGCCGCCGCGCGCACGACGGCCTGATCGGTCAGCCGCTCGATGATCCATGCGCCCGCGCCCCAGTACACGAACGAGAAGCCGATCGCGCCGAGCGCCGACCACATCGCGGTGACCTTGACCGCCTGCGCGAACGCGTGACGATCGCGCGCGCCGATCGCCGCGCCGACCAGCGCCTCGGCCGCATGCGCGAAACCGTCGAGCCCGTACGCCATGAAGGTCTGAAAATTGAGCAGCAATGCGTTCGCGGCGAGCGTCGCGTCGCCTTGCCGCGCGCCGAGATGCGCAAACCAGCCGAACGACGAAAGCAGACACAGCGTGCGCACGAAGATGTCGCGATTGAGCACGACGAGACGCTTCAGCGCGGCGGTGTCGAACAACGCGGCGCGATTCAGCGCGGGCAGGCCGCGCGGCCTGCCGTGCCATAGCAGCGCGAGGCCGAGCAAGAAGCCGAGCGCGTCGGCAGTCGCGGTAGCCGCGCCGATGCTGGCCACGCCCCAATGAAACGCGTACACGTACAGCAGCACCGCGACGATGTTCACGCTGTTGATGAACACCTGCGACAGCAACGCGAGCCGCACCCGCTGCGTGCCGAGCAGCCAGCCCAGCACCACGTAATTGCCGAGCGCGAGCGGCGCGGCCCAGATGCGCGCGTGGCAATACACCTGCGCATGCCGCTGCACCGCGTCGCTGCCGCCGATCGCCCGCAGCGCGTAGTCGATCAGCGGTTGCTGCACGAGCAGCACCAGCGCGCCGATCGCAGCCGCCATCAGCAGTGCGCGCACCACGCTGTTGCGCAGCTCGTCGCCGTGGGCCGCGCCGTGCGCCTGCGCGACGAGGCCGGTGGTGCCCATGCGCAGGAAGCCGAAGCCCCAGAACACGAAGTTGAAGAAGAGCCCGCCGAGCGCAACGCCGCCGAGGTAGGAGGCGCTATCCAGATGACCGGCGACGGCGGTATCGACCGCGCCGAGGATCGGCTGCGTCAGATTCGCGAGGACGATCGGGAACGCGAGCGCGAGCACCCGGCGATGCCAGCGTACCGGCAGCGCCCGCCCGCTGGCTGAATGCGCGGCGGTTTGGGAAGGCGCGCCGTCGGGCGTCCCGGCATCGGGCGTCCTCGCGTCGCTCAAGAGCGCTCCTGAACGCACACCCACGGCGAGACGACGACTGCCCACAGCTCGGGATCGCGCGCGGCGAAATCGGCGGCCGTCTCCGACTGCACGCGCTCAACGAGGCCCGAAGACAACCATTGGGCGACCTGGGCGGTGTCGTCGTTGGCGATCGCTTCGGCGACGCTCACGAGATCAAGGTCGCGCGCGACGTGCAGCAGGATGCCGCGCGCAAAGAAACGTTCGAGTTCGCTCCAGCCGATCTTGGCGGTTTCGCCGAGCAGCTTCGCGTACAGGGGGCTTTGGGGGGCGTCGTTGGAAGTCATAGTAGGCGGGTCGGACGGGGTCGTCACTATAAACCATTGGCGCAGACCGGCGAGCCGCATGGCGGGCCTGCGCAACGCGCGGAGCGGTCTTTTATGCATCGCCGGACTGAGTCGGATTCTGAACCTGGATGCCGACGGATTCAACGACGACGGCGCACGCGCCATGCCGCCAATCAGCGCCGCGATTAATCGTCCGAATATTCCGAATTGAAACGCGAGTTTGAATGGTTTCAAGATTGTCGGGGAATTGTCGATGTTAAATCTTTCACTATTCGCGAATTTGTTGTGATGAAATATCGAAGCTTATTCCGAAGCCGTTGCCGCGACTAATCGATACGTTACGTGCGTTTCCGCACCAAGTTAATCTTCACGAGCAAAAGCGGGCTTATTGCCGAACGAGTTAGTGTTATTCGGACAGATGTCTTTCCTCTGCTGTTTTCCCGGCATTTTCCTCGATGGCCCAAGAACATTGGCTGGTGCGGGGCTCGGACAATCCAGTTTGAATGACCTCGCGGGCCGAGTAGCCCGGCCGCGGCGCATTTAGCCGGTCTCATTCCGACATTTCCGATTCACGGATTGCGTAATCCGTACGCCGTGTAACATTGACCGCAAAATTAATCGATTGCGCTTGTAAATGCAGATTGTTAGATTTCGTTCTGGCGCATGGTGAACCGGTCCTTTGCCGATATGCGCCGAACCCCCGTTAGCCCGGCTTCGTGCCGGGCTTTTTTTTGAACCGATTTACGCGGGTGTTTAACCCGTCGCGGCGATCTTCACCGCGAATTCACATACACGGCCGATGATGGCGGATTATTTTTTCGGCGCGAGGCTCATGACCGGGGTGATCATCTTTGTCGGCGTATGGGTGATCGCGCTCGCGTTGCTGCTGCGCTTCGCCGCTCGCATCGATCCGCGCTCGGGACGCCGGCGACGCCGCTGATCGGTGACGCTATTCCCGCTGGGCGGCCGTGCCTGGCGCACAAAGTGCCGCCATTACTGCTTGCAGCGAATGACCATCGAACGGTTTTTCACATTCGCGCCGAAAATCCCGCCGATCGTGCCGCCCGACGTTGCGCCGCTGTCGACGTCTTTCGACACCACGTCGTACCCGTAGTTGCCGCAGGTTTCGCCCGCGCGCTTGTAGCACTCGGCCCAGCTCGTGCTCGCGTCGCTGCCGCTGCAGTTGATCGCGAAGCCGGTGTCGCCGCTCGGCAGATAGGTCATCGTAGTCGTGGTCGAGCAGCCGCCGAGGCCGCCGAGCGTCAGGAGGCCGAGACTGATCGTTGCGGCCGCCGCGACGCGCGCCAATGGGCTTTTCATTTCAGATTCCTTGCAAATCTACGAAGGGCGTGGCGCGCAGCCACGCCGCTTCGAATTGAGCGTTTATAGCACGGTGGGTTCTCGCGCCCGCCGCCGCCTAGCGCGGCGGCAGTTCCTTCGACGGATCGATCGAGCGGCCCTGGTAGCGCAGCTCGAAATGCAGCATCACGCGATCGGTATCGGTGTCACCCATTTCGGCGATTTTCTGGCCGCGCTTGACCGATTCGCCTTCCTTCACGAACAGCGCGCGGTTGTGCGCGTAAGCGGTCAGGTAGTCGGCGTTGTGTTTGAGGATCAAAAGATTGCCGTAGCCGCGCAGACCGTTGCCCGCATAGACGACGGTGCCGGGCGCCGCCGCGACGATCGGTGTGCCGGCCGCCGCGGAAATATCGATCCCCTTCGAGTTGCCGCCGTCGAAACGGCGGAACACGGTGCCGTCGGCCGGCCAGACCAGCGAAATGGGCGCGGGCGCGGTGGCCGGCGCAGTGTCCGGCGGCGCAGCACGCGGCGCGGCCGACGCACTCGCGCTGCCGCTACCGCCACCACCGCCGCCGCTACGGATCGCACCGCTCGTCGACGCCGTTCCGCTCGGTGGCGCGACACGCAGCACCTGGCCGACCTCGATGTTGTCCGGATTGGTCAGGTTGTTCCAGCGCGCGATGTTCTGCACCGATTGGCGGTTGCCGCGCGCGATTTTCGACAGCGTGTCGCCCCGTTCGACCCGGTAGTAGCCCGGCGCCACCGGCGCCGACCCGCACGCGGCGAGCAGCACGAACAACGCCGCGCAACCGAGTCGTTTGATTCTTGTTGTTTCCAGCATTGGACCTCGCAAAGCGCTGCCGCGCGCCGATCCCGATCACGCGGCACAGACAGACAAAGCGTTCGATTCTAACGGTTTTGTGTTGCGCCCCCCGGCGAGGAGGGCGAGGCGACGGGCGGCCGCTTCGAGCCGCTCGCCGCCGGCGTCGGCATATCAGCTGGTCTTCTCGACGGTAATGCGCAGCGCCGCCGTCTCGGTTTGTCCCGGCTCGAGCCAGCGCAAGCCGCGGCCGTTATGGATCGCATCGGGCAGCCCGAGCCACGGCTCAACGCAGTAAAAGTCCGATTGCGGCGTTTCGGTCCACGTCGTGACCGAGTACCAGGGCACCGAGCCGGGCCGCTGCAGATCGATCGTAATTACGCGGTTGATGCCCGGCGCCTCGACCCGCACCGGTCGATCGGGCGTGCCGCTCAGGCAATGGAAGCGGTCGTAGATGCGGTCTTCGTCGAGCGTGTAGCTCGCTTCGCCAGGCTCGGCGGGGCTGATCGAGCCATCCCCGAGCTGACGGCAGCGCTCGGTGGGCGGCAGCTCGATCGTCGTCTGCGCGCGCTGCGTGTGCGGCAGCGTGAAGTAGAAGTGATGGCCGGCGTAGTAGGGCAGGGGCGTGTGGCCGGTATTGGTGGTGGTCAGCGTCACGTCGAGCGTGCGCGGATCGATGAGCTCGTAAGCGGCTTCGAAGCGAAAGCCGAACGGATAGACGGCGCGCGTCGCTTTGCTGTCGGTCAGAATCATGCGCAGGCCGGCGCCATGCACGTCGGCGTGGGGCTCGAACGGCAGGTCGCGCGCGAAACCGTGCATCGGCATCTCGCGCACGGTGCCATGCGCGTCACGCCAATGGCCGATCTTGCCGTCGACGAAGTGACGGCCGAGAAACGGAAACAGCAGCGGATTGCCACCGCGAATCCGCGCGGGCGCGCTCCAGTCGGCGTGTTCGGGCCAGTGGATCACCTCTTCGCCATCGATCGTCCACGATAGCAGACGGCCGCCGGCTTGCGGCGAAAAGCGGAGCACGGAGGCGTCCTGGGCGATCTCGAGAATGTCCTGTTCCGGGGAGAGGGGCATGGTCAGTAGGTAGCCAGATAGAGGTTGAGGGTCCTGCAAAGCGGTTGGCTGCGTCGGCCGTTGCATCCGGATGAAGCGGCGTTTTGCGCCACTCGCCGCGACTGCGTCAGGCGCGCTGAAACCGCGATTTTGCGCTGCTTTGCGCTACGGGGAAACCCTTCCCGGGAAATTGCGGGTGTCGGAAAAGGGCGAATCCTATTGATAATCCGCCTGAGCGTCCGGTCTATCCGACTCCCGGGCGAATCGGCTCAGGAGGCATCATGGATCTCGCAATGGCAATGGCCGTTTCTTTGTTCGGCATATTCACGGCTAGCACGTACTACTTCTTCCACTCGCTCAAGCGCTGATCCCGCTGGGTTCATTCCTCTGCGTTCGCAGTACGCGCGCGACGAATCCGCTGCCCGCTTCCTTGCCCTCGCGTAACAACCGTGTCGAGTTGTGACGCGGCGCGTCAATTTCTCTCCGAATGTGGTCTAACCGCTTGGCGCTGACTGTGCAGCCAGGCATAATCGGTGCGCCTTTTGACGCGCCGGCTTCCCTTTTGTGCGGCGCGCAGTTTCCCGACACTTTGCTTACAAGGACCGCCGCGTGAACCTGTCGTTTCTGATTTTTCTCAGCGTGCTGCAAGGCGTGACCGAACTGTTTCCGGTGAGCAGCCTTGGCCACACGCTGCTCGTGCCAGCCCTGTTCGACATGCACATCGACAAGCATGCGCCGCAGTTGCTGCCGTTCCTCGTCGCTCTGCATCTGGGCACCGCGTTCGCGCTGCTGTGGTACTTCCGCGAGCGCTGGTGCGCGCTGGTGCGCGGTTTCTTCGCGTCGCTCGGCGGTCGCCGCAACGACGACGGTCACATGATGTGGGCGCTGATCATCGGTACGATTCCGGCGGGTCTCGTCGGTCTCGTGCTGGAAAAGCGCCTCGAGGCGATTTTTCACGATCTGCGGATCGTCGCGTTTGCGTTGATCGTGAACGGCGTGCTGCTGTGGTTCGGCGATCGCCTGCAACGCGCACGCGCGCATCGGGCACCGGAAAAGCTGACGTTCCGCCAGGCGTTCTTCGTCGGCCTCGCGCAGATCGGCGCGCTGATTCCGGGCTTCTCGCGCAGCGGCCTGACGATGATCGCCGGCAATGCGGCCGGCCTCACCACCGAGAAAGCCGCCGAGTTTTCGTTTTTGCTCGGCACCCCGATCATTTTCGCGGCTGGCGTACTCGAACTGCCGAAGCTGCTCCACGCGCCGAGCCAGCTTGCCGACGCGGCGCTCGGCGGCGTGCTGACCGCGATCGCCGCGTACTTGAGCGTGCGTTTCCTGATGCGCTATTTCGAAGGCCGCGGGCGTCTCGCGTCGTTCGGTTTGTACTGCGCGATCGCGGGGATCGTGTTCCTCGGCTGGTTCATGCTGCATCCGCAGCCGGTCTGAGCGCGGCGGGCGATCGGTTATAATCCGGGCCCGGTTGTTTGCAGGTCAGTTAGAATTTTAGTTTGTGCGAAATCGGGCGGCTCGCTGCGAGTGCCGGTTTCATGCAGATAGCGATCCATACGGCAGTAGCTCAGCTGGATAGAGCATCGGCCTTCTAAGCCGAGGGTCGGGGGTTCGAGCCCCTCCTGCCGTACCAGAAACATCGAAAGGGTTACAAGCCTCGCGCCTGTAACCCTTTTTGTCTTTTTTGCTGTCTTTTCGCACCTCGCCCGGATCGTCGAGCAACTGATATCGGCGCGCGGGCCCGGCTGACGATCAGCAACTCCCCGACGTCACACGCACGTTGTCGTTTCCGTCATCGAATGGCTCGCTTCGGGTGTTTCCCGACTCAGGAAATCGCGCGCGACGCCGTTAGTTCAACAGAACCGTTTGACGCGCCGCGATTGGAGGAATCAGCGTGAACCGACTCAGCCTCAACACCAAACTCTGGCTCGCGCTGCTGATCACGTGGCTCGGTCTGCTCGGCCTCGGCGGCTGGGCCGCGTGGCAGTCGCGCGCGACGATGCTCGCCGAGCGCAAATCGGCGGTGCAGAACGTCGTCGAGAGCGCGTACGGCATCGTCGCCGACTACGCGCAGCGCGCCGACCGGCGCGAGCTGACACCGGAACAGGCACGGCAGCAGGCGCTGGCGCGCCTGTCCGCGATGCGCTACCCCGGCAGCGGCTACATGATCGTGACGACCGCGACGCCGGTCGTGATCATGCACCCGGTGCTCGCCGATCTGCGCAACAAAGACGTGTCGCACTACGCGGACACCGACGGCAAGCTGCTGTTCGTCGAGATGGTCAAGGTGGCGCAGGCGCAGGGACAGGGCTTCGTCGATTACATGGGACGCCTTGCTGGCCACAACGAGCACGTGCCGAAGATCAGCTTCGTCAAGCGCTTTGCCGCGTGGGACTGGTATCTGATTTCGGGCGTCTACGTGAACGACATCGACGCGGCGTTCCGCGCCGACCTGCTGCGCTATCTGCTGACGATCCTCGTGATCGGCAGCGTCAGCACCATCGCGCTCGTGCTGATCATCCGCAACGTCAAGCGCAGTCTCGGCGGCGAGCCCGCCTACGCGGCGAGCGTCGCGGAGACGATCGCCGACGGCGATCTATCGTGCCCCGTCGCACTGGCCGGCAACGATCAGGAAAGCATGCTGTTCGCGATGCAGCGCATGCAAAGCCGCCTCGCCGACGCGATCAGGCGCATTCGCGGCGGCACCGAAACCATCACGGTCGCGGCGGAAGAGATCGCCGCGGGCAATCTCGATCTGTCGGCGCGCACGGAACAGCAGGCGTCGTCGCTCGGCGAAACGGCCGCGAGCATGGAGCAGCTGACGGCGACCGTCAAACAGAACGCCGACAACGCGCTGCAGGCCAACCGCATGGCGCACTCCGCGTCGCAACTCGCGGGCGAGGGCGGCGAGGCCGTGCAGCACGTCGTCGCGAATATGCAGAGCATCGCGGAGAGCTCGGCACGCGTCGTCGACATCATCGGCGTGATCGAGAGCATCGCGTTTCAGACCAACATCCTCGCGCTGAACGCGGCCGTCGAAGCCGCGCGCGCCGGTGAAGAGGGTCGCGGCTTCGCGGTCGTCGCGGGCGAGGTGCGCAATCTCGCGCGCCGCAGCGCCGATGCGGCCAAGGAGATCAAGACGCTGATCGAGGATTCGGTCGCGCGCGTCGGCAGCGGCAAGGCGCTCGTCGAGAAAGCGGGCGGCACGATGGACTCGCTCGTCGATGCAGTGAAGCGCGTGACCGACATCATCAGCGAGATTTCCGCCGCGTCCGACGAGCAGCGCCGTGGCATCGAGCAGGTCAATCTCGCGATCGCGCAGATGGACGAGACCACCCAGCAGAACGCGGCGATGGTCGAGCAGGCGGCGGCCGCCGCGCAGTCGATGCAGGAGCAGGCGCAGATGCTGCGCGACGTCGTCAATACGTTCCGCCTGCAGGGGACGGCCGCCGCGCGTTGATGGCCGCATCGATGGGGCGCTGCCCGCAGAAGTGTGCATGCTATGCTTTTGAGGTCAGGATCAAAAGCCGCCGTGCGCCCGTGCGCGCCGTGCGCACCTCAAGGAGAGTCCCACATGTCGACGCGAACCCGTGTGCTGTTCCGCCTCAGTGCCGCGAGCCTGCTGCTCGGCGCGGCGATCGGCGCGCAAGCGGCGAACCTCGCCTTTCTGAACGACACGCCGATCACCTACATGAAGCAGCGCGACAACGACTCGATCAAGCACGCGGTCATGAGCGCGCTCAATGACAGAAAGGACGGCGACAGCTTCACGTGGGTCAACGACGGCACCGGCAATAGCGTGAAGATCGACGCGACCATCACGATGGACAGCACCTCGACCGAAGGCGGGCGCACTTGCCGCGTCCTCGGCGTCGTACTCAATGCGAAAGGGCAATCGATGAACCTGCGTCCGAACTTCTGCAAGGTAGGCGGCGCCTGGCAACTGCAGAAGCGATGAGCCCGCGAATCGTCTCGTGCGGGATCGTGCTGCTCGATCCCGACGGACGCGTGCTGCTCGCGCACGCCACCGAAACGTCGCACTGGGATATTCCAAAAGGGCAGGGCGAGGACGGCGAGGCGCCGCACGAGACCGCGCTGCGCGAGATGGTCGAGGAAACCGGCATCGCGCTCCAGGCGGGCCGCCTGAAGGATCTCGGCCTGTTCGTCTACCGGCGCGACAAGGACCTGCATCTATTCGCGGCGCGCGCGAGTGCCGGCGAACTCGATCTGAGCGTGTGCACCTGCACGTCGCTGTTTCCGCGCCGCTCGGACGGCACGCTGATCCCCGAAATGGACGACTACCGCTGGGCGTCGATCGAAGAGGTCCCGCTGTATGCGAGCCGTAGTCTGACGCGGCTCTTCGAGACGACGCTGTCGCTCGCGGAGCTGCACCGGTCGCTATAGACGGCGCGCGCCGCGTTCAGTCGAGCGCGCGGTCGTTAGGATGCGCGAACAACGCGCGGTTCTGCTCCGACAGCGGGAAATTGACATTGATGCCGCGCGGCGGAATCGGCTGCGTGAACCACTGCCGGTACAGACGCTCGGCGTCGCCGGACGTCTGCGAGCGCACGATCACGCGATTCACGAGCGCGCGAAACGGCTCGTCGCCCTTGCGGAACATGCACGCGTACACCTCATAGCCGAGCGGCGCACCCGTCACGATGAAATCGTCGGGATGCGGGTCGGTCGCCTTGAAACCGTAGACGATCGGCTCGTCCATCACGAACGCCACCGCGCGGCCGTCTTTCATTGCGTTGAAGGCTTCCTGATGGTCGCGCGCGCTCATGATGCGCATGTTCAACTGCTTCTCGGTGTTGAGGCTGCGCAGCAGGCGCTCGTCGGACGTGCCCGCGGTCGTCACGACCGGCTTGCCGGCCAGATCGGGGAAGTCGGTGATGCCGCTGTTCCTGCGCGTGATCATGCGCACCGCGTACTGGAACAGGCTGTCCGAAAACGCGGCGACGTTTTCGCGCTCGACCGTGTGCGTGGTCGAGCCGCATTCGAGATCGATCTGGTTGTTCAGCAGCATCGGCGTGCGGTTCGACGAAGTCACCGTGATTTCGTGAACCCGCAACTGCGCCATGCCGAGCGTCTTCCGGATTTCATCGACGATCTGCATCGCGATCGCCTGCGAGTAGCCGACCGTGCGCTTGCCGTCGAAGTACGAGAACGGGATCGATGCCTCGCGCACGCCGAGGACGACGACGCCGTCGTCGTGGATCTTTCTCAGCGTACCGGTCAGTTCATCCGCGCGTGCCGGGCCAGCGAACGCGACCGCACCGCAGGCGACCAGCGCAAGCAGCGCGCGGTGCAGATCGCGCACGAAGCGCGGCAAGCGTGAGCCGCGCGGACTCCTTGCGACGCAAATCCTACTTTCAGTCCCATCCCCGCGGCGGACTGCAACCTTCATCGGACCTCCCGGACCGGCGCGCCCAGGCGAGCGCGCATGAGTGTCGATCGAATCTCAGGCAACCGGTCTGGGCCCGGCAACGCCGGGCCGTCGCTGACGTGAGCTTAGGCCGGCTTGCCCCAACTGTCGCGCAGACTGACGATGCGGTTGAATACGGGCTTACCCGGCTTCGAATCGACGCGATCGGCAACGAAGTAGCCGTGGCGCTCGAACTGGTAGCGCTGCTCCGGCAGCGCATGGCGCGCGCCGGTTTCGAGGTAGGCGTGGACCACGCGCTTCGAGTCCGGATTCAGTGCTTCGAGGAAATCGCGGCCGCCGGCGTCCGGTTGCGGTTCCTTGAACAGCCGGTCGTAGATGCGCACTTCGGCCGGGCACGCAGCCGCGGCGCTGACCCAGTGGATGTTGCCCTTGACCTTGTAATTGTTCGCGCCTTCGGTGCCCGATTTGCTGTCCGGGAAGTAGTTGCAATGCACCGCGACGATGTTGCCGTTCTCGTCCTTGTCCGCGTGCGTGCATTCGATCACGTAGCCGTAGCGCAGGCGCACCTTGTTGCCCGGGAACAGACGGAAGTAGCCCTTCGGCGGCGTTTCCGTGAAATCCTCGCGCTCGATCCACAGCTCGCGGGAAATCGGAAACTCGCGCACGCCCTGTTCCGGATGATGCGGATGCACCGGTGCGTGGCACGGCTCGGTGAGGCGTTCGGGGAAGTTGTCGATGATCAGCTTGACCGGATCGAGCACGGCGGCGATGCGCGGCGCCTTCTCGTCGAGATCGTCGCGCAGCGCGCCTTCGAAGACGCTCATATCGATCCACGAGTCGACCTTGGTCACGCCGATGCGCTCGCAGAACAGCTGGATCGATTCGGGCGTGAAGCCGCGCCGGCGCACCCCGACGATGGTCGGCATGCGCGGGTCGTCCCAGCCTTCCACATGGCCTTCGTTGACGAGTTGCAGCAGCTTGCGCTTGCTGGTGATCGCATAGGTCAGGTTCAGGCGCGAAAACTCGATTTGCTGCGGCAACGGACGCTTGAAGATGCCGGCTTCGGCGAGCTCGTTCAGGATCCAGTCGTACAGCGGGCGGTGATCTTCGAATTCGAGCGTGCACAGCGAATGCGTGATGTTTTCGAGCGCGTCCGAGATGCAGTGCGTGTAGTCGTACATCGGGTACACGCACCAGGTGTCACCGGTACGGTAGTGATGCGCGAAGCGGATGCGATAGATGACCGGGTCGCGCATGTTGAAGTTCGGCGACGACATGTCGATCTTCGCGCGCAGCACGTGCTCGCCTTCCTTGAACTCGCCCGCCTTCATGCGGCGGAACAGGTCGAGGTTTTCTTCGACCGAACGATCGCGGAAACGCGACGGCGTGCCGACTTCGGTGGCCGAGCCACGGTTCGCGCGCATTTCCTCGGCCGACTGGCTATCCACGTACGCCTTGCCGCGCTGGATCAGCAGCTCGGCAAACTCGTACAGCTTGTCGTAGTAGTCGCTCGCGTAGTACAGATGTTCGGTGCGGTCCTTTTCCCATTCGAAGCCGAGCCAGCGCACCGAGTCGATGATCGACTCGACGTACTCGACGCTTTCCTTCTCTGGATTGGTGTCGTCGAAGCGCAGATGGCACACGCCGCCGTAGCTGCGCGCGACGCCGAAGTTCAGGCAGATGCTCTTCGCGTGACCGATGTGCAGATAGCCGTTCGGCTCCGGCGGGAAGCGCGTTTCGACGCGCTGGCTCCATTTGCCGGTGCGGTTGTCGTCGTCGATGATGTTGCGGATGAAATTGGATGCCGTGGGCGCGTCGTTGCGATCAGCGTCTTTGCGTTCGGTATTCATGCGAGAAGGTGAGAGTCCGTGGGGCGCGCAATGCGCCCGCTTAGCCGACAATTCTACCTGACGAGCCCGCTCGCGGCAGGCGCTTGCGGCGCGCAGCCAACGGCGGGGCGGGTCTGGCGCGGATGCCGCAGTCGCCGAAGGAGGCGCGCGGGGCTGTAACAGGAGGTAAAACGGGTTGGCGGCGCGCGACGCGCCGACTTAGGATGCGCTGCTGCGCGCGGCCCGCGCACCCGGGCTGGGCCTTCGCGCGGGGCGGGCCGCCTGAGCTGTCCACGCTGTCCTTCATCGCTTGCACGAGGCTCCTTTGCTCGTGCGCCATGCTCGCTTCGTTGCCGGAGTTCTCCCGGATGTCTATCCCGATGCACGGCGCGTTTCGCGCGCCTTTTGCCGGCGCTTTGGCTAGCGCCCGATTTTCTTGCGGTACTCGTCGCGTGCTCGCTTCGGCCTGGTTTGCCGCGCTTGCCGTGAACGTGGCCGCGCCGCTGTCCGCCGCCGCGAAAACAGCGGCGCCGAAGCCGCCGCTCGATGCGTCGGCCGTCGCCGCGCCCGATGCCTATAGCGCCGACACCGCGCAGCAGATCTTTGCCGAAGGCGGCAACGCGGTCGATGCCGCGGTCGCGATGGCCTTCACACTCGCCGTCACGCGGCCCGATGCGGGCAACCTCGGCGGCGGCGGTTTCATGACGCTGCTGGTCGACGGCAAGCCGTATTTTCTCGACTATCGCGAGCGCGCGCCGCAGCAGGCGAACCGCGACATGTACCTCGACGACAAGGGCAACGTGGTGCCGGGCATGAGCACGGTCGGTCATCGCGCGGCGGCTGTGCCGGGCACCGTCGATGGTATGTGGCAAGCGCAGCGCCGCTTCGGCAAGCTTAAATGGAAGCAGGTGCTCGCGCCCGCGATCCATTACGCGACCGACGGCTTCCAGGTCGGCCCGCGCCTGCAGCAGCGGCGCGACGCGGCCGCGAAGGGTTTCGCCGGCAAGACCAATTTCGACGCCTATTTCGGCAACCTGAGAACGGGCGCGACGCTGCGCCAGCCGGAACTCGCGCAGACGCTCGGGCGAATCGCGAGCGACGGCGGCCGCGAGTTCTACGAGGGCCGCACCGCTCAAATGATCGCCGCGCAGATGTACGGCCACGGCCTGATCACGAGCCAGGATCTGAGCCAGTACAAGGCACTGTGGCGCGAGCCGCTCGCAGCCGACTGGCACGGCTACCGCGTGATCACCGCACCGCCGCCGAGCTCGGGCGGCATCGGGCTGATCCAGATGCTAAAGATGCGGGCCGCTCTGCAGCCGGCGTTCGACGGCCTCGCGTTGAATTCGGCGCCGTACATCCATCTGATCGCGCAGATCGAGGATCGGGTGTTCTCGGACCGGCAGCGCTATATCGGCGACCCGGACGCATCGCCGGTGCCGGTCGCGAAGCTGATCGACGACGCCTACGTCGCGCAGCGCGCGGCCGAAGTCAAAACCGACGAAGCGCCGGGCGCGGCGCCGGTGAAGCCCGGCGCTGACGGCGCCGAGGCGACGGAGAAGGCGCAAACCACGCATTTCTCGGTAGTCGACAAGTGGGGCAACGCGGTGTCGAACACCTACACGCTGAACGGCGATTTCGGCTCGGGCGTGGTGGTGGACGGCGGCGGGTTCCTGCTGAACGATGCGATGGACGATTTCTTGATCAAGCCGGCCGGCGCCGGGGCGACGGGCGCGTCGGGCGCGGCCTCGGCATCCGGCGCCGACGATGCCGAGCCGGACACGATCGCGCCGGGCCGCCGCCCGATTTCGTCGATGACGCCCACGCTGCTGCTGAAGGACGGCAAGATCGCGCTGGCGATCGGCACGCCCGGCGGCTCGCGCATCCTGACGACGATCTTCCAGGTGATGACGAATCTCTCCGACTTCGACATGTCGCCGACGGACGCGCTCGCCGCGATGCGGTTCCATCATCAGCTGCTGCCGCAAAAGACGATCTACTTCGAGCCGTACCATCCGGCGCCGGATGAGCTCGCCACGCAACTGAAGGCGCTCGGCTATACGGTCGAGCAGCAGCCGTACAACGGCGACGTGCAGATGATCCGCGTGAACGGCACGACGCCCGAGCCCGCGAGCGATCCCCGTGGTGCCGGCGTGGCACGCGTGATACGGTAGACGCCCCGCCGCGCTATCCCGCGAGCGGGCCATAAGCCGAACACGGGGAAGCATGACGACCGAACAACAACCAACCACACTCGTACTGCCGGGCTATCTGGACTCCGGCCCAGGCCACTGGCAAACGCGCTGGGAAGCGCTCGATCCCGCGTTCGTCCGCGTGCGGATGCCGGATTGGGACCACCCTTCGCGAGACGCCTGGTGCCGCACGCTGGCCGCCACGCTCGACTCCCTCGACGCGCCGGTCGTGTTCGCCGCTCACAGCCTCGGCTGTCTGACCACGGCGTTCTGGGCCTCGCGGTACGCGAGCGCGGCGCAACTCGCGAAGGTGGCCGGCGCGCTGCTGGTCGCCGTGCCCGATCCGGCCGAAGCGCATTTCCCGCGGGACGCGACCGGCTTTGCGCCGGTGCCGCTCGAACGCCTGCCGTTTGCGACGATCGTCGTGGCGAGCAGCGACGATCCGTATGGCGGCGTGCCGTTTTCACAAACCTGCGCGAACGCGTGGGGCAGCCGCTGGATCGAGATTGGCGCGCGCGGCCACATCAACGCCGATAGCGGCCTCGGCGATTGGGACGAGGGGCGCAGCTGGCTGGCTTCGCTAAGGGCGCCGCGCTGAGTCTCGTCGCATCGTCGATCAGATCACCGCCTTTCGCTTCAACTCCGCCATCGTCTGCGCGTCGTATCCGAGCAGGTCGCGCAGCACACGCTCGGTGTGCTCGCCGAGCAGTGGCGGATGGCTCAGCGCCTGCGGCGGCGTGCCGGTCATGTTGATCGGATTGCGCACGAGCTTGACCGTGCCGCCCGACGGATGCGGCAGATCCACCTGCAGACCGCGCGCGACCACCTGCTCGTTGTCGAACACTTCGTCGAGGTTATTGATCGGCCCGCACGGCACGCCGGCCGCTTCGAGCGCCGCGATCCATTGCTGCTTGCCTTGCAGACGGACCATGTCCGCGAGCATCGGCACGAGCAGTTCGCGGTTGCGCACGCGCGCGGGGTTGGTCGCGAAACGGTCGTCGTCGGCGAGCTCCGGGCGGCCGCCCACCTCGACGAACTTGCGGAACTGGCCGTCATTGCCGACCGCGACGATGATCCAGCCATCGCTCGTCTGGAAGGTCTGGTAGGGCACGATGTTCGGATGCGCGTTGCCCCAGCGCACTGGCGGCTGGCCGCTCGCGAGGTAGTTCGAGTTCATGTTGGCGAGCATCGCGACCTGCACGTCGAGCAGCGCCATGTCGATGTACTGGCCTTCGCCCGTGCGATCGCGGTGCGTGAGCGCGGTCAGCACGGCGATCGTCGAGTACATGCCGGTCATCAGGTCGGCGATCGCGACGCCGGCCTTCTGCGGGCCACCGCCCGGCTGACCGTCGCGCTCGCCGGTAATGCTCATGAAGCCGCCGATGCCCTGCACGATGAAGTCATAGCCGGCGCGCTGCGCATACGGCCCGGTCTGCCCGAAGCCCGTGACCGAGCAGTAGATCAGGTCGGGCTTCACCGCTTTGAGCGATTCGTAGTCGAGGCCGTACTTCTTCAGCTGGCCGACCTTGTAGTTTTCGAGCACGACGTCGCTTTGCGCGGCCAGCTCGCGCACGATCCGCTGGCCCTCGGGCGACGCGATGTCGAGCGTGACCGAGCGCTTGTTGCGGTTCGCCGCGAGATAGTAGGCGGCTTCGCGCGTGTCCGCGCCGTCCGGCGTCTTCAGATACGGCGGCCCCCAGTGGCGCGTGTCGTCGCCGACCTCGGGGCGTTCGATCTTGATGACGTCGGCGCCGAAATCGGCGAGCGTCTGCGCGCACCACGGACCGGCGAGCACGCGGGTGAGATCCAGCACGCGGATATGACTGAGAGCGCCCATGTTCCTGAATGTCTCCTGATGGTTGCAGGCCGCGCGGCGAGCCGCCATGCGCAATTTCGCGCGACGTTTCGTGGAAGTCATCTTAAGCGATTCCCGCTCGCGGGCGCAGTCAGCCGAACGTCATAGCGCCGATCGGACGATCGGACGCGCGCGTGTCGCAGCGGGCGCATGCCGTGCTGGCCGGATCGCCAGCCAGGCGGCGCGCGGTGCCGCGCACGCGTGCCGATCCCGTATAATCAGTCGTTTAAAGAAACAGACAGTTGGCGCATCCCATCGACCGCCAGTCTTCGTCAGGAACCGTCAGGACCGTCCCCCGCACGCTATGAAAGCCGCTGATATCCGCGAGAAATTCCTCAAGTTCTTCGAATCGAAGGGCCATACGATCGTCCGTTCGTCGAGCCTCGTGCCCGGCAACGACCCGACGCTGCTCTTCACCAATTCGGGGATGGTGCAGTTCAAAGATGTGTTCCTCGGCGCGGAGTCGCGTCCGTATTCGCGCGCCACGACCGCGCAGCGCAGCGTGCGCGCCGGCGGCAAGCACAACGACCTCGAGAACGTCGGCTACACCGCGCGTCACCACACGTTCTTCGAGATGCTCGGTAACTTCTCGTTCGGCGACTACTTCAAGCGCGATGCGATCCACTACGCGTGGGAACTGCTGACCGAAGTCTACAAGCTGCCGAAAGACAAGCTGTGGGTCACCGTCTACCAGGAGGACGACGAAGCGCACGACATCTGGGCGAAGGAAGTGGGCGTGCCGGTCGAGCGCATCATCCGCATCGGCGACAACAAGGGCGCGCGCTACGCGTCGGACAACTTCTGGCAGATGGCCGACACCGGGCCGTGCGGCCCGTGTTCGGAAATCTTCTACGACCACGGCCCGGACGTGTGGGGTGGCCCGCCGGGGTCTCCCGACGAAGACGGCGACCGCTACATCGAAATCTGGAACCTCGTGTTCATGCAGTTCAACCGCGACGCGCAGGGCAACATGACGCCGCTGCCGAAGCAATGCGTGGACACCGGCATGGGCCTCGAGCGTATCGCCGCGGTGCTGCAGCACGTGCACAGCAACTACGAGATCGACCTCTTCCAGGCGCTCATCCAGGCCGCTGGTCGCGAAACCGGCGTGACCGATCTGACCAACAACTCGCTGAAGGTGATCGCCGATCACATCCGCGCGTGCTCGTTCCTGATCGTCGACGGCGTGATTCCGGGCAACGAAGGCCGCGGCTACGTGCTGCGCCGCATCGTGCGCCGCGCGATCCGCCACGGCTACAAGCTCGGCAAGAAGGGTTCGTTCTTCCATCGCCTCGTCGCCGACCTCGTCGCGCAGATGGGCGAAGCCTATCCGGAACTGGCACAGGCCGAGAAGCGCGTGACCGACGTGCTGCGTCAGGAAGAAGAGCGCTTCTTCGAGACGATCGAGCACGGCATGTCGATTCTCGAAGCCGCTTTGGCCGATCTCGACGCGAAGGGCGGCAAGACGCTCGACGGCGAACTCGCGTTCAAGCTGCACGACACCTACGGCTTCCCGCTCGACCTGACCGCGGACGTCTGCCGCGAGCGCGAAGTGACGGTCGACGAACCCGCGTTCGACGACGCGATGGCGCGTCAGCGCGAGCAGGCGCGCGCGGCGGGCAAGTTCAAGATGGCCCAGGGCCTCGAATACTCGGGCGCGAAGACCACCTTCCACGGCTACGAAGAAATCGTCTTCGACGACGCGAAGGTCGTCGCGCTGTATGTGGACGGCGCGTCGGTGCAACAGGTGCAGGCCGGCCAGCCGGCGGTCGTCGTGCTCGATCACACGCCGTTCTACGCGGAGTCGGGCGGCCAGGTCGGCGACCAGGGCGTGCTCGCGAACGCGAGCACGCGCTTTGCCGTTGCCGATACGCTGAAGGTGCAGGCCGACGTGGTCGGCCATCACGGCACGCTCGAGCAGGGCACGCTGAAGGTTGGCGACGTCGTCAAGGCGGAAATCGACGCGGTGCGCCGCGCTCGCACGGCGCGCAACCACTCGGCCACGCACCTGATGCACAAGGCGCTGCGCGAGGTGCTCGGTTCGCACGTGCAGCAGAAGGGCTCGCTCGTCGACGCAGACAAGACCCGCTTCGACTTCGCGCACAACGCGCCGATGACGGACGAACAGATCCGCCGCGTCGAGGAAATCGTCAACGCGGAAGTGCTGGCGAACGCGCCCGGCATCGTGCGTTTGATGTCGTACGACGATGCGGTGAAGGGCGGCGCGATGGCGCTGTTCGGCGAAAAGTACGGCGACGAAGTGCGCGTGCTCGACCTCGGCTTCTCGCGTGAGCTGTGCGGCGGTACGCACGTGAATCGCTCGGGCGACATCGGCTTCTTCAAGATCGTGATGGAAGGCGGCGTCGCGGCCGGTATCCGCCGCGTCGAAGCGATCACCGGCGACAACGCGGTGCGCTACGTGCAGGAGCTCGAAGCGCGCGTCAACGCGGCCGCGGCCGTGCTGAAGGCGCAACCGGCGGAACTCACGCAGCGCATCGGCCAGGTGCAGGACCAGGTGAAGGCGCTCGAGAAGGAACTGAGCGCGCTGAAGTCGAAGATGGCGTCGAGCCAGGGCGACGAGCTCGCGGGCCAGGCGATCGACGTCGGCGGCGTGCACGTGCTCGCGGCAACGCTCGAAGGCGCGGATGTGAAGACGCTGCGCGAAACGGTCGACAAGCTCAAGGACAAGCTGAAGAGCGCGGCGATCGTGCTCGCGTCGGTCGAAGGCGGCAAGGTCAGCCTGATCGCCGGTGTGACCGCCGACGCCAGCAAGAAGGTCAAGGCGGGCGAACTGGTCAACTTCGTGGCCCAGCAGGTGGGCGGCAAGGGCGGTGGCCGTCCGGACATGGCGCAGGCTGGCGGTACCGAGCCGGCCAACCTGCCGGCGGCGCTCGCGGGCGTCAAGGGCTGGGTCGAAGCACAGCTTTGAATCTGATGGTCGGTTGAGTCCGGCTCGACGCGAAGTCGAGCCGGGTTCGACAAAGGGGCCACGCGGCGCGCCAGCAGAATCGGCGCGTTGCGTGGCCCCTTCGCTTTTGCCGAAGCCGATCGGCTTGCGTCGAACCTCTTTGCCGGCGCGGTGGATTCAACGATCAGACCGCATTGGTATCCACGGGCGCCGCCGCATCCGCGTCGGCCGTCCCTTCCTGCGACGCGACCAGCGCGCGCCGCAACGCGTTGAGCGCCGACGAAAAATGCCCGCGTCGCCAGAGCAGCAGCGTGTCGATGATGCCGATATCGGGCAACTCGTGCACCGCGATATTGCTCGTGTCGGGCTGCAGATCGAGCACCGAGCGCGGTGCGACCGCGACGCCCGCGCCGGCCGCCACGCACGCGACGATCGCGTGATACGAGCCGAGCTCCAGCACGCGCTCCGGTCGCACCCCGTGCTCCAGATACCACTTCTCGATATACGCGCGGTAGGCGCAGCCGCGCTCGAACGCGATCAGCGTCGATAGCGCGATGTCGCGCACCTCGCGGATCGGCCGATGGCCGCGCGGCGTCAGCATCACGAGTTCTTCGCGGAAGATCGGCACGGTTTCGAACACATCGCCGAGCGTCGCAGGATCGAGCGGCGTCGCGACCAACGCCGCATCGACCTCGAACTCGCGCACGCGCTCGATCAGCCTGCCGGTCGTGCCGGTCTCCAGCTCCAGTTCGACGGCCGGCCATTGCTGGTGATATTGCGCGAGCAGGGCCGGCAGACGCGTCGCCGCGACGCTTTCCATCGTACCGAGACGCAGCCGCCCGCTCGGACGATCCTCGCGCACCGCGTGACGCGCCTCGTCGGCGAGCGCGAGCAGCCGTTCCGCGTAGGGCAGCAGGGTCTCGCCGGCCGGCGTCAGCACGAGCCGGCGGCCGTCGCGGATGAACAACTCGGTGCCGAGTTGCTCCTCGAGCTGCTTGATGCGCGTGGTCACGTTCGATTGCACGCGATTGAGCTTCGCCGCAGCGCGCGTCACGCCGTTTTCGCGTACTACCGCGCGAAAAATCGTCAGAGCAGCCAGATCCATGATTCTCTCCCGGCGATGAATTACATTCTAATTATTCATTTTTCGTGATCGAAAGGTCAAGCTAATATGGATTCACCCCATCGCTGCTTGACCGTCCGACATGAACGACCTGGCTTCCCACGCGTACCGGCGCTTTCACGAACCGCACGCCGCCCGGCGCGCGGCGCTCGCCTGCATGGCCGCGCTGGCCGTCGCGCTCGGGATCGGGCGCTTCGCATTCACGCCGCTGCTGCCGCTGATGCTGCACGGCGCGGCGCTCGGCCAGCCGCACCTCGATATCCAGCATGGCGGCTGGCTCGCGTCGTTCAATTACGCCGGCTATTTCGTCGGTGCGATGACCTGCGCGGCGCTGCGGGCAGAGCCCGCGCGGATGGTGCGCGTCGGACTCGCCGCGACCGTGCTGCTCACGCTCGCGATGGGCGTCACCGGCCAGTTCTGGGTGTGGGCGCTGGTGCGCTTCGTCGCCGGCGCGGTCAGCGCATGGACCTTCGTGTTCGCGTCGCAGTGGGGCTTGCGGCGGCTCGCCGAACTCGGCGCGCATGCGTGGAGCGGGGTCATCTACACCGGGCCGGGCGTGGGCATCGTCGGGACCGGCTTGCTGGTCAGCGTCGCGGGTGGCTATGGCGCGGTGGTCGGATGGATCGGCTTTGCGGTGATCGGCGCGGTGCTGACCGTGCTGGTGTGGCCCGTGTTCGCCGAGACAGGGCGCGCGGGGGCAGCGCGGCCTGCCGTTGCGAGCTCCTCGGCAGCAAAATCCGCCACTGGATCACGCACTGGCGCAAACCCGCCGCCCCGTACGGCCGGCGTTCAGACGAGCCATGCCGTCCACCGCAGCGACGCGTTCTGGCTGGTGCTGCTCTACGGTATCCCGGGCTTCGGCTACATCATCACCGCGACCTTTCTGCCGGTCATCGCGCGCCACGCGTTGCCGGGCTCGGCATGGCCGGACCTGTTCTGGCCGATGTTCGGTGCCGCGCTGATCGTCGGCGCGTTGCTCGCCGCGCGTTTGCCGTTGCATTGGGACAACCGCACGCTGCTCGCAGGCTCATATGTGCTGCAGGCAATCGGCATCGCGTTGGGCATCGTGTGGCCGACGGCGGGCGGGTTTTCGCTCGGCAGCATCCTGATCGGCCTGCCGTTTACCGCGATCACGCTATTCGCGATGCGCGAGGCGCGGCGGCTGCGCGGCGACGATGCGGCCGGGCTGATGGGTTACGCGACGGCGGCCTATGGCATCGGACAGATCGCGGGTCCGTTGGTGGCAGCGCCGATTGCCGCCCACACGGGATCGTTTTCGCTGGCGCTGTGGCTCGCCGCGGGCGCGCTGCTGGCGGGGGCGGTAGGGCTGATCGCGGTGATGCGCGTGCCGCGCGGCCCGCGCCGTGGCCGCATGCCGGATTGCGGTCGCAACTAGCGCCTGAAAACAAATCTCGCACGAGCGCACTAAAATGACCGCTTTCCGTCATTCCCTCGCGCCTGTCGCCGGGCGCGTCGCTCGACCATGCAACATTTCGCGTCCGACAACTATGCCGGCATCTGTCCCGAAGCGCTCGACGCGCTGATCGCCGCCAACAACAGCGGCCACGAGCCGGCCTACGGCGACGACTCCTGGACCAACCAGGTCTGCGACCGTCTGCGCGACCTGTTTCAAACCGATTGCGAAGTGTTCTTCGTGTTCAACGGCACGGCGGCCAATTCGCTCGCGCTCGCGTCGCTGTGCCAGTCGTACCACTCGGTGATCTGCCACGAACTCGCGCACATCGAGACCGACGAATGCGGCGGTCCGGAGTTCTTTTCAAACGGCTCGAAGCTGCTGACCGCGCCGGGCATCGGCGGCAAGCTCACGCCCGATGCGATCGAGTGCATCGTCACGCGGCGCGCCGATATCCACTATCCGAAGCCGAAGGTCGTCACGCTGACGCAGTCGACCGAGGTCGGCACCGTCTACAGCGTCGAGGAAGTGCGCGCGATCGCCGCGATCGCGAAGCGCCGTCATCTGAAGGTGCACATGGACGGCGCGCGTTTCGCGAACGCGGTCGCCGCGCTCGACGTGCATCCGTCGGAAATCACATGGCGCGCGGGTGTCGACGTGCTGTGCTTCGGCGGCACCAAGAACGGCCTGCCAGTCGGCGAGGCGGTGGTGTTCTTCGACCGCGCGCTCGCCGACGATTTCGCTTATCGGCTCAAGCAGGCGGGACAGCTGGCATCGAAGATGCGTTTCATTTCCGCGCCGTGGCTCGGCCTGCTCGACAACGACGTATGGTTGCGCAATGCACGTCACGCGAACGCGATGGCGCGTCTGCTGGAGGCGCGGTTGCAGGAAATCCCGGGCGTGAGCATCATGTTTCCGAGCGAATCGAACGCGGTGTTCGCGCAGTTGCCGCCGCATGCCGCGAAGACGATGCGCGCACGTGGCTGGAAGTTTTACGAGTTCATCGGCGCGGGCGGTTGCCGGCTGATGTGCGCGTGGGACACGCAGCCCGAAACGGTCGAGCGTTTCGCGGCCGACGTACGCGAACTGTGCATCGCGTGACCGAAGACGCATGAAGCTGCCGGAGCCTGAGTGACTGCCGGCGCCTCGGCGCACCACTCGGTACACGCGCAATGCCACACCACTACGACCCGCCAAAAAACAGGAAACAACGAGACGTCCCCCGCCATGACCGAGTACCGATTCTGTCCCCGCTGCGCGAAGCCTCTGACCGAACGCACCGACCCCGAACACGACGGTGGCCGCGTCCGTCAGATCTGTCCCGACACCGAGTGCGGTTATGTTCATTGGAATAATCCGCTGCCGGTCGTCGCCGCGATCGTCGAGTACGAGGGCAAGGTTCTGCTTGCGCGCAACGCCGCATGGCCCGAGGGCAGGTTCGCGCTGATCACCGGCTTCCTCGAAAACGGCGAGACGCCGGAGCAGGGCATCGCTCGCGAAGTGATGGAGGAGACGTCGCTGCACACGGAATCGGTCGAACTGATCGGCGTGTACGAATTCATCCGCAAGAACGAGCTGATCATCGCGTATCACGTGAAGGCGCATGGGACGATCGCGCTGTCGCCGGAACTCCTGGAATACCAGCTCGTCGAGCCCGCGAAGCTGCGGCCGTGGCGCGCGGGCACGGGGCAAGCGCTCGGCGAATGGATGCGGCGGCGCAATTTGCCGTTCGAATTCGTCGAGCGGCCGGGGCTGTGAAGCGCTCGGCCCATCGAGCCGCAACATTGGCCAGCACACAGACAATGCGGACAACGCAGACAACATAGAGACAGCACACAGCAGCCATCGACGCATCATCGAATCGTTCATCCACGTCAATCAGCGGTCAATGAGCGCACGCTCAGGGAGAAGCAACGGCATGGCCTACATCTACTACCTGACCCATATTCATCTGGGCTACGACGCACTGTCGCAACTGTCGTCCGAGTGCGCGCGCATCGGCATCAGGCGGCCTCTGGTGATCAGCGACAAGGGCGTCGTCGCGGCCGGCATCGCGCGGCAGGCACTCGATGCGCTGAAGCTCGGCGACGTGCCGCTGTTCGACGACACGCCGTCGAATCCGACCGAGGACAAGGTGCTCGCGGCGGCCCAGGTGTATCGCGACGAGCGCTGCGACGGGCTGATCGCGGTGGGCGGCGGTTCGTCGATCGATCTCGCGAAGGGCGTCGCGATCGCGGCCACGCATCCGGGGCCGCTCACGCAGTACGCGACGATCGAAGGCGGCAGCGCGAAGATCACCGACGCCGTCGCGCCGTTGATCGCGATTCCGACCACGGCCGGCACCGGCAGCGAAGTCGCGCGCGGCGCGATCGTGATCCTGAACGATGGCCGCAAGCTCGGCTTTCATTCGTGGAGTCTGCTGCCGAAATCGGCGCTGTGCGACCCGGGTCTCACGCTCGGCCTGCCGCCGGGGCTGACCGCCGCGACCGGCATGGATGCGATCGCGCATTGCATCGAGACCTTCCTCGCGCCGGCCTTCAATCCGCCCGCCGACGGCATCGCGCTCGACGGCCTCGAACGCGCGTGGCACAGCATCGAGCGCGCGTGCGCGGACGGCAGCGATCGCGAGGCGCGCCTGAACATGATGAGCGCGTCGATGCAGGGCGCGATGGCGTTCCAGAAGGGCCTCGGCTGTGTGCATTCGCTGTCGCATCCGCTGGGCGGCCTGAAGGTGAACGGCCGCACGTCGCTGCATCACGGTACGTTGAACGCGGTCGTGCTGCCCGCGGTGCTGCGCTTCAACGAGCGCGCGCCGAGCGTGGTGGCCGAGCGCCGCTATGCGCGCATGCGTCGCGTGATGGGGGTGCCCGAGCATGCGGATCTCGCGCAGGCGCTGTTCGACATGACCGCGCGGCTCGGTCTGCCGACCGGCCTCAGGCAGATGGGCGTCGACGAAAGCATGTTCGACAAGGTCGTGCAGGGCGCGCTGCTCGATCACTGCCATCGCACGAATCCGCGTGAGGCGAGCGCCGACGACTATCGCCGCATGCTGACGGAATCTTTGTGACGCAGCCCCGCATCCTCGCATCCACCAACCGCCACGTCCGATGAACAAACCCGCCCCTGCCGGCCGCGCCGCGTATCCGCACTTCCTGTCGATCACCACGCGCTGGATGGACAACGACGTCTACGGCCACGTGAACAACGTCGTCTACTACAGCTACTTCGACACCGTCGTGAACGAGTATCTGATACGCGCGGGCGTGCTCGATTTCGAGCACGGCGCGACGATCGGGCTCGTCGTCGAGACGCAGTGCAACTACTTCGCGCCGCTCGTATTTCCCGATCGCATCGACGCGGGCTTGCGCGTCGCGCGGCTCGGCACGTCGAGCGTGCGCTACGAGGTGGGGCTGTTCCGCGACGGCGATGATGCGCCCGCCGCGCAGGGGCATTTCGTGCACGTCTACGTGGATCGCGCGACGCGGCGGCCAGTGAACCTGCCCGCCGAACTGCGCGCGGCGCTCGAACCGTTGTGCGTTGGCGGGACGGCGGACTAGACGCGTGCAGTCGTTCATCATCACTTTGCTCAACGGCCTGAGCTACGGGCTGTTGCTGTTCATGCTGTCGGCCGGGCTCACGCTAATCTTCAGCATGCTCGGCGTGCTCAACTTCGCGCATGCGAGCTTCTACATGCTCGGCGCGTACGTCGGCTTTTCGGTGGCGGCGCGCGCCGGTTTCTGGAGCGCGCTGGTGGTCGCGCCGCTCGTCGTCGGTCTGCTCGGCGCGGCGCTCGAGCGCTGGCTGCTGCGGCGCGTGCGCGGCCACGGTCATCTGCCCGAGCTTCTGTTGACGTTCGGCGCCGCGTATCTGCTCGGCGAACTCGTCAAGCTCGGCTGGGGGCTCAGTCCGCTGTCGGCGAGAATCCCGGCCGTGCTCGACGGTCCGCTGTTCTCGCTGTACGGCGCGGTTTTCACCCGCTATCGCGCGTTCATGATGGCGGTGTCGCTCGCGATGCTCGCGGCGCTCATCGCAATGCTGCGCGTATCGAAGACCGGCCTGATCGTGCGCGCCGCGCTCACGCATGCGCAGGCCGTCGAAGCGCTCGGCTACAACGTGCCGCGCGTGTTCACCGGCGTATTCGCGGCCGGCACCGCGCTCGCCGCGCTGGCCGGCGTGATCGGCGCGCCGCTGTTCGTGATCGAGCCGGCGATGGCGGAGTCGCTCGGCTCGATCGTGTTCGTCGTCGTCGTGATCGGCGGGCTCGGGTCGCTTAGCGGGGCGCTCCTCGCGTCGCTGCTGGTGGGGAGCGTGCAGACGCTGGCGGTCGCGAGCGATCTGTCGTTGGGCGACGCGGTGGCGCTCGTCGGCGCGGTGCTGCCGCCCGAATGGGACGCGCTGACGCTCGCGCAAGTCGCGCCGCTGCTGCCGTACCTACTGCTCGTCGCGGTGCTGGCGATGAGGCCGCGCGGGCTGTTCGGACGGCGTGACGATCATGCGTAAGCGGGGCGGGCCGTCAGATGCGCTGGAAAGCAGGGCGCCGCCGCGCAGGCGCGGTGGCGCGCTCGCGCCCTGGCTCGCGCTCGTCGCCTTTCTGGCCGTGCCGCCTTTCATCTGGCCGCACAGCTGGCTGCTCGCCTATCTCGCGCAAAGCGCCACGATGATCGTGTTCGCGCTGTCGTACAACCTGTTGCTCGGCGAGACCGGGCTGCTGTCGTTCGGACATGCCGCGTATGCGGGGCTCGGCGCGCTGATCGCCGCGCGCCTGTTCAACGCGGGCGGCGTGCCGCTCGTGCTGCTGCCGTTGGTCGGCGGCATCGGCGGCGCGCTGTGCGGCGTGCTGTTCGGCTTCATCGCGACGCGCCGTGCCGGCACCGCGTTCGCGATGATCACGCTAGGTCTCGGCGAGCTCGTCGTCGCGGCCGCGTGGACGCTGCCGGGCTGGTTCGGCGGCGAGGCGGGCGTCGCGATCGATCGCGCGAGCGGGCCGCTCTTCGGCGGCTGCAGTTTCGGTCCGGCGCGCGAGGCCTATGCGCTGATCGCGCTGTGGTGCGTCGTCGCGAGTGTCGCGATGTTCGCGCTGTCGCGCACGCCGTTCATGCGGCTCGCGAACGCGGTGCGCGACAACCCGGCGCGCGCGGCGGCGATCGGCTGCTATCCGCGCCGGGTTCGCTATGGCGTGGTCGTGCTGTCGGCGTTTTTCGCGGGCATCGCGGGGACGCTCGGGCTGATCAATATCGAACTCGTATCGACCGAAAGCGTCGGCATGATGCGCTCGGGCGCGGTGCTGATCGCGACCGTGATCGGCGGCACTGCCGCGTTTTTCGGGCCGGTCGCGGGGGCGATCGTGCTGACGTTTTTCAGCGTGGTGGTCGCGAGTGTCACGCGGGCGTGGCTGTTTTATCTCGGGCTGTTCTTTGTCGTCGTCGTGATGGCCGCGCCGGATGGGCTTGCGGGCTTTGCCTCGCGACACGTGGCGCGGATTGCGGCCTATGGCTGGCGAGGTTGCCGCGCCGCTTATCTGTGGAGCGCGGCGGCAGGGTTGCTGTGGCTCGCGGCCGTCGTGATCGCGGTGCAGTGGGCCTATGCGGCGCAGTTCGGTGCGGACGAAGGGGCGGCATTTAGCGCATTGTTCGGCGGCGGTGCGGGCGCGGGTGCCGATGTCACCGTCGCACCGATGCTGTTGCCGCTTCCTCTGGCGCTGGCATTCGTTGCGCTCGCCGCCCTGGCTGCATTGTCCACACGCCATGCGCTGCGCGCGCATGCACGCGTGAGCGCCCACGCACGCGCGGCACGTTCCTCCGGAGCCGCACGGTGATCCCCGCACTGGCGCTCTACGGCATCGAAAAGCGTTTCGGCGCGACGCAAATACTGCGCGGCGTCGATCTCGCGATCGAGCCCGGGGAGCGGCACGCGCTGATCGGCCCGAACGGCGCGGGCAAGTCGACGCTGTTCAACCTGATCGGGGGCGGCGCGCGGCCGAGCGCGGGGCGTATCCATCTGTTCGGCGCGGACATCACGCGGCTGGCGCCCGCCGCGATCGCGCGCCGCGGCCTCGCGCGCAGCTTCCAGAGCACCAGCGTGTTCGCGCGGCTGTCCGTGTTCGACAACCTGCGCTGCGCGGCGCAGCTTGCCGAGCGCGATCGCACGCGCTGGTGGCAGCGTCTGACCGGCACCGCCGCGATCGATGCGCGCGCCGCCGAGGTGCTCGATGCGGTCGGCCTCGGCCCGCGCCGCGACGTCGCGGCCGGCACGCTCAGCTACGCGGAGCAACGCGCGCTCGACCTCGGCATCGCGCTCGCCGGCGGCGCGCACACGCTGCTGCTCGACGAACCGACCGCGGGCATGAACCGCGCGGAGGCGGCGCGCGCGATCGAGCTGATCCGCGACACCACCGCGGGCCGCACGCTGCTGATGGTCGAGCACGACATGGACGCGGTGTTCGCGATCGCGGATCGGATTTCGGTGCTGGTGCAGGGGCGCATCATCGCGAGCGGGTCGCCGGGCGCGATTCGAGCGGACGCGGCGGTGCGGGCCGCGTATCTGGGTGAGCGCGTCGACCCGGGCTCACGCACTCGGGCCGGTGACGAACCCGGCAACGGGGCAGGCCGATGAGCGCGCTGCTCGACATTCGCGACCTCAACGCGTGGTACGGCGCGAGCCAGGCGCTGCACGGCGTCACGCTGAGCATCGAGCCCGGCGAAGTGATTGCGCTGGTCGGCCGCAATGGCTCGGGCCGCTCGACGCTTGCACGCGCGATCATGGGCCTCGTGCGCTGCGAGGGCGAACTGCGTTTCGCGGGGCGCTCGCTCGCGGGTCTGCGCACGTTCGAGATCGCGCGGCTCGGGCTCGGCTATGTGGCCGAGCATCGCGACGTGTTCGCCGCGCTGAGTGTGCATGAGAACCTGCTGCTCGGCATTGCGCCGGCTGCCGCATCGCGTGAGCGTGGCCGCGCGCCGCGCTTCACGCTCGACGACGCATATGCGCTATTCCCGGTGCTCGCCGAGCGCAAGCGCACGCGTGCCGGCGCGCTGTCGGGCGGCGAGCAACAGATGCTCGCGCTCGCGCGGGCGCTGCTCGGCGACCCCGATCTGCTGCTGATCGACGAGCCCGGCGAAGGGCTCGCGAGTCTCGTGATGCAGCAGGTCGCCGATTGTCTGCATGCGCTGCGCGAGCGTGGCGTCGCGATGTTGCTGATCGAACAGAGGCTCGTGATCGCGCAGGACATCGCGAGCCGCGTCGCGGTGATGGGGCACGGCGAGATCGTGTTCGACGGCGCGCTCGCGTCATTTCTGTCGCGTGACGATGTGATGCGCGAGTGGCTCGGCGTGGGTTGACGCGCAGGCTTGCGCGCGCCCGGCGCGGGGCGGGGGCTACGCTTGGGCACGCCAACGCGTCAAGGGTTTTGGATGGTCAAGCATCCTTATTGATGATCCACTCGTGCACCGGATCGTTATGGAAATGCCAGACCCGCTGGCTACCGGCCATCACGTTCAGATAATACGAGTCGTAGCCGTACGGCACGATGACCGGGTGATAGCCGCGCGGCACCATCACGACGTCGTGATCCTCGACGGCCATCGATTCGTCGATATCGCGCGAGTCGGTGTACACGCGCTGAAACGCGAAGCCTTGCGGCGGATCGAGCCGGTGGTAATAGGTTTCTTCGAGCGAGCTTTCGTGCGGAATGTTGTCGGTGTCGTGCTTGTGGGGCGGATAGCTCGACGCGTGACCGCCCGGCGTTCTCACTTCGACCACCAGCAACGACTCCGCCGGCTCGGTCTGCGGAAGAATGTCGCACACGTAGCGCGTATTCAGCGACTTGCCGCGCGTCGAGCGCTTCATCGACGCGGGCTCGATCAGCCGCGCCGGATACTCGCCCTTGGCCGGCGCACTCGCGACACCGATCTCCGCGTCGCGGTTCGCGCGCACCGTCGCGCGCACGTTCGGCGGCAGATACACCGCATACGGTGCCGCGTCTTCGAACACGCTGTCGCGCGAACCGAGCGAACTCCAAGTCGTATCCGGCGTTTCGACATCGACCGCGCCGCTCAGCACCACGATGCACGATTCGCGCGCCGGTTCGAATACATACACGAGTTCGTTCGCGCCGACCCGGTACGCGGCGAATCCTACATAGCGCCAGCAGGCCGACTGCGGCGTGACGCGCGCGATCGTCTGGCCTTCGCGCTCTGCCTTTACCAATAAGCTCATGCTGCCTCCTTGCCGAGCGGCGCATCGACGAGCGCCCGCAAAGTACCGTACCCCTTCTGCGCATAATCGAACGACGGTGCGACCACGGGGTCCTGCTCCGCCTCGACCACGAGCCAGCCGCAATAACCATGCCGCTTCAGCCGGTCGATCAGCGCCGGAAAATTGACCGCGCCGTCGCCGGGCACCGTGAACGCGCCGGCGATCACCGCATCGAGAAAACTCCAGTTGCGATTGCGCGCGAGCTTCATCACGGCGGGGCGCACGTCCTTGCAGTGCACGTGACAAACGCGCGCAATGTGCTTGTCGAGCACGGCCACCGGATCACCGCCCGCGAACGTGATGTGCCCGGCGTCGAACAGCAGGCCTACCGCATCGCTGGTGCGCGCCATCAACTGATCGACGTCGGCTGGCGTTTCGACATACGCGCCCATGTGATGATGATAGGCGAGCCGAACGCCACGGCTCAGCGTATAGCGCGCGAATTCATCGACGCGTGCCGCGTAGCCGGCCCATTGCGCGTCGCTGAAAAAGCGCGGCCGTTGATACAGCGGGCGCGGCGCGCCCTGGATCGAATCGGCGACCTCGCCATACACCATCACTGTCGCGCCGTTCTGCGCGAGCAATTCCAGATGCGAGCCGACCGCGTCGATTTCTTCCGCGACGCTGCGTTTGGCCAGTTGTCCCGAGTACCAGCCGGACACGAGCGCGAGGTCGTATTGCGCGAGCAGCGTTTTCAGCGCTTGCGGCTCGCGGGGAAACTTGTTGCCGAGCTCGAAGCCCTGGTAGCCGATCTGGCGGCCCTCGGTCAGCGCGACTTCGAGCGGCGTCTCGCCGCCGAGCGACGGCAGGTCGTCGTTCATCCACGACAGCGGATTGATGCCGATGCGTACGTCGAAAGCAGTCATGCAGAAGTCCTCATGGTTCTCAGTCGTGATCGGCGCCCTGTGGCGGCGAGGGCGGTGCGGAGGGCGCCGCGCGCGCGGCGAGCTGCGCGTCGTACTTCGCGCGGGCGTCGCGTACCTCGGTGCGCGTCGATACTTCGGGCACCGCGACTTCCCACCACCAGCCCCCGTCTTCGGTGGTGCGAGCCGGGTCGGTGTCGATGCTGATCACGTACGTGCCGTTGGCCGCGCGTGCGCGTTGCAGTGCCACTTCGAGTTCGGCGAGATTACGCGCATGTTCGGCTTGCGCGCCGAGCGCGCGCGCATGCGCGGCGAAGTCGATGCGCGGCACGCCTTCCGGTCCTTGCGCGCAATCGTCGAGCAGATTGTTGAACGGTGCGCCGCCGCAAGCCTGTTGCAGCCGGTTGATGCAGCCGAAGCCGCGATTGTCGAGCACGACGACGATCAGCTTCGCACCGAGCATCACCGAGCTCACGATCTCGCTGTTCATCATCAGATAGCTGCCGTCGCCGAGAATCACGATCACCTCGCGCTCGGGCCGCGCGAGCTTCACGCCGAGGCCGCCCGCGATCTCGTAGCCCATGCACGAGTAGCCATATTCGACGTGATACGCGCCGGGCCGGCCCGCGCGCCACAGCTTGTGCAGATCGGCGGGCAGCGTGCCGGCCGCGCAGACGACGATGTCGTCGGTCGGCGAGCGCGGGCTCGAACGCTGCACCGCGCCGATCACATCGCCCTCGTAGGGCAGCACCGCGTCGCGTTGCGGCGCATGCGTGAGCGTTTGCACGGTGTCGCGCCAACTGGCCGCGAGCTTGTGCGCGCGCGCGGTCCACGCGCGCTCGGCGTGCCAGCCTTGCAGCGGCCCGGCGAGCGCATCGAGCGCGAGCTTCACATCGGCTTCGACGACGAAGCCGCGATGCTTGAGCGCGTCGAAGCCATTCGCGTTGATCGCGATCACGTCGGCTTGCGTGAACAGCGTGTTCGAGCCGGTCGTGAAGTCCTGCAGCCGCGTGCCGAGCGCGAGCACGCAGTCGGCGTCATGCGCGAGTGCATTGGCGGCCGGCGAGCCGGTCACGCCGAGCGCGCCCGCATTCAGCGGATCGTTCCACGCGAGCGAGCTTTTGCCCGCCTGGGTTTCCGCGACCGGCACGCCATGCGCGCTCGCGAAGCGGTGCAGCGCATCGGCCGCGCGGCTGTACAGCACGCCGCCGCCCGCGACGATCAGCGGCCGCTTCGCGTGCCGCAAGCGCGCGCACGCGGCGTCGAGATCGTCGCTACGCGGGGCGGGCGCATGAATGCGCACGACGCGCGGCGTGAAAAAGTCCTCCGGAAAGTCCCATGCCTGCGCCTGCACGTCCTGCGGCAACGCGAGCGTGACGGGGCCACACAACGCCGCATCGGTCAGCACGCGGATCGCGCGCGGCAGCGCGCTCAGCAATTGCGCCGGATGCACGATGCGGTCGAAGTAACGCGACAGCGGCTTGAACGCGTCGTTCGCGGATACGCCGCCGTCGTTGAAATCCTCGAGCTGCTGCAACACCGGATCGGGCGCGCGCGACACGAAGATGTCGCCGGGCAGCAGCAGCACCGGCAGACGGTTCACGTGCGCGAGCGCGGCCGCGGTCAGCAGATTCGTCGCACCGGGGCCGATCGACGTCGTCACCGCCATCATGCGGCGGCGAAAGTGAGCCTTCGCGTAGGCGATCGCACTGTGTGCCATCGCCTGCTCGTTATGCGCCCGGAAAGTGGGCAGCGCGTCGCGATGCTGATACAGCGCCTCGCCGATGCCCGCGACGTTGCCGTGGCCGAAGATCGCGAACACGCCGCCGAACAGTGGTTCGACGCTGGCGCCGTCTTCGCTGGCGACGCGTTGCGCGGCGAGGTAGCGCACCAGCGCCTGTGCCATCGTCAGGCGAATCGTGCCGCCGGTGCGGGCGGGCGCTTGCGGCGCGCCGCTGGTGGATGGAGTGTCGTCATGCATGATGCCCTCGTTCATGCGGCTTGCTCCTGATGAGCGTGATGAGGTGTGCCATGCGCCGTCGGTTCGCCGCGCGCATTGCGCCACGCGGCGATCAGCGTTTCGAACGTGTGGCGCACGCGCGCGATCAGTTCGTCATCGCCGATTTCACCGGCGAGCCACGCATGGCTCGGTTCGTGAAAGATCGTGCGGCCGACCGTGAAGCCGCGGCACGTCGCCGCTTGCGCGGCCGCACGAAAGCCTTCGCTCAACTGCTCGACCGCCGCCGACAAGCCGAGCAGCACGACGCCGCGGCAATACGGATCGCGCTCGGCGATCAGCGCGTCGATGGCCTGCCATTGCGCGGCGTCCATCGGTTCGAGCTTCCACCACTCGGGGTAGATGCCGAGGTTGTACAGGCGCTTCAACGCGCGATACACGATGTCCGGCCCCTGCGGCAGCGACGCATGCTTCGGCGGAATCACTTCGAGCAGCAGTTCGTGGCCACTGGCCTGGGTCGCGTCATACAGCGCGCGCAGTTGCGCCTCCTGTTCGAGCCGCTGCTCGATCGGCTCATCGGGGTGAAACTGCACGAGGCATTTGGCGACGTGCTCCTGCGGCCACGCGATCAGCGTGGTGCCGATCGAGCGGCCATGATCGAACACGAGCGGCACGGAGTGGGGCAGCTCGACCGGACGGCCGATCCACCAGCCGCGGCCGGTCGCGGCATTCAGCGCGTCCTGACCATAGCGGTCGTCGATCAATACGCCGATGCGTCCCTGCAGGTTCAATGCGCGCTCGGTCTGGGCTACCGCTTCGACGAACAAGCCCTTCAACGAGGCAATGCGCGCTTCGTCCGCGCCGGTCTGCTGCGCGAGTTCGAAGAACGGGTTGCGATGATCGAACGCGAAGCCGAGTACTTCGTGCCACGCTTTACGCGCCGGCGACACGCGATGCAGTCTTGCGAGCTTCGCATCGCGATCGGGCCGGCGCATGCGCTGCGGATCGGCCTGCGCTTCGCGCAGGAAGTAGTCGAGTTCGGCCGGGGTCGGCATCGCCGGTGCGCAGCCGTGGCGTGATACGACCAGCGCGCCGCTCGCATTCGCGGCGCGCGCGCAGGCCTCGAGCGGCTGATCGCGCAGCCAGCCTGAGAGGAAGCCGGAAGCGAATGCGTCGCCCGCGCCGAGCACGTTCAGCACTTCGACTTCGACGCCGCCATGAATCGGCGCAGCGTCGAGCGATGCAGGCACCTCGCCGTCAATGATCTGACAGCCGAGCGGCCCGCGCTTCAGCACCAGCGTGGCCGGCGTCACGGCGCGCACCATCGCGAGCGCATCGCGCAGGTCGGTCTTGCCGCCGGCGATGCGAAACTCTTCCTCGGTGCCGATCACCAGATCGAACAGCGGCAGTATCCGCTGCAAATGCGTGCTGACACCCTCGCTCGCGACGAAACGCGTCTCGCCGTCGGCCTTGCCCGTCAGTCCCCACAGCACCGGGCGGTAGTCGATGTCGAGCACGGTGCGCACGTCGTTGCGGCGCGCGTATTCGAGCGCGCGGCGGCTCGTGCGATTGACCTGCTCGGTGGAAAAATGCGTGCCGGTGATCAGCAGCGCTTTCGACGACGCGATGAACGCCTCGTCGAAATCGGCCTCGTCGACCGCCATGTCCGCGCAGTTCTCGCGGTAGAAGATCAGCGGGAACGTGTCGCGGTCCTTCAGGCCGAGCAGCACGAGCGCGGTCAGCCGTTCGTGATCGATGCGCACGTGGCTCACGTCGCAGCCTTCCTTCGCGAGCGTCTCGGTCAGGAAGCGTCCCATGTGATCGTTGCCGACGCGCGCGAGCATGGCTGCGTCAAGCCCGAGCCGCGCGCAGCCGAACGCGATGTTCGCCGACGAGCCGCCGAGATACTTCGCGAAGCTCGACACGTCTTCGAGCCGCGCGCCGACCTGTTGCGCGTACAGATCGACGGCCAGCCGGCCGAGGCACACGATGTCGCGGGCGCGCCCCGGCGCGAACCGGCTGCTTGCTGCGTTACCGCTGGAGGTGCTGGAGTGAGCCATGAATAGTCCTGAATAACAGTGCGCGGTGAGTGCGCGATGGCTGGCCGGGCGAAACGCGTCGGCGCCGGACGGACCGCACGAATCAGTCAGATCGTCGCGCCTTCGAGTTCGCCGATCATCTTCTGCATCTCGGCGCCGCCGGCCATCATGTCGAGCACTTCATCCTTGCTGATCGTCTGTTTGGTGAAGGTGCCGAGCGAGCGTCCACGATTGAGCAGCGTGAACGAATCGCCGATCGGATACGCGTGGTGCACGTTGTGCGTGATGAAGATCACCGAGATGCCTTTGGCGCGCGCCTTATGGATCAGCTTCAGCACGTTGAAGCTCTGCTTGACGCCGAGTGCGGCGGTCGGTTCGTCGAGAATCAGCACGCGCGCGCCGAAGTGAATCGCACGCGCGATGGCCAGGCATTGGCGCTCGCCGCCCGACATCGTGCCGATCGGCTGATGCGGGTCGCGCACATTGATGCCCATTTCGGCGAGCTTGTCGCGCGCGGTGATTGCGCAGGTTTCGAGGTCCATCACGTTGAGAAACCCGAACAGCTTTCTCTGCGGTTCGCGGCCCATGAAGAAATTGCGCGCGACCGAGAGCAGCGGCACCAGCGCGAGATCCTGATAGACGGTTGCGATGCCGAGATCGAGCGCGTCTTTCGGTGACGTGAAATGCACCGGCTTGCCGTCCACCCGGTAGGTGCCCTTGCTCGGCTGATACACGCCCGCGAGCGTCTTGATCAGCGTCGATTTGCCCGCGCCGTTGTCGCCGAGCAGACAATGCACTTCACCGCGTTTGAGCCGCAGCGTGATGTCGTTCAGCGCGATGATGTTGCCGAAATAGCGGCTGACGTTTTCGAGCGACAGGATGATGTCGTCCGGGTTCGGTTCGGGGGTGCTCATCGTGAACCTCCGTCTAGCGCGATGCCGCGACGCGGCCGCGTACGTAGTGGTTGAACAGCACGGCGAACAGCAGCATCACGCCGAGAAACACGCGGAACCAGTCGGAATCGACGTTGGTGTACGTGATGCCGATCTGCACGACGCCGAAGATCAGCGCGCCGAAGCAGGCGCCGACCACCGAGCCGTAGCCGCCCGTCAGCAGCGTGCCGCCGATCACCGCGGCGATGATCGCCTCGAACTCCGCCTGCAAACCACGGTCGGCCGCGGCCGAGCCGATATCGCACACCTGTAGCACCGCATACAGGGCCGAGCAGAACGCGGTCAGCACGAACAGCGAGATCTTCACGCGACGCACTGGCACGCCGACATTCTTGGCCGCGTTGGCATCGCCGCCGACCGCGAAAATCCAGTTGCCGAAGCGCGTCTTCGCGAGCGTGAACGCGCAGACCACCGCGAGCACGAACCACCACAGCAGCACCTTGGGAATGCCCGGCACCAGCGGCGCGCCGTTGTCGAGCATCTTCACGAGACCGAGGTGGCCAAGCCATACGAACAGACCTCGGAACGCGACGCCCTGGAAGAACGTGTGCGCGAACCAGTCCTGACGTGCGACGTCGCCGACGCCGGAGATGATCGTGCGATCGGCGAACATCACCGATAGCGCGAGCGTCAGACCGCGCAGAATGAACAGGAACGCAAGCGTGACGATGAACGACGGCAGACGCGTGCGTATCACCAGATAGCCGTTGAGCGCGCCGAGCAGCATCGAGCCGACGAACGCGAACACGATCGCAAGCCAGATCGGCCAGTGGAAGTACATGGTCGGCAACGCGACCATCATGCCGGCAAAGCCGATCATCGAGCCGATCGACAGATCGAACTCGCCGGCGATCATCAGCAGGCATGCGCCGACCGAGATCAGACCAAGATAGGCGGCGACCTGCGACCAGTTCATCACGCCGTCGAGGTTGAACATCCCCGAGTTGCCGGCGGCCAGGCCGAACACGATGAACACCATCACGGTGCCGGCGAGCGCCGCGAATTCCGGTCGGCCGAGCAGATGGCGGAACCAGGATTCCTCGCGCACGCGTTCGTCGACGGCAGCGGATTGCGAGGCGGTCGTCGCGCCAGACTGCGCAGGGTCCTGCGGATCGGACGGCGGTTGCTTGCGGTGATGGGGATGAAACAGGTCGGCGACACCCATTGAAGCTCTCCTTGATACGCCCGCGACCGGCGAGTCGGCGCAATGCGTTGGGCGTTTGTGAATCCGCCGGGCGGCATGTCCGCTGGGCGGTATATCCGCTTGGCGGCATGTCCGCTGAGCGGGCGAGTGCCGGCAAGACGCAATGCGTCCCACCGGTCACTGCCTTTTGAACCTTGCCGCTGGCGCGGCGGCCTGATCGCGCGACGCGATGCGATGCCGTGCGCTTAGCGGTACTGACCCGCGTACTTCAGCACCTTGTCGACATTTTCCTTGGTGATGAAGCCTGGACCCGAGCCGATATTGCGCGGCCCATACGACGGTGCGAGCCCATAGGTCGCGAGGCGCTCCTTGAACTTCGGATTCGCCTGCAGGACCTCGCGGATCTTCACGGGATCGGTGGTGTTGTTCTTCTTCGCGATCGCCAGCACGGCGACCGGGATATAGCCCTGCAAGTACGGTTGCTGGTCGATCGCGAACTGGATCGTGCCGTCCTGGATGCCCTTCGCGATGTCGCTATCGAAGTCGAAGGTCGCGAACCAGATCTTGCCGGCGAGGCCCATCTGCTGCAGCGCCTTCAAGGTCGGGTCGGCCGATAGCGGACCGAGCGTCAGCACCGCCTGGGTATCCGGATGATTGCGCAGGAACGCGCTGACTTTCGACTGCACGCCGGTCGGGTCCTGGCCCACGTCGAGCGTCGAGGTTTTGAAGTTGGCGCCGATCGCTTCGGCGAAACCGCGGCAGCGTTCGAACGAAGCCGGGTTCGTCGCGTAGTGGTTCACGCACAGGAACGACTTGATGCCGGCGGCCTTGGCCTTTTCGCCGGCGGCTTTGCCGGCCGCGAACTCGGGCTGGCCGACGTGCATGATCGCGCCGAGCTTCGCGCTTTGCTCTTCGGTGCCGGAGTTGATCGTGACGAGCGGAATATGTTTCTCGGTGACCTTCCCGATCGAGCTCTTCAGCACGTCGAAGTCGGCGATCGATACGATCACGCCGTCATAGTTGCGTGCGGCCGCCTGTTCGACGAGACGCGCCATGTCGGCGATGTCGCCGTTCGGCGGGTTGCGGTAGTCGGTCTGAACGTTGAAGTCCTCGTCCGCCTGCTTGATCGCGTTCTTGATCGTGTTCCACCACGAGTCCGAATCCGGCGCGTGGCTGATCAGCACGAAGTGGGCGTCCGCCGCGCGGGCGGCCGAGGCCGCGCCGAATCCCGTCGCCAACGTCAACGCCGTCACCAGAATCCTGAGCGTTGCCTTGCCTCTGCAAAGTCTCATTGTCTCCACCTTTCTCGGTCTGTCGTTCGTTATTGAGGGAGCGCCTGGCGGGTGGCTTGCCATTCCGATGACCCACACAACGAGGCCGAAGCGCCATCGCTCACGACCAAGAGTAGGTCATCTTCCGAGGCCTTGCAAAGAAAATTTCATGACAAATAAAAATGGAAAATACGTTCCATTTGATGGGGCGCCCGCCTATACTCGGCAACGTCGGATGCGCGTTGCGGCGGGCCGCGGGCGCGTCTGTCGCATTGCAGGAAACCCCGAGAGGCAGTCATGGCGGAACAGATCACCGAAGAGGCGTTGCCGAGCGTCGACGAATTGATGCAGCGCATCGCGGATACCTACGAGTCGCTGCCTCGGCAGTTGAAGAGCGTGGCTTCATATATCGAGCAGCATCGCTCGAGCGTGATGATGGATCGCACCAGCGATATCGCCGCGAGCTGCGGTGTGCACCCGTCGGCGGTCGTGCGCTTTGCGCAGCGGTTCGGCTTTTCCGGGTTTTCCGATTTGCAGGCGGTGTTTCGTCAGGCGTATACGGGGCAGGGCGTGTCGTCGTCGAGCTATCAGCAGCGCATCCGCAAGCTGATCGACGAGAAGCCCGGCACGCTGTCGGGTGGCGCGGTCGCGCGCGAGTTTATCGCCGCGTCGCGCGGCGGCCTCGAAGAACTCGAAGCGGGCCTCGACGACAAGCAGTTCGACGCCGCCGTGAAGATGCTGCAGCAGGCCGACAACATCTACGTGATCGGCGTTCGGCGCTCGTTTCCGGTCGCGAGCTACATCGTCTATGCGTTGCAGCACACGCACAAGCGCGTGCATCTGGTGTCCGGCTTCGGCGGCATGTATCGCGAGCAGATCCGCAGCGTCAGGAAGGGCGACGTGGTGATTGCGATCAGCTTCGCGCCGTACGGCAAGGAGACGCAGTACTGTCTGCGCGTCGCGCATCATCATCAGGCGAAGACGCTCGTCATCACGGATAGCCAGCTATCGCCGCTCGCGCGCTACGCGAGCACGCAACTCTACGTGAAAGAGGGCAGCGCGTTCGCGTTCCGCTCGCTGACCAGCACGATCTGCCTGTGCCAGGCGCTGTTCATCGCGCTCGCGTACAAGCTCGAACTGAACGTTGAAGAATCCAACGACACTGGAGGCTACGATGACTGACGCGGTAAGCACGATCGACGTCGCGGTATTCGGCGCGGGACGCATCGGCAAGATCCATGCGGCGAATCTCGCGCGGCAGCCCGGCGTGCGGCTCAAATACGTGGTCGACGTGAATCGCGACGCGGCCGCCGCGCTCGCCGCGCAGCATGGCGCGCAGGTCGCGGATATCGACGGCGCGATCGGCGACGCGTCGATCGGCGCGACCGTGATCTGTTCGAGCACCGACACGCATGCGGACCTGATCGTCCAATCGGCCGCGCAGAACAAGCACGTGTTCTGCGAGAAGCCGGTCGATCTGACGCTGGAGCGCGCGCGGATGTGCGCGCACGCCGTGGAGCGCGCGGGTGTCGTGTGCATGATCGGGTTTCAGCGGCGCTTCGATCCGACGTTTGCCGCATTGAAAGCGCGTCTGGACGCTGGCGAGATCGGCACGCCCGAGATGCTGGTCATCACGAGCCGCGACCCTGGCGCGCCGCCGGTCGACTACATCCGGCGCTCCGGCGGCATCTTCAAGGACATGCTGATTCACGACTTCGACATCTGCCGGTGGATTCTCGACGACGAAGCCGACACGCTGCACGCCACCGGCAGTTGCCTCACCGACCCCGCGATCGCCGACGCGGGCGACGTCGATTCGACCGCGGTGACGATCCGCACGAGGCGCGGCCGCCTGTGCCAGATCAACACCACGCGGCGCGCCGCGTACGGTTACGACCAGCGCTTCGAAGTGCTCGGCAGCACCGGCATGCTGCAAGCGGGCAACATCCGGCCGACCGAAGTCACTGCGTACGCGAAGACGAAAGTATCGACCGACGTGCCCGAGGCGTTCTTTCTCGAACGCTACCGCGCGGCCTACGCGCTAGAAATCGCGCATTTCTTCGACGCGGTCACGCACGGCAAACCGGTGCGCACGACCGTCGCCGATGGCCTGAAAGCGCTCGAACTCGCGGAAGCCGCGACGCGTTCATGGCGCGAGGGGCGTGCGGTCAAACTCGGCGAGGCCGCGTGATGAAGCCCGCCACGGAGCGCTTGCGGATCGGCGTGGTCGGCCTTGGGCGGCTTGGCAAGCGGCATGCGGAGAATCTCGCGTATCGCGTGCCGGGCGCGACGCTCGCGGCCGCGTGCAGTCCGCTCGAAGAGGAACTCGCGTGGGCGCGCGATGCGCTACCCGAGCCGCGTCTTTACGCCGATTACGCGGACTTGCTCGCCGATCCGCAGCTCGATGCGGTATGGCTCGTCACGCCGTCGTCGCTGCATGCGCAGCAGATCGTCGACGCGTTACGCGCCGGCAAGCACGTGTTCTGCGAAAAACCGCTGTCGCTCGATGTCGCCGAATGCGAGCGCGTGCTGGCCGAAGCGGCGCGCTATCCGCATCTGCAAGCGACGATCGGCTTCATGCGCCGCTTCGATCCGAGCTACCGTGACGCGTTCGACAAAATCGCCGCCGGCCAGATCGGCCGGCCGTTCCTCGTGCGCTCGCAGACCACCGATAAAAACGACAACGACGGCTTCTTCGTGCGCTTCGCGGCGAGCTCGGGCGGCATCTTTCTCGACTGCACGGTGCACGACATCGACGTCGCCCGCTGGCTGCTCGGCAAGCCGCGCGCGACACGCGTGTTCGCGGCGGGCACGATCGCGCTGCACGAGGGTCTGCGCGAATTCGGCGACGTCGACAACGGCGTGGCGATCTGCGAATTCGAGGGCGGCAAGCTCGCGATGTTCTACGCGTCGCGCACGCAGGCGCACGGCAACGATACGCATAGCGAAGTCATCGGTACGGCAGGCGCGCTGACGATCGGCCGCAATCCGCGCGCGAACCGCGTCGAGATCTACGACTCGACCGGTATTCGCAACGAGTGCACGCCGAATTTTTTCGACCGCTTCGAGGACGCGTTTCTGCACGAGGCACGCGCATTCGTCGCATCGGTGCAAAAAGGGCCGGGGAAGGGCGATGCGGAACAGAGCGGCGCGACGCTCGCCGATGCGCTCGAAGCGACGCGTATCGGCGTCGCGCTGCGCGAGTCGCTGCAAAGCGGCAGGGCGGTGACGCTGTAGCGGTGCGCTGTCCGGCGCCGCCGCGCCGCCTGCTGTAAAATTTGACCCTCTGTCCGGCGTCGTTAGCGACGCCTCGTCCCGAAGGTCATCGTCGATGCAAATTCAGATTCACAAGGAAGTCGATGCGCGCGGGCTCATGTGCCCGCTGCCCATCCTGCGCGCCAAAAAAGCGCTCGCCGACATGGAAAGCGGCCAGATTCTCAAGGTGCTCGCCACCGATCCCGGCTCGCAGCGCGATTTCGCCGCGTTCGCGAAGCAGACCGGCAACGAGATCGTCGAAAGCTCGGCGCATGACAAGGTGTTTACGTTTCTGATGCGGCGCCGTTGAGCAGCATTCGGTAAATCTGTCCGTCCGATGTAAAAAAGAAGGCGCTGTCCCCATTATTCGGGGTACAGCGCCTTCTTCGTTTCGTCCTGACCTTGGCGTCAGCCTTCGAGGACCGGCGAGCGGGTACGCAGATATTCTTCGAAATCGGACGCCACTTCCGGGTGACGCAGCGCGAACTCGACGGTCGCCTTCAGGTAGCCGAGCTTGCTGCCGCAGTCGAAACGCGTGCCGTGATACTTGTACGCGAGCACCTGTTCATCGGCGAGCAGCGACTGGATCGCGTCCGTCAGTTGCAATTCGCCGCCCGCGCCCGGTTTGATCGAGCGCAGGTGATCGAAGATGCGCGGCTTCAGCACATATCGGCCGACCACGCCGAGGTTCGACGGCGCCACGCTCGGCTCCGGCTTTTCGATGATGCCCGACATCTTGATGATCGAATCTTCCCATTCCTTGCCATCGACGATGCCGTACGACTTCGTGTCTTCCGGGGGGATCTCTTCGACGCCGATCACCGAGCTGTGATAGTGATCGAACACCTCGATCATCTGCGTCATCACGGGCGGCGTGCCGTACAACAGGTCGTCCGCGAGAATCACGGCAAACGGGTTGTCGCCGACCAGCTTCTCGGCGCACAGCACCGCGTGGCCGAGGCCTAGTGCTTCGGCCTGGCGCACGTAGAAGCAGTCGACGTGGCTCGGCTTGATGCTACGCACGAGTTCGAGCAGCTTGTCCTTGCCGCGTGCTTCGAGTTCGGCCTCGATCTCATAGGACTTGTCGAAATGGTCTTCGATCGCGCGCTTGCTGCGGCCCGTGACGAAGATCATTTCGGTGATGCCGGCCGCCATGGCCTCCTCGACCGCGTACTGAATCAGCGGCTTGTCGACGATCGGCAACATCTCCTTCGGGCTAGCCTTCGTGGCGGGGAGGAAGCGGGTGCCAAGACCTGCTACCGGAAAAACCGCCTTCGTAACTTTTAGCATGTGAATACCCTGAGTCCTCTGGTTAAATCCATGCCCGCCGTTGAGGACGGCGGGCGCGTCGATCAGGCCGGCAAGCGAGCCAGTTGGGCCTTCAGCTTGCCGACGGTGGCTTCGAAATCGGCCAGCCGCTTCTGCTCCTGTTCCACGACCGCGGCCGGCGCCTTCGCGACGAAGGCCTGATTCTGCAGCTTACCGTTGCATTTCACGATTTCGGCGCTCAACCGGGTGATCTCTTTCGACAGGCGTTCGCGTTCGACCGCCGCATCGATTTCGACCTTCAAAACGAGCTTGTCCGTTCCTACGATAGCAATCGGCGCGCCATCCGCCTGGGCATCGAGCGCCGCCTCGTCGGCAATGATCTGCACCTCGGACAGACGCGCAAGCGCCTGAGCATAAGGCGCGAACGTACGAAGACGCTCCGCGTTGCCGGTGGCGAGCAACGGCACCTTCACCGCCGGCGACAAGTTCATTTCGCCGCGCAGATTGCGGCATGCATCGATCACCGCTTTGAGGTCGTTCGCCCACTGCTCGGCGTCTTCGTCGAGCTTCGACGGCTCCGCGATGGGGTACTGCTGCACCATGATGGACGCCTCGCCCTCGGCCTTGCCTTCCGGGTAGCGTCCCGCGAGCGGCGCCACTTTCTGCCACAGCGCTTCGGTGATGAACGGGATCACCGGATGCGCGAGGCGCAGCACCGTTTCGAGCACACGCAAAAGCGTGCGACGCGTGGCTCGCTGCTGGTTCGGCTGCCCGGTCTGGATCTGCACCTTGGCGAGCTCGACGTACCAGTCACAATATTCGTCCCAGACGAACCTGTATATGGCGTTGGCCACATTATCAAAACGATAGTCCGAAAAGCCCTTGGCGACTTCCGCTTCCACGCGCTGCAGCTGCGACACGATCCAGCGGTCGGCCTGCGAGAAATGCAGATGGCCTTCTGGCCCGCATTCGCCACATTGCGCCGGTTGGCCGAAACCGCAGTCATGGCCTTCGCAGTTCATCAGCACGAAGCGCGTGGCGTTCCACAGCTTGTTGCAGAAGTTGCGATAGCCTTCACAGCGGGCGAGGTCGAAATTGACGTTGCGGCCGAGCGTGGCCATCGACGCCATCGTGAAGCGCAGCGCGTCGGTGCCGAACGCCGGAATACCGTCCGGAAACTCCTTGCGGGTCTTCTTCTCGATCGACGCGGCCTGCTTCGGGTTCATCAGGCCGGTGGTGCGTTTCGCGACGAGCGCGTCGAGGTCGATGCCATCGACGATATCGATCGGGTCGAGCGTGTTGCCCTTGCTCTTGGACATCTTCTGGCCTTCGGCGTCGCGCACGAGGCCGTGCACGTAGACCGTGTCGAACGGCACTTTGCCGGTGAAGTGCGTGGTCATCATGACCATGCGCGCGACCCAGAAGAAGATGATGTCGAAGCCGGTGACGAGCACCGACGACGGCATGAAGTGCTTCAGTTCTTCCGTTTCGTTCGGCCAGCCGAGCGACGAGAACGGCACCAGAGCCGACGAGAACCACGTGTCGAGCACGTCTTCGTCGCGCTTCAGCGCGCCCGTGTAGCCGGCCGCGACGGCCTTCGCGCGCGCGTCCTCTTCAGTCTTGGCGACGAACACTTCGCCGTTCTCGCCGTACCACGCCGGAATCTGATGACCCCACCACAACTGACGCGAAATGCACCAGTCCTGGATGTTTTCGAGCCACTGGTAGTACGTGGTGGTCCAGTTCTCCGGCACGAATTTGATCTGGCCGTTGCGCACGACGTCGAGCGCGGTCTCGGCGATCGACTTGCCCGGATTGAACGTGCCTTCGGGCGCCGGCTTGCTCATCGCGACGAACCACTGGTCGGTCAGCATCGGCTCGATCACGACGCCGGTGCGGTCGCCGCGCGGCACCATCAGCTTGTGCGGCTTGACCGATTCGAGCGCGCCGAGCGCTTCGAGATCGGTGACCACCAGCTTGCGGGCTTCGAAACGGTCGAGGCCGCGGTATTTTTCGGGCGCGTTGTCGTTGATTCTCGCGTCGAGCGTGAGGATTTCGATCTGCGGCAGCTTGTGGCGTAGGCCGACCTGATAGTCGTTGAAATCGTGCGCGGGCGTGACCTTGACGACGCCGGTGCCGAATTCGCGGTCGACGTAATCGTCGGCGATGATCGGCACTTCGCGGTTCGACAGCGGCAGCGTGACGGTCTTGCCGATCAGGTGCGCGTAGCGCTCGTCTTCCGGGTGCACCATCACGGCGGTGTCGCCGAGCATGGTTTCCGGGCGGGTGGTGGCGACGGTCAGATGGCCCGAGCCGTCGGTCAACGGATAGTGGATGTGCCACAGGTGGCCGTTCTCTTCTTCGCTGACCACTTCGAGGTCGGACACGGCGGTGAGCAGCACCGGGTCCCAGTTCACGAGGCGCTTGCCGCGATAGATCAGACCCTGTTCATACAGACGCACGAACACGTCGCGCACGGCGGCCGACATCTTGTCGTCCATCGTGAAGTATTCGCGCGACCAGTCGATCGACGCGCCGAGCCGGCGCACCTGATTCGTGATGGTCGAGCCGGACTGCTGCTTCCACTCCCACACGCGTTCGACGAATTTTTCGCGGCCGAGGTCGTGGCGCGACACGCCCTGCGCGTCGAGCTGACGTTCGACGACGATCTGCGTGGCGATGCCCGCGTGGTCGGTACCCGGCACCCACAGCGTGTTTTCGCCGAGCATGCGGTGATAGCGGGTGAGACCGTCCATGATGGTCTGGTTGAACGCGTGGCCCATGTGCAGCGTGCCCGTGACGTTCGGCGGCGGCAGCTGGATCGAGAAATCCTTGCGGTTCGGGTCGAAGGAGGGCGCGGCGTAGGCGCGCTTTTCCCATTCAGGGCCCCAGTGGGCTTCGATGGTGTGGGGTTCGAAGCTTTTTGCAAGCGTCGAGGTCGGGTCGCTCGGGGTGTCGCTCATGTTTCTGGTTAAAAGCAGGATTTTGGAGGCGGAGAATGGTTGATTATAGCTAACGAGGGGTTTTGCCTTGCCGGCGGCTTGGTTTGTCGTTGTTCTGGGTTCTTTGGCCTTTCCTTGCTTTGTTATTGGTCTATTAGACCGACAAGCCAGCAAGGAAAGGCCAAAGAGCCAGAACAACGACAAAAAAGCGCCGCCCCCACCGGGGCATATAATGTCCCCCGAACTGCGCTCCGCGAAAAAAATGCCCGACCTCCTCTCCAATCTGAACCCCGAACAACACGCCGCCGTAACGCTCCCGAACGAGCCCGCCCTGATCCTGGCGGGCGCCGGCAGCGGCAAAACCCGCGTCCTGATCACCCGCATCGCGTGGCTGATCCAGCAAGGCCTCGCGTCCCCCGCGACCGTCCTCGCGGTGACCTTCACCAACAAAGCCGCCCGCGAAATGATGGCGCGCCTCTCGGCGCTCTTGCCGATCGACACGCGCGGCATGTGGATCGGCACGTTCCACGGCCTGTGCAACCGGATGCTGCGCGCGCATCACCGCGACGCCGGGCTGCCCGCCACGTTCCAGATTCTCGATACCGCGGACCAGCTGTCGGCGATCAAGCGCCTGATGAAGGGCCTCAACATCGACGACGAAAAGTACCCGGCGAAAAACCTCCAGTACTTCATCAACAACGCGAAAGAGCAGGGCCTGCGCCCCAAAGACGTCGACGCCACCGACAACTTCAACCGCAAGTTCGTCGAGCTCTACGAAGCCTACGATCAGCAATGCCAGCGCGAAGGCGTCGTCGATTTCCCCGAGCTGCTGCTGCGCTGCTACGAGCTGCTCGCGCATAATCCGCCGCTGCGCGCGCATTACCAGGCGCGCTTCAGGCACATCCTCGTCGACGAGTTTCAGGACACCAACAAGCTGCAATACGCGTGGCTCAAGCTGCTCGCGGGCCAGCACAACGCGATCTTCGCGGTCGGTGACGACGACCAGTCGATCTATGCGTTCCGCGGCGCGAACGTCGGCAACATGCGCGACTTCGAGCACGAGTTCAACGTGCGCAATCTGATCAAGCTCGAGCAGAACTATCGCTCGCACGGCCATATTCTCGATGCGGCGAACCAGCTGATCGCGAACAACTCGCGCCGGCTCGGCAAGAATCTGCGCACCGACGCAGGCCACGGCGAACCGGTGCGCGTCTACGAATCGGCGACCGATTCGCAGGAGGCCGGCTGGATCGTCGAAGAGATCCGCGCGCTCATCAACAACGGCCTGTCGCGCAGCGAGATCGCGGTGCTCTACCGCAGCAACGCGCAGTCGCGCACGATCGAGCACACGCTCGTCAATGCGGGCATCGCGTACCGCGTGTACGGCGGCCTGCGCTTTTTCGAGCGTCAGGAAGTCAAGCACGCGCTCGCGTACCTTCGCCTGATCGACAACCCGAACGACGACACCGCGTTCGGCCGCGTCGTCAATTTCCCGACCCGCGGCATCGGCGCGCGTTCGATCGAACAGCTCGCCGACGCGGCGCGTCTGTACAACTGCTCGATGGCCGCGGCGATTCCGTACGTCGCTGGCAAGGCGGGCTCGAGTCTCGCCGCGTTCGCGAACCTGGTCGGCAAGATGCGCGCCGACACGCAGCAGATGAGCCTGCCGGAGACCGTCGAGTACGTGGTCCGCGCGAGCGGTCTCGCCGACTTCTATCAGAACGAGCGCGAAGGCCAGGAACGGCTCGAGAACTTGCAGGAACTCGTCAACGCGGCCGCCGCGTTCGTCAGCGAGGAAGGCTACGGGCTCGATACGCCTGCGCGTTCGATCCCGCTGCGCCCGGGCGCCAGCGCCGCGCCCGAACTCGCGGTCGCGACCGACGATCCGAACACGGTGGTTCTCGACGCCCCGGGCATCGCCGATCCCGCGCAAAACCCCGACACGATGACGCCGCTCGCGGGCTTCCTGTCGCACGCGTCGCTCGAAGCGGGCGACAACCAGGCGCAGGCCGGCCAGGAAGCGGTGCAACTGATGACGGTGCACGCGGCAAAAGGGCTCGAATTCACCGCGGTGTTCATCACCGGTCTCGAAGAAGGGCTGTTCCCGCACGAGAACAGCGCGATGGAGGCGGACGGCCTCGAAGAAGAGCGGCGCCTGATGTATGTCGCGATCACGCGCGCGAAGGAGCGGCTGTATCTGTCGTTCGCGCAGAGCCGGATGCTGCACGGTCAGACCCGCTACAACATCCGCTCGCGTTTCTTCGACGAATTGCCGCAGGAAACGCTGAAGTGGCTCACGCCGAAGGTCGAGGCGGGCTCGCGCTGGGGCGGTCGCTCGGACAACGCCGGCTACGGGCGCGACTGGTTTGCGCGGCCGGGCTACGGCGGCGGTTCGGCGGCCGCGGTGACTTCTGCGCCGGCGCCGGCCTTCGCGAACGAGCAACGCGCGGCCGAAACGGGCTTCCGCGTCGGCCAGCAGGTGTTCCACACGAAGTTCGGCGAAGGCACGATCACCGCGCTCGAAGGCAACGGCGCCGACGCGAAAGCGCAGGTCCGCTTCAAGCGGCACGGCGAAAAGTGGCTGGCGCTGGCGGTGGCAAAATTGCAGGCGGTCGAATGAGCACGCCCTTGAACCTCAGCCATGGTGCGCGCCGACCGCTCGGCATTCTGGCCGCGTTGCCGCAGGAACTCGGCGACCTGATCGAAGCGATGCGCGCCGAGTCCGGCGTGCGCACGGTCAAGTACGGCCAGCGTGACTACCACGTCGGCACCGTGCACGGCAAGCCGTGTGTCGTCACGCTCGCGCGCGTCGGCAAGGTCGCGGCGGCCGCGACGGTCAGCGCGCTGATTCACGCGTTCGATGTCGAAGCCGTGGTGTTCACCGGTGTCGCGGGTGGGGTCGGGGTCGATGTGCATGTCGGCGATATCGTCGTCGCGAGCACGCTGATGCAGCACGATCTCGACGCGTCGCCGCTGTTTCCGCGCTTCGAGGTGCCGCTGCTCGGCATGTCGCGCTTTGCCGCCGATGCGGCGCTCGCCGATCGTCTCACGCTCGCATGCGAGCAGTTCGTCGCCGAAGAAGGCGCGGCCTGCGCCGCCCGGTTCGGCACGCGCGAGCCGCGCGTGCATCGCGGCTTGATCGTCAGCGGCGATCAGTTCGTCGCGAGCGCGGCGGCCGTCGCGGCTTTGCGCAACGCGCTGCCCGACGCGCTCGCGGTCGAGATGGAGGGCGCGGCGATCGCGCAGGTCTGCTACGAGTACGGCGTGCTGTGCGCGGTCGTGCGCACGATTTCCGATACGGCCGACGATCACGCCCCCGGATCGTTCATGTCGTTTCTGACCGGCATCGCGGGCACGTATTCGAACGCGATCCTCGCGCGCTTTTTGGGCACGCGGCACGCCGCGGGCTGAGCGCCCGCCGATTCATTTCTTCGTGCCGTCGCCGAGCGCGTCGCGCACCTGCTGTAGCGCGGCCGGATCTTCGATCGTCGGCAGATCTCCGGGCTCGCGTCCCTCGGCGAGCGCCGCGATAGCGCGGCGCAATAGCTTGCCGGAGCGCGTCTTCGGCAGCATCGATACCATCACCACGCGCGCGGGCCGCGCAATCGAGCCGAGATGGCGGTCGACCGTCATCGTCAGCTCGGCGGCGAGCCGCGCGCGCTCGCTCGGGTCGCCTTCGCTTTGCGCGCCGCGCAGCACGACGAAGGCCATCGCCGCCTGACCCTTTACCGGATCGGTCACGCCGACCACCGCGACTTCCGCGACGGCCGCATGGCTCGACAGCGCCTCCTCGATCTCGCGCGTGCCGAGCCGATGGCCCGCGACGTTGATCACGTCGTCGGTGCGGCCGAGGATCGTCACGTAGCCGTCCTCGTCCTGCACGCCCCAGTCGAACGTCGAATAGACCTGCTGGTTCGGCACGCTCGACCAGTAGGTGCCGACGAAGCGCTTGTCGTCGCCCCACACCGTCGACATGCAGCCCGGCGGCAGCGGATAGTCGAGCGTCAGCACGCCTTTCTCGCCGGGCGCGCACGGCTCGCCGGTCAGCTCGTCGCGCACGGTCAGGCTATAGCCGACCGACGGTACGCCCGGCGAGCCGAGCTTGGTCGGCAGTACCTCGATGCCGCGCGGAATCGCGAGCATCGGCCAGCCGGTTTCGGTCTGCCAGTAGTTGTCGATCACCGGCTTGTTCAGCGCGGTCGAGATCCATTCGGCGGTCGGTTCGTCGAGCGGTTCGCCGGCGAGAAACAGCGTGCGCAGGCTCGACAGATCGGCTGCCTTCATCAGCGCCGGGTCCTGCTTCTTCAGCACGCGAATCGCCGTCGGCGCGGTGAACATCAGGTTGATCTTGTGCTGTTCGACGAGGCGCCACCAGATGCCGCCGTCCGGGCGAATCGGCGTGCCTTCGTACATCACCGTGGTCAGCCCCGCGATCAGCGGCGCGTACACGATGTAGCTGTGGCCGACCACCCAGCCGACGTCGGACGCGGTGAACATCGTGTCGCCGGCCTTGCCCTCGAAGATGTATTCCATCGATGCCGCGAGCGCGACCGCATAGCCGCCCACATCGCGCTGCACGCCCTTCGGCTTGCCGGTCGTGCCCGACGTGTAAAGCACGTACGACGGCTCGTTCGATTCGAGCCATTCGCACGGCACGTGGGCGTCGAAGAACTGTTCGCGCAGCGGCTCGTAGGCGACGAGGTAGGGCGCGTTCAGGCGCTCGGGCGCGAGCTGCCGGTCGATCAGCAGCACGTGCGGTGTCTTGTGCTTCGCGCGCGACAGCGCTTCGTCGACGAGCGGCGTGTAGTCGACCACTTTGCCGCCGCGCGCGCCGGCGTCGGCGGTCACGATCAGCACCGGCTTCGCGTCGTCGATCCGCGCGGCGAGGTTCGGCGCCGCGAAGCCGCCGAACACGACCGAGTGGATCGCGCCCAGCCGCGCGCAGGCGAGCATCGCGAACAGTGCCTCGGGGATCATCGGCAGATAGATCAGCACGACGTCGCCGCGCTTCACGCCGAGCGAACGCATGACCGCGGCCATGCGGTTGATTTCGGCGTACAGCTCGGCGTAAGTGTACTGCCGCTCGATGCCGGTTTCGGTCGATACGTAGACCAGCGCGTTTTGCTGTGCGCGCTCGGCCAGATGTCGGTCGACCGCGTTATGACAGAGGTTTGTGCGGCCGCCGACGAACCAGCGCGCGAATGGCGGCTTCGAGCGGTCGAGCACGGTGCCGAATGGCGTGTGCCAGTGAATGCGCTGGGCTTCTTCGCGCCAGAAGGCTTCGGGGTGTTCGATCGAGCGGCGGTGGAAATCGCGGTAGCGGGTCATCGGCGGCGATCCTCGTGCGGCGGGAGTGGACGGGGGTGGACGCAAATTGTGCGCCTGGTGCGGCGCGGCGGGATGCACCATTGGCATTGTGCGCCGGAAATTGCTTGGATGCGGGACGGTTTTCTTTCGTTGGTCTGGCTTCTTTGGCCTTTTCTTGTTGTGTTGTCGGTCAATTAGCGTTGCCCGTGTGCGGGGCATTTGCATGCATCGCATAGCTGACATTTCTGGAACATCGTAGCCAGGAATCGCCTACAGGGCAGAACTTGCACGTGTATTCCCATGAGTGCGCGGTCTGAGCGGCCATCTGCCCGATCCTGTCCCGGTATCCGGGAGATAGCCCGGCATGCCCGCCCGCCTGTCGATGCGGTGCAGTATGAACGCCTCGCACTGGCCGCTTCCCATCTTTGCGAACGGCAAGGGCAGCAACTTGACCTTGAGCGCTCTCGCGACGAGGCACTAACGGGTTGATCCGTGACGGCAAAGGCGGGCCGATGCCGCCTCTCCGTCTGCGTTGCAGTAAAACCGATAGTCAGTTGACGGATATTCGAATCCACATACTTCCGAAAAAACGTCCATCAGACCGATCCGATTTTCGAAAATCTGTTGTCATCGCGCATTCATTAACATTGCCTGACAGATCTGAAAAGCAGGTTGGCCTATCTTCGGAAGATAGCCAAAAAAAGCGTCACGCAAAATGAATAAGAACATTTTCCGGCTGGTATTCAGCCGCTGTCGGGGCATGCTCGTTGCCGTCGCAGAAACAGCCGTCTCCCATGGCCGGACCGGTGACGGCGAAACCCGCGCGCCTTGCACTCCGGTTTCCATCATGCAGTTCGCGATGCGCCACGTGGCCTTTGCCGTGCTGGTACTCGCCGGATTCGCTCCCGCTCTGTCGGACGCGCAGATCGTCCCCAATGGCGCGAACGGGCCGAACGTGATCAGTACGGCGAACGGATTACCACAGGTGAACGTGAACCGGCCCTCTGGGAGTGGTGGCGTATCACTGAATACCTATTCGCAATTTGACGTCTCACGTTCAGGCGCGATTCTGAACAATTCACCCGTGATGACGGGCACCCAGCAGGCCGGGCAGATCAACGGCAACCCGAACTTCGGGGCGAACCAGGCTGCGCGCATCATCGTGAACCAGGTCAACAGCAGCGCGGCGAGTCAGATCAACGGCATGCTCGAAGTGGCAGGACAACGCGCAGAGGTGGTGATCGCCAACGGTTCCGGCATTTCGGTGAACGGCGGCGGGTTTCTGAATACCTCGCGCGCCATCCTGACGACAGGCACGCCGAACTTTGCCCCGGATGGTTCGCTCACCGGTTTCAATGTGACGCGCGGCAACATCACCGTGCAGGGAGCGGGACTCGACGGCTCGACCGTGGATCAGGTTGACCTGCTGGCCCGAGCGGTGCAGGTCAATGCGGAGGCGTACGCCGGGAAAAACCTGAATGTTATCGCCGGTGCAAACCAGATCGGTCACGACTCACTGGCGTTCACGCCGATTGCAGGCGACGGACCCGCACCGGCCGTCTCGATCGATGTGAGCCAGCTGGGCGGCATGTACAGCGGGCGTATTTTTCTGGCGAGCAACGAGTACGGTGTAGGTGTTTCGAACCAGGGCGTAATCGCCGCGCAGACGGGCGACCTGACGCTGCAATCGAACGGCCTGCTGTCCCTCACCGGCAAGACCAGCGCGAACGGCAATCTTGCCGCCACCGCTGGCGATATCCAGAACAGCGGCACAACCTACGCGCAGCAAAGCGCGACGCTTTCGGCCAGCGGTACGGTCACGAACAGCGGCATGGTGGCCGCGCAGCAGAATACTTCGCTGAACGCTGACTCGGTGAGTTCGACCGGCACGCTTGCGGCGGGCGTGAACGGCGAAGGCTCGCTCGCGCAGACGGGCGACCTGAATATCAGCGCATCCGGCGCGGTGACGGCAACCGGCCGCAATGTGGCGGGCGGCAATGCGAGCGTGAGCGGCGCGGCGGTCAATCTCGCGGGCGCGACCAATTCGGCGAATGGCGCGCTTTCACTCGCTGCGAACAACGGTGACCTGAACCTGTCGGGTGCGACCACGACGGCGGGCGGCACGCTCGACGCTCGCGCGGCGGGCACACTCACGAACGACAGCGGCGCAATGTCGTCGGGCGGCGCACAGACCATCACGGCTGGTGCACTCTCGAACCGCAACGGCCAGATCGTTTCGGGTGGTCCGCTGACGGCTAGCGTGATAGGAGCTGTGTCGAACGCGGGCGGCACGATGCAGGCGGCGGGGGCGCTAACGGCGAACGCAGGCAGCCTCGACAATACGGCAGGCCACATCGCCTCACTCAATGGCGATGGCCTGAGCGTCTTTACGGCGGGCCTGCTGAACAACGGCGCGGGCGGCACCATCGGCGGCAACGGGAGCGTGACCGCGCAGGCCGGGCAACTTGCCAACGCGGGTTCGATCATGGCAGTGCAGTCGCTGATCGCCAGCGCTGTGCAGACGCTATTCAACGGCGGCATCCTGGCCGCCAACGGCAACACGACCGTCTCGGCGGGCACGGTGCTGACCAGTTCCGGCACGATCGCGGCCGGTCAGGTGGTGAGCGCGAGCGCCACGACAATCGACAACAGCGCGGGCGCGATCAGCGCGAACCAGATCGCGCTGCACGGAACGAATCTCGTCAACCACGGCGGCACGATCACGCAAACCGGAACCGGCGCGACGACGCTCGACGTGACCGGAACGCTCGACAACTCGGCAGGCGGCACACTCCAGACCAACAGCACGGACCTCACCCTTGCACCGGCCGCGCTCGACAACGATGGCGGCACGATTACGCATGCGGGTACCGGCACGCTGACGATTGCGCCGGGTAACGGAGCCGGGTCAATCTCGAACGTTGACGGAACGATCACCACTGCCGGTCAGATCGCGGCGCAGGCCGGGAGCCTGAACAACGCGACGGGCGTGTTCGCCGCGCGGGGAAATATCGCGGCGAGCATCGCTGGCAATATCAACAATACGCAGGGCGCGATGCGCTCGCTCGCGTCCCTCTCGCTCGCCAGTGGCGGCGCGCTGACGAATACGAACGGACAGATCCAGTCGGGCACGGGCGCGGCGGGCGATGCGAGCACGCTCGGCGTTCAGGCTGCGTCGATCGACAATACGAACGGTCTCATCAGCAACCTCGGCACGGGCGATGCGACCGTGCAGGGTGGCAGCCAGATCGTCAACAGTGGCGGTGTCATGACGGGTAACGGTCATGTGGCCGTCGACACGTCATCGCTCTCCAATACCCAGGGTGGTCAACTGAGCGGCGCGAGCCTCGCGGTTCAGGCGGCTACCGTCGACAACAGCGGCGGCAGGATCGGCAGTTTTGCGGGCTCGACCGGCGACGTTGCCATCACGACGACCGGCGCGGTGACGAACGCGAACGGCCAGATTGGCGCGACGCATGATCTGTCCGTGAATGCCGCGACGCTGACGGGCGGTGGTACGTACAGCGCGGCTTATGACGTGGCAGTGAGCGTTCAGGGCGATTTCGCGCCGACGCCCGATGTGCATTTCAACGCCGGTCATGACCTGTCCTTTACCCTGCCGGGCACGTTCAGCAATCGCGCGCTGGTTGAGGCGACGAACAACCTGAACGTCCATGCCGCCGATGTGCAGAACAGCGGCGTCATGATGGCGGGCGGCACGCTCGCGACGCATTCGAACACGCTGGAGAATACGGGCGCGATGGTCGGCGGCAGCGTCTCGCTGAACGCGACGCAATCGATCACGAACGTCGGGCCGACCGCGCTGATCGGTGCGACGGACAGTAACGGAACGCTCGAACTGCTCGCACCCGATATCGAGAACCGCGACGACACCACGACGACCGACACGCAGGCGACCACCGCGATATACGGTCTTGGCAAGGTGGTGCTGGCGGGTGGAAAAAACGCGGACGGCAGTTATACCAGCGCGAACCTGATCCGCAACCAGTCGGCGCTGATCGAGTCGGCCGGCAACATGGAACTGCACACCGCTCAGGTGACGAACACGCGCACGACGATGACCACGACGGGTCTTAACCAGTCGGTCGATCCGGCCCTGCTCGCGCAGCTCGGCATCAGCCTGTCGGGCTGCACGGCGGTCGACATGGCCGCCTGCTCCGGTCAGGACATAGGCTGGGCCATCTCCCAGCCGGATAACCCGGCATTCCTGACCATGATTGGCGGTGTGTACACGATCCCGCCGCACGGCGGCCAGTGGAATAGCGGCTACCAGTACACGACTTACACGGGCGTGGCGGTGGCGAACCTGATCGCCTCCATCAGCCCGCAGGCGCAGATCATGGCGGGCGGCAACCTGGATGCGTCGAAAGTGGGGCTATTCCAGAACTACTGGAGCGCGGTCGCGGCCGTCGGCAACATCGCCGCGCCCGTGACGCTCGACCAGAATAGCTGGCGCGGGCAACTTGCGCCCGGCGTGCAGGTAACCTATTCAGGCCAGTATCACTACAACAATTACGACAACACCGAACACAACTGGCAGTTGCCGTTCGGCAACGCGACGTTCGTGACCTCCAATCCAGGCGGCTACCAGGTCGCGCCGGCTGACATCCGCACCTACGCGCTGCCGAGCTACGAATCGACGTTTGTCGCGGGCAGCACGCTTTCCGGCACGGGCGTGAACATCGATAACACGGCGGGCAATGCAGGCATCCCATCGCCCGGTCTTGCCCCCGGCCAGTCGCGGGGCGGCGTGACTGTCGGCGCAGTCAGCGGCGGCGGCCTCGTCAATCCGGTCATCGCCAGTGCGACGGCGCAGAACGTGCTGCAAAACCTCTCGATTCCCCAGGGCGGGCTGTTCAGCCCCGCCACCTCACCGGGTGCAACCTACCTGATCGAGACCAACCCGGCGTTCACGAACCAGAAGTCATTCATACCGAGCGACTACTACCTGCAACAGCTTGGCCTGAATCCGCAGACGACGGGAAAGCGCCTGGGCGACGGATTCTACGAACAGCAACTGGTCCGGAACCAGATTACGTCGCTCACTGGCAACGCGGTACTCGGCCCGTACACCGACCTTCAGTCGATGTATCAGGCGCTGCTCGACGCGGGCGCGTCACTGTCGAAGTCGCTCGATCTGCCGCTCGGCATGAGCCTGTCGGCTGAACAGGTGGCCGCGCTCACGAGCAACGTCATCATCATGCAGACCGAGACCGTCAGCGGGCAACCGGTACTCGTGCCCGTCGTCTATCTCGCGAAGGCCAGCCAGCAGGACATGAACGGGCCGTTGATTGCGGCGACCGACATCGACCTTCAGAACACGCAGACGTTCACGAATAGCGGCACGATGCAGGCAGGCAATACGCTGTCGATCCAGGGCCAGCAGATCGACAACGCGTTCGGCAAGCTGCAAAGCGGCGGCCTGATGTCGCTGGCGACCACGGGCAATGTGGACCTGACCTCGGCCACGGTGAATGCGAGCAGCCTCGCGCTGAACGCGGGCGGCGACCTGTCGCTGAACACGGCGGTGAAGACCGTCGATCAGGTCAGCGCGACGGGAGCGACACGCAGCACGACCGCGCTTGGCCCGATTGCGAACCTCAACGTCAAGGGCGACGCGGCGATTGTGACGGGGGGCAACCTTGAGCAGAACGGCGGCAACCTGAACGTGGGCGGCAACCTCGGCATGGCCGTGGGCGGCAACTACGATCTCGGCTCGGTGCAGACCGGCGAGCATAAGGTGGTCGCGGGCGCGAACGGCGTGTCGAATACCGACTTCAACCAGACGACAGGCAGTTCGATTAACGTAGGCGGCGTCTCGCAGATCGGCGTGGGCGGCAACCTGACCGCGACGGGCGCTGATATCAACCTGGGCGGTGGCGGGACGGTTGCGGCGAACGGCGACGTCACGCTCCAGGCGGCGAAGGCGACCTCGACCGTCGACAGCAGCAGTTCCGGTAGCGATAGCCACGTCAGCTATTCAGCGTCGCAGCATACCTCAGCCGATGCCCTGACAGGGACGACGCTCCATGCCGGAGATTCACTGACCGTCGCATCGGGCCACGATCTCAACCTCATCGGCAGCACGATCAGTCTCGACCAGGGGGCGGCGACGCTGGCGGCAGCGAACAACGTGAATATCGGCGCGGCCACCGCAACCCATGTCGACAATTCGCAGGAGCAGCACAGCCACAGCACTATCGTGAGCGGCAAGGAAGTCGCGAGTTCGAGCAACACCACCGCCACGCTCTCGCAGGGCAGCCTGGTTTCCGCAGACGCCGTGACCATCGCCAGCGGTAACGACATCAATGTGAAAGGCAGCACGATTGTCGGCACGAACGATGTCGCGTTCAGTGCTGCGCATGACGTGAATATCACGACGACGCAGGACATCATGCAGTCGTCCAGCAGTTACCAGGAGAAGCGCACGGGCCTGGGAACAAGCGGCCTGAGCGTGACGGTCGGCACCAACAAGCTCGCGACGACCAGTGAGGCATCGGGTGTCACGAACAACGCGAGCACGGTCGGCTCGCTGAACGGCGATCTGTCGATCCAGGCGGGCAACACCCTGCACGTCACGGGCAGCGACCTTGTCGCAGGTGGGAACCTCGCTGGCACGGCGGCGAACGTCATCATCGACGCGGCCACCGATACCTCGCACCAGGCGCAGACGCAGAAGACCAGCAGCAGCGGCCTCACGATTGGTCTGGCGGGTTCGGTCGGCGATGCGATCAACAACGCGTATTCGGAAAGTCAGGCCGCGAAGAATTCGGCCAGCACGGGTAACGACCGTGCGGCTGCGCTGCACAGCATCGCGGCGGCTGGTGACGTGGCCCTGACCGGTCTGACGTCTGCGGGAGTGACAGCGGACGGCAAGCCAGATATCGGTATCAAGGTCAGCATCGGATCGAGCAAAAGCGAAAGCCAGTCGTCGGAAGATCAGACGATGCAGCGTGGCTCCAGCGTGCAGGCAGGCGGCACGGCGGGATTCGTGGCAACGAACGGCGACCTGACTATCGCCGGATCGAACGTCAGCGCTAACGATGTCATTCTGGCCGCGAAAAACCACGTGAACGTCATCAACACGACCGACACCGATTCGACGCGCAGCTCGAACAGTTCCAGCAGCGCAAGCGTTGGCGTGCAGTACACGCTGGGCGGCGGCTTTGGTGTCTCGGCTGCGATGTCGAACGCGCATGGCGATGCGAACAGTGACGCGTCGATCCAGAATGCTTCGCATGTGAACGGCGCGAACAGCGTCACGGTGATATCGGGCGGCGACACGAACGTGATCGGCTCGCAGATCAACGGCAAGCAGATCGCGGCTGACGTCGGCGGCAACCTGAATATCGTGAGTGTGCAGGACGTGACGAACAGCGCCGCGCACCAGAGCAGCACGGGCGGCGGGTTCACGATCAGCCAGGGCGGCGGCAGCGCCAGCTTCAGCGCGCAGAACGGCCATGCCGATTCGAACTACGCGGGCGTCAACGAACAGGCTGGCATCAATGCGGGAGATGGCGGGTTCAACATCAACGTCAAGGGCAACACGGACCTGACGGGCGGCGTGATATCGAGCACGGCCGACGCGTCGCAGAACAGCCTGACGACCGGCACGCTCACGTTCAGCGATATCCGGAACCAGTCGCACTACAGCGCCAACAGCAACGGGATCAGCGCGGGCGTGGGCATAGGCAACACAGGCAAGGCGACGGGTCCGGGTTCGGTGAGTGGCACACCGGGCGTTACGCCGATGATCTCGCAGAACGAAAGCGGCGACGAGAGCGCAACGACGCGCAGCGCGATCAGCGCGGGCACGATCAACGTGACGAACAGCGCCGGCCAGACTCAGGACGTGGCGAACCTGTCGCGCGACACGACGAATACGAACGGCACAGTTGCGAATACGCCGGACGTGAACGCTATCCTGTCGCAGCAGGCCGACACGATGCAGGCCGCGCAGGCGGCGGGTCAGGCGGTGTCGCAAGGTATCGGCGCGTACGCGGACATGAAGCGCGACGAAGCGGCGGCAGCCTACAAGGCCGCGTCCGATCGCGGCGACAGCGAAGGCATGGCCGCAGCAGCGGCTGACTACAACAACTGGAAGGAAGGCGGCGATTCGCGCGCCGGACTGCACGTTGCGGGCGGTGCGCTGATTGGTGGGCTCGGTGGCGGTAGCGCGTTCAGTACGATTGGCGGTGCTGCTGGCGCGGGCGTGGCGTCGAAGATGGCCGGTTCGCTGAACGATATCTCGAAGGGTGTAGCGTCAGCGACGGGATCGGACCTGATCGGCAATCTCGCGGCCAACATCGCCGCGGGCGTAGCTGGCGCTGCGGTCGGCGGTACAGCGGGCGCGGCGATGGCGTCGAACGTGCAACTGTACAACCAGTCGATGGATGATGAACGTGCATTGACGGGCGACCCTGGTAAGAAATCGCCGTCCCTGTTCTCCCTCGCACTGCAAGGCATTGCGAACGGCCTGAGTGCGATCATTGGCATGGGTGGTGGCGTGCCGCCCGCTGCTAGTCCGGGGATGGTGCTGGCGAATGGCGCGGGACAGGTGCTGAACGCTGTCCCCGGTCTGCCGGGGTATGTGTCCGATAATGCAACGCTGAACGATGGCGGCGACGCTGCCAAAAGTCCGAGTACACCCACAGGAATGAACGGTAGTCCGATGAATGTGCCGCGCGGCACAAACGCGCCAACAACTATCAACGGGTTGGACTACTCAGGTCATTCGATAGATCAAATGCAAGGTCGAGGTGTTCCGCCCTCGGCGGTGAAGAACACGATCGAGAACGGTGTCACCTATCCTACCCGAGAGGGAACGACAGGATACTATGATGCAGCGAACAACCTTAGAGTTGTTACGAACTCTAAAACAGGATTGGTTGTAACAGTAATCCCCGGAGCACCTGGAAAATGAAAAAGACCTTCGTTGGCCTTGATTTGGACGTGAAGAGAATCCTACTTAACGAATGGGATCCAATTGGGATTGCTGACTTTCAGGAAGCAGACGACGAATACGACTCATATGTTCCGTACGTTAGTCGGATGCTACGAGAACACAAGACAGTTGAGGAACTGTACACCTATCTCCGGTGGATTGAAGTTGAGCGCATTTGTCTTGACGGTGATGAGGCACACACGCGAAACATCGCAAACCAGCTGATGGATTTATCTAAGGGCTAAGTTCAACGTACAAGGGACTGCTGGCAATGGGCCTTTCACGTTACACGGGTGATCAAAGCACCACTCGCAGAATCGAGGACCAATTTAGTAATGAAAGTCTCAAAGAGGCTGGCGGCATTGCCGCTTACAGCCCTGATAACGCTCGCGCACGCGCAGCAGACGCCGACGCCCACACCGGCGGATAAAGCAGCAGCGGCACGCGCCAACGCCGAGCAGAACCAGCAGGTCGAGCAGCAACGCAATGCACAGGAACGCGAAGCGACGGTTAATGCGCCTTCGGTGCGCTCGACGGTTGAGCGCGCCTCTGGCTGGCCAGATCTGCCGGCTGAAACGCCGTGCTTCCGCATTGACTCGTTCGTGCTTGACGTGCCAGCGACGCTAGCTGATGCCGTGCCTCGCAAGGCGCATCCGCGTTGCCGCTCGACCGCTTCGCGTTCGCCCGCGAATGGCTCGACCACTACAGGGCGCAATGCGTGGGCAAGGCAGGACTCGACATGCTCACGAAGGGACTGCAACAAGTCATCCTGAGCCGGGGCTACATCACCACGCGCGTGCTGCTGCCCGAGCAGGACCTCTCTAGCGGCACGCTGAAGTTCGCGCTGGTGCCGGGTGTTGTGCGTGCGATCCGCTTCGCCGAACCTGCCACGCGCGGCACGTGGAAAACCGCCTTCCCGGCCCGTGAGGGTGACCTGCTGAACCTGCGCGACCTCGAACAGGGACTCGAACAGATGAAGCGCGTCAGCAGTCAGGACGTGGACATGAAAATCGAGCCGACTGATGTACCCGGCGAAAGCGACATTGTCGTCACGGTAAAGCGCGCGAAGCCGTGGACAGTCGTCGCCTCGGTGGACAACTCGGGCACGCGGGCCACCGGCAAGCTGCAAGGCAACCTGAGCCTTGGCATCGACAATCCGCTCGGGCTGAACGACGTTTTCAACGTCGGCGTGAGTCAGGACCTCGAATTTGGTGACAAAGGTCTCGGTTCGCACGGCTGGAACGGCTTCTATTCCGTTCCGTGGGGCTATTGGACCGGCACGCTGTCAGCCTATACGAACACGTACTACCAGCAGATCGCGGGCGTCAACACGACTTTCGTGTCGAGCGGCAATTCGCAGACGGTCGATTTCAAACTGGCGCGTGTCCTCATGCGCAGCCAGAACAACGTACTCGGCGTGCAGTTCCGGCTGACGAAGCGCTTTGGCGAGAGCTTCATCGAAGATACCGATATTCCGCAGCAGCATCGCAACAACACCTTCATCGAGGCGGGGCTAACTGACCGTCATTACTTCGGCGCGTCGCAGTTCGACGGCAGTCTCGCGTACCGTCAGGGTGTGGGCGGACTTGGGGCGACAGCAGACTTTTACGAGAATGGCCCGACCTACCGCTTTCGCATGGCCGTCCTCGACGCGAACCTGTCGGTGCCGTTCCAGATTGCGAACCAGCCGCTACGCTACGTCACAAGCGTTCACGGACAGTTCACCAACAACACGCTCAACTATATCGATGACCTGACCATCGGCAGCCGCTACACGGTGCGCGGCTTCGACGGCGAAACGATGCTGGCCGCCGAGCGCGGTTTCTTCTGGCGCAATGACCTTCAGTTACCCATCGGCTCGACGGGCCAGTCTGTGTATGCGGGTATCGACTACGGCCGCGTGTTCGGGCCGAACACCGCATTTCTCGCCGGTACCCAACTCGCGGGCGCGGTGATCGGTGCGCGCGGCAGCGTATCGGCAAAGCTCGGTGCGCTCGCCTATGACCTGTTTGCAGGTACGCCGATCTATAAACCGTCGGGCTTTCCAACTGCGCGCGTGACGCTCGGATTCCAGGTGACGGGGCAGTTCTGACAGACCGCCTGCGCCGTTTCCGCGCAGTCGCCGCAACGCGGGGCAACGCTAATAGACCGACAAGTCAGCAAGGAAAAGCCAAAGAAACCAGAACAACGAAAAAAGCCCCATCCCGCAGCGATATCACCCCTTCACCCGCTTCTCTTCAACATCCGGCAACAAAACAGTGAGCACCCCAATCAACGGCAAGAACGAACAAACCTTATAAACGAACCCAATACTAGTCGCGTCAGCCAATTGCCCCAGCACCGCGGCGCCAACGCCGCCCAACCCAAAGGCAAAACCAAAGAACAACCCCGCCACCATCCCCACCTTCCCAGGAATCAACTCCTGCGCATAAACAAGAATCGCCGAGAACGCAGAAGCGAGCACCACCCCGATCACAACAGTCAGCACCCCTGTCCAGAACAGATTCGCATACGGCAGCAGCAGCGTGAAAGGCGCGACGCCAAGAATCGACACCCAGATCACATACTTGCGCCCGATCCTGTCGCCAATCGGCCCGCCGATCACCGTCCCCGCCGCGACTGCCGCGAGGAACACGAACAGATGAATCTGCGCGGCCTGCACCGACAGATGGAACTTGTCGATCAGATAGAACGTGAAATAGCTGTTGAGGCTCGCGAGGTAGAAGTACTTGGAGAACACCAGCAACACCAGCACGCTCATCGCGAGGATGATCTTGTTACGCGGCAGCGCCGCATGCGCCGCCTGGCCGCGCGCTTTCCTGACCGACGGATGCCGCTTGTACCAGCGGCCGATCTGCGTGAGCACGACGATCGCGACGAGCGCCGCCGCCGAGAACCACGCGATGCTGCGCTGGCCATGCGGAATCACGATCAGCGCGGCCAGCAGCGGCCCGAGCGACGAACCCGCATTGCCGCCAACCTGGAACAGCGACTGCGCGAGACCGTGACGGCCGCCCGACGCCATCCGCGCGACCCGCGACGACTCCGGATGAAACACCGACGACCCGCAGCCGACCAGCGCCGCGGCGACCAGCAGCACGCTGAAGTTCGGCGCAACCGACATCAGCAGCAGGCCGGCAAGCGTGAAGCCCATGCCGACCGGCAGCGAGTACGGCTTCGGATGCTTGTCGGTATAGCTGCCGACGAGCGGCTGCAGCAGCGACGCGGTGATCTGGTAGGTCAGCGTGATCAGACCGATCTGCCCGAACGACAACGAGAAGTTGTCCTTGAACATCGGGTAGATGGCGAGGATCAGCGACTGGATCATGTCGTTGAGCAGGTGCGAAAAGCTGATTGCACCGAGCACGGAATACACCGTGCGCTGCACTTTGGCGGCCGCCGGCGCGGCGGCGACCGGGGACGCGCTCGCCCCCGTGGCGGATGCGCCGGCGAGGGCGCTTTTGTCGAGGCTCGTTTCCATACGCGAGTAGAAGAAGATCAGGCAAATGGGAGAAAAAATCGGCGCTGGAACCGGTGCGGCAGCGCGCTTCTAGGCGCGTTCCGCCAACTGCTGCGTCGTTTGGTCGCGGCAACCGGCGCTTTGACTATTCAGCCGAAGTTTAATGTGGCCGGAGCGAATTGTAAGGACAAGTTTTGTCGCGAATCGGACACGGGGCAGGATGACTTCGCTTTCGGCTGGGAAAGGCGAATCGTCTGCTCCGCGTTGTCAACGCATTTTTGGCGGGTTTTTGTCTGCGGTATAAAGCGCTCGCGAATGCGCGGCTCACGAAGCGGCGCGTCGGACATGGGACCGGGAGCGGCCGGCGGCGCACGACCCGCCGCCGTCTGATCGCGCGACATTCAAGATCGCGCGGCAGGCTGCCGTAGACCCGGAGAGACAAGCGGGGACGCCGGAACCGATCTTTCCGGCGCGTCGACACATGGGGTGGGGGACTATGGAAGCAGTGGCACAGAGCGCGGCGGCAACGAAGTTCAACGGCCTGTCGGTCAAGGCGACGCTGCGGATCGCGTTCGCGATCCTGCTCGCCGGCACGCTGCTGATCGGCGTGTTTTCGCTGCTGCAGATCGGCCGGCTGAACGCGTCCACGCAATCGATCTACGACCAGGGCCACGTCGCGAGCCGCGCCGCCGAGGAAGCGCGCGGTCACATGCTGCGCGCGAGCCGCGCGCAAAAGATGCTGCTGACCGCGACCACCGCGAAGGAGCGCGACGAACTCGGCGCCGACATCGAGCGCGGCCTCGCCGGTCTGAACGAGCAACTGCGCACGCTGCAGCAGTACGTCGATCCGTCCGACGCGAAGGCGGTCGCCGCGCAGAAGGCGTTCGCTGCGGCGATCGGGACCTGGAGCACCCATCTGCGCGACTTCGTCACGCTCGTGAAAGCGCAGCCGCTCGATCTGTCGCAGATGAACTGGCAGGTCGGCACGCAGGACGTGTCGCTGCTCGTCGAAACCGGCAAGCTCGAAAAGCTCGTCGACGAACTCGTCGCCCAGCGCGGCACCGCCGCGAAGGCGACGATCGACGCGTCCGGCTTCATCTACCAGTCGTCGTTCGTGATGATCGCGGTGATGACGCTCGCACTGATCGTGCTCGCGTTCGGCATCGCGGCGTGGGTCGTGCGGCGGCTCACCGCGCAGCTCGGCGGCGAGCCCGCGTACGCGAAGGAAATCGCGCGCCGCATCGCCGCGGGCGATCTGTCGAATCGCATCGCGCTCGGCGGCAAGGACCGTTCGAGCATGCTGTTCGCGCTGTCCGACATGCAAAGCGGACTCGCGACGACGGTCGCCGACATCGCATCGAGCGCCGATGCGATCGCGACCGCGTCCGGACAGATTTCGATGGGCAACCTGGACCTGTCGCAACGCACCGAGCAGCAGGCGCTCGCGCTCGAGCGCACCGCGAGCAGCATGGAACAGCTGACGTCGACGGTCCGTCAGAACGCCGACAACGCGAAGCAGGCGAGCACGCTCGCGAACAACGCGTCGGAGATCGCCGAGCAGGGCGGCGCGGTTGTGAGCCGCGTGGTCGCGACGATGAACGACATCAACGACAGCGCGCGCAGCATCGGCGACATCATCGGCGTGATCGAGGGGATCGCGTTCCAGACCAACATCCTCGCGCTGAACGCGGCCGTCGAAGCGGCGCGCGCGGGCGAGGAGGGGCGCGGCTTTTCGGTGGTGGCGGCGGAAGTGCGCAATCTGGCGCAACGGAGCGCTGCGGCCGCGAAAGAGATCAAAGGCTTGATCCAGACGTCGGTCGAGCGCGTCGGCAATGGCTCGACGCTCGCCGCGGACGCCGGTCAGACGATGGACGAAGTCGTCAAGGCCGTGAAGCGCGTGACCGACATCATCGGCGAGATTTCGGCGGCGTCGTCCGAGCAGAGCGCCGGTATCGAGGCGATCAATCTCGCGGTCACGCAGATGGACGCGGGCACGCAGCAGAACGCCGCGCTGGTGGAGGAGGCCACCGCCGCGGCCCGCTCGCTCGACGATCAGGCGCGCGGGCTGAAGGCGATGGTGGGGCAGTTCCGGATTTAAAAAGCGGTGCGGTGGGAGCTGGAACCCGTTCCCGGGCGCACGGCCACCATGCAGGTCGTGCCCGCCGCCAGCATCAGATCGGCCGGCATCGAGTCGATCTTCACGCGCACAGGCACGCGTTGCGCGAGGCACTTCGGCCTGATCGCTGACGCGCACGTGCGGCAGCCTGGCTTCCTCGAAATAGCCATACACCCAGAACGAGTGACTATCGACGATCGCGAGCTTCGCGGCGTCGGCGGTTGCATAGTCGCAGCCGAACATCGCGAGGTTCATCGAAAGCCGATTTTGGGCGGTCGCCCATGTACGGACTACCTGTCGCACGGTAATTATCTGACTGCTGTCAACTCCGGCAGCGACTTCAGATAGACCAACGACACACCTATGTCCCTGTCCGTATTTGAGATGCACTCCGTGGAGCTGTTCTGTCAGCGGCCACCGGGTGCCTGTTACGTCATCTGTGACGAGTGGCACTATAAAGCGTGCCTTGGCAAGGCCGCAGTCCGTCAGAGGGCCAGGGCGGAGACCCGGGAATTTCTCGAGATTGCCGCACTGAATCACAGGAAGTGGGAGGAGGACCGGAAGCTGGTCAGGCGTATCCAGAAGACTGGCTGGCTGTTTTTCCATAGCGCGCGGTACCGTAACCCCGACACCGATGGATGGTGGGTCATCGTTGCTCTTCTCGAAGAGGTTCGCCGGGGCAAACTGCTTGCCATTAGAGGTCCGCGTAATGGCCTGTTTCCGTCACGTTACCGCAGCGCGCCGCTGAGGAATCCCGTTGCGAGGACCGGCAGTCATCCGGACGGCGAACCCATTCAGTCCGTCGAGTATGATCCGGCCACCTGGCAAGCCCAGTTAGCCGCTGCGCGCGCAGCCAGGGTGACACCGCCACACATCGAGATACCGCAGGCACTGACCAAGGCGCAGCGGTGGCAGACGCGCAAGGCGCTGATTGCGGCGGGCAATGCGGCCATGTCAGGGCGCGTGCGGGCGGCGGCTGAACGGCTCGCGCGCAACAATGTCGCGGTGGAGAAGGCCAGACTCTCCGATCATGTCTACGAGCCGTCCGGGCCGGTGCCGGAAGGGTGGGCGAACCGCAGCGGGGATACGGAATTTCTGGATCGGTATGGCTTGAAGCCAAAAGACCTGAAAATCAAGGGCTCGAACTTCAGGGCGCAGCTATACGAACCGGATTCGGCGATCTTCGGTATCGATATGAAGCCCGCCCTCGCGTTCAAGGGAACCGAAACGACGAGTCTGGCCGATTGGTCGAACAACTTCAGCCAAAGCGTGGATATGGAATCGCCTTACTATGAGCGAGCCGTAGATATTGGATGGAAGATGCGCCGCACACAGGCGCCAATTGATATTGCAGGGCACTCGCTGGGTGGCGGTCTGTGTTCGGCCGCATCTTTGGCCAGCGGCAAGAACTGTTGGAGCTTCAATGCAGCGGGCCTGCACCCGAAGACGGTCCGGCATTATGGCGGGCAGGTCACACCATCGAACATCAATGCGTACCATGTGAACGGCGACATTCTGACCGTCGCACAGACATGGACGCCCCTGCCCGATGCAGCCGGTACTCCGTATCTCCTTCCCGGCAGCGGCTCGCCCGTGTCGCGGCACTTCATCAAGCAGGCAATTGACGGCATCGAGCAGCAGAAGGCGGAGGACATCTCCGTACTTGAAACACTGTCATGACAGGGCTGAAAGCGATGAAAACACTCAGCCGAATCCTTATCGTGCCGGTGCTGTTACTGGCGCTACTCCCTGTGGTTCATGCAATGAAAAAATTTTCCGCCACTGATTTTTTTAGCGGCCCGCAACTCGAACTGGCGCAGGCCATCGAGCGCGGTGACATGGAGCAGGTCAGGCGACTGGCGCCGAAGACGGACCTGAATACGCCGGGGCGCAAGAACATGACGATGCTGTTTTTTGCGTTTCAGGAGGCGTTGCAGCGCGACCCGCATCGGCTTGCGTTAGCGTCGGAGGTGGTGAGGGCCGGGGCCGATCCTTTGCAGGAAGTGCCGGATTTTGGCGATCCGCTCGGCGTCATGCTCAACAGCTCGCACCCGGAATTCCTGCGTGCGATGCTGGACGGCGGTGTTGATCCAAATTTGATTGCAGAAGGCACCCCGATAATTTTTGATGTTGCAAAGGAGTCGACGTCTGGCTCGCTCAAGCTGCTGGTGGAGCGTGGCGCAGATGTGAACCGGCGTGATTCGTTGCGTAATTCAGTGCTGTATGAAGCGCTGGCAAATCGCGCGCTAGATCAGATTGACTACCTGCTGGACCATGGGGCAAACCCCAGCACGTACAACATTAACGGCGAGTCATTCCCACTATGGATATGGGATGACATTAATGCCTCCGCGCCTGATTCACCGGCATACAGGAAGCTGGTCGAAATCCGAGATCGCATCATCAGGATGGGCGTGAAATGGCCTCCCGAGACTCCGGAACAGATAAAAGCACGTTGGGGAGCCAATCCTCCGCGCCGGCTCGATGACAGCAAGCTTCCGCTGCCTTGACGCCGCTTCACGCTGGCGAGAGGTTAGAAGTTCGTAACCGCCTCGCACTCGACAAGGCGGATAGGGCTGAAGGCGACGATGCGGCAGTTCCGCCTATAAAAAGCGGCGCGGTCATCAGCTCGCATTGGCCGACGCGGAGTGAGACCCGGACCCCGTCCCCGGCCGCACGACCACCGTGCAGGTCGTGCCCGCCGCCAGCATCACATCGGCCGGCACCGAGTCGATCTTCACACGCACCGGCACGCGCTGCGCGAGGCGCACCCAGTTGAAGGTCGGATTCACGTCCGCGAGCAGCTCGTGGCTTTGCGGATTGTCGCGGTCGTAGATGCCGCGCGAGATGCTCTCCACATGGCCTTGCAGCGTGCCGCCGCTCATCAGCCGCACTTCGGCCTGATCGCCGATGCGCACGTGCGGCAGCTTGGTTTCCTCGAAATAGCCATACACCCAGAACGAGTGACTATCGACGATCGCGAGCTTCGCCGCGCCGGCGGTCGCATAGTCGCCGCGGAACACCGAGAGGTTCGTCACATAGCCATCGACCGGCGACACGACGCGCGTGCGCTCGAGGTTCAGCTTCGCGGCGTCGAGCGCGGCGAGCGCCTGCTGATAGGCGGCACCGGCGGCGGACGCGGTATGCGTCGCGTTTTCGCGGCTTTCCTTCGACACCACCTGCGAGTCCATGTCCGCACGCCGTTGCGCGTCGTCGCGCTTCATCTGCAATTCGGCCTTGCGCGCGGCAACCGCGGCCTGCGCCTGCTCGACCGCGATCTGGTAGTGCGACGGATCGATCTGCATCAGCAGGTCGCCCTTCTTCACGAACTGGTTGTCCTTGACCGGCAGATCGACGATCGCGCCCGACACGTCCGGCGCGACGTTGACGATCTCGGCGCGTACGCGGCCGTCGCGCGTCCACGGTTCGTCCATGTAATGGACCCACAGCACGCGGCCAATCAGGATCGCGACGATGAAAATGACGGCTGTCGCGATGAAGCCCACAAGATTTCGGATGGTCATGTTTCGACTCTGATCAACGATAAACGGCGAGGCCGAGAAGGCCGCACACGGACACGAGCAAACTCGCCCGGAACAGGGAGGGATGCCACACCACGCGATACAGGCCCGTATAGGCGATCACGCGATCGAGTAGCCAGGTCAGCGCGGCGCCCGTGATGAACAGCAGCAGAATGGCCGGCACATAGGCATCGAGCACGGCGATATCACGCGGCATGAGGAGCTCCTTCTTCTTCTGAGATGTGCGCGCGCGCGCCGATCGCCGAGGCGAGCGGCGACTGCGGATCGAGCAGCGCGGTACGGATGAAATGCAGTTGACTGAGAATGCGCAGCAGTTGATGGCGTTCTTCGCGCGATGGCGTAAAGCCGGCCATCAGCTGCTGCACTTGAGCGATCGCATCGGCGGTCGCCGCGAGCGCGCGTTCGAAGTGCCGCTCCCGCGGCAGCTCGAACAGCGCCGCGAGCGCAGTGCGACGCGCCACGGCGCCGCCTTGTGGTAGCGCGGCTCGTTGGGCAGCGTCGCGATTTCGCGGCGCAGGTCGATCACCGCGTTGCCGACCTCCAGCACCGAAAACAGCCAGCGCAGCGTGTCGCGCTTCGTTTCGGGCTCGTTCTGCCAGAGCGAATTGATCTGGAACATCAGATCGCGCGCACCGCTCTCGAAGCGCGAGCGCACGCGCGCAAGACTCGCGCGGCCAGCCAGCACCACCTGGCGGCGCAGGTCGACGAGCAGGCGGTTGCGCAGCCACGGCGTGGACGGCGGCAGCAGCACCGCAAAAGCGATCGACGCCACCAGCATCGACAGCACCAGCGCGAGCGCGTCGTTCATGAACGAGCTCGGGTCGTAGTGAATCACGTTGTCGGGGCCGGCGAGGAAGCAGAAGAAGATGCAGTAGCCGACGCCGTAGCCCGCGAGCTTCGCACGCGTGGTCATGAACACGCCGAGCAGCAGGAACGGCGTGAGCGCGACACACAGCATCACGAAGCCGTCGATGTGCGGATACACGCCGAACACCGCGGTCATGCCCATCAGCGCCGCGAGCACCGTGCCGCCGGCCATCTGGAACGCGGTGCGCTTCGGGTCCGGCGACGACGACGCGAGCGCGCACACGGCCGCCGCGTCGAGCGTCAGCGTCGAGCCGCTCGGCCACGCGGTCGCGATCCAGAACGCACCGAGCACCAGCATCACGATGGCCGCGCGCAGGCCCGCGACGCCGGCTGCGATCGCGTTGGTTTTCGGTTCGTAGCGCTCGATCCAGCGTTCGCGCGCGTGCGTGTCGACCGCGAGCGACGCGTAGGTCGCCGCATACGCGTGCAGGTCGTCGATGAAGCGGTACAGCAGCTCGGCACCGGTGTCGAAATCGAGCAACGGCGCGTCGGGGTGGGTTTCGAGCTCGTCGCGCGTCGCGCGCACGCGTTTCGGCAACTCGCTCCTGTAGGTGTCGAGCTGCGCCGCGGCGTGCGCGGCGTCGGCCGCGCTCAGCACCGGCTCGCCCGACTTCGCGAGCAACGGCGCGATCTCCTTGAAGTACGGCTCGAGCGCATCGATCGCGATCGCCGCGCCGTGCGTGCCGTTCTCGCGCAGACGGTTCATCAACTGATGCAAGCGCGTGAAAGCGCGTCGACGCGGTCATGAACTCGCTGTTCAGACGCGCGAGGCGCCCGCCGCGCATCCGCGAATCGGGACCTTCGAACATGGCCATGCTGCGCGCGGCCTCGAAACCGACGATGTCGGCGACGAAGCGCGCATTGGTCGCTTCGATCTGCGCGCGGTCGTTGCGCCCGGCCAGCGACGCCGACACGTATTCGACGAAGGCCGAGAAGCGCGCGCGCACGGTGCTGCGCATCTGCTGGCCGGCGAACTGCGGAAACACGAGGCCGCTGACCGCGCCCGCGCAGATGATGCCGATCACGACTTCGGCGACCCGCGTGAGCGCACTGAGGAACGCGCCATCCGGATGCTGCCAGGTCGGGATGCCGATCAGCGCGGCCGTGTAGCCGGCCAGCACGAAACCGTACGAACGGAAGTTGCGATTGCGTGCGGCGCCGGCGGTGCAGATGCCGACCCAGATCGCGGTCGTGATCAGGAACAGCTCCGGCTGCTGCGCGAACAGGCCGATCAGCGCGAGCATCACGACCAGACCGACCAGCGTGCCGCAGATCCGGTAGAAGCTTTTCGCGAACACCGCGCCGCTTTGCGGCTGCATCACGATGAACACGGTGGTCATCGCGGTGCGCGGCTGCGGCAGATCGAGTTTCATCGCGATGCCGAGCGCGAGGAAACACGCGGCGAGCGCTTTGAACAGATACATCCACACGAGGCCGTCGGTGCGCGCCCAGTGGGCGGCGGCTTCGTAGAGCGCGGCGAACGACGCGGGGCGCGCGGTCGACGGGGAGGACGAGGAGGACATGGCTTTTGTTACTCGGACGCGGGCGCGTTCGGGGCGCGCGAGGCGGTGGTGGCGGTGGTGACTGCGTTTGTCGTGGCGTTGCCATTCGCATCCGCCTTTGCCTTCGCCGTGCCGCTATCCGCCGAGCCGCTCTTGCCTTCGTTGCTGCCCTTGCCATGCGCCGGCAAAGTTTCGCTATCCCGCGGACCGTTGGCCGGATCGTCGAGACCGCCGCCGAGCGCCGTCATTAGCGACGTATGCGCGCCGAGACGCTCGGCTTGCACCTTGGCGACGCCTTCCTGCGCGCGCAGCAACTGGTTCTGCGCGACCAGCACGTTCAGATAGTCGGTCAAGCCGCGCCGGAAGCCCTCGCGCGACAGATCGTAGTTCCTGCGCGCGGCGGCGACCGAGCGGTCGGCGTCGTCGGCCTGGGTGGTCAGCGAACGGATGCGGATCACCTGATCGGAGATGTCCTTCAGCGCGGTGACGATCGACTGGTTGTAGCGCTCGACCGCCTCGTCGTAGCCCGCCGACGCGGCGCCGAGCTGAGAGCGCAGCCGGCCGCCGTCGAAGATCGGCAGCGTCAGCGCGGGGCCCACGCTCCAGCTATGCGACGGACTCTTCAGGAACTGGAACAGCGGCCCCATCGCCGCATAGCCGCCGATCGACGCGAGCAGGTTGATGTCCGGATAGAACCCGGCCTTCGCGACGTCGATGCCGCGCGCCTGTGCGGCGACCGTCCAGCGCGCCGCGACCACGTCGGGGCGGTGGCCGATCAGATCCGCCGGCAGCGCGGCCGGCAGACCGGCGGGCGCGGCGAGCGACAAGGTCGGGCGCTGGATCGCGTCGCCGGCGCCCGGACCCTTGCCCGCGAGCGCGGCCAACTGATTGCGGCCGAGCGCGATCTTCTCCTCGATCGCGTCGATCTGGCGCTCGTACTCGGGCATCGGCGTTTCGGCCTGGCTCACTTCGAGCTGCGTGCCGATGCCGCCCTTCAGGCGCCGGTTCGCGAGGTCGACGATTTGCTGCTGTTGTTGCAGCGTGGCCTTCGCGATGTCGAGCAGCGCATAGTTCAACGACATCTCGATATAAGTGCGCACGACGTTCGCCTGCAGTTCGAGCTGCGCGGCGCGCGCGTCGGCGGCGCTCGCGTGCGCGAGGTCGAGCGCGCGCTCGGCGGCGTTCTTGTCCTTGCCCCAGAAGTCGAGGTGATAGGAGAGGCCGAGCGTGCCGGTGTTGTTCCACGACTGCTCGCCGGCGAGCGGCCCCGGCCCGTAGAAAACGTTGTCGGGCCACTGCTCGCGCTGGATCGACAGGCTGCCGTTGACTTGCGGCGCGAGCGCCGCGCGCGCGACACCGGCCATCGACGCCGCCTCGCGCACGCGCGCCTGGGCGACCGCGAGACTCGGATTGCCGGCCTGTGCGTCCGCGACCCACTGGTTCAGCTGCGGATCGTTATAGGCGCGCCACCAGTCGGCGGCGGGCCACTGGGCATCGGCGTTGGCGGCACGAATCGCGTTGCCGGCGTCGAGCGATGAAGGATTGATCGTGCGCGTTTGCGGCGCCACGCCCCCGGTACTTGCGCATCCGGCGATTGTTAATAGGATCGTAAGAACCGAGGCTGCGGCGATCCCTTTGTGTACCGGAGACTGCACGATTTCCTCCAAATTTGACTATAGAACCTTGTGCGCAATTATATTTTTCGATCAATTGCGGAATAACCGGTAATGATGCAAGGCATTTTTACAAGACATGAGATAATGGCCATTGCTGATCGTGTAACAATCGCTGCCGATTTTTCGCAACTGTGTTGCATGGGATCGGAGCAAGGGCGAAAGCGCCCACTCCGGTCGACAGAGGATAGGTATGGACACGCTTCAAAACATGCGCGTATTCGTCCGCGTCGTCGAAGCGGGCAGCTTCACTGGCGCCGCGCAGCATCTGAACACGACGACGGCCTACGCGTCGCGCGCGGTTTCCGATCTGGAAGCGCATCTGCGCACGCGGCTGTTGAACCGGACCACGCGCCGCATCGCGCTGACCGAGGCGGGCGAGCGCTATCTGCAGCGCTGTGAGCAGATCCTCGCGTACGTGGATCAGGCGGAGGCCGAGGCGAGCGACGCCCATGCGCGCCCATCCGGCAAGCTGAAGGTTCACGCGATGACGAGCTTCGGCCAGCACTACGTGGTGCCGGCCGTTAGCCGTTATCAGCAGCGCTACCCGGACGTGCATGTCGAGCTGACGCTCGCGCAGCGCATGCCGGATCTGCTCGACGAAGGCTTCGACGTGTCGCTGACGCTCGCCACCGGCCTGCCGGACTCGGGGCTCGTATCGCAGCGCATTGGCAGCGCGTTCAGCATTGCGTGCGCGTCGCCTGCGTATTTGGAGCGGCACGGCGTGCCGCAAACACCCGCGGATCTCGCGCAGCACAACTGCCTGCAGATGGTGACGCCGGTGTACCCGCCCGACAAATGGACCTTCGACGGCCCGAACGGCGAGGAACTCGTGTCGCTCGGCTCGGCGACGTTCCAGGTGAACGTGGCCGAGGCGATGGTCGTGGCTGTCGCCCAAGGCATGGGTATCGCGCTGATTCCGATCTACTCGGCGATCAGCGGTTTGCGCAGCGGCGAGCTGGTGTGGCTGCTGCCCGAGTACACGTCGCAGCAGATGAACCTGTATGCGCTGTATCCGTCGCGGCAGTATCTCGATGCGAAGATCCGCACGTGGGTCGAGTTCCTGCGCGACGAGTTGCCCTCGACGCTCGCGGCGGATCAGGAAGAATTGCGGCAGTTCGCGCGAACCTGACCGACCGGTTCGTCATGGGTTGACGTTCGAGGGGCGCGCGGCGTGACAGCGTGTTACACACGCGCCGCGCCGCAACATTTCTTTACTTCTGCCGCGCAGTCGATTTGTTAACGTGTCGTTCACGCGTCGCCGCTCTGGCCGCACGCGCTGGATTCGCCGCCGTTCGGCACCTCGCAACCACTGAAGGACGACACATCCATGGATACGCACCTGATGATCGGCTTGGCCGTCATGTTTGGATTGATCGGCGTCGCCGCGTCGCGTGATCTGTTGCGACGCATACGTGTACAGCAGCCGCGCCTCGTGCCGGTCGAGGTCGAGTCACAAGATGCGCCGCGGCGAGAGCGGTGAGCGGTGAGCGGGCCCGCTAGAACCAGCTAGATCTCGACGACCTTGTCCCACGCAAACAGCGGATTTTCCCACTCGCGCTTGCGCCGGTCGAAATAGCCGCGCGGATTGCACACGACACGCGTGCCGTCCACCACATAGTCGAACGACGTATGCGTGTGGCCGTGAATCCATAACGCGACGGGCGCGCGCACGAGCTCCGGCAGGTGATTGACGAAGCCCGCCGACGCGCGGTCCTCGGCAAAGCGCTCGGCGAGACTCAGCCGATGCGGCGCATGGTGCGTGACCACGATCGTTTGGCCGGCGAACGGTTTGGTCAGCTCGCTTTCGAGCCACGCGCGCGCATGCTGGTGCAGCGCGAGCGAGTCGGCGGGCGTGAAGTCGCGCGCGGTGTCGCGCGGGTCGTGCGGCCAGTTCATCTGGATCAGCCCGCGATAGTCGAGCATGACGCGGCGCGCGGCGACGATCGATTCCTCGATAGCTTCGGGCGTCGCGCCGTACAGCGCGAAGTCGGTCCACAACGTCGTGCCGAGCACGCGCCAGCGCCCCTGGCTATCGACGAGCGTGGCGTTGTTCAGCACGTGCACGTTATCGACCTGCGCGGCCGCGTCGAGCGTCGCGCTCTCCAGCGCGCCGAACTCACCGTCGTAGTACTCGTGATTGCCGGGCACGTAGACGACCGGCACCGTGTCGTCGAACGCCTGTGCGGCCCAGCGCGGGCCGGCCCCATGGTTGTGAATGTCGCCCGCCAGCACGACCAGATCCGCCTGCGCATGCGGGATCAGTTCAGGCTCGTCGTTTTCCAGATGCAGATCGGACAGCACGCGAATCTTCACGGACGCGACTCCTGCGAAACGCCGCCGCGCCGGATCGCGGAGGCTTCAAACATTAGCGTAGCACCTTGCCCGGATTCATCAGGTTCAGCGGATCGAGCGCGTGCTTGATCGCGCGCATTATCCGCACCTCGACGTCCTGCTTGTAGTGCGCGGCCTCGTCGATCTTCAGTTGGCCGAGTCCGTGTTCCGCACTGATGCTGCCGCGGTGCGCATTCACGCTGTCGTAGACGATCCGGTTGATCGGGCTCTGGTACTGCCGCAGAAACGCTTTCGCGTCGACGCCCTCGGGCGCCTGCACGTTGTAGTGCAGATTGCCGTCGCCCAGATGGCCGAACGTGACCATGCGCGCGCCCGGCGCGGCTTGCGCGATCGCGGCATCGGTCGCTTCGACGAAGTGGCCGATGCGTGAGATGGGCACCGCGATGTCGTGCTTGATGTTCAGCCCTTCCTCGGCCTGCGCGAGCGGAATGTGCTCGCGCAGATTCCAGAACGCGCGCGACTGCGCGAGGTTTTCCGCGACCACGGCGTCTTCGACGAGACCCTGTTCGAGCGCGGTTTCCATCAGCCCCTCGAACAGCGTGCGCGCGTGCTCTTCGCTTTCGCTGTCCGACAGTTCGAGCAGCACGACTTGCGCATGCGGCTCGGCGAACGGATAACGCATCTGTTCGAAATGCCGGCCGACGAGGCGCAGGCAGAAATCCGACATCAGCTCGAAGCCGGTCAGCAGCGGCCCGGCGACGCGTTGCGTGAGCGCGAGAAAATCGAGCGCCGCATGCGGCGACGCGAGCGCGGCGAGCGCCGTGACGCGCGCCGCCGGCTGCGGATGCAGCTTCATCACTGCCGCGGTAATCAGGCCGAGCGTGCCTTCCGCGCCGATGAACAGGTCGCGCAGATCGTAGCCGGTGTTGTCCTTGCGCAGCCCGCGCAGGCCGTCCCACAGTTCGCCTTGCGGCGTCACCACTTCGAGGCCGAGGCATAGCTCGCGCGTGGTGCCATAGCGGAGCACGCCGGTGCCGCCCGCGTTGGTCGACAGATTGCCGCCGATCGTGCAGCTGCCTTCGGCGGCGAGGCTCAGCGCAAACAGACGCCCGGCCGCTTCGGCGTGCTTCTGCACGTCGGCGAGGATCACGCCGGCTTCGACGGTGATCGTGTTGTTGTGCGGATCGATGTCGCGCACGCGATTCAATCGGCGCAGGCTGATGACCGCTTGCGTGCCGCTAGCGTCAGGAGTCGCGCCGCCCGCGAGGCCTGTGTTCCCGCCCTGGGGCACCAGCGCGACGCGATGTTCGACCGCGAGTGTGACGAGCGCGGCGGCTTCCGCGGACGTGGCCGGGCACAGCACAGCGCAGGCCGCGCCGGTGTAGCGGCGGCGCCAGTCGGTCAGAAAGGGAGCGGTGTCGTGCGGATCGGTCAGGACGTGAGCCGCGCCGATGGCGTCGCGGCAGGCGGCGAGAAAAGCGGTGTGGTTCATGTGGATCGGTTGACGGTTTTGAAGCTTGGACGTCAGGCGGGCGGGGTTGGTTCGCGGGTGGTTTGCTTTACGGCCTGCTTTGCGGCTTGTTTCGCGGCGCGTTTCGCCGCGCGCTTGAACGGCCCCACATACGCGAGCGCGCAGGTGAAGAAGATCACGGCGAGCGCTGCTTGCAGCCAGCCGAGCCGCGCGCCCAGGCCTTGATCGCTCCAGCCGCGCACGACGCCTTCGGCGAAATACAGCAGGACCAGCATCGACGCCCATTGCATCGTATAGAGCCGACGCCGCCACACGCCCGGCAACGCGGAGAGCAGCGGCAACGCCTTCAGCACGAGCAGGGAGCCGCCAGGCCGCAACGGCGCGAGCCACCATTCCCATGCGACCGCCAGCACGATCATCGCGACCAGTGTGAAAGCGGCGACGAGCGCGGCGCCGGCTTTGGGCTGCACGGGTACGACGGTTGCGGCTGCCGACGTGCTTGCGAATTCCGCGCCGCTGGTGTCCCGACGGGCGTCGTCGCGGTCGGTTGGTTGCGGGTGCGGGTCGTTCACGGCTTTGCGCTCACGGCCTTTCTGACATCGACGCCGCCGTGCGCGCAACCCGCGCACCCAGCGCGATGGCGAGCGTCCGTTCGTCGGCGGAGATGCCATGGCCGGTCGTGCCCACGCGCGAGAAATGCGACGCGCCGTACGGCGTACCGCCGGTTTGCGTGGTGGACAGCACGCTCTCCGTGTACGGAATGCCGACGATCAGCATGCCGTGATGAAGCAGCGGCAGCATCATCGACAGCAGCGTGGATTCCTGGCCGCCGTGCAGGCTGCCGGTCGACGTGAACACGCAGGCCGGCTTGCCCGCCAGCGCGCCCGATAGCCACTGCGGCGTGGTGCCGTCGAGAAAGTATTTGAGCGCGGCCGCCATGTTGCCGAAGCGGGTCGGCGAGCCGAGCGCGAGGCCCGCGCATTCTTCGAGGTCACGCAGCTCGACGTACGGTGGTCCTTCGGCGGGAATGTCCGGCTCGCTCGCCTCGCAGACCGTGGAAACCGCCGGTACGGTGCGCACGCGCGCCTGCATGCCGGGGACGCTGTCGACGCCGTGCGCGATCGCCAGCGCGAGCTCGCGCGTGGCGCCGTGACGGCTGTAATAAAGCACGAGAATGTCTTTCATAGGCCTCATCATTGAACGGGTATTATAGGGGTTCGGTCCGTTGCACAGGCCATTCATAGCCGTTCGGCCAGCAGGTCCGGCCGAACGCCGCACGGGGTTCCCGCAGTCCCGTTCCGACGGTTTAGCAAGCAAGGAGGCAGGTTTGTTGGTTAGGGTGCGTTTCGATCTCGACACGCTCAAACGGCTCGCGGCATTCGCCGCGCAACGCATCGGCGAGGACCGGATTCCGCAGGTCGCGGGCAGCCTGACGTTCACCACGATGCTCGCACTCGTGCCGCTCGCCACCGTCGCGTTTGCGCTGTTCACCGCGTTTCCGATCTTCAGCTCGTTCCAGGCGTCGTTGCAGTTTTTTCTTGCCGATCACCTGATGCCCGCGCAACTGAACGATCAGATCTTCAAGTATCTGAACCAGTTCGCGTCGAAGGCCAAAGGGCTGACCACGATCGGCATGATCATCCTGTTCGTCACCGCGGTGATGACGATGATGACCGTCGAGTCCGCGTTCAACGTGATCTGGCGCGTGCGCAAGGCGCGGCCCGTCGCGCAGCGCATTCTCGTGTACTGGGCGATCATCACGCTCGGTCCGATCCTGATCGGCGTGAGCCTGTCCATCTCGTCGTATCTGTTCACGCAATCGATGTCGTTCAGCGCCGCGCAGCGCATCACACCGCTGATCGAATGGGCGCTCGCGAGCGCCACGCTGCCGTTCACGATGCTCGCGTTCACGATCCTTTACGTTTATTTGCCGAACTGCCGTGTCGAATGGCGCGACGCGGTGGTCGGCGGCGTGATCGCCGCGGTCGCGTTCGAGCTCGCCAAGCGCGGCTTCGGGTACTACGTGCGCCGTATTCCGACCTATACGGCCGTGTACGGCGCGTTCGCCGCGGTGCCGCTGTTCCTCGTGTGGATGTATCTGTGCTGGTTCATCACGCTGACCGGCGCGATGATCGCATCGGCGTTGCCGGCGATCCGCATCGGTCAGTTTCACCGCCCGGTGTTCTATGGCAGCAATCTGTTCGATTCGCTCGAATTGCTCGCGCGGCTGTGCGAAGCGCGTGAGGGCGGCAGACGCGGCTACACGATGCCCGAGCTTGCACGCATGCTTCGCCGCGACAAGGATACGACGCTGATTCTGTTGCAGCGTCTCGAGGAGATCGAATGGATCGCGCGGCTGGAGGAGGACCATACCGGCCCGCACTACGTGCTGCTCGCTAACCCGGCGCAGGTGACCGTGCAGCGGCTGTACGACCTGTTCGTGATCGACCGCGCGGAGCTCACGTATCAGCTCGAACTCGACTCCACGCGGGTTGACGGCGGCATGCTGCTCGCCGCGCTCGACAACGACCAGCTGAAGGTGACGCTCGCCGCGCTGCTCGCTTCGCGCGCGGCGGCAAGGGCGGCGCGACCCGGAGACGAACGTGCGGCGGCTTCGATGCCGCACCAGGCGGCATGACAGGTCGGCTCGACTTCGAGCCGACCTGGTAAAACTACAACGATATCTTCCCCACGCAGATGTCCTTGAACATCACCCAGTCGCCCATCAGGCTGTAAAGCGGATGACGGAAGGTGGCCGGCTTGTTCTTTTCGAAGAAGAAATGGCCGACCCACGCGAAACCATAGCCGCACACCACGGTCGCCGGCAGCCATACCCAGTTGCCGGTGGCGAGCGCCATCGCGAGAAAGCCAATTACACCGAGCGAGCCGACGAAATGCAGCCGCCGCGACGCGATGTTGCGATGCTCGCTCAGGTAGTACGGGTAAAACTCCGCGAAGCTCGCGAAGTGATCGGTATGTGCTGTATGAGCCATAACGGCCTCCGGAGGCTGAAAAAGACAGCTTCAAATCATTCTCCGGCGATCGCCTGCCTAACGCAACCTGGCCATTTGGCCAACGGCGCGGCAGGTTCGGCGTGGATATCGTCGTGATTCAGCGCGCTTCGTGCGGCGCACGCGTAGCGAAGCTGTACAGCGCATCGAGCGTCGCGTCGGGTTGCTCGGTCATCAAAGCGTGGCCCGCATCGAGCATGACGGTGTCGACCGGCGTGCCCGCCTGCGCGAGCGCATCGGCGAGCGCTGTCGCCGCGCGCGGTGGCGTCATCGCATCGCGCCGGCCGACGATCAGGCGCGTCGCGCAACGCACCTGCGCCGCGCGGGCGAGGCCGTCCGCATAGGTATGGCATGCGGTGAAATCGGTGTGGAACAGATGCGGTTCGCCGCTAGCGGACACGTGCTCCATCAGCCGCTGGTTCATACCGTGCAGCCAGAAGCCGGGGCCGGGGCACGAGGGCTTCGCCGCGAGCGTCGAATGCGACCACTGATTGACCATGTCGATCGCCTCGGGCTCCCGATTGAGCGCGGCGTCGAGCAGCGCGTCGGAAACCGTCATCGGCAGCGCGCTCGCGAGCAGCGCAAGATGCGTGGCGCGCTGCGGATAGCGGCCGGCGAAGTCGAGCGCGATCAGCGAGCCCATGCTGTGACCGGCGACGAATGCACGCGCGACGCCCACGGCATCGAGCAGCGCGGCGAGCCAGTCGGCCAGCGCGGCGATGCTGGCGAGCGCGGGGCCGGCGCTGCGCCGGTGGCCCGGCAGGTCGAGCGCGAGCACGCCGAAGCCGTGATGCGCGAAATAGCGGCTTTGCAGCGCCCACACGCTGTGATCGTGCTCGGCGCCGTGGATGAACACGGCGCTCGGCAGGCTCGCGTCGAAGGGTTTGCCGCCGGTGTAGGCGTAGGCCGGTTTGCCTTGGACGGTGACGATCATGCGGACTCCGGTCGGGCGGGGGCGTTCGTGGCGGCGGGCGCCGCAGCGGCGGTTTTTTGCGCGGCCTTCAGCGCGCGCTTGAGATCGTCGATCAGGTCATCCCGATCTTCGAGCCCGATCGACAGACGGATCGTGCCTTCGGTGATGCCGGCCGCGGCGAGCGCCGTGGCATCCATGCGGAAGTGCGTCGTCGATGCCGGGTGGATCACCAGCGAGCGCGCGTCGCCGACGTTCGCGAGGTGCGAGAACAGCGTCAGCGCTTCGATGAAGGCGCGCCCGGCCGCGCGGTCGCCGCGCAGGTTGAAGCTGAACACCGCGCCGGCGCCGCGCGGTAGCAGCCGCTTCGCGAGCGCGTGGTCGGGATGCGTCGGCAGCTCGGGATAGGCAACCGATTCCACCGCCGCATGACCGGCGAGAAACTCGACCACGCGGCGTGTGTTCGCGACGTGCCGCTCCATGCGCAACGGCAGCGTCTCGATGCCTTGCAGCAATTGCCACGCGGCCTGCGGATGCAGGCACGCGCCGAAGTCGCGCAAGCCTTCGCGCCGCGCGCGCAGCAGGAACGGCGCGACCGTGCTTTCCTCGGCGAACACCATGCCGTGGAAACCGTCGTACGGCTCGGTGAATTCGGGAAAGAGGCCGGAAGCCTCGAAGTCGAACGTGCCGCCGTCGACCAGCACGCCGCCGATCGTCGTGCCGTGGCCGCCGAGAAACTTGGTCGCCGAGTGGTAGACGAAGTCGGCGCCGTGTTCGAACGGGCGCAGCAGGTAGGGCGTCGTGAAGGTCGAGTCGACCAGCAACGGCACGCGGTGCGCGTGCGCGATCTGCGCGAGCGCGGCGATGTCGAGCACCTCGAGGCCCGGATTGCCGAGCGTTTCGCCGAACAGCAGGCGCGTGTTGGGGCGCAGCGCGGCACGCCACGCGTCGAGGTCGCCGGGCTTCACGAAGGTCGTCTCGATACCGAAGCGCCGCAGCGTGTAATGCAGCAGATTGTGCGAGCCGCCGTACAGCGCGCTCGACGCGACGATGTGCGAGCCGGCGCCCATCAGCGTCGCGATCGCCAGATGCAGCGCGGCCTGGCCGCTCGCGGTGCCGATCGCGCCGGCGCCGTTTTCGAGCGCGGCGACGCGCTCTTCGAACACGGCGACGGTCGGATTCGAGATGCGCGAGTAGACGTGGCCGGCGCGCTCCATGTTGAACAGCGCGGCGGCGTGGTCCGAGTCGCGGAACGAAAACGACGTGGTCTGGTAGATCGGCGTCGCGCGCGCGCCGGTGGCGGGGTCGGGGGCAGCGCCGGCGTGCAGCGCAAGCGTATCGAAACGGTTGGCGGACATCGTGTGCGGCGGGCCGGGAGGGGCCACGCGAATGATCAGGGTGGGCCGGCCATCCTATCATTGGCGCGCGCCGCTTCAAGCGCGGTTTTCCCGCGGGTGGAGCACGGGTTTGTGCGGCTCGTGCCGGGAGCGGGGCATGCTCGCTATCTGAAAGTCAGCTGAATTGGAGCCCCCGAAAGCCCGCCGAGCCTTGGCTGGCGGGCCGCTTTCCTTTTATGGGCCTTTCCGATAGGATCGAAACAACCATTTAATGCACTGCAAGATTGGCGGTACCAGGAGATAGATGATGCGAGTCAGCGACATTCTTAAAGTCAAGGGCAACACCCTTTTTACGGTCACGCCGGATACCACGCTGCATGACGCCGTCATCACCATGGCCGAGCACGACATCGGCTCGCTCGTCGTGATGGAGTACGGCGACCTCGTCGGCATGCTGACGTTTCGCGAAATCATTCTGACCTTGAGGGAGAACGGCGGCAGCGTCGGTACGTCGACGATCCGCAAGGTGATGGACGACCATCCGCTCACCTGCACGCCCGAAACCGACGTCAACGAAGTGCGCCGCATGATGCTCGAGCATCACGTGCGTTATCTGCCGGTCATGGAAAGCCGCACGCTGATGGGCGTCATCTCGTTTTACGACGTCGCCAAGGCGGTGGTCGAGGAGCAGGGGTTCGAGAACCGCATGCTGAAGGCCTATATCCGCGACTGGCCGGAAGAGCAGGAAGGACAGGACCAGCAGCCGGCGCGTTGATGCGCGTGGCTCGAACGTCGCGCTCCGGCCGTCGCCGCGAGCGCGAATCTGCCGACAGGGCGCGCGCGCAAGCGGGCGCTTTTTTTGTGTCCGGGCCGTTTGTCCGCCGCTCCGCGCGCTTCATTGCCATTTTCCGCGCCGTTGTTCTGAATTCATGAACGATCGTCCGTTGCCTGCCGCCCGGCGCGCCGCTCGCGCGCACGAAGCGCACGAATCCCAGTTCCGCCTGCTTCGCCAGCGCCGTTTCGCGCCGTTCTTCTGGACGCAGTTTCTCGGCGCGATGAACGACAACGTGTTCAAGATCGGCCTCACGTCGCTCGTCACGTATCAGGCGGCGCGGTTTTCGGGTGTCGACCCAACAACCGCGGCGTTCCTGATCTCGGCGATTTTCATTTTGCCGTTCGTGCTGTTTTCGGCCACTTCCGGCCAGATCGCGGACAAGTACGACAAGGCGTTGCTCACGCGTCTCGTCAAGACTTTCGAGATCGCGGTGATGCTGGTCGGCGGCGCGGGCTTCTGGCTGCATAGCGCACCGTTGCTGTATCTCTGCACGTTCCTGATGGGCGTGCATTCGACCGTATTCGGGCCGGTCAAGTATTCGTATCTGCCGCAGCATCTGTCGAAGGCGGAGCTGGTCGGCGGCAACGGCATGATCGAGATGGGCACCTTCGTCGCGATCCTGGTCGGCACGATCGTCGGCGGCGCGGGCGCGGGGTTCGCCGAGCATGGCGCGGTGGTGCTCGCTGGCGCGTGTATCGCGATCGCGCTGATCGGGCGCGCGGTCTCCGGCTTCGTGCCGGCTACGCCGGCGCCGCAACCCGGGTTGCGCATCAACTGGAACCCAGTCAGCGAAACGTGGCGCAATCTGAAACTGGCGCACGAGAACCGCACGGTGTTTCTGAGCCTGCTCGGCATTTCGTGGCTGTGGTTCGTCGGCGCGACGTTCCTCGCGTCGTTTTTCAATTTTGCGAAGGACGTGCTGTCCGCCGATCCGGACGTCGTGACCGTGCTGCTCGCCACGTTCTCAATCGGCATCGGCATCGGCTCGCTGCTGTGCGAACGGCTGTCGAAGCGGCGGATCGAAGTCGGCCTCGTGCCGCTCGGCTCGATCGGCATGAGCGTGTTCGCGATCGATCTTTTTTTCGCGAGCCACGCGCTGCCGCCGCCGGGGCATCTGCTCAGCGTCGGCGAATTTGTCGCGCGGCTCGCGCATTGGCGCGTGCTCGCCGATCTGTTCCTGCTCGCGATGTTCGGCGGCTTCTACAGCGTGCCGCTCTATGCGCTGATTCAGAGCCGTAGTCAGCCGAGTCATCGCGCGCGCATCATCGCCGCGAACAATATCCTCAACTCGCTGTTCATGATCGTGTCGGCGCTGATGGCGATGGCCCTGACCGCCGCGGGCTTCAGCATTCCGGCAATTTTTCTCGTCACCGCGCTGCTGAACGTGGTCGTCGCGGGCTACATCTATTCGCTCGTGCCCGAGTTCCTGCTGCGCTTCGTTGCGTGGCTGCTCGTGCATACGTTTTACCGGATCCGGCTCGTGCACGCGGAGCGCATTCCGGAGCACGGCGCGGCGGTGCTCGTGTGCAACCACGTCAGTTTCGTCGATGCGATCGTCATCATGGCCGAAAGCCCGCGGCCGATCCGCTTCGTGATGGACCATCAGATCTTCCGCTCGCCGTTCATCGGCTGGCTGTTCCGGCATGCGAAGGCGATCCCGATCGCGCCCGCGCATCAGGACGCGGCGCTGCTCACGCGTGCCTACGATCTGTGCGCGCAGGCGCTCGCGGACGGCGAGCTCGTGTGCATCTTTCCCGAAGGCAAGCTGACGCGCACCGGCGAACTGAATCCGTTTCGCCACGGCGTCGCCGAGATCGTCAGGCGCACGCCGGCGCCGGTTATTCCGATGGCGCTGCGCGGTCTGTGGGGCAGCGTGTTTTCGCGCGCGGTCGACGCCCACTGGCCGCGTCCGCTCAGAAAGGGCGTGATGACCCGGCTGAGCCTCGCGGTCGGCGAGCCGATCGACCCGGCGCTCGCGACGCCGGAAACACTGCAGCAGATCGTGACCGAGCTGCGCGGCGCGCGCAAATAGCCTTGGGCCGGTGCGCGGATGCTGAGGTCGCTAGTTTGCCCAGTATCACCCGCATTCGGCAGCGCTGTCGCCCAGCCCCGTCTTAGAGGCGAGCGGGCTGGCATAATAGCGTTCTCCCCGAATTTCTTTGGACGACGCTCATGTCCGGCAACACGCTCGGTACGCTTTTCACTGTCACGACCTTCGGCGAATCGCACGGCCCCGCTATCGGCTGCGTGATCGACGGCTGCCCGCCGGGCATGGCGCTCAACGAAGCCGATATCCAGTTCGAACTCGATCGCCGCAAGCCGGGCACGTCGCGCCACGTGACGCAGCGCCAGGAAGAGGACAAGGTCGAGATCCTGTCGGGCGTGTTCGAAGGTCAAACCACCGGCGCGCCGATCGCGCTGCTGATTCGCAATACCGACCAGCGCAGCAAGGACTACGGCAACATCGCCGAGACGTTCCGCCCCGGCCACGCCGATTACACCTACTGGCAGAAGTACGGCATTCGCGATTACCGCGGCGGCGGCCGCTCGTCGGCACGGCTGACGGCGCCGACGGTCGCGGCGGGTGCGGTCGCGAAGAAATGGCTGCGCGAGAAGTTCGGCACCGAGATTCGCGGCTATATGGCCGCGCTCGGCGAGATCGACGTGCCGTTCGTCGATTGGGCCCAGGTGCGCGAAAACCCGTTCTTCGTGCCGAATGCCGAGATCGTTCCGCAGCTCGAGGCGTATATGGACGCGCTGCGCAAGGACGGTGACTCGATCGGCGCGCGCATCAACGTGGTTGCCTCCGGTGTACCGGTCGGCCTCGGCGAGCCGCTGTTCGACCGCCTCGACGCCGACATCGCGCACGCGATGATGGGCATCAACGCGGTGAAAGGCGTCGAGATCGGCGCGGGCTTCGCGAGCGTCGCGCAACGCGGCTCGGTGCATGGCGACGAGTTGACGCCGGAGGGCTTCGTCGGCAATCACGCGGGCGGGGTGCTCGGCGGTATATCGACGGGGCAGGACATCACGGTGTCGATCGCGATCAAGCCGACCTCGAGCATTCGCACGCCGCGCCGTTCGATCGACAAGGCGGGGCAGCCGGTGGTCGTCGAAACCTTCGGGCGGCACGACCCGTGCGTCGGCATTCGCGCGACGCCGATCGCCGAATCGATGCTTGCGCTCGTGCTGATCGACCACGCGCTGCGCCATCGCGCGCAATGCGGCGATGTGGCCGTGAGCACGCCAAAGATCGCGGCGAGCGCGCCATAACGCCGACGCGGCCCGAGATTGGCGGCGAACGAGCCGCCATGAAAAAGAATAGGGAAGGGGACCAACGAAACGCGCAACAATGCGCGCAGACGAAAGCGCGAGCGCGCTATCGGAATTTGCCTTCGCGACGCTGCCGCTTATCGCACAGCGCCGCAAAGGCAAACAGCACAACAGTTACATGTTCGGATAGTTCGGCCCGCCACCGCCTTCCGGCGTAACCCACACGATATTCTGCGTCGGATCCTTGATATCGCAGGTCTTGCAGTGCACGCAGTTCTGCGCATTGATCACGAGTCGCTCGTTGCCTTCGTCGTTCTTCACGAACTCGTACACGCCAGCCGGGCAATAGCGCGACTCCGGTCCGGCGTAGGTCTGCCAGTTCACGTTGACCGGTACGGTCGGATCTTTCAGCGTCAGATGCGCCGGCTGATTTTCCTCGTGATTCGTGTTCGAGATGAACACCGATGAGAGCCGGTCGAACGTCAGCTTGCCGTCCGGCTTCGGATACGTGATCGGCTTGCACTGCGAAGCCGGCTTCAGCATCTCGTGGTCGGAATGCTGATGATGCAGCGTCCAGGGCACGTTACCGCCGAGCAGCTTCTGCTCGACGCCGACCATCAGCGTGCCGAGGTAGAGACCCTTGCTCATCCACTGCTTGAAGTTACGCGCGCGATACAGCTCGGTGTAGAGCCACGACGTCTTGAAGGTTTCCGGATAAGCGGTCAGTTCGTCCGACTGACGGCCGGCCTGGACGGCGGCGAACGCGGCGTCGGCGGCGAGCATGCCGGTCTTGATCGCGGCGTGCGAACCCTTGATGCGCGACGCGTTCAGGAAGCCCGCGTCGTCGCCGACCAGCGCACCGCCCGGGAAGACCAGCTTCGGCAGCGACATCAGACCGCCCGCGGTGATCGCGCGCGCACCATACGACACGCGCTTGCCGCCTTCGAGAATCGCGCGGATCGCGGGATGCGTCTTATAGCGCTGGAATTCCTCGAACGGCGACAGATACGGATTCGAATAGCCGAGGCCGACCACGAAGCCGACCACGACCTGGTTGTTGTCCATGTGATAGAGGAACGAGCCGCCGTACGTGTCGTTTTCAAGCGGCCAGCCGGCCGTGTGCATCACCAGACCCGGCTTGTGCTTCGCGGGATCGATCTCCCACAGCTCCTTGATACCGATGCCGTACACCTGCGGATCGACGCCGTCGCGCAGCTTGAACTTCTCGTTCAGCTGGCGGCCGAGGTGGCCGCGCGCGCCTTCGCAGAACAGCGTGTACTTCGCGTGCAGTTCCATGCCGAGCTGGAAGTTCTCGGTCGGCTCGCCGTCCTTGCCGATGCCGAGGTTGCCGGTCGCGACGCCCTTGACCGAGCCGTCGTCGTTGTACAGCACTTCAGCGGCCGGAAAGCCCGGGAAAATTTCGACGCCGAGCGCCTCGGCCTGTTGACCCAGCCAGCGCGTCACGTTCGCGAGGCTGATCACGTAGTTGCCGTGGTTCTTGAAATTGTCCGGCAGCGCCCAGTTCGGCACGCTCTTCGCGCCCGTCGCCGACAGAAACAGGAAGCGGTCTTCGGTCACCTCGACCGTCAGCGGCGCGCCTTTGTCCTTCCATTCCGGGATCAGCTCGGTCAGCGCGCGCGGGTCCATCACCGCGCCCGACAGAATATGCGCCCCGATCTCAGAGCCTTTTTCGAGTACGCATACGCCAAGCTCGACGCCTTGTTCGGCGGCGCGCTGCTTCAGACGAATGGCAGCCGACAGGCCCGCAGGGCCGCCGCCGACGATGACGACGTCATACTCCATCGACTCGCGCGGGCCGTACTGCTCAATGAGACTTGCGGGGGTCATTGATGCTCCTCTTACCGTTAGAATGCTTTTTTCGGGTTCGTATTGTGGGCGATCGATCCCTGCGCCGCAACCCAAAAGCCACAGATTAGCACGAGCGTACTATTTCATGATACGGTATAGACCCTTAGTCGCGGTCGTACCAAACCCCGTCAACCGCAGTTGTCCTTACAACCGAACAAGGAAAGACAATGGGCCGTTCGATCAATCTGGAAGGCAAGGTCGCGCTGATCACTGGCGCCTCGAGCGGGTTGGGCAAGCGCTTCGCGCAGGTGCTGTCGCAGGCGGGCGCGAAGGTCGTGCTGGCGAGCCGACGTACCGAGCGGCTCAAGGAGCTGCGTGCGGAAATCGAGGCGTCCGGCGGCGCCGCGCACGTGGTGTCGCTCGACGTGACCGACTACCAAAGCATCAAGTCGGCGGTCGCGCACGCGGAGACCGAAGCCGGCACCATCGATATCCTCGTCAATAACTCGGGCGTGTCGACTACGCAGAAGCTGTCCGAGGTCACGCCGGCGGACTTCGAATACGTGTTCGACACCAATACGCGCGGCGCTTTTTTCGTCGCGCAGGAAGTCGCCAAGCGCATGATCATGCGCGGCAACAACGCACAGAAGCCGTCGTACCGGATCATCAACATCGCGTCGATGGCGGGCTTGCGCGTGCTGCCGCAAATCGGCCTGTATTCGATGAGCAAGGCCGCGGTCGTCCACATGACGAAGGCGATGGCGCTCGAGTGGGGCAAGCACGGCATCAATGTGAACGCGATCTGCCCCGGGTATATCGACACCGAGATCAACCATCACCACTGGTCGACCGATCAGGGGCAGAAACTGATTGCGATGCTGCCGCGTCATCGGGTTGGCAAGCCGGAGGACCTCGACGGGCTGCTCCTGCTGCTCGCGGCGGACGAATCGCAATTTATCAACGGCTCGGTGATCGCCGCCGACGACGGTTTCGGGCTCGCGTGAGCGGGCCGTCCTAAGTTTCAACAGTCAGGCAGCAAAAGGAAGAACGGAAGTACAGCATGAACGATTTTCACGCAGTTTTCGAAATGACGATGCCGATTCGATGGGGCGACATGGACGCCTTCGGTCACGTCAACAACACGGTTTATTTCCGCTACATGGAGCAGGTGCGGATTTCCTGGTTCGAACAGATGGACTTTCTCGGCGAGCGCCCGGACGGCCAGGGGCCGGTGATCGTCAATGCGTCGATGGAGTTTCTGAAGCAGCTGCACTATCCAGGTGACGTGATCGGCCGGATGTCGGTGGCGACGCCGGGGCACAGCAGCTTCGATACGGCTTTCGAGCTTCTGCGTGCCGATGAGCCGGATACGCTCTATGCGCGGGGCGCCGCGCGATGCGTGTGGATCGACTACGCGGCAGGCAAGTCGATGCCGGTGCCCGACGTGCTGCGCGCGGCCATCGAGAGCGCGGCGCTCGTCAAGGCGGCCTGACGGCGCTACCTGAGGACGCGGTCGCGCGCCTCATACTCTCTTTCTCTGTCAATCTCCGAGCAGCCGCTGCAACAGCTCGGTCGCATTGCCCGTATCGTATTTGCGCATGAGCCGCGCACGGTAGACGTCGACCGTGCGCGGGCTGATGTCGAGCACGCGGCCGATCTGCTTGCTGGTCTTGCCCGTCACCAGTTGCGCGGCGATTTCGCGCTCGCGTGGCGTCAGTTCCACCGCCACCCGGCGGGTCGCGCTCAGATCCTCGAAGGTCCAGACGCCCGCCGCGTGCGGGTCGGTGCGCTGCTGCGCGCGGCCCGTCACGTGACACCAGAACAGCTCGCCGTTCGCGCGTTTCATGATGCGGTCGTCAGCGTAGCTGCCTTGCGCGGTCATGATCGGCGGAATGCGCGCGCCGATCCGCTCGAACTCATCCGTCGATGGGTACAACACCTGGAATGACTGACCGATCAGCGCGTCTCGCGCGTAGCCGAAAATCGACGCGAGTTCGTCGTTGCAGTCTTCGATGGTCCGCTCGCGCGACAGCACGAGTCCGATCGGCGCGAGGTGAAACGCAGTGCGGTAATCCAGGGCGGGCATGGGCGGGGCGGCAAGTACTTATGTATTTTTGCGTATTGTGCCGTATGGCAGGGCCAGCGTACTCTTGCGGGCAGATGACAACGCGGCGCATGCCGCGGATGACTACTAGAATGACGTAGCGGTATCGTGAGGCGACGTGAAGTTCGCCAGTTGCGATATCAGTCGCAATGATCCGGCGGCCTGCGCATAGGTTTCGGGTTTCCATAGAGGAAGGGACATACAGATGAACAAAGTCTATCCAGGCGCCGCCGAGGCGCTGAAGGACATCGTCAAGGACGGGCAGACGTTCGCCGTCGGCGGCTTCGGATTGTGCGGCATTCCCGAGGCGCTGATCGCGGCGCTGCGCGATTCGAAGGTGCGGGGCATCACCTGCATCAGCAATAACGCGGGCGTCGACGGTTTCGGCCTCGGCCTGCTGCTCGAGACGCGTCAGATCAAGAAGATGATCTCGTCGTACGTCGGTGAGAACAAGGAGTTCGAGCGCCAGTACCTGGCCGGCGAACTCGAGCTCGAATTCACGCCGCAAGGCACGCTCGCCGAGAAGCTGCGCGCGGGCGGCGCGGGCATCCCGGCGTTTTTCACGAACACCGGCTTCGGTACGCAGATCGCCGAGGGCAAGGAAACCCGCCAGTTCGGCGAGAACCACTACGTACTCGAACATTCGCTGACCGCCGATATCGCGCTCGTCAAGGCGTGGAAGGCCGACAAGGCCGGCAACCTGATCTATCGCCGCACCGCGCGCAACTTCAATCCGATGTGCGCGATGGCGGGCCGCATCACCGTCGCGGAGGTCGAAGAGATCGTCGAAGTGGGCGAACTCGATCCGGACGCGATCCATACGCCTGGCATCTTCGTGCAGCGCATCGTGCTGAATGCGCATCCGGAAAAACGCATCGAACAACGCGTCGTCCGCGCGAAAGGAGACTGATCATGGCATGGACTCGTGACGAAATGGCCGCGCGCGCGGCGAAGGAACTGCAGGACGGTTTTTATGTGAACCTCGGCATCGGCTTGCCGACGCTGGTCGCGAACCACGTGCCGGCGGGCGTCGAAGTGTGGCTGCAGTCGGAGAACGGTCTGCTCGGCATCGGCCCGTCGCCGACCGAAGATGAAGTCGACGCGGACCTGATCAACGCCGGCAAGCAGACGGTGACCACGCTGCCCGGTTCGTCGATTTTCTCGTCGGCGGATTCGTTCGCGATGATTCGCGGCGGCCACATCAATCTGGCGATCCTCGGCGCGATGCAGATCAGCAAGAAGGGCGATCTCGCGAACTGGATGATCCCGGGCAAGATGATCAAGGGCATGGGCGGCGCGATGGACCTGGTCGCGGGCGTCAAGCGCGTGGTCGTGCTGATGGAGCACGTTGCCAAGGGCGATCAGCACAAGATCCTCGAAGAATGCACGCTGCCGCTGACGGGCGTGGGGGTGGTCGACGAGATCATCACCGATCTCGGCGTGATCGAAGTGACCGAAAACGGCTTGAAAGTGACCGAACTTGCACCTGGAGTGAGCGTCGACGAAATCAAGGCGAAGACCGGCGCGCCGCTCGATGTGAGCGCGGTGAGCTGACGAGGGTTCAAACGCCGCTGCGCGCGTCGATGCGACCGCGCGGCGGCAACGATGTTTTCGGACGGGCGAGACGCGAGTCTTGCCCGTTCTATTTTTTTGGCGCGCGGCGCCGGATGCGCCGGACGGTTTGCACAACCTTCCTACGCCTTCTGGCCGATGCTTGCCGCGCGACGAAGCGGTTTACAATCGTTCGCAGCCCAATCCGCAGCGTCTTTGCAAGGACACCAGATGAGCGCAACGACTTCCGCTTCCCCCACCGGGCGGCCCGAGCCGCGTCAACGTTACGTGCAGTGCGCGAGCGCTGCCGGCCTGCATCGCGTCGCCTACACCGAGTGGGGCGATCCGGACAATCCGCGCGTGCTGCTGTGCGTGCACGGACTGACACGATCGGGGCGCGATTTCGACCGGCTCGCTGCCAACTTCGCGGAAACCTATCGCGTGGTGTGCCCGGACGTGGTTGGCCGGGGCTTGTCGTCGTGGCTCGCGAACCCCAACTTATATGCGGTGCCGCAGTACGTCGCCGACATGGTCACGCTGATCGCGCGGCTCGACGTCGACACCGTCGACTGGTTCGGCACCTCGATGGGCGGCCTGATCGGTATGGGGCTCGCCGGTCTGCCGGACACCCCGATCCGCAAGCTGCTGCTGAACGACGTCGGGCCGCATCTGGAGCCGGTCGCGGTCAAGCGCATCGGCGATTACCTCGGCAAGCCCGCGCGCTTCGATACGCTGCAGCAGGGTGTCGACTACGCGGCGCAACTCGCGCAGGGCTTCGGCCCGCTGACGCCTGACGAATGGCGCGAAATCAATACGCCGTTGTTGCGCGAAGACGACGGCGCGTGGGTGCTGCGCTACGACCCGCGCATCGCCCAGCCGTTCGCGGCGGTCACCGAGGAAGCGGCGAAGCTCGGCGAGGCGGCGCTGTGGCATTCGCTCGCGTCGTTTCAGGGGCCGGTGCTCGTGGTGCGCGGCGAGCATTCGGATTTGCTGTCGCGTGAAACGGTCGCAAAGATGGTGGCGGCCGGGCGTGCCGTAGCGAGCGTGGAGATCGCGGGCGTCGGTCATGCGCCGGCGTTTCTCGCGGCGGACCAGATCGCGCTCGCGAGGGAGTTCTTCATCGGTTCGGCCGCGAACGGGTCATAATATTGAGTTCCGCATGAAGCTTTTATCAGCAGTGTCGTGCGGCATGTAGTTCGATCAACCCTCAGCTCAGGACATTTCATGGCAGTCATTCGTTATCACGTCGGCAAGCGTCTCTCGGAAATGGCCGTGCACAACGGCACTGTGTACCTCGCGGGTCAGATCGCCGAGGACGACGATCAGGACATCACCGGCCAGACGCGTGAAGTGCTCGGCCACATCGACCGTCTGCTCGCTGAAGCGAACAGCGACAAGTCGCTGCTGCTGTCGGTGCAGATCTATATCTCGGACATGGCGCATTTCGCCGGCATGAACGCCGTGTGGGACGAGTGGGTCGCGCAGGGCGACACGCCGCCGCGCGCGACCGTCGAGGCAAAGCTCGCGAATCCGAAGTGCCTCGTCGAAATCGTCGTGATCGCGGCGCAGCGCAGCTGACTTGCGGTTGCGAGGCCGCACCGTTGCTGATTTTCCGTTGAATCGTCTGGCCCGGCGGGCCGTCGCACCATGAATACCGAAACCGTTCCGAACGCGCCTCACCCCCATCGTTCCTTCGACGAAGCGATGGCGTTCGTGCGCGAACATGCGGGCGAGGTGCGGCTGTCGTCGGGCGAATTGCTCGCGGATCACGCGGCGGGCACCGCGTCGATCATGCGCAAGCTCAACGTCGATCCGCCGGCGGTGCTGGCCGCGGCGCTGTTCGCGCTAACACCGCATCTGCACGATCCGGAGCGGGTGATCGCCGACAACTTCGGCGAAGAAGTCGCGCAACTGGTCGGCGACGTGCGCAAGCTGCTGCGGCTCGGCACGGTCAGTTTGCGTGCGGCACAAAACGCGATGCCCGAGGCCGGGCGTGACGCGCAGGCTGCGCGCCGCGCGCAAGTCGAGGCGCTGCGCAAAATGCTGCTCGCGTTCGCGCAGGACATTCGCGTCGTGCTGATCCGCCTCGCGTCGCGGCTGCAATCGCTGCGTTACTACGCAGCCGCGAAGATCACGCCGTCGCCGGACGTCGCGCGCGAAACGCTCGATATCTACGCGCCGCTCGCAAACCGCCTCGGCATCTGGCAATTGAAGTGGGAGCTCGAGGATCTCGCGTTCCGTTTCGAGGAGCCGGACACCTACAAGCGCATCGCGAAGCTGCTCGACGAGAAGCGCGTCGAGCGTGAGAGCTATGTCGCGCAGGCAATCGAACGCCTGCAGCAGGAGCTGGCCGCCGCGCATATCCGCGCCGAAGTGAGCGGCCGGCCGAAGCATATCTACAGCATCTGGCGCAAGATGCGCGGCAAGCAGCTCGACTTCGCGGAGCTGTACGACGTGCGCGCGTTTCGCGTGATCGTGCCGGACATCAAGGACTGCTACACCGTGCTCGGCATCGTGCACAACCTGTGGCAGCCGGTACCGAAGGAGTTCGACGATTACATCTCCCGGCCGAAGCCGAATGGCTACAAGTCGCTGCACACGGTCGTGATCGGCGACGACGGCCGCGCGTTCGAAGTGCAGATCCGCACGCAGGAAATGCATCGCTTCGCCGAATACGGCGTTGCCGCGCACTGGCGCTACAAGGAAGCGGGTGCGCGCGGCTATGGCGGCACGTTCACCGCGAGCGAGAAATACGACGAGAAGATCGCCTGGCTGCGACAGCTGCTCGCATGGAAGGACGAGGTGTCCGAGGGTGAGCATGGCGAAGCGGGCGCGGTGCAGCCATGGGAGCAGTTGCGCCAGGCGACGCTCGACGACGATCACATCTACGTGCTGACGCCGCAGGCGCGCGTGATTCCGTTGCCGCACGGCGCGACGCCGATCGACTTCGCGTATCACCTGCACAGCGAGCTTGGGCATCGTTGCCGCGGCGCGCGCGTCGACGGCGTGATGGTGCCGCTCAACACCGCATTGCAGAACGGCCAGACGGTCGAGATCGTGGCGGTGAAGGAGGGCGGTCCGTCGCGCGACTGGCTCAATCCGCAACTTGGCTATCTGCAAAGTGGGCGAGCGCGGCAGAAGGTGCGCGCGTGGTTCAACGCGGTCGAGTTGCAGGAGCACATCGCGAACGGTCGCGCGATGGTTGAAAAAACCCTGCAGCGCGAAGGCAAGACCTCGGTCAATCTTGATCAGTTGGCCGCGCGGCTTGGTTTCAAGACCACCGACGACCTGTTCTCCGTGGTCGGCAAGGAGGAATTCAGCCTGCGGCTCGTCGAGCAGGCGCTGCACGACGCGCCGCCGCCCGAGCCCGAGGTCGAGGCACCGGAAAAATTCGAGAAACGCAGCAGTGGCGCGAGCGTCGCGCGCGGCGCGTCTACCGGCGTGCTGGTGGTCGGCGTCGATGCACTGCTCACCCAGCTCGCGCGCTGCTGCCGCCCCGCGCCGCCCGACGATATCTGCGGCTTCGTCACGCGCGGCAAGGGCATGTCGGTGCATCGCAGTGACTGCGCAACGTTCCGCCGCATGGCAGAGCGCGCGCCGGAGCGTGTGCTGCAGACCGCGTGGTCGGCTGACGTGATGAGCGGCCGCGGCCAGTCCGTCTACCCGGTCGATCTCAGCATTGAGGCGACGGACCGACAGGGCTTGCTACGTGATATCTCCGAAGTGTTCGCGCGGGAAAAGATGAACGTGATCGGCGTGAAGACGCAATCGCGCCGCAATGCCGCGTTCATGCAATTTACCGTCGAGGTATCGAGCTCTGCGCAGATCCAGCGCGCGTGCACGTTGCTGGGCGAAATCACGGGAGTGGTGCGGGCGACGCGCAAGAACTGAGGCCGGGACGATTGAAAAAAGGCCTGCTGACGGCGAGACGAATTAAAGTCGCTGCATAAAAGTACTTGCCAAGCTGCGATATACCCCATATACTCTCGTTTCTTCAGGCTCGTAGCTCAGCTGGTTAGAGCACCACCTTGACATGGTGGGGGTCGTTGGTTCGAGTCCAATCGAGCCTACCAACGAAATGAAATTCCGGCTTCGCCGGGGTTTCGCAAACTGCAGTAAGCGCTTGGAGCGCAAGAGGCGAATACGGTTATGACACCGCGAACGTTGACCGAAACCACTTCGGAACGACGCTAGTCGAGGACCACTTTCGCCAGTGATGTTTGCATAAAATGTGAATGCGGCCCCTCGAAAGCGGGGCCGCATTTTTTTTGTCTTTTTGACCCTGGTTGTATGTGCCGCCGCCGGTCGGCACCACGGAGAACGCAATGGTTTCGATACGTTTGCCTGACGGTTCTGTTCGACAGTACGAGCATCCGGTGACCGTCGCCGAAGTGGCCGCTTCGATCGGCCCCGGCCTCGCGAAAGCCGCACTCGGCGGAAAGATCGACGGGGAGTTGGTCGATACCTCCGCGCTGATCGATCGCGACGTGGCGCTCGCCATCGTCACGGAGAAGGACGCGGACGGACTCGATATCATCCGCCACTCGACGGCGCACCTGCTCGCGTATGCGGTGAAGGATCTGTACCCCGAAGCGCAAGTTACGATCGGCCCGGTCATTGACAACGGCTTCTATTACGACTTCTCGTACAACCGTCCTTTCACGCCGGAAGACCTCGAAAAGATCGAAAAACGCATGCAGGAGCTCGCGAAGAAGGACGAGCCGGTGTCGCGTCGCGTGGTGTCGCGCGACGAAGCGGTCGAGTACTTTAAGAGCATCGGCGAAAAGTACAAGGCCGAAATCATCGAATCGATCCCGGCCAGCGACGAAATCAAGCTGTACTCGCATGGCGGCTTCACGGACCTCTGCCGTGGCCCGCACGTGCCGTCCACGGGCAAGCTCAAGGTCTTCAAGCTGATGAAAGTCGCGGGTGCCTACTGGCGTGGGGACTCGAAGAACGAGCAGTTGCAGCGCATTTACGGCACGGCCTGGACGAAGAAGGAAGACCAGGAAGCGTACCTACACATGCTCGAAGAGGCCGAAAAGCGCGACCATCGGAAGCTGGGCAAGCAGCTCGACCTGTTCCACATGCAGGACGAGTCGCCGGGCATGGTTTTCTGGCATCCGCGCGGCTGGACGCTGTGGCAGCAGGTCGAGCAGTACATGCGCCGTCGCGTGAACGACGCCGGCTACCTTGAAATCAAGACGCCGTTGATCATGGACCGCTCGCTGTGGGAAGCCTCAGGACATTGGCAAAACTATCGTGAAAATATGTTCACGACCGAGTCGGAAAAGCGCGACTACGCGATCAAGCCGATGAACTGCCCCGGTCACGTACAGGTGTTCAACCACGGTCTGCGCTCGTATCGCGATCTGCCACTGCGTTACGCGGAGTTCGGTTCGTGCCATCGCAACGAATCGTCGGGCGCGCTGCATGGTCTGATGCGCGTGCGCGGCTTCGTGCAGGACGACGCCCATATTTTTTGTACTGAAGACCAGTTCATCAGCGAATCGATCGCGTTCAATACACTGGCGATGAGCGTCTACCGCGACTTCGGCTTCGACAACGTCGAGATCAAGCTGTCGCTGCGTCCGGATGCGCGCGCCGGTACCGCCGAAACGTGGGATCGCGCGGAGCAGGGGCTCCGCGAGGCGCTGACGGCCTGCGGCGTCACGTGGGAAGAACTGCCCGGCGAGGGTGCGTTCTATGGCCCGAAGGTCGAGTATCACATCAAGGACGCGCTCGGCCGATCGTGGCAGTGCGGTACGCTGCAGCTCGACATGGTGCTGCCGGAGCGTCTGGGCGCCGAATACGTCGCCGAAGACAACAGTCGCCGTCGCCCGATTATGTTGCACCGGGCAATTGTCGGATCGATGGAACGCTTCCTCGGAATTCTGATCGAGCACCATGCTGGTGCAATGCCCGCCTGGCTCGCGCCGATGCAGGTCGTCGTGATGAATATCGCGGAAAGCCAGGCCGAATATGCGCAGTCGCTAGCCCAATCGTTGCAAAAACAAGGGGTTAGAGTCGAGGCTGATTTGCGCAACGAGAAGATTAGCTATAAAATACGCGAGCACACGCTGGAAAAGGTGCCGTACCTACTGGTGGTCGGCGACAAGGAGCGTGAAGCGCAAACGGTAGCCGTGCGTGCCCGTGGCGGTGTCGATATGGGTGTGATGCCTGTTGACGCCTTCATTGAGCGTCTGCGCCAGGACGTGCAGTCGTTCAACTAATCCACTTGGTACCCGGCTCGTTTTTTTTAATTTTTAGAGGAAACGTAACATCGCTACTGATAAGTCTGCGCACCGCATCAACGGTGAAATTACAGCACCCGAGGTGCGACTGGTCGGCGTCGAGAACGAACCGCTCGGCATCGTGAAACTCGCTGATGCGTTCCGCATGTCGGAACAGCGGGACGTGGATCTGGTCGAAATCGCCCCGCAGGCGGTTCCGCCGGTTTGCCGCTTGATGGACTACGGCAAGTTCAAGTACCAGGAAGCGAAGAAGCAACACGAGGCCAAGCTCAAGCAGAAGGTCATCCAGGTCAAGGAAGTCAAATTCCGCCCGGGTACTGACGACGGTGATTACAACGTCAAGCTGCGCAACCTCGTCCGCTTCCTCGAAGACGGCGACAAGACGAAAATCACGTTGCGTTTCCGTGGCCGCGAAATGGCTCACCAGGAAATCGGCATGCGCATGCTCGAACGCCTGCGCACCGATCTCGACGAAGTCGGTCAGGTCGAGCAGATGCCGAAAATGGAAGGGCGCCAGATGATCATGGTGCTCGCTCCGAAGAAAAAGAAGTAAGCACGAAGCAGTTGGCCGGAGCGGCGGCGTGCCATGTGGCCCGCGCTCCGGTAGCGCAAGGTTGTTTGATGCTGTGCTAGGTGTCCAGCGCGGTGTTGGAAAGTTTCGGAACGTCGCGCATGCAAGCGCGCAGTCGTTCCCGAAAAGCGGCCGCTGGCGGTATCGGCGGTCTGCATACCAAGTGGAATGGGTTTCGAAGGGCGGGAAATGGTCATCTGGCCGACCGCACACCCATGTCCATCTAATAATGGAGTTGTCATGCCGAAGATGAAGACCAAGAAGAGCGCTGCAAAGCGCTTCGTGGTGCGTCCGGGCGGTACCGTCAAGCGCGGTCAGGCCTTCAAGCGTCACATTCTTACCAAGAAGACCACCAAGAACAAACGCCATCTGCGCGGCTCCACGGCAGTTCATGATTCCGATCTGAACTCCGTTCGCGCAATGCTGCCGTTCGCTTAACCCTTAACCGACACTCATAGGAGCGAAACATGCCTCGAGTAAAACGTGGGGTTACCGCACGGGCCCGTCACAAGAAGATCATCAAGCTGGCCAAGGGTTACCGCGGCCGTCGCAATAACGTCTATCGCATCGCCAAGCAGGCGGTCATGCGCGCAGGCCAGTACGCCTACCGCGATCGCCGCAACAAGAAGCGTGTGTTCCGCGCACTGTGGATCACGCGTATCAACGCGGCGGTGCGTCAGCACGACATGACGTACAGCGTGTTCATCAACGGCCTGAAGAAAGCGTCGATCGAACTGGACCGCAAGGTGCTGGCCGACATGGCTGTGTTCGACAAGGCTGCTTTTGCTGCGATCGTTCAGCAGGTGAAAGCCGCCGTTGCAGCCTGATTGCGCTTCTGGCAATTAAAACTGCGTGGTTCGTTGCAGCGAACATCCGGTCGTCTCGGTGACGCTGCAACAAAAACGGGGCTCCTCACCGAGCCCCGTTTTTGTTGGTAGAACCAGTTTTGTTTCGATAGAACACTGACGTTGAAATGATGGGATCAATGGATCTGGACCAGATTGTCGCCGACGCGCAAAAAGCCTTCGCAGAAGCCCCCGACGTCACCACCCTCGAGAACGAGAAAGCGCGCTTTCTCGGTAAGGCGGGTGCGCTGACCGAGCTGTTGAAGGGTCTTGGCAAACTCGATCCTGAAACGCGCAAGACAGAAGGCGCTCGGATCAACCTCGTCAAGCAACAGGTCGAAGCGGCGCTGACGGCACGTCGTCAGTCGCTCGCCGACGCGCTTCTGAACCAGCGCCTCGCCGCTGAAGCGATCGACGTCACGCTACCGGGCCGCGGCGCCAATGCAGGCAGCCTGCACCCAGTGATGCGCACCTGGGAGCGCGTCGAGCAGATTTTCCGTACGATCGGATTCGACGTGGCCGACGGCCCCGAGATCGAAACCGACTGGTACAACTTCACCTCGCTGAACAGCCCGGAAAACCATCCGGCGCGTTCCATGCAGGATACCTTCTACGTCGACGGCAAGGACGCCGACGGCCGCCCGCTGCTGCTGCGTACGCATACGAGCCCGATGCAGGTACGCTACGCGCGTACCAACACGCCGCCGATCAAGGTGATCGTGCCCGGCCGCACGTATCGCGTGGATAGCGACGCCACGCATTCGCCGATGTTCAACCAGGTCGAAGGCCTGTGGATCGACGAAAACATCAGCTTCGCGGACCTGAAGGGTGTCTATACCGACTTCCTGAAAAAATTCTTCGAGCGCGACGACATTCTCGTGCGCTTCCGACCGTCGTATTTCCCGTTCACCGAACCGTCGGCCGAGATCGACATGCAGTTCGAAACGGGCAAGAACGCGGGCAAGTGGCTCGAAATTTCGGGCTCCGGCCAGGTGCATCCGACAGTGATCCGCAACATGGGTCTGGACCCGGAGCGCTACATCGGCTTCGCTTTCGGCAGCGGCCTCGAGCGTCTCACGATGCTGCGTTACGGCGTGCAGGACCTGCGCCTGTTCTTCGAAAACGACCTGCGTTTCCTGCGTCAATTCGCATGAACCGGCGCGCACGAGCGTGACAAAGCATAGAACGCGGTAGCGCACCCGGTGCGCACCGCGAGCGTCCCCGGCAGAGCTCGCTGAACCGGCGCAAGATCACCGGCTTTACGAAGAGATTACCGGCTTTACGAAGCACCTGCCGGACGTGGACCTAACCTGATCAGAACGTACACAGAACCATGCAATTTCCGGAATCCTGGCTCAGAACTTTTGTCGATCCGCGACTGACCACCGACGAGCTGTCGCACGCGTTGACGATGGCGGGTCTCGAAGTCGAAGACCTGCGGCCGGCCGCGCCGCCGACCTCGAAGATCGTCGTCGGCCAGGTGCTGGAAGTCGTCAAGCACCCGGATGCGGACAAGCTCAACGTGTGTCAGGTCAACGCCGGCACCGGCGCGACGCTGAACATCGTATGCGGCGCTCCGAACGTGGCGCCCGGCATCAAGGTGCCGGTCGCGCTGGTCGGCGCGCAACTGCCGCCGGCCGAAGAGGGCGGCGCACCGTTCGCGATCAAGCTGTCGAAGCTGCGCGGCGTGGAAAGCCAGGGCATGCTGTGCTCGGCGCGCGAGCTGAAGCTCTCCGAAGATCACAGCGGTCTGATGATCCTGCCGGAAGATACGCCGATCGGCCAGGACATCCGCGAGACCCTCAACCTCGACGACACCGTTTTTGAAATCAAGCTGACGCCGAACAAGGCCGACTGTTTGTCGGTTTTCGGCGTCGCGCGCGAAACGTCGGCGATTACCGGCGCGCCGTTGCGCCCGCTCGACATCAAGCCGGCTCCAGTCAAGCTCAATGAAACCCTGCCCGTGAAAATCTCGGCGCCCGATCTGTGCGGCCGTTTCTCGGGCCGAGTGATCCGCGGCGTCAATGCGCGCGCGAAGTCGCCGCAATGGATGGTCGAGCGCCTCGAGCGCTCAGGCCAGCGCAGCATCTCCGCGCTCGTCGACATCTCGAACTATGTGATGCTCGAGCTGGGGCGTCCGTCGCACGTGTTCGATCTCGACAAGATCCACGGCGGCATGGAGGTGCGCTGGGGCCGCAAGGGTGAAACGCTGAAGCTGCTGAACGGCAACACGGTCGAGCTCGATGAAACGGTCGGCGTGATCGCCGACGAGCAGCATATCGAAAGCCTCGCGGGCATCATGGGCGGCGACAGCACCGCGGTCACGCTCGACACCACCAATATCTATCTCGAAGCCGCGTTCTGGTGGCCCGATAGCATTCGTGGCCGCTCGCGCAAGTACAACTTCTCGACCGATGCAGGTCATCGCTTCGAGCGCGGCGTCGACTACGCGACGACCGTCGATCATATCGAGCGCATCACGCAGTTGATCCTCGACATATGCGGCGGCGAAGCGGGTCCGGTCGACGATCAGATCGTCAACGTGCCAAAGCGCGCGCCCGTGAAGATGCGCGTTTCGCGCGCGAACCGCATCATCGGCGTCGCGATCGGCGCCGATGAAATCGCACAGATCTTCACGCGCCTCGGCCTGTCGTTCGAGCGCGACGGTGATACGTTCTCGGTGATGCCGCCGTCGTACCGCTTCGATATCGAAATCGAAGAGGACCTGATCGAAGAAGTCGCACGTATCTACGGCTTCGAAAAGATTCCGGCGCGCCCGCCGGTCGCGACCAGCGAAATGCGCCCGACCAACGAGACGCAACGCTCGATCCACGCGATCCGGCATGCACTCGCCGCGCGCGACTACGCGGAAACGGTGAACTTCAGCTTCGTCGATGCCGAGTGGGAGCAGGACTTCGCAGGCAACAGCAACCCGGTGCGTCTGATCAACCCGATCGCGAGCCAGCTGTCGGTGATGCGTACGACGCTGTTCGGCAGCCTGATCCATGTGCTGCGCACGAACCTGAACCGTCGCGCGGCGGACCGTGTACGCGTGTTCGAAGCGGGCCGCGTGTTCCTGCACGATCCGTCGATCAAGGCCGGCGAGCTGACCGTCGAAGGTTTCGCGCAGCCGAAGATGATCGGCGCGCTCGCTTATGGTCCCGCGCTCGACGAGCAGTGGGGCGCACCGGCGCGTGCTGTCGACTTCTTCGACGTGAAGGGCGACATCGAAGCGCTGGTCGCACCGGCGGTCGCGCGGTTCGTGAAGGCCGAGCATCCGGCGCTGCATCCGGGACGCAGCGCGCGTATCGAATTGAATGGTCGCGCAGTGGGCTGGATTGGCGAATTGCATCCGCGCTGGATGCAAAAATATGATTTGCCGCATGCGCCGATTCTGTTTGAAATCGAAGCGGAAGCATTAATGCAGCGGGTATTGCCGATTCCGTCGGAAGTTTCAAAATTCCCGCCGGTACGACGTGATATTGCGGTGGTCGTCGATCAGAAAATCGAGGTTCAGGCGCTGCTCGACGAGCTGCAGAAGGCCCAGTCCGAGCCGGCCTGCAAGGCTGTCCAGAAGATTGCACTTTTCGACGAATTTCGTCCAAAATCAAACACTTCCGGTGGTCTGGCCGCGCACGAGAAAAGCCTTGCGTTCCGGGTGACCTTGCAAGATACTGGCGGAACCCTTCAGGATGAAACGGTCGATCTGGCTATTCAAACTCTGGTGGAACGTCTGGCTCGAGTATATGGCGCACGGTTGCGCGGATAACCCGCATTTATCATTTGCACGGCTGTTTCCGCATCCATTGTTTTACGCTTGGCGCGCCATTTGATAGATATGAATGAAATGAACTCGAGTGATTTCGAAGCCCTTCTTACGGCGCAACGCAGCGCCATGATTCGAGAAATTCCGACATCACCCGCCGTCGTTTCCAATGAAACGCCGACGCTCACCAAGGCGGAACTTGCCGAGTTGCTGTTCGACAATGTCGGGCTCAACAAGCGGGAAGCGAAGGACATGGTCGAGGCGTTCTTCGAGGTGATCCGCGATGCGCTCGAGAGCGGAGACAGCGTCAAGCTGTCGGGCTTCGGCAACTTCCAGTTGCGCGACAAGCCGCAGCGTCCCGGCAGAAATCCGAAGACGGGCGAGGCGATTCCGATCGCGGCGCGTCGCGTGGTGACGTTTCATGCAAGTCAAAAGCTGAAGGCGCTCGTCGAAAACGGCGCCGAAGCGAGCTTCGCGCGCTGATCGACTGGCGCGCTTCCGGGCAACCCATCACGGCTAACTGACGATGACAGCGACGATCGAAAAAGTCGTCTTGCCTCCGATTCCGGCGAAGCGCTACTTCACGATTGGTGAGGTCAGCGAACTTTGCGGCGTGAAGCCCCACGTGCTGCGTTACTGGGAGCAGGAGTTCACCCAGTTGAGGCCGGTCAAGCGGCGCGGCAATCGTCGGTATTATCAGCATCACGAGGTGCTGCTGATCAGGCGGATTCGAGAGTTGCTGTACGAGCAGGGTTTTACGATCAACGGGGCGCGCAACCGGCTCGATTCGCATAGCGGCGGTGGGCCGGAAGCGGCGGTCGAAGAGGGTGAGGCCGCCGGCGCAGCCGCGGGGCAGGTGCAGGCATCGGCGGCAACGGTTGCTGTCGATGTCGAGAAGTTGCGCGAGGAACTGCAGAGCGTAATCGATCTGCTGGGCCACTAGTTCCATCGGCTCGTTCGTTTTGTTCGTGTCGGGCAGTTCTAATCGAATGAAGTGTCTGTTATAATTTTTCTTTTGTTCGGGGCGTAGCGCAGCCTGGTAGCGTACCTGCATGGGGTGCAGGTGGTCGGAGGTTCAAATCCTCTCGCCCCGACCAAGATCAAAAAGGACTTACGGTGAAAGCCGTAAGTCCTTTTTTCTTGCCCGTCGCGGATAACTGCGACGCCGCTCGTCTCCGTCAAGCAGGTCGCCTCATGATCAGACCTGCGCGAGCGAAACCGCAGCCCCCAGCGCCACGAACCGCTCCAAATGATGATCCTCATCCCCAAGCTGATGATCGATCATCACGAGCCGCTTCGCGTAATGCGCAAGCGGCAACTCCCAGGTCATGCCGATCCCGCCATGCAGCTGGATGCATTCCTCCGCGACTCGCGTGCCGATGCGGCCGATGCTGTACTTCGCCGCCGACACCGCGCGCTCGCGCGCATTGCGTTCACCATCGAGCACTGCCGCCGCATTGATCACTGCCGAGCGCGCCTGCTCGATTTCGAGCAGCAAATCGGCCATGCGATGCTGCAATGCCTGGAAGCTGCCGATCGGCACGCCGAACTGCCTGCGCGTGCGCAGATAGTCGAGCGTGTAGTCTTTCGCGACGTCCATGGCGCCGACGGCTTCCGCGCACAGCGCGAGCACGCCGCAGCTCACCGCATATTCGAGCGTCGCAAAGCCCTGGTCCACTGAGCCGAGCACGGAGTCGTCGCCGAGCGTGACATTGTCGAGCGTCACTTCGGCCGCGCGTCCTCCGTCGATCTTCCGATAGCCGCGCACGCTCACTCCCGCCGCGTCCCCCGGCACCAGAAACAGCGTGATGCCAGCTTCGGCATCCTCCTCGCCGCTCGTGCGTGCCGAGACGAGGAACACCTGAGCATGCTCGCCATGCTGAACGACGGCCTTCGCGCCATGCAAAGTCCACACGCCGCTGTTGCCCTCAACGCTGCGCCGCGCGCGCGTCGTTGCGACCCGAGCCAGTTCGTAGTGACTGTCCGGTTCGCCATGCGCGAGCGCAACGATTCGCGAACCGTCGATCAACGAGCCGAGCGCCGCTTTTTGCGCGTCACTGCCGCTGCGAGCGATCGCCCGTCCGACGATCAGCGTATCGAGAAACGGCTCGACGACGAGCCCCCGGCCGATACTCTCGAACACGACGGAAATATCGAAGCCGCCGCCGCCAAAACCGCCGCTCGCTTCATCGAACAGTGCGCCGATCACGCCAAGCTCCGCGAAGCGCGCCCACAGATCGGTGCTGAAGCCTTGCGTCGAGCGCGCGATCTGGTCGCGCGTCGCGAAGCCGTACTGCTCGCTGATAAACCGGTTCAGCGTATCCGCCAGCATGCGGCGATCTTCGGTGTGCTGGAAATTCATGACGTGCGCCTCTTACAGTCCGAGGATCATTTTGGAAATGATGTTCTTCTGGATTTCGTTCGAGCCGCCGAAGATCGACAGCTTGCGATTATTGAAGTACTGCGACGCGGCACTCGCGGCTTCGTCCGGGCCGACCGGCACGCCATCGAAGCCTTCGTACAGCGCTTCCTCGACGAATGGCTGCGCATAAGCGCCCATCGCGCGCCGCGTCAGCGACGAGATTTCCTGACGGATTTCGGTGCCGCGAATCTTCAGCATCGAACTCTCGGCACCGGGCACGCCGCCGCCCGCCACGGCCGCGATCACGCGCAGGTTGGTCGTCTTCATGTTCTCGAGGTCGATCTCGACGCGCGCCATGCGTGCCGCGAACGCGGGATCCTCGGCGAGCGGCCGGCCATTGCGGAGCTGTTTCGCGGCGATCTTGCGCAGACGATTGAACGCGGCGACCGAAAAGCCGACGCCCGCGATATTGGTGCGCTCGTACGTAAGCAGATATTTTGCGTAAGTCCAGCCCTTGTTCTCCTCGCCGACGAGATTGTCGGCAGGCACGCGCACGTCGGTGAAAAACACTTCGTTGACTTCATGCTCGCCGTCGAGCGTGATGATCGGCCGCACTTCGACGCCCGGCGTGTTCATGTCGATCAGCAGAAAGCTGATGCCTTCCTGTTTGCGCACGTCGGTCGCGGTGCGCACGAGGCAGAAGATCATGTTCGCGTAATGCGCGAGCGTGGTCCACGTCTTCTGGCCATTGACGATGTAGTGTTCGCCCTGCGCATCCTTGCCGCGCACCGCCGTCGTCTTGACCGACGCAAGGTCGGAGCCCGCGCCCGGCTCCGAATAGCCCTGGCACCACCAGTCGGAACCATCGAGAATGCGCGGCAGCCAGTGACGCTTCTGCGCGTCGCTGCCGTACCTGATCAGCACCGGCCCGAGCATGTTGACGCCGAACGGTACGACGCGCGGCGCGCCGGCCAGCGCGCATTCGTTCTCGAAGATGAACTTCTGCACCGCGTTCCAGCCCGGGCCGCCGAACTCCTTCGGCCAGTGATTCGCGAGCCAGCCTTGCGCGTTCAGAATCGCGTGCCACCCGGCCATGTCGTCGCGCGTCAGACGCCGGCCGCCGTGCACCTTGTCGGCGAGGCCTCGCGGCAGCTTGTCGCGCAAAAACGCCAGCACGCTGGCGCGAAACGCTTCTTCTTCGGGGGTGAAGTTCAGATCCATCGCAGTCGTTCCGTCCGGTTCGTGGCGGCTCAGGCCGTCGTGTTCAGGCTCGCGAAATCCGCTCCGCGCTCGACCAGTTCGACGAGCAGCGGCGACGGCCGCCAGAACAGCGGGTCTTCCTTCGCGAACTCGCGGATGTCGGCGAGGATCGTCGCCAGCCCGACGCTATCCGCGTATTTCATTGGACCGCCGCGGTAGCGCGGAAAGCCGTAGCCGTACAGCAGCGTCACGTCGACGTCGAGCGGGCGCAGCGCGATGCCTTCGTGCACGACGTTCGCGCCTTCGTTGATCATCGCGGCCATATAGCGGCGCATGATCTGCTCGTCGGTGAAGCTGCGCGGCGTGACGCCCGCGCGCTTGCGTTCGGCGTCGATGATCGCCTCGACTTCGGGATCGGGCATGCCGCCGCGCGATCCTTCGGGGTACAGATAGAATCCGCGGCCGGTCTTCTGGCCGAACCAGCCACGCTCGCACAGGCGGTCGGCGATCTGCACGTAGCGTGCGTTCGGGTCGCGCGTGGCCGCGCGGCGTTTGCGCGCCGCCCAGCCGATGTCGCCGCCCGCGAGATCGACCACCTGGAACGGGCCCATCGGCAAGCCGAACGCGCGCACGGCCGCGTCGATCTGATACGGCGACGCACCGTCTTCCATCAGCGCGTCCGCGGCGGCGCGATAGACGGCGAGCAGCCGATTGCCGATGAATCCGTCGCACACGCCCGCGCGCACCGGCGTCTTGCGCAGCTTCTTCGCGAGCTCGAACGCGGTCGCGACGGCGTCGGCGCTGACCTGCTTCGGCACCACGACTTCGAGCAGCTTCATGATGTTGGCGGGGGAGAAGAAGTGCAGACCGATCACGTCGGCGGGGCGCGAGGTGCTGGCCGCGATCGCTTCGATATCCAGATACGACGTGTTGGTCGCGAGCACCGCGCCGGGCTTGCAGACACGATCGAGCTCGGCGAATACGGCCTTTTTGACGCCGAGATCTTCGAACACGGCTTCGATCACGAGGTCGACGTGAGCAAGCGCATCGTACGACGTGCTGCCGCTCCAGCGCGCCATCGTCGCGGCTTTCTTCTCGGCGGTGAGGCGGCCCTTGGCGATCAGCCCGTCGTAGACCTTGTCGATGTGCGCGCGGCCGCGCGCGAGCGACGCTTCGTCGCGTTCGATCATCGTGACGGGCAGACCCGCGTCGAGCACCGCGACCGCAATGCCCGCGCCCATCGTGCCGCCGCCGATCACGCCGATCGCCCCGAGCGCGCGCGGTTTCGCGTCGCGCGTTTCGGGCGCTTTCAGCACTTCGCGCTCGGCGAAGAACGCGTGCACGAGACCTGCGCGCTGCGGGCTGTCGAGGCATTGCAGGAACAGCTTGCGTTCGAACTTCAGGCCTTCGTCGAAGGGCTGTTCGATCGCGGCTTCGACCGCGTCGACGATTTTCAGCGGCGAGAACAGGCCGCGCGCTTTCTTCGCGGTTTCGTCACGCGCTTTCGCGACGGCGGCGAGGCTCGCGGCGCGATCGCTCAATGCGGCGGCGTCGCGCGTACGACGCACCGGCGCGTGCGCGGCGAGCAGTTCGTGCGTGTAGGCGAGTCCTTCGGCGAGGATGTCGCCGCTGTCGCCGAGACGGTCGATCAGACCGAGCGCGAGCGCTTCCTTCGCGCTCGCATGACGGCCGCTCAGGATCAGATCGAGCGCGGCCGGCGCGCCGATCAGGCGCGGCGTGCGTTGCGTGCCGCCCGCGCCGGGCAGCAGACCGAGCTGCACTTCGGGCAGGCCAAGTTTCGCGCCGTCCACGGCAATCCGGTAATGCGCGGCGAGCGCCACTTCGAGCCCGCCGCCGAGCGCGGCGCCATGCAACGCGGCAATCACGGGTTTCCCGCAGGCCTCGATGCGATTGCACACCTCCGGCAGCGAAGGCGGCACCGGAGGCTTACCAAACTCGCGAATATCGGCACCGGCGATGAAGTTGCGCCCCGCGCCGACGATCAGCACGGCTTCGACGGCGCGCTCGGCGTCGGCGGCTTCGATCGCGTCCAGCAGGCCGCGCCGCACCTCGGCCGAGAGCGCGTTGACCGGCGCGTGGTCGATCGTGACGAGCAGTACCTTGCCGCGCAATTCGCGCGTGACGACGTCGGCTGAAGGGGATTGGTTCATCGTGGGTGTCTCCGTATCCAGGGTGGCGAATTGCGCCGGATCGTCCCATTCTGGAGTGGTCAACGTTCATTGACAATCACATGGTTGATTGACAGACTGTCAAAATTATTTTGACAACGACGCGGCCATGGACGTCAACTCGCTGACCCTGCTCGTCGACATCCTCGACGCCGGCAATCTGAGCGAAGCGGCGCGCCGGCTCAAGATGAGCCGCGCGAACGTTAGCTATCACCTGAACCAGCTCGAGCGTTCCGTGGGCCTGCAATTGGTGCGGCGCACCACGCGCCGCGTCGAGCCGACCGAGATCGGTCTACGGCTCTACGAGCACGGCCGCACTATTCGCAACGCGTTGCTGGCCGCGCGCGAGTCGGTGGCGACGCTGGGCCAGAGCCTGCAGGGGCGGGTGCGGCTGAGCGTGCCGAGCGGCTATGGCCAGCTCGTGATGTCCGACTGGCTGATCGCGTTCAAGCGGTTGTATCCGGGCATCGTGCTAGACGTGATGTTCGAGAACCGCGTCGAGGATCTGATGCGCGACGAAATCGACATCGCGGTGCGCGTGATGTCGGAGCCGCCGCAAAACCTCGTCGCGCGGGACATGGGGCCGGTCCGGTACGTGGCCTGCGCATCCCCCGAATTCGCGCGGACGCACGGCATGCCCGCGACGCTCGACGACCTGCGCGCCGCGCCGCTGATTACCGCGGCCGTGATCGGCAAGCAGTTGCGGCTCGCCGCATATTTGCGCGACGAGCGTCATGAAGTGCTGCTCGAACCGACGATTATTTCCGAGAACTTTCTATTTTTACGGCAGGCGGTGCTGGCCGGTCTGGGCGTCGGACTCGTACCCGACTATGTGGTGCAGGACGATCTGAAGCGCGGCGCGGTGCTGACCGCGCTCGATGCCTGGCGGCTCAGCATCTTCGGCACCCACATGTACATGCTGTACATGCCGAACCGGCACCACACGCGCGCGGCCGCGACGTTCATCGACTTCGTGCTGGAGCAGGCGCAGGGCTCAGGCAGGGGCGCTGCGAACTGAAGCGGCGAACTCAGGCGCCGAGTCTGCGCGCGATGGCCGTCGTGACCATCGGCACGCCGACGCGCAGCAGCTTGCGCACGCCTTCGTCGCTGCCGACTTTCTCCACCGCGTTGTCGATCATCGCCTGCATTACGCTCGCCGGATAAAACTCGCGAAACAGCTCGTTGGCGCCGGTTTGCTCGAACAAGTGATGCAGGAACGACCCGACGGGCGGCCCGATGCGCTTGAAGAGCCCCATCTTGACGACCCGGTTGTTCCACAGATGCAGCGTGTACGTGTCGGAACAGAGCGCCGCGCACTCTTCGAAATAGCGCGGCAGGAACACCTTGTAGTAATCGTTGAAATGCACCGGATAGAACAGGCTCTCGGGAAGCCCGGCCCTCACGCCGTAGACGGCGGTCAACAGACGAGGGCCGGTGTCGCCCCACTTCAGTGCGGTGCCTTTCATCGCTTCGATCCGTTCGATTGCCTCGTGCAAGCGCGGCTGATCAGGATCGAGCCTCAGAATCGCATTGCAGATGCTCGTCTGGTTTTCCCGGCCGATCAGATCGCCCTTGGCGTTGAGATCGAAATCACGAAGCAGCAGCATGTCGGTGTCGACCCAGATCTCGTCGGTCTTCGTGAACATCACGAAGCGGAAATAGTCGGTGAAATGCTGCATCGACGGCACCCCGCAAATCGGGAAGTCGTTCAGCGAATCGCGCGGCAATATCGTGGTCGCGTCCTTCGCGGCTACGCCGGGCGGCAATCCGGCGATCGGCTCGTAGCTATAAAGCGCGACCTCGCTGCCGTACTGCGTGAACGAACTTAGGCAGGCGACTTCATAGGGAGAAAGTTCCGGGCCGTGCCAGAACGATGCAAATCTTGCCTTGCGCATATGTCATCCGGGGGAGCGATCATGCGGCGCAACATAGGCGCCGAAGCTGTGTAACGATCCTAGACGGGGACGGCACAGGTCAGACGTAAAGGGCTTGAATCACACAGGAGTTGTCGCAAAACGTTGAGTTCGGTGCGACCGGTCGGCGATTATGGGCGGGACTATGTCGTATTTGGCGAATCCAGTTGCGCAAGGCGACGCGTCGAAGGGGACAGGCAAGATCGTGGGCTAAACTGCGGAACACCGGCCACGCGCGGAAGTAGCAAGCGATGGGCCATGCGGCAGCCCATGCAGCGATAACGACGATATTCAGGAGACACGATGAACCTCGACGGCGAGACTTACGATTCGCTCACGACCAATTTCACGTGGCGCATTCCACCGCGCTACAACATCGGCGTCGATGCATGCGACAAGTGGGCCGATGGCTCGGGGCGTCTCGCGCTGATCTATGAAGATGCCGAAGGCCGCGCGACCCGCTATACGTTCGATGAACTGAAAGCGCTGTCCGACCGCTTCGCCAATGCGCTGCTCGCGGCGGGCGCACGGCGCGGCGAGCGCATCGGCATCTTCCTGTCGCAATCGATCGAAACGGCCATCGCACATCTCGCTGCCTACAAGGCCGGCATGGTCACGGTGCCGCTGTTCGCGCTGTTCGGCGTGGACGCGATCGAGCATCGGCTCGGCGACAGCGGTGCGGTCGCGCTGATCACCGATCACGCCGGCGTCCAAAAGATCGACGAAATCCGCGGCGCGCTGCCGGAGTTGCGACATGTGTTCAGCGTCGATATCGAGGAGGATGACGAAGCATCGGACGCGCCCGTGCGGTCGTTCTGGCAGGCGTTGCATGGCGCTCCTGCTGAATTCACGCCGGTCGATACCGCTGCGGACGAGCCGGCGATCATCATCTATACGTCGGGCACGACCGGAAAACCGAAGGGCGCGTTGCACGGGCATCGCGTGTTGCTCGGCCATTTGCCCGGCGTCGAGATGTCGCAGCAGGGCTTTCCCGCGCACGCGACGCTGATGTGGACGCCCGCGGACTGGGCGTGGATCGGCGGTCTGTTCGATGTGCTGCTGCCGTCGTGGCATCACGGCGTCGCGGTGCTCGCGCGCCGTTTTGCGAAATTCGACGGCCACGCCGCGTTCGATCTGCTCGCGCGTCACGCGGTCTCCCATGCGTTTTTACCGCCGACCGCGCTGAAGATGATGCGCGGTGTCGAGCGGCCCGCTCATCTGCGGCTCGCGTTGCGCTCGGTCGCGAGCGGCGGCGAATCGCTGGGCGAGGAACTGATCGGCTGGGGGCGCGACGCGCTCGGCGTGACGATCAATGAGTTCTACGGGCAGACCGAGTGCAACGTCGTGGTGTCGTCGTGCGCGGCGCTGTTCGAGCCGCGCTTCGGCGCGATCGGGCGCGCGGTGCCGGGGCACCATGTCGCGATCGTCGATGCCGCCGGCAACGAACTGCCGCCCGGCGCGATCGGCGATATCGCGGTGGCCGCGCCTGACCCGGTGATGTTTGTCGGCTACTGGCGCAACGAAGCGGCGACGCGCGAGAAATTCCGCGGCAAGTTTCTGCTGACCGGCGATCTCGGCATACGCGATGCGGACGGCTTCATTCGCTTCGTCGGCCGCGGCGACGACGTGATCACGAGCGCCGGCTACCGGATCGGGCCGGCATCGATCGAAGATTCGCTGCTGCGTCATCCGGCCGTCGCGATGGCCGCCGTGGTCGGCGCGCCCGATCGCGAGCGCACCGAAATCGTGATGGCGTTCGTCGTGCTGAAAGCGGGCTTCGTCGGCGACGATGCGCTGGTGCGCGAGATCCAGCAGCACGTCAAGACGCGTCTGGCCGCGCACGAATATCCGCGCGAGATTCGCTTCGTCGAAAGCCTGCCGATGACGGCCACCGGCAAGGTGATCCGCAAGGCGCTGCGCGAGGCGTTGGGGGAGACCGGCGCGCACGACCCGGACGCGGTCCCACCGGCAAAAAACTGAGTCTGCTACGATGACCCACCCACGATGAGAATCACAGCGGAGACATGGAATGCGCCCCGAGAGTGCCATTCGTTTCGATCAGGAGTTCGCGCCGCGCATTGCCGAGGCGATCGCCGCGTGCGTCGCGACGACCGTTCACACCGACGTGCTGCCGCATGGCGAGCCGGGGCAGCCCACCCGCGTGCGGATTCACGCAACGCCGCTCGATGAACTCGGTCATTACCCGCATCCGTTGAATCTGTATCTGACCTGGGACAGCGATGAAATAGAAAGACTGATGGGCGAGCAGGGCGCGACGCGCTTCGCCAGATATCTGGCCGCGCTGCCGCGCAAGCTCAATGCGTGGACCCAGGCGCGCGAACTCGATTTCTCCACGCACACGCAGGGTGAGCCGGTTACGTTGATCGGCGGGCTCGATTTCGAAGCGTAGACGCCCGCGCGCGATTGCGGGTTGGCGGGTGTGCGCTCGAGATAGCTGGATAAAAAACGGCCGCTGTGCTCGAAGAGCCAGCGGCCGTTACTTTTGCAGCGTTGGCTGACAGCGACGCTCAGCCGCCCAGCGCCGGATCGCTGATGCTGTCATTGCCCGTCTCGACGTGACCGGCGATGCGGCGTGCGAACGTCGGGTCGGTATCGACGGTGATCGCGAGATCGTACCAGCCGTATGCTGTGCGCAGATCGAGGTACAGATTGTCGGTGTCGCCGCCGTGCACCCAATGCTTGATCACATGGTTCCTGTCGTACGCGTTGACGATCGTGAACTGGCAACGCGCGCTGCCGACGTTCTCGAGCCGCAGTTGGAGATTGCCGTTCGCGACATCGTAGCCTTCGGCGACGGCGGGCCGTGCGGTATCCGAACCATTCCACCAGTTCCGCGCAACCACTTTGCCCGCGAAGCGGCGCAGGAAGCCGTTCGGTCCGTGCACGCTGAAGTCGTAGCTGCCATCGGCATTGAGCATCAGCGTGTCCTGCAGATGCTTGCCCGCTTCGACGGTATAGCTGCGCGGCGCGTCTGCGCTATTGGCCGCGTACACGAGGAACACGGCGCCCGCGCGGCCCGTGTTGACGAAGCGCATCGTCAGCTTGCCGTTCGCGCCTTCGTCGACGCGCACGAACAGTTCGTACGGCAGCGCGCGTGCCGGGCGCACGCCCGCTTCCTGCTTCGGCACCGTCTGCACCGTCGGCGCTTGCGGCACGTAGTCCGGGTGACGGTTCTGGTCGGGCGGCACGTAACCGCTCGTGCTCGGCAGCGACGGCACCGACGCGTTCGGATTCGCGAAGTTGAACGCGGAGGTCAGATCGCCGCACACCGCGCGACGCCACGGCGTGATGTTCGATTCGCCGAGATTGTGCCGGTGACCGAAGCGCTTTTCGATGAAGCGGATCACCGACGAGTGGTCGAACACTTCGGAGCACACATAGCCGCCTTTGGACCACGGCGACACCACCAGCATCGGCACGCGCGGTCCGAGCCCGTACGGCCCGGCGACGTTCTTCGGATCGCCCGCATAGATCTCGTTCGTGACGTCGACGGTCGACAGACCGTTCGCGCTCGACGCGGCCGCGAACGGCGCGGCGATGTGATCGAAGAAGCCGTCGTTTTCGTCGTAGTTGATCAGCAGCACGGTCTTGCTCCACACGTCCGGGTTCGACGTGAGGATCTGCAGCACCTGGTCGATGTACCACGCGCCATAGTTGGTCGGCCAGTTCGGGTGTTCGCTGTACGCTTCGGGCGCGACGATCCACGACACCTGCGGCAGCGTGCCGTTTTGCACGTCGCGCTTCAGGATGTCGAAGTAGCCGTCGCCGTTCGCCGCGTTGGTGCCGGTACGCGCATTGTCGTACAGCGGGTTGCCCGGCTGCGCGTTGCGGTACTGGTTGAAATAGAGCAGCGAGTTGTCGCCGTAGTTGCCGATGTACGCGTTCTGCGTCCAACCCCACGAGCCGTTCGCGTCGAGCCCGGTGCCGATGTCCTGATAGATCTTCCACGAGATGCCCGCGTTCTGCAGCACTTCGGGGAAGGTCGACCAGCCGTAGCCGAGCTCCGAATTGTCGATCACCGGGCCGCCGCCGCTGCCGTCGTTGCCGACCCAGCCGCTCCACATGTAGTAGCGGTTCGGATCGGTCGGACCCATCAGCGAGCAGTGGTACGCGTCGCAGATCGTGAATGCGTCGGCGAGCTGATAGTGGAACGGGATGTCATCGCGCGTCAGGTAGGCCATCGTGGTCGCGCCTTTCGACGGCACCCACTGATCGTTGCGGCCGCCGTTCCATGCGGCATGCGTGGTGCCCCAGTCGTGCGCGAGATCCTGCAGGAATTGCAGGCCGAGGTTCGGCGCGCTCGGACGGAACGGCAGCACGTAGCTGGCGCCGGTGGTATCGGTGGTGAGCGGCTGATACCACACCGGCTGGCCATTCGCGAGCTTGATCGCGCGCGTGTCGCCGAAGCCGCGAACGCCCTTGAGCGTGCCGAAGTAGTGGTCGAACGAGCGGTTCTCCTGCATCAGCACGACGATATGCTCGACGTCGCGGATCGTCCCGGTGCGGTTGTTGGCCGGAATCGCGAGCGCATTGCGGATGCCGGGCGGCAGCATGCTCAACGCGGTAAAGGAACCGGCGGCTTGCGCGGCCGAGCGCAGAAAATCACGGCGATTTGTTGAGGTCATGGTTGTGGCTTAGATCTTCGGTGGAGGAAAAAGGCACGGGGAAGACGACTTGCGGTACTGAAACGGCAATGCTGCGTCGGACGCGCGAAGGCAGGCTAGTCTCCGCGCGCGGCGCGATTCTCAATCGACGGTATGGATGACGGGGCGGGCAAGCGGCGGCGCAGCGGCGGACAAGGCCGTGCCGGCTTCGGATGCCGGTGCCGCTGGTGTCTGGATCGTCAGCGTCGGCGGCGCGGGGTCGGCCGGCGGCGGGGCGATCGATGGGTCGCCCGGGCTGGCGGCGGAATGTTCCGTTGAACTGATCGTATCCGTGCTCGGGGGCGGGTCGTCGTTGCTGCACGCTCCCGCTAGCGCGCACAGCGCGATGACCGCCACGGCGCCGGTCAAACGTTTGCGGCGCGGCGCACGAATCGGCTTCGACACGAAAGGCATGGCACTGTCTCCGGGCGAGGAAGGGATGCCTCGCCATCGATGTGCCGAGGTCAGCGATGCGCAAGCATAATCGCCGAACCGTGTAATTTTTATGAAGTATCGGTAACAGCCACGGCGCCGCTTATCGCTGCGCGCGGACGAACGCAGCGATCGCGTCGTTGAGCGCGGCGGGCGCATCGCGATGCGGCGAGTGTCCGCACGCGTCGAGCTTCACGAGTTTTGCATGCGGCACGCGCGCGCCGATCCTATCGATCTGCGCCATCGTGCCGTAGTTATCGTCGTGGCCCTGGATCGCGAGCAGCGGTCGGCGGATCGGCGCGAGCGCCTCGACGATCGACCACTGCCTGAACTCGGGATCGAGCCAGATATCGTTCCAGCCGTAGAACGCGGAATCGACGTCCGCGTGATAGCGGGCGAGCTTCGCGCGTAGATCGGTGGTTTCGTAAAGCTGCTTCATCTGGGCGATGCTTTGCACCGAGATGTCTTCGACGAATACGTGCGGTGCGATCACGACCGCGCCCGCGAGCGCATCGGGATATAGCGCCGCGTACAGCAGCGCGATCGAACCGCCGTCGCTATGGCCGATCACCCACATGCGCTGGCGTTGCCGCAAGCCGATATCGAGCGCGTCGAGCAAGGCGGGGAGAATGTCGCGCGCCTGCGCGGTCATGAAATCGACCGGCCATTTCTCGTCAGGCGCACGCGGTGTCGAGAGTCCGTAACCGGGCCGCGAATAGACGAGCCCGCGCATGCCGAGCCGCTCGCACAACGTCTGCGGCCAGTCGCGCCACATCGCGATCGAGCCGAGACCTTCATGCAGGAAGACCGCGATCGGTGGATCGTCGTGTTGAGCATTCGCCTGCTCGTTGACCCACCGGTACTCGATGCGCAGCGGCCCATGCGACGTGGTCGCCGGCAGTTCGGCGAAGCCGCTGGCGGCATTCGTGGAGGGAGCAGCAGGGGCGGTACCTCGGTTCTGCATCAATGAAACACCTATGACAGTTCACGTAGTTTGAAGCGTTGAATCTTGCCGGTGGCGGTTTTCGGCAGATCGTCGGTGAACACGATATCGCGCGGATACTTGTGCGGCGCGAGCCGTTCCTTGACGAAGGCCTTCAGTTCATCGGCGAGCAGGTCTGAAGGCATGAAGTCGCGCTTGAGCACGACGAACGCGCGCGTCTTCACGAGTCCGCCATGATCGACGCCGACCAGCGCCGCTTCGAGCACCGCCGGATGCGCGACGAGCACCATCTCGACCTCGACCGGCGACACATACTGGCCGCTTACTTTCAGCATGTCGTCGCTGCGGCCCGCGTAAACATAACAGCCGTTCGCGAGACGCCGATACTTGTCGCCGCTTCTGATCCATTCGCCGAGAAACGTCGCGCGCGTCTTCTCGCGATTGCTCCAGTACATCAGCGCCGCGCTCGGCCCCTTGATGAACAGATCGCCGACTTCGCCGTCGGGCACCGGCCGCCCGGCCTCGTCGCGCAACTCGACTTCGTAGCCCGGCACGGGGCGCCCGGTCGTGCCGTATTCGACTTCGCCCGCGCGATTCGACAGGAAGATGTGCAGCATTTCCGTCGAGCCGATGCCATCGAGAATCTCAGCGCCGAAGTGCTCGGTGAAGCGTTCGCCGACATCGCGCGGCAACGCCTCGCCGGCCGACGCGCACACGCGGATCGCGACGTCGGCGCGCGCGGGCAGATTCGGCGACACCAGCATGTTCGCGTACAAGGTCGGCACGCCGTAGAACACGGTCGGGCGATGCTTGACGAGGCGCGCAAAAATCGCGTCGGCGGTCGGGCGCTCGGCCATCAGAATCGCGGTCGCGCCGACCGACAGCGGAAACGTCAGCGCATTGCCGAGCCCATACGCGAAGAACAGCTTCGCCGCCGAAAACACCACGTCGCTCTCGACGATCCCCAGCACCGGCTTCGCATACAGCTCGGCGGTCCAGTACAGATTCGCATGCGTGTGGACGGTGCCTTTCGGTTTGCCGGTCGAGCCCGACGAATAGAGCCAGAAGGCGATGTCGTCCGCGTTGCTCGCGCAGCCTTTGACGGCGGGTGTGGCGGTATCGACCAGCGTTTCGAAGCGGGGCGCCGCGAGCGGCTCTCCAGGGGAAGCGTCAGGCTGCGAGACGATCAGCTGGCAGCCGTCGTCGTCGATGCTGCTCAGCGCCTCCGTCAAGTTGGGCAGCAACGGTTCCGACACGATCACCGCGCGCGCATGGCTGTGCGTCAGCATGTACGTATAGTCGGCGGCGGTCAGCAAGGTGTTCGCGACGACCGGCACGATGCCCGCGTACAGCGCGCCAAGAAACGCGACCGGCAACGATACGGAGTCGAGCATCACGAGCAGCACGCGCTCCTCGGGATGCACGCCGAGCGCGCGCAGTGCGCTGGCGCAACGCCGCGCGCGCTGTTCGAGCTCGCCGTAGGTCATCGCGCCGTGGTCGTCGATATAAGCGACCTTGCGCGCGCGTGCTTCGTTCAGCCGGAACAGATGCGTCGCGAAGTTGAACAGCGGGGGCGGCGGCGCAACCGGCTCGCGCGTGCTCGTTTCCAGCAGGGCTTCCATATGTCTCCTCCGTCCGTGGACGCGTCCGGCTTTTGTATGCGCGTGATCCGCTCGATGCTTGCCGCTCCCGGCTCACGCGTGCGTGAATTCGATCGCCCCTTGCGGCAGCAGATACAGCACCAGCGCCTGGCCATTCGCGACGGTCGGACGATGCGCGGAGCCGGGGCCGTACACGCACCAGCCGGCCGGATGGCCGTCGAACGTCGCGCCTTCGGTGAGCGGCATGATCAGATCGATCTCGCCGTGCGGATGGATGTGGTGCGGACCAGCAATGTCCTGCATGTCGACGACGTCGACGGAAAAGCCGTGCGTGTCGGGCAGCGCCTTGAAGATGCGGCCGTAGCGGATGCCGCCGGCCGCGCGGTTGCACAGCCAGCCTTCGGCGACGCCTGTGCGGCATGCACTCGCGAGTTCGTGAAAGGTGGGGCTATCGGCGGGCCAGATGTCGTTCAGCCAGTCGGCGAGCGAAGCGTCGAGCGGCCGCCCGGCGAGTTGCCCAGTGACGCCTGCGATCAGGCGCTGGAATTCCTGTGCGGACATGCGAGCCTCCAGAAGCGCGCTCACGCAGGCCGGAGGGCCGGCCCCCGGAACTTTGTTGCGTGCGTGGTGCGGCGCCGTCTCCGTGACGCGGCCGGAATGCAGGGCGGCGCGCGCCTGTGTTTGTGATTGGATCAGCTTTTGGCGAAAATTAAACCGTTCACCTGGTGCGTGTCAAGCACTATAGTACATGTCTCGTAGTCAAGAGGTCGCAAAACATGAACCAAAAGTATCCACCCGCACCGTTGGACGCAACCGACGACGACGCGGCCCGCGCCGAACGCACCGAGCGCACCGAGCGCGCGGGCGACCGCGCGGCCGAACGCGGCGGCGAGCGCGAAGAGCGCGACCCGTTCCTGACCGCGATGGGCGAGCGCGTGCGTTTGCTGCGCGCTCGCCGCGGCATGACACGCAAGACGCTGGCGGCCGAAACCGGTTTGTCGGAGCGGCATCTCGCGAATCTCGAATCGGGCGTCGGTAATGCGTCGGTGCTGGTGCTGCGGCAGCTCGCGGCCACGCTGAACTGCCCGCTCGCCGAGGTGATCGGCGACGAAACCACTGCGTCCGCCGAATGGCTGCTGATCCGCGAACTGCTGCAGGGGCGCGACCAGGCGGCGCTGCAGCGCGCGCGCATCGCGCTTGCGGAGATGTTCGCGCAGGCGCCGCGCGACCCGCATCGCAAGGACCGCATCGCGCTGATCGGTCTGCGCGGTGCGGGCAAGTCGACGCTCGGACGCATGCTCGCGCAGGAGCGCAAGGTGCCGTTCATCGAGCTCACACGCGTGATCGAGCAACTGGCGGGTTGTCCGCCGTCGGAGATTCATTCGCTGTACGGCGCGAGCGCGTATCGACGCTACGAGCAGCGCGCGCTCGAGGCGGTGATCCACGAGCATTCGCGCGCGGTGATCGCATCGCCGGGCGGCCTGGTGTCGGAATCGGGCACGTTCAACGTGCTGCTGTCGCACTGCTTCACCGTGTGGTTGCAGGCGACGCCCGAGGAACATATGCGCCGCGTCGTCGCGCAAGGCGATCTGCGGCCGATGTCCGGCAACCGCGAGGCGATGGACGACCTGAAGCGCATCCTCGCGGGGCGCGCCGAGCTGTACGGGCGCGCCGACATGACGTTCGACACCAGCGAAAAGACGCTCGCCGATGCCTACCTGCAGTTGCGCGACCGTCTCGCCGCGCGGCTCGCGGCGGAAGCGCCTGACGAAGCGCGCGTGAACTGACCGATCGGGCAGTAGGGTTTCCACTTAAAAATGCATTAAAATGCTTTACGGTGGTATGGCGATGCACTATTGTTCAAAAAAAACAGATTGCATCGTCCAGTCAGGAGACGCCCCATGTCCACAGTACCTGCCGTCGTTGCCGAGGCGGCGCCGGTCGACTACCGCACCGAGCCGTCGCAGTACAAGCACTGGAAGCTCAGCTTCAATGGTCCGGTCGCGACACTCGGCATCGACATCGCCGAGGACGGCGGCATTCGCGACGGCTACAAGCTGAAGCTCAATTCGTATGACCTCGGCGTCGACATCGAGCTGCACGACGCGATCCAGCGGATTCGCTTCGAGCATCCGGAAGTTCGCACGGTGGTGGTGACGAGCCTGAAGGACCGGGTGTTCTGCTCGGGCGCGAATATCTTCATGCTGGGCCTGTCGTCGCACGCATGGAAGGTCAACTTCTGCAAGTTCACGAACGAAACGCGCAATGGCCTCGAAGATTCGTCGCGCCATTCGGGGCTGAAGTTTCTCGCCGCGGTGAACGGCGCATGCGCGGGCGGCGGTTATGAACTCGCGCTCGCCTGCGACGAAATCTATCTGATCGACGATCGTTCCTCTTCGGTGTCGCTGCCAGAAGTGCCGCTGCTCGGCGTGCTGCCCGGCACTGGCGGTCTCACGCGCGTGACCGATAAACGCAAAGTGCGCCACGACCGCGCGGATATTTTCTGCACGCTCGTCGAGGGAGTGCGTGGCGAGCGCGCGAAGGCATGGCGTCTCGTCGACGAAGTCGTGAAGCCGAACCAGTTCGAGCAGGCCATTCAGGCGCGCGCGCTCGAACTCGGCGCGCACAGCGATCGTCCGGCCGATGCACAGGGTGTCGCGCTCACGCGCATCGAACGCACGGATCGCGAAGACGGCCTCGGCTACCAGACCGTGGACGTGACCATCGATCGTGCGAAACGGGTGGCGACCTTCACCGCGCGCGCGCCGCGCACCGAGCAACCGACCGAGCTCGCCGCGATCGTCGCGGCCGGCGCTAACTGGTGGCCGCTGCAATTCGCCCGCGAACTCGACGACGCGATCCTGTCGATGCGCACCAACGCGCTCGACATCGGCACCTGGGTGTTCAAGACCGAAGGCGACGCGCGCCATCTGCTCGCCGTCGATGCGACGCTGCTGCAGCACAAGGATCACTGGTTCGTGCGCGAAACGATCGGCATGCTGCGTCGCACGCTCGCGCGCCTCGACGTGTCGTCGCGTTCCATCTTCACGCTGATCGAGCCGGGTTCGTGCTTCGCCGGCACGTTCGCCGAACTCGCGTTCGCCGCCGATCGCACCTACATGGCGGCGCTTCCCGACAACGAGGACGAGGAGCCGTCGATCACGCTGTCGGAAGTCAACTTCGGTCTGTATCCGATGGTCACGCATCAGTCGCGGCTCGCGCGGCGCTTCTACGAGGAAGCCGAGCCGCTCGACGCGGTGCGCGCGCTGATCGGCCAGCCGGTCAAGGCGCTCGATGCCGAGCGCCTCGGTCTCGTTACCGCGTCGCCGGACGATATCGATTGGGCCGACGAAATCCGCATTGCGCTCGAAGAGCGCGCGGCGATGTCGCCCGATGCATTGACCGGCCTCGAAGCGAATCTGCGCTTCAACGGGCCGGAGACGATGGAGACGCGCATCTTCGGCCGTCTCACCGCCTGGCAGAACTGGATCTTCAACCGGCCGAACGCAGTGGGCGACAAGGGTGCGCTCAAGGTGTACGGCAAGGGCAGCAAGGCGCAATTCGATGTGTCGCGCGTGTAATCGGCATCGCGCTCACACCGACCAAACGACGCCGCCTGCCGATACGCACCTCTCGCCACTGCAGCTTCCGAATAGGGAATCGACCCAGGGAACCGACCATGTCCTCGATCAACTACAGCGAAAAGATTCCGAACAACGTCAACCTCGCCGACGACCGCGCACTGCAGCGCGCGCTCGAACAATGGCAGCCGAACTTTCTGTCGTGGTGGGGCGACATGGGCCCGGAAGGCTCGCACAGCTACGACGTATATCTGCGCACCGCGGTCAGCGTCGACGCGGGCGGCTGGGCGCACTTCGACTACGTGAAAATGCCGGAGTACCGCTGGGGTATTTTCCTCACGCCGGGCGAGCAGGATCGCAAGATCCACTTCGGCGAGCACAAGGGCGAGGCCGCGTGGCAGGACGTGCCCGGCGAGCATCGCGCGAACCTGCGCCGCATCATCGTCACGCAGGGCGATACGGAGCCGGCTTCGGTCGAGCAGCAGCGTCACCTCGGCTTGACCGCGCCGTCGCTGTACGATCTGCGCAACCTGTTTCAGGTCAACGTCGAGGAAGGCCGGCATCTGTGGGCGATGGTGTATCTGCTGCATCGCTACTTCGGCCGCGACGGTCGCGAGGAAGCCGAAGCCTTGCTCGGCCGCCGCTCGGGCGACGAAGACAATCCGCGCATTCTCGGCGCGTTCAACGAGAAAACGCCGGACTGGCTCGCGTTCTACATGTTCACGTACTTCACCGACCGCGACGGCAAGTTCCAGTTGTCGGCGCTCGCGGAGTCGGGTTTCGATCCGCTCGCGCGTACCACGAAGTTCATGCTGACCGAGGAAGCGCATCATATGTTCGTCGGCGAGTCGGGCGTGTCGCGCGTGATCCAGCGCACCGCGCAGGTGATGAACGAGCTCGGCAGCGACGACGTCGCGAAGATTCGCGCGGCCGGCGTGATCGACCTGCCGACCATCCAGCGCTATCTGAACTTCCATTACTCGGTCACCATCGACCTGTTCGGCGCCGATCATTCGTCGAACGCAGCGACGTTCTATAGTTCGGGCCTGAAGGGCCGTTACGAGGAAGGCAAGCGCGACGACGATCATCGGCTGAACGAGCATAGCTACAAGCTGCTCGACGTGCAGGACGGCAAGCTCGTCGAGCGCGAGGTGCCGATGCTAAACGCGATGAACGAAGTGCTGCGCGACGATTACATCAAGGACTCGGTCGCGGGCGTCGGGCGCTGGAACAAGGTGCTCGAGAAGGCCGGCATCGACTTTCGCATGACGGTGCCGCACAAGGCTTTCAACCGGCAGATCGGCACGTTCGCGGGCACGCGGGTGTCGCCCGATGGCCGCGTGATCAGCGAAGCCGAATGGGCCGCCAATGAAGCGACGTGGCTCGCCACGCCGGAAGACCGCGCGTTCGTCGCTTCGCTGATGGGTCGCGTGGCCGAACCGGGCAAGTTCGCGAACTGGATCGCGCCGCCCGCGATGGGCGTGAACCGTCAGCCGGTCGATTTCGAATACGTGCGCTTCAACTAGGGCCTGTGCGCAGGCCCTAGCACCCGAAGCACGAAAGGCGCGCCACGCGCGCGCCGTATTGCGAGGTGGAGGAAGTCATGAACGGCCCAGTATCGGTCGAAGTTCTGCGGCAGCATCTGATCGATCCGGAGATCTGCATTCGCTGCAATACCTGCGAAGAGACCTGTCCGATCGATGCGATCACGCACGACGACAACAACTACGTCGTGAAGGCCGATGTCTGCAACGGCTGCATGGCCTGCGTGCCGCCGTGTCCGACCGGCGCGATCGACAACTGGCGCACGGTGCTGAAGGCCGACGCGTATTCGATCGACGAGCAGTTCAGGTGGGACGTGCTGCCGGAGCAGAACACGATGGCCGTGCCGGCTGAAGAAACAGTGGCCGCTTCCGCCGCGGGCGACAGTTCCGCCGAAGCCGACGGCATCGAAGTCGACACCGTGCGCGGCGCGGTCGTGCCGCCGTGGTCGGCTGCGAAGCCGTACGTGAATCTGTACACGCACAAGGCGCCGACCACCGCGACGGTGGTCGGCAACTACCGGCTCACCGACAGCGCCACATCGAGCGACATCCATCACATCGTGCTCGACTTCGGCTCGATGCCGTTTCCGGTGCTCGAAGGCCAGTCGATCGGTATTCTGCCGCCGGGGGCTGCCGCCGACGGCCGCGTGCACCACGCGCGCCAGTACTCGATCGCGAGTCCGCGCGACGGCGAGCGGCCCGGCTATAACAACGTGTCGCTGACGGTGAAGCGCGTGTCGCAGCAGCGCGGCGACGCAATCGACGGCGTCTGCTCGAACTATCTGTGCGATCTGAAGAAGGGCGACGTCGTCAACGTGATCGGTCCGTTCGGCAGCACCTTCCTGATGCCGAATCATCCGAACTCGCATCTGCTGATGATCTGTACTGGCACCGGCTCCGCGCCGATGCGCGCGATGACCGAGTACCGCCGGCGCAAGCGCCTGAAAGGCGCGACCGGCAAGCTGATGCTGTTCTTCGGCGCGCGTACCAAGGAGGAGTTGCCGTACTTCGGTCCGCTGACGAATCTGCCGAAGGATTTCATCGACACCACGCTCGCGTTTTCGCGCACGCCGGGACAGCCGAAGCGCTATGTGCAGGACGCGATGCGCGAACGTTCGGCCGACGTTGCGAACCTGCTGAAAGACGACAACACCTATATCTACGTGTGCGGCCTCAAAGGCATGGAGGATGGTGTGCTGCAGGCGCTCGAGGATATCGGCGAGCAGCATCAGCTCGATTGGCAAGCGCTGTGGGCGAAGCTGAAGCGGGAAGGGCGGCTGCATCTCGAGACGTACTGACGTACTGACGGACTGATCGCGCGCGAATCATTTTGAAAATCGCGGACGATTTGCTACAGTCGGCCCACGCAGCCGGCCGCGCGCCGGCATCCCTTTGCCAAACGCGGCAGTCCGCCACCTGCGCAGCCACTCAGACCGGAGCCGTCCGATGAAGCCGATTCGTTCACTCGCGATGGCCGCGCTATTGCATGCCGTCCTGGCGCATCCGGCGAGCGCCGACGAGCTCGCGCAGATCAGGGCGTCGGGCGTGTTCCGGATCGGCACCGAAGGCACGTACGCACCTTTCACGTATCACGACGAGGCGGGCAAGCTGACCGGCTTCGACGTCGAACTCGCCAGCGCGATCGCGCAGCGTCTCGGCGTCAAGCCGCAATTCATCGAAGGCAAATGGGATGGGTTGATCGCCGGTCTCGACGTCAATCGCTACGACGCGGTGATCAACGAGGTCGCGATCACCGACGAGCGCAAGCTCAAATACGATTACTCGGACCCGTACATCACGTCGCACGCGGTGTTGATCGTCGCCTCCGACAACACGACGATCAGATCTTTCGATGACCTGAAGGGCCGCAAGTCGGCCAACACCCTGACCAGCAACGTCGGGCGGATCGCGGCCGCGCACGGCGCGCAGGTGATTCCGGCGCAGGGCTTCGACGAATCGATCGATCTGCTCGTCACGGGCCGCGTCGATGCGACCGTCAACGATTCATTGTCGTTTCTCGACTATACGAAGCGCGTGCCCGACGCGAGGATCAAGGTCGTCGCGGTCGATACGTCGCCCGATAGCAGCGACAAGTCGGCGGTACTGATCCGCAAGGGCAATCCGAAGCTGCGCGTCGCGATCGACGATGCGCTCGCCCGCATGAGAAAAGACGGCACCTATCAGCGGATTTCGCTCAAGTACTTCGGCCGGGACGTGTTTCAGTGAACCTCGGCCGACTTTGACGCGAATATATTCAGGTCAAAAAAGAAGGGGCGTGGTCGAGACGCCCCTTCTTCATTGCCATCAGCCCGTTGAACATGCGGCGTGCCGCGCGTTCAACGCGGCAGATCCAGGCGTCACACCGTCGCGTCGCTCAGCGCGGCGTCAAAGAAACGCTCCTGTGCATCCGCGTTCACGCGGGCATACGCGCGATTCACGCCGCTGATCACCGCACGAATCGACGCGGTGATCAGGTTCGCATCGACACCGACGCCGAACGCGCTGCCGGCCACATCGGCGCCGGCCATTTCGGCGATCGCGATCGCGCGCGCATCGGCGCCCTGCGTGAGCGCGCGTTCCTCGTAGTGCTGGATGCGCACGGGCACGTCGAACGCGTTCATCAGCGCGTCGAGCGGGCCGTTGCCGGCGCCCGTCAGCACGCGCGGCGTGCCGTTGATTTCGACGTTGAGCCTGATGTGCTCGCGGCCGTCGTGCTCGGACAGGCTGTGGCCGACATAGCGGACCGGCTCCGCCGTGCGCACGTATTCCTGCTGGAACAGTTCCCAGATCTGCGCCGGCGTGACTTCCTGGCCGCTGTCGTCGGTGAAGCGCTGCACGGCCGAGCTGAAGTCGACCTGCAGGCGGCGCGGCAACACGACGCCGTAGCTCTGTTCGAGCAGATACGCGATGCCGCCCTTGCCCGACTGGCTGTTCACGCGAATCACGGAGTCGTAGGTGCGGCCGAGGTCGCTCGGATCGATCGGCATGTACGGCACTTCCCAGATCGCGTCCGGCTTCTGCGCGGCGAAGCCCTTCTTGATCGCGTCCTGGTGCGAGCCCGAGAACGCGGTGAAGACGAGGTCGCCGACATAAGGATGACGCGGATGGATCGGCAACTGCGTGCATTCCTCGGCCGTGCGCGCGACTTCGTTGATGTTCGAGAAATCGAGCTCGGGATCGACGCCTTGCGTGTACAGATTCAACGCGAGCGTGACGAGATCGACGTTGCCGGTGCGCTCGCCATTTCCGAACAGGCAACCTTCGACGCGATCCGCGCCCGCCATCACGGCGAGTTCCGCGGCGGCGACGGCCGTACCACGGTCGTTATGCGGGTGGACGGAGACGATCAGCGAATCGCGACGCGCGAGATTGCGGTGCATCCATTCGATCTGGTCCGCGTAGACGTTCGGCGTGGCCATTTCGACGGTGGCCGGCAGATTGACGATCGCCTTGTGCTCAGGGGTCGGTTGCCAGATGTCGAACACCGCGTCGCAGACTTCCTTCGCGAATTCGAGTTCGGTGCCGCTGAACACTTCCGGGCTGTATTGCAGCGTGAAGTGCGTTTCCGGCTGCGCGTCGGCGAGGCGCTTCACCGTGCGCGCGGCCTTCTGCGCGAGCTCGATCACGCCGCTCTTTTCGAGGCCGAACACGATCTTGCGGAAGTCCGGCGCGGTCGCGTTGTACACGTGGACGATCGCGCGCGGAGCGCCGCGCAACGATTCGAACGTACGCTCGATCAGATCGTCGCGCGCCTGCGTGAGCACTTCGATCGTCACGCCGTCGGGAATATGGCCGCCCTGGATCAGCTCGCGCACGAAGTCGAAATCGGTCTGCGACGCCGACGGAAACCCGACTTCGATTTCCTTGAAGCCGATCTGCACCAGCGTCTTGAACATGCGCATCTTGCGCTCGGCGTTCATCGGCTCGAACAGCGCCTGGTTGCCGTCGCGCAGGTCGGTGCTCATCCAGATCGGCGCGCGCGTGATGGTGCGCGACGGCCACTGGCGATCCGTCAAATTGATCGGCTTGAACGAACGGTACTTGGTAGCGGGGTTTTTCAACATTTTCATCATCCGAGGGAGAGACCGTGGAACGGGTGTCGACCGGACGACGAAAACGCGATACTGGGCCGCCGGTCGGAAACCGGGGCTGGGTCAGTTACTGGGGATTCAAGCGATGCTTCGGTGTATCAGAGAGAAGCGGACGCGCGCAGCAGCAGACCTAGCCCGGTAGAGCGGGCTAGTAGTAGCGATAGGGTGGTCTGGGCGCGGTACATAGTGCGCAATGGGAACATATTATTGAGATTGCGTCAAGGGCACGCAGTGTGCTCGTGCCGCGTTCGATTCACGGGTGAGCTTACGAGGCGTCGTCAATTCATTGAGCAGGAGGCGAACATGAACAGGGTAGCGTGGATATCCGCCGTCGCAAGGATCTGCGCGTGCGCGGCGTTGGCGTGCGGGTTCGTCGGGCAGGTCGGCGCGCAGGGGCTCAGCGCGCAGAACGACATGAACGCGCCGCAGAACAGCACGCGCCTGATGCCACATGCGGCGCTCGGCAGCGAGTATCCGACGCACGGCAACCAGCAGGCGGGCGAGCTGAATCTGAATCCGACCGATCCGCGCGCGCAACTGCTCAACGGCTTGCCGAACAACCCGAGCGCGGGCGGCTATGGCGCGCCGCTGGCGGGCGTGCGCACTTATGTGCAGCCGCCGCGGCCGGCGGATTGAATTCGTCGACGCCGGGACAGTGTTTCGACCCGGCCCCGCGTTGCTCATCCGCCGGACAAAAGCCGCAGCGTATCGCTGTTCACGAACACCGATAAGCCTATCGCGAGCAGGATCAGCGGCAGCAGCGCCGAGCCGTACCGCCGGATTGGCGCGCCGAGCAACGGATGATCGACGAGCCATGCCGCGCCCGCGCACCACAATCCGATCATCACGATGAACACGAGCGAAACCAGCGCGTTCTCGGCGGGGGTATGGCTTGCGTACAGCGGCACGTAGACGGCGAGGTTGTCCGAGCCGTTGGCGATGGCGACGCTCGCGACGGTCCAACTCGATGAGCCGCGAATGGATGGCGAAGCGCTTGTGCGGCCGTCCTCGCCATCCTCGTTAGCGTCATGCCGAGCGTGGCCAGGACCGAAGCGCTGCCACGCCTTGTACAGGCCCACGACGATCGGCATCAAGCCGAGCAGGCCCACATAACCGGCCGGCAGGCGCGTGAGCAAGGCCGCGAGTACGAGCGCCGCGGCGACCAGGATCAACGATCCCGCGTACTGTCCCGCGATCACGCGGCGTCGCTCCGCGCCCGCTTCGGTCAGAAAGCCGAGCAGCACGAACAGGTTGTCGATATTGGTCGCGGCGTAGGCGACGATTGCGAGCATGACGAGGCTGAGCATGAAGAAGCCGGAGTCGTTACCGGGGGAGACTCGCCTGGAATTCGCCGCGCCATATGGGCAACGGGCGGCCGGTCAACACGATGCCGATGCGCGGCGTCAAGGTCAAGGTCAAGCGGCTACAATGACCGGGGCTTCGAACAACGGAACATCGATGAAGATTCGCCTTCTCTCTATTGCCTGTCTCGCGAGCGCCGCGGCGCTGCTGGGGGCCTGCACGATCGTCACCCGCAACTCGAGCGCCTGCGAGCAATTGATGCGCAGCAAGCTGGCCGAGCCGTCGTCGGGAATGTCGTCGGATAGGCTGCGGGTCACCCATCGCGGGGCGGCGATTCGCGGCTCGCGGGTCGTGGTGGAGGGGACGATCGAGCATGCGGTGAGCGCGTCCGCGACGGCGGCTTCCGCGCCGCTCACCGCGTCGGCGTCGCAAGCAGCCTCCGAGGTCAAGGTGGCCGCCAAGCCGGCCCAGCCGTCGAAGGTCCGCACGCCGGCCGCCGCCGAATGCACATTCCATGGCGAACAGCTCGACGTATTCCGCTGGCTCGCGCCGCCGCAGCTGGCCACGCCGGCTGCACAACCGGCCAGCTCGGCGGGCTGAGTTCGCGCCCGCGCGGCGCACCGTTGCTGCGCATCTAACCCAGGCAAACCTTAGAACGCGTAATACGGCCCCTGGCCTGCCGACGTATTGCGCGTCGCAATCGCCGTGTAAATGCGTTTGCCGTAAAAGAACGGCAAGCCCCAGCCGAAACCGAGGCTCGAATTGCCGGCGAGATTGTCGAACGCGTTGTTCGACGACGCGAACAGCGTGTTCGAATTGGCGATGTCGAACGACACCGTGCTCGACACGCCATCGATGCCGGTGATCGACGCGCTCGCCGACTGCGTCGAAGTCGGGCAGTACCAGAAGCCGCACAACGGGAACTGCGCCGAGTGGAAGAAGAGGCCGTTCGAGCCGCTATCGAGATAGCTTACCGCATAGGTGAGACCGCCCGAGTTCGTAGTCACGTAGCCCGTCACCGCGTTCGCCCTCAGAACGTTCGTGCCCGTCAGCGTATTGTTCGACTGGGTGCCGATGCCGAAAATCAGTGAGCCCGACACGCTCGCCGCGCCCGCATCGGCGACAGCCGGCAGGTCGATCACCACACCGTTGTTGTCGAGCGCGAAGCTGCTGACCGGGTTGGTGACCTGCTGCGCGAGCGGCTGCGCGGTCGCGCTGCAGTTGCCCGTCGTGCAGCTGTAGTACCAGCGCGGCAACGCGGAGTTCGCGCAGCCGTTGCCGCAGTCGACCGGGAACAGGCCCACGCCGAGGATGCCGTTCGCGTGCAGGCTCGATACGGTCAACAGCGACGCGCCGCCGGAGTTCGCGCAGTCGGCGGGCGCCCCGGGCAGTGCGCTGTCGGCAATCAACTGGATCGGAATCGATGACGCCTGTTGGCCAGCCATGCGCACGTCCGCGGTGCGGATCGAGCCCCATGCGTAGCCGCTGCCGAACACCGCACATTCGGCGCTTACGCCGCTGCCCGCGGCGATCGTCGGCAGCGACAGCGTCGTCGGCAGCGCCGAAGCGAGGATGCGCAGGCCGTTCGAGCCGGTGTCGACCTGGATGTCGTCGATCGTCGCGCAGGTGCCGGTGCCTGCCTGGCAGATGGTGACGCTCGTCATCAGCATGTTGCGCGTATTGCCGGGCGATACGCCGACCGTGACCGGCTGCACGTTGGGCGTGGTCGATTGCGGCACGTTCGCGCTGGCGGAACTGGTCGGCGCGCTCGCGGACGGCGTCGAGCCCGAGCCGGACGAGCCGGACGAGCTGGATGAGGAACTGCCGCCTCCGCCGCCGCAGCCGGCCAGGGCCGCGCAGACGATCAGAAGCAGGGCATGGAAACGCAAGGCGGATGTCATGGCGTGGCGGTCCGTCTGGTGGAACTCAGGCGTGAAAGGGGTGCGAGCGACGCGTGCGGGGCGCGCGCGTCACTGGATGTCGTCGGATGTGACGCCGGCGGGCAAAGCCGCCGGCAGCCACGCGCGGCCGACGTAGCCACGCATCGGTCCGCCGGACTCGACGATCACGTCGGAGCGCGAGACCCGCGAAGAATGCAGATTGCCGCTGCCGGCCGCCGCCGCGGCGCCGGTCTTGTACGAGTCGCCGTATTTACCGAGCAGCGCGTGCAGATCCGGCATCGTCGGGCCTTGCCACGCGTACGCGACGATCAGGCCGGTGCTGGTCGCGTATTCGTTGATCGTGGTATTGCCGGCGTCGGTCCACGTGCGCTCGCGCAGTGCGCCATTGAGCAGCGTGCGCGGCGCGCTCGCGCCCGCCACCGCCTGGCTCGGCATCGTGCCGCCCAATTCGGCATGCGCGCCGAAGCTCGCGCAGCACGCGACGACGGCGATCACCGAGGCGATCGCGGATAGATGGAGACTGGACTGGGACATGAGGCCTTCCTCGTTTGGCGCCGGATTTTTATTGAGATAACTCGATCAACGTAGCACCGGTTTTCTTCTGGTCTTTGCACATCGCGGCGGACAGGACCGCACGCAATGTGGAAAACAAGCCGCATGCAGACCGGGAACCCTTTTTCGGCGGGCCTCCGGCGAAGACTTGGGAGTACTCCCAAGGTCAACTCGAAAGTGTCATTGAGTGTTAAATTTACCTCATAGGAGGGCAAATAGCGTGACGGGCGCGGACTTTTTTCCCGTGGCCGTTTCGTCGCGGTGGCATGCGGCGATTCCCGGGCAAACCCCAGTTTTTGCACACGCCTCGCCGGGACCGGTAAAATGTTGGGTTGATCCACGGAAACTTGCCGTGGCGTAGCGGAAGGATTCCCCGAACATGACTGATTTTCGTCTCACCAAGCGGTTTGCAGTAATGCTCATGGCAGGCGGGCTGGTCGCCGGCTGCGGTACCTCGTCGCCGACCAAAATCGACTATAGGAGCGACTCCCGTTCGAAGCAGGTATCGCTTGCCGTACCGCCGAACATGATCGACGAGACGGCCGATCAGCGCTCGCTGCCGCCACAGGGTGGCGAAACTTCGCTGTCCACGCTGAAACAGGTGCAGGCGCAGGCGCCGGCCGGCGACGCGGTTGCGGTCGTGCCGCCCGTCCAGGGCATCCATATCCAGCGCGACGGCACCGAAAGCTGGCTCGTGATCGACAACAAAACGCCCGACCAGGCGTGGCCGCAAATCCGCCGCTTCTGGCAGGAGCAAGGCTTCCTGCTCGTCGTCGACCAGCGCGACAAGGGCGTGATGGAAACCGACTGGAACGAAACCCACGCGCAGATCAACGACGGCTTTATCCGCAACACGCTGTCGAAGGCGATGGGCAACAGCTACGTGAGCTCGGAGCGCAACAAGTTCCGCACGCGTCTCGAAGCGGCGCCGAAGGGCGGCACCTACGTGTTCGTCAGCCAGAAAGGCATGCGCGAGGCGATCACCGGTACGAACAATGAGTCCACCCAGTGGCAACCCAAGCCGAACGACCCGGCGCTCGAGCAGGAATATCTGAAGCGCCTGATGGCCTCCCTTGCGCGTGCTGAATCGGGTGCGGGTGGCACGCAGAACGCCGAGCTGTCGCCTGCGGGCACGCAGATCGCGCCGAACGCGGCGACGGCGGGTGCGAAGTCTGCGACGGCCGCCGTCGTCGCGCAGAACGTCGCGCTGGCGGCTCAGCCGTCGACGCCGGACGTGGATTCGGCCAACAACACGTCGGCCCAGCTCTCGTCAACCGAACTCACGCTCGGGGAGCCGTATGACCGTGCGTGGCTGCGCGTGGGCCTCGCGCTCGATCGCAGCAATTTCACGGTCGACGACCGCGACGTGAGCCGCGGTCTGTATTTCGTGCGCTACGTCGATCCGAAGGATATGTCGTCGGCCGAGCAGGGCTTCTGGAGCCAGGTCTTCCACGGCCGGAAGGAGAAGGTCGCCAAGGAGTATCGCGTGAACGTGCGCGCGGTGACGCCGGATCAGACCCGCGTGGCCGTGGTCGACGACAAGGGGCAAGTCGACGAAAGCTCGCAGGCCAAGCAGATCATGAGCCTGATGGCCTATCAGCTGCACTGATACGGGAACCTCGCGGCCAACGCCGCCGGTTCGACGAAAAAAACGCCCGGAGCAATCCGGGCGTTTTTTTTCGACCGCCTACTCAGGTATCCGCGCGCCGCCGCGTGCCGACCCACGGCAAGCGCTTGATCACGCCGGTCGCCAACGCGGTGCCGACCAGAATCACCGCGCACCCTTCGAGCATGCCGGGCGACACCGTCTCGCCGAGAAACAGCGCGCCCCACAGAATGCCGAAGATCGGAATCACGAAGGTCACGGTGATCGCGCGTGTCGGACCGGCGACCGCGATCAGATGGAAGAACAGCATGTACGCGATGCCGGTGCAGGCGACGCCGAGCGCGATCACCGCGCCCCACGCACGCAGCGAAATCGGCGCGGCGGGCCAGTAGATCACCGCGAGCGGCAGCAATACGATCGTTGCGCCAATCATCGTGCCGGTCGCGACGCTGAGCGCGTCGACGCCAGTCAGGTGACGCTTCGTGTAGTTGGCGGCGATGCCATAGAGCAGCGTCGCGCCGAGCGCGGCGCCGGCGGCGAGCGCGACGGTGAGCGGCGCGGCGGCCGAGCCGTCCGGCGCCGCGATCTGGTCCCACACGAGCATCAGCACGCCGAGAAAGCCGACCACGAGGCCGAGTGTGCGCAGCGCGCTGAGCCGGTCGCGCAGCCACAGAAAGCCGACCAGCGCGCCCCACAGCGGCGCGCACGCATTGATCACCGACGTGACGCCCGCCGACAGAGTCAGCTCGGCATACGCGAACAGGCAGAATGGCGCCGCCGAATTGAGAATGCCGACCACGAGCAGCGGCAGCGCGTGCGTGCGCAACAGCGTGCCGGACTGTTGCAGCGGCCGTCGCGCGATCAGCACGATCGCGAGAAAGAGGGCGCCGATGCCGACGCGCAGCGCCATCAGCGGCGCGACGCCGAAGTCGGTCACGCCGACGCGGATGAACAGGAACGATGCGCCCCACAGGGCGGCGAGGATCAGCAGTTGCAGAAGGTTTCTGGCTTTCATTGGAATGGCGCCGCGCGCAGTTGAGTCGGGACGCCAGCTCATCCTAACAGTGCGATCGCGCGATTCGTTTCAATGCGGGATGAAACGGCAAGATCCGGGAGACGGCCGCGTCCGGGTAGGTCGATCGTAAGCGCTGCGAGAGTGCGCGCCAAACGAGCAATTCTCACCGATATGTGAGAAAAATTGCGATGCGGCGGCGCGGATAGCGGGGATGGAATTGCAAACGGAGCCCGCGATGCGCGGGCGCCGTCCGAAACGATGTGAATTGCGTTGCGCCGTTAGCGGCGCGAGCTCAGTGCGGAATCATCCATTGCAGGAAGTTCTGCTGCGCCCACACGAGCACGCCGAGCAGCACCGTGAGCAGAATCGAATGCTTGAAGGTCTTGGCGAACACGACGCCTTCCTTGCCCTTCAAGTCGGTGGTCGCGACGCCGGTCGAAATGTTCTGCGGCGAGATCATCTTGCCCATCACGCCGCCCGACGAGTTGGTCGCCGCCATCAGCACCGGATTCAGATTGAGCTGCTTGGCCGCCACCACCTGCAGATTGCCGAACAGCGCATTGCCCGACGTATCGCTGCCCGACAGGAACACCGCGACCCAGCCGAGAAACGCCGAGACGAGCGGAAACACCGGCCCGACCGACGCGACCCCGAGGCCGAGCGTGTAGTTGAGGCCCGAGTAGTTCATCAGATACGCGAGGCCGACGATCGTCGCCACGGTCAGAATCGCGATGCGCGTTTGCACCCACGTGTCGGAGATCGCCTTGCCGAACTCGGCGGGGGGGAGCCGCACGACGAACGCGGTGATGAGCGCCGCGACGAGGATCGCAGTGCCGGTCGCAAGCGGCTGGAAGTCCCAGATCGCGCCGTACGGCGTGTTGTACAGCGTGATGAACACGGCCTTGTCGAGACCCGGCCACGACACCTTCACGTCGCCGATCGTGAAGATCCTCGCTACCGTCCAGACGATCACGACAACCGACACGATGATCCACGGATACCAGCCTTGCACGCCGCCGATCTTGCCGCGCACCTCGTTGATGCGATCGACGTTGATCGCGAATTTCGGATCGGCGACGGGCTTCCACACCCGCAGGAACGCCACTGTCAGGATCAGCGAAACCAGCGAAGACAGCACGTCGGTCAGGCTGTAGTTCACGAAGTTCGAGACGACGAACTGAGTCAGCGCGAAGCTCAGGCCCGACACCAGCAGCACCGGCCAGATCCGCAGCATGTTGCGAAAGCCCGCGTACACGCCGATCACATAGAAGGGCAGCAGGACCGCAAAGAACGGCAATTGCCGCCCGACCATCTTGCCGAGCACATCGGACGGCAGATGCGTGACCGCGCCGAGCACCGTGATCGGCACGCCGAGCGCGCCGAACGCAACCGGCGCGGTGTTGAAGATCAGCGTGAAGATCAGCGCTTCGAGCGTCGGAAAACCGAGCATGATCAACAGTGAACTCGTGATCGCGACCGGGGTGCCGAAGCCCGAGATGCCTTCGAGCAGCGCGCCGAACGAAAAGCCCACCACGACGAGCACGATGCGCCGGTCGTTCGGCAGGTTGTCGATCATCCACAGGCGGAAGGCTTCGAAGCGTCCCGAGCGCTGCGCGATGTTGTACAGCAGGATCGCGGTGAAGACGATCCACATCACCGGCCAGAGCGCAAAGACGACGCCGGCTGCGACCGAGTTGAGGGCGAGCCCGACCGGAAACTGCCAGACGAAAATCGCGACAATCAAACCGACGATCAATCCCGCGAGCGATGCCTGCCACGCTGGCCTGCGCGCCCAGCCGAGCAGCGCGAGCACGACGATGATCGGCAGCGCGGCGACGATAAACGACGCAAAAAGCGAATTACCGACTGGAGTGAGCAGTTGATGAAACATCACGTCTCCTTCGTTGTTGTGTAATTCGACGCGGGAGATTGCGCATGACGGCGCGTCGCTCTGGCATGGCGGACGCTCGCGAGTGGCCTCGACCAAGCGGCTGCGCCTGATTTAAGCGGGTGCTGCGTGCAACCTTTCAAGAATAGAGCGCCATATCGGCGAGTCAAGCCGGGAAAGTACGGGCGGGGTGTGCGCGGTGGCGGGTGAACAGAGACAGGTCAATGCCAGTGGCCGCCCCAATGGCCGCCCCAATGTCCCCCCCAGTAGCCACCAATGCCGATCGCGATCGACGGTCCATAGTAGGGGGGATAGCCGTAATAGGCGGGATAAGGATAAGCCGGTGGCGGATAGTAGGCGGGATAAACCGGAGGTGCCACATACACGGACGCGGGGGGTGCATAACCGGGCGGCATGTCCTGCGGCGCGACCTGCATTTGCGCCTGGGCTTGAGGCGTCTGCTGTGGATCGGTGGCCGGTGTGGTTTGGTCCGCTGCGGTCGCGGGGGCGGTCGAATAGTACGACGTGTAATAGCCCGCCGGATAGTAGCCGGCGGGGTAGTAGCAGCCGGATAAAAACAGACTGGAGGCGAGCGCGGAAATCGGGGCGGCGGGCCGCGCGAATCTCGCGGAACAACGAAACGATATGCGTGGCGACGAGAGACGCACCGCGCGAAGATGGGTGACGACGCGGGACTTCATGGCGCGCTCCTCGATGAACCGATGCCGCCTCGCGCGACGTCGTTGTGAGGAGCTTACGCTCTTGCCGCGGCAGCGCTGTGGCAAAACCGCAACCGCATATTTAAGTCTATTTCCACGCGCATAGTCGAGACGAGGGCGCACTGCATTCGCCGCCCTCGTCAGTCCGGTTCGTGGTCGGAATAAGTTGTTTGCTGTCCTGTATGAATCGTCAGACGCATCCTCGGACGCAACGCTCGTTTGCCGCTCACTTGCCGATCTGGTTACCGATGACACCGCCTACCGCCGCGCCGCCCAACGTCGACAAGCCGCTGCCGCCGATCGCCGCGCCGGCTGCGCCGCCGACACCGGCGCCGATCGCGGTATCGCGTGTGCGTGGGGACATGTCGCCGCATGCCGCGACACCCGCGACGAGCGAAAGTGCAACTGCGACGGTGCCAAGACGAGTACGGAGTTGAAGGATCGATTTCATGATGATGACTCCCTTCTTTGTTGGACGTAGTTGTTTCCTTCTCGCCGCACACAACGTGCCTGCTCGACGCGGCGGCACAAAAAAAAGCCCGCCATGCCGGCGGGCTCCGATACTGCTGGGCTAACTCGCGCGTATCGCGCAAGCCGCTTATTGCCGCTGATAAATCTCCGCGCCTTGCTTCATGAACTCGATCGACTTGACTTCCATGCCTTTCTGCAGCGCTTCGTTATCGCTGACGCCCTGTTGCGCGGCGAACTCGCGCACGTCCTGGGTGATCTTCATCGAGCAGAAGTGCGGGCCGCACATCGAGCAGAAATGCGCGACCTTGGCCGAATCCTTCGGCAGCGTTTCGTCGTGGAATTCGCGCGCCTTGTCCGGGTCGAGACCGAGATTGAACTGGTCTTCCCAGCGGAATTCGAAGCGCGCCTTCGACAGCGCGTTGTCGCGTACCTGCGCGCCGGGATGACCTTTCGCGAGGTCCGCTGCGTGCGCGGCGAGCTTGTACGTGATGATGCCGGTCTTCACGTCGTCCTTGTTCGGCAGACCGAGGTGTTCCTTCGGCGTCACGTAGCACAGCATCGCGGTGCCGAACCAGCCGATCATCGCGGCGCCAATGCCCGACGTGATGTGGTCGTAGCCCGGCGCGATGTCGGTGGTCAGCGGCCCGAGCGTGTAGAACGGCGCTTCGTCGCACCAGTCGAGCTGCAGGTCCATGTTCTCCTTGATCAGTTGCATCGGCACATGGCCCGGACCTTCGATCATCACCTGCACGTCGTGCTTCCATGCGATCTGCGTGAGCTCGCCGAGCGTCTTAAGCTCGCCCAGTTGCGCTTCGTCGTTCGCGTCGTAGATCGAGCCGGGACGCAGGCCGTCGCCGAGCGAGAAAGCCACGTCGTAGGCCTTCATGATTTCGCAGATGTCTTCGAAATGCTCGTACAGGAAGCTTTCCTTGTGATGCGCGAGGCACCACTTCGCCATGATCGAGCCGCCGCGCGACACGATGCCGGTCATCCGGTTCGCGGTGAGCGGCACGTATTGCAGACGCACGCCCGCGTGGATCGTGAAGTAGTCGACGCCCTGCTCGGCCTGTTCAATGAGCGTGTCGCGGAAGATTTCCCACGTCAGATCTTCAGCCTTGCCGTTGACCTTTTCGAGCGCCTGGTAAATCGGCACCGTGCCGATCGGCACCGGGCTATTGCGGATGATCCATTCGCGCGTTTCATGAATGTGCTTGCCGGTCGACAGATCCATCACCGTGTCGCCGCCCCAGCGGATCGCCCAGGTCATCTTGTCGACTTCCTCGCCGATGGAGGAGGTCACCGCCGAGTTGCCGATGTTCGCATTCACCTTCACGAGGAAGTTGCGGCCGATGATCATCGGCTCGCTTTCCGGGTGATTGATGTTGTTCGGGATGATCGCGCGGCCGCGCGCGATTTCCTCGCGCACGAACTCCGCGGTGATTTCGGTGAGGCCGTTCGGGCCGAACGCGCTCGCGCCGAACGCCTGGCCCGGATGCTGGCGGCCCATCATCGCGGCGAGCTTCGCGCCGTTCGGGCCGCTCGCCTTGAGGGTCTCCAGATACTCGGCACGGCGCTGGTTCTCGCGAATCGCGATGTATTCCATTTCCGGCGTGATGATGCCTTGCTTCGCGTAGTGCATCTGCGTCACGTTCTTGCCGGCGATCGCGCGCCGCGGCGTGCGATGCAGACCCGGGAAACGCAGCTGCGCGGTGGCCGGATCGGCAGCGCGCTCGCGGCTGAAGCTGCTCGACAGACCGCTCAGCGGCTCAGTGTCGCCGCGCTCTTCGATCCACGCCTGACGCAGCGCGGGCAGACCCGCGCGGATGTCGATCTTCGCGTCCGGATCGGAGTAGGGGCCCGACGTGTCGTACACGTAGATCGGCGGATTCTTTTCGCCGCCGAAGCTGTCGGGCGTGTCTGCCTGCGAGATTTCGCGCATCGGCACTCGGATGTCGGGGCGTGAGCCGGTCACGTAGACCTTGCGCGAATTCGGCAGCGGCGCGACGGCGGCCTCGTCCACATGGGCTTCGGCGGAAATAAACTTCGGATTGGCGCTCATGTAAGTCTCCGTACAAAGTGGGGCGGCTAAGCAGGAGACTGAGATGGAAGTGGTCGGAAATCGCTGGGAGGTGAGGCTGCTGAGGCTGGTGCGAGATCCGTACGCTTCCCTGCGCTGGCATTATCCAGATCAGGTTCAAAGGGTATTTCTCACCCACGCAACACGGACCTCCAGCTCCGCGCTACGCAGGACCCCCGCGTTAGCAGCGCACACGATACACCGCCCGCCCGCGGTTTGGCAACCTGTCTGCGTGATTCAAAAAACTGGTCCAGATGAATCCGGACATCTCCTATGCTTATTTCGAGACCGCGTCAGACAGGGCAACTTACAACAATGGAACAGCCGGCTTACAGGGAAAAATCGTCGGCGGCTTCGGGCTGATACAGGATTTTGGCGATCTTGAGGACTTGCTGATCGCCGCTGGGTGGCGTGAAGCGGATGCTCTCGCCGCGGCGCGCGCCGAGCAGCGCGAGGCCAGCCGGCGAGAACACGTTCAGCCGCCCTTGCGCGAAATCGGCGTTGGGCGGATAGACGACGGTCCACGTCATTTGTTCGCCGCTCGCCGTATCGATCAGCGTCGCTTGCGAGTTCATCGTGACGACGTCGGCGGGGATATCGTGCGAATCAACGATTACCGCGCGTTCGAGCACGTCGTCGAGCACGTGCTGCAGCTTGGCGTTGGCGGCCGCATATTTCTCGAGGCGGGTCACGTCGAGTTCGGTCAGATAGCAGGTTTTGATCTTCTTCATCATCAGGACTCCGATAAGGCGGTGGAGGATGGCCGCGTGCGACGACCCCATGCGGGTGGTCGGCGGATGAGTTCACGAATGGGAAAGCCCGGAGCCCGGCGACGCGGCCCTGGGTATCGGCAGGCTACGTCAGCAAGGGCGCCGGGCGGCGCGAAGCGGGAGCGTTCGGGACGTCTCGCCGGCGCCGTGCGGCGCGACACCCGCGCGCGCGCAGCCGCCTGCGCGGCATGGGCGCAAGCGGGCGAGAACACGGAAAGTCGGACGACGCACAGAAGTCACGGGCAAAACGACCAGGTGATGGGAATAGCGAACAGGAGGTTGCCGCGCAGCAAAACGTGAAGCCCGCGACACCAGCGACGAAAGCTTGATGTTAGCACGCTGTCTCGGGCGTTTCCGTTCGCGACATCGCACTCGGTCGAGCGGCCGTCTTTTGTGCGGTGCCAGAAGAAAGCGACGTGCCCCGCATAGCGTTCAAGCCAGTCACACGATTGCCGTTAATCAAAGTGCAGCGAAGGCCGCACTCCTGCGAAGCGATTCCGGGATGGCGCGTGAATGGCGCGACGCGACTCGCGCCGATTGACCGATTGACAGAGAGGTGCACATGAAAGCGGAAAGAATGCGGTGGCGAACGCTCGGTCGCACAGCCGCGGTGGTGGCATTGCTTGCCGCGCCGCTGGCGGCGCCGGCGGCATCGATGGTGACGGGCGGCGTGATCCGGTTCGTGGGGATGATCGTCGCACCGCCGCTGCAGATCAGCGCGGATACGGCGATCACTGGCGTCGCCGTCGAAAGTGCGAGCGTGGCCGGTCAGCGCTTCTCGCGCACGGTGACGTTCAGCGCGCCGCCGGGCGTCGTCAGCGGCGCCGATGTCGCGCTCGAAGTGAACGGCGGCACGCAGTCGCGGGATCTGGTGGCAGCGCGTTTCGTCGATGGCGCCGGGCACGTCGTGCTGGCCCGCGACGGCCACTACGCGGTCGATCGCGCGGGCGGGGTGCTGTCGCTGAACGCGCGGCGCACCGATACGGACACGCGCGTGACGGTAGTGGTCAGTTACGACTGAGTCGCGGCGAGCCTTGGCTCGCTACCCATGCCGGAAAAAAATTAAAAGAGGCTTGTCATAACCGGCCGCGCGGGCCGACAAACGTGCAGATTTCGATCGGAGCACGTCATGTCGACCGCGCACTATCGCTCGCTATTTCAGCGCCTAGCGACTTTTTCGAGGCCCGCCGCCGGCCTCGCGCTCGTTGTGCTGAGCGCTTCGGGCATAGGTGCGGCAGATGCGGCCAGGCCCCAATGTGCGACACACAGCCCCGCGCACCGGTTAGCGCTCGTCGAGCTGTACAGCAGCGAGGGCTGCGATAGCTGCCCGCCCGCCGACCGCTGGCTCGGTCAATGGAAAAGCAATGGCGCCGCCCACGGCATCGTGCCGCTCGCACTGCACGTCGACTACTGGAACAGCCTCGGCTGGACCGACCGGTTTTCCCAGCGTCGCTTCACCGAACGTCAGCAGACGCTGACGCACCTCGCGGGCGCGCACACGATCTATACGCCGGAAGTGTTCGTCGCGGGCCGCGAGCTGCGCGACTGGTCGCAACGCGACAGTTTCGAGCGCCGCATCGACGAGTTCGTCGCCGAACCCGCGCAGGCCAATGTCGCGCTCGAACTAAGTCCGCGTGCACCCGGTGCGTTCGATGTCGATGCGCAGTTCAGCACGACGGACGCCGCCACGGGTCCGTTGAGCGGCTATCTCGCGGTCTACGAAAACGCGCTGACGACGCAGGTGGGCGCGGGCGAAAACCGCGGCGCGACGCTGCATCACGAACGCGTCGTGCGCGCGTGGTTCGGGCCGGTGCCAATCGTCGCCGGTCACGCGCGGATTCGTCAGGACGTCGATCTACGCGATGCGAGCGTCGACGCGAAAACCGATCCGATCGCCAACGTCGCCGACCGCTTTGGCGTGGTCGCGTTCGTCGAAAGCGACGCGAGCGGCGATGTGCTGCAAGCCGCCGATCTTCCAGCGTGCCGTTGACCGACATCGCACGCGCCGCATTCTCTACCGCTGCCCGAGGAGAGCCGCCATGTCCACACCCACACCGCACGCGTTGCGCCCCCGCGCCCCCGCCGCGCCCGCCGCACCGAAGCGCGCCGTCATTCACCCGCTGTGGCTGCGCATCACGCATTGGCTGAACGCGCTCGCCGCGATCGTGATGATGCTGTCGGGCTGGCGCATCTACGACGCGTCGCCGATCTTCCCGGCGTTCAGCTTTCCGACCGGGATCACGCTGGGTGGCTGGCTCGGCGGCGCGCTGCAATGGCACTTCGCGGCGATGTGGCTGCTGGTGTTCAACGGCCTCGTGTATATCGCGCTGAATCTCGCGAGCGGGCGTTTCGTGCGCAAGTTCCTGCCGTTGACGCCGCGCGCGGTGCTGCGCGATTTCATCGCCGCGTTGCGCGGGAAGCTGTCTCACGACGATCTGCGCGTCTACAACGCGGTGCAGAAATTTGCCTACCTGTTCGCGATCGCCGATCTGATCGTGCTGGTGCTATCGGGGCTCGCGATCTGGAAGTCGGTGCAGTTTCCGCTGCTGCGTGAACTGATGGGCGGCTACGACAACGCGCGCGTCGTGCACTTCACCGCGATGTCGCTGCTGGCCGCGTTTCTTGCGGTGCATCTGGCGATGGTCGCGCTCGTGCCGCGTTCGTTGCTCGCGATGCTGCGCGGACGTTGAGCCGCGGTTGCCTACGGCCATGCTGATGTTCACGCTCATCGATGCGCAACGCGAACTCTGTAGGGATACCGAATCATGAACAAGCCGATCGACAAAGCAGCAGACCAACCCACTCAGCGTGTTAGCCACACGCTCGACCGCGCGTCGATCCTGCTCGATGCGAAGCGCGAACTGGCGATGCCGTCGCGACGCCTGTTCGGCAAGCAGCTATTGACGCTCGGCGGTCTATCGATGCTCACCGGCTGCTCGCTGACCGACGACGCTTCCGTCAACCGCTTCCTGAGCGCGGTATCGCGGCTGAACGATCGCGCGCAGGCCGCGCTGTTCGATCCGAAGCAGCTCGCGCCGACCTACACCGAAGCGCAGATCACGCGACCGTTCCCCTTCAACGCGTACTACGGCATCGACGACGTGCCGCACGTGGACGGCTCCGCTTACCAGCTGAAGCTGAGCGGGCTCGTGACCGGCAAGCGCGTGTGGACGCTGCCCGAACTGTACGCGCTGCCGCATGCCGAGCAGATCACGCGGCATATCTGCGTCGAAGGCTGGAGTGCGATCGGCCGTTGGGGCGGCACGCCCTTCGGCGATTTTCTGCGGCGTGTCGGCGCGGATACGACGGCGAAGTACGTCGGCTTCAAATGCGCGGACGACTACTACGAAAGCATCGACATGCCGACCGCATTGCATCCGCAAACGCTGCTGACGTTTTCCTACGACGGCGAGCGACTACCCGCGAAATACGGCTACCCGATGAAGCTGCGCATGCCGACCAAGCTCGGCTACAAGAATCCGAAGCACATCGTCGAGATATTCGTCACCAACACGTATCCCGGCGGCTATTGGGTCGACCAGGGCTACAACTGGTTCGGAGGCTCCTGACGCATGCGGGCGCACGCGCGCTTGCGGCAGCGGCTTCGGAAGCACGCCGGCGCGAGCCGGTTTCGATTCATCCACCACCAACGGAGTCATCCCATGAAGAAGATTGCAATCACCTCGATCGCGTTGCTGATGCTGGCAAGCGGCGGCGCCGCATTCGCGCAGGCGAGCGGCGCGATGTCGAACGACGCGATGTCGAAAGACGCGATGTCGAAGGATTCGATGTCCAAAGACAGCATGTCGAAGGACGGCATGAAAAAGGATGCGATGAAACACGACTCGATGAAAAAGGGCGGCGGCGCGATGGGCATGAAGCACGAGGCGTCGGGCGCGATGGGCAACTGAGTCCGCGCGCGGGGTGCTTAGCGATCCTGCCGATGCGCCGAGCATCGGACGGATTCGACGCTGAATGCAAGCCGGGGATGCGTCCCCGGCTTTTCTGTTGCAGGAAACCAAAAAGTTACGATTCTGTCGGGCGGCGCACTCGGCGCTTACTGCATAATGCGTTGCGCGCCGCGGCTTTCGCCCGCGGCGTCGCCGCGCATCGCGGCCGCGTTGCGTCGTGTCGTTTTGACCGATTCCGCCGCCACAGCCGTTTCTGGCGCTTCCTGCGCCGCCCATTGTCTTACTGTTCCACCGACATGTCCGCCAGCCTCACCCGTCAGACCGCATCGCCGATGCGGTGCCCGCCATCCCGCCCGAAAGGCATCGACGCAGGCGCGGCGCCTCGCGGGCATCGAGCGCAGCGCGCGGGTCGAGTGGCGACGGCGGGCTGAACGCATGTCGCTGCAACCCTCAGTTTTTTCTCCCCGTGGCTGGCCGCTGTGGCTGCCGCAGACGCGCAAAGGCAAGGTCGCGCTCGCGCTTGCCGTCGTTTATCTGGTGTGGGGCTCGACCTATCTCGCCGTGCACGTCGCGCTCGGCTCGTTCCCGCCGCTGCTGATGTCGGGCTTGCGCAACCTGTTCGCCGGCATTGGTCTGTTCGTGTTCGCCGCGCGCCGCAAGCCGGTGTGGCCGAGCCTCGCCGAAATTCGCAACGCGGGCCTCGTCGGCACGATGCTGGTGGGTCTGTCGAGCGGCATGCTCGCGTACGGCATGCGCACGGTCGGCACCGGCACCGCGGCCGTGATGGTCGCGACCGTGCCGCTGTTCGCGACCGTGATCGCGGCCGTCGCCGGACGCAAGATCGGCCGCGGCGAATGGTTCGCGGTCGGGCTCGGGTTCGCCGGCATCGTGATTCTGAGTCACGGCGACAGCACGCCGGGCTCGGTGGGCGGCAGCCTCGCGATTCTGTGCGGCGCGTTGTTCTGGGCCGGCGGCGCGCATCTGGCCGGCGTGTTGAAGCTGCCGTCGGACCTGTTTTTGTCGACTTCGCTGCAGATCGGCCTGGGCGGCGCGATCTCGACACTGGTCGCGTGGGCGGCGGGCGAGCAGATGCTCGAGCTGCATTTTCTGCCGCTCGTCGCGTTCCTGTATCTGATGCTGATCGGCACCATGGCCGCGTTCGTCGCGTACGGTTATCTGATTCGCCACACGAGCCCGATCATCGCGAGCAGTTGCATGTACGTGAATCCGATCGTCGCGGTTGCATTGGGTGCGCTGCTGCTCGGCGAGCCGGTCACGCGCTCGACGGTGATCGCGACGATCGTGATCCTGAGCAGCGTCGGCTTGTCGTTCTGGTTCGATTCCCAGAAGAAGGGCAGCGCCTGAGCGCGGCGCGGTTCTCGTCGAACCGCGCGACCGTTGTCAAAGCGCCGCCGCCAGCTCAGCGCCCTCGCGGATCGCTCGCTTCGCATCGAGCTCGGTCGCGAGCTTCGCGCCGCCGATCACATGAAAGCGCGGGCCGCCGCTGCCGTGCTTGCCATCGACAGTCGGCGGCAACAGCTCGCGCAACGACTCCTGTCCTGCGCACACGACGATCGTATCGACGTCGAGCCATTCGTCGGCACCGTCTCGCGCGATCCTCAGACCGCGCGCGCTGATCTCCCGATACTCGACGCCGCCTAGCATCTGCACGCCGTTCCTCGCGAGCGCCGCCCGATGCACCCAGCCCGACGTCTTGCCGAGCCCCGCGCCGAGCTTGCCGGCCTTGCGCTGCAATAGCCAGATCTGCCGCGCCGGTTGCGCGGGAGCGGGCGGCTTCAGGCCGCCGCGCTCGCGCACCGCGAGGTCGACGCCCCATTCATCGAGCCACGTATCGCGCGGCACCGGCAGCGGCTCGCCCGCGCGATGCAGCAGAAACTCGCTGACGTCGAAGCCGATGCCGCCCGCGCCGATCACCGCGACGCCCGCGCCGACCGGCGCGCCGCGCAGCACGTCGACATACGACAGCACGTTAGCCCCGTCGATGCCGGCAATCGCCGGCCGCCGCGGCACGATGCCGGTCGCGACGACCACGTCGTCGTAGGCGCCCGCGGCGAGCAGCGCGGCATCGACGCGCGTACCCAGCCGCACGTCGACGCGATGGCGTTGCAACTGGCTACTGAAGTAGCGGATGGTTTCGCTGAACTCTTCCTTGCCCGGCACGCGCATCGCGAGATTGAACTGGCCGCCGAGCATGTCGCTGGCCTCGAACAAAGTCACGCGATGCCCGCGCGAGGCCGCCACGGTCGCGGCCGATAGCCCGGCCGGCCCGGCGCCGACCACTGCGACCGAGCGCGCCTGCTGTGCGCTTGCGAGCGGCCGGTAGACGAGCTCGGTTTCGCGTCCCGCGCGCGGATTGACGAGGCAGCTCGCGCGCTGATTCCTGAACGTGTGATCGAGGCAGGCCTGATTGCACGCGATGCAGGTGTTGATTTCGTGCGTGCGGTCCTCGGCTGTCTTCAGCACGAACTCGGGATCGGCGAGCAGCGGCCGCGCCATCGACACGAGATCCGCCGTGCCATCGGCGATCAGCGCTTCGGCGACCTCAGGCGTGTTGATACGGTTCGACGCGATCACCGGCACGTTGACCGCGGCCTTCAGACGCGCGGTCAGCGAGGTGAACGCCGCGCGCGGCACCGAGGTCACGATGGTCGGCACGCGCGCCTCGTGCCAGCCGATGCCGGTGTTGAAGATCGTCACGCCGGCCGCTTCGAGCGCCTGCGCGACCTGCACGGTTTCCTCCCACGTATTGCCGCCCTCGACCAGATCGATCAGCGACAGCCGGTACACGACGATGAAGCGCTCGCCGCATTCGGCACGCACCCGCTCGATGATCTCGCAGGCGAGCCGCATGCGATTCTCGATGCTGCCGCCGTATCGATCGGTGCGCCGGTTCGTGCGCGGGCACAGGAACTGGTTCAACAGATAGCCTTCGCTGCCCATGATCTCGACGCCGTCGTAGCCCGCGCGTTGCGCGAGCCGCGCGCAGCGCGCGTAGTCGCGCACGGTGCGCTCGATGCCGGCGAGCGTCAGCGCGCGCGGCTTGAACTTCGAGATCGGCGACTTCAACGCCGACGCCGACACCACGAACGGCTGATAGCCATAACGGCCCGCATGCAGGATCTGCAGCGCGATCTTGCCGCCCTCCGCATGCACGGCCTCGGTCACGAGCCGGTGATTGCGCAGATCGAATACCGAGTTGAGCGTGCCGCCGAACGGCAGCAGCCAGCCCTCGCGATTCGGCGAAATCCCGCCCGTGATGATCAGGCCGACGCCGCCTTTCGCGCGCTCGCGGAAGTACGCGGCCAGTTGCGGGTAATGCCAGAAGCGGTCTTCCATGCCCGTGTGCATCGAGCCCATCACGACGCGGTTGGTCAGACGTGTGAAGCCCAGGTCGAGCTCGGCGAGCAAGTGTTGGTAAGACATGCAGGGACCGTGTAAGTGGAGGGCCGCACGAACGATACACCGCGCGCCAGACCAGACCGCCGAGGAAAAATTCTAATCGTCGCAATCCATTGATCCGCAAGACGTTAGTCGGTTGTCTCGCGCCAGCTATTAAGCGCACGGCACACCCATTGCTGATTTTGAGCGTCCATCGCCACGGACGCGTCACCGACAAAACCGGCGCGCCGTGCGGCACGGACGGGAGGAGGGCGACCGCGAGGCTTCCCGCGGTCGCCCACGTATCAATGGGCGATGAGCGTCAAGCCCGACATCGAGAACAGGTGAACACAATGAAAATTATCCGAACCATGGTAGCGGTCGTTGCGACCGCGGCGGTACTGAGCGCGTGCGGCGGCGGTGGTGGCAGCGATGCAGGCAAGACGCTGGGCTTGACCAACCCCGAGATTCACTTCGTTCACGCGCTTCCGGGTGGCCCCGCGGTCGACTTCCTCGTCAATGGCAGCGCGCCTTCCGGACAGACCAACATCTCGTATAAAGGCGTGACCAACCTCACCAATATCGACACGGGCCCGACGACCGTCGCTTATGCGGCGACCGGCACGAAGAACGCGCTCGCGAGCGGCAGCTTCCCCGATGTCGCGAAGGGCCACGTGTACACGGTGCTAGCGTTGCCGGGTCTGTCGGCGCCCGATATCGGCCTGATCGACGATCCGTTCGACAAGGGCCTGCTGACCAATGACGCGCGCGTGCGCGGCTTCAATGCGTCGGCGAACGCGCCCGACCTCGACCTCTATCTCGTGCAGGCCACCGCCACCAGCATCGCCAACGTGTCGCCGACGATCGCCGGCGTGTCGTTCAAGAACGCGGTGCCGGCGAGCGGCCAGGATTCGATCTACGTGTCGGGTGGCCAGTACGTGCTGATCGCGACGGTGGCCGGCAGCAAGACGCCGATCTTCCAGTCGAACTCGTTCTCGCTGGCGAACAACGCCGACTGGCTGATCACCTCGGTGCCGATCGCGGGCGTGTTGAGCCAACTGGCGCTGGGGCAGATTCATCTGCTGGTCGTACAGAACGGCAATACGAGCACGCCGAGTGTGGAACTGTCGAATACGTTGACCGGGCAATGACGCGGGCCGCCGACCACCGGATGAGCCTCGCGCGGCGCGAGCATCGATGAACCGCTTGCGCCAGCCGGACAATCAAGGACTCCGGATGGTCGGAAAATGGGGGGACGGCACGGCGATCCACGACAGTGGGTCGCCGTTCTGTTTGATGGCGCTCTGAAAACGCGTCGCGTCGCGTCGCAAGCCAACATGCACAAAAAAAGCCCGCCGCGGCATCCCGCGACGGGCTCTCTAAAACCTGCTGCCATGTGCCGGTCTATTTTGCCTTTTCCGCCTCGTTCGTGATGGCGTGGCCGCCTTTCGAAATATCCTGGCCGGCGCCCGCCATCGTATTGCAACCCGTGACGAGCATGGCGGTTCCTGCGAGCACAAGCAAAGCGATCAGTCGAGTCATGAAACTTCTCCTTGTCGAGAATGCATCGGTTGATGTCGTCCGACCGGGGCCATGCCAGTCGATCAGGTTTCGATCCGGTTTCGAACCGGCCTGATTGCATGGTAAAAAAAGGGTGGGGGCCGCGCTGTCGGCCGTGCCGCGATTTTGTTGTAGGCGTGCTCCGGTGTTTGCGTCGGCGCACTCCTACAACGGCTTTGCGGTGCCGCGGCGAGCGCCCGTCAGACGGGACTTTGCGACGAAGTGGACGGCGTGGCCGGCGGCGCCAGCGGCTGATCCACCGACGGCGTCGCGGTGCTTGCGCTCGGCATCACGACGTCGATTTCGGTGCCGTTTTGCGCGCCACGGCGGATGTCGAAGCGTCCGCCATGCGCGGCCACGCGCTGGCGCATGCCGAGCAGGCCATGCGTATGCGTGCGTTTCAGATCGGCCGGCATGATGCCGACGCCGTTGTCCGCGATATGCAGCGCGACCTCGCCATCGCCGACCCGCAACGCGATGCCGACCTTCGAGGCTCGCGCGTATTTGGCGGCGTTCGTCAGCGACTCCTGCGCGACCCGAAAGAGCGCGATCTCGGTCTGCTCGTCGAGTTGGATATCGTCGGCGGGCAGGTGCAGCTCGAGCGTCCAGTTGTTGCGCTGCGCGGCTTCGTCGGCGAGCGTGCGCAGCGCGGTGACGAGCCCGAAATTGGCGAGCACGGTCGGCCGCATGTCCTCGATGATGCGCCGCTTCAGCGCGATACCCTGGTCGAGATTGGCGAGCGCGCGCTGCAGCTTGTCGGCGATGTCCGGCTCGCTGTCCTTCAGCTTGCGGCGCGCCCATGCGACGTCCATCCGGCATGCGGTCAGGATCGCGCCGAGCTCGTCGTGCAACTCACGCGCGAGCTGGGTCTTTTCGTTTTCGCTGACCGCCTGCAGATGCCAGCCGAGCGCTTCGAGCTGCCGCGTGCGCTCGCCCACCAGCTGGTCGAGTTCCTCCTGCTGCGTAATCAGCTGACGCTGTGCGCGCGCCTGCCGGTCGATCTGGATACCGAGATTGCGAAACAGCAGAATGAACAGCACGATGTTCAGCGCCGACAGACCCGCGGCGCACAGCGTCGACAGCCGCTGATCGGCGCGGCTCGCGGCCAGCGCGTGCTGCGCGCGGCGCTCCTCGTTGTCGCGCAGCAGCGTGAGCGTGCTGTCGATCAACGACGCGTCCGCCGGATTGACGTCGCTCGCGGGCCCGCATGCGCCGAGTTCGAGCGGATGCGGCGCTGCGTGCTGCATCGCGGCGGCGCCGGCGCCGATGCGCGCGTCGATCAGCGCGAGAATCTGCGTAAAGCTTGCGAGCTCCGCGCTGTCCGCGCGGCCGCCGCGATAGAAGCGGTCCAACTGCCGGGTGGTGTCGCGAATGCGCGCGGCGCTCGCGCAGAACGCGTGGGCGGATGCGTCGTCCTTCGTCAGAAGAAACTGATTCTGTTGCGCGCTGAGGCGCGACAGGTCGCTCGCGAGCGTGCTCAGTTGCACGGTGACGTCGCGCGCTTCGAGCGCGGTTTCGTACTCGGCGGTGATGCGCTGACGCGCGCTCTCCAGAATCACGAGGCCGCCCACCGTGATCACGATCGCGACCGTCATCGCGATCGCCCAGCTGCGCCTGCGCATCCAGTCGGCGAGCCGCGCGGTGGCGCGCGCGCCAGACTGTTCCGGCGGGTTCTGCAGATTCGACACTTGCTGCTCCAGAAAGAGGGCGTCGACTCAGGCGTCGACTCCCGCATCGCGCGAAGCCGCGCGTAACGTCGTCGTAATCCAATGTAAGCGGATTCTCACACGAAAAACGGCGAGCGTCGGAATGCGCGCGGCGCCGCGCATCGATAGCATGGACCCGATCGTTCATTCAATGTTTCCGGAGAAAACCATCATGTTGAAGTGGGCGCTGTTCTTCGCGATCGTCGCGGTGATCGCGGGTCTTCTCGGCTTTACCGGCATTGCAGCCGGCGCGGCGGCGATCGCGAAGTTCCTGTTCTTCGTGTTTGTCGTGCTGTGCGTGGTGTTCCTCGTGCTCGGCTTCGTCGTGACCAAGAAAATAATCGATTAGCGCGGCCATCGCAGTCGGGCAAGCCGCGCCTTCATAGCAGGCGAGGGGTTTGCTGGTAGTCGATTGCAGGGGCCAACAAAAGGGAGAAATGCCATGCTTCACTATGCCATCGTCTTCTTCGTGATCGCGATCATCGCGGCGGTGTTCGGCTTTACCGGCATCGCGGCCGGCGCGGCCGAAATCGCGAAGATCCTGTTCTACATCTTCCTCGTCGTGTTCGTGGTCACGTTGCTGCTCGGCGTGTTTCGAACCTAGCCACGCGAGCCCTGGATGAACGTAACACGAGATCGGCAGCGAAGTACGCAATACGTATACGTTGGTACAGGTAGTCAACAAGGCGCGGGAACGCGCGGCGTTTGAATCCTCGATCGAGGCGCCCGCGTTCGAAGCGCGCCGTCATTCCACCGTCGGCGCATCAGGTGCGATTCGTGCTGATGCGCGATTCCCCCAATACCGGATAAAGGAGAAGTTCGATGACGAAGCAATCTGGCGACACGTTCGTGATGGACATCAAAAAGATCCGCGAGGACGCGCGCAAGCATATGTCCGATGGTCCGGTCACGCCGACCTACGGCGCGGATCGCGAAACGGTGCTCAAGCTGCTGAACGACGCGCTCGCCACCGAGCTCGTCTGCACGCTGCGTTACAAGCGCCACTACTTCATGGCGAAGGGCATCAACTCCGAAGCGGTCGCGACGGAATTCGCCGAGCACGCGAGCGAGGAGCAGGAACACGCCGATCGCATCGCCGAGCGCATCGTGCAGCTTGGCGGCGAACCCGATTTCGCGCCGGACGGCATCAAGGCACGCGCTCATTCGGAATACAAGGAAGGCACCGATCTGACCGACATGATTCGCGAGAACCTGATCGCGGAGCGCATCGCGATCGACACGTACCGCGAGATCGTCCGCTATCTCGGCGAGAAGGACGTGACCACGCGCCGGCTGTTCGAGGAGATTCTCGCGGTCGAGGAAGAGCATGCCGACGATATGGCGGATCTGCTCGCGGGGCGTGAGTAGCGCGCCAGAATGACGGGGAAGCGACGAACACGAACTCGGGAATGCGGGCGGCTGCGATGCGAAGCCGCCCTCGCAGTCCACGTTCTGCCGTGGCCCCGGATCATTACAATGTCGGCTTAGGAGCGACTCCCTTTGCACGGACACCCAACCGATGATTCGAGTGCTGATAGCTGACGATCATGCGATCGTTCGAGGTGGTTTCAGACAGTTCGTCGCCGACGAGCCGGACATGTGCGTCGCCGCCGAGGCCGCCACCGGCGAGGAAGCGATCGGCCTCGTGCGCGAGCAGGCATTCGACGTGGTGCTGCTCGACATCGCGATGCCGGACAAGAACGGCATCGATACGTTGCGGGTGATCAAGCAGGTGCGTCCTGAGCAGGGGGTGCTGATCCTGTCGGGCTACCCCGAGAGCCAATACGCGATCAATCTGCTTCGCGCGGGCGCGAACGGCTATCTGAACAAGGACTGCGAGCCGGAGGAAATCGTGCGCGCAATCCGCTCGGTGGCGCGCGGGCATCGCTATCTGTCGGAGGCGGTCGCCGATACGCTTGCCGACAATCTCGACAAGCCCGCCGCCGGACGTCCGCATGAAGCGCTGTCGGAGCGCGAATTCCAGATCTTCTGCAAGCTCGCGGCAGGGCAATTGCCGACGCAGATCGCGGAAGAACTGCATCTGTCGGTCAAAACGGTGAGCACGTATCGCGCGCGGGTGCTCGAGAAGATGCGACTCGCGAACAACGCGGACCTCACGTATTACGCGATCAAGAACGGTCTGATCGAATGACGGACGATCGAGACATCCCGATGAACAGCGAATCGAACCCTGCTACCGATCCAGCCAGCCGCGCGCCGTTGCGCGTGCTGCTGATCGAGGATTCGCCGCTGATCCGCCGCAGCCTCGTCGAGGCGATCGATGCTTCGGGCTTGCTGCGCGTGGCCGCTTATGCCGATTCCGCCGATCAGGCGATCGCGTTGCTCGGCGACGAAGCGTTCGATGCGGTGATCGTCGATTTGCAGCTGAAGCAGGGCTCGGGCGTGCCGGTGCTCGCGTATCTGCAGCGCGAGGGGTTGATCGATTCGATGTTCGCGGCGGTGCTGACCAATCATGCGTTGCCCGCGTATCGAGCGCGCTGCGAGCAGTACGGCGTGCGGCACTTTTACGACAAATCGTTCGAGTTCGATCGCGTGCTCGATGCGCTGCATGAGTATGCGTTGGGGCGGGGTGGCGACGTTTGAACGCTCGCAGCAAGGGCTGAAAACGCGCGGCGTCCGCGTGATGCCTGCACAAATCAAAGGTGGAATCGGGCGTTCAATGCCCCGTCCGCGCCGGCAAGCGCAAATGATTCCACGCGCCGAGCCCGGCAAACCCGATCCCCGCGATAGTGACGCCGATCCACCCGAACGCCGGCCACACGATCGCGCCGACACCCGAGCCCAGCGCCCCGCCGATGAAATACGCGACCATATACACGGTATTCACGCGGCTGCGCGCATCGGGCTTTAACGCGTAGATGCGCGACTGATTGGAAATCTGCGCGGCCTGCACGCCGATGTCGAGAATGATCACCCCGACCACGAGTCCCGCGATGCTCTTCGCCGATGCGCCGAAGATCACGAACGCGATCACGACCAGCACGAGCGAGACGGTGATGATCGCGCGTGGGCCGCGCCGGTCGGCGAACTTGCCCGCGAGCGGCGCGGCCAGCGCGCCAGCCGCGCCGACGATACCGAACAGCCCCGCCGCCTGCGGCCCGAGATGAAACGGCGCACCCGCCAGCAACAGCGCGAGCACCGACCAGAAAAGGCTGAATGCACCGAACAGGGCCGCACCGGTCAGCGACGCCTCGCGCAGCGCACGATGCTCGGTCACCAGATGCCACATCGACACGAGCAGTTTGCCGTACGGCAGCGTCGAGGTCGGCTGGCTCTTCGGCAGACGCAAAATGATGACGACTGCGAGCGCGAGCAGCGCGACGACCGATGCGCCAAACACCGCGCGCCAGCCGAAGTATTCACCGACGATGCCCGCCGCGGTCCGCGCGAGCAGGATGCCGAGCAAGAGGCCGCTCATCACGGTACCGACCGCGTGGCCGCGCTCGGACGGCGGCGCGAGTTCGGCCGCGAACGGCACCGCCTGTTGCGCGATCGTCGCGAGCACGCCGATCGCGAGACTCGTGACGATCAGCACCGCGAGCGTCGGCGCCGACGCCGCGACGATGAGCGCGACGCACATGCCGGCGATCTGCAGCAGGATCAGCAGACGCCGGTCGAAGCGGTCGCCGAGCGGCGCGAGCAGCAGCATGCCGGCGGCGTAGCCGAGCTGCGTGACGGCCGGCACCGCGCCGACCCAGGACGCGCTGTCCGGAAACGACTGGCGCAAGTTGTCGAGCAGCGGCTGATTGAAGTAGATGTTCGCGACCGAGACACCGGCGATCGTCGCGAGCAGCAGCAACACGCCGCGCAACGACCGGGCGGAGGAAGCGGAAGTGGAAGCGTCGGAAGTGGACATGACAGAGGCGGATCGACGGACCGGCCCATGCGCGGTCCTCAAGCGAGCCGATCATACCGGAGCGGCGGGGTTCGTGCTGACGGCCGCGCGAGGCTCGCCCGCGCGGCCGCTATCGGTCTGTAGCGAGATAGACCGCTGGTTTCAGTCGATCAACGCGCCAGCGTCGTAGAACGGATACGGGCCGTCGGCCGCATCGACATACGCGTGATGCGTGACGATGCCCGTCGCCGCAGCGTAGTAATGCAGCGCGTACGCGGGCGGCTCCATCACGAACGCCGACGGTCCGTCCTCGCGAAAATCGAGCGCCACCTGGTGTGCGGGCGCTGGAATCGCGCTCGCGATCGTGCCGCCGAAGCGCACGAACATCGAGCGATGCACGTGCCCGCAGAGCACGCGCTCGACGTTGGGATAGCGGGCGATCAACGCGGCGAGCTTGTCCGATGCCGCCGGGTCGAGCCGGATCTCGTCCATATGTCCGATGCCGCACGCGAACGGCGGATGATGCAGCGCGACCACGACCGGCTTGCCGCGCGCCGCATCGAGCTGCTGCGCGAGCCACGCGAGCCGCGTATCGCACAGCATGCCGGCGCTCGAGCCGGGCACCAGCGAATCCAGTGCGATCACGCGCAGCGGGCCGACGTCGACCGCGTACTGCACGAACTCGCCGCCGCTTAGCAACTCCTCGCGCTCGGGAAACGCGGCGCGCAACGCGTCGCGTTCGTCGTGATTGCCGACCATCAGGAAGTAGGGGATCTCGAGCGGTGCGAGCAATGTCTTCAGGTGCGCATACTGCTGCGGGTCGCCCTGATCGACGAGGTCGCCGGTCATCAGCACCGCGTCGGGGCGCGGTGTGAGCGCGTTCAGCGCGTCGATGCAGCGTGCGAGGTAGGGAGCGGTATCGACGCGGCGATATGCGAGGGCGCCGGGTTGCTTGATATGCAGATCGCTAATTTGGGCCAGCAGCATGACAGAGGTCCTTCGGGTTGCTTCGTGTTGAGCGCCGGGCAGCGGCGCTGTTTGTGCCTACGATAGCGCAATCAATGCGTGCTGCTCGATCGAAATGCCGACCGGCGTGCCGCGCGCAAGCTCGATACGGCCCGGGACGTCGACGACGAGCGGCTCGGGCGCGGCGCCGCCAATCGTCAGGCGCGTGCGTTCGCCGAGGAACGCGGTGCTTTCGATCTGGCCGCGCAGTTGCGCGAGCGCGGGGTCGGTGAGCCGCGCGTCCTCGGGGCGGAAGAAAAATTCGTGCGCGCCGTTCGTATTCGATGCATGCGCGGGTAACGGCACGGCGCCGCCGCTCGTCGTCAGCATGCCGTCGCGCGGCTCGCCCGCGATACGGTTGATCGTGCCGACGAACTGCGCGACCGTGCGATTGACCGGCCGATAGTAGATGTCGCGCGGCGAACCGATTTGCTCGATGCGTCCCGCGCTCATCACGACGATGCGATCGCCGAGCTCCATCGCTTCGGCCTGATCGTGCGTCACGTAGACGGTGGTGATGCCGAGTTCGCGCAACAGCGCGTTCATTTCCGTGCGCAATGCATCGCGCAGACGCGCGTCGAGCGCGGTCAGCGGTTCGTCGAGCAGCAGCACCCGCGGCTGCACCGCGAGCGCGCGTGCGAGCGCCACACGTTGACGCTGGCCGCCCGACAGTTGATCGATCGGCTTGTCCGCGTGCGCGCTAAGCCGCATCATGCCGAGCAGTTCGTCGACGCGTTGCCGGGCGATGGCCGCCGGCACACGCCTGATCTTCAGACCGTAGCCGATGTTGCCGCGCACGGTCAGGTTCGGAAACAGCGCGTAGCTCTGGAACACCATGCCGACCGCGCGTTTTTCGATCGGCAGCGCGGTCACGTCGTCGTCGCCGAATGCGATGCTGCCGCCGGCGTCCGGGGTTTCGAGGCCCGCGATCAGGCGCAGCGTCGTCGTCTTGCCGCAGCCCGACGGTCCGAGCAGCACGAGGGTTTCGCCCGCGCCGATCGCCAGGTCGAGCGGCTCGAGCACGCGTGTGCCGCGAAACGTCTTGGCGCACTGCGTGAGCGTGATGGGAACCGAGGTCAGTTTCATGGCGTGTCGATGGGTTTCGGGCAAGAGATAGCGCCGCGTTTGTTCGACGCGCTGCGCTGGCCGGTCGCGTCGACGCCGAGCCATTGCATCGCGACGAGCAGCGGCATCGTCATGATGAAGAACAGGATCGTGTACGCGCTGCCGATCTCGATGCGCATCGACGCGTAGGTATCGGCGAGGCCGACCGGCAGCGTCTTCGTGTCGGGCGTGTGCAGCATCCACGTGAGATTGAATTCGCCGATCGACAGCGTCAGCACCGCAAGCGCGCCCGCAACGATGCCGGGCCGCGCGTTCGGCAGCACGATCGTGACGAAGCGCGTGAAGAAGCCCGCGCCGAGGCTCGCCGCGCCTTCTTCGAGCGTGCGCAGATCGCCGCTCGCGCAGACCGCGGCGACCGCGCGCACCATGAACGGAAGCGTGAACACCACATGCCCGACGACGATGAACGCCGCGCTCATCCGGAACGCCGTGAAGCCGCCGTAGATCACCAGCAGCGCGAGTGCCGATGCGAGGCCGGGCAGCGCGATCGGCAGCACCAGAAACTCCTCGACGATGCGCGCGAAGCGCGTCTTGCTGCGCGCGAGCACGTAGCCCGCGGGTACGCCGGTCAACAGCGTGACGGCGAGCGTCGCCGCGGCCACTTCGAGCGACAGCCACACCGAGCCGTGATACTGGCTCCACACTTCGACGAGCCAGCGCAGCGTGAGTCCGCTCGACACGCCCTTGAAGTAGTTGACCGTCAGCCCCGCGACGATCGACATAACGACCGGCACGATCAGGAACGCGCACAGCAGCAGGGTGACGAACCATTGACCCGCGGCGAGCCAGGTTCGCGAGGAAGGCCACGCGCGTCGCGCGCGCGGTCCCGCTGTCGGTTGCGACTGTGAGGAGGGTGAGGAGGGTGAGGAGGTCGAGGAGGCCGTGACTGAGTTCATGGATGCGTTGTCGTTCATGCGCTCGCCGCGACGCCCGAACCGCTCGCGCTGCGCGCGATCGCCAGCACCGCCCACGTGACGATGCCCAGCACGATCGACAGGCCCGCGGCGGTCACCATGTTCGCGTTCAGCGTGAACTCGGTATAGATGGTCATCGGCAGCACGTCGATGTCGGTGGCTAGCGTGAACGCGGTGCCGAACGCGCCCATCGCGGTCGCGAAGCACACGGCGCCCGCCGCGATCAGTCCGGGCGACAGCGCCGGCAGCACGATGTCGCGCATGATGCGCCACGGCGATGCGCCGAGCGAGCGCGCGGCCTCTTCGAGCGACGCATCGAGCTTGGTCGCGGAGGCCATCACCGTCACGATCACGCGCGGAATCGAGAAATACAGATAGCCGAGAAACAGGCCGCTCATCGAATACGCGAACACCCAGCGATCGCCCGCGAGTTTGAGCGACAGCGCGCCGATCAGCCCCTGACGTCCGGCCAGCATGATGACCATGAAGCCGACGACGACGCCCGGAAACGCGAGCGGAAACGTCAGCAGCGCGAGCAGCGTGCGCTTGCCGGCGAACTCGCGGCGCGCGAGCAGCAGCCCCGCGATCACCGACAGCACCAGCGTGGCCGCCGTGACCGCCGCCGACAGCACGACGGTCGCGCCGAGGCTCGACATATAGCGCGGATTGGTCAGCATCGCGCGATAGGTCGCGAAAGCGTGGCCGCCGCCGGAGAGCTGCGCGAGCGCGCCCATCGGCAGCAGCCAGAACGCGATGAATACCGCGAGCGCGGGCGCGAGCAATGCGATGCGCCAGCGCAGCGGGAAGGTGACGTCGTTCAATGCATCACCTGCAGATAGCGCTCGCCGAAGCCCGACTGCTTCTCGGCCATCTTCGCGAAGTCGACCGGCTTCGCGCGCGCGTATTCGCTCGCGGGCAGGAACTGCGCGGCGGTTTCGGCATTCATCGCGCTCGCGCGCACCGGCCGCAGATACGCCTGCGCCCACAGTTTCTGGCCTTCGTCGGACAGCACGAAATCGAGCACCTTCTTGCCGTTCGTTTCGTGCGGCGCGCCCCTCACGAGGCTCATCACGTACGGCACCGAGATCGTGCCTTCCTGCGGAATCACGAACTCGACGTTCGCATGATCCTTGTATTTCGCGCGATACGCGTCGAAGTCGTAGTCGAGCAGGATCGGAATTTCGCCGGACAGCACACGCGCGTACGCGGTTTGCTTCGGCACGATCGGCGCATTCGCCTTGAGCTTGCGGAACCAGTCGAGGCCCGGCTCAAAGTTATCGAGCGTGCCGCCGAGCGCCTGGTTCACCGCGACCGCGCCCGCATAGCCGACGAACGCGCTCGACGGATCGAGGTAGCCGATCATCCCCTTGTATTCAGGCTTCAGCAGATCGGCCCACGAGCGCGGCACCGGTTTGCCTTCGAGCGCGTCCTTGTTGACGAAGAAGCCGAGCGTGCCCGAGTGGATCGTGAACCAGTAGCCTTGCGGGTCTTTTAGGCTTGCCGGAATGTCGTCCCAGTGCGCGGGCTTGTAGGTCTGGATCACGCCCTTGTCCTTCGCCTGGAACGCCGAGGACACGCCGAGATACACGACGTCGGCGACCGGGCTTTTCTGCTCGGCCATCAGCTGTGCGATCGATTGGCCCGAGTTCTTGTTGTCGAACGGCACGCGAATGCCGGTCTTTTGCTGGATCGCCTTGATCTGGCTCGCCCAGTCGGCCCATTCGGGCGGGCAGTTGTAGCAGATCGCGGTTTCGTCGGCGCGCGCTTTTTGCGGCGCGAGCGTGACGAACGCCGCGCCGGCCACGAGCAGGCTCGCCGGCACTACGGTCGCGGCGGCGTGCGACAGTTTCTGCCAGAGCGGTTTGGAGGATGCGAAGCGTGAGGTCGAGCGGGTCACTGCAGGTCTCCTGTGTTCGATCGGTGCAAGTGCTTCCGCACTCACTCCGGGCCCGTAAAAGGTGGTGGTTGCAAGCGGTTGTAGTGCGCGAAGGCTGCCTAGGCGGTCAGCCCTTGCGTTGGTGATGCCCTGTCGAAATCTGCGTGGGACCCGAGTGCCGCGATCGTCGCGCCTTCACGCACGCTGTGCGGTAGGGTCAATGCGAGCGAAGTGGCGGGGAATGCGCGCTCGTCGCGCTCGCCACCGATCCGTGCAAGCAGACGCTGCCACGCCGCCCGGCCGATCTCGCGATTCGGCGCGCAGATGCTGGCGAGCGCGGGCGACAGCAGTTCGCCCATCGCGAGGCCGTCGAAGCCGAGAATCGACATGTCTTGCGGAATCTTCAGACGCGCGCGGCGCAGGCCGCGCATCACGACCATCGCGAGCAGATCGTTGCTGCAAAAGAGGGCGGTCGGACGGTTTGCGCCTTGCGTCAGGTGCGCGAGCACGGACGGCGCGAGTTCGTCGGCGTTGAAATCGACTTCGAGCGCGGGCGCGGCGATGAGGCCGGCTTGCTGCATCGCCTGCGTGTAGCCGAGATGCCGCTGACGCGCGCGATCCGACGCGGCGAACGAGCCGGCCAGCATCAGGATGCGGCGATGGCCGTTGGCGATGAGCCGGCGCACGCCGTCGTAGGCGGCAAGGCGATTGTCGACCGACACCGACGGGCGGCGCACCGTGTCGTTGTGCATCAGCACGTACAGCAGGCCATCGCGGTCGAGTTCGTCGAGCAGCGGATGGGTGTCGGCATCGGCGACGGTCAGGATCAGGCCTTCGACGCGATGCTCGCGCAGCGTTTCGATTGCGTGACGCTCGCGGTCCACGTCGTACTGCGTGGTCATCAGCATGAGCCGGTAGCCTTGCGCCGACGCGAGATCGTCGATGCCTTGCAGGCATTCGGCGAACACCGGGTTCGCGAGCGTCGGCAGAACGACGCCGATCAGGCGCGTACGCTCGCCGCGCAATTGCCGGCCGAGCGGGCTCGGGCGGAAGTTCAGCGCGTCGATCGACTGACGTACCTTGTCGAGCGTGATGGGGTTCACGGTGTGCGGCGCGTTGATCGCGCGCGATACCGTGGCAATGGAAAAGCCCGCGTGGGCGGCGACATCCTTGATCGTCGGCGTCATCGGTTTGCGGCCCGCTGTAATCGTTTTCGTGAGCGGATTATCGGCAAGGTTTGTGACTTGGGGATGAACGTGGTGTCGGGCGTTCTTGGGACTGCGGCGACGCGATGGTAGAATTCGCGACCACGCGCGATTGCGACCCCTGCCGGGGTGATGAAATTGGTAAACATAGCGGACTTAAAATCCGCCGCCTTCGGGCTTGCCGGTTCAAGTCCGGTCCCCGGCACCAGTGTTGCAATGACAGGCACGATGCGCGCACGCCGATGATCGCCGTGCCGATCTCGCTCTCCAGTTTTCCCGATCAGAAATCCAGTTGCTTCGCGCTGATACCGAGCGCCGCCGCGATCTTTTCGCGCGTTGATTTGCGCAAGCGATCGCTATTTTCCTGTTGTGCAAAAGCAGGCTGGCTGATGCCAAGACGCGCCGCGATGTTCGCCTGAGTGAAACCGAGCTGTTCGCTCCATGCGCGTACGGGTGAAGCGCCGTCAACCGTGCCGCTCACGACGTCGTTGGGAATCAGGTTCCGGTCGGTGCCGGTCAGTAGTTCTTGTGTATCCCTGGTGATCAGAGCGTTGCTCGAATCTGCGGCGCATCGCACGGAAGCGGTGAAACTCGTTGGCCTATGCGGACAAAATCGAGTGAGAAACTGTCACACCGCATAACGCGAGGAACCTCCAGAACTCGGCGTAACTCCGGACAAGCGCCTAATCTTGTCGATCGGCGCGACCGTGCGTAATATCACCTCGCCAACCTCAATCCGCCTTCATGTCTTCGCTCAAATACCTGACCGGCTACCCCGCACCTCTGCAAGACAAGGTGAGAACGCTGATCGCCGACGATCAGCTCGGCTCCTATCTCGCGCAGAAGTACCCGAACACGCACGAGGTGCAAACCGACCGCGCGCTCTACGAGTACTGCGCGGAGCTCAAACGCGAACACCTGCGCAACGCGGAGCAGATCGACAAGGTCACCTACGACAGCAAGCTCGACGTGATGCGTCACGCGCTCGGCCTGCATACGAGCATTTCGCGCGTGCAGGGCAGCAAGCTGAAGGCGAAGAAGGAAATCCGCATCGCGTCGCTATTCAAGGGCGCGGCGCCGGAGTTTCTGAAGATGATCGTCGTGCACGAACTCGCTCATCTGAAAGAGAGCGATCACAACAAGGCGTTCTATCGTCTGTGCGAGTTCATGCAGCCGGGGTACCACCAGATCGAATTCGATCTACGTCTGTATCTGACGCATCGCGATCTGGCGAAGAAGCCCGTGTGAGGGACGCCGCGCGCAAGGCGCGGAAAATAGAGCTGACTTCAGGCCGCCAGAACAGCGACATCCTGCACCACCGACGCCGTCAACAACACCGGAATCGACTTCGACGTCGGCGTACCCGCGCCATCCGCGACCGAGGAGAGCGGTACCAGCGGATTCGTCTCCGGATAGTAAGCGCCGAGGCAGCCGCGCGGAATATCATACTCGACGAGCAGAAAACCGTCCACCCGTCGCTCGATGCCATCGGCCCACACGCTCGTGATATCGACACGCTGACCGGCCGCGAACCCGAGCATCGCCAGATCGTCCTTGTTGGCGAACAGCACGCGCCGCTGTCCGTACACGCCGCGATAGCGATCGTCGAGACCGTAAATCGTCGTGTTGTACTGGTCGTGTGAGCGGGTAGTCATCAGCGTCATCAGGCGTTCGCCGTGACGCTTCTTCGCCTGATGAATCGGCGTGTCGAGCGCGATCGCGTGGACGATGAACTGCGCCTTGCGGCTCGGGGTTTTCCAGATGCGGTCGCGCGACGCGACGCCGAGATGGAAGCCGCCCGGCTTCTTCAGGCGCTCGTTGTAGTCGTCGAAACCGTCGATCACCTTCGCGATGCCATCGCGAATCAGCGCGTAGTCGGCCGCATGCGCGAGCCAGTCCACCTTGCCACTGCCCAAAGTCGCATGCGCCATCCGCGCGACGATCGCCACTTCGGATAGCAGATTGTCCGACGCCGGCTTGTTCATCCCGTACGAGATGTGCACCATGCTCATCGAATCCTCGACGCTGACGCCTTGCGCCACGCCGTTCTGAATATCGATCTCGGTGCGCCCGAGCGTCGGCAGGATCAGCGCGTCGCGGCCGTGCACGAGGTGGCTGCGATTGAGCTTCGTCGTCACGTGCACGGTCAGTTCGCATGCGCGCATTGCGTCCCACGTGCGCGGCGTGTCCGGCGTCGCGATCGAGAAATTACCGCCGAGGCCGATGAACACTTTCACCTTGCCATCGAGCATCGCCTGAATCGTGTTGACGACGTCGAGTCCGTGCTCGCGCGGCGGCGCGAAATCGTAGGCTGCGCCAAGCTTGTCGAGAAACGCGTCGGTAGGCTTTTCCTCGATGCCGACCGTGCGGTCGCCCTGCACGTTCGAGTGGCCGCGCACCGGGCATAGCCCCGCGCCGCGCCGGCCGATATTGCCGCGCATCATCATCAGATTCGACAGCAGCTGCACCGTCGCGACCGAGTTCTTGTGCTGCGTGAGGCCCATGCCCCAGGTCGAAATCACCGCGCGGCCCTTCACATAGATATCGGCGAGCTTCAGCACCTCGTCGAGCGGCACGCCGGCCTCGGCGACGATCGTGTCCCAGCGCTCGGCGCGCAGATCGTCGGCGAATGCGGCGAAGCCGACCGTGTGTTGGGCGATGAAGTCGACGTCGAGCACGCGCTCGAGGCCCGACACCAGCGCTTCGTCGTCGAGTTCGAGCACGCGTTTGGCGACGCCCTTGATCAGCGCGAAATCGCCGCCGACCTTCGGACGGATGAACACGGAGCTGATTTTCGTGCTGCCCATCGTCAGCATTTCGACCGGGTGCTGCGGGCTCGCGAAACGTTCGAGGCCGCGCTCCTTCAGCGGATTGATCGACACGATCGTCGCACCGCGCTTCGCGCACTCGCGCAGCTCGCCGAGCATGCGCGGATGGTTGGTGGCCGGGTTCTGGCCGAAGATCAGCAGCGTATCCGCGTGTTCGAAGTCGTCGAGCGTGACCGTGCCCTTGCCGATGCCGACCGTGTGCGGCAGGCCACGGCTCGTCGCCTCGTGGCACATGTTCGAGCAGTCGGGAAAATTGTTGGTGCCATACATGCGCACGAACAGCTGGTACAGGAACGCGGCTTCGTTGCTCGCGCGGCCCGACGTATAGAACGCGGCGCGGTTCGGATCGTCGAGACGCTTCAGATGGCTTGCGATCAGCTCGAGCGCGTCGTCCCAGCCGATCGGCACGTAGCGGTCGCGCGCGGCGTCGTAGACGAGCGGATCGGTCAGGCGGCCGTGCTGCTCGAGCTCGAAGTCGGATTGCTTCATCAACTCGGCGACACTGTGCTGCTCGAAGAACGCGGGCGTCACGCGCTTGCCGGTGGCCTCGGCGGCCACCGCCTTCACGCCGTTTTCGCAGAACTCGAACGTCGACGCGTGCTCGCGATCCGGCCACGCGCAGCCAGGGCAGTCGAAGCCGTCAGGCTGGTTCTGCTTGAGCAGCGTGCGGTAGTTGCCGCCCGCGACCTTTTCCTTGAGCAGGTTGATGGCGACATACTTCAGCGCGCCCCAGCCGGCGGCGGGGTGCTTGTACGGCTCGATGCGGGGTTCGGCTTGTGCTTCGTTCTTCTTCATGACGTGGCGATGGACAGATTCGACAGGCTTTGCAGCCCAATGCCCGCAAGCGTACTGTGTTCCACAATCCACGTCGGATACAGAAAATCGGAAAGAATAGGAGTACAGTTGCGCGACAATCTCTGAAACCGCCCGAACCCGCCCGAATCGCATGAAGCTCTACGAAAAACTCGCCGACGAAATCACCGAAGCCGTGCGCCGCGGCGTATTCGCGGCCGGCGAGCGGATTGCGTCGGTGCGCCAGGCGAGTCAGCAGCACGGCGTCAGCATCAAGACGGTGCTGCATGCGTATGCGCTGCTGGAGAGCCGCGGCGTCATCGAAAGCCGGCCGCAGTCGGGCTATTTCGTGCGCGACGCGGCCGCGCGGGCGCTCACGCCGGCGCCCGCCGCGGCGCGCGCCGGCCGCACGTCCGCGCCGCCGCCGGTGCCCGCGACGGTCGACGTGAGCCGGCTCGTGCTGTCGACGCTGCGCAGCATCCGCGCGCACGACGCCGTGCCGTTCGGCTCGCCGTATCCCGATCCGTCGTTGTTCCCGTGGCGGCGCATCAACCAGTACGCGAACGCGATCGCGCGCCGGCACGCGAGCTGGAATCTGATCGACGATCTGCCGCCGGGCAACCCCGAGCTGATCCGCCAGATCGCGCGGCGCTACGCGGAAAACGGTCTGCCGGTCGATCCGGGCGAAATCGTGATCACGCTCGGCGCGACCGAGGCGATCAACCTGAGCCTTCAGGCGGTCGCGAAGCCGGGCGACACCGTCGCGGTCGAATCGCCGACCTTCTATGCGATGCTGCACGCGATCGAGCGCCTCGGCATGCGCGCGATCGAAGTGGCGACGCATCCGGTCGACGGCATCGACATCGACGCGCTCGCGAAGGTGATCGCGCGTCAGAAGATCGCCGCGTGCATGGTGATGCCGAACTTCCAGAATCCGCTCGGTTTCTGCATGTCCGACGAGCGTAAGCGGCAACTGGTCGAACTGCTGGCCGCGCACGAGATTCCGGCGATCGAAAACGACGTCTACCAGGAGCTGTACTTCGGCGACGCGCGGCCATCGACGCTGAAGACTTTCGACACCAAAGGGCTCGTGCTGCACTGTGCGTCGTTTTCGAAAAGCCTGACGGCGTCGTACCGGATCGGCTGGGCGCTGCCGGGGCGTTATCGCGCGCAGGTCGAGAAGCTCAAGTTTCTGAACACGCTGACGACGCCGTCGGTGCCGCAGGTCGCGGTCGCCGATTATCTGCGTCAGGACGGCTACGACCGGCATCTGCGGCATCTGCGCCGCGTGTACCGGCAGCAGGCGAGCATCATGAGCGCGCTGGTGCTGCGCTTCTTCCCGGTCGGCACGCGCGTGTCGACGCCGCGCGGCGGCTACGTGCTGTGGGTCGAACTGCCGGTTGCGATCGACTCGATGCGGCTTTATCAGGCCGCGCTCGAACGCAGTATCACGGTCGGGCCGGGGATGATGTTTTCGACGCGCAACGATTACCAGCACTTCATCCGGCTGAATTACAGCTATCCGTGGACCGCGCAGGCCGAGGCGGCGTTGAAGACGCTCGGCGAGCTGGCCACGGCGATGGCGTGAATCGCGCAACCGCGATACAACCGACGCATCACAACAGCGAGACCGACATGAACGACGACGACATCGACCCGCAACTCGCCGCGATACTCGCGCAGCTATGGCGCGCGCATCGCGAGACACCCCGGCGCGGGTGGTCGCTCGCGAAGCTGTCGAAGCAGGCCGGTGTGCCGATGAGCAGCTTGCGGCGGCAATTGACGGCGCTATCGGGCGCCGGTCTCGTCGAGACGATGTTCCATGACGATGGCACCGGAGCCGCGTCGCTGAGCGAAACCGGCGCGCAGCTTTGCGCGGAGCTGTTCGGCACGGGCGAGGGCGGTGAGCCGTCGGCCGCTGACTGAGCTTTCCGCGCGCAGTTCACCCGGCGCGCAGGCCCATCGCCGTCGTAGCCAGTGTGTTTCGCCGCTCATTGCCCAACGCTCGCCTGCATCTGCGGTTGCATCGGCCTCTGCATCGGCGCTTGCTCTTGCGATGGCGCCATGTCCGCCGCCTCGAGCGTGGCCACGCCGCAAAACCAGTCGCCATCGCGCGGCTGAAACCTCCAACGCTGGCCCGACTGTCCGATCACGCTCGCACACTGCTCGTTGACGACGAGGCCGGGCTTCGCGGCCGTGCAGTGCAGCGTCGACGGGTCCGGGTGCGCTTTCACATCCCCACCCGCGGACGCCGGGTGCCGCGCGGCCTTCGGCAAGCTCGCCAGCAGCCGCTGCAATTCGTCGATGCGCGTCGCGTACCACGTCCGCAGACACGCGACGTCACGGCAGTTCGCTTCGCGCCAGGCCCACTTGCTGTCGCTGTCGTCGGTGAACGCACGGCGCTGGGCGACTCGCCGGCGCGCTTTCCAGTAGAGTTGGCCCAACGTGTCGTCGAGCGCCGACAGCGCGGAGTTGCCGCAAATCATGCGCTCGGCCGGCGAACGGCCGCGCTGGCAGTCGAAGCTGGCGGCGTTGGTATACGGATGCGCGAGCAGCAGTCCGGCGAGCAGGAGGGGGCGGAAGAGGGTCATCAGAGTCCCGGCGGTGCATCGATTGATCATGCCGCCGATGATCGACCGGTCGCGCGCTTCGCGGACGCTCGAACAACGTCGGAGTTCGGGCGGGTCTACAAGATCTTGCCGCTCGGGCTTGCCGGCTGGCATATGCCGTGCGTGATTGCTGCGGGCGCACGTTCGCGTGTCATGAAGCAGGCGCAACGTCTATTTATTGGAAGTGGGGGCACATAGGCCGGCGTGGTCAAAAGGTGACCATCGAAATAGGAAGAACGAATGCAACGACAACTCTTGATCGGTCTTTACATGGCAGCGGGCCTGCTGACCTTGCCCGGCGTGGCCAGCGCGCAGGCGCAGGCCTATACGAACAGCGGTACCAACGTGCGCGCGGGCCCTGCGTCCGATTATCCGATCGTCGCGCAGCTACCGGGCGGCGCTCCTGTAACGGTGATGGGGTGCCTGAGCAACTACCAGTGGTGCGACGTCGCCACACCGAATCTGCGCGGCTGGGTGTATGCGTCACGGCTCAGTTCGCCGTACCAGGGCTACAACATGCCGCTGAACTACGGCGCCGCGCTCGGCCTGCCGATCCTCGCGTTCTCGATCAACGATTACTGGGGCAACTACTACCGCGGCCAGCCGTGGTACGGCCAGCGCTCGCGCTGGGCGCGTCATGCGCCGCCCCCGCCGCCGCGACCGGGCGCCGGGCATCCGCCGCCGAACTGGCGGCCGCTGCCGGGGCATGTCGGCGGGCATCCGCCGGGTGGCTCGCCGCCGGGTCACGCGGGCGAGCGTCCGCCGGGTGGGCCGCCGCCGGGCCATGCAGGCGGACGGCCTCCAGGTAACGAGGGTGGCCGACCACCGGGCAACGCGGGTGGACGCCCACCGGGTGGCCCGCCTCCGGGCAGCGCCGGCGGCCGTCCTCCCGGCGCGCAGCAGGGCGGTGGGGCTGGCCGGCCGCCGGGCGGCGGACCGCAAGGCGGCGGAGGCGGTCACTCGCCGGGCGGCGCTCAGCAAGGCGGCAATCGGCCCCCAGGTGGTCATCAAGGCGGACCCCAAGGAGGTCCTCAAGGCGGTGGTGGCGGAACACGGCCTCCAGTAGGCGGCGGCAACAATTGACAATCATTGACGCCGCCACTGCACTGAAGACAATGGTGCCAAACGGGCCGCCGCAACCTGCTGCAGCGGCCCGGCGTCGAGCCGCCGCGGCGCCCGCGGGCTACGAACCCACGGTGCGAGAACCGCCGTCGCCCGTCGTACCCGCGTCAACCGATGCTTGCACGCCACACCCGTAGCCGTCCGCACCGATGCGTGGCGGATTTTCACGCCGTGCTTAGCGTAAACCCCGGTGTGCCGCGTACACTAACTTGCCGATGTTGGGTTGGGGGGCGCAACTATGATTTGCGAAGCGACATCACGTGGCACGACGACAGCCGCGCCGGAGGGCGCCCGCTATCGCCCGGAACGGGCCGAGGAAGTGCTCGCATCCGAGCGCAGCGTGTTGCGGCTGATCACGCGCAACACGCCGCTGCCCGAGCTGCTCGACGAAGTCTGCCGTCGCGCCGAGGCGCTGCTCGGCGACGGCGCGTGCTGCTCGATCCTGCTGCTCGACCCAGACGGCTTGCATGTGCGCGTAGGCGGCGCGCCGTCGCTGCCGCCCCCGTTCAGCGCCGCGATCGAGGGCGCCACGATCGGTCCGCGCGCCGGTTCGTGCGGCACGGCGATGTTCGAGCGCCGTCTGGTGATCGTCGACGACATCGAATCCGATCCGCTGTGGGAAAACTTCCGCGCTTTCGCATTGCCGCACGGCTTGCGCGCCTGCTGGTCCGTGCCCTTCGAAAACGACGCCGGCATCGTGCTCGGCGCGTTCGCCGTCTACTACCGCACCACGCGCCGTCCGACCCCAGAGGAAGAGGCGATGCTGCGCGACATCGGCAGCAGCGTCGGGCTCGCGGTCCATCAGGACGCGATGGCGCAGCGCCTCGCGCACAGCGAGGAGCGTCACCGGCTGGTCGTCGATCATCTGAGCGAAGGCATCGTCGTGCAGTCGCGCACCGGCATCGTGCTCGCCTGCAATCCGAGCGCGCAGCGCATGCTGCACGTGACGCCGCAGGTCGTCGGCCGCAGCATGCAGACCGTGATGACACGCGCGTTCGGCGAGGACGGCTCGGCGATCGGCGACGGCAACCGTCCGGTCACCCAGGTCTTCGCGACCGGCAAGCCGATGCTCGGCGTGACGATCGGCCTCGAGCTGATGAGCGGCGAAGTCGTGTGGATCACGGAAAACGTCGTGCCGATCCTGCGCCTGGGCGAGAGCGAGCCGGATTCCGTGCTGATTTCGTTTTCCGACATCGGGCCGGTGCGCGAGGCGCAGCGCCAGCTGAAGTACCTCGCCACGCGCGATTCGCTGACGGGCCTCTACAACCGCGCCTACCTGACCGAGCGGATGCGCGACCTGTTCGCGCCGCGCGCCAGCGGCGAGCATGGCGGCGAACCCGCCAGCGTCGCCGTGCTGTTCGTCGATCTCGACGGTTTCAAGAAGGTCAACGACACGGCCGGTCACGAAGCCGGCGACGCCTTGCTGTGCAGCGTCGCCGAGCGGCTGTCGGCCTGCGTCGGGCGCAGCGACACGCTGGCCCGGGTGGGCGGCGACGAGTTCGTGATCGTCTCCAGTGCGTGCGGCAATACCGGCGAGCTGATCGGCCTCGCGCATCGTGTTCTCGACATGATCGCGGTGCCGTTCGCGGTGGCGGGCAACGAGTACTACCTGGGCGCGTCGATCGGCATCAGCCTGTTTCCCGAAGACGGCCAGGACGTCGCGACGCTGATGCGCAACGCCGACTCGGCGATGTATCACGCGAAGCAGCGCGGCCGCAACAACTTCCAGTTCTTCACCGCCGAGCTGAACCGGCATCTGCAGCGGCGCTTCACGATCGAGCAGTCGCTGCGGCGCGCGCTCGCGGCCAACGAGCTGAGCCTCGTGTATCAGCCGATCGTCGATAGCCAGAGCGGTCGCACGATCGGCGCGGAAGCGCTGCTGCGCTGGTACAACAGCGAACTGGGCAACGTGTCGCCGGGCGAATTCATTCCGGTCGCCGAGGACGCCGGGCTGATCGTCGAGATCGGCGACTGGGTGCTCGAACACGCCTGCCAGCAGGTCGCGCAGTGGCGGCGCACGTTGGCGCCGCATCTGATCGTCGCGGTGAATCTGTCGCCGCGGCAGTTCAACGACGGGCTGCTCGAGCGCATCGAGCGCTGTCTCGCGCAGTCCGCGCTCGAACCGGCCGCGCTCGAACTGGAAATCACCGAGCGGCTGCTGATGAGCGATAGCGACACCGTGCTGCCGATGCTGAGCGCGCTGAGCGCAATGGGCGTGCGCGTGTCGGTCGACGATTTCGGCACCGGTTATTCGTCGCTGTCGTACCTGAAGCGTTTTCCGCTGCATAACCTGAAGATCGACCGGTCGTTCGTCGCGGGGCTGCCGGATCATCGCGATTCGATCGCGATCACGCAGGCGGTCGTCGCGATGGCGCACTCGCTCGGCATGAACGTGACCGCCGAGGGCGTCGAGACCGCCGAGCAGGCGGCGTTTCTGCGCGCGATCGATTGCGACAAGCAGCAGGGCTACCTGTACAGCCGGCCGGTCGGGGCCAGCGCCTATGCGCGCACGCTGTACGACGCGCAATTGATCGGCATGGCGAAGGCGTCCTGACGCGATTGTTCAGATTGCCGAACAAGTGACTTCGCGTTGCCGCTATTTATCGGCGGCGACGCGCTCCCTAGAATTCCCCCATCGAAACGTTATTGGTGCGCGGTGCCGAAGCGGCGCTCCGCAATGGGGGTCGTGATGTCAGAGTTGATTAGAAACCAGCTTTACCGGCCATCGGTCGTGTTGCCGATGGTCGCTTTGATGCAGGTGATGGTGTCGCAAGACTTCAATCTCGGCCAGGTCGGCTGGGTGTTTGCGGCGCGCGGCGCGCAGGCCGCCTTGCAGCGTTCGCGCGAGTTGATTTGCGCGGTTCATTGCCACGCCTGAGAAGTCCCGCAGCGTATTCACAGTAATCCCAACGGATTGGCGCCGCCTCGCGCGGCGCATGGCAAAACGGGTCGTCGCCAAAGCGCCCGCACGATCCGACATCGCATGGCAGCCGGTGGCACTAAGCGTAAGATGCTACGACCTGCACCCAGCCCCGGGAGAGTTGCCATGCCACAGCACTTCGACGCAGTCGTGATCGGTACGGGACAAGGCGGCTCACCGCTCGCCGTGCGCCTCGCTCAAAGCGGACGCCGTACGGCGGTGATCGAACGCGCGGACTTCGGCGGCACCTGCGTGAACGTCGGCTGTACGCCGACCAAGTCTTATGTGGCGAGCGCCCGCGCGGCGCACGTGGCGCGCCATGCGGCGGACCTGGGCGTGCAGGTGGGCTCGGTCAGCGTCGATATGGCGGCCGTCAAGGCGCGCAAGGACCGGATCATCGGACAGTCGCGCAGCGGCGTCGAAAAATGGCTGCGCGGCACGGAAAACATCACGGTGTTCAATGGCCACGCGCGCTTCACCGGCGCGCGCACGCTGTCGATCATCGGGCGCGACGGCCAACCGCAGGACGAACTCAGCGCGTTCGAAATCTTCATCAACACCGGCACGCGCGCGGTCGTGCCGCCGCTCGAAGGCATCCAGCGGATTCCGTACTACACCAACTCGACGCTGCTCGAACTGACCACTTTGCCGAATCATCTGGTGATCGTCGGCGGCAGTTATATCGCGCTCGAATTCGCGCAGGTGTTTCGCCGCTTCGGCAGCCGCGTCAGCGTGCTGGTGCGCGGCGAGCGCGTGCTCAACCGCGAGGATGCGGACTTCGCGGAATCGGTGCAGAAGGTGCTCGCGCGCGAGGGCGTCGAGTTTCATTTCGGCGTGCAGCCGACGCGCGTCGAGCCGCATCCGCATCGCGCGAATGACGTGTGCATCGGCTTCGAGCAGAACATCCCGGCGATGGAGGCATCGCACCTGCTGCTCGCGACCGGCCGCACGCCGAATACCGACGACCTCGGTCTCGACGCCGCGGGCATCGAGACCGACCGGCACGGCACGATCATCGTCGACGGCCAGCTGCGCACCAGCGCGCCGGGTGTGTGGGCGATCGGCGACGTCAACGGCCGCGGCGCGTTCACGCATACCTCCTACGACGACTACCAGATCGTCGCGGCGAACCTGCTCGACGGCGGCGCGCGCAGCGTCGACACGCGGATCATGACGTACGCGGTGTTCGTCGATCCGCCGCTCGCGCGTGTCGGCATGTCGGAGGAGGAGGTGCGCAAGAGCGGCCGCCAGGCGTTGATCGCGACGATGCCGATGTCGCGCGTGGGCCGTGCGCGCGAGCGTGGCGAAACCGACGGCTTCATGAAGGCGCTCGTCGATGCGAACAGCAAACAGATACTCGGCGCGGCGATTCACGGCGTCGAGGGCGACGAGGCGATCCATACGTTCGTCGACATCATGACGGCGGGCGCGCCATATCCGACCTTGCAATACGCGATGCACGTGCATCCGACCATCAGCGAACTCGTGCCGACGCTGCTCGATGGACTCAAACCGATGCAATGAACCGCGTTGACGCCGGCGCAACACGCCCATGACGAACTCGCTCAAACCCGCACGTAGCAGCGGCAACCTGTTCGACGCCGTCGCGCGGTCGGGGACGATGGCCGCTGAGCAGGTCGACCCGCTCGTCGAGCAGGGCGGCGTGACGATCGAGCGGATCGTCTCGACCGGGCAGGCGAGTCCGCCCGGCTTCTGGTACGACAGCCCGCGCGCCGAATGGGTCGTCCTGCTCAGCGGCGCGGCGGCGCTCGAATTCGACGGCGACCCCAAGCCGCATCCGATGAAGCCCGGCGATCACGTGCTGATCGAAGCGCATTGCCGGCACCGCGTCGCATATACGAGCGACATCGAGCCAAGCGTGTGGCTCGCCGTCTACTACCCTTGAGCCGCGGCGGACGGAGCCATCCGCGCGGCCGGCTCCGCGCATCGACAAATCCTCACACCATCACGGATAATCGGCAGCGGCGCGGCCCGCGCGCAATGCGCGGGCGGGCTGTGCGCCCCACCGCATTCATCTTCGGGACATCGCAGCATGGGCAAGGGACGCGTCGAAGCCTTCAGCGATGGCGTAATCGCCATCATCATCACGATCATGGTGCTCGAGCTGAAGGTGCCCGAGGGCTACGATCTCGCGGCGCTGCGCCCGGTCGTACCGGTGTTCTGCGCTTACGTGCTGAGCTTCATTTACGTCGGCATCTACTGGAACAATCACCATCACGTGTTCCATGCGGTGCAGACGGTCAACGGCAAGGTGCTGTGGGCGAACCTGCATCTGCTGTTCTGGCTCTCGCTGCTGCCGGTCGTCACGCACTGGGTCGGCCGAAACCATCTGGCCGCGTGGCCGACCGCGATGTACGGCATCGTGCTGTTCATGTCGGCGATTGCGTATTTCATCCTGACGCGCGCGCTGATTTCTCAGCATGGACGCGATTCGGCACTGGCCAAAGCGCTCGGCAGCGACTTCAAGGGTAAGGTCTCCGTCGTCATTTACCTGACCGGTATCGGACTCGCGTTCGTCGTACCGTGGGCGTCGGCTGCGCTGTACGCGCTCGCGGCGGTGTGGTGGTTCGTGCCGGACCGGCGCATCGAAGCCGTGCTGGAGGCCTGAGCATGCTGCTCGCGCTGAAGCTCGTGCTGGTGCCGGCCTTTCTCGCCGCGCTGACGGTGGCCGCGCACGTCTGGGGACCGTCGGTCGCGGGATGGCTCGCGGGGCTGCCGGTCGTCGCGGGACCGATCATGCTGCTACTCGCGCTCGAGCGCGGCCCGGCGTTCGCGGCGCAGGCGTCGGCGGCGTCGATTGCGGCGATCGCCGCGTTGGAGGCGTTCAATCTTGCTTATGGGTGGACCTGCCGGCGTTTCGACTGGCCGCTTGCACTGGTTGTGGGGGTGGCCGGCTGGCTCGGGGCGGCGCTGCTGATCGTGCGGCTGCCCGGCTCGACCGGGTGGGCGCTGGCGGCGGCGTGCGTGGCCGGCGCGGTGTCGCAGGGCAGCTTGCCGCGCGCGACCGGTGATGTGCCGCCGGCGCGCGTCGGGCGCGCGGATCCGGCAGTGCGGATGCTCGCGGGCGCACTGCTGACGCTCGCGGTGACGACGGCCTCGGCATCGATGGGCGCGGCGTGGAGTGGCGTGCTGTCGGTGTTTCCGCTGCTCGGGATCGTGCTCGCGGTATCGGCGCAGCGTGCGCATGGCGCGGACTTCGTCGCGCTGCTGATGCGCGGCATGGTGGTCGGGCGCGGCTCGTTCGCGGCGTTCTTCGCGGTGACGGCGTTGCTGCTGCCGCAGTACGGTGTGGCGACCAGCTTTGCGTGCGCGGCGGTGGTGTCGGTCGTCGTGCAGGGCTTGACGCGGCGCATGCTGGCTGGGCAGCCGCGCGCTCAGGCGACGGCGCGCGGGTTGGTGCAGCCGCAGACCGAGCGAGACTGCGCATGACTTCACGTCGCCCACCATCGACTGCTACCCGCATCGGGCTCATCTCCGATACGCACAACCTCGTGCGTCCCGAAGCGTTGCACTATCTCGACGGTTGCGACGCGATCATTCACGCGGGCGATATCTGCAACCCGGACGTGCTCGACGCGCTCGCGCGGATCGCGCCGCTGACCGCGGTGCGCGGCAACAACGATACCGGTGAATGGGCCGCGTCTTTACCGACGCATGCGCGGCTGACCGTCCAACAGGTGACGATTCTGGTCGTGCACGATATCGCCGAGCTGGGCTGCGTGCCGTACGACGAAGGTATTCGCGTCGTGGTGAGTGGCCACTCGCACAAGCCGTCGATCGCCGAGCGCGACGGCGTGCTGTACGTCAATCCGGGCAGCGCGGGGCCGCGACGCTTCAAGCTGCCGGTGTGCGCGGGCAAACTGATCGTCGAAGGCGCGCAGGTCAGCGCCACGTTCGATGCGCTGCTGACGTAAAAAAACGGGCCGGCGAATATCGCCGGCCCGCTTCGAAACTACTCTAGCGAGGGATGGCTGCGCGGATCAGGCACGTGCGGTCGCAGCCGCTGCGAACCGCTCATCCATCTCCTCGGCCTCGCGTTCGCCGCGCAGCACCGCGTGCGCTTCGGCGCGCGTCGCGACGCACGGGCCCGAGCCGGGCAGCGGCTTGCGCGCGGTTTCGCGCAGCGCGAGCACCGACACAATGCCGATCAGCGATGCGCCCATCAGGTAGTACGCCGGCATCATCAGATTGCCGGTGCGGTCGACCAGCCATGCGGTCACGAGCGGCGTCGTACCGCCGAACAGCGACACCGAGATATTGAAGCCGATCGCGAGCGCACCGTAGCGGATCCGGGTCGGGAACAGCGCCGGCAGCGCCGACGGCATCACGCCGGTGAAGCACGACAGCAGCACGCCGAGGATCATCAGGCCGGCGAACACCGGCAGCACCGTGCCCATGCGAATCAGCAGCAGCGCCGGGATCGACAGCGCGAACAGACCGACGCAGCCGAGCAGCATCACCGGCTTGCGGCCGATCGCGTCGGACAGACGGCCGGCGGCGAGCGTCAGCGGCATCATCAGGATCATCACCAGCAGCACGAGGAACAGGCCGTGCGTTTCGTTGAAGTGCAGCGTCGCCGACAGATAGCTCGGCAGATACGACAGCGCCATGTAGTCGGTCACGTTGAAGATCAGCACGAGGCCGACGCACAGCAGCAGCGGCTTCCATTGCTGCACGAGCAACTGGCGGAACGACTGCTTCGGCACCGCGCGGTCCTCGGCTTCACGCTGTTCGGCCTGCTTCTTGAACGCGGGCGTTTCCTCGAGCTTCATACGGATGTAGAGACCCACGAGGCCGAGCGGACCGGCGATCAGGAACGGCACGCGCCAGCCCCAGGACAGCAGCGCGTCGGTCGACAGCGTCGCCGTCAATAGCGCGACCGTGCCTGCGCCGAGCACATAGCCGATCAGCGTGCCGAACTCGAGGAAGCTGCCCATGAAGCCGCGGCGCTTGTCGGTCGAGAATTCGGCGATGAAGGTCGCGGCGCCGCCGTACTCGCCGCCCGTCGAGAAGCCCTGCACGAGGCGCGCGAGCAGCAACAGCGCCGGCGCGAGAATGCCGATCGTCGCGTAGTTGGGGATCAGGCCGATCGCGAAGGTGCCCGCGGCCATCATGATCATCGTCATCGCCAGCACGCGCTGACGGCCGATGCGGTCACCGAGCGGCCCGAACACCATGCCGCCGATCGGCCGCACGAGAAACGCCGCGGCAAACGTGCCGAAGGTCGCGATGAGCTGCGCCGACGGGCTCGACGAGGGGAAGAAGACCTTGCCGAGCGTCACCGCGATGTAGCTGTACACGCCGAAATCGAACCATTCCATCGCGTTGCCGAGCGCCATTGCGCCGACGGCCCGTTTCAGGAGGGAGTGATCGACGACGGTGATGTCGTCGAGGGAAAGGCGTTGTTCTTGTTTGTGATGTCGCCAGAAGCCGTTGCTGGAAGCGGTCAAGGTTAAAAACTCCAATGACTGCGACGAAACTCGTGATGCGTTCCGCCTCGGTTGCTGGAAGTGCAATTTCGTGAGCGTGGCGAGGATATCCGCGGCGCTGGTTATCCGGCGGCGGAACAGTTGGCGAAAAGAAACAAACGCCCGTGCCTCGCGATAAGTTCGCGAAAAAACACTCGTCTAGATTGTGCTGACAGTTGCACCTGCGTGGCCGTGGAAGGGGGGCAGATGCATGAGGGACGCGGGGCTGGCGGAAGCCGACCCATGCGCCACTGAAGGCTTGAAACGAAAAAGGCCGGTGTTGAATTTATCCGCTTCAGGCGGGGAAACGACCGACGAGCCTTCTTGTTTAAAAACAGCTCGATTCAGGATGATGCACGCGCGAAAAGCACACGGCGAGTCAACTTGAAAAGAACACGAATGAAGGTGAATTGCAGCTGAAACGGGGCACATGTTAGCACGATGACAGAGGATCGTGCAAACCGGGGGTGCGGGCGAAGGCCGCCGATGTGCATCAATCCATTGCGGGGCGGGAGCTCTGGCGGGGTCGGAAGAGGTTCGAAAACGGACCGCTTAGAACAATCGCGGGGTGACTTTCGACGTGCAGACATGGTGCGCATGCGGACACGAGGCGCGGCCAACATCGGGGCGAAAAAAATCCGCGCTCGCGGCGCGGATTTTTGGCGTGTGTTCGCCCGGCTCGGGCGGCGCGTGTCTGGTGTCGTTCTCGACGTGGCAAGCTCAGGCCGACGGCGGCACGTAGCCCGATGCGGTATCCGCGCCTTCGCCAAAGAAGAACTTTTCGGTCTGCTTCATCAGATACTGACGCGCGCGCGGATCGGCCATGTTCAGGCGGTTTTCGTTGATTAGCATGGTCTGCTGCTTCAACCAGGCCTGCCAGGCTTCCTTCGAGATACTTTCGTAGATCCGCTTGCCGAGTTCGCCCGGCAGCGGCGGGAAATCGAGGCCTTCGGCTTCCTTGCCGAGCTTCGCGCATTGAACCATACGAGTCATGCTGTGCTTCTCCTGTGTCGACCGGAGTCGGTGCTTTTGCACTTAGTCCGGTCCCATGAAAAATAATTACTGTATCAATGTGGCGCGGGCCAACGCCAGTTCGGATCAGGTGGGGACGATCACCGGGTTACTCAAAGCTGTTTCATCAGCACGAGCGACTTGCGCTGCCAGTTATAGAGTCGGCGACGGTCTTCGGGCAGGTCGTCGACCGTAACCTTGACGAAGCCGCGTTTCAGGAACCAATGTTCGGTGCGCGTGGTGAGCACGAAAATGCGCGTGAGGCCGCGTGCCCGCGCGCGCTGCTCGATCCGCTTCAGCAGACGCTCGCCGTCGCCGGTACCCTGCGCTTCGGGCGCGACCGTCAGGCACGCCATTTCGCCGATGCGCTCCTGCGAATACGGATACAGCGCCGCGCAGCCGAACAGCACGCCGTCGTGCTCGATCACCGAGAAATGGTCGATGTCGCGCTCGATCTGGTGACGGCCGCGGCGTACCAGCGTGCCGTCGGCTTCGAGCGGTTCGATCAGCGCGAGAATGCCGCCGACGTCGTCGGGCGTCGCTTCGCGCAGGCTCTCCAGATTCTCGTACGAGATCATCGTGCCGACGCCATCGTGCAGGAACAGTTCGAGCAGCAGGCTGCCGTCGAGCGCATAGGGGATGATGTGCGCGCGCGGCACGCCGCCGCGGCAGGCGCGGATCGAATGCTTCAGGTAGAACCCGGCGTCGCCGGTGACTTCGCCGCTTTCGTGCAGCTTGTAGGCGTCGTCGAGCGACAGTTCGCGGATCAGCTCCGTACCGCTTTCGCAGGTTTCCATCAAACCCGCGGTTTCGGTCAGGAAGACGATCTTGTCGGCGCGCAACGCGATGGCCGCGGCCGAGGCCACGTCTTCCATCGACAGATTGAACGCTTCGCCGGTGGGCGAGAAGCCGAGCGGCGACAGCAGCACGAGCTTGCGGCTCGCGAGCGAGTGTCGGATCGAATCCGCGTCGATCTTGCGCACGAGACCCGTGTGCTGGAAGTCGACGCCGTCCAGAATGCCGACCGGGCGCGCCGTTACGAAGTTGCCCGACACGACGCTGATGTGCGCGTGCGCCATGGGTGTGTTCGGCAGACCCTGGCTGATTGCGGCTTCGATGTCGAGACGCACTTCGCCGGCCGCTTCCTTCGCGGACTCGAGCGCGCGCGCGTCGGTAATGCGCATGCCGTGCGAAAACTCCGATTCGACGCCGTGCAGGCTCATCTGCTCCTCGACCTGCGGGCGCGAGCCATGCACCAAAACGATCTGGATGCCCATTGCCTGCAGCAGCGCGATGTCGGACACGAGCGCATTCAGCAGCCCCTGATGCACCACTTCGCCGCCGAAACCGACGACGAATGTCTTGTTTCGGAACGCGTGGATATACGGGGCGACTGAACGCATCCAGTCGACGAATTGCGCGTGCTGGGCGAGGGTTTCCGGCGAGTCGGCGGGGGCCGGAACGCTCGCGGGCGCGGGGACGAGGTCGGTTTGGGAATTCATGCCGGGGATTATAATGCGCCCCCATGTCGAATGTACCCAAAAGTCCCGCTGGGGCGAACGAGAAACCGGCGTCGGCCGGTGAGCCGGCCAAGCCCGGTGACACGATGCGCCACCCCGCGCAGGATGCGAGACCAGAGCAGGCGCGTGACGCGCGTCGGGAGGCGGGCGCGTCTGCGCAAAAAGTGTCGCCGCAAGGTGGCGGTGCAGGTCGTGAAGATCGCGAAGAGCACGCTCGCGAGCGAGGCGCGGCGCGTGATGAACGGCGCGGTGAATCTCGCGCTGAAGCGGGCGAAGCGTCCGGTGCGAAGCGGGGCGGTGGGGCTCGTGGAGAGCAGCGTGGCGCTTCGTTGAGCGAGCAGCTTGGCCAGTTCCGTTCCGCGCTTCATAACGCGACCCGTGAACAGCAGAGCGGTGGGCCGCAAAGCGAGCAACAGGGCGAGCCGCAAAGCGAGCGCCGCAGTACACCTTCGAGCGCGCCTCGCGGTGCGCATGGCCGGCAGGCTCGCGATGAGCGAGCTGGTGCGCAGCAAAGCGGGCAGCGTGGCGATGCCCGCGACGCGCGCTCGGACACACCACGCGTTGAACAGCATCGTGCGCCTCGCAACGAACAGCAAGAGCGCGGACCACGTAATGAGCAACTCGGGTCGACCCGCGGCGAGCAACGTCACGGTTCGCGCGATACGCACTCGCCGGACAAACCATCGGGCGAGCCGCGCAAGGAGCCTCGCGCGCCGCGCGAACCGCGACCGCCGCGGATTGTCGAGCCGAATCCGATTCCACCGATCACGTTTCCCGAGGCACTTCCTGTCTCCGGTCGTCGCGACGAGATTGCGCGGGCGATCGCGCAGAATCAGGTCGTGATCGTGTCGGGCGAAACCGGTTCGGGCAAGACCACGCAGTTGCCGAAAATCTGCCTCACGCTCGGCCGTGGGCTGGGCGCAGGCGGCAATGGTCTGATCGGCCATACGCAGCCGCGCCGGATCGCCGCGTCGGCGACCGGGCGCCGTATCGCCGAGGAACTCGGCACGCCGTTCGGTGAAGTGGTCGGCTACAAGGTGCGCTTCAACGACAACCTCGCGCCAGGCGCTTCGGTCAAGCTGATGACCGACGGCATTCTGCTTGCCGAAACGCAGACCGATCCGCTGCTGAAAGCCTACGACACGCTGATCATCGACGAAGCGCACGAGCGCAGCCTGAACATCGATTTTCTGCTCGGCTACCTGAAGGAGATTCTTCCGAAGCGTCCCGACCTGAAGCTGATCGTGACCTCGGCGACGATCGACGCCGACCGTTTCGCGCGCCACTTCGGCAGCGACGATAAGCCCGCACCGGTGATCGAAGTGAGCGGACGGCTTTATCCGGTCGAGGTGCGTTACCGACCGGTGGTCGAGGACAGCCCGGCGGTCAAGGCGGCGCAAGGGACTACGGGTGTGGCGTCGTCTGGCCGCGAGCGCCCGAAGACGCAGCGTGAGACCGATCGCGATCTGATGGAGGCGATCGTCGAGGCCGTCGACGAACTGTGCCGCGAGGGCCATGGCGATGTGCTGGTGTTCCTGCCCGGCGAGCGCGAGATTCGGGACGCCGCCGAAGCGCTGCGCAAACATCATCCGCCGCATACGGAGATTCTGCCGCTGTTCGCGCGGCTCTCGGCCGCCGAGCAGGAGCGCGTGTTCCGCGCGTCGAACGCGCGTCGCATCGTGCTCGCGACCAACGTCGCCGAAACTTCGCTGACGGTACCCGGCATCCGCTACGTGGTCGACACGGGTCTCGCGCGCGTGAAGCGCTACTCGTATCGCAACAAGGTCGAGCAGTTGCAGGTCGAGTCGATTTCTCAAGCCGCCGCAAATCAGCGAGCGGGGCGTTGCGGCCGGGTTGCCGATGGCATCTGCATTCGTCTGTACGAGGAAAGCGACTTCCAGGGCCGCGCGCGCTTCACCGATCCGGAAATTCTGCGCTCTTCGCTCGCTTCGGTGATTCTGCGCATGAAGTCGCTGCACCTGACGGCGATCGAAACGTTTCCGTTTATCGAGCCGCCTCCGGGCCGAGCGATTTCCGACGGCTACCAGTTGCTCAACGAGCTCGGCGCCGTCGACGACGACAATCACCTGACGCCGCTCGGCCGCGAACTCGCGCGACTGCCGCTCGATCCGCGCGTCGGCCGCATGATCCTCGCCGCGCGCGACCAGCAGGCGCTGAAGGAAGTGCTGATCATCGCGAGCGCGCTGTCGGTGCAGGACCCGCGCGATCGGCCGATCGAGGCGCAGGAGCAGGCCGACCAGGCGCATCGCCGGTTCGCCGACGAGCGCTCCGAATTCCTGCAGTGGCTGAAGATCTGGAACTGGTTCGACGAAGCGATCGCGCACAAGAAATCGAACCGGCAGTTGCAGGACGAGTGCCGCAAGAACTTTCTGTCGCAGTTGCGGCTGCGCGAGTGGCGCGATGTCCATTCGCAACTGCTGACTGTCGTGCGCGAGCACGGCTGGCGCCTGAACGAAGCGGAGGCTACGTTCGAGCAGATCCATCTTGCGCTGCTGACTGGCCTGCTCGGCAACATCGGCCTGAAAGCCGACGATGAGCCGTACTATCTCGGCGCGCGCGGCATCAAGTTCTATTTGTGGCCGGGCTCTGCGCTCGTGAAGAAAGCGGGCAAGTGGGTGATGGCTGCCGAGCTCGTCGAAACCAGCCGGCTTTACGCGCGCTGTATCGCGAAAATCGAACCGGAGTGGGTCGAGAAGGTCGGCGCGCATCTGCTGAAAAAGTCGCTGTCGGAGCCACATTGGGAAAAGCGCGCGGCGCAAGTGTCCGCGTTCGAGCGCGCGATGCTGTACGGCCTGCCGATTTATCACCGGCGGCGCGTCGCATTCGGCAAGCAGGACCCGGCGCGGGCGCGCGAGCTGTTTATTCGCGGTGCGCTTGTCGAAGGGGAGTTCGACACGAAGCTTGCGTTCTTCGCGCACAACCGCAAGCTGCTTGCGGATATCGAACAGCTCGAGCACAAGTCGCGCCGCCAGGACGTGCTGGTCGACGACGAATTGATCTACGCGTTCTACGATCAGGCGCTGCCCGATGGCGTCTATACCGGCGCGTCGTTCGAGCGCTGGTATCGCGACGAAGTCAAAAAGAGCGGCCAGGCGGAGGACAAGCTGCGGCTGTTGTATTTGTCCCGCGACGATCTGATGCGGCACGAAGCGGCAGGTGTCACGACGGATCTGTTCCCGAAGCGGTTGACGATGGCGGGCATCGAGATGGCGCTGACCTATCACTTCGAGCCGGGTACGCCTCGCGACGGCGTAACGCTCGCGGTACCGCTGTATGCGCTGAACCAGGTCGACGCGCGCCGTTGTGAGTGGCTCGTGCCCGGCATGCTGAAAGAAAAGGCGCAGTTGCTGCTGAAGTCGCTGCCGCAGAAGCTGCGTCGGCATTGCGTGCCGCTCCCTGAATACGCGGCGGGCTTCGCCGAACGGCACAGCGCCCAGCGCTTCGGAGCAGGGGGCCTGCTCGAGGCGCTGATCGCCGACGTGCGCGAGCAGACCCAGGTCGCGATGAAGCAGTCCGACTTCAAGCTCGAGACGCTGCCCGCGCATCTGTTCATGAACTTCAAGGTCATCGACGAACATGGCCGGCAGCTCGCAATGGGGCGCAATCTGTCGCAACTGCGCGCCGAGCTCGGCGGTCAGGCGCAGCAGCATTTCCAGAAACTCGTTTCGGGCGCGGCAGGCGCCGCCCTGGCCGATGCGGGCGGCGGCGGTGTCGCGACACCTGGGCGGCCTCCCGATCTGGGTGCGAGTGGCCCGGCGCGCGGCAAAGGCGCGGCCACGCCACAACCCGCGACGCCGGATGGCGCACCAGCCACCGCGCTCTACGAAAACCTGACCACGTGGAATTTCGGCAAGCTGCCCGAGTTGCTCGAAATTCGCCGTGGTGGCCAGACGTTGTTTGGCTACCCGGCGCTAGTGGACCGTGGCACTCATTGCGACGTCGAGGTGTTCGATTCGCCGGAAGAGGCCGCGCGGATTCATCGGGCGGGCCTGCGTCGGCTTTTCGCGCTGCAGTTGAAGGAGCCGATCAAGTATCTGGAGAAGAATCTGCCGGGCCTGCGCGAAATGGCCATGCAGTTCATGCCGCGCGGCACGCAGGAAGAACTGCGCGATCAACTGATCGACACCGCACTCGACCGCGCGTGTCTTCAGGACCCTCTGCCCGACGACGATGCGAGCTTCCATACCCGACGTGACGAAGGGCGTAGCCGCCTCACGTTGCTCGCGCAGGAAATTTCGCGGCTGGTCGGCCAGATCCTCGGCGAGTACGCGAGCCTGACGAAGAAGCTTCTGCAGGCGAAGCCATTCGCGGCCGCGTACACCGATCTGCAGAATCAACTCGATGCGCTGATCGGCAAGCGTTTCGTCGTCGATACGCCGTATGCCCAACTCGCACATTTCCCGCGTTATCTGAAAGGGATGGCGCTGCGTATCGACAAGCTGCGCGCGGACGCCACCCGCGACGCACGGCAGTTCGCCGAATTCCAGCCGCTGCTGCAGCACTATCAGCGGGCGGTGTCGCAGCGCGGCGGCGTCATGGATCCGCGGCTTGCGGAATTCCGCTGGCTGCTCGAGGAGTTGCGCATCTCGCTGTTTGCGCAGGAGCTGCGCACCCCAATGCCGGTTTCGGTGAAGCGCCTGTACAAGGTGTGGGAGTCGATGCAGCGGTAAAGCCAAGCCGCTCGCACGCGGACGCTGGACACCAGCTCTGCATGGCGGCCGGGCTTTGCCCAACTCGATCGCCCGAGCTGATTTCACCAATGCATCCCCGCGCCGATCGATGCGCCGAACTGGCCGCGCGAGCCGGTGCTGCGTTGGGCCTTGTAGATCCATTTGCCGGTGTCCGACAACCGCGGCACGTTAATCGCGAGCGCGGATTGACCGCCGTGCGTGCCGCCCGCCGTCGCGACCATGCCGTGTCCGGGCAGGACCGCTTGCGGCAAACCTGCCATCGCGAGCGCCGATGCCGTGCCCCCATAGCTGTCCCGGCGGGCGGAACGGATCTGGTCGTCGGTATGGCGATTCGCCGCGCTGATCGCGCCGCTCATGCTTTGCTGCAACTGATTGACGTTGACCGCGTCGGAGTCAGCGGTGCCAGCCGCGACGTTGGTGATCTGGCGCTCGTTGCCCGACCGATACGGTCCCCGCGCGATCGGCAATCGAGCCCTGACCGAGCGCGACGGAGTTTGCGGCTAGCGCGCTCGAGTGATAGCCGAGCGAAGGTGCGTTGTCGGCGGCTGCGCTGGCGGAGCCGAGCGCGAGGGTGCCGTCGCCGTTTGCCGTCGCGCTGGCCCCGAGCGCCGTGGCCCCGGAGCCGTAGGCCGACGCTGACGCGCCCAGCGAGGTCGCGCCGGCAGTGCCGGCGACCGCGCCCGCGCCGATCGCGGTCGGGTCGGTTGCGCTCGCGCTGGCGCTCGTGCCGAATGCGCTTGCGTTGGCGCCCATGGGGCTAGCGTTGCTGCCCGCGGCGAGCGTGTGCGTGCCTTCTGCGAGCGCGTCGTTGGAGCCGTCGGCCGGGTCGGCAGCGCTGAGGTAATGCAGCGCGCTGCTTTCAGCGAGTGCATCGACCTTGTTGCCGACCGCGCTCAACTGGCTCACGTTGACCGCGTCAGTGCGCGCAGCGCCCGCGGCGACGTTGGTCAGGCACTGCGACCGAGTCGAGGCCGAGCGCCGACGTGTTCAGACCGACCGCGGTCGCGCGTTCCGCCTGCGCATTCGCATAGGGCCCAAAGGCGCTGGCGCCTTCCCCTTGTGCCGAAGAGGAGAGACCCATGGCGACTGCGCTGTCGCCCTGTGCCGTGGCGCCTGCCCCTACCGCGAGCGCGCAGTCGTTTTGCGCGTTCGCCTGCGAGCCGATCGCCAGCGATGAGTTGCCGCTCGCGATGGCCTGTGCGCCTATTGCGGCAGCGGCGTCGCCGGGCGCGCTGGCCGTGCCTAGCTCGACCGAATCGACGCCGGCGCCGTTCGCTTCCGTGACGTAAACGGCCGCCGCTATGGCAACACCCGCAGTACGTCGAACTGCCCGGGCGATGGTTGGCTGGCGCGCGGAAGCACGATGTGTTTGCAGGCAGGCAGTTTGCGGCGCTGCGACTTTTCTTTGAGATGTGGTACGGCCAATTATCGAAATGTCCTTGTTTATCAATTTAAAACCCTCCGCATAATTGTAGTTTGTGGCGTGTAGTGCGTAATTCGGGATTGGCGTGACGTTATTGCTCACGTAAGTTGAAAATCTCGAAAATAAAAAGGGCTTGCGTCCTTTGGCGGGCGCGCGTCGTCCCCGCGTTCCACGCACGGCTTTCATGGGTGAGGCACTGGGGGCCACGCGTAAGAAGAATTCTCTGATGTCCCCGCGGAACTCAGATATCAGCGAACTCCGAAATTCAATTGGGCTAAAAAATATATTAATACAGGTAGATTTTTATTCGCGAGAAAAAATGGAATATTCCTATTGTTTTGGTTATTGCTTTAGGCGATATTAGCGTGTGGCCGATGCATGATTGATTCTGACAAGGAGAGCACATTGATTCATTACTCGAAAACCCGCGGCGCGAGCATCGAACGGGACGTGTCAGACGAACTCTCCGGCGCGCGGCCGCACTTCATCGCTTCCGTCATTTTTCGCGCGCCGCCCGGTGACTTACGTCAACCGCTGGGACCGGCAAACGTTCTACAATGACCGTTGTTCTCCGAAGCGAGTTTTCATGCGTAAATTTCTTCTTCCCGGCTTGACTGCCACGTTCGCCGCAACCGCGGTGCTGGTCGCCGCCGCAGGCCTTTTTTCTCCGGCGGCGCACGCCAACAACGTGATCGTGCTCAATTCCGGTGAGGCCACGCTGAGCCTGATCGACGAGAGCAGCCGCCAGGTCATCGGCACCGTGCCCACGGGCAAGGAACCGCATCACCTGATGGTCACACCGGACAATTCCTCGCTGATCGTCGCCAATTCGGTGTCGAACAACCTGATGTTCGTCGATCCGAAAACCGGGCAGTTGCAGCGCTGGGTCGAGAACATCGAAGATCCCTATCAGATCGGTTTCTCGCCGGATCGCAAGTGGCTCGTCACTACGGGCCTGCGGCTCGACCGCCTCGACATCTACCACTACGACAACCAGAAAAACCAGATGACGCTGGCTTCACGGCTGCCGCTCGCGGTGATGCCGAGCCATATGGCGTTCACGAATGACAGCAAGACGGTGTTCGTTTCGCTGCAGATCTCGGGCGAACTCGCCGCCATCGACCTGTCCACGCAAACCGTCAAATGGAAGATGAAGGTCGGCAAGGTGCCCGCGGGCCTGTGGATGACGCCGGGCGAAAAGTACCTGCTCGTCGGCATGACCGGCGAGGACTACGTCGCCGTCGTGGATTGGCGCAACCAGAAGATCGTCAAGACGATTCACACGGGCAAGGGCGCCCACAACTTCCGCTCGCTCGCCGACGGCAAGCATGTCGCGGTGTCGAACCGCGTGGCTAGCACGATCAGCATCATCGACGAAGACACGCTCACCAACGTCGGCGACATCACCGGCCTGATGCCGGGACCGGACGACATGGAACTTTCCGCCGACAAGCGCTATCTGTGGGTGACCTTCCGCTTCGCGAAGCACATTGGCATCATCGATCTCAACACGCGCAAGCTGATCCAGACGATTGCGGTGGGCCGCTCGCCGCATGGCATCTATTTCTTCAACCGCGCGCCGGTCACGGCGCCGAACGGTGCTTGAGGGATTTCACGGTGTGCGTGACGGCAACGCAGCAGAGCCCGGGCGCCACGAGCCATCAAGGATGAAGTAACAGGCCAGGATCATGTTCCATCTGATTTTCTCCACACTCGACAGCTTCGTTTCAGCCACCCAGACGTGGCTGTACGTCGACGTGGTACAGCCGCTGCTGTTCCGGTTCAATCTGATGGACTACGACGAGGACACCTACGATAGCCTGTACTGGGTCATCGTCGGTGTGCTCGAGGTGCTCGCGATGTACGCGATCCTGCGTCCGCTCGAGGCGCTGCGCCCGGTCGAGCAATGGGAGAACCGCAAGGCAGTGCGCGTCGACGTGCTGTACACGTGGATCGCCAAGCTCGGCATTCTGAACCTGTTCTTTTTCTTCGCACTGCAGCCATTTTTTGACAACGTGCAAGGCTGGCTCAGGCTTCACGGCATCGCGAACCTGAACTTCGACAACCTGTGGCCTGGCGTGACCACGCAGCCGCTCGTCACATTCGTCATGTATCTGCTCGTGCTCGATTTCGCCGGCTACTGGTATCACCGCGGGCAGCACCGCTTCGGCGTGTGGTGGGAACTGCATGCGGTACACCATAGTCAGCGGCAGATGTCGCTGTGGTCCGACGATCGTAATCATCTGCTCGACGATTTGCTGCAGGCGTCGTTCTTCGCGGTGATCTCGCTCGCGATCGGTGTTCCGCCGTCGCAGTTCGTCGTGCTGGTCGCGATCACGAACCTTGCGCAAAGCGTGCAGCACGCGAACATCCGCCTGTATTACGGCTGGCTCGGCGAGCGGCTGCTCGTTAGTCCGGCATTCCATCGCCGTCATCATGCGATCGGCTTAGGTCATGAAGGGCTCAAGTACGGCTGCAATTTCGGCGTGCTGTTCCCTTGGTGGGACATGCTGTTCCGCAGCGCGTCGTGGAGCCGCGACATGGAGCCGACCGGTATCAGCGATCAGCTCGAAGGCCGGCGCTATGGCGACGGCTTCTGGGCGCAGCACTGGTTCGCCTTCGTGCGCATCGCGCATCGCCTCGCATCGAAGCGCCGTGCAACCGGCAACGACACCGCTGCCGTTTGAGTCCATTCAGAGTTCATTCCGAGCTCATTGCGGATCCTCTCGAGCACGCACTGCGCCGCAACGCCCACTTCCGCCGGCGGCGGGTCCGTTGGTTTATGCTGTGCACGTTCGTGCGCACCTCCGGTGCCCCAGCATGCCAGGCCGGCGCGCGGCGCGTTTTTCCTGTCCATCGTTTCGTTCGCAGGCATTGGCTCGCATGAATGATCTGTTGCGCTCGTTTGGGCGTGCACTCGCAAGCGCGTTGCATCCGCGCATGCTCTGGCTGACCTTCAAACCGTTTATCGTTGCGACGGTCGGTTGGGGCTTACTCCTGTGGTTCTTCTGGCAGACGCTGACCGGCGCGACCCGCATCTGGCTCGACGACTGGTCTTTCACCGCCACGCTTTATCATCTGTTCGACGTGCTCGGTTTTTCGACGCTGCACGCGGTCATCGCGCCGTTCATCGTGATTGCAATGGCGATCCCGTTGATCGTCGTCACCGTGCTGCTGCTGATCGCCATGCTGTCGATGCCGGCCGTGATCCGCTTTCTCGCGGCGCGCCAGTTCGCCGGGCTTGAGATACGCCGCGGCGGAACATGGTACGGTAGCCTCGGTCAGGCGCTCTGGACCACGCTGCTGTGTCTCGTGCTGTTGATCGTCACGTTGCCGCTGTGGCTCGTACCGCCGTTCTTCGCGCTGATTCCGCCGCTGCTGTGGGGCTGGCTCACATATCGGGTGATGACATACGACGCGCTCGCGTTGCATGCGACACGCGATGAGCGGCGCGAACTCGTGCGGCGCCACCGGTTGCCGCTGCTGCTGATCGGGGTCGTGAGCGGCCTGCTAGGTTCGCTGCCGACACTGCTGTGGGCGTCGTCGGTATGGCTGATCGTGCTGTTCCCGGTCATCACCACGGTGACGATCTGGATTTACGCGTTCATCCTCGTGTTCTCGGCGCTATGGTTCGGCAACTACTGCCTGCGCGCGCTGCAGCGTATGCGGGCGGAAGCGTCTGGCGGCGCGCGCGAGGTCGCGCCGGTTCCCTATTGATCAAACGAAAGAGGCGGCAATGGCATTTGGCGTCATCATCATCGGCGATGAAATCCTGTCGGGCAGGCGCGTCGACAAGCATCTACCGAAGGTCATCGAATTGCTCCGCGCGCGCGGGCTGTCGCTCGGCTGGGCGGAGTACATCGGCGACGATCCGGAGCGCATCACGGCGACGCTGCGTCGGACATTCGCGTCGGGCGACATCGTTTTCTCGACGGGCGGCATCGGCGCGACACCTGACGACCACACGCGCCAGTGCGCGGCGGCCGCGCTCGGCGTGCCGCTCGAACTGCATCCGGAGGCCGCGAAGCTGATCCAGGAGCGCATTCGCGACATGTATCCGGCGACTTCAACGACGCCGCTCGATCTGAACTCGCCCGAGAACCGGCATCGCCTGAACATGGGCACGTACCCGCAAGGCGCCGACATCATTCCGAACGGCTACAACAAGATTCCGGGCTTCTCGATCCGCCAGCACCATTTCGTGCCGGGTTTCCCGGTGATGGCCTGGCCGATGATCGAGTGGGTGCTCGACACGCAGTACGCGCATCTGCATCACACCACGCCGCACGCTGAAAAGTCGCTGCTGGTGTTCGAGCTGCCGGAGTCGCGCGTGACGCCGCTGATGGAGAAAATCGAGCGCGATTTTCCGGGCGTGCGGGTGTTCAGCCTGCCGAGCGTCGGGGATGCGGAGCGCGGCGGTGTGTATGCGCGGCATCACATCGATCTCGGTGTGAAGGGTGAGCCGGAGGCCGTCGCCGCCGCGTTCGTGAAGCTGCGCGAAGGGGTGCATCTGCTCGGTGGCGATATCGTCGAGCCGGAAGTCGCGGCAGCGGCGGCAGCCGCCACGGGCAAGCCGCGAAACTGAGCGGATGGCAGCGGTTCGCGCAGGAGGATTGGCGCGAGCCGCGACATCGCAGTGTCACAACCCGCGCCGACGATGCAATCAATACGTGGTCGGCGCGTCCCCTTTGCGATTAGCCTGCCTCAGCCTCGCGCGACGGGGCTTGCGCATGTGAGGGCAGTGCGTCGCCTCGCCATCAGGCGCCGATCCACGGCAAGCCGCGAAAACACCATCCCGACACCGTCTTCCGATGCCCCTGGCCGTCCTTGTCGCCTTCGAAGCCTTCCAGCAGGTCGTACGCCTTCGTGAAGCCGGCCTTGGTCGCGGCGATCGCGGCGAGCTTCGAGCGCGCGGCGCTGCGGCACAGGAACAGCACCGGCGTGTCGGGCGAGGCGACCTGCGCGAGTTGTTGCATGAACTCCTGATTGGGCACTGCACCCGGATAGCGCGTCCATTCGACGTGCGCGTATTGACCATCGCCGATCACCGGCCGGCCGACCCAGTCGAGTTCGGCGCGGGTACGCACGTCGACGAGACGCGTGCGCGGATCGAGTTCCAGCAGTTCGAACGCCTCGGCCGGCGATACCGCGCCCGCGTAGGGCAGTTGGTTCTCGGCGCGACGGGCGTCCGCCTTCGCGTAAAGCTGTTCGAGCGTGCTCATGAGCGTCAATCTCCTTCGGACCAAATGATCATTCTAGCGCGCGGCAGGCACCGCGCAGACGTGTGTAGACTGGGCGTCGTCGGGCCATCGGCGGGCGCCGCCCCAAACTTGATGCGCAAATATGGTGCACTTTCGTTCGAATGCACCAAAATGGAAGATAACGCGATTTCCAAACCTGTGAATGCACGAAATTGGTGCGTGAGGATGCTCAGGCATTGCTTCGTGACGCCGCTCGCGCTCCGCGCGTAGCCCGCAAACGCAAGCGCAGTAACGATGTGCGCCGCATTGGCTCATACTGGGCTGAAAGATGGCACGCTATCTGCTTTATTGGTGCCGATCGATTTGTCCCGCAGAATTTTCCGCCTGCGACGCCGTATAGGTGGACGTTCCGGGACGGGTCAGCTAGATTGGGCGGCGGCAGAAATCCGCCGAAATTGTTAATCAGGAGATAGGTTATGAGTAAATCCGTGGCCGACGTCGTTCAACTCGTCAAAGACGAAGACGTCAAGTTTGTCGACTTCCGCTTCACCGACACGCGCGGCAAAGAGCAACACGTTTCGGTGCCGGTGTCGGCATTCGATGAAGACAAGTTCGAAAGCGGCCATGCGTTTGACGGTTCGTCGATTGCCGGCTGGAAGGGCATCGAAGCATCGGACATGTTGCTGGTCCCGGACGCGAACACGGCGTTCATCGACCCGTTCTTCGAAGAATCGACCCTCGTGCTGACCTGCGACGTCGTCGAACCGGCTGACGGCAAGGGCTATGAGCGCGACCCGCGCTCGCTCGCGAAGCGCGCCGAAGCGTACCTGAAGAGCTCGGGCCTCGGGGACACCGCGTACTTCGGTCCGGAGCCGGAATTCTTCATTTTCGACTCGGTCCAGTGGAACACGGACCAGTCGGGCTGCTTCATCAAGATCGGTTCGGAAGAAGCGCCGTGGTCGTCGGCGAAGGAATTCGAAGGCGGCAACACCGGCCACCGTCCGGGCACCAAGGGCGGCTACTTCCCGGTCGCGCCGGTCGACACGTTCCAGGACATCCGCTCGGAAATGTGTCTGCTGCTCGAACAGATCGGCATTCCGGTCGAAGTGCACCACCACGAAGTGGCGGGTCAGGGCCAGAACGAAATCGGCACCAAGTTCTCGACGCTCGTGCAGCGCGCGGACTGGCTGCAGCAGATGAAGTACATCATCCACAACGTCGCGCACACGTATGGCAAAACGGCGACGTTCATGCCGAAGCCGGTCGTCGGCGATAACGGCTCGGGCATGCACGTTCACCAGTCGATCTGGAAGGACGGCCAGAACCTGTTCGCAGGCAATGGTTACGCAGGTCTGTCGGAATTCGCGCTGTTCTACATCGGCGGCATCATCAAGCACGCTCGCGCGCTGAACGCGATCACGAACCCGGGTACGAACTCGTACAAGCGTCTCGTGCCGCACTTCGAAGCGCCGGTCAAGCTGGCTTACTCGGCTCGCAACCGCTCGGCATCGATCCGTATTCCGCACGTGTCGAACCCGAAGGGCCGCCGTATCGAAACGCGCTTCCCGGATCCGCTGGCGAATCCGTACCTGTGCTTCTCCGCGCTGATGATGGCGGGTCTGGACGGCGTGCAGAACAAGATTCACCCGGGTGAAGCCGCTGACAAGAACCTGTACGACCTGCCGCCGGAAGAGGATGCAAAGATCCCGACCGTGTGCGCCGGCCTCGACCAGGCTCTCGACGCACTCGACGCGGACCGCGAGTTCCTGACGCGCGGTGGCGTGTTCACGGATTCGATGCTCGACGCGTACATCGAACTGAAGACGGGCGAGCTGCAACGCTATCGTCAGTCGGTGCACCCAATCGAATTCGAAATGTACTACTCGCTGTAAGCGGCGATGGCGCTTCGCCCTTCACGCGGCGAAGCGCTTTGCCCGACGCTCGCGATCGGTCACGAAGGGACGGCGGCGCCGTCCCTTTTTCGTTAGACCGTACGCACGGCCGGCCGCGCGCGGGCGACATGCAATTCGACGAATCACCAACAGCCCGCACTCCTGAATTACCACCATCTCCTACCGGCCACACTGCAAGATGGTTCTCAAGAATCTGATCAAGGCAAGGAAAGGACACGAACAGACGCTGTCGGATGACGTGCAGCTCGTGAGTTCTGGCTTGCTGCCAGGCTTCGAGGCGTTGCCGACCGTCGTGCTGGTGCTCGAGAAGCGCACGCTGCGCGTCGCGTTCGCGAATCCGTCGGCGGAATCGATGCTGGAGATGTCGCGCAAGCAACTCACGCAGATGGCGTGGCCGGACATCTTCTCGAATGCGGACGAACTGGTCGCGACGATCACCGCGATCGCCGCACACCGTTTTCACGCGACGCATCTGGACGCCGTGCTCGAGCGTCCCGGCCACGAGCCGCTGCACGTGCATGCGATCGTCGGCTTTCTGGAAAGCGCGCAGGACTACGTGTTGCTCGAACTGTTCGAGAACGAGCGGCATCTGCGCACCGACCGCGAAGAGCGCATCAACGACCTGACGGCCGTCAACAAGCATCTGATCCGCAATCTCGCGCACGAAATCAAGAATCCGCTCGGCGGTATTCGCGGCGCCGCGCAGTTGCTCGAATTCGAACTCGGCGAGCGTCAGCGCGACGAGTTGCGCGAGTACACCCAGGTCATCATCAAGGAATCGGACCGCCTGCAGACGCTGGTCGACCGCCTGCTCGAACCGCACCGTCATCCGCATATCGTCGGCGACGTGAATATTCACGAGGTGTGCGAGCGCGTGCGTCAGGTGATTCTCGCGGAATTTCCGCGCGGCCTGACGATCGAGCGCGACTACGACGTCAGCGTGCCGGATCTGCGCGGCGACAAGGAGCAGCTGATCCAGGCGCTGCTGAACATCGTGCGCAACGCGGCCGAGGCATTGCGCGAACGGATCTCGCAGGGCGATGCGCGCATCGAGTTGCGCACGCGCATCGCGCGCAAGGTCACGATTTCAAAACGCCTGTGCAAGCTGGCATTGGACTTGCATATCGTCGACAACGGCCCAGGCATTCCCGAAGAGATTCGCGACCGCATTTTCTATCCGCTCGTATCGGGGCGCGAGGATGGCAGCGGTCTCGGTCTAACGCTTGCGCAGACCTTCGTGCAGCAGCACGAAGGTCTGATCGAGGTGGACAGCCGGCCGGGCCATACCGAGTTTCAGATTCTGCTGCCGCTCGACCTCTAGCTACCACAAGCACCTCAAGACTTCTGACCGAACTATATGAAGCCGATCTGGATAGTAGACGACGATCAATCAATTCGCTGGGTGCTCGAGAAAGCGCTGGCGCGCGAGAACTTCGCGACGCGCAGCTTCGCGAACGTGCGCGAAGCGTCGGCCGCGCTCGATCACGACAGCCCGCAGGTGCTGGTCTCCGATATCCGCATGCCCGGCGGCTCCGGGCTCGAGTTGCTGCAAACCGTCCGCGACAAGGTGCCGGGCTTGCCGGTCATCATCATGACCGCGTTCTCGGATCTCGATAGCGCGGTCGCCACATTCCAGGGCGGTGCGTTCGAGTATCTGGCGAAGCCGTTCGACATCGACAAGGCCGTCGAGCTGATTCGCCGCGCGGTCGACGAAAGCATGCGCGGCGAGCAGACATGGGACGAACGCGTCGCCGAAGCGCCCGAGATGCTCGGCCAGGCACCCGCGATGCAGGACATGTTTCGCGCGATCGGTCGCCTGTCGCATTCGGCGGCCACCGTGCTCATTACCGGCGAATCAGGCACCGGGAAGGAACTGGTCGCGCGTGCGCTGCACCGACATAGCCCACGCGCGAACGGCCCATTCATCGCGTTGAACACGGCCGCGATTCCGAAGGATCTGCTGGAGTCCGAGCTGTTCGGTCATGAGCGCGGGGCGTTCACCGGCGCGCAGGCGATGCGCCAGGGGCGCTTCGAGCAGGCCGAGAACGGCACGCTGTTTCTGGACGAAATCGGCGACATGCCGTTCGATCTGCAGACGCGCCTGTTGCGCGTGCTGTCGGACGGACAGTTCTATCGCGTCGGCGGCCACAATCCGCTGCGCGCCAATGTGCGCGTGATCGCGGCGACGCACCAGAACCTCGAAGCGCGCGTGCGGCAGGGTTTGTTTCGCGAGGACTTGTACCACCGTTTGAACGTGATCCGCTTGCGCTTGCCCGCATTGCGCGAGCGCAGCGAGGACATTCCTCTGTTGACGCGGCATTTCCTGCAGAAGAGCGCGCGCGATCTCGGCGTCGAACCGAAGCGCGTGTCCGACGAGGCGCTCGCGTATCTGGCGTCGCTGCCGTTTCCGGGCAACGTGCGACAACTCGAGAATCTCGCGAACTGGCTCACGGTGATGGCGCCCGCGCAGACGATCGAGATCAAGGATCTGCCGCCCGATCTCGGTCCCGCGCACGGCGGCGGGAGCGAGCCCGGTGCGGGCGCCGCCGCGGGTGCGACGACGGATGGCGCCGTCGCGACCAATGGGGGATTCACGGTCGGTGCGCCGCTCGCTGGCGCGAACGCCAGCACGCTCGTCCATCCGGTCGGTGCGTCGGTCGCCACCGCGCTGAGCGCATGGGAAGGCGGCTTGCGCACCGAGGTCGCGCGCATGCTGCGAGAGAACGCGGCCGACGTGATGGACGAACTCGCGCGCCGCTTCGAAGCGGCCGTGATCCGAGAGGCGCTCGACTTCACGCGCGGCCGCAAGGTCGAGGCTGCCGAGCGGCTCGGTATCGGGCGCAATACGATTACGCGCAAGATTCAGGAGCTCAATCTCGAGCCTTGATGCGGTCGTATTCAGCGATCCTGCATCGCAGGCGAGGGCGGCTCCGGCCGCCTTCGTCGTTTTTGCAGCGCGCGTCGCGGCAAACCGGCAACTACCGTGCACGAGGCATAATCAACGCTGTTCCGATCCGACAGCTAACGATGCCAGCTTCTCCCGCTTCTCCCGCCCCGTTCGAGTGGCCGCTTTCCCCCGATCCTTTCCTGTCGCTCGAAGAGCTGTACGACACCGACGCACTCGCATGGGTCGACGCGCAAAATGCGCGCACCCGCGCGGCGTGGTGCAGCGGCGCGTCGTTCGACGCGCTCAGACGCCGGCTCGCTGATGCGTATCTGCCGCGCGAGCGTCCGGTGATTCCGGATCGCTGGAAGGACTGGGCCTACGATCTGTGGCAGGACGCGAGCAATCCGCGCGGCATCTGGCGACGCACCGCGTGGACCGCATGGCGCGCCGGCGCGCCGGTCTGGCAGAACCTGCTCGACTTCGACGCGCTCGGCGCGGCCGAAGGCACGCCGTGGGTGTGCGTCGATCTCGACATCCTTTATCCGGACGGCGACCGCGCGCTGATCACGATGTCGCCGGGCGGCTCGGACGCGCTCGTCGTGCGCGAGTTCGATCTCGACGCGGGGCGTTTCGTCGATGATGGTTTCGCGATTGCGAAGGCGGGCAAGCACACGGTGTCGTGGATCGATCGCGATACGCTGTACGTCGGCTGGGACAACGGGCGCAAGACGCTGACGCGTTCCGGTTATCCACGCGACGTGCGGCGCTGGACCCGCGGCACCGCGCTCGCCGACGCGCCGATCGTGTTTCGCGGCGAGTTTGACGACATCGGCGTGGAGGCGAATTACGATCCGGTCGATCGCCGGCATACGGTGACGAGCAGCGTCGACTTTTTCGATTCGCACACCTATTACCTCGACCATGCCAGCGATGCCTGGCATCGTTATGAAGTGCCGTCGCATGTCGCGGTGGGGGCGTGGCAGGGCTGGCTGCTGCTCGAGCTACGGCTCGACTGGGACTGCGAGTGGGACGGCAATCGCGCGCGCTATCCTGGCGGCGCGCTGCTCGCGATTCGCGAGGACGCGTTTTTGCGCGGCGAGCGCGACGTGACGCCGCTTTTCACGCCGACGCCGCTGACCTCGGCCTGCGAGTGGTCGCATACGCGCCATCATCTGATCGTGTCGTACCTCGACGACGTACGCGGCAAGACGCTGATCTGGACGCTGTCGCAACGCGAGGACGGCACGTGGCACTGGCGCGAGCGCGTGTTCGCGTCGCGCGGCGATGCGCAAGTGGACGTGTCGCCGGTCGAGTCGACGCTTAACGACGAAGTGTTCGTCGACACCGACGATTATCTGCAACCGCCCGCCTACTGGCTCTCCGATCTCGCGCGCGACGAGCCCGGCGAATGGGAGTTGCTCGACCGTTGGCCGACGCAGTTCGACGCGACGAGCGTTGCCGTGACGCGTGGACATGCGGTATCGGCCGATGGCACGCGCATACCGTACACGGTGGTTGGGCCGAAGGAAGCATCGTCATCGCTGGGCGATCGACAACCGACGCGTCCGTGTCTGCTGAGCGGCTACGGTGGTTTCGCGATTCCGCTGCTGCCGAGCTATTTGACGGGGCAGGGTATCGGCTGGCTCGAACGCGGCGGCGTGTACGTGGTCGCGCATATCCGCGGCGGTGGCGAGTTCGGCACGCGCTGGCACACGGCGGCGCAGGGAGAACATCGCCAGCGCGCGTTCGATGATTTCATCGCGGTCGCCGAAGCGCTGATCGCGAGCGGCGTGACGAGCGCCGCGAAGCTCGGCATTCAGGGCGGCAGCAACGGCGGTCTGCTGGTGGCCGCCTGCATGGTGCAGCGGCCGGAGCTATTCGGCGCGGTCGTGTGCGAGGTGCCGTTGCTCGATATGAGCCGCTATCACCTCCTGCACGCGGGAGCGTCGTGGATCGACGAGTACGGCGACCCGGACGAACCCGATGAAGCGCGCGCGCTCGCCGCGTATTCGCCGTATCACAACCTCGCGGCGGGCGTCGCGTATCCGCCGGTGCTATTCATGACGTCGACCGCCGACGATCGCGTGCATCCCGGCCACGCGCGCAAGATGGCGGCGCGCATGCAGGCGCTGGGCGCGCAGAACGTGTGGTACCGGGAGAATACGGAAGGCGGACACGGCGGCTCCGATGAGCTGGAGCAGGCCGAGCATGATGCGATGGTGTTCGAGTTCTTGTGGGGTGTGCTGGGCGGCGCTTGAAGCGCCAGGAAAGCGAGGCCGCACTGCCTCGCTTCGTGGCTGTGTTCCGGATCAACCGAGCTGCGCGAACACCGGCGCGTGATCCGACGGCTGATCCCATTTGCGCGGCACCTTGTCGATGTCGCACGCCTTGCAGATGTCGGACAGCGCCTTCGACAGCAGGATGTGATCGATGCGCAGCCCCGCGTTGCGACGGAACGCCATCATCCGGTAGTCCCACCACGAATAGATCTTTTCCTGCTGCTCGAACTGGCGGAACGCGTCGAGCAGACCGAGGCCGATCAGCCGCACGAACGCCGCGCGCTCTTCGGGTGACACCAGATTCTGACCTTCCCATGCCTTGGGGTCGTGCACATCGCGATCTTCGGGTGCGATGTTGTAGTCGCCGAGCAGCGCGAGCTTCGGATGCAGTGTCATCTCGGCTGCCAGCCAGTCGTGCAGCGCGTCGAGCCAGCGCAGCTTGTATGCGAACTTGTCGGTGCCGGGTGCCTGACCGTTGGGGAAGTACGCGGAGATGATGCGCACGCCGTCGATGGTCGCCGCGATCACGCGCTGCTGCGGATCCTCGAAACCGGGGATGTTGCGCACGATGCTGGTTTCGTCGACGTTCAATCCTTCGCGCACCAGAATGCCGACACCGTTATAGGTTTTCTGACCCGCGTACCAGCTTCGATAGCCGACCGCCTCGAGTTCGGCGCGCGGAAACTTTTCGTCGGGGAGCTTCAGTTCCTGCAGGCACAGCACGTCGGTGCCGCTGCTCGCGAGCCAGTCGATGACGTGCTGCTGGCGGACTTTGAGGGAGTTGACGTTCCAGGTGGCGATTTTCACGAAAATATCCGATGCGTGCGTGATGAGAGCAAGGCGATTATAGCGGGGGCCTCGCCGGTCAAAGTCGGCGACATTCTACTTGCTGGGTGCGTCGCGTCTCGCGTGGAATGCGAGGCTGGCTCGCGTGTCTTGCGCTTACGGCGCAAGCTCATGTGTGTTCATCGAGGCTCGGGTTTCATGGCGACGACGTCGTTCGAGAAATGTTCCGCGCTTAAGTTTGACGTTTTGCTAGCAAGCTTATATAATCTTTTTTCTCTGACGCGGGGTGGAGCAGTCTGGCAGCTCGTCGGGCTCATAACCCGAAGGTCGTAGGTTCAAATCCTACCCCCGCAACCAAGCTTTGTTGAAAGCCCGCATCGCGCAAGCCATGCGGGCTTTTTGACTTTCAGCGCTTCATTTTGCTTTGTGCCGCTCGCTGCATATGCTGCGCGCGCGTGAACTGGCGCAACATGATTCGCGCTCGATCGAAGCCTCTAACCCATCATCACGCCCCGATCGCCCACTCCACCGCGGCCTGCGCATGTAACGCGGTGGTATCGAACACAGGCAGCACCGAATCTTCCGGCTTGATCAGCAGCGTGATTTCAGTGCACCCGAGTATCACCGCCTGCGCGCCACGCGCGGCCAGATGTTCGATCACGCGTTGATAGACCTCGCGCGACGCGTCGTCCACATTACCGTGGCATAGCTCGTCGTAAATGATGCGGTGCACGTCCGCGCGTTCGTCGTCATCAGGCACGAGCGTGTCGAGTCCATAGCGCTCGCGCAGCCGGCCCGTGTAGAACGTCTGCTCCATCGTGTAGCGCGTGCCGAGCAGACCAACGCGCTCGACGCCCGCCGCGCGCAACGCCGCGCCGGTCGGATCGGCGATGTGCAGGAACGGCACCGTGATGGCCTGCTCGATCGATTCGTACACGCGATGCATCGTGTTCGTCGCAAGAATCACGAGATCGGCGCCGCCGCGTTCGAGCTGGCGCGCGGCGCCGGCCATCTGTTCGCCGAGCGCGTGCCAGTCGCCGGCGCGCTGGTTCGCCTCGATCGACGCGAAATCGACGGTCAGCAGCAGACTGCGTGCGTTGTGATGGCCGCCGAGCCGCGCCTTCGCATGGCGATTCAGCAGCCGGTAATACTCGCTTGACGACTCCCAGCTCATTCCGCCGATCACGCCGATCGTTTTCATCTGTACGCTCCGTCAATGCATGGCCGAAACGGCGAGTATAGGCGCGTCGCATCGCATCGAGCCGGTACGGATTGCGGCCTGTACGCCGGTACGCATCGGCGCGCGCATTATTCTGGCGTCGATAGAATCGTAGCGAGTCCAAACGCGATCAACCGGAGCGAACATGGATCTGATCATCCGCCGCGCGACGCTGCCGCGCAGTGCCGCCCAGCAGTTCACGCAGCAGCCGTCCCCAGTCGACATCGGCATTGCCGCGGGTCGCATCGTCGCGCTCGAGCCGAACCTGGCCGCGAGCGCGCGCGACGAAATCGACGCGGCCGGTTCGCTCGTCACGCCGCCGTTCGTCGATCCGCATTTCCATATGGACGCGACGCTGTCGTACGGTTTGCCGCGCGTGAATGCGTCGGGCACGCTGCTCGAAGGCATCGCGCTATGGGGCGAGTTGAAGCCCGAGCTCACGCAGCAAGCGTTGATCGAACGCGCGATGCAGTATTGCGATTGGGCCGTCGCGCGCGGCCTGCTCGCGATCCGCAGCCACGTCGACGTGTGCGATCCGCGTCTGCTCGCGGTCGAAGCGTTGCTCGAAGTGAAGCGCCGCGTCGCGCCGTATCTCGATCTGCAGCTGGTCGCGTTTCCGCAGGACGGTCTGCTGCGCAGCGCCGGCGCGTTCGACAACCTTAAGCGCGCGATCGGCATGGGCGTCGACGTGGTCGGCGGCATTCCGCATTTCGAGCGCACGATGGCCGACGGCGCGCAGTCGGTGCGCATGCTGTGCGAGTACGCGGCTGGGCAGGGTCTGCGCGTCGACATGCATTGCGACGAATCGGACGATCCGCTGTCGCGTCACATCGAAACGCTCGCGGCCGAAACGCATCGGCTCGGCCTGCACGGACGCGTCACCGGTTCGCACCTGACGTCGATGCATTCGATGGACAACTACTACGTGAGCAAGCTGTTGCCGCTGATGCGCGAGTCGGGCGTCGCGGCGATCGCCAATCCGCTGATCAACATCACGCTGCAAGGCCGCAGCGACACCTACCCGAAACGGCGCGGCATGACGCGGGTGCCGGAGATGCTGGCCGCGGGCATCACGGTCGCATTCGGTCACGACTGCGTGATGGACCCGTGGTACAGCCTGGGCTCGGCCGACATGCTGGAAGTCGCGCAGATGGGCCTGCATGTCGCGCAGATGACCAGCGTCGACGGCATGCGCGCCTGTTTCGACGCGGTGACCGTGAACGCGGCGCGCATTCTCGGTCTGGAAGACTACGGCATCGCGCCCGGTTGCGCGGCCAATCTCGTCGTGCTCGATGCGCGCGACGAGATCGAGGCGATCCGTCTGCGCGCCGCGCGGCTCGCGGTGGTGAGCCGGGGCAGGGTGGTGAGCCGCGCGCCGGCCGCGCGCGCGTCGCTATCGATCGAAGGGCGGCCCGAGCAGGTCGATTTCAAGCTCTATCGCGCGTAGCGCGCTGTCTCGCGCATGAATGAAAAAACCGGCGGCCTGCTCGCGCAGACCGCCGGCTTTTCTATTGGCATCGCGACGCTCGAATCGCTCAGTGTGCGGCACCCGGCGCCATGCCGTTATGCCGCAGCAGCGCATCGATATTCGGCTCGCGGCCGCGGAACGCCTTGAACGATTCCATCGCCGGACGGCTGCCGCCCACTTCCAGAATCTCGCGACGATAGCGCATGCCGGTCGACTGATCGAGCACGCTGCCCGCGGCTTGCGCGGCTTCCTCGAACGCCGCGTACGCATCGGCCGACAGCACTTCCGCCCACTTGTAGCTGTAGTAGCCGGCCGCGTAACCGCCCGCGAAAATATGGCTGAACGTATTCGGCCAGCGCGAGAACGGCGCTTGCGGCACGACGTGGAAGCGTTCGTTGATTTCGCGCGCGAGTTCATTGGCGCTCTTCGCACCGTTCGCGTCGAAGCCCGTATGCAGTTGCATGTCGAACATCGAGAACACGATCTGCCGCAACGTGCCGAGACCGCTCTGGAAGTTCTTCGCGGCGAGCATCTTGTCGAACAGCTCGCGCGGCAGCGGCTTTCCGGTATCGACGTGCGAGGTCATGTCGGACAGCACGTCCCATTCCCAGCAGAAGTTCTCCATGAACTGCGACGGCAGTTCGACCGCATCCCATTCGACGCCGTTGATGCCCGACACGCCGAGCTCATCGACGCGCGTAAGCATGTGATGCAAGCCGTGGCCGAACTCGTGGAACAGCGTGATCACTTCGTCGTGCGTGAAGCAGGCGGGCTTGCTGCCGACCGGCGCCGAGAAATTACACGTCAGATACGCGACCGGCGTTTGCACCGCGCCGTGCGCGAGCTTGTGACGGCCGCGCGCGTCGTCCATCCAGGCGCCGCCGCGCTTGCCTTCGCGTGCATACAGGTCGAGATAGAACTGCGCGACGAGGCCGCCGTCCTGATTCTCGACGCGGAAAAAGCGCACGTCCGGATGCCAGACGGCTGCATCGTCGCGGCGGATGCGCACGCCGAACAGCGTCTCGGTGACCTTGAACAGACCTTTGAACACCGCGTCTTCGGGGAAGTACTGCTTCACTTCGTTTTCCGAGAACGAATAGCGCTTCTGGCGCAGACGCTCGGCGGCGAACGTCATGTCCCACGGCTGCAGATCGGTCATGCCGAGTTCGCTCGCGGCGAATTCGCGCAGCTCCTTCCAGTCCTGCTCCGCATGCGGACGCGCGCGCGTCGCAAGGTCTTCGAGGAAGGCCATCACCTGAGCCGGCGATTCGGCCATCTTCGGCGCGAGCGACACTTCGGCGAAGTTGCCGTAGCCGAGCATCTGCGCTTCTTCGGCGCGCAGCTTCAGTTCGTCCGCGAGCACCTGGGTGTTGTCCCACTCGCTCTTGCCGTTGCCGTACTGTGCGCCGAGCTCGGACGCGCGCGTCACGTACGCGCGATACATCGCTTCGCGCATCGGACGGTTTTCCGAGTACTGCATGACCGGGAAATACGAAGGGAAGTGCAGCGTGAACTTGTAGCCGGTCTTGCCGTCGCGCCCGGCGGCTTCCTTCGCGGCTTCGATCACGTCTTCGGGAAGGCCCGCCAGTTGCGCCTCGTTGCCCGCATCGACGATGTACGCATACGCGTTGGTCGCATCGAGCACGTGATCCGAAAACGCCTTCGACAGCGCCGCCTGGCGCTCCTGCAATTCGGCGAAACGCGGCTTCTGGTCTTCCGGCAACTCGGCGCCGGACAGGCGGAAGTCACGCAGCGCGTTGCTGAGGATCTTCTTGCGTTCGCCGTTCAGCGACGCAAACTCGTCGCTCGCGTTCAGTGCCTTGTACTTCTCGTAGAGCGCGAGATTCTGGCCGACGCTCGACCAGAATTCGGTCACGCGCGGCAGGTTCTCCCCGTACACGGCACGCAGCTCGGGCGTATCGGCAACGGCATTCAGATGGCCGATCACGCTCCACGCGCGCGACAGCGGCTCGGTGGCGCGCTCGACCGGTTCGACGACGTCGGCCCACGACGCGGGCGTGACCGGCAGCGCGGCACGCTCGACGGCGGCCGCCGCGTCGGCGAGCAGCACGTCGAGGGCGGGCGTCACGTGCTCGGGTCGGATGGAGCCAAAGCGCGGCAGATCGGAAAAATCGAGGAGCGGGTTGTCTTGAGGCGTGGCGGTAGTGGACATAGGGCTTCCTGTCTGACGCGGGTGAAGTGGGCGGTGCGGCGGCGTTCGTGCGAGTCGTCTGGTGGCGTGTCGCTCGACGATCGGCGCGCGGCGGCACCGGCTAACGACAGTATTGGGGCGGGAAGCGCCGATTCCAATCCATCGGCTGACAAATTAACAGATGTTGCGGTGCGCTGGCGCGCGTTGGGGCGGGGCGTGGGCCGCGGGGTCCGGCGGCGCGGTGATGATGGGGTGGTTCTGCGAGAGAGGAGGGCGGGAGACGACCCGGTGCACGAGACGGATGAGTCGCCTCACTCCGCCTCGCACTGACCGCGCGGCGATTACGCCTTGGCCGCGTTCGCCTCGCGCTCGGCTGCTTCGATCGTGTTGACGAGCAGCATCGTGATCGTCATTGGGCCGACGCCGCCCGGCACCGGCGTGATATGGCCGGCCACTTCCTTGACGCCCGCGAAGTCGACGTCGCCGCACAGCTTGCCGGCGTCGTCGCGATTCATGCCGACGTCGATCACGGTCGCGCCCGGCTTCACCATGTCCGCGGTCAGGATGTTACGCAGACCGGTCGCGGCGACCACGACATCGGCGTTGCGGGTGTGCGCGGCCAGATCGCGCGTCTTGCTGTGGCAGATCGTGACGGTCGCGCCCGCTTCGAGCAGCAGCAGCGCCATCGGCTTGCCGACAATGTTCGAGCGGCCGATCACCACCGCGTTGGCGCCCTTCAGCTCGATGCCGTAGGCCTCGAACATTTTCATCACGCCGTACGGCGTGCACGGACGGAATAGCGGCTGGCCGGTCAGCAACGCGCCCGCATTGGCGACGTGGAAACCGTCGACATCTTTCTCGGGCGCGATCGCCTCGATCACCTTGTGGCTGTCGATGTGCTTCGGCAGCGGCAGCTGCACGAGGATGCCGTGGATGGCCGGATCGCGGTTCAGCTCGTCGATGCGCGCGAGCAGCTCGGCTTCGGGCAGGTCGGCCGGATAGCGGTCGAACGACGAGCCGAGGCCGTTGTCGTGGCAGGCTTTCACCTTGTTGCGCACATACACTTCGCTGGCCGGATTGTCGCCGACCAGAATCACGGCGAGGCCCGGCTGATGGCCGCGGGCGGTCAGGGCTGCGGCGCGCGCCGCGACGTCGGCGCGCAGGGTCTTGGAGAGGGCGAGGCCGTCGATCAGTTTGGCAGTCATGGTCGGTCGAACGTTGAGTCGAGGTTGGAGATCGGGAATCGATTCGGGGCAGGCGGTTTGGGCTGGCGGGGCGAAGCGCTCGCGCGGAGGGCGCGCGCGACGGCGTGCTTCGGCTGCTCGACGAAGCCGGGTAGCCCGCGACAGGCGCGTTGCCGGTTCGGGCAAGGCGCCGCTGCAAAGTCCGACATTATACCGGCGCGACGGGCGTGCTTCCGCAGGGGATTCGCGGCGCGTGGAAGCGCACGGGAGGAGTGGGGCGGGACGTGTGACGGCAAGAAAGCGCAACGCGGGCGGCGGGGCAGGCCGCTCGAACGCCACGCGCACGCCGGACTCAGCGACGCTCACGCCGTCGCGAACCGGCGACGCAACCGCCGCATGGCGGTCACTTAGAGACGGCCCTCCGAGCGAAGGGCCGCCCATACCGACGTTACTGCGCGACGTTACTGCGCCGTTTGCGGCTTGTTCGACAGCGCGAGTCGCAGCAGATCGGCGACCGTGTTGACGTTCAGCTTTTCCATGATGTTCGCGCGATGCGCTTCGACCGTCTTGATGCTGATGCCGAGGTCGTCGGCGATCTGCTTGTTCAGGCGGCCCGCGATGATCCGCTCGAGCACCTGATGCTCACGCGCGGTCAGCTTGCCGAGGCGCTCGGCCGCGGCACGCTGCTGCTGGACGCTGGTGCTTTCACTGCGCGCCTTGTCGAGCATGCGCTCGACGAGCTTGCGCAGTTCGGCTTCGTCGAACGGCTTTTCGATGAAGTCCATCGCGCCTTTCTTCATCGTCGACACGGCCATCGGCACGTCGCCGTGGCCCGTCACGAAGATGATCGGCAGCGAAGCGTTGTCGGCGATCAGGCGTTCCTGCAACTCGAGCCCGCTCATGCCGGACATCCGCACGTCGAGGATCAGGCACGCGATCTGGCCCGGATGCTGATGCGGCTGCCATGCGTCGAGGAACTGTTCTGCGCTCAGGAAGCATTGAACGCGGTAGCCGTTCGCCTCCAGCAGCCAGCGCAGCGAATCTCGCACGGCCTCGTCGTCGTCGACGACAAAGACGGTTTCCTGGGTGGTGACTGGGCTGTTCATAGCTCTCCCGTAACGGTTTGTGGTGTCGGCGCCTCGGACCCGCCGTTGCTCGGGCCGTCAGGCTCCCCAATAGGCAGACTGCAATGGAACGTGGCACCCGTGATGTGGCCGTCGGACTCGACATTGTTGACCACCCACAGACGCCCGCGATGCGATTCGATAATCGAACGGCAAATGTTCAGCCCCATGCCCATGCCATCGGACTTGGTGCTGTAAAACGGTTCGAACAGACGCTCGGCGGTCGTTTCGTCGACGCCCGGCCCCTGATCGACGACGCTGATGCAAACGAAGCCGCTCTCCAGCCGCACGACTACGCGGATCACTGGGTCGACCGCGTTCGGGCGCGCTTCGGCCATCGCCTCGACGCCGTTCTTCAGCAGGTTCACCAGGACCTGCTCGATCAGCACCGGATCGACGTAGATCACCGGCAGCCGCGAGCGCAGATCGGTGACGATGCGAATCCGCCGCTTTCTTGCCTCGATTTCGGCGAGACCCACCGCGTCGGCGACGATATCCGCGACCCGCGTGGCCTGACGCTTCGGCTCGCTGCGCTTCACGAACTCGCGGATACGCTTGATGATCATGCCGGCGCGCACCGCCTGCTGTGCGGTCTTTTCGAGCACCGGCAGCAGATTGTCGGGCGTCGTCCGACCGGATTTAACCAGTGCGACGGTCCCGGAGCAATAGTTGTTGATCGCGGCGAGCGGCTGGTTCAATTCGTGCGCGAGCGACGAGGCCATTTCGCCCATCGTCATCAGGCGGCTCGTGAACTGCAGCTTCTCGTCCTGCTGGCGCGCCAGCTCCTGGGCGCGCTTGCGGGTCGTGATGTCGGTTGCGATCTGCATCTGCGCGAGATGGCCGTCGACCCACTGGATGTACTGGCGCCGCACCTCGAACCACTTCTGGATGCCGGGGATGTAGATTTCCTGCGCGTCGGCGGTGCTTTCGGTCAGCGCCGCGGCGGGCAGGCCGACGAAGGTGTCGACCATGTCGATCGAATCGGACGACGCCTGCGAGCTGTCGAAGCCGCCGCCCGCGAGTTCGAGGTGACCGTCCGGGCGGATGCCGAACAGATGCCGGTAGTAGCGGTTCGCGAACAGCAGTTCGGCTTCGTCGGCGGCGAGCACCGACACCGCCGCATCGAGGCTTTCGAGCACGGTCGTGAAGCGCTCATGGGCGGCGGCGAGTTCTTCGCGCGCGCGCTTCGGCTCGGTGATGTCGGTCATCGACGACATCCAGCCAGTCTGGCGGCCCGAGCTGTCGATCAGCGGCGACACGTAGAGCCGTGCGTGGAACGTCGAACCGTCCTTGCGCCGCACGCGCAGCTCGAAGCCGGACGAGGGCGCCTTGCCGCGCAGCGTCATGTCGAGCTGGCGCTGCATCTCCGGGTACGCGTCGCGCGGCCAGTACGCGAACGGCGCGCTCTTGCCGACGAGGTCGCTTTCGTCCCAGCCGGTCATGCGGCAGAACGCCGGGTTCACGTGCGTGATGCGGCCGTGCATGTCGAGCACGCGCATGCCGATCAGCACCGAGTTTTCCATTGCGCGGCGGAAAAACGCTTCCGCGTACAGCGCCTGCTGCGCCTCGAAGCGCTGCCGGGTGTGCTTCCACAGACTCCACAGGCTCCACAGCACGAAGCAGGAGAGGCCGGCGACCAGCCACACCAGCGTGTTGTTCGTGAAGTTGGTGATCTGCGGGAACGCGTATACGCGCACCGAGATGCCCTGGCCCGGCGGGTCGAGCGGCAGGTCGTAGAACATGTCGCGCGGCAGGCGCGGGCGGGTCGACGTGGTGGTCAACTCGCGGTTGTTCACGTCGATGATCGAGATCTTGTATTTGGCCGACAGCTCGGGCGGGATGTCGCGCTTCAGAATGCCTTCCACCGAGAACACCGCGGCGATCGTGCCGAGGAAATCGCGGTCGCGGAAGATCGGCGTTTGCAACGTGATGAAGCCGTTGCCGAGGTCGTCGTAGATAAGCGGCGAGTACACCTGGCGGCGCGTGTTGCGCGCCTCGGCGAAACCGGCTTTGACCGCTTCGTCCATTTGTGCGTCGTTGGGCCGCGCGAGCCGCTGGCCTAGCACCGGCGGCGCGGCATTGGGCCAGCGCGGCTGCTGCTGAGCGGTGTACCAGTTCATGTAGAGGATCTCGGGATGCCCCTGCATGATGTCCGTGGTGTTCACCTGGAACGAATGCTCGTCAGCATGGCCGGCGGCGAGGTCGCGCGCGAGCGCCTGAATCTGTTCCTGCGCGCCTGTCATCGACAGCCGGATCTGCTGCTGCGCCCACGCGACGTTGCGGTACAGCGTGTCTTCCTGCTGCTGCTGTTCGCGCCGGTTCAGACTCCAGAGAATCAGGCTCATGACGACCAGGAATACCAGGATCGACAGCAGCGGCGTCAGCAAATAGGAATTGGACCACCAGGGTCCGTGGTGCCAGCGCGGGGACGGCGACGAATCCGCCGGCGAACCCGCGGTGCGCGCCGAGCGAGAGAAAAGCCGTTCGGTCAACATGCGTGGCATTGTAGCTCAGCACGTCCCCGACAAATGACGCAAAAAAGCGCGGAAAGTGCAGTTAATCGGCGCAAACTAGCCGACGGATCGGTCTAACGGCAGTCAAACCAGGTTGCGTTGCAGCAATTTTCCGCATTGTGAGAATTGATCTCGTAATTTGAAAATTTGATTGCGTTGACGTCGGGACCCTTATTACAATCAGCCGGTGCTGCCGCGGCCTATCCTGCGTCCGCGTGATCTGTTCAAAGTGCGTTCCCCATACCCAGGAGACGAGCATGTCCGCTGTACCCGACGAAGTCATGAAATATGTCGCCGCCGAGAAAGACGACGATCCCCAGGAAACCGGCGAATGGCTGGAAGCGCTGGATGGCGTGATTTCTGCTGTTGGCCCTGACCGTGCCCACTACCTGATCGAAAAGCAGATCGAATTTGCACGGGTGCACGGCGAACATCTGCCGTTCTCCGCCAACACGCCTTACATCAACACGATTCCGGTCGCGCGCCAGGCCAAGAACCCCGGCGACCAGGACATCGAACACCGCATCCGCTCGTACACCCGCTGGAACGCGATGGCCATGGTGCTGCGCGCGGGCAAGGAAACCAACGTCGGCGGCCACATCGCGTCGTTCGCGTCGGCCGCCACGCTGTACGACGTCGGCTACAACCACTTCTGGCACGCACCGTCGGCCGAGCACGGTGGTGACCTCGTGTTCGTGCAAGGCCACTCGTCGCCGGGCGTCTACTCGCGCGCGTTCCTGCTCGGTCGCCTGACCGACAATCAGCTCGACAACTTCCGCCAGGAAGTCGGCGGCGAGGGCATCTCGTCGTATCCGCACCCGTGGCTGATGCCGGACTTCTGGCAATTCCCGACCGTGTCGATGGGCCTCGGCCCGATCATGGCGATCTACCAGGCGCGCTTCATGAAGTACCTGCAGGCGCGCGGCATCGCGAAGACCGACGGCCGCAAGGTCTGGGCCTTCCTCGGCGACGGCGAAACGGACGAGCCGGAATCGCTCGGCGCGATCGGCATGGCCGGCCGCGAGCGGCTGGACAACCTCGTGTTCGTGATCAACTGCAACCTGCAGCGTCTCGACGGTCCTGTGCGCGGCAACGGCAAGATCATCCAGGAACTCGAAAGCGAATTCCGCGGCGCCGGCTGGAACGTGATCAAGGTCATCTGGGGCAGCCGCTGGGATGCCCTCTTCGCGCGCGACAAGTCGGGCGCGCTGATGCGCCGCATGATGGAAGTCGTCGACGGCGAATACCAGACGTACAAGTCGGAGTCGGGCGCGTTCGTGCGCGAGCACTTCTTCAACACGCCGGAACTGAAGGCGCTGGTCGCCGACTGGTCCGACGACGACATCTGGAATCTGAACCGCGGCGGCCATGATCCGCACAAGATCTACGCGGCGTTCACGGAAGCGACCAATTCGAAGGGCCAGCCGACCGTCATCCTCGCGAAGACGATCAAGGGCTACGGCATGGGCGAAGCCGGCCAGGCGATGAACATCACCCACCAGCAGAAGAAGATGCAGGTGGAGCAGCTGAAGAAATTCCGCGACCAGTTCCGTCTGCCGATCACGGACGAGCAGATCGTCGACGTGCCGTACCTGACCTTCGAGGAAGGCTCGAAGGAACTCGAATACATGCGCCAGAAGCGCATGGACCTCGGCGGTTATCTGCCGGCGCGTCGTCAGAAGGCCCAGTCGCTGCCGGTGCCGGAACTGTCGGCTTTCGAGCCGCTCCTGAAAGGCACGGGCGAAGGCCGCGAGATCTCCACGACGATGGCGTTCGTGCGGATCCTGAACATCCTGCTGAAGGACAAGGCGCTCGGCAAGCGCGTCGTGCCGATCGTGCCGGACGAGTCGCGTACGTTCGGTATGGAAGGTCTGTTCCGTCAGATCGGCATCTGGAATCAGGACGGCCAGAAGTACGTGCCGGAAGATTCCGACCAGCTGATGTTCTACCGTGAGTCGGAAACCGGTCAGATCCTGCAGGAAGGCATCAACGAAGCCGGCGGCATGGCCGACTGGATCGCAGCCGCGACGTCGTACTCGACGCACGGCGAGATCATGATCCCGTTCTACATCTTCTACTCGATGTTCGGCTTCCAGCGCATCGGCGACCTCGCATGGGCCGCGGGCGACATGCGCTCGCGCGGCTTCCTGCTGGGCGGCACGGCCGGTCGCACGACGCTGAACGGCGAAGGTCTGCAACACGAAGACGGCCACTCGCTGCTGTGGGCGGCTTCGGTGCCGAACTGCATCAGCTACGACCCGACGTTCGGCTACGAACTCGCGGTCATCGTGCAGGACGGTCTGCGCCGCATGGTCGCCGAGCAGGAAGATGTGTATTACTACATCACGGTGATGAACGAGAACTACGAACACCCGGCAATCCCGCAGGGCGCGGGGCTGGAAAGCGTGGCCGAGGACATCATCAAGGGCATGTACTCGTTCAGCAAGACCGCTGCCGACAAGAAGGCGCCGCATGTACAACTGATGGGCGCGGGCACGATCTTCAACGAAGTGATCGCCGCGGCCGACCTGCTGAAGAACGACTGGGGCGTCAACGCCGACCTGTGGAGCGTGCCGAGCTTCACCGAGCTCGCGCGCGAAGGTCACGAAGTGCAGCGCTGGAACCTGCTGCACCCGACCGAAGAGAAGAAGCTGTCGCACGTCGAGAAGCTGCTGAAGGACGCGCCGGGTCCGGTCATCGCATCGACCGACTACGTGCGTGCGCTGACCGAGCAGATCCGCGCGTTCGTGCCGCAGAAGTTCGTCGTGCTGGGCACCGACGGCTACGGCCGTTCGGACACGCGCGAGAAGCTGCGTCACTTCTTCGAAGTCGATCGCTACTGGGTCACGGTCGCCGCGCTCAACGCGCTGGCAGACGAAGGCACGATCGAACGCAAGGTGGTCGCCGAGGCGCTCAAGAAGTACAACCTTGATCCCGCCAAACCCAACCCGATGACCGTCTAAGGCATCACCCGTGTGCCACGATGCACGCGCCTGCTCCTCGTCGCGAGGGGCAGGCGGCGTGCGCGGCCCAGGAGACACTAACAATGAGTCAAGCGATCGAAGTCAAGGTGCCGGACATCGGCGATTACAAGGACGTCCCTGTGATCGAGGTGCTGGTAAAGGCGGGTGACACCGTCGAAAAAGAGCAATCGCTCGTTACGCTGGAATCCGACAAGGCGACGATGGACGTGCCGAGCTCGGCTGACGGCGTCGTCAAGGAAGTGAAGGTCAAGGTCGGCGATGCGGTGTCCGAAGGCACGCTGATCGTCGTGCTGGAAGGCGCCAACGCGGCAGCCGCGGCGCCCGCGCCGGCGGCGGCTCCTGCAGCGGCACCGGCACCGGCGGCAGCTCCGGCCGCGGCGCCCGCGCCCGCGGCGGCAGGCGGCGGCGTGCAGGAAATCAAGGTGCCGGATATCGGCGACTACAAAGACGTTCCCGTGATCGAGATCGCGGTGAAGGTCGGCGATCGCGTCGAGAAGGAACAGTCGCTCGTCACGCTCGAATCCGATAAGGCGACGATGGACGTGCCGAGCTCGGCCGCCGGCGTCGTCAAGGAAGTGAAGGTCAAGGTTGGCGATACCGTGTCGGAAGGCTCGGTCATCGTCGTGATCGAAGCGGAAGCCGGCGCTGCTCCGGCACCCGCGCCGGCACCGGCGGCGAAGGCGCCGACCGAGAAGCCGTCCGACGCACCGGCCACGCCGACCCCGGCACCGGCCGCGCCGTCCGCGCTTGCACAGGCGCCCCTGATCCCGGCCGGCGAAGGCGGCACGCGTCATCCGAGCCACGCTTCGCCGTCGGTGCGCAAGTTCGCACGCGAACTCGGCGTCGACGTGAGCCAGGTGAAGGGCACGGGTCCGAAGGGCCGCATTACGCAGGCCGACGTGACCGCGTTCGTGAAGGGCGTGATGACCGGCCAGCGCGCAGCGCCGGCAGGAGCCGCCGCGCCGGCCGCCGGCGGTGGCGAGCTGAATCTGCTGCCGTGGCCGAAGGTCGACTTCACGAAGTTCGGTCCGATCGATCCGAAGCCGCTGTCGCGCATCAAGAAGATCTCGGGCGCGAACCTGCATCGCAACTGGGTCATGATCCCACACGTCACGAACAACGACGAAGCGGACATCACCGAGCTCGAAGCGCTGCGCGTGAAGCTGAACAAGGAACACGAAAAGGCGGGCGTCAAGTTCACGATGCTCGCGTTCGTGATCAAGGCCTGCGTGGCGGCCCTGAAGAAATTCCCGACCTTCAACGCGAGCCTCGACGGCGACAACCTGGTGTTCAAGCAGTACTACCACATCGGTTTTGCCGCGGACACGCCGAACGGCCTCGTCGTTCCGGTGATTCGCGACGCGGACAAGAAGGGTCTCGTCGACATCGCGAAGGAAATGGCCGACCTGTCGAAGGCCGCGCGCGAAGGCAAGCTGAAGCCGGACCAGATGCAAGGTGGCTGCTTCTCGATCTCGTCGCTGGGCGGTATCGGCGGCACGCACTTCACGCCGATCATCAACGCGCCTGAAGTCGCGATTCTCGGCCTGTCGCGCAGCGCGATGAAGCCGGTGTGGGATGGCAAGCAGTTCGAGCCGCGCCTGACCATGCCGCTGTCGCTGTCGTATGACCATCGCGTGATCGACGGAGCGGAAGCCGCGCGCTTCAACGCATACCTCGGTTCGATTCTTGCCGATTTCCGGCGTGTGATTCTTTGACCGGCTGGTGAGGTCCGCCGGCGCGGGCGCGGATAGTTCCAACTGATCCGCGTCGCGCCGTCCGCGCGTTCGCGTGCGCCGTGCGCGCCGAACGCGCCGCTCATCATCGATCAATAAGAGAAGGGGACACCATGAGTCTCGTCGAAGTAAAAGTGCCGGACATCGGTGACTTCAAGGACGTCGACGTCATCGAAGTCAACATCAAGCCGGGTGACGTCATCGAGCAGGAGCAGTCGCTGCTGACGCTCGAATCCGACAAGGCGTCGATGGAAGTGCCGAGCGATACCGCCGGCACCGTCAAGGAAGTGCGCATCAAGCCGGGCGACAAGGTTTCGCAGGGCACGGTGATCGCTCTCGTAGAGGCAGCGGCGGGCGGCGCGGCTGCGGCCGCGCCCGCGGCGAAGGAACCGGAAAAGGCGGCGCCCGCACCGGCGCCTGCCGCGCCGAAGGCCGCCGCACCGGCGCCGCAGGCCGGCAGCTATGCGGGCAGCGCGGACATCGAGTGCGACATGCTCGTGCTCGGTTCGGGCCCCGGCGGCTATTCCGCCGCGTTCCGCTCCGCCGATCTCGGTATGAAGACCGTGCTGGTCGAGCGTTATCCGACGCTCGGCGGCGTGTGTCTGAACGTCGGCTGTATCCCGTCGAAGGCGCTGCTGCACACCGCGCTCGTCATCGACGAAGCGGCAGATCTCGCGTCGCACGGCATCACGTTCGGCAAGCCGCAGATCGACCTCGACAAGCTGCGCGATTTCAAATCCGGCGTGGTCAAGAAGCTGACCGGCGGTCTCGCGGGCATGGCCAAGATGCGCAAAGTCGAAGTGGTGACGGGCACCGGCGCGTTCGTCGATCCGAACCACATGGAAGTGCAGACCGAGGGCGGCAAGAAGGTCGTCAAGTTCAAGCAGGCGATCATCGCGGCGGGCTCGGAAGCGGTGAAGCTGCCGTTCATTCCGGAAGACCCGCGGGTCGTCGATTCGACCGGCGCGCTCGAACTGCGCCAGATTCCGCAGCGCATGCTCGTGATCGGCGGCGGCATCATCGGTCTCGAAATGGCGACCGTGTACTCGACGCTCGGCGCGCAGATCGACGTCGTCGAAATGCTCGAAGGCCTGATGACCGGCGCGGACCGCGATCTGGTCAAGGTCTGGGAGAAGTACAACAGCAAGCGTTTCGCGAACGTGATGCTGAAGACCAAGACCGTCGCGGCCGAAGCGAAGGACGACGGTATTTACGTGTCGTTCGAGGGCGAGAAGGCGCCGGCCGAGCCGCAACGCTATGACCTCGTGCTGGTGGCCGTGGGCCGCTCGCCGAACGGCAAGCGGATCGGCGCGGAAAAGGCCGGGGTCGCGGTGACCGATCGCGGCTTCATCGAAGTCGACAAGCAGCAGCGCACGAACGTGCCGCACATCTTCGCGATCGGCGATATCGTCGGTCAGCCGATGCTCGCGCACAAGGCCGTGCACGAAGGCCACGTGGCGGCGGAAGCCGCGCATGGCGAGAAGGCGTATTTCGACGCGATGCAGATTCCGTCGGTGGCTTACACCGATCCGGAAGTGGCATGGGCCGGCAAGACGGAAGACCAGCTGAAAGCCGAAGGCATCAAGTTCGGCAAGGCGGTGTTTCCGTGGGCCGCGTCGGGCCGCGCGATCGCCAACGGCCGCGACGAAGGCTTCACGAAGCTGCTGTTCGATGAGGAGACGCATCGCGTGATCGGCGGCGGTATCGTCGGTCTGAACGCGGGCGACCTGATCAGCGAGGTCTGTCTCGCGATCGAGATGGGCGCGGACGCCACGGATATCGGCAAGACGATCCATCCGCATCCGACGCTCGGCGAATCGATCGGCATGGCGGCCGAGTTGTATGAAGGCGTCTGTACCGATCTGCCGCCCGTCAAGAAGAAGTAAGGCGGTGCGCCGGGCCTGCATCGCGACATGCGGGCCCGGCGAAGCGGGTCAGGCTGTGGCGCAAAGAAAAACGGCGCGCTCCATGTCGGAGCGCGCCGTTTCTGTTTTCCTGGCGCCCGGTAGGCGGGCAAAAAAATCCCGGCTTGGCGGCCGGGCAAACGATACGTCATTGCAACGTATCGGAGCGTTCGGCCCATCAAACCGTATAAGCGGCAACGGCACGACGCTGTTGCTTGCGATAACGCCGGCGCAGCGCGAAGGCTGGGCCGGCGTGAAAGACGACGACGCCAGGTATTTAAAGCCTGGCGTGTTGATGCGTGAAGCTTAGACTGCCTTCTTGGCGGCAGCGCGCGATGCTTGTGCAGCGGCTTGCGAAGCTGCCTTCGAAGCAGCCGTTGCAGCTGCATTGAAGTTGCTTTCGGCGATTTCGACAGCCTGGCGGGTTGCCTTGTGGACCGTTTCGTACGTGGTGTTGGCCGCGGTGATAGCCGACTTCATCACGGCGACAGCGGTTTCCGAACCAGCCGGTGCGTTCTTGGCGACGTTTTCGACGAGCGCCTGAACCTTGCGGTTTTGCTCTTCGAATTGTGCTTCCGCGACGCGGGTGAATTCACCTTGCGTTGCCGAAACGATTTCGTACACGTGGCGGCCATACGACAGCGCCTTTTCAGCGACCGGCTGTGCAAGGCTTGCTTGCAGTGCCAGCAGTTCCTGCGCGTCCTTCACGGACAGCGCGCGTTGGGCATTTTCCTGGCTTTCGGCGAGCGTGGACTTCACAACTTGCAGGTTCAGCTCAACCAGCTTTTCGACGCCTTCAAATGCTTTGGTCGTCAGGCCGAACAGGGTTTCGAAGTTGGCTTTCTGGGCTGCGGCGAATTGCTCAGGGGTCAGCAGAGTCATGGTTTACGCTCCTGGATCGCGGCCGGTCTGTGCGGACCGCATTGGGTGGGTGGCAAGACGCCGATTGATCGTCCGCCAGGACTGCGATGTATTGTGCATCGCAGCAATGGTTCCCATTTTAGGATGGTCACAAAGAATGTCAAGCGTTTTTTGTGCGTCGCACAATGTTAAGAAAGCGCCGATAAAACAACAGGTTATACAGTAGGCATGTCATTAATATGACGCGGAACGATTGGGTCCTTGCACCTTGCTGGTGCGAGATAAACGACCCGCTCAACAGGCAGTCAGGAGGTTATTTTCCCTGTCAAAACCTTTTTGCGGGCCCGGCACGCGTAGCATCGCAGCGCTTCGTCCCTGAAAAACCAATCATCATCGATTCGATGTAAACCACCCGATGACAAGGAACGTTAAAGAACGAAGGCAGTCGAACGCGCGTTAGCGACTTTCGTTAGACACTTAAAAGTCTGTCGCACGCTCGCAACGCCCGCATGGCGCGGCGCAGTAGTGTGCGCCGGCGCTCTGACAGTATTTCCCCGGATCAAGGTTGTCTCAAAATTGCCGTTATCCTGCAAGGATCTGCTCGGTTGGGCTGGGCGGCAGCAATGGCGAGGCTTGCTGGCGACGATCGTTTTTTTCGATCGAGGCGCGGCACTTATTTGTGTTTTCGCGATCGGAGCTGACAAGCCGGTTTAAGGACCGCGTATAAGTGCTTCAAATTGCTAATTTTTCGTTGCTTTACTACACTTGCGGAAACCTCTCGCCGCTCCCTATCGAACACCCATGAAAACCGACATGTTTTCGTCGCTAAAGGCGCTCCACGGCGCGGCGCGCAGCACCGCTCTGTCGGTGGCCGTCTCGCTGGCCGTCACAGCGGCGTTCGCTGCGCCTGTCAGCACTTTTGCGGCTACGTCTGCTGCATCCGCAAAAACTTCCAAACACGCAAAAGCCGCCAAAAAGCCGGCGCAAGCGGCCGCCACTGAAAAAGTGTCGAGCCGTGCGGCGAAAGCCGGCAAGGCTGAGGCAGCGAAAGCCGGCAAGGGCGAGGCCGTGAAAGCCGCTGCCGCCGACGAAGATGCGCCGCGCGCCAACGTCAAACGCAAGCGTGTGACGTTCGCGGCAAACGGCCGACACCATTCGGTGATGCGACGCGTCGCTTTCGAGCCGCGCCAACCGAGCGTCGGCCAGGCGTTTGGTTTGCACGAGACACCGGACGCGCTGATGCTGCGCTCGAGCGTCGCCTACGTAGTCGACCAGAACAGCGGCGAGACGCTGTTCGACAAGAACTCGCGTGCCGTGGTGCCGATCGCGTCGATCAGCAAGCTGATGACCGCGATGGTGGTGCTCGATTCGAAAGAGCCGATGACCGACCAGATCGAAGTCACCGACGAAGACCGCGACTACGAGAAGAACACCGGTTCGCGTTTGGCGGTGGGCTCGGTGCTATCGCGAGAAGACATGCTGCACATCGCGCTGATGGCGTCGGAAAACCGCGCGGCGGCGGCGTTGTCGCGCTACTACCCGGGCGGCCGCCCGGCGTTCCTGGCGGCGATGAACGCGAAGGCCAGGCAACTCGGCATGAACGACACGCACTTCGAGAACCCGACCGGTCTGACGAGCATGAACGTGTCGAGCGCGCGCGATCTGGTGAAGATGGTCAACGCGGCGTATCAGTACCCGTTGATCCGCAAGTTCTCGACCGATCACAGCTACGAGGTGTACACCGGCAAGCGCACGCTCGCGTATAACAGCACGAACGCGCTGGTGCGCAACCCGACGTGGGACATCGGTCTGCAGAAGACCGGCTTCATCAACGAAGCGGGCGAGTGTCTCGTGATGCAGGCGACCATCCACGGCCGGCCGATGATCCTGGTGCTGCTCGATTCGTCGGGCAAGTACTCGCGTTTCGCGGACGCGACGCGTCTGCGTACATGGCTCGACAACGGCGGCGACCAGGCGCGTATCACGAGCGCGGATGCCGGCGGTCCCGGTACCTGAAGCCGGAACGATTTGCCGGCTGCGGTTATCGCAAAGAAAAAGCCTCGCGGATGCGAGGCTTTTTTCATTGGCGTCGAAGAGAGCGAGCGCAAGGGTGCAACTGCGGCCAAACGGCCGCTGCGCGTGCGGCCTACGAATGCTGGCCGTGTGAACTGTGCGAGCCGTGCGAATGATCCTGCTGCGCCTGCGGCCGGTACCCTAGCGACTCCGAAATCATCAACGCGGTCTGGCTCAACTGCCCGAGCCACGAATCCTGCAAGCGATCGGCCGGCGCCGACAGCGACAGCCCCGCGACCAGCTTGCCCGTATCGTCGTAAATGCCGGCGGCGATGCAGCGCACGCCCAACTCCAGTTCCTCGTTGTCGCGCGCGCAGGCCTGCTGGCGCACGTGCGACAACTCGCGCTCGAGTTTCGCGAGATCGGTGATGCTGTTCTGCGTGTGGCCCGACAGACCGGTGCGGGTTGCATAGGCCCGCACGCGGGTGGCTTCGTCGGCGGCGAGAAACAGCTTGCCGACCGAAGTCAGATGGAGCGGCGCGCGCCCGCCGATCGCCCGCACCACCTGCATGCCAGAGCGCTCCGAATACGCGCGTTCGATATACACGATTTCGTCGCCCTGACGCACCGACAGGTTCACGGTCTGCCCGGTCTGACGGTGCAGCTCGCGCATCGGCGTAAGCGCCGCGTCGCGCACGGACAGGCGCGCCTTGACGAGATTGCCGAGTTCGAGCAGGCGCATGCCGAGACGGTAGGTGCCGGGGTCCGAACGGTCGACCAGCCGGCACATCACCATATCGTTCAGGATGCGGTGCGCGGTGGAGGGGTGCAACTCCGTGCGGAGGGCCAGTTCTTTCAGGCTGACCGGGTCGCTATGTGCCGCCAGTGCGTCGAGCAGGCGCATCATGCGTTCGATCACCTGGATCGAGGTTTTGGGATCCGGGTTCGTATCGCTCATATGAGAATCGGTGGATGCATCAAACAGCGAAAACTGATTGTATCTCGTATTGTGAAAAAAGCGAACGCGCTTCGAGGCGCGCTTCCAATCCGACGGTGCGTGCTTCCTATGCCTTCCGGCCGTTGGTATTGCACCGGCAAACAGCGGATAATCAGGGACGTTTCCCCGAAAGGAGGGCTCATGCGAGTCGGATTGTTCGTCACGTGCCTGATCGACCTGATGCGTCCCGAGATCGGTTTTTCGGTCATCAAGCTGATCGAAGGCGCCGGTTTCGAGGTCGTGGTGCCGCCTGCGCAAACCTGTTGCGGGCAACCCGCCTACAACTCGGGAGACCGCCGGCTCGCGCGCGAACTCGCCGAGAAAACGCTGCGCGAGTTCGAACAGTTCGACTACCTGGTGGTGCCGTCGGGCTCGTGCGGCGGCATGATCCGCGCGCACTACGGTGACCTGTTCCGCGACGATCCCGAACTGATGAACCGTTTCGGCCGCCTGCGCGGCAAGGTGTTCGAACTGACGGACTTCCTCGTCAATGTCGCAAAGGTGCAGCTGCAACCGGGCGAGTTCCCAGGACAGGTGACTTATCACGACTCATGTTCGGGCTTGCGGGAACTGGGCGTCAAGGCGCAGCCGCGCGAACTTCTCGCGCAGGTCGGCGTGTCGGTCACCGAGATGAAGGACTGCGAACATTGCTGCGGCTTCGGCGGCACGTTCGCGGTCAAGTACGGCGATATCTCGACCGCGATCGTCGACGAAAAGTGCGCCAACATCGCGGCGAGCGGCGCCGGTACGGTCGTGCTCGGCGACCTCGGCTGCATGTTGAATATCGAAGGGCGGCTGCGCCGTCAGGGCGACTCCACGACGCGCGTGCTGCACATCGCGCAGGTGCTGGCCGGCGACGTGTAAGCCCCGCGCGGCGAACCCGGCCATTGGTCGCGTCGCGTGTCTCTCGTCTTTCACGCATTGCGTCGCGCGCGGATACGCCGCGCGTTTCAATCCGATTTCATCAGGGCCGCCATGCAAGTCCAATCGATGCAGTTCAAGGCTCGCGCCGGTCAGAAACTCGCCGACCAGCGCCTGCAGCAGAACCTGACCAAGCTGTCCACGAAGTTCGTGTCGGCGCGCGCGAGCGCGATCACCGCGATCGACTTTCCGGCGACCCGCGCGGCGCTCAAGGAGCGTCGCAATCGCGCGCTCGAGAATCTCGACGTGTGGCTCGAAACCTTCGAGCGCGAGGCGACTAGGCGCGGCGTGACGGTGCTGTTCGCCGAGACCACGCAGGAGGCCGCACGGCTCGTCGGCGACATCGCCCGCAGGCACGACGTGAAGAAGGTGATCAAGACGAAGTCGATGGTCACCGAGGAAATGCGCCTGAACGAAGTGCTCGGGCAGATGGGCGTGCAGTCGATCGAAACAGATCTGGGCGAATACATCCTGCAGATCAACGACAACGAGCCGCCGAGCCACATCATCGCGCCGGTGGTTCACAAGGATAAGGACGAGATCGCCGATCTGTTCGCGAAGACCCACGGTCGGCCGCGGCTCACCGAGATTCCCGACATGACGCGCGAGGCGCGCGAGATGCTGCGGCCGCACTTTCTGAGCGCGGACATGGGCGTGACGGGCGGCAATTTCGTCATCGCGGAAACGGGCTCGGTGGTGGTCGTGACCAACGAGGGCAACGAGGGCATGTGCACGGTGATGCCGCGCGTGCACGTCGCTGTCACCGGCATCGAAAAGGTTCTGCCGACGCTCGAGGATCTCGCGACCGCGATGCGCCTGCTGCCGCGCTCGGCAACCGGGCAGGCCACCTCGAACTATTTTTCGGTGCTGACCGGGCCGCGAGGCGCGGGAGATCAGGACGGGCCCGAGCATATGTACGTGGTGCTCGTCGACGGTGGCCGAACTGGGCTGATCGGCGGAGACTTTCAGGAGATGCTCCGCTGCATCCGCTGCGGCGCGTGCATGAATCATTGCCCGGTGTATCAGAAGGTCGGCGGCCATGCGTATGGGTGGGTGTATCCGGGGCCGATGGGCTCGGTGCTGACGCCGAGCTATGTCGGCATCGACAAGGCGCTCGATTTGCCGCAAGCAGCAACGTTGTGCGGCGAATGCAATAGCGTGTGCCCGGTCGGTATCCCGTTGTCCGATCTGTTGCGCAAGCTGCGCGAAAAGCAGATGGAGCGCCACCTGCGGCCTTGGAAGGAGCGCGCCGGGTTGGCGCTGTGGGGTTGGCTCGCGCTGCATCCCGATGCCTATGCGCTCTTCACGAAACTCGCCGTGCGGGTGCTGGAGCGCCTGGGTGGGCGCAATCGGTCGATTGCAAAGCTGCCGCTGGGGGGCGCGGGCTGGACCGATACGCGCGACATGCCAGCGCCGGTGGGTCGTACGTTCCGGGAGTTGTATGCCGCGCAGCGCAGCCATCTTGGCTGAGCCGGCGGCAGCGGGAGTGGTTTGACGGCTGCGAGCTCACGCTGCCATCACCGTGGGCGCGGGCGAGACTAGCTCAGCGCCGGACGGTCCTCAATGTTCCGTCGGTTGCCCCGGGTGACGGGCAGGCGGATTTCGCGCCCAGTCGTTGCCCCGACCGCCGTTGCCTGCTTGCGGCTGTGGCTGCGGCTGGGACGGCGGCGGGCCACCTGCGCCGGGGCGCGGGCCGCCATTGGCGCCGCTGGGGCCGTGCGGACCGCCCGCTGCGCCCTGCGGCGGTGGCCCGCCGTGCGGCTGTCCAGGACCGCCACCATTGTTGCCCCGATCGTCGCCGTGATTGCCGTGGTGCCAGTCGTTGTCGCCTGGATGACCGCGAAAGCCCGGGCCCGGCGGCGGGCCGTAGTAGCGTCCTGGTCCGTAATCGCTGTAGCCGAGGTACACATTGGTTTGCGGCACGACCGCGGCGCCCGGCGCGTAACCGTCATAGCCGCTATAGGCGCCGTAGCCGTTGCCATACATCGGCGTGCCGTCCGGATAGACCGCGCAGCCGCCGACCAGCGCGGCGGCCACGAGACCAGCGAGAGGTGCAATGCGTTTCATTTTGTAGGACCAGTTGCAAGTGCAAAGAAATGTCGATGTAAGAATAAGACCATCATTATCGCTTTCCGTCGCGCCGGTTTTGTATGAGTTTGTAAGCTCTTCTTTTTCGTGCCAGCGGTGCCCAGTCGTTCCTCGCAGCGCTCTCAATTGACTGTTCCATTTCGAGCAACGATCTATCCCGCGCGCGCGGGTTTTTCCTGATTGTGAATTCCTATAGGATTTCGGCTGGGCATAGTGCGCCAAAAGCTCATGCGCCCCTAATTGGAAAACACATCATGAAAAAGACAATAGCGGTGTACTGGCCTCTTGCCATCGTTGTATCGCTCGCGGTGCTCGCGTATCAGCACGTCAACGGCCATACCTCTTCGCGCGCTTCGCAGATGCCGCTCGACGCCAACCATCTGACCGCCGAACTCGCACGCGCCGTGTCGTACGGCATGATCGACACCGCGTCGGCACTGCCGGCCAAACCGTTGCCTGCCGCCGCGGCGACCCCGTTGGCCGAGGCATCGTAAGCAGGACGGCGAACTGTGGCGGTACGAAGCCCGCTGCGCGTGCGCGGCTGTACCACACCCGGCGCGAATCCGTCGAGGTTTGTATAATCGCGGCGCAGTCCGCTGACTGGCTGACGACCTCACGCGCGGCGCCTGGAGCGTCGAAGAATCCCTGATGAAAACTGTGTCCATCTGTTTCGTTTGCCTCGGGAATATCTGCCGTTCACCGACGGCGGAGGGCGTGATGCGTCATCTGGTCGACGAGGCGAAGCTCGCGGACCGCATTCTGATCGATTCGGCCGGCACTGGCGATTGGCACATCGGCGCGCCGCCCGACGAACGCGCGCAACACGCGGCGCGCCAGCGCGGCTATACGCTCGACGCGCTGCGCGGCCGCCAGATCACGGTCGCGGACTTCGAGCGCTTCGATCTGCTGATTGCCATGGACGACCGCAACGTCGCCGCGTTGCGTCAGATCTGCCCGCCCGCTCAGCGCGACAAGATCCGTCTGCTGATGGAGTTCGTGCCGGAGTCGGATGGGCGCTGGAGCGGCGCGCGAGAGGTCGTCGACCCGTATTTCGGTGGCGCGGAAGGCTTCGAGTTGGTGCTCGATCAGTGCGAAGCAGCTTGCCGCGGGCTGATCGCCGCGCTGCGCCCGCAATTGCTCGCGTAGGTATCGGGGCGAACAACCCGGGTGATGCACGCGTGCGGACAAACGCGGACATGCCGCGAACGTCACGCGTGCGGCCTGGCGCCGAAGTAGGGCAATCAATTAAGCAGCTGACACAAAATTTACCGCCCATACTTGACTAAATCGGTCATGTATTTATACTTGACCAAACTTGTCGAGAATTGCGGTTCCCACATCATATGAGACTCACCACGAAAGGCCGTTTCGCCGTCACGGCGATGATCGACCTGGCGTTGCGCCAGGGGCAGGGCCCGGTGACGCTTGCGGGCATCAGCCAGCGCCAACACATCTCCCTGTCGTATCTCGAGCAGCTGTTTGGCAAGCTGCGCCGTCATGAAATCGTCGAGTCCGTGCGCGGACCCGGCGGTGGCTACAATCTCGCGCGCCGTGCCGAAGAGGTGACGGTGGCCGACATCATCATCGCGGTCGACGAGCCGCTCGACGCCACCCAGTGCGGCGGCAAGGGCACGTGCGAAGGGACCAAGCAGCACGATGGCCACTGCATGACGCACGAGCTGTGGTCGACGCTGAACCAGAAAATGGTCGAATACCTCGATTCGGTCTCGCTGAAGGATCTGGTCGACCAGCAGCGTTCGCGCGAAGGCGCGCCGGCGGTGCTGCGCGACAGGCGCAGCGACGCGCCGGCGGTCGAACCCGTCCGCGTGGCGCCCAAGGGTCCCAATTCCGTTTTCAACATGGCCGGATCGTGAAGCGCGGCGCGCAATAGGAAATCTTCCGCCGCAGCCCCATATCGAATCCAGAAGCCAGAGCACATGACGTCCCCGGAGCAATTGATGAACAACGACTCTCTCCATCTGCCCATCTACATGGACTACAGCGCCACGACGCCGATCGATCCGCGTGTGGTGGACAAGATGATTCCGTATCTGCGCGAGCAGTTCGGCAACCCCGCGTCGCGAAGCCACTCTTATGGCTGGACGGCCGAGCGCGCGGTCGAGGAAGCGCGCGAGCAAGTCGCCGCACTCGTGAATGCCGATCCGCGCGAAATCATCTGGACCTCGGGTGCGACGGAGTCGGACAACCTCGCTCTGAAAGGTGCCGCGCACTTCTACAAGAGCAAGGGCAAGCACATCGTCACGGTGAAGACCGAGCACAAGGCCGTGCTCGACACGACCCGGGAGCTCGAGCGCGAAGGCTTCGAAGTTACGTATCTCGATGTCAAGGACGACGGTCTGATCGACCTCGACGCATTCAAGGCGGCGCTGCGCCCGGACACGATTCTGGTGTCGGTAATGTCGGTCAACAACGAGATCGGCGTGATCCAGGACATCGAGGCGATCGGCGAGATCACGCGAGAAAAGGGCATCATTTTCCACGTCGACGCGGCGCAGGCCACCGGCAAGATCCAGATCGATCTGCAGAAGCTGAAGGTCGACCTGATGTCGTTCTCGGCGCACAAGACCTACGGCCCGAAGGGCATCGGCGCGCTGTACGTGCGTCGCAAGCCGCGTATCCGTATCGAGGCGCAGATGCACGGCGGCGGCCACGAGCGCGGTATGCGTTCGGGCACGCTCGCCACGCACCAGATCGTCGGCATGGGCGAAGCGTTCCGTATCGCGCGTGAAGAGATGGCGACCGAAAACGAGCGCATCCGCATGCTGCGTGACCGTTTGCTCAAAGGCTTGTCGGAAATCGAGGAAGTGTATGTGAACGGCGACATGGAAAAGCGTGTGCCGCACAATCTGAACATCAGCTTCAATTTCGTCGAAGGCGAATCGCTGATCATGGCGGTGAAGGACGTCGCGGTGTCGTCGGGCTCGGCGTGCACGTCGGCGTCGCTGGAGCCGTCGTACGTGCTGCGCGCACTTGGCCGCAACGACGAACTGGCGCACAGCTCGATCCGCTTCACGGTGGGACGCTTCACGACCGAGCAGGAAATCGACTACGTGATCAACCTGCTGAAGACGAAGATTTCCAAGCTGCGCGATTTGTCGCCGCTGTGGGAAATGCACAAGGACGGCATCGATCTGTCGACCATCCAGTGGGCCGCGCACTAACGCGCCCGCGGAACGAAATCGACGTCGAACGTTCATCGGATTGCAGGTTGAAACGAATCAAGGAGTGTAATCATGGCTTATAGCGACAAGGTCCTCGACCACTACGAAAACCCGCGCAACGTCGGTTCCTTCGCCAAGGACGACGATACGGTCGGTACCGGCATGGTCGGCGCGCCGGCCTGCGGCGACGTGATGAAGCTGCAGATCCGCGTTGGTGCGGACGGCATTATCGAAGACGCGAAGTTCAAGACCTACGGCTGCGGCTCGGCCATCGCGTCGAGCTCGCTCGTCACCGAATGGGTGAAGGGCAAGACGCTCGACCAGGCCATGTCGATCAAGAACACGCAGATCGCCGAAGAACTGGCACTGCCGCCGGTGAAGATCCATTGCTCGATTCTCGCGGAAGACGCGATCAAGGCAGCGGTCGCCGACTACAAGCAGCGCCACGGCGAAGCGGCGGTTGCCGAAGACGGCAAGGCCGCCTGAGCGGCAACAAGGTAAGAACGAAGCAACCGGTGAGCGGGGCGCGAATACGCGCCGCGCACTCCGGCAACTGAGAAACGTTATGGCAATTACGTTGACCGAAAAGGCAGCACAGCACGTCCAGAAGTATCTGACCCGTCGTGGTAAAGGCATCGGGTTGCGCGTCGGCGTGCGCACCACCGGTTGCTCGGGCCTCGCCTACAAGCTCGAGTACGTGGACGAACTCGCGCCGGAAGATCAGGTGTTCGAGACAGGCGGCGTGAAGGTCGTCGTCGACCCGAAGAGTCTCGCGTATATCGACGGCACGGAGCTCGACTTCGCGCGCGAAGGGCTGAACGAAGGCTTCAAGTTCAACAACCCGAACGTGAAAGACGAATGCGGCTGCGGCGAGTCGTTCCGCGTCTAGATTCGTTACTTTCCGCGTGCGGCGGATCAAAGGCGGCGCGGGCCGCCTTTTTAGTTTGATCCGCGCCCACGTGAAGCGCACACGCCTGACACGGCCCAACGTTTCCCCACCAGGTTTTCATCAACGGACTTTAATCCGATGGCATCGCTGAACGACAGCCACTTCGATCTGTTTGGTCTGCCGGCGCAATTCGCGCTCGACGCGAGCACGCTCGATCATGCGTACCGCACCGTGCAGGCGCAGGTGCATCCGGATCGCTTCGCGGCGGCCGGCGATGCGCAAAAGCGCATCGCGATGCAATGGGCGACGCGCGCGAACGAGGCGTATCAGACGCTGCGCGATCCGCTCAAGCGCGCGACCTATCTGCTGTCGCTGCGCGGCATCAACGTCGGCGCGGAGAACAACACGGCGATGGAGCCCGCGTTCCTGATGCAGCAAATGGAGTGGCGCGAGAACATCGAGGATGCGGCAGCGGCGAAGAACGTCGACGCGCTCGACGCGCTGCTCACGGAGTTGCGCGACGAGGAACGCCAGCGCTTGGACAAGCTCGGCGCATCGCTCGACAGCGGTGCGAACCAGGCGGCGGCCGAGGCGGTGCGGCAGATGATGTTCATCGAGCGCGTCGCGTCGGAAATCGACGCGCAGATCGAGCGGCTCGAAGGCTAGCGCGGTTTCGTGCGACGCGGGCAAAGAGCGCGGCGCAGGCAAGCAGCACCACGCCGAAGCAGCACCAGCAGGCAGCGATGTAGCAAGCGACAAACAAAAACCCGGCCGCGAGCCGTGGCATCACCCCCAGCAACGCGAACATTCAGGACGGGGCACAACGTCCCCGAGAAGATCCAGATGGCCTTATTGCAAATCTCCGAACCCGGCATGGCGCCGGCGCCTCACCAGCGGCGTCTGGCGGTCGGTATCGATCTCGGCACCACCAACTCCCTCGTCGCCGCCGTGCGCAGCGGCGTGCCCGATGTGCTGCCCGACGAAGACGGGCACGTGCTGCTGCCGTCGGTGGTGCGCTACCTGGAACAGGGCGGCCGTCGCATCGGCCGCCGGGCGAAGGCCGAGGCCGCCAGCGACCCGCGCAATACGATCGTGTCGGTCAAGCGCTTCATGGGCCGCGGCAAGGCCGAGGTGGAAGGCGCCGAAAACGCGCCGTACGACTTCATCGACGCACCCGGCATGGTGCAGATCCGCACCGTCGACGGCGTGAAGAGCCCGGTGGAAGTATCGGCTGAAATTCTCGCGACGCTGCGCCAGCGCGCCGAAGACACGCTCGGCGACGAACTGGTCGGCGCGGTGATCACGGTGCCCGCTTACTTCGACGAAGCGCAGCGCCAGGCGACGAAAGACGCTGCGCGCCTCGCGGGGCTGAACGTGCTGCGGCTGCTGAACGAACCGACCGCGGCCGCGATCGCCTACGGTCTCGACAACGGCGCCGAAGGTCTGTACGCGGTCTACGACCTCGGCGGCGGTACCTTCGACCTGTCGATCCTGAAGCTCACCAAGGGCGTGTTCGAAGTGCTGGCGGCGGGCGGCGATTCCGCGCTCGGCGGCGACGACTTCGATCATGCGCTGTACCGCCATGTGCTCGAACAGGCCGGCATCGCTCCGCAGACGCTCGCACCGCACGACGTGCGCCTGCTGCTCGATAGCGTGCGCGAGGCCAAGGAGGCGTTGTCGAGCGCGCCGAAGGCTGACCTCAAGCTCACGCTTGCCAACGGCACCGCGCTCGATCTGACGATCGACGAAGCCACCTTCGAGACCATCACGGCCGAGCTGGTGCAACGCACGCTGGGTCCGACGAAGAAGGCGCTGCGCGACGCGAAGGTCACCACGAAGGACATCAAGGGCGTCGTGCTGGTCGGCGGCGCGACGCGCATGCCGGTGATCCGCCGCGCGGTCGAGGCGTTCTTCGGCCAGCCGCCGCTCGTCAATCTCGATCCGGATCAGGTCGTCGCGCTCGGCGCGGCAATCCAGGCCGATCTGCTCGCTGGCAACCGCGGCGCGGAAGGCGACGAGTGGCTGCTGCTCGACGTGATTCCGCTGTCACTTGGCGTCGAGACGATGGGCGGTCTCACCGAGAAGATCATTCCGCGCAACTCGACGATTCCGGTCGCGCGCGCGCAGGATTTCACGACCTTCAAGGACGGCCAGACCGCGATGGCGATTCACGTCGTGCAAGGCGAGCGCGAGCTCGTCAGCGATTGCCGGTCGCTCGCGCGCTTCGAGCTGCGCGGCATTCCGCCGATGGCCGCGGGCGCCGCGCGCATTCGCGTGACCTATCAGGTCGACGCCGACGGCCTGCTGTCCGTGTTCGCGCGCGAACTCGCGTCGGGCGTGGAGGCGTCGGTCGTCGTGAAGCCTTCGTATGGCCTTGCCGACGACGACATCGCGCGCATGCTGGAAGACAGCTTTTCGACCGCTGAAGTCGATATGCGCGCGCGCGCTCTGCGCGAGGCGCAGGTCGAAGCGCAGCGTCTCGTCGAAGCGACCGACGCGGCGCTCGCCGCCGACGCCGAACTGCTCGACGACAGCGAACGCGCCGAACTCGACACGCTGCTCGCCGCGCTGCGCAATGTCGCGTCGGGCGAAGACGTCGGCGCGATCGAAGCCGCGACGAAGGCGCTCGCCGAAGGCACCGACGAGTTCGCCGCGCGCCGCATGAACAAGGGGATTCGCCGCGCGCTGTCGGGGCGCAAGCTCGACGAGATCTGAACGGGCGAACGAACTGCGAACGTCGCACCAATCACCGGAGCGCGCCGCGTGGACTTAAAAAGTCCGCGCGGCGCCAGTAAAATGGTACGGAGCCTGCACGCGGCATTGCTGGCAGCCGCTGTGCCTCAGACCCAAACGGAAACTGTATGCCTCAAATCGTTGTGCTGCCTCACGTCGAACTGTGCCCGGAAGGCGCGGTGATCGACGCCGTTCCTGGCAAGAGCATCTGCGACAACCTGCTCGATAACGGTATCGAAATCGAGCATGCGTGCGAGAAGTCGTGCGCATGCACGACCTGTCACGTGATCGTGCGTGAGGGTTTCGCCGCCTTGACGCCGTCCGAGGAAGACGAGGACGATCTGTTGGACAAGGCATGGGGGCTCGAACCGGCTTCGCGCCTGTCGTGCCAGGCGATCATGCCGGACGAGCAGGATCTGGTCGTCGAAATTCCGCGTTACTCGATCAATCACGCGAAGGAAAACCACTAACAGGAGGGCGCCGCCATGAAGTGGACCGATACGCAAGAAATCGCGATGGCTCTGACCGATAAGCATCAGGATGTCGATCCGCAGCAGGTGCGTTTCACCGACCTGCATCGCTGGGTGATGGAGCTCGAAGGCTTCGACGACGATCCGAACCGCTCCAGCGAAAAGATTCTCGAAGCGATTCAGGCGGCGTGGATCGAAGACGCGGATTATTGAACGCGCGTTCGAACCGATTCATCGAACTACAAAGAAAAGGCGATTCCGATGGAATCGCCTTTTTTCTTGGCTGCGTTGACGAGAGTGGAGCGCGTGAGTGAGGCAGCCGATATCAGTCGGCGACGAGGCCGCCGTTCTGCACGCGCACGCGCTCGCCGTCGTGAAACGGCGGCGCCTCGTGATAGGTGAAGTAGCGCGTCCTGCCGTCTTCCATGTGCACGCGCACCGAATACGACGTCGTGCTGCGCAGATGCTTTTCGACCGAGTTGCCGGCGAGCCCGCCACCGAGCGCGCCGAGCAGCGTCATCGCGGTACGCCCGCCGCCGGCCCCGAACTGGTTGCCGACGACGCCACCGGCCACCGCGCCGCCGACCGCGCCAATACCGGTGCCATGTCCTTCATGCCGAACCGCCGAGATCGCGACGACGGTACCGCAAGTCGAGCAATGAGCGGCTTGCGGCGCCGGCTGCTGCGCGTACTGGGGCGCTGCTTGCGGCCCGGGTTGTTGCGCGTACTGCGACTGCGGTGCGGCCTGCGCCTGTTGCTGCTGCGCGTATTGCTGTTGCTGCGCCGGAGCGGGGAGCGCGGCTGGAGCGGGCTGCGCCGCTTGCTGAGCCTGCCCCTGCTGCTGTTGCGCGGTTGGATTGACCGGTGCGGCCGAATCGACGACGCCCGGCACTTGCGTGCTGACCTGCGCTGCCTGTGTCTGATCGTTTTGTGCGCCGTTGCCCGACGCCTTTGGGAACACGCCGGTGATTGCCGCGGTGGCGACGAGACTCGCGACGAGCACCGCGCCGGCGGCGACGGCGATCAACGGATGAAGACGACGTGGCTGCGTGGGTTGATGAGTAGGGGTGTCCATGTGGGGCCTCCGTTTCTGACAGAGCCGACTCCTTGTGAGATTCAGTGTCGGGCAATTCGATCCGGGCAGCGTTTCTATTTGTAACCGCCTCGATGGCGGGCTTGGCCGAAGGCCGGTGGCCTCTACGCGGCGCGCCTTTGTGTCAGCAAGCTTTTCAGGCCCTTGCGACCACGGCGACTTGCGCGCACTGGAGCAGCTTTTACCGCCGGTTACAAAACGTCCATTAGCAGAAATCGGTCCCGCCAAGCGAAAACGCGCGCACAAAGAAAACGCCCGGTATCGACCGGGCGTTCGTCAAAACCATCACATTGCACGCGAAACGCAGCGACTACTCGCGCTCAGCGTCGCTCAATCTTCGCGACGCAGATGCGGGAACAGAATCACGTCGCGGATGCTCGGGCTATCGGTCAGCATCATCACCAGACGGTCGATGCCGATACCGCAGCCGCCCGCCGGCGGCATGCCGTATTCGAGCGCACGGATGTAGTCCGCGTCGTAGAACATCGCTTCCTCGTCGCCGGCGTCCTTCTGGTCGACCTGCTTCTTGAAGCGCGCGGCCTGATCTTCCGGATCGTTCAACTCGGAGAAGCCGTTGGCGATTTCGCGGCCGGTGATGAATAGCTCGAAGCGCTCGGTGATGCCTTCCACCTTGTCCGACGCACGCGCGAGCGGCGACACCTCGATCGGATAGTCGATGATGTAGGTCGGCTCCCACAGTTGCGACTCGGCGGTCTCCTCGAACAGCGCCAGTTGCAGCGAGCCAATGCCCGCGTTCAGGAACTGCGGCTGCGAGGCATCGACGCCGAACTTCTTCAGTTCGGCGCGCAGGAACGTGCTGTCGGTGAGCTGCTCGTTCGTGTATTGCGGCGCGTATTTCTGGATCGCCTGCGTGATCGTGAGGCGATGGAACGGCTTCGACAGATCGAGCTCACGGCCCTGATAGGTGATGGTGGCCGTGCCGAGCGCATCGATCGCGGCCTGGCGAATCAGCTGCTCGGTGAAGTCCATCAGCCACTTGTAATCGGTGTAGGCCGCGTAGAACTCGATCATCGTGAATTCCGGGTTGTGGCGCACGGACACGCCCTCGTTGCGGAAATTACGATTGATCTCGAACACGCGCTCGAAGCCGCCCACCACCAGACGCTTCAGATACAGCTCCGGCGCGATGCGCAGGAACATCTGCATGTCGAGCGCGTTGTGGTGCGTCGAGAACGGCTTGGCCGCCGCGCCGCCCGGAATCGGGTGCAGCATCGGCGTTTCGACTTCCATGAAGTTCGCGTCGGCCATGTACTTGCGGATCGACGAAATTGCCTTCGTACGCGCGACGAACGTGCGGCGCGTTTCCGGCGTGACGATCAGATCGACGTAGCGCTGGCGGTACTTCATTTCCTGGTCGGCGAGACCGTGGAATTTATCCGGCAGCGGACGCAGCGACTTCGACAGCAGACGCAACTCCGTGCAGCGCACCGACAGCTCGCCCTTGTTGGTGCGGAACAGCACGCCGCGCGCGGCGACGATGTCGCCCATGTCCCACTTCTTGAACGCGTCGTAGGTTTCCTGACCGACGTCGGCCGGCGTGATGAAGAACTGGATCTGACCCGAGCCGTCGCGCACGGTCGCGAAGCTTGCTTTGCCCATCACGCGTTTGAGCATCATGCGGCCGGCGATCGCGACTTCGAGCGGATTCGCTTCGAGTGCTTCCTTGTCGGCGTGCTCGTACTGCGACTGCAGATCTTCGGCGTGGTGCGTGGGACGGAAATCGTTCGGATAGGCGACGCCTTGCTCGCGCAGCTCGCGCAGCTTTTCGCGGCGCTCGGCGATGATCTTGTTGTCGTCCACTTCGGGCACGACAGTCGGCTGGGTCGGTTCAGTCATGATGATTTGGTATTCGGTGGCCCGCCGCGGCGTGCGCCGCGAAGCGGGAAGCCAGTCAGTGTAAAAGCCTCAGGCGGTACTGGAAAACGAGGCAAGCGCGGTCCCGATCGTTGGACGTGGCCGCGCCGCCGTGCGCGCTTAGACGCCTTGTTTCAGGCTCGCGCTGATGAACGGATCGAGATCGCCGTCGAGCACGCTCTTCGTGTTGCTGATTTCGACGTTGGTGCGCAGATCCTTGATGCGGCTGTTGTCGAGCACGTACGAGCGGATCTGATGGCCCCAACCCACATCGGTCTTGCCCGCTTCGAGCTTGTCCTGCTCGGCCTGACGCTTGCGGATTTCCGCTTCGTACAGGCGCGATTTCAGCATCGCCATCGCTTCGGCGCGGTTGCGGTGCTGCGAGCGGTCGTTCTGGCACTGCACGACGATGCCCGACGGCATGTGCGTGATACGCACCGCCGAGTCGGTCTTGTTGATGTGCTGACCGCCCGCGCCCGAAGCACGGTAGGTGTCGATGCGCAGATCGGCCGGGTTGATTTCGACTTCGATCGAGTCGTCGATTTCCGGGTACACGAATACCGACGAGAACGACGTATGCCGGCCGCCCGACGAGTCGAACGGCGACTTGCGCACGAGGCGGTGCACGCCGGTTTCGGTACGCAGGAAGCCGTATGCGTATTCGCCTTCGATTTTGATCGTCGCGTTCTTGATGCCGGCGACGTCGCCTTCGGTCTGCTCGAGCACTTCGGTCTTGAAGCCCTTGCGTTCGCAGTAGCGCAGATACTGGCGCAGCAGCATCGACGCCCAGTCGCACGCTTCGGTGCCGCCGGCGCCGGCCTGGATGTCGAGAAAGGCGTTGTTGGGGTCGGCCGGGTTCGCGAACATCCGGCGGAATTCCATGTCGGCGACGCGCGCTTCGATGGCCTGTGCATCGGCTTCGCAGGCGAGCAGCGTTTCGTCGTCGGCTTCTTCGCGCGCCATGTCGAACAGGTCTTGCGCGTCGTTCACGTCGTTGGTGATCGACGTGAGCTTGCCGACCGTGTCGTCGAGCAGCTTTTTTTCTTTACCGAGTGCCTGGGCGTGCTTCGCATCGTTCCAGACGTCCGGGTCTTCGAGTTCCCGGTTGACTTCGATTAGACGCAGTGCTTTGTCGTCGTAGTCAAAGATACCCCCGTAGGTCGTCCGCGCGCTTGCGCAGGTCGGCCAGAGAGGCTTCGATCGCGTTGAGACGTTCCGCTTCCATGTCGATCTTTTATAGCTTCGTAAAAAGGAGAAATTATAGCCGATCGGCACGCCGCGCCGGAGCCCCGCGGGCGATCCGGCGCGTGTTCGCGATTGATTTTGCGGAAGATTTCAGCTCACCGCGTGCTCGACGATCAGTTGCACGCGCGACACGCCGTTCCACGTGTCGCTCGATAGCCGGTAGGCGACGGTGGTGCGCGCGGGCAGCGTATCGGTGTGATTGAACCAGATCGCGTTGAAGCGCTGGCGGCCGCGCAGCAGTTGCAGCTTCAGGTGCTTGTCTTTCACGAGCGCCTGCGAGGCGACCTCGAATTCGCCGGAGAACACCGGCGCCGGAAAGCCCTGGCCCCACACGGCCGCGTCGAGCATCTCGACGAATTGCGGCGTGAAGTACGCATCTTCGAGCTCGCCGTCGGTTTCGACGGTGCGCGCGAGCGACTCCGCGGACAGCCATTCGCGGCCGACCGCCTCGAACGCGGCCGTGAAGCGCGGCACGTCGGCGGCGGCGATCGTCAGGCCCGCGGCCATCGCATGGCCGCCGAATTTAACGATCAGGTCCGGTTCGCGCTTCGAGATCAGATCGAGCGCGTCGCGCAGATGGAAGCCCGGGATCGAGCGGCCCGAGCCCTTGACGAGCACGCCGGTATCGTCGGCGGGCGCGAACGTGAACGACGGGCGGTGGAATTTTTCCTTCAGCCGTCCCGCGACGATGCCGATCACGCCTTGATGCCAGCCCGGATTGAACAGCGTGATGGTGGTCGCGCCGTCTGGGTCGACCGTCGACAGGTCGTCGAGCGCCTGCTGCTGCATGCCGGCCTCGATTTCGCGGCGCTCGCGGTTCATCGTGTCGAGCTGCTGCGCGAGCTCCCACGCGCGGCCGACGTCGTCGGTGGTCAGGCATTCGATACCGAGCGACATGTCCGACAGCCGTCCCGCAGCGTTCAGGCGCGGTCCGAGCGCGAAGCCGAGATCGAAGCCGGACGCGTTGCGCGCATCGCGCGCGGCGGCGCGAAAGAGGGCGGCGATGCCCGGCTGCATGCGACCCTTGCGGATGCGCTGCAGACCTTGCGCGACCAGCACGCGGTTGTTGCCGTCGAGCTTGACGACGTCGGCGACGGTGCCGAGCGCGACCAGATCGAGCAGACCGTCGAGGCGCGGCTCGGGCAGCGCGTCGCCGAACGCGCCGCGGCGGCGCAGTTCGGCACGCAGCGCGAGCAGCACGTAGAACATCACGCCGACGCCGGCCAGGCACTTGCTCGGGAACGTGCAGCCCGGCTGGTTCGGATTGACGATCGCGCGCGCGGCGGGCAATTCGTCGCCGGGCAAATGGTGGTCGGTGACCAGCACGTCGATGCCGAGCGCGTTCGCGGCGGCAACGCCGTCGACGCTCGCGATGCCGTTGTCGACGGTGATCAGCAGATCGGGCTTGCCGGCCGCGCTGCGCGCCGCCAGCTCGACGATGTCCGGCGTGAGTCCGTAGCCGTGCTCCATGCGGTTCGGCACCAGATAGTCGATGCGCGCGCCGAACATGCGCAGTCCGCGCACCGCGACCGCGCAGGCGGTTGCGCCGTCGCAGTCGTAGTCGGCGACGACCAGCATGCGGCGCTGCTGCTGGAGCGCGTCGGCGAGCAGCGCGGCGGCCGCGTCGCAGCCCTTCAGGTCGGCGGGCGGCACGAGCCGCGCGAGGCCGGTCTTGACCTCTTCGGGCAGGCACACGCCGCGCGATGCGTACAGGCGCGCGAGCACCGGATGCATGCCGCAGCGGGTCAGCACGTCGGCGTCGACAGGGGAGCAGGGGCGCGTAACGATTCGGGTCATGCGGAAGGGCCGTGGATCATTCGATGAAAAGCGAGGCCAGCACGCGCCGCCGCCAGAATTTGCGCAGGTCGCCGCGCGTGACGCTCAACGTCACCGAGCCGGTGTCGCCGCACAGCGTGAGGCCGAGCTCGGCGAGTTCGCCCGCCTGTAGCGCCGCGAGAGCCGGCTCGAACCAGTCGCTCTCCAGCGCGGCGAATGCCTGGTTCCAGCGCGCCCAGTCCTGTTCGATGTAGGGCGCGGAGAAGGGATCGAGTTCGACGAGTGTCGCGCCGCTGCCGCTGCCGTCGGTTGCACCGCGCAGCGCCGCCGGCAGTTCGCGGTACGACGCCGGCGGCGCGCCTGGCGCGATCCCCGCGCTGAGCGCGAGGCCGCGCGTCGCGGCGGCGTCGGACAGCACCCGCGCGAACGGACTGCGCACCGGCCGCGCGGCGCCTTGCGCGTGAAACCAGATCGAGTTGACGGCCGGCAGCCCGCGTGCCTCGCGCGCTTCGTTGACCGGATGCTCGAACCATGCCATCTGCACTTCGTTCTGCAGCTTCATCCATGCGCGCGAGCGCTCGCCGGAATGCGCTTCGTGCGGCAGCCAGATCTCGATGTTGCGGCCGCTCGCGCGCAACGGCGACGCGCCCGCGAGCGTGCCGAACGCGTCGCTCGACAGATACCAGCGGGTCGGCTTCGGCGCTTCGACGCGCACGCCGAGTTCCTCGATCAGCGGACGCGCGAGCGCGAGCAGCGTGGCCGCTTCTTCATCCGATAGATCGAGCGAGGCGGGATCGATCAGCACCAGGTGGTCGTGCGCGATGTGCACGTGCACCGGCTGCACGCACGCCCACGTCGCGCTGCCGGGTTCGCCGCCGTCGGCGCGCAGCATGTAGGGCGCGAGCGGGGCTTCGTCGGCGGCGGCCGAGGCGCCCGCTGCGCCATCAGGCAGCGCGCCGAATTGTCGCGCGACCCAGCGCTCGTGCGGCAGCGTGCGCTGAAAATCCTCGCCGATCACGCGTTCGATCAGCGTCGCGCGCGCGATCAGCGTGTCGAGGGCGGGACTATGGATGTCGTGAAGCGCGGTGGAGGCGTCGGCCGCGGCGGGCAGCGCGAAAGGCAGCAGAAGATGGAGGCGGTCGGCAGGCATGATGCTGCGCATTGTAGGGCAAACGGTGCGAGTATTTCGACCAAGCACGGCTGGTTTATCGATCGCGTACCGAGGCATGAGCTTTGCGCGAGCGGGCGGCATTGTGTGGCAAACTTCGCGCTTGATCGCTGGACGCGGCAGCGGTGGCGCACCGTGCCGCCACGCCTCCATGCGCCGGCGCAGCCGCACAGCGGCCGGCCGGGCGAGGAACGATCGGCGCCGCCGCGAGCCCAACGATCACGACGCTCGGGCCGCCCGGCACACGCTCGATGTTTGCCGCTCCCGACACACAGTCGAAGAACGCACAAAAGGATTCGCTTGAAATTTCCCTACGAATGGCAGATTGGCTGGCGCTACACACGCGCCGGTAAACGCACGACCGGTAACGGCTTCATATCGTTCATCGCGCTGGTGTCGATGTCGGGCATCGCGCTTGGCGTCGCGGCGCTGATCGTGGTGCTGTCGGTGATGAACGGCTTTCAGAAAGAGGTGCGCGACCGCATGCTGTCGGTGCTCGCGCACGTCGAGATCTTTTCGCCGACCGGTTCGATGCCCGACTGGCAACTGACTGCGAAGGAAGCGCGGCAGAACCAGCAGGTGATCGGCGCGGCGCCCTACGTCGAGGCGCAGGCGCTGCTCACGCGCCAGGATGCGGTGAGCGGCGTCGCATTGCGCGGCATCGAGCCGACGCTCGAGCCGGAAGTGTCCGATATCGGCAAGGAAATGAAGGGCGGCAAGCTGACCGACCTCCTGCCCGGCGACTTCGGCATCGTGCTCGGCGCCGATCTGGCGGCCAATCTCGGCGTGCAGCTGAACGACAAGATCACGCTCGTCGCGCCCGAAGGCACGATCACACCGGCCGGCATGCTGCCGCGCCTGAAGCAGTTCACGGTGGTCGGCATCTTCGAGTCGGGCCACTACGAATACGACAGCACGCTCGCGCTGATCAACATCAAGGACGCGCAGGCGCTGTTCCGGCTGCCTGCGCCGACCGGCGTGCGGCTGAGGCTCACCGATATGCAGCGCGCGCCGGAAGTCGCGCGTCAGCTCGCGCGCACGCTGTCGGGCGATCTGTACATTCGCGACTGGACCCAGCAGAACAAGACCTGGTTCTCGGCGGTGCAGATCGAGAAGCGCATGATGTTCATCATCCTGACGCTGATCATTGCGGTGGCCGCGTTCAATCTGGTGTCGTCGCTGGTGATGACGGTGACCAACAAACAGGCCGATATCGCGATCCTGCGCACGCTCGGCGCGCAGCCCGGCTCGATCATGAAGATCTTCGTCGTGCAGGGCGTGACGATCGGTTTCATCGGCACTGCGACCGGCGTCGCGCTCGGCTGTCTGATCGCGTGGAGCATCCCGTGGCTGGTGCCGATGATCGAGCATCTGCTCGGCGTGCAGTTCCTGCCGCCGTCGGTGTACTTCATCAGCGAGTTGCCGTCCGAGCTGGTTCCGGCCGACGTCGCTCGCATCGGCATCATCGCATTCGTGCTGTCCGCGCTCGCGACTCTGTATCCGAGCTGGCGCGGCGCGAAGGTCCGTCCGGCGGAGGCGCTGCGCTATGAATGACCGCCTCGTCCATCCCTCAACCGATTCATCCATGACCGCTCAGGACCCCGCGTCGTATCCGTACGTGCTCGAAGCCACCGGCATTTCCAAATCGTTCGTGCAGGGTGGCCTGAACGTGCAGGTGCTTAACAATGCCGAACTCGCCGTGCGGCGCGGCGAGAAGCTCGCGATCGTCGGCGCGTCGGGCTCCGGCAAGAGCACGCTGCTGCACGTGCTCGGCGGTCTCGACGATCCGAGCGCAGGCGAGGTGTCGGTGCTCGGCAAGCCGTTCACGAAGCTCTCCGAGCGCGAGCGCAACGACCTGCGCAATCGCGCGCTCGGTTTCGTTTATCAGTTTCACCATCTGCTGCCGGAGTTTTCCGCGCTCGATAACGTCGCGATGCCGCTACGAATTCGTCGCGAGACGACCGAAGTCGCGCGCCGTGAGGCGATGGCGGTGCTCGAGCGCGTCGGCATGGGGCATCGCGCGAAGCATCGGCCGGGCGAGCTGTCGGGCGGCGAGCGTCAGCGTGTCGCGATCGCGCGCGCGCTCGTCACGAAGCCCGCCTGCGTGCTCGCCGACGAGCCGACCGGTAACCTCGACGGCGGCACCGCCGACACCGTGTTCAACCTGATGCTCGAACTATCGCGCACGCTCGAGACGAGCTTCGTGATCGTCACGCACGACCCGGAGCTGGCGGGGCGCTGCGATCGCATCATGCGGCTGCGTGACGGCGTGCTGCACGAAGAGCCGCCGGTGCCGGTCTGAGCCCGGCTTGAGCCGGGGTTGAGTCAAACCCCGGCACGGTCGTTGCGGGCGATCCGCGGATGACCGACCGCCGCCGCGAACCGCCGGCCCACCTTCGGTCGGGTCCCATTGCCAGCGAGACAACCCATGTGGATCGATACGCACTGCCATCTCGACGCTTCGGAGTTCGACGCCGACCGTGACGCGGTTGCGGCGTCCGCGCGCGATGCGGGCGTGTCGCGCATCGTGATTCCGGCGATCGGGCGACAGAACTTCGCGGCGGTGCGCGAGCTCGCGCACCGCGTCGACGGCGGCGCGTACGCGCTCGGCATTCATCCGATGTACACGCCAGGCGCCGTCGACGCCGACCTCGACCTGCTGCGCATGGAGATCGAGGCGAGCCTCGACGATCCGCGCTTCGTCGGCATTGGCGAGATCGGGCTCGACTTTTTCGTCGACGGTCTCGACGATGCGCGCCAGCAATTTTTCTACAACGGCCAGTTGGAGCTCGCGCGCGAATTCGATCTGCCGGTCATCTGCCATGTACGCAAATCGCAGGATCAGGTGATCGCGGGACTGCGCCGGCACCAGATCCATCACGGCATCGCGCACGCGTTCAATGGCAGTTTCCAGCAGGCTCAGGCATATATCGATCAGGGCCTGCATCTCGGGTTCGGCGGCAACCTGACGTTCGAGCGCGCGCGGCAGATCCGCCGACTCGCCGAACAGCTGCCGCTCGACGCGCTGGTCGTCGAGACCGACGCGCCCGATATCGCGCCATCGTGGATGTACAAGCAGCGCAATTCGCCAGAGCAGATTCCGGCGATCGGGGCGAGCCTCGCGCAACTGCGCGGTGTCACTTCCGACGCAGCCGCCCTTGGCACAACGGCTAACGCGCTCGCCGCGCTGCCGCGACTCGCGCTTTCCTCTGCATAATCGATTCGGTTGATCGAATGGGTTCGCGCCGGGCGACGCCCACGCCCGGCGGGCTCGCCGCTGCCTGCTCGCCGGCGCGTGACGACGCCCGACGCCAGAGGCGCGGAGGGCGGATGCGGGCAGTCTGGTGTGGATTTGCGTTGGGTGTGATCTGGCTGCAGCGGCAGGCGACGTTGCCGGATGCGGGCGGATGGTGGGCGTTGATACTGGCCGGCTGTGCCGCCGCCGGCGTTGCCGGGTGGGGTTTGCGTGGCGCTGGAGCGGGCGCGGCGTACCGGCTCGAAAACGAGCGGCGCTTGTCGCACCAGTTCGCTAGCCGTGTATGGCGCGATGCCCGCATGCGGCGGGTGGCCGGTTGGGGCGCTGTATGGTGCGCGGCGATCTGCGTCGGCTTCGGCTATGCGGCTCTGCGCGCTCAAACGCGGCTCGCGGTGAGCCTGCCGCATGAGTGGCAAGGGCGCGATATCGAGGTCGTCGGCACTATCAAGGGATTGCCGACGCGCGACGACAAGGGCGCGCGCTTCCTGTTCGACGTTGAGTCGAACGATGCACGGCTCGCCGCCTTCCCGCGCGTGATCCAACTCGCCTGGATCGCGCGCGACGCCCCGGCGCCGCAGCTTGAACCGGGCGAGCGCTGGCGTCTGACCGTGCGCCTGAAGCGCCCGCACGGCAACGCGAATTTTGGCGTGCGCGATGCCGAGGCGAGTCTGCTCGCGCGCAACGTCCGCGCGACTGGTTACGTGAGCGTGCCGGATCATGCGCGGCGCCTCGCCGGTCGCGCGCGCGGGCTCGCCGTGCTGGTCGACCGCTGGCGCGCCGCGTTGCGCGCGCGTATCGACACGGTGCTCGCCGATGCGCCGCATCGCGGCATCGTCGTCGCGCTCGCGATCGGCGCGCAGGACCAGCTGAGCCGCGCCGACTGGCAATTGATGCGCGAAACCGGCACGAGTCATCTGGTGGCAAATTAGCGGTGATGAACACACACATAGTCGGTACAATCCATGCATCACTCTCTTGGGGCACTACCGATGCCACGCGCCTACTCGTATGTCCGATTCTCTACACCCGAACAAAGCAAAGGCGACTCGCTGAGACGGCAACAAGAACTCAGTGAAGCCTATGCTGCTGAACATGGGCTGACGCTGGACACCAGACTTACCTTCCATGACCTTGGGGTATCGGCTTACAAGGGTAGCAACGTCGAACGCGGACGCCTTGGTGACTTCATAGAAGCCTGCGAAAGCGGCTTGGTTGAACGCGGCAGCTACCTGCTGGTGGAAAGCCTTGATCGGATTTCACGCTCAGAAGTGGATAAAGCGTTGAGACTGTTTCTTTCGATCTTGGATCATGGAATTGTGGTCGTTACCCTGACAGACGGGCGTGTGTACCGTACTGGTGGCGCTGACGTATCGATGGACCTGATTATCAGCATCACGGTGATGGCTAGAGCGCACGAAGAATCGCTGACCAAATCGAAGCGCCAAAGGGCAGCGTGGAACACCAAGCGTGCGAACGCCGCAACGAAGAAGCTCACGGCACGTAGCCCGCTATGGTTGAAGCTGAACGCGGACCGGACACGGTTTGATTACATCCCAAAACGCGTCGAAGTCGTGAAGGAGATCATCAATCTTGCGAAGAACGGCTTCGGTCAGCTTGCCATCGCGAAGATGCTCAATGAACGTGGCACGCCAGCGTTCTCGGGTGAGAAGAACGCGTGGCACAGCAGCTACATTCAAAAAATCCTGACATCGAAGCAGCTATACGGTGAATTCCAACCCGGCGAAACGCTCAACGGAAAAAAGATCATCACCGGCCCACCCATCGATGACTACTACCCTGCGATCATCACCAAGGACGAGTTTTATTCGCTTCAAGCATTTCGTGCGCAGAACGCGGTTGGCGGTGGTCGCGCACGCAAAGGGAAAACCGTTCCGAACCTATTATCCGGTCTGCTGAGATGCGGCTATTGTGGGCGTTCGAACATGGTCATCGCCGGTGCCGCTGCGAAGCGCGTCAAGACGCCAGAAGGCGAAACCATCCGTCCGCCAAAGAAGGTCTTGGTCTGCGACGCGGCTAGGCGTGGAATGGGCTGCTACGCGGTTCAGTGGGGATACAACGAGTTCGAAGCCGCCTTCCTGACGTTCTGCCGTGGATTGTCGCTTGATGCCTTGCTTGCCGATCTTCGCAATGATACTGGACCGCAACCGGTGAAGCTCGAAGATCAACTACACGCCGAAGAACAAAAGATCGACGACATCCAGAAGAACATCGACAAACTGTTCGAACTGTTTTTTGGTGCTACGGAATTGACCAAAGCGGAAGTTCAGAAGCAACTGAACAGGCTTACCACCGACAAGACAAACGCCGAAGCGGCGAAGGAACGGCTGCTGATCGAGATTCAGCAACGGAAGGATTCAGGTACCGATTCGAAGGAAGTCGCTCGTCTTACGAAATCGCTAATTGAACAGATGGCAAACGTGACCGATGAAGAACGGTTCCGTGTTCGTGCCGCGCTTGCGGCGCAACTACGACGATTCATCGACATGGTCGAACTGCACGGTGCCGGTCGTCTGGTCACAAAGGACTTCATCAAGAAGCAGACGGCGGACCTGATTGAAGCTGGTATGTCGAAAGCCGATGCATCGAAGTATTGCGATGAACACTACCAGACCGAACCGAAGCGTCAGGGAAAGGGAGATCGTGGACGGTTTGCATCACGCGCCAACAACGGAAGGTTCTTCGTCATCAAGACCAAGCATGGCGGCTTCCGCGTGGTCTATCCGAAGTTCGATGATCCGACCGTTGCAATCGTTGAAGGCGGCTTCAACGACGGTGGACCGGGACTGACCGGCGAAGATGATCTGTTGCCCGCACTTCTCTACGAGATTGAGAACGAGAAGAAGTAGGTTGGTTACATGCCTTGCGACTGCACATGCACTTGTCGTCGCAGGCACAAGTCAGTGACTACTGATCGGCATTCGTTGATAACCGGTCAATCTTTGTCCACTGGAACCGTACCGCCTGATGCACATTAGGCTGTGCCATTGGTAAGCATCTTCATGATTCATGCAATACCGGTTACATGGATTCCCATCATCACGTCTTCGGATTCGTTTAATTTCTACACTGACCGACTTCTTGATTCACTTGTCGATTATGGAGTGAACAAATCCTATAGACGTGACTATGACTTCACCATGCGGCTAGAACTTCATCTATAACAGTGGTGACATCCTTCACTGCATAAATGACATGTCGCGTCTGTGCTGCCGACGCTGCCTTCATATAAGAGATAAAACCGACCACGACGCACGATGCGGGTTATTCAAGTCGTCAGGATGTGGAAGGAGTAAGGTATGTGTTCGAAATATCGATCTTATCAACCCCAAATCTCAGATCGTTTCCTTCATTTCGAACCATGTACATCATGTATTCCGCGATGCCATCTTTTGCTGGCCGCGAGAAGACCTGAATCTTGTCTTCTCGGACTTCCGCGTTATTAAATTTCCGAACGTTTTTCGTCCACGCAGCCCGCAGACGTGTCTCGAAATCAGCATCGTCACCGATACCGTCAATCAGGCAATGGGCGTGAAGCTCAACACCTGCGGCACGATCACCGCCCATCACCACGACCCTGCGAAGTTTTGATGCGCCTGACTTCTCGTTTTGCCTTCGCAAACTTCCCTTCAAGAATGTTTGGTCCAACTCACGCATGATCTGCGCGATTGGCTTTCTCCACATTTCTTTTTGCGTCCACAGGGGATAGCCAAGGGTCACTATTCGCCACCCATCTACTGGCTGGCTATCGACCCATGCGATCCAGTGATCGACGTTGGCAGGAAGAACTGTTGAATTGCTACTTGTCATTCGAATCGCGTTGAAGTGTTTCGAATACTTAGTGTCCTTCGAAGCAGCAATTATACCACAACCATAACTTTGGATCACGCTTTTTCTGACCTGTCAAGCCTTTTCGTGGCGATCACACAACAGGACGCATCGGCAGGATGGGATACGCAGGCGTCGCGTGCGTCGGCGATATGCTTCCAATCTACTGCTGGCGACGACGCCGTTCGCGGGCTTCCGACCAGTCGATCAACAAGGTCGGTACTCCATCGACCGCAACGCCAGCCCACGCATCTTCTTCGACCCACTCCGGCATGGGTCTGTTGATCCAAGTGGTCAGCAGCGATCCGGCAAGGTCATAGCCGCGCAAGTGTTGCAGCCATCGCACAGGAATGCCTTCAAGGCCATTCTTGATGCCCGCGAGTCCGCATGCGACAGCAGCGGTGGTATCAGTGTCATTACCGAACTGGATCGCGGTCTTCGCGACATCTTCGAATGTAGGCTGTTCAAGTGCCGTTCGTGCCGATAACAGGGTATCCAGAACATAGCCCGAACCGCGCGGTATCTCAGTCTTCATGAATCGCCGAATCAGATCGAGTTCCGCGAGAAATGTTAAGTCCGGTTTCCTTTCCACGGACCATCGCTGGTAGACGGCTTCCAGATGCTCATCAGCCCACTTCCACGGATCATCAATCTTCCAAAGATAGGCTCGGGCGACAAGCGAATACAGGGCGCACGCGACCAACGAACGCGGATGTGCGTGGGTTGGCATCGACTGTAGGTGCGCCGCACCGACGATAGCCCTGTCGGGTCCCATGTGCCACAGCGCCATCGGTAGGACACGCATGAGACTGCCGTTCCCATTGTCTCGTTCGTTTGCACCACCAGCTTCGCGCAGTGACATACCGTCTCGAAGGCGATCTAAGGCACGCGATGTCTGGATGCCGATGTCGAAGACATCTCCATCGACTGCCATGTAGCCTTCGTCCGCCCATCGCACCAGTCGATCCGAGAAGTCAGTAAGCGAGAACCGACTACGTTCAAGCAGCGACGCCAGCAGACACAACGCCTGCGATCCATCGTCACTCCAAGTGCCAATCGGAACACCGGCATGTGCGCGGCGGAATGCGGGCGGTGGCGACATTTCGATCAGTTCCCGCGACGGGATGTCAGCAGCGTCGTGGAACTCAAATCCCACTCCCAAAGCGTCACCGATCAGCAACCCAACCATACCGCTGACGCGCCGATCCGTGCAGCCTTGCAACGACAGGAAACCATCTTGTTTATCCATCGACTCTCCTTGATAGTTGAACGCTTTTTGCGATCACACAACTCGATCAGCGCCGCACGAACGAGCTACGCGTGGTCAGCGCAGGCCAAGGTATCGGCAAATACTCACCATCTCGGTACAGGCCGCGCCCGTACTTGGTGTAGAGCATTCCAAGGGCGAACAGCGGCGCATAGGGTGGCCGACCGCAGCGGAAGAATCCGATGTAGCGAAGGCCGTCAGCGTTGGCGATAAACGCCGCATGGATCGCTCGATACAGATCGTCGCTGTCGGTGGGGCAACCTGCATTATCGGAAACAAGCGCCACGTACTTGCAGATGTGTTGGCCTTCCGTGTCTTCGAACCAGCCGCCTACGTCAGATGCGTCGGTGCTGTCGTTCGAGACTTCGACACGTACACGCAACGGCACCTTGCGGGCGAGATATGTGCGCGGAAAAAACCAGAGATCGAACGACGACCTTCGAAGGTCAGCTTCGTCAATTGTCCGACCGTCGCCACGGACCGGAATGGAAAGGCGCGAAATGTCATTCATGACACTCTCCGTTTTAGCCGCAGTTCGACGTGATTGTCAGGTGGCGGCAAGCTGGACAAATCCCACCTTTGGTCGGTTGACGTTCGTTATCGATCAACTACTTGGTTGATCTCGCCGACGCCCTTCATCTTCTGGCCCAGCCGGGACAACGTCGAACGGGAACAGCCGGTCGCGGCAATGATGCTGTTCCAGCTTTGACCGTTCTTCAACATAGCTATGATGGCGGCGTTCCGTTGGTCATCCGGCTTCCGACCGCGATAGCCACCTGCCGCCTTCAACTTCTCGATCCCTTGCGCTTGGCGACGACGCCGATCTTCGTAATCTTTCCGGGCAATCGCAGCCAGCATGTCCAGCATCATTGAGTTCAACGCGTCCATCATTCGACCGGTGACGTCGTCGGACTGACTGGTCATCACCCAAGAAGTGGGAAGATCAAGCGCAACGACACGCACACGCCGGGATTGAAGTTCTGCCTTTAATCGGTTCCAGTCGTCCGCGTTCAGGCGAGACAGCCGATCCACCTGTTCGACCAACAATACGTCGCCTTCGTGGCAGTCACTCAGTAGACGGAAAAGTTCGGGTCGTTGAAGTGAAGCCCCCGATTCATTCTCCACGTAAAACGAAACGATGTTCAGTCCACGTTCCTTCGCAAATGCAATCAGTTCGTTCTTGGCGCGTGACGCGTCTTGCTCTTTAGTTGATGCACGAAGGTATCCGCGAACGTACATGTGTGGCCCATCCGGTCTGATTAGGGTGGTTCGCATAATATCGGTTCGATATGGGTTATGTCAACACATATAACGAACCGCTGTGCGTGTAGTTCCGTTGGGGCATACCTTTACGAAACCAGCGGAAAGTGACGGCTGGCTGTCCATAAATAAGCGGACGCTACTCCACGCGGGATGGATTATCCCAGTGAGCTTTGATGATGCTTTCTTCGAATGGGCCGAAGACAGCACCTTCGTGCGTCACGTTTAGGTCTTTGCCGCAAGTTGACGAATATGGGATGTTTGCACTGTCGGTGTACGTAGCGCCTAATCCTGTCGTATTCACATGCTGCAACCACTCTAGGTCGAACTTGCCGTCCTTCGAAAGTGGCGGTACGCGAACCGGATTGCACCATTCTTTGGTCGTTCGCGTCAGTTTTTGCGCAACAACAATGTTCAGCGCGGGACCACTGCCGACATTTCGAAGTATCCAGCCGACCGCTCCGTCATACACAAAGACCAACGCAGGTTTGCGGTCCAAAACCGCCTTGCGGGCGGTGTCACGCCGGGTTAAAAGATAGGTAAAAGCCGACCAAAAGAACGAGATTAGGGAAAGGACCAGCGACGCGTTATCTTTCATTTTCTGTCTCCGTAGGCGACCCCATCAGAGCGCAGCCTAGAAACATGCGGCTGCCGCCGAAGATTTATTTTAGTTCATGGGGTAACACTGGATTCAGCGCGTGATATGCGTATCACCGGCGTCGGCGGGTCTAACACTATCGCCGTCACTGGCAACAGTCAGCGTCAGTGGTAACAGTGCTTCACTCGCAACGTCTCGCCAGCACCACCGCGCTGACCACTGCACAACCGCCAACGATCAGTGATGGTTTGTATTGTGGCTGTTGACTGTTGTCAGCGGGTGGCATTAACGAAACAGTATGTAACCGTCAGTGGTACGTCACCGTCAGTGGTACGTCACCGTCAGTGGTACGTCACCGTCAGTGGTACGTCACCGTCAGTGCTACGTCACCATCATTGGTATGTCGCCGTTGCAATGCCTTCATCACCATTGGAGTTGCAACGTGATTGCATAACCATATACCCTTCGATTGACGCCTTTCCGACGCAAGGCAGCAAAACAGACAGGTGGAACGGCCAATGAAGAAATTCGATCCGGAAAAATTCCTTAGAACACCATTATATGCTTTTGACTTTCGATTTATGATTGGTGACGTAAAAGATTTTCTTGAATCATCAGAGTGCAACATCGATCTGCAATTTCAGCGCGAGTTACATGCGATTTCTCAAAAAGATTTCAAAGGGTTCCCGGCTGGCTACCGCGACCACTTAGAAGAGAATGCCAATTATAGATTCAAGGTGAGCTTGCCATTGCGTGTCCGCTATGGCGCACTACTTGCGCTCACCACATCCGTTGAGTGGTCGGTCGAAATTCTGAATAAAAATGCCACGGAACGTGTCGTGGCAAAGAGAAATAAAAAGGAATGTGAAAGCAATCGCACAGTCGAAATTATGCGCGAACTTGTTTCCCGGACAGGGCTTTCCGTCGAATCAACGATTGACGATTACGAAGCATTGATTTTTGTTCGCAACTGTATTACGCACAGTGCAGGTATCGTAGATACATATAAACACAAAAAGACGTTACCAGAGTATGTAAAGCGTCTTCGCGGGATCGGCATTGGAAACTGGCAATTTTTTGGAGATCATATATGCATCGAGCGAAATGCACTAAATGAATATATTGACGAAATGGCAAACCTTATCGTTAATCTCCATCAATTGATGCACGAACGCGGACTTACACGGATTGGTACGGAATAAACGTCACCAAAAACAATGTACGGCTTTACAAATATAAATGTGGGTCGATTTCACTATCTACCAATGCGGTGGATAGCACGACGCCCCGTAAAAGTCTATGTTTAAATACGTCGCTTTTAAGGATTGGAGAATCGGCCCCCTTGATTTCAACATCCAAACTGTTCGGAAAACGTCCCCTTGCCCCAAGCAACAGAAGGCGTTCATACTGAACATGTGGGAGCGCAAACTTTATTTCGAATTTCGTAAATTCACCAAATTCCAAATACCTGATTATCCCAACTGACTCCGACACCGGATTATCATCGTCGTCGGCGTAGATCATTAGCCGCCCGGAAAGTGACCCGAGCGGCGTATTTTCCAAAAAGTCAAAATCACCATCCGAAACCTTCACCTTTCCGACGATAAATGAGAACGCTTCTGGTTTATCATTTTCACCACCGCCAATCCCAAATTGTTCGTTAATTGATACATCGAAGATTTTGAAAGTAGTCATGTTTGCGCCATTGTTTGGAAGGCAGTACGGATATTTCAGCGTCGTCTTCGAATCTCACTTGATGCCGTAATATCGGCCAAGGACATCGGCCAATAGATTTCCACCAGCGCCAATCCCAATCGCCCATGCACCGTCAATCGCTTTCGCGGTCATTTTGGTCATCCACGACTTGACCTTCGGGCCGAATTGCATCGTCTCAGCTACGGCCTTCGGATCATCATCGTCTATGGCGGCTTTCAGTTCGTCCACGTCAGTCTCGCTGACGCCCGTTTCCTTGAAGGCTCTCGCCAGTGCAGCGAAGTCACCCTTGGTCACGGCGTTTGTGATGGTGGTTTCGTTGTTGTTCCCAAAAACAAACGTCGCGTTGTCGCCGAAAACGGCAGAAGCGAACATTCCCGGAGCGTCGATACCCTTCGCTGCTTCCTTCATCTCGTCGTCCGTCACGTCACCAAGTTCCCCTTGCAGATTGAGCGCGAAATCCAGCAACCGGGACCGAACTTCAATGAGCACATTTACGATTTGCGTGGGTTCGAACTGGACCCACGCCCTATCTATATGAAAACTTGGGTCAATCCCACCCTTGGCGAGAAGCGCATAGAACTCTGGTTGGACCGGTCTCATCAAAGAGTCCGTTCCTGCCGACAGTTGTTCTAACACCTGAACTGATTGACGTAGTTTCTCGATGCGGAATCTTTCCCGCACGTCTTTTTCAAGATGCGCCGTGGGTAACTGTGTTGCAGGGTAGCGCCAAGCGATGTTGGAAACGTCACCGTGAAGACGTATCGGGATGACTCGATAGTCCGGGACTACTCTATCGGTCGTGTAGCCATTCAACTCGTCGTTCACCCATTCAGCAAGCTCCTTGTGTCCGATCCGGTGCATCAACACCTTCGTCTTTAGGAGCGCATCCGTCAGCGAACCATCCTTGTCGCTCAGAAGGGTGACAACGTCTTCGAGTAATCGCATTTACCGCGCCGCTTTCGTCAGGATATTAAATTTTACCGGAAAGCAACCGGAGAAGAGAGCGCAGCCCGTTCAATAAGCAGCATTGCGGAAGGACATGAAGGTTCATGTGTGTTCTACACCACATTATCGCGATTTCGGGCTTGCATATCGGCTTGGTCGCGGGGCTGACCGGCTGGCTCGCGGCAGCAATCTGGCGACGCTCGGGCTGGCTCGGCCGCAACTGGCCGCTGCGCTTGCCCGCGCAGCTCGTCGGCGTGACGGCCGGGGCGCTCTTCGCTGCGCTGCATGCCGCGCTCGCGGGCTTCAACGTGCCGGCGCAACGCGCGCTGTGGATGGCCGCGCTCGTCGCGCTGGCGTTCGTCGGCGGCCGGCAGCTGGCGCGTTCAACGGTGCTCGCGTGGGCGCTCGGGCTCGTGTTGCTGATCGATCCGTGGGCGGTCGTGTCGGCGGGATTCTGGCTGTCGTTCGGCGCGGTCGGCGCGATCCTGTTCGCGTTGTCGGGGCGGCCGCGCGTGCGGGGTCCGCAGGCGTCACGTCAGCATGAAGACGGGGAGGGCGGCGCGGCGCAAGCCAGGTGGCTGGCGCTGCGTCCGGTGTTGATCCTGCATCTGCGCGCTCTCGCCGAACGCTTGCGCAGCGCCGCGCACGTGCAATTCGCGGTGACGGTCGCGCTTGCGCCGCTGACCGCCTACTGGTTCGCGCAGATTCCGCTCGTCGGTCCGCTCGCGAACGCGTTCGCGATTCCGTGGGTGAGCGCGCTCGTCACGCCGGCGGTGCTCGCGGGCGTCGCATTGCCCGCGCCGCTCGACGCGTTCGCGTGGCACGCCGCGCACGCGCTGCTCGATGGCCTCGCGGCAGGCCTGCAACTGGTGTCGGGACCGCGCTGGACGCTGTGGTGGTTGCCGCAGCCGCATGCGTGGCCGCTCGCCGCGGCGGCGCTCGGTGTGCTGTGGTGTCTCGCGCCGCGTGGCTGGCCGCTGCGCTGGGCGGCGCCGCTGACGTGGCTGCCGCTGCTGATGCCTGGCGCAAACGGCGCGCTCGCCGAGCCATCGGGTGCGTTCCGTCTGACTGCGCTCGATGTCGGGCAGGGCACGTCGGTGCTCGTGCAGACCGCGCATCACGCGTTGCTGTTCGATGCCGGCCCCGGCCCGGAATCGACGCATGCTGGCGAGCGAGTGGTGGTGCCGTTCCTGCAGGCGCAAGGTGTGACGATGCTCGATACGCTGATGATCAGCCACGACGATTCGGATCATTCGGGTGGCGCGCCGGCAGTGCTCGACGCGATCGAGGTGGGTCAGCTGGTGGCCGGACTGAGGCCGGACAATCCGCTGTGGCCGAAGGCAAAACAGCATGGCGCGCAGACGCTGCCGTGTGTGGCGGGGCAGCGCTGGCAGTGGGACGGTGTCGAATTCGCGGTATTGTGGCCGGACGCCGGGGCGCTCACCGGCAAGGCGAACGAGCATTGCTGCGCGTTGAGGGTCAGCACGTTGCCCGCCACCAACGCAGGTCAGGCGGCGTCGGTCAGTGCGAACGCGCCGCGTTTCGCGGCCCTGCTGACCGCCGACATCGAAGCGCCGACCGAGCGCGCGCTGCTCGCACGCGATCGCGAGATGTTACGCGCGCAAGTATTGGTAGTGCCGCATCATGGCAGCAAAACCTCGTCGACCGAACCGTTCCTCGACTCTATCGATCCGTCCATCGCGTTATTTCAGGTAGGCTACGAGAATCGTTTTCATCATCCGAACGCGGGCGTGTTCGCGCGCTATGTAGCGCGTCATATCGAGCTCGCGCGCAGCGATCGCGATGGCGCCGTCAGGGTCGACGTCGATCCGCGCGCGCGCGCTGAGGAGGGCGCCGCGCTCACGCTCGAGCGCTATCGCGACACGCAGCGCCGCTACTGGATGGAGCCCTGAGCGCGTCGCCGCTCAATGAGCGCAACGGCGCAGACAACCGGCGCAAGCAGCGGTATAAGCAGCGGCACAGGCGAAGCACCCGCCCGCGCGTAAAAAACACCACGGAGATTGCCGCAGTTGAAAAACATCATCCATTTCTCGCACGCGAACGGCTTTCCGGCCTCGACTTACCGGACCATCTTCGCCGAACTCTCCGACGACTACGAGGTGCGCTCAATCGAGCGGATCGGTCATGATCCGCGCTTTCCGGTCACGCAGGACTGGCCCCATCTGGTCGAGCAACTGCTCGACGATATCGCGCGCAGGTACGAGCAGCCGGTGTGGCTCGTCGGGCATTCGCTCGGCGGTTATCTGTCGGTGATGGCGGCGCTGAAAAAGCCGCAGTGGGTGAGGGGCGTCGTGATGCTCGACTCGCCGGTGATCGCCGGCTGGCGCAGCAGCATGCTGCGCGTGTCGCAATGGACCGGGCTCGACGAGCGGCTGTCGCCCGCCGCCGCGACGCGCAAGCGCCGCACGCAATGGGCGAGCCGCGACGAAGCCTGGCGGCACTTCCATTCGAAACCCGCGTTCGCGCGCTGGGACGAGCGCATGCTGTCCGACTACATCGACTTCGGCATTCCGCAGAGTTCGCCCGACGGCACCCGCTTGCTCGCGTTCGATCGTCGCACCGAATACCAGATCTACCGAACTTTGCCGCATACGCTCGGCGCGCGGCTCGCGCGCGGCGCGGCGGTGCCGGTCGGGTTCATCGCCGGCACGCACTCGAAGGAAATTCGCCAGGTCGGTCTCGACGCGACGCGGCGTGCGACCGGCGGTCACGTCGAGTGGATCGAGGGCAGCCATCTGTATCCGATGGAAAAGCCGATCGAAACCGCGCGCGCGGTGCAACGCATGTTGCGCGAGCTGGATCGAACCGCCTGACGCACTGCGCGCACGAAGCGGGCCCCAAACTGCTGCGCCGGCTGCCGCCCGACGCGGCATCGGCACGCGGCGGGGCGGTCGTTTTTTGCTGGGTCGGGACCATCCTTTACGGTATAATCCGTTTTTCCCGCGAGCATCCAGCGATGACCAAATATGTTTTCGTCACCGGCGGCGTAGTATCTTCCCTCGGCAAGGGTATTGCCGCCGCTTCCCTCGCCGCGATCCTCGAATCGCGCGGTCTTAAAGTCACCCTCCTCAAACTCGATCCCTACATCAACGTCGACCCCGGCACGATGAGCCCGTTTCAGCACGGCGAAGTGTTCGTGACGGAAGACGGAGCGGAAACCGACCTCGACCTCGGCCACTACGAGCGCTTCATCAGCACGAAGATGCGCAAGGCCAACAACTTCACCACGGGCCAGATTTACGAATCGGTTATCCGCAAGGAACGCCGCGGCGATTATCTCGGCAAGACCGTGCAGGTCATTCCGCACATCACCAACGAAATCCAGGCATTCGTCGAACGCGGCGCAGCTTCTGCGACGTGCGGCGAGCCGGATGTCGCGATCGTCGAAGTGGGTGGCACGGTGGGTGACATCGAATCGCTGCCGTTCCTCGAAGCGGCGCGTCAGATGAGCCTGCGCCTCGGCCGCAACAGCGCGTGCTTCGTGCACCTCACGCTGGTGCCCTGGGTGGCCACGGCCGGCGAGCTCAAAACCAAGCCTACCCAGCACAGCGTGCAGAAGCTGCGCGAAATCGGCATCTCGCCGCACGTGCTGCTGTGCCGCGCCGACCGCCGCATTCCGGACGACGAGCGCGCGAAAATCTCGCTGTTCTCGAACGTGCCCGAAGACGCGGTGATTTCCGTTTGGGACGCGGACAGCATCTACAAGATTCCGCAGATGCTGCACGACCAGGGTCTCGACGCGATCATCTGCGAAGAGCTGAAGCTCACGCCGAAGGCGGCCGATCTCTCCATGTGGTCGGACCTCGTCGACAAGCTGCAGAACCCGAAGCACGAAGTGACGATCGGCATGGTCGGCAAGTACGTCGATCTGACCGAGTCGTACAAGTCGCTGATCGAAGCGCTGCGCCATGCGTCGATGCATACGTCGACGCGTGTGAATATCGAGTACATCGACTCCGAAGAGATAGAAACGCAAGGCGTCGAAAGCCTCAAGCATCTCGACGCGGTGCTCGTGCCGGGCGGCTTCGGCCGTCGCGGCACCGAAGGCAAGATCGCTGCGATCCGCTACGCACGCGAAGCGAAGGTGCCGTATCTCGGCATCTGCCTCGGCATGCAGCTCGCGGTGATCGAATTCGCGCGTGACGTGGTCGGCCTGAAGGACGCGAACAGCACCGAGTTCGATCAGGAAACGAAGAACCGCGTGGTCGCGCTGATCACCGAGTGGTACGACCGCGAAGGCCGCGTCGAGAAGCGCACCGAAGAGTCGGACCTCGGCGGCACGATGCGTCTGGGTTCGCAGCGTTGCCCGATCAAGCCCGGCACGCTCGCCGAAGAGATCTACGGCACGGATGTGAACGAGCGTCATCGTCACCGTTATGAGGTGAATAACCGTTTCGTGCCCCAGCTCGAAGGCGGTGGCCTCATCATTAGCGCCCGTACCCCGAGCGAGGATCTGCCGGAAATGATGGAGCTGCCGCGCAGCATGCACCCGTGGTTCGTCGGCGTGCAATTCCACCCGGAATTCACGTCCACGCCGCGTGACGGTCATCCGCTGTTCAAGTCGTTCGTCGAAGCGGCGCTCGCGCATCAGCAGTCGAGGGTCGAGGAGAAAGCATGAAACTGGGCGATTTCGAAATCGGGCTCGACAAGCCGTTTTTCCTGATCGCCGGTACCTGTGTCGTCGAATCCGAACAGATGACGATCGACACGGCCGGCCGCCTGAAGGAAATCTGCGCGAAGCTGAACATTCCGTTCATCTACAAGTCGTCGTACGACAAGGCCAATCGCAGCAGCGGCAAGTCGTTTCGCGGTCTGGGCATGGACGAAGGTCTGCGCATCCTGTCGGAAGTGAAGCGCCAGCTCGGCCTGCCGGTGCTGACCGACGTGCACGCCGAGCACGAGATCGAGCAGGTCGCGTCGGTCGTCGACGTGCTGCAAACGCCCGCGTTCCTGTGCCGTCAGACCGACTTCATCCACGCGTGCGCGCGCTCGGGCAAGCCGGTCAACATCAAGAAGGGGCAGTTTCTCGCGCCGCACGACATGAAGAACGTGATCGACAAGGCGCGCGACGCCGCGCGTGAAGCGGGTCTGTCGGAAGACCGCTTCATGGCGTGCGAGCGCGGCGTATCGTTCGGCTATAACAACCTCGTGTCGGACATGCGTTCGCTCGCGATCATGCGCGAGACCAACGCGCCGGTCGTGTTCGACGCGACGCACTCGGTGCAGTTGCCGGGCGGTCAGGGCACGAGCTCGGGCGGTCAGCGCGAATTCGTGCCGGTGCTCGCGCGTGCCGCGGTGGCGGTCGGCGTCGCGGGCCTGTTCATGGAAACGCACCCGAATCCGGCGCAAGCGAAGTCGGACGGGCCCAATGCGGTGCCGCTCAATCGCATGGCCGACCTGCTCGAGACGCTCGTCACACTCGACCAGGCCGTCAAGCGCGGCCCGTTCCTCGAAAGCGACTTCAACTGATTCAGGTGTGCGCCGCGTGTCACGATTGCTCTCGATAATGACCCGCGGCGTTTTCGCATAATGGTCGTCGAACGTATCGGCGCGCGAGTTGTCTGTCGGGGAGGCCGGCAGTTGCCTTGCATGGGACCGGAGTAGGCGCTAAGGCACCAACTCCGGATCGGCAGCGCGATACAGTGTCAGAGTAAAGAATTCAACGTCATCCTTTGAGGAAACCATGAGTGCTATCGTAGACATCATCGGTCGAGAGATTCTCGATTCGCGAGGCAACCCCACCGTCGAATGCGACGTGCTGCTCGAGTCGGGCACGATGGGCCGCGCAGCCGTGCCGTCGGGCGCGTCGACCGGCTCGCGCGAAGCGATCGAACTGCGCGACGGCGAAGCCGGCCGGTACGGCGGCAAGGGCGTGCTGAAGGCCGTCGAGCACATCAACACTGAAATCTCCGAAGCGATCATGGGTCTCGACGCTTCCGAGCAGGCGTTCCTCGACAAGACTCTGCTCGAGCTCGACGGCACCGACAACAAGTCGCGCCTCGGCGCGAACGCGATGCTGGCCGTGTCGATGGCCGTCGCGAAAGCCGCCGCTGAAGAAGCCGGCCTGCCGCTGTATCGCTACTTCGGCGGTTCGGGCGCGATGCAACTGCCGGTGCCGATGATGAACATCGTCAACGGCGGCGCGCACGCGAACAACAGCCTGGACATCCAGGAATTCATGATCGTTCCGGTCAGCCAACCGAGCTTCCGCGAGGCGCTGCGCTGCGGCGCCGAAGTGTTCCACGCGCTGAAGAAGATCCTGTCGGATCGCGGCATGAGCACGGCAGTCGGCGACGAAGGCGGCTTCGCGCCGAACTTCGGCAGCAACGAGGAATGCCTGTCCACCATTTTGCAAGCCATCGAGAAAGCAGGCTATCGCGCCGGTGAAGACGTGCTGCTCGCACTCGACTGCGCGGCCAGCGAGTTCTACCATGACGGCAAGTACCAGCTCGCGGGCGAAGGCCTGCAGCTGTCGTCGACGGAATTCGCGGATTACCTCGCGAACCTCGCCGACAAGTTCCCGATCGTGTCGATCGAAGACGGCATGCACGAAGGCGACTGGGAAGGCTGGAAGATCCTGACCGACAAGCTCGGCGACAAGGTCCAGCTGGTCGGCGACGACCTGTTCGTCACGAACACGCGCATCCTGAAGGAAGGCATCGAGAAGGGCATCGCTAACTCGATCCTGATCAAGATCAACCAGATCGGCACGCTGACGGAAACCTTCGCAGCGATCGAAATGGCCAAGCGCGCGGGCTACACGGCCGTGATTTCGCACCGCTCGGGCGAAACCGAAGACTCGACGATCGCGGACATCGCCGTCGGTCTAAACGCCGGCCAGATCAAGACCGGCTCGCTGTCGCGTTCGGATCGCATCTCGAAGTACAACCAGCTGCTGCGTATCGAGGAAGATCTCGGCGATATCGCGAGCTACCCGGGCAAGTCGGCGTTCTACAATCTGCGCTAAGCGTATTCGCCAGATTGTTCCCGCCGATCGATGAGCCGGTTATCCTTCGTTTCTGATTGACCTCGCCGCCCTGCGTATAGCGCAGGGCGGCGCGTATTTATTGTGCTTACTTCATGCGGCTTGTCACTGCTGTCCTGATCGTTCTGCTGGCGTTAATCCAGTACCCGCTCTGGTGGGGGCACGGCGGCTGGCTGCGCGTGCATGAGTTGCAGGGCCAACTCGCGCAGCAATTGCAGAAGAATGCCGACGCGAAGCTGCGCAACGAGCGCATCCAGGGCGAAGTGCAGGATCTGCAGAACGGCACCGCCGCGGTCGAAGAGCGCGCGCGCTACGAAATGGGCATGGTCAAGGACGGCGAAGTGTTCGTGCAATTCGTGTCGCCGAACCAGCCGCTGCCGTTGGCGAACACGCCGTCGGTGGATACGTCGACCCGCGGCGAGGTGTCGGCCGCGCCGCTACACGTGGTGCCGAATCCGGAGTCGCGTGCGAAGCCGGATCGCAAGCATGGCGGGAAGGCGGCGGCTGCAAAGGAGAAGAAGCCGGCGCACTGAGGTTCGATATCTCGAATCCACCTTGCACGAAGGGCGCAAAAAAAGCGCGGTTCATCATGAACCGCGCTTTTTGTTTATTGGGCTGCAGGATTCGCTGCTACCACCCCCAATACGGCCCGAACCCGACCCCGACCCCAGTCCCCCAGCCACGTCCCCAGCCGCCGCTCGAGAAGCCCAAGGAAAACCTTACGGGCGGCGAGCGCGAGTAATAGCGGGACCAGGCTTGCGCGGCGGCGTCCGTGGCGATCGCCTGATTCTGTTCGAACATGACCTGTTGCTCGATCGCGTCGTAGCGCGCGCGTTCCTCCGGTGTCAGCGTCTGTGTATGGCTGATGGCCTCCGCCTGGTCGGGCGGCAGTCGGCTCAGAATCGGCGCAGGGCCCGGCGGATCGATCGAGCAGGCGGTCAGCGCCGCGCAGCCCGTGAGGACGGCCAGGATCAACGAAAGCGTGTGCTTCATGGTCGAATCTCCATCGGTCCGAGGTCCGAGGCTCGAGCAGGCGTCTTCCAACACGCGGTGACGCATCCTTCCAATGTATCAACGCGGCGCTCAAATGCAACGCGCCGCCCGAGCCGTGACGAGGCATGGGGCGGCGCGGTCAGGACTTCCGTCGTAATGCGCGATCACTTCGTGGGCACGCACTCCGCTTCAGCGAAAGCGCGGGTTTAGTGCCGCTGCGCGGCCGCCGGCGTCACGCCTTGTGAGAGTCCGCCGGCGACGAAAAGTTGCGCGACGTCGACTGGGTCGAACTCGTAGCGCTGATTGCAAAACTCGCAGTGAATCTCGACGTGGCCGCGTTCTTCGATCACGCCGTCGACTTCATCGCGGCCGAGCATCTTCAGCATCGCGGCGACTTTTTCGCGCGAGCACGTGCATTCGAAGCGCGCGGTGACCGGCTCGAAATGCTGGACGTTTTCCTGCCAGAACAGGCGCCGGAACACCGTCTCCGGTTCTTCCTTCAGCAATTCGTCCTGTGACAGTGTGCCGCCGAGCGTGCACACGCGCTCCCACGTATCCGCGTCGAGCTCGCCCGGATGCGGGACGATGCCGCCATCGCCCGGCAGCTTTTGAAGCAGCATGCCGACCGCGCGCTCGGTGTTTGCCGCGAGCCACATGCGCGTGTCGAGCTGTTCGGAGTGGTGCATGTAGTGCTCGAGCACTTCGGCGATCGACTTCAGCGGTCCATTCGCGCCCGAAAGCGGCACGATACTCTGGTACGGCTGCTGGCCGGGCTGCTTGTCGGTCGGGTCGAGCGTGATCACGCAGCGGCCGTGGCCGCTCGCGTTCACCAGGTCGATCAGCGAGGTCGAGTCGTCGATCGTATGGGCGGCTTCGCCGGACAGCTTCGCGGTGGCGCGCATCGTCAGGTTCGAGCTGCACTGCACGACCAGCATCTTGATCGGGCCGTCGCCGAAAATCTGCATGACGAGGGTGCCGTCGAACTTCAGGTTCGCCGACAGCAGCGCGCACGCGGCCATCATTTCGCCGAGAATCGTTCGCACGGGCGCCGGATAATCGCGGCGCGTCAGCACGTCCTGCCAGGTATTGCGCAGGGAAACGATCTCGCCGCGCACCGGCGCCGCGCTGAACATGAATTTTTGCAACTGGTCGCTCACAACTTTTCCTCGCTGGAATGACGCGGCGTGATGCCGCGCCTTTGCGCGCCGCGCGCCGGCCGTCTAGCCGATGCGTACGAGCTGCGCCTTGAAATACTCGCGCCGGCCGGCATAGCTTGCCGCGGCGCGCTGCAGGTTGGCGATATCCGCTTCCGTCAGTTCGCGCACCGCCTTCGCGGGCGCGCCGAGGATCAGCGTATTGTCGGGAAACACCTTGCCCTCGGTGACGATGGCACCCGCTCCGACCAGACAGTTGCGGCCGATCACCGCGCCATTCAAGACCACCGCCTGAATTCCGATCAACGCGCCTTCCTTGATCGTGCAGCCGTGCAGCATCGCCTGATGGCCGATCGTCACGTTCGACTCGACCGTCAGCGGATAGCCGGGGTCGGTGTGCAGCACCGCGTTTTCCTGCACGTTGCTGCCGGCGCCGATCGTGATCGGCTCATTGTCGCCGCGCAGCGTCGCACCGAACCACACGCTCGCGTTCTCCTCGAGCGTCACGTTGCCGATGATGTTCGCCGAATCCGCGACGAACACGCTTTCATGAATGATCGGGGCGGCTTCGCCCAGCTTGTAAATCGTCACAATGTCTCCTTGTCGGTCGGAGCCGGGCCTTGGGGCGGCTCCGATGCCGTGCACGATGGGTGTCTGATCGATTGCCTCGCATGGGCGGGGCGGCGTGCGCCCGGCGCGGTGCGAGGAGTTTGGCGGTTCTGCGTCGCCAACTGACGGGCGTGCCCTAAAGCGCGCCGGGTGGTCGAATCGGGTATTGTAATCGGTTGTGTGCTTGAGCCGCTCGCGTGCGGGCCGGGCGCCCTCTCTCCGTGGGCTTCAACGCTTTCATCGCCTATCCATTTGTCATGACGTCCGTCCCTTCGCCCGTTTCCGTCGCTTCTCCCGCATCGATTTCTCACGACGAGCCGCTGTGCGCGCGCCGCGCCGCGCTCGCTGCGTTGTGCGAGCGGGAACCGGCCGCAAAGGCCGCGGCGGCCCGCGAACTGCACGCTGCGGTACTCGATGGCCGCGTGCTCTGTGACGCCGGCCTCGATCTCGCCGAGCCCGCCGGCCTGCCGGGCCGCCCCGAACGGCCGGAACTGGTCGAGCCGCGCCAGCTCGGGCGACGCAGCATGCAGTCGCCGCAGGGGCGCGCGGTGCTGCTCCACGCGCTCGCGCACATCGAGTTCAACGCGATCAATCTCGCGCTCGACGCCGTCTGGCGCTTCTCCGGCATGCCCGGTGAGTTCTATATCGACTGGCTCAAGGTCGCCGCCGAAGAGGCATACCACTACTCGCTGCTCGCCGCGCGTCTCGCCGAATACGGCCACGCATACGGCGATTTCCCGGCGCACGCCGGCCTGTGGGACATGTGCGAGCGCACTCGGGGCGACGTGCTCGCGCGCATGGCGCTCGTGCCGCGGACGCTCGAAGCGCGTGGCCTCGACGCGTCGCCGCCGATCCGCGCGCGTCTGCAGCAGGCCGGCGATCACGCGTCGGCGGCGATTCTCGACGTGATCCTGCGCGATGAAATCGGCCACGTGCTGATCGGCAACCGCTGGTTCCGGCACCTGTGCTGCGCGGACGGCCTCGATCCGCACCAAACGTATCTGCGTCTGGCCGACCGGTATCACGCGCCGAAACTGCGTGGCCCGTTCAATTTCGAAGCACGCCGCGACGCTGGTTTCGACGACGCCGAGCTCGCCGCGCTCGCACGCCAGGATGCGCGGCAAGGCCCACAGGCTACGGACGACCGGGCGTCACCCTAATAATCCGTTACCACCTGTTGCGGCGCCCGTCCTATAATCGAACGACCATTCTTTTTTCGAGTGCGCCGCCGATGAATACATCCCGCTCTGAGTTCGTTACCGCGCATGGCGTCCGGCTGCACGTGCGGCGCTGGGGCCGTCCCGACGCGCCGATACTGTTCATGCTGCACGGCTGGATGGACGTCGGCGCGTCGTTCCAGTTCGTCGTCGATGCGCTCGGCGGCGACTGGCAGGTGATCGCGCCGGACCAGCGCGGCTTCGGTCTGTCCGACTGGCCGGTGGCCGAGCGTGGCGGCGGCAGCTACTGGGTGCAGGACTATCTCGGCGATCTCGACGCGTTGATCGACCACTACGCGCCCGACGGCGAGGTGAACCTCGTCGGTCACAGCCTGGGTGCGAACATCGTGTGCCTGTACGCGGGCGTGCGGCCGCAGCGGGTGCGGCGCGTGGTCGATCTGGAAGGCTTCGGGCTCGCGCATTCGCATCCGGCGCAGGCGCCGAAGCGCCTGCTGAACTGGCTCGACGAATTGCGCGATCCACCGCAGCTGAAGCGCTACGCGTCGCTCGACGAGGTCGCCGCGCGCCTGATCAAAACCAATCCGCGCCTCGATCCGCGGCGCGCGCAGTTTCTCGCGCAACACTGGTCGAAGCCGGATGGCGAGGGGCGCTTCATGCTGCTCGCCGACCCGGCGCACAAGGTCCGCGGCCCGACCTTGTATCGTCTCGACGAGGTGATGGCGGTATGGCGCAAGGTCAGCGCGAAGGTGCTGCACGTCGAGGCCGCCGGCTCGCCGACGCTCGCGCGAATCGCCGGCGACGTGCCGCTCGACGAATTCAAGACGCGTTTCCACGCGTTTGCCGATTGGCGCGAGAAGATCATCGATGGTGCGGGGCACATGGTGCATCACGACCAGCCGGAGCAGGTCGCCGCGTTGATCGAGGGTTTCTGTGCCTGACGTCGTGCCTGAGGCTACGGTTGAAAGGGCGCTCGCGGGTCGCCCGGACGTTGGTCTCGGCACCGCCCGGTCCTGACCTTGCGGCACACGGACAAGCGCAGCCGGCGTCGCTAGATACCCCTGCGGACCCTTACTGCATTGCAGTAAAATGACCGCAGAACCCTTCCAGGACCACGATGAACGCCGATCTTCACTGCCATTCCACCGTTTCCGACGGCCAGTTCGCGCCGACCGACGTCGCGCGCCGCGCGCACGCGAACGGCGTGACGCTGTGGGCGCTCACCGATCACGACGAAGTGGGCGGCCAGCAAGAGGCGCGCACCGCGGCCGAGGCGCTCGGCATGAACTACCTGAGCGGCGTCGAGATTTCGGTTACGTGGGCGGGGCGCACCGTGCACATCGTCGGACTCGGCATCGATCCGACCAACCAGGTCCTGATCGACGGTCTGGCCCGCACCCGCGACGGCCGCGCCGCGCGCGCCGAGGCAATCGGCGAGCAACTGGCCACGCTCGGCATTCCAGACGCGTACGAAGGCGCGCTCCATTACGTGTCGAATCCCGACATGATGTCGCGCACGCATTTCGCGCGCTTCATGGTCGAGCACGGCCACTGCACAAACACCCAGGAAGTGTTCGACCGCTATCTCGGCGACGGCAAGCCGGGCTACGTTGCGCATCGCTGGGCCAAGCTCGCCGACGCGCTCAGCTGGATCGAGGCCGCCGGCGGCGTCGCGATCGTCGCGCATCCGGGTCGCTATGCCTATTCGCAACTCGAATTCGACGCATTCTTTGGCGAATTCATCGACCTCGGCGGCAAGGCGATCGAGGTCGTGACCGGCAGCCACACGCCCGACCAATACCGCGAATATGCGGACGTCGCGCGTCGCTATGGTTTCGAGGCCTCGCGCGGTTCCGACTTCCATGCGCCAGGCGAAGGCCGCATCGAACTCGGCACACTGCCGCCGCTACCCGCCGATCTGAAGCCCGTCTGGGAACGCTGGCTGTGACCGCGCGCTGTGCCGGAACGGCACGTCTCGCGCGCGGGCCGGCTGGATGCGGCACCCGCTCTGCTCGCCGCAGCCCATCCGCCGCGGTTCGTCTGCCGCGATCGTGAGTCTCCATGTCGCAATACTTTCGGCTTCATCCCGACAATCCGCAGCCGCGCCTCGTCAAGCAGGCCGCGCAGATCATCAACGACGGCGGCCTGGTCGCCTTGCCGACCGATTCGACCTACGCGCTCGCCTGCCGTCTCGACGACAAGGATGCGGTCGAACGCCTGCGGCGTATTCGTGGACTGGACGAAAAGCAGCTGCTGTCGCTGCTCGTGCGCGATCTGTCGGAGCTCGCCAATTTTGCGATGGTGGACAACTGGCAGTATCGGCTGCTGAAATCGGTGACGCCGGGTCCGTACGTGTTCGTGCTGCAGGCCACCAAGGAAGTGCCGCGACGCGTGTCGCACCCGTCGCGCAAGACGATCGGTCTGCGCGTGCCGGATCACGCGATTACGCTCGCGATTCTCGAGGAGCTCGGCCAGCCACTGCTCGGCACGACGCTGATCATGCCCGGCGAAACGGAGCCGCTGAACGACCCAGAGGAAATTCGCGCGCGGCTCGAAAAGCAGCTCGATCTGGTGATCGACGGCGGCGCGTGCGTGTGCGAGCCGTCCACCGTGATCGATCTGACCGGCTCCGAGCCGGTCCTGGTGCGGGCAGGGCGCGGCCCGCTCGAGCCGTTCGGCCTCGAGGAAACGGCGTGAGCGGCCCGAGCGGCCCGAGTGAAAGCGGACAGACACGCGCGAGCGCATTGTTACAATAGCGAGTTATGGATTCTTCCCTGATACAGACAATTGCGGTGTACGCGCTGCCGGTGATCTTCGCGATCACGCTGCACGAGGCCGCGCACGGCTACGTCGCGCGCTGGCTCGGCGACAACACCGCGTACGTGCTCGGCCGCGTGTCGCTCAACCCGATGCGGCATATCGATCCGCTCGGCACGATCGCGATTCCGTTGCTGCTGTACTTCGCGACGAGCGGCGCGTTCATGTTCGGCTATGCGAAGCCGGTGCCGGTCGCGTTCGGCAATCTGCGCAATCCGCGCTGGGGCAGCCTGTGGGTGGCGGCGGCCGGGCCGGTATGCAACTTTGTCCAGGCTCTGCTCTGGGGCGTATTCGGCATCGTGCTGGCGGTGCTCAATGTCAACGAACCGTTTTTTACACGTATGGCGGGCGCGGGCGTCGGCGTCAATCTCGTGCTCGGCGTGCTGAACCTGTTTCCGCTGCCGCCGCTCGATGGCGGTCGTGTGGTGATGGCCCTGTTGCCGCCGAAGCAATCGATCGCGTTGTCGCGGCTCGAGCCGTACGGCTTTTTCATCGTGATGGCGCTCGTGATGACGGGCACGCTCACGCGTTTCTGGTTGAGGCCACTCGTTACGCTCGGCTATAGCGCGATCACCGCAATTCTGACTCCTCTTGTCTCGCTTTTCTAAATAACCATGTTCCCAGACCGTATCTTCTCCGGCATGCGGCCCACCGGGTCGCTGCACCTCGGCCACTATCACGGCGTGCTGAAAAACTGGGTGCGGCTGCAGTCCGAGTACCCGTGCTTTTTCTGCGTGGTCGACTGGCACGCGCTGACGACGCACTACGAAACGCCCGAAGTGATCGAAAAGAACGTGTGGGACGTGCTGGTCGACTGGCTCGCTTCCGGCATCGATCCGGCGCAGGCGACGCTGTTCATCCAGAGTCGGGTGCCCGAGCATGCCGAGCTCGCGCTGCTGCTCGGCATGAGCACGCCGCTCGGCTGGCTCGAGCGCGTGCCGACCTACAAAGAGCAGATGGAAAAGCTGAAGGACAAGGATTTGTCCACTTACGGCTTCCTCGGCTATCCGGTGCTGATGGCGGCGGACATTCTGCTGTATCGCGGCTCGCTCGTACCGGTCGGTGAAGACCAGGTGCCGCACGTCGAGATGACGCGCGAAATCGCTCGTCGTTTCAACTACCTGTACGGCCGCGAGCCGGGCTTCGAGGAAAAAGCGAACGAAGCCGCGAAGAAGCTCGGGGGCAAGCGCTCGAAGCTTTACCACGAGTTGCGCAACGCGTATCAGCAGGAAGGCGACGACGAAGCGCTCGAACGCGCGCGGGCGATGCTGCAGGAATCGCAAAGCCTGTCGATGAGCGACCGCGAGCGCCTGTTCGGCTATCTCGAAGGTTCGCGCAAAATCATCCTCGTCGAGCCGCAGGCGATGCTGACCGAGGCGTCGCGCATGCCGGGCCTCGACGGCCAGAAGATGTCGAAGTCGTACGGCAACACCATCGGTCTGCGCGAAGACGCGGAAACGATCACTAAGAAGGTTCGCACGATGCCGACCGACCCCGCGCGCGTGCGCCGCACCGATCCGGGCGATCCGGACAAGTGCCCGGTGTGGCAGCTGCATCAGGTCTATACCGACGAAGCGACCCACGAGTGGGTGCAGAAAGGCTGCCGCTCGGCGGGCATCGGTTGCCTCGATTGCAAGCAGCCGGTCGTCGAAGGGATTCTACGCGAGCAGCAGCCGATGCTCGAGCGCGCGCAGAAGTACATGGACGACCCGTCGCTGTTGCGCGCGATCGTCGCTGACGGCTGCGACAAGGCGCGCCGCTTCGCGACCGAAACGATGCGCGACGTTCGCGAGGCGATGGGGCTGTCGTACAACTGATGCGCACTCGAGGCGCCGCGCCGCAGCGATGAGCACGCCCGTTTCCGCTGGCTTGCATGGCCTCGGTGAACCGTCGCGCTGGGTGCGTCACTGGGCGCACCTGATCGCGGCGGGCGGGGCGGTGCTCGACGTGGCATCGGGGGCTGGGCGGCACGCGCGCTTTTTCGCGTCGCTCGGCCATCCGGTCACCGCAATCGATCGCGATGCCGTCGCCCTCGACCTGCTGCGTGACGCGCCGCTCGTCACGCCTGTCGTGGCCGATCTCGAAGGCGCGCCGTGGCCATTGCCGGGCGATGCGGCGTTCGCCGCCGTCGTGGTCACCAATTACCTGCACCGGCCGCTTTTTCCGCAGTTGCTGCGCGCGCTCTCGCCCGGCGGCGTACTGGTTTACGAGACCTTTGCGCAAGGAAACGAAAGCGTCGGCAAACCCTCCAATCCGGCGTTTTTACTCGCGCCCGGCGAGCTGCTCGAGATCGTGCGGGGCCAACTGCGGGTGATCGCGTTTCAGGACGGATTTCTCGCCGAGCCGCGTCCGGCCTACGTTCAGCGCATCTGCGCGGTTCGGGAAGCGGCACGTGCGAATGATCCCGCACGAGCAACAGTTCCACCTTGTTACGAGTTGGCTGGCTAATCCGCTACAATCGCGGTTTACCTGATCATATTCATGGCGTTTCATGACTAACGGCAACCACAGCGGTCACCAGGACGGCGTTCAGATCCGCGGCAGCATTCCTGCCATCATCACTCCGATGCTCGAAGACGGCAGCCTCGATCTGCCGGCGTTTCGCAAACTGATCGACTGGCACATCGAGGAAGGCACGAATGCGCTAGTCGTGGTCGGCACGAGCGGCGAGTCGGCCACGCTGTCGGTCGAAGAACACGTGCTGATGGTCAAGACCGCGGTCGACCACACCGCTGGACGCATTCCTGTCATCGCGGGCGCGGGCGCCAACTCCACCGCTGAGGCGATCGAACTCACGCAGCACGCGAAAGACGTCGGCGCGGATGCCACGCTGCAGGTCGTGCCGTACTACAACAAGCCGACCCAGGAAGGCATCTACCGCCATTTCGCGAAGATCGCCGAAAGCGTCGATCTGCCGGTGATCCTGTACAACGTGCCGGGCCGCACCGTCGCCGACATGAGCAACGAGACCATCCTGCGCTGCGCGCAGGTGCCGGGGATCATCGGCGTGAAGGAAGCCACGGGCAACATCGACCGCGCCGCGCATCTGATCAAGTCGGCGCCGGCAAACTTCAGCATCTATAGCGGCGACGATCCCACTGCGATCGCGCTGATGCTGCTCGGCGGTCACGGCAATATTTCGGTGACCGCGAACGTCGCGCCGCGCGCCATGAGCGAGCTGTGCAAGGCCGCGCTCGCAGCGGACGCGAAGACCGCGCGCGAGATTCATCTGAAACTCCTGTCGCTGCACAAGTACCTGTTTGCCGAAGCGAATCCGATTCCGGCGAAGTGGGCGCTGCAGCAACTGGGGCGTGTGCAGGGCGGCATCCGCCTGCCGCTCACGCCGCTCGACGCGCAATACCACGAAGTGGTGCGCGGCGCGCTGCGCGAAGCGGGCCTGCTCGGCTGAACGGCCCGCCCGTCCAGCCGCCCACGCCAGACCGCCACCGGCATTTCATTAACCGACGTCGCTTCAGCCCACGTTCCCGGCAGCTCGAACGAGGCATCGCGTTCCAGCATCACGAAGGACCTCATGAAACGTTCCGCACTTTCCCTCCACGCAACCCGCATGGCGGCGCTGGCGCTTGCCCTGTCGACGCTCGCCGGCTGTGACACGCTGAACGACTGGTTCGCTTCCGACCGCGTCAACTACAAGGCGACCTCGAGCGCGCCGCCGCTCGCCGTGCCGAGCGACCTGAGCACGTCGCCGAACGACCAGCGTTATGTGGCGCCGCCCGCGAATCTGGCGCTCGGTGGCTCGCCGACGCGCGCTGTCACGGCCGCTGGCAACGCGACCGAAGGTCAGCCGAACGCGCAGGATCCGCTCGGCATGCATATCGAGCGCGACGGCGACCGTCGCTGGCTGGTGGTAGACGGCCGTTCACCGGAACAGCTGTGGCCGCAGCTGCAGGAGTTCTGGCAGGAGAACGGCTTCGTGCTGAAGACCGACGCGCCGGCCACCGGCATCATGACAACCGACTGGGCCGAAAATCGCGCGAACATTCCGGACGACTGGTTCCGCCGCACGATCGGCAAGGTGATCGACTTCGCCTATTCGTCGGGCACCCGCGACAGTTTCCGCACGCTGGTATCGCGCGGTTCGGACAGCGCGACGGATATCTCGATCACGCATAGCGCGATGGAAGAGGTGATGACCGGGCAGGACAAGACGTCTTCGCGCTGGGAAGAGCGTCCGCGTGACCCGGCGCTCGAGGCGCTGTTCCTCGCCAAGCTGATGCAGAAGTTCGGCCTGACCGAAGCGCAGTCGAAGCAGCTGCTGACCGACGCGCGCCCGGCCAGCGCGCCGACCACCATCGAGCAGAACGCGGGCGCGTCGACGCTCGATCTGCAGGAGTCGTTCGACCGCGCCTGGCTGCGTGTGGGCCTCGCGCTCGATCGCACCAACTTCACGGTCGACAACCGCGATCGCGAGAAGGGCATCTACTACGTCCGCTATGCGGATTCGATGCAGGAACTGAAGAAGGAAGGCCTGTTCGGCAAACTCTTCTACAGCGGCAATTCGACGCGCAAGCCGGGCCAGGAATTCCTCGTCAACGTGCGCGCGAAAGGCGACGCCGTGACGCAGGTTGCGGTCGTCGACGCGAACGGACAGATCGATACGTCGTCGGACGCGCAGCGCATCGTGTCGCTGCTGCACGCGCAACTGAACTAGGTGGGTCGTGCGCTTCGCAAGTCTCGGCAGCGGCAGTGAAGGCAACGCGCTGCTGGTGGAAGCGCACAGCGGCGCGAGCACGACGCGCGTGCTGCTCGACTGCGGGTTTTCCGCCCGCGAAGTCGAGCGGCGTCTCGCGCGGCTCGGCGCGAGCGCCGAGCATCTCGACGCGATTCTGATTACGCATGAACATAGCGATCACATCGGCAGCGCAGTGACGCTGGCGCGCAAGTGGTCGATTCCGCTGTACATGAGCTGGGGCACCGCGCGCGCGGCGGGCGCCGACGAAGCCGATGTCGACCTGCAGGTGCTGTGGGGCGACGAGGCGGTAGCAATCGGCGAGCTCAGCGTTCTCCCTTATACCGTTCCGCACGACGCCCGCGAACCGCTGCAATACGTGTTCTCGAACGGCGCAAGCCGACTCGGCGTGCTCACCGACGTGGGCACGTCCACCCCGCATATCAGCGCGGTGCTGAGTGGTTGTGACGCACTCGTGCTCGAATGCAATCACGACGTGCAGATGCTCGCGGGCAGTCGTTATCCGCCGTCGCTTAAGGCGCGTATCGGCGGCAATCACGGGCATCTGAACAATGATGCGGCGGCTGAAATCCTCGCGTCGCTCGACCGCTCGCGATTGCGGCATCTGGTCGCCGCGCATCTGAGCCAACAGAACAATCTGCCGGAACTCGCGCAGGCGGCGCTCGCGGGTGTGCTTGGCGCGGCTCCCACCGAGGTGGTGGTTGCGTCGCAGAGTGAAGGTTTCGCGTGGTTGACTCTGTGACTGCGGTGCGGAGTTGGCTTCCGGTCGTGCCGCGCAGTATGCGTCACGTAGTCAGGTAATGAAAAAAGCCCATAACGAGCAATCGTTATGGGCTTTTGCCTTGAGCGTCGAGGCGGCGTAGGGCACGCCGCGCGACCGGCCAAGCTTAATTGCGGTTGCCGCCGAAAATGCCGAGCAGCGCAAGCAGGTTGACGAACACGTTATACAGATCCAGGTAGATCGCTAGCGTCGCGGTGATGTAGTTCGTCTCACCGCCGTTCACGACGCGCTGCACGTCGAACATGATGTAGGCGGAAAAGATCACGATTGCCATGACCGAGACCGTCAGCATCAGTGCCGGCAGTTGCAGGAACACGTTCGCGACCGAAGCCAGCAGGATCACGATCACGCCCATGAAGAGCCACTTGCCGAGGCCCGAGAAGTCGCGTTTGCTGACCGTGGCAATGGTCGCCATGGCCGCGAAGATCACACCAGTGCCACCAAACGCGAGCATGATCAGCGACGGGCCGTTCGAGAAGCCGAGCACGAAAGCGAGGATGCGCGACAGCATCAGCCCCATGAAGAACGTGAAGCCAAGCAGTACGAATACGCCGACGGCACTATCTTTGGTGCGCTGGATCGCGAACATGAAGCCGAACGCGATCGCGAAGAACGCCAGCATGCTCATGGCGGGGCTGGTGGCGGCGAACAGCGAGAATCCGGTGGCAAGGCCGACCCACGCGCCGAGTACGGTCGGAATCATGGACAGCGCGAGCAGCCAGTAGGTATTCCGTAGAACGCGGTTGCGTGTTTCGACCGTGCTGACCGCGCCGTTGCGGCCAAACATATACGGATGTTCGTTCATGGTCTCTCCTTACCTCGGAAGCGTGTTTCGTGATGGTGATACGGAATTTGCGAAGCGCCGGCGGGCGCAACGTTCATCCGTAAGATTAGCGCGGCGGCACGGAGTTTCAATACCCTCCAGTCGCCTCCATGGCCTACGCTACCAGTATTTTGCACCCCTTGCCTTGATCCTTTCAATGCTGTAAGGGTTCAATCGCAATGATGCACGAGAACATGCTACAATAGCGGATTCATTTAAATCTGTAACCTCTTAATTTTTTGGAGTTTTTATGGCGATCGAGCGCACCCTGTCGATTATCAAGCCGGACGCAGTGGCCAAGAACGTGATCGGCCAGATCTACACCCGTTTCGAAAACGCTGGTCTGAAGATCGTGGCATCGCGCATGGTTCATCTGTCGCGTGCTGACGCCGAGAAGTTCTACGCTGTGCACGCAGCACGTCCGTTCTTCAAGGACCTCGTCGAATTCATGATCTCAGGTCCGGTGATTGTGCAGGCGCTGGAAGGCGAAAACGCGATCTTGAAGCACCGTGACCTGATGGGTGCGACGGACCCGAAGAAGGCGGAAAAGGGCACGATCCGTGCTGACTTCGCCGACAGCATCGACGCCAACGCCGTGCACGGTTCGGACGGTCCGGAAACGGCTGCGGTTGAAATCGCATTCTTCTTCCCCCAAGTCAACGTCTACTCGCGTTGAGCGCCTCGCGCTGAGGTCGGGCAGTGACCTCAGCCGCGTATCGCGAGCCGTCTCTCGCGTGGCGCGTTTCGTGCGGTCGAATCGTTTTATCGCATGAATCGCGCGCGGTGCACGGCAAAAGTAGTAAGGTAAAAGCAGCAGGAATGGGCGCGAGCGGCATGGCGTTCATGCAGCTTGTTGCATGAACGTAGTCTCGCACTGAAATGGCAGGATTCGATATGACGAGCAGTCCCTCCGTCAACCTTCTCGACCTCGACGCCCAAGGGCTCGTCGCCTATTGCGATAGCCTGGGCGAGAAACCGTTTCGCGCCAAGCAATTGCAGCGCTGGATTCACCAATACAACGCTGCCGACTTCGACGGCATGACCGATCTCGCGAAGTCTTTGCGCGAAAAGCTCAAAGGGCGCGCCACGATCACAATGCCGGGCGTTGTCAGCGATCATATTTCGTCGGACGGCACGCGCAAGTGGCTGATCGACGTCGGTAATGGCAACGCCGTTGAAACCGTGTACATCCCTGAAGAAACGCGCGGCACGCTATGTGTGTCGTCGCAGGCGGGGTGCGCGGTCAACTGCCGATTCTGCTCGACCGGCAAGCAGGGGTTCTCCCGCAATCTCACCACCGGCGAAATCATCGGCCAGTTGCGCATGGCCGAGTTTGCGCTGCGCGCGTCGCGTGGCGATGCCGGCGGCCGCGCGATGGGCGGCGACGGCAAGGGCGAGCGCGTCGTTACGAACGTCGTGATGATGGGGATGGGCGAGCCGCTGCTCAATTACGACGCGGTCGTGCCGGCCATGCGTCTGATGCTCGACGACAATGCGTACGGTCTGTCGCGCCGGCGAGTCACGTTGTCCACTTCGGGCGTCGTGCCGATGATGGACCGGCTCGGCGCGGACTTGCCCGTGGCGCTCGCGGTGTCGCTGCATGCGTCGAACGACGCGCTGCGCGACGTGCTGGTGCCGCTCAACAAAAAGTATCCGCTGCGCGAGCTGATGGCGGCGTGCGAGCGCTACCTGAAAGTGGCGCCGCGCGATTTCATTACGTTCGAATATTGCATGCTCGATGGCGTGAACGACAGCGAGGCGCACGCACGCGAGCTGCTCGCCGTTACGCGCAACGTGCCGTGCAAGTTCAATCTGATTCCGTTCAATCCGTTCCCCGAATCGGGCCTCGTCCGCTCGAAGACGGAACAGATCAAGCGGTTTGCACAGGTGTTGATGGACGCTGGCGTCGTCACCACCGTGCGCAAAACCCGCGGCGACGATATCGATGCTGCCTGCGGTCAGCTGGCCGGCGCGGTGAAAGACCGCACGCGACTTGCTGAGCGCACCGGGAAGGCGGCGAAGGTGATCGAGGTTCGCGCCGTGTAATCGCCAGGTGCAGCAGGGCGTCGGCGTTCGGCGGAAAGCAGTGCGAGCGCAAAAATGCTCCGATACCACCTGGCGGTTGAAAAGAAAGTTTGCAGAATCGATCGGGAGCGGCACACAAAGCCGCGCATTTTGTTATAAACGGTCTGCGATTTGGACGTGAGGCTCGAGCCCGTCCGGTCGCACGATTAAAAGAATCGACGCGAAAGGATTTGGGATGAGTGAGCCGCAGCACCCGCAGCCGCACGAGACAGACACGAACGATGGCCATCCGGCACCCGTTGCAAGGGCGGTGGTACAGCCGGTCGTGCAGCCGGCCCTCGATTCGTTGGCAGCGGTTGGCGCGCGCTTGAGCCAGTTGCGCGAGTCGAAGGGCTGGGCGATCGAGGACGTGTCGGCGCGGCTGAAGGTATCGGTCGTCAAGCTGAGCGCGCTCGAGGCGGGCGACATCAGCCATCTGCCGGACACGACGTTCGCACTCGGCGTCGTGCGCAGCTACGCGAAAATGCTCGGCGCCGATCCGGCGCCTTTTACGGCGGCGCTGCGTCGCGAGAGAGGAGTGCCGGCGCCGAATCTGTCGATGCCCGCGTCATCCGGTAAGGACCTGCCGCGCGGCAAGGTTTCGCTGTCGCTCGGTGACAGCGGACACAAGAGTCGTTCGTGGCTATGGGGTATTGCGGCGATCGTCGTCGCGGTCATCGCGCTCGGCATGTGGCGCACCAACGGCGGCGATTCATCCGCGTGGCTCGCGCGCCTGAAGGCCAGCGCGAATAGTTCGACGAGCAGCGACACGGCGGCGTCGGGAGCGGTCGCGCAGGGTCCGGCGACGGCGGAGGGCGCATCGGCGCCGGATGCGGCGGTCACGGCGGACAACGCCGGGAGCGCGGATAATGCGGCGTCTGCGTCGGCAACGCCGATGCCCGCACCGCTTGCCACCGGCACCGCGCCGGGCTCGGCCCCGACCGCGAATACCGCGGCGACGGCAGCGAAAGCCGGCTCACAGGCTCAGGCACAGGCCGCCATGGAGAGCGCAAGTGCACCGGTGGTCGTGGCGAACGCGTCGGCACCGGCGGTTACGCCAGCGCCCGGCGAGTCGGTCGTCGCGCTGCGCGTGACGCAGGACAGCTGGTTCAGCGTGCGTGACAAGAACGGCAAGGAACTGTTCTCCGGCCTCGTGCATGCTGGCGACCCGAAGGAAGTGACGGGCGCCGGTCCGTTCAAGGTGACGGTTGGCAACAAGGCGGGTCTCGAGTCGGTGACGCTCGACGGCCAGCCGGTCGATCCGTCGAAATATGCGGCAGCCAAGGGCAATGTGGCGCGCTTTGCGCTGCCTTGACAGATACGGTACGCGCCGCGGCCAACCGGCCCGCGGCGCTTTTTCAATTGAGGCGCTGCGTTTTTGCATAGCGCGTGCGGCGTAAATGGGTTTTTCGATGCAAACCGAAGCTCAATCCCAATCCTGTAGCAAGATCGTTTCAGAAGAGCCGGTGTTCGGCGGCCCCGCGATGCGGCGCAAATCGCATGCGGTCAACGTCCGTTGGGGCGGCCAGCTCGTGACCATCGGCGGCGATGCGCCGGTGCGCGTGCAGTCGATGACCAACACCGACACTGCCGACGCGATCGGCACTGCTATCCAGATCAAGGAACTGGCGCAAGCCGGTTCCGAACTGGTGCGTATCACCGTGAATACGCCGGAAGCGGCGGCTGCCGTGCCGGCGATCCGCGAGCAACTCGACCGCATGGGCGTGATGGTGCCGCTCGTCGGCGACTTCCATTACAACGGCCATCTGCTGCTGCGCGACTATCCGGGCTGTGCGGAATCGTTGTCGAAGTACCGGATCAATCCTGGCAACGTCGGGCACGGCGCGAAGCGCGACACACAGTTCGCGCAGATGATCGAGGCAGCGGTCAAATACGACAAGCCGGTGCGCATCGGCGTGAACTGGGGCAGTCTCGACCAGGACCTGCTCGCCAAAATGATGGATGAAAACGGGTCGCGCGCTACTCCGTGGGAAGCGCAAAGCGTGATGTACGAAGCGCTGATCCAGTCGGCGATCGGCTCGGCGGAACGCGCGGTCGAACTTGGCCTCGGGCGCGACCAGATCATTCTGTCGTGCAAGGTCAGCGGCGTGCAGGATCTGATCGCGGTGTACCGCGAACTCGCGCGCCGTTGCGATTTCGCGCTGCATCTGGGCCTGACCGAAGCAGGCATGGGCTCGAAGGGCATCGTCGCGTCGACCGCGGCGCTGTCGGTTCTGCTGCAGCAGGGCATCGGCGACACGATCCGTATCTCCCTGACGCCGGAACCGGGCGCGTCGCGCACCGGCGAAGTGATCGTCGGCCAGGAAATCCTGCAAACCATGGGCCTGCGCTCGTTCACGCCGATGGTGATCGCGTGCCCGGGCTGCGGCCGTACCACGAGCACGCTGTTCCAGGAGCTCGCGTCGCAGATCCAGACCTATCTGCGTCAGCAGATGCCGGTGTGGCGTGACCAGTACCCCGGTGTCGAGCAGATGCACGTCGCGGTGATGGGCTGCATCGTCAATGGTCCGGGCGAGTCGAAGCAAGCGAATATCGGCATCAGCCTGCCGGGCTCGGGCGAGAACCCGGCCGCGCCGGTGTTCATCGACGGCGAGAAGGTGAAGACGCTGCGCGGCGAGAACATCGCGCAAGAATTCCAGCAAATCGTGAGCGACTACGTCGAGCGCCGTTATGGCCGCGCCGAAGCGCTCAACTAAATACCGGCAATCGAAACACAGATGACTGAACAGAAGAAAAAGCTCGAGAAGCTTTCCGGCGTGAAGGGCATGAACGACATCCTTCCGCAGGAAGCCGGGCTCTGGGAATTTTTCGAAACCACCGTCAAGTCGATGCTGCGTTCATACGGATACCAGAATATCCGCACGCCGATCGTCGAGCATACGCAGCTGTTCACGCGCGGTATCGGCGAAGTGACCGACATCGTCGAAAAAGAGATGTACAGCTTCACCGATGCATTGAACGGCGAAAACCTGACGATGCGCCCGGAAAACACGGCGGCGGTGGTGCGCGCGTCGATCGAGCACAACATGCTGTACGACGGCCCGAAGCGCCTGTGGTACATCGGGCCGATGTTCCGTCACGAGCGTCCGCAGCGCGGCCGTTATCGCCAGTTCCACCAGGTCGGTGTCGAGGCGCTCGGTTTCGCGGGGCCGGATGCGGATGCGGAAATCATCATGATGTGCCAGCGTCTGTGGGACGACCTCGGCCTGACCGGCATCAAGCTCGAAATCAATTCGTTGGGCCTCGCTGAAGAGCGAGCCGCGCATCGCGTCGAGTTGATCGCGTACCTCGAAAAGCACATGGACGTGCTCGACGAAGACGCGAGGCGCCGTCTCTATACGAACCCGCTGCGCGTGCTCGATACGAAGAATCCCGCGCTGCAGGAAGTCGCGCAAAACGCGCCCAAGCTGATCGACTTTCTCGGCGAAGAATCGCGCGCGCACTTCGAAGGTCTGCAACGTCTTCTGAAGGCAAACAACCTTCCGTTTACGATCAATCCGCGTCTCGTGCGCGGTCTCGATTACTACAATCTGACCGTGTTCGAGTGGGTGACCGACAAGCTCGGCGCGCAAGGCACGGTCGCGGCGGGCGGCCGCTACGATCCCCTGATCGAGCAGCTCGGTGGCAAGCCCACCGCTGCGTGCGGCTGGGCGATGGGCATCGAGCGGATTCTCGAGTTGCTGAAGGAAGAGCAGCTCGTGCCGGAAGACGAAGGTTGCGACGTGTACGTGGTCCATCAGGGCGACGCCGCGCGGGAGCAGGCGTTCATCATCGCCGAGCGTCTGCGCGATACCGGTCTCGACGTGATCCTGCATTGCAGCGCGGACGGTCAGTCGGCAAGCTTCAAGTCGCAGATGAAGCGTGCCGATGCGAGCGGCGCCGCGTTTGCGGTCGTGCTCGGCGAGGACGAAATCGCCAATGGCACGGTCGGCGTGAAACCGCTGCGCGATACCCAAGCTCATGGCGGTAAGAACGAGCAACAGAACGTGCCCGCCGAAGACTTGACCGAATATCTAATCAATGCGATGGTTGCATCCGCCGAAGACGGCGACGACTGATCGCGATGTCGTCGAGCCGGCTGGCTCGACACGCACACATAGCAAGAATGAGGAAATCGCCGGGCAATGAGTTACCACGACGAACAAGAATCGATCGAAAGTCTGAAGGCATGGTGGAAGCAGTGGGGCAATGCGACCACGTGGATCGTGCTGATGGTGTTGCTGGCAGGCGCGAGCTGGAATGGCTGGAATTTCTGGCAGCGTCGCCAGGCCGCGGAAGCGGCGGTGCTGTATGACCAGGTTCAACAAGCCACGGCATCGGGCGACAAGGCGCAGATCGCGCGCGTCGCCGCCGACATGGAAGACAAATTCGGCCACACCGCTTACGCTCAGATGACCGCGCTCGGCGCCGCCAAGGCGCTTTACACCGCTGGCGACGAAGCCGGCGCTAAGGCGCAGCTGCAATGGGCGATCGATCACGCTAAGGACGACGAGTTCAAGCAGATCGCGAAGCTGCGCATGGCATCGCTGCTGCTCGACGACAAGGCTTACGACCAGGGCCTCGCGCTGCTGGCCGAGCCGCAATCCGATGCTTTCAAGGGCGTCGTGGCTGACCGCCGCGGCGACCTCCTCGCCGCCCAAGGCAAGCGCGACGACGCGCGCGCGGCCTACAAGCTCGCGCTCGACTCGCTGTCGAAGAGCGACAGTTCGGCGCGCCAGCTGATCCAGTTCAAGCTGGATGCGCTTGGCGGCTGAGCGTCCCGCGCGGCGCGCCGCGAGCCACGACCGCAAGACGGTCTCCTTTAATCCATTTCCTGAATGCTTCGTCCACCGATGAATCTGCTGAAACGTTACGCCGTGCCCGTTATCTGTGCGATGACCGTTCTCACGCTGGCGGCTTGCTCATCCACGAAAGACGAGCGCCGTGTGCCGACGCCGCTCACCGAGTTCAAACCCGTGCTCGACGTGCAGCAGTCCTGGTCGGCGAGCGTCGGCAAGGCGGGCCGCTACATGTTCTCGCCGGTTGCAGTGGGCAATGCCGTGTACGCTGCCGGCACGAACGGCACGGTTGCCAAGATTGACGCGCAAACCGGCAAGGACGTGTGGCGCGTCAAGCTGCACGACGATCTGTCGGCGGGCGTCGGCAGCGATGGCACGCTCACCGCGGTCGGCGGCCTGAAGGGCGACGTATACGTGCTCGGCGCGGACGGCAAGGAACTGTGGACTGCTAAGGCGCCGGGCGAGATCATTTCCCCGCCGCTCGTCGGCAATGGTCTCGTGGTCGTGCGCACGATCGACGGCCAGATCGTCGCGTTCAACGCGCAAACCGGCGAGCAGAAGTGGAACTTCCGCAACCGCGCGGTGCCGTTGAACCTGCGCGTGTCGTCGGGCATGACGTTCGCGGGCGACGCGGCCGTGCTGGCCGGCTTCCCGGGCGGTTCGTTCGCCGCTATCAATCTGCAGACTGGCGACGCCTACTGGCAGACGCCGGTGTCGTATCCGAAAGGCGTGACCGAGGTCGAGCGTATCAACGACGTGACCGGGCCGCCCACGCTGGTGGGCTCGGAGACCTGCGCGGTGACGTTTCAAGGCCAGATTGGCTGTTTCGACGCGAACTCGGGCCGCGCGCTGTGGGGCAAGCCGTTCTCGAGCACGAGCGGCCTCGCGCAGGATGAGCGCAGCGTGGTCGCCGCCGACGACTGGTCGGTCGTGTCCGCGTTCGACGTGAACAACGGTTCGGTGCTGTGGAAGAACGAGGCGCTGAAGAACCGCGAACTGAGCGTGCCGATGCTGCTCGGCCGCGCGGCCGTGTTCGGCGACTACCAGGGCTTCGTGCATTTCCTGTCGACTGCCGACGGCACGCTCGTCGCGCGGGTCAAGACCGACGGCAGCGCGATTACCGCAGCGCCGGTGCTGGCCGGCGACACACTGGTGATCCAGACGCGCGATGGCGGCCTGTTCGGCTATCGTCCGCGCTGATCGCTATAGGTGATGTCAGGCGCGCAGGCCGGCTTTGCCGGCCGCGCGCTTTTTAATTGAAGTCTGCGTGGGCCTTGGCGCACAGCTCCTGCCTCGGGTTGCCACTCCGTCCGTGGCGTGATCGGGCAGGCTCAATAGAAAAATCGCCGGACGGGCTGGTCCGGCAAGTCGGATCGAAGCTGCGCCCGCCGGTATCAGAGGCGGTGCGTGCGCTTGGTCGGCGGCCTTGCGAACCGCAGGAACGCTTGCGCACGCGAGCGTCAGCCGCCGACCAGCACGGTCTGAAGCAGGCGACCCCCGGTGGCGTCTGTGCAGCTACTCCCGTCCGCCTGGATGCGCGTGTCGATCGCGCATCCGGAGCAGGCTGAATTCGTGATAATTTCGTCAAAACGCCGCCGCGTGGCGGCTGCCTGGCGTCGCTAAGCGCGCGATCGATCGCGATCCCGCGTTTCACCGTGAACAACATCAGATGAAACCCGTTATTGCCCTCGTTGGGCGCCCCAATGTGGGGAAATCCACGCTCTTCAACCGCCTTACGCGTTCGCGTGACGCGCTAGTTGCAGACCTGCCCGGTCTCACGCGCGATCGCCACTACGGCGAAGGACGCACCGGCGAGCGGCCGTATCTGGTCGTCGATACCGGCGGCTTCGAGCCGGTCGCGAAAGACGGCATCCTGCACGAGATGGCGCGCCAGACCCGCCAGGCGGTCGAGGAGTCGGACGTCGTCGTGTTCATCGTCGATGGCCGCAACGGGCTCGCCCCGCAGGACAAGTCGATCGCCGACTATCTGCGCAAGGTCGGCCGGCCGATCTTCCTCGTCGTCAACAAGGCCGAGGGGATGAAGTACACCAACGTCGCGGCCGACTTTTACGAACTCGGCCTCGGCGACCCGCGCGCGATCTCCGCCGCGCACGGCGACGGTGTCACCGACATGATCAACGAGGCGCTCGAAGTCGCTTATGCCGGTCAGCCGGAAGAGCGCGAGGAAGACAAGGAAGCGCGCGGCGTGAAAATCGCGATCGTCGGGCGGCCGAACGTCGGCAAGTCGACGCTGATCAATGCGCTGGTCGGCGAAGAGCGCGTGATCGCGTTCGACATGCCCGGCACTACGCGCGACTCGATCTACGTCGATTTCGAGCGTAACGGCAAGCCGTATACGCTGATCGACACTGCCGGCCTGCGCCGCCGCGGCAAGGTGTTCGAGGCGATCGAAAAGTTCTCGGTCGTGAAGACGCTGCAGTCGATTTCCGATGCGAATGTCGTGATTCTGCTGCTCGACGCGCGTCAGGACATCTCGGATCAGGATGCGCACATCGCCGGCTTCGTCGTCGAGCAGGGGCGCGCGCTGGTGGTTGGCGTGAACAAATGGGACGGTCTCGATCCGCATGTGCGCGAGCGCACCAAAGCCGACCTCGAACGCAAACTAAAATTTCTGGACTTCGCCAAATTCCATTTCATTTCCGCCGCGGAAAAAACCGGAATTGGGCCGCTGATGCGTTCGGTCGACGACGCGTACACGGCCGCGATGTCGAAGCTGCCGACGCCGAAGCTGACGCGCGCGCTGATCGAGGCGGTCGAATTCCAGCAGCCGCGGCGCCGCGGTCCCGTGCGTCCGAAGCTGCGTTACGCACACCAGGGCGGGCAGAATCCGCCGATTATCGTGATTCACGGCAATGCGCTCGACGCGATCACCGACACGTATAAGCGGTACCTCGAAAATCGCTTCCGGGAAACTTTCAAGCTGACGGGGACTCCATTGCGAATAGAGTTCAGATCGTCGACGAACCCTTACGCGGACAAAGGCTGAAGCAGGCTGAAGCTGGTCTTAAACCTGGGCTGAAACCCGCATGTATGCTGGGTTTGGCCGGGGGTCCCGGGCCCGCGCGTCGAAATGAAAATCAGCTATAGTGTAGCGGTTGGCGGCGGATCTCTTTTTCTTCGCCGTCAATTCAGTCAACCTGCAAAAAAATACGGAGTTTGCTATGAGCAACAAAGGGCAATTGTTACAAGACCCGTTTTTGAACGCACTGCGTAAAGAGCATGTGCCGGTGTCGATCTACCTGGTCAACGGCATCAAGCTTCAAGGGAACATCGAATCGTTCGACCAGTACGTCGTGTTGCTCCGGAATACGGTCACCCAGATGGTCTACAAGCACGCGATTTCCACGGTCGTGCCGGCCCGTCCGGTGAATTTCCACCCGGATTCCGAACAGTCCTAACCCTCGCCGCGGCCGGCACAGCGTCGCCCGTCGGCGATCACTCCCGGCCGCGTCATTTTGATACCCTCCAATTTGATCAATGCAGCGCTCGTTGGCATCGACTTCGGCAAGATCGATTTCGAAGCCAGTCTCGAAGAACTCAGCCTGCTCGCGCAAAGCGCGGGCGCGAATCCCGTAGTCACCCTCACCGGACGCCGTTCCAGTCCCGACGCGAAGATGTTCGTCGGCAGCGGCAAGGCCGAAGAATTGCGCCTTGCCTGTGAAGCGAACGACATCGAACTCGTGATCTTCAACCATGCTCTGGCGCCTGCGCAGCAGCGCAATCTGGAGCGGGCGCTTAATCGGCGCGTGGTCGATCGCACCAGTTTGATCCTCGACATTTTTGCGCAGCGCGCACGCAGCCACGAAGGCAAGCTGCAGGTCGAGCTCGCCCAGCTGCAATATCTGTCGACTCGGCTGATTCGCGCGTGGACCCACCTCGAACGTCAGAAGGGCGGTATCGGTTTGCGCGGTCCGGGCGAAACGCAGCTCGAAACCGACCGCCGGCTGATCGGCGAGCGCATCAAGGCGCTGAAGATCCGCCTCGACAAGCTGCGCCGCCAGCACGGCACCCAGCGTCGCGCGCGTAATCGCAACCAGACGATGTCGGTGTCGCTCGTCGGCTATACGAACGCGGGGAAATCGACACTCTTCAACGCGCTGACCAAGGCGCAGGCGTACGCCGCCGACCAGTTGTTCGCGACGCTCGATACCACCTCGCGGCGCGTGTACCTGGGCGACGAAGCGGGGCAGGTAGTGGTGTCCGATACCGTCGGTTTCATCCGCGAACTGCCGCATCAGCTCGTCGCGGCGTTTCGCGCAACGCTCGAGGAAACGATTCACGCGGATCTGCTGCTGCATGTCGTCGACGCATCGAGCGCGGTGCGGCTCGATCAGATCGATCAGGTGAACGAGGTGTTGCACGCAATCGGCGCGGACACGATCCGTCAGGTGCTCGTGTTCAACAAAATAGATGCGGTGCCAGAACTGGCAGCCCGTGGGGACGCGGTCGAGCGGGACGAGTATGGTAATATTTCGCGCGTCTTTTTGAGCGCGCGCACCGGGCAGGGGCTGGATGCGTTGCGCGCTGCCATCGCTGAAATCGCTACAGCCGAACCGCTTGCCGACATGCCGCTCGATGCGTCGCAAGACGACCGCTCGGCGCAACTGCGCGAAGACCACAAGATTCCAGAACTCGGGCACTGACCCGTTCCAATTGCACTGACCCGCTGTCTACTCTGGTGAACGAACACAGGTGAACGATTACAACGAGCGGAGTATCTGGCTGCGTATGCGCGCCTTGCTTTCACTGAACGATCCGCGTTGGGGCCGGGGCGACGGCAACGGCGACCGGCAACGGCCGAACGATCCGAAGCGGCCGGGGCGCGACGGTGAAGGTCCGCCCGATCTCGACGAAATGTGGCGCGATTTCAATCGCCGTCTGTCCCGGATTTTCGGGCGCAAGGGCGGCGGCGGTGTCGGCGGGGGCGGCCGTCCGGACAATGGCCGCGGCGCGCGCATCGGCGTCGGCATCGTAATCGGCGTGCTGATCGCAATCTATCTCGGCAGCGGTGTGTTCGTCGTACAGGATGGCCAGGCGGCCGTCGTGCTGCAGTTCGGCAAGTATCGCTATACCGCGGCGCAGGGTGTGCATTGGCGTCTGCCGTATCCGTTCGAGTCCCACGAGTTCGTCAACGTCGGCCAGATCCGCCAGGTCGAGATCGGCCGTAGCAATGTGGTGCGTCTCGCGAACGTGAAGGACGCATCGATGCTCACGCACGACGGCGACATCGTCGACGTGCGCTTCGCCGTGCAGTACCAGGTGCGCAAAGCCAACGACTTTCTGTTTCGCAGCGTCGATCCCGATCAGAGCGTGATGCATGCCGCACAGGCGGCGGTGCGCGGCATCGTCGGAGCGCACAGCACCAGCGATATTCTCGATCAGGATCACGAAACACTGCGCCAGCAGCTGATCGCGTCGATCCAGCAATCGCTCGATCAGTATCAGTCCGGTCTCGGGGTCACGGGTGTGACGATTCAGAGCGTGCAAGTGCCCGAGCAGGTGCAACCCGCGTTCGCCGACGCTGCGAAGGTGCACGACGAAAACGAACGCGCAAAACGCGATGCGCAGGCTTATGCCGCCGAACTCGTGCCGCGCGCGCAGGCCGACGTCGATCGTCAGGTGCAGGAAGCCAAAACCTACAGCCAGAACACGGTCGCGCAGGCGCAGGCCGAGGCCGAGCGCTTCAAGCAGGTCTACGCGCAATACGCGAAGGCCCCGGCCCTCGTGCGCTTCCGCCTGTACATGGAAACCATGCAGCAGATTTACGCGAACGCGACCAAGGTGTTCGTCGACGCGAAGAACGGCAACAACGTGCTGTATCTGCCGCTCGACAGGCTCGTCGAACAGAACCGCGAACGTCAGGCCGCGGCGGCGGGCGCCGCTGCTTCGGGTCCGGCTGTCGCGGGCGCGCCGCAAGCGGCGAGCGCGGCTGCGCCGTCGGCTGCGTCGGCCGCTGAGACCGGTGCCGCGGCGGGTTCCGCCCCCGAGGGTGCATCTGGCCCCGCCGCTTCCGCGCCTGCGGCGGCGAGCCGGCCGAGCGCCGCGTCGCTGCGTTCGCGCGAAGCGTTCCGCAATCGCATGCGCGAAGAAGACGTTCAATAAGGAGCGCACGAGAATATGAACCGAATCATTGCGCTCGTCGTCGCCGTCGTCATCGTGCTGTTCGCGGCATCGTCGATGGTGTTCGTCGTCGATCAACGGCATATGGCCGTGCTGTCCGCGCGCGGCGACGCGGCGCCCACGCTGCTCGGCCCGGGGCTGCACGTGAAGCTGCCGCCGCCGTTGCAAACGGTGACGTTCGTCGACAATCGCATTCAGTCGCTCGACGCACCCGACGAAGATCATTACGTCACGTCCGACAAAACCGATCTGCTGGTCAACCCGGTCGTCAAGTTCCGTGTGACCGATCCGCTGAAGCTGATCGCCGAAACGAAGGGTGATCCGCAGAGCCTGCCAGACCGGCTCGCCTTGCTGTCGCGCGGCGCGCTCGGCGACGCGTTCGGCAAGTTCACACTGTCCGACGCGCTCGCGAAACAGCAGGCGGTTGCCGAAGAGGCGCGTGGTGCGATGGACAAGAGCGCGGCATCGCTCGGCGTGTCGGTCGTGGATGTGCAGCTCACGCGCGTCGATTTCCCGGCGGCAGTGGCCGACTCGGTGTTCAAGCGCATGATCGCCGCGCGCCAGCAGGTCGCAGCGGACGAGCGCGCGAAGGGCGCCGCCGAAGCGAATCAGATCCGCGCGGACGCGCTCGCGAAGCAGCAGGCGGTGCTCGCCGACGGCCTCGCGCAGGCCCAGGGCATTCGTGGCGAAGGCGATGCGAAGGCCGCGGAGATCGCCGCCGAAGCGTTCGGCAAGGACCCGCAGTTCTATCAGTTTTATCTAAGCATGCAGGCGTACCGGAAGACCTTCAAACCGGGCGATCTGATCGTGGTCGACTCCAGTAGCGAGTTCTTCCGCTTCATGCGTAGCCCGACCGGCGGCGTCGCCCCGGACGCTTCCGCGCCTGCTGCGCACAAACGCTGATTACCGAAGGCCGCGGCATCCGCATCGCGGCCGCTTCACTCGCATGGACATAGCTGGCTCGTTATTGCTCGCGATCGCGCTGATGCTGATTATCGAGGGGATGTTTCCGTTCGTTTTTCCGAGCGCCTGGCGCGACACGTTCCGTAAAATAGCGGAACGACCGCCGCATCAGATTCGCGTCGGTGGGCTCATCGTGATGTTGCTCGGGCTGGTTTTACTGTTCATCGCGACCTGAAGCCGGCTTGCTTGTCTGACGAACGCCGGGTGCTGTGGCGTGTTTCAACCGGCCGAGCGAAACACCGACTATCCGGTCAGGCCGCCGCGCGGCGCGCGCGAGCGCCGCTTAACGCCGCTTAACGCCGCCCGCGCGTCGGTGTCAGCCGCCAGAATCAAGCCGCTATACGCCATTCACATTCATCATCGGCGCTTCAAGACGCCGTGTTCAACGCCGTAGGACTGTATCGATGTCGACCTGGTTGCTTCCTGAGAATATCGCCGACGTGCTGCCGTCGGAGGCCCGCAAGATCGAAGAATTGCGGCGTCACTTGCTGGACCGTTTCCGCTCGTACGGCTACGAGATGGTGATGCCGCCGCTGCTCGAATACCTCGAGTCGTTGCTGACGGGCGGCGGGCACGATCTGAATCTGCGCACCTTCAAGCTCGTCGATCAGTTGTCGGGCCGCACGCTCGGTCTGCGCGCCGACATCACGCCGCAGGTCGCGCGCATCGACGCGCATCTGCTGAACCGCCAGGGTGTCACGCGTCTTTGCTACGCGGGCAACGTCGCGCATACGCGGCCGCGCGGCCTGCATGCGACGCGTGAGCAGATCCAGATCGGTGCGGAAATCTACGGCCACGCGGGCCTCGAAGCGGACCTCGAAATCCAGCAGCTGATGCTCGACGCACTGCGTCTGGCCGGCCTCGCGAAGGTGCGTCTGGACCTGTGTCACGCGGGCGTGCTGGCGGCGCTGATCGAAGCCGAGCCGGCCGCCGAGGAACTCGGCCAGGCGCTCTACGACGCACTGGCCGGCAAGGACGTGCCGCGCCTCGTCGAGATGACCGCGCAATTCTCGCCGGTGATTCGCGACGCGCTGCGCGCTCTGCCCACTTTGTACGGCGACGCATCGGTGCTCGAAGAGGCCCGCGCGCGTCTGCCGAATTCGCCGGCGATCGCCCGCGCGCTCGACGACCTCGCGTTCCTCGCGAGCCAGGTCGACGGCGCCGAAGTGATGATCGACCTCGCCGATCTGCGCGGCTACGCGTACCACAGTGGCGTGATGTTCTCCGCATACGTGGACGGTGTGCCGAACGCGGTGGCGCGCGGCGGCCGTTACGACCACGTCGGCCAGGCCTATGGCCGAGCCCGCGCGGCAACCGGCTTTTCGCTGGATCTGCGTGAAGTCGCGCGGATCTCGCCGATCGAAGCGCGCAGCAGCGCGATCCTCGCGCCCTGGCGGCACGACGAAGCGTTGCGCGTGGCGGTCGCGGCATTGCGCGATGGCGGTGAAGTGGTGATCCAAGCGCTGCCTGGCCACAAGCACGATCTCGATGAATTCGCGTTCGACCGCGTGCTGGTCGAGCGCAATGGCGCATGGGTGGTCGAACCGCGCGCTTGAGCCGCGCGTTCCGGTCAACTCCGCCGGGAACACGTTTGCGGCGCTCGCTACAGGGCGGTGCGAGCATCGCCCGAACCGGGCGCGGTCGAGCGACTTTTCGCGGCCGCGCATCCCTCGCAATACTCAACATAACGTGCATACCGTTGAGCGGAAACGGAAAAATTCCGGAAGCTTCCGCGAACCTAGGTAAAATACGTTTTTAACCAGCTTACGAAACAACATGTCTGCCAGCGCAGTGAATGTGAACCCCGGGCGTAACGTCGTCGTCGTGGGTACCCAATGGGGTGATGAGGGCAAGGGCAAGATCGTCGACTGGCTGACGGACCACGCTCAGGGCGTCGTTCGCTTCCAGGGCGGTCACAATGCCGGTCACACGCTTATCATCGGCGGCAAGAAAACCATCTTGCGTCTGATTCCGTCGGGCATCATGCATCCCGGCGTCGCGTGCTATATCGGCAATGGCGTCGTGTTGTCACCGGAAGCGCTGTTCAAGGAAATCGGCGAACTCGAAGCCGCCGGCATCGACGTCCAGAAGCGCCTGTTCATTTCCGAAGCCACCACGCTGATCCTGCCGTATCACATCGCGATCGACCAGGGCCGCGAAGCGCGCCGCGGCGCGAGCAAGATCGGCACGACCGGCCGCGGCATCGGCCCGGCTTATGAAGACAAGGTCGCGCGCCGCGGCCTGCGCGTGCAGGACCTGTTCGACGCGCCGGCCTTCGCCGAGCGGCTGCGCGAAAATCTCGACTATCACAACTTCGTGCTCACGCAGTACCTCGGTGCCGCCGCGGTCGACTTCCAGCAAACGCTCGACACGATGCTGAGCTACGCCGACCGTCTGAAGCCGATGGTCACCGACGTGTCGCGCCGCCTGTACGACGTCAACGCGAACGGCGGCAATCTACTGTTCGAAGGCGCGCAGGGCACGCTGCTCGACATCGACCACGGCACCTATCCGTTCGTCACGTCGAGCAACTGCGTCGCGGGTGCCGCGACGGCGGGCGCGGGCGTCGGTCCGCAGAAGCTCAACTACATCCTCGGTATCACCAAGGCGTACTGCACGCGTGTCGGTTCGGGCCCGTTCCCGAGCGAACTGTACGATGCGGACAATACCTCGCGCCAGGACCCGATCGGTCTCGAACTCGCCACCGTCGGCAAGGAATTCGGCTCGGTCACCGGCCGTCCGCGCCGCACCGGCTGGCTCGACGTCTCCGCGCTGCGCCGCTCGATCCAGATCAACGGCGTGACGGGTCTGTGCATGACCAAGCTCGACGTGCTCGACGGTCTCGACGAAGTGAAGCTGTGCGTCGGCTACACGGTCGACGGCCAGAACGTCGATCTGCTGCCGCGCGGCGCGACCGAAGTCGCACGCTGCGTACCGGTCTACGAAACTTTCGCGGGCTGGAAGGAAAGCACGGTCGGCATCAAGGAGTGGGACAAGCTGCCCGCCAATGCGCGTGCGTACCTGACGCGCGTGCAGGAAGTCGCGGGCATCCCGATCGACATGGTGTCCACCGGTCCGGATCGCGACGAAACGATTCTGCTGCGTCATCCGTTCAAGGTTTAAGTGATGCAAGGTGTACCGATGATCGCGATGAAAGATCCGCGTAACGACGACAAGAACCTGTGGGTCGGCTGGGACGAATATCACCGGCTGATCGAGGTGCTCGCACTTGCCGTGCACGAATCGGGCTGGAAGTTCGACAAGATCCTGTGCCTCGCGCGCGGCGGTCTGCGCGTCGGCGACCAGCTGTCGCGCATCTACGATCTGCCGCTGGCCATTCTCGCAACGAGCTCGTATCGCGAGGCGGCCGGCACGCAGCAGGGCGAACTCGACATCGCGCAATACATCACGATGACGCGCGGCGAACTGCACGGCAACGTGCTGCTCGTCGACGACCTCGTCGATTCGGGCGTCACGCTCGCGCGCGTGCAGCAGCATCTGAAGGAACGCTATCCGGCTATCACCGCGGTACGCTCCGCGGTGCTGTGGTACAAGGGCTGCTCGAAGGTGAAGCCCGATTATCACGTGCAGTACCTGCCGACCAACCCGTGGATTCATCAGCCGTTCGAGGAGTGGGACACCGTGCGTCCGCATAACCTCGGCGCCTGGATCAAGCGCGGCATTGCCCAGGCCGAGGAGGCGTCGGGCAATTAACGCGAGGCCGCGCGCGTCATCGCGGTGTCACAAACGGAGCCCAGTCAGGCTCCGTTTTTTTATGCGTCATGCGCCGCGGCGGAACGCTCGCCCTGCGGCAGACGGGTCCATATCGCAGTGCTACACTGCGCGGACATCCACGTGGCGTATCCACAACAAGCCGGGCGGTACCGGATGAGCAGTTTAAAATAGCGGTCGTTTTTTCCGCCCGGGAACGGATTTCCTCGCGTCCATGACAGATAACAACCACGAACACAAACAGCCGCTTCCTTCCCTTGCGATTGCCGCGATCGGAGTGGTGTTCGGCGACATCGGTACGAGTCCGTTGTACTCGCTGAAGGAAGCCTTCAGCCCGTCGCACGGTATCCCGTTGACCGATCAGTCGATCCTGGGCGTGATCTCGCTGCTGTTCTGGGCAATCATGATCGTGGTCGGCGTGAAGTACGTGCTGTTCGTGATGCGCGCCGACAACAACGGCGAGGGCGGCGTCCTCGCGCTGATGGCGCTGGCGTTGCGCTCGGTCGATCAGAAATCGAAAATGGCCGGCCTTCTGATGATGCTCGGCATCTTCGGCGCCTGCATGTTTTACGGCGACGCGGTGATCACGCCTGCGATCTCGGTGATTTCGGCGGTCGAAGGTCTGGAAATCGCCGCGCCGCATCTGTCGCATCTGGTGATTCCGCTGACCATCGTGATCCTGATCGTGCTGTTCTGGATCCAGCGGCACGGCACGGCCACGGTCGGCCGTCTGTTCGGCCCGATCATGATGCTGTGGTTCCTCGTGCTTGCCTTGCTCGGCCTGTGGCACATCATGCAGTCGCCGAACGTGATCCGCGCACTCAATCCGTACTACGCGTACACCTTCATGGCCGCGCACGTGCTGCAGGCCTACGTGGTGCTCGGCTCGGTCGTGCTGGTGCTGACCGGGGCCGAAGCGCTGTATGCGGACATGGGCCACTTCGGCGCGAAGCCGATCCGCATGGCGTGGTACGTGCTCGTGATGCCGTCGCTGGTGCTGAACTACTTCGGCCAGGGCGCGCTGCTGATGCACGACTCGAAGGCGATCGAAAATCCGTTCTTCCTGCTCGCGCCGGACTGGGCGCTGTTGCCGCTCGTCGTGCTGTCGACGGTTGCGACGGTGATCGCTTCGCAGGCGGTGATTTCGGGCGCGTACTCGCTGACGAGCCAGGCGATCCAGCTCGGCTACGTGCCGCGCATGAAGGTCCTGCACACGTCCGAACTCGCGATCGGGCAGATCTATGTGCCGGTCGTGAACTGGATGCTGCTGTTCATCATCCTTTGCATCGTGATCGCGTTCAAGAGCTCCGACAATCTGGCCGCCGCGTACGGTATCGCGGTGACGGCAACGATGGTGATCACGACGATCCTCGCATGCGTCGTGATGGTGAAGGTGTGGAACTGGAACAAACTGCTCGTCGGACTCATCATCGGCGTATTCCTGGTGGTCGACCTCGGCTTTTTCGGTGCGAACCTGTTGAAGGTCGAAGAGGGCGGCTGGTTGCCGCTGTGCATCGGCGGCCTGCTGTTCTTCCTGTTGATGACGTGGTTCAAGGGCAGGATGATCGTGAAGGAGCGCACGGCCGCCGACGGTATTCCGCTGATGCCGTTCCTGCAAGGACTGCTCGCGCATCCGCCGCATCGCGTGTCGGGCACTGCGATCTATCTGACCGGCAGCGATTCGCTGGTGCCAGTGAGCCTGCTGCACAACTTGAAGCACAACAAGGTGCTGCACGAGCGCACGATCTTCCTGACCTTCGTCACGCGCGACATTCCGTACGTGAAAGACTCCGATCGCGTGACCGTGAAGGACATGAACGGTGGCCTGTGGCTGGTGAAGGCAGCCTACGGCTTCAACGAAACGCCCGACGTGAAGGCGGTGCTGCTCGACGTCGGTCGCACGCACGACATGACCTTCGAATTGATGGACACGTCGTTCTTCCTCGCGCGCGAAACGGTGGTGCCGACGCAACTGCCGGGGATGTCGGTGTGGCGTGAGCGTGTGTTCGCGTGGATGCATCAGAACGCCGCGAAGCCGACCGACTTCTTCAGCATCCCGGCTAACCGGGTCGTGGAGTTGGGGACCAAGATCGAGATTTGACGGCCCGCGTGTGACGTGCGGGAGCGCAAACAAAAAGCCCACGCAATGCGTGGGCTTTTTGTTTTATGCGCGCGTGCGTGTAAGCGGTTGTGCGCGCGACGCAGTCATGCAATGGACCGGAGCACGTCCAACGACGTACACCGGTCCAATACGCTCACTTCTGCTTGAGCTTGGCAAACGCGGCCGCCATCGCGCCGCCCGGCTCCGGTTCGCGCGAGCGCTGCGGCGCGCCCCGTCCCGCTCCGCCGCGGTTGAAGCCGCCCGAGCCGGCGCGATCCTGCTGCGCACCCCCGCCGCTGCGCGCGGTCGCCGCGCCGGGTTCGTCATCGAGACGCATCGTCAGCGCGATACGCTGGCGTTTCACGTCGACCTCCAGCACCTTGACCTTGACGATCTGTCCGGCTTTCACGACTTCATGCGGGTCCTTCACGAACTTCGTCGACATCGCCGACACGTGCACGAGACCGTCCTGATGCACGCCGACGTCGATGAATGCGCCGAACGCCGCGACGTTCGTCACGACGCCTTCGAGCACCATGCCCGGGATCAGATCGCTGACCTTCTCGACACCTTCGCGGAACGTCGCCGTCTTGAATTCGGGACGCGGATCGCGGCCCGGCTTTTCGAGTTCGACCAGGATGTCGCGCACGGTTGGCAGACCGAAGCGTTCATCGACGAATTCAGTGGGTGACAGTCCGCGCAACGCGTCGCGATTGCCGAGCACTTCGCCGACCTGCTTGCTGATCTTCGCGAGAATGCGCTGGACGACCGGATACGCCTCCGGGTGCACCGACGAGCGGTCGAGCGGATTCTCGCCGTTGTTGATGCGCAGGAAGCCGGCAGCCTGCTCGAAGGTCTTGTCGCCGAGACGCGGCACCTTACGCAGATGCTCGCGCGACGGGAACGGCCCGTTCGCATCGCGATAGTCGACGATGTTGCGCGCGAGCGTCGCGTTCAAGCCCGAGACCCGCGCGAGCAGCGCGACCGACGCGGTATTCGCATCGACGCCGACCGCGTTCACGCAGTCTTCGACGACCGCGTCGAGCGAGCGCGCGAGTTCGCGCTGGTTCACGTCGTGCTGATACTGTCCGACGCCGATCGCCTTCGGTTCGATCTTCACGAGCTCGGCGAGCGGGTCCTGCAGACGCCGCGCGATCGACACAGCGCCGCGCAGCGACACGTCCATGTCGGGGAATTCCTTCGCGGCGAGTTCGGACGCCGAGTACACCGATGCGCCCGCTTCCGACACGACGATCTTCTGCAGCTTCAGCTCCGGGTGACGCGCGATCAGCTCGCTCGCGAGCTTGTCGGTCTCACGCGACGCGGTGCCGTTGCCGATGCTGATCAGCTCCGCCTGCGTTTGCGCGGCAAGGCGCGCGAGCTTCGCGAGCGAGCCGTCCCAGTCGCGGCGCGGCTCGTGCGGGTAGATCGTGTCGGTCGCGAGCACCTTGCCGGTGCGGTCGACCACCGCCACTTTCACGCCGGTGCGCAGGCCCGGATCGAGACCGATCACGGCCTTCGGGCCAGCGGGCGCCGCGAGCAGCAGATCTTTCAGGTTGCGTGCGAACACGCGGATCGCTTCGTGTTCGGCTTCGTCGCGCAGATTGGTCAGCAGCTCGTTTTCGAGGTGCGGCTGCACCTTCACGCGCCAGCACCAGCGGCAGACGTCGGAGAGCCACTTGTCGGCGGGGCGGTTCTGGTTGGCGATGCCGAAGTGCCGCGCGATCAGCGCTTCGCCCGGATGCGGCACCTGCGCGTCGAGCTCTTCGCCGAGACCGAGCTTGATCATCAGCACGCCGGCATTGCGGCCGCGGAAGAGGGCAAGCGCGCGATGCGACGGCACAGTGCGGATCGTTTCCGCGTACTCGTAATAGTCGCGGAATTTCTCTTCTTCGGCAGTTTCCTTGCCTTCGACGACCTTCGACGACACCACGCCCTGGTTGAACAGATAGTCGCGCAGCTTGCCGAGCAGCTCGGCCGTTTCGCCGAACTGTTCGGAGAGGATGTCGCGCGCGCCGTCGAGCGCGGCCTTCACGTCGGCGACGCCTTTGTCCGCGTCCACGTAGGCGGCGGCTTCGGTTTGCGGATCGAGCAGCGGATTGCCGAGCAGCGCGTCGGCGAGTGGCTGCAAACCGGCTTCGCGTGCTATCTGCGCGCGCGTGCGGCGCTTCGGCTTGTACGGTAGATAGAGGTCTTCCAGCACCTGTTTGCTATCGGCGCCTTCGATCGCGCTGCGCAACTCGTCGGTGAGCTTGCCCTGTTCGTCGATGCTCGCGATGATCGCCGCGCGCCGGTCTTCCAGCTCGCGCAGATAGAGCAGGCGTTCCTCGAGATTGCGCAGTTGCGTATCGTCGAGATTGCCGGTCACTTCCTTGCGGTAACGGGCGATGAACGGAACGGTCGCGCCTTCGTCGAGTAGTTCCACCGCGGCCGCGACCTGGCGCGGCTGGACGGACAGTTCGGTGGCGATGCGCTGGACGATCTTGAGTGCTACGGTTTCCGTCATAAGGTCTTGGTGTTCCTGCGGACTCAGTGATGGGCCGCGCGCGGGCGGCAATTCGGGACAGGCCGGGCGGGCGCCGCGACCAGGTTGCTAGAGCGGGGCATTTTGCCATAAATGCCAAAGGGCTCAACCGCGGGGTGTTAGAATTTCGGGCATGTTCCGTTGACCCTCTACGACGTTGCCAATCTCCTTGTCCCTCAACCGCCTGGTCTCTTCGCTGGCGTCAGGTTCGCTGCCGGGTTCGTCTCGGGGTTCGTCTCAATTGCCGCTGGTTTCGTTGCGCTGGTTCGGTCCGTCGGTCGTGACGGCGGCGTCGTCGTGCGTGATCGCCGCAGCGCTTGCCGTGCCGGTGCCCGCCGCGGCACAGAGCGCGACGCCCGCGCAAGATACGGCGCCGGTCGCGGCCTCGGGCCTGCAAGCCGCCGCAACGGGCGGCAGCCCTCAAAGCGCGAGTGATGCAGCCGCGCTGGACAAGTCGTTCGACGAGCGGCAACAGGTGCTCAATCAGCGCACCGACGACAACAACTATCAATTCGCTGTCGCGCAACACAACTGCTACAGCCGCTTCTTCGTCAATCACTGTTTGAATCGTGCGCGCGACGCGATGCGCAGCGTGCAGGCGGACATCCGCAAGGAGCAGCTCGCGCTGGACGCCGAGCAGCGTGCGCAGCGCGCCCGCGAGCGCGACGAGCGCACCGCGCTACGGCGCGCGCAAAACGAGGCGGAAGCGCCGCAACGCGCCGCCGAAGACGCGCGCAACGAGCAGGCGTATCAGGAAAAGCAGCGTCAGCACGCGCTCGATCAGGCGCAGCGCAACGCCGAGGCGCCGCAGCGCGAAGCCAATGCACAGGCCTACGAGGAGAAGCAGCGTCAGCACGCGCTCGAGCAGGCGCAGCGCAACGCCGCGGCACCGCAGCACCAGGCCAATGCGCAGGCATACGAGGAGAAGCAGCGCCAGCATGCGCTCGACCAGGCGCAGCGTGGTGTCACGCCGGCGCAGTCGGCGGCCAATCAGAAGGCCTACGACCAGAAGCAGAGCGACTACCAGCGCAAGCTCGAGGAGGCGCGTAGGCAGGGCGCGCAACAGGCCGCGGAGCGCCAGCAAAAACAGGAGAATTTCGAGCGGAAGCAGGCCGAGGCCGCGCAGCACAAGCTCGATGTCGAAGCGCGTCAAAAGCAGGCCGCCGAAAAGGCCGAGCAGAAGCGTCAGGACCAGTTGAAGCAGCAACAGCTCGAAGACCAGCAAAAGCAGCAGCAACAGCAACAGTAAGCGTGCTGTAGTGGCAGTGTCGTAGAGTGAGCCGTGGCGGTCGTGGCCACGGCCGCCGTAGTCGCCGTAATGCGTTTTGAGCCGGACAGCAACCTCAGGCATCGGACCGCGCGCACGCGGTCGGTGCCGCCGACCCGAGGAGGCGAGCATGCGCGATCGTCATCACGTCATCGACGCAAACACACTTCGCGACCGCATTCTGCAACTGGAATCGGAGCATAGTGGACTCGACCGGTTGATCGACCGGATGTCGGATGAACCCGGCATCGACGACTTCGAGTTGCAGCGCCTGAAAAAGCGCAAACTCAAAGTCAAGGACACCATCATCTTGCTGCAATTGCAGCTCGAACCGGACGCGCGCGCCTGAGTTCGCGGCCTGGCAGGCGCCGGGCGCGCAGCGCGCGAGCCCGACTTAGCAGGAACGCTTGCCTTGAATTCATCGCATGACACTTCATCCCGGGCCGCGCCGGACAACGCATCCGCTTCGGGCACGCCCGCGCCGCGCGCGGCAGCGCCGGTGCCGGGCGTGTCGCTGAGTCGGCGCCGCGCGAGCGAGCTCGACGACATCTTCGCCGACAACGGTCTGCTCGCACGTCAGATCGACGGTTATCGGCCGCGTGCGTCGCAGATCGAGATGGCGCGCGCGGTTGCCGCGGCGATGGAGGCGTCGGGCCGTGCAATGCCCGAGCCCGTGATGTTCGAGGCGCAGAAGCGCCCGGCGCGACGCCTGCAGCAGACTGGCGCTGACGCCGCCACTGAGGCGACCGACAGCAACGCCGAAGCCGAAGGCGTCGAAGCAGGTGAGAACACGCTGATCGTCGAAGCGGGGACCGGCACCGGCAAGACCTATGCGTACCTCGTGCCGGCCATGCTGTGGGGCGGCAAGGTGATCGTCTCGACCGGCACCAAGCATCTGCAGGACCAGCTGTTCCAGCGCGACATTCCGACCGTGCGCGACGCGCTCGCGGTGCCGGTGTCGGTCGCGATGCTGAAGGGCCGCGCGAACTATCTGTGCCATTACTACCTGCAACGCACCGCGGACAACGGCCGTTTGCCGTCGCGCCAGGAGACCTCGTATCTGCAGGACATCGTGCGCTTCGCGAAGATCACGCGCACCGGCGACAAGGCTGAACTCGCGAGTGTGCCGGAGACCGCGCAGGTGTGGTCGATGGTCACCTCGACGCGCGACAACTGTCTCGGCCAGGAGTGTCCACACTACAAGGACTGCTTCGTGATGCAGGCGCGCCGCGAAGCGCAGCAGGCCGATATCGTGGTAGTCAACCACCATCTGTTTTTCGCCGACATCATGCTGCGCGATACCGGCATGGCGGAGTTGCTGCCGACTGCGAACACCGTCATCTTCGACGAAGCGCATCAGCTGCCCGAAACCGCCACGCTGTTTTTCGGCGAGACGCTATCGACCGCGCAGTTTCTCGAGCTCGCGCGCGATTCGGTGGCCGAGGGTCTCGGTCACGCACGCGATGCGGTCGATTGGGTCAAGCTCGGCGCGACGCTCGAGCGCGCCGCGCGCGACGTGCGGCTTGCGTTCAAGGAAGATACGGTGCGTCTGTCGATCGGCCAGTTGCCCGACGATCATCCGCTATTCCCCGCGCTCGACACGCTCGAAGCCGAGCTCGACGCTTTAGCTTCGGCGTTGGCGGGGCAGGCCGAGCGAGCCGAATCGCTGGGCGCGTGTCTGCGTCGCGCGCGCGAGCTCCAGGACGTGCTGAGCGGCTGGACCACGCCGCCAACGAGCGCGGAACGCGACGCGGGTGCGACACGCGAAGGCGACGCAGGTGCCGAGCGCACCGATCCGAACGAAAAGGTCCGCTGGATCGAGGTGTTCTCGCACACGGTGCAGTTGCACGAAACGCCGTTGTCGGTCGCGCCGATTTTCGCGAAGCAGCGCGCCGGCGTGCCGCGCGCGTGGATCTTCACATCGGCGACGCTGTCGGTGCGGGGCGACTTTACGCACTACGCGGCGCAGATGGGCTTGAACTCGAAGCGCTCGATGACCTTGCCGAGCCCGTTCGACTATCCGTCGCAAGGGCTTCTATACGTGCCGCGCAATCTGCCGCAGCCGTCATCGCCGATGTTCACCGACGCTGTGTTCGATGCGGCATTGCCCGCGATCGAAGCATCGGGTGGCGGCGTCTTCATGCTGTGCACGACGCTACGCGCGGTGGACCGTATCTCGGCGAAGCTGCGCGACGCGATCGAGTCGCGCGGCTGGGACTATCCGCTGCTGGTGCAGGGCGATGCGAGCCGCACCGAACTGCTCGATCGCTTTCGCACGTACGGCAATGCGATTCTGGTCGGCAGTCAGAGCTTCTGGGAAGGTGTGGACGTGCGCGGCGACGCGCTGTCGCTGGTGGTGATCGACAAGCTGCCGTTTGCGCCGCCAGACGATCCCGTGCTGGCCGCGCGGCTCGACGCACTGACGAAGAAGGGCTTGAGCCCGTTCGCCGTGCATCAGTTGCCGCAAGCCGTGATCACATTGAAGCAGGGCGCGGGCCGGCTGATTCGCGCGGAGACCGATCGTGGCGTGCTGATGATCTGCGATACGCGGCTCGTCGATAAGCCTTATGGCCGCCGTATCTGGCAGAGTCTGCCGCCGTTCAAACGCACCCGCGAGATAGAGGTGGTCCGCGAGTTCTTCGAGGAACCGGTCGAACGCGGTTGAATGTCTTGATCGGTTGCTGCGTTCAGGTGACGCAGCAACCCAACGACGTGTGCTGCATGCGCGGTGCATCGCAAACAAAAAAGCCACGAATTTGCATTCGTGGCTTTTTAATGCTGCTTGCCAGGGGCTGCTGGTTTGAGCAGCCTCCCTCATCGACGTTGGCTGCGACGAGAGCCGTCGCAACGTCGAGCGAGCGCAGCTTACTGGCTTGCGCCTGCAGCCGGCGATGCTGCTTCAGCCGGCGATGCTGCTTCAGCCGGGGATGCTGCTTCTGCGGGCGATGCTGCTTCTGCCGGGGATGCAGCGACTGCCGGCGATGCTGCTTCAGCCGGGGACGCGGCAGCAGGTGCGGACGCAGCATCTGACGGAGCAGCGGCTTGTTCGCTCTTATTGCATGCAGCGAGTGCCACAGCTGCCAACAGGGATGCTACGAGGAGGGATTTCTTCATGATCACGTCCTTTTATGGTTTAAAGGTAAGCAACAGCGCAAAATAAAACCGGTAATGTGCTCCAACACCGACCTGGGCCGCTGGTGGAGATGCTCTTTCGAGAGCTGGAATCTTCCCTACGGCTTGGGCGGAAATTATATGCACTTTCGTACTGACAGTCGATAAATCCGGGGTCAATACGTTGTCTTTCTCATACAAAATTTCACTGTACGGTATAGCACGTGGGCAGAGTTACGCAAGCTCGCCCACCTGTATCCAGCCCGCACGATACCACTCGTGTAGCAGTGATGTCACAGATGAATCGTGCGATAGTGTTACAAAGCGTTTCGCACTCATGGACCTCCGATTCGCGAGATCAAACAGCCATTTTTTCGCGCCGTCCCACGTCATTTCTTCTCCATTTACGAAGAAAAAACGACGTTCATACAACAGGTTAGTCTTGCGATCGAGCCGTAGACCGGATTTCGATGCGACGCCGATGAAACGGGCTTCGTTGAGCGGCCGTTGGGGCGGATCGAAGACGACACTCGGCTTCGGTTCGCTGAGGTATGTGCCGAGGAACGACGCAATGTCCTGCTCGTTCCATCGCACTTTAGCAAGCATCGCGCCCACCCGGTCGACGAGCGCCGCGGGCAGTTCGGCCGGTCGCTCGACGGCGGCCTGCCGCGGATCGCGGTAAAGGGCGCCGGCCTTGCCTGTCGCGTCTCCGCGCTCGGCCAGGTGGTACAGAAACTGCGCGGTCAGTTCGCTCTCGGACGGTGCGCGAAAACCGATCGAACAGGTCATGCATTCGCCCTCGGCGATGCCGTCGTGCGCGATGTGCGGCGGCAGATACAACATGTCGCCGGGCTCGAGCACCCACTCCTGATCGTGCTCGAAGTGCTGTAAAACTTTCAACGGCAAGCCGGGCTGCAGCGTCAGGTCTTTTTGCGCGCTGATCCGCCAGCGGCGCTTGCCTTTTACTTGCAAAAGAAACACATCGTAGGAATCGAAGTGCGGGCCGACGCCGCCGCCATCGGTCGCATACGAAATCATCAGGTCGTCGAGACGCGCGTCCGGCACGAAGCGGAAACGGTCGAGCAACGCACGGGCGCGATCGTCATGCAGGTCCACGCCCTGCACGAGCAGGGTCCACGCGCGCTGTTTGACGGACGGCAGTTCGTCGGGCCCAAACGGGCCGTGCTCGAGTTGCCATTTGTTGCGGAAGTGCGTGATCAGGCGTGCTTCGACGTCGTCCTGATCGGCCAGCTCGAACAACTCGTCGCGCGACAGCGGCGCTTCGATGTCCGGAATCGCCTGGCGGATCAGCAGCGGCTTTTTCTGCCAGTAGCGGCGCATGAATTGCGACGGGCTAAGCTGGCCGAGCAGTGCGGTCGGAATGTCGGGCGAGGGCGGAAGAATGGGCTGCGTGGCCGGCTTTGCAGCAGACGGCGAATTGCTTGCCGAACGTGCATCGGCCGGGAGGTGAGTGGGCCGCCTGGGCATCGTATAATGTGAGTTGTATTCTGGAGAATCGAATGAAAATCGCAAAGAACACCGTCGTGTCGGTCGCGTACAAGCTGTCGGATGCGCAAGGCAATCTGATCGAGGAAAGCGAAGAGCCGATGGTCTATCTTCACGGCGGCTATGATGGCACGTTCCCCAAGATCGAGGAAGAGCTCGACGGCCACGAGGCTGGCTTCGAAACCCAGATCCAGCTCGAGCCGCAAGACGCGTTCGGCGAATACGATCCCGAGCTTGTGAAGATCGAGCCGCGCGATCGCTTCCCGGAACCGCTCGAAGTCGGCATGCAGTTCGAAGGCACCCCGGAAGATGGCGACGAGGAAATCGACGCGCTGGTCTACGTGGTGACCGACGTCGCCGAAGACAAGGTCGTGCTCGACGGCAACCATCCGCTCGCCGGCATGGCGCTGCGTTTCGCGTTGACCGTCAAAGACGTGCGTCCGGCAACTGAAGACGAAATCCAGCACGAGCACGCGCATGGCGCGGACGGCCTCGAAGTCCTCGACGACGACGAAGACGAGGACGAAGACGACAACTCAAAACCGACCCTGCACTGAGCTTGCGGGTGTGCGCGGTGTCGTCGCGGGGGCAGGCGGCACCGGTGCGGGCAATGCTGGCGAAGCTGGCAGTATCGACCCCGGCGGCATTGAGATCGCGGGTCCATAGTCGCCGCCGCCCTGGTCGGACGGGATGCGCGGCTGCTGGTCCTGCGACTCTCCAGGCGTCTGCAATACGGGCGGCAATTCCGACCCCGGCCCGAACCCTTCCACATTCGGCATCTCCGGCGCAGCCGGCATCGACGCGCCGGATTCGTCACGCGGCGATACGGGTGGCGAGACAGGCGGCGTGGTGGGCAGCGGCATCTGCTTCGGCACGTCGCGCACGCTGACTCTGAACGGCGGCTTCCTGCCGAAATCCGCTTCTACTTGAATCCATTGGTTAAGACGATCACGCGGCGCGAGCGCAATGCGCGTGAAGTTCGTCACGACCATCCCCTTGTCGTTGCGTAGCGGCTGATCGATGACGAAACCTCCGGCCTGCCGTTCATCGTCTGCATGAACGACGACCACGGGTCCGGAGAAAATCTGCGCGAGCTTGACCAGACTGCGCTTGAATTCGAGAAAGCCGTCGCGGCGCGGACTGTGCGCAAAGTGCAGCCAGGCGAACCGTTCGGGTCGCTCATAGCGCTCCGGGGCGAAGTCACCCTGAATGAACACGACGATCGCGCGCGCGTCCCGGCGCTTCGCGAATTCGGCGGCGTGCTCGAGCCAGAATGCATTGGCGATCACGCGATCTTCGAACTCACCGTTTCTGCCGGCCGCGCTCAGGTAGTGATTGTTTGGACCCGGCGCGTTCAAACCGATGAAGACGATGTCGCCGCCTTTTGTATTCGCTTTTTCGTTGACCACCCAGCGCACGTTTTCGCGAAATGGACGGAAGCGCGACACCTCGCTCTCGCGCGTCAAGGCGATCGGGTTCTGTCCCATCGAGGTCGGCTCGGCGAACAGCGTCTGGCGCAACTGGTCGAGCCGTTCGACCGGATCGAAGCCGCCGGCTTCCGCCGTGCCGCAATCGACCCAGTCATGCTGGCCGGGGATAAAAAAGAGGGCAGTGCGCGAGCTATCGAGCAACGTCTGACGGCGCTCGAGCAACGCGTCGCGACAAACTTCCTTCGGCCCTTTCAGATTGCCGTCGTAGACGATGAAGCGCACATCGCGCTCGCGGCCAATCGCATCGAGCAACCGTTGCGTGGCGGCTTCGTCCGCGGGGCTGTGCATCGTGTCGGAGACCACTGCGAACCCGAAGCGCGAGGCTTCTGCGTGCGCCGGCGCGCTCCATGCGCACACGGCCGCGAGCACGACGATGCCGCCTGCCGGTGCGAGCACGTGGCGCAGCGCTGCGCGAAGCCCGCACGGATGCGGCGGGCGTCTCCGCGTGTCAGTGGTTCGCATCCGGAGCGACGGCCAGTTCATGCAGTTCGTACAGCAGATCGAGCGCTTCGCGCGGCCGCAGATCGTTCGGATCGATGCCGCGCAGGCGCTCGACGAGTGTCTGCATTGCGGGCGACGCAGGCGTTGCGTCGCTCGCCGCCTCGAGGTCGTCGTCCGCATCTTCGGCGAGCATGGCAGGCTGCGTCGCAAACAGATCGAGTTGCGGCGCGGGCTGCGCGGCCGATTGCTGTTCCAGATGCGCGAGATGTTTGCGCGCCGCGCGGATCACCGCGTTGGGGACGCCGGCGAGTTGCGCGACCTGCAGACCGTAGCTCTGATTGGCCGGTCCTTCGTTGACAGCATGTAGGAACACGATGCCATGCCCATGCTCGACCGCCGACAGATGCACGTTTGCTGCGTGCGGAAATTCCGCGGGCAGTTGCGTCAGCTCGAAATAGTGCGTCGCAAACAGCGTGTAGCAGCCATTGTGGGATAGCAGGTGACGCGCGATCGCCCACGCGAGCGCGAGACCGTCAAAGGTCGATGTGCCGCGGCCGATCTCGTCCATCAGCACGAGGCTTTGCGGCGTCGCGTCGTTGAGGATCGCGGCGGCTTCGGTCATCTCGACCATGAAGGTCGAGCGGCCGCCGGCGAGGTCGTCGGCGGCGCCGATGCGCGTGAAGATACGGTCGATCGGTCCGAAGGCCGCGCGCCGCGCCGGCACGTAGCTGCCAACGTATGCGAGCAGCGCGATCAACGCGGTCTGGCGCATGAAAGTCGACTTACCGCCCATGTTCGGACCGGTGATCAACAGCAGCTTGCGCTCGGTCGCGAGTGAGCAATCGTTGGCGATGAACTGCTCGACCTGCGCCTCCACCACCGGATGACGACCCTGCTCGATGTCGATGCCGGCGTTCGCCGAGAACGTCGGCGCAACCCAGTCGAGCGCGCGAGCGCGTTCGCCGAACGCGGCCAGCAGATCGAGTTCGGCAAGCGCGAGTGCGACGCGCTGACAGTCGGGAATGAACGGCAGCAACGCTTGCAGCAATGCGTCGTACAGTGCGCGTTCGCGCGCGAGCGCGCGTTCCTGAGCGGACAGCGCTTTGTCCTCGAAGGTCTTCAGCTCGGGCGTGATGTAGCGCTCGGCGTTCTTCAGCGTCTGCCGGCGGCGATAGTCGTCGGGCACCTTGTCGGTCTGGCCGCGCGTGACTTCGATATAGAAGCCGTGCACCTTGTTGTACTCGACGCGCAGATTGTTGATGCCGGTGCGCGCGCGTTCGCGTGTTTCGAGATCGATCAGGAACTGTCCGCAGTTCTCCGAAATATCGCGCAGTTCGTCGAGTTCCGCGTCATAGCCGCGTGCGATGACGCCGCCGTCGCGTACCATCGCGGCCGGCTCCTGCGCGACCGCGAGCTTGAGCAAATCGACGCACGCATGCGGCGGCTCGAGCGCCGCGTCGATGCGCGCAAGCGAATCCGCGTTCGCTGCCACTACCGCGAGCTGCGCGCGCAAAGCAGGCAGCGCGATGAAGGTATCGCGCAGGCTCGACAGATCGCGCGGCCGCGCCGACAGCAGCGCGAGACGCCCGGTGATCCGTTCGATGTCTGAAATCTGCCGCAATGCGCTGCGCAATGTATCGAGATCGGTGCCCGGCGGCGCGTCGAGCAACGCGCCGATCGCCTGCTGCCGCGCCTGTGCCACCGCCGAATCGCGCGGCGGATGATGCAGCCAGTGACGCAGCAGGCGGCTGCCCATCGTCGTGCAGCAGGTATCGAGCAGCGAGCACAGCGTTGGCGATTCGGTGCCGCGCAGTGTCTCCGTAAGTTCGAGGTTGCGGCGCGTGGCGGGGTCGAGACCGATGTATTCGGATTCGGATTCGACCTTCAGGCTGCGCACGTGACGTAGTTGCTGGCCTTGCGTAGACGCCGCATACAGCAGCAACGCGCCGGCCGCGCCGCACGCGCAGCCGAGCGAATGCGCGCCGAAGCCGTCGAGGCTCGCGACTTCGAGCTGATCGCACAGGCGCTTCGTGCCCGACGTGATATCGAAGTGCCAGGCCGGCACGCGCTTGAGCGCGCTGGCGTTGACAGGCGGTGTCCAGCTGGTGGAGTCGGCGGCGGCATCGGCGACCAGAATTTCCGCGGGACGAATACGCTCCAGCGCGGCGGCGACCTGATCGGGCGCGACTTCGGCGAGGCGCAGCGCGCCGCTCGCGAGATTGAGCCACGCAAGACCGACGCTCGTCGCGACGCCGCGGCGATTGTGCGCGACGCACAGCGCGAGCAGATAGACATCGCTCTTGTCGGACAGCAGCGCGGCGTCGGTCAGCGTGCCAGGGGTGACCACCCGCATCACCTTGCGCTCGACCGGGCCTTTCGAGGTGGCCGGGTCGCCGATCTGTTCGCAGATCGCGACCGATTCGCCGAGCTTCACGAGCTTGGCCAGATACTGCTCGACCGAGTGATGCGGTACGCCGGCCATCTTGATCGGATTGCCCGCCGATGCGCCGCGCTGCGTGAGCGTCAGGTCGAGCAGGCGTGCGGCTTTTTCCGCGTCGTCGAAAAAGAGTTCGTAGAAGTCGCCCATCCGGTAGAACACCAGCGTGCCCGGATGCTCCGCCTTGATGCGCAGGTACTGCTGCATCATCGGCGTGTGTTGTGCGACGTCGTTGGCCGCTGCGGTTTGAATGCCCATCCTTCGTGTCTTCTTGCGGTAGATGCTCAGGGCGTGAGTTTAACCCGCCGGCGCGGCGAGCGGACCCTGGCCGAACGGACGATACCCAACCCGGGAGCATGATGGCAGCATGAGCGATCCGATCTGAGCGTGCGATTTACGCGATCGCGGCGGGCTGCGCCGTCGAGCCGCGCCGCGCGCGGTCATTGCCGGAGCACCCCGATGCATTCATTCCTCGATCATCGCCCGCATGTCCACTCTGCGTTCGTTCTCGGCGCTGCGGCGTTTCGCGAGCCACATCAGCACTGTGATGAAGCTGCCGAACACGACGATGATCCACTGCGCGGGCATCTTTGCCGTGAGCAGCAGCGCGTACACGCCGAGCATCAGCAGCACCGCGAGGTTCTGGTTGAAATTCTGCACGGCGATCGAGTGACCGGCCGACAGCAGCGTCGCGCCGCGATGCTGCAGGACCGCGTTCATCGGCACGATGAAAAAGCCCGACAGTCCGCCGAGCACGATCATCAGCGGGTAGGCCAGCAGAATGTAGTAGGGCGCGACGTGCGTGCCGAAGCGCAGCCCCGCGCCCGGCGGGAACAGGTCCTTGTTGTAGAAGGCCATCAAGATCGCCGCCGCACCTGTGAGCACGCCGACCGGCAAAACCTTCAGCGAGTGTCGCAACGGAATCAGCGCGGCCGCACTCGCCGCGCCGATCGCGATGCCGACGCCGGTCACGCCCTGCATCACCGCGGCTTTCGACAACGACAGCCCGAGGTTCACGTTCGCCCATTTGAGCACCAGCAGCTGCATCGTCACCGCGGCGCCCCACATCAGCGTGGTCACCCACAGCGCGATCTGCGCGAGCTTGTCGGCCCACAGCACGCGGAAGCAGTGATGGAAATCGCCGAGCAGCTTGCTCGGCTCGGTCAGCCGGTTCGGATAGCGCGCGCCGGTATCCGGAATGAAGATGTTGATCGCGGCGGCGATCGCGTAGGTGAGCATCACCGCGGCCATCGCGAGATCGGCGGCGGAGTGCATCAGCGGCAAATGCACGCGCGTGACGAAATGCTCGACGACGGTGCTGATCAGCGCACCACCGAGCATCGTGCCGACGATCGTCGACAGCACCGTCGCCGATTCGAGCCACGCGTTCGCGCGCACCAGCTTTTCGGCGGGCAGCAGCTCGGTGAGGATGCCGTACTTGGCGGGCGAATACGCGGCCGCGCCGAAGCCGACCACGCCGTAGGCGATCATCGGATGAACGCCGATGATCATCATCAGGCAGCCGCTCGCCTTCAGCGCGTTGGAGATGAACATCACGTGGCGCTTTTGCATCGAATCGGCGAACGCGCCGACAAAGGGCGCGAGCAGCACGTACGAGATCGTGAAGAAGACCTGCAGCAGCGGCGTAACCCACGCGGCCGAGCGCATTACGGAAAGCAGCGCGATGGCTGCGATCAACAGCGCATTGTCGGCGAGCGACGAAATGAACTGTGCCGCGATGATCGTATGGAAGCCTTTTTTCATGGGGCCGGTTAGAGTCTGCGCCCGGGGTGAACGTCGGACAGGGTCAAAGCGGGATGGAGCACAGAACGGTCCCGGCCGAGTCCCGTCCCGAGTCACCGCGGCTTTTCGGCACGCCGCCCCGTACGCCGCAGCGCCGCCAACAAAAAAGCGGCCGAAGCCGCTTTTCTGCACAACTCTTATACGTGGCCGCGGTTCCGCCGCGGCGGTGCACCTTACGCCGACTGCTGACGTGTGCGGCTATAGCGCGACAGGATCGGAATCATCTGCGCGTAGACCTTCGGGTTGCCCGCGACGACTTCGCCGACGTGCAGGAAATCCGAATCACCAGTGTAGTTGCCGACCAGACCGCCGGCTTCGGTGATCAGCAGGCTGCCCGCCGCGACGTCCCATGCGTTCAGGCCCTGCTCGAAGAAGCCGTCCATGCGGCCGGCCGCGACGTTGGCCAGATCGAGCGCGGCGGCGCCCGGACGGCGCAAGCCCGCGCAGGCTTCGGTCATCTCGGCGAACTGACGGCCGTACGATTCGATGCTGTCCTGCGCGCGGAACGGAAAGCCGGTGCCGATCAGGCAGTCGGCGAGGCGGTCACGCTTGGCGACGCGGATGCGGCGATCGTTGAGGAACGCGCCACGGCCGCGCGATGCGGTAAACAGATCGTTGCGGTTCGGGTCGTAGACGACGGCCTGCGTGACGATGCCCTTGTGCGCGAGCGCGATCGACACGCAGTAGTAGGGGAAGCCGTGGATAAAGTTGGTGGTGCCGTCGAGCGGATCGATGATCCACTGGTATTCGGAATTGTCGTTCGACTTGCCCGATTCTTCGGCGAGGATGGCGTGATCGGGATAAGCGGTCTTCAGCGTTTCGATGATCGCTGCTTCGGACGCTTTGTCGACCTCCGTGACGAAATCGTTGTGCTGCTTTTTGCTGACCTGAATCAGGTCGAGATCGAGCGATGCGCGGTTGATGATCTGAGCTGCGCGGCGCGCGGCCTTCACAGCGATATTGAGCATGGGATGCATAAACTGATCCTTGTGCCGGGGCAGCACGGCTGCCGGCCGGTAAATAAGCGCGAAACCTGCGCTAACGGGCGCCGCAACGACGCAAAAAACAGTACGGAACGGCAGCCCGGCTATCCAACCGGAGCGCATTCCGTCGACGGAGACGAATTGAATAAGAACGGTGCGGCCGGTTCGACGAAGGCTTTAGCAAACGTCGGCGCCGGACGCGAAAAGCGGTATTTTACCTGAGTCCGGCCGCCCTCGCGCAGGTGCTCGCTAACGTAGAGCCGATGTGCCGCACGGACGCCCGTTGGCGCTACCATACGCGTCTTGAGTTCTAGCCAGCCGAGTTTCATCGTGGATCACACCCACCATTCCTCCGATCCCGCCGTGGCCGATTTGCGCGGCGGCTTCACGTCGACGCGTTTCGTGCTGGTCGAGCCCAGCCATCCGGGCAATGTCGGCGCCGCGGCGCGCGCGCTGAAAACCATGGGCTTTTCGCGGCTCGTGCTCGTATCGCCGCGCGTGCCGAACGTGCAGAACGATCCCGAAGCGATCGCGATGGCGAGCGGCGCCGACGACGTGCTCGCCTCCGTGCACGTGGTGCCGTCGCTGGCCGATGCGCTGACCGGCGTGCACTGGTCGATCGCGCTGACCGCGCGGCTGCGCGAATACGGTCCGCCGCAATGGACACCGCGTGCGGCTGCCGCCGCCGCGCACGCCGAGGCGATGCACGGCGAGATCGCGCTGGTGTTCGGCAATGAGCGCACGGGCTTGTCGAACGAGGACGTCGAGCGATGCAGCGCGCTCGCGCATATTCCGGCCAATCCGGCCTACAGCTCGCTCAATCTCGCGCAGGCGGTGCAGGTGCTCGCCTACGAGCTGCGCACCGCGTATCTCGGCGCCGATGAAGCGACCGACGATGCGCCCGCCGCAGGGGCACGCATGGCGCCGGCCGAATCCGCCGGTACGCGCGCGCAGATGGCAGCCAGCGACGAGATCGAGAGCATGTTCGCGCATCTGGAAAGCGCACTGGTCGCGCTCGAGTTTCTCGATCCGGCCAATCCGAAGAAGCTGATGTCACGGCTGCGGCGGCTCTTCGCGCGCTCGGGCCTCGAGCGCGAAGAGGTCAACATCGTGCGCGGCATCGCCAAGCACATCCTGCTCAAGACCGGGCGGACCGGCTGACGGCCCGTTGACGATCCCGTCGCCGCGCACCAGTTGCGCCGCGTTCATCTGACGACAACCTTGCCGGTAACGGGGACTTCCGGCAGGTTTCGCGCAATCGCCCTACAATCCACGAAACGTTAGAAACAAAGCTGCCGCCATGCTAAGCGGCAGCCATGCCGTCACGTGTGGCGCGAAATGCAGAGGCCTGCGCAAGCGCAAAGCGCGCGGACCCGCTCACACAGACGGTTTTTCCCCCAAAACAACACAGTCCCTGCCATGTTCACGAGACTTCGCGAAGATATCGCCACGATCCGCGAGCGCGATCCCGCCGCCCGCAGCGCATGGGAAGTGCTCACGTGTTATCCGGGACTGCACGCGCTCATGCTGCATCGGATCGCGCACGCGTGTTGGCGCGCAAAGCGCCGTTGGCTCGCGCGTTTCGTGTCGCAGATGGCGCGCTTCATGACCGGTATCGAGATCCATCCGGGCGCGACCGTCGGGCGGCGCGTGTTCATCGATCACGGCATGGGCGTCGTGATCGGCGAGACCGCGCAGATCGGCGACGACTGCACGATCTACCAAGGTGTGACACTCGGTGGTACGTCGCTCACTCGCGGCGCGAAGCGGCATCCGACGCTCGAGCGTGGCGTAATCGTCGGTGCGGGCGCGAAAGTGCTCGGCAGTTTCACGATCGGCGCGGACGCGAAGATCGGATCGAACGCCGTGGTGACAAAGCCGGTGCCCGCGCGTGGCACGGCGGTCGGCAATCCGGCGCGCATCATCGTGCCGGCGTCGGTCGCCGCGGACGCGAACGGCGCCAACGGTGCGAACGCGAATGCAAACAACGCCGCGCGCGACGCGAAGCGTGGCGGCGAAATCAGCGCGTTCTGCGCATACGGCATTACGCCCAACGCGGACGATCCTGTTTCGCTCGCGATTCACGGTCTGATCGATCATGCGGCTACCCAGGCGCGGCGTATCGATGAAATCGTCGATGCGCTCGAGCGGCTCGGCACCAGCCTCGAAGGGCTGCAAGGCGCGGACGCGGCGTTGCTCGACTTGCGGCGTCTATCGGCGGCGATCGCGGGGAAGGTGGAAGGGGTGGCGGCGGAGCGCTAGATATCGGCGCTTCGACAGCGCGAAGCGCACGCCGTACTTACCGGTTCAATCCAGCGGCAACGCCCGAATCCCGTCGGCATCGATCTTCAGATAGCCGCCACGGCGCTCGCCGTGATCGAGATCCCAGTCTGGCAGAACCCAACGCGTGCCGCCCGGCTCGCGATGCCGCGCGGGCAGATGGGTATGCCCGTGAATGATCGTCGCGGTCTTCGATTTCCTGAACAGCGTGGCGACGCCGCGCGGGGTCACGTCATACTTGATCGACATTGGCCGCGTGCGGCCGTGCTCGCTCTTCGAGCGCATGTTCTCGGCGAGCTTGCGACGCCAGCGAAACGGCCACGCGAGAAACAGTGTCTGCGCGAGTCGATTGCGCGCGAAGCACCTGAACAACTGATAGCCGCGATCCGCGGTGCACAGCCCATCGCCATGGGCGAGCGCAATGCGCGTGCCGAACGCGGTGATCACGAATGGATCGGGCAGCCAGATCGCACCGGCAGCTTTCATGAAGCGCTTGCCCAGCAGAAAGTCGCGATTACCGTGCATGATGTAGAGCGCGATACCGCGCTCGGACAGCGTGTGCAGCAGCGCCGCAATACGGGCGACGAACGGCTCGCCCAGCATGTCGTCTCCGACCCAGTATTCGAACAGGTCGCCGAGGATGAAGACCGAGTCGGCCGCTTCAGCGTTCACGCGGATGAAGTGCTCGAACGCGGCGACCGTGCGCGGAATCGCCTCGCTCAGATGCAGATCGGAGAGGAAGAAAAAAGGGCGCGCGGCGTGCGGGTGTGGGCCCTCGCCTGGCACGCCCGCGGCGACGCTTCGCAGCGGCGTCTCTTGCAGCATTGAAGGTGCCTGATGTCAGTTCAAACGAGTCGACGCCCGCATGGGGCGCGACTCACTCACGGCTTAGCCGACGACGACAGCCTTTTCGATCACGACGTCATCGACCGGCACGTCCTGATGGAAGCCCTTCGAGCCTGTCTTGACCTTCTTGATCTTCTCGACCACGTCCATGCCTTCGACGACCTTGCCGAACACCGCGTAGCCCCAGCCTTGCGGCGTCGGCGACGAGTGGTTCAGGAAGTCGTTGTCGTTCACGTTGATGAAGAATTGCGCGGTCGCCGAATGCGGGTCGTTGGTACGTGCCATCGCGATCGAGCCGTTCTCGTTCTTCAGACCGTTGTTCGCCTCGTTGTTGATCGGCTCGGCCGTCGGCTTCTGCTTCATGCCGGGTTCGAAGCCGCCGCCCTGGATCATGAAGCCGTCGATCACGCGGTGAAACACCGTGTTGTCGTAGTGGCCGGCCTTCACGTAGTTCAGGAAGTTCTCGACCGACTTCGGCGCCTTTTCGGCGTTCAGTTCGAGTTTGATGACGCCGTGGTTCGTATGCAGTTCAACCATGATGGAATCCTTTGATGAACAGGTGGATAAAAGGCGCGTCGCGTCGTCATGCGTTGACGACAGGCCGCGCCGGGGCGTTGGTTGGGGCCGGGCTTCGGCCGCGCGGATTCGCTTGCTCGTGCGCCCGCCCGTTCGTTGTTATTTGCTCACCACCGTCGCCGACTGGATCACGACCGGTTTCTGCGGTACATCGCTCATCGGGCCGCGCGTGGTGGTGGGCGTGGCTTCGATGCGCTTCACGACGTCCATGCCGCTCGTGACCTTGCCGAACACCGCGTAGCCGTTGCCGTCCGGATTCGGGTAGTCGAGATTGGCATTGTCCACCGTGTTGATGAAGAACTGCGCGGTGGCGGAGTTCGGGTCGCTGGTGCGTGCCATCGCGATCGTGCCGGCGGTGTTCTTCAGACCGTTGCGGCTTTCGAGCGGGATCGGCGCGCGCGTCGGCTTCTCGGCGAAGCTCTGCGTATAGCCGCCGCCCTGGATCATGAAGCCCGGAATCACGCGATGAAAGATCGTGCCGCTATATTGGCCGGCTTTCACGTAGTCGAGAAAGTTCGCGACCGTCTTTGGCGCCTTTTCGGGATACAGCTCGACGCGGATGTCACCCTCCGACGTCTTCAACAGCACGGAAGGATGAGCGGCCTGCGAACCGGACTGCGCATAGGCGGGTGCGTTTGCGATCAGGGCGGCGCTGCCGAGCGCCAACATCAACCATTTCATGAAAATCCTCGGGGTTGGAGAAAACGTGCGGCAGGCAAAGAGCCCGGCGCTCAGCGCGACGGCGCCATGTACGGCGGCATGGCGAGCGAGCCGTTCGGGCCGCCGAACTGGAAGCTCGGGCTGTCGGTAATGTTCGACGTGGGGTGCGCGGCGGGCCCGGTCGTCTGCTCGGCAGCGGGCTGCGACGCCGCGGCAACGGGCACAGCGGGCGACACGACCTTCTGGATGTCCGCGAGACGCTGCGCGGTCCTCGGGCTAGCCTTGCCGAGGCTTTCCGCGCGACGGTACGCGGCATCGGCGAGGCGCAGATAGAGGTCGCCGAGGTTCTCGAACGCGAGACCGTAGTTCGGATTGACCTGGGTGGCCATCTCGAGCGCGGCGCGCGCTTCGGTCAAGCGGCCTTGTCTCGCGAACAGCGTGGCGAGGTTGTTGTACGGTTCGGGCAACTCGGGATACAACTGCGTGAGTTCGGTGAACGCGGTGATCGCTTCGTCGTCGCGATTCAGATGCACGAGCACGTTTGCGCGTTTGAATTTCGCTTGTGCGTCGCGCGGGTTCGCGGCGACGCGCGCATCGAGTTGGGTCAGCGCGGCTTGCCAGTTTTTCTGCGCGATCGACGCGTCGATTTCGGGCGTGTTGTCACGCACGGCGGGGCCTTGCGGCATCACCGCCGCCTTCTGCGCATAAGCGCTCGCAACCGGCACCGCGGCAAGCGCGGCAACGACAGTGATTCGCCACGCGAGGGCGCGCGCCGCTTCGAAAGTAACGCCGCCAACAACGCCGCCGACAACGTCGCCAAACGCAATCGCGGCGAGGGTCGCAGCGCTGCGCGCGCGGCCGCTGGAGTGTTTCATAGGCTCAGGTCTGGATGTTATACTCCGAGCCATTCTAACAAAAGGTCTGCGCGTTCCGTCGAACCGCCGACTGTCTTTTCGCCACTCGTGGCCGTCTCCGCCCGGTTCGCAGTATCGTCTGCAGCCTGATCGCCGCACGAGGTGCGCCGGTTTAAGCTGTATGCGACGCACCCGTTGTCCTGTTGGTTTCGCGGGTCGCGACGCGCATGAAGCACAATGCGGACTTCTTTCGGCCCACGCACCGCTCTCTATGGAATCTCTGCGCATCTACAACACGCTCGCGCGTGACAAACAGACTTTCGTGCCGCTGCGCGAAGGTGTCGTGCGGATGTACGTCTGCGGGATGACCGTGTACGACTATTGTCACGTCGGTCATGCGCGGGTGATGGTCGTGTTCGACATCGTGCAGCGCTGGTTGCGCGCGCTCGGGTACAACGTGACCTACGTGCGCAACATTACCGATATCGACGACAAGATCATCAAGCGTGCAGTCGAGAACGGTGAAACTATCAAATCGCTGACTGATCGCTTCATCGCCGCGCTGCATGAAGACGCGGACGCGCTCGGCATCGAGCGTCCGGACATCGAGCCGCGCGCGACCGACTTCATTCCGCAGATGCTCGGCATGATCGAGGCACTCGAGAAAAACGGCTACGCGTACCAGGCGAGCGACGGCGACGTCAACTACGCGGTACGCAAATTCGCAGGCTACGGCAAGCTGTCGGGCAAGTCGCTCGAAGACCTGCGCGCGGGCGAACGTGTCGCGGCCAACGACGCGAAACAGGACCCGCTCGACTTCGTGCTGTGGAAGCAGGCGAAGCCCGATGAACCGGCCGACACCGGCTGGGATTCGAAGTACGGGCGCGGTCGTCCCGGCTGGCACATCGAGTGCTCGGCGATGGGCTGCACGCTGCTCGGCGAACAGTTCGACATTCACGGTGGTGGTCAGGATCTGCAGTTTCCGCACCACGAAAACGAGATCGCGCAAAGCGAGGCCGCGACCGGACAAACATTCGTCAATTATTGGATGCACAACGGCTACGTACAGATCGACAATGAGAAGATGTCGAAGTCGTTGAACAATTTTTTTACGATTCGCGAAGTGCTCGCGCAGTACGATGCAGAGGTGGTGCGTTTCTTCATCGCTCGCGCACATTACCGCTCGCCGCTGAACTACAGCGACGTGCATATCGACGACGCGCGCAATGCGCTCGCGCGTTTATACACGGCGTTGAAAGACGTGACACCCGATAATGCCGCGCTCGACTGGAACGAAGCGTACGCGCAGCGTTTCCAGGCAGCGATGAACGACGACTTCAACACGCCGGTGGCGGTATCGGTGCTGTTCGAACTGGCCACTGAAGTGAATCGCACGCGCGACCCAGCGCTGGCCCGTCAATTGCGCGCGCTTGGCGCGGTGCTCGGGCTGCTTGGACGCGAACCGCGTGCGTACCTGCAGCAGGCAGCGGGTGCTGCAGCCGAAGGCGCGCTCGAGCCCGCCGCGATCGAAGCGAAGATCGCCGCGCGCATCGCCGCCAAGCAGGCAAAGGACTATGCGGCAGCAGACCGGATCCGGGCTGAATTGCTCGAGGCCGGCGTTGCCCTTGAAGACAAACCCGGCGGGTTGACCGAGTGGCGGCGCGTGTGAGCGCACCTCGTACTTCCCTCTGAACGACTCGCCAGGCAGGAGGCAGGATGGCAACGGCCACGAAGACGCCGGCTAAACGCGCGGCGTCTCAAACCAGTGCGGCTGCCGCAGCATCGGCAGCCGCAGCCAAGTCGACGCGTGCGTCGACTCGCGCGGGAGATGGCGCGATAGACAAAGCGTCATCGAAAGCGGGCGGGGCGGCGAAAGCCGGCTCGGCCGCGGCAAAGAAGAGCGCGGTCAAACGCTCGCTTAATGGTGCGGGCGGCGCGGGCACTGAAGCCGCGCACGCGCCGGCCGCGAAGCGCGCGAAAACGGCCTCGCCGACGAAGGGCAATGGCGCAGTGCCGGCCGAACTGGCCGGAGACGTGCAGGAACTCGCACGCGATACCAACGCAGGCGAAGTCGTGCGCAAGACGCGTGTGTCGGCCACCTCGGCGAGCACGGTCAGCGCCGGCGGCGAAGCGGCCGGTGTCGCATCGCTCGCGAACGAAGTCGCGGTGCCGGTGCAGATCGGCGGCCTCGCGCCTGAAGTCACGCGTCCCGCGTATTGGGATAAGGCGTGTGCAGACCTCGTCAAGCGCGATCGCATTCTGAAAAAGCTGATTCCGAAGTTCGGCCCCGTGCATCTTCTGAGTCGTGGCGATCCGTTCGTCACGCTTGCGCGCTCGGTGGTCGGCCAGCAGATTTCGGTCGCGTCGGCGCAGGCGGTGTGGGCGAAGGTCGAAGCCGCGTGTCCGAAGCTCGTGCCGCAGCAGTTCATCAGGCTTGGTCTCGAGAAGCTGACCGCGTGCGGTCTGTCGAAACGCAAGGCCGAGTACGTGCTCGATCTCGCGCGGCATTTCGTGTCGGGCGCATTGCATGTTGGCAAATGGACGTCGATGGACGACGAGGCGGTGATCGCCGAACTCACGCAGATTCGCGGCATCGGCCGCTGGACCGCGGAGATGTTCCTGATCTTCAACCTGTCGCGTCCCGACGTGCTGCCGCTCGACGACCTCGGCCTGATCCGCGCGATCAGCGTCAACTATTTCAGCGGCGAACCCGTCACGCGCAGCGAAGCGCGCGAGGTTGCCGCGAACTGGGAGCCGTGGCGCACCGTGGCGACCTGGTACATGTGGCGTAGTCTCGATCCGTTGCCGGTCGACTACTGAAGAAGAACAGGAAGCGAAGCCGTTTCAAAGGCTATCGTGTATATCATGTCGATAGTTGAGAAATGGTTTTGACATCGGCTCGCGCGGTTAGAATACGCGCTGCCCGGTAAGTCCAAGGATTACAACCAATGAAGACCACGTTTCTGGATTTCGAACAGCCGATCGCTGAACTCGAAGCGAAGATCGAAGAATTGCGCTTCGTGCAGGACGACTCGGCCGTCGATATTTCGGAAGAGATCGAGCGGCTGTCCAAGAAGAGCCAGCAGCTCACCAAAGATCTGTATGCGAACCTCACACCTTGGCAGGTTTCGCAAATCGCCCGTCATCCGCAGCGTCCGTACACGTTCGACTACGTGAGCGAGCTGTTCACCGACTTCCATGAACTGCATGGCGACCGCAGCTTCGCGGACGATCTGTCGATCGTCGGCGGTCTCGCGCGGTTCAACGGTCAGGCGTGCATGGTGATCGGTCATCAGAAGGGCCGCGACACCAAGGAGCGCGCGCTGCGCAACTTCGGCATGCCGCGTCCGGAAGGCTATCGTAAGGCCGAGCGTCTGATGCGTCTCGCCGAGAAGTTTGGCCTGCCGATCTTCACGTTCATCGACACGCCGGGCGCGTACCCCGGCATCGGCGCGGAAGAGCGCGGCCAGTCCGAAGCGATCGGCCGCAATCTGTACGTGATGGCCGAGCTGAAGACGCCGGTGATTGCGACAATCATCGGCGAGGGCGGCTCGGGCGGCGCGCTCGCGATCGCAGTGGCCGACAGCGTGCTGATGCTGCAGTTCTCGACCTACTCGGTGATTTCGCCGGAGGGTTGCGCGTCGATTCTGTGGAAAAGTGCCGCAAAGGCGCCGGAAGCAGCGGAAGCGCTCGGCTTGACCGCGCATCGCCTGAAGGCGCTCGGTCTGATCGACAAGATCGTCAACGAGCCGCTCGGCGGCGCGCATCGCGATCCGAAGGGCATGGCCGCGATGCTGCGCCGTGCGCTCGCCGATTCGCTGCGCCAGTTCCAGGGTATGAGCACCAACGACCTGCGCGAACGCCGTTTCGAACGGCTGATGGCGTACGGCAAATTCAAGGAAACGACGCCGGGCGCATAAGCCCGCGCGTTGACCTGTCTCTATCGTCCACCGGCGCTTTCCGCGCTAACGACGTGACCACCACCGCCGACTCATCCGCCGAGCGCCTCGTGATCGAGGCGCTCGGCGCGGCGCTGTCCGGGCTCGATCCGAACGCGCGGATTGCGCTCGCATTCAGCGGCGGGGTTGATTCCAGCGTGCTGCTCGATGCGGCGGTGCGCGTCGCGGGTGCGTCGCGTTGTGTCGCGCTGCATGTGCACCATGGTTTGAGTCCAAATGCCGATGCGTGGCTCGCGCATTGCGAGGTATTCGCGCGCGAACGTGGCGTGGAATTCGACGCGCGACGCGTGGACGTTTCCCGCGCGCCGGGCGTGAGCATCGAGGCCGCGGCACGCGACGCGCGTTATCGCGCGCTCGACGCGATGTGCGCAGCGCACGACATCAGCACGCTATGGCTCGCGCAGCATGCGGACGATCAGGCCGAGACCGTGCTGCTGCAACTGCTGCGCGGCGCCGGTCTCGCAGGGCTCGCGGCGATGGCGCCCGGCTCGCAGCCGACGGGTGCGTCGACGACACGTATGCGGCCGCTTCTGCATCTGCTGCGCGCGCAACTCGAACGCTATGCGAGCGCGCGAAAGCTGCGCTGGATCGACGACGAATCGAATGCGGACATGCGGTACGCGCGCAACGCATTGCGTCATCAGGTGATGCCGGTCCTCGCGGTGCACTTTCCGGGCTTTCGCGATGCGCTCGCGCGCACGGCCGCGCATGCGGCATCCGCGCAGCGCTTGCTCGATACGCTCGCGCGCGCGGACATGGAGAGCGCGGCGCGCGATGAAGGACGCGCGCTCGCGCACGACGCGCTGCTTGCCCTCGACGACGATCGCGCGCTGAATCTGCTGCGCTACTGGATGCGTACGCTCGGCTTCATCGCCGCATCGAGCGCACGTGTCGCGGATGCGCTGCGGCAGTTGCGCGAAGTCGGTGCGGGGCAGGACGGACATCGTCTGCGTATCGATCATGCGGGGCATGCGTTGCGCAGCTATCGCGGCCTCGTCTACTGGGAGGCCGGCGACAGCAGCGAGCCCGCCGACGAAACCGCGCTCGTGGAGCGCGAGATCAGCGAACTCGCGTGGCAGGGGCAAGAGGTCTGGCATCTGCCGCAATGGCGGGGCACGTTCGTGTTCGCGCTGGTGGATGCAGCCGCTGCCTCCGACGTCGCAGACGCATCGCCCGAAGCGCCACATGACGAAGCATCGGATACCGTTCCCGTCGGCGTCCTGCAACGCGCTTCGCTAAGCGTGCGGGCGCGCCGCGGCGGCGAACGCATGCGCGTCGGTGCGTCGAATGCGCCGAGCCGCACGCTGAAGAACCTGTTTCAGGAGCGCGGCATTCCCGCATGGAAGCGCGACGTGCCATTGCTTTACGTCGGCGATGAACTGCTGTTCGTGCCGCTGATCGGCGTGAATCGTGGGACGGTGCGCGACGCATCCGAGCACGAACCGCGCGTGAAAATCGCATGGCGCGAAGATCTGCTGATCGCCTGAGTGCCGGTCGGGCAGTCGCGCATGCCGCGCGTGCGCATGTCGAAATAGTGAAATAGGGCGCAAATCAACGATAAAACAGGCCATTGCGGGGCTGATTTGACGCATTTGAACGCTCTCTGCGTCTTGTCTTTTTGCGCCTAATCATGTACTTTAGCTTGTTTGCCCGACCCGATTTCGCCGTCGCTTTTGTCGCTATCGGTCGTTAGTGCCGGCAGGCGTGCGTGATCCGTCGTCGCCGTTCAAATCCGATCAGCCATTTGCGATTTCATCCCGGGCAAATCCGCGCGTGCTGCACGCGTGCTGCATCTACGCCGCCACACACTTTGCCGCCGTTCACGAGACGTTGCGCCCCTGTGCTTTCTGTGCGGTCGTCTCCAGCGCGCCAGCGCGGTTTATCTTCCAGTTCAGAACGACAATGGCACTCATCGTACACAAATACGGCGGCACCTCGATGGGCTCGGTCGAGCGCATCAAGAACGTCGCCAAGCGCGTCGCGAAATGGCACAAGGCCGGCCACCAGATGGTCGTCGTGCCCTCGGCAATGTCCGGCGAAACCAATCGCCTGCTTGGCCTCGCGAAAGAAATCACGACTCAACCGAGCCCGCGTGAACTCGACATGATCGCCGCCACCGGCGAGCAGGTGAGCTCGGGTCTGCTCGCGATCGCGCTGCAGGAAGCCGGCGTCGAAGCGGTCAGCTACGCAGGCTGGCAGGTGCCGGTCAAAACCGATAGCGCGTTCACGAAAGCGCGCATCAGCGACATCGACGGCGAGCGCGTCAAGCAAGACCTCGCGGCCGGTAGGGTGGTCGTGATCACCGGCTTCCAGGGCATCGACCCCGACGGCCACATCACGACGCTCGGCCGCGGTGGCTCGGACACTTCGGCGGTCGCGGTCGCGGCTGCGCTGAAGGCCGACGAGTGCCTGATCTACACGGACGTCGACGGTGTGTACACGACGGACCCGCGCGTCGTTGAAGAAGCGCGCCGGCTCGACCGCGTGACGTTCGAAGAAATGCTGGAAATGGCCAGCCTGGGTTCGAAGGTGCTGCAGATCCGCTCGGTGGAATTCGCCGGCAAATATCAGGTGAAGACGCGCGTGCTGTCGAGCCTGACCGATCCGCTGATGCCGCTCGACGACGAAATGAAGTCGGGCACCCTGATTACTTTTGAAGAAGACGAGACCATGGAAAAAGCAGTCATCTCGGGCATCGCGTTCCAGCGCGACGAAGCTCGTATCGCCGTGATGGGCGTGCCCGACAAGCCGGGCATCGCGTATCAGATTCTCGGCCCGGTGGCGGACGCGAATATCGACGTCGACATGATCATTCAGAACCAGAGCGTCGAGGGCAAGACGGCGTTCACGTTCACGGTTGGCCGCGGCGACTATGCGCGCGCAATGGAAATCCTCACCGGCACGGTGAAGGCCCACGTGCAGGCCGAGCAGGTGCTGGGCGACCCGAAGGTGTCGAAGGTGTCGGTGGTCGGCGTTGGGATGCGCTCGCACGTCGGCATCGCGAGCAAGATGTTCCGCACGCTGTCGGAAGAGGGCATCAACATTCAGATGATCTCGACCTCTGAAATCAAGATTTCGGTGTTGATCGACGAAAAGTACATGGAGCTCGCAGTGCGCGCGCTGCATAAGGCCTTCGAACTCGATCAGGCATAAATGGCGGAAAAAACGGGGCGCTCTAGAGCGCCCCGTTTGTTTTGTGGCGTTCATGTGAACGATTTGCGTCGCGGGACGCGTCGTTGGCACAAAAAACGTTCGCGAGACATTGACCTTATCGGCCCGGCCCGCTATTATCTTGGCTTCGTCGCACTGACTCCCTGTGCGACAGAAAGTTTGGGAGACGTGGCCGAGAGGTCGAAGGCACTCCCCTGCTAAGGGAGCATCTGGGCCAAAACCTGGATCGAGGGTTCGAATCCCTCCGTCTCCGCCAGCAATGGTGGCGAAACCCCGCAGAGTCTAGGCTCTGCGGGGTTTTTGTTTTTCGGCGACCGTCGTTTCGTTTTCTCTCACTGCCCAAGCTTTGCGCGGCGACGAGGTGAGTTGTTGCTTGCATTGAATCGGCGGCGCCACGCAGTGATGTCGACGGGATTGTCCTGTTATGCAGGCATCCTGATCACTGCTGTCTCTCTGAACGCGCGCCGCTTAGAACGCCTGCCGCAACCCCACCATACCGACGAACAGAGACTGGCACGACGACGGCGTCGTGTTCCACCGCGAGCGCGTCGGCGGCGGTCACACCGCTGCCCGACGCGATCAGCGATTTGCCGCTTGCATGTTGATAGGCCTCGAGCGCGTACAGCTTGGTGCGCGCCGACAGGTTATAGGTCTGTTCGAGTGAGATTTGATGATAGTGCGCCGGGTCGGTGATGTGATTTGTCTCGCTTGCCTGCGTGAAGCTATAGCCGCCGTCGACAGTCACGCTCGGCGTGAGCCGGTACGTCGCGAACGCGCCGTAAAGTGTTGAATACCGCCTTGTCGAAGAACAGCGAGCCGTGGCCCGGTGCGTCCTGCACATTAGAGTAGTTGAGGCCCAACATCAGATCGTGCCACGTGTAGCGGCAGTGCACCGCTGAACAGGCTGCCGTTCGCAACGCTGCCGTGAACGCCGCTGAGACCGTACTGCGCACTTGCCCGCAGACCCGCGATCGTCGGTGATAGATAGGTAACCGAATTATTGAGCGCAGTGTCGTGTCGAGGGCGTCGAGATCGCCAGGGGTGCGCGCCGGTCGCGCCGGTCAGCACGCCGGTCGGTCCGAGTGCGCCGACTACCTGGAAGTAGGGCGTGTACTGGCGTCACGGTGCCTTAGCGGTCGTTCGCGAGGCCGACATCGGCCTGGCGGTTGGACAGGTAGCCCGCGGTGCTTTGCGCGCCGCTCAGCGAATTGAAGCCGCTCTGGAGCCGGAAGATCGCCTTCGTGCCGCTGCATGAATGTTCTTTCGAAAATGAAATGTTCGTTTGCGGCAGACCCGCCAGACCCGCAGCCCCCGGGCCCGCCGACGGCGCTTTTTCACCGCCGCATAGCGCATGTAACCAGACATTACGCCGCGCCTTTGAGGCGATTTTCAGCATCAGTTATTACAAAGTTGAAATACGCGCGTTGCTGCCTTGCGTTATATTTCCGCCAACAAAACATGTTCGTACAAAGGTGATCAATGAAGTCCGCTCGTCTTGTTCCACTTATGCTCGGGGTGTTGACGTTGGCTGCATCGGGTGCCGCGATGGCCGCGGGGCTCAACGTCGGGGTCAATATCGGCATTCCCGCGCCGGTCTACGTCGCACCGGCGCCGGTCTACGCACCGCCGCCTCCGCCGCCGCCTCCCGTGGTCTACCAGCCGGCTCCGGTGTACTACGGCGGTCCGCAGATCGTGATCGGCTGGCATGGCGACCGTTACTGGGACGGCCATCGCTACTGGGCGCGCGACGACTGGTATCGCCACCATCCGCCGGGCCACGGCGACTATCGTCACGGTCACTACGACCAGCATCGCGGCTGGCACTGAGCCGGCACCGCGGCGCGCTAACTGGCCGCAGCGACACCGAAACCGCCCTTCGAGGGCGGTTTTCGTTTTTTGGGCTGAAGCATCGACAGTCGATGCATTTCGTCGCAGTCGCCCGCCAGATCGCGCAAGCTAATTGGGTAGAATCCCCCACATCGCCACTGCCCACTTACCAGCACGACTCCATGACAACAGGCTCGCAACGGGTTCAAACGCCTGAGGGACTTCGATACAGCGTGATCCACGGACCGTTGCGCGCCGCGTTCGCCGTCGCGCTGCTGTGCGCGAGTCTGCTCGCCGCGCCGCATGCGCATGCCGCTCATGCGATCGCGCAATACGGCGAGCCGAAATATCCGGCCGGCTTCCAACACTTCGACTACGTCAATCCCAATGCGCCAAAAGGCGGCACGCTCGTGCTCGCCAATCCGAGCCGTCTGACGAGCTTCGACAAGTTCAATCCGTTCACGCTGCGCGGCAATGCGGCGCCCGGCCTCGAATTGATGTTCGAGAGCCTGACGATCGGTAGCAGCGACGAAGTCGCGTCGGCCTACGGGCTGCTCGCCGACAACATCGTGGTCGCGCCCGACGGACTGTCGGTCACCTTCCACATCAATCCGCGCGCGCGCTTTTCGAACGGCGACCCCGTGACCGCCGACGACGTTAAGTTCTCGCTCGACACGCTGAAGAGCCCGCAGGCCGCGCCGCAGTTCGCATCGCTTTTCAGCGAGATCAAGGGCGCGGTCGTGGTCGATCCGGCCACGGTGCGCTTCGAGTTTCGCGAGCGTAATCGCGAGTTGCCGCTGCTCGCCGGCAGCATGCCGGTGTTCTCCCGCAAGTGGGGGCTGAAGCCCGACGGCAGCCGCATTCCGTTCGATCAGCTCGCGTTCGAAAAGCCGATCGGCAGCGGGCCGTATCTGATCGACAGTTTCGACAACGGCCGCACGATCACGTTTAAGCGCGACCCGAACTACTGGGGCGCCGCTCTGCCGGTGCGCGTCGGCATGAACAATTTCGATCGCATCGTCTACAAGCTGTACGCGGATAGCACCGCGCGGCTGGAGGCGTTCAAGGCCGGCGAGTACGATGCCCTGGTCGAATACATCGCGCGCAACTGGGTGCGGCGCGACGTCGGCAAAAGGTTCGACAGTGGCGAGTTGATCAAGCGCGAGTTTCCGCAGCACAACGGCACCGGGATGCAAGGCTTTTTCCTGAACACGCGCCGGCCGCTGTTCCAGGACGTGCGGGTGCGCAAGGCGCTCGATCTCGCGCTCGATTTTCAATGGCTGAACCGCCAGTTGTTTTTCAGCCAGTACACGCGCATCGATAGCTATTTCGCCAACACCGAATGGCAGGCGAAGGGGCCGCCGTCGCCCGGCGAGCTGGCGCTGCTCGAGCCGTTTCGCTCGCAGCTCGACCCGGCGGTGTTCGGGCCGCTGTCGAAGCAGCCCGATACCGATCCGCCCGGCTCGCTGCGCGCGAATCTGCTGGCGGCGCGCGATCTGCTTCAGCAGGCCGGCTGGACCTATCGCGACGGCGCGCTGCGCAACGCCAACGGCGAGCCGTTCCAGTTCGAGATACTCGACGACGCGGGTTCGGCCTCGTCGATGGAGCCGATCATCGCGACATTCACGCGCAATCTGCAGAAGCTCGGCATTACCGTGAACTTCCGCACCACCGACTTCGCGGTGTATCAGAAGCGGCTCGACGCATTCGATTTCGACGTGACGACGATTCGGATGCCGGACGTGCAGGTGCCAGGCTCCGAGCAGATCACCCGCTTCGGCAGCAAGGCCGCCGATACCCCCGGCTCGGACAACGCGATCGGCCTGAAGTCACCGGCCGTCGACGCGGTGTTGAACGCGCTCGTGCACGCGCAAACGCGCGAGCAACTGACCGACGCCGCGCACGCGCTCGACCGTCTGCTGATGCATGGCTACTATGTGGTGCCGCACTGGTACAGCGGCACGCATCGCGTCGCGTACAAGCGCGGGCTCGCGTGGCCGAAGACTTTGCCGCTGTACTATGGCGCGGAGGGCTGGATCACGACGATGTGGTGGTACGAAGATCCGCAGGCGCACGCGCACACGGCCAGCGCCGACTGATCCGCAGAGCCATCGCCCCCACCAACGCGTTCGCACTGGAACACCGCCTATGTGGAGCTACATCCTCAAACGCCTGCTGCTGATGATCCCGACGCTGCTCGGCGTGCTGACGCTGACCTTCGTCGTGATCCAGTTCGTGCCGGGCGGTCCCGTCGAGCAGATGCAGCACGAGCTGCGCAAGGGCGCGGAGGGCGCCTCGCCGTTCGGGCTGCGCTCGCATAGCGGCGTCGACGCGCAGCAGATCGCGCAACTGAAGCAGCTTTACGGTTTCGACAAGCCGCCGCTCGAACGCTACGGGCTGATGCTCAAGCGCTTCGCGACCTTCGATCTCGGGCAGAGCTATTTCCGGCATCAGAGCGTGTGGTCGCTGATCGTGTCGAAGCTGCCGGTGTCGATCAGCATCGGCCTATGGACCTTCTTTCTCACTTATCTGATATCGGTGCCGCTCGGCATCGCGAAGGCGGTGCGCAACGGCTCGCACTTCGATATCGCGACGAGCCTCGTCGTGCTGGTCGGCTACGCGATTCCGGGCTTCGTGCTGGGCGTGCTGCTGCTCGTGCTGTTCGGCGGCGGCACGTTCCTGCAGCTGTTTCCGCTGCGCAACCTCACGTCCGACAACTGGGACCAGCTGAGCCTCGTCGGCAAGGTGCTCGACTATCTGTGGCATATCACGTTGCCGATCACAGCGTCGGTAGTGGGCAGCTTCGCGGTCGTCACGATGCTGACGAAAAACGCGTTCCTCGACGAGATCCGCAAGCAGTACGTGCTGACCGCGCGCGCCAAAGGTTTGTCCGAGCGGCGCGTGTTGTGGAAGCACGTGTTTCGCAATGCGCTGCTGCCGCTGATCGTCAATTTCCCGGGTGCGTTCATCGGCGCATTTTTCACCGGCAGCCTGCTGATCGAAACGCTGTTTTCGCTCGACGGGCTCGGCTTGCTGTCGTACGAATCGGTGATGCGGCGCGACTATCCGGTCGTGCTCGGCACGCTGTATCTATTCACGCTGATCGGCCTCGTCACGCGGCTGATCTCCGACCTTTGTTACGTGTGGGTCGATCCCCGCATCCAATTCGAACAACTGGAGCGCTGATGAATCGAGCCCGCCTTTCCGCCGATGCTGCGGCGCGCACCGAACCCGCGCAGGCACTGATGTCGCCGTCACCGGCGCGTCGCGTGTGGCACCGGTTTCGCCAGCAGCGTCTCGGCTACTGGAGCCTGATCATCTTCGTGGTCGCGTTCGCGGCGAGCCTAGTGGGGCCGCTGTGGTCGAACGACAAGCCGGTCGTCGTGCGCTACGACGGCCATCTGTATTTCCCGCTCGTGAAGACCTACGCCGAGACCACCTTCGGTGGCGACTTCCCGACGCCGACCGATTTTCTCGATCCGTACATCCGTCACCGCTTCGATGCGCCGGGCAACTTCGCGTTGTATCCGCCGAATCATTACTACTACGACACGCTCAACTACTTCTCGAAGGCGCCCAACCCGGCGCCGCCGTCGCGCGAAAACTGGCTCGGCACCGACGACCGCGGCCGCGATCTGTTCGCGCGTCTACTGTATGGCTTCGGCGTGTCGGTCGTGTTCGGCCTCGTGCTGACCGTGATCAGCACGATAGTCGGCATCGTCGCGGGGGCGGTGCAAGGTTACTTCGGGGGGCGAACGGATATCGTCGGGCAGCGGTTGATCGAAGTCTGGAACGCGATGCCGCAGCTCTATTTGCTGATCATCTTTTCATCGATCTTCGAGCGCAGCTTCGCGCTGCTGATCGTGCTGCTGTCGCTGTTCAACTGGATCGGCCTGTCCGATTACGTGCGCGCCGAATTCCTGCGCAATCGCCAGCAGGACTATGTGCGCGCCGCTCGCGCGATGGGCCTGTCGCATTGGCAGATCATGTGGCGTCACGTGTTGCCGAACAGTCTGACGCCGGTCATCACGTTCCTGCCGTTCAGCATGAGCAGCGCGATTCTCGCGCTGACGAGTCTCGACTTCCTCGGCCTCGGCGTGCCGCCGCCGACGCCGAGCCTCGGCGAGCTCCTTGCTCAGGGCAAGGCGAATCTCGACGCGTGGTGGATCTCGGTGTCGACCTTCGGCGTGCTGGTGACGATGCTGCTGCTGCTGACCTTCATGGGCGACGCGCTGCGCAACGCGCTCGACACCCGTATCTCCGATGCGATACACGCCGGAGGTGGCCAATGAGCGCGCTGCCGCGAATCGATCGGGAAGCGCCGGATACGCCGCTGCTCGAACTCGACCATCTGCGCGTTGCGTTCGGCGACACGGTGGCCGTCGACGACGTCACGCTCGCGATCGCGCGCGGCGAGCGCGTCGCGCTCGTCGGCGAGTCGGGCTCGGGCAAGAGCGTGACCGCGCTGTCGGTGCTGCGCCTGCTGAACGACGCGCAGGTGAGCGGCGCAATCCGCTTCGATGGCGAAGACTTGCTCGCAAAGAGCGAGCGCTCGATGCGCGGGCTGCGCGGCTCGGACATCGCGATGATCTTCCAGGAGCCGATGACCGCGCTCAACCCGCTGTATACGATCGGCGACCAGATTGCCGAGACGATCGTCGTGCATGACGGCGTCAGCGTGGCCGAGGCGTGCCGGCGGGCGGTCGCGTTGCTTGCGCGCACCGGCATCACCGAACCGGAGAAGCGCGTCAACAGCTATCCGCATCAGCTGTCGGGCGGCCAGCGGCAGCGCGCGATGATCGCGATGGCGCTCGCCTGCCGGCCGCGCCTGTTGCTCGCCGACGAGCCGACCACCGCGCTCGATGTGACGATTCGCGCGCAGATCGTCGAACTGCTGCTGGAGTTGCAGCGCGACGAAGCGCAAAAGCGCGGCATGGCCGTGCTGCTGATCACGCACGACCTGAACCTGGTGCGTCACTTTGCGCAGCGCGTCGCGGTGATGGAGCGGGGCGTGCTGGTCGAAACCGGCACGGTCGAGCAGGTGTTCGAGGCACCGCGCCATCCGTATACCCAGCGGCTGCTCGCGAGTCGGCCGCAGCGCGAGGTCGCGCCGGTGCTGCCGATCTCGCCGGTGCTGCTCGAAGCGCGCGACGTGTCGGTCGACTTCAAAACGAAGCTGCCGGGCCTGCGCGGCTGGTTCGGCGCGGGGCGGTTTCGCGCGGTCGACGCGGCGAACGTGTCTGTACGCCAGGGCGAGACGCTTGGAATCGTCGGCGAATCGGGGTCGGGCAAGTCGACGCTCGCGATGGCGCTGCTCGGTCTGCAGCGCACCGCGCACGGCGAGATCCAGTTTCAGGGCAGGGCGCTCGCGAGCTATCGCGGCGCCGAAAAGACCGCGCTGCGCTCGAATATGCAGGTTGTTTTTCAAGATCCTTTTAGTTCGCTTTCACCGCGGCAGACGATCGAGCGGATCGTCGGCGAGGGGCTCGCGCTGCATCGGCCGCAGATGACCCCGCAGGCGCGGCGCGACAAGGTGGTCGGGGTGCTGCGTGAAGTCGGCATCGACCGTACCGCGCTGTATCGCTATCCGCATGAGTTTTCGGGCGGGCAGCGGCAGCGCATCGCGATCGCGCGCGCGCTGGTACTCGAGCCGCGCGTGCTGATCCTCGACGAACCGACCAGCGCGCTCGACGTGTCTATTCAACAGCAGGTGCTCAAGCTGCTCACCGGTTTGCAGCACAAGTACAACCTCGGCTTCGTGTTCATCAGCCACGACCTGGAGGTAATCGGGGCGATGGCGCACCGCGTCGTCGTGATGCAAAACGGATCAATCGTCGAGACCGGCGATGTCGAGAAAATTTTTGCGGCACCCGCGCATCCTTACACTCGAAAGCTGCTGAAAGCGGCACTTGATCGTTGATTTTTCACCCTTTCACCAATTGAGTGCGTATCTCGATTGATTTTTTCTATTCCTTTTGACACGCAAATGCTTACTGGCTAGTATCGACCAAACTTTTTCGTAGACGACTGATTTTTTTGCAAAAACTACCGACCAATGCAGCACAGAAACTTCACCCAGGCTTGCACGCGCGTCGTCGCCGGGATGTTCATTGGCGTCTTGATGGCAGCAGCTCCCGGCGCATTCGCCGATGAAGTAAGCGGTTTTAATCAGAATGCCTCCTATCCGACCACCAACGGCTCGGATCCTCTCTCCCTCCTCGCTCCTCAACCCAAGGCTGCTAGCACCGAAAGCAGCGGCGCCAAATCATTCCTTTCCGGCATGGCCGGAAAAGCGGGCGACGTGGTGGTCGGCGCGCTGAACATGATCGGCGTTCGCTACCGTTGGGGCGGCAATACGCCGGATTCTGGGCTGGATTGCAGCGGTTTCGTGCGCTACGTGTTCCAGGACACGCTCGGCCTCGCGTTGCCGCGCCGCGCCGAGGAAATGAGCCGGATGGGCGAGAAGGTGCGCGTCAGCGACCTGAAGCCGGGCGATCTGGTGTTCTTCAATACGATGCGCCGCACGTTCTCGCACGTCGGCATCTATATCGGCGACAACAAGTTCGTGCACTCGCCGTCCACCGGCAGCACGATCCGCGTCGACGACATGGATGACGGCTACTGGGAAAAGCGCTTCACGGGTGCGCGTCGGATCGAGACCTCGTATCAGGCCGACGATCTGCGCAAGCGCGTGACCGCGACGATCGGCGGGAATAACTGATTCCGCGCTGAGCCCAGCGATAAAAAAGCCTGCTTCGTTCGAAGCAGGCTTTTTGCGTTTGATACGTGCTGTTGCCCCTGGTGGGGCACAGCGACTGTGCGCCACCAGGCGTTCAGGCTCCCATGCGCCGCGCGGCGAGCTTGCGCTGCAATTCCGGCATCATCTTCGCGACCGCTTCCTCGCCGGCGAGGATCGCCGCATTGCGCTGCGAGAAATCGCTGCCGCTCATCGCCGCGAGATTCGGCCGGATCACCACATCGGCGTACTTGTCGAGCTCATAGGCCTTGATCGTCTGGCCCATGATCGTGAAGGTCTGCATCAGCACGTCGAACGAACTCGTGGTGAGGCCAGTCTCCGGTCGCTGCGAAATATCGACGGCGATGACGAAATCCGCGCCCATCTTGCGCGCGAACGACGCCGGTACCGGGCTCACGAGACCCCCATCCACATACTCGTGGCCGCCGATCTTCACCGGCTCGAAAATCGACGGCACGCTGCACGACGCGCGCACGGCGGTGCCGGTGTTGCCGCGCTGGAACAGGATCGGCTGGCCGGTTTGCAGATCTGTCGCGACTACGCCGAGGGGCCTCGCCATCTTCTCGATCGGGCGGTTGTTCAGCGTCGTGTTCAGGTAGTTCTGAAGCGCGACGCCCTGCAGGAAGCCGCGGGTACGAAACGGCATCGCCCAGTCGCTTATCGACGCTTCGTCCATCGACAGCGCGAGCTTGTTGAGCGCGAAGCCGTTCATGCCCGACGCGTACAGCGCGCCGACCACCGAGCCAGCGCTCGTGCCGGCGATCAGGTCGATCTGGATATTGCGGGCCTCGAGCGCCTTGATCACGCCGATGTGCGCAAAGCCGCGCGCAGCGCCGCCGCCGAGAGCGAGCGCGACGCGAACTGGTTTCTGTTGCGCTTTTTCAGGCGGCGCAACGGGGGGCGTCGCGGTGATCGGCGCTCCATTGAGTTTGCCGTTGGTCGTGGTGCAGGCGGCAAGCACCGCGGAGGCTGCCGCTAGCGAAAAGCTGCGGCGGCTCAAACTGGGGGATAAGGGTTTCAACGAGTTCTCCAGCAACGGCGCGGGCGACGCAGGCGGCGTCGCGCGTACCGCGATCAGGCTGAGGTCAGGCCAGGCGGGTCGCCGGCGGCGATTCCGCGCGCTGGAGAGCGTCCCGTTCCTATCGGATCGATGTGCGGGGGCAAGCCCTTATATCAGCGCGCGCACATCTTAATGCAAACGATCGGCGCGCGCGGTCCGCCGTAATGAAACGTTGCAGAGGAAGTATTCGGAACTGGGGCCGCGTCTTTGCAAGATCGGTGGGGCGAGCGCTGGGAAGGTGCCTGCGTAGGTGTCCGGACGCCGTTCGCTCATGCGCCTTAGGCCTTTCGGACGAGGGCGGCAACCCGCGTGCGGAAGGTATAATTCGCCTCTTGCACCTATTTCACTCGTGGCCGTGCGTGACATCGCGCGCAGCATGGGCACGCTTCGCTGCCGCGTTTCGCAGTCATGTTCGCTCGAGCGCCGGCGCCTGTTTTCCGAGTAACCGCTAATGACCACCTCCGTTCGTACCCGTTTCGCACCGAGTCCCACTGGCTTCATCCACCTGGGCAACATCCGCTCCGCGCTGTATCCGTGGGCGTTCGCGCGCAAGATGAAAGGGACCTTCGTGCTGCGGGTCGAGGACACCGACGTCGAGCGCTCCACGACCGAATCCGTCGACGCGATTCTCGAGGGCATGGCATGGCTCGGTCTCGATTTCGACGAAGGCCCGTTTTACCAGATGCAGCGCATGGACCGTTACCGCGAAGTGCTGAAGCAGATGCAGGACGCGGGGCTCGTCTACCCGTGCTACATGTCGACCGAAGAACTCGACGCGCTGCGCGAGCGTCAGCGCGAAGCGGGCGAAAAGCCGCGCTACGACGGAACGTGGCGCCCGGAGCCGGGCAAGGTCCTGCCGCAGCCGCCCGCGGGCGTGACGCCGGTGCTGCGCTTTCGTAATCCGCTGACCGGCGTGGTCGCGTGGGACGACGCGGTGAAAGGGCGCATCGAAATCTCGAACGAAGAACTCGACGATCTCGTGATCGCCCGTCCGGACGGCACGCCGACGTATAACTTCTGCGTCGTCGTCGACGATCTCGACATGCGCATCACTCACGTGATCCGCGGCGACGATCACGTCAACAACACGCCGCGGCAGATCAACATTCTGCGCGCGCTCGGCGGCGAGCCGCCGGTGTATGCACACCTGCCGACCGTGCTGAACGAGCAGGGCGAGAAGATGAGCAAGCGCCACGGCGCGATGAGCGTAATGGGTTACCGCGATGCAGGGTATCTGCCGGAAGCGGTCGTCAACTATCTGGCGCGCCTCGGCTGGTCGCATGGCGACGCGGAGATTTTCACGCGCGAGCAGTTCGTCGAGTGGTTCGATCTCGAGCACCTCGGCAAGTCGCCGGCGCAGTACGACCATGACAAGCTGAACTGGCTCAACGCGCACTACATCAAGGAAGCCGACAACGCACGACTCGCCGAACTGGCGAAACCGTTCTTCGCCGAGCTCGGCATCGAGGAAGCCTCGCTCGCGCAAGGTCCGGATTTGACGGGCGTGGTGGGCCTGATGAAGGATCGTGCGTCGACCGTCAAGGAGATCGCGCAGAATGCCGCGATGTTCTATCGCACGCCGGCACCCGATGCCGAGTCGCTCACCCAGCACGTGACCGACGCGGTTCGCCCGGCGCTCGCTGATCTGGCCGCTGCACTGAAGACGGTCGAATGGACCAAGGAGGCGATCGCCGCCGCATTGAAGGCTACGCTCGGCGCGCACAAGCTGAAGATGCCGCAGCTCGCGATGCCGGTGCGTTTGGTGGTGGCGGGTACGACGCATACGCCGTCGATCGATAGCGTGCTGATGCTGTTCGGTCGCGACGTCGTCGTTGGCCGTATCGAAAAAGCGCTTGGCTGATCAACTGCGGGCGTGCGTGACAGGTGTCTCGCACGCCTTCGGAAAAAATCGCATGTAATTGCTCAAAGGGTATTTACAAACCGCAGGTCGCCCTCTAGAATCTCGTTTCTCTGATGTGCGCGGGGGTATAGCTCAGCTGGGAGAGCGCTTGCATGGCATGCAAGAGGTCAGCGGTTCGATCCCGCTTACCTCCACCAACACAGCAGAGAGAAGTTAAAGTGGTGAAGAAGTCTGAAACTTGTAGAAAAAAAGACTTCACAAATCGCTGAAACGTAGTTAAAATGGCGGTCTTCGCAGTTGACGATAAACAGCTTTACGGATTAACTGAAAAGTTAGAGCGGGTTGAATAAGTCGAAAGCGAGTTAAGACGGATCTGAAAAGATTTTGTCCCCTTCGTCTAGAGGCCTAGGACATCACCCTTTCACGGTGAGTACAGGGGTTCGAATCCCCTAGGGGACGCCAAACATCAGCGTCGCTTTAGTATTCGAGTAGTAGTAAAGCAGCGCAGCTTGCAGAGAATTAACCGACGCTCGCAAGCAGGGTGTAAAGACTGGAGTGGTAGTTCAGTCGGTTAGAATACCGGCCTGTCACGCCGGGGGTCGCGGGTTCGAGTCCCGTCCACTCCGCCAGACAAAGCCCGTTCATACATACCTGAACGGGCTTTTTCATTAAAGGTGTAAGCAGTACGTTGTCCCCTTCGTCTAGAGGCCTAGGACATCACCCTTTCACGGTGAGTACAGGGGTTCGAATCCCCTAGGGGACGCCAGAACATCGGCGTCGTTCGGTTGGAAGTTTGAACGGTGCAGCAGGCTGAAGGCATGGCTCGCAGGCTGCGATGCAAAATCTGGAGCGGTAGTTCAGTTGGTTAGAATACCGGCCTGTCACGCCGGGGGTCGCGGGTTCGAGTCCCGTCCGCTCCGCCAGATATTGAGAAAGCCCACTTCGCAAGAAGTGGGCTTTTTTATTTCGTGCGCCCAGCATGGGCGCATTCCTGCGGGTGTAAGTCCCGCCATAAGCTGGTCACAGCGAATGAAGTGAAGCGCAACTGCACGAGGGCGACCGGATGTGGGGAGGAAGCGTGGAGCGTAAATCGCGAGCCGATGAACAAGAACCGTATAGAAGGCGCTGCCGAGCAGGGCGAGCGGGCGAAAAACCGCGAAGCTCTCGTGACCAAGGTGAAGTGGCGTAGATGCGGCGGTTGTGCGATGAAGGAGTGCGTTCTTACCTGGGGAGGCCTCGCCTCATGCCTGAAAGGGTGACGGCGTCGAGCCGGAGCGAGGAGTCAGCAGAGGCCGTAGTAGTCACAGGACAGGTCGATGAGTCCGAAGCTGGTGACGAAGGGCCAAACGGGAAGGAGTGTCCAGCGTCATGTCGATGCGACAGGTACTGCGTCAGAAGCCCGTGCAAGCGGGGCGAGCGGGAGGCACACGCGGTGAAGCTGCGTCTATGCCCGTGAGCGACGAAGCCTGTTGCCCGCGCCATGAATCCGGGGACACAGGGTCAGCGCTGCTGATGGCGGCGCTGACGAGAGAGAACCTGAAGCAGGCATTCAAACGGGTACGGGCCAACAAGGGAGCCGCTGGCGTGGACGGTCTGGACATTGACCAGACGTCGCGCCATCTGGTGACGGCGTGGCCGGCGATCCGTGAACAGTTGCTGAAGGGGACGTACCGGCCCAGCCCGGTACGGCGGGTGACGATCCCGAAACCGGACGGAAGCGAGCGCGAGCTTGGCATCCCGACGGTGACGGACCGGCTGATCCAGCAGGCGCTGCTGCAGGTGCTGCAACCGGTTCTGGACCCCACCTTCAGCGCGCACAGCTATGGTTTCCGGCCCGGACGGCGTGCGCACGATGCGGTGCTTGCCGCGCAGTCGTACGTGCAGTCGGGCCGGCGAATCGTGGTGGACGTTGATCTGGAGAAGTTCTTCGACCGGGTCAACCACGACATCCTGATCGACCGTCTACAGAAACGTATTGGGGACGCCGGGGTGATCCGGCTGATCCGGGCGTATCTGACGAGCGGCATCATGGATGGCGGTGTGGTTCAGCAGCGCGAACAGGGCACGCCGCAGGGCGGGCCGCTATCGCCGTTGCTGGCCAACGTGTTGCTCGACGAGGTGGACAAGGAACTGGAGCGGCGCGGTCACTGCTTCGCGCGCTATGCCGACGACGCGAACGTGTACGTTCGCAGTCGGCGCGCGGGCGAACGGGTGATGGCGTTGCTGCGGCGGCTGTACGGGCGACTGCGTTTGAAGGTCAACGAGACCAAAAGCGCAGTGGCCAGCGTGTTTGGACGCAAGTTCCTGGGCTACAGCTTCTGGGTGGCACCCGGACGCGAGGTCAAGCGCCGCGTGGCGGACAAACCGCTGGCGACGTTTCGGCAACGCATCCGGGAACTGACCGCTCGTTCATGCGGGCGCAGCCTGCGGGAAGTGGTGCGACAGGTACGCGCGTACCTGCTGGGCTGGAAGGCGTACTTCCGTCTGGCGCAGACACCGAAGGTCTGGCGTGAGCTGGACAAGTGGTTGCGTCACCGACTGCGCGCAATCCAGCTCAAGCAGTGGAAGCGCGGTACGACGATGTACCGCGAACTGCGCGCGATGGGCGCCGCCGTTGATGTGGCGCGACGGGTGGCGGCCAACGGCCGTCGCTGGTGGCGCAACAGCGGCAGGCTGCTAAGCAGACTGTTCACGGTGGCGTGGTTCGACCGGCTGGGTTTGCCCCGTCTCTCATGACCTCAACTTCCCGAACCGCCCGGTGCGGACCCGCATGCCGGGTGGTGTGGCAGGGGCGCAGCCCGATGGCTGCCCCCTATGCCGATTACTGTCCGCTGCCGGACGCCTCCCGGAAGGCTCGGGACAAACAGCCATTGCCAGCGCGCGCGGCCTGTTTTACCGTTGATCCGACTCATCCTCGCGGTCCCGCCATGTTCGATCCCACCGAAGCCCCGTCACCGTTTCATCTGCGCACGGCAAGCATGGAAGATTTCGAGTTTGCCGAGGCGCTGACCCGCAACAACATGGGCGGCTACTATCGCCGGCATCATCTGGTGTGGCGCAGCGATCTGTTTCTCGGCAGTTGGCGGGAATCGGAGAATTTCATTCTCGAAGTGGATGGCGTGCCGATGGGCGTGCTGCGTATCACCGAGGAAGGTGATTCGCTGCATATCCGCGACGTGCAGATTGCCGAAGGATATCGGAGGCTCGGCGCCGGTACGTTTCTTCTCGACATCTCGCATCAATGGGCGCGCGAGCGCGGGTTGCGCGAGTTGCAGTTGCGCGTCTTCGTCGATAATCCGGCGGCGCGGCTCTATCAGCGCAAGGGCTATAAGCTCGCCGGGCCGCGGCTCGCGCAGCTAGGTGCAATCCGTCATCTGGCGCGGCGGGTTTGAGGCCTGGTCTGCGTGGATCGCCGACACCCATCGCCAGGCATCGTCATTCACCGCTCGGCAACATCAGCCGAACCGGCTTGATCCTGTGCCGTTTCATCATCCGCTTGCGCGTCATCATGCTCGCCGTTGCTCGCGCGATGCTCGGCGCCTCGCTCGATAAACGCGCGTGGACTCGCGCCGAACGCGCGCCGGAACATCGCGGAGAAGGCGCTCTGGCTCTGATAGCCCAATTCCTGCGCGACATGCGACAGCGGCCGCCCCTGGCTCAACAATGGAATGGCGCGCGCGAGAATCGCCTGCTGACGCCACTGCGAAAAACTCACCCCCAGTTCCTGACGAAACAGCCGCGCGATCGTGCGCGTGCTCGCGCCGACCGTCGATGCCCACTGTTCGAGCGACTCGCCATGCATCGGGTCGGCGATAACAGCCTCGCACAGCGCGCGCAGGCGCTTTTCGCTGGGCATCGGCACGGACAGCGGCAATGGTTCGGAGCGCGTCAGTTCGTCGAGAGCGAGCGCGCCGAGCAGTTGCTCGCGCGCGGCGGACAGGCCGGGCGTATCGAGCGCGGCAATCACCTCGCGCAACAGGTTCGATACTTCGACGACGCGCGGCGTATCGAGCCCGGCCGGCACCGTACTCTCAGTGATGTACAGCGTGCGCAGGAACGCATCCTCGACGGCGACCACTTCGTGGGTGACATGCGGCGGCAACCAGATCGCGCGCGATGGCGGCACCATCCACGTGGTACCCGTTGTCGCGACGCGCAGCACGCCGCGCGACGCATACGCGACCTGCGCCCATGCATGCGTATGACGCGCGATATGCCAGCCCGCCGGCATGGGCCGCGAACGCACGCGGATCGGATGCGTGTCGTTCGGCGCGAACTCGGGCGGTATGTCGGCGAAACGCACGCGGCTCAACGGGTTGGACTCGGCGGACGAGGGCATGGCAAGGTCGGTTCGGATAATGGAGCCGGCAAGGGCGAAGCTCAGTCGAGGCCATTCACCGGCGCGGGCTGTAAGCATTGTAGATCGTGCCTGGTTGCTGATGCCGTCGAGCGACCGTTGCATAATGTCCCGATGGCCGCCGAGCCACCAACATCACCCCTGACCACGGAGACTCAACGACGATGCAGACCGTCTTTGTCTACGGCACACTGCGTGCCGGTGAAACCAACGACATCAGCGAAGCCGCCGCGCGCAACGACCTCCCCGCGCCGAGCCTGCTCGGCAGCACCACGGTGCGCGGCCATCTGTTCGATTTTGGCGACTATCCGGGTCTCGTCGTCGACGAAGGGGGCGTCGACGTGGTCGGCGACGTCTATGAAATCGACGATGCGCTCGTCGCGGTGCTCGACGAAATCGAAGCCGTATATCCGGGCGTCGACGACCGTTTTCTGGCCCGCGAGGTGATGGTCAAGGTAGACGGCAACGTCGTGAACTGCCGCTTCTATCCGGTCGCGCCGAACGCGGTAAAAGGGCTGCCCGAAATCCGTTCGGGAGATTGGGTCAAACATCGGCGCACGCGCTGAGCCGGTGCACGCCAGCGGCCAACAAAACGGCGCGCCATGTATGTCCGCGGCGCGCCGTCATTCAAGCAGAAGGGATCAACGGGCGCGAGCCGGTCCAACGCGCCCGAGCCCGCATCATCGACACCATCAAATCTCTTCGTAAAGCGGCAGCGTCAGAAAATCGGTGAACTGCTCCGCGGTCGACATCTGTTCGAAGATCTGCGCGGCGCGCTCATACGGCTTCGTATCTCCACCCACCGTCTGTTTGACCTTGTCGAGTTCCTGTCCCGCGAGCTCGCGCACCAGTTCGACCGTCACCTTGCGGCCGTCATCGAGTTTGCCCTTCGGCGAGCGGATCCACTGCCACACCTGCGAGCGCGAAATCTCCGCGGTGGCGGCATCTTCCATCAGATTGTGAATCGGCACACAGCCATTGCCCGCGAGCCACGAACCGAGATAGTGGATGCCGACATTGATGTTGTTGCGCAAGCCCGCTTCGGTGATCGGCGTCTCCGGGCGGAAGTCGAGCAGATCGGTCGCGGTCACGAGCACGTCGACGCGCTGCTTGTCGATCTGATTCGGCCGGTCGCCGAGCACCTTGACGAACTCTTCCATCGCGACCGGCACGAGACCCGGATGCGCGACCCAGCCGCCGTCGTAGCCATCGCCCGCGTCGCGCGCCTTGTCCGAGCGCACGCCGGCCATGGCCTTTTCGTTGGCGGCCGCATCGTTCTTGATCGGAATCAGCGCGCTCATGCCGCCGATCGCCGGCGCGTTGCGGCGGTGGCAGGTCTTCAGCAACAGCAGCGCATACGCGCGCATGAACGGCGAGGTCATCGTGATCTGCGAGCGATCGGCGAGGCAGAAGTCGCGGTCGCTCTTGAACTTCTTGATCGCGGAGAAGATGTAGTCCCAGCGGCCCGCGTTCAGGCCCGAGCTATGTTCGCGCAGCTCGTACAGGATTTCGTCCATTTCGAACGCGGCGACGATCGTCTCGATCAGCACCGTCGCGCGAATCGTGCCACGCGGCACGCCGAGCGCTTCCTGCGCGGCGACGAAGATGTCGTTCCACAGCCGCGCCTCGAGATGGCTCTCCATCTTCGGCAGATAGAAGTACGGACCCGAGCCGCGCGCGATCAGCTCCTTCGCGTTGTGCACCATGTACAGCGCAAAATCGAAGATGCCACCCGACACGCGCTTGCCATCGACCTTCACGTGCTTCTCGTCGAGATGCCAGCCGCGCGGACGCACGATCAACGTCGCGGTCTTGTCGTTGAGCCGGTACGACTTGCCGTTCTGTTCGAGCGAAATCGTGCGGCGCACCGCGTCCTTCAGATTGATGTGACCGGTGATCTGATTGTCCCAGCTCGGCGCATTCGAATCCTCGAAGTCGGTCATGTAGGAGTCCGCGCCCGAATTGAGCGCGTTGATGATCATCTTGCGCTCGACGGGCCCGGTGATCTCGACGCGCCGGCACTGCAGATCCTGCGGCAGCGGCGCGATCTTCCAGTCGCCTTCGCGCACGCTCTTCGTGGCGGCGAGGAAGTCGGGGCGCTCGCCCGCGTCGAGCCGCTTCGCACGTTCGACGCGCGCCTGCAGCAACTGCTGACGGCGCGGCTCGAACGTGCGGTGCAAGGCCGCGACGAGTTCCAGCGCTTCGCGGGTGAGGATCGCTTCAAAGCCGGGCTTGATTTCGCCGGTGATTTCCATGCCTTGCGGCATCGACAGCGGATTAGCCATGTTTTCTCCTTGGTCGGTCAGATTGCAGAAAGTGCGAAGGTTGAAAAGGGGAGTGGGTTCCCGAAAGCGAGGGGCGCCGTCATACGCGCGGGCTGGCGCGCTTGCGGCCGCCACTGCCATGAGTTCCGGGACGGCCGCCAGTCGAGCGCGACGCCGTCGGGAGCGTTTGCAGAAAGCCCAGCAGATCGTTCATCCCGCCGCCGGTGCCATGCGGCGTCACGCCGAGCTCTTCGACGGGCAGGTTCTGCCGGTTCAGCCAGAACGTCGTGAAGCCGAACCACGTCGCGCCTGCGACGTCCCAGCCGTTCGACGACACGAACACGATCTCGCGCGCCGCCACGCCAAACGCATCGGGGCCGAGCGCATACGCGGCGGGAGAGGGTTTGTACGCGCGCACCGCATCGACCGACAGCACGTGATCGAAGAGAGCGCTCATGCCGGCGCTCTTGACCGCGATGTCGAGCATTTGCGGATTGCCGTTGGACAGGATCGCGAGCCCGGGGCCGAGCCCGACATGCGGCACGGCGGCGGGCTCGCGCAACGCGCGCAGCACCGGCACGGCGTCGGGAAACGCGGACAGACACGCGTATTCGTCCATCAGACGCTTTTCGGCCGAGCGGCCGAGCGTGAGCTGCAGTCTTTTCGCGGCGAAGCGCAGTGCGTCGAGCGTGATGTCCCAGAACGGGCGGTAGTGTTCGCCGGGGGCGTCGCTGCGCGCGGCGAGCGTGCGCAGTTGCGTGTATTCGATCTGCTTCTGGCGCCACAGCTGCGACAGCGCGTCGCCGTGTCCGGGGAAGAGTTGCTCCGCGGCGGCGATCACCGAATGCACGTCGAACAACGTGCCGTAGGCGTCGAAAATCACTGCTCGCGGTGAAGCTGTCGTTGTGGCCGACATTGCCATGCGCTCCTGTCAGAGGTCGGGATCGATTGTATTGGTGACGTTAGGTACTAAAAAATAGGCTAAAGATCACTTGATCTTTTACTTTCATATACCTAATCTCACACACAACCCTCACTTTTGCGCTGACTTAATTGCTTTCGCGGCGCGCATCGTTCATGGACCGTTTCAAGCAGATCGAGACCTTCGCCACCGTCGCGGCCAAAGGCAGCCTGTCCGCGGCGGCGCTCGCCGAGGGCGTCGCGCCCGCGATCATCGGCCGGCGCATCGACGCGCTCGAGGAGCGCCTCGGCGTCAAGCTCCTGGTGCGCACGACGCGCAAGATCACGCTCACCTTCGAAGGCTCGGCCTTTCTTGAAGACTGCCAGCGCATCCTTCACGACATGCAGAACGCCGAGGCGAGCGTGTCGGCGGGCGGTGTGAAGGCGAGCGGCCATTTGCGGCTGTCGGCGCCGGCCGGCTTCGGACGCCGGCACGTGGCGCCGCTGGTGCCCGCATTCACGGTCGCGCATCCGGACGTGTCGATCACGCTCGATCTGTCCGATCGTCTCGTCGATCTCGTCAACGAAGGCTTCGATTGCGCGGTGCGGCTCGGCGAGTTGCCCGATTCGTCGCTGGTGTCGCTGAAGCTGGCCGAAAACCGCCGCGTGTGCGTCGCGTCGCCCGCGTATCTGAACCGGCGCGGCGCGCCGCACAGCCTCGCCGAGCTCGCGCGCCACAACTGCCTCGCGCTCGGCGCGAGCGCGAACCAGCAGCGCGGCTGGATGTTCCAGCACGACGGCAAGGTCGTGTCGATCAAGGTGTCCGGCACGATGGAATGCTCGGACGGCGCGGTGCTGCACGAATGGTGTCTCGCCGGACACGGGCTCGCGTGGCGCTCGTGGTGGGAGGTCGGCGCGGACCTCGCGGCGGGGCGCCTCGTCACGGTGCTCGACGAATTCGCCGCGCCGCCGATCGGCATCCACGCGGTGTTCCCGCAGCGCCGTCATCTGCCGCTGCGAGTGCGGCTGTTTCTGGACTTTCTCAAGCATACGTACGGCGAACCCGGTTACTGGGACTGACCCGCCAATCCCCAGACGGTCGCAATTACTCGCATTCATACGCATTACAATCGTTTCGGGCAGCCTGCACCCTGGGCTTTGTTGGACGCTGACCCCGTGCTGCGCGCAGCCGGCGACGGAGGGCATCATGTTCAGGCACATCCTGGTTCCGACCGATGGTTCAGATCTTTCACGCAAAGCGATAGCGGGCGCGATCGATCTCGCGCAGGCCGTGGGCGCCCGCGTGACCGCGTACGCATGTCTGCCGCAGTATCCGTATTCGCCGTTCTCCGAGGTCGCGATCGAACCACCAGGCGAGTTCCTGCAACGCAGCGAGCGCGAAGCGCGCGTGCATCTGCGCGAAGTCGAGCATGCGGCGCACCGCGTCGGCGTCCACGTCGAGAGCCGCACGAGCGTGCATCCGGCGCCGTATCTCGGCATCATCGAAGCGGCCGAGCAGGGCGGCTGTGATGTGATCTTCATGGCGTCGCATGGGCGGCGTGGGCTCGGAAGCCTGTTGATCGGCAGTGAAACGCAGCGGGTGCTCACGCATACGAAAATTCCTGTGATCGTCTATCGCTGAATCGCTTTGCACCGCCGGCAGCGTGCCGGCATGCGCGGCCTTCGAAAAAAAACGCGCCGGCGGCGAAGCCGGCGCGTTCAGGTTCGCCGCACGCCTGCCGCGTGCTGGCTTCTCTCAGACCCCGGCCGCTGGCATGCGCACTAATGTTCCTGCCAATCTGGTACGGCGCGGTCCTCCCAGTGTCGGCGGCACTCTGACGTTGCCCCTCGACATTTGCCAATCGTTGCTGCGTTCAGGCCACGGGATTGCGTGACCCGACCGGCTCATCTCAGGCGACCTTCTTGTCGAAGAACTGCTCGTTTTCCGTCGAACCATGCAACGCGGTCGTCGATGCTTCGCGCTCGACCGTCTGCGTGACGGCGTCGAAGTAGCCGGTGCCGACTTCGCGCTGGTGCTTGACCGCAGTGAAGCCCTTTTCGGCCGCCGCGAACTCCGCCTGCTGCATTTCGACGAACGCGGTCATCTGGTTGCGCGCATAGCCGTACGCGAGGTTGAACATCGAGTAGTTCAGCGCGTGGAAGCCGGCCAGCGTGATGAACTGGAACTTGTAGCCCATTGCGCCGAGCTCGCGCTGAAACTTCGCGATCGTTGCGTCGTCGAGGTTCTTCTTCCAGTTGAACGACGGCGAGCAGTTGTACGACAGCAGCTGGTCCGGGTACTCCTTGTGGATCGCGTCGGCGAATTTCTTCGCGAACTCGAGGTCCGGCTTGCCGGTTTCGCACCAGATCATGTCGGCGTACGGCGCATACGCGAGGCCGCGCGAGATTGCCTGCTCGAGGCCCGGCTTCGTACGATAGAAGCCTTCGACGGTGCGCTCGCCAGTCAGGAACGGGCGGTCGTTGTCGTCGACGTCCGAGGTCACGAGGTCGGCGGCTTCCGCGTCGGTGCGGGCGAGCAGCACGGTCGGCACGCCCGAGACGTCGGCGGCCAGACGTGCGGCGGTCAGCTTCGCGACGGCTTCGCGGGTCGGCACGAGCACCTTGCCGCCCATGTGGCCGCACTTCTTGACCGAGGCGAGCTGGTCTTCGAAGTGCACGCCCGATGCGCCCGCTTCGATCATCGCTTTCATCAATTCGAACGCGTTCAGCACGCCGCCGAAACCGGCTTCCGCGTCGGCCACGATCGGCGCGAAGTAATCGACGTAGCCTTCATCGCCCGGGTTCTTGCCTTCCGACCACTGGATCTGGTCGGCACGCGTCAGCGTGTTGTTGATGCGCTTGACGACGAGCGGCACCGAGTTGGCCGGATACAGCGATTGGTCCGGGTACATTTCACCAGCGACGTTGGCATCGCCCGCGACCTGCCAGCCCGACAGATAGATTGCCTTCAGACCGGCCTTCACCTGCTGCATCGCCTGGTTGCCCGTCAACGCGCCGAGCGAGTTCACGAACGGCTCGCTGTTCACTGCGGCCCACAGCTTTTCGGCGCCGCGCTTCGCGAGCGTGTGCTCGGGTTGCACCGAGCCGCGCAGACGCACCACGTCTTCGGCCGAGTAGGTGCGCTTGACACCCTTCCAACGCGGGTCCGTTTCCCATTGCTGCTTGAGTTGCTGCACTTGCTGTTCGCGGGTCATTGTCATGATGTGCTCCTTCGATGCCAGTTATGGAGGATGGGTGACTCTGTCTTCTCGAAGCGCCGGGCCCTGAGAGGGCGTTGTGGTTCGTGAAGTCTTATATAAGAGTCTAGGCAAATCGATGGACGCGCAATAGACACCGCAAAGCGTTTTTCCAATATTTATTTTTACGTTAAATCAATGGCTTGAACGTCGCATTTCGTGATGAGAAACGATATTTTCCCTGTTGCAACAGTCGTTCTTGTGCCTTGCAGCATGATTTTTTACGACGCAAAAAATTTTTCCACATCGCGAAATTTGGGGCGGGCAGTGGATAGGTGAAAAAAAACCGGCGCCTGAGCGCCGGTTTTCTGCTGTTCTCACGGACGGCGCGAAGCCGTCCGGTCAGTCTTGTGCGTAGCTATCAGCTGCCGCGACGTGCCGAACGGGGACCGTCGTTGCGGCGCGCGCCGTAGCCGTCACGCGAACCGTAACTGTCACGCGAACCACCGCCGAAGCCTTCGCGCGAGCCATAGCCGTCACGCGAACCGCCGTGGCTTTCGCGCGAGCCGTAGCCGTCACGCGAACCGCCGGCCGACTTGTTGCCCCAGCCGCCGCCGTTGCCATTGCCATTGCCGTTCCCGTTGCGCGAGCCGCCGTAGCCGCCCGGCTTGCCCGAGCCGCTGCCGAAGCGACGGCCGTTACCGCCCGGACGGCCGCGGCCACCGAAGCCAGGACGGCCGTTGCCCGAAGGCGGCGCCTTGCGCGGCTCGAAGCCTTCGACGACGTTGACCGGCAGCGGCGTGCGCACGAAGCGCTCGATGCGCTTCAACGCGCCCTGTTCGGCGTGATGCACGAGGCTCACCGCGATACCCGAGCGACCCGCGCGGCCGGTACGGCCGATACGGTGCACGTAGTCTTCGGCGAACTTCGGCAGGTCGTAGTTGAACACGTGCGTGATGCCCGGGATGTCGATACCGCGAGCGGCGACGTCGGTCGCAACCAGCACGCGCACGCGGCGCTCGCGCAGCGCGCGGATCGTGCGGTTACGCGCCCCTTGCGGCAGGTCGCCGTGCAGCGCAGCCGATTCGAAACCGGCGTCGGCCAGACGGCCCGCCAGTTGGTCTGCGTCCATCTTGGTTGCCGTGAAGACGATCGCCTGGTCGAGGCCGGAGTCGCGCAGCAGATGGTCGAGCAGACGGTCCTTGTGATCGCGGTCGTCGACGTAATGGACGGTTTGCGCGATGTTGGTGCGCTGCTCCATGCGCTGGACGATTTCGATACGCTCCGGGTCCTTCAACAGACGGCCGGTCAGCGAGCCGATCTTGCCGTCGAGCGTGGCCGAGAACAGCATGGTCTGACGGGTAGCCGGCGTTTCGGCGACGATCGTGTCGATGTCGTCGATGAAGCCCATGTCGAGCATGCGGTCGGCTTCGTCGAGCACGAGGATCTGCAGTTGCGACAGATCGATGCGGCCGCGCTCGAGGTGGTCGATCAGACGGCCCGGCGTCGCAACGAGGATTTCAGGGTTCTTCGCGAGCAGCATCAGTTGTTGGCCATAAGCGACGCCGCCCAGAATGCTGACGGTGCGCAGGCGCTTCAGGTGCTTGCCGTACGTGGCGGCGGCGGTCGTGACCTGCATCGCGAGTTCGCGGGTCGGGGTCAGCACCAGCATGGTCGGACGCGCGACCGGCTGCGGACGGCGGCCGCGGCCACCGTCGGCCGGACGCGGTTCGCGCGGCTGGCTCGCCTGGGCCTTTTGCAGCTGCGCGAAACGCTCGATGGCGGGCAGCATGAAGGCGGCGGTCTTGCCCGAACCGGTCGGGCTCGAAACCAGCAGATCGCGGCCGGCGATACCAGCCGGCACCGCGCGTTGCTGCACCGGCGTCGGGTGCTCGTAGCCAGCGGCGGTCAGCGCGGAGACGACTTCCGCGGACAGGCCGAGCGACGCGAAGCTCGGCTTGGCGTCAGCTTGCGCGACGGCTGCGGGAGCGGCGGGCGCGAGACCAAGTGCTTCGTCGGCGATGGCGTTCAACGGGCTGCTGGGGGTGTTGCTCAAAGTCATGTGAATCCTTGAAAACGATCCTGGGTGGTTCATCGGATGAAAACGTCAACGCCAATCGGCATACCCAAGTCGTCGGATTCAGCGAGCAAAAAAGCAGCGAGCAAATCGAAAAACGGGGGCAACTCGCGACAATGAAGGCGAGTTTTTCGTTAGAAGCTGTATCGGATGCGACGTGCCAACATGGCGAGCCGCCAGCCTGGGACTTGAGCCCGTAGGGGGCTAGGCAGAAGGGGACAGGTTCTAAACTGGATTGGAGCAAACGCTATGGGACGCTGCGCCGCGAGGACCGCTGGAAAAACGGCCAAAGCAGTGAAGCGCAGGCGGCATTATAGCGAACTTTGCTGCACCGCGCCACCATTCAGGCAAATCCGACAGAAAAAAGTGCCGGAATGCAGTAGGGACGTGAGGGCGATGGCCCGGAGCCTCGCGTCCGGAACCCCGCGAGGCCGTGGCGGGGTTCCCATACGGCCATTTCCACAGATGATTGGCGCGCCGGAAACTCAGGCCGCCGCGCCGCTCTTCAGCGATTCGACGAGCTCGACATATTGCTGCTTCGCAGCGTCCTGCGCGGTGCCCTTGAGCGCCGCCCAAGCTTCGTACTTGTATTTGCCGACGATGTCGGTGAAGCCCGACTTGTCGCCGTGCACGTCGCCCTCGCTTGCCTGCTTGAAGAGTGCATAGAGACGCAGCAGCGTGAGATTGCCCGGGCGCTCGGGCAGCTGCTTGACGTCCTGCTGGGCTTGTTCGAACTGGGAGTTGATATCGGTCATGGTGGGTTGGCCTGCGTCGCGGGATAGATGAGATCGGCCGAAAATCATAACAATTGCCTGACGCAACGGGGCCGAGGGCTTATTCCAAACTGGGCGGCCGCGAAGCGGGGCAGCAAGGCCGCGCAAACCACCATTCACGCGCACCGTGCCGATTACAATACGGTCCATGACTCAAACAGTGCTCCTTGCCCTCGATACCTCGACTGAATTCTGTTCGGCGGCGCTCGTGTCCGCGTCCGTCGATGCCGCCGGTCAGCCCAGCGCCGAACCGCGCGTCTGGGTTCGTCACGAACAAACCGGCGCGGTGTCCAGTACCCGCCTGCTGCCGGCGATCCGCGAACTGTTCGACGAAGCCGGCCTCACGTTGGCGGACTGCGACGCGATCGCGTTCGGCTCGGGCCCGGGCTCGTTCACCGGACTGCGTACGGCGACCGGCGTCGCCCAAGGCCTCGCGTTCGGCCTGGACCTGCCGGTCGTGCCGATTGGCACGCTGCTCGCGTGCGCGGAGAGCGCCCGCCTGCGTGATCCGTCGACGACGCGCGTGCTCGCCGCGCTCGACGCGCGCATGGACGAAATCTACTGGGCCGACTACGCGTGGGACGACGCGCAACACGAATGGCGCACCGTGCAGACGGCGTCGCTCGATGCGCCTGAGCGGATCGTGCTGCCCGACGGGCCGTTCACGCTTGCCGGCAATGCGGCCGCCGCGTTCGGCGAGCGATTGCCGGCGGTCGCGGCCGCGCGAAGCGTCGATGGCGAAGCGTTGCCGCATGCGTTGCCGCTGGCGTACGCGGCGCTGCGCGCGTTCCATGCGGGTCGCACGGTGCCCGCCGACCAGGCGGCGCCCGAGTACGTGCGCGACAAGGTCGCGCAGACGACCGCCGAGCGCATGGCCGACAAGGCGGCGAAATCAGCCAAAGCGGCTCACAACGCCGGGCAGTCCGCGCAGAGCGCGCCCGACGGCGCGTCCGGCCAGCCGTCCCACGACGAGGCGCGCCCATGAGCGGTGTGCTGCTCACGGACCGCTACATGTCGCCGATGACCGAAAGCGACCTGGACGAAGTCGCCGCGATCGAGAAGCTCGCTTATGAGTTTCCGTGGAGTCGCGGCAACTTCGGCGACTCGCTGCGCAACGGCTATTTCGGCGTCTGTCTGCGCCACGTGACGGGCACTTTGATCGGCTATTGCGTGCTGATGCCGGTCGTCGATGAAATGCATCTGCTGAATCTGTGCGTGGCACCCCAAGCGCAAGGCGCGGGCGCGGGCCTCGCGCTGCTGCGCGAGGCGGTGCGCATCACGCACGCGGAGAAGCTCGAGGGACTGCTGCTCGAAGTGCGGCCGTCGAATCATCGGGCGATCCGTTTGTACGAGCGCTTTGGCTTCGCATCGATCGGCCGGCGCAAAAATTATTATCCGGCGCGGCATCGCGCCCGGGAGGACGCGATCGTGATGCGTCTGTCGTTTGCCACGGAGGGCCAAGATGGCGCTGCATGAATCGGTGCTCGAAGAATTTGGACTCGCGCCGTTGTGGGTGCGTCGCGGACTCGCCGCGCGCGAGGCGGAGGCCGGGCAGGGTGATGCATCGCAGTCGATACCGGCAGACGCGGACGACGAGCGACGCGCGGAGCCGGCGCCGCAGACCTCGCGCGAACCGCTGCGCGCATCCGCCGACGCGCAGCCGCAGCAAGCGCCGAGTGAACCCGCACCGCGCTTCGACGAAACCGCCGCACGCCGCGAGACATCACAACCGCAACCGGACTTTTCAGCGCCGCCGACTTTCGACGCCCCACCCGACGACGACTTCGCGTGGTTCGACGATCCCACCGCATCGGCCCCCGCACCCGCCGAAGCACGCCGCGACGCGCCCGCGCTGCCGGCGATCCACACGCTCGACTGGGACGCGCTCGCCGAGCGCGTCGCCGGATGCGAGGCCTGCCGGCTGTGCGAGAAACGCACGAACACGGTGTTCGGCGTCGGAGATCGCGAGGCCGACTGGATGCTGATCGGCGAAGCGCCCGGCGAGAACGAGGACCGTCAAGGCGAACCGTTCGTCGGCCAGGCCGGCAAGCTGCTCGACAACATGCTGCATTCGCTCGCGCTCGCGCGCGGCACCAACGTGTATATCGCGAACGTGATCAAGTGCCGGCCGCCCGGCAACCGGAATCCGCAGCCGGACGAGGTCGCCCGTTGCGAACCTTATCTGCAGCGTCAGGTGTCGCTCGTGAAGCCGAAGCTGATCGTCGCGCTCGGCCGTTTCGCCGCGCAGAGTCTGCTGAAGACCGACGCGAGCATTTCGTCGCTGCGCGGCCGCGTGCATACGTACGAGGGCGTGCCGGTGATCGTCACCTATCATCCGGCCTATCTGCTGCGTAGCCTGCCCGACAAGGCCAAGGCATGGACGGACCTGTGCCTTGCGCGCGCCACGTGGCTGGCGAACGGCGGCGCGCCGTCGAACGAATCAAAGTGACGATCCCCGAGGGACGGGCGGCGCGCATGCCCGCCGCGTCTATCAGCCACGCGGCGCTTCTCGATAGGTTGCTTGGATTGCGCGACGGTGCTTCAGTCGATGCACTGCGCGAACCCGCCGTCCGCGATCTCGCGTGGCTGCTGCTGAGTCCCGATCTGTTGCGCCCTCAGCCTCCCGCGGGCGCGCTCGCGGCTCCCTTCGATACACCGCAGGAATTGCAGGCCACGCTCGACTGGCTGCGCGCGCTCGACACCACGCCAGAATCTCTGCATCAGGATCTCGCGGCAACGCGCATCACGCGTCTTGGCCGCTACGCCGAACGCCTGCTGGGTTTTTTCCTTCGTCATGGGCCGGCGACGCAATTGATCGCAGCGGGTGTGCCGCTACGGCACGCCGGCCGCACGCTTGGTGAATGCGATTTCCTCGTGCGCACGCGCGAGGGCGCGCGACTGCATTGGGAACTCGCGGTGAAGTGCTATCTGCATGCGGGCGATCCGAATAGGGCAGAGGCGGCGCATCTCGCCGATTACGTCGGCCCCAATCTGAAGGACCGCTTCGATCTGAAGCTCGCGCATCTGCTCGATCATCAGTTGCCGCTCAGCGCACGCGAGGAATTTGCATCGACGGGCTATGCAGGCACGTGGACGCCGCAGATGTTCGTCAAAGGCTGGCTGTTCTACCGGCATGGCGCCACGCCCACCGATCCTGCCGAACTCGATCCCGCGCATGGCCGCGGCTGGTGGATTACGCATCGCGACTGGCCGGCTTTCGAGTGCGCGCACACGCATAGGTGGCGGGTGTTGCCGCGGCTCGAATGGCTTGCGCCGCAGTATCGAATGCAAGCCGGCGCGAACGATTCGTGCTATGTCGACGCAAACACGCTCGCCGCTCAAATTTCACCGCAACACGGCCCGACGATGGTCGCCGGATTCATCGAAGACGATACGGGACATCTGCTCGAACGCTCGCGCGGCTTTATCGTGCCCGACGACTGGCCCGAGCACGCGCGGCGTTACGCGAAGCAATAGCGTCGCTTACCACCACCGATGAAAGTGATGCACCGGCCCCACGCCGTGGCCGACGTCGAGCCGCTCGCTCGCCTGCAACGCGCCGGTCAGATAAACCTTCGCATCGGCCACGGCGCTAGCGAGATCGTCGCGCTGCGGAATCAACGCCGCGATCGCCGACGACAACGTGCAGCCCGTTCCATGCGTGTTCTTCACCGGCACGCGCGGACCGCCGAGACGCAGCGTGCCGCTTTCCTGCACGAGCCAGTCGGGGCTATCGGTCGCGCTCAGATGGCCGCCCTTCATCAGCACCGCGCGCGCGCCGAGCGCGCGCAACGCTTCGCCTTGCTCGACCATGCCGGCTTCGTCGGTGGCGGGCTGCGTGCCGAGCAGCGCGGCCGCTTCCGGCAGATTCGGCGTCAGCAGATCGGCGAGCGGCAGCAGTTCGTCGCGTACCACCGCGACCGCATCGGGCAGCAATAGTGCGTGATTGCTCTTCGAGATCATCACCGTGTCGAGCACGATGTGTTTGGGCCGGTGACGGCGCAGCGCGTCGGCAACCGCGCGCGCGATCGGCGCATTCGCGAGCATGCCGATCTTCACCGCGTCGATGCGGATGTCGTCGAACACCGCGTCGAGCTGCGCGGTGATGAAGCCAGGGTCCGGCGCGTGAATCGCGGTCACGCCGCGCGTGTTCTGCGCGGTCAGCGCGGTGATCACGCTCGCGCCATAGGCGCCGAGCGCGGAGAAGGCCTTCAGATCGGCCTGGATGCCAGCGCCGCCGCTGGAATCGGAGCCGGCGATCGTCAGCACATTGGGAATCGATTGAGTCATGGTCGAGCGAGGAAGAAGAAGGGCCCGCTCGTGCGTGTCGCGGCCGGCCCGGCGCGGTTGATCAGTGCTTGGCTTCGCCGATCAGCGCGACCGAATCGAACGCGCGCTGGTTCGCCTGATGGCGCCGCATCACGAGCCACATCATCACGCACACGAAGGTGCCGAACAGCACGATCACGACGGTAACCGGCACGTCGAGCCAAACGAGCACCGCGTACAGGCACAGCATCACGAGCACGGACAGATTCTCGTTGAAGTTCTGCACGGCGATCGAATGGCCCGCCGACAGCAGCACGTGCCCGCGATGCTGCAGCAGCGCATTCATCGGCACGACGAAAAAGCCCGACAGGCCGCCCACGAACATCAGGAAGATATACGCGAAGATCAGATAGCCCGACACGTGCATGCGGCCAAAATAAATGCCCCAGTGCGGGGGAAACAGATCGCGCGTGTAGAACGCCATCAGCATCACGGAGATACCCATCATGATGCCGACCGGCAAGACCGACAGCGACTTCTTCAACGGCACGCGCGAAGCCGCAAAAATCGCGCCGCCCGCGACGCCGACCGCGACCACCGCCTGCAGGATTGCCGCCTCGGACAGCGACATGCCCAGCGACACCTCGGCCCATTTAAGCACGATGAATTGCAGCGTCGCACCCGCGCCCCAGAACAGCGTCGTCACAGCGAGAGAAATCTGTCCGAGCTTGTCACGCCACAGCACGAGAAAGCAGTCGGCGAAATCGGTGATCAGGCGGATCGGCCCGTGTTCCTGGCGCGGATAGCGCGCGCCGGTGTCGGGAATGCGCAGATTAAAGAGCGCGGCGACCACGTAAATGCCCATGATCACGAGCATCGCGGCTTCCGCGGGCGTGTTCACGGTGGGGACGTGCCATTTGAGAATCGGCGCGGCGATGTGCGGGCTGATCAGCGCGCCGCCGAGCACCGTGCCGAGAATGATCGAGCCGACCGTGGTGCCTTCGATCCAGCCGTTCGCGGCGACGAGCCGGTCAGGCGGCAACAGTTCGGTGAGAATGCCGTATTTGGCGGGCGAGTAGGCCGCCGCGCCGAAGCCGACGATGCCGTACGCAATCAGCGGATGCGCGCCGACCAGCATCGTGATGCAGCCGACCACCTTGATCGTATTGGTGATGAACATCACGCGTCCTTTCGGACGGGAGTCGGCGAATGCGCCGACGAAGGCGGCAAGAACGACGTACGACAGCACAAAAAACAGCTTGAGCAGCGGCGTCATCCAGTTCGGAGCGTGAAGATCTTTCAGCAGTGCGATAGCAGCGATCAGAAGCGCATTGTCGGCCAGCGACGAAAAAAACTGCGCGGCCATGATGGTGTAAAAGCCTTTTTTCATCTGATGCGATGCTGTCCTCGCTGCGGTCTGTCCGCCCCGGCCGTTTGTTATGCGTCCGGGCTTATGCCGATCGAAATGGGTTGTGCGCACGGCTTTATATCATGAAAATAGATGGATTCAGACTAGCAGAATCCTTGATCGCACCGCCCAGCGGGCCGCAGAGCGCTGAAAACGCCTTGTAAGCCGCTGATTCGCAAGTGTCTTTTCGAAAAAATCCCATGCCGCGCCCCCTTTCCGCCACGATTCATACCGCTGCTCTCGCCAATAACCTCGCTGTCGCGCGGCGCTATGCGCCGAAATCAAAAGTCTGGGCCGTCGTCAAGGCTAATGCCTACGGGCATGGCCTCGCGCGCGTGTTTCCCGGATTGCGCGCGACGGACGGCTTTGGGTTGCTGGACCTCGAAGAAGCGGTGAAGTTGCGTGAATTGGGCTGGGCAGGCCCAATTCTTCTGCTGGAAGGCTTTTTTCGGCCGACCGACATCGACGTAATCGATCGCTACAGCCTGACCACGGCGCTGCATTCGGACGAGCAGCTGCGCATGCTCGAAATGGCGCGCCTGTCGAAACCGGTCAATATCCAGTTGAAGATGAACACCGGTATGAACCGGCTCGGCTACACGGTGGAAAAATTTCGTGCCGCATGGGAGCGCGCGCGCGCCTGCCAGGGCGTCGGCCAGATCACGTTGATGACGCATTTTTCCGATGCCGATGCCGAGCGCGGCATCGCGCATCAGGTGGAGGCGTTCGAGCGCGGCGCGCAGGGCATCGCCGGTGCGCGCAGCCTCTCGAATTCGGCCGCGACACTGTGGCATCCCGAAGCGCATTTCGACTGGGTGCGTCCGGGCATCATCCTGTACGGCGCGTCGCCGTCCGGCGTGACGGCCGCGATCGACGGCACCGGACTGCAGCCCGCGATGACGCTCGCGTCGGAACTGATCGCCGTGCAGACGCTCGGCGAAGGCAGTTCGGTCGGCTATGGGTCCACGTTCACCGCGCGCGCGCCGATGCGCATCGGCGTGGTCGCGTGCGGTTACGCGGACGGCTATCCGCGCGTCGCGCCCGAAGGCACGCCGGTGATCGTCGATGGGGTGCGCACGCGAATCGTTGGACGCGTGTCGATGGACATGCTGACCGTCGACCTGACCCCGGTGCCGACCGCCAACGTCGGCTCGCGCGTGGAACTGTGGGGTACCGCGCTGCCCATCGACGACGTCGCGCAAGCCTGCGGCACGATCGGCTACGAGCTGATGTGCGCGGTCGCGCCGCGTGTGCCGGTTCGGGCGGAGTAACGCGTGGCGAAAGCGAAGACGTTGTATATCTGCGGGGAATGCGGCGGACAGTCGCCCAAGTGGTCCGGTCAATGCCCGTCTTGCCAGGCGTGGAACACGCTCGTCGAATCGGTCGCAGAGGCGCCGTCCGCTCACCGTTTCCAGTCGCTCGCGAAGAGCACGCCAGTGCGGCGCCTCGCCGACATCGACGCGTCGGACGTGCCGCGCTTTTCCACCGGCGTCAGCGAATTCGACCGCGTGCTCGGCGGCGGTCTCGTGCCGGGCGGCGTGGTCCTGATCGGCGGCGATCCGGGCATCGGTAAATCTACATTGCTGCTGCAATCGCTCGCCGAGATCGCCGCGGACAAGCGCGCGCTCTATATCAGCGGCGAAGAATCGGGCGCGCAGATCGCGTTGCGCGCGCAACGGCTCGCACTGCTCGAACCCGGCTCGAAGGCGAGCGAACTGCAATTGCTCGCGGAAATCCAGCTCGAAAAAATTCAGGCGACGATCACCGAGCAACGGCCCGAAGTCGCCGTGATCGATTCGATCCAGACCGTCTATTCGGATGCTTTGACATCGGCGCCGGGCTCGGTCGCGCAAGTGCGCGAGTGCGCCGCGCAACTGACGCGTATCGCCAAGCAGTCGGGCACCACGATCATCATGGTCGGGCACGTGACGAAAGAGGGCGCGCTCGCGGGGCCGCGCGTGCTCGAGCATATCGTCGATACGGTGCTGTATTTCGAGGGCGATACGCACTCGTCGTACCGTCTCGTGCGCGCGATCAAGAACCGTTTCGGCGCGGTCAACGAGCTCGGCGTGTTCGCGATGACCGAGCGTGGTTTGCGCGGCGTCGCGAATCCGTCGGCATTGTTTTTGTCGCAGCACGAGCAGTCGGTGCCGGGTTCGTGCGTGCTCGTCACGCAGGAGGGCACGCGGCCGTTGCTCGTCGAAGTGCAGGCGCTCGTCGATTCGGCCAACGCGCCGAATCCGCGCCGCCTCGCGGTCGGCCTCGAACAGAACCGGCTCGCGATGCTGCTCGCGGTGCTGCATCGGCATGCGGGCATCGCCTGTTTCGATCAGGACGTGTTCCTGAACGCGGTGGGTGGCGTGAAGATCTCCGAGCCCGCCGCCGACCTCTCGGTACTGCTCGCGATTCATTCGTCGATGCGCAACAAGCCGCTGCCGAAGGGGCTCGTCGTATTCGGCGAAGTGGGCCTCGCCGGAGAAATCCGGCCGTCGCCGCGCGGTCAGGAACGCCTGAAGGAAGCGGCCAAGCTCGGCTTCTCGGTGGCGGTGATTCCGAAGGCCAATGCGCCGAAACAGCCGATCGAAGGCTTACAGGTCGTTGCGGTCGAACGGATCGAACAGGCCATCGACCGCGTCCGCACGCTCGAATAGACGGGGCCGGGACGGCTCGCCGGTACATTGCGCGCTCGCGGTCCCGTAATGCCCTGTAAATATCGCCATTTTGGCTGTAACCTGGCCGCCATACCTTTTTCCTAAGCTGTAACGATATGCATCCCTTCTGATGCTCGAAAAAGGATCGCGCTTTGAAACAGTCACATGAAACCGCTGCCGACCCGCACATCCAGGTGCGCGGCTGCCGGGTCTCCGCACCGATTCATCGGCCATGGGGCGGCGCTTGCCGGATCGTCGAGTGGATCGACACCGCGGGGCAGATCTCGCGGCGCGTGGTGGCCGAAGACGTGACCGCCGCCGAAGTGCGCGCCACGATCAGCCGCCATGTGGAAGGTCGCAAGCACTTGCTGTACGACGACGAGAAGTCGCCGCGTCAAACGCTGCCGAGGCAGACGGCGACGCGGCGTTGACGGCGGCGGGTTAGGCCCCGTCGTCGTCTGAGTCGGCGGCGCTCGCGGCCGCCGCCGCATACGCGTGCGGATTGAACAGCGGATGCTGCGCCGCTTCAGCGGGCGTCAGCACCGGCGACACGCAGCAATCGAGCGATTCCAACGATTCCACCCAGTCGCCGAGCGTGCGCGTCGCGATCACATCAGCGAGTTCCCGGATGAGTGCCAGCGCATCGGGACCGCCGATCGCCTGCCCCAGGCTCCAGTGACGCGTCGCCCATTCGGGCCGATCGAGCGCCATGCACAGCGTTTCCCAGAACTTCAGTTCGAGCGCGCCGACCGCGAGCCAGCGCTGATCGCTCGTGCGGTACAGGTTGTAGCAGGGCACGCCGCCATTTAGCAGACCACTGCCCGCTGCGGGCGCCGCCCCTTCGTTGACCAGCGACACCTGCGCGACGAAGTTGTGCGCATAGCTCGTGTGCGTCATCGATACATCGACGAAGCGGCCCGCGCCACCACGCGCGACATGCCAGAGCGCGGCGAGAATCTGCGTGACCGCGCTCAAGGCGCCACCGAGCAGATCGGCGATCTGGAAGTTCGGCAGGATCGGCGCACCGTCGCGGCTTGCCAGTTGATCGAGCACGCCCGCATAGCCGATGTAGTTCAGATCGTGGCCCGCATGGTCCGCGAACGGACCGCTTGCGCCATATCCGCTGATCGCGCAATAGACGAGCCGCGGATTGGCCGCGCCGAGCGTCGCGTAGCCGAGGCCGAGCCGCTCCATCACGCCGGGCCGGAAGCTCTCGATCAACACGTCGGCTTCGGCCGCGAGCGCGCGCAGCACGTTGCGTCCCGCTTCGGATTTGAGGTCGAGGCGCGTCTCGCGCTTGCCGCGATTGACCATCCGGTAGAACGCACCGGGCCTACCCGCGACACGATCGCTCGACGACTGCATCATCGTGCGCGTCGGGTCGCCCGCGCCGGGCGCTTCGATCTTCAGCACATCGGCGCCGAGCTCAGCGAGGCGCAGCGCGGCCGCCGGCCCCGGCAAGAGGCGCGTGAGGTCGAGCACGCGGAGTCCTTGCAACGGTGGCGGCACCTCGGTTGCCGTTGCAGCCGCGGGTCCAGACACCGATGACGGGGACGACGAGTTCGCAAATGACAAAGCCAAGCTCCCGTGGATGCCGGCGCGGCCCGGCCGTTGCGTGCCGCTAGCCGATCTGTTCGAGTTCCTCGTGCGTCTCGAGCCATTCGGCTTCGAGCGTATCGAGGCGCGCGTTCACGTCTGCCTGACGGCGGATCGCCTCCGTCAGTTTGCTCTTCTGCTCCGGCTCGTAGCTCGCGGGATCGGCGACGAATGTATCGAGCGTCGTCTTCTCCGCGTTGAGCGCGTCCATTTCCTTTTCGATCTTCGCGATGCGGCTTTGCAGCGGCTTCTTCAGATGCGCGAGCTTCTGCCGCGTTTCCGCTTCGAGGCGGCGCTGCTCCTTGCGATTGACGTTGCTGTCGCCATTTGCCGCGGCGCTGGACGCTGCGTCCGACGCACCGGAAGCATTCGCCTTCAACGCCGCGCGCTGCTCGGCCGCATGCTGCAGCAGCCAGTCGCGATAGTCGTCGAGATCGCCGTCGAATTCCTGCAGACGATGCTTCGCGACCAGCATGAACTGATCGGTCGTCGCGCGCAGCAGATGGCGGTCGTGCGACACCAGAATCAGCGTGCCTTCGAATTGCGCGAGCGCCATCGTCAGCGCGTGGCGCGTTTCGAGGTCGAGGTGATTGGTCGGCTCGTCGAGCAGCAGCAGGTTCGGCTTCTGCCAGATGATCAGCGCGAGCGCGAGGCGTGCTTTCTCGCCGCCCGAGAACGGCGCGATCTTCGCGGTCGCCATGTCGCCGGAAAAGTTGAAGCTGCCGAGGAAGTCGCGCAGTTCCTGCTCGCGCGTATCGGGCGCGAGACGCGCGAGGTGCTGCAACGGCGTGTCGTCCGGACGCAGCGTTTCGAGCTGATGCTGCGCGAAGTAGCCGATGCGCAAACCCTTGCCTTCGCGTACGTGGCCCGAGAGCGGTTCGAGCGTGCCCGCGAGCGTCTTGATCAGCGTGGACTTGCCCTGGCCGTTCGCGCCGAGCAGGCCGATGCGCTGACCATTCTGGATCGACAGCATCACGCGCTCGACGATCGGAATCTCGCTGCCGTCTTCGGCGTGGTAGCCGCAGCGCACATCTTCCATCACCATCATCGGATTCGGCGCGGAGTCGGGCGTACGGAACTCGAACGTGAACGGCGACGCGATGTGCGCGGGCGCGATCAGCTCCATCTTCTCGAGCGCCTTCACCCGGCTTTGCGCCTGACGCGCCTTGGTGGCCTGCGCCTTGAAGCGGTTGATGTAGCTTTGCAGATGCGCGACCGTGCGCTGCTGCTTTTCGTACGCGCTCTGCTGCAGGGCGATCTGCTGCGCGCGCAGCACTTCGAATTGCGAGTAATTGCCGCCGTAGCGCTTGATCTGCTGGTTCTCGAGATGCAGCGTGACGTTGCAGACGGAATCGAGAAACTCGCGGTCGTGCGAGATCACGATCAGCGTGCCCGCATAGCGATTGAGCCAGTCTTCGAGCCAGACGATCGCGTCGAGGTCGAGGTGGTTGGTCGGTTCGTCGAGCAGCAGCAGGTCGGAGCGGCACATCAGCGCCTGCGCGAGATTCAGCCGCATGCGCCAGCCGCCCGAAAAACTGCTGACCGGCTCGCGGGTCTGGTCGAGCGTGAAACCGAGGCCGAGCAGCAGCGCTTCGGCGCGTGCCGGCGCGGTGTAGCCGTCGGCGTCGGCGAAGGCGGCGTGCGCTTCGGCTTCGGCCGCGCCGTCGTGCGCCGCGGAGGCGGCCGCGATGCGCGCTTCGATGTCGCGCAGCGCGGCGTCGCCGTCGAGCGTGTAGGCGAGGGCGGTTTTGTCGACGGCAGGCGTTTCCTGTGCGACGTGGGCGATGCGCCAGGTCGGCGGGATCGAGAAATCGCCGCCGTCCGCATGCAGCTCGCCGCGCAGCACGGCGAACAGCGTCGACTTGCCCGCGCCGTTCGCCCCGACGAGGCCGGCTTTTTCACCGGGGTTCAACGTGAACGTGGTGTTGTCGAAAAGCGGCTTGGTGCCGCGCGCGAGGCTGAACTGATTGAAGCGGATCACGACGTGGCCGGCTGAAGAAAACCGCTATTTTAGACTGCCCGGCGGGTTGCCGGGCGCGCGGCGCCGATTGCCCGGCTGTCGCATTGAGCGCAGCCGCCATCGGCCATTCGGCCGACTGTACCGGCAGCGCTTTTGGCATAGACTGACGGCTTTCACGGGAGGGCACATGACATCGATCTATTCGTTTTCGGCACGCACGCTCGGCGGCGAGGAAGCGAGTCTCGCGAAGTACCAAGGCAAGGTGATGCTGATCGTCAATACCGCGAGCGAATGCGGGTTCACGCCGCAGTACGCGGGCTTGCAGAAGCTGTACGACACGTACGCGGCGCGCGGGCTCGCGGTGCTCGGTTTTCCGTGCAACCAGTTCGGCAAGCAGGAGCCGGGCGACGCCGCGCAGATCGGCAGCTTCTGCGAGAAGAATTACGGCGTGACGTTCCCGATGTTCGACAAGATCGACGTGAACGGCCCGAACGCGCACCCGCTATTCCGTTACCTGACGATCGAAGCGCCGGGGCTGCTCGGTCTCGAGGCGATCAAGTGGAATTTCACGAAGTTTCTGATCGGCCGCGACGGCAACGTGGTCAAGCGCTATGCGCCGCTGACCAAGCCCGAGGCGATCACCGAGGATATCGAAGCGCTGCTGTAAGCACGAGCGCCTCTACAGGATCGGCGAAAAGAGCCGTGCGACGTGCATCAGCATGCGTCGCAGCGCGTTCGCCTTGCGGTACTCGTCGCGGTCGATTTCGCGCGACTCGGCGAAGTCGTCGAGCAGCATCGTTTCGACTTCGAGCGCGAAACCGCGGTCGACGGTCAGCACCATGATCTCGAAGTTCAGACGGAACGAGCGGTTGTCGAGATTGGCGCTGCCGATCGCGGCCGCGCTGCTGTCGATCAGCACGACCTTCTGGTGCAGGAAACCCGGCTGATAGCGGAAGATGCGAATGCCCGCGCGCAGCGAGTCGTATGCATACAGCTTCGAAGCCTCGAACACCACCCGGTGATCGCGCCGGCTCGGAATCAGGATGCGTACGTCGACGCCGCGCAGCGCCGCGAGCCGCAGCGCGGCGAACACGGCTTCGTCGGGTACCAGGTAGGGCGTCGTGATCCAGATGCGTTCGCGCGCCGCGTTGATCGCTTCGACGAAAAACAGCGAGCAGGTCTCCTGTTTGTCGGCCGGGCCGCTCGGCAGCACGATGCAGTGCATGTTGTTCCCGGCGTGTTCGACGGCGCCGTGGGCGTCGCGCTGCTCGACGGATGGACCGGCAGTTTCGGTGGACGGCACGTCTAACTCGGGCAACTGCTGCGTGGCCCAGTACCAGTCCTCGATGAAGACGAACTGGATGCTGGCGACCGCCGGGCCGCGCACCTCGATATGCGTATCGCGCCACGGCGACAGCGGCGGCTTCGCGCCCAGATATTCGACGCCGACGTTATGACCGCCAATAAACGCGCGCTCGCCGTCGACCGCCACGATCTTGCGGTGATTGCGGAAATTCAGTTGCAGACGGTTGACGAAGCGGCGGTTCGTCGCGAACGGCTGCATCTCGATGCCGGCCGCGCGCAGTGCCGCGACGTAGCGGTGCGGCAGATCGAAGCTGCCGATGCTGTCGTACAGGAAGTACACGCGCACGCCCTGTTGCGCTTTCGCGATCAGCGCGTCTTTCAGCATGTCGCCGAGCGCGTCGTCGCGCACGATGAAGAACTGCACGATCACATAGTGGCGCGCGTTCTGGATCGCGTCGAAGATCGCCTCGAAAGTCGCGGTGCCGTTGATCAGCGTGCGCACGGTGTTGCCGGGCAGGAACGGCATGCCGCCGAGGCGCGTCAGCGACTGCACGAGCCGCGAGCCGAGCTGCTGCGTCGGCACCCCGGCCGACGACGCGTGCGTGTCCCACACCTGCGGATGCGCGCGTGTGCGCAGCAGCTCGTTTTCGACGCGGCGCGCGTCCGCGTAGCCGGCGAACTTGCTGCGGCCAAGGAACAGGTACGGCACGAGCGTCAGATAAGGCATCGCGACCAGCGATACGGCCCACGCGATCGCCCCTTGCGAGGTGCGGGTATGGAGAATCGCGTGACCGGCCGCGATGATGCCGAGAATGTGGGCAAGGAGAACCAGCGGGCCGACGTGAAGCAGGTCGAATGTCATAAGCTCGCGAACAGTTGGCGAAGCGCCGGGGTTCAGGAAACGGAGGCGGGCACAGGCTCGCTTCGTGGTCTGCGGCGAACGCGTCGGGCAACGAATTCAGACTGCGGCTGCGGCGCCTGGGAAAGCGCCAAAAACGGCCTAAAAACACGCGCTAAAAAATAGCGCAAAAACTCGTACGAATAAACCGTGTGTGCTGCGGCGCGCGTCACTTGCGAAATCCGACGCAAGCCGGCGCCGCGCACGCCGCGCGATCAAACGGACAGCATGCCGAACTCAGACCGGCAGGTCGCTGGCCTGGATCAGGAACACGTTGTCGTCGCCGGCGCTGGTCGACAGCCACACGAGGTCGAGACCGCCGAACGCCGCCTCGACGTGCTCGCGTTCGTTGCCGATCTCGATGACGAGCACGCCGTCTTCGGTCAGCCAGTTGCGCGCGCCGGCAATGATCCGGCGCACGATGTCCATGCCGTCCGCGCCACCCGCGAGCGCCATCTCCGGCTCGTGCTTGTATTCGGCCGGCAACTCCTGCATCGACTTCGCGTTCACGTACGGCGGGTTGCTGATGATCACGTCGTAGCGGCGCTCGGCGAGCGGCGCGTACAGATCGCCTTCGAACAGCGCGATGCGGTCGTCGAGGTGGTAGTCCAGCACGTTGCGCGTCGCGACTTCGAGCGCGGGCGCGGACAGATCGACCGCGTCGACGTCGGCGTTCGGGAACGCGTGGGCGGCGAGGATCGCGAGGCAGCCGGAGCCGGTGCACAGCTCGAGCACCGCGCCGACCTGCTCGGGGTCCTCGACGTACGGCTGCAGGCCGTCCTGCAGCAGCTCGCCGATGAACGAGCGCGGCACGATCACGCGCTCGTCGACGTAAAAGCGATAGCCATGCATCCACGCTTCCTGCGTGATGTACGCGGCCGGCACGCGTTCGGCGGCGCGTCGCTCGATCACTTTCAGCACCGCCTCGATTTCGGCCGTGGTCAGGCGCGCGTCTAGAAACGGCTCGAGCAGGTCGAGCGGCAGGTGCAGCGTGTGCAGGATCAGATAGGCGGCTTCGTCGTAGGCATTGGCCGAGCCGTGGCCGAACGACAGCTTGGCCTCGCTAAAACGCGACACTGCATAACGCAGCAAGTCGCGGACGGTGCAAAAAGGAAGCGTCATCGCAAGGTTCCTGGTTATGCGATCAGTTGTTCGAGCACGCGGCGATACACGTTCTTCAGCGGCTCGATATGGGCGACTTCGATATGTTCGTCGATCTTGTGGATGCTTGCGTTCAGCGGACCGAACTCGATCACCTGCTTGCAGATGCGCGCGATGAAGCGGCCGTCCGACGTGCCGCCGGTGGTCGACAACTCGGTGTCGACGCCGGTCTCGTCCTTGATCGCTTGCGCGAGCGCGCTCGACAGCTCGCCGCGCGGGGTGAGAAACGGCAGGCCGCTCACGGTCCAATGCAGTTCGTATTCGAGGCCGTGTTTGTCGAGAATCGCGTGCACGCGCTTTTGCAGTCCTTCGACGGTGCTCGCGGTCGAGAAGCGGAAGTTGAACATCACGTCCGCATGGCCGGGGATCACGTTGGTCGCGCCGGCGCCGCTGTGGATGTTCGACACCTGCCAGGTGGTCGGCGGGAAATATTCGTTGCCATCGTCCCAGCGCTCGGCGACGAGCTCGGCGAGCGCGGGCGCGAGCAGGTGCACCGGATTCTTCGCCAGATGCGGATAAGCGATATGGCCTTGCACGCCCTTGACGATCAGCTTGCCCGACATCGAGCCGCGCCGGCCATTCTTGACCATGTCGCCGAACCGCTCGCTCGACGTCGGCTCGCCGACGATGCAGTAGTCCATGCGCTCACCGCGCTCTTGCAATGCTTCGACGACCTTGACGGTGCCGTCTGTGGCGGGGCCTTCCTCGTCGCTCGTGATCAGGAATGCGATCGAGCCGCGGTGCTGAGGGTTGGCCGCGACGAACTCCTCGCTCGCGACGACGAAGCCGGCGATCGACGCCTTCATGTCCGCCGCGCCGCGGCCGTACAGCTTGCCGTCGCGCTGGGTCGGCTCGAACGGCGCCGAGCGCCATTGTTCGAGCGGGCCGGTCGGCACCACGTCGGTGTGACCGGCGAACGCGAGCAGCTTGCCCGCGGTGCCGTCGACGCCGCGTTTTACGGCCCACAGGTTGGTCACGCCGTTGGATTCGATCGTCTCGTGCTCGAAGCCGAGCGCGGCCAGGCGCTCGATCAGCAGACGCTGGCAATGCTGGTCGTCGGGCGTCACGGACGCGCGCGCGATCAGTTGTTCGGTAAGGGCGAGGGTGCCGGACATGGATTCAGTACAAGCCACTTTGAAATGAAAAAATGCCGGCTCGCGGTGAGCCACCGCAGCCGGCAACAGCCTTTGAACGACGCGGCGCGAGGCCGCGCGTCATGCTACGTGCCTGGCAGTCGCTCAGGCAAACAGCGCCGCGTACTCGTCAGCGGAAAAACCGAGCGACTTCACGCGCCCGTTCACGACCAGCACCGGCCGCTTGATCACCGACGGCTTGTGGATCATCAGCGCGATCGCGCCCGGCTGCGTTTCCGCGGCCGCCTTCATGTCGTCGGACAGCGCGCGCCACGTCGTGCCGCGGCGGTTCAGCAGCGCGTCGAGTTTGACGTCCTTCAACCAGTCCTGCACCAGCGGCTCGGTTACGCCGGCCTTCTTGAAGTCGTGAAACTCGAACTCGACGCCATGCTCTTCGAGCCACACACGGGCCTTCTTCACGGTGTCGCAGTTCGGAATGCCGTAGACGACGGTTTTGGTGCCGCGCGCCATCAGTCGCCTCGCAGCAACTCGTTCAGGCCGACCTTCGCGCGCGTCTTGGCGTCGACCTTCTTGACGATGACCGCGCAGTACAGGCTGTGCGTGCCGTCCTTCGACGGCAGGTTGCCCGCCACCACGACCGAGCCCGCCGGAATGCGGCCGTACGTGACTTCGCCGGTTTCGCGGTCGTAAATCTTGGTGCTCTGGCCGAGGTACACGCCCATCGAGATCACCGAGTTTTCCTCGACGATCACGCCTTCGACGACTTCCGAGCGCGCGCCGATGAAGCAGTTGTCTTCGATGATGACCGGGTTCGCCTGCAGCGGCTCGAGCACGCCGCCGATGCCGACGCCGCCCGACAGGTGCACGTTCTTGCCGATCTGCGCGCACGAGCCGACGGTGGCCCACGTGTCGACCATCGTGCCTTCGTCGACGTATGCGCCGATGTTGGTGTACGACGGCATCAGCACGACGTTCTTCGCGATGAACGAGCCGCGGCGCGCGATCGCGGGCGGCACCACGCGGAAGCCGCCGGCGGCGAAGTCTTCAGCGGTGTAGTTCGCGAACTTCGACGGCACCTTGTCGTAGAACTGGCTGTAGCCGCCGGCCGGCATCGGCGCGTTGTCTTCCAGACGGAACGACAGCAGCACGGCCTTCTTCAGCCACTGGTTGACGACCCAGTCGCCGTCCTTCTTTTCGGCGACGCGCAGCGCGCCCTTATCGAGTTGCTCGATCGCGTGGGCGACGGCTTCGCGCACTTCGGCCGGCGCGGCTTTCGGCGACAGCTCGGCGCGGTTGTCCCAGGCGGTATCGATGATGCTCTGAAGTTGTTGCGACATATGCGTGATTTTATGAAGGGTTGATGTCTGGAGATGGGGTGCGGTGCGGCTCGGGTGCGGCTCAAGCCGCAGCGAGAGATCGGCAGAATTCGACGATCCGCTGCGCGCCTGCCGTGCATTCGTCGACATCGGCGACGAGCGCGAGGCGCACGAAATTGCGGCCGGGGTTCACGCCGTGCGCGGTGCGCGCGAGGAACGAGCCCGGCAGAACCGTCACATTATAGTCGGCGTAGAGGCGCTGGGCGAACTCGGTGTCGGTGAGGCCGGTGCGCTCGACATTGGCCCACAGGTAGAACGCGGCGTCGGGCAGGCGCACGTCGAGCACGTCGGCGAGCATCGGCGTGACGGTCGTGAACTTCTGCAGGTACTTCGCGCGGTTCTCGCGCACGTGTGTCTCGTCGCTCCACGCGACCACGCTCGCGCTCTGGTACACGGTGGAGAGCGCCGCGCCGTGGTACGTGCGGTACAGCAGGAACGACTTCAGAATCGACGCGTCGCCGGCGACGAAGCCCGAGCGCATGCCCGGTACGTTCGAGCGCTTCGACAGGCTGGACAGCATCACGAGGCGCTCGAAGCCGCGGCCGAGCCGGTGGGCCGCTTCGAGACCGCCGAGCGGCGGCTTCGACTCGTCGAAATAGATTTCCGAGTAGCACTCGTCCGACGCGATCACGAAGCCGTAGCGGTCCGATAGGGCGAACAGTTCGCGCCAGTCGTCGAGCGTGAGCACGGCGCCGGTGGGGTTGCCCGGCGAGCAGACGTACAGCAGTTGCGTGCGGGCCCAGACCTCCGCGGGCACCGCCGAGTAGTCGCACGCGAAGTTGCGCGCCGGGTCGCCGTTGACGAAGTACGGCTGGGCGCCGCCGAGCAGCGCCGCGCCTTCGTAGATTTGGTAGAACGGGTTCGGACAGAGTACGATCGCAGGCTCTCCGTCGGCATCGCGGCGCGGGTTCAGCACCGTCTGCGCAAGCGCGAACAGCGCTTCGCGCGAACCGGACACCGGCAGCACCTCGGTCAGCGGATCGAGCGGCGGCAGGTTGTAGCGTTGCGTGACCCACTTCGCGATCGACTCACGCAGCGGCGCCGAGCCGAGCGTGGCCGGATAGGCAGCGAGGCCGCCGAGCGAAGCGATGACGGCGTCGCGGATCAGCGGCGGCGTCGGATGTTTCGGCTCGCCGATGCCGAAGCTGATATGCGCGAGGCCGGCCGGCGGCGTGACGTCCTTGAAAAGCAGGCGCAGCTTTTCGAACGGATAGGGCTGAAGGGAGTCGAGTAGCGGATTCACGGACGAGTGGGCCTGATCGGAATGGACGCGGATGAAAGTCGGGACAACCGGGCAAGCGCGCCGGCGGGCGTCGGCGCATCAAACATGAATCGGCATCCCTGCGCGCGATGCACTGGCCAGCGACGAGCCGGCCACCAGCGGCGGCGAACGGACGATTATAGCGTGGCGCGCCCGTGGGCCAAGCGGGAGCTTGCCGCGCGGCGCGGCAGCAATCCGTGAGGCGGCGCACCGGCGCGCCGCGGCGGGAACGGCGCGAATCCGCTACGGTTCGCGTAAAAGAATACGCAGGAGCAGCAAATGTACGCAGCAGAGCAGCAGACGGCCGGCCGGGCCCTCATCCGACCCACCCGCGACGCTCGTCGGAGTCCGGCCCCATGACCAACTGGCTTCGCAACGGCTGGCCGACGCTCGCGATCATGCTGGGCGCGTCGGTCTGGGGGATGGTCTGGTACCCGCTGCGCATGCTCGCCGCGCTCGGCGTGACCGGCACCGCAGCGAGCGCGCTGACGAGCGGCACCGGCTGCCTGTTCGTGCTGCTCGTGCGGCATCGCGCGCTGAAGACCGTGCGATGGCACTGGCTGCTGCCGGCGCTCGCGCTCGCCGCTGGCGTCACGAATCTGGGCTTCGTGTGGGGCGCGATTCACGGTCAGGTGATGCGCGTGCTGCTGTTGTTCTATCTGACGCCCGCGTGGACCGCGCTGTTCGCGCATTTCATCCTGCATGAGAGGCTCACGTGGTCGGGCGCGGCGCTGGCCGCGCTGTCGCTCGCGGGCGCGATGACGATGCTGTGGTCGCCGCGGCTCGGCGTTCCGGTGCCCGGCAATCCCGCCGAATGGGCTGGGCTCGCCGGCGGCATGGGCTTCGCGATGAGCAATGTGCTGATCCTGAAGACGAGCCGCGTGCTGCCGGACATGAAGCCCGAAATGCGCACCGCGGTGATCTTCGGCGGCGCGGCGTTTTTCGGCGCGCTCGCGTCGCTCATCGAGCCGATGCCCGCGCCGCCCACCGGCGCGCATCTGGGTACCGCGGCGCTGCTCGTGCTCGGCCTCGGTCTGCTGCTCGCGTCGAACAATATGCTGGTGCAGTACGGGCTCTCGCGTGTGCCGGCCAATCGCGCTTCGATCATCATGCTGTTCGAACTCGTCGTGACGGCGCTGTCGGCGTGGCTGTTCGCCGGCGAAGTACCGGGGCCGCGCGAATGGGCCGGCGGCGCGTGCATCGTGCTCGCATCGGCGTTGTCGAGCTGGGTGCATCGGACGAAGACGGTGCCGCCCGATCCGGCCATCGGCGACACGGACGGGCCGGGCGGCGACGATGGGCGCGGTGACCCGCGCGGTGACCAACGCGCTGACCAACACGGCCGTGACGGCGACAGCGACGACCACCGAAAGGGCGGTAAGAATCGTCCACGCGCGATGGTATGATTCCCCCTCATTAGCCGGCGCATGCGCACCTGTGCCTCCGATGTGCATGAGCGCATGCAGCCGGCAACCAAATTGCGAAGGCTCGCGAGGTTGCGTGGGGCCGTCCCGCCACGGCGGTGAACGACTGGCGCAACCTCGCGAGCCACCTATCACACTCTCTTTTCAAACAGCGAAATCGCCGTGCGGCTCACCTCGATCAAACTCGCTGGCTTCAAATCCTTCGTCGATCCCACGCATTTCCAGGTCCCAGGCCAACTGGTTGGCGTGGTCGGTCCGAACGGGTGCGGCAAATCCAACATCATCGACGCCGTGCGCTGGGTGCTCGGCGAATCGCGCGCCTCCGAATTGCGCGGCGAGTCGATGCAGGACGTGATCTTCAACGGCTCGACCGCCCGCAAACCCGGCAGCCGCGCGAGCGTCGAACTCGTGTTCGACAACGCGGACGGCCGCGCCGCCGGCCAGTGGGGCCAGTATGCGGAGATCGCCGTGAAGCGCGTGCTGACGCGCGACGGCACCTCGAGCTACTACATCAACAATTTGCCGGCGCGTCGCCGCGACATCCAGGACATCTTCCTCGGCACCGGCCTCGGGCCGCGCGCGTACGCGATCATCGGTCAGGGCATGATCGCGCGGCTGATCGAGGCGAAGCCCGAAGAGCTGCGCGTGTTCCTCGAAGAAGCCGCCGGCGTGTCGAAGTACAAGGAGCGCCGCCGCGAGACCGAGAACCGTCTGCACGACACGCGCGAGAACCTGACGCGCGTCGAGGACATCATCCGCGAGCTCGGTACGAATCTCGAGAAGCTGGAGGGGCAGGCGGTCGTCGCGACGCGATATCGCGAGCTGCAAAGCGACGGCGAGGAAAAGCAGCGTCTGCTGTGGCTGTTGCGCAAGAACGAAGCGGCTGGCGAGCAGCAGCGCCAGCAGCGCGCGATCGAACAGGCGCAGATCGACCTCGAGGCGCAAACCGCGAAGCTGCGCGAAGTCGAGGCGGAACTCGAAACGCTGCGCGTCGCGCACTATTCGGCGAGCGACGCGATGCAGGGCGCGCAGGGCGCGCTGTACGAGGCGAACGCGGAAGTGAGCCGGCTGGAAGCCGAGATCCGCTTCATCGTCGAATCGCGCAACCGCGTGCAGGCGCAGATCGCTGCGCTCACGGCGCAGCGCGAGCAATGGCAATCGCAAGCCGACAAGGCGCAGGACGATATCGCCGACGCCGAAGAGCAATTGGCCGTCGCCGAAGAAAAAGCCCTGCTGGCCGAAGAGGACGCCGCCGCTAAGCACGACGCGCTGCCCGCGCTCGAAGCGCGCTGGCGCGACGCGCAGGCGGAGCTGAACACCGAGCGCGCCGGCATCGCACAGACCGAGCAGGCGCTGAAGCTCGAAGCCGCGCATCAGCGCAATGCCGATCAGCAATTGCAGCAACTGCAGCAGCGCCAGGAGCGGCTGAAATCGGAAGAAGGCGGGCTCGACGCGCCCGACGAGGCGCAGCTCGAAGAGTTGCGCATGCAGCTCGCCGAGCACGAGGAAATCCTGCACGACGCGCAGGGACGCCTCGCCGATGCGCAGGAAACACTGCCGCGGCTCGACGGCGAACGGCGCGCCGCGCAGGAGCGTGTGCAGGCCGAAAGCGCGCAGATCCATCAGCTCGACGCGCGCCTCGCCGCGCTCAAGCAGCTGCAGGAAAACGTGCAGACCGAAGGCAAGATCCAGCCATGGCTCGACAAGCACGAATTGGGCAGCCTGCCGCGTCTGTGGAAGAAGCTGCATGTCGAGGCCGGTTGGGAAACCGCGCTCGAAGCGGTGTTGCGCGAGCGCCTCGCGGCGCTCGAAGTGTCGAATCTCGACTGGGTCAAGGCGTTCGCAACCGACGCGCCACCCGCCAAGCTCGCGTTCTACGCACCGCCCGCGGCCGGCCAGCCGGCCTTGGCGGCCGGCGCGCTGCGCTCGCTGCTGTCGCTCGTGCGCATCGAGGACGCGGGTATCCGCGCGGTGCTGACCGACTGGCTCGGCCGCGCGTACGTCGCCGACGATTTGCAGCAGGCGCTTTCGATGCGGGCACAGTTGCCCGACGGCGGCGCATTCGTCGTCAAGGCAGGGCACGTGGTCACGCGCGTCGGCGTGCAGTTGTACGCGGCCGATTCCGAACAGGCCGGCATGCTCGCGCGTCAGCAGGAAATCGAGAACCTCGGCCGCCAGGTGCGTGCGCAGGCCTTGCTCGCCGACGAGGCGAAGGCCGCCGCGATCCGCGCCGAAGCCGCGCACACGCAAGCCGCGCAAGCGCTCGCCGAAATGCGTCAGCAGGCCGAGCGCGCGACGCAGCGGGTCCACGCGCTGCAGATGGACGTGCTGAAGCTCACTCAGGCGCACGAGCGCTACACACAGCGCAGCACGCAGATTCGCGAGGAACTCGAAGAGATCGCCGCGCAGGTCGACGAGCAGCGTGCGCTGCGCGCGGAATCGGAAGCGAACTTCGAGCGTCACGACGGCGAGCTCGCCGAACTGCAGGCGCGCTTCGAAGACCATCAACTCGCGTTCGAAGCGCTCGACGAAGAACTGACGACCGCCCGCGGCGAGGCACGCGATCTCGACCGCGCCGCCACCGACGCGCGCTTCGCCGCGCGCAACATGGCGAACCGCATCGACGAACTGAAGCGCAGCATCCAGGTCGCGCATGAGCAGAGCGAGCGCGTCGCGGGTTCGCTCGAAGATGCTCGCGCCGAGCTCGAAACGATCAACGAGCAGACCGCGCACACCGGTCTGCAGGACGCGCTCGATATCCGCGCCGTCAAGGAAGAGGCGCTGCGCGCCGCGCGCGTCGAGCTCGACGACCTGACCGCGAAGCTGCGCTCGGCCGATGAAACGCGCCTCACCGCCGAGCGCGCGCTGCAGCCGCTGCGCGACCGCATCAACGAATTGCAGTTGAAGGAGCAGGCCGCGCGCATCAACGGCGAGCAGTTCGTCGAGCAGCTGAGCGCGGCCGGGGTCGATGAAGCCGAATTGCAGGCCAAGCTGACGCCGGACCTGAAGCCGTCGTACCTGCAGGGCGAAGTCACCCGCATCAACAACGCGATCATCGCGCTCGGGCCGGTCAACATGGCCGCGCTCGACGAGCTGAAGGCCGCGACCGAGCGCAAGAGCTTCCTCGATTCGCAGTCGGCCGACCTGACGAGCGCGATCGAAACGCTCGAAGACGCGATCCGCAAGATCGACGCCGAAACGCGCACGCTGCTGCAAAGCACGTTCGATGAAGTGAACCGTCATTTCGGCGAACTGTTCCCGCGTCTCTTCGGTGGCGGCCAGGCGAAGCTGATCATGACCGGCGACGAAATCCTCGACGCCGGCGTGCAGGTGATGGCGCAGCCGCCGGGCAAGAAGAATTCGACGATTCATCTGCTGTCGGGCGGCGAGAAAGCGCTGACCGCGACCGCGCTCGTGTTCGCGATGTTCCAGCTGAATCCGGCGCCATTCTGTCTGCTCGACGAAGTGGACGCGCCGCTCGACGACGCCAACACCGAGCGCTTTGCGAATCTGGTCCGGGCGATGTCGGACAAAACCCAGTTCCTGTTCATCTCGCACAACAAGATCGCGATGGAGATGGCGCAACAGCTGATCGGCGTGACGATGCAGGAGCAGGGCGTCTCGCGGATCGTTGCGGTCGACATGGAAACGGCGGCGGGTTTCGCCCAGAATATCGTTTGAGTTAACGCCTTCGCGGGCATCCGCATCCAGCGCAGCGGCCTCGATGAGAGCCGCGCGGTACGTGGAGCGGACGACAGGCCCGCGTGGATAGAAGAATTGCTGATGGAGCATGCATGGACGAGTTGACACTCGGGTTGATCGGCGCAGGTGCCGTGGTGGTGGGGGGCGTGGTCGTGTACAACGCGTGGCAGGGCGCGAAGGTGCGTCGCAAGATGCCGCGGCCGATGCCGGCCGACACCGCCGAGAGCTTTGCCCGCGACGAGCATGAGGAGCAGAGTCCGTTCATCGAGCCGGCCCGGCCGACCACGCGGCGTGAGCCCAGCGTGAGCGCCGAAGCGACCGCGCACCCGAGCGCCGCGCGCGTGGAGCCGACGTTCGGCGCGGGCGCGGCGCCGCTCGATACACCGGCCGATATCCAGGCCGAGATGACGTCGCCGAACGGTTATCCGTCGGCGGATGCCGATACCGCCGGCGAAGGCGAGCATGCGGCGGCGCCGGACGCGGACGTGGAGCGACCCGCGGCCGAAGCGCCCGCGGCCCTGCCGGCGTCCACCGAGCACGAGCGGGTCGAGCCGATCCTGCCGGCTGCCACGACGATTTCGTCGGCGCCACCGGCCATCGTCGACCGGCGCATCGACTGTATCGTGCCGATCCGGCTGAATGGCCCCGTGGCCGGCGACAAGGTGTTGCCGCTCGCGCAGCGCTTGCGTCGCGCGGGCAGCAAGCCGGTGCATATCGAAGGCAAGCCTGAAGGCGGCGGCGCGTGGGAGCTGCTGCAGAACGGCACGCGCTACGAAGAACTGCGCGCGGCCGCGCAGCTCGCGAACCGCAGCGGCGCGCTCAACGAGCTCGAATTTTCCGAGTTCGTGACCGGCGTGCAGCAGTTCGCCGACGCGCTCGACGCCGCGCCGGAATTCCCCGACATGCTCGAAACCGTCGCGATGGCGCGCGAGCTCGACGGCTTTGCCGCCCAGTGCGACGCACAGCTGTCGATCAACGTGCTGTCGGACGGCGCGCCGTGGTCGGCCAACTACGTGCAGGCGGTCGCGTCGCAGGACGGTTTGCTGCTGTCGCGTGACGGCACGCGCTTCGTCAAGCTCGACTCGCGGCAAAACCCGGTATTCATGCTGCAATTCGGCGACACCAATTTCCTGCGCGACGACCTCACGTACAAAGGCGGCGAGATGATCACGCTGGTGCTCGACGTGCCGGTCGCCGACGAAGACATCCTGCCGTTCCGTCTGATGTGCGATTACGCGAAGTCGCTGTCTGAGCGCATCGGCGGCCGCGTGGTCGACGACGGTCGTCGGCCGTTGCCCGAAAGCGCGCTGCTCGCGATCGAAAAGCAATTGATGACGCTGTACGCGAAGCTGGAGCAAGCGGGCATTCCGGCCGGTTCGCCGGCCACGCGGCGCCTGTTCAGCCAGTAAGCCGTTTCAGCGTTCCACCCGTTTTGACGACGGCCGCACGATGTGCGGCCGTCGTCGTTTCCGGCTTGCGTTGCAGCATGGCTCGCCCGGTATTCACCGATGTAAAGGGGCACGCTTCCTGCGATAATCCGATGTCCGACTTTCATCTCGAGAAGCCTCCGACAGCATGGCCCGATCCTCCGTCCCTTCTTCCGCAACCAGCGCTCCGGCCGAACGGGCCGCGTGGTTGCGCGCGGAACTCGAACGCGCGAACTACGCGTACTACGTGCTCGATCAGCCGGATCTGCCGGATGCCGAGTACGACAAGCTGTTCAAGGAACTGGAGCGCATCGAGGCCGAGCATCCGGATCTGATCGTGCCCGATTCGCCGACGCAGCGCGTCGGCGGCGAGGCCGCGAGCGGTTTCGAACCGGTCGTGCACGATCAGCCAATGCTGTCGCTGAACAACGGTTTCGCCGACGAAGACATCGTCGCGTTCGACAAGCGCATCGGCGACGCGCTCGGCAACAACGCTAGCGAGCCGCCGGTCCCCGTCGACTACGCGGCCGAGCTGAAATTCGACGGTCTTGCGATCTCGCTGCGCTACGTCGACGGCGTGTTCGTGCAGGCGTCCACACGCGGGGACGGCACGACTGGCGAGAACGTCACCGAAAACGTCCGTACGATCCGCTCGATTCCGCTGAAGCTGAAGGGCAAGCGCGTGCCGCACGTGCTCGACGTGCGCGGCGAAGTGCTGATGTTCAAGCGCGATTTCGAGCGCCTGAACGAACGCCAGCGCGCCGCCGGGCAACGCGAATTCGCGAACCCGCGCAACGCGGCGGCGGGCAGCTTGCGCCAGCTCGATTCGAAGATCACCGCGCAGCGGCCGCTGTCGTTTTTCGCATATGGGATCGGCGTACTCGACGGCATCGAGATGCCAGCCACGCATAGCGAACTGCTCGACTGGTACAAGGAAATGGGCTTGCCGGTCAATGGCGAGCGGGCGGTCGTGCGTGGCGCCGAAGGCCTGCTCGGCTTCTTCCACGCGGTCGGCGAAAAGCGCGACAGGCTGCCGTACGACATCGACGGCGTGGTCTACAAGGTGAACCGGCGCGACGAGCAGGACAGGCTCGGCTTCGTGTCGCGCGCGCCGCGCTTCGCGCTCGCGCACAAATTCCCGGCGCAGGAAGCGCTGACGAAGCTCGTCGCGATCGACGTGCAAGTCGGCCGCACCGGCGCGATTACGCCGGTCGCGCGGTTGGAGCCGGTGTTCGTCGGCGGCGCGACGGTCACGAACGCGACCCTGCATAACGAAGACGAAGTGCGCCGCAAGGACATCCGTATCGGCGACACCGTAATCGTGCGGCGTGCCGGCGACGTGATTCCGGAGGTGGTCAGCGCGCTGCTCGACCGTCGTCCGGCCGATGCGCGCGAGTTCGTGATGCCGACGCAGTGCCCGGTGTGCGGCTCGGCGATCGAGCGGCTGCCCGACGAGGCGATTGCGCGCTGCACGGGCGGGCTCTTCTGTCCGGCGCAGCGCAAGCAGGCGCTGTGGCACTTCGCGCAGCGCCGCGCGCTCGATATCGACGGCCTCGGCGAGAAGATCATCGATCAGCTTGTCGAGCAGAACCTGGTCCGCACGCCGGCCGATCTGTTCAATCTCGGCTTTGCGACGCTCGCGGAGCTCGACCGCTTCGCCGATAAATCGGCGCAGAACCTGCTCGACTCGCTCGAAAAGGCCAAGCACACGACGCTCGCGCGCTTTATCTACGCGCTGGGGATTCGCCATGTCGGCGAATCGACCGCGAAGGATCTTGCGAAGCACTTCGGCTCGCTCGATCCGATCATGGATGCGTCGCTCGAAGCGCTGCTCGAAGTCAACGACGTGGGGCCGGTCGTCGCCGAATCGATCCATCAGTTCTTCGCCGAGGATCACAACCGCACGGTGATCGAGCAACTGCGCGCGCCGGGCAGAGTCACGTGGCCCGAGGGTCCGCCCGCGCCGAAGGCGCCCCAAGGCGTGCTGGCCGGCCAGACGGTGGTGCTGACCGGGACGCTGCCGAACCTGTCGCGCGAGGACGCGAAGGAAATGCTTGAGGCGGCCGGCGCGAAGGTCGCGGGGTCGGTATCGAAGAAAACCAGTTACGTGGTGGCGGGCGCCGACGCGGGCAGCAAACTCGCGAAGGCCGAGGAACTCGGCATCCCCGTACTCGACGAAGATGGTATGCGCAAGCTCCTGGAGGGGCACTGATGATTCACGACATTCTGAAGATGGGCGATCCGCGCTTGCTGCGAATCGCCGAGCCGGTCGATCACTTCGATACGCCCGAGCTGCACCGGCTCGTGGAAGACATGTTCGAGACCATGCACGCGGCAAATGGCGCGGGTCTTGCCGCACCGCAGATCGGCGTCAATCTGCAGGTGGTGATCTTCGGCTTCGGCTCGAACGAGCGCTATCCGGACGCGCCGCCGGTGCCGGAGACGGTGCTGATCAATCCGACCATTACGCCGGTGTCGCAGGACATGGAAGAGAGCTGGGAGGGCTGCCTGTCGGTGCCGGGACTGCGTGGCGTGGTGAGCCGGTTTTCGATGATCCGTTATCACGGCTTCGATCAGTTCGGCAATCCGATCGATCGGGTCGCCGAGGGCTTTCACGCACGGGTCGTGCAGCACGAATGCGATCATCTGATCGGCAAGCTGTATCCGATGCGGATTACCGATTTCTCGAGGTTCGGCTTTACCGAAATCCTGTTTCCCGATCTCGATCCCAATAGCGACGACTGACACGGCTGCCGCCAACAAAAAACCCACGCCTGAGTGCGTGGGTTTTTTGTTGTGCCGATGCGCCCGCTCCGAGCAACGACGCGCATTGGACGAACCTCAGAACGATTCGTCTTCCGACAGGTAGCGCCACTGTCCCGGCGGCAGCGCGCCGAGCATCACGTTGCCCATGCGCACGCGCTTCAGGCCCACCACTTCGAGACCGACCAGTTCGCACATGCGGCGAATTTGACGCTTCTTGCCTTCGCGCAGCACGAAACGCAACTGCTCGCCGTTTTGCCAGCTGACCTGCGCGGGCTTCAGCGCGACGTCGTCGAGCGACAGGCCGTGGCGCAGCAGAGCGAGTTTTTCGGCCGGGAAATGGCTTTCGACGTCGACCGTGTGATCGCCGTAGGCGACGCGCACCAGATACTCCTTGTCCACGTCCGAATGACCGCCGATCAGTTGCTTCGCGATGCGGCCGTCCTGCGTCAGCACCAGCAGGCCGGTCGAATCGATGTCGAGACGTCCGGCCGGCGCGAGCTGGCGCAGATGCGACACCGAGAAGCGGATGCCCGAATGGTCGCCTTCCCAGCGATTCTCCGGCGTGACGAGCGTGATGGCCGGCTGATAGCCGTCCTCCGCCTGTCCCGACACGAGGCCGACCGGCTTGTGGACGATCACGGTCACCTGGCTCGACTGAAAGGCTTCGGCGGCCGGGTCAATGTCGATGCGCTGATCCGGGAACACCTTGGTGCCGAGCGTATCGACGCGCTCGCCGTCGACCATGACCCAGCCTTTCTCGATCCACTCGTCGGCCTCGCGGCGCGAGCACAGGCCGAGCTTGGACATCAGCTTCGACAGACGCAGCATGCCCGGCGCGTCTTCTCGATCGCGGCGGGGCGGGTGCGGGGTGTCGATGGTGGTGTCGACGGGTTGGGCTGTTGCCGATGCCGAGGTTCGCGGCTTGGCGGCGCGGGCGGGCCGGTCGTCGCCGAAGCGGCGGTTTGCGGCTGGCAGCGTGTCGTCGAAGCTGCGCGCAGGACGCTCGCGACGCTCGGTACGTTCACCGCCGCGTGCGGCACGGTCGCCAGACTCGCGTCGCGTGGGCGTCCAGTCGCCGCCGCGTGCACCGCGCTCGCCGCGGTCCTCACGCGGGGCGCGCGCCGGACGCTCGGTGCGCTCGCCGTAGCCGCCCTTTACGGGTTTCGCGAAGTTGCGCTCGCCACGCTCGCCTTCGAAGCGGCGCGGGGCGCTGTCGCTGCGCTCGCCTCGATCGCCACCGCGACGCTGTTGCGGTTCACCGCGATCGCTGCCGAAGCGCGGACGGTCGGCGGCATCGCGGTCCCGGCGCACCGGGCGGTCGCCACGCGGGCCGCCTTCCGACGGCCTGCCCGCACCTGCGCGCGGACCGCTGAACGAACGGCGTTCGCCGTCGTCGCGGCGCGGTGCGCGCTCGCCGCGCTCCGCATTGCCCTCGAAACGACGCGGCGCGCGTTCTGGACGCTCGCCGAATTCGCGACGGGGCGCGCGTTCGCCGCGCTCAGCGCCGCCTTCGAAGCGACGCGGTGCTCGTTCGCCACGCTCGCCGAATTCGCGCCGGGGGGCACGTTCGCCACCCTGAGCGCTGCCTTCGAAGCGACGCGGCGCGCGTTCAGTCCGCTCGCCGAATTCGCGCCGGGGGGCACGTTCGCCACGCTGAGCGCTGCCTTCGAAGCGACGCGGCGCGCGTTCAGTCCGCTCGCCGAATTCGCGCCGTGGGGTGCGTTCGCCACGCTGAGCGCTGCCTTCGAAGCGACGCGGCGCGCGTTCAGTCCGCTCGCCGAATTCGCGCCGTGGGGTGCGTTCGCCACGCTCAGCGCTGCCTTCGAACCGACGCGGCGCGCGTTCAGTCCGCTCGCCGAATTCGCGCCGTGGGGCACGTTCGCCACGTTCAGCGCTACCTTCGAAACGACGCGGCGCGCGTTCGCTCCGCTCGCCGAAATCGCGCCGGGGCGCGCGCTCGCCACGCTCAGCCGCGCCTTCGAACCGGCGCGGTGCGCCCGCGGCAGCCGTGCCCCGTTCGCGCGCGCCCGACCCTTCGGCACGCGGCGCGCGCGGCGCACCGGCGCCCGCCGGCTTCGCGCCGACCGGCCGCTTCGCGCCACCCTCGGCCTCGAAGGGCTTCGGCCCCGCTGGACGGGTCGGCTTACGCGCCGACGCGCTGCCGGGACGGACAGGGGCGCGTTCGGACGACGCCGGCCGCGGATGCTTCGCTGTTAATTTGATTCGCATGAAATCTCACACTGCGATCGCGCGCAGTAGTTCTGTCTCGACCTGAATTTGCAGGCGATTGTCCGACAGGCTGTGCCCTTCGAGCAGGAACACGTCCTCGACGCGTTCGCCGAGCGTATTGATCCGCGCCGAGGCGACGCCGACCCGGTGCTCGGCCAGCACGCGCGCGATCGAATAAAGAAGGCCCGGCCGGTCGTTCGCCGACACGGACAGGATGTAGTATTGGCCCCGCTCATCGGCCCGCAGGTCGACGCGCGGCGTAATCGGGAAGGTGCGCGACAGCCGCGACAGCCGGCCCTTCGACGGTCCCGGCAGCAAGGTGCCGTGGCCCGCGAGACGCGCGGTCAGCTCCTGCTCGACCAGATTGGCGATGTCGCGATAGTGCACGTCCTCTTCGGTGTGCGTGACGAGGAAGTTGTCGAGCGCGTAGCCGTGGCGCGTCGTGCTGACGCGCGCATCGAGCACCGACAGGCCGTTGCGGTCGAAATACGCGCAGATGCCCGCGAACAGATCGGGCTGGTCCTTCACGTAGACGAGCACCTGCAGCGCGTCGCCGATCGGCGACGGCCGCGCGCGCACGAGCGGCGTCGGCGTTTCGACGTGGCGGTACAGCACGCGCGTTTGCCACGCGATGTCCGCCGCGTCGTGGCGCAGGAAGTAGCCGACGTCAAGCTTGTCCCACAGCGCCCGTTGCGCGCCTTCCGGCACGGTTTCGAGACGCAGCAGCGCGAGCGCTTCTTCCTTGCGCGACTTCAGCTCCGAATGTTCGTCCGGTTGAGCGCCGCCCAGCACGGCGAGGGTGGTGCGGTAGAGGTCTTCGAGCAGCTTGCCTTTCCACGTGTTCCAGACCTTCGGGCTGGTACCGCGGATGTCGGCGACGGTCAGCAGATAGAGCGCGGTCAGACGCCGCTCGGTGCCGACCAGCTCGGCGAAGCGCTTGATCACTTCGGGGTCGCTGGTGTCCTGCTTCTGCGCGACCTGGCTCATCGTCAGATGCTGCTGCACTAGCCACACGACCAGTTCGCCATCCTCGCCTTCGATGCCGTGCTGCCGGCAGAAGCGCCGCGCGTCGGCCATGCCCAGCGTGGAGTGATCGCCCCCGCGGCCTTTCGCGATGTCATGAAACAGCGCGGCCACGTACAGGACCCACGGCCGGTCGAAGTTGGCGATCAACTGGCTGCAGAACGGGTATTCGTGCGCATGCTCGGCGATCGCGAAGCGGCGCAGATTGCGCAGCACCATCAGGATGTGCTGATCGACGGTGTACACGTGATACAGGTCGTGCTGCATCTGCCCGACGATGCGCCGGAAATTCAGCAGATAACGCCCGAGCACGCTGGTCTGGTTCATCAGGCGGAACGCATGCGTGATGCCGGCCGGCTGCTTCAGGATTTCCATGAAGAGCCGGCGGTTTTCCGGATCGCGCCGCCAATGCTGGTCCATCACATCACGGGCGTTGTAGATTGCGCGCAGCGTGCGTGCCGACAGACCCTTCACGCCGGGGGTGCGCTCGTAAAGCAGAAACGCTTCGAGGATCGCGTTCGGCTCGCGCTGGAACACGTCGTCGGACGTGATTTCGAGCATGCCCTGCTTTTCGACGAAGCGATCCGACAGCACGCGCGTGATGCCGCTCGTGGTCGGAAACAGCTGCGCCTCGATGTTCTGGATCAGGATCGTCGCGAGCTGCGTGACCGCTTTCGCGGCCCAGTAGTAGCGGCGCATGAGTTGCTCGCTCGCGCGCTTGGTCGCGGTCGGCTTGAAGCCGAAGCTCTCGGCGACCGGCGTCTGCAGATCGAACACCAGGATGTCCTGACGGCGCCCGGCGATCACATGCAGCCGCGCGCGCAGCGCCTTCAGGAAGCCCTCGTTGCGGCGCAGTTCGCGCGCCTCGCGCTCGGTGATGAGCCCGCGCGCTTCGAGCTCGCGCCAACTGCTGCCGAACCCGGCCGCCTGCGTGATCCACAGGATCAGCTGCAGATCGCGCAGCCCGCCCGGGCTTTCCTTGATGTTCGGCTCGAGCGCGTACGGCGTGTCCTGAAACTTCGCGTGACGCTGACGCATTTCGAGGACCTTCGCCTGGAAGAACGCCTTCGGGTCGAGCACCGCACGGTAGCGTTGGGCGAAATCGTCGAACAGCGCGGTGCTGCCGGTGATGCGTCGCGCTTCCAGCAGCGAGGTACGCACCGTGACGTCGTTGGCCGCTTCCTCGAGGCATTGCGACACGCTGCGCACGCTGCTGCCGAGTTCCAGCCCGAGATCCCACGCGAGGCTGATGAAGCGCTCGATGCGCGCCTCCAGATGCTCGAGCCGCGTGTCGGGCAGCAGCACCAGGATGTCGATGTCGGAGTGCGGCGCGAGTTCGCCGCGCCCATAGCCGCCGACCGCGACCAGTGCGAGATCGTCGGGCAGCTCGCAGGTGTCCCAGGCGGCGCGCAGCGAATGGTCCGTGGCGCGCGCGAGCGCGGCCATCAACGCGTCGACGTTGGTGGCCGTTCGAAAGCGTTCCAGCAACTGGGCTTTGGCCACTTTGTAGTCCGCCTTGAGCGACGAGGCATGGGAGGGGGCGACGGCTGGAACGCTACTCATTGGCAGACGGAAGGTGAGGTCGGAATCGGTCAGGCGGTAGCCGCGACCACAGGCGGACGCGCGGGCGTACCGGCCGACACGGTCAGCACGTCGTAGCCGGTCTCCGTGACGAGCACGGTGTGCTCCCACTGGGCGGACAGGCTGCGGTCCTTGGTCTTGACGGTCCACTGGTCGGGCATCGTGCGGATGTCGCGGCGGCCGGCGTTGATCATCGGCTCGATCGTGAAGATCATGCCGGCCTGCAGTTCGAGCCCGGTGCCGGGGCGGCCATAGTGCAGGATTTGCGGGTCTTCGTGGAACACGGTGCCGATGCCGTGGCCGCAATATTCGCGCACCACGCTGTAGCCGAGGCCTTCGGCGTGCTTCTGGATCGCATAGCCGATGTCGCCGAGATGGGCGCCGGGGCGCACCTGGTCGATGCCGAGCCACATGCACTCGAAGGTAGCCTGCACGAGGCGCTTCGCCATGATCGACCCTTCGCCGACGATGAACATGCGGCTGGTGTCGCCGAAGTAGCCGTCCTTGATGACGGTGATGTCGATGTTCAGCGCGTCGCCGTTTTTCAGGGCCTTGTCGCCCGGAATGCCGTGGCAGATCACGTCGTTGACGGAAATGCAGGTGGCCTTCGGGTACGGCGGGTAGCCGGGCGGCTGGTAATTCAGCGGCGCGGGGACCGTGCCCTGGTCCTTCAGCATGTATTCGTGGCACAGGCGGTCGAGCTCGCCCGTCGTGACGCCGGCCTTGACGAACGGCGTGATGTAGTCGAGCACTTCGCTCGCGAGCCGACAGGCGACGCGCATCTTCGCGATGTCGTCTTCGTTTTTGATGGTGATAGCCATGGTTTCCTCGGAAGCCTTGCTGGATAAGGCTCGCTGGGTGTGACGGTGGCCTGGCGGAGGGCGTCTTCCGGACACGGCATGCCGGTCGATCGTCGACGATCCCCCGCGCGTGGCGGAATCGAGCCATTTTACAGCAGTGGGGGCGGGCTCGTTGCGCTGGATCGGGCGGTAATGGGCTAAAAGCGATCCAAATCGGCCAATTGGTGGGCCATTGGACGGGAAGCGGGGATTCGTGGCCTGGCTGTGCGCTGCGGTGCGGATGGCTATCGGCCGGTGGTTGGGTCGGTTGAGTCAGTCGATAGTCGCGTGCTATACTCTTTGGCTAAGTCGGTCCTAGTCCGTTTTTATTCGAACCAGGCAGAACCGGCTTCTCGCGGCAATTCGGTTGCTGGCGTCGTGAGTCAAGGAAAGCAGTATCAGGCAACCAATTCGCAAGCCGGCGCACCCAGGGTGCCGCCGCGTTCCAGCCAAAATAGAGGCGGGCGCGGCCGTACGGCAGCCGGCTTAAGACCCAACCCTCGTGGAGAATTTCATGGCAGTTACGATGCGTCAAATGCTGGAAGCAGGTGTCCACTTCGGTCACCAGACCCGTTTCTGGAACCCGAAGATGGCTCCCTTCATTTTCGGTCATCGCAACAAGATTCACATCATCAACCTTGAAAAGACGCTGCCGATGTACAACGACGCGCTGAAGTACGCGCGTCAGCTGGCATCGAACCGCGGCACGATCTTGTTCGTCGGTACGAAGCGTCAATCGCGCGACACGATCGCCCAGGAAGCGCAGCGCGCTGGCATGCCGTTCGTGAACGCACGCTGGCTCGGCGGTATGCTGACCAACTTCAAGACGCTGAAGGTATCGATCAAGCGCCTGAAGGACATGGAAGCAGCGCTGGAAGCCGGTGAAACCGAGCGCATGAGCAAGAAGGAAGCGCTGCTGTTCGAGCGCGAAATGGCCAAGCTGCAGAAGTCGATCGGCGGCGTGAAGGACATGGGCGGCATTCCGGACGCGATCTTCGTGGTTGACGTCGGCTACCACAAGATTGCCGTGACCGAAGCGAACAAGCTCGGCATTCCGGTCATCGCCGTGGTCGATACGAACCACTCGCCGGAAGGTGTGGACTACGTGATCCCGGGTAACGACGACGCCAGCAAGGCCGTCGCCCTGTACGCGGCAGGTGTGGCCGACGCGATCCTCGAAGGCCGTGCCAATGCGGTCAACGAAGTGGTCCAGGCAGCACGTGGCGGCGACGGCGACGAGTTCGTCGAGGTCAACCCGGAAGCGTAAGGCTGCCCAGTGTCCGACATAAAAGGGGGCTTTCTACAGGCCCCCTTTTTTTAAGCCGCGACGCTTGTAACAGATGTTGTAACGGACATCTGGCAGAGTGTCCGAAGTGGCGTGGCACGCGTCGCTCGCAAAAATACGCGAAAACGCTGAAACGAATTCCTGCCGCCGGCATCGAAGTGCGGGCGGCGTGTGACAGACAGAACTCAAGGAGCAAATGATGGCGGCAATTACCGCAAGCATGGTTGCAGAACTGCGCGCGAAGACCGACGCGCCAATGATGGAATGCAAGAAGGCGCTGACGGAAGCCGACGGCGATCTGGCGCGCGCTGAAGAGTTGCTGCGTGTGAAGCTCGGCAACAAGGCGAGCAAGGCGGCATCGCGTGTGACGGCTGAAGGCGTGGTCGCATCGTTCATCGGCGGCAACGCTGGTTCGCTCGTCGAGCTGAACTGCGAAACCGACTTCGTCTCGAAGAACGACGACTTCCTCGCGTTCTCGAAGAAGGTCGCCGAGCTCGTCGCAACGCAAAACCCGGCTGATGTCGCCGCGCTGTCGGCGCTGCCGCTCGACGGCTCGACCGTCGACGCAGTCCGTCTCGCGCTGGTCGGCAAGATCGGCGAAAACATGTCGATCCGCCGTTTCGTGCGCTTTGACACCGCGAACAAGCTGGCGGCGTATCTGCACGGCACGCGCATCGGCGTGCTGGTCGAGTACACCGGCGCGGACGAGCAGGTCGGCAAGGACGTGGCGATGCACATCGCCGCGATGAAGCCGGTTTCGCTGTCGTCGGACGACGTCCCGGCGGACCTGATCGCGAAGGAACGCAGCATCGCTGAACAGAAGGCGGCCGAATCGGGCAAGCCGGCTGAAATCGTCGCCAAGATGGTCGACGGCAGCGTGCAGAAGTACCTGAAGGAAGTGTCGCTGCTGAACCAGACGTTCGTGAAGAACGACAAGCAGACGATCGAGCAGATGCTGAAGGCGGCCAACTCGAGCGTGCAGAAGTTCGCACTGTTCGTGGTCGGTGAAGGCATCGAGAAGAAGCAGGACGACTTCGCTGCGGAAGTGGCCGCTCAGGTCGCTGCTGCAAAGCAACAATAAGCGTTACCTAAGCTTCACAGCTGTACCGTTTGGCCCGCGGCGAGGCAAGACCTCGCCGCGGTCGGCAGCACCGCAAGGCCGCGCACGGGTTGACCCTCGCCGCGTGGCCGCCGCTGGGCGAACCCTTGGGTTCGCCAATTTGGCGGCGCTTGCCCGAATCAGCATTTCACCCCTACATTAGTCCCTTGTTGTTGCCCTGTTCTGCGCGATCTGGATACCTCTATGCCCACTGCCTATAAACGCGTCCTGCTCAAACTCTCCGGTGAAGCTTTGATGGGCGACGATGCCTTCGGCATCAATCGCGCGACCATCGAACGAATGGTGGCGGACGTGGCCGAAGTGGTCCGTCTCGGAACGCAGCTGGCCGTGGTGATCGGCGGCGGCAATATTTTTCGTGGCGTCGCGGGCGGCGCGGCGGGTATGGACCGCGCGACGGCCGACTACATGGGTATGCTCGCCACGATGATGAACGCGCTGGCGCTGCAGGACGCGATGCGCCATGCTGGCATCGAGGCGCGCGTGCAATCCGCGCTGCGCATGGACCAGGTCGTCGAGCCGTATATCCGCCCCCGCGCGATCCGCCAGCTCGAGGAAGGCAAGGTCGTGATTTTCGCGGCCGGCACCGGCAACCCGTTCTTCACGACCGACACGGCCGCTGCATTGCGCGGCTCGGAAATCGGCGCGGAAGTGGTGCTGAAGGCAACCAAGGTGGACGGCGTCTATTCGGCCGACCCGAAGAAGGATTCGAGCGCGACCCGTTACACCACGATCAGCTTCGACGAGGCAATCGGCCGCAATCTGCAGGTGATGGACGCGACGGCTTTTGCGCTGTGCCGCGACCAGAAGCTGCCGATCCGCGTGTTTTCGATCGTCAAACCCGGTGCGCTCAAGCGCATCGTGCTAGGTGAGGACGAGGGCACCCTCGTCCACGTGTAAACTTCGTTTACATTACATGGGCTTTGACGCGAGCCCGGGCCGCCGCATCACGCGTGCCGGGCGGCTCGCACCGTTTTGAAGGTTCGGAGGTTTAAAAATGTCTGTGGCTGATATCAGGAAGGGCGCTGAACAGAAGATGCAGCGCTCCATCGACGCGTTCAAGAATGACCTGTCGAAGATCCGCACTGGCCGTGCGCACACGGGCCTGCTCGATCATATCCAGTGCGACTACTACGGCTCGCCGGTGCCGATTTCGCAGGTCGCGAACCTGACGCTGATCGACGCTCGCACGATCGGTGTGCAGCCGTGGGAAAAGAAGATGGTCCAGGTCGTCGAAAAGGCGATCCGCGAGTCGGACCTCGGTCTGAACCCGGCCACGCACGGCGACGTGATCCGCGTTCCGATGCCCGCGCTGACCGAAGAGCGTCGCCGCGAACTGACCAAGGTGGTGCGCAGCGAAGCTGAAACGGCCAAGGTGGCCGTGCGCAACCTGCGTCGCGACGCCAACGAGCAACTGAAGAAGCTCGTCAAGGACAAGGAAATTTCTGAAGACGACGAGCGTCGTGCCGGCGACGACGTCCAGAAGCTGACGGACAAGTTCGTCGCTGAAATCGACAAGCTCGTCACGACGAAAGAAGCTGAGATCATGACGGTCTGACGCCGTTCGGCTCAGCCTTTCTGATTTCCACTTCTTTACTGGCATTACTGTCCCGACGGCCATGACCTATACCAGCTCAACCGTGCGCGTGCCTGAAGTCGCCGCGGTGCCGCGACACATCGCGATCATCATGGATGGCAACGGCCGTTGGGCCACCCAGCGGCGTCTGCCGCGCGTGGCGGGCCATACGCGCGGCGTCGACGCGGTGCGGGCGGCCGTCGAGGCGTGCGCGCGGCGGGGCGTCGAATATCTGACGCTGTTCGCGTTCAGCTCGGAAAACTGGCGCCGTCCGAACGAGGAGGTGTCGTTCCTGATGCGCCTGTTCGTCACCGCGCTCGAGCGCGAGATTGGCAAGTTGCACGCGAACGGCATCCGTTTGCACGTGGTCGGCGACCTCGCGCGTTTCGACGACAAGATCCGTGATCTGATCAAGCGTGCGGAAACCAAGACCGCGCGCAATACCCGCCTTACGCTGACCATCGCCGCGAACTACGGCGGCCGCTGGGACATCATGCAAGCCACCCGCAAGCTCGTCGAGCAAGCGGCGGCGACCGGCAAACCGGTCGAGGTCAACGAGGACGCGTTCGCCGAGCATCTGTCGATGGCTTATGCGCCCGAGCCCGACCTGTTCATCCGCACCGGCGGCGAGCGCCGCGTCAGCAACTTCCTGCTGTGGCAGCTCGCCTACACCGAGTTCTATTTCACCGACACGTTCTGGCCGGATTTCGACGCCGACGCGCTCGGTCACGCCATCGCTTCGTACGCCGAGCGCGAACGCCGCTTCGGCCGCACCAGTGCTCAGCTCGAGCCGCAATCGCAGAACGTCGATTCGCTTCCATGCTAAAAACCCGTGTCATCACGGCGATCGTGCTGCTGGCAGTGTTCCTGCCTGTCACGCTGTTCGCGCCGGTCGGCGCGTTCGGCGCGCTGATCGCGTTCGTCGTCGTGTTCGCCGCGTGGGAGTGGGCACGCCTGCTGAAGCTCGGCGGCGCGGGTCCGGTGCTGTACGCGCTCGTCGCGGCACTCGGGCTTGTCACCAGCACGCGGCTGGGCATCGGCACCGAGCATGCACGGCCATTCTTTCAGGCGGCGGCGATTTTCTGGGTGATTGGCGGCCCATTCGTGCTGCTGCGCAAGCCCGTGCTCGCGCAGGGCGCCTGGCGCGCCTTTCTGTTTCTTGCCGGTATCGTCGGTTTCATCGCGTGCTGGCATGCTCTCGTCGCAGCACGCATGCTGGGTGTGCCGTTCGTGCTGTCGCTGCTGCTGTTGGTATGGCTCGCCGATATCGGCGCATACTTCTCGGGGAAGGCGTTTGGCAAGCACAAGCTGGCACCCGCCATCAGTCCGGGTAAAACCTGGGAGGGCGCGATCGGCGGCTGGTTGCTGGTCATGATCGTCGCGGCGGCGGCGATCTTTTTGCACGCGTTCGAGCCGACCCTGTATTCTGCGCTGCTGGCGCAACTGGGCGCGCTACGCACGGTGCTCGCGCTGACCCTGCTGGTGGTTTTCAGCGTGGTCGGCGATCTGTTCGAATCGATAATGAAACGCCAGGCCGGCGTCAAAGACTCGAGCGGCCTGTTGCCGGGGCACGGCGGCGTGCTCGATCGCATCGACGCGTTGTTGCCGGTGCTGCCGCTCGCGATGCTGCTGCTCGGCTAGAGAAAGAGATATGCAAAAACGTCTGACATTGCTCGGTTCCACGGGCTCGATTGGAGACAGTACGCTCGACGTGGTCGCGCGCCATCCCGAGCGTTTTTCCATTTACGCGCTGAGCGCGCATCGCAACGGCGACAAGCTCGTCGAGCAATGCCTGCGCTTCGCGCCCGAAGTGGCGGTGGTCGGCGACGCCGACACGGCCGCGAAGGTCGCCGCGAAGCTGCGCGATGCGGGCAGCAAGACAGAGGTCACATACGGACCGCAGGCGCTCGTCGACGTCGCGAAGAGCGAGGGCTGCGACACCGTGGTCGCAGCGATCGTCGGCGCAGCGGGTCTCGCGCCGAGCCTTGCCGCGGCCCGCTCCGGCAAACGCATCCTGCTCGCGAACAAGGAAGCGCTGGTGATGTCCGGCGCGATCTTCATGGACGCGGTGCACGACAACGGCGCGGTCCTGCTGCCGGTCGACAGCGAACACAACGCGATTTTCCAATGCCTGCCGCGCGAGGCATCGCTGCACGGCGGCGTTTCCAAGATCATCCTGACCGCGTCCGGCGGCCCGTTCCGCACGCGCGAACCGGCCACGCTCGTCGACGTGACGCCTGACGAAGCCTGCAAGCATCCGAATTGGGTGATGGGCCGCAAGATCTCGGTCGACTCGGCGACGATGATGAACAAGGGCCTCGAAGTGATCGAGGCACATTGGCTGTTCGATCTGCCCGGCGAGCGCATCGACGTGCTGATCCATCCGCAGAGCGTGATCCATTCGCTGGTGTCGTACGCGGACGGCTCGGTGCTCGCGCAGCTCGGCAACCCCGACATGCGCACGCCGATCGCGCACGCGCTCGCGTTCCCGGATCGTGTCGATTCGGGCGTCGCGCAGCTCGATCTCGCGGAGATCGCGTCGTTGTCGTTCGAGAAACCCGACTACGCGCGCTTCCCGTGCCTCGCGCTCGCGATGAAGGCGCTGGCTGAAGGCGGTGTCGCGAGCGCGGCGTTGAACGCCGCCAACGAGATCGCGGTGGAGGCGTTCCTCGCGCGCCGCATCGGCTTCATGGCGATTGCGCAGGTGGTCGACTCGGTGCTGAACGCATTGCCGAACCGCAGCGCGCACGCGCTCGACGACGTCATCGAAGCGGACGCCGCCGCGCGCCGTGCTGCTACCGAATTCATCGCGCGTCTGCCCGACGGCGTTCGTCGCACGGAACGCGCCGTCCAGTGAGGCGTTTATGAATCTGCTGATCGAACTGCTCGCTTTCGCGGTTGCGATTGGCGTACTCGTGGTGGTCCACGAGTACGGGCACTACAGCGTCGCGCGTCTGTGCGGCGTGAAGGTGCTGCGTTTTTCGATTGGCTTCGGCAAGCCGCTGGTTCAGTGGGTCAGTCAGAAGACGGGCACCGAGTGGACGATTGCCGCGCTGCCGCTAGGCGGCTACGTGAAGATGCTCGACGAGCGCGAGGCCGGCCCCGGCTCGGTTCCCGACGCGGATCTGCCGCATGCGTTCAACCGCCAGTCGGTGTGGCGGCGCTTCGCGATCGTCGCGGCCGGTCCGGTCGCGAATTTCCTGCTTGCGATCTTGCTGTTCGCGCTCGTGTTCGCGACAGGCGTGACCGAACCGGCGGCCGTGATCGCGACGCCCGCGCCGAACACACCCGCCGCGCTGGCGGGCTTCGAGGGCGGCGAGACGATCGTCGGTGTGCGCACCGGCCATAGCGACGAGACCGAGCCGGTGCGCTCGTGGTCGGATCTGCGCTGGAAGTTGCTCGGTGCCGCGTTCGATCAGCAGCGCATCGTGCTCAGTGCAAAAGACGCGCACGGCACCTCCGATTTTCCGATGGACCTGCGCGGCATCGGCGAGAAAGACGTCGACGACGATCTGATGTCCCGCCTCGGCTTCGAGCCAGGTGGCGGCAAGCTGACGGTGGCCGGCGTGCAGGCGGGCAGCGCCGCGCAGAAGGCGGGGCTCGTCGCGGGCGACCGACTACGCGCGATCAACGGTACGCCGACCGATAGTGCCGCGGCCTTCATCGCCTTTGTAAAATCGCACGCCGGCGTGCCGGTCACGCTGCGGGTGGAGCGCGGCGGCCGCGGCGGACATGCGGCCGGCACGCTCGAAGAGATCACGATCGTGCCGCAACTGCAGCGCGATGCGGCGAGCGGGCAGCAGATCGGCCGCATCGGCGCGGAGCTGGCGACCCAGGTGCCGTCGATCGACGTGCGCTACGGCCCGCTCGAGAGCCTACGCCTCGGCGCGCGCCGCACGTGGGACCTCGCGGTGTACTCGGTGCGGATGTTTGGCCGGATGATCGTCGGCGAGGCATCGCTGAAGAACCTGTCCGGTCCGGTGACGATTGCCGACTACGCGGGAAAGAGCGCACGTCTGGGTCCTTCCGCGTTTTTGTCGTTCCTGGCCCTTGTCAGCATTAGCCTCGGCGTGCTGAACCTGCTACCAATTCCGGTATTGGACGGGGGTCATCTGTTATATTATTTGGTTGAAGCTGTGACCGGTAAAGTTGTCTCTGATCGCTGGCAACTCGTTTTTCAGAGGGCGGGTCTTGCCTGCATCGTCGCGTTGTCGGCGATTGCGCTGTTCAACGATCTGGCTCGTTTAATCCATTTTTAAAGTGTCCGGCGGCGTTCTCGAGGGCGGCCGCCAGGCCTGATGCAGCTATACACACTGGGGAAGCACGTTGTTCAAACCTCATCGCTTTGGTCCAAAGACGGTTATAGCCGCGGCGTTCGCCGCGCATGGGCTGGTTGCTCATGCAACGACGCCCTTCGTGGTGCAAGACATTCGCATTGAGGGATTGCAACGCGTCGAACCGGGTACGGTGTTCGCGTACCTGCCCATCAAACAAGGCGATACCTTTTCCGACGACAAGGCCTCTGAAGCGATTCGCGCGCTTTACGCGACGGGCTTCTTCAACGACGTCAAGATTGCAACCGAAGGCAACGTGGTGGTGGTGCAGGTGCAGGAGCGCCCGGCCATCGGCACGATCGACTTTGCCGGCATCCACGAATTCGAAAAGGACAACCTGATCAAGGCGCTGCGCGCGGTCGGGCTGTCGCAAGGCCGGTACTTCGACAAGGCGCTGGTTGACAAGGCCGAGCAGGAACTGAAGCGCCAGTACCTGACGCGCGGTTTTTACGCGGCCGAAGTCACCACGACGATCACGCCGATCGACCGCAACCGCGTCGGCATCCTGTTCTCGGTGGCCGAAGGTCCGAGCGCGAAGATCCGCCAGATCAACTTCATCGGCAATAAGACATTCAGCACCGGCACGCTGCGCGACGAAATGCAGTTGTCCACGCCGAACTGGTTCTCGTGGTACACCAAGAACGACCTGTACGCGAAAGACAAGCTCACCGGCGACCTCGAGAACCTTCGCTCGTTCTACCTGAATCGCGGCTTCCTCGAGTTCAGCATCGAATCGACCCAGGTGTCGATCTCGCCGGACAAGAAGGACATGTACCTGACCATCACGCTGCATGAAGGCCAGCCGTACACGATTTCGAACATCCGCCTCGCCGGCAATCTGCTCGACCGCGAAGCGGAGCTGAAGAAGCTCATCAAGATCAGGCCGGGCGACCGCTTCTCGGCCGAAAAGCTGCAGGCCACCACGAAGGCGATCGTCGACAAGCTCGGCGAATACGGTTACGCGTTCGCGACCGTCAATGCCCAGCCGCAGATCGACCAGAACAACCACACCGTCGACCTGACGCTGCAGGTCGACCCGAGCCGTCGCGTGTACGTGCGCCGCATCAACGTAGTCGGCAACACGCGCACGCGCGACGAAGTGGTGCGCCGCGAAATGCGCCAGCTCGAAAGCTCGTGGTTCGATTCGAACCGCCTCTCGCTGTCGAAGGACCGTATCAACCGTCTCGGCTACTTCACCGACGTCGACGTGACCACGGTGCCGGTCGAAGGCACGCCCGACCAGGTCGACATCGACGTGAAGGTCGCCGAAAAGCCGACCGGCGCAATTACGCTCGGTGCAGGTTTCTCGTCGACGGACAAGGTGGTGCTGTCCGCTGGTATCTCGCAGGACAACGTGTTCGGCTCCGGCACGAGCCTCGCGGTGAACATCAATACCGCGAAGACGTACCGTACGCTGACGGTCACGCAGGTCGACCCGTACTTCACGGTGGACGGCATCAAGCGGATCACCGACGTCTACTACCGTACCTACCAGCCGCTGTACTACTCGACCGATTCGAGCTTCAAGATCGTCACGATGGGCGGCGACCTCAAGTTCGGCATTCCGTTCTCCGAAGTCGATACCGTCTACTTCGGCGCGGGCTTCGAACAGAACCAGCTGGACGTCGATGCAAATACCCCGGCTTCATATAAGCAATACGTGAATGACTTCGGCCGGGTGTCGAACAACGTGCCGCTTACGGTTGGCTGGTCGCGCGATGCGCGCGACAGCGCGCTCGTGCCAAGCCGCGGCTACTTCGCGCAGGCGAACGCGGAATACGGCACGCCGATCGGCGGCACCCAGTACTACAAGGCCGACATCAACGCGCAGTACTATTACTCGTTTGCGCGCGGCTTTGTGCTGGGCTTCAACTTCCAGGGCGGCTATGGTAACGGCCTTGCTGGCAAGCCTTATCCTATCTTCAAGAACTATTACGCGGGCGGTATCGGTTCGGTGCGTGGTTACGAGCCGAGCTCACTGGGTCCGCGTGACAAAACGACCGGCGATCCGATCGGCGGGTCGAAGCTGCTGGTGGGCAATATCGAGTTGACGTTCCCGCTGCCAGGCACCGGCTACGACCGCACGCTGCGTGTGTTCACCTTCCTGGACGCTGGTAACGTCTGGGCGGACGCGAGCACGGCAGCGACGTCGACTGGCGCGAACGGCCTGCGTTACGGCTACGGTGTGGGTCTCGCATGGATCTCGCCGATCGGCCCGCTCAAGTTGAGCCTTGGCTTCCCGCTCACGAAGCACACGGGCGACCAGTATCAGAAGTTCCAGTTCCAGATCGGGACCGCGTTCTGATTGGGGCGACGGGCGCTCCCGGCGGCCGGCTGCGGCGGCGGGTGCTCCCGGCGGCGAGCCCGGCCAAACTACAGTATCGAGAGGATGACTTTGCTAACCGGTATGTTTTCGAAACGTGTAGCGTGCGCATTGGCGCTGGCAATGACCCTCGGGGTCGGCATGGCGCACGCGCAGGAGGCGAGAATCGCCGCGGTGAATTCCGACCGCATCCTGCGCGAATCGGCTGCGGCGAAAGCCGCGCAGCTGAAGCTCGAGGCCGAATTCGCGAAGCGGGACAAGGATCTGGCCGACATGGCGCAAAAGCTCAAGTCGATGTCCGATGCACTCGACAAGAATGGCGCGACAATGTCAGCGACTGATCGCGCGCAGAAGCAGCGCGACCTGTCGCAGCTCGACTCGGACTTCCAGCGCAAGCAGCGTGAGTTCCGCGAAGACCTGAACCAGCGCCGCAACGAGGAACTCGCGGCGGTGCTCGATCGCGCGAACAAGGTCATCAAGCAGATCGCCGAAACGCAGCACTATGATCTGATCGTGCAGGAAGCCGTGTATGTGAGCCCGCGCATCGATATCACCGACCAGGTGCTAAAGGCACTGGCGGCATCGGGCAACTAAGGGCAACCGGGGGCGGCGTACGGTCGCCCCGCGCGCGTTGGCGCGCGCCCTCGCAATGATTGAACAGGTTGGAGACAGGATAGGCATGGCATTTAAGCTCGAGGACATCGTCCAGCGGTTCGGCGGTGAGGTTGTCGGTAACGGGTCGCAGCGCGTGAGCAGTCTCGCGCCGCTCGACCAGGCAGGCCCGGACCAGTTGGCGTTCCTCGCCAATCCGAAATATCTGTCGCAAGTCGAAACGACCCGCGCCGGCGCGGTGCTGATCAATGCCGGCGACCTCGAGAAGCTCGCTTCACGCGAAGGTCGAAACTTCATCGTCACGCCGAATCCCTACGCTTACTTTGCGCGCGTCGCGCAAACCTTCATCGAGCTCGCCGCGCCGAAGCCCGTCCCCGGCGTGCATCCGAGCGCAACCATCGATCCTTCCGCGCAGGTCGCCGCGAGCGCGATGATCGGTCCGCGTGTCACCGTGGAAGCGGGCGCGGTGATCGGCGAGCATGCGCGGCTCGACGCCAACGTCGTGATCGGCCGCGGCACGCGTGTCGGCGCGAACGCGCATCTGTATCCGAACGTGACCGTGTACCACGGCTGCAAGCTCGGCGAGCGCGTGATCGTGCACGCGGGCGCGGTGATCGGCTCGGACGGCTTCGGCTTCGCGCCCGACTTCGTCGGCGAGGGCGATGCGCGCACCGGCAGCTGGGTGAAGATTCCGCAGGTCGGCGGCGTATTGATCGCGAACGACGTCGAAATCGGTGCGAATACCACGATCGACCGCGGCGCGATGGCCGACACGATCATCGAGGAGTGCGTAAAGATCGACAACCTCGTGCAGATCGGCCACAACTGCAAGGTCGGCGCCTACACGGTGATCGCGGGCTGCGCAGGTATCGCTGGCAGCACGACCATCGGGCGTCACTGCATGATCGGCGGCGCGGTCGGCATTGCCGGACACGTGACGCTTGCCGATCATGTGATCGTCACCGCGAAGTCGGGCGTGTCGAAATCGCTGCTGAAGCCCGGCATGTACACGAGTGCGTTCCCCGCCGTGAACCACGCGGACTGGAACAGGAGCGCGGCGCTGTTGCGCAATATCGACAAGCTTCGCGATCGCATCAAGGCGCTGGAGAGCGCCGCCGCCGACAAGGCCGGCAGCGCCACTGACGGCGCCGCAGGTCAACCCGCAGGCAACAAGATCTGACAGATATCCCGGCGACCCACCGGCACCGCGTAAAATAGTGGTCGAGCATCATGAAGCAAAGCCGGTGGCCGTGACCGGGTGGCACGGCCACCGGTCATCCAAGGCGCCGGTCGCGCGCGTTTTCAACCCACCTGCACCAGCATCCGCAGTCATCATCGCGCAGTCAATGCGTGAGCAGAAACACCATGAGCACCGAAAAAATCAATCTCGACATTCATAAGATTCTCACGCTGCTGCCGCATCGTTATCCGATCCTGCTGGTCGACCGGGTGCTCGAACTCGAACCGCACAAGAGCATCAAAGCGTTGAAGAACGTGTCGATCAATGAGCCGTACTTCCAGGGACATTTCCCGACGCGGCCGGTGATGCCAGGCGTGCTGATCCTCGAAGCGCTCGCGCAGACCGCGGCGCTGCTGACGTTCTCGGAAGAACCGAGCGATCCGTCGAACACGCTGTACCTGTTCGTCGGCATCGACAACGCGCGCTTCAAGCGCGTGGTGGAACCGGGCGATCAGCTGATCCTGAACTGCACGTTCGAGCGTCACATGCGCGGGATCTGGAAGTTCAAGGCGCGCGCCGAAGTGGATGGCGTCGTCGCGGCTGAAGCCGATCTGATGTGCGCGGTGCGTCACACGGACAAAGACGCGTGACGCCGGCGTCCGGGCAGATCGCGGCGCGGCACGTGCGCGGCGGCCCCGGCGTCAAGGCCATCCACACAACGCAACAGAATCAGAAGCGAGGACGCATGAGCAGGATCCATCCCACCGCGATCATCGAAGCGGGCGCGCAGCTCGACGAATCCGTCGAAGTCGGGCCCTATGCGGTGATCGGCGCACACGTGACGATCGGTGCGCGCAGCACGGTCGGCTCGCACAGCGTGATCGAGGGCTATACCACGATCGGCGAAGACAACCGCATCGGCCATTACGCATCGGTCGGCGGCCGTCCGCAGGACATGAAATACCGTGACGAGCCGACCAGGCTCGTGATCGGCAACCGCAACACGATCCGCGAATTCACCACGATCCACACCGGCACGGTGCAGGACGCGGGCGTCACCACGCTCGGCGACGAAAACTGGATCATGGCCTACGTGCACATCGGTCACGACTGCCACGTCGGCAGCAACGTGATCCTGTCGAGCAACGCGCAGATGGCCGGCCACGTGACGATCGGCGACCACGCGATCATCGGCGGCATGTCGGGCGTGCATCAGTTCGTGCGCATCGGCGCGCACGCGATGCTCGGCGGCGCGTCGGCGCTCGTGCAGGACGTGCCGCCCTATGTGATCGCTGCGGGCAACAAGGCCGAGCCGCACGGCATCAACGTCGAAGGGCTGCGCCGCCGCGGTTTCTCGGCTGACGCTATCTCGGTGCTGCGCTCCGCATATCGCGTGCTGTACAAGAACGGCCTGTCGCTCGAAGAAGCGAAGGTGCAATTGAAGGAACTCGGTTCGGCCGGCGGTGACGGCGACGCCCCGGTGCAGACGCTGCTCGCGTTCGTCGAAGCGTCGCAGCGCGGCATCATCCGCTAACCGATGACGTTGCAACCCAGTCCGCTGCGCGTCGCGATGGTGGCCGGCGAGCCGTCCGGCGACCTGCTGGCCGCATCGCTGCTCGACGGTCTCGCCAGCCGGTTGCCGGCCGCCACGCAGTACTACGGCATCGGCGGTCCGCGCATGATCGCCACGGGCTTCGACGCCCACTGGCCGATGGAAAAGCTGACGGTGCGCGGCTATGTCGAAGCACTGCGGCACATCCCCGAAATCCTCGGTATCCGCAACGAGCTCAAGCGTCAATTGCTTGCCGAGCCGCCGTCCGTGTTCGTCGGTGTCGACGCGCCCGACTTCAATTTCGGGCTCGAGCATGCGCTGCGCGACGCCGGCATTCCGACCGTGCACTTCGTCTGCCCGTCCATCTGGGCATGGCGTGGGGGGCGCATCAAGAAGATCGCCAAGGCGGTCGACCACATGCTGTGCGTGTTCCCGTTCGAAACCGCGCTGCTCGAAAAGGCGGGCGTCGCGGCGTCGTACGTCGGGCATCCGCTGGCCGATCAGATCCCGCTCGAACCCGACACGCTCGGCGCGCGCCGCGCGCTCGGTCTCGCGGAAAGCGGGCCGGTGATCGCGGTGCTGCCGGGCAGCCGGCGCTCCGAGATCGACCTGATCGGCCCGACGTTCTTCGCGGCGATGGAGATGATGCAGCACCAGGAGCCCAGCGTGCGCTTCGTGATGCCGGCGGCCACGCCCACGTTGCGCGCGCTGCTGCAGCCGCTCGTCGATGCGCACCCGGGCCTCGCGCTGACCATCATCGACGGCCAGTCGCAACTCGCGATGACCGCCGCCGACGCGATTCTCGTGAAGAGCGGCACCGTCACGCTGGAAGCCGCGCTGTTGAAAAAGCCGATGGTGATTTCGTACAAGGTGCCCTGGCTAACCGGCCAGATCATGCGCCGCCAGGGCTATCTGCCGTACGTGGGCCTGCCGAACATTCTGGCCGGGCGTTTCGTGGTGCCGGAGATCCTGCAGCACTTCGCGACGCCGCAGGCGCTCGCCGAGGCGACGCTGAAACAGTTGCGCGACGAAGCGAACCGGCGCACGCTGAAGGAAATCTTCACGGAGATGCACCACGTGCTGAAGCAGAACACCGCGCAGCGCGCGGCCGAAGTCGTGGCGAGCGTCGTCGAGCAACGGGCGGGGCGGCCATGACCCCGCCGCGCGCGCCTCGCCGCAAGACTGCGGCCGCCGTTCGGGTCGTCGCGCAAGCCGGCCTGAACTTCGAAAGCGCCGACGACATCGTCTGCGGCGTCGACGAAGCAGGGCGCGGACCGCTGGCCGGACCGGTCGTCGCGGCGGCGGTGATTTTCGATCCTGCGAAACCGATGATCCGCGGCCTCGACGATTCGAAGGCGCTCACCGCACTCAAGCGTGAAGCGCTGTACGAGAAGATCGTCGATCGCGCGCTCGCGTATTGCATCGCATCGGCGACGGTCGAGGAAATCGATTCGCTGAACATCCTGCACGCGACAATGCTCGCGATGAAGCGCGCGGTCGAGGGCTTGTCGGTCGTGCCGACGCTCGTGAAGGTCGACGGCAACCGTTGCCCGACGCTCAGCATCCGTAGCGAAGCGGTGATCGGCGGCGACGCGCTCGTGAAGAGTATCTCGGCGGCGTCGATTCTCGCGAAGGTCGCGCGCGACCGCATGCTGCTCGAGCTGCACGAGGCGTATCCCGTGTATGGCTTCGACGCGCACGCCGGTTATGGTACGCCGCAGCATCTCGCGGCGCTGCGCGATCATGGGCCGTGCGAGCATCATCGGCGCTCGTTCGCGCCGGTGCGCGAAGCGCATCTGCGGCTCGGCACAGGCGTGCCGCTGCCATCGGCGGACGCCGTCATCGTGGCCGACGCGCTGCTGCTCGACGACGATGCATTCGGCGACGCCGGCCTCGCGTGACCAGCGCCATCAGCACGGCTCGAACGCGGTTCGCGCTCGAGCGCCGCTGATTCCCTACTGATTTGCCACTGATCCCATTTCCATTTCTCACCGCCTTCGCTGCCTGTGAAAGCCATCACCTCGCGGGACAATCCGCTCTACAAGCGCCTGAAGGCACTGGCCGGCTCGACGCATCAACAGCGCCGCAGCGGCCATGCGCTGCTCGAGGGCTTCCATCTTGCGAGCGCGTATCTCGACGTCGCCGGTCAGCCGGAGCTCTGCGTCGTCACCGACGGCGCGCTGCGTCACGACGAAGCGCAGGCGATCGTCTCGCGCATCGACGAGCATCGGCTCGTGACGCTGCCGGATGCGTTATTCGGACAGTTGTCGAATGTGGTGCATGGCGTCGGAATTCTGCTGCTCGTCGAGAAGCTGGACGCGCCGCTGCCCGAGCGCGTCGAGCAAAACTGTCTGGTGCTCGACGGCGTGCAGGACGCGGGCAATGTCGGCTCGATTCTGCGCAGTGCGGCGGCCGCGGGCATCGAACACGTGTTCTGCGCGCCGGGCACGGCCTACGCGTGGTCGTCGAAGGTGCTGCGCTCCGGCATGGGCGCGCACTTCCTGTTGCAGATTCATGAGGATGTCGACGCGAGCGCGTTGATCGAACGTCTTGCGGTCCCGGTCGTCATCACCGATTCGCACGGCGCCGCAGCGATTTATGACTGCGACCTGAGCGGGCCGCTTGCGTGGGTGTTCGGCAACGAAGGGGCGGGCGTGTCGCAGGTGTGGCGCGATGCAGTGTCGTTGCGGGTGACGATTCCGCAGCCTGGCGGCATGGAATCGCTGAATGTGGCGGCCGCGGCGGCCGTCTGCGTGTTCGAGCAGTGCCGGCAGCAGCGCGGCCGTAAAAAGTAGATGTGAGGGGCGTTGCGCGGGGGCTGGCCCGGCAACGCAACGCCTGCTCCGCGGTCGCTCAATACGACGGCCGATCCAGCTTGATCTCCTGCAGGATCGTCGTCGCGATCTCCTCGATCGACTTGTGCGTCGACGACAGCCACTTGATCCCCTCGCGCCGCATCATCGCTTCTGCTTCGTTGATCTCATAGCGGCAGTTTTCCAGCGCCGCGTACTTGCTGCCCGGCCGCCGCTCGTTGCGGATCTCCGACAGCCGCTGCGGATCGATCGACAACCCGAACATCTTCTGCCGATGCTCGAGCAGCGGCGTGGGCAGCTTGCCGCGCTCGAAATCTTCGGGAATCAGCGGATAGTTCGCCGCTTTCACGCCGTACTGCATCGCCAGATAAAGGCTCGTCGGCGTCTTGCCGCTGCGCGACACGCCGACGAGGATCACGTCGGCGTCCGCGAGATTGCGGTTCGATTGACCGTCGTCGTGCGCGAGCGAGAAATTGATCGCCTCGATGCGGTTCTTGTACTCCTCGGTGTCCGCGTTCTGGTGACCGCGGCCCATCGCGTGGCTCGACTTCAGCTCCAGCTCCTGCTCAAGCGGCTCGACGAAGGTTTGGAACATGTCGAGCACGAGTGCGTTCGAATCCTTCACGATCTGATTCGACGAGCTATCGACGAGCGTGGTGAACACGATCGGACGACGGCCGTCCTGCACGACCGCTTCGTTGATTTTTTCGAGCGTTGCGTAGGCCTTCTCGGTCGAGTCGACGAATGGCACGCGGACCAGGCGGAATTTCTGGTCGAACTGGGAGAGGATCGAATGCGCGAAGGTTTCGGCAGTGATCCCGGTACCGTCTGAGACGATGAATACGGTGGGCGGCATCAGTGGGGCTGTGAACGTGAAAGGCAAATGAGCGGGCAAAGCGCGGCACTAGAACGCGCTTGGATCGAACCGCAGCGGCGCGCGGCCGGCCTCGCAAAAGCCCGATGGCTGGGCCGGGGCGCGATTCGAGACGCAATTCTCGACCGACCGCCACATTTGGGGAGTCGGCACGGTAGAATAGCGGCAACCTGTTGGATAAGCAATTGCAGGCGATTGGCCGGTAAATTACTGCGAACGGTCGTTCAACCTCACGTCATCTGACCTGAACATGCGTTGAACGCAAGAGATCGAGCGGTAAGTGCGTTGATTGGCGTTCTTCGCCGCCGTCTCCGTCATGCACGCGCCGGTGTCCCCATGCAACGCATTCGAGCCTTAACAGCGATTGCTTATCTAACAGGTTGTGCAAGACACGGGGTCGAGCTTCCAATGGGCTGCCCGTGTTCAAGCCCACTTGCACAGTCGTGAATTTCTTTCACACTTAGGGGCTTGTATGACTAACGCAGTTACCGTCGCAAAGGACAAGGCGTATGTAGTTCCGTTCGAGCAGTTGCGGATGACCGACGTGGAAATCGTCGGCGGCAAGAACGCGTCGCTGGGCGAGATGATCAGCCAGCTCGCGGAAGCCGGTGTGCGCGTGCCGACCGGCTTCGCGACCACCGCGCTCGCGTTCCGTGACTTCCTGCAGCACAACAACCTGACCGAACGTATCGCCAAACGTCTCGAGACGCTCGACGTCGACGACGTGAAGGCGCTCGCCGAAGCGGGCAAGGAAATCCGTCAATGGATCGTCGACGCACCGCTGCAGCCGCAGCTCGAAGCTGACATTCGCGCGGGGTTCGACACGCTGCAAAAGAGCTCGCCCGAAGAGCTCTCGTTTGCCGTGCGTTCGTCCGCGACCGCGGAAGACCTGCCCGACGCATCATTCGCCGGTCAGCAGGAAAGCTATCTGAACGTGGTCGGCATCGACGACGTGCTCGATCGCATGAAGCACGTGTTCGCGTCGCTGTACAACGACCGCGCCATCTCCTATCGCGTCCACAAGGGCTTCACGCATGCTGAAGTCGCGTTGTCGGCGGGCGTACAGCGCATGGTGCGCTCGGACGTCGGCGCAGCGGGCGTGATGTTCACACTGGATACCGAATCGGGCTTCAAGGACGCTGTCTTCATCACGTCGAGCTATGGCCTCGGCGAAACCGTCGTGCAGGGCGCGGTCAATCCGGACGAGTTCTACGTCTTCAAAACCACGCTCGCGCAGGGCAAGTACCCGATCATCCGCCGCTCGATCGGCTCGAAGCTGATCAAGATGGAGTTCACCAAGCCGGGCGAGCCGGGCCGCGTGAAGACCGTCGACGTCGCGCACGAGCAGCGCAACCGTTTCTCGATCACCGACGAAGACGTGATCGAACTCGCGAAGTACGCGGTCATCATCGAAAAGCACTATCAGCGTCCGATGGACATCGAGTGGGGCAAGGACGGCCGCGACGGCAAGATCTTCATCCTGCAGGCGCGTCCGGAAACGGTGAAGAGCCAGGGCGGCGGCAAGGCTGAGCAGCGCTTCAAGCTGAAGGGCCAGTCGAACGTCCTGGCCACTGGTCGCGCGATCGGTCAGAAGATCGGCGCGGGTCCGGTGCGCGTGATCCACGATCCGTCGGAGATGGACCGTGTGCAGCCGGGCGACGTGCTCGTCGCCGACATGACCGACCCGAACTGGGAGCCGGTCATGAAGCGTGCGTCGGCGATCGTCACGAACCGTGGCGGGCGCACCTGCCACGCGGCGATCATCGCGCGTGAGCTGGGCGTGCCGGCCGTGGTCGGCTGCGGCGACGCGACCGACGTGCTGAAGGACGGCGCGCTCGTCACGGTGTCGTGCGCGGAAGGCGACGAGGGCAAGATCTACGACGGTCTGCTCGAAACCGAAGTCACCGAAGTGCAGCGCGGCGAACTGCCGCCGATTCCGGTGAAGATCATGATGAACGTCGGCAATCCGCAGCTCGCGTTCGACTTCTCGCAACTGCCGAACGCAGGTGTGGGTCTCGCGCGACTCGAATTCATCATCAACAACAACATCGGCGTGCACCCGAAGGCGATCCTCGAGTACCCGAACGTCGATCAGGACCTGAAGAAGGCGGTCGAAAGCGTCGCGCGCGGTCACGCGTCGCCGCGCGCGTTCTACGTCGACAAGCTGACCGAAGGCATCGCGACGATCGCGGCGGCGTTCTATCCGAAGCCCGTCATCGTGCGTATGTCGGACTTCAAGTCGAACGAGTACAAGAAGCTGATCGGCGGTTCGCGCTACGAGCCCGACGAGGAAAACCCGATGCTGGGCTTCCGCGGCGCATCGCGCTATATCGCGGAAGACTTCGCCGAGGCGTTCCAGATGGAATGCGTCGCGCTGAAGAAGGTGCGTGAAGAGATGGGCCTCGACAACGTCGAGATCATGGTGCCGTTCGTGCGTACGCTGAAACAGGCGGAGCGCGTGGTCGGATTGCTCGCGAAGTTCGGCCTGAAGCGCGGCGAGAACGGCCTGCGCCTGATCATGATGTGCGAAGTGCCGTCGAACGCGATCCTCGCCGAAGAGTTCCTGCAGTACTTCGACGGTTTCTCGATCGGCTCGAACGACCTGACGCAGCTCACGCTCGGCCTCGACCGCGACTCGGGCATGGAACTGCTCGCCGTCGATTTCGACGAACGCGATCCGGCGGTCAAGTTCATGCTCAAACGCGCAATCGAAACCTGTCTGCGTCTGGATAAGTACGTCGGTATCTGCGGCCAGGGGCCGTCGGATCACCCGGACTTCGCGCAATGGCTGACGGACGAAGGCATCAAGTCAATCTCGCTGAACCCCGACACGATCATCGATACGTGGCAGCAGCTGGCAAAGGCAAAGGCGTAACTCGCGAGGTATCGAATGCCGCTTCGCTAGCGGCATTCCGCACGCGTTAGAGCACGTCCGCTTCGTGCTATAAACACCCCGGTAGATCCGGGGTGTTTTGCTTTGTGGAGGTCGACGTGGCGCCTGGTGGACTGTTCTGGTGGATCGGGGCGGGTGTGCTTGTCGTGATGGAACTGATGAGCGGCACCTTCTATCTGTTGATGATCGCGTTCGGCTTCGTTGCGGCCGCGCTTGCGCGCATCGCCGGCGCCGGGCCCGATCTGCAGTTCGTGGTGGCTGCGCTGGTCGCACTTGCGGCGGTCGTAGTGCTCAGACGCTCGCGCTTTGCCCGTCGCAGACGCGAGCAGGCTTCGCGCAATCCCGATGTCAATCTGGACATCGGCCAGACGCTGAACGTGCCGGCGTGGCAGGGGCGCAAAGCACGTGCGACCTATCGTGGCGCCGCATGGGACGTCGAGCTGGCCGCGGGCGAGCCCGAAGACGCGCAGGTCTACGAGATCAGGGAATTGCGTGGCAGTTGTCTGGTCGTCGTCGCGAGCCGGCAACCGAAGGCGCGCGCGAGCACGACCTGACGATCTGAACGGGAGTATTGGGTGCGGTGTTCGCCACACGCGCTCATCGATATCCCTTCACAAAGCGAAGCACCAAAGCCTAATCTGAACACGCAGGCCCGACCAACCTGCGCACAACAATTCGAAGCAGAATCGGAGGGTAGCGATATGGATTCAACCATCGTCGGGGCAGTGCTGCTGATCGTCGTGATCGTGCTCGCGTCGCAGACCATCAAGATCGTGCCGCAGCAGCATGCGTGGGTGCTCGAGCGCCTCGGCCGCTATCACGCGACGCTGACGCCGGGTCTGAGCTTCGCGTTTCCGTTCGTCGATCGGGTCGCGTACAAGCACGTGCTGAAGGAAATTCCTCTGGAAGTGCCGAGTCAGGTCTGTATCACGCGCGACAACACGCAACTGCAGGTCGACGGCGTGCTGTATTTCCAGGTCACCGATCCGATGAAGGCCTCGTACGGATCGAGCAACTTCGTGTTCGCGATCACGCAGTTGTCGCAGACCACGCTGCGCTCGGTCATCGGCAAGCTGGAGCTCGATCGCACCTTCGAGGAGCGCGATTTCATCAATCACAGCATCGTGTCCGCGCTCGACGAGGCGGCCTCGAACTGGGGCGTAAAAGTGCTGCGCTACGAGATCAAGGACCTGACGCCGCCGAAGGAAATCCTTCACGCGATGCAGGCGCAGATCACCGCCGAGCGCGAAAAGCGCGCGCTGATCGCGGCCTCGGAAGGGCGCAAGCAGGAGCAGATCAATATCGCGTCGGGCGGCCGCGAGGCGGCGATCCAGACGTCCGAAGGCGAGCGGCAGGCGGCGATCAACCAGGCGCAGGGCCAGGCCGCGGCGATTCTGGCGGTGGCCGAGGCAAACGCGCAGGCGATCCAGAAGATCGCCGCCGCGATCCAACTGAACGGCGGGATGGACGCGGTCAATCTGAAGGTGGCCGAACAGTACGTGAACGCGTTCTCGAACCTCGCGAAGCAGGGCACGACACTGATCGTGCCGGGCGACATGTCGAACATGAGTTCGATGATCGCGTCGGCGCTGACGATCGTGAACAAGGGCAGGGCGGCAGCGGAGCCGCCGCGAAGCGACCTGCGCTGACGAACCAGGCAATAAGCGCGCAATGAGCGCGTGACAAAAAGCAAAATGGCCCGCATATCGATGTGCGGGCCATTTTTGCATGAGCCGGAAATGAACCGCGCTTACGTCGGCGAGCGCATCAAACGCGCCTTCTCGCGCTCCCAGTCGCGCTTTTTCTCGGTCTCGCGCTTGTCGTGCATCTTCTTGCCCTTCGCGAGACCGATCTCGCATTTGACGCGACCGTTCTTGTAGTGAAAATTCAGCGGCACGAGCGTGTAGCCGCGCTGCTCGACCTTGCCGATCAGCTTGCTGATTTCCTCGCTATGCAGCAGCAGCTTGCGCGTGCGCACCGGATCGGGATGGATGTGCGTCGACGCTTCGGGCAGCGGGCTGATGTGCGTGCCGATCAGGAACAGCTCGCCATTGCGGATCACCACATAGCCTTCCTTGATCTGGCCGCGCCCCGCGCGCAACGCCTTGACCTCCCATCCTTCGAGCACGAGGCCTGCCTCATAGCGTTCTTCGACCGAATAGTCGTAGAAGGCTTTTCTGTTGTCGATGATGCTCATGAATGGAAAGTGCCCAACTCGTTTAAAATTACGATTTTAGCAAAGCGGGACCAGGAAAGCCCGCCGCGCTCGTCCACCCTTGCCGCGCGCTGTTCAATTTATGGCAGATGTCCAGAAAACCGTGTTGATTCGCCATTCGGCGGAACAGATGTTCGACCTCGTCACCGACGTCGACGATTACCCCAACTTCCTGCCATGGTGCGGCGGCATCGAAATTCGTCACCGGGACGACACCAGCATGGAGGCGCGGATCGATATCAACTTCAAGGGCATCAAGCAGCATTTCGCCACGCGCAACTCGATGGAGCGCCCCACGCGCATCGACATGGAATTCGCCGACGGTCCGTTTCGCAAGTTCACCGGTTTCTGGCGCTTCACGCCGCTGCGCGCGGATGCGTGCAAGATCGAATTCGCGCTGCACTACGAGTTCACCAGCATCCTGCTCGAGAAGATCATCGGGCCGGTGTTCAATCACATCGCCAATACCTTCGTCGAATCTTTCGTGAAGCGCGCCAATCAGCGCTACGGTCAGGCATGAACGCGCGACTAACGGTCGAGGTCTGCTATGCGCTCGCCGGCGAGCAGGCGCTGATTGCGGTCGAGTTGCCGGCGGGCGCGACGCTGAGGCAGGCGATCGACGCAAGCGGGATTCTGCAGCGTTTTCCGTCGATCGATCTGAACACGCAGAAGGTGGGCGTGTTCGGCAAGCTCAAGCCGCTCGATACGGTGCTGGGCGACCATGATCGCGTCGAGATTTACCGGCCGTTGCTGGTCGATCCGAAGGTGTCGCGCCAGCGCCGCGTCGAAAAGACGCGCAAGGCGGGATCGATCGAGGGGCGGCGCTGGTTGAACAAGGATTCGCGCTAGGCGGCGCGGGTCGGCGGGGCGGTGGACTTTTTCCGCCCGCCGCCCGTGACACCTCATCGCGTCACATCGCCTCAGGGCGCCGCCGTTTGCGCCTTCTCGTCCATGCCTTCGATGCGCGCCGCACCCGACGAATCGTCGTCCGAATGCCGGCGCACCGACCACCAGACCCCCGCCACCAGCAGCAGGATCGCCGCGAGTTCGAGTGGGCGCGGCAGGCGCTCGTCGTAAATGAACGCGTAAAGCAGCGCGAACAGCGTCTCGAATACGATCATCTGGCCGGACAGCGTCAGCGGCAGCCGTTTTGCCGCGGCATTCCACAGGCCGTTGCCGAGCCACGACGCGCCGATCGCGAGTACCAGGTTGAGCAGCCAGAACGTGTGCCACCGGGCATCGGCCAGTTCGTCCTGCGGGCCGCCGGACGGCAGCACCGCGACCACCAGCCATAATGCGCCGCCGAGCGCGCCCGTCACGACGCCCCACAGCACCGACCACTCGTTGCCGCTGAAATGCGTCTGACGCTGCAGGTAGCGGGCGTTTTCGACCGCGAACCAGGTCCAGCAAAGGAGCGCGCCGACCGCGCAGGCCACGCCGAGCAGGCGCGTCGCGATGTTCACCGGCGCCGCGCCGGCCACCGTAAACACGTCGATATTGATGCACACGATGCCCGCCATCACGGTCGCGAGCGGCCATGCGAGGCGCGCGAGCGGCACGGCGCCGTGATCGCGCCGGCCCATCAGCGTGACCGTGACCGGCAGCACGCCGACGATCAGCGAGGCCGGCGCGATCCCGATCAGGTGCACGGCGGCCGTCAGCAGCAGGTAATAGACGATGTTGCCGGCTAGCGCGAGCTTGACGAGCGCGATCAGGTCCTCGCGGCTCAGCCGTTTGGCGAGCGAGCGCGCGATCGGCAGGGCCGCGGCGAGCGACACGACGCCGTACATCGAATAGCGGCCAGCGACGAGCAGCAGCGGGGAGAAGTCGGGCAGCACGCGCGGCACCAGAAACACCATGCCCCACAAGGCTCCGGCCATGACCCCATATATGACACCGCGCTGCATCGACTGCCCCTGCTGGATAAACTGGAATGGGCGGCAGAATAGCGGTTTTGCGGACGGGGCGTCTTGTTCGATCCTGCATTCGCGTCGCTCGATCGCCGATGGCCGCCGGCCAGGCGCCGCGTTTGCCTGCGAACGCGCAAACGAAACCCGATCGAACCCGACGCGAAAAGCGAAGCGAAATCCGCGCGTGCCGGAGCGGTAAAAAATCGTCTGAAATTCGCTAAGCTGCTGTTCGCGCAGTGAAAACCGGGGTGGTATCGCGTATAATTCGCTTTTGCGCCTATAGGATTTGCCATGCGTCTGATCCAAACAGCACTCACGTTCGATGACGTGCTCCTCGTCCCGGCCTTCTCCGATGTTCTGCCGCGCGACACCAGCCTCAAGACCCGGCTGACCCGCAACATCTCCCTGAACATGCCGCTCGTGTCCGCCGCGATGGACACGGTCACCGAAGCACGTCTGGCAATCGCCATGGCGCAAATGGGCGGCGTCGGCATCATCCACAAGAACCTCACGCCGGCCGAGCAGGCGCGTGAAGTCGCGAAGGTCAAGCGTTTCGAGTCGGGCGTCGTGCGCGACCCGATCACCGTGCCGCCGCAAATGAAAGTGCGCGACGTGATCGCGCTGTCGCGCCAGCATGGCATTTCGGGCTTCCCGGTCGTCGAAGGTGCGCAACTCGTCGGTATCGTGACGAACCGCGACCTGCGCTTCGAAGAGCGTCTGGACGAGCCGGTGCGCAACATCATGACGCCGCGCGAGCGCCTCGTCACCGTCAAGGAAGGCACGCCGCTCGCCGAAGCGAAGGCGCTGATGCACAGCCACCGCCTCGAGCGCGTGCTGGTCGTCAACGACTCGTTCGAGCTGCGCGGCCTGATGACCGTCAAAGACATCACCAAACAAACCGAGCACCCGGACGCATGCAAGGACGAGCACGGCAAGCTGCGCGCGGGCGCGGCGGTCGGCGTCGGCGCGGACAACGAAGAGCGCGTCGAGCTGCTCGTGCAGGCCGGCGTCGACGTGATCGTCGTCGATACCGCGCATGGCCACAGCAAGGGCGTGCTCGAGCGCGTCAAGTGGGTCAAGCAGAACTTCCCGCACGTCGAGGTGATCGGCGGCAACATCGCGACCGCCGCGGCTGCCAGGGCGCTTGTCGAATACGGCGCGGACGGCGTCAAGGTCGGTATCGGCCCGGGCTCGATCTGCACAACGCGAATCGTCGCAGGCGTCGGCGTGCCGCAGGTCACCGCGATCTCCAACGTGTCCGAAGCGTTGAACGGCACGGGCGTGCCGGTCATCGCCGACGGCGGCGTGCGCTTCTCGGGCGACGTCAGCAAGGCGCTCGCGGCCGGCGCGAGCGCGGTCATGATGGGCAGCATGTTCGCCGGTACCGAAGAGTCGCCGGGCGAAGTGTTCCTGTACCAGGGCCGCCAGTACAAGTCGTACCGCGGCATGGGCTCGGTCGGCGCGATGAAGGACGGCGCGGCGGACCGCTACTTCCAGGACAACTCGGCGAACATCGACAAGCTGGTGCCGGAAGGCATCGAAGGTCGCGTCGCGTACAAGGGTTCGGTCAACGCGATCCTGTTCCAGCTGATTGGCGGCGTGCGTGCGAGCATGGGCTACTGCGGTTGCCGCACCATCGCTGAAATGAACGAGAAGGCCGAGTTCGTGCAGATCACCGGCGCGGGCCTGCGCGAGTCGCATGTGCATGACGTGCAAATCACCAAGGAAGCGCCCAACTACCACGTGGACTAAACGCCCATGAAGCCACTGCTGCGCGTTGTACTGATCCTCGATGCGTTGGTGCTGCTGGCGTTAGGCCTGCTGTTCGTGCTGACGCCGTGGACCTCGCTGTACGACGCGCTGCAACTGGTGCCAACGGAGCCGATGCTGGTCGGCCAGGCGTTCGGCGTCGCGCTGATCGGGCTCGCATGGCTCGCGCTGCATGCGTCGTTCGACGGGGCGCTGACCTCGACGGTCGCGAAGGTGGTCGGTCATGTGCATTGGCTGATCGGCGTGCTGCTGCTGGTCTGGCTGCTGGGGCTGCATACGCCGTCGTTGACCGGCTTCGGGCAGATGGTGGCGGCGCTGGCCGGTGTCGCGCTGGTGGTGATCGGGCTCGGCGGCGTGCGGCTGTCGGGTGTGGTGCGGCGGCGCGAGAAGGGGGGCGTGGTCAAGTCCTCGTCGAGCAAGGTCGACGGCCGGGCTGAAAAGCATGCCGCGAAAGAAGCCGAAAAGGATGCCGTACAGAAGCGCGAGCCACGTGCCTCAGCGGGCTTTCCGATCTATCAGGCCGAGCCGGTGCCAGAGCCCGTCGTGCCGGTCACGCGACCGGTGAATCCGGCTGACGCGGCTCCCGTTGCCACTACCGCGCCGCTTCGTCCGGCTGCCAGCGAGTCCGGCCTGAGCGAGTCCGAACGTGCCGCGCGCGACACCAGCAACGACGTACCCAGCGCACCGCGCCCGCCGTTTCATGGCTGAAGCGCCGCGCGCCAGGCCGTTTGCCGAAGCTACCGGGTTTCGTTCGCGCGCATCGCAGGCGGCAAGTTCCGCCGTTGGTCCCGCTTTTGTGCTTCATCGTAATGTTTGCTGTCCGCGCCGCGCTGAGACCGTCGCCGCGTGGACCGCTTTGAATTCATCGCCGCGCCTCGTGCGCGGCATTCCGTATCCGCTCACTTCTGATTCCGTCCGCTGCCATGCATGACAAGATCCTGATTCTCGACTTCGGTTCGCAAGTCACCCAACTGATTGCACGTCGCGTTCGCGAAGCCAACGTGTATTCGGAAATCCATCCGTACGACGTCGACGCGTCGTTCATCCGCGACTTCGCACCGAAGGGCGTGATTCTGTCGGGCGGCCCGAGCTCGGTCACCGAGGAAGACACGCCGCGCGTACCGCAAGCCGTGTTCGAACTCGGCGTGCCGGTGCTCGGCATCTGCTACGGCATGCAGGCGATGGCGCAGCAGCTCGGCGGCAAGGTCGACATTGGCCATCTGCGCGAATTCGGCTACGCCGAAGTGCGCGCGCGCAACCATACGAGCCTGCTCGAAGGCATCAGCGACTTCACCACGTCCGAAGGTCACGGCATGCTGAAGGTGTGGATGAGCCACGGCGACAAGGTGCTGGAAATGCCGCCGGGCTTCGCGCTGATGGCATCGACGGAATCGTGCCCGATCGCCGCGATGGCCGACGAACAGCGCCGCTTCTACGGGCTGCAATGGCATCCGGAAGTCACCCACACGGTGCAGGGCCGCGCGATGCTCGAGCGCTTCGTACTGCAGATCTGCGGTGCGAAGGCCGATTGGGAAATGGGCCATTACATCGACGAAGCCGTCGCGAAGATTCGCGAGCAGGTCGGTAACGAGCACGTCATTCTGGGCTTGTCGGGCGGCGTGGATTCGTCGGTGGCGGCGGCGCTGCTGCATCGCGCGATCGGCGATCAACTGACCTGTGTGTTCGTCGATCACGGCCTGCTGCGCCTGAACGAAGCCGAGCAGGTGATGGCATTGTTCGCCGATCACCTCGGCGTGAAGGTGATTCACGTCGATGCGAGCGAAGCATTCCTCGGCAAGCTCGCCGGCGTGACCGATCCGGAAGCGAAGCGCAAGATCATCGGCGCCGAGTTCGTCGAAGTGTTCCAGGCCGAGGCCGGCAAGCTGACCGACGCGAAGTGGCTGGCACAAGGCACGATCTATCCGGACGTGATCGAATCGGCGGGCAAGGGCAAGAAGGCTGCGCAAACCATCAAGAGCCACCACAACGTCGGCGGTCTGCCGGAGACGTTGAATCTGAAGTTGCTCGAACCGCTGCGCGAACTGTTCAAGGACGAAGTGCGCGAGTTGGGCGTGAAGCTCGGTCTGCCGCACTCGATGGTGTATCGCCACCCGTTCCCGGGCCCGGGTCTGGGCGTGCGGATCCTCGGCGAAGTGAAGCGCGATTTCGCGGACCTGCTGCGTCGCGCGGACGCGATTTTCATCGAAACGCTGCGCAACACGATCGACAAGGAAACCGGCAAGTCGTGGTACGACCTGACGAGCCAGGCGTTCGCGGTGTTCCTGCCGGTGAAGAGCGTCGGCGTGATGGGCGACGGCCGTACCTACGAGTACGTCGTCGCGCTGCGCGCGGTGCAGACGCTCGACTTCATGACCGCGCATTGGGCGCATCTGCCGCACGAACTGCTCGGGCATGTGTCGAACCGAATCATCAATGAAGTGCGCGGGATCAACCGGGTCGTCTATGACATCTCGGGCAAGCCGCCTGCGACAATCGAGTGGGAGTGAATTTACGTCCTTCGAGGACTATCGCCAGCTATCGAAAAACCGCCGTAACGTGTTGATTTAGAAAGAAATGCGTCACGGTGGCTATCGGTGGCTATCGCCGGCCAGCAGAAAAAGTTGGCGGTAGAGCTGACGGTAAAAATCGAGGCCGGATTAAGACACTCTCGTTCACTATTCAGACTTTTACCGTCTTTGACGGTAAAAGCCTTCTCGGGAAAGCTTGTTTTATGCGGCTTTCCGGGCATCAGCAGGTCTCCAGGTCCTTGACGGTAAAGCCTGACGGTAAAGCCGTCAAAAGCCGGAGGAAACCTCGATGCTTACTGACGCTGCACTACGAAATCTGAAGCCTAAGTCCAAGATTTATAAGGCTTCTGACCGGGACGGGATGTACGTGACGGTATCGCCCAGCGGTACTGTCACCTTCCGCTACGACTACCGCCTCAACGGACGCCGTGAGACGCTGACTCTCGGGCGCTACGGCCCCGGCGGCATCTCACTGGCGATGGCGCGCGAACTACTCCTGGATGCGCGCAAAGCCGTGCTCAAGGGCACCTCGCCTGCGCTCGAAAAGCAGCGCGAGAAACGCCGGGTGGTCGCCATCAAGACCTTCGGCACAGCGATGGAGACGTGGTTGGCCAATGCACGATTGGCAGACAGCACCCGTGCCATGCGCAAGCACATCATCGACCGGGACATCCTGCCGGTCTTCCAGAATCGCCTGCTGACCGAGATCCAAGCCGAAGACCTGCGGGCCTTGTGCAACAAGGTCAAGGAACGCGGGGCGCCGGCCACTGCGGTCAAGATTCGGGACATCGTGAAGCAGGTCTATGTCTACGCCATCGCCCACGGTGAAAAGGTGGACAACCCAGCCGACAGCGTGGGCGCGGCCTCGATCGCCACCTTCGTTCCGAAGGATCGCGCCTTGTCGCCACTGGAAATCCGACTGTTTGTACAACAGATGGAATCAGTGGCGACCTATCCGACCATCAAGCTGGCGTTGCGCTTGATTCTGCTGACGCTGGTGCGCAAGAGCGAACTGATCCAGGCCACGTGGGATGAGGTCGATTTCGAGAGCAAGACCTGGACGATCCCGAAGCAGCGGATGAAGGGGCGCAACCCGCACGTGGTCTATCTGTCGCTCCAGGCGCTCGACATCTTCGTGACGCTGCACGCCTGCGCGGCCGGCTCAAGGTTCGTTTTTCCTTCTCGTTACGATGCCGAGCGGTTCATGTCCAATGCGACTTTGAATCGGGTCACGCAGCTCGTGGCGGAGGCTGCAAAGACCAAAGGGCTGCCGCTACAACCGTTCACCGTCCACGACCTGCGCCGTACCGGCTCGACGCTATTGAACGAAATCGGCTTCAACCGCGACTGGATCGAGAAGTGCCTGGCGCACGAGGACGGGCGTTCCTCGCGCTCGGTCTACAACAAGGCCGAATACGCGGAGCAACGGCGCCACATGCTGCAAGAGTGGGCCAACATGGTCGATGCTTGGGGCGGCGGGCAGACCTACGTGCCGAAGCTGATGCCGGAGAACGTGGTGGTGCCGGCGTTGAGCGCGATGGCCTGATTGGACGAGAGCTGCTGCCCAGCTTCATTCCTCGCTCGAACCCGCCCGAACAGGGCGGGTTTTTCGTAGGTGGACATCCGGCTTCGAGACGCCGCCGCGACGAGCCTGCTTGCGCTGCTCGATCCACGCTTCCACTTCGGCCAAGTCCCACACGACGCAGCGCGGCGTCAGGTTGAAGCGACGCGGGAACTCGCCGCGGCGCTCCATTTCATAGATCGTCGTTTCGGCCAAGGGAACGATCCCCCGCAATTCCTGGCGGCGGATGGTGCGACGGTAGGGAAGCGGGCTGCGCTTCGGGAACTGCGGCAACTCCTCGTAGGCTTTCGTGCCCGGCACAGGAAGATGCTGGCCGGCGTCGATGCCAGCCGCACTGGATACTGCTTGCGGTAGTTGTTCCACATCGGACTCCATGAGTACGCGCATGGAGGCATGGTGAGGTTCAATACCTATCGGGACAACTTGCTGCGGCGTAGTGCGGCGAACTTGGAGCAATCTTGATCTCAATTGCTATGCCGAAAATCCGAAATGGCGTCGGGACGCATGGCATCCGCCATCGCGCGACCACCGACATCGCTAATTCCGGTGTTCCCATCAAGGTCGGAATGGCGTTGACTGCGCACAAGACCGTCACCATGCTCATGACGTATGTGCATGCCGAGGATAATCCCATGCGGGCGGCAGCCGACAAGGTTGCGAACCAGCGGCGACATACTATCGACAGCCGAGCACCGGCCACACCAGCGACGGTAGTCCCCGCAACTGTGGAAGGTGACAAGACTCGTACCAGTCAGGGCAACTACCGCCCATACCGGCACCGAAAGGAAAATGGTCGTAACGTTCCGCCAGGAAGCAAACGCACAAAATCTTCACCCAAGGAGGTGGCCGCATGAGCCCACGGTCGTCCAAGCCAGCATCGAGTCGTGTCAAGACTGCGAAATCGACTGCCGAGATCACAGTACAGAGCTACGCAGCCTTCGTCGGCGACTTGAAGAGGAAGATTTCCGAGGCCCGTCATCGCGCTAGCCTGTCGGTCAATCGCGAATTGATCCTGCTTTATTGGGGCATTGGCCGCGACATTTTGATTCGGCAGGGGCGGGAGGGGTGGGGCGCCAAGGTTATCGACCGACTGGCCGTCGATTTGGGCCAGGCATTCCCCGAAATGACTGGCCTTTCGGCCCGGAACCTCAAATATATGCGTGCCTTCGCTGATGCCTGGCCTGATGGCGAATTTGTGCAACGGGTCGTTGCACAATTGCCCTGGGGGCATAACGTCAGCCTTCTCGATTCCATCAAGGCGCCCGAGGAGCGTGCATGGTATGCACAGCAGGCCATCGAACACGGCTGGAGCCGTGCTGTCCTTATCCACCAGATAGAGAGCAAATTGTTCGCGCGCCAGGGCAACGCGCTCACGAACTTCTCGCGGACGTTGCCCGCTGAACAGTCCGAGCTTGCCCAGCAACTCCTCAAAGATCCCTATACCTTCGACTTTCTCGCGCTTGGTCCCGATATGCTGGAGCGCGATCTCGAACGTGGTCTGATTGAGCACTTGCGCGCGCTGATCCTCGAACTTGGCAAAGGCTTTGCCTTCGTTGGCAGCCAATACCATCTTGAAGTCGGCGGCCAGGACTATTACCTCGATCTTCTCTTCTATCACCTGCGATTGCGTTGCTTCGTCGTGATTGAGTTGAAGATCGAAGAGTTCAAGCCCGAGTTTGCCGGCAAGATGAACTTCTACCTCTCGGCCGTCGACGATCAGCTTAGGCACAAGGACGATCAGCCGACCATTGGCATCATCCTGTGCAAAGGGCGTAACGAGGTGATCGTCGAATATGCTTTACGCGATTCGAGCAAGCCGATGGGCGTCGCCCAGTACAGTCTCTCCCCAGCACTGCCGCCGCAGTTGCAGCAGGCACTGCCAACCGCCGAGGAATTTGCACGCGAGTTTCCGCTGATGTCCGTTGTCAAGTTGCGAATTGAGATCGAGCGGATCTTACGGGATATCCTATCTGACAACGGCCTTGCTTCGGCGGCGCCCGCCGGCATTGGCAATATGCTGCGCGAGTTGCATCAACGTGGCCTCGCACCGGCCAGCACTGAAAGCTTTCTTGAAGCCCTTCGCGTCATGAATGCGGCCGTGCATGGCGTGGATGTAGACGCTATGGGCGCGGAGCAGGCCGTGGAAATTGGCACGGCGTTCCTAACGGAACTTAGAGGCATGCGGTGACGACGCGAATTACCCCTTTCGACTCCCAGCACCTCCAAGCAGCCTGCCAAGTGCTGGCGGACACGGTGCATGGGCTCACGGGCACACAAATCGAGCGTTTGCTGCAGGAGATCAATGTCGCTGACGTATCTCCAGGCATCACCAAATGGAAGCGATTATTCAATGCCTTGGCGGCTGCGCAGAACCAGCACCAGGTCGGCAACCACCTCATCATGTTCATCAACCGAGCGATGAATCCCGTGAGCTATGCCCGCGATACGGGAACGTTCGCTTGGCGGCGAGATGAACTCAATGTTGTGCTGGCCTTCTCTGGTTTCTACGTGCGCGAGGATGGCAAGGTTGGCCATGCCGACAAGGCAACGACCTTGGATGCGGCCCGCGCACGCGCCGGGCGACTCAAAGCTGCGCTGGAAGGCCGGACGGTTCATGAGGAAGTGTTGAGCTACTGCCGTGCCGAATTGCTCGACGAAAACTACTTCCATGCCGTCTTCGAGGCGACAAAAGGTGTCGCTGAGCGGATTCGTACGCTGTCGGGCCTGAACGGTGATGGCGCAGACCTAGTGAACAAGGCATTTACTGGTCAGCAGCCCGTCTTGGTGTTAGGGCCGCTCATCACAGAGTCCGAGAAAAGCGAACAGAAAGGCTTTGCGAATCTTCTGATCGGCCTGTTCGGGGCCGTGCGCAATCCATTGGCCCATGCACCCAAGACGAACTGGCCCATGTCCGAGCAAGATGCACTCGACATTCTGACCCTGGTGTCGTTGATTCATCGCAAGCTGGATCGCACACAGAAGGCTGTTCCATTACCGTAGTGAGGAAATCCCATCTATGGGTCTTCCACGTATCGAATTACCTCCGCGGCAAGAGCCGCTCTTGATGCCTTGGCCGGTGCAAGGCAATCCAGGTGGCTTCATTCAGTTCGACCACGCTGATCAATGGCGCATGTTCATCGCCAGCCTAGACATGGACGCTCGCATTCCAGATGTTGTGCGCCTGAAATACGCCCGAGCGCAGAAGCTCTATTTGCTTGGCTGGATCGACACCGACTTAATCAAGGCCGGCGAGCTGGTCGCTCTGACCACGCTGGAACTCGCGCTAATGGATCGCTATGGGACCAAGTTCAAGACACGAGAGCGGACGTTTGCCGCCGTGCTCAAGCATCTAGTGGAGGTCGACGGTTTGACTGACGCGCAAATACCTGTTGTCGCCCGCTGTGGCGGTAGTGCGATCGGCCAACTAGTCGGCACGGTGAGGCCGACATTAGCGCAACGCAGAAATGCGATGGCCCACGGTGACCCATTCGACGGGTTCCCGGTCGGTGGCCTTCTCGAATTGGTGCGCGACCTGATTACGTTCGCTTATCGCAGTTTCATCGCAGAATACCGCCAAGGAGTAACCGGCTAGGACGCCGGCTACTCCGTTTGGTTGTTTCACTGCTCGGGCCAGTCTTCCGGTACAAGCGCCGGCGGCTTGGTCCACGGCTGTTCTACCAACGCGTCCTGGAACCACTGCTCGCGAAGGTTCGCGTGCTCGGTGACGATCAACTGGAAGCCAGGTGCGTCTTCCTGTGTGAACTTGAGCAGCAACTCGAACAACCGCCGGACCGCCTTGAGGTCGGCATCGGCTTCCTCTGTACTCTGGACCGAGCCATCGGCTTCTTTGTAGACCTGCTCCGACGGGAAATAGACTTGGGTCGGCTGATCGATCAGCAAAAAGCGTGGAATCGGCCGGTTGTTCTTGACGGCGAACAAGTGCAGGGCGAGCAATGCCGAGAGGTGGTAGGCCAGATGGTTCTCGCCACCACCAGTTCGGCTCATGGGAACCGGGCGTTCCGGGCGATCGAAGACGATCGTGATGTTGGCCAGGTCGAATCGCGCCGGATAGGCTCTGAACTCGGCTTCGAACTTCTGAATATATTGCGATACCTGCGTCGAGATGATGTTTAGTATCGAATTGAGCCGGTCGTTGCTGTCGTCCGCGCCAACACGCTTTTCCAGATCCTCAACCTTCAGCTTGAGGCGGCGATGTTCCGCCTCAAGCCTAGCAAGTTCTTCGTTCGGAGCGAGGTTTTCCAGGAATAGGCTGATGCGACCGACGACACGTGCGGCCGCATTGTTGCGAGTGCCCATCTGAGCGATGACGTCATTTGCCGCTATCGCTGCGGAAAGTTCGGCTTCCTTCTCTTTGATGGCACCAGCGATCTCTTGCGCCTTGACATTTAGTTCGGTCAGGTAGGCGTCGAGCTTGGGGCGTTGCCCGGTGGCAATGCGTAGCTCGGCATCGAGCGATGCCAGTTCGTCGAGTAGGACCGTGGCGACCGGCGATTCCATCGCCAGGTTTTGTGCACTGAACGGCCACTGCCATTCGCCGGTATCCGGGTTCTTCGGCAGTGCCTTGATCGAAGATAGTCGGTCCAACTGCTCGGTGGCCTCGCTCTCATAGCCGCCGGCGCGTTTGGAAAATTGGCGAGCGGCGTCAATCTTCGCCTGTGCTTCCCGACGATCCTTGCGCAATTGGCCCAGTTCTTCTTCGAGACGAGAAATCCTGCTCCCGTCGTCTTCGGGAATCTTCTCGGGTTTCCAACCGAGCGCGGATCGCAGGATTTCGATGATCCCGTTCGCGGTGGTGTCGGCGTTTGTGTCGCCGATTACGCCAACGGCTTTGGCCTCGGAGTAAAGACCAATCGCCTTCTCGTGCGACGTGTCGATGGCATCCCGCGCCTGTTCCAATAATTTTGCATTGAGCCTCAGATCCCGCTGTGCGATGCGCAGCTTGGATTCGAGTTCATACCGATCATGGGAAGAGACCCCGAGCAAGATCGGTAGCGTGTCACGGATCGCCTGCGGCTGAAACTGCTCGTTCTGGCGATAGAGGAGCTGGTCCTTGTTTGCGACCAGCCCTTGCTTCTGGAACAGGTAATAAAACGTGTGCTTGACGTTGGCGTCGTAACTGTCTCTGCTGTGTTCCAGAGGGACATCGGTGCGGTTCTCGGGAATTCCGAGCAGGCGTGAGAGCAAAGTAACAACGGCATCGTCATCCGAATTGACGGCCAATTCTTCGAACGATGGGGCCTGCAATTCAGTACCCCGACGCAACATCGCTGTGCTGCAGCTTGCTCCGCCTTCGGGCGGCGTGGGCTTGGCGACTAGTACCTGCTCGTGGTCGAACTGGTAGATGACGGCGAACCACGCCACCTTGTCGCGAATAATGCCCTCCGGGACATTGAATGAGGACCGCCCCATACAATATTCGACGATCTCGGAAAGCGCAGATTTGCCGGTGGAAGACCGCCCGGTGATGACGTTGAGGCCGTCCACCCGGAATTGCAGGTCCCGGCGTTGCCCGTCATGGCTGTAGATGTGGATGGACTTGATCTTCATGGGCGAATTCCGAAAGTCGTATATACGGTCACTCGATCAGCGATGCGGGCGAACTCCTTCCCGACGATGCGTGCCACGCGCTGGCAGGATTTGGTTTCGTCGGTTCCCGTTATTGTTTTCCGAACCTTGTCGGGGACAGTTTGGAGCCGCCCGTCAGGCGCGACGACGATGCAGCCTCTCTCCATCAACAAGCCGAAGCCTTTGAACCGCCCCGGGTTTCCCGGAGACTATTTTGCTTGAGTCATGCCACGGCGGCAGACCCAGCGAGATTTGCATAATAAGCGGCTTCGGCCTGCGCGGGTGGAATGTTGCCGATGGGGCCGAAGAGCCGACGATTGTTGAACCAGTCCACCCATTCGAGCGTCGCCATTTCAACGGCCTGCAGATTGCGCCACGGTCCGAGGCGATGGATGACCTCTGCCTTGTACAAGCCGTTGATCGTTTCAGCCAGTGCGTTATCGTAGGAGTCGCCCACGCTGCCCACCGACGGCTCGATGCCCGCCTCGACCAGCCGATCCGTATAGCGGATCGATACGTATTGCACGCCGCGGTCGCTGTGATGGATCAGCCCGTCCTGCTGCGCCGGCTGTCGTTCGTACAAGGCCTGCTCCAGTGCGTCCAGAACGAAGTCCGTGCGCGCCGAGCTCGACACGCGCCAGCCGACAATGCGTCGGGCGAACACGTCGATGATGAACGCGACATAGACGAAGCCCTGCCAGCTCGATACATAGGTAAAATCTGAAACCCACAGCGCATTGGGCCGTTCGGCCGTGAATTGCCGCTTCACCAGATCCTTCGGGCACGGCGTCGAACCATCGCTCACTGTCGTACGTACCGTCTTGCCCCGCACCACGCCGCGCAGGCCCATCTGCTTCATCAGCCGCTCGACCGTGCAGCGCGCCACGACAATGCCTTCGCGCTTCAATTGCGTCCAGACCTTGTCTGCGCCATAGACCTGGAAGTTTTCTTCCCACGCGCGCCGGATCTCATCCTTGAGCATCCTGTCACGCTGGGCCCGCGGCGGCACCAGGTCAGGATTGGCGCGGCGAGCCACATGGGTGTAGTACGTCGACGGTGCGATTGGCAGCACCCTGCAGATCGGCTCGACCCCGTAGACGTGCCGGTGATCATCGATGAACGTGATCATCACTTCGGTCGGCGGTCGAGCTCCGCCTGTGCGAAATACGCTGACGCCTTGCGCAGGATTTCATTGACCTGCCGAAGCTCACGTACTTCCCGCTCCAGTTCCTTGAGCCGATCCTGCTCCTGCGTACTCGTGCCCGGGCGCAAACCCCGATCCCGCTCCTCCTTGCGCACCCAGCTACGCAGCGTCTCGCCCGAGCAGCCAAACTTCGCCGCAATCGACGCGATCACTTTCCATTGCGATTCCCGGTCGCCTTGATGTTCCAGCACCATTCGCACAGCCCGCTCACGCACTTCCGGCGAGTATCTTGGGGATTTCTTCTTCGTGTTTTCCATAGCTCCATTTTCTCAAGAAGTGGAGTCTCCGGAAAACCCGGGGCGGTTCACCTTGTCCGCGACTGTAGCCCGCGGCTGTGCGCCGTCAAGGCGCGCCGGGCCGTGTCCTCGGCTGCGCCTGCGGGCCGCACCAACCCTGCGCTTGTTTCCTTGACGGCACCCGTCCGCGCGCTCCTGACCGTCGCGGGCGATGAACTCAGGAAAGACGGTGGCAACGAGGCCGGCCCAGGTCTCCGCGCCGACCCCACCGGAAAAGCCGAAAGGCGGGCTCCGAATCTAGGAATCCGGTGGTGGTTTTTCGACAGCCAACCCTTGTCAGGAGAACGACCATGCAACTCGCATCCCGCTTCGCTTTCCGTTCGCCGGTGCTGCGTTCGGAACGTCCCTTGTCGGATGATCAAATCCGCGCCGTAGCGCCGTCCATCTTCGCGGACGCGCCGCACCAAAGCCGCTCGGAACGGTACAGCTACATCCCCACCGCGACCGTGCTGCAAGAGCTGCGCGGGGAGGGCTTCGAGCCTTTCATGGTGTGCCAGACCCGTGTGCGCAACGACGACCGCCGCGAGTACACCAAGCACATGATCCGGCTGCGTCACGCCAGCCAGATCAACGGCCGCGAAGCCAACGAAATCATCCTGCTGAATTCGCACGACGGCACGAGCAGCTATCAGATGCTGGCCGGCATGTTCCGGTTCGTATGCAGCAACGGCCTTGTTTGCGGCGACACCGTGGGGGACGTGCGTGTACCGCACAAGGGCAATGTAGCGGTGCAAGTCATCGAAGGCGCTTACGAAGTCCTGCACGGCTTCGACCGGGCGCGGGCATCCCGCGATGCGATGCAGGCCATCACGCTGGACGCCGGGGAATCGGAAGTGTTCGCCCGTGCCGCGCTGGCGTTGAAGTACGACGAGGCCACGCCCGCGCCGATCACGGAATCACAAATCCTGATGCCGCGCCGTCACGACGACGACCGCCGCGACTTGTGGAGCGTGTTCAACCGCACGCAGGAAAACCTCATCAAAGGCGGTCTTTCCGCCCGCGCCGCGAATGGTCGTCGCCAGACCACCCGCCCGGTGCAGGGCATCGACAACGGCATCCGCCTGAATCGCGCCCTCTGGTTGCTGGCCGATGGCCTGCGCCAGTTGAAAGCATGAACCCCACGCGGAGGGGCTTTCAATATCTCGGCCCCTCCATTCCTTCCGCTGTTGTTCCGCTCACGAATGGAGTTACTGACCGGTGCACCAAATACTGCCCTGTGCGTTAGAGAGGTATGAATACGCAAACTGATGCAAGGAAGCTGGGCGAGGCAACGCAGGCGCACCTGAGGAAGATGGTGGTGCAAGCGGTGCGTAGCGGCATGACGCGAGTGGAAGCGGCTCGAACGTATGGCGTTAGCCTGCGTGCGGTGGGCAACTGGATGAAGTTGGCACGAGAGGGTGGCTTGAGGGCACTGAGGTCCGGCAAGCGTGGCCGTCGGCACGGAAGCGGCCACCTGACTCATCCACAAGCCGTGAAAATGCGCAAGCTTATCATCGAGCGCATGCCCGACCAGCTTGCGCTGCCGTTCTACCTGTGGACCCGCGAATCGGTGGCAAAGCTGATTGAGCGCGAGTGCGGCGTGAAAGTGTCGAAGTGGACGGCGGGCCGATACCTCAAGGCATGGGGCATGACCGCCCAGAAACCTGTTCGACGCGCGTACGAGAGAAAGGACGAGGAAATCGAGCGCTGGCTGAACGAGGACTATCCGGGCATTGCGAAAGAGGCGAAGCAGGAAGGGGCAACCATCTATTGGGGCGACGAAATGGGCTTGCGCAGCGACCACGTGAGCGGTACCAGCTTTGCCCTGAAGGGCGAAACGCCGGTCGTCAGGGCGACCGGAAAGCGCTTCGGCTGCAACATGATTTCTGCGATCACGAATCGTGGAGAACTGAGCTTTATGGTCTTCGAAGGGACGTTCAAAAACGCGACCTTCATCGATTTCCTGAAACGCCTGCTCAAGCAGGCCACGCGCATGATCTACCTGATCGTCGATGGGCATCCTGTGCACCGGTCCAAAGCAGTCAAGCGGTACGTCGCCGATAACGCTGCACATCTGCGCCTGATCCGGTTGCCGGGGTATTGCCCCGAGCTCAATCCTGACGAGCTGCTCAACCAGGACGTCAAAACCAACGCGCTCGGCAAAAGCCGACCGGCGACCAAGGCGGAACTGATCGGCGCGATCCGGCGACACCTGCATCGCCGACAGAAGGAGCCTCACATGATTCGCAACCTCTTTAAAGAAAAACATGTCCGGTACGCAGCCTGAGAAGAGGCACTATTTGATGCACCAGTCAGTATCACCATGAACGCCGTAACCAAAACCGAAACCATCGCCCTCGAAGCTGCCGCGCCGCTGGAAGTGGCCGACCCGACCAAGAACCTCATCTTGGTTCCGCTGTCGCAGTTGTTGCCGCGTCGTTCCAAGCGCAACGTTCGCACGACCCCGCGCCAGTCCATTCCCGAACTGGCCGCGAGCATTGCCCGCGTCGGCCTGCTGCAAAACCTCATCGTTATCCTCGCCGTCGATGGTGAGCAGTACGAAGTCGTCGCGGGCGACCGTCGCCTGACCGCGTTGAAGCTGTTGGCGAAGAAGAAGCGCATTGCCGCCGATTACGAAGTCCCGTGCCTGCTGGTGGCCGATGCGTCCGCCCGTACCGTGAGTCTCGCCGAGAACGTGCAGCGCGAGGCCATGCACCCCGCCGACCAGTTCGCGGCGTTTGCCGCACTGGTCAAGGAAGGCCGTCCCATCGAGGACATTGCAGCGGACTTCGGCGTGTCACCGCTGGTGGTGCAGCGCCGCTTGAAGCTGGCGAACGTCTCGCCGCGCCTGCTGACCGACTATCGCGGCGGAGTCGCCACGCTGGAACAGTTGATGGCCTTGACCATTACTGACGACCACGCTGCGCAGGAAGCTGCTTTCTACGGTGCGCCGGAATGGCAGCGCGGCCCATCCGCATTGCGCGAGCGCCTGACCGAGCGTGAAATCACCGCCACGCATCCGCTGGTGCGTTTCGTCGGGCTCGACGCGTACACAAAGGCAGGCGGCGGCATCCGCCGCGACCTGTTCGCGGAAGGCGATGCCGGAACCTACCTGACCGACGCAGCACTGCTGGAAACGCTGGTGCGCGGCAAGCTGGATGCGCAGGCCGAGGCCGTGCGTGCCGAGGGCTGGGCGTGGGTCGAAGCCGTAACGCAGTTGAGCCATGCCGACCGGCAGACGTTCCAGAACGCTCAGCGCCAACGCCGTGAGCCGACCGCCCGCGAAGCCCGCCGCATCGCCTCGCTGGAAAACCGTCTCGAAAAGATCGACGCCGAACTGGAAGATGCTTACGACACGGAGGACGAGGACAAGACCGCAACGCTGGAGGAACGGCGCGAGCAGGTGGCCGGGGAATTGCAAGCCATCGAAGAAGGTTTGCGCGACTACGCTCCGGACGTGCGCACCGTGGCCGGTGCCATCGTCACGCTCGACACCAACGGCGAGTCCGTGATTCATCGCGGCCTGCTGCGCGAGGCCGAGGCGAAGGCGCTGCGGACGCTGGCAAAGCTGCGGCAGGGGTTCAGCGCGGGCGGCGGCGCGAATGACGAGGAAAGCGACCACGCCGACGAAGCCGCCAAGACCGCGAGCCTGTCCGACCGGCTGGCGCAGCGATTGAGCGCGCATCGCACGGCGGCGCTGCAAATCGAAGTCGCGCAGCATCCGCACGTCGCGCTCGCCGCGCTGGTGCATGGCATGGTGCAGGCCGCCTTGCAGGATGGATACCACCGCGACGGCTTGCCGCTCGGCGTGACCCTGAAAGTGCAAGACCGGCTGGAAGGCATGGCCCCGGACCTATCGGAATCGCCTGCCGTCGTGGCGCTGCGCGAGTTGCAGCAAGTCGCAGGCGAAGCGTTGCCGGAGAACAGTGCCGAACTGTTTGCCGCGTTGCAGGCGAAGCCGCAAGATGAACTGGTGCGCTTGCTGGCCGTGTGCGTGGCGTCCACCGTGGATGTGGTGACACCGCGCGCCGCGCAGTGCCAGCCCGGCGCAGAACTGGCGCAGGCTGTCGGCTTGGACATGGCCACATGGTGGAAGCCGACCGCCGAAGGCTATTTCCGCCACATCGCCAAGCCTGCGATTCTGGAAGCCGTCAGCCAATACGCCCCAGCGCACGTTACCCGACTGTCGAAGTTGAAGAAAAGCGACATTGCCAGCGAAGCCGAACGGCTGGCGGACGGCACCGGCTGGATGCCTGCCGTTTTCCACATCGATCACGACACCGAGCCGGAAGGCGCACCGTCGTCGGACGAAACGGATACGCCGGAAGATGTCGCCGGCGAAGCAGAAGCGCACGCGCTGGCCGCGTGAGGTAGTCCCATAGCCCCGGCGCACCGCGCCGGGGCTGTTCTCAAAACCCGGGCGCGGCAGTAGCCGCGCCCGGTTTCAACGTCCACAGCAAAATCGCCCCGTCGCCGCCTTTGGTCAGGCGGCGACGGGGCGGGCGTGCAAGTGCCTTGCACGCGGTACGGCGAATCGGTGTCCGCTGGCGCGGGCAAGATTTGGATGGCGCCCCGCCACAATGGGCGGGGCTTGTGCGGGACTACGCTCCGGCTTGCTGCGGCAGGTTGTGCGAAAGCATGCCGTCCTCGACGCTGGCGGTTCGTCGCTTCCACGTCACGAAGGACGGTTCACCGACACGCCGCCCGGCCTTGCCTATGGAGCTTCCACGCCACGCTTCACGCATGAGGCCGCAAGCTGCGGCAGGGGCGTTCTCGCCTTGTCGTTGGTGGTTGGCCTTGCCCGCGGCAGGGCGCGAGCCTATGCAGCCATCATGTGGGGATGCCGAGGTCGGCCATGTCTTCTTTTGAGAGCGGGTGGCCCCTGCGTCCTTGGCTTGTCGTGAATCGTGGCGAGGGCACGGCTACGCCTTGGGCTTCATGGCTGCAACCTTCCAGCGAAAACAATTTCCCCGCCTTCTCACTGCGTTCGGCGGCTTCCTCGCGCAGCAAATTCTTTTCGCTTCCAGGTGCTTCACGGTGTTGCGCCCGCTGCGCGGTGCCGCCAGCCCAGCCCCCGCCGGCCGGTTCACAACAAGGACGCGATGGGCGCGACCTCGTTCAACCCGAAAGGAGAAACATCATGGCTAACATCGGCACCTTCACCGCAGAGAAAGACGGCTTCACCGGCACGCTCCGCACCCTGACGCTCAACGTCAAGGTCAAGCTGGTTCCTAACGACAAGGGCGACAACGAGAACGCCCCCGACTTCCGCGTGCAGGCGGCGAGCCACGACATCGGGGCGGCGTGGAAGAAAGTCAGCAAGGCCGAACGGCCTTACGTGTCCGTGACCCTCGACGATCCTTCGTTCCCGGCAACGGTCTATGCCCGCCTGATCGAGAACGAGGACGGCACGCACGACCTGATCTGGTCGCGCAGCAAGCCGCAGCAGCAGGCGGACTAATCTCAGCCATCGCGCCCCGCCCGTTGCGGCGGGAGCGCCTTCCGGCGGGTCGCGGGAAATCAGCCTGCCGCAGGTGGCAGGTCATTCAATCGGACGCGCTCGACGATCATCCGCGCGGCTTCCAGCGGCGTGTATTCATCAAGGTCCACGTAGCCGTCGATCGAGAAAGCGCCGCTCACATCTGCGCGGTCGAAGCGCATGAACATGATCGCATGATCATTTTTGTTCTTGATGATGTTGCGGATGGCCCCGCCATTCCAGGCCACACCACTCCTTACGCTCGTATTCTGCACAAAGGAAGACGACGACCAAGTCGGAATTGCTGAGATAGATGCGCTGTAACAACGTATCGAGGTTCGGACGTGCCAGTTGGGCGGTGAAGTCCTTGTCGTAGAAAATCGCATCACGCCCCAGTCTCTTCTTGACTTCCGTCGCCACGGCAGCAACGTATTCGCGCTTTTCTCCTGGGAACGACAATGCAACCCGGAATCGCATTTCTTCGACGCGACCGGTGGGGCGTCCTTCGCCGACGTAGCTTGCGTCAACAAGGCCCACCGAAGCCAGCAGTTCGAAGAGGTCTTCGTCTTTCACGGCCCAGTGTGTGCGGGACATCTCCCACCCTTGGATATCCAGCTTGACCTCCAATGGCTTCAAGCTGGAGAAGTCGAAAGCAGGAACGTTCTCGTCGAATTCATACTCAACGAGAACGCTTCGCCCGCGCTCGCGAATTCTTCGGATATACCCGACACGTACAGGCTCGTCGTCACCCTCGTATGTGAAAAGGGTTGGCAGGGACTTCAACTCTTCCTGGGCCTGGGCATCCAGCTTGGCGAAGCGCGCTTTGACGCTGTCCGCCGTGTATTCGAGGAACCTGGTTCGGTCAAATTCATACGCAGGCAAATCCCACGCGCCCTGGGCCGCCGTGACAAGTAGGTTGTACATGCTAGACCTTGTTTATTGTTGATTGCGGCTGGCAAAACCAACGGTCAGCTTTCGTCGTCGTCAGAGATCTCTTGCAGCTCTTGTCGAACCTGCGCCCATAGCTGGTCGACGTTCCGCTTGCTGTCGCCAGCGTAAGCCAAAGTCAGCAGCGTCAGCGGATGCACTTCCATGACCTCACACAACTCGGTCAGCTTGTGCATGGTCGGGCTTTTCAGGTCGCGCTCCAGCAAGCTCAGATAGGTACGGCTCGACACGTCGGAGAACGCTTCCTGGCTCAAGCCGCGCGCTTTCCTGACCGTCCGTATCGCCGTTGCCAATGAGTGCTTCGCTGCCACCGATGGTTTCCCCTAGAAAACCAAGATGACAACTGATTGCGCACTATAGGGCTACAAACTATAGTGCGCATATGCTGCTGCAGATTTCCGTATTCGTGCCTTTACGGAAATCCGCATCGACGGATTTCGACAGAATCGGGGAGCCGTATCCGTGCCTTTCCTGACCCTTCCAATTCCGCCTCTGCGTTCTTGTGCTTGTGCGGATTCGGTGGCTTGCGCATCCGTGCTTGAACACGAAAGCACGGATGCTGCTTGGCAGTTGCGTGCTTTGACGGAAAAGCGTTTCCGTGCATTCTCGGCTTTGCGGGGTTCCTGACCATGGCCGCACTGCTGACCACCGCCGACCAACGTGCGCAATTGCTTGCCAACGGTGTGGCACGTGCCGCCGGCCAAGACATTGACCCGCTGCCGGTCGTGCGACTGTTCACGCTCGACGCGCACGCGACCTGGCTGTTGGCCGCGCTCGATCCGGCCGATGGCGATACTGCCTGGGGATTGATTGACCTCGGCATCGGGATGCCGGTACTGGGAACGGTCAAGCTGTCCGACTTGGCCGGCATCGTCGGGCCGCGACAGTGGCCCATCCTGCGCGACCTGTATTTCCACGCCACAAGGCCGTTATCGGAGTACCTCCTGCTCGCGCAGCGCGACGGCTCCATCCCAGACTGACCCGGGCGAATTATGTCTTTCTCGGTCTAGTTCCAGACGGCTTCGGTCTGGATCGGCACTCTTGCACGAATCCGATGCGAGCCTGATCGAAAGAGACATGAAGCGCAGCGCGGCTTGCGGCAGGGTGTCCTGTACTGCGTGCGGTTTCCCCTGCGCAGCCGTCGCACTGGACGTTCCATGTAAAGCTTCGGAGCTGATCGATCTTGACACCCCGTACTGCACTTTGAGCTTGCGCTTCGTTGATGGCGTTTTGATTGCTGCAGCTCTCGTGTTGAATGTCCCTGGCGACGTTCCTGTTGAACAGGAGGTCGCGTCATGGCTGATCGAAGCACCGATGCCTGGTATCCCACCGCTGCGTACCTGTACGTGCTGCACCTGGACAGCCCCGCGCTGGCATGGGAGTACCTGCGTCGCCACCCCGACTACCGACGTGATTGGCTTCGCCGTCACGGGCAACCGCAGCAGGCGCAGGCTTGGGGCCTGCGCCTGCTGGAAGACCCGGCACTCGATGCGCGCGACGCACATCCGACTTGGTTTCCCGACCATGATGGCGTGCTCCAACTCTATCCGGATGCCGACCCGCCATCCGATGCGGCATGGTTCGACTTCTGGCGTATTCCTGGCCATAAGCACCTGACCCACGATGGCAAGCGCCTGGTCCTGGTGTCGCGCTGGCCGGGCTGCTGCATGCGGCTCGCGCTAGCACCGGGCTTGGCCGATGGCATGGCCTACCTCTATGCCGTTCGCGCGTGCGCCTCACCTTGCGCAAGCTACCGCACGATCACGGCCGAGCTGGACAAGCTGGCGACGGCAAATGGAGTCGCACCTGCGGCGGCGGCCCGTTCCCGGCCTGCGCCGGCCGCGCTGCTGGAACTGCACACCTTGCAGGCCCTCGACGCGACCCTCGCGGGCGCATCCTTGCGCGAAACCGCCGAAGGGCTGTTCGGTGCTGAGACCGTCGCCACCGGGTGGTACGCCGACGGCGGCCTGCGCTCGCGCGTGCGCCGCCTCGTGCGGCGCGGCCAATCGCTGATGCGCGGCGGCTATCGCCGCCTTGCACAGATCGATTGACCTGCAGAGGGTCGTTTTACCTGCACTGCAAAACGACCCTCTGCGCAACGCATCGCTATCTTGAGACTGACTCCATCCGGCTGCGCTCGTGCTGCCGGCGTTCTTGCCAGATGGAGGTTCATCCGATGCGTCCCGCTCCCTTGCGGCCTGCCGTTGCACCCGTCGCCACGCCTGCACAACCCCAACGCTACCTGACAAATGACGAAGCCGCCGAATACCTGCGGCTGTCGCCGCGCACGCTCGAAAAGCAGCGCGTCATCGGCAATGGGCCAAAGTTTCGCAAGTTCGGCCGTCGCGTCATGTACGCAGTGGCCGACCTCGATGCCTGGGCCGACCAGCGCAGCTACGAAACCACGTCCGATCCCGAATACGCCGAACACCATTCGGCCGACAGCCGTGCGCGCTGATCGTTGGCTCGTCGGTGGCCGTCCCCATGTCCAGCCCATCGCCGGAGCGGGAACAGCTCGACTTGTTCCGCGCCTTGCCGGGCGACATGGTGCCGCGCGATGCACAGGACTTGATGGCATACCCGTTTTTCTCGCTGGCGAAGTCGCGGCGCACCGCGCCAATCGACTTCCGCAGTGGGAACGTGACGATCCGTGTGGAGGGCACACAGGAGCACGGCATCGCGACCATTTGGGATGCCGACGTGCTGATATGGGCGGCCTCGCAGATTGTGGAAGCGCGCGACGCGGGCCTGCGGCCGTCGCGCCTGATGCGCGCCACGCCCTACGAGATCCTGCGCTTCATCGGGCGCGGTGTGTCGCTGCGCGATTACCAGCGCCTCAAGGCCGCGCTCGACCGGCTGCAATCGACCACGGTGGCGACTTCCATTCGCGAGACGACAGGGCGGCGGCTGCACCGCTTCTCGTGGATCAACGAGTGGAAGGAACTGGCCGACGCCCGCGGCACGCCGCTGGGCATCGAGCTGATCTTGCCGGACTGGTTCTATGCCGGCGTGCTCGACGCCGCCCTGGTGTTGACCATCGACCCGGCGTATTTCCGGCTCACCGGAGGCATCGAGCGGTGGCTGTATCGGCTGGTGCGCAAGCATGGCGGCAAGCAGCCGGGTGGTTGGCAATTCGACTTCCGGCACCTGCACAAGAAGTCGGGCAGCACGGCAAGGCCCTACGACTTTGCCTGCGACCTGCGCGCGCTGGTCGTGCGGCAGTCGCTGCCCGGCTACGTGCTCGGCATCGAGCGAATGCCGGACGACGGAACCGAGTTGCTGACCTTCAGGCCCGTGCCGCCCACGGCACGGGGATAACTGCGGGAAAACGTGTGGACGGGCTCGTGCTATCAGGCGTGCCGGGTATCGTGCTATTAGGCGTGTCCCTATCGTGCTATCAGGCGTGCGAAATCGCCGCAACGCCAATAACGGCGCGGGTTTCGGCGTTCTCTAACTTACCTAACTTAAAAACTCTAACTGGTAGTAGAAGCGCACCGCATCGGTGGACAACCGCCGAACGGCACGCGCATGTCGTCCCTTCAACCCGGAGGGACGCGCGATGATCGTTGCCTTCCTCAACCAGAAAGGTGGCGTCGGCAAGACCACGCTTGCCACGCACGTTGCCGGCGAACTGGCGATGCGCGGGCAGTCGGTCATCCTGCTGGATGCCGACCCGCAAGGCTCGGCCTTGGACTGGACACAGCGCAGAAGCCAGCAAGGCTTGCCACGGCTGTTCAGCGCTGTGGGCCTTGATCGCGAGACGTTGCACCAGGAGGCGCCGGAGCTGGCCCGTCGCGCCGATCATGTCGTCATCGACGGGCCGCCGCGCATCGCCGCCTTGGCGCGGTCCGCGCTGTTGGCGGCAGAGCGCGTGCTGATTCCGGTGCAGCCCAGCCCCTACGACTTATGGGCCTCGTCCGAGATGGTGGCGTTGATTCGAGAGGCGCAGGTGTTCCAGCCTGCACTGCGCGCGGCCTTCGTCGTCAACCGGCGCGTCAGCACCACCATCATCGGCCGTGAGGCGCGAAGCGCGCTCGCCGAACAACCACTGCCGGCGCTGCGTGCGGAAGTGCATCAGCGCATCGTGTTCGCCGACAGCGTGGCCGGTGGCCGGCTCGCACGCGAGACGGCACCCGACAGCGCCGCCGCCCGCGAAATCGCCGCGCTGACCGACGAGCTGTTTCGGTGGCCGACATGAGCGGCACACGCAGCAAGCGCATCGGTATCGGCGCGCGTCCGCCCGCGAATCCCCACGCAGAAGCGTGGGTTCGCCAGGGCGACGCCGACGGCATCCAGAAAGGCGACCTCTACACCGCACGCCTAACCCTCGACATCACGACCGCGATGCGCGCTCGCATCAAGGTGTCGGCCTTCACGCAAGGCGTGACCGTCGCCGAACTGCTGCGCGCACTGCTGGAACGAGAATTTCCGGAGAACATGCCATGAACGCACGACCTTCGGCGGCCACGGCTGCGCCGCGGCCATCGCTCGCGGTGCTCGCCGGCCAAGCCGGCGTCGCATCGCTGACGCGCGTTTCGCTCGCCTACATCGAGCAGCGCATCGACGTATATCTGCGCTTCGGCGAGCCGGCGCGCACCGTCCGGCTCGACCGCTGGCGTCGCGTTGCGGTGTTCCTGCCTCGTGCGATGTTCTGCCGCATCCACTGGCAGGCCAACGGCTACGGCACGATCCGCTGGCAGCTCATGGTCATGCAAGCCTGCACGCCGCTGGACGCGATGCAGCGCATCCCTGGCGTGCAGCCAGGCGCGCGCCTGCTGCTGCACGCCGAAGGCGAACCCGCCGTGCGCGCCGTATTGGTGCAGCTCGACACCATCGAGGCTCAGAAAATCGCGCCCGCCGACGTGTCGCCCGCGTATTGGCGCGCGCTCGGCAACCGACTCGCTGCACGTTTGCCGCTACCGACATACACCGCCGAGCGGCACGCCGCCTGGCTGGCCGGGAGGGCGCTGCCATGACGACCGTTTCCACACCTACGGTTTCATTGCGTCCTCACTCGCGCAGGCGCGCTCGGATCGTCGTGGCGACACTGGCCGCTGTAGCCTTCGTTGCGCTGGCCTGGACGTCCTTCATGTCGCCGCTGCCGCGCCTGACCTACAACCCATCCGACAGCGTGGCGATCGGCTGGTATCGCATCACACCGTTCGACACGCGCACCGCCTTGCTGCCACGTGCGTTGTCCGTGGACAGCATCGTGCTGGTGCCGCTGCCAGCCAAGGTCGGTACGCTCGCAGCGCAACGCGGCTACCTGCCGGTGCGCGTGCCGCTGCTCAAGCGCGTGGGTGCGATTGCGCCGCAGGAGGTGTGCATCGTCGGCGCTATCGTCCGCATCGATGGCGTGCCCGTGGCAACCGTCCTGCGTGCCGACCGGGTGGGCCGGCCGCTACCATCGTGGCAGCAGTGCCGCCGCCTCGAACCGGGCGAACTGTTCCTGTTGAGCTTGACCAATCCGGCGTCGTTCGACAGCCGGTATTTCGGCCCGGTCAGCGCATCCACCGTGATCGGTGTCGCGCATCCGGTCTGGCTGGAGACACACCGATGAAGACCGCCGATTCGCTGCACTTCATCGTGCCATCCGGCGTGTTCTCCCGCTGGTCGCCGCCGTGTCCTGCGAGTGCATCCGCGCCGCACGCCACGCAACATTCGGCGACGCTTTCCCCCGTGCAGGCATCTTGCCTTGAACGCGCCCGGCCGATGGCCGTGGCCGCGTTCCCCGGCGCGCGGGCTGCAAGCAGCACTGCCTCGCCGGGCCGCCGATGCCCGGAGCCACAGCGCAGGGCAAAGGCGGAATGCAAGATAAAAGGTCGCGGCACATCGCCGCTTGGAAACCTTGTCTGCACATGGGGGGAGCGCGGCACGCGCCACGGGGCGGCAGCGTGCCGCGAAGGTGCGCAACGCCGCATCGGCGTTTGCGAAAGCGCGTGCTTCGTTCGCTGGACTGCGCCGGCCTTGGATGGAGCTGCGTCATGAGCCAGCGCAAGGATCAGAACGACAGCGACCATTTCCGCGTTCGCCCCGGTGCACCCAGGCAGCGCGGCGATGCCTTCGTCAACAAGGTGCTGCGGCAGGCCAACAAGGCCGGAGCCAAGCTCGGCAAGACGACTGGCAAGGTTGGCCGGCGCCCCGGTTCCCGGCTGGGGCGCGGCCATGTCGCGGCGCGCTTTGCTGGCCGTGGACTTGGAGCGAATGCCCGGCGCGTGACGATCAAGGCCCGGCTGGTGAATCTGAAACAGGCCGGGCCACGCTCGACCGCTGCGCACCTGCGCTACATCAAGCGCGAAGGCGTCGATCGTCAGGGCGGGCCGGGCCATGCCTACGGGCCGACGACCGACGATGCCGACCTCGATGCGTTTAAGGAGCGCGGCGCCGACGACCGCCACCAGTTCCGGTTCATCGTCTCGCCGGAGGATGCCGAAGAGCTCGATGACCTGCGTACCTACACCCGGCACCTGATGGCGCGCATGGAGGCCGACCTGGGCACCCGCCTGGAATGGATCGCCGTCGATCACTGGAACACCGATAACCCGCACACGCACGTTGTCCTGCGCGGCAAGGACGAGACCGGCAAAGACCTCATCATTTCCCGCGACTACATCGCCGAAGGGATGCGCCGCCGGGCATCGGAACTGGCGACCGAATGGCTGGGGCCGCGCACCGAGTTGGAGATGCAGCACGCCAGGCAGCGCGAAGTCGATCAAGAGCGGTGGACGGGGCTGGATCGCGCCTTGCAGCGCGAGGCCGTGGACGGCTTGGTGCTGCCGGAGAGGCTGGCCGAACCCCGGTTGCAGCGCCAGCGGCAAATGCTGATTGGCCGCCTGCAACACTTGCAACGCATGGGGCTGGCGACTGAACAGCAACCCGGCACCTGGGCCATCCACGCCGACGCCGAAACCACGTTGCGGGCAATGGGCGAGCGCGGCGACATTATCCGCACCATGCAACGGGCCATGAGCGGCCAGCAGCGCGAGTTGGCCGTCTTCAAGCCCGGAGAGGATGGCCGCACCATCGTCGGCCGCGTCGTTGGCAAGGGACTGGCCAACGAGTTATATGACAAGGGCTATCTGATCGTCGATGGCACGGACGGGAGGGCGCACTACGTCGCGCTACCGCCGCGCTCGGAGCTGGAGCAGTACCCGACCGGTGCCGTGGTGGAAGTCAAAGGCTCAGCCGACGTGCGCGCCGCCGACCGCAACATCACCGCGCTGGCCGTCGATGGTGTGTACCGCGCTAATCATCATCTGGCGGTCGCGCAGGGACAGACCACACCCGGCCACGACTCGCGCGAGGTGGTGGCCGCGCATGTGCGGCGGCTCGAAGCTCTGCGCCGGGCCGGCATCGTGGAGCGTCTCGCCGAAGGCGTCTGGCGCGTGCCTGACGACCTGATCGAGCGGGGGCGTCAGTACGACGCGCAGCGCCTGGGTGGTGGCGTCGCGGTTGAACTGAAATCGCACTTGCCTATCGAGCGGCAGACTCGCGTGATCGGTGCGACCTGGCTCGACCAGCAGTTGATCGGCGGCGGCTCGGACCTGGGCGACTTGGGCTTTGGCGGCGAGGCCAAGCAGGCGATGCAGCAACGCGCCGACTTCCTGGCCCGACAGGGACTGGCCGAACGGCGCGGGCAGCGCGTGATCCTGGCGCGCAACCTGCTAGGCACGTTGCGCAACCGGGAGCTTGCGCAGGCCGCCAAGGACATTACGACTGAAACTGGCCTGGAGCATCGCCCGGTGGCCGACGGCCAGCGCGTGGCGGGCATCTATCGCCGCAGCGTCACGCTCGCCAGCGGGCGCTACGCGATGCTGGACGATGGCATGGGCTTCAGCCTAGTGCCGTGGAAGCCGGTGATAGGGCAACGACTAGGGCAGCAGCTTGCCGCAACAGTGCGCGGCAACGGGGTGTCATGGGAGGTAGGTCGGCAGCGTGGGCCATCTATCAACTAATGTGAAGGCGCCGACGACTACCGACGCCATGCGGAGTCATGTGTGCGGCACTGAGAATCCTTGTATCGCTCATTTAACTACTCTGCAGGCCGCCTATCGACGGCGTAGCGCATCCACACAACACCCGCTGCAAGGGTTTCAACGGAAAGCAGAAGCAGCGTTCGCCCAGCCGCGGGCAGTTCGTCGGCAGACGTTCCGTGGTACTCGAAGATGCTGGGGACACCGGCCAGGCCGTCGATGCCGGGATACACCAACAGGCTGATTTCATCAATCAAATCGGCCTTGAGAAACGCCCCATTGATCGTGCCGCCGCCCTCCAGAAGCACGGTTTGGACATCGAATTGACTGCCCAGCGTCGTCATGGCGGTATACAGGTCCTGGCCGTCCGCACCGGCGAACAGATAGGACACTCCATCGTCGCGCAGCTCCGCCAGATACTCGTCCGAGACCTGCTCACTCAGTATTGTCACCAAGTGATCGGACCCAACATGATCCGTGCCGTAGTGGAGCTTGCCAGCAGGATCGACGGTGACGGCGATGGCGCGCTCCCGGCGGTTCCCAATGTAGGTGCTGTGGGAGCGAGAAGTGTTGGCCACGCCATACGAGCGAGCCGTTCCGCTGACCATATCGGCCATGGTCTTGCGGCCGACGATCCACCCCTGTGCACTCATCCGCTGCGCGGCTTCGTCATAGACCTTGAGGATGGTATTTGGCTCCGCGCCCTCAGGCAGCGGTGTCCAACGATCGGACAGAAGTCGGCCGTCAACGGAGCCGATCATGTGACAGATGATTTTGGGGCGCATGTGCCTTCTCGATTCGACGGGACACGGGGTAAAGGTGTGCGTCCATCCATAGTGGGTTGAAGCAGCAGACTCGCGGGACGGCTACCGCCCGAAACCGTAGATATGTTCCGATCACAGCACGCGAACACCGATGGACAAGTGAACGACCTCGACATTCTGGCAATAAATCAGTAAGTCGATAAGCTGCTAGAATCAGAATACACCCATGAAGGAGTTTCATGAATGGCTCGTGACAACTACAGTGGTCTGCTCGCGTTCGTGACCGTTACCCGCGAAGGCAACTTCACGCGCGCGGCTGCTCGATTGGGTGTCTCTCAGTCGGCGCTGAGCCATAGCATCCGAACGCTCGAAACCAATGTTGGCATCCGACTGCTGACACGCACAACCCGCAATGTCTCGCCTACGGAGGCCGGTGAGCGGCTGTACCGGAATATCTCGACGCAGATGGCCGAGATCGACACGCAAGTCCAGGCGTTAAGCGAGTTTCGGGACAAGCCCAGCGGAACCATCCGCATCACAGCGACGGACTATGCGATCAAGTCGATCCTTTGGCCGAAACTGCTGAAGTTCCTCCCCAAGTACCCGGACATCAAGGTCGAACTAGTCAATGACTACGCCATGAGCGACATTGCGGCCGATCGGTACGACGCGGGCGTGCGATTCGGTGAGTCGCTGGCGCAGGACATGATCGCGGTTCGGGTCGGCCCTGACATGCGCTTCGCTCTGGTGGCAACGAAGGGCTACTTCGCCAAGAACCCGCCCCCCAAGACGCCGCACGATCTGGTTCATCACCGATGCGTGAACCTGCGCCTGGCGACGCATGGCGGCTTGTACGCCTGGGAGTTCAAGAAAAAGGGAGGCCGGGAGTTCACGGTTCGCGTCGATGGCCAACTGGTCGTCAACAGCATCTATGAAGTTCTCGATGGGGCGCTGGCCGGATTCGGACTTGCCTATGTGCCAGAGCCCATGGTGGAACCGCATGTTGCCAAGGGGCGCCTCGTGCGCATCCTTGAAGAATGGTGCCCTCTATGGTCGGGGTATCACTTGTACTACCCCAGCAGAAGGCAGCCCTCGCAAGCCATGAAGCTCCTGATCGAAGAGTTGCGATACCAGCTTTAATACACCCGTACGGTCATGCGACGGCCGGACGTTGCATCAGGCGAACAGCGATGCCGGCGGTGCAGAGCACGACAACCGCGCTGGCGATAAAGACCGCGCCCAAGCCCTCCTGCCCGGCGATCCAGCCCAGGGCAGGGCTTCCAATCGCCATGGCTACATCAAGAAACGCCGTATAGATGCCCATGGCAATGCCACGATTCTCCGGCGACGTTCCCCGCACGGCTTCCACGCCCAGACCTGGATAGACCAGTGAATAGCCAAAGCCGGCGATTGCTGCACCAGCAGATGCAATCATGGGGTTGCGGGCGAGCCACATGAACACAAGGCCGGCCGTCTGTACGAGCACGAACGCCAGCGCCACCTTCGCCCCGCCGAACCTGTCGGGCAGGTGTCCGGCGATCATGCGCGACACGATGAGGGCCGCACCAAAGGCCGTGAAGGCAAGCCAGATCGGTTGCCAGTGCTGCTCGGCGTAGAACAACGAGCTGAACGCCAAGATGGCGCAGTAGCCGATGCTAGCCGTGGCGGCACCGAGGCCCGGCAACCACACGGAGCCCATCACTGACATCAGGGCGGAATTGGCCTTGTGCGGGTGCGGCGGCAGGGCCGGCAGGCGCCACAGGCCGGCAAGCACGAGAAGCGGCAACAGCGTCGTCACGAGCGCAATCGAGGTGAAGCCAAAGGACGAGAACATCATGGTGCCGAACGGGCCGCCGAAGGCCATGGCGGCGAACATCGCCGTCCCGACCCAGGCGATCACCTTGCCTGCGTGGCCCTTATCGACCAAGCCGAGTCCCCAACTGACGCCGCCGGTGATGATGAAGCTCTCTGCGCCGCCGAGCAGCGCGCGGCCCACCAGCAGGATCGAAACCGACACCACGGGCATGCTGACGAAGGCCAGCGACAGCAGGTAGAGCAGGCCCGAGACCGCCGCCGCAATGAGGCCGGTGATGACGCCACGCTTGGCGCCGTATTTGTCCGAGAAGGAGCCTGCCCATACGCGGGAAACGAGCGAGGCGGCGAACTGCGCGCCGGCAACCAGGCCGACCACAAAAGTGCCATAGCCGAGGTCGCTCCTGACGTGCAGGGGGAGCACCGGAAGCGCCAGACCGATGATGAGAAAGCCCGCCAGCACCGCGGCCATGATGGGCCAAAGGACGCCGAGGACCGAGGAACTGGATGAATCCGATGGATGGGGTGTGCTGTGCGTCATTGAAAGATCCCTGAATGCGGTGCGGTCAAGCCCAATGCCGTTGGCTGCGACAACCGTTCAGCCAATGCGTTGACCATGGAGCTCGTAGCGAACCCTGCTGCAAAGCGAGGCAGTGCGAGAGACTGCTGCCATGACGCATATTGTTGCGACGGTCGGACTATTTGAGAAGATGGCATAGTCTGAAAGCAGCCATGAGGGATTTTCATGATTTCCTGGGGCACTCCTGTCGCCCCATGGATTCGCCAGCGTGTCGAACCAGGTTCAAGGGATGAACCGCGACCCGAATTGAATCCTGCGCGCTGAACGGCAAACGGCCTGCGCGGACTGCGCCGCCAGGCCGTCATGGTCGGCAGCGCAGAACGCTGCGCTTGGATCAATCCTTCAGAAGCTCGAACGTGACGTCGGTGTTACCCGTGCGTCCGAGCACTTCCACGCCGGCGTCGATGCGTCCGACCTTCTGCAAGTCGCTGATGCGCTCGCCGTTCTGCGCGTACATGATGACGAAGCTGTGGCGCGGCGCCCAATAGACGATCTCGCCGACCTCGTAGCCGCTAGTCCGTTTCTCGTTGGCGGGCAACGCCTCGGGGAACCGATAGACCAGCTCGCGCGAGTACAGATCCAGCATCGGCACGGTCAGCGGAAACTTCGCCACGAGCGCCCGCGTGGTGGCGTTGTCGATGAACGTCGCCGTGAGCATGTGCTTGCCCGCCGTCACCTTGACCTTGATGCCACTGCCGCCACCACCTTTAGCGGCCATGACCGACATCGGCAGTGCGGCCATGAGCGTCATCGCCAGCATTTTCATTTTCAGCATTGCCCTGCTCCTGAGTGAGTTTGCCGGCCCAGGCGGCTCCTGGAAGTGCCGCCTGGTGCGTCGCTGGCTTTACGCGGCGCCGCCGAGATGTTGGTTGAAAAACGCGGTCAGCTTCGCCCAGGGAATGATCTCGGTGCGGTCGTACAGGTCGATGCGGTTGGCGCCCGGGATGACGACCAGTTCCTTCGGTTCGGCGGCGATCTTGAACGCGGTCTCGGTGTAGCCGCGCGACGGTGCGATTTCGCCGACCACGAATAGGATCGGGCGCGGCGAAATGGCCTCGATGCCATTGAACGGGTAGTAGTTCATGAACTTCGCATAGGTCGCCGGGGTCGTCCTGCGGTCGTTGGAGGGCACCTTGCCGCGCGCAGTCTCATAGAAGTCTCGCGACTCCGCCGCTTCCAGGAACACGGGATCGTTTTGGCCCGGGCCGTAGATGGGCTGGCCGGTCTCGAACTCCTTCCAGCGGTTTGCCGCCGCGAGTTGGAGATCATTGCTGCGCGTTTCCAGCGTGCGTTCGCCCTTGATTCCCGTGCGGTAATACTCGCCCATGTCATACATACTTACGGTGGCGACAGCCTTGATACGCGGGTCGATCTTCGCCGCCGCCAGCGAGAAGCCGCCGCTGGCGCATACGCCGATCACGCCGATATTGTCGCGGGCCACGAAATCCCGCGTGCCCAGGAAGTCCACGGCTGCGCTGAAGTTCTCGACATAGACGTCGGGCAGCACGGCTCCGCGCGGTGTGCCGGCACTCTGCCCCCAATAGGACTGGTCGAACGTCAGGGTCACGAATCCTTGTTCGGCCATCTTGGTGGCGTACAGGTTGGCGGCCTGCTGCCGGACCGCACCGTAGGGGTGGCCGACCACAAGGGCAGGAGACTTCTTGCTCCGGTCCAGGCGCTTGGGCGTGAACAGCGTGCCGACGACTTCCAGGCCGTAGGCGTTCTTGTAGCGAACCTCCTGGCTGTCCACATCGCTGCTCTTGTAGAAATTGTTCGCGCCGCGAGACATGTCGGGGCCAGCCGCGTAGGCAATACCCGGCCCGCCGGCCAGCGCAACAGCGGCCAGGGTGGCGCCACCGGCCAGCACCTTACGGCGTTCCGGCGATTGCAGATCGGGTTGATCGAAAGTGGTGTTGGTATGGGACATGGATAGTTTCCTTTCAGCGATGACTTGTTTGATCAGTCGATGACACGAGCATCAGCGTTCGACTCGCCAGCTTGCGCCAGCAGCGCGAGGACGCTCGCGTCGAACGCGGCATCGCGCGCTTCGGACATCAACGCGGCATGGCGCAGGGCTGATTCCGCCTGGCTCACCTTTGCACTGCGCATCCGGTCGAGCGTGAACACGAAATCGTTGTTGCCCTGCGCCTTGTGACAGCCCATGCAGCGGCTCACGTTCTCCGACCGATTGACGGTGCGGTCAGGCTGGAAGGACTGAAACTCCCAGTCGCCATTCCGCACGTCCTGGGCATACCGCTCGCCCCAGCCCGTGCGCTTTTCCATGACGATGTAGCGAAACAGGCGACCGTCGCGATAGTCCTCCATCGTGATGATGGTGCCGCTGGGCAGTGGCTGGCCCTTCTTCGCGGCCTCGATGGCTTCGCGGTTGGCGTAGATTTCTTCCCGGATGTTGCCGCGCTCAACGGTGGTGTAGTGGATGCCGTCCTTGTAGTTCGCGGGGAACGCCACGCGGTCGTTGCCCTGCGCCAACGCGAAGGTGGCTGCGGCAGCCGTCGTCACAAGAGCTGCGGACATGATGGCTCGCATCTTCATGCTGGCACTCCTTTCTGATCCGATTGCTGATGCGGTTCGTCAGCGGGGACGCTTGGCGAACACGTCCTTGACCACCGGCATGGCGGAGAACACGTTCGGCCAGCCGGCGTAGTAGGCCAACTGCGTCAGGGCTTCGGAGACTTCGCCTCGGGTCAGCCCGTTGTCCATGGCCTTGTTCAGATGCACCGGGACCTGGGCTACCTGGCCGACGGCGATCAGCGCGCTCACCGTGACCAGGCCACGGTCGCGCGGGCTCAGGCCGGGGCGTAGCCACAGGTCGCGGAACAGCACGTTGGTGGTGGCTTCCACCACGCCAGGGGCCACGGCGCCGAAGTTCGATTGGACACGCTCTGCGCGGGCAGCTTCGGACTTCTCATCGAGTGGCAGCAGCCCGCCCTGAGCGGCGGGCAACTGGCTGGCGTCGATGCCGTGCTGGGCAAACACGGCCTTGGCCGCCGGCACGGCGCTCATGGCGTTGCCCATGCCCGAGTAGAAGGCTAGGTGCGTGATGATCTCGGACACCTCGCCGGGCTTGACGCCGTTCTGCAATGCCAACTCGATCTGGTTGGCCAACTCGTCCTTTTGGTTACGCGCGATCAGCGTCGTCAGGGTGACGATGCTGCGGTCGCGGCGTGACAGGCCAGGCCGATTCCAGAGTTCGGCGTCGATTGTCTGGCTGGTGAAGCGAGCCAGTCCCGGAGAGACGGCGCGGATATCCTCCACCGACGGACCCGTGGTGCGGGATGTGGGCTTAATCATGGATGTTCCCTGCGTACTGGCGCATGCCGAGAGCAGCAGCGCAACGGCGATGGTGGAGACGGTGGCGAGCAGACGGCGCGATTTCATGTCGTTGCCTTTCATCAAACGGATCGGAACGGCGCGATCACGGTTTGTGATAGTCGGTGTCGCTCACTTGCTCCATCCACGTGACGTTCTTGCCGTCGTGGTAGGGCGTGATCCCGATATGGCTCATGCTGGTCTTGTCGGTCGCGCCATGCCAGTGTTTGACGCCTGCTGGAATCCAGATCGCATCGCCAGCCTTGATTTCCTGCACGGCCTGGCCTTGCTGCTGAATCCAGCCCTTGCCGGCCGTCACGTACAGCCATTGGCCTGCGGGATGCGAGTGCCATGCGGTGCGGGCGCCAGGCGCGAAGCTGACCAGGCCCGAGCCGAAGGAGGCCACGCTGCTCTTGGTGGTCAATCCGTCCAGCAATACCCGGCCCTCGAACTGCGAGGAATCGGCATTGCGCGTCGGGGTCGAACCGTTCGCGTTGATCTCGATGTTTTGTGCCTGAGCAGACACGGCAGTGACAGAGGCCGCAATGCCGGCACTCGCCAAAAGTTTCTTCATAGCGGTTCCTTCCAAGACGGGTTGCAAGTGGGTCAGCTCTCGCTCAACAACCGATAGAGCCGTAGCGCCGGAAGTGGCTACATGTGCCCGTCGAAAAACAGGGCATCAGAGCGCGGGGCCGAGGTTGAGCAGCGTTACGGAAGAGCGACCGCATCCTGCTTCACTCCGACACGAACCGATCAAGTTCCGACGGGGGCTGGGAGGGGATTGAGGGAGCTATACGTTCGGAAGTCTGGCAGAGAAATTACCCTCTGTTAACGGCCGAAATACGAATGCAACCATGAGGAGTTTTCATGAATCTAGCCGCTTTGTCGGAAGTCTATCGATAGTTGGGCCGACTGAAAATCTGAGCGGTCAGTACTGCATGCCAGTGGCTACGCTGCCTGCGATGACGCAGGTGCATCGGTCATGAGGTCTTCTCATGACTGCAAGATTATTTTGGCTATTTACGGGTGAAAACGGACGTACTGTAATGAAGGTATCCCCAACTCATGGAGGCGTTTATGAACAATAGCTTTGCGGGCAAAGTCGCACTGGTCACAGGCGCGAGCGCGGGTATCGGCCTAGCCACCGCGAAGGCGTTTGCAGAGGCCGGCGCGCGCGTTGTCCTGGCAGCCCATGACAAAGACAAGCTGGAAGAAGCGGCGAGCACGCTGAGCAAGGTAGGACACAAGGTGCTCGCCATCACGTGCGACGTCGCCGACGAGGCGCAGGTTAAGGCGATGGTCGAGCAGACGGTCCAGCAGTTCGGTCGCCTCGATGTCGCCTACAACAATGCCGGCATCCAGAGCCCGGTGGCGGAGACGGCAGATGCGGATGGCAAGGAGTTCGATCGCGTCCAGGCCGTGAACCTTCGCGGCGTTTGGAGCTGCATGAAGTACGAGCTGATCCAGATGCGTCAGCAAGGCAGCGGCGCCATCGTGAACTGCTCCTCCATGGGCGGCTTGATCGGCATCGCCGGGCGCGCTGCCTACCACGCTTCCAAGCATGGCGTGATCGGCCTGACCAAGAGCGCTGCCCTGGAGTACGCGGCACGAGGCATCCGCATCAACGCTGTCTGCCCCGGGATCATCGAAACGCCCATGGTGCGCCGCATGCTAGAGACGGAATCCGAGGCCATGGACATTCTGATGAAGGATCAGCCCATCGGGCGCCTGGGCCGGCCCGAGGAAATCGCTTCGGCGGTGCTCTGGCTGTGCAGTCCAGGGGCCAGCTTCGTCATCGGCCATGCGCTCGCTGTCGATGGCGGGTACACCGCACGTTGAGAGCCGCGTGCGACCGGGTTATCACGAAGGTTCGCGCATGCGCGAACCGATCTCATAGGGCATTGCAATCATGACAGAGAACATCAAGGACAAAGTGGCCGTCATCACGGGCGCAAGCAGCGGCCTGGGCGAAGCGACCGCGCGACTGCTGGCACAGAACGGTGCGAAGCTGATCCTGGCGGCACGCCGGTTGGATCGGCTTCAAGCCTTGGCCCACGAACTGGGCCTCGGAGACGACGCGACCGTGAAAGTGGACGTCACCGACCGCAAGCAGGTCGAGGCACTGATAGCGCATGCGGTGAAGAAGCACGGGCGGGTCGACATGCTGCTCAACAACGCGGGCCTGATGCCCAGCTCGATGCTGGAGAACCTGCACATCGACGAGTGGGATCGCATGATCGACGTGAACATCAAGGGCGTACTTTATGGCATCGCTGCGGTGCTGCCGGTCATGAAGCGCCAGATGGGCGGCCACATTATCAATGTCTCGTCGGTCGCGGGTCACAAAGTGGGCCCCGGGGGCACGGTATATGCCGCCACCAAGCATGCCGTGCGGGTCATCTCGGAGGGACTGCGGCAAGAAGTGAAGCCGTACAACATTCGCACGACCATCATTTCTCCAGGTGCCGTGGCGACGAATCTTATTGACACGATCACCGATCCGGCTATCGCCGCCAACATGAAGAAGACCTACGAAAAGGCTATTCCCGCGGAGTCCTTCGCTCGCGTGGTCCTCTTCGCGATGAGCCAGCCCGAGGACGTGGACGTGAACGAGGTGCTGTTCCGTCCAACCAGCCAAGCTTACTGAGTCCACGCCGAGTAGAAGCAGGCGAGAGATACGCGGACGGTGGTGTTTCCACGATACGTTTCCGAAAGGCAATTGAGCGATAAGGAGTTGAATGATGGACTATCGATACTTAGGGCGCAGCGCTCTGAAGGTTTCTCCCCTTTGCCTGGGGGCGATGATGTTCGGTGGCGAAACGGAAGAGGGGGCGGTACGGCGCATCATCGACAAAGCCTTCGACCAGGGTGTGAATTTCCTAGACACCGCCGACGTGTATCACGCTGGTCGCTCCGAGGAAGTTGTTGGTCGTGCGATCGCGTCACAGCGCGAACACTGGGTTGTGGCGACCAAGTTTGGGTTCGGTGTGAATCAGGAGCCCAATGCTCAGGGCCAGTCACGCAAGTGGATCTGCCAGTCGGTGGAAGCCAGCCTGAAGCGGCTGGGAACCGACTATCTGGACATCCTCTATTTCCACCGCGCGTTGCCGGGCGTTTCCCTGGAAGAAGGCGTGCGCGCAGTCGGTGATCTAATTCGCCAAGGCAAGGTCCGCTACTTCGGGGTATCGAATTTTCGCGGCTGGCGAATCGCCGAGGCCGTGCGTCTGGCGGACCAGATCGGCATCGACCGCCCGGTGGCTAGCGAGCCCGTATACAACCTCGTTGACCGGATCGCAGAAGTGGAGCAACTGCCGGCCGCTGCTCACTATGGCCTGGGAACGGTGCCCTACAGTCCGCTCGCACGTGGTGTCCTGACGGGGAAATACGCGGTGGACGAAGCCCCGCCGCCGGACAGCCGCGCTGGCCGTGGCGACAAGCGCATCAAGCAGACCGAGTGGCGGCCGGAGTCCTTGGCGATCGCACAAAAAGTCGCAGCGTATGCTGCTGAGCGGGGAACTACGTCGATTGTTTTCGCCCTGGCATGGGTGCTGCACAACCGACTAGTCAGCTCCGTCATCGCAGGGCCACGCACCGAAGCGCATTGGGACGGCTACATCAAAGCGCTCGATCTGCTGATCGGGCCAGAGGACGAAGCGTTCGTGGACAGTCTGGTGCCACCAGGCCATGCCTCCACGCCGGGCTATACCGATCCCGGCTATCCGGTCGAGGGCCGTGTGGTCGCGTAATGGCATCGCCGATCATCAATGTCGGAAAGTGGTCCGATCCCGAGCGTCGTTGATGATGCCCTGATTTCACTTTCGGTCCATCTCGGCGCCGGCCTCGTTTGTTCGATGGATACTCGGCGAGGCACGCGCAGCCTCGATAGCGGGAAGATGCTCTTGCGCCCACCGCGAGAGCGTCTCCAGGGGCTCGGTCAGTGAGCGGCCCATGTCGGTGAGCTGATACTCAACTTTGGGCGGCACGGTCGGATACACCGTTCGTTTGACCAGACCATCCTGCTCCAGACCTCGCAGCGTCAGCGTCAGCATGCGATGCGAGACGCCATCGATCAGGCGAAGCAGAGCATTGAAGCGGGTTGGCCCTTTGGATAGGGCTCCCACCACTCCGATGGTCCATTTGTCGCCGATTCGGTCGAGCACCTGGCCGAGAGCCTTGCATCTCGCATGTTCGTCGGTGGGCGACCTGCATCCCGCCAAGGCTTCTATCTGCGTTTGAGCCATTTTGCTCATCCTCCTTCCTTTGCGCGCACATCCGTGTTCGTTGCGCACCACCGTGTGCATTCTTGTCAACTCCATCGTTTGCGCGCACATTTCAAAACGAACATTTTGTTCGCTACGATAGAAAGGTTAGCATATGAAAATCGGAGTCAGTGGTGCAAGCGGCCATCTCGGCCAAAAAGTGTTGTCCTTCCTGGCCGCACGCAGCGCAAGCGATATTGTCGTCGGCATCTCCCGAACGCCCTCGGCCATTCCTGCGCCAGCCGAAGGCCGCGAGGGCGATTACGATCGTCCTGACTCGCTGGTGCGAGCCTACCAAGGCCTCGACCGCCTGCTCATCATTCCCAGCGCCGACCTGCGCCCCGGAGTGCGGGGCCGTCAGTTGAAGGCGGCCATCGACGCCGCGGGGCAGGCGGGGGTCGCGCATGTCGTACTCGTCTCCGCAGCGGGGACGAAAGAAGCAGCGGAGCCATCGATTGGCGCTCCGTACTGGGATGGAGAGCAGCACCTGATCCGCACGGCGCCGCGCTGGACCATCCTGCGGATGAACTACTACGCCGAGTCGATGGCCGACGAGATCAAGAGTTCGCTCGGCTCGGGTGTCTTGGCGGGCTTGGGTCCGGAGCGCGTCGCTTACGTGTCCCGGGACGATGTGGCAGCGGCAGCCGCAGGCATTCTGACTAGCGAGGGCCATGCCGGCGCCATCTACCACGCGACAGGCTCGGCCGTCGTGACAGGCGAAGAGCGGGCTGTGCTCGTCTCGGAACTCACCGGTTCGCCTGTTGGCTTCGTCGTCCTCACGCAGGAACAGCTCGCGGGTGGGCTTGCACAGGCCGGGCTTCCGGAGCCGGTCGTCAGTGTCGTCCTGGACATCAAGCGCAATTTCGTGGCGGGCGCCTTCGACATCGTGACCGGTGATGTGGAGCGCCTTGCTGGCCGTCCCTCCACACCGTTGCGGGATGTTCTCGCCGCAGCGCTGAAGGCATAGCTGCGCAACTGCCCATCACATCGGCCTCAGCCCCGGCATCACTTGATGCCGGGAGCATCAGTGGGGCGATGCTGTTCCATCGGGCTCCAGCACCGGTGTAGATGGTTCGAAAAACACCAATGCAACGATCTACATGCTCAATCGCACGGCGGGAGGAAAAATGGGAAAATCACACGTCATCGTGGGCGCAAGTTCTGTCGGTATCGCTACGGCCAGATTGCTCGCTTCGCAGGGCGAACATGTCCGACTGGTGAGCCGCAAAGGCAGAGGCCCCGACCTGCCTGGTGTCGAGCGGGTCGCCGCCGATGCTACGGACGCGGATCAGATGGCTGGGCTGGCAGGCGATGCCGCGGCCCTCTATGTTTGCGCGGCGCCGCCCTATGACCGCTGGCCGCAGGATTGGCCCTCCCTGGCGTCGGCATTGCTGACCGCTGCGGAGCGCTCCGGCGCGGTTCTCGTCAGCCACAGCAATGCGTATGGCTATGGCCCCGTCACCGAGCCGATGACGGAGCAGACCCCGACATCTGCGTGGCATCCGAAGTTGCGCATCAGGGCCGACATCTGGCGCGAAGCCCTTGCCCTGCATGAAGCAGGCCGCATCCGGGCCACCGAAGTGCGCGCCAGCGACCACATCCAGCCGAACTCCTTGTTCGCTCTCGCGCTCTGCAAGCCGCTGCTCGAAGGCAAGAAGGTGGTCTCGCCGATTCCGCTGGACGTACCGCACAGTTGGACCTCGGTCGATGACGCTGCGCGATTGCTGGTCACGGTCGCCATCGACGAGCGCGCGTGGGGAAGAGCATGGCACGCACCCACCAACCCGCCATTGACGGCACGCGCGCTCGCCACGCGCTTTTGCGAGGTCGAGAATCTGCCCGTGCCCCGGCTTTCGGTCATTCCCTATCCTCTGTTGTGGACGCTTGGTCTGTTCGTGCCGATGCTGCGCGAAATGCGCGCCACGAGATATCAGTTCGCACAGCCTTTCATCCTGGACTCCACCGCCTCGACCCAGGTTTTTGGCCTTGCACCAATGCCTATCGAAGAAGCGCTTCGAGATACGGCCAGGATGCTCCGCGCGTCATAGCCAGCAGACCGATCGACGCAAGACATATGAGCACGCCATTTCTTCGGAATCGTTCGCGCGCGTGGTCGCATTTGTCACAGCCCAACTTGAGAACGTGGTGTCGACGAGGTGTTTCGGGCCACCAGCTAAGTTTGCTGAATAGGGCTACTTGCCATCGGCTGAGCGGCAATCTTCAGAAGGAGGTGCACAATGGAATTACGCCATCTTCGCTATTTCTTGGCAGTGGCCGAAGAACTCCATTTTGCCCGTGCGGCAGAGAAGCTGCACATCGAGCAATCGCCTCTGTCACGCGCTATCAAGGAACTGGAAGAAGAACTTGGCGTGATGCTGTTTGCCCGCACCACGCGAAGCACGCGATTGACCCGTGCCGGGCTGCTGTTTCTGGAGCATGTGCGCCGCGTGTTCGCAGCCCTGCAACAAGCGCGTGATAGCGTGAGGGCGGCGACTAATGGCTTCCACGGACAACTGCGCGTTGCCCTATCGGACGGTATCACTTCGTCGCGCTTGTCGGCCCTCCTGGTTCTATGCCGCCAGGAGGAGCCAGAAATCGAAATCCGTCTTTCCGAGGTGCTGTTGTCGCAGCAGATCAAGGGCCTGCATGAAGACCTGTACGACGTGGGGTTCGCGCTGTCCGACGATGTGGGCGATGGCATCGTTGCCACACCCGTTTGGAGCGATGCGTTCATGGTGGCGGTGCCTGCGCGGCATCCGTTGTTGGCGCACAAGCGCATCCCATTGGAGGAGCTGCTGCGCTACCCGCTGGTTTTATGTGATCCGCAAGTGCACGAAAGCCATGCTAAGCACGTTGATCGGATACTGCGCCGGGCGGACATGGAACCGCTGATCGCAGAACGGGTCGCCACGAGCGATTTGATGATGGTGCTGGTATCGGCGGGCTTCGCACTCGGATTTTCGAGTGCCGCGCATATTGCCGCAAGCCGTGAACCGGGCGTGGTGGCCCGGCCGTTGGCGTCGCGCGTGCCGCCCTTTACGACGTACTTACTCCGCCCCGAAGGCGATCCGTCTGATGTGTTGGCGCGGTTTATTGAGCGCGTGCAAACCATGGAGTCACTGGAAATCCCGGAATCCCCCCAACCCGCGCTGGATAGTCATTCCGCCCGCCCAGACGAAGAACCTACGCCATGAAAAAGATCATCCCGTTCTTGCTGGTTGTCGTCTTGATTGCCTGCGGCCAGTCCGAGACACCTCAGAAGACCGACAGCTCGGAGGCAAGCATCCCGACAGCGGAAGAACTGATGGCGAACCCTGAGAGGGTCAAAGAGCTACGTCAGCAATGCAAGACAGATCGTGCAAAGCTCGGCGATGAACTCTGCAACCGAGTGGCTGAAGCAACGAATCGACGCTTTCTCGGCAACGGCAAGACTCCATACACGCCGCCGAAGGACCCACCAAAGTTCTGATTTTTGGTGAGTCATCACAAGACTCCATTTATTTGATCAACACGCCGCAGCGCGCTAACGCTTGCGGCATTCTTCTTTGATTTGCCGCCGTACTAATTCATTCTTTCTTCTCGACCTTTCTGTTGATAACGGTCTTTGACCGGCTCTTGACCTGACGCCAATCCTCGCAACTGCGGCACGCCTTTGTGCCGCGTGTTGCTCAGGAGAAAGCGGAGGCCGAGATGCAAGGTCAAGGCGTGCTGTTCGGGCAGGTTGCCGTTGTTTTCGGCATTGTGATCGCTGGCGTGTGGGCCGCGACGCAATGGACGGCCGCCGCCTTGGGTTACCAACTACGCCTTGGCTCGCCGTGGTTCGACTTCTTCGGCTCGCCGGTCTATCACCCGTGGGAACTGTTCCCGTGGTGGTTCGCTTACGACGCCTACGCGCCGCGCATCTTCAATATCGGCGGCGCGATAGCGGGCGGTAGCGGCCTAGTTGCCGTGGTGGTCGCCATCATCATGTCGGTGTGGCGCTCGCGGCAGTCGAAGCTGGTCACGACCTACGGTTCGGCTCGCTGGGCCGACACTGCCGACATTCACAAGGCAGGTCTCGACCAGCCTGCCGGCGTGTTCCTTGGTTGCTATCGCCGTCAATACCTACGGCACGAAGGTCCGGAACACGTCCTGACCTTCGCGCCGACGCGCTCCGGAAAAGGCGTCGGCCTGGTGGTGCCGACTCTATTGAGCTGGCCCGCGTCCGCCGTCATCCACGACATCAAGGGCGAGAACTGGCAGATCACTGCAGGCTGGCGCTCATGCTTCTCGCATTGTCTGCTGTTCAACCCGACCGATCCGAAGTCGGCCGCGTACAACCCGCTACTCGAAGTCCGGCGCGGCGCGCATGAAGTGCGCGACGTACAGAACATCGCGGACATTCTCGTTGATCCCGAAGGCGCGCTCGAACGCCGCAACCATTGGGAGAAGACTTCGCACGCGCTGCTGGTCGGCGCCATCTTGCATGTGCTCTACGCGGGCAAGGACAAGACACTGCGCGGCGTCGCCAATTTTCTGTCCGATCCCGCGTGTCCGTTCGAGCTGACGTTGCATCGGATGATGACGACGCGTCACCTCGGCAATGAGCCACATCCCGTCGTGGCATCCGCTGCGCGCGAAGTGCTCAACAAGAGCGACAACGAGCGATCGGGAGTGCTGTCCACCGCGATGAGCTTCCTCGGCCTGTACCGTGATCCCACGGTGGCCGAAGTCACCTCGCGCTGCGACTGGCGCATCGCCGACCTGATCGCATCGGAGCATCCCGTCTCGCTGTATCTGGTGGTGCCGCCTTCTGACATCAGCCGCACAAAGCCGCTGGTGCGATTGATCCTCAATCAGATCGGCCGGCGCCTGACCGAATCGCTCGACGGCAGCGACGGCATCGCACGTCGCCACAAGCTGCTGTTGATGCTCGACGAGTTCCCGGCGCTGGGGCGGCTCGACTTCTTCGAGACGGCGCTTGCCTTCATGGCCGGCTACGGCATCCGCAGCTTCCTCATCGCGCAGTCGCTCAACCAGATCGACAAGGCGTATGGACAGAACCATTCCATCCTCGACAACTGCCATGTGCGCGTGACGTTCGCCACCAACGACGAGCGCACCGCCAAGCGCATCTCCGAAACGCTCGGCACCGCGACCGAGTTGCGTGCGCAGCGCAACTACGCCGGCCACCGGCTCGCGCCGTGGTTGGGGCACCTGATGGTGTCGCGGCAGGAAACCGCACGGCCATTGCTGACGCCCGGCGAAGTGATGCAGCTCCCACCCGACGACGCCGTGGTGATGGTGTCCAGCGTGGCGCCGATCCGCGCGAAGAAGCTGCGGTACTACGCAGATGCCAATTTCGAGCGGCGCGTGCTGCCGCCGCCCGTGCTCGCGGTCGGGCGTTACGCCGATGCGCCACCCACACGCCCGGACGACTGGAGCGCACTGGCGATTCCCGCCGTGCCAACGGCACCGGCCACGGCGACGGGCCTGGCCGACAGTGACACCGGCACCGACGACGACGGTGGCCCGCGCCGGCAGCCGGAGCTATCCGAGGTCGCCGAGTACAGCCCCGAACCGCAGCCCGCCGGCAACGATCTGGCGCTGCTCGATGACGACGACCTGCCGTTGCTGCTTCCCCGCCAGCTCGACCCGGCCATGCAGCGCACGGCCCGGCTGGTTTCCCTCGACCCCGCCGACGGAATCGAGCTATGAGCCAGTACCGCCTCAATCTGTTCATTTCACACGAGCACGCCAAGCGCCTCGACGAACTGGCTGTCAAGAAAGGCGTGTCCAAGTCATCCATCGTCGCGGCGGCGCTGGCGTCTTGGCTGTCGCCCGATGCAGGCGACCAGCGCGAGGCAGCCATCGCCAAGCGGCTCGACCGGCTGACACGGCAGTTCGAGCGACTGGAGCGCGACCAGAACATCCAGATCGAGACGCTCGCGCTGTTCGTCCGCTACTTCCTGACCGTCAGCACGCCGGTTCCCGAAGCCCATCAGGAAGCGGCGAAAGCTCAGGGCAAGGCGCGTTTCGAGCAGTTCGTCGAACAACTCGGCCGCCATCTACTGCGCGGTCGGAGCCTCGTGCGCGACGTGATCGAGGAACTTCAACCGGACACAGTGCGGCTCGACGAAGCGGCGGCGCTGGCCGAGGCCCAGGAGCATGCCTCATGAGCGCCCGCATTTCGATTGGAGGGCAGTCCTTCGCCACCACGTCGCTCGATCGACGCATCCGCATGTTGCGTACAGCAATGGGGCCGGTCATTGCTGCAGCGCTCGAAGACCCGGACGTGGTGGAAATCATGCTCAATCCCGATCACACCCTATGGGTGGATCGGCTGTCGTCCGGTCGCGCGCCGCTGGGAGTGGGGCTTTCCGAAGAAGATGGCGAACGCATTATTCGCCTGGTCGCCGCGCACGTCGGCGCAGAAGTGCATCGCGGCCAACCGCTGTTGACCGCCGAGTTGCCGGAGACGGGCGAACGCTTCGAGGGCATCCTACCGCCGGCTGCCCCGGGGCCGGCCTTCGCGCTGCGCAAGCGCGCCGTGAGCGTCATCGGCCTGGATCGCTACGTCGCCGACGGCATCCTGTCTGCGCCGCAGGCTGAGTTTTTGCGCCGTGCCGTGCGCGAGCGTCTGAACATTCTGATCGCTGGGGGCACCAGTACCGGTAAGACGACGCTCGCTAATGCCTTGCTCGCGGAAATTGCCGCCACCGGCGACCGCGTGCTGGTGCTCGAAGACACCATCGAACTGCAATGCGCGGCGCGAGACCACGTACCGCTGCGCACACGTGCCGGCGTCGTATCGATGACCGAGCTGGTGCGCGCCACGATGCGCCTGCGTCCCGACCGCGTGATCGTCGGCGAGGTTCGTGGTGGCGAAGCCCTGGACTTGGTGAAGGTGTGGGGTACTGGCCATCCGGGCGGCATCGCCACCATTCACGCCGGTTCCCCGCTGGGCGCACTGCTGCGCTTGGAGCAGTTGATTCTCGAAGTCGCGGTGAACCCGCCGCGTGCCCTGATCGCCGAGGCGGTGAACGTCGTTGTGTTCATTGCAGGCCGCGGCCGCAAGCGTCGCATCGAGAGCATTGCTCGCGTCACCGGCTACGACGACGTGGGCTATCGCTTGACGGACGTGCTGGAAGCACCGTTTCCCGATCTACCGCCGCTCCCTTCCTTCACTCATTCCCAGTCCCCTGACTCCCTTGGAGAACTGCCATGACGCAGACACACGCCCATGCTTTCCGCATTTCTGTAAATCCGGCTCCGACCTTCATCCGGCTGCGGCGTCTGGCTGCGCCGATGCACTACGGCCTGTTGCTGGCCGCCGTGATGCTGGTGACGGCAGGCACCGCGAAGGCCGCCGGCTCCTCGATGCCCTGGGAAGGGCCGCTGCAATCGATCCTCGAATCCATTCAGGGGCCGGTCGCGCGCATCGTCGCCGTCATCATCATCATTGCCACGGGCCTCGCGCTCGCCTTCGGTGACACGTCGGGCGGCTTCCGCAAGCTCATCCAGATCGTGTTCGGGTTGAGCATTGCGTTCGCCGCGTCCTCGTTCTTCCTGTCGTTCTTCTCGTTCTCCGGCGGGGCCGTCGTATGAGCACGGCCAACGATCTGCCGGGCTTCGAGGTGCCGCTGCATCGCTCGCTGACCGAGCCGATTTTGTTGGGCGGTGCGCCGCGCACCGTGGCGATTGCCAACGGCACGCTGGCCGCTGCTATCGGCCTGGGCCTGCAAATGTGGATTCCGGGGCTGGTGCTCTGGATCGTCGGTCATTCGCTCGCTGTATGGGGCGCGCGGGTCGATGCGCAGTTCATGCAGGTGTTCGCGCGACACCTCAAACACAAGCCGCTGCTGGACGTGTGAGGGGAGGACGCCACGATGCTCAACCTCGCCGAATACCGCCAGCGTCCGGCCTTGCTCGCCGACTGGCTCCCGTGGGCCGGACTGGTCGCGCCTGGCGTCGTGCTCAACAAGGATGGTAGTTTCCAGCGCACGGCGCGTTTCCGTGGCCCTGACCTCGACAGCGCCACGCAAGGCGAACTGATCGCCACGGCCGCCCGCCAGAACAACGCGCTGCGCCGCTGCGGTTCTGGCTGGGCCTTCTACATCGAAGCCGAGCGCCGGCCAGCGGCGGACTATCCGCACTCCGATTTCCCTGAACCGCTGTCGTGGTTGGTCGATGAAGAACGCCGCGCCACCTTCGAGGAATCGGGCAGCCACTTCGAGAGCGTCTATCACCTGACGCTGCAATACCTGCCGCCAGAAGAATCGCGCGCCCGCGCCGCCGGGCTGCTGTACGAGAACCGGCCGGCCGAAGGCGTGGACTGGCGCGAGCGCCTGACTGCCTTCGTCGCGGAGACGGATCGGCTCTATGACCTGCTCGACGGCGTGATGCCGGAAATCGCCTGGCTCGACGACAGCGAAACGCTGACTTACCTGCACAGCACGATTTCGACGCGGCGCTATCGCGTGGGCATGCCCGAAGTGCCGTTCCACCTCGACGCGCTGCTGGCCGATGCGCCGCTTATCGGCGGGCTAGCTCCAATGCTGGGCGACCAGCACCTGCGTGTCGTGACCGTGCGCGGTTTCCCAACCTCGACCTGGCCGGGGATTCTGGACGATCTCAACCGGCTCGGTTTCGCGTACCGCTGGTCAACCCGGTTCCTCTGCATGGACAAGTCCGAAGCGGAGAAGGAGCTGGGCCGTCTGCGCCGTCAGTGGTTCGCCAAGCGCAAGAACGTCATCGCGCTACTACGCGAAACCATCTTCCAGCAGGAAAGCCCGCTGGTCGATACCGACGCCAGCAACAAGGCGGCCGACGCGGACGCTGCGATGCAGGAGCTGGGCAGCGATCAGGTCGCATACGGCTACATCACCGCGACCGTGACCGTGCTCGACACCGACGCCAACGCCGTCGACGAAAAGCTGCGCATGGTGGAACGCGTGATTCAGGGGCGCGGCCACGTCACCATCCCCGAAACACTCAACGCCGTGGAGGCGTGGTTGTCGTCGGTGCCGGGCAATGCGTATGCGAACGTCCGCCAACCCATCGTCTCGACGCTGAACCTAGCGCACCTGATGCCGGAATCGGCGGTATGGGCTGGGCCGGAAAAGAACGATCACCTCGACGGCCCGCCGTTGGTTGTTACCCGTACCGAGGGCGCGACGCCGTTCCGTCTGGTGACGCACATCGGCGACGTGGGGCACACCTTGGTCGCTGGCCCGACAGGCATGGGCAAGTCCGTCCTGCTGGCGCTGCTGGTCTTGCAGTTCCGCCGTTATCGCGCCGCACGGATCTTCGCCTTCGACATGGGGCGCTCGATGCGCGCCACCATCTTGGGCTTGGGCGGCGAGCACTACGACCTCGGCGCTGATGGCGGCATCGCGTTCCAGCCGCTCGCGCGTATCGACCAGGAGAGCTATCGCACTTGGGCGGCCGAGTGGATCGAGGGCCGTTTGCGCCACGAAGGCGTTGCCGTTGGCCCCGACGAGAAAGTAGCGATCTGGTCGGCGCTCGGCAGCCTCGCAGGCGCACCGATGGAGCAGCGCACGCTCACTGGCTTCTCGGTGCTGTTGCAATCCAATGCGCTGCGGCAGGCGCTCGCGCCTTATGTACTCGGCGGCGCGCACGGCAAGCTGCTGGACGCTGACAGCGACCGGCTGGGGCTGGCCGACGTGCAGGGTTTCGAGATGGAGGAGTTGATGCACAGCAAGGCTGCGGTCATGGCCGTGCTGCATTACCTCTTTGCGCGCTTCGATGATCGTTTCGACGGTGCGCCGACGCTACTGATCCTTGATGAAGCTTGGTTGTTCCTTGACGACCCGGTATTCGCCGCACGCATCCGCCAATGGCTCAAGACGCTACGCAAGAAGAATGTCAGCGTCATCTTCGCCACGCAGTCGCTTGCGGACATCAAGGATTCGAGCATCGCGCCCGCGATCATCGAGAGCTGCGCCAGCCGCATCTTCCTGCCGAATCCGCAGGCGACCGAGCCGCAGATTCGCACGATCTACGAGGGCTTCGGCCTCAACAGCCGGCAAATCGAGATCGTCGCCACCGCGCAGCCCAAGCGTGATTACTACTACCAATCCCGCCTCGGCAATCGCCTGTTCGACCTCGACCTGGGGCCGGTCGCGCTTGCGTTCGCCGGCGCATCCACACCGCAAGACCAACGCGACATAGACCGCGTGCTGGCGCAGGCCGGCACACCGGGCTTTGCCGGCGGCTGGCTGCGCCATCGCGGCCTCGATTGGGCGGCCGACCTACTGCCGTCCGCGCCATCGGCCGCGTCTTTCCTCGCTTCTCAACCGCTCGAGGTTTCGCCATGAAGATGCGTTTTCTTCCCCTCGCTATTGCTGCGTTGATCGGCGTCATGCCCGCAGCACAAGCCCAATGGGTTGTCGTTGATCCAACCAACCTTGTGCAGAACACGCTCACGGCGGTTCGCACGATGGAGATGATCGAGAACCAGATCAACCAGCTCCAGAACGAAGCGCAGATGCTCGTCAATCAGGGGCGCAATCTGGCGAGCTTGCCGTTCAACGTGGTCAACCGGCTGCGCTCGACGCTGGCGAACACCCAGCAGCTTATCGCGCAGGCGCAAGGACTGGCGTTCCAGGTGCAGAGCATGGATCAGCAGTTCGCGCGCCTGTACCCGGAGCAGTACGCCGCGACCGTGAGCGGCAACCAGATGTATCAGGACGCGCGCCAGCGTTGGCAGAACACTTTGACTGGCTTGCAAACCGCGATGCAGATGCAGGCCCAGGTGTCGCAGAACCTGACAGAAGACGAAAGTGTGCTGACCGATCTGGTCGGCCAGAGCCAGTCCGCGACCGGCGCCTTGCAGGCGCAGCAGGCGACCAACCAGCTTCTCGCGTTGCAGGCCAAACAATCCATCCAGGCGCAACAGCTCCAGCTCACGCAAGGGCGCGCGGTGTCGCTGGAACTGGCGCGGCAGGCCGCCGCCGTCGAACGCGGGCGCGAGGTGACGCGCCGCTTTCTCGGCACTGGCACGGCGTACACGCCGCAGCCTGTGAATTTCTATAGCAACTGACGGCACGACCATGAAACGCGCGCCCGTCTTGATTGCCGTGTGCCTGCTGGCCAGTTGCGACCGACCGCAGACGCTGTCCGTGGAGGCACTGGCCGCCGACCCGACGCGGCTGCACGCGCTCGTCGCGCAGTGCCATCGCGGCAAGCATGACGGCGCGTTCTGCTCGCGGGTCGTTCAAGTCGATGTGCGGCGTTTCTTCTCCGGCCAAGCCGGGCCAGAGGAATACCAGACGCTCGCAGACGTGCCGCCGATTCCGGCCACGTTCGACGGGCCGGTGTCGGCCGCGAGCGTAGGAGAGCGGCCATGAACGACGTTTCGATCATCGACCACTTCCTCAACGTCTTCTCCACCTATATCGACTCCGGCTTCGGCCTGCTGCGCGGCGAAGTCGCGTTTCTGACCGCAACGCTGGTGGCGATCGACATGACGCTCGCCGGGCTGTATTGGGCGCTCGGCCACGCCACCGGCCAGGGCGACGAGGTGATGGCGAAGCTCATCCGCAAGGTGCTCTATGTCGGCGCCTTCGCCTACATCATCAGCAACTTCAACTGGCTGGCCAGCATCGTGTTCCGCTCGTTCGCGGGCTTGGGGCTAACCGCGACCGGCTCGGCGGTGAGCATGCAGACGTTCCTGCAACCGGGACATCTCGCCAAAACCGGTATCGACGCCGGTATGCCGATCCTCGACCAGATCAGCGACATGGCTGGGTTTCCCGAGGTGTTCATCAACATCACGCCCATCGTCGTGATGTTCCTCGCCTGGCTGGTGGTCATTGTCTGCTTCTTCGTGCTGGCAGTGCAGCTTTTCGTCACGCTGATCGAGTTCAAGCTGACCACGCTCGCCGGCTTCGTGCTGGTGCCGTTCGCGCTCTGGAACAAGACCGCGTTCCTTGCAGAAAAGGTGCTCGGCAACGTCGTGTCGTCGGGCATCAAGGTGTTGGTGCTGGCCGTCATCGTCGGCATTGGCACGGGCCTGTTCGCCGAGTTTCCGACCACGCAGAGCGAGCCGTCCATCGACCACGCGCTGGTCATGATGCTGGCCTCCCTTGCCATGCTCGCACTCGGCATCTTTGGGCCGGGCATCGCTACCGGCCTAGTGTCCGGTGCGCCACAGCTCGGCGCGGGTGCGATGGCTGGTGCGACGGTGGGTGCGGCAGGTGCCGCCGTCGCGGTCGGCGCAGCAGCAACCGGTGTCGGTGGTGCTGTTATGGCCGGTGCGCGCATGGCACCGGCTGCTGCCAGCGCCATCGGCAGTGGTGCGCGTGCTGCCGCCTCGACAGCGAGCAGTGCGCGGTCGGCGTTCCAGGCTGGTTCTGTCGCAGCGGGTGGCGGTGCGAAAGGCGCAATGGCCGGCCTGGGCAACGTCGCCAAGTCTGGCGCGCAGGCGATCGGGCAGAAGGCCGCCGCCGGGGTGCGTTCGTTCGGACAGCGCTCCGCTGCCGCGTTCCGTCCGGATGGTGCGGGCGCTACCGCGTCAGGCAATGGCGGTGCTGCTGCGCAGGGCCAGACCGCCACCAACACCCAGTCCGACACCACCGACCGACAGCAACCTGCATGGGCAAAGCGGCTGCATCGCCGCCAGCAGATCGGCCATGCCGCAACCACCGCCGCGCACACGCTACGCGGCGGGGACGGCGGTGGCTCGGCGCAAGGCCCAAGCCTGGGCGATTCCGATTCTTGAGGAGAACGAGCCATGCGATTCAAGCGACCGCAGGTGCGCTACGCCGATACGCCGCAGCCTGCCACTCCGTACCAATCCGCAGCGCAGGTGTGGGACGAGCGTATCGGCTCGGCCCGCGTGCAGGCGAAGAACTGGCGACTGATGGCCGTCGGTTGCCTCGTGCTCGCACTGCTGATGGCCGGCGGACTGGTCTGGCGCTCGGCGCAGTCCATCGTCACGCCCTACGTTGTGGAGGTGGATAAGACCGGCCAAGTGCGCGCGGTCGGCGAAGCTGCCATGTCGTATCGGCCAGCCGACGCGCAGATCGTCTACCACCTTGCGCACTTCATCACGCTGATTCGTTCGCTCTCCATCGACCCCATCGTGGTGCGGCAGAACTGGCTCGACGCCTACGACTACACCACGGACAAGGGCGCGGCCGTGCTCAACGACTACGCCAGCAAGAACGACCCGTTCACGCGTGTCGGAAAGGAATCGGTGACGGTGCAGATCACCAGCGTCACGCGCGCCAGCGATTCGTCGTTCAACCTGCGCTGGACGGAGCAGCGATTTGCCAACGGCGCACCTACAGGCACCGAACGCTGGAACGCGGTGGTTTCCATCGTCCTGCAAACCCCGCGCACGGAACAGCGCCTGCGCAAGAACCCGCTGGGGATTTACATCAACGGTCTGTCGTGGAGCCGCGAACTCGATGCGTCCGAAGGAGCCAAGCCATGAACCTGTCTTTCCGCTTTTACGCTTTCGTGCTGACCGTGGCGACCACCATGTCGTCACTGCTGGGCTGCGCCTCACAAGGCAAGCCGCCACCGCATATTTCGCTCGACGAGCCGGTGCAGGCGCAACCGTTGCCCGAACCGCCCAAGCCGGTCGAAGTGGTGGAGGTGCCGAAGGTGCTTCCGATGCCGGCGCAGATGAAGCCGCTGCCGGAGGTGGACGAGGCCAAGCCCGCGCCGGAACCCGCCGATGAAACCGTGCGCGTGTCGCGCGCCAATGCCGAGGCGCGCATGGCCCCCACGCGCGAGGGCTACGTCAACGCGATCCAGGTCTGGCCCTTCACCGATGGCGCGCTGTATCAGGTCTATGCGGCGCCGGGGCGTGTGACCGTGATTTCGCTTCAACCCGGCGAGGAGCTGGTGACGGTGGCCGCAGGCGACACTGTGCGCTGGATCGTCGGCGACACGTCCAGCGGTGCCGGCGACGCGCTGCGGGTCAGCGTGTTGGTCAAGCCGATTCGTTCTGGCCTAAAGACGAATCTGGTTATCACCACCAGCCGGCGCACCTACCTGATCGAGTTGACCTCGACGGATAAGGCATGGATGGCGTCGGTGTCGTGGGAGTACCCCAAAGACCAGATGCTCGCGTTGCAGCGGCAGGATCGAGCCGCGCAAGCTGCCGCGCCAGTCGATACCGGCTTGTCGCTGGAGAAGATCCATTTCCGCTACTCGGTTTCGGGCAGCAATCCGCCGTGGAGGCCGCTGCGCGCCTTCGACGACGGCGAGAAGGTTTATATCCAGTTCCCGCCGGGCATCGCCCAAGGTGAGCTGCCGCCGCTGTTCGTCATCGGCGCGCAGGGCGACGGGCAACTGGTGAATTACCGTTTCCGCTCGCCGTACTACATCGTGGATCGGCTGTTCGGCGCGGCTGAACTGCGCCTCGGTGGCGACAAGGGTGACGTGGTGCGCATCGAGCGCACGGACGGCACGCGGGGGAACTGACCATGAGCCAGCACGAAACCCCGGATGCGCCGACTCCCGATGCTGTGCCGAAGGTCGCGCCGGAGAACGTGGCGCTGCGGGTGCAGCCGCGTCCCGTGATGCGCCTCAATCGGCGCACGCTGGCGATGTTGGCCGGTGGTCTCGGCGTTGCCGTACTGGGCGCAACGATGTGGTCGTTGCAGCCGAAGCACCCACGCAGCAGCAACGATGCGACCGAGCTTTACAACGTGGATCGCGTGTCGAAGTCCGAAGAACTCGACCGGCTTCCGGCCGACTACTCTAAGCTGCCACCGAAGGTGCCGGAGCTGGGGCCACCGCTACCGGGCGACTTGGGGCCGGCCATCGTCAAATCGCAGCAGCCAGTGGTGGCCAACTATACGCCGCCCGGTCAGGACGCGGCAGCGGCCGAGCGCGATGCACTGCGCAAGGAGGCTGAAGCGGCGGCAGGTTCGTCGGTGTTCTTCCGCTCCAGTAACCAGCGCACCGTTGCCGCGCCCGCGCTAACCACAACTGCATCCGCCGCGTCGGCTTCCGGCCTGGTGGGCTTCGATCCGCTGGCCGCCGGGCCGGCCTCGACGGCGGCGCAGCCAGCCGACCCGACCGCAGTGCAGAACCGGCAAGACCAGAAAGAGGCGTTCAATAAAGCTGGAACCACAGAAACCCGTAATTCCGGCAACCTGCAAATGCCGACTTCGCCGTATCAGGTCATGGCGGGGACGGTGATCGCGGCGGCGCTGGTGACAGGCATCAAGTCCGATCTGCCGGGCGACGTGATCGGGACAGTGACGGAGCCAGTCTACGATACGGCGACTGGCCGCTATCTGCTGATCCCACAGGGTTCGCGCATCTTCGGCAAATACAACAGCCAGGTTTCCTACGGGCAGAGCCGTGTGCAGGTGGTGTGGAACCGCATCATTCTGCCGGACACGTCCTCGCTCACGCTCGACAATCTGGCCGGTACCGACCCGGCCGGCTATGCCGGCCTGGAGGATGGTGTCGATTGGCATTGGAGTCGCATCTTCGAGGGCGCGGCGCTGACGACGATGCTGGGCGTCGGTGCCGAGCTGGCCGCGCCGGAGAACCGCAACGGCGATCGCGTCATCGTCGCCGGGCGCGACAGCTTGCAGGACAGCGTGAACCAGACCGGTCAGGAGATGACCCGGCGCAACCTCAACATCCAGCCGACCTTGACCGAGCGCCCCGGCTTACCTGTACGCATCATCGTCAACCGCGACTTAGTGCTGCGGCCGTATCAATCGCTGTTTTTCAGCCGGGGGACTTCACGATGACGACGCGCAAGCTGCGGCTGGGGCCGCTGCCGAAAACCGAGAGCGTGAAGCTGACCTTCGCGTGCCCGGCCACGCTCAAATCCGACCTTGACCGCTACGCGGCGTTGCACGCGCAGACCTACGGCGAAGCGGTCGATGCTACGGTGCTGATCCCGCATATGCTGGAGGCGTTCATGGCCGGGGATCGGGGGTTCAAGCGGGGTAGGGGAGACGACGCCCGACCATCTTCCCGCGCGGCTGTGCCCAAGGGGTGAGTATTTGGATATGTTCATATTATCGTAATCAGACTACGACTTGAACAATTATTTCAAATTGACTCGTCCTTGGAAAAGTTGTAGAAATCGTAGTATGGCTACGACTAATTCAAGCAAACTAAATGCCCTCTACACCCGATTGGCACCGGGAACGCCGCTGACCTCGGACGACTTGGCGGCACTGGGCATCTCTGCCGACTTGGCCGTCCACTACGTCCGGGCGGGTTGGCTCACACGCATGGCCCGTGGGGTGTACGGCCGCCCGAATGACACGCTTGCTCTGCACCCCAGCTTGTCGCTGTTGCAGCGTAGGTTTGAGGGGCTACACGTCGGCGGCAAGTCAGCGCTGGACTGGTACGGCGTGCGCCAGTACGTGCCGCAGCAACCCGTTCTACACCTGTACGGCTGGACGGCAGCGCGTCTGCCGGAATGGTTCACCGAACGCTTCCCGGCCGAGTACCACCGCAAGCGCCTGTTCGACGAGCAGCCGGCCGCCTTGCTGTACGTTGGCCCGTTCGAGCAACGCAGCGGGGCGCCGCAGGTGTCGGCGCCGGAGCGCGCATTGCTGGAACTATTGAGCGAAGTCGGCGTGCGCCAGCCTTTGCAGGAAGCCCGCGAACTTGCCGAAAGCGCTTATAGCCTACGCGCCGACGTGCTGCGCGAGCTGTTGCAGCACTGCACGAGCGTCAAAACCGTGCGGCTGTGCCTGCAACTCGGCCGCGAGGCGTCATTGCCCTGGGTGTCCAAGCTCGATCCGGCCACGCTTCCGACAGGCAGCGATCGGCCTTGGGTGTCTCGATCGGCCGACGGCCTCTTGGTGCTCAAGCCATGAACCAGACTTATCTCGATACCGCGCGCCTGCTGACGCAGGTGGCGCCGCTGGTGTTCGTGGACGATACCTTTGCGCTGAAGGGTGGCACCGCGATCAACCTGTTCGTGCGCGACATGCCGCGCTTGTCGGTCGATCTTGATCTGGTCTTTCCCGATCACACGCTGCCGCGTGACGAGGCGCTGGCGCGCATCAACGAGGCCGTCCGGCAGGCCGCCGAGCGGTTGAAGAAGCGAGGCTTCCAGACGCACGCGCCAGCGGCAGCAGCAGGGGAGACGAAGCTGCTGGTGCGCCGCGGCTCGATACAGGTCAAGGTCGAAGTCAACTTCGTCATGCGCGGCACGGTGCAGCCGGTGCGTCGCGCTTCGCTCACACCCACCGCGCGCGACGTGCTGATGGCCGATCTGGACATCCCGGTCGTGTCCTTGGAAGACGTGTACGGCGGCAAGCTGGTGGCGGCGCTGGATCGGCAGCATCCGCGCGACCTGTTCGACGTGATGCAGCTCTTTGCGCACGAGGGCATCACGCCTGGCATCCGGCGCGCTTTCGTGGTCTATCTGTCCAGCAGCAACCGGCCGATCCATGAGGTGCTGTTCGCGCCGATGCGGGACATCCGGCACGGTGCGCGAAATCCAGCAGGGCTTGGACGACGACGAGCGACGCTTCACGCGCGGCGAGCAATGCACGAATGGCACGGGCTCGGCCGTCATGCCCTGGAAGTTGTGCTCGTAGTGCTGTCGTTGGCCGCCGGCACGCCGGAGTGGTCGCTGCTGGGTATCGCGCACCTCGAACAAATGCCGGGCATCCGCTGGAAGCTGCACAACCTGGCGCAGTTGCAGAAGGCCGATGCGAAGAAGTTTGCGGAGCAAGCCGGCTTGCTCGCAACGCGGCTGTCTGCGTTATCCTAGGTGCTGATTGATGATAAGCCGATGCCGCGCAAACCCGCGCCAGCAAAGAGCGTGCGTTTCTGACGGTAAACGCGACGGTAAAGGCTCATGTCGATCACAGCCAATCCCTTTAATCATGCGGACTTGCGCGACCTGTTGATGATCGAGTGGGAGTGATCGGGCGTCTCGACCGTACCGGCACGACCTGATAACACAACACATCAAAGCCCGCGTTTTTCGCGGGCTTTTTTGTTTTGGGCCGCCGGATTCGCAGGCTTTGAACGGCGCTGCGATTGATGCCGGCATGTCAGACCAGATCGAGCCGCGCCCCCATCTCGACGACGCGATTCGGCGGCAACCCCAGGTGAGCGGTCGCATTCAATTCGTTTTTGCGCAGCAGCGAGAACAGGCTCAGCAGCAAATAGCGTCCCGGACGCCGCTTCGTCTGCACCGTCAGCGATTCCCGCCCGAGGTAGAACGTGGTCGACATCGGGTCATAAGCCGTGCATCCCGCGTGGCGCAGCGCCTGTTCGAGAAGCTGCGGTACGTCCAGCATTTCCAGGTAACCGTAACGACCGACGATCCGCACGAAGCCCTGATCGAGGCGCTGCACCTTGAAGCGGTCGCTTTCGTCGACGCGCGGAATCTCCTCGGTCAGCAAGGTCAGCAGCACGACCTGCTGATGCAGCACCTGATTGTGCTTCAGGTGATGGAGCAAGGTGGTCGGCACCGAGTCGCCGGCGGCCATCAGAAATACGCCCGTGCCATGCACGCGGTACGGCGCAGCCGAGGCGATGCTTGCGACGAATGCGTCCAGCGGCAACTGCGTATCCGCGCGGGCGCGTTTCAGCGCTCGCAGCCCGATCAGCCACGACGTCGAGATCAGGAAGGTTAACGTACCGATGGTGAGCGGCAGCCAGCCGCCTTCGGCAAACTTCATCGCGTTCGCCGCGACGAAGGCCACGTCCACCACCATGAAAAGCCCGGCCACGAGCGCGACACGCCAGATCGGCCAGTTCCAGCGCACGCGCGCGAATGCGGCGAACAGCATGGTCGTGATCAACATCGTCGTCGATACTGCGATACCGAAAGCGGCCGCGAGACTATCCGAGCTGCGAAAGCCAAGCACCACCGCGATGGTCGCGATCATCAGCACCCAGTTCAGACCCGGCAGATAGATCTGCCCCTCGGCGCTCGACGACGTGTGCTTGACCGTCACGCGCGGCGACAAGCCTAGCTGCGCCGCCTGGCGCGTCAATGAGAACACCGCGGAAATCAGCGCCTGCGACGCGACGATGGTCGCCAGCGTGGCCAGCACCACCATCGGATACAGGCCCCAGGACGGCACTGTCGTATAGAACGGCCGCGACGCGGCACTCGCATCGCGCAGCAGCAATGCGCCCTGACCCAGATAGCTGACGGTCAGCGCGGGCAACGCGAGTCCATACCACGCGAGACGGATCGGCCGCGCGCCGAAGTGGCCCATGTCGGCGTACAGCGCTTCGCCGCCGGTCAGGCACAACACGACGGCGCCCAGTGCTACGAAGCCCTTGAAGCCGTTATGCGCGAAGAACTCGATGCCGGTCAGCGGGTTGAACGCAGCGAGGATGGCAGGTGTTTGCACGAGCGACGCCAGCCCCAAGCCGAAGATGACGACGAACCAGACCGTCAGAATCGGACCGAATGCGACGCCCACGCGTCCGGAGCCCAGCGGCTGCACCGCGAATAGCGCCACCAGGATCACCACGGTGATCGGCACCGTGTAATGCGCGAAGGCGGGCGTCGCCACTTCGATCCCTTCGATCGCGCTCAGCACCGAGATCGCAGGCGTGATGACGCCGTCGCCATACAACATCGCGGTGCCGAACATCGCCATGAACACCCAGCGCAACGCGCCCGCGCGAGTCACGCGGCCGGTGCGCTCGCCGACCAGCAACGCGAGCAGCGCAAGCAGTCCGCCTTCGCCGCGGTTGTCGGCCTGCATCAGCACCAGCACGTACTTGCCGCTGACCATCAGCAGCAGCGACCACAGGAACAGCGAGACGATGCCGATCACGTTCGCGTTCGTCGGCGCGACGCCGAGCGAGCCGCCGAAAGCGGCTTGCAATGCATACAGCGGGCTCGTCCCGAGGTCGCCAAATACGATGCCGAGCGCGGAGAGTGCGAGTGCGGCCGTACCAGTCGCGCGATGCGAGGACGGCGAAGCCCGCAGAGTTTGGACGTTGTTCATGGGTTATTCAGATCCGGAGATGACGTCGGCAGGCGATGGCGATGGCATCGACAGTCTGCTCGACAGAATGTTGCTGTGCCGATTGCAATGCTTTGAATCCCATGAGTCGGATTGACGATCGAATTCGGTGTCGTGCTGCGCGTACCATGCAACGAATCGCGCCTGTCCGCAATGACGGTTAACCCAAGGCACACGTAGCTAAGAGTGATGAGTCGACTGGATGCGTAAGGTGAGTGTTTAGATAATGAAAGAAGGGTTTGCGTACGCGCGCAGGTTGGGAACTGACTTCATACGGCGCAGCGCCTTGATTCGACGAACTTCGCCTCGGGTCGAAGTCGCCAAACCCGGCGGGATGCTCAGTAATCCTGCTGACACTCGTCGACGGCCAGCCAGCACAATCCGCTCGAAAGGCGGTTCGGCCCTCTGTTCACATTTGATGACATTGGCGCAAACATCATCGAGGAAAATGGGCGCCGACCACGCGACCATGCTGCACTTCGCGAACTCGCTGAATCTCGTACGCGAGCACAAGGCGGTGTTTCATGGGCGTCACCATATCGTCGTTGCACATCGGTGGCGCAACGAGCAGAACTACAGCTACCTCGACGCGTTGTACGGCGACTATCCGCTGATCCACAATTCCGCGTGGCTGAAGGACGCGGGCTACTATTACCCAGCTTTCGAGATTCGCCAGGGCGCGGCGCAACTGCAGCGTGCGGTCGATCACCACGCGGCGCAACTCGATGGACTTCTGATTGCCGCCGCTCCCTATCACGAGATCTGGACGCTGCCCGAATATGAAGAGAGCTGTGCGCCGTATTTCGCGAGCCTGTTCCGCTGCCCGGTGCGCCTGATGCCCCATCTATGGAGCCCGATGGTATTGGAGCGCGAGGCGACGAAGCTGCCGCAACATCGGAACGTCGGTTACCGGCCCGGACGCAGGCGCTGGCGCGCGGGCATCTTCGAACCGTACATCTGCATGGTGAAGGCGAGCTACGTGCCGCTGCTGGTCTGCGAGGCCGCGCACCGCGATAACCCCGACATGCTCGAGCACGTGTTCGCGTACAACAGGTTTCATCTGAAGAAGCACGTGAGCTTCAACGGCTTCGCGCGCAGCCTCGATATCGTGCATCACGGGCTCGCGTCGTTCGAAGGGCGTTTTCCGTTTCGCCAGGTGGTGGCCGGCGACTTCGATGTGATCGTCAGCCATCAGTGGGAAAACGCGCAGAACTATGTGTACTACGAGGCGCTGTATGGCGGCTATCCGCTGATCCACAACTCGCATCTGATCGGCGCTTGCGGGTATCGCTACGACGACTTCGATTGCGAGGAGTGTGCACGCGCGTTGCAACTCGCGTATGCGGAGCACGACGCCGATCTCGATGCCTACCGGCGCGCCGAGCATTCGTTGTCGCCGGCCGCTGAGTCCTTCATCGAGCTTTGGTACAAGCGTATCGGCAAGCCGGCCGGCCTGTAGCGCGTTGTCATTGCGCATGGCCTGTCATACTGTATGAATATACAGTAACATGGCTGCAATGAGCCGCTTGTGCGGCGGTGTGCGAATCGGTGGAAAAATTCAGCGAGGGGAACGAGGCGCGATGCCTGAACAACTGTGGTTGCCCGGGCTAGAGGCGCCGCCGCCGCCCACCGACGGGCTCTTTTTCGCCGTTTATCCGGATGCCAATACCGCAGTCGGCATGGCGAAGTTCGCGCAGCAGCTTTGCGCGGACGTACGCGGGCGCACCGGCGTGCGCGGCAAAGCGCTCACGGCGAACCGTTTGCACGTGACGCTGAGGCATCTCGGCAATTTCGCGGGCGGCTTGCCGGAGGATGTGGCGGAGGCGGCGAAACGGGCGGCCGCCGCGGTCAGCATGGCACCGTTTACGGTCGAATTCGACGCGATCGCCAGCTTCGCGAAAAGGCCGCGGCTCGGGCCGGCGGTGCTGGTCGGCGAGCACGGTGTGCGCGGACTGCAGGCGCTTCACGATGCGCTCGAAGCGAGCTTGCGGGACGACGGCATCGAGCCCGATACACGCTTTACGCCGCACGTGACGCTGGCGTACGGGATGCCGTGGATCGAGCGCCGTCCCGCCGAGCCGGCATGCTGGAACGTGCGCGAGTTTGCGCTGATGCACAGCCTGCTGGGGCGAACCAAACATATCGTTCTCGCGCGCTGGCCGTTGGTGGGGCAAAGCTGAGGAAGGGGCGAGGGCGCGTTGGCCACCGCGGTGTCGAATGCGCGGGTGTATCGCCTGGCAACCGTTAGAACCGCACGCTTGTCCCGCAGCCCCCGGCATAGGCGCCACCGCTTGCCGCGGCGCCGGCGCAAAAGACGCCGCAGCCGGAAAGCAGCAAGGCCGCGGCAATCGCCGCCAGCGCGGTACCCACGCCGATGCGCCGGGACGCGTGCGGGCTCCCCTCGCACCGCCTGCATCGCGCCGATAGGGCGCGGATGCACGACGGGGAAAGTACTGGGACCGCTGATCGGTTTGAATGACATCGCGGCATCGACTTCGACGGGAGGCCAATCCTGGCGTGCCGCGCCAGTCAAGCGCTGCGCGCATCGTACGGCTCGATGACTTACTCTAAGTCGACGCTGAAGCACCGTCAAAGGCCGAATAGCCGGGAAATCGGCGCTTTTATGCCGTCGACGGAGCACTGAACGCCCGTGCGCTCCCTGATAGAATGCTCGGGCCGCAACGTAGTGGATTGCAGATGAAATTGCTTGATGCGCTTGTCGAACAGCGTATTGCCGCCGCCGCCGCGCGCGGAGAGTTCGACGACTTGCCGGGTGCGGGCGCGCCGCTGGCCCTCGATGACGATGCGTTGGTGCCGGAAGAGGTGCGCGTCGCCAACCGGATTCTGAAAAACGCGGGCTTCGTGCCGCCCGCCGTCGAGCAGCTTCGCGCGCTGCGCGACCTGCAAACGGAGCTGAATGCCGTGAGCGATCAGGCGACCCGTTGCCGGCTCCAGGCTCGCATGCTCGCGCTCGATATGGCGCTCGAATCGCTGCGCGGCGGCCCGATGGTCCTGCCGCGCGAATATTGCCGCCGAATCGCCGAACGTCTGTCGGAACGCGTGGGCAATGTCGATGTGGCCGAAGCAGGTTCACAGTGAACGAGCCGCTCGCGTGTGCTGCCTCGATCGGCTCTTCGGCGCAAACCGAGGACGGCGAGAAATCCGTCGACGCTAGCATCGGCGCAGTGTCCGCGCTGGCGCCTGTGCAACCTGTGGCCGGTCCCGCCATCCCTCCCGGCAATTCCGAAGCGCCCATTGTCTCCGAACGCGACTTGCGCTTCATGGCGCTCGCTCAGGCCGCCGCCGAAGAAGCGCGCGCAGCCGGCGAAGTACCGGTCGGCGCGGTGCTGGTGCGCGGCGACGAAGTCATCGCCACAGGCTTCAATCATCCGATCGGCGCGCACGATCCGTCCGCGCACGCCGAAATGGTTGCGCTGCGCGCGGCCGCGCAGTCGCTCGAAAACTATCGTCTGCCGGGTTGCGAACTCTATGTGACGCTCGAGCCTTGCCTGATGTGCGCCGGCGCGATCATGCACGCGCGCATCGCGCGTGTCGTGTTCGGTGCGCGCGATCCGAAAACGGGCGCGTGCGGCAGCGTAGTCGATGCGTTCGCGAATCCTCAGCTGAACCATCACACGACGGTCAGCGGAGGTGTCCTCGAAGCCGAATGCGGTGTCGCGCTCAAGTCGTTTTTTGCCGAGCGTCGTCGCGCGAGCCGCGCAGCGCGCGCGGCGGCACGTGGTGAAGCGACTGGAGTGGCTGAAGGCTCCGTTGGCACCGCCACGGACTCCGCCGCACCCCCCAGCAGCGAACCGCCTCCAACCACGCCGCTCTAAAACAATAACGTCCAACGGGTCTCGCCATGACCGCTCATCGCACCATCGAACTGATTGCGCCATCCGGCTATCCGCATGATCCGGAGGTGCTGCATCGCGCGTTGCATCGGCTGCGGGCGCAGGGGCATCGGGTCGACGGCGAGGAGGCCGCGAAGCGTCGCTACCAGCGCTTCGCCGGCACCGACGGCGAGCGCGCGGCCGATCTGAACCGGCTCGCCGATCCATCGCGCGAATTACCCGATGTCGTGCTGGCCGTGCGCGGCGGCTACGGCGCGGTGCGCATCCTGCACGGTCTCGACTACGAAGGGCTGCAGCGGCGGCTCACCGATCAGCCGATCGCGCTCGTCGGTCACAGCGACTTCACCGCGATCCAACTGGCGCTGCTCGCGCGTGCCGGCGTGAAGACCTTCGGCGGCCCGATGCTGATGAGCGATTTCGGCGCCGAGGAGCTCAGCGAATTCACGATGCGGCATTTCTGGTCGGCATTGACGCAGCCGACGCTCACGATCGCGAGCAACACGCCGCAAGCGCAGAACGTCGACGTGACGGGCACGCTGTGGGGCGGCAATCTGGCGGTGGTGGCGTCGCTGGTCGGCACGCCGTACATGCCGCCGGTGCAGGGCGGCATCCTGTTCGTCGAAGACGTCAACGAGCAGCCGTTCCGGATCGAGCGGATGATCTATCAGCTGCATCTGGCCGGCATCCTCGCGCAGCAGCAAGCGCTCGTGCTCGGTGACTTCACGGGCGGCAAGCCCTACGACTACGACAACGGCTACGACCTGCAGGCGATGGTCGAGCAAGTGCGTTCGCTGATCGGCATTCCGGTCGTGACGGGGCTGCAGTTCGGGCATGTCCACAACATGGTGACGCTGCCGGTCGGCGCTAATGCGCATCTGGTCGCCGATGCGCATGGCTTCAGGCTGACGGCGTCGGGCTATCCGAGCCTTGGCTGAAGCCCGCGTGGGTGAGGAGAGGCGGGCGGATAGCCCGCTTTTTTTGCGTCATTAATGCAACTAACCGTCAGCATTATTCAGCTCGCCACCTCCCACACCCTTCGCCAATGTTTTCAGTTTTTGTTGACAAAAACCGAGCCGACAACAATCGGCTTGGCCGCGCCATAACGCGGTAAGATTCCCGCCAGACAGCCGCGCCGCTTGATTTACGGACTGTCTCTGACGCAACGCAGCACGATAACTGTCGAAAATCGACGCAAAAATTGTTGACAATATTTGTGTCCGTCCTATGATGACCAACATACCGAGACGCCAATCATGTCCGACACCGAATCAGTCGCGGGCAGTTCGAAGCCCGAAGCAATCGCCGAGCGCATCCGCGCCGCGATCCTCGAGCATCGGCTGGCACCCGGCGCGAAGCTCACCGAAGCTCAGCTATGCGAAGTATTCGGTGTGAAGCGCGGCCCGATCCGCCAGGCGCTTTCGCAACTGGCGGGTGAGCGGCTCGTCGATCTCGAGCCTAACCGTGGCGCGTTCGTCGCGAGTCCGTCGTTGCAGGAGGTGCACGAGGTGTTCGAAATGCGCCGCATCATCGAGCTGGCCGTCGTCGAAAAGATCTGTAGCGGACACGGCATGCGGCGTCTGAAGAACATCGGCGGCATGATCGGCCGGGAGCGCAAGGCATTCGAAACGCGCGATTTTCCGGCATGGATCCGTTTGTCGGGCGAGTTTCATACGGAGCTTGCGAACCTGACCGGCAACTCGGTGCTGTGCGATTGCCTGAACGGGCTGGTCGCGCGTTCCACGCTGATTTCCGCGCTGTACGAATCGCTCGGACGCAGCCCGTGCTCGTTCGAGGACCACGAAGCGATTCTCGCCGCGCTCGACGCCGGCGATGCGAAGCAGGCGGCCGCGCTGATGTCGCGCCATCTGCAAAGCGTCGAGTTGAAGATGCTGGAGCGCCCCGCGCGCGGTGCAGCGGATCTGCACGAAGTATTCGGCGCGCTCGCGCCGAAAGAAACATCCACGTAAAGAGCCGAAGCCGACTCCACCCCAGGCTGAGGCAAGTAGCAGGCGAGCGCCCGTTGCCGGTGCGCGCCGCACTGAATTGAACTGAACCGATAGATGCACGGCAGGGCGGCCTCGCGTGAGCGCCGCCGGCCTGAGCACGCACGTCCGTCGCAAGACGACGGACCTCAGGGTAGCGACGCATCGCCGGAAATCCGCGGCGGCTGGCGATGCGACAACCACAAGTACGTCAGTACGGAGACACGCGCGGCACGGTCCGGGACCACGACGCCGACTTCTGCGACCCACGCAGGGCAAGAAGCGAGCAACTGGCATGGCCGATGCAATGTCCGTCGATGCGCTTTCGACGGTCCCTATCCAAAGGAGGAATCATGGCTCAGTTCAGTGCAGCGCCAGGCAGTCACCCCATCTCCAACTATCCGGAAGGCACGGCCCAAACCGATCCGTCGATGCCGGCTGGCTACAGCGAGCGACTCTACAACGCGGACCTCGCGCCGCTGCGCGCGCAGAACTGGACCGCGTACAACATCTTCGCGTTCTGGATGTCGGACGTGCATAGCGTGGGTGGCTACGTATTCGCGGGGAGTCTCTTCGCGCTCGGCCTGACGAGCTGGCAGGTGCTGGTCGCGTTGCTCGTCGGCATCACGCTCGTGAACGTGCTGTGCAACCTGATCGCGAAGCCGAGCCAGCTGAACGGCGTGCCGTACCCGGTCGCGTGCCGGGCGACCTTCGGCGTGCTCGGCGCGAACGTTCCCGCGGTGATCCGCGGCCTGATCGCGGTCGCGTGGTATGGCATCCAGACCTATCTCGCGTCGAGCGCGCTCGTGATCGTCGTGCTGAAGTTCGTGCCGCAACTGCTGCCCTATGCCGACGTGCATCGGCATGGCCTGCTCGGTCTGTCGACGCTCGGCTGGGCCGGCTTCATGCTGCTGTGGATACTGCAGGCGCTGGTGTTCTGGCACGGCATGGAGACCATCAAGAAGTTCATCGACTTCGCCGGGCCGGCCGTCTACGTCGTGATGTTCATTCTCGCCGGCTACATGGTGTATCGCGCGGGCTGGCGCAACATCGGCATCAACCTCGGCGGCGTCAAATATCACGGCATGGAAGTGGTGCCGGTGATGATCACGGCGATCTCGCTGGTGGTGTCGTACTTCTCCGGACCGATGCTGAATTTCGGCGACTTCTCTCGCTACGGCAAGAGCTTTCGCAGCGTCAAGCGCGGCAACTTCTGGGGCCTGCCGGTCAACTTCCTCGCGTTCTCGCTGGTGACGGTGATCACGACCGCGGCCACGCTGCCGGTGTTCGGCGAGCTGATCACGGACCCGGTCGAGACGGTGGGCCGCATCGACTATCCGATGGCCGTGATTCTCGGCGCGCTGACCTTCACGATCGCGACGATCGGCATCAACATCGTCGCGAACTTCGTGTCGCCGGCCTTCGACTTCTCGAACGTCGCACCGCGTCTGATCAGCTGGCGTGCGGGCGGCATGCTCGCGGCGGTCGCGTCGGTGTTCATCACGCCGTGGAACCTGTTCAACAATCCCGCCGTGATCCACTACACGCTCGACGTGCTCGGCAGCTTCATCGGACCTTTGTACGGCGTCCTGATCGTCGATTTCTACCTGGTCAAGCGTCAGAAGATCGTGCTCGACGATCTGTACACGGTCGCGCCGAACGGCTCGTACTGGTATCGCAACGGCGTCAACTATCGCGCGGTGGCCGCGTTGCTGCCGGCCGCGGTGATCGCGGTGATCTGCGTGATGGTGCCGGGACTCGACGGCCTCGCGAATTTCTCGTGGTTCATCGGCGCGGGACTCGGCGCGTTGTTTTACCGGATGCTCGCACGCTGAGCTTCACGGAGCGCCAGGTTTTCGCCGCTGCAATAACGAGTCGAACAGGAGTCGCCATGCGTATCAAACTGATCAATCCGAACACGACGCACCGCATGACCGAGGCGATGGGGCGCTGCGCCCGCGAGGTCGCCGCGCCCGGCACCGAAGTGATCGCCATCAATCCGACGATGGGCCCGCCGTCGATCGAAGGCTATTACGACGAGGCGCTCGCCACGCCGGGTCTCCTCGCCGAAGTCGCGGCCGGGGAGCGCGAAGGCTGCGACGGCTACGTGATCGCGTGCTTCGGCGACCCGGGTCTCTATGCGGCGCGCGAGTTGGCGCGCGGTCCGGTGATCGGCATTGCCGAGGCGGCGATGCATGCGGCGAGCGTGCTCGCGCCGGGCTTTTCAGTCGTGACGACGCTCGCGCGCACCTGCGGCATGGCCTGGCATCTGGCCGAGCGCTACGGGATGAAGCGCTTCTGCCGCAACGTGCGTGCCACCGACGTCGCCGTGCTCGATCTCGACAAGCCGGGCTCCGCGGCGCGCCGCATCATCCTCGACGAATGCCGGCGTGCGCTCGACGAGGACGGCTCGGACGCGATCGTGCTCGGTTGCGCGGGCATGGCCGAGCTATGCGCGGAGATCGAGGACGCGCTCGGCGCGCCGGTGATCGAAGGCGTGACGGCGGCCGTCAAATGGACCGAGGCGCTGGTGGCGCTGCGACTCGCGACGGCCAAGCGCGGCGACTACGCACGGCCGCTCACGAAGCGCTACGACGGCGCGCTGGCGTCGTTCAGCCCCGGCCCGCTGCGGGTAAACGCCGACTCGGCGCAGACCCAGGCGGACACCCAGACGGACACCCACATACACTCGCTGTAACACGCACTATCTGCCCGGCCGTATGGGCTCACCGGGGTGTTTTCGCTACACTGGGTCAACTCGGTGCGGCGGCTTCGGCCGACGCTGAAGCCTCCAGACGAGCGCTTGCAAAAGCCAATCCCGCCGTCGTTGCCGAGCGGTTTCGAGCCCGAGCTTCATGCGTGAGCTTCACGCGAATTCCTGGTCCCGTCACTACGCATCCGTCAAACCATGCCACTCGACCCGAACTACCCACGCGATCTGATCGGCTACGGCCGCCACCCGGTGCATGCGAACTGGCCGGGGCGAGCGCGCGTCGCGGTGCAATTCGTCCTCAACTACGAAGAGGGCGGCGAGAACTGCGTGCTGCACGGCGATCCCGCATCCGAGCAGTTCCTGTCGGAGATCGTCGGCGCGGCGGCCTATCCGGCGCGGCATATGAGCATGGAGTCGATCTACGAATACGGCTCGCGCGCGGGGGTGTGGCGCATTCTGCGCGAATTCGAAAGACGTGACCTCGCGCTGACGGTGTTCGGCGTCGGCATGGCGATCGAGCGGAATCCGGAAGTCGCGCGGGCCTTCGTCGAACTCGGGCATGAGATCGCATGCCACGGCTATCGCTGGATTCACTATCAGGACATGTCGCCGGACAAGGAAGCGGAGCACATGCGCCTTGGCATGGAGGCGATCGAGCGCGTGACCGGCGTGCGGCCGCTCGGCTGGTACACCGGCCGCGACAGTCCGAACACCCATCGGCTGGTCGCCGAATACGGCGGCTTCCTGTACGACTCCGACTACTACGGCGACGACCTGCCGTTCTGGATGGACGTCGAGGTGGCGGGCGGCAAGAGCGTGCCGCAACTGATCGTGCCGTACACGCTCGACACCAACGACATGCGCTTCGCGACGCCGCAAGGCTTCAATACCGCGGACCACTTCTTCACCTACCTGCGCGACGCGTTCGACGTGCTGTACGAAGAGGGCGACGAAGTGCCGAAGATGCTGTCGATCGGCATGCACTGCCGGCTGCTCGGCCGGCCGGGGCGTTTCCGCGCGCTGCAGCGCTTTCTCGACCACATCGAACAGCACGATCGCGTATGGGTGTCGCGGCGCGTCGATATCGCGCGGCACTGGCACGAAACTCATCCTTACCAACAGGACGACCGCGAGGCTGCGGCATGAAGGCGATGCAATACACCCTGGATCAACTCAACAGCCTCTCGACCGACGCGTTCGTCGCGACGCTGTCGGGCATCTTCGAGCACTCGCCGTGGGTCGCGGAGATGGCGGCGCGGCAGCGGCCGTTCGCGAGCATCGACGAGTTGCATCAGAGCATGTCGCAGATCGTCGAAACCTCGGGCGAGGACAAGCAGCTCGCGCTGATCAACGCGCACCCGGAACTCGCCGGCAAGGCCGCGGTGCGTGGCGAGCTGACCGCCGAATCGACCCGCGAGCAAAGCGGCGCCGGGCTCGCACAATGCACGCAGGAAGAGTTCGACAAACTGCATGCGCTCAATCACGCGTATCGCGAGAAATTCGGCTTTCCGTTCATTCTCGCGGTGCGCGGCTACGACCGCCACGGCATCATCGCGAACTTCGAATCGCGCGTGAACAACAGCCGCGCCGACGAAATGCGCGCGAGCCTCGATCAGATCTATCGCATTGCACGTTTGCGGCTCGACGACCTGATCGGCGCGTGACGCGCACCGCGTCACGCAGCGAGCCGAGACGTTTTTTCCGCACCAATCGATATCAAGGACGACAAAGATGGCACTTCCGATTCTCGACCCCAACGCACCGGAATTCACGCGCCGTTACGTGAACCTGGTGGACCCGCGTCTGGGCGCGCAGGCGCTCGAGGCTAGCGACGAATTCTTCGCGCCGAAGGACCGCATGCTGAATCCGGAACCGGCCGTCTTCATTCCGGGCAAGTACGACGACAACGGCAAGTGGATGGACGGCTGGGAAACACGCCGCAAACGCACGACCGGCTACGACTGGTGCGTCGTCAAGCTCGCGCGGCCAGGCGTGATCAAGGGACTCGACGTCGACACCAGCCACTTCACCGGCAATTTCCCGCCGGCGGCGTCGGTGGAAGCGGCGCGCGTCGTCGATGGCGAGCCGAACCAGTCGACGCCATGGACCGAGATCGTGCCGTCCACCACATTGCAGGGCAATAGCCACCATTACCTCGAAGTCGGCGACGCGAACGCGTACACGCATCTGCGCGTGAATATCTATCCGGACGGCGGCATTGCGCGTCTGCGCGTGTACGGTCAGCCGCAGGTGGACTGGGCCGGCGCGAGCCGCACCCAGCAGTTCGATCTCGCGGCGATGGAAAACGGCGCGTATCTGGTCGGCGCGAACAACCAGCACTTCGGCGCGGCCTCGACGCTGCTGATGCCGGGTCGCGGCGTGAATATGGGCGACGGCTGGGAAACGCGCCGTCGTCGCGAGCCGGGCAACGACTGGGCGATCATCGCGCTCGCACAGCCGGGCGTGATCCGCAAGATCGAAGTCGACACCGCGCACTTCAAGGGCAACTATCCGGATCGCTGCTCGATCCAGGCCGCGTACGTGAAGGGCGGCACCGACAGCTCGCTCGTCACACAGGCGATGTTCTGGCCGGTGCTGCTCGGCGAACAGAAACTGCAGATGGACAAGCAGCATTTCTTCGAAAGCGAGATCGCGGCGCTCGGGCCCGTCACGCATGTGCGCTTCAACATCTATCCGGACGGCGGCGTGTCGCGTCTGCGTCTGTGGGGGACGCTCGAATGAAAACGCTCGCCATCGAACCGCTGACGAAAGAGGCGTTCGCCGCATTCGGCGACGTGATCGAACTCGAAGGCGCGAAGCAGATTCCGATCAACCTCGGCACGACGATCCGCTATCACGACCTCGCGAAAGTCGACGTGACCGACGAGCACGGCCGCACGCTCGTCAATCTGTTTCGTGGCCAGCCGCGCGCGCTGCCGTTCGAAGTGAAGATGCTCGAGCGTCATCCGCTCGGCAGCCAGGCATTCGTGCCGCTGAACGACAAGCCGTATCTGGTCGTCGTCGCGCCAGCGGGCGAACTCGATGCGGCGAAGATCCGCGCGTTCGTCACGAGTGGCTGGCAGGGCGTCAACTACGCGAAGGGCGTATGGCACCATCCGCTGATCGCGTTGGGCGAGGTGAGCGACTTTATCGTCGTCGATCGTGGCGGCGAGGGGCTCAATCTGAACGAACAGGATCTGGCGGAGTCGCTGTGGCTCACGGAAGATGCGTTGAGCGCGGTGGCGGTTTGATGGCAATGCAGCTGCCGGGTCGCCGGCAGCGTTGTGGTTGAAAAGAAAAGCCCGCGACGTGCGTTACGTCGCGGGATTTTTCTTGCATGGATCACGATTACTTGCGCCTGCCGAGCAACGGCGAATGCCCGATGACTTCCCTTGACCGCTCGGGCGGCTCCGGCGCCGAAAATCCCGCTGCTTCGATGGCTGGCTTGAGGCCCCTGAATTGCAGGCTTTTCTTTGGCGAGCGCAGCGATGTCATGCCGTCGTCCCACGCATGCAGCATCTGCTTGGCGACCGTGCGCCACTGCGGTTCGTTGCGCGCTGCTTCGATCAGCTCATGGCCGACGTCGACAGCCGAGTCGCACAGCGCCTCGACCATTTGCGCATATTGCCGTGGAGCGATGCCCATGCGCGTGTTGAAAAAGCGTTCGAGGGTTTTGCCGGCTGCCCAGGTCTTGCGGCCGTCGATGGCGAGGCCCGGCGGATTGGCGGCGAAGCGCGGATAAGCCTGGGTCGTCACGACATCGTAGACGGGCGTGAACGCGACATCGTCGACCGACGTATAGAACAGCGCGACGTTCTTGGTGTGGCAGTCCGCATTGCGCACGACGTAGTTGGTCAGCAGATGCCAGCCGAGCTGCTGGAGCTGCACCCGCATGGTGTCGCGATCGAGCAGATACGCTCTTGCCGCATTGAGCATTTTCTCGCTGGTCGAATTGTATTTTTCGTGCGGCGGCAAACCGAGCAGCCCGCACAGGTCTTCGACGCCGTACGCCGGTAGTCCATCTTCGTCGACATCGAAGCGCTCGACGACGAGCGCCCGGCCATCGTCCGACATTTGCGTGCGCGCAACGGGCGCCACCCCCAACCGCTCCAGCACCCGCATCGAATGGAATTCGTTGAAACCGAGAAAGGGCGTGTTGTCGTCCGAACCTTTGACGATGTGACGGCTCGTTCGAATCGTCGGCTTACCGAGCTGCAACGGTGTCGATGTGGCAGCCTGCACTTCGGGCGCGATGAACTTCGGCACGACCCCTGAAATAGCCGCTCGCGCGTATTCACGCACCAGTCGCGCGAAATGTTCGGCGGTGTTGTCGCCGTGCAGGATGTGCTGGACGTCGAGCGCCTCCAGTTCGGTGCCCGGCGCGACGCCTTCGGGCGTGACGGTGACCCGGCCGATCCCCATCGATCCCACCACGGCGAGCAGCGACAGATCGGTTCCGTCGAGCAAGGGCCCGAATTGCTCGCGGATCAGATTCAGCAGATAGCCCTCGGGCAGGTTCTGCCGGAAAAACGGATGCAGGTCGCGCGGCCAGTGCCAGGCCTCTTCGCGCACCGGCATCGTCAGACTGACGAAGTCGGCCGCGCTCGCATCGCGGTTGTATTTGAGGACATAGTCGTCGCGCTCGCGAAACAGCGTGGCGACGTTCCTGCCTCGTACCTGAACGTCGAGCTTCATGGCTGCGCGTCCGGACTGCGCTGTTCAGCGAGGATGTCTTCCAGCGTGCGGCCATGTCCATGCGCGACGAACTTGAGGTCGTAACCGGCGGCTTCGAGCAGGCGCACGAGCACGGACACGCTCATATCGTTCTTGGCGAGCGTCTCCATCCGCGCGACGGTCGTGCGGGCCACGCCCGCGCGGCGCGCAAGCTCTTCCTGCGATAGCTTGCTGTCGCGGCGTACGGCTTTCAGCATGTCCGAGACATCGGCGAGGTTGGTCATTTGTAGCCTCAGGGCGTCAAATTCAGCGCATCTGCCATTTATTGTAGCCCAAGAGACACAGCAACGTTGCATGTCTTTGTGCCTCTAGGGCTACATTTTACGTATCTTTGGCGTTTTTGTAGCCCAACGGCAACAAATTTTTCGATGTATCGATGCCACTGACTGCACCCGGCACCCCGTCCAAACGACAACGGGCTTGCCGCTGTCGCGACAAGCCCGCTTCACCCTCCAGCCTCCACCTCGGCACCGGATGATCCGTGATCCTGACAGACCTTCTTACTTCGCCGCGCCGCCTTCGAACCACGCGGCGATCTTCATCCGCTCGTCGTCGGTCATGTGCGTGACGTTGCCGAGCGGCATCGCCTTCAACGTGACCGCCTGCTGGTAAATGCGCTGCGCGTTCTGCGAGATCTCGTCGGGGGTATCCATCAGCACGCCGGCGGGCGCGCTGCCCATCATCGTCGGATGCGCGGAGTGGCAGGCCACGCAGCGCTGCTGCAGCACCGGCGCGATGTCGGCGACCTTCAGCATCGGCGCGTTGGCGGCCTGCGCCTGCGGCACCACCGGACGCGGCATGGTCCACACGAGCGCCGTGCACATCAGCGCGACGCCGACGAGCGGCAGGTACCACAACACCTGGCCGCGATGGCGCATCACGAAGAACTGACGGATCAGCGCGCCGGCCAGCATGATGACGACGAGCACCGCCCAGTTGTACGGATGCGTGTAGGTCATCGCGTAGTGGTTCGACAGCATCGCGAACACGACCGGCAGCGTGAAGTAGGTGTTGTGCACCGAGCGCTGCTTGCCGCGCTTGCCGTAGATCGGGTTCGGCGTGTCGCCCTTGAGCATCGCGTCGACCATCTTGCGCTGGCCCGGAATGATCACGAAGAACACGTTGGCCGACATGATCGTCGCGAGCATTGCGCCCATGATCAGATACGCCGCGCGGCCCGCGAAGATATGACACGCGAGATACGCCGCGATCAGCACATAAACGCCGACGCAGATGCCGAGCAGTTTGTCGCGCGTGCCGAGAATGCGGCACAGCGAGTCGTAGACGATCCAGCCGGCCGCGAGGAAACCGATCGCCGAGGCGACCGCGACCACCGGTCCCATGTCGAGCACGTTCTTGTCGATCAGGTAGGTGCTCGGCGAGAACAGATACAGCACGGTAAAGAGACCGAAGCCCGACAGCCACGTCGTGTACGACGGCCATTTGGACCAGTGCAGGTCTTCGGGCATTTCCGGCGGCGCGACCGTGTACTTCTGCATGTTGTAGAAGCCGCCGCCGTGCACGTGCCACAACTCGCCGAACACGCCGCGACGGCGCTGGTTCGGATCGGTCGGCGGTTTCAGACTGTTGTCGAGCGCGACGAAATAGAACGATTCGCCGATCCATGCGATGGCGGCGATGACGTGGAACCAGCGAATCGCGAGGTTCAACCAGTCGGTGATAAAGCCTTCCATGAAACTCCTCCACTTCTGATTCGTTGTGCGCGCGATGACGTTCGACGTCGCCGGTCATCGCGCCGACTGCGGATAGAAGACGCAGCGCGGCTTGTTATGGGTATCGCGGGGCGCTTATGCGTATTTGTGTCTGTTCGTGCCGAAGCGGATGCGGCTCGCATCCGGCAGGGCTAGCTGCCCCGATACGTGCTGTAGGAAAACGGCGACACCAGCAGCGGCACGTGATAGTGCGAGTTGGCATCGGCGACGCCGAAGCGCAGCACGACGCGATCGACGAAGCGCGGCTCCGGCAAGCTGGTGCCGAGCGACGCGAAGTAGTCGCCCGCGCCGAACACGAGTTCGTACTCGCCCGCGACGAGCGCGTCGCCTTCGAGCAGCGGCTCGTCGCAGCGGCCGTCGTGATTGGTCACCGTGGTTTTGAGTGCGCGGCGCGTGTCTCCGGCGAGCGCGAAGAGTTCGACCTTGATGCCTGCGCCGGGACGGCCGTTCGCGGTGTCGAGCACGTGGGTAGTGAGCTTGCCCATTCGCAATTGTCCTTGTGTGAATGCGAGGTGTCGGCGGCGGCCCGATCCAGTACGTTTGCGGCGGATCGAGGCTCCACGTCAGTGGCTACATACCCGTCGGCGAGTTGAAGCGAGCGCCGTGGCAGCCATTGTAAAAAGGATGCCCCGTTCAGCGCGCGAGCGATAGGAAAGATAATAGTTCGCGCATGATGGGCAGCCAGTCGAAAGCCGCGCCGGCTCATCGGCCGATCGTACCGGCGCCAAAAATGCACCACTATATTGGCGGTGTGAAGTTGGGTATCGCAGCCGCACGAGTTGCCAGCGGGATTTTGGCTACCGAAGGTAAGCGCTGTGCGACACACCCGTGCAAAGGCAGGAATTTGGCACGGCAAACCCCGAAGACAGCGATTCACGCCGGGTAACCGGGCCAACGGCGTTCAAGCGAACGCGGCGGCGCGGTGGCGTGCCGCCGCATCGCGTTCGAACGGCTTTGCATGCAGGCAATCAGGCGGACAGACGAATGACGATGAATGAAGCAGTGAAACAACCCGGCAAAACGATGCTCGTGAAGCACGCGGACGTGCTGGTCACGATGGATGGCGAGCGGCGGGAATTGCGCGACGCCGGGCTGTACATCCAGGAAAACCGGATCGTCGCGGTCGGACCAACCGCGCAACTGCCGCAAACGGCCGATCAGGTACTCGACCTGCGCGGCCATCTGGTGATCCCGGGCCTCGTCAATACGCATCACCACATGTACCAGAGCCTCACGCGCGCGATTCCCGCCGCGCAGAACGCCGAGCTGTTCGGCTGGCTGACGAATCTGTACAAGGTGTGGGCGAACCTCACGCCCGACATGATCGAAGTATCGACGCTGACCGCGATGGCCGAGCTGCTGCTGTCGGGCTGCACGACCTCGAGCGACCATCTGTATATCTATCCGAACGGCAGCCGCCTCGACGACAGCATCGCCGCGGCGCGCCGCATCGGCATGCGCTTTCATGCGGCGCGCGGCAGCATGAGCGTGGGGCGCAAAGACGGCGGCTTGCCGCCGGATTCGGTGGTCGAGCGCGAAGCGGACATCCTGAAGGACACGCAGCGCCTGATCGAGACGTATCACGACGACGGCCGCTACGCGATGCTGCGCGTCGTCGTGGCGCCGTGCTCGCCGTTTTCGGTGAGCCAGGACCTGATGCGCGAATCGGCGGTGCTTGCGCGCCAGTACGGCGTGTCGCTGCACACGCATCTGGCGGAGAACGTCAACGACGTCGAGTACAGCCGCGAGAAGTTCGGCATGACGCCGGCCGAGTACGCACACGATCTCGGCTGGATCGGCCGCGACGTATGGCATGCGCACTGCGTGCAACTCGACGACGCCGGGATCGCGCTGTTCGCGCGCACCGGCACCGGCGTCGCGCACTGTCCGTGCTCGAACATGCGGCTCGCGTCGGGCATCGCGCCGGTCAAGCGCATGCGGCTCGCGGGCGTGCCGGTTGGGCTCGGTGTCGACGGCTCGGCGTCGAACGACGGTGCGCAGATGGTCGCCGAAGTGCGCCAGGCGCTACTGCTGCAGCGCGTCGGTTTCGGGCCCGATGCGATGACCGCGCGCGAGGCGCTCGAAATCGCGACGGTGGGCGGCGCGCGCGTGCTCAATCGCGACGACATCGGCGCGCTCGCGCCCGGCATGGCCGCGGATTTCGTCGCGTTCGATCTGCGCTCGCCGCACTTTGCCGGCGCATTGCACGATCCGGTGGCGGCTCTGGTATTCTGCGCGCCGTCGCAGGTCAGCTATAGCGTGATCGACGGCAAGGTGGTGGTGAAGGAGGGGCGGTTGGCGACGCTCGAACTCGAGCCGGTGATCGAGCGGCATAACGCGCTCGCGCGGCAGCTCTATGAGGCGGCGGCTTGAGCTTGAGCTTGAGCGGAAGGGGCGGCGCTCACGCCCTGATGCGCGGGTGCCGCGAATCGTTGATATCCGAGCGGCGCCGCATGCGGGCTCAGGGCTTGTCGATCAAAGTCCGGGTCGCCTCGCCAACCAGACCGCGCAGCCAGCGCACTTCGTCGGAGTAGTGCACGCGCTCGTGCCACAGCTGGTAGTACTGCATCGGCGGAAAGTCGAGCGGCGCGGACACCACGGTCAGCGGCAGGAACTTCGCGTAGTAGTCGGCAAAGAGGCGCGTCGTCGTGAAGATCAGATCGGATTTGATCAGCACGTACGGCGCGAGATTGAAGTAGGGCAGCGTGACGACCACATGGCGCTTGAGCCGCTCGCGCGCGAGATGCACGTCGATCGCGCCGCGCTGGCCGACCGAGTACGGCGTCGGCGCGAGATGCGGCGCGTTCAGGTACTGGTCGAGTGTGAGCCCGCCACGTTTGGCGAACGGATGCGTGTTGCTCATCAGGCAGACGATCTGATCGACGAACAGGTTCGACAGATGCAGCTGCTCGGGCGGCTCCGGCCAGTTGCCGACCACGATGTCGAGCTTGCCGTCTTCGAGCGCGAGTTCGTAGTCGAACGCCGGGCCGAGCGAATGGAATTCGAGCGTCGCGTTCGGCGCAGCCTGGCGAAAACGTTCGACGACGGTCGGCACGAATAGCACATTGAGGTAGTCGGGACAGCCGATCCGGTAGCAGCGGATCGACGTGGCCGGATCGAAGTTGTGCTGCTGGAACTTGATGCGCTCGATTTCGCGCAGCGCGTTCTGCACCGGTTCGAGCAGGCGCAGGCCGTACTCGGTCGGCACCATGCCGGATTTGCCGCGCACCAGCAGCGGGTCGCCGGTGATGTCGCGCAGACGGCGCAGCGCCGCGCTGATCGCGGGTTGGGACTGGTTCAGTTTGACGGCGGCGCGCGTGACGCTGCGCTCCATCAGAAGCGTGTGCAACACGCGCAGCAGGTACGTGTCGATCGCCTCGCGTTGCTGGCTCATGGATTCTCCGAAATATATGTGCTGGCTGATCGAACGGACGTGGGGGTATATGCGTTTTAATATGGACGAAAAACGTCGTCAAGGGTGACATACCCGCAGAGCTTGTAGCGGCGCGGGTTTGCGGGAATTTTGGCAACTCGACTGAGTGGGGCGAATTAGGTATCGTCATTCGGTTGTGGTGACGGATCGCCCGTCGGCACGGTGGACGTTTTTCGACGTCAAGCCGGCGGTATTCAGGCAGCATGCGGCGTCTCGAACGCACTACGGAATCTCATGAGCGACACTCCACTTAGCGACGGCGCACAACTCACCAGCCAGGCGGTGCCCCGGCTCGCGCTGACAGGGATCACGAAGCAGTACCCGGCCGTGCGCGCCAACGACGATGTCACGCTCGTCGTTGCGCCCGGCGAGATCCACGCGGTGCTCGGCGAGAACGGCGCGGGCAAGAGCACGCTGATGAAGATCATCTACGGCGCGGTCCGGCCCGATGCCGGCGAGATCCGCTGGGAAGGCGAGACGGTCGACATCGCGAGCCCGGCGGCCGCGCGCAAGCTCGGCGTCGGCATGGTGTTCCAGCACTTCTCGCTGTTCGAGACGTTGACGGTTGGCGAAAACATCGCGCTCGCGCTCGACGAACCGTTCGATCTGAAGTCCCTTGCGAAACGCATTCGCGAGGTGTCGGCCGACTACGGGCTCGACATCGATCCGCAACGGCACGTGCACAGCCTCACCGTCGGCGAACGTCAGCGCGTCGAAATCGTGCGCTGCCTGCTGCAGAATCCGCGTCTGCTGATCATGGACGAACCGACCTCGGTGTTGACGCCGCAGGCGGTCCGCAAGCTGTTCACGACGCTGCGCCGGCTCGCGGCCGAAGGCTGCAGCATTCTCTACATCAGCCATAAGCTCGACGAAATCCAGGAGTTGTGCGACACCGCTACCGTAATGCGCGGCGGTCGCGTCACCGGCAATGTGACGCCGAAGAACGAGACGCATGCGTCGCTCGCGCAGTTGATGGTCGGCCACTCGCTGCCCGACTACACGCGGCGCGAGCACAAGCCGGGCGCGGTGCTGCTCGACGTCAGGCAGTTGTCGGTCGCGAGCGACGATCCGTTCGGTACCTCGTTGCGCGACGTGTCGTTCAGCGTGCATGCGGGCGAGATCTTCGGCATTGCCGGTGTGTCAGGCAACGGCCAGGCGGAACTGCTCGCGGCGTTGTCCGGAGAAAAGCGCGCTGAAAAACGCAGCCTGCCGGCCGACGCGATCACGATCTGCGGCAAGCCGGCCGCGCGCCTCGGCGCGGGCCGGCGGCGCGCGCTCGGCTTTGGCTTCGTGCCCGAGGAGCGGCTCGGCCGCGGCGCGGTGCCGGCGATGAGCCTGGCCGACAACGCGCTCCTTACCGCGCATCGGCAGAGCATGGTCAAGTCGGGCTGGATCCGGGCGGGCGCGATGCGCGCGTTCGCGAAGCGCTGCATCGACGCATTCGACGTGCGCTGCGGCGGCCCCGACGCGCTCGCGCAAAGCCTGTCGGGCGGCAATCTGCAGAAATACATCATGGGCCGCGAGATTTTGCAGGCGCCGAAGGTGCTGGTGGTCGCGCAGCCGACGTGGGGCGTCGATGTCGGCGCGTCTGCATTCATCCGTCAGCAGTTGCTCGATCTGTCGGCGCGCGGCGTCGCGATTCTGGTGATCTCGGAGGAACTGGAAGAGCTGTTCGATATCTGCGACCGCATCGCGGTGCTCGCGGGCGGGCGGCTTTCGCCGGTGCGCGCGACCGGCGCGACCAACGCCGAGGAAATCGGCCGCTGGATGGCCGGGCTGTTCGGCGACCGCGAGGGCGCGGCGCCCGCGGCGGACCAGCCGGCGCATGCATGACGCGAGGCGCGGTCTGCCGGCCACACCAAAAAGCTAAGCACGCACGCGAACGCGGACCCTGAAGAACAGAACCCGAACAATTTCACGCTACCCATGACGCTTCCTTATCGACTCGAAGCCCGCACCACGCCCTCGCGCACGATGCAACTCGCCGTGCCGCTGATCGCCGCAGTGCTGACGCTCGCGATCGGCTTCCTGATTTTCGGCCTCGTCGGCCGCGACCCGTTGCAGGCGATGCACGCGTTCTTCATCGAGCCGCTGTCGAGCATCAACGGCTGGTCGGAGCTATTGCTGAAGGCGTCGCCGTTGTGCCTGATCGGCCTTGGGCTCGCGATCGGTTATCGCGCGAACGTGTGGAACATCGGCGCCGAAGGGCAGATGCTGCTCGGCGGCATCGCGGCGAGCGGCGTCGCGATCTATTTCGATCAGGCGAGCGGCTGGTGGATCCTGCCGACGATGATGCTCGCGGGCATCCTTGGCGGCATGGCTTGGGCTGCGATTCCGGCGTTCCTGAAGAGCCGCTTCAACACCAACGAGATTCTCGTGAGCCTGATGCTCACGTACGTCGCGACCCAACTGCTGATCTACCTGGTGAGCGGCCCGTGGCGCGATCCGCAGGGCATGAACTTTCCGCTGTCGGAGATGTTCAGCGGCGACGCGCTGTTTCCGACGCTGTATGGCGACTGGCACTGGAAATTTCTGCGCGGCACGCGCCTGAACGCGTCCGTGTTCCTCACGCTGATCGCGATTCCGCTCGTCTGGCTGTTCATGCGCAAGAGCTTCGCGGGCTACCGGATGAACGTCGGCGGACTCGCGCCGCTCGCCGCGCGCTACGCGGGCTTCTCCGACAAGAAGACGATCTGGACCTCGCTGCTGATTAGCGGCGGCCTCGCGGGCCTCGCCGGCATGGGCGAGATCGCCGGTCCGATCGGCCAGTTGCAGGCGACGTGGTCGCCGGGCTACGGCTTCACCGCGATCATCGTCGTGTTCGTCGGCCGCTTGCATCCGCTCGGCATCGTGCTCGCCAGTCTGCTGATGGCGCTGCTGTATCTCGGCGGCGAAGCGGTGCAGACCTCGATGCAATTGCCGCAAGCGCTGTCGGGCGTGTTCCAGGGGTTGCTGCTGTTCTGCCTGCTGGGCGCCGACCTGTTCGTGAACTACCGCGTGCGGCGCCGCTCGGCCGTGGCAGTGAGTCATTGAGTTTGCCAATAAGCCTTTAGAACTCGATATGGATATCCAGCAAGCCAGCGCGCTCACGTCGAGCGCGATCACCGCGTCGATCCCGCTGATGTTCGCGGGCGCCGGCGAACTCGTCGCCGAAAAATCGGGCGTGCTCAACCTCGGCGTGGAAGGGATGATGCTGATGGGCGCCGTCAGCGGCTACGCGGTCACGTCGATCACCGGCAGCCCGTGGCTCGGCGTGCTCGCCGCGATCGGCGCCGGTCTCGCGATGTCGCTGCTGTTCGCGTTCCTCACGCTGACGATGCTCGCCAACCAGGTTGCGACCGGCCTGTCGCTGACGATCTTCGGCATCGGACTGTCCGCGTATGTCGGCAAGCCGTACACGTCGGCCGCGGTGCGCGCGACGATCGATACGTGGACGATTCCCGGCCTGTCGAAAATCCCGGTGCTCGGTCCCGCGCTGTTTACCCTCACGCCGCTCGATTACCTCGCGTTCCTGATGTTCGCGGCGATCGGCTGGTTCCTGTATCGCACGCGCGCGGGGCTCGTGCTGCGCTCGGTCGGCGAATCGCCGCAGGTCGCACACTCGGTCGGCTTTCCGGTGGTCGGTGTGCGCTATGGCGCGGTCGCGTTCGGCGGCGGCATGGCGGGGCTCGCGGGCGGCTACTATTCGATCGTCAATCTGCACCTGTGGCAGGAAAATTTGACGTCGGGCCGCGGCTGGATCGCGCTCGCGCTCGTGGTGTTCGCGACGTGGCGCCCGGGCCGTCTGCTGATCGGCTCGCTGCTGTTCGGCGCGGTGACGGGGCTGCAGTTCTACGCGCAGGCGATCGGCGTGCCGGTGCCGACGCAGTTCCTCGCGATGCTGCCCTACGTCGCGACGATCGTCGTACTGGCGCTGATCTCGCGCAATCCGAACACGATTCGCCTGAATGCGCCCGCGTCGCTCGGCAAGCCGTTTTTTTCGGCAGGCTGACGGCGCCACAGGTTTTTTGTCGATTCGCTCACTACTATTCGCTCATCACGACAGGGGAAAAACATGAAGAGAAGAAATCTGCTGACCGCTTTTGCGTGGGGCGCGGCGTCGCTCGCACTTGCAGCGCCGCTCGCGCAAACCGCGCAGGCCGCCGACGTGCCGGGCGTTGCGTTTGTCTATCTCGGCAATCCGGGCGATGCCGGCTGGACCTTCGCGCACGACCAGGGCTCGCGCGAAGCCGAAGCGAAGTTCGGTAACCGGATCAAGGTCACGCGCGTCGAGAACGTGCCGGAATCGGCCGACTCGGAGCGCGTGTTCCGCGATCTCGCCAACAAGGGCAACAAGATCATCTTCGGCACGAGCTTCGGCTTCCAGGACTTTCAGCTGAAGGTCGCGAAGGACTTCCCGGACACCATCTTCCTGCACGCGACCGGCTACAAGAAGGCGCCGAACTTCGGCACCTACGACGTGCGCATGTATCAGGGCGCGTATCTGGCCGGCGTCGCCGCGGGCTACGTGACGAAGAGCAACACGCTCGGCTTCGTCGCGTCGGTGCCGATTCCGGAAGTGGTGCGCAACATCAACGCGTTTACGCTGGGTGCGCGCTCGGTGAATCCGAAGGTGCATACGAAGGTGATCTGGATCAACAGCTGGTTCGATCCGGGCAAGGAAAAGCAGGCCGCCGAAACGTTGATCGGCCAGGGCGCGGACGTGCTGCTGCAGAACACCGATTCGAGCGCGACGCTCGCCACAGCTTCGGAGAAGCACGTGCACGCGTTCGGCTGGGATTCGGACATGAAGAAGTTCGGTCCTGATGCCCATCTCGGCTCCGTGGTCGCGCACTGGGGCGTGTACTACAGCGCGGTGATCCAGCAGGTGCTCGACGGCAAGTGGAAGAACGATCCGGTGTGGTGGGGTATTCCGCAAAAGGCCGTCAACCTCGAGAACCTGAACACGTCGGCGATTCCGGCCGATGGGCAGAAGCAGGTCGCCGCCAGGCGCGAAGAACTCGCGAGCGGCAAGCGCGACGTGTTCACGGGCCCGATCATGGATCAGTCGGGCACGGTGAAGGTGCCGGAAGGCAAGACCTTGACCGATCCGGAGTTGCAGCGCCTGAACTGGTACGTCGAGGGTGTCGACGGGTCGCTGCCGAAGTAAATCGGGCGGTCCGCTGTTGAAAAAAGCTGCGTCCAGCGTGGGCTGGACGCAGCTTTTCTGTTTGCGGCCTGCGCGTGGCAGCGCGCAAGCGTGCGTGTCGTGCGGTCGCCGCTCAGTCCTCGATGCGCAGGCCGACCTTCAGCGTCACCTGCCAATACGCGACCTTGCCGTTCTCGATCTGGCCACGCGTTTCCGTGACCTCGAACCAGTGCAGATTGCGCAGCGTTTCCGACGCTTTGGCAATCGCGGTGGTGATCGCGTCGTCGATCGATTTCTTCGACGAACCGGTCAGTTCGATCTTCTTGTAAACGTGTTCTGACATGAATTCCTCCTTGGTGTGCGCCGCTGGTCGATAAAACGCTGCTCGGAAACGCGCTTGGAAAAAGTATAGGCAACGGTTCGCGCAGTCCGTCGGACATATGCGTGCTCGCGAGCGTCATCGCCTGCGCGGCGGATCGAACGTCGCGCCCGCACCATCGATGCCGCAGGTCGCGTGCCCGCTGCTGCGCGACTTCGGCGCATGGCATGGTCGTTATCATGTGAACGCAACATAATCCATTCAATCTGATAGCCGACGAGGTTCGAACGTGGAAATTGGTTTTTGCGGCCCCGGTCTGATGGGTGCGCCGATGATCCGGCACCTGCTGCGCGCGGGTCATACCGTGCATGTGTGGAATCGCACGCGAGCGAAGGCCGAGGCATTGCAGGCCGAGGGCGCGCACGTCGTCGATATGCCGCGTGAGCTGGCCGCGCGCTGCGACGCGGTGCTGCTGTGCGTCGCGGACGCGGCGGCGGTCGAACAGACCGTGTTCGGCGCGGCGGGGCTGCTCGATGGCGATCCTTCGACCCCGCGCCGTGTGCGCTGGATCGTCGATCATTCGAGCATTCCGCCTGCCGCGACGCGCGCAATGGCGCGACGGGTGGCGGATTTCGCCGGGCAGGGCGGCGCGGCGGGCACCGGAGCTTCCCGGGATGGCGCGTCGATCGGCTGGATCGACGCGCCGGTGTCGGGCGGAGTGGCCGGCGCCACGGCGGGCACGCTCGCGATCATGGCAGGCGGTGAGGCGAGCGATCTCGCCGCGGTGCGCCCCTTGCTCGACACCTATGCCGCCCGCGTCACGCACATGGGCGCGGTCGGCGCCGGGCAAACCGCGAAGCTGTGCAATCAGGCGATCGTCACCGCGACCGTTGCCGCGATCGCCGAGGCGGTGAGCCTCGCGCAGCGCAGCGGCATCGACGCCGCGAAGCTGCCCGAGGCGCTCGCCGGCGGCTGGGCCGATTCGGTGCTGCTGCGGACCTTCGTGCCGCGGATGACGCAAAGCGATCTCGCGCCGATCGGCGCGTTGCGCACGTTCCAGAAGGACGTCGATACGGTCGCGGCGACCGCCTACGAGACCGGCACGCCGATGCCGGTCGCGTCGACGGTCCAGCAATTGCTGCGACTCGGTGCCGCGATGGGGCTCGCCGATGCGGATTTTTCGGCCTTCATCGACATTCTGCAGACGCCGCGCGACGGCTCGAACGGGTAACGCGAGCCGGGGCGGGCGAACTGTCGGGTTGAAATCTCTAAACCTGCTAAAATATTGGGTTTTTCGCCGATATCACATTCAAAGGGACGCGCCGTGCTGTCTACTGCCAATATCACCATGCAATTCGGGCCGAAGCCCCTCTTCGAGAACATTTCGGTCAAATTCGGGGAAGGGAACCGCTATGGCCTGATCGGTGCGAACGGCTGCGGTAAATCCACCTTCATGAAGATTCTCGGTTCGGATCTCGAGCCGAGCTCGGGCAACGTGATGCTCGAGCCGAACGTGCGCCTCGGTAAGCTGCGTCAGGACCAGTTCGCATACGAAGACGTGCGCGTGCTCGACGTCGTAATGATGGGCCACACAGAAATGTGGGCCGCGATGACCGAGCGCGACGCGATCTACGCGAACCCCGACGCGACCGACGACGACTACATGCACGCGGCCGAACTCGAAGCGAAGTTCGCCGAGTACGACGGCTACACGGCCGAAGCGCGCGCGGGCGAACTGCTGCTCGGCATCGGCATCGCGATCGAAGACCACAACGGCCCGATGAGCAACGTCGCACCGGGCTGGAAGCTGCGCGTGCTGCTCGCGCAGGCGCTGTTCTCGAAGCCGGACGTGCTGCTGCTCGATGAGCCGACCAACAACCTCGACATCAACTCGATCCGTTGGCTGGAAGATGTTCTCAACCAGTACAACTCGACGATGATCATCATCTCGCACGACCGGCACTTCCTGAACCAGGTCTGCACGCACATGGCCGACATGGACTACGGCACGCTGAAGGTCTATCCGGGCAACTACGACGACTACATGCTTGCCAGCACGCAGGCGCGCGAGCGTCAGCAAGCCGCCAACGCCAAGGCGAAGGAGCGCGTGGCCGATCTGCAGGACTTCGTGCGCCGCTTCTCGGCGAACAAGTCGAAGGCGCGCCAGGCGACCAGCCGTCTGAAGATGATCGACAAGATCAAGATCGAGGAATTCAAGCCGTCGTCGCGGCAGAACCCGTTCATCCGCTTCGAGTTCGAGAAGAAGCTGCACAACATCGCGGTGGTCGCCGAGAACATTTCGAAGAAGTACGAGCGCTCGATCTTCAATAACTTCAGCATCAGCGTGCAGCCGGGCGAGCGTATCGCGATCATCGGCGAGAACGGCGCGGGTAAGACCACGCTGCTGCGCTCGCTGCTCGGCAATCTGCAGCTCGATCACGGCACCGTGAAGTGGGCGGAAAACGCGAACGTCGGCTACATGCCGCAGGATACCTACGAAGAGTTTCCGAACGACGTCACGCTGATGGACTGGATCGACCAGTACCGCAAGGAAGGCGACGACGAGCAGATGGTGCGCGGCACGCTCGGCCGCCTGCTGTTCAATGCGGACGACATCCGCAAGTCGGTCAAGGTGCTGTCCGGTGGCGAGAAGGGCCGCATGATCTGGGGCAAGCTGATGCTCGGCCGCCATAACGTGCTGCTGATGGACGAGCCGACCAACCACATGGACATGGAGTCGATCGAGTCGCTGCAGATCGCGCTGGACAAGTTTGAAGGCACGCTGATTTTCGTGTCGCACGACCGGGAATTCGTCAGCGGGTTGGCGAACCGGATCATCGAAGTGCGCACGGACGGCACCCTGAACGACTTCGGCGGCAACTACGAGGACTTCCTGACGAGTCAGGGCGTTCAATAAGCGCTGGGTCGCTGGTTTTCAGCGATCCCCCAAAGGCCCATGCCGGCAGTTTGCCGGCATGGGCCTTTTTGTTTTGCTGGCTAACCGGTGCCTCAGGCGCTGGACTCATGCCCGCTCTGCGCGAGCCGTCGAATGACTTCATCCAGCTTACCCATGATGCGATTCTTCGCTTGAGACGCGCTATTTGCAGGCTTTGCCGCTCTAGCTGTAGGGTGCCTGACGAGCTCGTGCAGGGGCTGCATCGGATGGCTGAGCAGCGCACTTTCCGCTTCCCGCCCAAGCGCGACGAACCGCACGTTTCGAGGGAACAGGCTGATGAAGTCGGTCAGAATCTGGGCTGTCGCATGTAGCTCTGGATTCGTTGGGCGGCGGTTGCTCTCGGTGTCTTCGTCAACGAACGGATGAAACGGGAATGCATTCCATAGCGCAAACTCGGTTGGGCCGAAGCCATTGGAAAGCATCGTCTGCCAGACGATCGAGGCGGTTCTCTCATAGACACCGTATTCGCGGTCCGTCATTCGAGGCAACGCATCGCGGCAACTGGTGCGGGTTGCCGAACCCGGCAAATAGTCCGGCCGCGGGCCGCGGTCTGTTCTCGTGGCGACGCCGTTGAGCTTCGTATCGTTGCCAAGCAGAATCCGCTCGGAGGTCATCGCGATGCCGGTAAAGCGCCCGCCGCGGCAGCTCAGCGCTTCAGCGATCAGGATCACCTTGACGCTCGTCCGGCGGGCCTGCAGGTAGGCGGCGAGCTGTTGCTGGCGAACCAGTGGCGCGTTGATGCCCGGCTGGTCGCGTTCATCGGTCTCGGACCATGGATTGAACACGTGGGCCATTCGGCGCCATTGCGCGAGGCACTGAACGAAGTCCCGGGTGGTGGTCACGGAGCCGAAGTTTTCCGAAGCGTTCTCGGGTTTGAATGCATTCGTATCCGCAGCGATTAGAGGAAAACGCAAACCAATAAAAAATGCCGGGACATCCCGGCATTCTTCATGGTTGCAAGCAACCTCGAACTGCGATGCGTGCAGACGACCGGCTCACACCTTGTCGTTCTGAAAGCGCATCGCCGTGCCTTCCCGTTCGATCCGGGTCCAGATCGCGCGTTTTTCCTCGTCGCTGAGGAACACCCAGTTCGACACTTCGGCCGCAGTGCGGCCGCAGCCTTTGCAGACCTCGTCGAAGAGCGTGGAGCAGACGCCGATGCATGGGCTGTCGGGAAGATCGTGGAGATTCGAAGTCATCGGAAACCTTGGGGCGGGGGGCAAAGTCCCGCTATGTTAACCGATGCGCGGCGCGTGCCTTGCACGCGGCGCTCAGCGCGACGCGAAGTTCACGATACCCGCGCACCGACGTGCACGGCTGCCGTCATGCCCCGGTCGCCAGTTGCCACATCAGCGCGCCATTGAGCGCAATGATGAACCACGCCGATAGCCACGACAGCACCAGCGGCACGCCGTGCACGCGCCAGCCGCGCATCAGCGCCGGATCGGACGCACAGCGGATCAGCGGCACCACCGCGAGAGGCAATTGCAGGCTCAGCACGACCTGGCTCGCGACCAGCAACTGGTTCGAGCCATGCTGGCCGAACATGCCCACCGCGAGCAGGGCCGGCCCGATCGCGAGCGCACGCGTGAGCAGTGCGCGTTTCCAGCGCGGCAAGCGCAGCCGCAGGAAGCCTTCCATCACCGCCTGACCGGCCAGCGTGCCGGTGACCGTCGCGCTGAGTCCGCACGCGAGCAGTGCCGCGGCGAACAGGATGCCGGCCCAGCGGTTGCCGACGAGCGGCGCGATCAGCCGATGCGCATCGGCCAGATCGGTCACGTCGCGATGGCCGCTGGCATAGAACACGGCGGCCGCGACGATCAGCAGCGCCGCGTTGATCACGAACGCGAACGCAAGCGAGCCGAAGGTATCGAGATTGACGACGTGCAGCGCGGCCTTGATCTGCGCGTCGCTGCTGTCGGGCGCGTGATGCTTGACGAGCGCCGAATGCAGATACAGGTTGTGCGGCATGACCGTCGCGCCGACGATGCCCGCCGCGAGCCACAGCATGCCCGCGTTTCTGATCAGCTCGATGCTCGGCGCGGTGCCGGCCAGCGCCGCGTGCCAGTCGGGCCGCGCGAGCGCGAGCTGCACGACGAAGCACAGGCCGACGAAGCCGATCAGCGCGGCGATCACCGCTTCCAGCCGGCGGCCGCCCTTGTGCTGGAGCGCGAGCAGCGCGAACGTGCAGACCGCCGACATCAGCACGCCGACCGTCAGCGACACGCCGAGCAGCAGTTGCAGCGCGACCGCGCTGCCGACCACCTCGGCGACATCGCAGGCGATGATCGCGACTTCGCTCGTCAGCCACAGGAACAGCGTCGCGCGCCGGCCATTGCGTTCGCGGCACAGCTGCGCAAGATCGCGCCCGGTCACGACGCCGAGGCGCGACGACAGCCATTGCATCAGCATCCCCATCATGCTCGACAGCAGCACGATGCCGAGCAGGCCGTAGCCGTAGCCCGCGCCGGCGCCGAGCGCGGTCGCCCAGTTGCCGGGGTCGATATAGCCGACCGCGATCAGCGCGCCGGCGCCGAGGAACGAGAACCAGTGCGCCGGACGCGTCGGCTCACCCGGCAGACGCCGGCGCCGGTTGGGACGCATCGCGAAAGGATTGGTGTTCATCGTGCCAGAGCTTCTGGGAAATGCATCCTGTTGCAAGTCATATGCCCATCGCAGTCGCGCAGCGGCTGGCCGGCCGTCGCGCGACGACGTCGCGCAATCCCGCATCAAAGGATCATGATAGGAGCAATCGAGCCGTCGTGGCGAAGCCGGTTGCGCATGAAAGGTGCGCTGCCGCGCCGACGCGGGGCTCTGCACCGGCTTGCACCGTCCGGCACCCGCGCGGGCGTGAGCGGCGCCCCGGCGAAGCGCGAGCCAACGCCGACCTGACAGGCAGATAACAGCGACGCGACGAAACCCCCGCAACCTGCGCCAGCGCGGGGAAAGCGCGACCGCGGCACGCGTATTTTCCGGTAGACACGCGCCGATAACCCGTTAAAATTGCGGCCATTTTGCAAGGGTGCGGCCACAGCCCTGTACCGTTTGCGCGACAGCTCCGGGTTTTTTTTGGAGTGGGCAATAATTGGTGGTAGTTTTCGGGGTTTTCAGGGGGCCGTGCGCGCGAGGGCGCGGCTTGAGTGACGACGGGAGCGGAGAACGGGATGAACAAACGGATAGTGGGGCATGTGGCGGCGCTGATCTTGTGCGCGGCGCCGTGGTTGACGGCCGCTGCGAAAGATACGCAGCTGAACGTGTATAACTGGTCCGACTATATCGCGAAGGATACGATCCCGAACTTCACGAAACAGACCGGCGTTCAGGTCAAGTACGACAACTACGACAGCGACGACACGCTGCAGGCGAAGCTGCTCACCGGCAACTCGGGCTACGACATCGTCGTGCCGACCAGCAACTACGCGGGCAAGCAGATTGCCGCGGGCATCTTCCAGCCGCTCGACAAATCGAAGCTGCCGAACCTGAAGTACCTCGACCCGTCGCTGATGGCGCTCGTCGCCGGCGCCGATCCGGGCAACAAGTACGTGGTGCCCTGGGCGTACGGCACGACCGGCCTCGGCTACAACGTGACGAAGGTCCAGCAGATCCTCGGCAAGGACGTGCCGCTCGATAACTGGGACATCCTGTTCAAGCCGGAAAACATCTCGAAGCTGAAGGCCTGCGGCGTATCGGTGCTGGACGCGCCGGACCAGATGTTCGCGGCCGCGCTGCACTACATGGGCAAGGACCCAATGAGCACGAACCCGGCCGACTACCGCGCCGCGCTCGAGATGCTGAAGAAAATCCGTCCGTACATCACGCAGTTCAACTCGTCGGGCTACATCAACGACCTCGTCGGCGGTGATGTCTGCTTCGCGTACGGCTGGTCGGGCGACGTCGTGATCGCCAAGCATCGCGCGATCGAGGCGAAGAAGCCGTACAAGATCGAGTACTTCGTGCCGAAGGGCGGCGCGCCGGTGTGGTTCGACGTGATGGCGATTCCGAAGGATGCGAAGCACAAGGAAGCCGCGCTCGAGTGGATCAACTACATCGAGACGCCGCAGGTGCACGCCGCGATCACCAACGCCGTGTACTACCCGAGCGTCAATATGGAAGCGCGCAAGTACGTGGACAAGGACGTCGCGAACGATCCGGCCGTGTACCCGTCGCCGGAAACCATCAAGACGCTGTTCCTGTTGAAACCGCTGCCGCAGGAAATCCAGCGGCTGCAAACGCGACTGTGGACCGAGTTCAAGTCCGGCCGCTAAGCGTGGCAACAACAAACAGATAAGAAGCCTATGAAGCCCTCGGTGTTCACCGGGGGCTTTGTTCGTCAAACGCCGGAGTGAAGCAGCATTATGATGAGTAGTGACCAGCCGGGCGCGCTGGCCGGGACGGCCGTGCCGTCGACGGGCCCGAGCGCCGTTACGGGAGACGCAGCGGAGCAGTTTATCCAGATCGTCGACGTCGTGAAGAAGTTCGGCGAGACCGTCGCGGTCAAAGGGGTCAACCTGACGGTAAAGAAGGGCGAGCTGTTCGCGCTGCTCGGCAGTTCGGGCTGCGGCAAGTCGACCTTGCTGCGCATGATGGCCGGGCTCGAAACCGTGACGTCGGGCAAGATCCTGATCGATGGCGAAGACCTCGCGCAACTGCCGCCGTATCGCCGGCCGGTCAACATGATGTTCCAGTCGTACGCGCTGTTTCCGCACATGACGGTCGAGGCGAACGTCGCGTTCGGCCTGAAGCAGGAAGGCGTGCCGAAGGCCGAGCTGAAAGACCGCGTGCACAACGCGCTCGAACTCGTGCAAATGGGCCGCTTCGCGAAACGCAAGCCGCATCAGCTGTCGGGCGGGCAGCAGCAGCGCGTCGCGCTCGCGCGCTCGCTCGTCAAGCGGCCGAAGCTGCTGCTGCTCGACGAGCCGATGTCGGCGCTCGACAAGCAGATCCGCCAGCGCACGCAGATCGAGCTCGTCAACATTCTCGACCAGGTCGGCGTCACCTGCATGATGGTCACGCACGATCAGGAAGAAGCGATGACGATGGCCAACCGCCTCGCCGTAATGAGCGAAGGCCAGATCGTGCAGCTCGGCACGCCGCATGAAGTCTACGAGTATCCGAACAGCCGTTTCTCGGCGGAATTCATCGGCTCGACCAATCTGTTCGAAGGCCGCACGGTCGAGGACGAACCCGATCACGTGTTCATCGAAACGCCGGATCTGACTTGCCGTTTGCACGTCAATCACGGCATCACCGGTCCGCTCGGCATGCCGGTGACGATCTCGGTGCGGCCCGAACGCATCGCGCTCACGCGCAAGCCGCCCGAGGGCGCGTACAACTGGGGCAAGGGCGCCGTCACGAATATCGCGTACATGGGCGGCTATTCGCTGTATCACGTGAAGCTCGAGGGCGGCAAGACCGTGATCGCGAACGTGACGAGCCTCGCGCTCACCGAAATCGATCCGCCGTCCTGGGGCGACGAAGTCTACGTGCGCTGGAGCGCATCGGCCGGCGTGGTGCTGACGTCATGAAAGAAGCGCTTCGCTCGTTTTTCGCGTGGCCGGTGCGGCGTCTGAAGCTCACGGGACGCAGCGCGGTGGTGGCGGGGCCGTTCATCTGGCTCCTGCTGTTTTTTCTCGTGCCGTTCCTGCTGGTCGTGAAGATCAGCTTCGCCGATTCGCAGCTCGGCATTCCGCCGTACACGCAGCTCGTCACCTTCGCGGAAGGCGCGCTGCACATCACGCTCGATCTATCGCACTACGCGTTTCTGCTGACCGACAGCCTGTACTTCGCAACCTATGTGAATTCGGTCGTGGTCGCGGCGATTTCGACCTTGCTGTGTCTGCTGATCGGCTATCCGATGGCGTACTACATCGCGCGCTCCAATGCAGCCACCCGCAATCTGCTGATGATGGCCGTGATGCTGCCGTTCTGGACTTCGTTCCTGATCCGCGTGTACGCATGGATCGGCATTCTGAAGAACAACGGGCTGCTGAATAACTTCCTGATGTCGGTCGGGCTGATCCATTCGCCGATCGAGCTGTATCACACGAACACGGCGGTCTATATCGGCATGGTCTATTCGTACCTGCCGTTTCTCGTGATGCCGCTTTACGCTCACCTCGTGAAAATGGACCTCACCCTGCTCGAAGCCGCGTACGACCTCGGCGCGAAGCCGTGGAAGGCGTTCTGGCAGATCACGCTGCCGCTGTCGAAGAACGGCATCGTCGCCGGCTGTCTGCTGGTGTTCATTCCGGCGGTCGGCGAGTACGTGATTCCTGAGCTGCTCGGCGGCGCGAACACGCTGATGATCGGCCGCGTGATGTGGAACGAGTTCTTCGACAACGCCGACTGGCCGATGGCGTCCGCCGTCACCTGTGCGATGGTGTTGCTGCTGCTGGTGCCGATGGCGCTGTTCCAGCATGCGCAGGCGAAGGCATTGGAGGAGGGCCGCCAATGAAACCGAATCGCATGCTGCAGCTGATTGCTCTCGGCATCGGCTTTCTGTTTCTGTATATCCCGATCGTCAGCCTCGTCGTGTATTCGTTCAACGAATCGCAACTGGTCACGGTGTGGACGCGCTTTTCGACGCGCTGGTACGCGGCGCTGCTGCGGGACGACGAGCTCATTGCGTCGGCGTGGCTGTCGCTGCGGATCGGCTTGCTGACGGCGTTCGCGTCGGTGATCATCGGTACGTGGGCCGGTTTCGTGCTCGCGCGCATGGGGCGCTTTCGCGGCTTCACGCTGTACACGGGCATGATCAACGCGCCGCTGGTGATCCCCGAGGTGATTCAGGGCATCTCGCTGCTGCTGCTGTTCATCGAAATGGCGCGCTGGATCGGCTGGCCGGCTGAACGCGGCATCTTCACGATCTGGATCGGTCACGTGATGCTGTGTATTTCGTACGTCGCGATCATCGTGCAGTCGCGCGTGCGGGAGCTGCATCCGTCGCTCGAGGAAGCCGCGCTCGACCTCGGCGCGACCCCGTTGCGCGTGTTCTTCTCCGTCACGCTGCCGCTGATTTCACAGGCGCTGGTGTCGGGCTGGCTGCTGTCGTTTACGCTGTCGATCGACGACCTCGTGCTGTCCGCGTTCCTGTCGGGTCCCGGCTCGACGACCTTGCCGCTCGTCGTGTTCTCGCGCGTGCGCCTCGGCTTGAACCCGGAGATGAATGCGCTCGCGACGCTGTTCATCGCAGTCGTCACGGTCGGCGTCGTCGCGGCGAACTTCTTCATGCAGCGCGCGGAGCGCAAGCGGGCCGTGATGGCGGTTTGAGGTTGCGCGACGCGTTGAGCGCCTTCACTTCTTCTGACGATGGCGATAATCGAGTCCCTTCTGCGCGTGCTGGACTGGCAGCCGCTTTATCGGCTGTGGGAACTGATCGTGATCATCGTGAAGTTTCTATGGGAGCTGTTGCGGTTGCTGAGCGGCGGCGGAGGGCAGTGACTGCGCCTGCCTCCGCGCGGCGCCGATTCAACGCGCGAAGCGGTAATCCTGCGGCCGCACGCGCCGCGTACGCTTGCGAAAGCTGAACGTGAAGCCGGGCCAGATCGCGGTGACCTTCCCGCTCTGCGTCTGATACCAGCTATGGCAGCCGCTCGTCCATACCGCGTGCCGCATCTCCTGCTGCAAGCGCGCATTGAAATCGCGCTGCACGTCGGCGCGCAAGGTCATCGTGCGCGCATTCCGTTTGCGCAGCACACGCAGGCAATCGCCGATGTAGCGCAGTTGCGACTCGATCATGTAGATCATCGAGTTATGGCCGAGCCCCGTGTTCGGGCCGACGATCATGAAGAAGTTCGGGAAGTTCGCGATGCTCGTGCCGAGATAGGCCTCGGGGCCATCGCGTAGCCATAGCGTGCTGAGGTCGGTGCCGTCGAGACCGGTCACTTCGAACGGTGCGGGCACGTCGTTGACCTGGAAGCCGGTGCCGCAGATGATCGCGTCCGCGTGGTGGTGCACGCCGTCCTCGGTCACGATGCCATCCGCGACGATCTCGCGAATGCCACTCGTCACGACATCGACGTTCGGCTGGCACACGGCCGGGTAATAGTCGCTCGACAGCAGCACGCGCTTGCAGCCGAGCCGGTAGTTCGGCGTGAGCTTCGCGCGCAGCGCCGGGTCCTTGACGCGTCGCTCCAGATAGCTGAGGCCGAACTTCATCGGCATCTCCATCAGCTTCGGATTGACGACGAACGCGATCCCACGCGATTCGAGCTGCCAATAGATCGCGCTGCGAACGAAGCGCTGCGTGAACGGCAGCGTACGGAACAGCCATTGCGCGCGCGGGCCGATCGGCTTGTCGCGCTTCGGCATCACCCACGGCGCGGTGCGCTGGAACAGGTCCAGATGCGCGACGCGCGGCTGGATTTTCGGCACGAACTGGATCGCGCTCGCGCCGGTGCCGATTACCGCGACGCGTTTGCCGTCGAGCGCATACGCGTGATCCCAGCGCGCCGAATGAAACAGCTTGCCTTCGAAACGTTCGATGCCGGCGATGCGCGGCAGCGCGGGACGCGACAACGGACCGTTCGCGGCGATCAGCACGTCGGCCTCGATGATTTCGCGCGCGCCGTTCGTGTCGAGTTCGACGAGCCAGATCTGCCGCGCTTCGTCGAAGCGCGCGGCGCTCACTCTCGCATTGCAACGCACATAGCGATCGACGCCGTACTTGCGCGCGCAGTGCTGCAGATACGCGAGAATTTCGGCCTGGCTGCTGAACGAGCGCGACCACGCCGGGTTCGCCTCGAATGAAAACGAATACAGATGGGAGGGGACGTCGCAGGCCGCGCCGGGGTAGGTATTGTCGCGCCACGTGCCGCCGATGCTGCTCGCCGCCTCGTAGACGGTAAACGACGTGATGCCCATCTGCTGCAGACGGATCGCCATGCCGACGCCGGCAAAGCCACTGCCGACGATCGCAATGCGCGGCGCGGTGGATGAAGGGGAGGGGGCAGGCGTCACGACGGTCTCCGGCACGGGCGAAAGCGGGGGTGAAACGACAGCGGCTACGGCGCGGCGGGCTCGCGCGGCGCGGACGGCCAAGGCCGAAACGCGCGTCTACACCTGTCTATACATGGCTTATCGCGCAGGGTAGACAAGCGTACACATCGCGTCAAGATCGTTTAGAGTGCAGCTATTAAACGCGTATATCGCGCGATGATTGAACGCACGATGAGCACTGTCCCCGAAGCATCGTCCGTCGCCGGTCCGGAGTTGCCGCCCGGCAAGCGCAAGCTGATCGAAGCCGCGCTACGGTTGACCGCTGGCGGCCGCAGTCTCGCGAGCCTCGGCTTGCGCGAGCTCGCGCGCGAGGCGGGGCTCAATCCGAACACGTTCTACCGTCATTTCAGCGCGCTCGACGAACTCGCGCGCGAAGCCGTCGCCGCCGTGAGCCGTCGGCTTCGGCCGATGCTGCGGCGCGAGCGCTGGCTCGCCGCGCACGACGAACCGCACAGCGTGCCACGGCGCGCATGCGTCGCGTTTTTCGCATTCGCGCTGGCGAACCGCGAGGCGTTCCTGAGCGCGCTGGCCGAATATCACGGCATGTCGCCGGCTTTGCGCGAAGCGGTGCGCGCGAACCTGCACGAGGTGTCGGCGGAAATGGCGGACGACGTCGTGCAGCTCCAACTGATGCCGCAACTCGCGCGGGAGACCGTCGACGAGGTCTGCACGCAGATCGTGCTGCAACTGTTTCATCTATCCGCTGAATACATCGACGCGAACGACGCGCGCCGCGACGCATTGATCGATTACGCCGAGCGTTTCATCGTGCGGCTGTTCGTGGGGGCGGTCGTGCTCGCGCAGCACGAGGGTAGCCAGGCCGAATCGGCGCGGGCCTGAAATAAACGAAAGCGGTACGCAAAACCGGCAGGCAAAAAAAACAGGCTCCGCGAAGGAGCCTGTGTTTCATTCGACGCGGATCGATTGGATTCGATCAGGTATCGGTCCAACCGCCGGAATCGTCGTTGCTGCCCATGTCGACGCCGCCGCCGCTGCCGTCATCGTTCCAGTCGTTCGAACCCTGGCCGAAGTCGAGGCCGCCGCCGTTTGCGCCGTCGTTGCCGCGCCGGCGCAGTTCGTCGGGGTCGACGATCACGTCGCGCTCGATCACGCGGTCACGCCCATGACTGAGCGCCTCGCCAAGCAGCACGCCGGTCAGCAGACCGCCCATGCCGCCACCCATGCCACCGCCTTGCTGCACGATGACCTGCGGCTGCTGCTGAACCGGACCCTGTTGCGGATAAGGCGGCTGCGGATTGCCGAAGCGTTCGGCCTCCTGCGCATACGCCGATTGCTGGCCGGTGCCCACCGACGCGGCGGTCGGATCGGGCCGGCCGTCGGCGCGCGCACGCAGGCTCGCGATGCGCTGCTCGAACTCGTCGAGTGCATAAGGCGGCAGCGGATTCTTGCCGTTCGACAGCGTTTCGACGGTGCCGCGCAACTGCTCTTCGGTCGCTTCGACGTCTTTCTCGAGCAGCTCGTGACCCGGCGCGGTGGACAGCTTCACGTCGAGCTTGATCGAGCGCACGGTGTTCAGCATGTCGGTTGCGCGCTTCAATTGCGCGCGGCGGTCATCGTCGGCGCGGGTGTCTTCCTGGCTGCGCGCGCGGCGCAAGGTCCAGCGCAGCACGAACGCGATCGCGACGATCAGAACAACGATACCGATCCACATACCCACCCCCGGACCATGCCGTAGTTGCGCTTGCGACATCATCGCCGACTGTTGCTGCACGGCAGGCGCATTCTGCTGCGCGAACGGATTGGCGGCGTGACGGGTGACGTTGTTGCCCGCGCGTTCTGCGTCGCGGCGCAGGCGCGCTTCGGTTTGCGCGAAGCGGCTCGGGTCGGTGAAGCGGATCTGCGGATCGAGCGTCTTCGCCTGTTGGAGTTGCGCGAGCGCCTCGGCCGAACGGCCTTCGCGATCGAGCACCTGGGCGTACAGATAGTGCGCGTGTGCGTTGTTCGGATGCGCTTGCAACACTTCGGTGAGGCCGGCGTCGGCCTGCTGCCAGTTGCCCTGCGCCATCGCCGATTCGATTTGCTGAGCGGTCGGCACCGCGAACGCCGCGGCCGACACGAGCAGCAGCGCAGCGAAAGCGGTTGCGAAAAGTTTTTTCATTTGCGGACCGGGCGGCGCGCGCCCGTCTCCATCAGTCGATTGCGGTGGCTGCCTGCGGCGGCCGATATGCCGGTGCGTTCAGGAGCGAGCGCACCGGCATCTACTGCTACTTCTGCGGTCATTGCCGCGCGTACCTGCTGTGCGTAGTTGCCGTGGAGCCGGTACACGCATCCAGCATTTACTGCGCCGGCGTATTGAGCTGCTTCTTCAGCGCTTCGAGCCGGTCGTCGATGGACGGGCCGCGGTTCAGATCCGCGAGCTTGTCGTCGAGCGCCTTGCCGCTTTTCTCGTCGGCGGAGTTCAGACGTGCGTCGGAACGCGCGTTCGACAGCGCGACTTTATCTTCGAGCTTCTGGAAATCTTCGGACAGGTTCTTGCCGCCGATGCCGCCGAGTGCCGTGGCCGCGGTATCTTTCGCCTGCGCGATCTGCTGCTTGGCTTGCAGGATGTTCGAGCGCGCATTCAGGTCGTTGCGGCGCGTGCGCATGTCGTCGATCTGGCTCTTCAGTTGCGCGACCGATGGTTCCAGCGAGGTCAGTTCTTTCGTCAGTGCATCGCGTTCGGCTTCAGCGGTGGCCTGCGCGCCGAGCGCTTCACGCGCGAGCGCTTCGTCGCCGGATTGCAGTGCACGGCGAGCACCGTCCTCATACTTCTTCGCCTTGTCCGCGGCAACATCGCGCTTGCTTTGCTGGGTGGCGACCTGCGCCTGAATCTCGATCAGCGAGTTCTCGGCCTTGCCGATGCTGTCGTCGAGTTCGCGCACGATCTGGCGCGAGTCACGCGACGGATCCTGCACCGAGTCGGCCGCATCGTTCAGAAGACCCTTGAGCGTGCGCGAAATGCTGTCAAAAAGCGACATGAAAACCTCCAGAGAATGTGAGCGGCGCCGACGATGCGTGCGCCCCTGACTGCTTTGAACTACTGCTACTTTACGCCGCCGCGCGCGATGCTGCGCAACGTTCGGACCGGAGTTCGGGGCGCACTTGCCAATTGCAATAGCGCGCTCCGTTTTTGTTGGGGCGCAATGCCGGGTCGAGGCTTGCCTGGACGATGGAAAGCCGCGACGGGCATGGACTTGACGGCGGATATTACACCATCGGCTGTCTTAAAGATGGCTTGAACGATGCGGCCTTTGGGACGCTGGAACGATGCTGGAAAGCCACTGTTTGCCCGTGTGTGCGGGCATTATCGAGCAGCGGTTCATACGGGTGTCACTGATGTAACGATATGCAACGTGGACTCGTTACGTGCCCCGCCTGTCCGCCCGGATGCAGTGCTCGCGGCTCGATGCGCGGTAATTTTCCGTCACGCTTTCGGTCACGCGAAGCGGCCGCCTTCGGCGCTCGGGTCGCTGTGCGGTTCGTCGTCGTCGGGGGCGGGCTCGTTGGGGCGGCGCTTCAGAGAGTTGCGCAGACGCGCCGAGGTGCTGGACAGCCGTTGCGACGCGGCTTGTTCGATCGCGTCCGTCTCGGTGTTTTCGGCGTTGTCGGCGGCTCGTGCCGCGGTCAGGCGCGCGACCGCTTCGGCGGTGGCCGCGGCCTGTTCGTCCTGCTCGGCGGCGAGCGCGGCGGCAACACCTGCGGGAAGCAGCGGGGCGGGGGAATCGGCAGCATCGGCTGCGACGGCGGGGCGACCGGCTTGCGGCACCGCGGCCGGGTTCACGGTATTGGCGGCACCGGTAGCCGCGCCTGCCGCATCTTTGTCAGGCGCTTGTAGCGATGCCGGCAGCGCGGCGCGCGCATAGCGGGTACCGCGCGCGACGCGTTGCAGCGCCGCGTTCAGCGCATCGGGCGCGCGCGGCGCACGCAGCCGGTCGACGATGCTCGCGGCCTTGACCTGCTCGCTGGTCGCGCCGAAGCTCAGCACCGCGCGCCGCATCAGTTCGCTTACGCTGATGCCCAGTTCCTCCGCAGTAGCGGTGATCGCACGTTTTTGCGCAGTCGTGACGAATACGACGATGCGCTCGCTGGGCTTGGACATGATCGACTCGCAGTCTTGTTGGCATGGGCGGGTCGGCGCGTGCCCCCGGATACGGTGTAGGAACCCGTCAACGGAGCTGCCGTTGGAACCCGCCGCTGGGTCCCCGTCGCGCGCATCGAAAGACGTGCGCGGGGTTCATCATATGACGAGTTGCGCCGCCACGGAATAAGCGTGATGCGAAAATCCCGTGACATCAATGAGTTGTAGTGATTGCGGCCGGTTTGTCCACAGCCCTTTCAACAGAAAATGTTGATAACCCCGCATAAACCGGGCTTCGCACGCACGCTGCAATCCGCACTGCGCGAAATTACAGAGCCCTACTAGGAAAAGGCGGCCGTCGAAGGGAATTCTTACAAAAAAACTGCGTTGGACCGCTGCCGATTTCTTTAAAATGCGCTGTTACGTTGCGCCGGACATGGTCCGAGGCGTGCCGTGCGGCCGGCCGGGGGCAAGGTCCGCAGGGCGGCGTACGTCCCGGCCCGGATGTCGATCACGACCCATGCGCGCCATGCGCGCGTGCAGACAGGCGCGCAGTTGCGGGCCCATTACTCCAGTCATGCCAATCATCAAACGACCGCATTCCTCGAATTCTCCGGCCGGTGAAGACCGGGACTCCCATCAACGCACCCCTGGACGCAACGCCGCTTCGCGCGACGCCGAGTACGGCCGTCGTTCGATCGGGGCGTCGCTCGTGTTGTGGTTCTTCGGCCTGATCGCGACCGTCGCGGTGATCGGCGCGCTGATCGTCGGCTATGCGCTCGTCGTGATGGGGCCGCAGTTGCCGTCGCTCGACGCGCTCACCGACTATCGCCCGAAAGTGCCGCTGCGCGTCTACACCGCTGATCACGTGCTGATCGGCGAATTCGGCGAGGAGCGCCGCAGCCTCGTGCGCTTCCAGGATATCCCCGATCAGATGAAAAAAGCGGTGCTCGCGATCGAGGACTACCGCTTCTACGAACACGGCGGCGTCGATTTCCTCGGTATTCTGCGCGCCGGTTTTGCGGACCTCGCGCATGGCGGCGCATCGCAGGGCGCGAGCACGATCACGATGCAGGTCGCGCGCAACTTCTTCCTCTCCAGCGAGAAGACCTACACCCGCAAGGTCTACGAAATGCTGCTCGCGTACAAGATCGAGCGCGCGCTGACGAAAGACCAGATCCTCGAGCTGTACATGAACCAGATCTATCTGGGCGAGCGCGCGTACGGCTTCGCCGCGGCCGCGCGCGTGTACTTCGGCAAGGACCTGAAGGACATTTCGCTGGCCCAGGCCGCGATGCTCGCGGGCTTGCCGAAGGCGCCGTCCGCTTATAACCCGGTCGTCAATCCGAAGCGCGCGACGATCCGTCAGGAGTACATCCTGCAACGCATGCTCGAACTGCGCTACATCACGCGAGAGCAGTACGACCAGGCCGTGAAGGAAGAGATTCACACGAAGAATCCGGGCAACGAGTACAGCGTGCATGCCGAGTACGTCGCCGAAATGGTGCGGCAGATGATGTACGCGCAGTACAAGGACGAAACCTACACGCGCGGCCTGAACGTCACGACGACGATCGATTCCGCCGACCAGGACGCCGCGTATCGCGCGGTGCGCAAGGGCGTGATGGACTACGAGCGGCGCCACGGCTATCGCGGACCGGAAGGGTACGTGCAGTTGCCGGAGGCCGGCGACGACCGCGACCAGACGATCGACGACGCGCTGACCGATCACCCGGACAACGGCGAGATCATCGCCGGCGTGGTGACGGCCGCGAACGCGAAGCAGGTGGTCGCGCAACTGGTCGACGGCACGCAGGTGACGGTGTCGGGCGACGGCCTGCGCTTCGTCGCTGCCGCGCTGAGCCCGCGCGCGAACCAGCCGCTGCGCATCAGGCCGGGTTCGATCGTGCGCCTCGTCGCCGACGACAAGGGCAACTGGCAGATCACGCAGCTTCCGCAGGTCGAGGGCGCGCTGGTGTCGCTGACGCCGCAGGACGGCGCGATCCGTGCGCTGATCGGCGGCTTCGACTTCAACAAGAACAAGTTCAACCACGTGACGCAAGCGTGGCGCCAGCCGGGTTCGAGCTTCAAGCCGTTCATCTATTCGGCCGCGCTCAACAAGGGGCTCGCTCCGGCGACGATCATCAACGACGCGCCGCTGTACTTCCCGCCGAGCACGCCGGGCGGCGACGCGTGGGAGCCGAAGGACGACGACCAGCCTGATGGTCCGATGTCGATGCGCCTCGCGCTGCAGAAGTCGAAGAACCTCGTGTCGATCCGCATCCTGTCGTTCATCGGCACCAAGTATGCGCAGGACTTCGTCACGCAGCGCTTCGGCTTCGACGCCGACAAGACCCCACCATATCTGCCGATGGCACTCGGCGCGGGCCTCGTCACGCCGCTGCAATCGGCGGGCGCGTACTCGGTGTTCGCGAACGGCGGCTACCGGATCAATCCGTATCTGATCAACGAAGTGACCGACGCGCGTGGCGTGGCGATCTCGCGCGCGCAGCCGCTCGTCGCGGGGCACGACGCGCCGCGCACGCTCGAGCCGCGCAACGCGTACATCATGAACAGCCTGTTGCACTCGGTCGCGACCGCGGGTACGGGGGCGGGCACCAACGTGCTGAAGCGCTCGGACCTGCAGGGCAAAACCGGCACGACCAACGACGCGAAGGACGGCTGGTTCGCCGGCTATCAGCAGTCGCTGGTGGCGGTCGCGTGGATGGGCTACGACCAGCCGAAGAGTCTGGGCAGTCGCGAATTCGGCGCGCAGCTCGCGCTGCCGATCTGGGTCGAGTACATGCAGCGCGCGCTGCGCGGTGTGCCGCAGGCCGAGCCGCCGCAACCCGACGGCGTGACGGTGGTGGACGGTGAGCTGTTCTTCAGTGACAAGTTGCCGGGGCAAGGCTTCGTCGCGAGCATCGGTCTCGATACGAGCAATCCGATGGCCGGCGCGACCGATGCGGTGGGCGGTGTCGGGCCGGCGGGCATGACGCCGCCGGTGGTGCCGCCGCCGAGCGTGTCGACGACCGAGAAGAAGCAAATTATGGATCTGTTCGAGTCGAACAAGCCTTGATGTTTTTGACAGCGCGTACGCGGTTGGCTTCGGCGGGCCGCGCACGCGTTCACCCCTTCGGGTCGGATTCCTGACCTATCCTTCGTTCTTGCGCGATGCGTGCGCGAATGCATCGTCGCCTGAATCCATCGCGCGCTCAAGCACTTGGGCGCGATCTCCAGGCCTTATCAACAGGTCTTTCAACACATTCTGTGGATAACGGCGTGGGCCGATATTTTCCGGTCGTGAGTCCGCTTGAGCGCGTCGTTGCTTCGAAATTGCTGCGCCCAGTAACGCGCGGGACAAAGCGATTCGCCTCAAGCACTTAGACGCTCCGCCCCAGGCTTATCAACAAGTCTGTCAACACAAACTGGGGATAACGTTGAGGGATCCCAGGCGCTGGCGCGGCGAAAAACTCCGTCACGCGCACATGCTGTGCGATTTCGCACCTCATCCGCAAATCTCCGCGCGCTCAATGCGTTAGCCCGTTTTTCAGACGGTTTTCAACAGGCTCATCAACACGAACTGGGGATAAGTGCGCGGCGTTCCATAGGGAATCCCAGGTTTAGTCGGATGCGGTCGGGTTCGGTGTACCGACGGACGCCGACGCGGACGCGGCAGTGGAAGCCGCCGCCGCCGGCGCGGACGACGTCCCGCCCTGATCGAGCGGCGGATTGCCCATCGCCTGCAACAGCGCAGCCGTATCAGTCAGCCGCGCGCTCGTATAGCGGATCTCGTCGAGCTGCGCGTTGCGCCATTGCTGCTCGCTCGAACGCGTCGCCGCGACGGGCAGCGAGCCGAGCCGATAGCGCGCCGACGTCTCGTTGAACACGCCCTGTGCCGAACGCGCGGCGATGTTCGCGGCATCGAGCGACTGCGCGTCGTGCTCGAGCGAGGCGAGCGTATCGGCGACGTTCTGGAACGCGGCCAGCACCGTCTGTTTGTACTGCGACACGCTCGCTTCGTACGTGTGCTGTGCCGCGCGACGCTGCGCGAGCAGCGCGCCGCCATGAAACAGCGGTTGCGACAGCGACGCGCCGATGCTCCAGATCGCCCCCGCACCGGACATCGCGACCGGCCAGCTAAACCCGCCTTGTCCCATCGATGCCGACAGCGACAGACTCGGGAACATCTGCGCGGTGGCGACGCCGACATCGGTCGCAGCGGCCTTCAGCGCGGCGTCGGCGGCCTCGATGTCCGGCCGCGTGCGCAGCAGTTCCGACGGCACCACGACCGGCACCTGCTCGGGCAAATGCAACTGCGCGAGATCGATGTCGTCCGGCGCGGCGTCAGGCGTGCGGCCGAGCAGCACCGCGAGCGCGTGACGCGTGGTGAGCCACTGTTGCTTCAGCGCCGGCAGACTCGCCGACACGCTCGCCGCGCTCTGCTGCGCGTTCAGCAGATCGGCATGCGAGACCGCGCCGAGCGCGAAGCGCCGTTCGGTATCGCGCGCCTGATCGTTGGCGAGGACCACGAGCCGCTCGGTCGTATCGATCTGCGCGTGCAGCGCGGCGCTCGTGATCGTCGCGGTCACGATGTTCGCCGCGAGCGCGCGCCGCGCCGCCTCGAGCTGGTAGACCTGCACGTTCACGCGCGCGGCGAGCGCCGCGTTCGCGAGGCGCGCGGAGCCGAACAGATCGAACGTATAGTGCGCCTGCAACTGGCCGACGAACACGTTGTACAGAAACGTGTTCGGTCCGATCTCCGGGATCGCGAGCGCGCGATTGCGGGTGGCCTGGCCGCCGGCGTCGATGGTCGGCAGCAGCGAACTGCCGACCTGCGCGCGCAACTGCTCGCGCGCGGCGGCGAGACTGCGGTCGGTCGCGTCGAGCGTCGGACTATTGCGCAAGCCTTCGTCGACGAGCGCGTTCAGCGCCTCCGAGCGGTACAGCTTCCACCATTCGGGCACCGGCTGCGCACCGGTCACGAACTGCTGCGTGATGCCCTGCGCGGGCACGGTTTGAGTCGGCAGCGGCTCGGCACCGTAATGCGCGGGCTGCGGCATCGCGGGCGCGTCGCCGTTCGGTCCGAACGAGCAGGCGCCGAGCAGGCAGGTGATGCTCGCGATGCCGGTGGCGAGCGTGGTGCGGGCCAGCGCGTCGAAGCGCGCGCGGCGACGGGATAGGGCGGGGATAGTCATGCTCGTGCTCATGCTCAGTTACCCGTGTGCGTGGCGTCGGAACCGGACGGCGTCTGCGGCTCGCGCTCGTCGGCACGCACGCGGAACGACGCGGCGTACAACGCGGGCAGATAGAACAGCGTCAGGATCGTCGCGCTCGTGATGCCGCCCATCAGCGCGGTCGCCATCGGCCCGAAGAAGTTCGAGCGCAGCAGCGGGATCAGCGCGAGCACGGCCGCGGCGGCGGTCAGCGTGATCGGCCGGAACCGCCGCACGGTCGCGCCGACGATCGCATCGAAACGCTTGTGCCCCGACGCGATGTCCTGCTCGATCTGATCGACGAGAATCACCGAGTTGCGCATGATGATGCCGAACATCGCGATCACGCCGAGCATCGCGACGAAGCCGAACGGCTGGCCGAACAGCAGCAACGTCAGCACCACGCCGATCAGGCCGAGCGGCGCGGTCAGCACGACCATCAGCACGCGCGCGAAGCTTTGCAGCTGGATCATCAGCAGCGTGAGCACCGCGATCACCATGATCGGAATCTGCGCATTGATCGAGGTTTGACCCTTGGCGCTTTCCTCGACCGAGCCACCGATCTCGATCCGGTAGCCGACCGGCAGCGTCGCACGGATCGGCGCGAGCGCGCGGTCCACCGCGTGCGTCACGTCGATGCCTTGCGCGTCGGCCGACACGTCGGACTGCACGGTAATGGTCGGCTGGCGGTCGCGTTCCCAGATCACGCCGTATTCGAGGTCGTTGCGCAGATGTCCGAGGGTGCCGAGCGGCACCGGCCCGTTCGGCGTCGGCATCGCGAGCGCGATCAGCTGCGACGGGTCGACGCGTTCGGCGCGCGGCGCGCGCAGATCGACGCTGATCAGCTTGTCGCGCTCGCGATACTGCGTGACCGTATAGCCGGACATCGTCAGCGCGAGGAAGCTGGAGATGTCTGCCGATGTCACGCCGAGCTCGCGCGCGCGTTTCTGGTCGATCTCGAAGCGCACCGAGCGCTCGGCGGGTTCGTCCCAGTCGAACTGCACGTTGCGCGTGCCGCGATTGGCGCGCATCGTCGCGGCGACGCGTTCGGCGATCGAGCGCACGGTCGCGATGTCGTCACCGCTCACCCGGAACTGCACCGGATAGCCGACCGGCGGCCCGTTCTCGAGGCGCGACAGGCGCGTGCGGATCGCCGGGAAGTTGTTGCGCAACTCTGGTTCGAGCCACTGCGCGAGCTTCTCGCGATCCTTGACCGACTTCGCGGTGATCACGAACTGCGCGAAGTTCGGCTGCTGCAATTGCTGATCGAGCGGCAGATAGAAGCGCGGCGCGCCGGTGCCGACGAAGCTGACCGAGTGATCGATTTCCGGCCGCCCCTTGAGAACCTGTTCGAGGCGCTGCGCCTGACGCAGCGTTGCATCGAACGACGCGCCTTCGGGCAGCCTCACATCGACCAGCAACTCCGGCCGGTCGGAACTCGGGAAGAACTGCTGCGGCACCAGCGAGAAGCCGGCCATCGCGAGCACGAACAGCAGCACAGTGATCGCGAGCACCACGAAGCGACGCTCGATGCACCAGCCGATCCAGCCGCGCAAGCGCGTGTAGAAGCGCGTGTCGTAGATGTCGTGTTCGTGATCGTCGGGCTCGTGCGCATGGCGCTTGCGCTCGGGCAGCATGTGATAGCCGAGCAGCGGAATCAGCACGACCGCCGCGAGCCACGACGCGATCAGCGCGATCGCCGACACCTCGAAGATCGAGCGCGTGTACTCGCCGGTGCTCGACTTCGCGAGCGCGATCGGCAGGAATCCGGACACGGTCACGAGCGTGCCGGTCAGCATCGGAAACGCGGTGCTGGTGTATGCGAAGGCTGCGGCGCGGGTGCGGTTCCAGCCTTGCTCGAGCTTCACCGACATCATTTCGACCGCGATGATCGCATCGTCGACGAGCAGGCCGAGCGCGAGCACGAGGGTGCCGAGCGATACCTTGTGCAGGCCGATATCGAACAGGTACATGCAAAGCGCAGTGACCGCGAGCACCACCGGAATCGAGATCACGACGACCATGCCGGTGCGCACGCCGAGCGATACGAGACTCACGATCAGCACGATCGCGACCGCTTCGGCGACCGCTTCGAGGAAGTCGTCGACCGAGCGCGCGACCGCATGCGGCATGCTCGATACTTCGACCAGATTCAATCCGACGGGCAGCGCGGCGCGCAGTTGGGTCATCTGCTGATCGAGTGCGCGGCCAAGGCGGATCACGTCGCCGCCCGGCTGCATCGTCACGCCGATGCCCAGCACGGGTTTGCCGCCGAAGCGCATCTGCGTGACGATCGGGTCGTCGTAGCCGCGCCTGATGGTCGCGATGTCGCCGAGACGGAAGGTGCGGTTGTTGATGCGGATCAGCGTGTCGGCCAGCGCGTTGACGTCGTTGAACTGGCCGCTCGGGCGCACGAACACGCGGTCGTCGGTGGTGGTCAGCGTGCCCGCGGGCGCGATCGTGTTCTGCGCGTTGATCGCCTGGCCGAGCTGTTGCGGCGAGATGCCGAGACGCGTCAACTGCGTGTTCGCGATCTCGATGTAGATGTGCTGATCGGGGTCGCCGAAATAGTCGACCTTGCCGACGCCCGGCACGCGCAGCAGCACCGTGCGCAGCTGGTCCGCGTAATCGTGCAGTTGCGCGGCGGAAAAGCCGTCGCCTTCGAGCGTGTAAATGTTGGTGTAGACGTCGCCGAATTCATCGTTGAAGAACGGGCCCTGGATGCCCGGCGGCAAGGTCGCCGCGATGTCGCCGACTTTCTTGCGCACCTGGTACCACGTCTCGGGTACCTGGCTCACTGGCGCCGAGTCCTTCATCGTGAAGAAGATCAGCGATTCGCCGGGGCGCGAGTAGCTGCGCACGAAATCGATGTACGGCGTCTCCTGCAGCTTGCGGCCGATGCGATCGGTCACCTGCTCCTGCACCTGGCGCGCGTTGGCGCCGGGCCAGAACGTGCGGATCACCATCACGCGGAACGTGAAGGGCGGGTCCTCCGACTGCGCGAGCCGCGTGTAGGCGAGGATGCCGAATGCGGTGGCGAGCGCGATCAGGAACACCACCAGCGCCTGATGACGCAACGCCCACGCGGAAAGATTGAAGCGGCCTTCTTCGTGCGCCGTGCTCATGAAGCGAAGTCCTCGGGATGCAGCGGCGCTATCGCGCGGACTTTCTCGCCGGCGCTCACGGTGTGTACCCCTTGCAGTACGACGCTTTCGCCATCTTTCAGGCCCTCGCTGACGACGAACGTGCGCTCGTAGTAGCGCGTGACAGTTACGCGACGCAGTTCGAGGGTGTTGTCCGCGGCGCGCACGACCCACACGGCCGGTTCGCGCCCCTCGTGAAACAGCGCGGTGACCGGCAGCGTGAACACGCCGTGCTGCGCGGCCTTCGCGGTGAGCGGCACGGCCGGCGTGACGTCGGCGGTCATGCCTAGGCGCACGTCGGCGCCGGCGTCGAGCAGCGTCAGACGCGCGCGCCACGTGCGGCTTTGCGGATCGGCGGCCGGCGACAGCTCGCGCACGCGCGCGCTGAGCTTGCGGCCCGGCAGCGCGGCGAGCGTGACGCTCGCGTTCTGGCCGACCGCGAATGCGGCGAGCGCGCTTTCGGGCACGTCGCACAGGACGTCGACGTCGCCGCTCCACGCGAGGTTGTAGACGGCCTGACCCGCCGACACGTTTTGTCCCGTGTCCGCCTGTTCAGCCGTGATGACGCCCGCATGACCGGCGGTGAGCGTCGTGTATTGCAGCTGATTCTTCGCGAGCGCCGCCTGCTGCTGCGCCTGATCGCGCTGCGCGAGCGCGGACGCGTACGCGTTGGTGGTCTGTTCGAGCTGGGCCGGCGCGATCAGGTTTTCTTTGGCCTGCGCCTTGTCGCGCTCGAGCTGTTGCTGCGCATAGACGAGGTTGTGCTGCGCGGCGTCGAGCTGCGCCTGCGTGCTAGCGGCGTTTTTCTGCGCATCGGCCGGGTCGAGCAATGCGACGACTTCGCCGCTCTTCACCGTGTCGCCGAGCCGCACCCGCCGCTCGATGATCTTGCCGGCGACGCGAAACGACAGCGGCGTCGAATAGCGCGCCTGCACTTCGCCGGGCAGCGACGCCGCCTGCAGCGCGTGACCGTCCGAATGCACGGCGAGCGCGACCACCGGGCGCGGCGCGGGTGCCGCGGCTTCCTTCTTCGAGCAGGCCGCGAGCGCGAGCACGCCTGCCAGCGCGAGCGCGCAGGTTTGCCTGGAGAAACCGCGGTGATGGAATGGGGGAGACTGCTGGCGCATCGCTGACGATGCGGGAGAACCGGGACGCTTCACAATTACCCCAACTGGAGACAGCGAACGAACACGGCAAGCCGCGCGGCCCGCCAGCGAAGACCTGCACGCCGTTCATGCTAATGGCATACAAGTATGGCTTTGGATGACGAAATGAATTCTAATACACTCATGTATCTGAATGTATAGATGGATTTGAATTCTTTTGAGTGCTAGGCTTGCGGCCATGAAACGTCAAAGACTGACACGAGAGCAGAGCAAGGACCAGACGCGGGGGCGGCTGCTCGATGCTGCGCAGGCAACTTTCATGAAGAAGGGCTTCGTCGCGGCGAGTGTCGAGGACATCGCGGCGGCGGCCGGCTATACGCGCGGTGCGTTCTATTCGAACTTCCGCAGCAAGACCGAGCTGTTTCTGGAGCTGTTGCGGCGGGATCACGAAGCGATGCAGGCGGGCCTGCATGCGATTTTCGAAAACGCGGCTTCGCGCGAGGAGATGGAGGAGCGCGTGCTGCGCTACTACAGCTCGCTGCATCGCGAGAACAAGTGTTTTCTGCTGTGGGTCGAGGCGAAGCTGCTGGCGGTGCGCGACGGCCGTTTCCGGCTGCGCTTCAACGCGTTCATGCACGAGAAGATCGAACAGTTGAGCGCCTATGTGCGCGAGTTCTCGGCACGCGTGGGCACGCCGATGTCGATGCCGCCCGAGCAACTCGCGATCGGACTGATGGGGCTGTGCGACGGCGTGCAGTTCTTCTACACGGTCGATCCGCAGAATGTGCCGACTGAGATGGCCGAAATGGTGCTGGCGGGGTTTTTCTCGCGCGTGGTGTTCGGGCGCGATGCGTGACAGTGGGCGTTCAGCCCGATGCGCGGATGCAAGAACGCGCGACCCGGACGGATCGCGCGTCAGATACGGCTAAAACCTTAAAAATCAGTCGGCCGGCAGTTGCGCGCAGGCTTCGGCGGCGGGCGCCGTGCACGCGAATGCGTACTGGCCGCTGGCGTCGAGGATCTTTGCCCCTGCGTGCAGGGCCACCTTGATATCCGGGCAACGCTCGTAAGCGATATATGCCGAGCTGGCGGCGGCCGACCAGCAAACCAGCGAAAACGCGATTTTTTCGAGCAGATGAAAACGATGTGGCATGGCGATGTGGCGGTAATTTCTTTCGGCCGCCATTTTACCAAGAGACTAGGGTTTATACCTAGCCAAAATCCACAATAGACGGCGCAATAGTGGCGAGATCGATACGCCACCTCGAATCTGACCGGAATGTCATGTCCGGGTCAGGGTTGGGACATGTCCGATAGCTAGAATCGGTTGGATTGGGCAGGCCCACACGCATGCGGCGCGGGGCCACACAGGCGGCAACAGTTGCGCCGGCCCGGCTTTACCGAGGCAGGAGTCGTCCCATGAATCAACTGCAGTCGATGCGCGTGTTCGTCAAGGTGGCGGACCTCGGCAGTTTCGTTGGCGCGGCGGGCGCGCTGGATCTATCCACCGCGGTCGTCACGCGGCACGTCGCGGATCTCGAAGCGCGGCTCGGCACCCGATTGCTGAACCGCACGACCCGCCGTCTGTCGCTGACCGAATCCGGCGCGACCTATCTGGAGCGTGTACGTCACATCCTCGCCGATCTCGAAGGCGTCGAGCAGATGGTGGTGGCGCGCAATCACGAGCCGGTCGGCACGCTGCGCATCGTCGCGCCGGTCGTGTTCGGGCTGCATAGTCTCGCGCCGGTCGTGCAGTCGTACGCGGCGCGCTATCCGGACGTGGTGCCCGACGTCACGCTCGCCGACCGCCACGTCGATCTCGTCGAAGAGGGCTTCGACGTCGGTATCCTGGTTGCGCGGCAGATGCGCAGCGCGAGCATCGTCACGCGGCGGCTCACGACCGGCTACATGACGGTGTGCGCGACGCCCGAGTACCTGGCGCAGCACGGCACGCCGAAACGCCCCGAGGATCTGCTCAGGCATTCGTGCCTGAGCCGGCCGGCCGAGCAGGGCGGCGGCGAGGAGCGCGTGTTCAGCGGGCCGGACGGCGAAGTGCGGGTCCGGCCGACCAACGCGATCGCGGCGAACAACGCCGAGATGCTGCGCCAGTTCGCGCTGCTGGGCATGGGCGTGGCGATTCTGCCGAGCTACCTGATCGGGCGGGACCTGGCGGCTGGGCGGCTCGTGCGTCTGCTCGACGAGTACAGCCTGCCGCCCATCGAAATCACGATTGCGTATCCGAGCCGGCTGCATCTGCCGGCGAAGGTCCGGACGTTCATCGATCATCTGGTCGAGCATTTCCAGCCGGAAAGCGCACAGGCGCGAGGTTCGCGCAGTGCGGCGCTGGTGCGGGCGGTAGCGGCGGTGAGCGGGTCCGACGATCAGGCCGCGCGCGAGATGTCCGAAGACGGGCTCGAAAGCACCCGCACGACACGCCGTGTGATACGGGTGCCGCGCACGCGGATCGCGGCGTCGTCGCAGTTCGGAAGGTGAGGTGACGCGTGTCTGAATCCGGCTTCAGATGCCTAGGCCCGGACCGTAATTGCCGCCGATCAGGCGCGTGACCGACTCGATATCGACGTAATCCTGCTCCGGCATGCTATCGAGCATCGCCAGCACCTCGTTGCTCGCGCCGGCTTCGCGCGCCGCGTCGACGAGCGCATCCTTGTTGGTCGGAAATTGGACTTCGCTGAGAAGGTCGGCGATCTGCAGATCGATCGATTCGCCGGGGATGTCCGAGGCCGTCATGCGCATGCTCCTGTCGAGCTCGAGTTGGTCACGTCGTTATTGCCGCCGCGAAAAGCCAGTGCCTCGCCGCGATGAGTTTCTCGCAGTGTGTCGCAATCCCGCGCGCATCGCCACCCCATCTTCATGACAGCCGGCGCAAGCCGGGCCGGCGCGCCGTCGCGGCCGCGCGATCGCCCGCCGTTGCGGCCGCCCTCACGTGGTCAAATGCTCGTGCTGCCCGGTCAGGCTGCGTTCCAGATGTCGGGACTTTGGCAGCGCAATATGCTCCCAGTGCTGCGGACGGTTCGCGTCCGCGCTCGCCACGTCCGGGGCAGGAGGCGCGACCGGGGCGGCGTCCACGCGTTGCGCAAGCGTAATGGAATCCTTGCTGTCCGGCGCGGTATGAACCGGCGCGGCGAAACACGAGGCTGACAGCGTCACCATGATTAACAGTGTCGAGGTTTTCATCGCCCGACCTCCTAAAGCTCATGCGGCGCTGACAATCGAGCAAACCCTGTGCCGTCCCGCGTCGAAAGGACGGTGCAAGCCAAGGACGGTGTGGCGCTGCGCGGCCCGAGCTCCTTACCATCTTAGATGGCAATTACTGCAAAGCGCGCACATTTGCGACAAAACCGTTTTGTAGATTCCATCATCGCACGAACCGGCGCGCGCGTCCGCCATGCGTTAGCGCAGCACGTCGAAGCGCGTCCACGGCCACGACGGCCGGTCGCGCATATAGCCGTTCAGCCAGTTCCACTGCGGATGCCGCTTCATGAACGCCTGCGCGTCGAACGGCCGGCCGCACGGATGGCCCCAGCGCGCGGAGAACGCCATCTCGCGCGCCATTTCGCTATCGACCACCTTGCCGTCGTTCGCGCCCCACGGATTGAACGGGCCGTGATCGGTGCCGCCGAAGCGCGCGTCGTCGAGCTCCAGATGCCCGCAGATCGTGCGCGAGCACGGGTTGTCGTTGCGATCGAGATAGACGTCGTGATGATCGGCGATCATCTGCTTCGCGAGTTCGACGTCGATGCTGCCGCGATGCATTTCCTCGAGCTGCATGAAACGCAGACGCCGCGCGCCGTTCTTGCGCACGTCGGTATAGTCCTCGCCTTCGCCGATGCATTCCTGGTTGCGGATCTTCAGATCCGTCGCGGTGTTGTAGCCGCTGTAGAAACCGTCTTTGGTGGTCTCGAAGCCCGAATAGTGCAGGCCGAGTTCGTAACGGGCGATCTCGCCGGTCTTCGTGTCGCCGAGCAGCCAGCTGTTCGCGTAGCCGCCGTTGTTCGCGAGCGAGAACATGTCGCACCATTCCTTGATGCTGTTCGCATATTGGGACGCGCGCCGCGAGCGATAGAACTCGGGCGCGCCGGCCGGGTTGTAGCCCGCGAAGTTCGAGATCGTCGTTTCGGTGATCATCAGCCCGGCCGCCGTGACCCAGAAATCGGTCAGGCTCGAGATGCAGCCCGGCAGGCCCTGCATCAGGATGCGGTTGCCGCGGTCGGGCACGATGTCGAACACGACGTTGAACGCGTCGCCGGCCGCGTAGCGGTCCCATGAGTTGTGCGCCATCACGATGCGGCCGTCGCGCGTCGCGTTGCCGGTCGCGATGAACGCGCTGCAGTGGTGACCACGCCGGCCGCGCCACAGTTTCGCGCCCAGATGCGGCTGAGCCTGCGCCGCATGCGTCGGCCACCAGCTTTGCAGCAGATCCATGTAGCCGTTCCACGCGAGCACTTCGGCGAACGGCAGCTTCGCGCCGTCGGCGATGCCATGAATTTCGTCGGCGAATTCGGTGTCGAGCTTGCTCGCGAACTGGCTCGTCGCGGCGTTGACGAAGGTGTCGAACTCTTCGCCGGTGTCCCACCTGGCGAGGTAGCGTGCGGTGCGGATCGCGTTTCTGATTTCGTCGGCGAGCAATTGGCCGTGCTGCTCGCCGCGATCGTACGGCTCGCCTTCGATATGCACGAAAATCCAGCCGGCCTGATCGCGGCGTACGGCCTCGGGGGACGGTTCGCTCATCTGCGGCTCCGACTACACGGCGTATAAGGCGGGCGCTGCCTCTGCGCCCATGCTGGGCTCACGCGTGCCGGCCGCATAAAGGGCCGACGGTCTGTTCATTGTAGAGAATCCGCGGCGCTTTGCATCGCACGCCGCGAAGCTTGCGCGAAGGCCCTAGCGCGACGGATTCATGCGGAAGTACGCGTCGAGCAGCGAGGTCTTGTAGACGACCCCGGCGAGCTTGGGATGCGCGGTGCTTTCGATCACCGGCAGCCGCTCGCCCTGAAACGCCATGAAGTGCTGTAACGCGACAGCGAGCGACATGTCCGGCGTCAGCACGTCGAAATGCGGTTGCAGATAATCGGCGGCGGTTTTCATCGACGTGTCGGTCCGGTCGAGCAGATCGGACGTGATGTCCTTCAGCGCGACCACGCCGAGAAACGCGCCCGAGTCGTTCGCGACGTACAGATACTTGACCGGATATTCGAGGAACACGCGCGTCATGTCGTGCACGGTCGCGTTCGGCGGCACGACGGTTTGCGCGGGGCGGATCAGCTCGCCCATCTGCGTCGCGCGCAGCCGCGTGCGTTCCTGCTCCTCGCGATTGCGGCGCAGCGTGATCTCGTACATCGAGGTCTTGCCGATCGCACGCGCGATGAAGTACGCGACCACGCACGACACCATCAGCGGCAGCACGACCTGATAGCTCAAGGTCATCTCGAAGATCATCAGGATCGCCATCAGCGGCGCCTGGGTCGCGCCCGCGAGGAACGCGCCCATGCCGACCATCGCATACGCATAAGCGGCCGACGTCGCATGCGGCCACAACGCGTGCATGCCCTGACCGAACAGCGAGCCGACCGCCGCGCCGACGAACAGCGTCGGCGTGAACACGCCGCCGACCGCGCCCGAGCCGGCCGTCGCCGCGGTCGCCGCAAGCTTGCAGACGAGCACGAGCACGAGCGCGGTCCACGTCCACGGCGAATGCAGGATCGAGTTCACGACGCTATAGCCGTTGCCCCACACCTCGGGCTCCGCGACCGAAATGATGCCGACCACGAGACCGCCGATTGCTAGCCGCACCGGCAGCGCCACCGGCAGCTTGCGAAAGGTCCGCTTCGAGGCATCGAGCAATCGCAGGAACTGTGGCGCGGCCGCGCCGCACAGCGCGCCGAGCGCGACGAACAGCAGCACCTCGGGACCGGTCACGGTCGGAAACTCCGGCATCTCGTAAGGCGGCTTGTAGCCGGCGAATTCGCGCATCGTGATGTTAGCGACGACCGCCGCGACCACCACCGGCCCGAAGCTCTCCATCGCGATCGAGCCGAGCACGATCTCGGTGACGAAAAACGCGCCCGCGATCGGCGCGCTGTACGCGGACGTGATGCCGGCCGCCGCGCCGCATGCGACCAGCAGGCGCAGCCGCGGCGGATCGAAGTGGACCCAGCGGCCGATCAGCGACGAGGCGAGCGCCGCGAGCTGCACCATCGGACCTTCACGGCCGATCGAGCCGCCGCTCGCGATCGTAAACAGCGACGACACGCTGCGCCACAGGCTCAGGCGCACCGGCACGGCGCCGTCGCCGATCGCGACCGCTTCCATGTAGTCGGAGTGCGGGTGCCTGTCGGCGTGACGCTGCGCGATCAGCAAAAACACGCCGGCGACCAGACCGCCTGCGGCCGGCACCCAGATGCGCACGGTCCACGGCAGGCTGCGCGCCGTTTCGACGAAGCTGCCGGAGTGGCCGGTGATCGCCAGTTGCAGCAGTTCGATGCCTTTACGAAACGCAACGGTGGCGAACGCGCCGACAATGCCGACCACGACCGACCAGACCAGCATCGTGTGGGCATCGGAGAGGCGGAAAAGGCGTTGGGCGCGGGTGCGCAGCTTCAGCAGGAATGAAAGCACGTCGACGGTACGGGGCGTGATGGGGGGTTGAAAAACGCGCGCCATAACAGCAGCGCGCCCGCCTCGAATGGCGGGCGCGCGGCGGCGAGCAGGCGGGGGAGGGCGGCGCGGTTCAAGTCGCCGCCTTGTCGAGTTCCGGATAGTGCCGGAAGACGCAGCTTTCGTTATGGGCGATGCGCCGGTCCGAGTTCAGGTACGCGGCGATGTTCGGTCTGGCGATCACCCTGTCGTGCAGCGCGGCGAGCCGCGGATAGTGCTCGCCGAAGCGCTTCAGCGCGCGCGGAAACGCATACAGCAGGCCATCGATCAGCTGGAACATCGACAGGTCCACATAGGTCAGCGCGTCGCCGACCATGAAGCTGTCGCCGGCTGGATTCTGCGCGAGCACGCGCTCGAAGTACGACATGAACTTCGGAATCCGATGGTCGATGAAATCGTGCGCGCGAACCTTCGCCGCGTCTTTCTGCTCCTCGTAGTAGAGGCCGCTCGCGAGCGGATGGTGGGTGTCGTGCGCTTCGGTGACGACGTCGGCGATCGTCAGTTGCAGGCCGTTCGCGACGTAGCGCAGGCTCTCCACCCTGGGCGCGAGATTGAGCCGCGGGCCGAGATAGAACAGGATGTTGGCGGTCTGCGGGATCACCAGATCGCCGTCTTTCAGAAACGGTGGCGCGAACGGCGGATACGGCTCGTCGGGGCTGTCCATCACGGCCATCATCGCCTCGGTGCCGAGGCCCTTCGAAGGCTTGCCGCGAGCGACTTCGACGTAGTCGACGCCGGCTTCCTCCAGCGCGAGCCGCACGAATTCGCCGCGGCCTTGCAGGCCATCCCAGTAGTACAGTTCCAGGCTCATCGATCGATCCTCATTCCGGTCGCCGGGACGCGTCGCGGGAAGGCGGTTTCACCGCTGCCATCGGACCATGCGTACAGGCGGGTTGTGGAAGCAAAGTTCGCAGCAACGAGTATGCCGTGTGAGCGGGCCGGATGGGGCGCCAGAAAGCCCAAAACCCCGCGCGCGGCGGGGTGTCGGGGAAGGCGGCGAAGCCGGCGGCGGCTTAGCGCAATAGGTGCTGGACGGCCCATGTGATGCCCAGTCCGCCGGCGATCAGCCACACATACAGGATCAGGCCGGTGGTCAGCGCGCGAGGACCCGCTTCGCGAATCTGCGAGATCCGCGTTTCCATGCCGAGTGCGGTCATCGCCATCGTCAGCGCGAAGGTGTCGAGCAGGTTCAGCGACGAGGTGGCGCTTTGCGGCAGCACATGCAGCGAGTTGATCGCGACGCAGGCCAGAAAGCCGAGTGCGAACCAGGGGATCGCAAGCTTGCGCGGGGCGGCGCCGTCCGTGCTGCCATCGTTCGCGCCGCGCGCCGCGCGGTTCACCCACAGGCCGACCACCAGCAATACCGGCACGAGCAGCATCACGCGGGTCATCTTGACGATCGTCGCGATATGCGTCGCTTCCGGGCTCACGTTGCTCGCCGCGCCGACCACCTGCGCGACCTCGTGGATCGTGCCGCCGAAGAACAGCCCGGCGCCGACCGTATCGAGATGCAGCCAGCCTGCGTTGAACAGCACCGGGTACAGGAACATCGACAGCGTGCCGAACAGCACGACGGTGCCGACCGCCATCGCGCTCTTGTGCGGCTTCGATTGCAGCGTCGATTCGAACGCGAGCACCGCGGCCGCGCCGCAGATCGCGCTGCCGGCCGCCGTCAGCAGAGCGGTGTCGCGATCGAGCTTCATGATCTTGATACCGGCCCAGGTGCCGATCAGGAGCGTGCTGACGACGATCAGCACCGATTCCGCGAGGCCCGGCAGACCGACCTGGGCGATTTCCTGCAGGCTCACGCGCAAGCCGAAAAACGCGACCGCGATGCGCAGCAGCTTGCGCGCCGAGAAGTTGACGCCCGCCGCCCAGCTGGCCGGCATGCTGTCGCGCAGCGCGTTGCCATAGATCGCACCGGCGACGATGCCGACGATCAGCGGACTCAGGCCAAGACCGGCAACCGCCGGAATCGCGGCGATGCGCGTGACGGCGGCGGCGAACAACGCGACGAACAGCACGCCATTGAGCTGGCCGCGGGTGGACAGCGCGGGCGAGGCGGCAGTGAGCGGGACGGTGGATGTGGACATGATTGGGTGCCTGACTTCGTAGCGAACTTGCACGGAACTGCATGAGCAGCAATGGGGCTAATCCTAAATTAGATATATCAATATGAAAAATCGTGATTTAGAATGTGAAGTATCGGCCTCACGGATATTTCATCGAGATGACCCCGGATCAACTTATAACGTTCGCTGCCGTCGCTGAGCATCGCAATATCAGCCGGGCGGCGGTGGCGCTGCATCTGTCGCAACCGGCGGTGTCCGGACAGCTACGGCAATTGCAGGACGAGTTCGGCGAGCCGCTGTATCAGCGCGACGGCCGCGGCGTGCGGCTGACGCCGGCCGGCGAGCAGCTCGCCAGCTATGCGGCGCGGCTGCGCGATACCTGGCGGCAGGCGCATGCGTATCGCGACGCGCTGCGCGGTCTGGAGCAGGGCACGTTGCGGATCGGCGCGAGCACGACGCCGGCGAGCTACCTGCTGCCGTACCTGATCGCCGAATTCCATCGCCGCTATCCGGACGTGACCGTGCACACCGCCAACGGCAACACGACCGAGATCGTCGGCGCGCTCGGCTCGGTCGACATCGCGATGATCGAGGGTCCCGCCGGCGCCGATCTGCCGCCGGACACGGTCGTCCATGCGTGGCGCGAGGACGAGATCGTTGCGATCATGCCGCGCTCGCATCCGCTCGCGCAGGCGGACAACGGCGGGCGCATCGAGCTGGCCGCGTTCGGCGCGTATCCGCTGGTGCTGCGCGAGGAAGGCTCCGGTGTGCGGCAGACGGTCGAGCGAGAGTTCGCGCGCGCGGGCGTGCCGATGCGCGTAGCGCTCGAGATCGCGGGGGTCGAAGGCGTGAAGGAGGCGGTGCGGGCCGGCATGGGCGTCGGCTTTGTGTCGGCGATGTCGATGCGGCACGAGAACGGTGCGCTGCGCCTGATGTCCCTGAGCCCGCAGCCGCTGACGCGGCGGCTGTCGATTCTGGTGCCGCATGCGAGCGCGCCGTCGCGGGTGGTCGAACAGTTTCTGGCGATGTGTATCGCGGACGAGGGCTGACCGCAGCGCTGGCCGCATGCGGCCGCCGCGCCTGGGGATTTCCTCTATGGTGCGGGAGGGCTGTCCCGCGCACTATTCGCACATCGCGGCGCCTCGGCGCTTTTTTTCGAAGTTCGGTTGGAACCGGTTCCAAAGCCGGTTTCGCGTCAGAATTGAGTGAGTTGGACATGGCTGATGCAATTGACATCGTGATCGTCGCCAGCGCGTTCGGTGTGAACGCCGTGCGCGCCGACGGCCATCTGAAATGGGCGCAGGCGGCAAAGCGGACCGGCGCGGCGGGTTTCGAAGTGCGCCGCGAGCTGTTTGCGAGCGACGCGGACGCGGACCCGCAACGGCTGCGCGTGCTCGGCGCTGCAATCGCCGATCTCGGGCTGTGGCCGGTGTTCTCGACCCCGGCATCGTTGTACGCGGCTAACGGCCAGCTCGATACCGGCGCGCTGCGTCTGGCGCTCGACGAAGCGGCCGCGCTCGGCGCGCGCTTCGTCAAGCTGCAACTCGGCGGCTTCGCGGGCGAGGCTCACGGCGCGGCGATCGTCGCGCACGTGGCGAGCGCCACCGGCACCACGGGCGGCGCGCAGCCACGGCTCGTCGTCGAAAATGGGCAACTGGCGCAGGGTGGCTCGCCCGCGCAGTTCGTCGGGCTGTTCGACGCGCTCGCGCGTGAAGGCCACGCGGGCGCGCTCGGTATGACTTTCGATACCGGCAACTGGGCGTGGCTCGACGTCGCGCCGCTCCACATCGCGCCGCAGCTTGCGCGATACGTCGAATACATCCATTGCAAGACCACCACGGGCGAAGGCGCGCGGCGCTTCGCGATCGCGCCGGCCGACGATGACGCGACATTCCGCGCGGTCCTCGACCAGCTGCCGCGCGATGTGCCGCGCGGCATCGAGTTTCCGTTCGACCCGAGCCGGATCGACGCAGAGGCCGCGCACTATGTGAGCTGGCTCGCGCGGGTTTAGACCCACGGGCGCGGCAAGCAAGGCAGCAACCGAAGCAGCAAACAACGCAACGCAACGCAACATGAATCATCGGCATCAGAAGCACCACCAGGAGCCCAGCATGACCCAGCCGTACCCAGCCCTCGACGTGATCACCTACGGCGAAGCGATGGCGATGTTCGTCGCCGCCGAAACCGGTCCGCTCGCGGGCGTTGGGCACTTCACGAAGCGCATCGCCGGCGCGGATCTGAACGTCGCGATCGGCTTGTCCCGACTCGGCTTCAGGGTGGGCTGGATGAGCCGCGTCGGCGACGATTCGTTCGGCCAGTATGTGCGCGACACGCTGACGAAAGAGGGCATCGACCAGCAATGCGTGAGCACCGACGCGCGCTATCCGACCGGCTTCCAGCTGAAGTCGAAGAACGACGACGGCAGCGATCCGGCGGTCGAATACTTCCGCAAAGGCTCGGCGGCGAGCCATCTGTCGCTCGACGACTACGTCGCGGACTACGTGCTGCCCGCGCGTCATTTGCATCTGACCGGTGTCGCGCCGGCGATCTCGGCGAGTTCGCGCGAACTCGCGTTCCATCTGGCCCGCGAAATGCGTGCGGCAGGTAGGACGATTTCGTTCGACCCGAACCTGCGCCCGACGCTGTGGCCGTCGCGCGCGGCGATGGTCGAAGGCCTGAACGCGCACGCGGCACTCGCCGACTGGGTGCTGCCCGGCATCGGCGAGGGTGAGATTCTGACCGGCTACACGCAGCCGGAGGACATCGCGCAGTTCTACCTCGAGCGCGGCGCGCGCGGCGTGATCGTCAAGCTCGGCGCGCAGGGCGCGTATTACCGCACCGCGACCGATGCCGCGACGATCGCCGGCCGGCCGGTCGCGAACGTCGTCGATACGGTCGGCGCCGGCGATGGTTTCGCGGTCGGCGTGATCAGCGCGCTGCTCGAAGGCCGCACCCTCGCGCAGGCGGTCGCGCGCGGCAACCGGATCGGCGCGCTCGCGATCCAGGTGATCGGCGATTCCGAAGGCTTGCCGAGCCGCGCCGAACTCGACGCGCTGGAACTGGCGGAGGTGCCGGACATCGCAAGCGCGGCCTGACGCGCAGCGGACTGCGAGGCATCGACGACCCGCATCGACGACAACAAGAGCGCTCTCAGCGCCCAGATTTTTTCATCATTGATTCGAGGACGACGCCGTCCAGGGAGACTTTCATGACCTCATCACTTGCGATTCGCCGCTGGTGGACGATCATGCCGATCGTGTTCATCACCTACAGCCTCGCGTATCTGGATCGCGCGAATTTCGGCTTCGCGGCGGCGGCCGGCATCAACCAGGATCTCGGCATCAGCAAGGGGCTCGCGTCGCTGATCGGCGCGCTGTTTTTCCTCGGCTATTTCTTCTTCCAGATCCCGGGTGCGATCTACGCCGAGCGCCGCAGCGTGAAGAAGCTCGTGTTCTGGAGCCTCATTCTGTGGGGCGGCTGCGCGGCGTTGACCGGCATGGTCAGCAACATCCCGTCGCTGATGGCGATTCGTTTCGTGCTGGGCGTCGTCGAAGCCGCGGTGATGCCGGCGATGCTGATCTTCATCAGCAACTGGTTCACGAAGAGCGAACGCTCGCGCGCCAACACGTTCCTGATTCTCGGCAATCCGGTCACGGTGCTGTGGATGTCGGTCGTATCGGGCTATCTGGTGCATTCGTTCGGCTGGCGGCAGATGTTCATCGCCGAGGGCGTGCCCGCGATCCTCTGGGCGGTGTGCTGGTGGTTCCTCGTGAAGGACAAGCCCGAGCAGGTGTCCTGGCTCACGCAGCCGGAAAAGGACGCGCTCGCGCAGACGCTGCGCGCCGAGCAGGCCGCGATCAAGCCGGTGCGCAACTACAGCGAGGCGTTTCGCACGCCCGCGGTCATCAAGCTGTGCGCGCAGTATTTCTGCTGGAGCATCGGCGTGTACGGTTTCGTGCTGTGGCTGCCGTCGATCCTGAAGAACGGCTCGTCGATCGGCATGGTCGAGACGGGCTGGCTGTCTGCGCTGCCGTATGCGGTCGCGACGATCGCGATGCTTGCAGCTTCGTGGGCATCGGATAAACTCAACCGCCGCAAGGTGTTCGTGTGGCCGTTCCTGCTGATCGGCGCGATCGCGTTCGCGGCGTCGTACGGACTCGGCTCCGCGCACTTCTGGATCTCGTATGCGCTGCTCGTGATCGCGGGCGCCGCGATGTATGCGCCGTACGGCCCGTTCTTCGCGATCGTGCCGGAGCTGCTGCCCAGTAACGTCGCGGGCGGCGCGATGGCGCTGATCAACAGCATGGGCGCGCTCGGTTCGTTCGTCGGCTCGTACGTGGTCGGCTATCTGAACGGCGCGACCGGCTCGCCCGCGGCATCGTATGCGTTCATGAGCGTGGCGCTCGTCGCCGCGGTGATCCTGACGCTCGCCGTCAAGCCGGCCGCCGCCGAACAACGCGACCCCGCTCGTCCCCCCGTCGCAAGGAAAATTAGCTGATGAACAAGATCGTCGCCTGGAAGTCGCTGCCCGAGGATGTGCTCGGCTATCTGCAACAGCATGCGCAGGTCGTGCAAGTCGATCCGTCACAGCATGATGCTTTCGTCGCCGCGTTGCGCGATGCCGACGGCGGCATCGGCGCGAGCGTGAAGATCGCGCCGGCGATGCTCGAAGGCGCGAGCCGGCTTAAGGCGCTGTCGACGATCTCGGTCGGCTACGACCAGTTCGACGTCGACGACCTCACGCGCCGCGGGATCGTGCTCGCGCACACGCCGGACGTGCTGACCGAATCGACCGCCGATACCGTGTTCTCGCTGATCCTCGCGTCCGCGCGGCGGGTCGTCGAGCTGGCCGACTGGGTCAAGGCGGGCCAGTGGCGCACCAGCATCGGGCCCGCGCAGTTCGGGCTCGACGTGCAGGGCAAGACGATCGGCATCGTCGGCCTGGGGCGGATCGGCGGCGCGGTCGCACGACGCGCGGCGCTCGGCTTCAACATGAAGGTGCTGTACACCAACCGCAGCGCGAACCGCCAGGCGGAAGAGGCGTATGGCGCGCGGCGCGTCGAGCTGGCGGAATTGCTCGCGCAGTCCGATTTCGTCTGTCTGCAGGTGCCGCTCACGCCGCAAACGCGGCATCTGATCGGCGCGGCCGAACTGCGGGCGATGAAGAAGAGCGCGATCCTGATCAACGCGTCGCGCGGCGCGACCGTCGACGAACCGGCGCTGATCGACGCATTGAAGAACGGCACGATTCACGGCGCGGGCCTCGACGTGTTCGACACCGAACCGTTGCCGGCCGACTCGCCGTTGCTTTCGATGCCGAACGTGGTCGCGCTGCCGCATATCGGCTCGGCGACGCATGAGACCCGTCATGCAATGGCGCTCAACGCGGCGCAGAACCTGGTCGCCGCGCTCGACGGCACGTTGACGACCAACATCGTCAATCGTGAAGTCCTGGCGAAGTGAATCGCAGGGCGGCGCGCAAGCTGCCGCCCTCGGACCGACACGAACGATCAGCGAATGAGCACGACCCCGCCGGGCACGCCACCCAATCCGTCGTCCGCGCCGACGCGCCGCGCGACCATCACCGATGTCGCGCGGGAAGCCGGCACCGGCAAGACCAGCATCTCGCGCTATCTGAACGGCGAGTTCAGCGCGCTGTCGCCCGAGCTGCGCGCGCGCATCGAAGCCGCGATCGCGCGGCTCGACTACCAGCCGAACCAGATGGCGCGCGGCCTGAAGCGCGGCCGCAACCGGCTGATCGGCATGCTGGTCGCCGACCTGACCAATCCGTACTCCGTCGAAGTGCTGCAAGGCGTCGAGGCCGCGTGCCACGCGCTCGGTTTGATGCCGCTGATCTGCCACGCGGCGAACGAAGTCGAGATGGAGCGCCGTTACCTGCAACTGCTGACCACGTATCGCGTGGAAGGCGTGATCGTCAATGCGTTAGGCGTGCGCGAGGAGACGTTGCGGCCGGTCGGCGAGGGCGGGATTCCGGCGGTGCTGGTCGATCGGCGCGTCGAGGGGCTGGTCGCCGACATGGTCGGTCTCGACAATGGCGCGGCCGCCGAGCTCGGCACGCGGCATCTGCTCGAACGGGGCTTCGAGCATATCTGGTTCGTCGTGCAGCCGTTCGAGCAGGTCAGCTCGCGGCGGCTGCGCGTCGACGCGTTCGATCGCGCGATGCGCGACGAGGGCCGCGCGCGCGGTCATACGCTGGTGCTCGATCTCGCCGATGAAACTGCGGTCGAGCGCGGCCTTGCGCAGCTGGATCGTGCGATCGACTCGCCGGGCGAGGCCGGCACCGCTCCACGCGTCGCGCTGTTCGCGGCCAACGCGCCGGTCGCGTTGCGCCTCGCGCTGCACCTGAACGCGCGTTACGGCGCGCACTGGCAGAGCCGCGTCGCGCTGCTTTCGATCGACGATCCGGACTGGGCCGAGCTCGCCGGCATCACGACGATCCGTCAGCCGACCTATGACATCGGTTATCGCGCGGTCGAATTCCTGCACGAGCGCATCGAAGGCGCGCAGACGGGCGCGCGCGACTGCCTGCTGCCCGGCGAGCTGATCGTGCGTGCATCGACCGCGCGCTGATTTCCGGTCAATCTGCGATCATTCGGGGCTGCGGCGCGCAGCGGTTGCGCGCCGGGGATTGCAAGGAACCCCGCAAGGATACTCATGGTCGTGTCACCGCTTACCCTCGCGAGCCTCGCGCTCGCCACGCTCGTCATTGCCGCTTTACCTTTTCTGCTTTACCGGCAGTTGCGCCGTCCGCTCGCGCTCAGGCCGCGCGACGCGATCGCCGGCGTCGCGGTGTTCGCGCTGTTCGCGATGGTGATCGAGCGTGCGCTGAACGACTATCTGCTGCGCGGCAACGCGGCGACGGCGGCGTTCCTTTCGCAGCCGCTCGCGTTCGTCGTCTATGGTGCGCTGGTGGCGGGCGTTTGCGAGGAAGTGGGGCGGTTCTTCGGTATGCGGCTGCTGATGACGCGCGCGGCGGCGCGGCCGCCAGTGCGAAAAAAGTCGATCGTGGAAGCGCCCACCGGCGTCGCTGCAAGCGCGGGGGCCAACCCCGCCGCCAGCCCGACCGCCGACACCCGCACCGCCGCGTTGCGCGCCGACGATGGCGCCGCGCTGAGCTATGGCCTCGGCCATGGCGGTGCGGAAGCATGGATGGTCGGCGTGCTCGTGCAGTTCCAGTGGCTCGTGTTCGCGGTGCTCGAAAACCGCGGACGGCTCGGCGATTACCTCGGCAATCTGCCGGCCGAAGCCGTGATGCGCGTGCATCTGATTCTCGCGAGCCTGACGCCGCAACTGGCCGGCATTTTCGCGCTCGAACGGATCGCGGCGCTGGTGTTCCAGATCGGCCTGTCGGTGCTGATGTGGCGCGGCGTGCGGGCCGGCTCGCGCGGCATCCTGCCGCTCGCGATCGTGGTGCACGCGCTGATCGACGCGCCTGCTGCGATGACGCAGGCGCGACTGCTGCCGCTCGCGGCGGTCGATACGATCTATGCGGTGGCGGCGGTGTGCGTCGCGGGACTGTTGATCCGGAGTTACCGGCGGCCGGCGGCGGCGTAAGCGGATGAACCTGGACCGCAGGCGCCTCGCTATCCCTTCAGCGTTTCTCTAAAATGCGCCTACGTTTCAGGACCTTCTTTTCCCGGCAGCCTTCATGGAAGCTTACCAATACGACTGCGCGCATCCGGAGTTCGACGAGCTCGCGCGCGTCATCAGCGATCTGTTTCCCGAGCAGACGCAGTTCATCGAGCGTGCCGCCGACAATGGCACGCCCACACTGACGATTCACTGGGTAGCGATGCGCTTCGGTTCGACCGCGCGCCGGATCGAGATGACGGTCGCGATCGCGCCCGCGGCGCTCGCGCGTTATCGCGCGATGCCGGCGCGGCTGCGTGGCCGCAGCTTCGCGGTATTGCGCGCGTACGTCGAAGCGAGCCTGGGCTCGCTCGAAGAGATGTACGCGAACGGCGAGGCGGTTCCGCGCGAAGTCACGGTCGAGCTCGGCGACGAGTTCGCATGAAGCGCGGGTGAATCTGCTTCAATCCGCGAGCCGATAGACCTTCGCGAAACGCGCGGCCTGCACGACGCCATAGTCGCCGGGAGCGTACTGCATGACCCAGTCGCCGGCCGCGCCGTGCAGCACGTCGCTGCCTCTCGCCGAGCGCGCGAGCGAGAAGGACTCGTCCATCCGGCGGGCAAGCACGACTGCCGGGCGGTTGCGATAGGCGCCGGCTTCGCCGTGCGCGAGCGCCGGGTCGGCGGGCAGGTACTTCGCGTCGAAGCGCTCGCGCGACACGACCCAGCGGTCGCCGGTCGAGCCGGTGATCAGCGCATCGCCGCGCACATAGCGGTTCGGGCCTTCGAGGCTCATCAACTGGCCAACGGCCGCGGCGAATTCGACGCTTACCGTTTCGTCCTTGACGACGCGTTGGGCGTGCGGATCGTCACGCAGATCGAGATTCCTGAGTTCGGTCATGAAGCGGGTGGGAGATTAGGGGAGGGGCGTTGCGGCGAGACTCGCCGCTTTGCGCACCCGAATGATGCCAGATGCCCGCAGCGGGGCAACCCCCGCCGCGGGCGATCTTGCATTACGGCTTGACGGTCGCGTCGCTCGCGGCTTCGGCCGCGGGCTTGCCGCTCTTGCTCTTGCCATGGCCGCGCTGATGACCCTCGGGGCCGCCATGGTGGAACGTCGCATCGGCGAGCTTCTTCTGCTCCGGCGACAGGCTGCTATACAGCGGCTCGAACGCATCGACGAGCTTCTTCATGCCGTCCGCATGCGCCTGCGCAATCGTTGCGTACTGTTTCATGTCGTCGAGCGCGCTCACGTTGGTGGCGGCTTTGCGCTGCTCGAACAGCTGGCCCATCGTTTCGCCGTTGCTGCGCATCACGTCGGCGAACGCCTTCCATTGCGTTTCCTGCGCGGGCGTGATCTTCAGTTGCGAATGCAGATAAGCGATACGGTCTTCGACGTTGCGTTCGTGACCGGCCTTGGCTGCCGAAGCCGTTGCCGTTGTGTCCGGTGCCGAGGCAGGCGCGGCGGCGGTTTGAGCGAACGCGCCGCCCATCGAAACGGCCGTAGCCAGCATAACCAGTGCTTTTTTCATCGAAACTCCTGATGTCTGTTCGTATTGAGACTCGGCGCGCGGCGTGCGTATCGCCTCGCGCCAGCGACGAATAGCGGCGCACTGCAACCGGCCGCCGCATTCGCCCGTCGCCGCTATTAGTAACACGATATCCCTACAATACGGCTCCTGTGCGACAAACGCTTACAACCGAAACGAAAGCGAAACGGCTCGCGCCTGAGCGGCAATCACCGATGCCGGGCACACTGTGCGGCGACCGCACTCTCCGTGACACAGCGCCGCTGCCCGTGCAGACGCGCGATAATCCGCGACATTCCATACCAACTTCCCGCCCCTTCGATGAGACCTCCGCGCCTCGACCAGCTCGACGACCTCGACCGTAATCTCGTTGCACTGCTGCAAGCCAACGCGCGCGAGAGCGTCGCGAATCTCGCGCGACAGCTCGGCGTCGCGCGCACGACCGTGATCGCGCGCATTGCGCGGCTCGAGCGCAGCAACGTGATCGCCGGCTACAGCGTGCGGCTGGGCCAGGACGTGCTCGATTCGAGCATCGTCGCTTATGTCGGCATCATCATCGCGCCGAAGCACGGGCCGGCCGTGCAGAAGCGGCTCGGCAAGATGCCTGAGGTGCAGCTGCTGTGCGCGGTCAGCGGCGAGTTCGACTACGTGGCATGGCTGCGTGCCGATTCGCCCGAGCGGCTCAACGATCTGCTCGATCAGATCGGCGGGCTCGAAGGTGTTGAGCGGACCACGACGTCGATCATTCTGGCGCGCAAGATCGACCGCGGCACGGTGTGAGTCGGGGCGCGGCGTAAGCTCTTCGCGAATGCTTCGACAGTCCTTCATTTACGCGCTTTTTGCGCGTTTTCGACGAATCGTTTGATCACTTCGTCGAAGCGTCGAACTTGATGGTCATACCGCAGCATTTTGCGCGTATGAACTGTTTTTGCTTCTTCCTACACTGTCATTCAAGGGTTCGGCCCGCAGGCGCCGCGCGCAATACGCGGCGCACTTCCCAAGCTCAGAGACAGCACATGGATAACAAGGAGAAGCAGATGAAAGTAGCTATCGTTGGCGCAGGTCTGATCGGTCACACCATTGCTCATATGCTGCGCGAGACGGGCGACTACGAGGTCGTCGCGTTCGACCGTGACCAGCACGCACTCGACAAGCTCGCCGCCCAGGGCATTCCGACCCGCCGCATCGATTCCGCCGACGCCGCCGTGCTGCGCGCCGCGATTCAGGGCTTCGACGTGCTGATCAACGCGCTGCCGTACTACCTCGCGGTGAACGTCGCATCGGCCGCGAAGGGCGCGGGTGTCCATTACTTCGACCTGACCGAGGACGTGCGCGCGACGCACGCGATCCGCGCGATCGCCGACGATGCCGATCACGCTTTCATGCCGCAGTGCGGCCTCGCGCCGGGCTTCATCGGCATCGCCGCGCACGAGCTCGCGAATCGCTTCACGGAAATCCGCGACGTGAAGATGCGCGTCGGCGCGCTGCCCGAGTTTCCGACCAATGCGCTGAAGTACAACCTGACGTGGAGCGTCGATGGCCTGATCAACGAGTACTGCCAGCCGTGCGAGGCGATCCGCGACGGCCGCACGCAGTGGGTGCAGCCGCTCGAAGGCCTCGAGCATTTCTCGCTCGACGGCACCGAGTACGAAGCGTTCAACACGTCGGGCGGGCTGGGCACGCTGTGCGAGACGCTGGCGGGCCGCGTCGAATCGCTCGACTACAAGTCGGTGCGCTATCCGGGGCATCGCAACCTGATGCAGTTCCTGCTGGAAGACCTGCGTCTGTCGAGCGACCGCGATACGCTGAAGACCATCATGCGCCGCTCGGTGCCGTCGACCGCGCAGGACGTCGTGCTGGTGTTCATCACCGTGAGCGGCATGCGCGACGGTCAGCTCGTGCAGGAGGTGTTTACGCGCAAGATCTTCGCGAAGACGGTCTGCGGCGTGCCGATGAGCGCGATCCAGATCACCACCGCCGGTGCGATGTGCGCGGTGCTCGATCTGTTCCGCGAGCGCAAGCTGCCGCAAAAGGGCTTCGTGCGGCAGGAGCAGGTGTCGCTTGGCGATTTCCTCGCGAACCGCTTCGGCAAGCTGTACGAAGGGCAGTCGCTGGAGGCGATGGCGACGGTTTGAGGTTCGAATGGCTCGGGTCAAATGAAAATCCCCGTACGTCACCGACGTACGGGGATTTTTTGTTTTTCAGCCGATCAGCGGGCTGTGCTGCGCCGCACTCGCGAGGCGCTCATCCAGCGACGATTTGCGCAACGAGCGCTTGATAGTCCGCCGGACTGGGCGCGGTATTGTCGAACATCAGCAGACCCTCGCGGCTCGCGCCGCTCGGCTCGAAGCGCCGCCGCCGGTAGTCGTCCCAGTGCGCGAGCTTGTACGCATCGTTGGGGTTCGCGCGCGCGACGATCCGCTGCCGTGCCACGTCCTCCGAGGTTAGCACCCACACGACCCGCAACCTCACGTCCGGCGCGACGCCGAGCCACGCATGATCGAACAGCCGCCGCTCGCGCACCTCGCGCGACAGTGGCCCGACGACCAATGCGCTGATCCCGAGTTCGAGATTGTCGCGCGCGGTATCGATGAGGCCGCGATATTCGGGGTCGCGCAGATGCTGCAGGAAAAGAGGGCTGTCGCGATCGTTCGGATCGCCGGTCACCATCGCCATCGCGGCCGCGCTATAGCCGCCGTACAGCGTGTCCTTGTCGAGCAGGCAGAAGGGGGTGCCGCTCGCTTTCATCAGCGGGCCGAACAGCTTTTTCGCCAGCGTCGTCTTGCCCGTGCCCGCATGACCGCAAAAGAAAACCAGAGAAGTCACGCAGGCTTGTCCGCACGCGGCGCGGCGGCCGCATCGGGGCGCGGATCGCGCGCGAACTTGCCGTTGGTCTCGAGCCACATCACGTTGATGATGCCGAAGCCGAGCGCCACACCCACGCCGAGAATCCAGGTGAAATACCACATCGCAGTCTCCTTGATCGTGCGTCCGGCGACGCGGATCGACAGGCTTGCCAGTTGCCGACGGCGGCCAGCCGCGAGCGCGGCCGCCTTCAACGATCATGAAGAAGAACGCCGCGCCATGCAAGAGGGTGCGGCGCCCGAGTTCCGCGCGCGTTGCTATGATGCGGAACAGTCATGCGTAAGACCTGCACCGCGTAGTCACAAACCCGGCCCACCATCGAGAGCACACGGGAGAACCGGCATGCCGATGTGCCTGTCTTGCCGCGCCGCGTTCGCCGCATGCGTCGCGCTCAGCGTGCTTACGCTGGCCGGCTGCGCATCGACGCCGGCCGAGCCGGTGCCGTTCAAACCGGTGCCGGCCGAGCGCATCGTCAGACAGGGCTATACGCAGCCGGGCCGCCGGCCTCGTCGCGGTGGACGTGCGGCGCGAGCGTTCGCGCGACGTGATCGTGCGGTTCCGCGATGCGCTCGTCTATATCGACGGCGAGCGCGTCACCGACCTGATGAACGGCGAGCACGTGGTGTTCTATCTGCCGCCCGGCACGCATCGGATCGGCGTATCGACGCAGTTCGATCCGGTCATCGAGCTGAACTTCATCGTGACGGCCGATCCGCACTACACGAACCGCGCGTCGGTCACGTTCAACGACGATCACCGCATCGGCCTGCAGCGGGTCGCGCAGTAGCCGCAGTAGCCGCAGTAGTATCTCGCCGGGCATTAACAATTCGAAACGCGCGCCTGACGCAGCGGGCCTTAACATGGCGGCAGATCCAAGCCTGCTGAAAGCGTGCTTGTCCGTTCACGCGAGACAGGTCGCCCGTCTTACGCAATGCTTACGCGAGAGGGCGGCCCGGTCTGTTTTCGTATCCAGGGTAATCCGAACATGCTGATCAATTGCGCCGCCTATCAGGACGGCCGTAAGCTCGCCGACATCGATATCGACGCCATCAGCGACTACGTCGCGCGGCCCGAGTGCTTCGTCTGGGTCGCATTGAAAGACCCGAGTCCCGAAGAACTCGCGGTCATGAAGGAGGAGTTCGATCTGCACGAACTCGCGATCGAAGATGCTCAACACGGCCATCAGCGCCCGAAGATCGAGGAGTACGGCGATTCGCTGTTCACCGTGATGCACACGGTTGAGATGGACGAGAACGGCGAGTTCGTGATCGGCGAAGTCGCCGTATTCGTCGGCAGCAACTATGTGCTGTCGGTGCGGCGCGGCACGCGCGCCGGTTTTCAGAGCGTGCGCACGCGCTGCGAGCACGAGCCGCATCTGTTGAAGGAAGGCTCGGCGTTCGTGCTGTATGCGCTGATCGACGACGTGGTCGACCGTTATTTCCCAATCGTCGAGGCGATGAGCACCGAGCTCGAAGCGCTCGAGGACCGCATCTTCGAGAAGAACGATTCGGCCGCCTCGCGCGCGATCGTGCAGGACCTGTACACGATGAAGCGCCGGCTCGTGACCCTGCAACACCACATCCAGCCGCTGCGCGAAGCGGTGGGCAAACTGACCGGCGGGCGCATTCCGAGCATCTGCGCGGGCATGCAGGCGTACTTCCGCGATGTCTACGACCACCTCGACCGGATCGTCAGAACCATCGAGGGACGCCGCGAAATCGTCGTCACGGCGGTGCAGGTGAACCTCGGCATGATCTCGCTCGCCGAGAGCGAGATCACCAAGCGGCTCGGCTCGTTCGCGGCGCTGTTCGCGGTGCCGACGATGATCGCCGGTATCTACGGGATGAACTTCGAGCGCATTCCCGAGCTGCATTTCAAGTTCGGCTATCCGGTCGTGCTGATCGTGATGCTGGCAATCGACTTCGTGCTGTACAGGCGTTTTCGCAAGGCCGGCTGGCTGTAGCCGGCGCGCCTTTCGATATCCTCGCGGTTTCGCTTGCAGCGCGCGCGATACCAGGCCAGCATAAGCGGCCGGTGTGTCGCGCCGCATGCGACGCATCGGCGTTCTCGACTGCACGGACTGAGCGAGGGGACCTTGCCACACGCTGCCCGGATCGATCGAGCGCATCGCGGCGCCGTACATGCTGCGCGCCGGTGCGTTGCAACACCGCGAATCGTTGACATTCCGAAAAGCTTGCGCTGAGAATAGGCCTCGCAAACGTTTGCGCATCACAAAAAATACGGCTCGCCCGCGAGCCTGACAACCTTGGAGATACGCATGAGCCATCGAACCCGTCGTCGCATTCTTGCCGCCGCAGTTCTCGCCACCGCCTCCGCCGTCCTGCCTTTTTCCGTCGCCCACGCACAGAACGCCCCGGCCCATAAACCCAAGGTCGCGCTCGTGATGAAGTCGCTCGCCAACGAGTTCTTCCTGACCATGGAGACCGGCGCGAAGGACTATCAGAAGCAGAACCCGGCCAAGTTCGACCTGATCACCAACGGCATCAAGGACGAAACCGACACCGCCAACCAGATCCGCATCGTCGAGCAGATGATCGTGTCGAAGGTCGATGCGATCGTGCTCGCGCCGGCCGATTCGAAAGCGCTCGTGCCGGTCGTCAAGAAGGCGATCGACGCGGGCATCATCGTCGTCAACATCGACAACCGGCTCGATCAGGACGTGCTGAAGTCCAAAGACCTGAACGTGCCGTTCGTCGGCCCCGACAACCGCAAGGGCGCGCGGCTCGTCGGCGACTACCTCGCGAAGCGGCTGAAGGCCGGCGACGAAGTCGGCATCCTCGAAGGCGTGTCGACGACCACCAACGCGCAGCAGCGTACCGCCGGCTTCAAGGACGCGATGCAGGCGGTCGGCGCGAAGTTCGTGTCGGTGCAGTCGGGCGAGTGGGAAATCGACAAGGGCAACGCGGTCGCGTCGGCGATGCTCAACGAATATCCGAACCTGAAGGCGCTGCTCGCCGGCAACGACAACATGGCTATCGGCGCGGTGTCGGCGGTGCGCGCGGCCGGCAAGCAGGGCAAGGTGCTGGTGGTCGGCTACGACAACATCAACGCGATCCATCCGATGCTGAAGGACGGCCGCGTGCTCGCCACCGCCGACCAGTTCGCGGCGAAGCAGGCCGTGTTCGGCATCGATACCGCGCTGAAGGCGTTGAGCGAACACAGGAAGCAGTCGGAGCTGTCGGGCGTCGTCGAAACGCCGGTGGTTCTGGTGACCAAAGACACGCTGAAGTAAGCGCGGCGCGCCCGGCGTCGAGCGCGAGCCGGGCGCGGCCGGACGGGCCCGCGGGAAACCGCCCGTGCCGCCGCGAAGCGCGCACCGCACGCTTGAGCGGCACTGCGGCAACCCGCCGATCCGCTTTTATTCAACGAACGCTCAAGAATTCCGCCGGGCCGCCGTTAATTCCAGAGATAAGCGTCATGACGGCGGCTCGCGCGATGAGAGAAGCGCGGCCGTGAGCGCCTGCGCATTCCGCGCAGTGGGCCGGCATGACTCGTGGCAGCCAGGAGCGATGTGCCGTGCGGCAAGCGCGGCGGACCGCCAGGGTGTCACGAAGGCGCCAGAAGCGCCATGCAATCAGGAGCGCGATGGATTCGACCGACCACGACGCCTTGCCTGTCGTGCTGACCGTCAGCGGTATCGGCAAGACCTATGCCGAACCGGTGCTCGCCGACGTATCGCTGTCGCTGCGAGCAGGCGAGGTATTGGCGTTGACCGGCGAGAACGGCGCGGGCAAGAGCACGCTGTCGAAGATCGTCGGCGGGCTGGTCGAGCCGAGCGCAGGCACGATGCAGCTCGCCGGCGCGCCGTACGCGCCCGCGAGCCGCACCGAGGCCGAGGCGCTCGGCGTGCGCATGGTGATGCAGGAGTTGAATCTGCTGCCGACCTTGTCGGTCGCCGAGAACCTGTTCCTTAACCGGCTGCCGCGCGCGGGCGCGTTCAGCTTCGGCTGGATCGATCGCGGCAAGCTGCGCGAGAACGCGCGCGAGGCAATGGCGCAGGTCGGGCTCGACGCGATCGAACCCGACACGCTGGTCGGCGAACTCGGTATCGGTCATCAGCAGATGGTCGAGATCGCCCGCAACCTGATCGGCGACTGCCGCGTGCTGATCCTCGACGAGCCGACCGCGATGCTGACCGCGCGCGAGGTCGATCTGCTGTTCGAGCAGATCGGCCGGCTGAAGGCGCGCGGCGTCGCGCTCGTCTATATCTCGCACCGGCTCGAAGAGCTGGCGCGGGTCGCCGAACGGGTCGCGGTGCTGCGCGACGGCCGCCTCGTGCATGTCGACGCGATGGCGGACATCACGAGCGAGCAGATCGTCACGTGGATGGTCGGCCGCGAGCTCGGCGAGCATATCGATCTCGGCGAGCGCAACATCGGCGCGCCGTTGTTGAAGGTGGAGCGGCTCGCGCGCGGCAAGGTGGTGCGCGACGTGTCGTTCGAAGTGCGCGCGGGCGAGATTTTCGGTATCAGCGGGCTGATCGGCGCGGGCCGCACCGAGCTGATGCGGCTCATCTACGGCGCTGACCGCAAGGACGGCGGCAAGGTGTCGCTCGCCGCGACGCCGGGCGCGCCGCCCACCCCGGTGCAGATCGACTCGCCGGCGGACGCGGTGCGCGCGGGCATCGCGCTGATCACCGAGGACCGCAAAGGCGAAGGCCTGCTGCTGCCGCAACCGATCGCGGCCAACCTGTCGCTCGGCAATCTCGGCAGCGTCGCGCGGCATGGCGTGGTCGACGCGAAGCGCGAGAACGCGCTGGCGAACAGACAGATCGCCGCGATGCGGATTCGCAGCTCGGGGCCCGCGCAGATCGTCGGCGAGCTGTCGGGCGGCAACCAGCAGAAGGTCGTGATCGGCCGCTGGCTCGCGCGCGAGTGCCGCGTGCTGTTGTTCGACGAACCGACGCGCGGCATCGACGTCGGCGCGAAGTTCGATATTTACGCCCTGATGGGCGCGCTCGCGCGTGAAGGCCGCGCGCTCGTGGTGGTGTCGAGCGATCTGCGTGAGCTGATGCTGATCTGCGACCGGATCGGCGTGATGTCGGCGGGCAGCATGACGGGCGTGTTCGAGCGCGCGAGCTGGAGCCAGGATGCGCTGCTCGCGGCCGCGTTCGCCGGTTACCGCGGCCGCGAGGCGCTGCTGCACACGCATGCCGTCAACGAAGCAGGGAGTCTGTCATGACCGATCAATCGTGGCGCGAGGCGACGGGTGTCAAACCGGGCGACCCGCAGGGCGGCAAGCAGGACGAAAAGCAGGCCGGCGCGCCGGACGCGCCCGTCGTGACGCCGCCGGCCGATCCGTCGGCGCCGCTCGCGAGCGGCAAGCCGGCCGGCACGCGGCTCGGCTTTTCGAACTACCTGGGCCTCGCCGGCGCGCTGCTCGCGATGATCGTGCTGTTCTCGCTGCTGAGTTCGCACTTTCTGACCTACGACACGTTCAGCACGATCGCGAACCAGATTCCGGATCTCGTCGTGATGTCGGTCGGCATGACCTTCGTGCTGATCATCGCGGGGATCGATCTGTCGGTCGGCTCGGTGCTCGCGCTCGGGGCGTCGGTGGTCAGCGTGGTGACGCTGAAGTGGGGCTGGGGGCCGGCCGCGGGGGCGCTGCTCGGTGTCGCGGTCGCGGCGCTGACCGGCACCGTGACCGGTGCGGTGACGGTGGGCTGGCGGATTCCGTCGTTCATCGTGTCGCTCGGGGTTCTCGAGGCCGCGCGCGGCATGGCGTATCAGATGACCAATTCGCGCACCGCGTACATCGGCGACGCGTTCGACTTTCTGTCGAACCCGATCGCGCTCGGCATCTCGCCGGCCTTTCTGGTCGCGGTCGCGGTGATGGTGATCGCGCAGCTGGTGCTCACGCGCACGGTGTTCGGGCGCTATCTGGTCGGGATCGGCACCAACGAGGAAGCGGTGCGGCTCGCGGGCGTCAATCCGCGGCCGTACAAGGTGATCGTGTTCGCGCTGATGGGCGCGCTGTCGGGACTCGCGGCGCTGTTCCAGATCTCGCGGCTCGAGGCGGCCGATCCGAATGCGGGCGTCGGCCTCGAACTGCAGGTGATCGCGGCGGTCGTGATCGGCGGCACGAGTCTGATGGGCGGGCGTGGTTCGGTGATCAGCACGTTCTTTGGCGTGCTGATCATTTCGGTGCTGGCGGCGGGCCTCGCGCAGATCGGCGCGAACGAGCCGACCAAGCGCATGATCACCGGCGCGGTGATCGTGGTGGCGGTGGTGCTCGATACCTACCGCAGCCACCGCAAGCGCGGCTGAGGGGTGCGCCGCGGCGCAACGATCAACGAGTGTGGTGTGTCTTCGATGAAGACGTCCGCGGGTCGCCAGGCGGCGCATCCGGCGGGAACAACAGGCAGTAGGAGAGCAACAGGTTATGGCGACGATCAAGGATGTAGCGGCCGTGGCGGGCGTGTCGTTCACGACGGTATCGCACGTCGTGAACAACTCGCGTCCGGTGTCGGCCGATGTGCGCGCGAAAGTCGAGCACGCGATCCGTCAACTGCACTATGTGCCGTCGGCGGTGGCACGCTCGCTGAAGGCGCGCGCGACCGCGACGATCGGACTGGTGGTGCCGAACAGCACCAACCCGTATTTCGCGGAGCTCGCGCGCGGCATCGAGGACGGCTGCGCGCGCAACGGCTACTGCGTGTTCTTCTGCAATTCCGACGATGACCCCGCGAAGCAGCGCAACTATCTGCGCGTGTTGCAGGAAAAGCGCATCGATGGGCTGATCGTCGCGTCGGCCGGCGACGACGCCGTGCTCGCGCAGACGCTCGCCGACTCGCGTGAGCCGCTCGTCGTGGTGGACCGCAACATCGAGGGGCTCACCGCGGACCTCGTGCAGATCGATCACGAGAAGGGCGCGTATCTGGCCACCCGTCATCTGCTCGAGCTCGGACATGTGCGGATCGGCTGCATCACCGGGCCGGTGGAAACCGCGGTCAGCGCGATGCGCGTGCACGGCTTCATTCGCGCGATGGCCGAGCGCGGCATCGAGATTCCGGCCGATGCAATCGTCGAAAGCGATTTTTCGGGGACGGGCGGTCACCGCGCGGCCGCGCAGCTGTTCGACACGGTCAGGCCGTCGGCGATTTTCGCGGTCAACGACATGATGGGCATCGGCGCGTTGCGTGCGGCGGCGGAGCGCAATATCAGCGTGCCGCGCGATTGCTCGATCATCGGTTTCGACGATATCGAACTGGGCCGCTTCACGTTCCCGTCGCTGTCGACGGTCGGGCAGTCGGTGCGCGCGCTTGGCGACACGGCCGCGCAGACGCTGATCGACCGGATCGCCGAGGCGGCGTCGAACAGCGCGGCGCGCACCCCGGCGCGCCGGCGCGTGGTGTCGCCGCGTCTGATCGTGCGCGAGTCCACCGCGACATGGGCGGGCGACGCACGGCGGAATCTGGCGGCCTGACGCGCTCGCGATAGCAACGCGACGCGTCGCGTAATGGAGGGCACACGAGTGGCAAGCAACCCAACGCGTTCACGCGTCACGGTGGTCGGTAGTTTGAACATGGACCTCGTGGTGCGCTCGCCGCGCCTGCCGCAGCCGGGCGAGACGCTGGCCGGCCGCGGCTTCGCGCAGGTCGCGGGCGGCAAGGGCGGCAATCAGGCGGTCGCCGCCGCGCGGCTCGGCGCGCAGGTGTCGATGCTCGGCTGCGTCGGCGCCGATGCGAACGGCGCGCAGCTGCGCGCGGGGCTCGAAGCGGAGCGCATCGACTGCGCGGCGCTCGAAACCGGCAGCGAACCGAGCGGCGTGGCGCTGATCGTCGTCGACGATGCGAGCCAGAACACGATCGTGATCGTCGCGGGCAGCAACGGCGAGGTGACGCCGGCCACCATCGCGCGACACGAAGCGACGCTCGCCGCCGCCGATGTCGTGATCTGCCAGCTCGAAACCCCGCCCGAATCGGTGTATGCGGCGCTGGCCGCGGCGCGCCGCCTCGGCAAGATCGTGATCCTGAATCCGGCGCCCGCGACCGGCCCGTTGCCGGCCGCCTGGCTGCCGCTGATCGACTATCTGATTCCAAACGAACTCGAAGCCGCCGCGCTGAGCGGTGTCGTCGTCGACTCGCCGGTGGACGCCGCGCGAGCCGCCGCCGCATTGCGCGCGGCCGGCGCGCGCAACGTGCTGGTCACGCTCGGTGCGCGCGGCGTGCACGCGGCGCTCGAGGGCGCTGCCGCGACGCTGTACGACGCGCCGCGCGTCGAGGCGGTCGATACGACCGCCGCCGGCGACACCTTCATCGGGGGCTTCGCGGCGCAGCTCGCTCAGGGTGCGAGCGTCGAAGCGGCGATCCGCTTCGGGCAACGCGCCGCTGCGTTGTCGGTGACGCGCGCGGGCGCACAGCCGTCGATCCCGACGCGCGCCGAAGTCGACGCATTGGGCTGATGCCATCGCGGCGTTAGCGACCTCGCGAGCCGCCTGACGGCGCTGTGCTGCGATCGCTTCGGGCGACTCCGAACGGCTCGTATTCCACCCATTTCCCCGCCGCTCAAACGTCAAAAGCCGTGCTTTGACGAAAACCGTCGCGTTTCTTCCACGCGACGCGAACGCACACGTTCCCAGTCAATTCGCTTTCAACGTCTTACATCGTCTTTGTTCATACCTTTTAAATGCTTCAAGTCTATGAACGCGCTGCCGTAAACGGGAATTAGAGCGCTGATTCGAAAAAAGCGCCGGACCCAAAACTCACGCCGCCCCCACGCTGCGCAAGCAGCAGCCTCTCATCGAGTACAGCACACAGGAACAAGCATGTTGAATAAAGGCATCACGATCAAGGCGCGAATTGGACTCACGATGGCATTCCTTGCCGCGTTGCTGGTTGCGATCGGCGTTTTCGGTCTGTTCGGCATGGGCCGTTCGAACGACGCCTATGAGGACACCTTCACCAACGCGATGCCGGGCGCCGTGGACATCGGCAACGCGGAAATCTTCGCGGCCCGCGAACGACTCGCGCTCGACCGCGCCGCGTTCCTCGTCGGCACGCCGGAAGCGGCATCGACGATCGAGCGCGCGCGCATGCTCGGCACTACGTCCGACATGTGGTGGAAAAAATATCTCGATCTGCCGCGCGACGCGGACGAAGACCGGCTCGCGCAGGACGTCGCCGCGAAGCGCAACGCGCTGCATCAGCAACTCGAAAGCTTCGCGACGGCAATCGAGGCGAACGATCAGAGCAAGCTGGTCGAGCACGCGAAGAATCTGCAGGCCGTCTTCAACGACCTCGTCGGCGCCGACGACGCACTGCGCAAATACCAGTTCGATTCGGCGAAGCAGGGCTTCGACTCCGCGCAGAACAGTTTCCATCTGTTCCGGATGGTCAGCATCGGCGCGCTGGTGCTCGGCGTGCTGGCGGCGGCGCTGTCGTATCTGACGCTGAGCCGTGCGATCGCGCGTCCGCTCGACGAAGCGCTCGGCCACTTCGAGGCGATCGCAGCCGGCGATCTGCGTCGTCCGGTGGTCGTGACTTCGCGCGACGAAATGGGGCAACTGCTCGAAGGAATCGCCAGAATGCAGCGCAGCCTCACCGAAACGGTGCGCAGCGTGCGCGGCGGCAGCGAGTCGATCGCGACCGCGACGCGGCAGATCGCGGCGGGCAACGTCGACCTGTCGTCGCGGACCGAGGAGCAGGCGTCCGCGCTGCAGGAAACCGCGTCGAGCATGGAGCAGCTGACCGGCACCGTGCGCCAGAACGCCGATAACGCCCGACAGGCGAGCGCGCTTGCCGCCAACGCGTCGGAGATCGCCAATAAGGGCAGCGCGGTGGTCGGCCAGGTGGTCGGCACGATGGGCGACATCAACCAGAGTTCGGCGAAGATCGCCGACATTATCTCGATCATCGAGGGCATTGCCTTCCAGACCAACATCCTCGCGCTGAACGCAGCCGTCGAGGCGGCGCGCGCCGGCGAGGAAGGGCGCGGCTTCGCGGTCGTCGCGGGCGAGGTGCGCAGTCTCGCGCAGCGTTCGTCGGCGGCCGCCAAGGAGATCAAGGAGCTGATCGATACGTCGGTCGAGCGCGTGCAGTCGGGCTCGGCGCTGGTCGACGAGGCGGGCCGCACGATGAGCGAAATCATCGGCGCGGTGCAGCGCGTGACCGACATCATGGGCGAGATCGCGTCGGCGTCGGAAGAGCAGAGCGGCGGCATCGACCAGGTCGCGCGCGCGGTCACGCAGATGGACGAGGTCACGCAGCAGAACGCGGCCCTCGTCGAGGAAGCGGCCGCCGCGGCGTCGTCGCTCGAAGAGCAGGCAGCCCGGTTGCTGAACGTGGTCGCGGTGTTCCAGGTCGACGACAGCGGCCGTGGCGGTCACGACGGGGCGTCCGCGCTTGCGGCGCCGAAGCGCCCGGTGAGCCCGGTCGCCGCGCGCGCACGCAAGCACACGCCGGCCGCGGCGCAGGCGGCGATGCCGGCAAAGGCGCCCACGGTGGCCGCTGTCGCGCCGCAGGTTGCCGCCGCACCCGCGCCCACCCGCGCGCCGGCCAGGTCCGCGGCGACGGCTGGCGGTGATCAGGATTGGGAAACCTTCTGAGCGGGCTCGGGTTCACGTGTACATGGACGGCGGCGCTGTCGCGCGTTAGGTGACTGGACACGCGCCGTTCGTTGCAACATCCGTTCCCGTCCGCTCGCTGGCTGTCCGGCATCCGCGCCGCACGAACGACGATAGCTTCGCGAAAAGCCGCGCCTGGCTCCCCAGGCGCGGCTTTTTTTCGGCTCGCGCAAGAAATAACGTTTGCGCGCCGCGCGGCTTTCCCCGGCGCGTGTCGCGATCCGGTACATTGACGGGCACGGCCCCGATCCGCTGCGCGGCGCGCGGCTGCCCGCACCTTCCACAGGTGGTTCCCACTTATTGCTACGTCCTGCGAACCCTGCCATGCGCCAGCCACAAAGAACCGACATGACGCGTTACGATCTTGCGCAACACCTCGTCGAGGCACGCCGGCAGCACCTGCCGATCGACGCCCCCGCACCCGACAGCCTGCCGCCCGACGCGGCGACCGCTTACGCGATCCAGCAGGCGGTGATCGCGGGGCTAGGCGAGTCGACCGGTGCGTGGAAGATCGGCGCGAAGTCCCCGGGCGGCGCCACGTCGGGCGCGCCGATTCCGGCCTCGCTGGTGGTGCCGTCGCCCGCGCGACTCGCGCATGACGGATTCTTTCGCGTGCTGGTCGAACTGGAGATCGCGTTTCGCTTCGACGTGACGATCGAGCCGCGCGCCCAGGCGTATGCGCGCGACGAGGTGCTGGCGAGGCTCGGCGCTGTGCTGCCGGCCATCGAGATCGTCGACAGCCGCTTCGCCGAGTGGCCGAACGTCGCGCCGCTCGCGCAGCTAGCCGACGCGCAGAACAACGGCGCGCTGATCACCGGCCATCCGGCCGTCTATGCGAGCCTCGCGCGCGGCTTCGACTTCGTGTCACCGGAACTGGAGCTGAGCTTCAACGGCCGCTCGCTGATTCCGGAAGTGACCGGCAATCCGGCCGGCGATCCGCGCGAACTGCTCGTCTGGTTCGTCAACCATTGCGCGGCGATGGGGATCACGATCGAGCGCGACTGGACCCTGACCACCGGCTCATACGTCGGCGCGCACAAGATCGACGAGCCCGGCATCGTGCGTGGACATATCGATGGATTGGGTGAAGTGGAAATTGAACTGACCTGATCGATGCTGCGGCGCTTGTAACCGCAAATTACAACGCTTCATTCATTCCAAACGGCTGCCTTCGTGCAGCCGTTTTTATTTTGGCGATTTTGAAACGGTGGCAGGCTTTGAATCGTTAGCCTGTTCGAATCCATTTGTTGCAACTTTGCCGCTTCTTTCCGTATACACCTATGAGAGCGACGCGAGCGGCTGCCGTCACCCAGTCATACGGATCAGGAGTCCAACAGCGAGGGGCCATGAGGTGAATGGGGCGGAACCACGCTCGCCACGCGCGGACGAATCGCCTGACGCGTTGGGCGCCACCCGTCGAAAACGTCACCACGTGCGTGCTTTTTGTGACGAAGTGTGCGTGCGCAGACAGCCGCATTTTTGTGAAGGGCCGACGGTGCAGGTACGGGATGTGCAATAGCAACGCGATGTCATGGCGCGATGCAGCGGTAACGCGAAGTCGTGCAGGAGCACTGAATAGCGATGCGGTACTGAAGAAAGTAGCGGTACAGCGGAGCAGCGGATGATTTGATTCGTTGCGGCGTGAGTGAAAAATTGTAGGTGGTCGATTCTTTGTTTCCAAGTGAGGATTGTAGCTTCGCGGTTACGGAGCGATTTTCGCAACGTAGTCCGTGAAAAAAAATTTAAAAGGGTTTAGGATGAATTCGAGCGATGTCGTTTCCGAATAGCGCGCCGCGCACGACATCGCCCCAGACTTCGGCGAGGAGGTAGCATGGATATCTACAGCAGTTTCGCGACCCGCTTCGAGAAAACCCGGGAGGATGAACTCTCGCTCGAGGAGTATCTCGCGCTCTGCAAAGACAATCCCGCCGCGTACGCCACTGCAGGCGAACGCATGTTGACGGCAATCGGAGAACCGGAACAGATCGACACTCGTAACGATCCGCGTTTATCGCGTATCTTCGCGAACAAGGTCATCAAGGTATACCCCGCATTCCGTGAGTTCTACGGAATGGAAGAGGTGATCGAGCAGGTGGTCGCCTACTTCCGGCATTCGGCCCAGGGGCTCGAAGAAAAGAAGCAGATACTGTATCTGTTAGGACCGGTCGGCGGCGGCAAGTCGTCGATCGCGGAACGGCTCAAGCAACTGATGGAACGTGTACCCTTCTATGCGATCAAGGGCTCGCCCGTCAATGAATCGCCGCTCGGCCTGTTCGACTACGAGGAAGACGGTCCGATCCTCGAAGAGCAATACGGCATTCCTCGCCGCTACCTGCGAGGCATCCTGAGTCCGTGGGCGGTCAAGCGCCTGCACGAGTACAACGGCGACATCCGCAAGTTCCGCGTGGTGCGCCGCTATCCGTCGATCCTTCGTCAGATCGCTATCTCCAAGACCGAACCGGGCGACGAGAACAATCAGGACATTTCGTCGCTGGTCGGCAAGGTCGACATCCGCAAGCTCGAACAATACGCGCAGGACGACGCCGACGCGTACAGCTACTCGGGCGGCCTGTGCCTCGCCAATCAGGGCCTGCTCGAGTTCGTCGAAATGTTCAAGGCGCCGATCAAGGTGTTGCACCCGCTGCTCACCGCGACCCAGGAGGGCAACTTCAAGGGTACGGAAGGCTTCGGCGCGATCCCGTTCGACGGCATCATCCTCGCTCACTCGAACGAGTCGGAGTGGAAGGCGTTCCGCAACAACCGGAACAACGAAGCGCTGCTCGACCGGATCTTCGTCGTCAAGGTGCCGTACTGCCTGCGCTATAGCGAAGAGGTCAAGATCTATGAGAAGCTGCTGCGCAACTCGTCGCTGGCCAACGCGGTCTGCGCGCCGGGCACGCTGAAGATGATGGCGCAGATGTCCGTGCTCACGCGTTTGCAGGAGCCGGAAAATTCGAGCCTGTTCTCGAAGATGCAGGTCTACGACGGCGAGAATCTGAAGGATACGGACCCGAAGGCGAAGTCGTACCAGGAGTACCGCGACTTCGCGGGCGTCGACGAGGGCATGACCGGGGTGTCGACCCGCTTCGCGTTCAAGATTCTGTCGCGCGTGTTCAACTTCGACTCGACGGAGGTCGCGGCCAATCCGGTGCATCTGATGTACGTGCTCGAACAGCAGATCGAACGCGAGCAGTTCCCGCCGGAAACCGAGCAGAAGTATCTGTCCTTCATCAAGGACGTGCTGGCGTCGCGCTATGCGGAGTTCATCGGCAAGGAGATTCAGACCGCGTATCTGGAGTCGTACTCCGAGTATGGTCAAAACATCTTCGACCGCTACGTCACGTATGCGGACTTCTGGATTCAGGATCAGGAGTTCCGCGATCACGACACCGGCGAGAGCTTCGACCGTGCCGCGTTGAACGCGGAGCTGGAGAAAATCGAGAAGCCGGCGGGCATCAGCAACCCGAAGGACTTCCGCAACGAGATCGTGAACTTCGTGCTGCGCGCGCGGGCTGCGAATGCAGGCAAGAACCCCGCATGGATCAGCTACGAGAAGCTGCGCGTCGTGATCGAAAAGAAGATGTTCTCGAATACGGAGGAACTGTTGCCGGTGATCTCCTTCAACGCGAAGGGCTCGGCCGAAGAGCAGCGCAAGCACGAAGACTTCGTCAATCGCATGGTGGCGAAGGGCTATACGCCGAAACAGGTGCGCTTGCTGTGCGACTGGTATCTGCGCGTGCGCAAGTCATCGTGATGCGCGCATGATACTCATGATGTGCCGCCCGTACGGTTCGACCGTACGGGCAACCGGCGAGGCGCAAGCCGCATAGCATGCACTGCGCGGCGGGCGTCTCGCGCACCGGAAATATTAGTGCGGCCGCAGCGGAAACGCGGTTGCACGGACGGGAGACCGGGCGTGCTTCATCAAATCATCGACCGCAGGTTGGCAGGCAAGAACAAGAGTATTGCGAATCGCGAGCGTTTTTTGCGCCGCGTCAAAAATTATATCCGTCGCGCCGTTTCGGAAGCGGTGCGCGACCGCAGCATCAAAGACATCCAGAACACCCAGAGCATCACCATTCCGCGCAAGGACATCGCGGAGCCGTCGTTCCGTCACGGACCGGGCGGCCGGCGCGAGATGGTGCATCCCGGCAACTCGGACTACATCCGCGGCGACAAGATCCAGCGCCCGCAAGGCGGCGGTGGCGGTGGCGGAGGCAGTCAGGCCAGCAACGAGGGCGAGGGTCAGGACGACTTCGTGTTCGAGCTGAGCCGCGAAGAGTTCATGCAGTATTTCTTCGACGACCTCGAACTGCCGCGTCTCGTCAAAACCCATCTGATGGCCGTGCCGACGTGGAAAAGCATCCGCGCGGGCTGGGCCGCGGAGGGCACGCCGAACAACATCGACGTGGTGCGCTCGCTGCGCAGCGCGCTCGGCCGGCGCATCGCGCTCGGCGCGCCGCTCGTCAACCAGTTGCACGAAATGGAGCGGCAACTCGAAGAGCTGAAGGCCGACCCCGCCGATCGCCGCGAAGAGATCAAGCTGCTCGAAGACGACATCCACCATCTGAAAGGACGCATCTGGCGGATTCCGTTCATCGATCCGTTCGATCTGCGCTACGTGAATCGCGTGAAGCAGCCCACGCCGTCGAGCCAGGCGGTGATGTTCTGCCTGATGGACGTGTCCGGCTCGATGGACGAGCAGCGCAAGGATCTCGCGAAGCGCTTTTTCATCCTGCTGTATCTGTTCCTGAAGCGTAACTACGAGCGCATCGAAGTGGTGTTCATTCGCCACCACACGCGCGCGGAGGAGGTCGACGAAGACACGTTCTTCCATTCGACCGAAAGCGGCGGCACGGTGGTGTCGAGCGCGCTCGAACTGATGCGCAAGGTGATGGAGGAACGCTACTCGCCAACTGAATGGAACATTTACGGGGCGCAGGCTTCGGACGGCGACAATTGGACCGACGATTCGCCGAAGTGCCGCAAGATTCTGTCGGATGACATCCTGGAGAAGGTGCGGTATTTTGCGTATATTCAGGTGACGCCCGAAGAGCAGAATCTGTGGCTCGAATACGCGCAACTGGCGCTATCGCAACCGCATATGGCGATGAAGAAAGTCGAAACCGCGGCCGATATCTATCCGGTATTTCGCGAGCTGTTCGAGAAGCAGGCGGCGACTTCGTGATGGAACGCTGATTGCGCACCAGGCATCTGGATCACGACGCGTGCGGCGATGAATCGTACGACTTGAGGCAAGCCGTCGTATGACTGCGCCGCAGCGCAACAAAGGCGTGCCGCAGCAACTGTCGGGGCATGCCGAGGCACGAGCGGCTAGCACGGCAGCCGCTCGCGCCGGAGCAGTCCGCAATGCTGCAGCACGGGACACACCGGAACGCCCACCGAGGGGCAAAGGGAAGTCCGTATGAACGTAGCCGATAGACGGCCTCTGCCGTGCCCGTCCGACTGGACCTTCGAATTGATCGAAGAGTACGACTCGCATATTGCCCGTGTTGCGGAGCAATACGAGCTCGACGTGTATCCGATCCAGCTCGAACTCATCAGCGCTGAACAAATGATGGACGCCTACGCGTCCGTCGGCATGCCGGTGAACTACCGTCACTGGTCGTTCGGCAAACATTTTCTCTCTACCGAAAAAAGCTATCGTCGCGGCCAGATGGGGCTCGCATACGAAATCGTCATCAATTCGAATCCCTGCATCGCGTATCTGATGGAAGAGAACACGATGACGATGCAGGCGCTCGTGATCGCCCATGCGGCGTATGGCCACAACTCGTTCTTCAAGGGCAACTATCTGTTCCGCTTGTGGACGGATGCGCACGCGATCATCGACTACCTCGTCTACGCGAAGAACTACATCGCGGAATGCGAGGAGCGCTATGGGCTCGATCGCGTCGAGGAATTGCTCGATTCGTGCCACGCGCTGATGAATTACGGCGTGGACCGCTACAAGCGGCCGCAGAAGCTGTCGCTCGAGAAAGAGTTCGCCGCGCGGCGCGAGCGCGAGGCGTATCTGCAGTCGCAGGTCAACGAGTTGTGGCGCACGCTGCCCACGCGCCATACGCCGCTGCCCGAAGAGGTCGAAGAGCGCTATCCGCCCGAGCCGCAGGAAAACCTGCTGTATTTCGCGGAGAAAAACGCGCCGCTGCTCGAACCGTGGGAGCGCGAGGTGATTCGCATCGTGCGCAAGATCGGTCAGTATTTCTATCCGCAGCGGCAGACCCAGGTGATGAACGAAGGCTGGGCGACGTTCTGGCACTACACGCTGCTCAACACGATGTACAACCAGGGCAAGCTGGAAGACGGCTTCATGATGGAGTTTCTCCATTCGCACAGCAACGTCGTCTATCAGCCGCCGGTCACGAAGCCGTATTACAGCGGCATCAATCCGTATGCGCTCGGTTTTTCGATGATGAGCGACATCCGCCGCATCTGCGAAGCGCCGACCGACGAAGACCGCAAGTGGTTTCCGGATCTGGCCGGCAGTCCGTGGCTGCCCGCGATGCACTACGCGATGCGCAACTTCAAGGACGAAAGCTTCGTCGCGCAGTACCTGTCGCCGCATCTGATCCGCGAGATGCGCCTGTTCTCGGTGCTCGACGATGACATGCGCGACGCGCTCGAAGTGTCGGCGATTCACGACGACAGCGGCTACCAGTACGTGCGCCAGGCGCTGTCGCGGCAGTACGACATGCATCACCGCGAGCCGAACATTCAGGTATGGGCCGTCAATACGCGCGGCGATCGCAGCCTGACGTTGCGGCATTTCATGAGCGACAACCGGCACCTGTCGTCGGATAGCGACGAGGTGCTCAAGCACATGGCGCGCTTGTGGCAATTCGACGTGTACCTCGAAAGCGTCGACGAAAACGGTACCGTCAGAAAGCGCTACGAGTGCCGGTACGTGCCGCCGTCCGTGAGAATCTGACGTCTCCATCCGGGCGCGGCAGCGCATCGCAACGTTGCCCGGGCGGTCCGCGCCGATTCCCCGAAGCCCCCGCAGCCTCGCGCCTGGCGGGGGCTTCGTTTTGGTTGCAGTTCTAACTTCGCCGCGGGCCCGTACCCAGGGCTTTCCTGCAGTTCCGCAGACAAAACCTGTCCCCGCTAAGTTCAAACGTCGTGCAGCCAGCTAAATAGAAATGTCGGGTTTTGCCTGCCTTGTCCTGTCTTTATTTATGGTTTTGGGGTGGGGCGGCGCAGCCGCCCCACGTCCCTCCATCAGTTTGGTGCTGACTTCGAGAATCGCCTGATTGATGTCGGCAACCTCGATGGCACGCTGTTTCTTCAGTCCGATGAGCGCTTTCTTTGCCTGGACCTGCTCGCCACTGTGTGTGCGCGATGGTGAACCTGACGCGCGGCGGTCGTCGCGGATGGCCTGGACACGACGGGCAACTTCCAGTGCGCTCGCGAGGCGCTTGTTCTCAACTTCGGCTCCCTGGTCGATGTGCGTGATCCGGTCATACTGGCGGTACGGCAACGCAACGCCACCGGTCTGCACCTCGATCGCGCCATCCGGATATTCGACGACCTCGACGTATTCATGGATCAGCCCGCGACTGACTGGCGTGTCGTCCAGCAGATACATCACCCGGTCGTACTGTACCGTCAGTGCATTCGATATCCTGCGCGGCACGCGATAGGCCAGTATCTGTCTAAGATCCTCATCAGCCCGCAGCGGCCGGTGCGCGTTGTAGTCGCTCCTGGGTGGCTTGCCAAAGCGCCGGTTGAAGTCGGCGATGAAGGAGGGCGCCCAGGCATTAGCGGCCTCCCGCGTACTGATGCCGCGCAGCCTGAGTTCCTTGACGAGCCGGTCCTGCAGCGTCAGGTTGGCCCGCTCCACGCGCCCCTTGGCCTGACTCGTGTTCGCACAGAACGCGTCGATATTGAGCTCGTACAGGGCTCGCCCAAACTGCGTGACGCCCTTGCCGGCGGTCTCCGAGCGCTTCTTGACATAGAACACGCTGGCCTTGTCGCTGTAGAACGCCACCGGCTTGCCATGCACGCCCAGATACTTCTGCAGCGCCTCGAAATAGCTGAAGGTCGACTCCGTCGCCGTGAAGTGCAGCGCCATCAGTCGTCCGGTCGCATCATCAATGAACACCAGCAGCGTGCACGCCGGCGCCCGGTCCTCGAACCAGCGATGGTCGCTGCCATCGATCTGGATCAGCTCGCCCAGGCAGGCACGACGGTTACGCGGCTGATAGACCTTCGGCGGGCGCTCCTTGCGCGGAATCCACAGACCGGCCGCTCGCATCAGTGTGCGCACCGTCTCGACCGCCAGATCGATGCCATGACACTCCCGAAGCTTCTCGCACGCCAGCGTCGGGCCGAAATCCGCATAGCGCTCACGGATCAGCGCCAGTGCCCGTTGAGCCTTGCCCGGAGGCAACTGGTGATTGCCCGGGCGACCGCGCTTGCCCGACACCAGTCCGGCCACGCCAGCCGCCTGGTAGCGCAGCACGAGCCGCTCGACCTGTCGCACGCTCAATCCCAGCCGCTCAGCCGCCTGACCAGGCTTGAGCCGGGCTTCGGTCACCGCCTGGATGACCTTGAACCGGTCAACTTCCCGCATCGTCATCGTGATCGTCCCAGTCGCGTTCATCGCCGGCGCGCTCCATGTGGATGTCCGGCGGACAAACTACCCAGAACACGACATTTCTATTTAGCGGAAACCCGACATTTCTATTTGGGACCTACAAAACCCCATCTGAACTTTTCACTTATGTAAAATTCGCCGCGCGCGCGTGTGCGGTTGTCCGCGACGCGCATGAAGGCGACGTCACGAGCGTCATCCTCGTTTAGAGAAAAAAGGACCGACATCAGCATGAACGATTTAACCGACCAACCCGTCGTCGCACAAGCCGACGACACCCGGCGCCGCATCTTTGCGATCGTCGGCGCTTCATCGGGCAATCTTGTCGAATGGTTCGACTTCTACGTGTATTCGTTCACGGCGCTGTATTTCGCGCCGTCGTTCTTTCCTAGCGGCAACACCACCACGCAGTTGCTCAACACGGCCGGTGTGTTCGCCGCCGGCTTCCTGATGCGCCCGATCGGCGGCTGGTTCTTCGGCCGGCTCGCCGACAAGCGCGGCCGCCGCACCGCGATGATGGTGTCGGTATTCATGATGTGCGGCGGCTCGCTCGTGATCGCGATGTTGCCCACCTACGCGCAGATCGGCGCGCTCGCGCCGGCGCTGCTGCTGATCGCGCGGCTGTTCCAGGGCCTGTCGGTGGGCGGCGAATATGGCACCAGCGCGACCTATATGAGCGAAGTGGCGTTGAAAGGCCGGCGCGGCTTTTTCGCGTCGTTCCAGTATGTAACGCTGATCGGCGGTCAACTGTTCGCGCTGCTCGTACTGGTGGTCCTGCAGCAGTTGCTGAGGACCGACGAACTGAAGGCATGGGGCTGGCGCGTGCCGTTTGCAATCGGTGCGATCTCTGCGCTGGTCTCGCTCTATCTGCGTAAATCGCTCGACGAAACCACCACCGCCGCGACGCGTCAGCGCAAGGAAGCGGGCACGCTGCGCGGCTTGTGGGAGCACAAGGCCGCGTTCATGACGGTGCTCGGCTTCACGGCCGGCGGCTCGCTGATCTTCTATACGTTCACGACGTATATGCAGAAATATCTGGTCAACACGGCCGGCATGCACGCCAAAACCGCGAGCTCGGTGATGACCGCCGCGCTGTTCGTCTACATGCTGATGCAGCCGGCGTTCGGCGCGCTGTCCGACAGGATCGGCCGACGCAATTCGATGCTGTGCTTCGGTTTGTTCGCGACGCTCGGCACGGTGCCGCTGCTGCATGCGCTGAAGGACGTGACGAGTCCGGTCGCGGCGTTCGCGCTCGTCGTCGTCGCGCTCGCGATCGTCAGCTTCTACACGTCGATCAGCGGCCTGATCAAGGCGGAAATGTTCCCGCCGCAAGTGCGTGCGCTCGGCGTGGGGCTGTCGTATGCGGTGGCGAATGCGATCTTCGGCGGGTCGGCGGAATATGTCGCGCTGTGGCTGAAGTCGGCCGGCGTCGAGACGATGTTCTTCTGGTACGTGACGGCGCTGTGCGCACTCGCGGGTATCGTTTCGCTGCGCATGCGCGATCCGTCGACGGAAGGGTATCTGCGGCACGAGCCGTGAGCCGCTAACCCGGCACGGCGAAACGTCGTGCCGCGATGAAGCATTCAGGCGGCGGTCCGGGGCAACCGGACCGCCGTTTTTCATGGCATCGGCGCTTCGCTCAACTGACGACGATCCGTGTCCCCCACGCATGCAGCAGGTCGCGCAAGCTCTCGGCCTGTTCCATCCTCGCGCCGCTGCGCAGATGAATCTGCACCGCGCGCCCCGCGATGCCGTCGATCGGTTGAGCAAACCACAACTCGACCGCGAGGCCGAGTCCTTCGGGTTGATCCTCGACGACCGGCTCGATCACGCGCGGTCTGAAACACGCATTGTCTGACATGGCGAAGCACCTCTGCGATGACGGGTCGTGCCCATCGTAATCAGCGGCGCGCTCGCGACCAAGTAACGAATACGCGTTTGCTAAGCAGGGAATGCTTAGCAGAAAATCGGCTTGCGCACGGACTTGTCGCAGTTCATACCGGCTTCGACCGGTCGCCGACGAACTCGTCGACCAGCTTGTCGACGAACTCCTCGACCCGCGCGGCCTCATTCGCCGCGACCGTCGCGATCGACGGCGCGCGCGCGGCAGCATCGGCCGAGGCGCTCGCCGTCGGCAGACGTCCACGCCATGCCGCGCACGCCAGCATCAGCAGATGGTAGTAAAGCCGCGCGCTAAAGCCGTAGTTGTAGGCGAACAGATGCGCGCGCGCGATCCGCCAGCCCGCGCGCGCGTCGCCGTTTCTCGCGTGAATCGACACCACGATCGGTACCAGTCGCCGCAGCGCCTGCCGCCGCGACGCTTCGAGCCGCGCCGGCAGACGCAGCGACTTCACGAACCCATACGCGCTCAACGGGGCGGCCGTGCTCGTGCCCCGCGTGCTGTGCGAGATCGACGTCGCGGTCTTCCGATACACCGACACATAGTCGTGCAGATAAAACACCTCACGAGCGGCAAGGCATAGCTCGGTGCCGAACACGTAGTCGCAGCAGACGCCATACCGAGCGTCGTAGCCGATCCGCTTGACGAGCCGCGCGTCGGCCATCCAGCCATTGTTGGGAAACATCTGGATCAGGCCGGTGCGGCCCGCGAGCGGCTGCAGACCCTCGTTGGCCCGGGTGCGCCGGAACGCCGCGTTCAGGCGCTCGCTCGCGGCGAGATCGATCGCCCCGTCGTGATCCGCTTCGTACTGCGCGCCGAATGCCGCATCGAGCACCGGATAGCGTTGCCAGAGCGACACGAGTTTTTCGACGGCGTCGCTCGTCAGCAAATCGTCGTCGTGGATCAACAGGATCTTGTCGCCGCGAGCCCGCTCGAACAGGGTCGACACATTGCGCGCCTGGCCAAGCGGCGATTCGTGCTTCTGGTAGCGCACGCGCGGCTCGTCACGGTAACGCTGCAAGATCAGTTGCCCTGAGCGCGCGTCCGTCGAATCGTCGCCAATCACGATTTCCACATGCGGATAGCTTTGCGCGAGGCACGAGTCGACGCACTCGACGAGCAGTTCCGGACGATTGCAGGTCGGCACGCAGATGGACACCTGCGCGATGGCCGCGCGGGCGTGGGGAGAACTTGACGCGTTGGACATGGATGACGCCTTTTAACGATCGGAAGCGGCATAAACCGGCGCAAAGCGGAGCGGCCGGTTCGGAGGGCGCACACTTCGCTGCTAGCAGCAAAATAGTCCAAGGCGCCGAAAAAATATTCGGTAAAAACAAGGAAGAAATGTTTGCTTACAGAAAGGCGCTCGAAGGGAAAAGCGATGCGGCCTGAATGCATGAAGCAGTTCAGGCCGCTCCGGTACGGGTTTTTTCAACCGACCGACGGTTCGCCGTCACCGCGTTGTTTGCCGGGACGGTCCGCCGGGGACTGCTTGTGGCCCTCGCTCTGGCGCTCGGGCATCTTGCTCTTTGCGTTGTCGCTATGCACGGCGTGGTGCGGATGCGCTAAATCCTCGGTCTGGGTGCCGGCCTCGGGTTTTGATTCGTCTTTGTCCGCGCTTTTTGCTTCGCCTTGGGATTTTTCCGTCGTCTTGCTCATCGCTGCTCTCCTGGAGGGAAGACAAGGGTCCGACAGCAAGACGCGGACCGCGGCGGGCGGCAAACAGAAGTTCTGCGCTAGGCGGCCGGGTGGCGCGGCCTGGCGCCGGTCAGCGACAGGATGAAGTCGAGAAACGCGCGCACCTTGGCCGGCGGATGGTGCCGCGACGGATACAGCGCATACAGCGGATAGACCTCGTCGCCCCAATCCGGAAAGACCTCGATCAGCTTGCCGCTCGCGAGCAGCGACTCCGCGCCGAGCGCGAGAATCTGCGCGATCCCCTGGCCTGCGACGCATACGCTATGCAGCGTGCCGACGTCGTTGACGGTCAGCCGGCCCTGCGGCGTCAGCGAGAACTTCTTGCGGCCTCGATGGAATTCCCAGGTGAACGGGTAACCGGTGAGCGGATCGCGAAACTTGATGCAAATATGCCGGCCGTCTTCGAGCTCGGCCGGATTCTCCGGCTTGCCATGCTTCTTCAGATACGACGGCGCCGCCACGGTCAGGATGCGCGTATCGAGCAGCTTGCGAGCGACGAGTGTCGACACCGGCGGGTCGCCGAAGCGGATCGCGACATCGAAGCCGTCCGCGATCATGTCGCCCAACTGGTCGCGCGTGATCAGTTCGAGCTGCAGGTCCGGATGTTTGTCGATGAAGCTGCCAAGGCGCGGCCCGAGCACGAGCCGTGAAAAAAACGGGTCCATGTTGACGCGCAGACGCCCGCGCACCGCGGTCTTGCCCTGCGCGGCGGAGGCCGCCGCCTCCTCGAGTCCGCCGAGCAGCGGCACGATCTGCTCGTAGAAACGCCGGCCTTCGTCGGTCAGCGTAACCGAGCGCGTGGTGCGGTCGAACAGGCGAATGCCGAGGCGCGCTTCGAGCCGGGCAACCGAACGGCTTACGCCCGATTGCGACATGTCGAGCGCTTCGCCCGCGGCCGCGAAACTGCCGCAATCGACGATCGCCGTCAGCACGCCCATGCCGTTCAGCACGCGCTCATCGAATGGCATCGGGGGTACCTGCCGGGTAGCCATGGATGCCAGACATGCTAACGCGGAGAGCTTTCGAATTCATGCGCTGACACGCGTTGAAACGCGTCGCGTGTCAACGCCCCGCGCTCTGCGCAGCCTGGCCGCGAATCACGCGGGTGCCCGACGGATCGTCGAGGTGGCGGAAGATCCACGCGGACACGAGCGTGATCACGCCGACGCACACGAACGCGAGCCGGAAGCCGAGTGCCGCCGAGCCCCATTGATCGGCGAACAGATTGACGAGCCCGCCGCCGATCGACACGCCGAGCCCGATCGCGAGCATCTGCACCATCGAGAAAAGGCTGTTGCCCATGCCCGCGTCTTCGTGCGACAGGTCCTTCAGCGTGACGCTGTTCATCGCCGCGTACTGCATCGAGTTGGCCGCGCCGAAAACGGCGAGGATCGCGACTTCGATCACGAGCGGTGTGCCGCGCGAAATCAGCGAGAACGCGACGATCGCCGAGCCGACGATGATCGTGTTGACCAGCAGGAACGTGTCGTAGCCGTAGCGGCGCACGAGCGGCGCGATCCAGCGTTTCGCGAGCGTGCCGGCGAGCGCCGCGGGCAGCATCATCAGACCGGAGTGCAGCGGCGAGTAGCCGAGCTGCAATTGCAGCAGGAGCGGCACGAGGAACGGCACCGCGCTCGAACCGATCCGGCATACCAGGTTGCCGATCAGGCCGACGCTGAAGTTCGGCTCGCCGAACAGCGACAGCTTGAACAGCGGATTGCGGCGGTTTCTCGCGTACGGAACGTAGGCGAGCGCGCTGGCGACCGCCAGGGTGAACAGACCCGCCGACCACGCCGCGCGATGCGACGGGACCGGCGCGTCGATCGCGAGCGAAAACGCGATCATGCACAGCGATAGCAGGGCGCAGCCGATCACATCGAACGGCGGCGCCTGCGTCGCGTCATGCGAAGGCAGAAAGCGGTGCACCGCGTACAGGCCGAGCGCGCCGATTGGCACGTTGATCAGAAAGATCCAGTGCCACGTGATCGCCTGCACGAACCAGCCGCCGAGCGTCGGCCCGGCGATCGGCCCGAGCTGCCCCGCGATCGAAATGAACGCGAGCGCCGCCACGTAGTGCTCGCCCGACACGCTGCGCAGCACCGCGAGACGTCCGATCGGCAGCAGCATCGAGCCGCCGATGCCTTGCAGCACCCTCGCCATCACGAGCTCGCCGAGCGTGTGCGCGCTCGCGCAGCAGATCGAGCCGAGCACGAACACGAGAATCGCGGCGAAATAGACGCGGCGGGTGCCGAAGCGGTCGGCAAGCCAGCCGGAGGCGGGCGTGAGCATCGCCATCGTCAGCGTGTAGGCGACGACGACCGGTTGCATCGCGAGCGGCGCGACTTGCAGGCTGTTCGCGATCGACGGCAGCGCGGTGTTGACGATCGTCGTGTCGAGCGACTGCATGAAGAAGCCGGCGGCGACGATCCACAGTAGGGCGGTTTGAGACGAATCCTTGGTCATGTTTTCGACAGCGGGCGTGGCGGAAAAGCGCCACCGGAGCGGGGCCATGCGGAATTCCGTCATCTTATTGACATCCCCGTCAATCGGGAACCCCACTAAGCTCGCTGACTGTTATCGACAATGCCGATAAGCAGCGCGACAATTCGCGCATGCTCAATCCGATCTGGCTGAAGACCTTCTCGACCGTCGCGGCCTGCCATAGCTTCACCGAGGCGGGGCGGCGGCTCGACCTGACGCAGTCGAGCGTCAGCGAACATATCCGCCGCCTCGAACAGAGCGTGGGCCGGCGCCTGTTCGTGCGCGACACCCATTCGCTCGCGATGACGCCCGACGGCGAAGCGATGCTCGCGCATGCGAGCGTGATCCTGCAGGCCTTATCGCGCGCGGAGTCGCAGTTTCGCGCGCCGCGTCTGAAGGGGCGCGTGCGGCTCGGCTCGTCAGACGACATCGCGCTCGGCCCGCTGCCCACCGTGCTCGCGGCGTTTCGCAACGCGCACCCCGACGTCGAGCTGGAAATCACGATCGGCATGACCGGCAGGCTCTACGAACTGCTCGACGCCGGCGCGATCGATCTGCTGGTCGGCAAGCGCCGGCTCGGTGACCGGCGCGGCGTGCCGCTTTTCACCGGGCGGCTGGAATGGCTCGCGCAGACCGGCACGCTCGTCGATCTGAGCCAGCCGCTGCCGCTGATTCTGGTCGCCGAGCCGAGCGTGACGCGCGCGGTCGTGCTCGATGCGCTCGCCGAAGCCGGCGCGAGCTGGCAGATCGTCTGCACGAGCAGCAGTCATTCCGGCTGTATCGCGGCTGCGCGCGGCGGACTTGGCATCACCGTGCGGCCGCAGTATCTGGCCGCGCGCGGGCTGGCGCCGCCGTTGAATGCGGCCGGCTTGCCGACGTTGCCGTCGGTGGAATTCATCGCGCTGGCGGCGAAGCGCTTGAGCCGCCCGGCGGGCACGCTGCTGCAGTTGCTGCATGACAGCGATCTGCGCGGGTCGTGGATTGGCGAGTGAGGCGGGCAGTACCGTGCCTCATGCCGCTGCTTATGCCGCCATTCATTCACCGTTCAGGCCGGCATCTTCCGGAACGAAATCGCGAAGCGGTTCCACGCATTGATCGCCGAGACGAGCAGCGTCAGGTCGACCAGCTCTTCGTCGCTGAAGTGCGGGCGCACCGCCTGCCATACTGCGTCCGGCACGTGATCGTGCGACACCAGCGTGAGCGCTTCGGTCCACTCGAGCGCCGCGCGTTCGCGGTCGGTAAAGAACGGCGTTTCGCGCCACACGACGACGGTCGCGAGACGCCGCTCGGTTTCGCCGCCCTTGCGCGCGTCGCTCGTATGCATGTCGACGCAATAGGCGCAGCCGTTGATCTGCGAAGCGCGCAGCCGCACCAGTTCGGTCAGCGATTTTTCGAGCGCCGACTTGCCGATGCGCTCTTCGACGCCGAGCAGCGACTTGATCGCGGCGGGGTTGGCTTTGTAGAAGTCGAGACGTTGTTCCATGATGGGCTCCTGGGCGGGTGGGACGCTGCGATGGATCGGGCAGGTGTTAGCTTAGTCCGCCATCTGGATCATCAAAATGGCCGATTCCAGATATTTTCAGGTAGCCGCTTTCGGGCGTTGAGCGGCCCCGCATAGCATCCTTACCGCCGACGATGGCATCGTTGCCGCGTGCGGGCCGATTCGGTAAGGTGAGTCATCGACGCTTGCTTTGCGCCTTTCACCGTGATCCGGAGACCTGCCTGATGACCGTTGCCGCCGACCCGTCCTCTGCGCCCACCTCGCCGATCCGCACCGATGTCCTGATCGTCGGCGCCGGTCCCGTGGGTCTGTTCGCGGCATTCGAGGCCGGTGTGATCGGCCTGACCTGCCAGATCGTCGACATACTCGGAAGGGTCGGCGGGCAGTGCATCGAGCTGTATCCCGACAAGCCGATCTACGATATCCCGGCGATCCCGTCATGCACCTCGCGCGAACTGGTCGAGCGACTGGTCGCGCAATGCAAGCCGTTCGATGTGCCGATTCACCTCGAACAGCGCGTCGACACGGTCGAGCAACGCGACGACGGCCGCTGGACCGTGCGCACGCAGCGCGGCCTCGTGTTCGACGTCGCGGCGATCCTGCTCGCCGCCGGCAATGGCGCGTTCGTCCCGCAAAAGCTCGGGCTCCCCGAGGCCGTGCCGCTGGAAAAGCGCAACGTGCACTACAGCGTGGCGCGCCTCGCCGATTTCGCCGACAAGAACGTGGTCGTCGCTGGCGGCGGCGATTCGGCGCTCGACTGGGCGCTGGCATTGCGCAAGGTCGCGCGGCGCGTGACCCTCGTGCATCGGCGCGCCGGCTTCAGCGCGGCCGATTCGAGCGTCGAGCTGATGCGGCGCGCGGTCGAGGCGGGTGAGATGGACTTCGTCATCGGCGCGATCGCGGCGCTCGAAGTGGAAGACGGCGCGCTGCGTTCCCTGACGCTGAAGCAGATCCATGGCGAGACCCAGCTCGAAGCCGAACACCTCATCGCCTTGTATGGACTCGTCGCGGATCTCGGCCCGATCGCGCAGTGGGGACTGAAGATTCACGGCGGGCGTATCGATGTCGATACCTCGAACTACGAAAGCTCGCGGCCGGGCATCTTCGCCGTCGGCGACATCGCGAACTATCCGAACAAGCAGAAGCTGATCCTGTCAGGCTTTCACGAGGCGTCGCTCGCGCTGCGCAAGGCGTACGCTTACGCGTATCCCGACAAGAAACGCGTGCATGTCCATTCGAGCTACGACACGAAGCTCGCGGAAAAGATCGGCGCGGCCGGCTGACGGCGTGCGCGCAAGCGCAGCGACGTCGAGCCGGACCGGCCATTGGCATCATTTTCCAGCGGGTTGACTCGCGGCGGCGGCGCTCGCGGCCTTGTCTTTCTTCTTCGCCTCATGGTGGCCGATCGCGCAGCCCGCGGCCGCACCCGCCGTCCCATGATGTCCGGCAACGTGGCCGGTCACCCCGCCCACGACCGCGCCTTTGGCGCAGCCTTCCGCCTGCGCGACGGTGGATGCGAAGCTCAATGCCGCAGCGAGGGCGCACGGGGCCGCGAAGTTCGTGGCGATAGTCGTGAATAGCTTTTTCAATTGACACTCCTGTTTTTGCTGTCGAAGGGTAAAACCGAAAGCCGAAACCGCCGCGCGGCGACGCTTTCAGTGATGACCGGCTAGCAAGCGCGGGGCCCGCCGTTATAAGCTGTGCGCCTTATGAGCCGGCGCGCGGGCGCCCTTCGCGAGGTATCCCGGCCCATGCGTGGGCCGCGCAAGCGTTTGCGCGAAGGCTTCGGCGCCGGCCAGGCGCGAGATTTGCTAAACACAACAATTCCAACTACGTGTCCGCCATGACCCAGCTTGATGCTTCTACTCTCCGCGTCCACGGCGAGCCCGCTCGAGTGCAGGCCGAGGCCGCGCCGTCGGCGCCCGTTAGCGTCGATTACTGGTCGCTCGTGCAGGCGATCTCGGACTACGCGATCTTTCTGCTCGACGCGAAAGGCCACGTCGTGAGTTGGAACGCCGGCGCGCAGAAGCTGAAGGGCTACACGGAAAACGAGATCGTCGGCCAGCATTTCTCGCGCTTCTATACCGAGGAAGCCGTCGCCCGCGGCTGCCCAGGCTACGAGCTGGAACAGGCGGCGCACACCGGCCGCTTCGAGAACGAGGACTGGCGCGTGCGCAAGGACGGCACGACGTTCTGGTCGAACGTCGTGATCACCGCGATACGCAACGAGCAGGGCGAGGTCACCGGCTTCGCGAAGATCACGCGCGACCTGACCGCGCAGCGCGAATATCTCGAAGCGCTGCGCCAGAGCGAGGAGCGCTTCCGTCTGCTCGTCGATAGCGTGAAGGACTACGCGATTTTCATGCTCGATCCGCAAGGCTTCATCGTCAGCTGGAATTCGGGCGCCGCGCGCATCAAGGGCTATACGCATGACGAAATCGTCGGCCGGCACTTCTCGCAGTTCTATGTGCCCGAGGAGGCCGCGGCCGGCAAGCCCGCGCGCGAACTCGCGATGGCACGGCAGATCGGCACCGTCGAAGACGAAGGCTGGCGCGTGCGCAAGGACGGCTCGACGTTCTGGGCCAACGTGATCATCACGGCCGTCTATGACGAATCGCGACGCTTGCGCGGCTTCGCCAAGGTCACGCGCGATCTCACCGAGCGGCGCCGGCGCGAGGAACTCGAGCGCTCCGGTGAGCGCATGCGCGAATTTCTCGCGACGCTCGCGCACGAACTGCGCAATCCGCTCGCGCCGGTGCGCAACGCGGTCGGCACGATGCAGATGGAAGCCAATCTGAGCCCGGTGGTCGCGCGCGCGCGCGATCTGATCGATCGCCAGGTCACGCACCTGACGCGACTCGTCGACGATCTGCTCGATATCGGCCGCATCATGTCCGACAAGGTCGAACTGCGGATTGCGCGGGTCGATCTCACCGAGCTCGTCACGCGCGCGATCGAAGCGGCGCGGCCGTTTACCGACTCGCGCGAGCAGCGCGTGGTCGCCCAGGTCACCGACGCACCCGTGAGCATTCGCGGCGACATGACGCGGCTCGTGCAGGTGCTGCAAAACCTGCTGCACAACGCGTCGAAATTTTCGCCGCACGGCAGCGTGATCGAGATGCGTGGACGGGTCGACTTTCGCATGGCGGTGCTCGAAGTGCGCGACGTCGGCTGCGGTATTCCGGTGCGCTCGCTCGACAAGATCTTCGAGCTGTTCGCGCAGGAGAAGGAAGGGCAAAGCTTCGGCGAAGGCGGTCTTGGGATCGGCCTGACGCTGTGCAAGTCGCTCGTCGAGATGCATGGTGGCAGCATCGTCGCGAGCAGCGAAGGACCGGGCCTTGGCAGCACGTTCACGCTGAGTCTGCCGCTCTCGGCGCAGTCCGACACCGCGGAGAGCGGCGCGATCAGCGCCGCGCCCCACGTGCAGCCGCTGCGGGTTCTGCTGATCGACGACAATCGCGATTCGGCCGACAGCCTCGCGATGCTGCTCGAACTGAAGGGCCATGAGGTGCGTATCGCCTACGAGGGCGAGCAGGCGCTGCAGATCGCGCCGCGCTTCTCGCCGCATCTCGCGTTGATCGATCTCGCGATGCCGAAGATGGATGGCTATGCGACGCTCGCGGCGTTGCGCGCGCTGCCCGAGATGGCTCGCACGATGTACGCGGCGATGACGGGCTTCGGTCATGCAAGCGATCTCGATCGCACGCGCAAAGCGGGTTTCCATGCGCACCTGGTGAAGCCGGTCGAAATGGCGGTCCTCGACGCATTGCTCACGAAGACGGATGGACGACTGAGCGGAAGCGGGGGGACGTAGGCGCTTTTTTGCTGCGCGGCTGCGTCGTCAGCTGGGGCACGATGTTTGCTGCGACTCTGCATACGTTCCGGTCCGCCGCCGCGCGGCGGGCCGCGGATCGAAACGGTGCAGGGAGGCACGATGCTCGATACGCGCGACCACGCGGCCAGCTTCAAGGCCCAGTCACGGCAGATTTCTAATCAACACGGCGGCCGCGCACCGTCGCTCGACGATTTCCTGCGCGACGCGCGTTTCGATGCGAACGATCCCGCTGCTCTCGGAGCACTGCTCGCTGATCTGATCGAGCGCGGCTACGATCGCGCGCCGAGCTTGCCGTTGCCGGGGCATGGCGAGACGCTGGTGCGCTGGCGCGCGCTCGCCGCCGTTGCCGCGCGCGACCTCGGTCTCGTCAAACTGTTCGAAGGCCATACCGATGCGCTCGCGATTCTCGCCGAACTGAACGGTCCGCTGCCGCCGCCGGCAAGCCGCTGGGGCGTGTGGGCCGCCGAAGCGCCGGACGCGCGAGTGCGCGCGGTCAATCAAGGAATCCAGAACGTTTTCGGCGAGGGCGCTCAGGTGCGCCTGTCCGGCACCAAAGCCTGGTGCTCCGGCGCGCAGGCGCTCACCCATGCGCTCGTGACCGCTTGGCGCAATGATGAGCCGGTGCTCGCGGCCGTCGCGCTGGACCAGAGCTCGATCTCGATCGACACATCGAAGTGGCAGGCCGTCGGCATGTGGGCGACCGCGAGCGCCGATGTGACGTTCAACGACACCGTTGCGACGCTCGTCGGCGCGCCGCATGAATATCTGCGGCGCGCGGGCTTCTGGCATGGCGGCGCCGGTATCGCCGCGTGCTGGTACGGTGCGGCCGCGCAGATCGGCCGCACGCTGCGCGACGCGTGCGCCCGGCGCGCGGATGCGCATCGGCTGGCTCATCTCGGTGCGACCGATGTCGCATTGCAGTCGGCCGCCGCGGTACTGCGCGAAACCGCCGCGTGGATCGACGCGCGCCCTTCGGATGATGCGCAGACGCGCGTGCTGCGCGCGCGTCTTGCCGTCGAGCAGGCCGCGAGCGCCGTCATCGATCAGGCGACACGCGCGCTCGGCGCGGGCCCGTTGTGCCGCGACGCGCGCTTCGCGCGAGCGGTCGCCGACCTGCCGGTGTTTCTGCGCCAAAGCCACGCGCAACGCGATCTCGCCGCGCTTGGCGAACGGCTCGTCGCGTCCGCCGACACGAGCGCCGCGCCGGCATCGGATCACGCGTCGTCGCAAACACTCACGTCGTGGACGCTATGACCTTTGTTCCCCAGCCTTCGGAGGATCGCTGAGATGAGCTCGCCGATGCGGTACTTCGATGAACTTTACCGACGCAGCGATGATCCGTGGCGTTTGCGCGAAGGCTGGTACGAACGCCGCAAGCGTTCGCTGACACTCGCGCTGCTGCCGCGGCCGCGCTATCGCAACGGCTTCGAACCGGGCTGCGCGAACGGCGAGTTGACGGCCGGGCTCGCGACGCGCTGCGACGCGCTGCTCGCCGCCGATTTGCACCCGCGCGCGGTCGCGCTCGCGCGCGAACGCGTGGCGGGCGCATCGAACGTGCGGATCGAACAGCGCAGCGTGCCGTGCGAATGGCCGACCGAGCACGGGCCGTTCGATCTGATCGTGATCAGCGAGTTTGCGTACTATCTCGACGCGGCCGAGCTCGAAACGCTGGCCGCGCGCATCGCCGGCTCGCTGACGACCGATGGCACGCTGCTCGCCTGCCACTGGCGCCGGCCGTTCGCCGAAGCGCGCGAATCGGCCGACCGCGCGCACGCGCTATTCGATGCGCGCTGCGGCCTCGCGCGTCTCGCGCATCACGACGAAGCCGACTTGCTGATCGACGTGTGGTCGCGCGACGCACGTTCGGTCGCGCAGCGAGAGGGGCTTCTATGATCGGCGTGATCGTCCCGGCGCATAACGAAGAGGCGTTGATCGCGGGGTGCCTCGCGGCCTTGCTCGAAGCGTCGCGACACCAGGCGCTCGCCGGCGAAGAGGTGCGGATCGTCGTCGCGCTCGACGCGTGCAGCGATTTCAGCGGGGCGATCGCGCGCGCCTACGGCGTGCAGACGCTGACGCTGAAGGCGCGCAACGTCGGGATCGCGCGGGCGCTGGGCGCGTCGCTGCTGCTCGCGCTCGGCGCGCGCTGGCTCGCGTTTACCGATGCCGACAGCCGCGTGTCGCCGGATTGGCTCGCCGCGCAATTGGCGCTCGGCGCCGATGCGGTGTGCGGCTCGATCGCCGTCGACGACTGGAGCGCGCATCCGCACAGCGTGCGCGAATATTTTCGCAAGACCTATGTCGACGCCGACGGACATCGTCACGTGCACGGCGCGAACCTCGGCGTTTCCGCGCAAGCCTATCGGCGCGCGGGCGGCTTTCCGCCGCTCAGGTGCAGCGAGGATGTCGCGCTCGTCGATCGCCTGATCGCGACGGGCGCGCGCATCGCGTGGAGCGCCGCGCCGCGCGTGACCACGAGCGCGCGCACCGCGGCCCGCGCGCGCGGCGGTTTCGGCGATACGCTCATCGGATGGGCGACGGATCGCGCGCTGGCCTGAGCGACGGCGCTGCGTCGCGAGCGGGTCTCGCTCGCAACGATCCGGATACCGGAACATTGGCACGGCAATAAGCCGCGGGGAGGACGAACATGATGGACGCGTTTTTCGTTCTATTCGGCCAGGGTAGGGATCTCGACCCGTTGCAGATGGGGCTGCGCTCGATCGTCGTGTTCGTGATCGCGATCGTGCTGATTCGCGTATCGGGGCGGCGCTCGTTCGGTCAGCGCACGCCGTTCGATCTGGTCGTCGTGATTCTGCTCGGCGCGATGCTGAGCCGCGCGATTGTCGGGGCGTCGCCGTTCATCGCGACCGTGGTCGCGTCGCTGGTGATCGTCGTATGTCACCGGGTGCTCGCGTGGGCGTTTATACGTTCGCGCCGCTTCGAGCTGTTGGTGTGTGGCGTCGAGCGCGAGGTGTTCAGCGACGGCAAGTTCCACGCGAACGAAATGCACGCGGCGCTCATCACGCGCACCGACATCGAGGAAAGCGTGCGGCAGAAAATCGGCTCGCGCTCGATGGACAACGTGGCCGCCGCGATCCTCGAACGCAATGGCGAGGTGAGCGTGATACGCAAGCGCGAGTGAGCGCCCGAACGCGTGCAGCGCGGGGCGCTTGTTCGGGCGGGCTGTAAGGACTCAACGCGCAGCTCAGCCGCGCCCGCCTCGCGAAATCTCCGAGCCCGCGCCGCGCGGCAAGCGCAGCGTGACCGGAATCGACGCGAACGAGCACAGCCCGACCACCAGAAACGCGGGCCAGAAATCCGACCACGTGATGCTCGGATGCCCATTCAGTGCGCGCGAAATCTGCAGCACGATCCCGCCGACCGTCACGCCGAGACCGAGCGACATCTGCTGCACGACGCTGCCGAGGCTCGTCGCGCGGCCGACGTCGCGGCTCGCAATCTCCGCGTAGGTCAGCGAATTGAGGCTGGTGAACTGCAACGCTGGGAAGAAACCGCCGAGCAGCACGACGACCCAGATGATCCATGTCGGCGTGTGCGGGAAAAAGAGTCCGCACGCGGCGATCGAAATGCCCGATAGCGCCGCGTTGAACACGAGCACCTGGCGAAAGCCGAAGCGGCGCAGCACGGTGGAGGCGATCGTGCGCATGAACATGCCGCCGAACGCCGACGCGCAGGTGATCAGCCCCGATTGGAACGCGCTCATACCGTGGCCTTCCTGCAGCAGCAGCGGCAGCAGGAATGGCAGCGCGCCGAGGCCGATGCGAAACAGCGAGCCGCCGAGCACGCTCGCCTGGAAAGTTGGCACCTTGAAAAAGCGCAAGTCGAGCAGCGGCAGCGCGACGCGCTGCGCGTACGCGACGTAGATCGCGAGCAGTACCGCGCCGAGCGCGCACATGCCGAACGCGTCGGTATTCGAAATCAGTTCGCCGCCGACCAGCGACAAACCGAGCAGCAGCAGCACCGCGCCCGCCGCCGACAACAGGAAGCCGATCCAGTCGAGCGGGCCGGGGTCCGGTTCGCGCGTATTGGCGATATAGCGATTGGTCAGATAGATGCCGAGAATGCCGATCGGCACGTTGATGAAGAAGATCAGACGCCAGTGCAGATACGTGGTGATGAAGCCGCCGAGCAGCGGACCGGCGGCAGGGCCGAGCATCGCGGGCACGCTCAGATAGTTCATCGCGCGGATGAAGTCGGCTTTTTCCACCACGCGAAAGATGATGATCCGCCCGACCGGCACCATCATCGCGCCGCCGACGCCCTGAATGAAACGCGCAACCGTGAAAGTGGCAAGCGAGTTCGACGCGGCGCACAACAGCGAGCCCGTGACGAAGATGCCGATCGCCGTGCGGAACACCGTGCGGGCGCCGAACTTGTCGGCGAGCCAGCCGCATACCGGGATGAACACACCGAGCCCGAGCACGTAGCTCGTGACCGCGATTTTCAGCGTGACCGGATCGCGGGCGAAATCGCGCGCCATGGCCGGCAACGCGGTGACGATCACATTGGCGTCGACGCTTTCCATGAACATCGCGCACGCGACGATAAGGGGCGCAATCAGAGCTTTCTGAGTCTGGGCGACGGTCATGACGGCGAGGCTGCGGCGAAGCGTCGCAGGCAAAGGGGGCATTATTGCACCTGTACGGTGCGGATTGTTAATACCTGCGCGGCCGATGCTGCCCCTTTACCCTTTCTGTATCCAACACGCGACGGCGGCGTTGCGATGCCGCCAATAAATATTGATTTTTGTTGCGCTGCGGCACGAGATGGTTATAATCGGGTTATTGCGTAGGTAGAAACCCTAATAAGGAGCCGCCATGAACACCGCATCGACTGCTGTCCGTTCCACCCCCGCCGCCACTACGTTCTTCGGCAAGCTGCGTGCGCTGGCGCTGCATGCGCTCAACCTGCATCTGCAAAACTGCGCGGTGATCGCCGAAGCGTATCGTCGCCCGCAATAAGCGCGTATTGCGCACGGGCCGCGCAGGCCCTGCCAACCGTGTCGATGCCCGCTCAAGTAGCGGGCATTGTGCTTTCTGGCCCCACCAGGCGGGTGGCGTTCGGCTCGTCATTCCGCCATCAGTCCCTCCAGAAACCTCCGCTTGGGGCCAGTTCCGGCCCGCCATCGCCGTTTCCCTTCCAGATATCGCTCGCGCGCTTTTGCCGCGCGCCGCGCAGGTCAACCGACAGCAAAATTGCTATTGCTGTCAACCTTTTGCACGTTTTGCCGTTATCACTTTGTAATCGTCGCCACAGGCGATACCGCGCGTGACGCACCCGTCGCCGCGACTGCTCTCGCAAGGCCCGCATTGACCATGTTCCACCGACTTCAACACAGCTTCGAGCGCCTGCGCGCGCTGCTCGGCCGTGCAGCGAAAGTGCTTGGCAGCCGGGGACTTCTGTCGCCCGTGCTCGCGCTCGTTATTTGCGGGCTGCTGCTGGTCGTGCTGCAGCATCTGTCGGAGGCGGTGAATTACCGTTCGGTGATACGCGAATTGCGCGAGCTGTCGCCGCGCGAGTGGATCGGCGCGCTCGGCGCGACCGCGCTTAGCTACGTCGCGCTGGTCGGGCGCGACGCGGTCGGCCTGCGCTATCTCGGCGCGAGCGTGCCGCGCGCGGCGCTGTGGGTCGGCGCGACGGCCGGCTCGGCGCTCGGCAATGCGACCGGTTTCGGCGCGCTGACGGGCGGAGCGGTGCGCGCGCGCGTGTACGGCGTCGCGAACATCACGCCCGCGCAGATCGGCCGCATGACGGTGTTCACGAGCGTGTCGCTCGCACTCGCCCTGGTATTGATGACCGCACTGGGCATGGTCGGTATGGCCGGACAGCTCGCGCCGATGCTGCATCTGTCGCCAGTCGCGCTGCGCTGGAGCGGCGCTGCGCTACTGATCGCGCTGGCGCTCGCGGCCGCCGCGTGCCGCCGCGAAACCCGGCCGATCCGCACGCGCTGGCAGTGGCTCTCGTTCGATATTCCCGCGCGCCGTGATCTGCTCGCGCAAGTCGCGCTGGCGGTGCTCGACGTGGTCGCCGCGGGTCTCGCGCTGTGGGCCTTGCTGCCGCATGCGAACGTGAGCTTCATCGGCTTCATCACCGTCTACGCGGCCGCGATGCTGCTCGGCCTGATCGGCCATACGCCTGGCGGGGTCGGCGTGTTCGAGGCCGCAATGGTGTTCACGCTGAGCGGCAGCGTGCCGATGCATCAGATGGTCGCCGCGCTGCTCGCGTATCGCGCGATCTATTTCGGCGTGCCGCTGGTCGTCTCCGCGGCGCTGCTCGCGGGCTTCGAGGGGCGCGCGCTGAAGAACCGTCTGTCGATGCTGCAGGCGGAGCGCGTGTCGGAACTCGCGCCGCTGTTTCTGAGCCTCGTCACGTTCGTTGTCGGCGGCATGCTGGTCATCTCGAGTGCGACGCCGGCGTTCTGGCAGCGCATTCATATGCTGCGCAACGTGGTGCCGCTGTGGGTGCTCGAAAGCTCGGCGATGTTGTGCAGCGTGGTCGGCGTGCTGCTGCTGTTCGTCGCGCGTGGGCTGCTGCGGCGGCTCGATGCGGCATGGTGGATGACGCTCGCGCTCGCGTTGCTGAGCCTTGCGCTGTCGCTGACCAAGGGTCTCGCATTCGTCGAAGCCGGTGTGCTCGGCATGCTGATCGTGCTGCTGCTCGCGACGCGCAAGCGCTTCAACCGTCATTCGTCGCTGTTCGCCGAGCGTTTCACGGCCGGCTGGCTTGTGTCGATCGCGATGGTGCTGATGTTCGCGACGTGGGTCATGCTGTTCGCTTTCCGTGACGTGCCGTACACGCGCGACCTGTGGTGGCAATTCGCGTTCGACGAGCGCGCGCCGCGCGCGCTGCGCGCGACGCTCGCCGCGAGCGTGTTCGCCGCGACCTTCTCGTTCTGGCAATTGCTGCGTCCGGCGCCGGGCCGCTTCGTGAAGCCGGCGCCCGAAGATCTGCTCGACGCCGCGCGCATCGTGCGCGCGCAGGAACGCAGCGATGCCGGTCTCGCGTTGATGGGCGACAAGAGCTTCCTGTTTTCGGAATCGCGAGAGGCGTTCCTGATGTACGCGAAATACGGCCGCACGTGGGCCGCGTTGCATGATCCGGTGGGGCCGCGCGAAGAGTGGGCGGGCCTCATCAAGAAGTTCGTCGCGCTCGCGCATGCGCACGGCGGTCGCGCCGCGTTCTACCAGGTGCGTGCGAATGCACTGCCGCTGTATCTCGACGCCGGCCTCACGTTGATGAAGCTCGGCGAGGAAGCGCACGTAGTGCTCGACGACTTCGATCTGAAGGGCTCGCACCGCGCGCATCTGCGCTATGCGCTCAAGCGCGGCGAGCGCGACGGCTTTAGCGTCGAAGTGATCGATCAGGCGCGTGTGCCGGCGTCGCTCGAAACGCTGCGCGGCATTTCCGACGGCTGGCTCGGCAGCCACGATGCGCGCGAGAAGAGTTTCTCGGTCGCGGCTTTCCACGACGAATACCTCGCCGCGCAGTCGGTGATGCTGGTGCGCCAGAACGGGGAACCGGTCGCGTTCGTGACCTTCATGACGACCGATATGAATACCGAGGCGACAGTCGGCGTGATGCGTCACGTCGAAAGCGCGTCGCCGTACGCGATGGAATATCTGTTCACGCAGCTTGCGCTGCATCTGAAGCAGGCGGGCTTCCGCTCGCTCAGTCTCGGCATTGCGCCGCTCTCCGGCGTGCAGCCGACTCCGCTCGCGTCGCGCTGGCATCGGCTGGCCGGCATCGTGTGGCGCTTCGGCGGCCGCTTCTATAACTTCCGCGGACTGCGTGCTTTCAAGAGCAAGTTCCAGCCGCACTGGGAGCCGCGCTATCTCGCGGCATCCGGTTCGGGCGTGTTCTTCACGCTCGCGGACCTGTCGCTGCTGGCAGGAGGCCGGCGTTCATGACATTGCATCCGTTGTTCCGGCTCGCCGTCGCGGCGAGCGTTCTGAGCTGCGGCGCGCTCGCGCACGCGGCCACCACCACCGTACCGGGCGGCCGCTATGGCGACGTGCGCGTCACGCAGCCCGAGGGGCCGCTGCGCGGCTTCGTCGTGCTGTATTCGCAGGCGAGCGGCTGGAGCGCGGCCGATCAGCAGAGCGCCGATGCGCTCGCGAAAGCGGGCGCGATGACGGTTGGCGTCGATATCGCGCGCTACGAGGCCAACCTTGCCGCGAAAAAGGAAACCTGCCATCAACTGGTGGGCGATGCCGAGGCGCTCAGCCATCAACTCGAACGGCAATCGCAGTCGAGCCGCTACTTCGCGCCGATCGTCGCGGGTACGGGGCAGGGCGCAACGCTGGCGATGCACGTGCTCGAGCAGGCGCCGTCCAATACGATCGCGGGCGCGGTGTCGGTCGACGCCGACCGCACACTCGACGCGCGCTTTCAACCGTGTCCGCCCGACCCGACCGTGATCCGCGATAAGGTGCCGGGCTTCGTCGAAAAGGCGAGCACGGGCAACGCCGATCGCGCGCGTCTCGTCGATTTGCTGACCCCGCATCTACAGCCGGTCTCGACGAGTGCCGACGATGTGTCCGACCTGCCGCTGATCGAGTTGCCGGCCGCGCATCCGAACGGCCTGATGGCGATCGTAATTTCCGGCGATGGCGGCTGGCGCGATCTCGACAAGACGATCGCGCAGGCGCTGCAGAAAGATGGCGTGTCGGTGGTCGGCTGGGACAGCCTGCGTTATTTCTGGAGCGAGAAGCCGCCCGCGCAAACGAGCCGCGATCTCGCGCGCGTGATGCAAACCTATGGCGAGCGCTGGCACGCGCAGCACATTGCGCTGATCGGCTATTCGTTCGGCGCCGACGTGATGCCGTTCGCGTATAACCGTCTGCCGCAGGCGCAGCGCGATAAGGTGTCGCTGATGTCGCTGCTCGGCTTCGCGCCCGACGCCGACTTCCAGATCCGCGTCGGCGGCTGGCTCGGCATGCCCGCGAGCGACAAGGCGCTGAACGTGCGACCCGAGTTGACGCATGTGCCGCCGTCGATCGTTCAATGCTTCTATGGCGAGAGCGAGACCGACACGCTGTGTCCGGCGCTCGACAAGAGCGGTGTCGAAGTCATCCGCACCTCCGGCGATCATCACTTCGGCGGCGATTACAACGTGCTGGAGCGACGCATTCTCGTGGCATTCAAGAAGCAGAGCGGCGTGCGCGATTGATTGCTGCGGTGGGCGTATCAGCGGGGCGCGCTTGACGGCGCGCCCCTTTTTTTGGGTCCGTTCTGGACGGAACCGTGGTCCGCGGAGATTGACAACGCCTGCCAAGTCGACGAAGATCGCCCGCATGAACTGCCTCGACATCCGTATTGCGCTGATTATTAGCATCATTCATCGAATGGTGGGTTAGCGCGCGTCGACTTGCAGTGACACATAACCCGCCAAACGAGGCGGGTTTTTTTATGTCCGCTTTCAGGTTCATTTTCTACCTGCCTCCTGGTGAACATGCTGCGGTCGCCATCGTTTGATGTCGATCTCGGTCGATTCGTTGTTGCATCGATATTGCCACCCAGGAGCTTGCCGTGCTGTTAACCGAACTCGAACAGGCCGTCGCCGCAGCCGCGCGCGTCGCGCCGTCTCACGACTACCTGAAAAAGACCCTGACCGCGCGCGTCTACGACGTGGCGCGCGAGACCGAACTCGAACGCGCGCCGAACCTGTCGGCGCGGCTGCGCAATCCGGTCTATCTGAAGCGCGAGGACAACCAGCCGGTGTTCTCGTTCAAGCTGCGCGGCGCGTACAACAAGATGGCGCATATTCCGGCCGAAGCGCTCAGTCGCGGCGTGATCACCGCATCGGCGGGCAATCATGCGCAGGGCGTCGCGTTGTCGGCCGCACGCATGGGCGTGAAAGCGATCATCGTCGTGCCGGTGACGACGCCGCAGGTCAAGGTCGACGCGATCCGCACGCATGGCGGGCCGACCGTCGAGGTCGTGCAGTTCGGCGAATCGTATAGCGATGCCTACGGTCACGCGGTCAAGCTGCAGGAAGAACGCGGCCTGACCTTCGTGCATCCGTTCGATGATCCGTACGTGATCGCCGGCCAGGGCACCGTCGCGATGGAAATTTTGAGCCAGCACCAGGGGCCGATTCACGCGATCTTCGTGCCGACCGGCGGCGGCGGGCTCGCGGCCGGTGTCGCGGCATACGTGAAATCGGTGCGCCCGGAGATCAAGGTGATCGGCGTGCAGACCGATGATTCGTGCGCGATGGCCGCTTCGCTGAAGGCGGGCGAGCGCGTGACGCTGAACGAAGTGGGCCTGTTCTCCGACGGCACCGCGGTGAAGCTCGTCGGCGAGGAAACCTTCCGTCTGTGCAGCGAATATCTCGACGAAGTGCTGCTCGTGAACACCGATGCGCTGTGCGCGGCGATCAAGGACGTGTTCCAGGACACGCGCAGCGTGCTCGAACCGGCGGGTTCATTGGCGGTGGCGGGCGCGAAGCAGTACGCCGAACGGGAAGGCATCGAGAACCAGACGCTGATCGCGATCACGTCGGGCGCGAATATGAACTTCGACCGCATGCGCTTCGTCGCCGAACGCGCGGAAGTGGGCGAAGCACGTGAAGCCGTTTTCGCGGTGACGATCCCCGAAGAGCGCGGCAGCTTCAAGCGCTTCTGCGAGCTGGTCGGCACGCGCAGCGTCACCGAATTCAACTACCGGATCGCCGACGCGAACTCGGCGCATATCTTCGTCGGCGTGCAGATCCGCAATCGCAGCGAACCGGCGCAGATCGCCGGCGCATTCGAAGCGCACGGCTTCGCGACGGTCGATCTGACCTTCGACGAACTGTCTAAGCAGCACATCCGCTATATGGTTGGCGGCCGTTCGCCGCTCGCGCGCGACGAACGTCTGTTCCGCTTCGAGTTTCCCGAGCGTCCGGGTGCGCTGATGAAATTCCTGTCGTCGATGGCGCCGAACTGGAACATCAGCCTGTTCCACTATCGCAACCAGGGTGCGGACTACAGCTCGATTCTGGTCGGCATTCAGGTACCCGAGAGCGACCATGCAGCGTTCGAGCGCTTCATCGAAACGCTCGGCTATCCGTGCTGGGAAGAAACGAAAAATCCTGTCTACCGACTGTTTCTCGGCTAGTCGAAGCTCATTTAGCGGATCGGGGTTTACCTGAGTGGACGCCACGCCGGCAAAACGAGCCGGGTGTCGTCCGAATCGCCGGAAAGGCCCGCCAGTCTTGCGTTTGCGGCCGATACAGCGACGCTGCACCGGCTCCTCTCTCACACCTTCTATCGCCTGACGCGATACGGCCTATCCGCCATATCGCATTGCGGGATAGGCGTCACGATCGTCACACTGGGCGCAAATTTCATCCCCGCATTTCAGGAGACATCTATGCGCACCCAAGTTGGCATCATCGGTGCTGGCCCTGCTGGTCTGTTTCTTTCCCATCTGCTTCATCTGCGCGGTATCGACTCGGTCGTGCTCGAAACGCGCACCCGCGATCAGATCGAATCGACGATTCGCGCCGGCGTGCTCGAGCAGGGCACGATGGACCTGCTGACGCAGACCGGTGTCGGCGAACGCATGAAAGCCGAAGGCGCGCTGCATCACGGTTTCGAACTCGCGTTCGACGGCAAGCGCCGCCGCATCGATCTGACCGACCTCACCGGTCAGGCGATCACGGTTTATGCCCAGCACGAAGTGATCAAGGATCTCGTCGCGGCGCGCGTCGCCGCGGGCGCCGAACTGCGTTTCGGCGTGTCGGATACGTCGGTGCACGGCATCGATACCGATAAGCCGTCGATCCGCTATCGCCACGAAGGCGCGGAGCACGAACTGCAATGCGACTTCGTGATCGGCTGCGACGGCTCGCAAGGCGTGTCGCGTCAGGCGATTCCGCAGGCGCTGCGCAAGGATTTCGAGCGTGTCTATCCGTTTGGCTGGTTCGGTATTCTGTGCGAAGGCCCGCCGTCGTCGGACGAACTGATCTACGCGCGCCACGAGCGCGGCTTTGCGCTGATCAGCACGCGCTCGCCGAACGTGCAGCGCATGTATTTCCAGTGCGATCCGAAGGACTCGGTCGACAATTGGTCCGACGATCGCATCTGGGCGGAACTGCATGCGCGCGCCGATTCGGATGAAGGCCACAAGATCATCGACGGCAAGATCTTCCAGAAGAATATCGTCGGTATGCGCAGCTTCGTATCGACGACGATGCAGTACGGCCGCCTGTTCCTCGCTGGCGACGCCGCGCATATCGTGCCGCCGACCGGCGCGAAGGGCCTGAACCTCGCGGTCGCCGACGTGAACGTGCTCAGCAAGGCGCTCGACGCGTTGTACAAGGAAAACCGCACGGATTTGCTCGACCGTTATAGCGAAACCGCGCTTAAGCGCATCTGGCGCGCCGAGCACTTCTCGTACTGGATGACCAGCATGCTGCATCGTATCGAAGGCGCTTCGGCGTTCGAGCAGCAGTTGCAGATTGCCGAGTTGGAGTACGTGACGACGTCGCGCACGGCCGCGACGGTACTGGCGGAGAACTACGTCGGCGCCGCCGGCGCGCAGATGCAGGCGTATCTGTAAATGCCACTGCAAGCACCGCGCGGTCATCGGGATCGCTAATTGATCGACAGATCCCGATGCGCGGCCGCCTGAAACTCCTTGGGCGTGACACCGGTCTGCTTGCGGAAATAGCGGCTGAAATAGGCCGCATCTTCGAAACCGAGCGCATGCGCGATCTGTTTGATACTCGAACCCGAGTACACCAGATCGCGTTGCGCCTCGCGTATCAACTGGTCGTTGACGAGCGACAGCGGCGAATGGCCAAGTTCCTCACGACAGATACGGCCCAGCTGCGCCGCGGTCACCCCCAATTTTCCCGCGTAAAAATCGATTGGCAGATGCTCGCGCACATGGGCGGCGATCAGTTCGCGTAGCCGTTTGATCTGCGCGGCGCGCCGGTCATTGACGCTCGCACCCGCGCTTAACGCGGCATCGGTCAAACGTGCGACCTGCACAAAAAGTGCAATCATCAGCGACATGCCCGCGGCGATATGGCCGCGCGCGCTGCCGCGAAATTCCTGCTCCAGCAAACCGAACAACGGCATCAACGTGCGCTCGCCGATGGCGGGCCGCACGGGAATCAGCGCGGGCCGTTGCAGCACCGGCATGAGGCCCGGCGACACCGCTTTCGAAATCGACTCCAACGCGCGCTGCGCGGCGGTGATCACGAGCCCGTCGATCTCCGGCGAAAACACGAAACCATGCACCGTTTGTGCTGGAAGCAGGATCAGGCATGGCGCTTCGATCGTGAGCTTTTCGCTTTCGATCAGCACGTAGCCCGAACCGCTGCGGATATAGAGAATCTGTAGCAACGCATCGTGCCGGTGCGCGGAGATATGCCAGTCGTTGGGACGGCTGCGCTCGACGATCCATTCGAAATTGAACGCGTCGTACCACGGCGGCCGCGCGGACTCTCCATACAGATCGTAGTTAGGGATATGTCTCATGCAGTGTCGTCTCCTATGTTCGAATTGTCCTGCGATGCGCTGCCTTTGTCCAATTTCGTCCCGAAGGGCGTGGCTATACTTTTTTCCATCGAAGACGCGGCCGAATGCCGTCCGCGCGGCATGGCCGAGTTCATCGACGTCTTGGACCGGCTCGCGATGCCGATCCCGAGAAGCGCACGCCGATGACGCGCCTTGCGCATTCCGAAGTAATCGCCAACGCGATCGGCTTTCTCGCGTCGGACGCAGCCAGCCATGTCACGGGCACGGTGCTGAGCGTCGATGGCGATCAGGCAATTCGAACAACAAGAAAACACCTCTTCATCTCAAGGAGACATAGCAATGACCAGGCAGAAAGGAGCCCGCACATGAGCCGCTCCGAACGCAGTGTAGATGTGCAGTCCTTTATCGACGGAGAGCGTTTTTCGCCGTTCCAGTGGACGATTCTGGTGCTGTGCTTTCTGGTCGTCGCAGCCGATGGTTTCGACACCGCGGCGATCGGCTTTATCGCGCCGTCGCTCGTGCAGCAGTGGGGCATCGCGCGCAGTGCGCTCGGGCCGGTGATGAGCGCGGCGCTGGTGGGACTCGGCATCGGCGCGCTCGCGGCCGGCCCGTTCGCGGACCGGATCGGACGCAAGACGGTGCTGGTGCTGTCGGTGTTCTTCTTCGGGCTGTGGAGTCTCGCGGCGGCCCGCGCCACGTCGATCGAATCGTTGACCGTGCTGCGCTTTTTCACCGGCCTCGGACTCGGCGCGGCGATGCCCAACGCAGTCACGCTGATGTCCGAGTACGCACCCGCGAGGATCCGAGCGGTCGCGGTCAATGCGATGTTCTGCGGTTTTTCGGGCGGGCTCGCGCTCGGTGGCTTCGCATCCGCCTGGCTGATTCCGCATTTCGGCTGGCCGAGCGTGCTGGTCGCGGGCGGCATCGGCCCGATCGTGCTGAGCGTGCTGCTGATCCTGCTCTTGCCGGAATCGGCGCAATTCCTCGCGGTGCGCAAGCGGGCCGATCAACGGATCGCGCGAATCCTGCAACGCATCGCGCCGCACGACCGCTTCGACGGATGCCGCTTCTTCGCGGTCGACGTGCGCCGCAATAGCGGCGAGTCGCGCTCGCAGTGGGCGCTCGCGATCATCCTGTCGGCGCGCTACCGTTTCGGCACGCTGATGCTGTGGCTCGCCTATTTCATGGGGCTGCTGATTTACTACCTGCTGACCAACTGGCTGCCGACGCTGTTCAAGGACACGGGCTTCTCCGGTGAAAAGGCGGCGTTGATGACGTCGCTGTTTCCGCTTGGCGGCATCCTCGGCAATCTGTGCGTCGGCTGGGTGATGGATCGCTTCGCCGGGCATCGGGTGATCGCGTTCACGTATGTGCTCGTTGGCGCGCTCGTGCTGCTGGTCGGGCGGGGCGTCGGCCATCAGGTCTGGCTCGGCACGCTGATCTTCCTGACCGGCACGGTCGCGACCAGCGCGGTCACGTCGATGTCGGCGCTCGCGGCGAGCTTCTACCCGACCCGGGCGCGTGCGACGGGCGTGGCGTGGATGCTGGGAATCGGCCGGGTCGGCGGCGTGGCGGGCGCGCTCGTCGGCGCTGCGTTGATGGGGCTCGGCTGGCAGTTCGGCGCGGTGTTCAGCCTGCTCGCGGTGCCGGCCGTGATCGCGGCGGGCGGGGTGGTGCTGATGATGCGGCGCGAGCCGCTCGATCGCGCATCGGTCGATGACAACGTCGGCGCCATAGCGATCGAGTGAAGTGCGGCGGCGGGCGTGCCGCTATGCTCGGACAACCCGCAGACCTTAGGTCGCGCGCAGCAACGCCATTTCGTTGTGCAGTAGCGCGAGCAATTCGTCGTCGGTCGGCCGCGTGCCCCAGTGGCGCGCGCCGGCCACCGACGCGATCGCTATCCACGAATGCGGTGGAAACCATTCGCGCACCAGCGTGCCGTCCTGGCGCAGGCACAGCTGGCCGGTCAGCTCGCTGTATTCGGCGCAGATGTGCGCACCGTCGACCTGTGCGCTTACTCGTCTCGGATCATTGCGTAGCACGTCGTCGCTCCTGTCAAAGGGGTGGCGCGAATGCAAGCGCGGCGTGGTGGCGCGATTAACGCCACCTGGCTTCCATCAATGGTCATGCCCGTGACCGTGCCAGCCGTTGTCGTGCCAGTCGTTGTCGTGCCAGTCGCGATGCGGGCCGCGTGCATCGCGCCATTCGTCGTGGTGACGTTCCCACTCGCGACGCTCCCAATAGCGACGACCATCGTAGTAACGATCACCGTACCAGCCCGGCGCGATCACGACCGCAGGCGGCGCAGGCGCATACACGGGCGCGGGCTGCACATAGACCGGCGGGGGCGGCGGAGCCTCAACGACGGCGGGCGCGACTGCGATGCCCGGCACCCCGATATTCACGCCGACGTCGACGTGCGCGAAAGCGGCCGTCGATGCGCCGATCGCAAGACCCGCGACGACGCTCAACGATACCCAGCGGTTGCGTGAAAGACTCATGATTGTTCTCTGTTGTGTGGATGTCTGTAGTGGAGTGGCGAGCCGGACGCGCACCTACTGCGCGTGATGGCCCGATCAATAGCGTTCGTAGTAGTGGTCGTGATGCGGATGATCGCCGCCAGGGACGACGATGCAGCCGCTCAACGCGCCGCCGAGCGTGGCGGCAAGAATGACCAGTGCGAGGATTTTTTTCATGATGTTGCTCCCTGAAATCTGTGCTGCGAGTGCCTGTCGTGCGAAGCGTTCTATCTGAATCGCTTTCGTTTGAACCGAACTCTACTGAGCGGCGCGATTACCGATGTGTTTGTGTGTAACAGGACGTGTCGATTGGAGGTCGCATTGACATGGGCATGCGAGTGCGATGAACGGGGAGGGGAAGCGCCTGCGGTTAGATGTCGAAACGCCACGCGATGGTCAGGCGTGCGGGCAAACCCTTGAAGAGGCTATGAAAAAAACCGCATTCAATGGCAGGCGATGCATGGATGTGAAGCGAAGGTTCGGCGCATCGATTGCTGAAAAAAGAAGCGAATGCAATTTCGCCTTATCTATGCCGCGCAGATACATTCGGTTGCAGACTGGTCATCGGGCTCGCCATGCATTCGTGCGAGCACGATGAAATGACGCTACACCGGTAGCGTCATCAGCCTGTCTTATGCTGCTGTGGAGTGGATAAAAAGCATCGCGCACGCAGCGCGCGCGTGCGCAACTTATTGCGCGGCCGCGGGCTCCTGGGCGGTCGCTTCGCGATAGCCGAGCCGCGTCGAAATCGCGAGGCCGGCTTCCTTGAGCAGCGCGACGTAATGCTGCTTCGTATCGGCGCCGCAACGCATCGTCGGAAAGGAAATCGACAGACCGGCGATCATGCGGCCGAAGCGGTCGAAGACCGGCACCGCGATGCATTGCAGGCCTTCTTCCTGCTCCTCGTTGTCCTCGCCGTAGCCCTGCTCGCGTACGTGCGGCAGGATGCTCAGCACCGCTTCGGCACAGGTCAAGGTTTTTTGCGTCGACTTGCGAAATTCGATGTGCGAGAGCACCTCACGCGCATCGGCCGGGTCCATCCATGCGAGCAGCACCTTGCCGATCGCCGTGCTATGCAACGGATTGCGCCGGCCGATTCGCGACTGCATGCGCAGCCCGTAGTCGGCATCGATCTTGTGGATGTAGATGATCGCGTCGTCGTCGAATGCGCCGAGGTGTACCGCTTCGCGCGTCATCTGGCCGATACGGCGCATTTCGACGTCGGCCTCGCGTACCAGATCGACGCTTTCGAGCGCTTTCGCGCCGAGCTCGAACAGGCGGATCGTCAGCCGATAGCGCTCGGTTTCGACTTCCTGGGTCACGTAGCCGAGCGCCTTCAGCGTTTGAATCACGCGATGCACGGTCGTCTTCGACATGCCGAGCCGTTGCGAAAGCTCGCTGATGCCGATCTGCCCGGTGTCGCCGATCGCGCCGAGAATCGCGAACACGCGCCCGATCGACGATGCCGATTCGCCTCGCTCACCGCTGTCCGCGTCGAGCGCCTTGTCGAGCGCTTTGTCGCGCGCAGTGCTTTTGTGTATTCCCGTTGCCGCCATGTCCGTCATTCCCTGTCTGTGCCAAGCCGCGCCGCTGCCGCATCGAGCCGATGCTCACCCGGCGCGAGAGCATAGCGCGTCGCATGCGCTGGTGGCGAGCTTGTGCTGTCGCTAGCGCGCGAGCCAGCCGCCATCCACCGCCAGTGTATGCCCATGCACGTAGTCCGACGCCGACGAGGCGAGAAAAACCACCGGCCCCGCGAGATCCTCGGGCACGCCCCAGCGGCCGGCCGGAATGCGCCCGAGAATTTCTTCGTTGCGCTGCGCGTCGTCGCGCAACGCGGCGGTGTTTGCGGTCGCCATATAGCCGGGCGCGATCGCGTTCACGTTGATGCCATGCGCGGCCCATTCGTTGGCGAGCAGCCGGGTGAGACCGAGCACACCGCTTTTCGACGCGGTGTACGACGCGACGCGGATGCCGCCCTGGAACGACAGCATCGACGCGACGTTGATGATCTTGCCGCCGCGTTGCTGCCGCACGAACTGACGCGCCGCGGCCTGCGACAGAAAGAACAGGCTCTTCAGGTTCACGTCCATCACCGCGTCCCAGTCGTCTTCGCCGAACTCGAGCGCATCTTCGCGGCGGATGATGCCCGCGTTGTTGACGAGCACGTCGAGGCGGCCGAACGCTTCAACCGCGGCGCGCACGATGTCGTCGACCGATGAGCTCGACGCGAGATCGGCGCGCACGTCGGCGAAGCGGCGTCCGAGCGCCTCGACGCGCGCGGCGGTCGTGCCCGCGTCCGTACGACTGACGCCGACGATGTCGCAGCCGGCCGCGGCGAGCGCGACGGCCATGCCGGCGCCGAGGCCGGTGTTGCTGCCGGTCACGATGGCGACCTTGCCGCTCAGATCGAAAGTATTCATTGTGGTCGGGCTCATGTTCGCTCAGCGCAGTTCGCGAACCGCGAGATGGTCCATGTCGCCGAACATCTGGTTCTCGCCGACCATGCCCCAGATGAACGTGTACGCGCGCGTGCCGACACCCGAATGAATCGACCAGCTCGGCGAGATCACCGCCTGCTCGTTGCGCACGACGATATGCCGTGTTTCGTGCGGCTCGCCCATCATGTGGAAGACGGCGGCGTCGTCGGCGACGTTGAAGTAGAAATACACCTCCATGCGGCGCTCGTGCGTGTGGCAGGGCATCGTGTTCCACAGGCTGCCCGGTTCGAGCTTCGTCATGCCCATCGACAGCTGACAGGTCGGCAGCACGTCGGGCACGATGAACTTGTAGATGGTGCGGCGGTTGCTCGTGGCCGCGTCGCCCAGGGCTTCGGGCGAGGCCTGATCGAGCGAGATCGTGCGGGTCGGATAGCTGGTGTGCGCGGGCGCGCAGTTCAGGTAGAACTTAGCCGGCTGGCTGGCGTCGGCGCTGCCGAACGCGACCGCCTGCGCGCCTTTGCCGATATAGATCGCCTCTTCGCGGCGCACCGTGTAACGCGTGCCGTCGACGTCGACCCAGCCGTCGCCGCCGATGTTGATCGCGCCGAGTTCACGCCGCTCGAGCAGATAGTTGACGCCGATCGCCTTGCCGAGCGAGCCCGATACTTCGACCGCGCGCTCGACCGGCCACACGCCGCCGACGATGATCCGGTCGATGTGGCTATACGTGAGCTTCAACGCATCGCGCTCGAAGATCTGCTCGACCAGAAACTCGCGCCGCAGCCCGGTAGTGTCGAGCGTTTTCGCGTATTCGCTGTTGATGGCCTGTCTCACGTCCATTGAATTGTTCTCCTGTCGGTATGCGGGGTGCGGTGCCGCCTCGTGCCGAGACTGTAACGCAGAATCGCGATTTCGGAACGCTGGTCCGAAAATGTTTCGGCGAGCGATCGCAGCTGACAACACGTGGCGCGAACGGCCGGGTAAACGATAGTCGGCCTTATTAAATAAAGCGGAACGGCGTTCCTTTCATGGTGCTATATTGCGCCGGACAGGGAGAGCCCGGCATAGACCGGGACACCAACACGGGTCATCGATCCGATAACGGGACGTCACCGTCCATGGAGGAGGCATGAAAATCAAGAAGGCCATCGACCGCATTCCAGGCGGTCTGATGCTGGTGCCGCTGCTGCTCGGCGCCTGTGTGCACACGTTCGCGCCCGGCGCGGGCAAATATTTCGGCTCTTTCACCAACGGCCTGATTACCGGTACCGTGCCGATTCTGGCGGTATGGTTCTTCTGCATGGGCGCAACGATCGACCTGCGCGCAACCGGCACCGTGCTGCGCAAGTCGGGCACGCTGCTCGCAACCAAGATGCTGGTCGCGTGGATCGTCACGTTGATCGCGGCGCGCTTCATTCCGATCGACGGCATCAAGACCGGGCTCTTCGCGGGGCTGTCGTTGCTCGCGATCACGACCTCGATGGACATGACCAACGGCGGTCTCTACGCTGCCGTGATGCAACAGTACGGCACGAAGGAAGAGGCGGGCGCGTTCGTGCTGATGTCGGTCGAATCGGGGCCGCTGATCAGCATGATCATTCTGGGCGCCACGGGTGTGGCGTTCTTCGAGCCGCGGCTGTTCGTCGGCGCGGTGCTGCCGTTTCTGATCGGCTTTGCGCTCGGCAACTTCGATAGCGAGCTGCGCGAGCTGTTCGGCCGCTGTGTGCATCCGCTGATTCCGTTTTTCGGCTTTGCGCTCGGCAACGGCATCGATCTGAACCTGATCGTCACGAGCGGTTTGCCGGGTATCGTGCTGGGGCTCGGCGTGATCGTCGTGACCGGCGTGCCGCTGATTCTCGCCGATCGCTGGATCGCCGGCGGCAATGGGGCGGCGGGGCTCGCCGCGTCGTCGACGGCGGGGGCCGCGGTCGCGAATCCGGCGATCATCGCCGACATGATTCCGAGCTTCAAACCGCTGGTGCCGGCCGCAACCGCCATGGTCGCCACCGCTTGCCTCGTCACCGCGATTCTGGTGCCGATCCTCACGGCGCTGTGGGTGCGCCGGCATCAACCGCGCGGCACACTGCGCGAGGAGTTCGCCACGGTGACGCAGGCGGCGCCGCTCAACGAGTAGCGCGATGCAGCTGTCTGAATGAGTCAGTAGCAGGAAGCTGGCGCGCCCCTCAGCGCGCCAGCTTCGTTTCGAGCATCGCTTTCACCTCGGGCCATTCGTCGTCGATGATGCTAAAGCGCACCGAGTTGCGCTTGCGTCCATCGGGCATGATCCGCTCGTGCCGCACGATGCCTTCCTGTTTCGCGCCGATGCGCAGGATCGCCGCGCGCGATCTGTCGTTGAGCTCGTCGGTCGTGAATTGCACGCGCACGCAGCGCATCACGTCGAATGCGTGGCACAGCAGCAGATACTTCGCCTCGGTGTTCACGACCGAGCGCTGCGCCGAGGCGGCGAGCCACGTATGGCCGATTTCCAGCTTGCGGTTCGCGCGATCGATCTTCCAGAACCGCGTGCTGCCGACGATGCGGCCGGCGCCGTCATTCCCGTCTTCCTCGTCACGCCGCACGATCACGAACGGCATCACCTTGGCCGCAGCGCGGCCGGCGAGCGCCCTGGCAATATAGGCATCGATCGTCGCCGGGCCCGGCACGACGGTCAGCTTCATGTCCCACAGTTGCCCGTCGGCGGCGGCGTCGACGAGCGCCTGCGCGTGGTCCTCGCGCAGCGGCCGCAGCTCGACGAACGAGCCGCTCAGCGTGGGTTGCATCGATTCGGCGGAGATATCGTTCATGGCAATAAAAAAGGTCCGCGAGCGGAACACTCGTGGACCTGGCAGATCGGTTGATCCAGGCTACGGAACGACGCGACCGGCGAACCCGCGGCGCCGTTCCTCTAGCGCGTGATTAGCTTGATTAAACCGACATCACCGTGACAGCCTTGGTGACGAGGTAGGCTTCCATCGCCTCCGGGCCGCCTTCCGAGCCGTAGCCGGAATCCTTGACGCCGCCGAACGGCATTTCCGGCGTCGGCGTGGCGGGCTGGTTGATCCACAGCATGCCGACTTCCATGCGCTGCGACAGCAGATGCACGTTGGCGAACGACTTCGTATACGCGTAACCGGCGAGGCCGTACGGCAGACGGTTCGCTTCGGCGATCGCTTCTTCGAGCTTGTCGAAGCCGCGGATCGCGGCGACCGGGCCGAACGGCTCGTTGTTGAACACGTCGGCTTCGAGCGGCACGTCGGTCAGCACGGTGGCCGCGAAGAAGTTGCCTTCGGTACCGACGCGCTCGCCGCCCGTCGCGACCTTCGCGCCGGTCTTGCGAGCGTCGTCGACGACCTTGGCCATCGCGCTCAGACGGCGCGCGTTGGCGAGCGGCCCGAGCGTCGTGCCTTCGGCGAGACCGTCGCCGAGCTTCAGGCTTTCAGCGTGCTTGACGAGCGCGTTGGCGAACTCTTCGCGGATGCTGTTGTGCACGAGGAAGCGCGTCGGCGAGATGCACACCTGACCCGCGTTGCGGAACTTCGCGGCGCCGGCTGCCTTGACCGCGAGCGCGACGTCGGCGTCTTCCGCGACGATCACCGGCGCGTGGCCGCCGAGTTCCATCGTCGCGCGCTTCATGTGCGAACCGGCCAGCGCCGCGAGCTGCTTGCCGACCGGCGTCGAGCCGGTGAACGTGACCTTGCGGATCACCGGATGCGGGATCAGGTAGCTCGAGATTTCGGCCGGATCGCCGAACACGAGGCCGACCGTGCCGGGCGGCACGCCGGCTTCGACGAACGCCTGCAGCAGGGCCGCCGGCGACGCCGGGGTTTCTTCCGGCGCCTTCACGAGGAACGAGCAGCCGCAGGCGAGCGACGCCGACAGCTTGCGCACGACCTGGTTGACCGGGAAATTCCACGGCGTGAACGCGGCGACCGGGCCGATCGGCTCCTTCAGCACTTGCGACTGCGCGGCGAGGTTGCGCGACGGCACGATGCGGCCATACACGCGGCGGCCTTCATCCGCGAACCATTCGATGATGTCAGCGGCGGCCAGCACTTCGACGCGCGCCTCGGCGAAAGGCTTGCCCTGTTCCTGCGTCATCAGGCGGCCGATGTCGGCGGCGCGCTCGCGCACGAGAGCCGCAGCCTTGCGCATGATGGTGGCGCGTTCGTTGGCCGGCACCTTGCGCCAGGCTTCGAAGCCGCGCTGCGCGGCTTCGAGCGCGCGGTCCAGATCGGGGATGCCGGCATGCGCGACCTTGCCGATGGCCTGGCCGGTCGCGGGGTTGATCACGTCGAGGGTCTTGCCGCTGGCGGCGTCGCACCATTCGCCGTTGATCAGAAGACGGGTATCGGTATAGCTCGAGATGGCCATGCTGGGTTCCTGTGAGAGGGAAAACAACTGGCCGCGCGGTTGTGCGGCACGAGGCGACACACCTACGCGGCCATGAATGAATTGCCGATACCATTTATCTTATCTGATTGCGGGCAATCGCACCGGACGCGGCTCTCGGGCGCCTGCTCGTGGCATGCGGCTTGCTGAGGCTTGGCACCGGAGCGACTTTGCGGGTCTCGCCGGGGCGCGGCGTCAGCGCTGCGTGAATCCCATTCAACCGCTACTACAGCGCATCACGAGGACATCGCCATGCCAACCGGAACAGTGAAATGGTTCAACGACGCGAAGGGCTTCGGCTTCATTACCCCCGATGACGGCGGCGAAGATCTGTTCGCGCATTTTTCGGAGATTCGATCCGAAGGTTTCAAGTCGTTGCAAGAAAATCAGAAAGTCAGCTTCGAAATCAAGCAGGGGCCGAAAGGCAAGCAGGCGGCAGATATAAAGCCCGTGTGACGCCGGCCTCGCGGCTCATCCGCATGCGAGGTAACGATGGATAAGGACGCCGCCTACGCGGAGATCGAGCGCAATGGCGGCGCCGCCTATGCGAAAACCTTCGCCGCGCGCTATCCCGACGAACCGCTTACACCGTTCTGTCATCGCTATCTGTTCGAACGGGCGCAGCGCGATGAAGCCGAGCACGACGCGGCCGCGGCCACGCACGACGACGAGCGCGGTTTTGCGCTGAGGTCGCTCGCGCGCATGGAAGCGTCGTCGCATATCGCGCAGGCGGCGGCGAGCGCGTCGCGTGACGCGGCAGCCGCCGCGCACACTTCGGCGCGCGCGGCGCGGCGCTCGGCCTTCTGGACCATGATCGCTGCTCTCGCGTCGGCGACGGGCGTAGTGGTAAACGCGGCCCTCAATCTCGGCTGGCTCGAATGGGCAAGGCATCTTGCGCACTAGGCGACGCGTCGGGCCGAACGTCCGCGCGCGTGAATGTGATGTGAATGGGAGGCGCCGGTGGGCTAGCGCGCAAACCACGCGACAACCTATGCATTTACCACACCGAAACGACATCCATGCGACACGGTTACACGAGCGCGTCGATTGCACAAATCGACCTATCGGAGCATGCCGCGGGCGGTCGAACGCAGTATTATTCTTCAGGTTTCCTTCAGCTTTGCTCCGTACTATTTGCGCCACTGCCCGTGGCCTTTCCGGACCGCGGCCGCCGCTACGTGCGGGTCGAGCACAGGCTTTCACGACCTGCATTCGGGCAATGGAACAGATAGATTCCTGACTGAAAACTGAAAGCGCCTATAAAGGCTTGCTGGAGCATCCATGAAAACTCTGTTCTTGCAGGCGCCGTCGTACGACGGCTTCGATGGTGGTGCGGGTTCGCGCTATCAGGCCAAGCGTGAAGTTCGCTCGTTCTGGTATCCGACGTGGCTCGCACAACCCGCCGCACTCGTTCCCGACAGCCGCGTGCTCGACGCAACGGCAGACGGCCTGTCCGTCGAAGCCGTGCTCGACATCGCTTCGCAATACGAGCTGGTGGTGATCCACACCAGCACGCCATCCTTCCCGACCGACGCACTGTTCGCCGAGGACCTCAAGAAGCGCAAGCCGTCGCTGCTGATCGGCATGGTCGGCGCGAAGGTCGCGGTCGATCCGCATAATTCGCTGATCGCGACCGAGGCCATCGACTTCGTTTGCCGCGAGGAATTCGACTACACCTGCAAGGAAATCTCCGAGGGCAAGCCGTTCTCGCAGATCCTGGGCCTGAGCTACCGCGCCCCCGACGGCTCGATCGAACACAACGAAGCGCGCCCGATCCTCGAGAACATGGACGAGCTGCCCTTCGTCGCGCCGATCTACAAGCGCGATCTGACCATCAAGAACTACTTCAACGGCTATCTGAAGCATCCGTACGTGTCGCTGTACACCGGCCGCGGCTGCCGCTCGAAGTGCACGTTCTGCCTGTGGCCGCAAACGGTCGGCGGCCATCGCTATCGGGTGCGTTCGGTCGAGAACGTGCTCGAGGAAGTGAAGTGGATTCGCGACAACATGCCCGAAGTCAAGGAGATCATGTTCGACGACGACACGTTCACCGACTTCAAGCCGCGCGCCGAAGAAATTGCGCGAGGCATGGGCAAGCTGGGCGTCACGTGGTCGTGCAACGCGAAGGCCAACGTGCCTTACTCGACGCTGAAGATCATGAAGGAAAACGGCCTGCGCCTGCTGCTGGTCGGCTACGAGTCCGGCGACGACCAGATCCTGCTGAACGTCAAGAAGGGCCTGCGCACGGACATCGCGCGACGCTTCGCGCAGGACTGCCGCACGCTCGGCATCAAGGTGCACGGCACTTTCATTATCGGCTTGCCGGGCGAGACGCAGGAAACGATCCAGAAGACCATCGAGTACGCGAAAGAGATCAATCCGCTGACCATTCAGGTGTCGCTCGCCGCGCCTTATCCGGGCACTCGGCTCTATAACCAGGCGGTCGAGAGCGGCTGGCTCGCGGAGAACAAGGTGATCAATCTCGTCAGCAAGCAGGGCGTGCAGCTGGCGGCGATCGGCTACCCGCATCTGTCGCGCGACGAGATGTACCATCAGCTCGAGAACTTCTACAAGCGCTTTTATTTCCGGCCGTCGAAGATCTGGGAGATCCTGCGCGAAATGCTGACGAGCTGGGACATGATGAAACGGCGCCTGCGCGAAGGCGTCGAATTTTTCCGCTTCCTGCGCGCGCACGAGGCGTGAGCGCCGTACACATCGCCGCCGTCACGCTCGCGTACGCGTGCGCGGCGGCGACTGTTGTCGGCATCGGCTACACCGTGCTCGCGAGCGCGCTGATCGGGCGCTTCTTCGCTAGAGCGGTGGCCGTTCCCTCCAGCTTTCCACCCATTGCGGTTATCAAACCGTTGCACGGCAACGAGTGGGCGCTGCTCGATAATCTGTCGAGCTTCTGCGCCCAGGATTATCCGGGGCCCGTGCAATTCCTGTTCGGCGTGCACGACTCCGCCGACCCCGCGCTGCAAACCGTCGACGAACTGCGGCGCCTGCATCCGCAGGCGGACATCACCGTTGTCACCGATGCGCGTCTGTACGGACCGAACCGCAAGATCAGCAACATCCTCAACATGCTGCCGCAGGCGCGCCACGACGTGCTCGTGTTCGCCGATAGCGACGTGTGCGTCGGCCCCGACTATCTGCGCAATGTGATCGGCGAATTGCAGAAGCCGGGCGTCGGGCTGGTCACCTGCGCGTATCGCGGCCAGCCCGATCCGGGTTTCTGGCCGCGGCTGTCGGCGATCGCCACCAACTACCAGTTCCTGCCGGGCGTCGTCACCGGACTCGCGCTCGGGCTCGCGCGGCCGTGCTTCGGCCAGACCATCGCGATGCGGCGCGACACCTACGAGCGGATCGGCGGCTTCAAGCCGTTCGTGCGGCATCTGGCCGAAGACTACGAAATCGGCGCGGCGGTGCGCGCGGCGGGCGAGCAGGTCACGATTCCGCCGTTCGCGATCGCGCATGCCTGTGTCGAAGCGAGCGCCGCGCAACTCGTGACGCACGAACTGCGCTGGAGCCGCACGATCCGCCGCATCGATCCGCTCGGACACCTCGGCACCGCGCTCGTGCATCCGTTGCCGTTCGCGCTGCTCGCGCTCGCGTGCTCGGGCGGCGCGCCGTGGGCGTGGCTGCTCGCAGCAATGACGGTGCTCGCGCGTGTCGCGTTGAAGTGGCGCGCGGATCGGGCGTTGCGTCAGCGCTGCCGCGATCTGTGGCTACTGCCGTTATGGGATATCGTATCGTTTGCGATTTTCGTCGCGAGCTTCCGCTCGTCGCGGGTGACCTGGCGGGGCTTCAGCTTCAAGGTCGACGGCGACGGGCTGCTGTCGGCGGCACAGGACGAATGACGAACGAACGGCAGATTGGGCGGTCAATGAGCGAAGAAGTATCGAGCAGGCGAAACGGCACCGCCCTGGAGACGCACGGCAGCGGCCCGGCGGCACAGGCGGCACAGGCGCCTCAGGCGGCGGCGCACTCGGCAACCCATACGGCCACCCATGCCGCGGCACGCGGCGTGCGGCGCATCAGGTCAATCGAGGTCGCGTGCGAGGTGCGCGCATGATGAAGCATCTGGGCCGCGGGGCCGCGCTCGCGGGTTTGCTGATCTCTTTGTGGCTGGTCTGGCGCGAAGATCCGCGCGCGGTGCTCAGCGCGTTGCGCGCGGCCGGCGCGGGCCTCGTGCTGGCCGCGTTGGCGCACGTGCTGCCAATGGTCGCCAATGCGTGCGACTGGCGCTCGCTGATTCGCGGCGCGAACCGCCCCAGCTTCGGCAGGATGATGCATCTGGTATGGGTGCGCGAATCGGTCAACTCCATGCTGCCGGTCGCGCGGATCGGCGGCGAACTCGTGGCGTTCCGCATGTTCAAGCGCTGGGGCGTCCGGCCATCGACAGCGGTCGCCAGCACCATCGTCGACATGCAATTGACGCTGATCAGTCAGCTGATGTTCACGATGGTCGGCATCGGCTTTCTGTTCGCCAATGCGCAATCGGGCGCGCTGCGGCTCGCCGGGCAGCTCGCTTGGGGCGTGGTCGCGTTGACGCCGCTGCTGTTGCTGTTCGGGCTCGTGCAGCATGCGAATCCGTTCGAGCGCATCACACGCGTGGCGAACCGGATGACGAGCGGCAAGCTGACCGCGCTGGTCGGCCAGTCCGCGCAGATCGATCAGTCGATCAAGGTGATCTGGCGACGCCGCGCGGTCGTGCTGCGCTATCTGTTCTTCTGGCAGCCGCTGCAATGCGTGCTGACTTCGCTCGAAATCTGGCTCGCGCTGTATTTCCTCGGCGCGCGCGTGACGCTCGTCGAGGCGATCGTGATCGAATCGCTGATCCAGGCGGTCAGCAGCGCCGCGTTCTTCGTGCCGGGCGGTCTTGGCGTGCAGGAGGGCGCTTTCGTACTGATTGGCGGCGCACTCGGACTCGATCCCGCGACCTGTCTCGCGCTCGCCGCCGCGCGGCGCATTCGCGACCTGCTGATGTTCGTGCCGGGCCTGATCGCGTGGCAGTTGTTCGAGGCGTCCGGCAACGCGCGGCCGCATGCCAAGCCACCCGGCGTGGGCGCCGGGCTGGCCAAACAGCGTTCGGGCGTCGCTGATGCGAACCGCGGCGGCGAGCGGCGCTGAGCGATCGGCTCGCGGTTCCCCGCTTCCCGCTCGCGTCTTTGACGCGAACGCCGCGCGCCGTCAGCGCGGCGCGCGATAGGCCGGAAACGACAACTGCACCGCCAGCCCCTGGCCCCCGATTCCCGCTCCCAGCTGCAGATGCGCGCCGAAATGCTCGGCGATCCGCGCAACGATCGACAAACCGAGCCCGCTGCCGGTCGCCTGATTGCCGGTCGCGCGGAAAAAGCGGTTCGTCAGGCGCGCGAGATCGTCCGGCGCGACGCCGGGGCCGTCATCGCGCACGCTCAGTTGCACGTGCCCGTCGGCATGGCGCACCGCGACTTCGACGTTGCCCCCCGCACGCCCATACTTGATCGCGTTATCGAGCAGATTGTCGAGCAGGATGCCGATCAGCACCGGCTCCGCATCGATCTCGGCGAGCATGTCGCCGACCAGCATCACGTTGATGTGTTTCTGCTGCGCATTACGCCGGTTCGCGAGCAGCGCATCTTTCGCGATCGCGGCCGGCTTCAGCGGCTCGGTGGGCAGCTTCTCCTGCACGTCGAGCCGCGCGAGCAGCAGCAACTGCTCGGCGAGCCGTGCGCTGCGATCGACGCCTTGCACGACGCGCTCCATCGCGAGCCGCTGCAGCCCGATGTCGGGCTCCGCGAGCGCGACCTGCGCCTGCACCTTGATCGCGGCGAGCGGCGACTTCAGTTCGTGCGCGGCATCGGCGGTGAAGGCGCGCTCGAGTTCGAGAGCATGCTGCAGACGCGCCAGCATCTGGTTGATCGCATCGACGAGCGGGCGCACCTCGATCGGCGTGCGGCCGATCCCGACCGGTTCCATGCGGTTGATGTCGCGAGAACTGAGCGCGGCCGAAAGCACTTTTAGCGGTGCGAGGCTCCAGCCAATGCTGAACCATACGAGCAGCGCGAGCACCGGCAGCGCGATCAGCGTGGGCCGCGCGATGCGGCTCGCGATTTCGCTCACCAGGTCGCTGCGGGTATTGGCCGGCTCGAACACACGCACGCTGTGACCGAGTGCGGTCTCGCGCAACGTGAACGAGTGATACAGCTCGCCGACGAGCATCACGTCTTGCGCGCCGCTCGCGGGCGGCAACGGCAAATCCCACGCGGCGAGCGCGTGCAGTTGCGGGCTGCCTGCCAGCACGACGCCGTCGGCCGTGCGCACCTGGAAAAGCGCATCGCGCGGCAGCGTGTCGTCGTCATCGGAGTTGTTCGCGCCGGCTTCGGCGCTTTTCTCTTCTTCGCGCACGTCGATGCGCGCATTCGCGAGCGTCATCAGATTGGCCGGATCGAGCAGCGCGAGCACTTGCGCGAGTTCGGCGAGGCGCGCTTCCTCCCATAGGCCGACTTCGCGCGTCGCCTGCCGGTAGCTCGACACGAGCGCGCCGCCCCAGACGAGCGCGATGCTCGCGAGCACCAGCAGCACGAGGCGCCGCCGGATCGACGGACCGATCATTCTTTCTCCATCACGTAGCCGATATTGCGCACGGTCTTGATCAGATTTGCGCCGAGCTTCTTGCGCAGGTTCGACACATGCACCTCGATCGCATTGCTTTCGATTTCCTCCTGCCAGCCGTACAGGCTTTCTTCGAGCCGCGAGCGCGACTGCGGAATGCCGAGATTGGTCAGCAGTTGCAGCAGAATCGCCCATTCGCGCGATGTCAGCGGCACGCGCGCCTCGTCGATCTGCACCGTTTGCGCGGCCGGATTCACTGTCAGGTTCTGGTAACGAATCAGATTGATACTGCGGCCTTGTGCGCGGCGCAACAGCGCACGGCACCGCGCGATCAGCTCGGTGAGATCGAACGGCTTGCCGAGATAGTCGTCGGCGCCCGCTTCGAGACCGCCGACGCGGTCGACGACCGTGCCTTTCGCGGTCAACACCAGCACCGGCACGTCATTGCCGGCGTCGCGCATGCGTTTGAGCAACTCGGTGCCGCTCACGCGCGGCAGGCCGAGGTCGAGTACCACCAATGCATATTGAGTCGTGTCGAGCGCGAGGCCGGCCTTGTGGCCGTCGCGGGCCCAGTCGACCGTGAAGCCGGCCTGGCGAAGGCCCGCTTCGACACCGCAGCCGATGAGCTCGTCGTCTTCTACGAGGAGTAAGCGCATGAGGCAAATATTCCAAGGTGTGGATTTATTGCATAAGGTCCTGCATTTTTATGCAAGCGACATTGATCCGTCTATACGAACAATCCGCGGTGTTCCGAAGTGTAACCACGCCGTTCGTTAGCCGCTTTATGCCATGCGGATGCTTAAGGTTTCCTTCAGCTTGAATCGATACCATCGACGCGCTATAAAATGGTCGTCGCAGATCGTGATGCATGTGCGAGACCAAGTTGTCGTCAGACCATCGCAATCTGATCGTAAGGACTTCGATGGAGTGACGCGCGAGGCATTCTTTATGCTGGTCGATAGCGTCAATGGACGTATCGACGAGTCCCGCCCAATGCCAGCATCTGGTCAGGCTGCAAGGCCCCGCACGAGGCACGTTATGAAGCGAGTCACCATCGACATGCTACGAGCCCATTTGCTAGTCGCGTCTCTGACCGCCGCAGGCACCGAAGCGCTGCTGTGCATCGCGCTGCCTGTACTGCCGGTCTCCGACGCTTTTTTCGCCTCGGCATCGTTCAGGCTGTTCGCGCTCGCGCTGATCATCGGCGGCGTCGTGATCGCGCGCGAATTCTCCGAGGTCGCGTTCGAGTTCGCGGTGCGGCGCGACTACGCGATTCGCGCTGCTCGCGGCGCGTGGCCGGCCGTGATCTCAGCCAACTGTCCACGCCGGTGGCTCGTCGTGCTTCATCTGCGGCTAACGGGGCAACCGTTCGTGCTGGCCGAGCACTGACGGATACGGACGACACACAATGGCGGCCCACGCGTTGATTGCATGTCAATGGCTTCTGTTAGCCGGCTGCGTTAGCGCTTCGATCTACACGGTAGCCGCCGCGCTCGCCATGCCGTTTTTCACCGCGCGGCATAAATCGAACCATCATGGCGGCAGGGCAGTCAATCGCGCGCTCAGCCGTTCGCTAATGGGTTCACCCGATGACCCATGCGGGCCGTTCGCGCAGGTCGGTGTCAGCGTGCTGAAGCCGCTGTGCGGCGCCGAGCCGCGTCTGTACGAGAATCTGCGAACCTTCTGCGAGCAGCGGCATCAGCATTTTCAGCTGGTGCTCGGCGTCTCGTCGCCGCACGATCCCGCCATCGCAGTGGTGCGCCGTTTGCAGGCCGCCTATCCGAAGTGCGACATCGAACTCGCTATCGACACGCGCGTACACGGCAGCAATCTGAAAGTCAGCAACCTGATCAACATGGCCGCACGTGCTCGCCACGACGTGATCGTGATCGCCGACAGCGACATCGCGGTCGACTCCGACTATCTCGACAGCGTCGCCGCGCCTCTCGCGGACCCGAGCGTCGGCGTGGTTACGTGCCTGTACGTCGCGCGCGGCGTCGGCGGCTTCTGGCCGCGCGTCGGTGCGCTGTTCATCAACGAGTGGTTCGCGCCGTCGGTGCGAGTCGCGCACGCGATGGGCTCGCGGCGCTTCGGTTTCGGCGCGACCCTCGCGTTGCGGCGCGCGACGCTGGAGCGCATCGGCGGCTTCGAGGCGCTGAAAAACTGCCTCGCCGACGACTACTGGCTCGCCGAGCACGTGCGCGCACTCGGTCTGCAAACGGTGCTGTCGCGCGTGATGGTCGCCACCGACGTGATCGAGCCGACCTTCGCGGCGCTGTGGCAGCGCGAAACGCGCTGGCTGCGCACGATCCGCTCGGTCAATCCGCCGGGTTTCGTGTCGCTGCTGATCACCTTCCCCACGCCGTGGATGTTGACGGGCGCCGGGCTGACCGTGTCGTTCGCATCGTGTGCTCACGCGCCGTTCGCGGCGGTGGTCGCGAGCGCGTCGGCCACCGCGCTTTGCGTTGGCGCGCGCCTGCTGCTGCATTGGCGTGCGGCGCGCCGTGCGCGCACGTTCTGGCGCGATCTGCCGCTGGTGCCGTTGCGCGATACGCTGCTCGCGCTCCAGTGGCTCGTCAGCGCGTTCGGTTCGCACGTCGTGTGGCGCGGCGAGCGCATGCAGCTCGGCACGCCGTCCGCCGAGCGCAGCGGTCGGCTGGACAGCCTTACGTGATAGCGCGCGGCAAGCCGGCCCAGCCGCGCGGACTGATCATCACCGCCGACGATTTTGGCCTGCATCAGCGCGTCAATCTCGCGGTCGAGCGCGCGCACCGCAACGGCGTGCTGCGCGCGACGAGTCTGATGGTCGGCGCGCCGGCCGCCAAAGACGCGGTTGCGCGCGCGCATACGCTCCCGGAACTACGGGTGGGCCTGCATCTGGTGCTGGCCGACGGCGCCGCGCTGGCGCCGCGCGAGCAGGTCGCCGCGCTGCTCGACGAGAACGGCCGCTTCAGCAGCAACATGGTGCGCGACGGTGTGCGCTTCTTCTTTCTGCCGCACGTGCGCCGGCAACTCGCGTACGAAATCCGCGCGCAATTCGAAGCCTTCGCCGCGACCGGCCTCACGCTCGACCACGTGAACACGCACAAGCATTTTCATCTGCATCCGACCGTGCTCGGCCTGATCCTCGACATCGGCCGCGACTACGGCATGACGGCGATGCGTCTGCCGTTCGAAGCGAACGCGCCGCTGTGGCTGCGGCCGTGGATCGCGCACGTGAAGACGCGGCTCGAGCGCGCGGGGATCGCGCACAACGACTACGTGGTCGGCATCGCGGCGAGCGGACGGATGGACGAGGCGACCTGGCTCGCCGCACTCGCGAATCTGCCGCATGGCGTCGGCGAAATCTACTGTCATCCGGCGCTGGCCGGCGACGCGCTGAGCGAGGGCATGCACGACTACCGGCATGCCGACGAGTTGCAGGCGCTGTTGTCGCCAAAGGTGGCCGCCGCGATCCGCGCGCTCGGCGCGCGAGTCGGCGGGTTCGCGGATGTGCTTGCGTAGCGTCATGCTTCGCGAAACGCAAAAAGCCCGGATAACCGCTCGACGCGTCCTCAGAACCCGTAAGCGTTCGTTAAGCTGCCGCGGCCGATAATACCGAGGCCAAAACCGCACGAACGAGGGGAGAGGCCATGCGCCTGCTACTGGTCGAAGACGACGACATGATCGCGGAATCGGTGCTGGGCGCGATGCGCCGCGCCGGCTACGCGATCGACTGGGCCGAGGACGGCCGTGCGGCGGAACTGTCGCTCGATAACGGCGTGTACGACCTCGTGCTGCTCGACCTCGGCCTGCCGAAAAAAGACGGCATCGACGTGCTGAACGCATATCGCCGCAACGGCGGCGCGGCGCCGGTCATCATCCTGACCGCGCGCGACGCGATCGACGAACGCATCCGCGGTCTCGACGCCGGCGCCGACGACTACCTGATCAAGCCGTTCGATCTCGACGAACTGGCCGCGCGCATTCGCGCGCTGCTGCGTCGGCGCACCGGCCAGAAGCAGCCGGTCTACAGCCACGGCGAACTGACGCTCGACCCCGCCGCGCATGAAGTCACCAAGGAAGGCGTGCCGCTGGCGCTGGTGCCGCGCGAATTCGCGCTGCTGCAGGCGCTGATCGAAGAGCCGACCCGCGTGTTCACGAAGGCCGAGCTCGAAGAAAAGCTGTACGGCTGGGGCGAGGAAGTCGGCAGCAACACGATCGAAGTGCATGTGCACAGTCTGCGGCGCAAGATCGGCGCGGACCAGATCGTGACCGTGCGCGGGGTCGGCTACCGCCTGAAGAGGTGCGGATGAGGTCGATTCGCCGCTGGCTGCTCGGCTGGCTGATCTTCGGCATGGCGGCGGCGTCGATGGTCGCGGCTTTCGCGATCTTCCATACCGCGCGGCGCGAGGCGAGCGAGCTGTTCGACTACGAACTGCGCACCGTCGCGCTGTCGCTGCCGTCGTCGCTGAGCGGCGCGGGCCTGCGCGAGCGTCGCCCCCCCGACCTCGGCGATCTCGCCGACGACCGCATCGTCATCGAGATCTGGGACAAGAGCGGCACGCTCATCTATCACTCCGCGCAGGCGCCGATGTTCGAGCGTCTGGCGCCGGGCTTCCACACGGTGCCGCGCGGTGAGTACCACTGGCGCATCTTCGGCGTCGCGCAGCCAGACCGCTACGTGCAGGTCGCGCAGCCCGTCTCGGTGCGCGAGGACCTCGCGTTGCATCTTGCGCTGCACACGCTGTGGCCGCTCGGCGTGCTGCTGCCGGTGACGATCGCGCTCGTGCTGCTGGTAGTCGCGCGCGGGCTCGCGCCGATCGGCGCGCTGTCGCGCGCGCTCGCGACGCGTTCGATCGATTCGCTCGAACCGCTGCGCCTCGACGGCAACGTGCCGGTCGAAATCCGGCCGCTCGTCGAAGCGCTGAACGATCTGCTGCAACGGCTGCATACGGCGTCGCAGGCGCAGCGCACGTTCATCGCCGATGCCGCGCACGAGCTGCGCTCGCCGCTCGCGGCGCTGAAGCTGCAACTGCAGGCGGCGTCGCGCGATGGCTCGCTGAAGGGCGAGGGGCAGACGCTCGAGCGTGTCGAAAATCGGGTGAACCGGATCATCCACCTCGTGCAGCAACTACTGACGCTCGCGCGCGAAGATGCACAGCCGGTCACCTCGACGGTGCCGGTGAGCTTGCGCCGCATCGGCGAGCAGGCAGTCAGCGATTGTTCGGTGCTCGCGGAGCTGCGCGAGATCGATCTCGGCCTCGAATGCGAACAGGCGCGCACGCCGAACGACGCCTACACCGTGCTCGCCGAGCCGCACAGTATCAGCGTGTTGTTGGGGAATCTGATCAACAACGCGATTCGTCATACGCCGCGGGGCGGCCGTGTCGACGTGGTGCTGCGGCGCACGGGCGAGCAGGTTGGCTTCGAGGTCGTCGACAGCGGCTCAGGAATTCCGGAGGCGGAGCTCGAACGCGTGTTTGACCGTTTCTATCGCGGCGAGGAGTCGAAGGGCGAGGGCAGCGGGCTCGGTCTCGCGATCGTCGCGCGGATCGCCGAGCGGCATCAGCTAGGGTTGTCGCTGCGCAACAACGTCGGCGCGCCGGGCTTGCGGGTGTCGGTCACCGGGCTGCACGCGCCCGCCGCCGATGCGCCCGTCACGGCCGCGAATTAACGATCGTCATTGCGGCTAGCGGTTGTCACAAGCATATAGGCGCACGCTGCTACAATCTCATTTTTACAGATCGACAGATTGGTTGTGCACTATGGGTTTCGAACAACTCGCTGAACTGAAGAAGCAACTGGCCGCGGCGCGAGCCGCCGCCGAGGGCGCCGGCAAGCCCGATCGCAAATCGGCTGCGCGCCCCGCTTCGAAGTCCGCCGGCAAGCCCGCTTCAAATCCTGGGGCACATCCTGGATCTAACGCCGAGCGTGGCGCCAATCCGGGCACGAAACCCGGTGGCCGGCCCGGTGGGAAGCCGGCCGCGAAGGCCGGTGGTCGGCCGGACGGCAAGCCGGGCACGCGACCCGGCCGCCCGCAGCCCGCCCATCACGCCGCACCCGAGGGCGCCGGGCCCGCCAGGACTGCGGCGGCGGACGCCAAGCCGGTGGACCCGGTGGTGCGCTCGATCGGTCGTCTGCAAAAGCGCTTCCCGATCGCTTTCCCGAAGAATCCGGCACCGAAGCTGCCGCTGAAGATCGGCGTTTTCGAAGACCTCGTCGAGCACGCGAAGGAGCTGTCGCTGACCGAAGCCGAACTGCGCGACGCGATCAAGACGTGGTGCCGTGGCGGGCGCTACTGGAAGAGCCTCGTCGAAGGCGCCGCGCGCGTCGATCTGGCGGGTGTCGAAGCCGGCAAGGTGACGGCGCAAGAAGCGGCCGGTGCGCAGCGCCTGCTCGCGCATCGCGCGGCGAAGGGCGCGCAGAAGGCCGCCGCGGCGACGGCAAGCGCGAATGCACAGACGGGTGCCGGTACATCGTCACCGTCCGAGACGGCGACCGCCGACGAGCCGCAGGCCGAAGCAGCGGTAGCGCCAGTCGCGCAACAGGCGGTTCCGCAAGCGGATGCCGCTGCCGCAGCACCGGAAGCCGTAGCGGCGAATGCCGCCGGCAGCGCGGACACCCCGACGCAAACCAGCGCACAATCCGAATCCCAAGCTTCCACTCCCTCCCAGGCCTAACTCTGGCATCGCCCGTCGCGGCCTCGCTCACGAGGCCATGACGGGTGGCGCAGCCGTCAGCCGGCTGCGCACGAATCCCACATGCTCCCGCAGCACATAAAACGCATCCGCATACGCTAGCGGCATGCGCAGGTGGTTCAGCGCCGCCTCGATCTCGTCCAGTTGCCCCAGTAGCTGTGTGCGCTCCTCGTCGGTTGCGCCGGCGAGCGCGTGCCGCTCGATCGCGATCAGCGAACCGTAATAGCGATAGATGCGTGAGCGCACCCGCCACCGGTACAGCGCCGGAATCACCCGCATCGCGGGCAGCAGCAGCACGGCGACCGGCAACAAAAGGACCAGTGTGCGATCGCCGATGCTCGCGAGCCAGAATGGCAGCGTCCGATACAAAAAGCCCTTGCCGGTCCGGTAATAGCGCTGCGCATCTTCGCTGATCCGGTATTCGTGCTCGACCGGCGTCGGGAACTGGCCGGCGTGCTGCAACAGGCCCGCGGCGCCATGCACTTCCTGCGCCGCTTCGATCAGCAGATCCGAAATCGCCGGATGCAGCGTGCTGCGCGCGACGAGTTCGACCGTCGGGCTGATCAGGTGGACGGTCTCGGGCGGAATGCGCCGCTTCAGATCGAGCACGCCGGGCGGCAGGTCGATCTGGTCGAGAAACGGAAACACGCGCGTATAGGCGCTGGCTTCGTCGAAATTCATCACCGAAATGCCGGGTACGCGCAACAGTCGCAGCATCAGGCCGCGCGTTGCCGAATCGCCGCTCAGCAGCGCCGCGTCGACCTCGCCGGAGACCAGCTGAGTGGCGGCCTGCAGGCCGTCGCTCGGCACCAGCGTCGTCGCGCCGCCGGACTCGATGCCGTTCGCCGCGAGCAGTTGCAGCGCGAGCAGCCGCGTGCCGCTGCCTTCGCGGCCAATCGCGATCCGCTTGCCTTCGAGCTGCGCCAGTTGCGTGAGCGCCGCGCCACGATAGAACACGACGATCGGCACATAGAACACGCTGCCGAGCGACACCAGCGACGACGTATCCAGCCCTTGGGCCACTCCGCCTTGCACGAACGCGATATCGACGTGCTGCTTCGGGTCCAGCAGCCGCTGCAGGTTCTGCACGGAACCATCGGATTCGAGCACGTTCAGGCGGATGCCGTTGCGCGCGAGGATCTTGCGGTACTGGTTCGCGGTGACGACGAACGAGCTGTCGCGCGGACCGGCGCTGATCGCGATCGTGCGCGGCGGCGCCGGATTGGCGATCCAGACGATCAGCACGATCGCGAATGCGACCAGCAGCGCCGTGATGAAGTAGGGCAGCAGGTGCTCGCGCCATTCCGCGCGCGTCAGTTCGGCGGGAAAGTGCGGAGGACGCGGACGGTGCGCTTTCATGAAGACTCCGTGCCTGAAGCCGGGAGCAGGCATTGTCGCCTGTGCGGGGCGGCTTTGCCGTGACGGTTCGTTCTATTGACCGGGCGCACGGCGCTCGACGGAGCCCGCCGGCCGCGGCCGAAGAATAATGACGTACATGGCATAATTTGCCGCAAATCGCGGTCTGGCAGTAGTGGACAACACAACTCGCGGCGTGGCGCAGGGCGCATGTTGAATCGTCGGCATCGGAAGATCGGCAGCTGGCTGGGATTGCTCGCGATCCTGCTGACGACGCTCGCGCCGACGATCTCGCAGACGCTAGCCGCCCACCGCCACGCCGACGCGATGACGGGCGAGCATTGCCGGATGGCGTCGATGGACGACATGGTGTCGATGCCGGGCATGCGAATGCAGGACGGCACGCCCGAGGCCACCCAGACCACCGCCAACCCGCCCGACAATGCCGACGACAGCGCCGACGCCGGTAATCCCACGGACAAGCACGCGCAGATGTCCGGCGATGCCTGCGGCTATTGCAGCCTGCTCGCGCATCTTCCGGTGATGCCGAGCGTCGGCATGCTGTTCGTCGCCGCAGTGCGCGCGCGCCAGCATACGGCCGCGACGCGCTTTGACAGCGTGCGCCGTGTCGAACCGCTGACCTTCGCGCAGCCCCGCGCACCACCTTCCGCTTCCTGATCCGAATCCCTTACGACGCGATGCGCCGACGTGCATCGCGCTTGCTCGCGCGCGTCCGTCCGACGGCGCGCGCCGGCCTCGTCATCACCGATCAGACAGGATGCACTCATGCACACATCAGCAACGCGCGACGGCCGTCCGCCGCGCGCGGCGCCGCTCATCGCGGCTGCCACGTATGTCGCCTACACCGCTTACGCCGCGTGCGGCGTCGTAGGCCTGATCACCGCGCCGTCCATCGCGCAGGCGCACGCGATCGCCGGCAACCGCGTCTTCCCGTCGACGCTCGCAGTCGACGACCCCGGCGTCGGCGACGAAGCCAATTTCGAGTACGGCCATCAGCGCGTGCCCGGCGACAACGGCGACCAGAGCATCAACACGTTCAGCTTCGAATACGACAAGCTGATCACGCCGCGCCTGGCGGTGTCGATTGACGGCGGGTACGTGATGCAGAACAACCCGCGCGCGGCCGGCTTCAACAACTTCGGCGTCGGCCTCAAGTACCTGCTGTACGTGAACGAGCCGCACGAACTGATGACGTCGATCGGCGTCACAGCGGAGCTCGGCGGCACCGGCAGTCGAGCGATCGCCGACAACTTCTCGACGATCTCGCCGACCGTCTACATCGGCAAGGGCATGGGCGATCTGCCCGATTCGCTCGCGTATCTGCGCCCGGTCGCGATCACGGCCGAGGCGGCCCCCGCGCTCAACACCGGCGCGGGTCAGCCGAACGCGTTCAACTACGGCTTCACCGTCCAGTACAGCCTGCCGTATCTGCAGCAGCACGTGCACGACGCGGGTCTGCCGCAGCCGTTCGCGAACCTGATCCCGCTCGTCGAGATTCCACTGTCGCGCAGCCAGGGGCAGACGACCGGCACGGTCAATCCGGGCTTTATCTGGATCAATCGCTATGGACAGTTCGGCGTCGAGGCGCAGCTTCCGATCAACCGCGCGAGCGGCTCGCACGTCGGCATTCTGGTGCAGGCGCATCTGTTCTTCGACGACATTGCGCCGACTACGCTCGGCAAGCCACTGTTTCCATGAGCAACGCAGGAGAAAAACGATGATGAACAGCTTCGAATATCACGCGATGCGCGTGGCGGCACTGATCGCCGGCTTGACGCTCGCGAGCGCGGCGCTCGCGCATGTGTTTCCGCAAAAGCAGGAGCCGGGCGCGGGCGCATCGGTGGCCGCGCCCGCGCAGGTCAAGTTGACCTTCGACGGGCCGCTCGAACCGGCGTTCAGCTCGCTGAGCGTGACCGATGCGAGCGGCAAGCAGGTCGGCACACGGAAGTCATCGGTGGATGCGCAGCAGCCCGCGGTGATGACGCTGCCGCTGCCGACGCTCGCGGCCGGACACTACACCGTGCATTGGATCGCGGTGGCGCCGGACGGGCATCGAACGCATGGGGACTATGGCTTCGATGTGAAGTAGGGCGGCACGATGGGCCGTGCCCGCGCAAGCGGCGCTCAAACCCGCTTGAACAACTGCCGCGCGAGCGAGCACATCAGCATCGTCGCGGGCGATTCGTCCTGCAGGCGCCGGCTCATGATGATCGGCGACGCGGCGCTTGCCGACGGAATCGGCCGGTACGCGACGCCATGCGCGCGCAAGCCCTCGACGCTTTCCGGTACCAGACATACGCCGACCTGCGCGGCGACCAGACCGAGCGCGGTTTGCAACTCGCGTACTTCGTGAATCGCCTTCGGCTCCAGCGCCTGGTCGTGCATCGCCGAGATCTGCTGGTCCGCATAGCTCGGCCGCGGCGTGCTCGGATAGACGATCAGCGTTTCCTCGGCGAGCGCGGCGAGCGTCAGCGGCTTCTTCTGCCGCGCGAGCGGATGGTCCTGCGGCAACGCGGCGATCATCCGTTCCTCGACCAGCACTTCGCGCGCGAGTTGCGCGTCGTCGAAGCGCAGCCGCCCGAAGCCGACGTCGATGCGGCCGCCTTTGAGCGCGGCCAACTGCTCGATCGTGAACATCTCGATCAGCGATAGCTCGATATGCGGCGCGGCCTCGCGAAACGAGCGGATGACCGCGGGCAGCGCGCCATATAGCGTAGACGGCACGAAGCCGATCACGATGCGCTCCGCGAGTTGCGCGAGCCGGCGCGTGAGCGGCGCGAGCTCGTCGGCCTCATCGATCAGACGTTTCGCCTGGGTGTAGAAAATGCGGCCGGCTTCGGTGAGCCGCAACGGCCGCGAGCCTCGCTCGAACAGCGGCAGGCCGACGTCTTCCTCGATTTGCTGGATCTGCCGCGACAGCGGCGGCTGCGTCATATGCAGACGATTGGCCGCCCGCGTGATGTTCATCTCCTCGGCGACCGCGATGAAGTAGCGAAGTTGGCGAAATTCCATGCATGCCTCAGAGGTGTGATGCGTCGGCGATCGGATTGGTGTTGGAATGCCGCGGGCTGAGTGTCCGTTTACTGCTCTGTGCTCCCGCACGAGCGCTCCGCGAAGGCAACGAATGATAGCAACAGCACCGTCAGATTCCGGCCAGATGGCGCACGAGCGCCTTTTCCGCGCGCGGCAACACATTCAGCTCGCGCATGCAGATCAGCGACGCAGCAAAATTGCCGGCATCGTTTCAATGGATGCCGTGCCGATGATCTCTTCGTTCGTCCTACCGTTATGCGCGCCGTTGCGCCTGCCGGTGCCCGCGCGGCACAGGCGTGTTCGTCGTGCCGGCAGTACTCTATCTGTAGGGGCTCGAGGACTTTTCGTCGCGGGTTCTTTATCTGTCCGCCTGGCGTCGCCGTTCAATCAACGGCGCGCGCGTTCGTTTAAATGACGTCAGGGCAGCGGATAGCAGAGGGGGGAGATCATGTGGCCCATTATTCTCGATACGCTCGGTGCGCTCGCGGTGCTTGCGAGCGTGGCGGCGCAGATCGCGCTGCTGCGCAAGCATTGAAATAAAGGCGCAGCGAATAAATCGCGTATCGCCCGAAATCTTCGTAAGCCCCCCGTAAACAGATTCAACCAAATCCGCTTCGAATCGATTGTTCGTCGGAAGCGGCGTGTCAATTCGCCTCGAGCCGCTTTATCCGATCTCGCGCGATGCCTAAATTTACGACTTGTGACAGCGCCACTGCATTCCAGCTTTTAGCGGCGTGGACCTCGCGACTTCTCGCGAGGCATGCCGGCGCGAACCATTGAAAGGACACGATGATGAGCAAGCTCACAGGCAAGGTAGCGGTTGTAACGGGTGCATCGAAAGGCATCGGTGCGGCGATTGCGAAGGCATTGGCGGCGCAAGGCGCGTCGGTCGTGGTGAACTATGCGTCGAGCCGCGCGGGCGCCGACAAGGTCGTCGCCGATATCACCGCGGCGGGCGGCAAGGCGGTCGCGGTTGGCGGCGACGTGTCGAAGGCCGCGGACGCGAAGGGCATCATCGATACGGCGATCGAAACCTATGGCCGGCTCGACGTTCTCGTCAACAACTCGGGGGTCTATGAATTCGCGACGCTCGAAGAAATCACCGAAGCGCATTTTCATAAGCACTTCGATGTGAACGTGCTGGGTCTGTTGCTGGTGACGCAGGCGGCGGCCAAACATCTGGGCGAAGGCGGCAGCATCGTCAACGTGAGCTCGGTCGTGACCCGCATCACACCGGCGACCACCGCGGTCTATTCGGGGACCAAGGGCGCGGTCGATGCGATCACCGGCGTGCTCGCGAAGGAACTCGGTCCGCGCAAGATCCGCGTGAATTCGGTGAATCCGGGCATGGTCGAGACCGAAGGTACGCACACCGCCGGGGTGATCGGCTCGGACTTCGAAACGTGGGCGATCAGCACGACGCCGCTCGGCCGTATCGGCCAGCCCGACGATATCGCCGATGTCGTCACGTTCCTGGCTTCGGACGACTCGCGCTGGTTGACGGGCGAGAGCCTGATCGCGAGCGGCGGCTCGCGCTAAGTCCGACGGGTTGCCAACGCTTCTGGCAACCCGCTTTTCAAATTGAGGGCGATAACGGATGGCGCGGCCGGTAGCACGACGGCCGCGCCGCTCGTTGCAGCGACGGCGCGCGAGCTACGCGCGTTGAACCTCGCCGACCGAGAACTCGGTTTCCGCTCCCGGCAATTCCACCGCGAAAAACGCGTCGAGCAGATTCGAACCCGGCCGCTCGGCGAGCCGCGTCAGCGATTCGATCATCTGCACTCGGCAGTCGACCAGCGGCACCATCCGGATGCGCCGCGACTCGTTGAACTCGGCGCGCGCGATCACGCCAACCCCGATTCCCTGCGCGACCGCTTCCTCGAGCGCCTCGCGGCCATCCACGTACATGACCGGTTCGACCTGCAACGACTCGCGCACGAGCTCGATTTCGAGCAGTTGTTGGGTGACCGATTGCGGCTCGCGGAAGATCATTGGCTGTTCGACGAGCTCCGCGTAACTGAGGCGGCGCTTCTTCGCGGCCGGATAGCTGGCCGGCACCATCGCGACCAGCGGATCGCGCCGCAACACGCGCGATTGCAAACGGCTATGCACCTGCGGCGCGGCCGTAATCGCCGCGTCGACCGCGCTCGACAGCACACGCTGCATGCACTCGGCCGCATTGGCGATCGACAGCGTGACGACGATGCCCGGATGCCGCTGGCGAAACGCGCCGATCAGCGCGACGGCGAGATCGGGCGCATCGGCCGCGAGCGATAGCGAACCCGACTCCAGTCCGCCCGCCGATTCGAGCAGCTGGCGCGCGTCGCGCTCGCAGCTGAGCATATGCCGCGTCACGCTGAACAGGCGCAGCCCGAGTTCGGTCGTCTCCACGCCGCGCGGCCCGCGCTCGAACAGCTTGACGCCGTAATCCTGTTCGAGCCGCCGGACATGATCCGACACGGCTGGCTGCGTCAACGACAACGCCTGTGCCGCTTTCGAAAAGCCGCCATGCTCAGCGACCGCATGAAACGCCCGCAATTGCGCGTACTGCACGTGTGCCTCGCCGATAAGTTTTTGCGATACCTACATCGATTATATCGATTTTACCGATGGTCGGCGTTTCGATATCGTGTGAGGTATCGACATAGCGATATCGGAGTACCCGACATGGAAAGCGCGATCGGCGGTTCGGCCGCTGCATTGAGCGTTGCGGCCGCGGCAACATCGGTCATCCGTGGCACGACATCCTGTGCGGCCCCGGCTGGCGGCGAGCCTTACCTGCTGACACCGGGTCCGCTGACCACGGCACTCTCGACGAAACAGGCGATGCTGCGCGACCGGGGCTCATGGGACGGCGACTTCCGCGCGATGACCGCTCAGTTGCGCGCGAGCCTGCTCGAAATCGCCGGCGACACCGCCGGCGACTACGACTGCGTGCCGCTGCAGGGCAGCGGCAGCTACTGCGTCGAAGCGATGCTCGGCAGCCTGATTCCGCGCGACGGCCATGCGCTCGTGCTCGCGAACGGCGCTTACGGCAAGCGCGCGGCGACCACGCTCGGCTACCTCGGCCGCGCCTGCACGCTGCTCGACAAGGGCGACTACCTGCCGCCGCGCGGTGTCGAAGTGGAGCGCATGCTGGCCGCCGATCCGTCGATCACGCACGTGGTCGCGATCCATTGCGAAACGAGCTCCGGCATCCTCAATCCGCTCGAAGAGATTGCCGCCGCGGTCGCGAAGCACGGCCGCAAGCTGCTGATCGATTCGATGAGCGCCTTCGGCGCGGTGCCGCTCGACGTGCGGCAGATCGCGTGCGAGGCGTTCGTGTCCTCGGCGAACAAGTGCATCGAGGGCGTGCCGGGTTTCGGCTTCGTGATCGCGCGCAAGAGCGCGCTCTGCGAAGCGAAGGGCCGCAGCCATTCGCTCGCGCTCGATCTCTACGATCAATGGGACGTGATGAATCGCACCGGCCAGTGGCGCTTCACGCCACCCACGCATACGGTGGCCGCGTTCCTCGAGGCGCTGCGGCTTTTCAGGCTCGAGGGCGGCCAGCCGGCGCGGCTCGCGCGCTATGCGAACAATCGCGACGTGCTGGTCGCCGGTATGTACGAGCTCGGCTTCGAGCCATTGCTCAGCGCGCACTGGCGCTCGCCGATCATCGTGACGTTTTTCTCGCCCGCGCATCCGTCGTTCGAATTCGCGCGCTTCTATGAACTGATGAAGGAGCAGGGCTTCATCATCTATCCAGGCAAGCTGACGGTGGTCGACAGTTTCCGCATCGGCTGCATCGGTCTGGTCGACGAGCACGTGATGCGTCGCGTGGTCGAAGCCTGCGCGCAAGCGCTGCGCATGATGGGCGTCACGCATGCGGCGCCGCCGCCCGCCGCGCTCGACGAACGCAAGGCGCTCGCGCAGGCGGCCTGAGCCGCGGCGGCAAACCCAATATTTTAGGATTCCCGGGGATTCAAGCAGATGAAATACGTGAAGGCAGTGATTTTCGATTGGGCCGGCACGGTGGTCGACTACGGTTCACGCGCGCCGATGGGCGCCTTCGTCGAGACCTTCGAGCAGTTCGGCGTGCCGATCACGATCGACGAAGCACGCGGCCCGATGGGTATGGCGAAGCGGCCGCATATCGCGGCGCTGATGGCGCTGCCGCGCGTCGCGCAGGCTTGGGCCGAGCGTCACGGCCATACACCGACCGACGCCGATATCGACGCCGTGTACGACGTGTTCGTGCCGAAGAACATCGCGGTCGCAGCGAGCTATAGCGCGGTGATCCCTGGCGTCGCCGAGGTCGCGAGCGCACTGCGTCACGACGATATCCGCATCGGCACGACCACCGGCTATACCCGCGAGATCATCGACGAAATCGTGCCGGGCGCGGCCGCGCAGGGCTTCTCGCCGGACAGCATCGTGTGCACCGGCGATACGCCGGAAGGGCGGCCGTCCCCGTATATGATCTACCGGACGCTGCCGCAACTCGGCGTATGGCGCGCGAAAGAGGCGATCAAGGTCGACGACACCGAGGTCGGCATCGAAGAGGGCATCAACGGCGGCACGTGGGCGGTCGGCGTCGCGGTGAGCGGCAACGCGTTCGGCATGAGCGAGGCCGAGGTGAAGGCGCTGCCGGCCGACGAATTCGCCGCGCGCCGCACCGCCGCGATCGATAGGTTGAAGGCGGCGGGCGCGCATTACGTGATCGACAGCGTCGCGGATCTGATGCCGGTCGTCTACGACATCGACGCGCGGCTCGCGCGCGGCGAGCGGCCTTGAAGCGTCAACCCGATAACGTCACTTGAAGAAGCCGACCGCGAGATCGATGAACTCGCGCACCTTGCGCGGCACGAACTCGCGGCTCGGGTACACAAGCGACACGGCCACGTCGCCATTGAGCACCGCATAGCCGTCGAGCACGCGTACCAGCGTGCCGGCGCGCAATTCGTCCTCGACCATTTCGAGCGGCAGCAGCGCGATGCCCATCGCGCCGAGCGCGGCCTGCTTCTGCATGATCATGCTGTTGACCGTGAACGACGCATCGATCGCGATGCTCTCGCCACTGTCGTCGCCGCCCCCGCTCGCGCTTTCGGCGTCGCCGTCACCCTTGCGGAAAATCCACATCGTGCCGGTCGTGTCGAACGGCGCGGCGATCAGCCGATGCCTCCCCAGCTCGGCCGGCGTTTGCGGACGACCGGCCTGCGCCAGATACGCGGCCGCGGCCACCGGCACCGCGTGCGAGTTGATCAGACGCCGTACCACCAGCGACTCCGAGCGGATCATATGCTCGGTCACGATGCCGACATCGAAGCCGCCTTCGAGCAGATCGACGCGCTTTTCCGTCAGCGTGACGCGCAGGTTCACCTGCGGAAAGCGCGCCTGATATTCGGCGAACAGCGGCGTCAGCCGGAACAGCGAAAAACTGCCGAGCGCGACAATGCGCAGGTCGCCGGCCACTTCGCGCGACGCCGTGGTCGCGCGCGATTCCACTTCCTCCAGTTCCGCCAGCAGCACGCGGCAACCGTCCGCGTATTGCGCCCCGGCCTCGGTGAGCACAACCTTGCGCGTGGTGCGTTGAAACAGCCGAATGCCGAGATGCTGTTCGAGGCTCGACACATGGCGCGTGACGACCGACGTAGACACGTTCAGTTGCGCGGCGGCCTGCGCGAAGCTGCCGACATCGGCGACTTTGACGAAGGCCTGCATGGCCTGAAAAAGATTGATCATCTGAGTGCAAGAAACGTCTTTGTTGTTGCGCACGGCGGGGCCGCGTTCGCGCCCATCCTGAACTACCGCGCGACCAGCGCGCCATCGCGCGCGACGATGCGGCCGTTGGCGACCACCAGCTTGCGCACCGGCCGCGCGACGAGCGCATGCGCGAGCGTGTCGGCGTCGACCAGCACGAGATCGGCGCGCGCGCCCGGCTGCAAACCGTAAGCCTCGAATCCGCAGGCGCGCGCGGCGACGCCGCTGACGCAATCGAACGCGAGCGCGAGATCGTCGTCGCGGCGCAGGCCGTAGCGCATCGCGATCAGCATCGCCCGTTCCAGCATGTCGGGCGAGCCGTACGGCGTCCACGTGTCGCGAATCCCGTCGTTGCCGCCGAACAGCGTGACGCCGTGCGCGCGGCAAGCGGTGAGCGGCGGCACCGGCACCGACGGCGGCGCGGTGGTCAGCAGCGCGACGCGCAGCTCGGCGATACGCGCGAGCAGCGCATCGCGTTCGCGCTCGGGCAGCGCGCCGAGACAGAACGCGTGGCTGACCACTACTTGCCCCTGCATGCCGTGCGCGGCGACGCGATCGAGCAGCAAACCGAACGTGAACGCGCCGATTTCGCCGGGCTCGTGCAGATGAATGTCGATCGGCTTGCGGTGACGCTCGGCGAGCGCGAAGGTCAGATCGAGCGACTTCACCGGATCGCCGTCGATCAGCGCGGGATCGAGCGCGCCGAGCACGTCGGCGCCCGCGGCCAGCGCGCGATCGAGCAGCGCGTCGGTGCCGGGCCGGCCGAGCAGACCCGATTGCGGAAACGCGACGATCTGCAGGTCGAGCACGTCGCGCAGCGTGTCGCGCGTGGCCAGCACGCCGTCGAGATGGCGCAGGCCCGCGTCGGTGTCGATATCGACGTGCGTGCGCACCCGCGTCGTGCCGGCCGCCAGGAACGCGCGAGCGAGCGCGAGCGATTGCGCGCCCGCGTCGTGGCCGCTTTCGGCGCGCCAGCGGCGCTCGTTTTCGATCCGGTCGGTCAGCTTCGGTCCGACTTCGTTGCGATACCAGCGCAAGCCCCAGTTGGTCTTGTCCAGATGCGTATGCCCTTCGACGAAACCTGGCAGCAGCAGCGCGTCGCCGCCGTCCTCGACGGGCACACCGGGCTCGCGCGGCAGAGCGGCGCCGAGCGCGGCGATCCGGCCATCGACCATCGACACCTCGACGCGCTTGCCGTCGGCGAGACGCACGTTGGTGATCAGCGAGGCGTTCGTCGTGGGGCGTGGAGTGGTCGTGGTCATGAGCGGTAGGCAAGGGGAGTGAACGGGGTGCACGGGGTGCAAGGGAGACGCGGCCGGTGCGTTGACGCAACCCGCGATGCTACCCCGAGACGATCATAAATCGCTCCCCGTTACGGCTGATAACGCGTGAATTGATCCGGGAATTCGACGCGCCGAGATCGCGGCGGAGGGCCGCGCCGACCGGCAAAATCCAAGGCCGGACGGCGGTTCGCGGTATACTCCCGCGTAACTTGCCTGATCGCCAGGCTTGCCCGATACCTAGCTGTTACCCCCAAATCTCCCCGTACGTCGAGTTTAACGCTACTGCTTATGAGTACAATCCTTGAAAGTCTTCCGATCGGCCAGAAGGTCGGTATCGCGTTTTCCGGCGGCCTCGACACCAGCGCCGCGCTGCACTGGATGCGCAAGAAGGGCGCCGTGCCGTATGCCTACACGGCCAACCTCGGTCAGCCCGACGAAGACGATTACGATTCGATCCCGCGTCGCGCCACGCAATATGGCGCCGAAGGCGCGCGCCTGATCGACTGCCGCGCGCAACTGGTCGCGGAAGGCATCGCGGCGCTGCAGTGCGGCGCGTTCCATATCTCGACGGCGGGCGTCACCTACTTCAACACCACGCCGATCGGCCGCGCCGTGACCGGCACGATGCTGGTTGCCGCGATGAAGGAAGACGGCGTCAACATCTGGGGTGACGGCAGCACGTACAAGGGCAACGACATCGAGCGTTTCTACCGCTACGGTCTGCTCGTCAATCCGAACCTGCAGATCTACAAGCCGTGGCTCGACCAGCTGTTCATCGACGAACTCGGCGGCCGCGCGGAAATGTCCGAGTTCATGCGCCAGTCGGGCTTCGACTACAAGATGTCCGCTGAAAAGGCCTATTCGACCGACTCGAACCTGCTCGGCGCGACGCACGAAGCAAAAGATCTCGAAAGCCTCGAGTCCGGCATCAAGATCGTCAACCCGATCATGGGCGTCGCGTTCTGGCGCGACGACGTGCAGATCGCCAGGGAAGAAGTGACGATCCGCTTCGAGGAAGGCCAGCCGGTCGCGCTGAACGGCCAGACGTGCCCGAACGCAGTCGAACTGCTGCTCGAAGCGAACCGTATCGGCGGCCGTCATGGTCTCGGCATGAGCGACCAGATCGAGAACCGCATCATCGAGGCGAAGAGCCGCGGCATCTACGAAGCTCCGGGCCTCGCGCTGCTCAATATCGCTTACGAGCGTCTCGTCACCGGTATCCACAACGAAGACACGATGGAGCAATTCCGCGAGAACGGCCGCCGCCTCGGCCGTCTGCTGTACCAGGGCCGCTGGTTCGATCCGCAGGCGATCATGCTGCGTGAAACCGCGCAGCGCTGGGTCGCGCGCGCGATCACCGGCGAAGTGACCGTCGAGCTGCGCCGCGGCAACGACTACTCGATCCTCAGCACGAAGTCGCCGAACCTCACGTATCAGCCCGAGCGTCTGTCGATGGAGAAGGTCGCTTCGACGTTCTCGCCGCGCGACCGCATCGGCCAGCTGACGATGCGCAACCTCGACATCAAGGACACGCGCGACAAGCTGCGCATTTACTCGCAGGCGGGTCTGCTGTCGTCGAACGAAACGTCGGCGCTGCCGCAGGTGAAGGGCGACAAGGAATAAAGCGGCGCGTCCGACTACCTGAACGTCGCATCGATCGATGGGCCGGCTCGCGAGAGCCGGCCCATTTTCTTTGGGGCCGCCGGATGCGCCCCGGCGCGTGCGCGCGGTCCCACATTCTGTGCTCAAGTTTGGCCTGCCTATGCCGTTGACATAAGCTAAGCCCATTCTGGAACCCTTCCGTGCAACTCGCTCACAGTATCGACCGCCTCGCCAGCCGGATGCCAGTCGACTCGACCGCCGGCGGCGAACCCGAGGTGGAGTCTTCGGTCATCGAGTGGCTGTTGCACGACGACCAGGTGATGCGCGAGTGTTTCACGCACGCGGCGGAGATTCTGAAGAGCGTGACCGGCGCGGCGATTACCGCGATCGTGCTGCTCGACGAGGAGTATCAGCACTATCGCGCCGAGGTCGGCATGGCGATGCCGCTCGTCACGCGCGCGCGTTCGCTCGCCGACTACGCGGTGCGCGACGCCGATCTGTTCGTGATCGAGGATGCGCACAACGACAGCCGCTTTGGCGAATGCATGCTGGTCAAGCGTCATCCGTTCGTGCGCTTTTACGCAGCGATCGCGCTACGCGCGCCGAACGGCGAGATCGTCGGCGCGCTGTGCGCGATGGACCCGGCACCGGGCCAGCTCGATGCGGGCCAGCGCGGCGTGTTCCACTACCTGCGCGCGATGATCGAAAACGATCTGAAAATGCGCACAGCCACCGCGATCGATCCGCTCACGCAGTTGTACAACCGGCGCTTTCTGCTCGAAACCATCGCGCGACGCTGGAAGGAGGCGCGCGACGGCGACGTGATGGGCTCGGTGGTCGTCGACGTCGACTGGTTCAAGCAGTACAACGACACCTACGGCCATCAGGCCGGCGATCATTGTCTGCGGCTGGTCGCCTCGGTGATGCAGGCCGCCGCCGACAGCGTGCAGTTCGTGGTCGGGCGCATGGGCGGCGAGGAGTTCGGACTGCTGGTGCTCGAAGCGCAGAGCTCGAAGCTCGAAGACACGCTCGAAACGCTGCGCCAGGGCGTGGCGGATCTCGCGATCGAACATCGCGCGTCGCCGCTCGGGGTGGTGACGGTCAGCATTGGCGCGTCGCTTACGCGCATCAGCGAGCTGTCGCGGCCCGCGCACCGGGACGGTTTCGCGAGCGCGGACCGGGCGTTGTATCGCTCGAAGCATAATGGGCGAAATCGTGTGACGATGGCGTAGCTCTATCTTCAGTCGTGGCGGCGGCACGGCTTATAGGACCAACGTCCCATTTCCAACCGTTGCCATCGTGGCAATATCGAAGCGCGTAGTGAACGTCGACGCAGTCGCCGGGTGCGGCAGCAGGGCTTTTTACGATGCGCATCATTCAAACGTTGCTGTTCATCGCGGCGTTCTGCTCAGGCATGACCGTCGGCGCTGCGACGTGCGTCGCCGCCCAAACTGCAGCCGCGCAGCCGGCCGCCTCGTCGGCCGTTCCCGTTCCGGCAGCCCCAGTTGCCCCGGCCTCGACTCCCGCCGCGCGTCGTATCGATCTCGGCAATCAACCGTTCACCGGGGATTTCGACGCCATGCTCGACCGGCGTCTGATCCGCGTACTGGTTCCCTACAGTCGAACGCTCTATGTGAATGAGCAAGGCCACGAGCGTGGGCTGACCGCCGGCCTGATGCGGGACTTCGAGCGTTATCTGAACAGGAAGTACCAGGCGACGCTCGGCAAACGTCCACTCACGCTGGTGATCATTCCGACGACGCGCGACCAGTTGCTCCCAGGGCTGATAGCGGGCCGGGGCGACATCGCCGCAGGCAATCTGACGGTCACGGAGGCCCGCCTGAAGCAGGTCGACTTCGTGTCGCCGCGTGACCGGACAGCAGTACGCGAAGTGGTCGTGACCGGGCCGAAGTCGCCAGCCCTCGCGAAGCTCGACGACCTGAGCGGCAAGACGGTCCACGTGCGACCGAGCAGCAGCTATTACGAGAGCCTGAACGCGTTGAACGCACGGTTCGCCAGGGAACGCAAAGCCCCCGTGAAGCTCGTACCGCTGCCCGACGCGCTCGAAGACGAGGACGCGATGGAGATGCTCAATGCCGGGCTGGTCCAGATCCTCGTCGTGGACGACTGGAAGGCGAAGGTATGGGCGCCGATACTGCCGGGAATCGTCGTGCACAACGACATGGCGGTGCGCGACGCAGGCTACATCGGCTGGGCGGTCCGCTTCAAAAGCCCCAAACTGCAGGACGCGATCAACGACTTCTACCTGAATTACGTGAAAAAGCAGAGTGTCGCGGAAGTCCGTCTGCAGCAGGAAATGAAGCGCATCAAGCAGATCTCCAACAATACGGAGTCAGCGGAGCTGAAGCGATTCAAACAGACGGTTAGCCTCTTCGAAAAATACGGCGCGCAATACGGCTTCGATCCGCTCTTGCTTGCGGCTCAGGGCTATCAGGAATCGCAGTTGAACCAGAGTGCGCGCAGTCACGTGGGAGCCATCGGCATCATGCAGCTGATGCCAGCCACGGGGAAGGAACTTGCGGTTGGCGACATCAGGGTGGCGGAGTCCAACGTTCATGCGGGAGCAAAATATCTCGACGTGCTGATGGCCCGTTACTTTCCCGATGCCCACTTCTCGGAAAGAGACCGCTCGCTGTTCGCATTCGCGAGCTACAACGCAGGACCCGCAAACATCGCCAAAATGCGCAAGGAGGCGGCGGCGCGCGGTCTCGATCCGAACAAGTGGTTCAACAATGTCGAAATCGTGGTCGCCGAGAAAATCGGCATCGAGCCCACCACGTACGTGCGCAATGTCTTCAAATATTACGTTGCGTACCGGCTCGTCCGGGAGGCCGAGGCGGCACGTGCTCGCGCTATCGGGCAGATGCGCAAGCAGGGTGGAACGTAAGGGAAGTACTCGTCTGAAAGCGCTGTCAACGCAGCGACGCTGCTGCGTGATCATCGAGGCGCGCGCCCGAATAAGGCCGTTGGGCATTCACGCGGAGTCTGAACATGTCGACCATTGAAGATCGCTTGCACGCGCTTGGCTACGTCCTACCGGAGCCATTGCAGCTTCCTCCGGGATTGGCGCTTCCTTTTCCATGGGTGCGGGTAGTCGGCAACAGGGCTTGCATCTCGGGCCATGGACCGACCAACGCGGACGGCTCGCTGGCCGAGCCACTTGGCAAGGTGGGTAGTCAGGTCTCGCAGGAGCAAGCGTTCGTGGCGGCTCGCCTCACCGCCCTCGCTATTCTCGGCAGCCTGAAGCGCGAGCTCGGAAGTCTGGAGCGCATCGCGTGTTGGACGCGAGTGTTCGGGATGGTCAATTCGGCACCCGGGTTCAACCGGCAGCCTGCCGTGATCAACGGCTTCTCGGAACTGATACTGGCTGTCTTTGGCGAGGAGCGCGGCGCTCACGCTCGCAGCGCGGTGGGGATGGCCGAGCTTCCCTTCAACATTCCCGTGGAGATCGAGGGTGAAATCGAACTGCTTCCACGAGACGCCTGAGCGCTTGCATCGAGCGAGGCGGTGAAGGAGCGCCACGGTGAAGCGGCGTGATCTGATCCGGTGGCTTGCGGCTGTCCCGCTGTTTCCCTCTGTCTGGCCGTTGCTTCGGCTCGATGCCGCTCACGCTGCGCAGAACCCGCGACGCGTGCGTCCGGGTGAACCGGGATGGCCCACGCCTTCGGACTGGGCGCGACTGAAACAGCAGGTGGATGGCTACCTGATCCGACCGGAGTCACCACTCGAGCCCTGTCGTGAATCGCCCGACAACGCCGAGTGCCTTGCGCTCTTCCGTGAACTCAAGAATCCGTACTTCATCGGCGACAGTCCCGTCTTGACGCAGACCTGCGAGTGGGTTGGCGCGTGGAAAGCCGAACCGAGTGCCTACGTAGTCGCGGCGACAAAGGTCGAACATGTGGCGGCGGCCGTCAACTTCGCGCGTGAACGCAAGCTTCGCGTCGTTGTGCGCGGCGCAGGACATTCCTATCTTGGCACTTCGAACGCACCGGATTCCTTGATGATATGGACACGCGCGATGAACGAGATCAGGAATCACGATGCTTTCGTTCCGAGCGGTTGTGACGGGATCATTCCACCCGGATCCGCGGTAAGCGTCGGGGCAGGGGCGATCTGGATGCATACCTACGAAGCCGTTACCGGCGGTGTGGGTCGATATGTACAGGGCGGCGGTTGTGGAACAGTGGGCGTCGCAGGACTGATTCAAGGCGGAGGTTTTGGAACGCACTCCAAACAATTCGGCATTGCATCGTCTTCACTGCTCGAAGCGGAGGTCGTCACTGCGGACGGTGTGGTCAGGGTCGTCAACGCGCGAAGAGAACCGGATCTTTTCTGGGCCTTGAAAGGCGGGGGCGGCGGCACCTTCGGCGTGGTCAGCCGTTTGACGTTGCGCACGCACGAACTGCCGGAGGTGTTCGGCCTCGTATCGTGCGCAGTCGTGGCCCGCTCCGATATCGCGTACCAACGCTTGCTAGGCCGGTTCGTCGCGCTTTACGCCGATCGCCTATGCAATCGCCACTGGGGTGAACTCGTCACGCTGCTGCCGGGCAAGCGTCTGCGCATCGCCATGAGCTTTCAGGGACTCGGCAAAGAAGAGGTCGCCGCGCTGTGGCAGCCGTTCTGGGACTGGATTGCATTGCAGGACGACCTGACCATGACGGCGGCGCCATCGATCGTCGCCGGTCCGGGGAGGATACGCTGGGACGGGAAGGCGCTCGCGCGGTACGTGCCCGGCCTGGTCCGTTTCGATGACCGGCCCGGCGCGCCAGACGCCAATTTCTTCTGGACCCAGAATCTCGCCGAGGCCGGTCATGTGATCCACAGCTTCGACTCGCTGTGGTTGCCCGCCGCAATGCTGACGCGCGAGCGCCAACCCGAACTCGTCGATGCGCTGATGGGCGCTACGCGCTATTGGCCTGTCGAACTTCATTTTCAGAAAGGGCTCGCCGGCGCGCCTGTCGACGTGATTGCCGCCGGCCTGCAAACGCCCGTCAATCCAGTCGTGGCGGAATCGTTCGCCTTGGCCATCCTCGCGAGCGAGGGGCCACCGGCATTCGACGGACTGACCGGTCACGAGCCCGACGTTGCGAAGGCACAGCGAGATACGAAGCTGATCGCTCTGGCCATCGACGAACTCAGGAAGCTTGCACCTGCAGACGGCGCATATGTCGCTGAGAGCAGCTATTTTCAGCAAAACTGGCAAGCCGCGTATTGGGGGGCCAACTATGCGCGTCTGCTTTCGATCAAGAAACGTTACGATCCGCACGGAGTTTTCTTCGTTCGTCACGGTGTGGGCTCCGAAGACTGGAGCGACGACGGGTTCACCCGCATGGCCGATTCCGACTAGCCGGCCGGCTGTTTCGCGCGAATCCTGATGCTCGTTATGTGTCGGTAGGAGCGTGTATTGACTCCGGCGAAAGCTCAATGCACGCTAGCGATGCATCGGCATCCGAAGCATCTCTTTCTAGCGAACCTGATGAAGCGGGGTCGGTAATAAGTTCGGTGCCGTTGCCAATACAACGTCGTATAAATGACGGAGACAGAAAAGATGACAACACCGAAAAAGATCCCGGCGGCCATGCACAACCCTTGGAGGCTCACTACCGCGGCGACCCTGATGGCCTCCGCGATCGTACTGGCCGGCTGCGGCAGCAGCAACGACGACGGGCTGCAACCACCGCCGCCAAGCAACGTTCTGCCAGGCTTCATCAAAAGCGCGGTAACGACGAAATCTTATGACGGCAACAGCGATGATCTGCTGACCGCGGGCCTCGGCAAGACCGGCCTCGCGTCGGCGAGCGCGCCGGTCATCGCGAATGCCGCGCAACCTACGGCCGCCGAATTGCGGCGTCTCGCGATCTGGTCGAACTACCGGGCGCTCGTCGACATGACGGCGAACGGCGGCTATGGACGCTTCTGGGGTCCCAACGTCGACCTGAACGGCAACGACACGCTGGGCGAAGGCAAGATCGCGGGCAAGGAATACCTCGCCTATGCCGATGACGGCAGCGGTGCGCAGAACGTGAGCCTGCTCGTGCAGATTCCCACCAGCTTCAATCCAGACCAGCCGTGCATCGTCACCGCGACGTCGTCCGGTTCGCGCGGCGTGTACGGCGCGATTTCGGCGGCCGGCGAGTGGGGCTTGAAGCGCGGCTGCGCCGTGGCCTACACCGACAAGGGCAGCGGCAACGGCGCGCATGAACTGTCGACGAATCGCGTGACGCTGATCGACGGCACGTTGCAGGATGCGAGCTCAGCGGGCAAGGCGAGCCTCTTCACCGCGAAATTCGGCGGCACCACGCTGGCAACGTTCAACGGGCAGTTCCCGAACCGCTATGCGTTCAAGCATGCGCACTCGCAACAGAACCCCGAGCAGGACTGGGGCAAGAACACGTTGCAGGCGATCCAGTTCGCATATTGGGCGCTCAACGATTCGTTCGGCGCGTTGAATGGCACGACGCGCACGGTGCGCTATGCGAGCGGCAGCATCACGACGATCGCCGCGTCGGTCAGCAACGGCGGCGGCGCGTCGCTCGCGGCAGCCGAGCAGGACACGTCGGGGCTGATCACGGCAGTGGTCGTCGGCGAGCCGCAGATCAACATGCGGCTTACGCCGCAGGTGTCGGTCGCGCAGGGCGGCGTGCCGGTCGGCGCGTTCGGCGAACCGCTCGCCGATTACATGACGCTCGCGAACCTGCTGCAGCCGTGCGCCGCGCTCGCGCCGGCCGCGGCCGGCGCGCCGTATCTGACCGCGCTGCCGACCGCAACCACCACCGCGCTGCGCACCGCGCGTTGCGCGTCGCTCGCGGCGGCTGGCGTGATCGCGGGAGCGGATACGGTGACGCAGGCCACCAATGCGCTCGCGCTGCTGCATCAGCACGGCTATCAGACCGACTCGGACCTGCTGCAAGCGCCGATGTGGGACTCGCAGGCAGTGCCGGCCGTCGCGGTGACCTATGTGAATGCGTACGGCCGCGCCAGTGTGTCCGACAACCTGTGCGACTTCAGCTTCGGCACCACCAGCCCGACGGGCGCAGCCGGCGTGACGCCGGCGGTCTCGCCGATGCTGACGGTGTTCGGCAACGGCAATGGCGTGCCGCCGACCAACGGCATCAACCTCATCTACAACGCGGGCACCTCGGGCGCGGCCGATCATCGGCTTGCGACCGCCGATGCGAGCTACGCGGGCGCCGCATGCCTGCGCGCGCGGTGGATCGATGGTTTCCTGAATGCCAGCGTCGATGCGATCCGCGTAAATGCGAACCTGCATGGCAAGCCGACCATCATCGTGCAAGGACGCGCGGATGCGCTGGTGCCGATCAACCACGCGTCGCGGCCGTATCTGGGCTTGAACCAGGTGGCCGAGGGCGGCGCGAGCAAGCTGGCGCTTTACGAAGTCACGAACGGTCAGCACTTTGACGCGTTCCTCGGCGTCGCCGGTTTCGACACGCGTTTCGTGCCGTTGCACTACTACAATCTTCAGGCGCTCAACCTGATGTGGGCTCATCTGAAGAACGGCACGCCGCTGCCGCCGTCGCAGGTGATTCACACGATACCGCGCGGCGGTACGCCGGGAGCCGCACCGGCGCTGACCACGGCCAACCTGCCGGCGATCGCGGCGAGCCCGGGCGCCAATGCGATTTCCGCAACGAACGGTGCGGTGAACGTGCCGGATTGAGCGGCGCGTGCTGAAGCAATGCGTGCACACAGGCGAGCGCCTGTGTGCGCGTTGCCGTGAGACGACCTGCGTCTACGCTCAAGAACTCATCCCCTCGCGCTCGAGCCACGAACGGAACTGCACGACCAGTTCATCGCCAGATTTCTCATCCGCAATGTAAGTGCAGTAGCTGCGCGACCGCAGACGCGGACCGTCGAACGGTGCGACGAGCCGGCCAGCGGCGAGATCGTCGGAGACCAGCGCGGTCGGTCCCATCGCGACGCCGATGCCGTCGATGGCGGCCTGCAAGGTCAGATAGAAGTGATCGAAGGTCAACGTGGCGGCCGGCCTCAGCGCGGCAAGCTGCGTGCTCGCCAGCCAGTCGGGCCAAAGCCGCGGAAGACTCGAGGTGTGCAGCAACGTGTGTTGCCGCAAGTCGCCCGGCGATCGAAGCGGCACTCGCTGCAACAGCGCCGGACTGCAGACTGGCAGCCTCTCCTCCGACAGGAATGGCCGCATCGAATAGCCATAGAACGTGTCCGGGCCGCCCCGGATGACGATGTCGTAACTCTCTTTCAGACTCTCCAGCGGTCCGTTCGACGTTTCCACCTTCACCTCCACGTCGGGATGCCCGGCGCGGAATGTCGCCAGTCTCGGCACCAGCCAGCGCAACGTGAATGTGGCGGGTGCGTTGACGGACAGCGTCCGCGACAGCGTTTCGGGCACACCGTATCGCGCGGTTGCCTGCGACAGCTGTTCGAACAGCGGGCCGATTTCCTCCAGATAGGCTTTCGCCGCCGCCGTCAGCGTCACCCGCCGATGATGCCGTTTGAACAACGAGGCGCCGAGCCATTCCTCGAGCAGACGCACCTGCTGGCTCACCGCGCCGTGAGTCACGTGCAGTTCCACGGCGGCTTCCTTGAAGCTGCCGAGCCGGCCCGCGGCCTCGAAGGCCCGTAACGCATTGAGCGGAGGCAATACCCGTTTCATTTGCAAGAGTATTTCTAACGCAGGCGGCCAATTTATCTGGTTTGAGGGGCGACAACAAGATAGATATCCTTCCTGCTGTACCACTGATGCCATTCCCGCTCACTCTCGGCCCAAAACCCCATGCTTAGTTACACCGGTGGCATCGTGCTTTTTGCCGCGATGCTTCACGCGAGCTGGAACGCGATGCTGCACGGCAACCGCGACCGGTTCCTGTCCATGACGTGGATGAGCATCGCCATCGCGGCGGTCTCCACGCTCGTCGTGCTGGTCAACCCATTGCCAGCCAGCGCCTGCTGGCCCTACCTCGTCGCATCGGGGCTCGTGCATATCTTCTACAACGTGAGCCTCGTGCGGTCGTATCGACGCAACGACCTGGCGCTCGCGTATCCGATCGCGCGTGGCTCGTCGCCGCTGCTCGTCACGCTCGGCGCGGCGCTGTTCGCGCGTGAAGCGATCGGCCCGTTGCACGCGCTCGGGATCGCGATGATCTCGGGCGGCATCATCGCGATCGCGTTGCAGGGGCGGCACGTGTCGCGCGCGGGTGTGCTGAGCGCGCTGACGACCGGTGCGACGATTGCGCTCTATACCGTGATCGACGGCATCGGCGTCAGAATGTCCGACGGTCAGCCGCTGATCTACACCGCGTGGATGTTCATGTCCTATTGGCTGATGCCGTTGCTGTTCGTCGCAATTCGCGGCCTCACGCCGTTATGGACACCGGTACGTGCCGAGCCGCTGTCGGTGGGCTCGTCGCTCGTCGGCGGCCTGGTGTCGATCGCGGCGTATGGCATCGTGATCTGGGCGCTGCAGTCGGGCGCGATGGGTGCGGTGTCGGCGTTGCGCGAGACCAGCGTGGTGTTCGCGGTGCTGATCGGGCGGGTGTTTCTTGGAGAAGCGGTCAATGGCGGGCGCTGGCTCGCGTGCCTGGTCGTTGCGGCTGGAGCGGCATGTCTGGGGCTTTGACCGGACAGAGGATGCGGGTCGTTCATCACCGGCACCTGGCTCGATGTGACGGGTGGCAAGTAAGCCATGCGCCATTCGTCCGTAAGATTTCCTTAAGCTTCGGCTGATAGATAGCGGGTTCGACAATGGCAGACAAAAATTACGATGCCCCGTGGACCCAGATCCGGCCGACAGGCCGAAAAGAACCGTTACCGCTCGACCTACCTGCTCGAATTGGCGCGCGGCAGCTCGCACATTTCGAGCACGCTGGGCGCCGACAGCCAGCAAGCGGCGATCGCCGAAGTGCTGTGCGATTTTGGCCTCAAATACGGCAAGGACGAACTGCCGGTCTTTCGCGCGCTGCTCGCGGAAAGCCTCGAGGATCGTGGCAATCCGGACGCGGCGCGAGCGGTGCTGAGCTTCGCGTCATGCCAAACGGTCTAGCCGCTCTCTAGCCGCCGATCAGCTTCAACCCCACCGGCAGCGATTCGCCGAACACGCGACCTTCGTCGGCGTTATCGAGCGCGACGACTTCGCTGACCATCGTGATCCAGGCGCGCGGCGCGCTCGCCGCTTCGAGGCGTCGCACGACGCTCGCGCGCAATTCGTCGGCCAGGTCGCGCGAGCGATCGCCGGTCATGCGAGCGATCTGCACGGCCGCGAACGCGGCCGGGTCGACCTTCTTCCAGTCGAGCGCGAGGATTGCGTCGAGCCATTGCGCGGCGACGTCGGGCGGCACGACGCTGTGCGCGCTGCCGTAGAACGGCTGGCGCGCGCCGATCCGTCCGACCGCCCACCAGCTTTGATGGTTTTCCGCGGGCTTTTTCAGGCGCGTGAGCACCGCCTCGCCGAGTTCGATCTTGCGTTCCGCCGGAATCCGTTCGAGCGATGCGGACAGGCGCACCATATCGGCAAAGCCGGTCTTCGCGACATCGAACGGCAGCTTGTGACGCGATTGCGCGGCCTTCTGCAGATAGTCCATCGCGTCGAGCACACGCAGTTGCGCGTCTTCGCCGAGACCGCCGGCCGCGCGGCGCCACAACGTCCACCATTCGGACCACACCTGGCTGTCGGTCACGTATTGAATGCCGTCGTCGAACAGCGTCCACAGTTGCTCGACGCGCCATTCGTCGAGCGGATAGCCGAAGCCGGGCCGCACGCAATAGCCGGCCAGATTCAGCCACAGCCGCTCGTGATCGGCCGAGCGGCGCCGGCGCCGCGCGCGTTCCCACAGCGCGCCGAACAGTTCGCGCAGCAATGCGCTATTCCAGCCATCGCGCGGGCCGAGCAGATGTTCGAGCTGCGCGCGCAGGCGTTTGATTTCCTTCGGGTCGACGTTATGCGCGCGGGCGCCGAAGCAACGATCGATCAGTTCGATCGCGCGATCGAGCGCGGGGTGGCGTTGCGGCGCGCCATCGGCGGATAGGTCAACTTGCGCGTCGCCATGGCGCAGCTGGAACTCGAGCAGCCAGCGTTGCGACGGATCGTCCAGCTCGATGCAATGGACGTCGAGCGTGCCGACCTCGGTCAGCGACGTCGCGATGCGCACCGCGGTTTCGCGGGCGCGCTGGCCGTCGCGTGGCTGGACGATCGTCGCGATCGGCGGCAGGCGCACGAAGTCGCCGCCCGCGAGGTCGACCAGCTCGCCAGGCTGATACGCGGTGTCCGCGCTCGACGACACCAGGTGAAAGCGCACCGGATGCCCGAGCCGCAGCGCGAACGTGCGATCCTCGATCAGAATCTCGTGACCTTCCTCGGTGCCGCGCGGCAGCAGACAGATGCCGCGTTGCGCGGGCGCTGCGTCCGGCTCGGTGACGTCTTTGCCGGCAGGCGTTTCGTCGAGCAACAGAAAATAGCTGCGCGGCGAACCGCCGCCGATTTTCGGCGCGAATCCCGCGCGCGCGAGCGTATAGGCGACCGCGCCGCGCGCGACCGCGACGTCGGGGTTGTCGTTGTGCAGCACATGGAGCGGCGCGCCGCGCCAGCCGCCGAGCGTGTCGGCGAGACGTCGCGACAGCGCGTCGGCGCGGAACACGCCGCCGTTGAGCAGCAGCGTGTCGGGAACGGGCAGGGCGGCTGTGCCGGATGCGTCCGGCGCGCCGGAATCCGCGCCCAGGGCCTTGCGCGACTGCGCGGCGAAACGCTCGAGAAAGGCCGCGACATGCCGTGTGACCGCCGCATCGGTCGAGTACGGCAGGCCGAATTCGACGATCGCGCCGCGCGGGCGGCCCGGTCGCTGATCGGCGGCCACGCGCGGAAAGAATCCATCGACGATGATCTGCTCGACCTCGACGCGCGTGACCTGTGTGGTGCGCGCGCCGCCGATCAGCTTCGAGCCCGCGCCGAGCAATGTGACCGGCGCCGACTCGGGCGCCTGCGCGCCGAGCAACTGCTCCTTCGCGACGCGGCATCGCTCGACCAGCTGCGACAGGCTCGCCGCCGACAGCCGCTGCGGTGGCTGTGCGCCGCCACCGGCACCACCCAACAGCCGCGCCTCGACCAGATGCGCGAGCGCGAGGTCCATGTTGTCGCCGCCGAGCATCAGGTGATTGCCGACACCGACGCGTGTCAGGCGCGGCTCGCCGTCGTCGGTCAGGCCGACTTCGATCAGCGTCAGGTCCGTGGTGCCACCGCCGACGTCGCAAATCAGCACGAGCCGGGTCTGGGACAACTCATCGGCAAGCGTGTCGCGATGCCGGAACAGCCAGTCGTAGAACGCGGCCTGCGGCTCTTCCAGCAGCCGCAGCGACGGCAGTCCCGCGAGCCGTGCCGCTTCGACGGTCAGCGCGCGCGCGCCTTCGTCGAACGATGCGGGCACCGTCAGCACGACGTCCTGCTGTTCGAGCGGCGCCTTCGGAAAGTGCTGGTTCCACGCGGCGCGCACGTGCGCGAGGTAGCTCGCGCTCGCATCGAGCGGGGAGATTTTGCGCACGTCGTCGGGCGCGCCCCACGGCAGGATCGGCGCGACGCGATCGACCGACGCGTGCGACAGCCAACTTTTCGCGCTCGCGACGAGCCGCCCCGGCACCTGCGCGCCGAGCAGCCGCGCGAGCCGGCCGACCACGGCCGGTTGCCCGGTGTCCTTGCCGTGGTCCGACGCTGCCCGAGCACCGGCGGACCACGGCAACTGCAGATCGGCCGCGCTCAGCTCGCCGTCGGCCGCCTGATAGCGCACCGACGGCAACAGCGGCCGCGCGGCGACCTCGCCGGGGCTCACCAGCTGCTCGATCTCGAACACGCGGATCTGCTGCGATCCGGCTTCCGCGTACGCGAGCACCGTGTTGCTGGTGCCGAGATCGATGCCGACGCTGTACCGCTTCATGTCAATCACGCGTTCGGGTTGCCGCGCACGTCGAATTCGACTTTCCAGCGCTCGTCGGAGCCGCGCGGGATCGCCTCGAGTTCGAGCGTGCCCGCTTCGGTCACGCGCGCGTGCAGCTTCACCGGCACGACTTCACCGGCGGTACGGCCGGCCGCCGGCAGCGTCGCCTGGATTTCCTCGAGCTCCTGCAACTCCTCGGGGCCCCAGAATTCGAGCAGCGTGCCGACCTGATCCTGACGACGCACCGACGAGCCGAAGAAGCGGAAATGCACGGGCTCGCCGACGACCAGCCCGAACTCCTGCGCGGGCAGCTCCGCGTCGGTGCCTTCTTCCATGCCGAACGGCGCGACGCACAGCGCCTGCACCGGCGGCTCGAGGCCGGGTACGGCCGGCATCGCCGATTCGATCGCGATGTAGTACGCGCGCGCGGTGCCGCCGCGAATTCGCACACCGCGCCCGCGACGCACGTAGCCGTAGTAAGCCGCGCCACGCGCGACCGCCAGATCGAGGTCAGCGCCTTCGAGCAGACGCGCGCTCGCCGCGCCTTCGGCCGCGAGCCAGCCGTTCAGCGTGTTCATGATGCGCTCGACCAGCAGCGTCGACTTGAACACGCCGCCGTTGAACAGCACCGCGGTCGGATGCAGGAAGCTCGCGTTCTGCGCGGCCGCGTTCGCGGCGGCTTCACCGAGCCCTTCGAGTTCGGCGAGTGCGCCGACCTGACGGCCGAGGAACGCTGCCAGATGCCGCGTGATACCCGCGTCCTGCGCGTACGGCAGGCCGAGCTGCGTCAAACCCACCCGCGCGCGGCTCACCGGACGCGCGGCGCTGTCGACCTGCGGGAAGAAGCCGTCGAGGATCGTCTGCGTGAGTTCAGCGCGCGTCAGCTCGGTGCGGATCGAGCCGCCGATCAGCTTCGAGCCGCGGCTCGGCACGACGAGCGGCACGGTGTCGGTGGCGGGGTCGCTGAGCAGGGTTTCCTTCGCCGCGCGGCACGCGTAGGTCAGCGCGCGCAGCTGCCACGCGTCGGCCTGGGTGCCCTGGGCGGCGAGCTTGCGCGCGACCACGTGCGCAAGTGCGAGGTCCATGTTGTCGCCGCCGAGCAGGATGTGATCGCCGACCGCGACGCGATGCAGTTCGAGATTGCCGTCGCGCTCGATCACCGCGATCAGCGACAGGTCGGTGGTGCCGCCGCCGACGTCGACGACGAGAATGATGTCGCCGACCTTGACCTGCTTGCGCCACTGGCCGCTGCTCTTCTGGATCCAGCTATAGAGCGCGGCCTGCGGCTCTTCGAGCAGCGTCATGCGTTTGAAGCCGGCGGCCTCGGCCGCCTCCGCGGTCAGTTCGCGCGCGGCCGGGTCGAACGACGCGGGGATCGTCACCGTGACGTCCTGCTCGCCGAACGGCGCGTCCGGATGCGCGTGATCCCACGCTTCGCGCAGGTGCGTCAGATAGCGCACCGAGCTTTCGAGCGGCGACACGCGTGTGACTTCGGGCGGCGCGTCATTCGGCAGAATGCCCGCGCGACGGTCGACGCCCGGATGGCACAGCCAGCTTTTCGCGCTCGACACGAGCCGGATCGGCGTGCCGGCGCCGCGATTGCGCGCGAATTCACCGACTGCGAATTCGCGCTGGCCGGTCCACGGCAGGTACAGGTCGCCGGAGGCCAGCTCGTCGGGATGCGGCAGGTACAGGAACGACGGCAGCAGCGGCAGGCTGTCGATTGCGCCGGGGCCCGTCAGCTGGGCGATCGACAGCACCTCCTGGGTGGTTTTCTCGCCGTCGCTCGCATGCGTGTCCACGTAGGACAGCGCGCAGTGCGTGGTGCCGAGGTCGATGCCGATGGAATAGCGTGCGTCGCTCATAGCTCCACCTCCGCCGGTGCGATGACCTTCGCGTTATGGCCGTCCGCGAGCTTCGGCAGACGCACCTCGTCGACGCGCCAGCCGCGATGGCTGATGCTGCCGCTAAACGGCGCGCTGCCGACCACGTTGCCGGTCAGACGCACCGAGCTCGCGTCGAAGCCCGCGGGCAGCGTCACGCGGCTGCCTTCGGCTTCGTCGCGCACCGGGCGGATCGTGAAGTGCTCACGCAGCGTCGCGCGGCAGCCTTCGTGCACGAGGCGCGCGGCTGCGCCGATGTCGGCGTCGCTATAGGCCTTGATGTCTTCCTCGACGAAATCGATGAAGCGCGCGTCGCGTTGCAGCAGGCCGAGCAGTTGCAGCGCGGCGTCGGGGGTGGCCTCCTTCAGCACCGGCGCGGGTTGCGGCTTCGGTTGCGGGGTGGGGGCGGGTGCCGGGGTTGCCGCGGCGGCGGGGGCGGGCGCTGCGGCCGCGCCGAACTTTTCGCCGTTGCGCAGGCGCAGCACGTCGGCGGCGAACTCGCCATTGCCGAGAATGCGGAAAAACGTGCCCACGGCCAGCGAAATCCGGCCGAGGAAGGATGGGTTCGAATCGCTCATAAAGGCTCCTGATCTGCTCTGTTGAGGACGAGCGGTCCTCGCCGCGCCGCGTGCGCCGGGCAGCGAAGCTGACGGGCCGGGCGGGGCTGTGATGTTGCGGGTCGTCGCGCGGCCGGGGGCGCGAGCCCTGGGCGATGATCATGCAACCGCCGGGCCGCCAGACGGTCCGGGACGCTTCGCGACCGGGCCGGCCGCGCGTGCGGCGCGCGCAAAACCCGTATTTTGCCTTGCGGCGCGCCCGACGCGGGCAAAGCCGGCAATTCTAGCGGGCAATGGGGTGGGAATGGCGGGGAGTTGGGGGCACCGGGCGGTGTGCGGAGGTGCTTTGGGAGCGGCTTTTGGCTTGGCGGCGCTGACGCGGGGCGGAGGCAGGCCAGCCTGCCGGTCTCTCCCCGCGCAGTGTTGCCGCTTACGCGATCATGCGCATGGCGGCGACGTTACGACTTTCTCGGCTCTTTCGGCACCCGCTTGCCCGATGGTGCCGGCGCGGGCCTGACCGGCCCAGCGACTTTCATGTCGGCTCGGCGCGGCGGTTGGTGCGCGGCCATCGAGCGCGCAGGCCTGACCGGCCCGGCGGTGTGTATGTCGGCGTGGTGCGGCGGTCGGTGCGCGGCTGTTGCGTGCGGGGGCCTGACCGGCCCGGGAGCGTGCCTGTGGGCGCGCGGCGGCTGTCCGTGCGCGGCCATCGCCGGCGCGGGACCGGCTGGGCGCACGAGCGGCGCACGCGCGTCACCCGGATACCCCGGCAGATGACCGTCATGGCTCGCCATCACACGACGCAGTTCCTCACGGCGATGGAAAACCTCCGCGCGACGATCGCCATGCGCATAGAACTGGCGCTGCCGGACGCCGTCCCGTCCGGCGACCCATATATACGTATCGCCGCCGACAAATACCACGTCGCGGTCGACCACATTGGCGACGTACACATCGGTGGGCAACGGCTGATACGCAGTCGCGGTCACTTCGGTAGGGCGGTTCGGGGCGCTGACGAGCTGGCCTTGCCCACCGGTCACGCAGCCCGCGAGAAAGCTCGCGCACGCAGCCGACGCCAACAGCGCCTTGGTGATCTTTTTCAACTTCATTCCCCGGTTTGTCTTGTTTAATTGTCGAGCGACGCCCTTTTAACGGCCGGGCATTTTGCATCTTGAGATGCGAATCGCCGATCGGGGAAATTCGTTGGTCATTGCGCAGGCGAGAACCGCGCAGGCGAAAACGCATGCGCCATTGCGCGTGCGCAGCCGGGGTCCCGATCCGCGCTTAATGGCCGTCCGGATTGCCTTCTTCAGACTTCGCGTCGTGCCAGTTCATCCGGTGCCGATTGACGGTCTCGGTATGCCGCGCGTCGTCCTCGGTGTGCAGATAAAGGCTGGTCGTATTCAGCGACACGTGGCCGAGATTGTCGCGGATCGTGCGCAGATCGACGCCGCCGTCCGCCTGATGCGAACCCGCCGTATGCCGCAGCCAGTGCGCCGACGCGCGCTCGAGTTCGTCGGCGCGATCGGCGAATTCGGGACCGCGCGCGCGTAACCACATCGCCGCGCCCGCGAAGATGCCTTTGATCGCGTCGTGAATCGCCGAGCGCGACAGGCAGCGATTGCGACCCTTGAACGGCAGCACGAGCGGGGTTTCCTCGGCGCGGGTCGGCAGCGCGGCGAGGCCATTTCGCGTCCGGTAGCTGCGCAGTTCCTGAACCAGTTCGGCCGACACGGGTACGATCCGCTCCTTGTCGCCCTTGCCGAGCGTTTCGAGCCACCACTGGTCCTGACCGTCGGCGCCGAGCCTTCTGAAGAACTGGCCCATCTGCCCGCCGGCGACCTCCGAAATGCGCATGCCTTGCAGATAGAACAGCGTGGTCAGCCAGCGGCAGCGCGCGTAGTACGCGCGCTGCGCATCGGTATCTTGCGGCAGCTGCTCGACGAACAGCTTCACTTCGTCCCACAGCGACGTCGACAGATAGCGCGTGACGCGCGGCGCCGAGCGCTTCGCGCGCTGTCGCAACAGCGCCATCGGATTGCCGCGCAGATAGCCGGCGTTGACGAGCCACGTGAACATCGCGTTCAGGATGATCAGCGCCTGGCGCTGGCTGGCCGGCGACAGCGGCCCGTTGAACGGTCGCCAGCGCGCGTCGCCGCGCGCGTACTTGCCGCCGTTCGCCGACACCCAGCGCGCGGCCGGCTGCGGATCGGCGATGAACGCCTTGAACAGCAGCAGATCCTCGTGCGTGAGCGACGACAGCGGCTTGCCGAGCTGCACGACGGCCCATAGCAGCAGCCGCTCGGCTTCCTTGCGGTAGTTGTCGAAGGTAGTCTTGGTATCGGCGTAATTGGAGAGCCACGCGCGCACGGCGTCGAGGTCGTTGCGCGCCGATAGCTGGGAGTTTTCCGCCGCGCCGCGGTTGGTGCCGTCGCGGCCATCGAGCAGTTCCGGCACGACGAGCGATTCGACGGGCTGGACGGTGGCGAGCTCAGCGTTCGGGGCAGCTTTCGGCACGGCTTTGGACACGGTTCGGGAGACTCCTCGGGCGCACGCCGGTTGGCGTCATTCTGCTCCGCTCAGGCGCTGTCCGAAGCGTTTGCCTGAAAAGAAAACAGCGCCCATCTTGTTGCGGACGAAACGCGAAACCCTATCACACAGTAGGCCGCGCCTGGCGCAAAACAGCGGGGCGCGCTCAAGCTTCGACGCAGCGACGATCGATCGGCATACAGTAATGGAGCGCGCCGCGCGATTGTTGCCCGCTATAGTCGTCATCTATTACCGGCATTGCCGGATTCGAATTCTATTGAAGTTTGCCCTCGCCTATATTCGAATAGGAGTGGCGCGTCGGCCGGAGTCATCCGCGGAGTTATCCGTCAGGGACTCCGGCTGCGTTTCCTTCAACCCTGGATTTCATGAGTGCACTGCCGAATCGTTCGGCTGACTGTCGGGTTCCTCGATCGTCAAGTTGCCACGGAAGCCTGACAGGATGACAAACGCATAACAAGTACCTTGCATGGGATTGGAGAGAGTGCTTTGCACCGACTCCGATCGACAACGGAGACATCCTCCAAAGGAGAGAACGCATGTCAAACGAAGCAAAGTGCCCGTTCATCCACACCGCCGGCGGCGGGACAACCATTCGAGACTGGTGGCCGAAGCAATTGCGCGTCGACCTGCTGAACCAGCATTCGAACCGCTCCAATCCGCTAGACAAGGACTTCAACTATGCCGAGGCATTCAAGAGCCTCGACTACGACGCGATCAAGAAAGACCTCGCCGCGCTGATGACCGATTCGCAGCCGTGGTGGCCCGCTGACTTTGGCCACTACGGGCCGCTGTTTATCCGTATGGCATGGCACAGCGCCGGCACCTACCGCATCGGCGACGGCCGCGGCGGCGCAGGGCGCGGCCAGCAGCGTTTCGCGCCGATCAACAGCTGGCCGGACAACGTGAGCCTCGACAAGGCGCGCCGGCTGCTATGGCCGATCAAGCAGAAATACGGCCAGAAAATTTCGTGGGCCGATCTGCTGATCCTGACCGGCAACGTCGCGCTCGAAACGATGGGTTTCAAGACATTCGGTTTCGGCGGCGGGCGCGAGGACACGTGGGAACCGGATCAGGACGTTTATTGGGGCAATGAAAAGACCTGGCTCGGCGGCGATGTGCGCTATGGCAAGGGCGCGGCCGGCAGGGAAGACGACGAAGGCGTGCTGGTCGCCGACGAAGAACTGCACGGCACCGAAAAGAGCCGCACCGATCCGCCCGGACGCAACCTCGAAAACCCGCTCGGCGCGGTGCAGATGGGCCTGATCTACGTGAACCCGGAAGGCCCGGACGGCAATCCCGATCCGCTCGCGGCGGCGGTCGACATCCGCGAAACGTTCGCCCGCATGGCGATGAACGACGAGGAAACGGTCGCGCTGATCGCCGGTGGCCACACATTCGGCAAGACGCACGGCGCGGGACCCGCCGAGAACGTCGGTCCGGAACCGGAAGGTGCCGGTCTCGAAGAGATGGGGCTCGGCTGGCGCAACAGCTTCGGCACCGGCAAGGGTGGCGACACGATCACGAGCGGTATCGAAGTCACGTGGACCTCGACGCCGACGCAGTGGGGCATGGGCTATTTCCAAAACCTGTTCGGCCACGAATGGGAGCTGACCAAGAGCCCGGCCGGCGCGAATCAGTGGGTTGCGAAGGGCGCAGAGCCCACGATCCCGCACGCGCACGACCCGTCGAAAAAACTGCTGCCGACGATGCTGACGACCGACCTGTCGCTCCGCCTCGACCCGATCTACGAAAAGATCTCGCGGCGCTTCATGAACAACCCGGACGAGTTCGCTGACGCGTTCGCGCGCGCATGGTTCAAGCTCACGCACCGCGACATGGGTCCGCGCGCCCGCTATCTGGGCCCGGAAGTGCCGGCCGAGGAACTGCTGTGGCAGGACCCGATCCCGGCCGTCGATCACCCGCTCGTCGATGACAAGGACGTCGCGGCGCTGAAGCAGAAGATCCTCGCGTCCGGACTATCGGTGTCGCAACTGGTCACGACCGCGTGGGCCTCGGCCTCGACGTTCCGCGGCTCGGACAAGCGCGGCGGCGCCAACGGCGCGCGCATCCGGCTCGCGCCGCAGAAGGACTGGGCAGTCAACCAGCCTGCCGAGCTCGCGAAGGTGCTGAAGGTGCTCGAAGGCATCCAGAGCGAGTTCAACGGTGCGCAGTCCGGCGGCAAGAAGATTTCGCTCGCCGACCTGATCGTGCTGGCGGGGAGTGCCGGCATCGAGCAGGCTGCGAAGAACGCCGGGCAGCAGGTGACGGTGCCGTTCTCGCCGGGTCGCATGGATGCGTCGCAGGATCAGACCGACGTCCAATCGGTCGGCGCGCTCGAGCCGGTCCGCGACGGCTTCCGCAACTATCTGGGCGGCAAGTTCCCGGTGGAGGCGGAGAAGCTGCTGATCGACAAGGCGCAACTGCTGACGTTGACGGCACCCGAGATGACGGCGCTGATCGGCGGCCTGCGAGTGCTGAAGGTGGGCGGTGGCAAGGAAGGCGTGCTGACGGACAAACCGGAAACGCTGACCAACGACTTCTTCCGTAACCTGCTCGATATGGGTACGGAATGGACGCCGGTGTCGGAGGCCGCGGAAACGTTCGAAGGCGCCGACGCGAAGACCGGCGAGGTCAAGTGGACGGGTACCCGTGTCGATCTGGTGTTCGGCTCGAACTCGGTGCTGCGCGCCTTGAGCGAGGTCTACGCGAGCGAGGACGGTAAGGAGAAGTTCGTGCGCGACTTCATTGCCGCGTGGGTCAAGGTGATGAATCTGGATCGTTTCGATCTCGCTTGATCCAGCCACTGCGGCGCGTGGTTAATTGCCACGCCGACGCAGTGTTTGAAGGTAGCTTTGAGTAGTCATCGAGCGCGATTGCCGGGATGCCGGCAATCGCGTTTTTTCTTCGTCTGCGTCCCAGGTATCCACTCAGACCATCTTCAACACCACCCTGAAACGCGCGTGACCGCTCAGCATCCGGTCGTAGGCCTGCGCCGCCTCGGCGAGCGGATACTCCTCGATCATCGGCTTGACGCCGGTGAGCGCGCTGAACGCGAGCGTGTCCTGCGAATCGGCCGAGGTGCCCGAGGGCCAGCCTTGCACCGAGTTGCGTCCCATGATGAACTGCACGATCGGCACTTCGATCGGCTCCTCGGAAACGCCGACCATCACGAGCTTGCCGTTCAGGCCGAGACCGCCGAGCGTGGCGGTCATCGCTTTGCCGCTCGTCACCGTGGCGAGGATCAGCTTCGCGCCGCCCAGTGCCTGGAGCTTCTCGGCGACGTTTTCCGTTTTGCTGTCGATGTAGTGATGCGCGCCCAGTTGCTGCGCGAGCGGGGCCTTGTCCTGACCGCGCGCGATCGCCACCGTGCGAAAGCCCATCTTGCGCGCGAACTGCACGCCGAGATGACCGAGACCGCCGATACCGAGAATCGCTACCACGTCGCCGGCGCGCGCGCCGCTATTGCGTATCGCGTTGAAGGTCGTGATGCCCGCGCACAGCAGCGGCGCGGCATCGACATCGGACAGATCGTCGGGAATGCGCGCGAGCGCTTCGACCGGGGCTACCATGTATTCGGCGTAGCCGCCGTCGTAGCTGATGCCGGGGATCAGCGCAAACTTGCACAGCACGAAGTCGCCGCGGCGGCAGTGTTCGCATTTGCCGCAATGGCCGCCGTGCCAGCCGACCCCGACACGCTGCCCGAGCTGCCAGCCCTCGACACCCGCACCGAGCGAATCGATCACGCCCGCGATCTCGTGACCGGGCACGCGCGGATAATTGAGGCCCGGCCACAGCCCGTCCTTGGTCATCACATCGCTATGACAGATGCCGCAAGCCTGAATCCTGATACGCACATGACCGGCGCCCGCCTCGGGCACTTCACGTTCGACCAGTTCGAGCGGGCCGCCGGCCTGCTTTACTTCGACTGCTTTCATCGTGGGCATGATGTTCTTCCTTTCCAGTGGTGAACGGGACAAGAGGGGAACAAACTCAAACATCATAGTCCGCGCCCAGGCGGGTCGCCAGAAAGAAGCCGCCGTCAATTGGCCGATGACGATGACATCCGATGTAATTGGCGCGCCGCGCGGCCGTCACTAGTCTTTCACTACGGCGCGCCGCTCGAACCGCAGTTGGCGGGATTCGCGTGGCACGCGTCCACGCGCTGAAGCAGTTCTTTTCACCCCATTAACAGGAGGGCAATACGATGAACGTCACGAGTCACGATCCGAAAGTGCAGCCGGGCGATCTCGGTAGCCTGTTGCGCTATTGGCGTGACGTGCGCGGCGTGAGTCAGCTCGATCTGTCGCTCGAAGCCGGCTTCTCGCAGCGGCAGATCAGCTTCATCGAAAGCGGGCGCAGCGTGCCGGGCCGCGACACGCTGTTGACGCTTGCGCAAACTCTCGACGTGCCACTGCGCGAACGCAATGCGCTGCTGCTTGCCGCCGGTTACGCACCGGTCTATTCGGAAGCACCGTGGAATGCGCAGGAGATGAACGGCGTGGTTCGCGCGCTAGAACGGGTCGTGCGTCAGCATGAACCGTTTCCGGCGCTCGTGATGGACCGCGACTGGAACGTGCTGATGAGCAACGACGCGGCGCCGCGCTTTTTCGACTGCTTCATCGACATGGCCGCTCGCGAAGGCCCGCGCAACATGCTGCATCTGATCTTCGATCCGCTCGGCATGCGTCCGTTCGTGGCCGATTGGGAGCAGGTCGCGCGAAGCCTGCTGCAACGCGTGTATCGTGAATCGGTGGGTCATGTCGTCGGTGCCCACACGAAACGTCTACTCGATGAACTGCTTGCGTATCCCGATGTGCCGCGCGACTGGAAGACGCATCATGGCTCTTCCACGACGCCCGCGACGCTGCCGATGATTCCACTCGGCTTCATCAGCGACGGCGAGGTGCTGCGCTATTTCTCGATGGTCACGACCGTGGGCACACCGCAAAACGTGGCCGCGCAGGAGCTGCGCATCGAATGCATGTTCCCCGCCGACGAGGCCACCGAAGCGCGCCATCAGCAGTTGCTTGCGAAGCATGCGTTGCCGCAACCTCCATTATCGGCAAACCGTGCGCCGTGATATAGCAGTGCCTTCGGTTTTTGCGCGATCATCCGAGCCGGTCAGCTTGAGCAATCCGACGCCACTTACTCTCCATGGACAACGGGCTTCTACTGAGTCCCAGGCACGCTCGATGCTCCGGCGAGATATGCGCTGATCGCCTTGCGCAATGTCCGGACGGACGACTGATCGATGGAAGTCCATCGTTCGCGCCCGTCAAAAACTGGAAGAACACAACACGAAACCGACCACCCCCTTACTGGCAGTCAGCTTCTTCGCGGCCGATGTGCAGGCAGGCGCGGGACCCTTTCTCGGCATCTATCTGCAAGCGCATGGATGGAGCCCCGACATGATCGGCACCGTGCTGACGTTGGGGGCCATCGTCAGCGTGCTCGTGACGGCTCCGGCTGGCGCGCTGGTCGATGCCATTTACCATCGGCGCGCGGTGGTGGTTGCCGCAAGCGCGCTGACGGTCGCCGCCGCGTGCGTGATCTGGCTCTCGCGCGGCTACTGGCCGATCGCGCTCTCGCAGATCGCAACGGCAGTAGCGGGCTCGGTCATGGGCACCGCGCTGATGGGACTGACGCTCGGCATGAGCGGCCGCAGAAACTTCGACCGGCAGTACGGCCGCAACCAGGTGGCGAACCACGCCGGCAACATCGTGGCGGCGGCTTTATCCGGCGCGATCGGCTGGTGGCTCGGCATCGTCTGGGTGTTCGCGCTCGGGGCGGCGTTCGGCATCGCGTGCATTGTCTCCGTGTTGCTGATTCCCGCGCGCGCGGTGCATCGGCACTATGCGCGCGGCCTCGCGCACGAGGACGACAAGGATCGCTCGGAGGTGCGCGCGGACAGCGTACGCGCGCTGATCCGCTGCCGCCCGTTGCTGTTGCTCGCGCTCGCGCTGGCCGCCTTCAGCCTCGGCAATTCCACGCTGCTGCCGCTTTACAGCCTTGCGCAGGCGGCGGCCCACCACAGCGACGCCAGCGCGATCACGGCGGCCAATATCATCATTTCCCAGCTCGTGATGCTGTGCGCCGCTGTCTACGCGAGCCGCGCGATCCGTCGCTGGGGTTTCTGGTGGGTCATCCTCGCGACACTGGTCACGCTGCCGCTGCGAGGCCTGACCGCGGCGTGGATCACGGCCGAGTGGGGGATCGTGCCGGTGCAAATCTTCGACGGTCTGGGCTCCGGGCTGCAAAGCGTCGCGATACCGGCTCTCGTCGTGCACCTGTTGCATGGCAGCGGGCGGGTGAACCTCGGTCAGGGCGCGGTGAAAAGCGTGGAAGCGGCGGGCGGCTGCCTGAGTCCATTGCTCGGCGGATGGCTCGCCAGCCGCTTCGGTTACCCGACGGCCTTCATTGCGCTCGGTAGTCTCGCGTTCATCTCGCTGGCCGTGTGGATCATCCCAGGCGCGACGATCAGGCGAGCGTGCGATACCCGCCGCGACGAACTCGAAAAAATGGCCGACATCGACGTGTCGGCGTTGTTTTCGTAGCTCGGACGCAGCAGCCCGCAATCAGTCGAACCCCGGGTGCTTGACGCAGATCAAGCCGCCCGCGACGCCGGGGCGCATGATGTAAGCGCGTGACGCATGGCGTACCCGCCGCCGCTAGCCGACGCATGACTCGACCGGTTTGACGCGAGAACCCCTTTGCCGCCACGCATCGTGTTTCATTCCGGCCACAGGAGAAGTCCGTCATGAAAGCACTCGTCTATCACGGTCCGGGCAAAAAGTCGCTCGACGAACGGCCGATCCCCGAACTCGCGGCGCCCACCGATGCAATCGTCAAAGTCACCCGCACGACGATCTGCGGCACCGATCTGCACATTCTCAAAGGCGACGTGCCGAGCTGCGAGCCGGGCCGCATTCTCGGCCACGAAGGCGTCGGTGTCCTGCATCAGGTCGGCGACGCGGTGAGCGGGCTCGCAGCCGGCGATCACGTGCTGATCTCGTGCATCACCTCGTGCGGCCGCTGCGACTACTGCCGGCGCGGCATGTATTCGCATTGCACGACGGGCGGCTGGATTCTCGGTAACCGGATCGACGGCACGCAGGCCGAATACGTGCGCATTCCGCATGCGCAAAGCAGTTTGTACCGCATTCCGGCCGGCCTCGACGAAGAGGCGCTCGTGATGCTGTCCGACATTCTGCCGACCGGCTTCGAATGCGGCGTGCTCAACGGCAAAGTTCAGCCGGGCTGCACGGTGGCGATCGTCGGCGCCGGGCCGATCGGGCTCGCGGCGTTGTTGACCGCGCAGTTCTACTCGCCGGCGCAGATCATCATGATCGATCCCGATGACAATCGGCTCGAGGTCGCGCACCGCTTCGGCGCGACCGCGTGCGTCGACAACGCGCATACCGATGCGGTCGCGCAAGTGCTGAAGCTGACCGAAGCGGTCGGCGCCGACTGCGTGATCGAAGCGGTCGGCATTCCGCCGACGTTCGAGCTTTGCCAGCAACTGGTCGCGCCGGGCGGAACGATCGCGAACGTCGGCGTGCACGGCGTGAAGTGCGATCTGCATCTGGAACAGCTGTGGGATCGCAACATCGCGATCACGACGCGTCTCGTCGATACCGTCAGTACCCCGATGCTGATGAAGACGGTCAAGGCGGGGCGGATCGATCCGACGCGTCTGATCACGCATCGGTTCAGGCTCGACGATATTCTTGCGGCTTACGACACGTTCTCCAGCGCGTCGAGCACGCGCGCGCTGAAGGTGTTGATCGAAGCGTCGTAGGCGGGGCGCGGCGAGCCGGGGCGATGGTACGTGGCACGCGTGCGCCGCGCCGCAGACCTCTATACTGTGCGTCGTCAAAACACGAGGCCCTGTCGCCGACCCGAGGTTCCGTCACCTCGCTAAATCGGCATCGCTCGACCCGCCCATCCATGGATACTGATTTGTCGTCGCCGCGCCGCTCGCGGCTCACCCGCGTTATCGAGGTTTTCAGCGCATTTCTGAAGCTCGGGCTGACCAGTTTCGGCGGCCCGATCGCTCATATCGGCTACTTCCGGCGCGAGTTCGTCGAGCGGCGCCGCTGGCTCGACGACGAAGCCTTCACCGACCTGATCGGCCTGTGCCAGTTTCTGCCGGGCCCCGCGAGCAGCCAGGCGGGATTTTCGATCGGGTTGCTGCGCGCCGGGTGGGCCGGGGGCCTAGCCGCCTGGTGCGGCTTCACGCTGCCGTCGGTGCTCGTGATGCTGGCCTTTGCCGCGATCGCGCCGGACCTCGGCGGCGCGTTCGGCACGGGTGTGATCCACGGGCTGAAACTCGTCGCGGTGGCCGTCGTCGCGCAGGCCGTTTGGGACATGGCGCGGCGTCTGTGTCCCGACCGCCGCCGCGCGGCGATCGCGCTCGCATCGCTCGCATTGCTGAGTGTGCTTGGCACCGTCTACGCCCAACTGATCGTGATCGGCGCCGGAGCCGTGCTCGGTGTCGCGCTGTGCCGGACCACGGGGACGCAAGCGCCGCACGCCATTGCGCTGCGGACCGCCGATTTCCAGGTGTCGCGCACGGCAGGCATCGCCGCGCTGGTGGTGTTCTTCGCATTGCTGTTCGCGTTGCCGCTGTGGGCGGCAAGCGGAACCTCGCAAGGCTTGCGCGTATTTGACGCGTTCTATCGCTCGGGCGCGCTCGTGTTCGGCGGCGGGCACGTGGTGCTGCCGCTGTTGCAGCGCGAAACCGTCGCGACCGGATGGGTCGCGCCCAACGACTTCCTGGCTGGCTATGGCGCGGCCCAGGCGGTACCCGGACCGCTGTTCACGTTCGCGGCGTTTCTCGGCTGGATGATGGCGCTGCCACCCAGACACTGGAGCGGCGCACTGCTCGCGACAGTGGGCATCTTTCTGCCGGGTCTGCTGCTCGTGCTCGCCGCATTGCCGTGGTGGCAGGCGCTGCGCGCGCGTGCGGCGATGGCGGCGGCGCTTGCCGGCGTCAATGCCGCGGTGGTCGGCCTGCTGGCCGCCGCGCTCTATTCGCCGGTATGGACTAGCGCGGTGTTGTCGGCGACGGATTTCGCCGTCGCGTGCATCGGCTTTTTGCTGTTGCTGCGCTGGAAGGTGCCGCCGCTTGCGGTCGTCGTGCTGTGTGTCGCGGCCGGCGTTGCTCAAACCGTATGGCACCCGCTTTGACAGCGCTAAACGCGCACGGCTTTTTCACAAGCACTGATCTGCATCAAGGCTGACAGCCACGCGTCGGTTAGCCTGCAACGATGATCGCGCGGCCTCTGTGCGTTTGCCGCACCACGACGGTATCGCGCGAAACCCGACAGGCCGCAAGCCATTCGCGCGATGACGGACCACATGATCGACCACGGCCCCGGCGGCTACGGATTGGGCGGTGCAAGCGCGCACGACGGCCCGCGCGCCGTGCGGGCATGGCGCCGCCTGCGCTGGGGGCTGTGCGCGCTGAGCTTCTGCGCGATCCCCGCGTTCTACATCGAACTGACGGTGCCCACTCCGTTTGCACTGATCCTGTCGCGTACCCTGTACCTGGGCATGTTCGCTGGCTTTGCGTTGTCGTTCACCTGGCTGGCCCATCTGAGCAGACGGCCAAAGACGCTGCTCGCAAACAACTGGCTCGACCTGCTCATCGCGTTGGGCGCGGCGCTCAGCACCGGTTTCGGCACGCCGCCGTGGCAGCCGGTCGAATGGCTGCTGCGGCTGTCGTTCATGGGCGTCGTCGCGTTGCGTATCGTGCTGTCATTGCGCGAGTTCGTCACGCCGAACCGTCTGATGTGGCTGCTACTCGCCGGCGCGCTCGTGCTCGCGATGGCCGGTGCCGGCTTTTACTGGCTCGAACCGCACGTGCATTCCTACTCCGAAGGGCTGTGGCTTGCGTTCGAAAGCAGCGCTACGGTCGGCTATGGCGACATCGCGCCGACGACGCCCGCATCGCGCGTGTTCGCTGCATTTGTCGTGCTGCTTGGCTACGGCATGTTGTCTCTGGTCTTCGCGAGCATCGCCGCCGCATTCATCGGCAAGGAAGAGAGGGCGTTGCGGCGTGAGATGCATCGGGATATCAAGCATCTGAACGATGAAATCGTACGCCTGCACGCCGAACTGAAGGCGTTGCGGCAGACGCTCGACGCCGCCGCGCGACGCAGCGACACCGATGCGGACTCCGTGACGCGCACGGGCGAATGACTCCTCGTGCCGACACCGCCGCGGCCGCCTTGACGTACGTCAAATCCGCCGTGAATTGCGTGTTTAAGCTGGAGACGTCGCGGCACTTCATGCCCGTGGGGGCCTCACCATGCATATTTCCTTTCCATCCTGCATGCCCGAATACTGCGCCCGGGATCTGGTGCTGGCGTTTCCGGCGCTCGTCGACGATCGGCCCGTGCAATGCGCGATCACGGCCGAGGCGCTCGAAGATCATTTCGGCGCACGCTCGCTGCGGGAAGACGATCTGGTCCAGGCGTTCCTCGCGCACCGCTATCAGATCGAACAGGCCGCCAGACAACTGCTCGAAGAGGTTGGCGCCAAGCCCGTGCTGCTGCATAGCGGGTTCTTCAGGTTCTCCGCGTGACCCGTCGAGCGGACGCGCTTGACGTGGATCAACGACGCGCCCGCGCGCCCCGCTACGCTGAAGGCATGGTGAGCCCAGCTCGGCTCGGTCGACTGGGCCCGGTCGTGGCCTGCTTATCCTAAGGAGAGTGCAATGAGCAATCTGACGCGTTTTGATCCGCTTTCGCTGGACCCTGTGTCGGAACTGTTCCAGGGTTTCTTCCGGCCGATGCGGTCGATGCTGTCGACCCAGGAGACCGAACTCGCGTCGATGAAGATCGACGTGACGGAAAGCGACGCGGCTTACTCGGTGAAAGCTGAACTGCCCGGCGTGGACAAGAAAGACATTGACGTGCAGATCGACGGGAGCGTCGTGTCGATCAACGCGAAGGTCGAGCGCAACACGGAGGAAAAGGAAGGAGAGCGCGTGATCCGCCGCGAGCGCTACGCCGGGACCTTCAGCCGCTCGTTCTCGCTCGGCGGCGAGGTCGACGAGGCGAACGCGAAAGCCGAGTATAAGGACGGTGTGCTGTCGCTCAGCTTGCCGAAAAAGACGTCCGGTGATCGCAAGCGGCTGACCATCGACTGACACGGCAGGCTGGCGCGCCGTCGCACGGGCTAGTCGCGAGGAGACACCTGGTGAAAACCGACAGACAACTGCAGCGGGAAGTCGAGGAAGAACTCGAATGGGACCCCGCGGTCACCGCGACGGATATCGGCGTGGAGGTGACGAACGGCGTCGTCACGCTGTCGGGCCATCCGCCGAGCTTCGCCGAAAAACTGGCCGCAGAAAAAGCCGCGCAGCGCGTGGCGGGTGTGAAGGCGGTTGCGGTGGACATGCAGGTCCGGCTGCCGAAGCCGGACCAACACAGCGACGAGGACGTGGCGGGCGCGGTCCACGCGATTCTGTACTGGAGCGTCGCCGTGCCCCACGATGCGATCAAGATCCAGGTGGAAAAAGGCTGGGTCACGCTGACGGGTATGGTCGACTGGGCCTACCAGCGCCACATCGTCGCGCGCGCGGTCGGCCAGATGCGCGGCATTCGCGGCCTGACGAACGCGATCGAGGTGCGCCGCAAGGTGGCGACCGACGAGATCAGCAAGAACATCGAAGAAGCGATGCGGCGGCACGCCGAGCGCGAAGTCAGGCACATCGGCGTCGAGGTGAAGGACGGCACGGTCACGCTGACGGGCAAGGTGGGCTCATACGCGGAACGCAAGGTCGTGCGCGGCGTCGCGTGGAGCGCGCCCGGCGTCTGCGCGGTGGTCGACGATCTCGTCGTCGATGCGAGCCCGCCACGCGAACCCATCGGTGACGCAGCCGAACGATAACAGCCACGTTCCCACTCGCGACCGACGATTCCGTTCGACCGTTGCACGGGCCTAAAACTGCCCGAGCTCGACGCTTTGCCCATACACCGGCACCTCGCATGACCAGCCGAGCGTCTCGACGATATGCCGCCGCATCGCATCGGCCGCGGCGGGCTCGCCATGCGTGACGAAGGTGCGAGCGGGCGCGTCGGTCAGACTCCACAGCCAGTTCAGCAACTCGCGGTAATCGGCATGCGCGGATAGCGACGGGATCGATTCGACGTTCGCGCGCACCCGCACGTATTCACCGAACAGTTTGATCGACGGTTCGTGGGCCGCCAGCGCCGCGCCGCGCGTGCCGGCCGCCTGGAAGCCGACCAGCGCGATCGTATTGCGCGGATCGGACGCGTATAAACGCAGGTGATGCAGCACGCGCCCGCCGGTCGCCATGCCGCTGCCCGCGATGATCACCATGGGTCCGTTATGCGACGCGATCGCCTTCGATTGCTCGACGCTTCGGACCATGATCGCGGCCTTGTCGATCGCATTTGCATCGGAGATCGTCAAACGATGTTCGGCGAGATGCCTGCGATACACGTCGGTGACGCTGGTCGCCATCGGACTGTCCAGATAGACGGGCACGTGCGCCATGCGCCCTGTCTCTTTCAGCTTCGCGATGTAGTAAAGGACTTCCTGCGCGCGGCCGACCGCGAAGCACGGCATCACCACCACGCCGCCTTTGGCGAAGGTCCGGCTGAAGATCCGTTCGAGGTCGTCGCGCGGGTTCGAGTCCGGATGCAGGCGATCGCCGTAGGTCGACTCGACGACGAGGTAATCGGCATGCGCGAGCGGCGCGGGCGCACGCATGATCGGGTCGTGGGGGCGGCCCACGTCGCCGGAAAACGCCAGCACCTTGTGATTGCGGCACATGACGACGCTCGCCGCCCCGAGGATGTGCCCCGACGGCAGAAAGCGAAAGCACAGCCCATGCGGCAGGTCGACCGGCGTATCGAAGCGGTGGGGCGCAAGCAGATGCAGCGCGCGCTGCGCGTCGTCCTGCGTGTAGAGCGGCAGCGCCGGCCGATGCTTCGAGAAGCCGTGGCGGTTCGCGAATTCCGCTTCCTCTTCCTGTAGCTTCGCGCTGTCGCGCAGCATGATCTCGCACAGCGCGGCGGTGCCGGGCGTGCAATACACGGGACCGCGAAAGCCGTTTCGCACGAGCAATGGCAGATAGCCGCTGTGGTCGAGATGCGCGTGAGTCAGGAGCACCGCGTCGATCGAGTCGGCGGGCACCGGCAGTGCGGCCCAGTTGCGCAGCCGCAGGTTCTTGAGGCCCTGAAACAGCCCGCAATCGACGAGGATGCGCAAGCCGGGTTCTTCGAGCAGATACTTCGAACCGGTGACGGTCTCGCTCGCACCGAGAAAGGTCAGCTTCATGATTCCTCCGTTGCTCGCGGATGGATGGGACTATTTCAACGGATGTGGGCGCCGTACTCTTGATCTGGATCATCGGTTGCGCAGCGCTCGCCCGAAAACGGTCGAGGACGAAGTGGCGAAACAAACTGCCGCTCTGACGCTTCCCGTATTCCGCTAAGATCGTGCCGGAATTCATCGACCCAAAAGACCGCGGCGCTCCCAAAGCCCAATCTCAAAACCAACACGCAATGGACCGTATCGACGCCATGAAGGTATTCGTCGCCACGCTCGACGAGGGAAGTCTGGCGGGCGCAGGCCGCCGGCTGGGCCGCTCGCCCGCGGCAGTGAGCCGGGCCATCGCGTTTCTGGAAGCGCACACGGGCACGCCGCTGCTACATCGCACCACGCGCACGATCCGGCTCAGCGAAGCGGGCGAGCGCTATGCGCAAGCGTGCCGGCGCATCCTCGCGGATCTCGAGGAGGCGGACCTGCTCGCCGCCGACGAGCGCTCCGCGCCGCGCGGCCTGCTTGGCGTGACGGCGGCGGTGGCGGTGGGCGAAGAGGTGCTGCGCCCGATCGTCGATGCGTTTCTCGATCGCCACCCGCAGGCGTCGATCCGTCTGCACCTGCACGACCGGCCCGTGAGCATCGTCGACGAGGGCATCGACGTCGCGCTGCGCATCGCGCATCTGCAGGACTCGACGCTCGTCGCCATTCCGGTGGGCGAAGTGAGGCGGGTGGTGGTCGCTTCGCCCGACTATCTCGCCACGCATCCGGCCATCGCGATGCCCGCCGATCTCGCCAGCCATCCGATCATCTCGATGACGCATTTCGGGCTCGACTCGTGGAGCTTTCCGGCCGCGCGTCAAACGGCGCTGCCGCAGGTCGTGCGCTTCACGCCGCGCTTGATCGTCAACACGATCCGCGCGGCGCGGGCTTCGGCTGTGGACGGGCACGGCGTCACGCGGCTTTTCTCGTATCACGTGGCCGAACAGGTCAAGGCCGGTGCGCTGAAAATCGTGCTGCGCGACAACGAGCATGCTCCGCTGCCCGTCAATCTGATGACGCCGCAGGGGCGCCTTGCGGTGCCGAAGGTGCGCAGTTTCGTCGATTTCGCCGCGCCACTGCTGCGCGAGTATTTCGAGCGGGCCCAGCAAATCATCGACGCCGATCGACGCTGATTCGATCGCTACGCGGAAGAATGACTTCCACGGCGCGGTGATTCTCTCGGCACGCGACTCGATCTAGACTGCCTTCCATATTCATCAGGTGCTTAACAACACCGATCCATGGGAGTCGTCATGCAGCAAGCCGTCTCGAATCCGGCCGCTTCGGCCGGCTACAACGTCTGGCGAGGCACCCTCGCCGGAGCCAGCGCGAGCCTGATCGGCATTGGTCTCGCGCGTTTTGCCTACACGCCGCTTTTGCCGGCCATCATCGGCGCGCACTGGTTTCCCGCCTCGAGCGCCGCTTATCTGGGCGCGGCGAACCTCGGCGGCTACCTGGCCGGCGCGCTGCTGGCGGGCTCGATGGTGCGAGTGGCGAAACCCGCCACCGTATTGCGCGCGATGATGTTGCTCGTGACCATCGCCTTCGTCGCCTGCGCGGCGCCCGTGTCGTTCCTGTGGTTTTTCGTCTGGCGTCTGGCCTCGGGGCTCGCGGGCGGCGCATTGATGGTGCTCGCCGCGCCGACGATCCTTGCGCACGTGCCGGCGGCGCGCCGGGGCTTCGCGAGCGGCGGCATCTTCACGGGCATCGGACTCGGCATCGCCGCTTCGGGCACGATCGTGCCGATTCTGTTGCACCAGGGGCTCACGTGGACGTGGCTCGGGCTCGCGGCCGTTTCGCTCGTGCTGACCGCCGTGGCGTGGAACGGCTGGCCCGAGCAGGCGGCGCCAGCGCACGCCGCCGCGCATTCGCGCTTCGAAAAAGCGCCTGCGTATCCCCGCGCCGGCCTGCGCGCGCTCTATGCCGAATATGGCCTGAACGCCGTGGGACTCGTGCCGCACATGCTGTTCCTCGTCGATTTCGTCGCGCGCGGGCTCGGCCGGGGCGTCGATGCGGGCGCCGAGTTCTGGGTGCTGTACGGCCTGGGCGCGATCGTCGGGCCGCTCGCGGCGGGGCATCTCGCCGATCGCGCGGGGTTCGGCCGCGCGTTGCGTGTCGCGTTTCTGGTGCAGGCCGTTGCGGTCGCGATTCCGGCCGCGGGCTTATTCGGGCCGGCGGGGCTGATGGTGTCCGCCTTTATCGTGGGTGCGTTCACGCCGGGCATCGTGCCGCTGGCGCTCGGTCGCGTGAACGAGTTGCTCGTGCACCATCCGTCCGCCGTCAAGGACGCCTGGAGCCGCGCGACGACGAGCTTCGCCGTGATGCAGGCGCTGGCGGCCTACGGTCTTTCGTTCGTGTTCTCTTCGAGCGGCGGCAATTATCCGGTGCTCTACGCGATTGGCGCGGTGGCGCTTCTGTTCGCACTCGCCGTCGATCTGTTCGCCGCGCGCAGCGCCAAATGAATGCGACGGTTTCATCTGCACCGGCGATCGGTATGGTCCTGGCGATGCCGTCGATCGGCGTGGCGCACAATGTTGACGAGCGGGTCGCGCTGCGTCCGATCGCCCGCGGTGGCCTCGCGCGCCGGCGCACGGCCACGCTGGAACCTGGCAAGCTGGCAAGCCGGCAGGTACATTGAACCTTTTAACGCATCGGTGGGAAAGGGAACATGAGCACTCAAACGAACAATCGGGCGTTATTGCGCACGCTTGGCATCCACAAGCCGATCATTCAGGCGCCGATGGCCGGCGTCACCACGCCGGCGCTCGCCGCCGCGGTGTCGAACGCGGGCGGTCTGGGCTCGCTCGGCGTTGCCGCGATGAACGTCGAGAACGCGCGCCGGGCGATCCACCAGACCCGCGAGCTAACGACGAAACCGTTCAACATCAACGTGTTCTGCCATCGCCCGGCCACCCCCGATGCGGCCGTCGAGCGTGCATGGCTCGCCTGGCTCGAACCGGTGTTCCGGCAATACGGCGCGACGCCGCCGCAAGCGCTCTCCGAGATCTACACGAGCTTCGTCGTCGACACCGCGATGCAGGCGATGCTGCTCGCGGAGAAGCCGGCCGTCGTCAGCTTCCATTTCGGCTTGCCGCCCGATGCGGTGATCGCGCAACTGAAGCACGCGGGCATCCGTTTGCTCGCGAGCGCGACCAATCTCGACGAAGCGGCGGCGGCCGTCGAAGCAGGCGTCGATGCGATCGTCGCGCAGGGCATCGAGGCGGGCGGTCATCGCGGCATATTCGACACGACCTCGCGTGACGAGCGCCTCGGCACGTTCGCATTGACGCGTCTGCTGGCGAGCGAGTTCGACCTGCCCGTGATCGCGGCGGGCGGCATCATGGACGGCGCCGGCATCGCGGCCGCGCTCGCGCTGGGCGCGCAGGCGGCGCAAATGGGCACGGCCTTCGTCGCGTGCCCGGAAACCTCGATCGACGACGCTTATCGCAGCGCGTTGCTCAGCGATGCGGCGCGCTCGACTACATTGACGTCTGCCATTTCGGGGCGCCTCGCGCGCAGCATCGTCAATCGCTTCACGGCGCTCGGCGAGGACCCGAAAGCTCCGCAAACGCCTTCCTATCCGATCACCTACGACGCGGGCAAAGCGCTCAATGCAGCCGCCAAGGCCAAGGGTGAGTCCGGCTACGGCGCGCAATGGGCGGGCCAGGCCGCGCCGCTTGCGCGTTCGATGCCCGCCGGCGAACTGATCGCGCAACTCGAACGTGAAACGCGTGAAAGTATCGAGCGGCTGCAATCGGTGTGGAGCTGAGCAGTCTGGTTTTCATGCCTCGCATCGATCGAAGACATCGGCACGCATCCCTCGCAACAAAAATACAAACGGAGACAGGCATGCAACGCAAATTCGACGATCTGCTGCTGGGCAGCATCGAGCTTTTCTGTCTCGCGGCGGAGCTCGGAAGCTTTACGCTCGCGGCCAACGCCGCGAGTGTGACGCCGGCGGCCGTGAGCCGCTCTGTGGCGCGGCTCGAGGAACGGCTCGGTGTGCGCCTGTTCGTGCGCACGACGCGCCAGATCCGTCTGACCGACGCGGGGCGGCGCTACTTCGAGCAGTGCCGTCAGACGTTGTCGCAACTGACGGACGCCGAGCGCGAAGTGACGGGCGAACAGACCACGCCGGCCGGCGTGCTGCGCATCAGCATGCCGACGCCGTATGGGCACTATCGCGTGTTGCCGTTGCTGCCGGCGTTTCGCGAGCGCTATCCGCAAGTTCAGGTGGAGACGCACCTGAGCAACCGCAACATCGACTTCGCGGACGAAGGTTTCGATCTCGCGATACGCGGACGCGCACCGGCCGATTCGAACCTGGTCGCGCGCAAGCTCGAAGATGCGGAGATGGTCGTGGTGGCGACGCCGGCCTATCTGAAGCGCGCGGGGGTGCCGAAAACCGTCGAGGACCTGCAGACCCACGAGTGCATCCAGTTCGAAATGCCGAGCAGCGGGCGTCATCTCGCGTGGACCTTCGAGGGCTCCGCTGAAAATGGCGACGTGCTGACGAGGGGAAGCTATGGAACCTCGGGCGATGCGCTCGCCGGCGTGACGCTCGCGCGTGCCGGCGCGGGTCTCTTTCAGACGTATCGCTTCGTCGTGGCAGACGACCTGCGCGAAGGTCGGCTGGTGGAAGTGTTGCGCGAAGCGGGCGGGCGCACGCGGCCATTCATCCTGCTGTATCCGCACGCTCGCTATCTGACTTCGCGCGTGCGGGCGTTCGTCGAATTTCTGATCGAGCAGTTGGCCAAACCCACGATACCCCCAGTGACCGCGCCGCGCACGCGCGCACACTGAGTGGCGCGTGCGCCTTCATCGCATGGCCGGCTTAGGCGACACCGCGTTGGCGCGAATGCCGCGCTTCGCATACTCGAGTGCGAGCGAGCCGATCGCGGCGGCGAGGCCGCCCTTGGTCAGCGAGGCCAGCACGGAAGGCACGCCGCCGATCGCGTGACAGTTGCGAGCCGCAGGAACAAGCGGTGAGTGATCGCGCTTCGGTCTAGCGCGCGCCCGCGTTCACGATGCCTGGGTTCGCGGGTCGTGATCGAACTCGAGTCTGATGCCACCCGGCTCGTACAACATCGTGTGGCGTTTGGGGCCGCCACCGAGTTCTTCGGGCGTGAATTCGACTTTGACGCCCGGCCATGCGGACACGCGCGCGAACACATCCTTCAGTGCTTCCTCGCTGCCCACGCGCAACGCAAGATGATGCAGTCCGACGTTGACCTTGCGATCGAATTCGACGAGACGGCTTGGGTCAGTGACCTGCCAGAGCGTCAACACTACATGTCCGTCCGATACAAATGCCGCCGGATAGGCCGGCCTTTCGCCCACCTGCTTCCAGCCCAGACACTTCACGAAGAAGTCGCGTGTGAGGTTCAGATCGCGGACGGTGAGTCCGACGTGATCGATACCCAGGGTAAGCGGCTTGTCAGCCATCGTTCTGTCCTCCTCAGAGCGCGCGGGCAGCGCGCGAATCCGTGCCGGAGAAAACAAAGCCCCGAGGAAATCGGAGCGATTGTCGCCGGCAGCTCAATTCAGTTTTACACCATGCAGTACAGACGGCGAGGAAATCCGCTTGCCTGAATCTGCAAAGTCAAATATATTGAAGTCAGATATTGCGGAGGCGATCGATGGACGATTCGATCAACGACGAGTTCGAGCGGACGCAGAAGCTGGTGTCCGTGCTGGGGCAGGCGCGTCAGCTGATTGCCAGCGAACTCAGGGCAGGGCTCGCGAATGGAGCGAGCGGCTTTCGCGTTTCTCGAAGTCGGACTTCGACGCGTTGAGCCTGCTTCTTTCAAGATTGCTCGACCGCCAAGGCGGCATTTTTTTAATCATTTATCTGACATTGCAGATAATCGCCCGACACTGAGGGGCGCTTCGAACCGAGACGAGGCCGCAACATGAATCCATCGACCAACCCGGGCGCGCCAGCGCAACTGACCGGCGCGAAGTTTGCGTTAGGCACGTTTGCCGTAGCGCTCGCCACTTTTATGAACGTGCTCGATTCGTCGATCGCCAACGTCGCGATTCCAACGCTGTCCGGCAACCTCGGCGTGTCGATCGACGAAGGCACATGGGTCATCACGCTGTTTGCCGCGGCCAACGCGGTGTCGATTCCGTTGACGGGTTGGCTCACGCAGCGCATCGGCCAGGTCAAGCTGTTCGTCTGGGCGATCCTGCTGTTCGTGCTGTCATCGGCGGCGTGCGGACTCGCTCCGAACCTGCTGGTGCTGCTGGTTGCCCGCGTCGTGCAGGGCGCGGTGGCAGGGCCGCTAGTGCCGTTGTCGCAGGCCATGCTGCTCGCGTCGTTTGCGAAGGAAAAAAGCTCGAACGCGCTGGCGCTATGGGCGATGACGGCGACCGTCGGACCGATCGCGGGTCCGGCGCTCGGCGGCTGGATCACCGACAGCTACAGCTGGTCGTGGATTTTCTACATCAACGTGCCGGTGGGCCTGTTTGCCGCGGGCGCGATCTGGGCGATCTACCGCGATCGCGAGACGCCGGCCCGCAAACTCCCGATCGACAAGGTCGGCCTGATCTCGCTGATCGCATGGGTCGCACCGCTGCAGATCATGCTCGACAAGGGCCGCGACCTCGACTGGTTCAGCTCGCCGGTGATCTGGGCGCTGATGATCGTCGCCGTGGTCAGCTTCCTGTTCTTCCTGATCTGGGAATTGACCGAAGAAAAGCCGATCGTCAACCTGCGGCTTTTCGCCAGACGCAACTTCCTCGGCGGCACGATTGCGATTTCGGTCGCCTACGCGATCTTCTTCGCCAATCTCGTGATCCTGCCGCAGTGGATTCAGGGCTTCCTCGGTTACCGGGCGGTGGACGCGGGGCTCGTGACCGCGCCGCTCGGCATTTTCGCCGTGATCCTCGCGCCGGTGATGGGCAAGATCATGCCGCGCTCGGACATGCGGGTGCTCGCCACGCTCGCGTTCGTCGGATTCGCCGGGGTGTTCTTCATGCGCTCGAACTACACGACCGGCATCGACGCGTGGACGCTCGTGCTGCCCACGTTGCTGCAGGGCATTCCGACCGCGCTGTTCTTCACGCCGCTCACCGCGATCATCCTGTCGGGGCTGAAGCCGGAGGAGATTCCGGCGGCGGCGGGTCTGTCCAACTTCGTGCGCATTTTTGCGGGAGCGGTGGGCACTTCGCTGATGAGCAACGCATGGAGCGACCGGACGATCCTGCACCATGCGCGACTTGCCGAGCACAGCAGCGTGGAGGACCCTGGTTTTTCCGGCGCGATCGCGCACCTGCAGGCGGCGTTGGACGCGGGCATTCCCAAGGCCACGGCGTTTTACGAAGCCTCGCTGAACGCGCAGGCGACGATGCTGGGCCTGAACGACATCTTCTGGATCTCGGCGCTGATCTTTATCGTCATCATCCCGCTGATCTGGGTGACGAAGCCGACCAAAGGCGGTGCCGCGGGCGCGGCAGCCGCCGGCGGACATTGAACCCGATTGGGCAACCCGGTTGGAGCGGAAAATCAAACACACCATCCTCTTCTTGATCTTATCTGATACTGCAGATATTGTGCAAATCAACGAGGAGGAGGCCGCCATGGACCACTACACGACGAAGAACTTCATGCTTACAGAGAGTATTGGCTTCAGGCTCGTCAAGGCGCGCAACGTCGTCGTCGCGGAAATGGACGCGGCGCTCAAGGACCTCGACATCAACGGCCAGCAGATGGGTATCCTGCTTTCGCTGAAGCAGGGTGTGGCAACCACGCCTTTCGAGCTGTCGAAGCTGCTCGGAATCGACACCGGCCTGATGACGCGGATGCTGGACAAGCTGGAATCGAAGGGGCTGCTGGAACGTTCGCGCGACCCGCAAGATCGCCGCGTAGTCAATCTGACCTTGACCGCGGAAGGGCAGAAAACCGCCGCGCGGATTCCGGAAGTCGCACCGCATGTGTTGAACGCCCGCTTGCGCAAATTCACGAAGGCCGAGTTTGCGGAGCTGGACCGCCTGCTTCGCAAGTTCACAGGCGATTGAGCGGCGCGGCCGTGGGCCGCGTTTTTTTCACTCATTAATCTGATTTATCAGAAAATGAAAACGCAGACTTCGAAGGCAAACACCGTCATCCGTTCGCTGAAGGTCGGTGTTTCGGTGATCTCTTTCGCGGTGCTGGCAGCATGTGCAAACTATGCGGGCATCCACAGCGACAAGCAGATCGATCAACCCCAACAGCTGGAAACGTCGCGGAGCCTGCCGCAAGAGCAGGGGCATTGGCCATCCGCCGACTGGGTCGACCAGTTCGGCGATGGGCAACTGAAGGCTTTGATCGCCGAGGCGCTGCAAGGCAGCCCGACGCTCGAGCAGGCGCGCGCCCGAGTCGCGCAGGCGCAAGCCTATAGCGAAACGGCGAAGGCGAACACGCTGCCGCGCGTCGATGCGTCGTACACGCTGACGCGCCAGCAATTCAGCAGCACCGCGTTGATTCCGCCGCCATACGCCGGCTCCTGGCAGACCGAGAACAAGGGGCTGCTCACCGCTTCCGACGATCTCGACCTGTGGGGCAAGAACCGCGAGGCGCTGCGCGCAGCTGTCTCGGAGGCGTCCGCGAGCGAGGCCGACGCGGAAGTCGTCCGGCTCACGCTCGACACCTCGATCGCCCGCACCTACAACGAGCTGGCGCGGCTCTACGCTTTGCGCGACATCGCGCAGCAGGAAGTCGCGCGGCGCGAGCAGATCGAGCGCATCACCGCGGGCCGTATCGCAAACGGACTCGATACCGAAGTGGAGCGCAAGACGGCCGAGGCGAATCTGTCGACGAGCCGCGCTCGCGTCAGCGCGCTCGACGGCAGCATCCTGAGCAGCCGCTATCAACTGGCGGCGCTGCTTGGCAAGGGTCCCGACCGCGGACTCGCGATCACGCAGCCGACCCTCGGCGTCGGCGACGACGTACGTCTGCCGGACAACCTGCCGGCCGATCTGCTGAGCCGGCGGCCCGACATCGTCGCGGCGCGCTGGCGCGTCGACGCGATCACGCACGAAGTGAAGGAAGCGAAGGCCGAGTTCTATCCCGACATCAACCTGAGCGCCGCGATCGGCCTCGACGCGTTCGGCTTCGGCCGTTTCCTGAGCGCCGCGAGCCGCACCGCGTCGGTGGGCCCGGCGATCCATCTGCCGATCTTCGATGCGGGCGAGCTGCGCGCGCAGTTGAAGGGCCGCTACGCCGAGTTCGACTATGCGGTGGCGACCTACAACCAGACGCTGATCGGCGCGCTGAGCGGCGTGGCCACGCAGATCGCGCAGATCCGCTCGAGCGACGCGCAGCTCGGCGATGCGCTGGCCGCGCAGCAGGCCGCGAGCGATGCGGATCGTCTGGCGACCACGCAATACAAGGCCGGCCTGACCAATCAGCTGACCGTGCTCAATGCCGACGTCACCGCGCTGAACGCCGACGAGGCGATCGCCAATCTGAAGATGAACCGTCGCGACCAGCAGATCCAGCTCGCGTCGGCGTTGGGCGGCGGCTATGTCGATACGTCGGCGCAAACCGACCCTCACGCGGATGTCGCCGCCGCATCCACCAGTCAAGTCAAATCCGCGGTTGCCGCGCGTTGAACGGCACGTCGGGAAACCTGTCAGGAGAACTGCAATGAGCGATTCGATCACGACCGACCGCGAACTGGCGGATCAGGAAGACGAACGCAAGAGCGGCGCGCAAGCGCCCGCCACGCCCGAAGGCGACAACAAGGCCACGCCGCCGGCACGCCGCAAGCGCCTGATCGCGCTGCTCGGAGCCGCGGTGTTGCTCGGGAGCGCGGCCTACGGCGCTTACTACTTCACCGAGGGCCGCTATCACGAAGAGACCGACGACGCGTACGTCAGCGGCAATCTCGTGCAACTGACGCCGCAGGTCACTGGCACGGTGATCGCCGTCAACACCGACGACACGCAAATCGTGAAGCAAGGCGACCCCGTCGTCACGCTCGATCCGGCCGATGCCAAACTCGCGCTCGCCGATGCCGAAGCGCAGCTCGGCCAGACCGTGCGTCGCGTGAGCGGCCTGTATGTCAACAACGACTTCTACGCGGCGAACGTCGCGCAGCGCGAAGCCGATCTGAACCGCGCGCGCGACGACCTGCATCGACGCGAGGCCGTCGCCGATACCGGCGCCGTGTCCGCCGAAGACATCGCGCACGCCCGCGACGCGGTCAGCGTCGCGCAGGCCGCGCTCGACGCCGCGCGCCAGCAGGGCGAAGCCAATCACGCGCTGACCGACCGCACCACGGTCGAGCAGCACCCGGACGTGCAGGCCGCCGCCGCGAAAGTGCGGACCGCGTGGCTCGCCTATGCGCGCGATACCTTGCCGGCGCCGGTGACCGGCTATGTCGCGCAACGCCGGGTTCAGGTCGGCCAGCGCGTCGCGCCCGGCACGCCGCTGATGGCGATCGTGCCGCTCGACGGCGTGTGGGTCGACGCGAACTTCAAGGAAGTGCAGCTCAAGCACATGCGGATTGGCCAGCGGGTCACGCTGAGCTCGGACGTCTACGGCAGAGGCGCCAGGTATCACGGGCGGATCGAGGGCTTCTCAGCAGGCACGGGCAGCGCGTTCGCGACGCTGCCGGCGCAGAACGCCACCGGCAACTGGATCAAGATCGTGCAGCGTCTGCCGGTGCGCATCGCGCTCGATCCGGCCGAGCTGGCCGCGCATCCGCTGCGTATCGGCCTGTCGATGACGGTCGATGCCGATACGCGCGACCAATCCGGTTCGCAGCTGGGCGCAGCGCGGAACACGCGCTACAGCACCGATGTTTTCGGACAATACGATGCTCAGGCCGACGCCGAGATCGACAAGATCATCAAGCAAAACCAAATGGTCTCGCGCGCGATGGCGGCGCAACCGCAACCGCAACGCGTGGCGACGCATCAGCGCAAGGCGAACGCAGGTTGATCCGATTCAGGGAGAGCTTGCGGCGACAGAGCACGAAACGGCAGGCGGCGCTAGTATCTGCATCGTCATTCGGCGGTGCGATCGGTGCGACGGTCAGCGGCTGGTAGATGACACGCCATGGCTGGACGGGCATCGTCCCGTTCGATATCCAACGTTGCTGACTGGAGAGGGGAAACGTGAAGTTCTCGATGAAAACCGAAATCCGCGCAGACGATGTTTCGACGATCGAGCATGCAATGAAGTCGGTGGATCCCGACGCGAAAGTCGCGGTCGACGTTGGCACGCAAAGCGTGAGCGTCGACTCGTGGTTGATGCCCGAGGAGTTTCTGGTCGCGTTCTACGACGAGGACTACGACGTGGCCATCAAGGATTGGTGACACGAACGACGCTCGCGCGGATGTGCCCGGCGGGCAGGGCATGCGTCGTGCGTCGCTCGGGTCGGTCAGGCGGGCACGATCTCGGCAATGACGACAATCACGACAGCGGCGTTGGCGGGACCCTGGCTATGCGAGAACGCCGAGCGCGCATGTCCCGCCTTGTCACCGAGCACGGCGGCGAACAGATCCGAAGCGCCATCGACCACGGCGGGCTGATCGTGGAAACCATCGGCGGAACTGACGTGCCCCTCGACGCGAACGATGTGATGCAGGCGCTCGAAGCCGCCGAGATGACGGGAGATCTGCGCGAGCGCGTTGAGCGCGGCGAGTTGGGCCGCCTTGCGGCCCTGTTCGAGCGTCAGGGACTCGCCGACACGCCCCGTATAGACCATTTTGCCGGCGGACAGCGGCACCTGCCCGGAGATAAAGAGCAGGTTGCCGGCTTCACTGACAGCGGTATAGCTGCCTAGCGGTTGCGGCGGAGCGGGCAGTTCGAGACCGAGTTCGGCGAGTTTCTGTTGGACGGACATGGTGGGCTCCTCGAGTGTAGTGTCGAGCGCGGGCGGCGGCGCTAGACCATTTACTGGCCTGCGCTCTGCCCGCCGTCCACATGCAGGATTTCGCCAGTCACAAACGGTGCCGAGTCGAGATAGAGGATCGCATTCACGATGTCGCTCATCTCGCCCATGCGCCCGACCGGATGCATTGCGGCGAGCGTCGCGTGCGACTCGGCGGGATGCATCGGCGACTTGATGATGCCGGGCGACACCGCGTTGGCACGGATACCGGCGTGCGCATATTCGATGGCGAGCGAACGCGTCGCGGCATTCAGACCGCCTTTCGTCAGCGACGCGAGCACCGACGGCACCTTGCTGTTCGCTTTCTCCGCGAGCGTCGTGGTCACGCTGACCACGTGGCCGCTGCCATGCTTCTGCATCGCTTCGATCGCGTACTGGGTAATGTAAAAGAAGCCGTTCAGATTGACGTTGAGAATCGCCGAATAGTCTTCGGCGCTGTACTGCGTGAAAGGCTTCGCGATGAAGATGCCCGCGTTGTTGACGAGCGTATCGACGCGTCCAAAGTGCTCGATGGCAGCGTCGACGACGCGGCGGGCGGTAGCTGCGTCGCCGAGGTCGCCGGCCACGGCGACATAGTCGGCCTCGACGGCCGGTACGATGGAACGAGCCGTGGCGACGACGCGATGACCTTGCGCGCGGAAGGCTTTGACGGTTTCAGCGCCGATGCCTTGCGATGCGCCGGTGACGATGACGACCCTGGAAGTGCTCATGGTTTCTCTCACAGTGTGATTGATTCGGCCTGCTGGCCGTTCGAATCGATGGACTCGATGCAGCGCACTGTAGGCGCATCAGCCGCGAATTCGAACACACACCGTGGACAAAGAGTCTTGCGCCACGAGAACAAATCTCGTGGAATCGGCCGGCTAGAGCCAGCGCCAGATCCCCGCGGGCCAACCGGAGAGCGGGATATGCGCCCATGTCGCCACGAGCCAGAAAACCACGCCGCCAACCAGCGCGTGCATGCCGAAGCCGCCCAGCCGCGCGCGTCCGGCGGCGATCGCCGCGAACGGCAGATAGCTCGTCTGCGACTCCCATGCGGGCCACAGATCGGGTTGCAGACGCCGCTTCTTGCGGTCCTGTAATGCGGCGCCGACCAGCGCGAGGATGATGATCGCCCCGGCAAGCACGATGTTTCGGGTGACCGGCAACACGGCGATATGGCACAGCCCCCACAGCGCGAACGACCACATCATCGGGTGACGTGTCACCGCGTACACGCCGTGCGCCGCGTCGGGAAGAGCAGCGGGGCGGCCCGCGGTGGGCAACGCCGGGTTGCGGATCAGCGAGCCCATCAGAAGGATCGATGCGATCAGCATGACCACGGTCACAACCGCCCACAGCACGTTGCCTGCCGGCCAGAGCGGCTCGGAGACGGGCGTCCGGTCGTAAGCCATGACCATCCAGCCGAACGTCAGTATCGCGATCAGCGAATAGACGCCCATGGCGGCCCGTTCGCCGATTGCCCGGACCATAGCGGCCCGCAGCGGATGGGACAGGAGAAAGTGGCTACCGACAAAAGCGAATGCCGCCACGACGAGTGTGCTTTCCATGGGCCCGGCTCCTCGAGTCAGATGATCGGTGGAACGTGTGCACTGGAGAATACTACTTCGTGTGCCGCAATGAGCGCGGCGAGCGTTTCGCGAGTTCGATTGCCGCGCGCGGGCATCCGGCTAGGGTTACAAGCCTTCACACGGCCCGTCGACGGGACGAGAACTGCCCCTCGTTAGTTGAAGAGAGTAGGTGATCGAACGATCGCCGAAGCCAACTTTGCAAGGGGGAGTTCATTCAGCAAGCGCTGCCTGGCCGCTGCGGCAGGTCGCTGGTTGAGGCGCCGCGAAGCGCTGTGTGACATGGCCGGGCAGAGTGTCGCCGCCCGGGCGCCGATCTGTTTTATCGCGTGTCGTGCGACCTTGCAATGCGAAGCTTCCTGCTCTGCGGCGATCTGCGACGGTGTTTGGCTTAAAAGAAGCCAGGGATCGCAAAACGTGAAGGTAAACCCGCAGAGCAAACGTCCCGCCGCTGGCTATCATACAAAGGTCCTATCTCGACGATATTGACAATATGGATGCGTTCGCAATTCGGGTCATCCTTGCCGATGACCACCCCGTCATGCTCAGCGGTATCTCGCATGAGTTTGCAGAGGTGAAGACAATCCAGCTCGTAGGTACAGCGAGGAATTCGACTGAGCTGATCGCGCTTCTCACGAGCACACAATGCGACGTTCTCGTATCCGATTACGCGATGCCTGCGGGCGAATACGGTGATGGAATCGCGCTGTTCTCTCTGATCAGACGTCGCTATCCCGAGATCAAGATCGTCGTTCTGACCATGCTGGACAACCCGGCGGTGATACGTGCGCTCGTTACGCAAGGCGTAACGTGCATCGTCAGCAAATCCGATGCTGGCGCCCACCTTATCCCCGCCGTTCATGCCGTCCATAGCGGCGGCAAATACTATTCGCCAACGATCAATCAGATCGTCCAGTCGATCGACTGGAACCGTCGGGGCAGGGGCTCATCGGACGTGCTGAGCCAGCGCGAATCCGAAGTTGTGCGTCTTTTTGCATCCGGGCTGACTGTGAACGAGATTGCCGAGAAATTGAGTCGCAGCAAGAAAACCATCAGCACGCAGAAATCGAAGGCGATGGAAAAACTCGGCATTGAACGAGAAGTCGATCTGTTTCGGTATGCGATGGAAAATGGGCTGGTGACCTCGTCGCAGAAGACGTCTGACAGTTCTTCCTCCACAGAATAAATGCAGGGAGCGATTCAGCCTTGCAAATAACAATGTAAAGCTCTTACGGAATGCTTGCATTCTTGCGGATCTGGATTCCGTCGCCCCGCTTCAACCACGAAACATCTGGATTGAGTCGCCGTCACTGCGGCGGAACACGGTCGCCCGCACGCAGACTGTTCAAGACCGCGAGTATTACGCGAATCCTTGATGTGGTCATAATCGACTTCCGTCGCAATGTAATTAGAGGCGTTGGAGGCGCCATAAAACGTGAAGGGATCAAAAAAACAGGTTTCGAGAAGCGCGACGGGATACGAACTCGAAAGAAGCAGCACGATCTCGGTGGTTGGCACGGCGATAAATTCGACCGAACTGATGGCCGCGCTGACCAACTCGCCTTGCGACGTGGTCGTCTCGGACTACGTGATGCCCGGTGGACGGTATGGCGACGGACTGGCGCTTTTCGCTGCCATTCGCCAGCACTCTCCGAGCGTGCGGGTGGTTGTGCTGAGCATGATGGAAAATCCGGCGGTTGTGCGCCTGCTGATGCAGGGAGGCCACTGCTGTATTTTCAGCAAGGCTGATCCGATCAGTAACCTGACGATCGCGGTACATGCCGCCTACGCGAATGGCCGCTATCTGTCGCCGCGCATGGCGGCCATCTCGGACACGATCAAACCGGGTGGGCGCGGCAACACGGCGGGATCCCCATTGACGCGATGTGAACTGGAGGTCGTACGCCTGTTTGTTTCCGGGATGACTGTTACGGAAATTGGCGAGCTATTGCGTCGCAGTAAAAAAACGATCAGTACGCAAAAAAGCTCGGCAATGCTCAAACTGAGTATCGAGCGAGACGCGGACCTGGTGCGTTACGGAATGGAAAGCGGATTGGTGCCGTCCGCGGAGCCCGGCAATTCGTAACACGAACCGACGCGTAAGTTTTTGGCTTAGGCAGGAATCAGCGTGAGCGTGCCGCGCGTGCCGGCTTCCCTGGCGACGCTCCCGACGTTGGACTGCGCGACCGCTGCCGTTTCGGGCGCGCGCGGCCACTACACATTGACACCAAGTCTTCAGCCCACAGGACTTTCCAAGTCGCGGGCCGGTGAAGTGGCGTTGTGAACCTCAGCGCTGCGGTGTCCCGGGCGGCAGATTCTACACACGACATTATAGTACTAATGTCGTGTGTAGGATGCGTCTATGTAGCATTCCATGCATTTTACGTTGTATTATCAACGCATCAACATTTCTTGGCCGCTTCCACCATGACCCTCGAAGCCGACATCGAAGTCGTCCGTCAAAACGCGTCCGACACGCAGACGCTTTATCGTGAGGTCTGCGCGCTGCTGTTTTTCCGCTACGGCGAAACGCCGACCGCCAATCGCCTGTATCAATTAGTCCGCAAAGGCAGCATGAGCGCGCCGGCCAAAGCGTTGCGCGATTTCTGGACCGACGTGCGTGACAAAACGCGTGTCGACGTCGGCCGTCCCGATTTGCCGCCCGAAGTCGCAGCGGCAGCCGGCGACTTCGCGGCGCAGATGTGGCGTCTGTCCAGCGACGCCGCGAACGCCGCGCTGGACGTGTTCAGGCAGGACGCCGACGCCCAGATCGCCGCGGCGCAAGAACAGGCCGACCAACGGGACAGGCAGCGTCAGGAAGCCGTCGACCGGGCCGAGCAGTCGGCCAACGACGCCGCGACCCTGCGCGCGCGCCTAGCCGGCCTCGAGGCGCGCATCGTCGAACTGCAGACGGCCAACGACATGCTGACGTCGCAACTGACGGCATCGAAGGAAGAAATCGCGGCAGGCGCCGCCGCGCTCGCCGATGCCCGCCGCGATTTCGCCGACGAGCTCGCGAAGCTGCGCCGCTCGCACGAGCAGAACGAGCAGCGGCTCGCCGCGGCGGAAAAGCGCGCATTACTCGAAATCGAAGGAGAACGTGCCGCGGCGCAACGTCTGCGCAAGGAGCTTCAGGCGAGTCACGAACGGGCGGCGACGCTCGAAGCCGAATCGCGAACCGAGCGCGACGCGCTGCGGGACGAGTTGGCCGCATCGAAGGCGGAACTGGCTGCCTCGGTTGCGCGGCACGCGGAGACCCGCGGGCAGCTTGCGGAAAAGGACGCGTTGCTGGCCGAACGCGTGGCTGCGGCCGACCTGTTGCGCCAGCGCATCGACACGCTGTCGCGGCAGATCGAGACGGCGCGAACAGAAAAAACGTCCGCGCGCCCTGCCCGCCGCGCCCGCGAAAAATCGCCCGCGCAAGGCCGCGCAGTGGCGGGTTTCTCGGGCGGACCGTTCGTCAAACGCTCGGCCAGCGCTAAATCACACGAGTCGTAACAACGCGCAAAAGCGGCACAGGTGGCTACCTTGAATTCGACAAAACCGGTTATTCCACCAAGCCAGTCGACCGTTTAACCTGAGCTCACGTTAAACCCACCGCGAGGACGGCCCTCATGAAAATCTTGCACGTCGACGCCAGCGCGAAGCGCGAGCGATCCAATTCCCGCGCGCTCGCCCGCTATTTTCTCGAGCGTCTGCGCGAAGAGCGCGTCAAGTTCGACGTCGACTATCTGGACGTGACAGTCGACACACCACCGCACGTCTCCGAAGCGTTCGCGATCGCCACCTACACCGCCGCGCAAGAGCGCACGGCGGCGATGAAAGCGACGCTGGCGTCATCGGATGCGCTGTGCGCACGCCTGCTCGCCGCCGACGCGCTGGTGTTCGCCATGCCGATGTACAACTGGTCGATGCCCTCGGCGTTCAAGGCGTTCATCGACAGCGTCACGCGGACCGGCGTGACCTACCTGCACGCGGAAGACGGCCGCATCGTCGGGCAGCTCGGCCGGCACAAGGCATTGTTCATCACGAGCCGCGGCGCGGATCTGCGCGCGGGCTCGCCGTATGAATCGATGGATGCGCTGACGCCGGCGCTGAAGGCGGCATTCGGTTTTCTTGGCGTCGCCGCGCCGACTTTCGTCGATGCGCAGCCGCTGCAGTTCGCCAATCCCGAGGCGCGGGCCGTGGCGCTCGAACGTGCGCGTGGAGAATTGGCCGCGGTTGCGGCGCAGTGGGCGCAAGGCGAACGGGTGGCAAACCAGCAAGCCGAGGCGTTGTGCCAGGCCGACGTGGAGTGAAGCTATGAACACGATCCGCACTCTATTCGCGTCGGCGCTGCTGGCCGGCGCCGCGATCACGGGCGCATGGCAGTCCGCCTATGCCGCCGACACCGCCGGGGCGAGCGCAGCCCCTCACGAAACCATCGCCCCCGCCTTCGCCGTCCCGATCGCGAACGTGCCGGGCAAGACGATGACCGCGCTCGTCGTCGACTATGCGCCGGGCGGCAAGTCGGCGCCGCATCGGCATGGCCAGGCGTTCGTGGTGGGCTATGTGCTGTCGGGCGCGATCCGCAGCCGCGTCGATAGCGGCGGGGAGCGCGTCTACCATGCGGGCGAATCGTGGACCGAGAAGCCCGGCGCGCATCACATGGTCAGCGAGAACGCGAGCACGACCGAGCCGGCAAAACTGCTCGCGATTTTCATCGCGGATACGAACGACCAACACCTGGTGACGTTCGATAAAAAGTAATCGTCATCGTGCGGTGGCCCTCGCCGCCCGCGCGCATCGATGCAGGTGCAACGATGCGCGCGCAACGCAGCATCAGAAGCGCGGATGACACTCGAAGCTGACCGACGACGCGTGCTCGGTCATCGCGCTGACGCCGCTGACCGTCTCCCTGTTCACACTGCTTTGCATGCCGCGACGATCGCAGTAGTCGCGCGCCTCGTTCATCGCGAGTTCGTGCGCGCGCGCCCAGGCCATGCGCCCGCCGGTCGCGCTAGCGGCGACCGTATAGCTGCCGGGCTTGCCGCTCGCGACCACATCCGTGCTGGACGCGCAGCCGACGAGACTCGCGCACGCGAGCGCCACTGCGACCGCTGCGCTCACACGCGTGAGCAGCGGCGCCCTCTTCCTTTCTGCGCTCGCAACTCGCGCGGCGCACTCGGCTTCGCATACCCGCACCGTTGCGCACGCTCCGGCAAGACTGTCCGAACCCTGATTCGACATCGTGGATCACCTGCATTTTTAACTGATTAGTCAGGCAGTAATTATCCGGAATCGTTCGCGCAAGATCAGCCGATACAACCGAAAACACTGTTGCGCGGCTCTTAACAATGGTCACGAGCACGATGCCGCGACGAAGTCCGCAATGAGCGGACCATGTGGTTCACGAAAGAGCTTCCAGAATCCCTTTGGAGCGTTTAGTCTGTAGCGATGCCTGTTCGACAGACAGGCATATCGAACCGCGGACGGACCCCCACCACATAGCGGCATACACCGGTCGCCGAACCGGAGGAGACACATATGGATCTCGAGGCACGTACCCTTCATCGCGTCACGATGCGGCTCATCCCGTTTCTGATGCTCTGCTACTTCATCGCTTATCTGGATCGCGTCAACGTCGGCTTCGCGGCGTTGCAGATGAACAAGGCGCTCGATCTTTCCGCGAGCGCGTTCGGCTTCGGCGCGGGCGTATTCTTTCTCGCGTACTTCTTTTTCGAAGTGCCGTCGAACCTGCTGCTCGAACGATTCGGCGCACGCCGCTGGATCGCGCGGATCATGTTCTCGTGGGGCATCCTCGCGGGCGCGATGGCCTTCATCCCGGACATCGCGCGCTTCACCGGGCTCTCGCCCGCGCACGTGTTTTACGGCCTGCGCATCCTGCTCGGCATCGCCGAGGCCGGTTTTTTCCCGGGCATCATTTTTCTGCTGACCTTGTGGTTTCCGGCCGCGTATCGCGGGCGCGTGGTCGGCTATTTCATGGCGGCGATTCCGCTGTCGACGGTGATCGGCGGCCCGATCTCCGGCGCACTGCTGTCGCTCGACGGCATCGGTGGACTCGGCGGCTGGCAGTGGCTGTATCTGATCGAGGCGGCGCCCGCGATATTGCTGTCGGTCGCGGTGCTGCTCTATCTGACGGACAAGCCCGCCGATGCCACCTGGCTTAGCACCGAGGAGCGCGAATGGCTGATCGCGCGCCAGAAGCAGGAGCGTGAGCATCGCGAGGCGGTGCGCCACTTCAGCGTAAAGGAGGCGCTGATCAATCCGCGCGTGCTCGCCATCGCGCTGATCTATTTCGGCGCGAACGCGACCAACTACGGCCTGAGCTTCTTCCTGCCGCAGATCGTGAAGGCGTTCGGTCTGACCAATCTGCAGACGGGTTTCGTCACGTCGCTGCCGTACGTCGTCGGGCTGATCGGCATGATCGTGTGGGGGCGGCATTCGGATCGACACCTCGAGCGCCGCTGGCACGTCGCGATCGCGCTGTTCATTGCGGCGGGCGGCATCGCGGTCGCGGCCGGGCTCGACAATCCGGTCTTGAAGATGGTTGCGCTATCGATTGCCGGCTTCGGCATCTTCGGTTGCCTGCCGGTGATCTGGACCTTGCCGGCCGCGTTCCTGTCGGGCGCGGCGGCCGCGGGCGGCATCGCCGCGATCAATTCGCTCGGCAATCTGGCGGGTTTTTTCGGCCCGTTCGCGATGGGCTGGATCAAGGACAGCACCGGCGGCTTCGGCGCGGGGCTGCTATGCCTCTCGGGCGCGGGGCTGATCGGGATGGCGGCAGTGTTGCTGCTGCATCACGACACGTCGCTCGAGACGGTGCATGGGAATCCGCATGCGCGGCCGTCGGGTGAAACGGGCGTCGCGAGGTCCTAGCCTTCTGCCTCACCCAGTTCGATACGCACCCGGGCAGCGCGCCCGGGTCGGATTCAGTTCACCGCGCTGCCGTTGTTCGACCCTGCGCCGCCCTGAGCGCCCGCATCGGGCGGCACGACGTCGTCTGGCGTCGGGGTCGGCGCGAGCGCGGCCGCACCACCGCCACGGGTTTCACCGTCGACGGTATTGCCGGGCGGCGTCGTGGGAGCCCCTTCCGGCCCCGACCCAGGCGCCGGCAGCAACGGCGGCAATTCGCGCACTTCGCCCGGCACCGCGGACGCACCCGCTGCCTCTGACCCCGCCGGGGAGGCCACGGCAGACGCCGGGGGCTGCACCGGCGCCACCGGCGCACGCCGCGCCGGAGCACGCGCCACGACCGGTTTGTCCGGCTGCGTCGGCGTGCGCGTGAACAGGTTCTCGATCCAGTTGCGCAAGCGTTCGGCGCGCTCGGCCAACCAGCCGGGCTGCTGCGCGGTATCGAACTTCATGTGGCTGTCGACGAGCCGCGAGCGCTGCGCGCGCTGGAAGAAATCGCCTACGATCGGCAGCGCGCTATGCGCGCCCTGCCCCCAGTAGTCACTGCGCAACGTCACGCGGCTGTCGTTGAAGCCGACCCACGCCCCCGCTACCAGTTGCGGCTGCATCAGGATGAACCAGCCATCCGCGTTGCCCTGGGTCGTGCCGGTCTTGCCCGCGACGTCGCCGCGCACGCCAAAGCGCGTGCGGATGCTCGCGCCGGTGCCGCGGCTGACCACGTCGCGCATCACGTCGACGAGCGTGCGCGCCGCGTCGGCGGGCAACTCGCGCTTCGGTGTGGCCGGGCTGAATTCGGCCAGCAGGTTGCCGTTGCGGTCCTCGATGCGCGTGACCATCAGCGGCTCGACGTAGCTGCCGAGGTTCGCGATCGTGCCGTACGCCGACACCATTTCCTTCAGCGTGACCGGGCTCGTGCCGAGCGCGAGCGACGGCACCGGGTCGAGCTGGCTGTCGCGCACGCCCATCGCGCGCGCGAGCTTCGCGACCCGGTTCGGACCGACCGACTCCATCACCTGTGCGGTGATGCGGTTGCGCGAATACGCGAGCGCATCGCGCAGGCTGATCATGCGGCCGCTCGGCTCGTCCTCGTCGTTCGGCTTCCAGAGTTCGCCGCCGGCGAGTTCGATCTGGACCGGATTGTCGGGCAGTTTGTCGTCGGGCTTCGCGCCGGCCTCGAAGGCCGCCGCGTACACGAACGGCTTGAACGTCGAGCCCGGCTGACGGCGCGCCTGCTGCACGTGATCGAACGGATCGACGCCAAAGTCGCGGCTGCCGACCCACGCCTTGATCTCGCCGGTACGCGGGTCCATCGCGAGGAAGTCGGCCTGCACGCGCGTCTTCGTGTCGCACACGCTTTGCACCAGCTTGCGATCGGCGAACAGCTGTTTGAGCGCGTCGTCGTCGGACAGGCCCGTGTCTTTGGCCGCGCGGAAGTCGGGCGTTTCGCGCAGGAACGTGCGCAGCAGGTCCTTGTCCGCCGAGCAGCCCGCGCGCGTGCCCCACGCCGAGTTCGCGATGTTCTGCAACTGGTTGCCCTGCAGCGTGACCGCCTGGGTCGCCATCGTCTGGAGGCGCGAGTCGATCGTCGTGCGCACGACGAGTCCATCGGAATAGATGTTGTAGTCGTTGCGATCGGCCCACGCGACCAGCCATTTGCGCAGCTGCTGCGTGAAGTGCGGCGCGGGTCCGGGTGGCTCGATCTGGCGCTCGAAGTCCAGACGCAGCGGCTTGCGGGCGAGCCCGTCGTACTGCGCGGGCGTCAGCTTGCCGTACTTGACCAGTTGCGCGAGCACCGTATTGCGCCGCTGCAACGCGCGCTCGGGGTTCAGCACCGGGTTGTAGTACGCGTTGCCCTTCAGCATGCCGGTCAGCGTCGCCGCTTCGAGCACGTTCAGCTCCGACGCGGACTTGTCGAAATAGGTACGCGCGGCCATTTCGATGCCGTACGCGTTGTACAGGAACGGCACCGTGTTCAGGTAGGTTTCGAGGATCTCGTCCTTCGTGTAGAACGCCTCGATCTTCAGCGCGGTGATCGCTTCCTTCAGCTTGCGCGTCAGCGTCGGCGCGCGGCCGATTTCATCCGGATACAGATTGCGCGCGAGCTGCTGCGTGATCGTAGAGCCGCCCTGGCGGTCGCCGGAAAACGTGTGCAGCGCGGCCGAAGCGGTACGCCGCCAGTCGAGCCCGAAATGCTGATAGAAGCGGTGATCCTCGGTCGCGATCAGCGCGTTGACGACGTTCGGCGAGATGTCCTTCAGCTTGACCCACTCGCGGTTCGACGGCTTGAACTCGGCGAGCAGCTTGCCGTCCGCCGACAGGATCTGCGCGGGCTGCTCGATCTTCGCCTTGCGGATGTCGCCGATGCTCGGCGTGAACGGAATCAGCAGCAGCACGTACAGCACGAACAGCACCGGCAGCGCGGCGAGTCCCCATGCGAACGTGCGGCGGGTCGGGTGGCGCAGATGCCACGCGGCCCTCGCGAACAGCGGGTTCGCGAGGGTCAGCCCTTTGTCGAGGGCCGCCAGAAAGGAGGAAAAGAGGCGCTTCACGTACTGTCGTCGGCTGGGAAAGGCGCAATCGTACCAAGATGTGGGGGGTGCGCCGATTTTTGCTCCCTTCGCGGGATGGCGTGCGGCCTCGGCGGGGCCACTATAATGTCGCCAATTCCGACAAGAGGTGCTTCATGATCATCAAACCGCGTGTGCGTGGCTTCATCTGTGTATCGACCCATCCGACCGGCTGCGAAGCCAACGTCAAGGAACAGATCGAGTATGTGAAGGCACGCGGCCCCATCGCCAACGGCCCGAAGAAGGTGCTCGTGATCGGCGCGTCGACCGGCTACGGCCTCGCCGCGCGCATCAGCGCCGCGTTCGGCTCGGGCGCGTCGACCCTCGGCGTGTTCTTCGAGCGCGCGGGCAGCGAAACCAAGGCGGGCACGGCCGGCTGGTACAACACGGCGGCGTTCGAGAAGTTCGCCACCGCCGAAGGCCTGTACGCGACCAGCATCAACGGCGACGCGTTCTCCGACGAAGTGAAGGCGCGCACCATCGAAGTGATCAAACGCGATCTCGGCCAGGTCGATCTGGTCGTGTACAGCCTCGCGGCGCCGAAGCGCCAGCACCCGAAAACGGGCGAAGTGTTCAGCTCGGTGCTAAAGCCGATCGGCAAGGCAGTCAATCTGCGCGGCATCGATACCGACAAGGAAGTGATCAGGGAAACCGTGCTCGAACCGGCGACGCCGGAAGAAATCGCGCACACGGTCGCGGTGATGGGCGGCGAGGACTGGCAGATGTGGATGGACGCGCTGGGCGAAGCCGGTGTGCTCGCCGACGGCGCGAAGACCACCGCATTCACCTACCTCGGCGAGAAGATCACGCACGACATCTACTGGAACGGCTCGATCGGCGCGGCCAAGAAGGATCTCGACCAGAAGGTGCTCGGCATCCGCGCAAAGCTCGCGGCCAAAGGCGGCGATGCGCATGTCGCGGTGCTGAAGGCGGTCGTCACGCAGGCAAGCTCGGCGATTCCGATGATGCCGCTGTATCTGTCGCTGCTCTTCAAGGTGATGAAGGAAAAAGGCACGCACGAAGGCTGCATCGAACAGGTGTACGGCCTGTACAAGGACAGTCTCTATGGCAGCCAGCCGCATCTGGACGACGAGGGCCGTCTGCGCGCCGACTACAAGGAACTCGATCCGCAGGTGCAAGGCCGCGTGCAGGAGCTTTGGAACCAGGTGACCAACGACAACATCTACGAACTCACTGACTTCGCCGGCTACAAGACCGATTTCCTGCGTCTGTTCGGCTTTGAAATGAAGGGCGTCGACTACGAGGCGGACGTCAATCCGGACGTGCAGATTCCGAATCTCGTGCAGGTTTGATTCCCCGAGGGGCGGGCCCGCATCGCGAGTTCGCCCCTGCTGTTGCCCCCGCTCGACTGCCTCCCCTTACTCCCTCCCCTCACCCCTTCCGCACACACGTCAGCACGGATACGCGCCCTGCAATGAGCGCAGAATCGCGAGCCCGATCGGAAAATCGTCGGAAATGCCCGGGTGGTTCGCGAAGAACGCATCGAGCAGCGGATAAACCGTCTGGTTGCCGATCGCGAGCGTTTCTGGCGGACAGAACAGCTGCCGCTGTTTGCGCGAGACCAGATCGCCGTTCGCCCAGCCGAACGCGTTGATCGTGCCGGTAATGTACGCCGCATAGATCGAGTTGTTGTCGGCGTGCGCCCATTTCCTGTATTGGGCGGCGGTCATTTCGGCGCTCGCGTTCAGAGTGAAGCACGCCGTCAGCACAGCCAGCGCGAATTTTGTTACCCGCATCGTTGGACCTTCAATGTCGCTAAATGGGCGCCATTGTAGGCGACGCGGGCTGCACGCGCAGCAGCCGTCAGGTGCTTCAATTCGAAAGCGATGCGTAAGCATTGAGGGTGGGATCTGCCAGCATCCGCGGGTCTGCCGACGCTCGCACGAATCGATGATTACGGCGTGCCGTTACGGCAATAGCTGCGATACCCGTCGCGCTCGGCGAGGCGCGCCATATAAGCGGCTACCGCCGGCAAATCGTCGTGCTGCTGCGGCGTTTCGAGCCAGCGGTTCGCGGACAGCGCGGTCGGAATATCGGCGAGCGAGAACGCGTCGCCCGCGATATAAGCGCCGGTGCGCGCGAGTTGCTGCTCGACGATCGCCATATGCCTGGACCAGTTCGCGCACGACGCGGCGATCTGCCGCGGGTCCTGATGCTCGGGCGAGTGCCGCACGAGTGCGAGAAACGCGTAACTCCACGAGCGGTTCAATTCGCTCGCCTGCCAGTCGATCCATTGATCGCAGCGCGCGCGCTCGACCGGATCGGCCGGATACAGCGCGTCACCGCGATATCGGTTCGCGAGGTAACGGATGATCGAGTTCGACTCCCACAGCACGAAGTCGCCGTCGCGAATCACGGGAACCATCGCATTCGGATTCAGCGCGCGGAATTCGGCGACATCGGTCGAGCGAAAGCCCGAGCCCCAGTCTTCCTGTTCGAACGCGAGCCCCAGTTCCGCGCAGGTCCACAGCACCTTGCGCACGTTGATCGAGGTGGTCTTGCCGAGTATCTGCAGCATCAGTTGTTGTATCTCGCGTCGGTAGAACGGTTGAAGGAATCAAACTCAGCCGCCAGAGAGTTTGCCTTGCGCGCGGCGCAGCGTCATCCGCTTTTCAGCGTCGCCTGTTCGCGGATCATGTCGTACAGCGCCTGTGCGGCCGGCGACAACTGCGCGGTCTTGCGCGCGACCAGCACCAGCGTGCGCGACACGGTCGGCTGCGTGAGCTCGACCGTTCGCACGCTCGGATACGCGCCCTTCTGCAGCGCGAGCGCGGGCACCACGGCCGCGCCGACACGCTGCGCGACGAGCCCGACCGCGGTCGAACTGCGCTGCACTTCGTAGAACGACCGCAGCGCGAGCTCGCTCGATGCCAACGCGACGTCGAGCAGCGCTCGGTTGCCGCTGACCTCGCCGGCGAAAATCAGCGGGAACGCCTGCAACTGCCGCCACGCGATGCGCCGCCGCTTCGCGAGCGGATGGTCTTCGTGGCAGATCAGCACATAGCGGTCTTCGGTGAGCGGCACGGCAGCGAGATCCGGATGATGCTCGCGCGCGATATTGATGCCGAACTCGACCTCCCTGCGCAACACTGCCTCTTCCACCGCCGACGACGCGTGATCGAGAATCTTGATGCGATTGTGCGGATAGCGCGCCGAATACGCCTGCAGGATGCGCGGCAGATATTGCACGCCGACGGTCGGCACACACGCGATCGACACGTCGCCGCGTCGCGCGATCCCCGTTTCGCGGATTTCGACGAGCGCGTCGGCCAGCTCGCCGAGCAGCCGGCGCGCCTGCGGCAGAAAATTGAGGCCGATTTCGGTGAGCGCCATCGAACGCGTGGTGCGCTCGATCAGCGTCACGCCGAGATAGGTTTCGAGCTTGCGCAGCCGCTGCGTGATCGCGGTTTGCGTCACGTGCAGCGAATCCGCCGCGCTCTGGAAGCTGCCGCGATCGGCAATCGCGACGAATGCCTGTACGCCGAGCGTGTCGATTTTCATTAGAAAAATGAAGTAATTGGAATCATAAATTCATTTTACTCGGGGCTGATCGCGGCCGAGAATGGCCGCAACGAACCCCACGAAGGAGCCAAAGATGACCGGCAAAACGACCAACGAGCACAGCGATTGGCACGCGAAGCAGTACACGCTGTTCGAGAACGAGCGCACGCGGCCGGTGCGCGATCTGCTCGCGGCGGTGCCGTTGGAAGGTGCGCGGCTCGCGGTCGATATCGGCTGCGGCCCGGGCAACTCGACCGAGATGCTGGCCGAGCGGGTGCCGGGCGCGTCGGTCAGCGGCATCGACAGCTCGGCCGACATGATCGCGGCGGCCCGTCGGCGGCTGCCGCAATTGCGCTTCGACATCGGCGACGTGTCGGCGTGGGACGCCCGTGGCCCCTTCGACGTGATCCTCGCGAACGCGGTGCTGCAATGGGTGCCCGACCACGAGCGGCTGTTCCCCGCGCTGGTGGCAAAACTGGCCACGGGCGGCAGCCTCGCCGTGCAGATGCCCGCCAATCTCGACGAACCGGCGCACCGGCTGTTGCGCGAAATCGCCGCCGACGGACCTTGGGCGTCCAGGCTGATGGGCGTCGAGCGCACCGTGCGCCACGACGCGAGCTGGTACTACGCGCTGCTCAGGCCGCTGTGCGCGCGCGTCGACGTGTGGAGCACGATCTATCACCACCCGCTCGCGGGCGCCGACGCAGTGGTCGAATGGTTCAAGGGCAGCGCGCTGCGGCCGTTTCTCGCCGCGCTCGACGACGCCGAACGCAGCGCGTTTCTTCAACGTTATCGCGACGAAATCGCCAAAGCCTACCCGGCGCTCGCCGATGGCACGGTGCTGCTGCCGTTTCCGCGGCTTTTCATCGTCGCGACGCGCGGCCAACGCTGAGTCCGCGCCCGGAAACCGCGCAAGCCGCTGAGCGCCGTGCGGCGGGGGGGCCGGCGAATGCTGCGGGCTCGACCGGGCGTCCCGCGCACGTCGCGGATGCCTCGCCCGAAAGCTCGCCTGTTGCGGTGCCGCACGCTAGGGTTGGTCAGGAATTGCCGCCCGGGAATTCCGCATGCTAATGTGTATAAAAAGCGGAGGACGGCGCCCGCCGGCCTCACCGGGAAGCCATTTACTGCAGCGAGCGTCGCCATGAGTGATGTACGCCAACATCTGAGTCCCCGTGACCGCCTTGAGCTGTTGTGCTGGCTCACATGCGGAAGCCTCGGCGCTTATTATCTGAACGAAGACTGGCCCGACGCGGCGTTTCACGTGCAGTCCGCGCACAAGTGGCTCGACCGCCGCGCGCGCGAAGCCGACTGGCTGTGCATCGCGAAGCTGTCGGCCACCGCGGTCGAAATCGCGCGGCGCCACGCGCGCTTCGTGGATACCGATTGGGCGCGCGACGCGGTCGAGGAAATTCTCGATACCGACGAACTCGATCCGCAAGCCCGGCTCGTCCGGCAGGTGATCGCCGACTGTCAGAGCGCGCTAGCCGACAAGCGGATCGCCGATTAGCCGCGGGCTGGCTTTTCTTCCTTTTTTGCGGTGTTTTGGGGGCCAATTTTTGGCCCCTTTTGCGTTGTTCCGCTCTAGCCCGCACGCTGCGCTGCTTGGAATCGGTAAAAAATGCGTTACGCGCCGTCGCGCGTCATCTTTGTTCGTTCGCGCAAGCGCCGCGACCGCCCCGCCCTTTATTCCTCCACCACCGTCTTCAACTTCAGCAGCGCCCGATCCCACTGCAGCGAAATCGCGTCGAGCGCACGGCGCGCCGCGTCGAGATGCGCGGGCTCGAATGCCCACAGGCGCTCGCGTCCGACCTTCACATCGTGTACGAGCCCCGCGTCGGCCAGCACCTGCAGATGCTGCGTGACCGACTGCCGCGTGATGTCGGTGCCGGCCGTCAGTTGCGCGATCGACATCGCGCTGCCCGCGCACAACGCCGCGACGAGACGCAGGCGCGTCTCGTCACCGAGCGCCGCGAACACCGCCGCCGAATTGCGCAGCGTCGTCGCCTTGAGGCCCGCCTTCGCGGAGCCCGCCTTAACCCGCGCCGACATATCGTTCGATATTGAGCATCTGCTGTCCCCAGCCGCCGTCGTTCAGCCGGAACGCTTCCGCGCTGCGCCCGACCGGCAACTGGTCGAAGCCCGATTCGACGACGCGCAGCAGCGTGCCGGACTCGACTTCGCTCAAATCGAATTCAACGAGCGTGGTCGGCTCCGGCGTGTAGTCGATCGTGATGTCGATCGCGGCCGGATGCCAGCGCCACGACAGATGATGCTCGGGCTCGACACGCTCGACCAGCACGTCCATCACCAGGTGCTCGTAGCCCGGATAGGTGATGTGCCCCTGCGTGGATTGCCCGGCGACGAACTGCTTGCCGGCAAGGTTCACACCGAACCACTTGCCGAACTCCTCGGCGTTGGCCAGCGCGCGCCAGACGCGCGAGCGCGGCGCCTTCAACAGAATCTGCTTTTCGATGCGATCGGTCGATGAATTCATATGCAGCCTCCAGGCTGCATATTAGAAACACCGCCGCCGATATGCAAGCATTCGACTGCGCTTTTTTCAGCGCATGATGCGCGCGGCGCCGGCTCGACCGAGCGCCGCGCTCCGTGCCTCACTCAGTCGCATGCGCATGCATGACGCCGGCCTGCATCGACCACGCCATCCACGGCCGGCGCAGCGCGACGATCGCAAGGAACGCGCACGCCGACAGCGTGCCGAACGTCGCGAAGCCCATCTGATAGCTACCGGTGCTCTCCTTCGCGATGCCCATCACGACCGGCAGATAGAAGCCGCCGATGCCGCCCGCCGCGCCGACGATGCCCGACATCAGGCCAGTGCGGCCGGCCCAGCGATGCGGCACGAGCTGGAACGTCGCGCCATTGCCGAGTCCGAACGCGACGTACATGCACAGCAGCAACGCGATGCCGCCCGCGAACGACGGCATCGCCGTCGCGAACAGGAAGTCACAAATCGCGATGATCGCGAGCAGCACGGTCAGCGCGCGCACGCCCGACACGCGGTCCGCAATCAGACCGCCGAGCGGACGCACCATCGCGCCGGTCGCGGCGAGCAGCGCCATGAACAGACCCGCGTCGATCTTCGACAGTTGATACAGGTTGGTCAGCAGCAGCGACACATACGAGGACATGCCGACGAAACCGCCGAACGTGATGCTATAGACGAGCATGATGACCCACGTATCGCGCTCGGCGAGCACCGAGCGGTAGCGTTGCGGCAGCACCGCGATCGCGAGCAGCGCGCCGACCACCGGCAACAGCAGCACGCCGGTCTTGCCCGCGCCGAACAGCCCCGCTTCGACGAGCAGCACGAGCACGATCAGGCCGGCGAGCGTCGTCGCGAAGCTGCCGAAAGCGCGCAGCACGCTGCCGGTTTTAACGCCTGCGTCGTTGGCCCAGAAGTACAGCGTGATCGCGGCGATCGCGAGCAGCGGCAAGGCGCCGCCCGCGGCGAGCTGCCAACCGTAACGCGTTGCGAGTTGAGGGAACAGGAAGCCGTCGAGCACCGCGCCGATGTTGCCGGCCGCGGCGAGCCCCAATACGAGGCCCTGCACCTTCGGCGGATAGTTGCTGCCGGCCATCGGCAGTGCGACCGCGAAGCTGGCGCCGCCGACGCCGAGGAACACGCCGAGCACCAGCAGCGTTTCATACGACGGCACCGATTGCAGCAACGGCAGCACGATCGTCGGAACCGCCGAGAGCAACACTCCCATCAACGCAATGCGTTTGCCATGCGCGGACTGATACAGATTGCCGAGCGTCACGCGCAGAATCGCCGCGGATAATACCGGCACCGCAACCAGCAGACCCTGTTGCGCGGGCGTCATCGCAATGCTCTTGCTGATGAACGGCGCGAGCGGCCCATACAGCACCCAGACGGTGAAGCCCGTGTCGAAATACAGAAAGCAGGCGACCAGTGCGCGCCAATCGCCGCTTCGCAGGGAGTGCATCACGTTTTTCATCAGAGATCCTCGGTAAATAAAATGCCTGGTAGTCCGGTTGATACGTTACTTGTGTTTTGCACCGGCATCTCGCCCGGAGTTTTAACCGGGACTCGGTATGCAAGCGTCATGCCATCATGCTGCGTGTTTTGAGGCCTTTTTTAAGGCCTTTTTCGAAATGCGTCGGTGGCTCAATACACGTCGCGTGCATAGCGTTTTTCGCGCGTCAGACGACTCACGTATTCGAGTGCTTTCTCTTCGCTCATGCCGCCGTGCGTCGTGATGATGTCCTTCAGCGCCGCATCGACATCGCGTGCCATCCGGTTCGCGTCGCCGCATACATAGAAATGCGCACCGTCTTCGAGCCATGCCCACAGTTGCGCACCGTGTTCGCGCATGCGGTCCTGCACATAGATCTTGTCGGCCTGGTCGCGCGAGAACGCGACGTCGAGTCGGGTCAGCAGACCGCTCGCGCGCATCGCTTCGAGCTCGTCGCGATAGTAGAAGTCGGTCGCGGCATGTTGTTCGCCGAAGAACAGCCAGTTGCGCCCGCGCTCGCCGCGTGCCTGCCGTTCATGCAGAAAGCCGCGAAACGGTGCGATGCCGGTGCCGGGACCGACCATGATCATCGGCGTGTCCGGGTGATGAGGAGGACGAAAGTGCGCGGACTTTTGCACGAACACGGGGACGTCGGTGTCGCTTGCGCGATCCGCGAGAAAGGTCGACGACACACCCTTGCGGTGCCGCCGCCCGTTGCTGTAACGCACCGCCGAAACCGTCAGATGCACCTCGCCCGGATGCGCCTTCGGGCTCGATGCGATCGAATACAGGCGCGGCTGCAGGCGCTTCAGCATGCCGGTGAGTTCGGCGGCCGAGAGGTTCACCGGAAACTCGTGCAATACGTCGGCGAGCTGCTGTCCCCACAGCCATTGCTTCAGATCCGCCTTGCGTTCGGGCGCGAGCAGATCGCCCAGCGCGCCGTTGCGGCTGCGCGCGGCGACGAACGCAAGTGCCTCGGCGCTCGGCCGCGCGATTTCGTAGTGCTTGGTGAGCGCATCGGCGAGCCGCATGTCGCCGATACCCGTGACGTGCACCGATGCCTCCGCGTGCAGACCGCTCAGCGTGATCAGTTCGTCGACGAGTTCGGGGCAGTTGCTCGGCCACACGCCGAGCGCATCACCTGCTTCGTATTCGAGGTTCGTCTCGCCCGTTTGCAGCGACACGTAGCGCGTATCCTTCACGGCGCCCTGCCGGTTCAGTCGCAAATTGCCGACGATGCGCGACGCGGCTGGCCGCGCCTTGGTCGGCACCGCGCCGACCACCGCGTTGATCATGCCGCCCGGCGGCACCGCGTGCAGTGCGGCATCCGCCTGCTTGATACAGACGATCACGCGTTCGAGCCAGGCATCTGCGCTCGACTGATAGTCGATGTCGCAATCAACGCGCTCGGTGAGACGCAGCGCGCCCTGCGCGGCGAGCCGCTCGTCGAGCCGACGGCCGTGACCGCAAAACTGATCGTAGTTGCGATCGCCGAGTGCGAGCACCGCGAAACGCACGCCATCGAGGCGCGGCGCTGTGGCGGCGTTCAGATGCGTCCAGAAGTCCTGCGCGTTGTCGGGCGCATCGCCGTCGCCGAACGTGCTGGTCATCAGCAACACGTACTGCGCCTTCGCGAGCGCCGCGAACGGATAGTCGGCCATGCACGCAGTGCGGATTTCGAAGCCCGATTCCATCAGACGCGTCGCGTAACGCTCGGTCAGCGATTCGGTGTTACCGGTTTGCGAGGCCCACAACAGCGTGACCTTAGGCCGGGTGCGCACGATCCGCACGCCCGATTCGCGCGCCTCTTCCTGCGCGGCATGCGGCGGCAATGCGGTGGCTGAAGCCCGGGCCGGCGTCGCGCTGCGGCTATACAGTCCCGCAAGCAGACCATCGACATAGAGCCGCTTCACCGCATCGAACGGTGCGCTGTGCGGCAGCACCGGCACGTTGTCGAGGCCTTGCGCTTCGGACGAACGCAGGCCGCTCACGAAACCCGCCAGATACGCGCGCTCCGGATCGCTGAGCGCGGGCATCGATACGGGCTCGGGCGGCAAGTGCAGCAAAGTCGTGAGGGCTTCGATACGAGGCATGGGTTGATCCTTGGCGCTGGGCGCTAAAACCGCTGCGTCGGTGGGGGTAGAGAGCGCGTCGTCGTTGCGTGTGTCCGCGACGCGATCGGCCGTCACCGGACTCAGCGCGACCGCGCAGACTTTCAGTTCGGGCTGCAATGAAACCGGATCGACCGCGTCGTTGGTCACCGCGTTGATGCAAAGTTCGTCGCCGAACACGTCGTTCCAGTGCATCGGCGCGAAGCACTGACCCGCGCTCACCCGATCGGTGACGACGGCGGGCAGCACTGCGCGGCCGCGCCGTGAACGGATCTCGACCGCGTCTTTCGCGCGAATGCCGAGTTCGGCCGCATCGTGCGGATGAATCTCGACGAAGGGTCCCGGGTTCAGCTTGTTCAGCATCGCGACCTTGCCGGTCTTGGTCATCGTGTGCCATTGATGCTGCACGCGGCCCGTGTTCAACACGATCGGAAACTCGCGATCGGGCAACTCGGCCGCGGGCGCATACGCGCGTGCGAAAAACTTCGCCCTGCCGCTCGCGGTCGGAAAAGCAATGCGCGGGCGGCTGCCATCTTCGGACTCTCTGAGCGTCTGGCTCACGCCGTCATTCAGATAGCGAAGCGGATTGCGCTCGCACGAATCCGCCGACGCGATCGGCCACTGCAGCGGCGCGCCCTTCAAGCGGCGATGACTCGCGCCGCGCAGGTCGTAGCCGGTCGCCGGGTTCGCCGCGCGCGTGAGTTCGGCGAACACTTCGCCCGCGCTCGCATAGCTGAATGCATCGGCAAAGCCCATTTCACACGCGATGCGCGCGATGATCTGCCAGTCGGGCAATGCCGCGCCGGGCGGTTCGATGGCCTGCTGCATCAGCGTCAGATTGCGCTCCGAGTTGACCATCACGCCTTCGGCTTCGGCCCACAAAGCGCCTGGCAGCAGCACGTCGGCGTAGCGATTCGTTTCGGTGTCGAGGAACGCGTCCTGCGCGATCACGAGATCGGCCGCGCGCAAACCGGCGATCGCGGTCTGCCGGTTCGCGACGGTCGCGGCCGGATTCGTGCAGATGATCCAGCACGCCTTGATGTCGCCCGCGGCCATGCGCGCGAACAGGTCGATCGTGCCGTTGCCCGCGTCCGCTTTCAGCGTGCCCGGTGCGATGCCCCACAGCGCTTCGATGAACGCGCGATCTTCGGCGACCAGCGCCGAACGCTGACCCGGCAAACCGGGGCCCATGTAGCCCATTTCGCGGCCGCCCATCGCGTTCGGCTGGCCCGTCAGCGAGAACGGGCCACTGCCGCGCCGGCAGATACGGCCCGTCGCCAGATGCAGATTGCACAGCGCATTGGTGTGCCACGTGCCGTGCGTGCTCTGGTTCAGGCCCATCGTCCAGCAGCTCATCCAGTCTTTGGCCGACGCGATCATCTGTGCGGCGCGACGGATGTCGTCGACGGCGAGGCCCGTGATGCGTGCAACGTTCTCCGGCGTGTACCCGGCGAGAAACGCGGGCATCGCGTCCCAGCCCTCGGTGTGCTCGGCGATAAAAGCCGCATCGGTTGCGCCGTTTTCGTGCAGCAGATGCAGCAGACCGTTCAGCAACGCGAGGTCGGTGCCGGGTTTGATCTGCAGGAACAGATCGGCTTTCTCGGCGGTCGTGTTGCGGCGCGGATCGACGACGATCAGCTTCGCGCCCGCCTTCACGCGATCCATCATGCGCAGGAACAGGATCGGATGACAGTCGGCCATATTCGCGCCGCTGACGAAAAACAGATCCGCGTGATCGAAGTCTTCGTACGAGCCGGGCGGCCCGTCCGCGCCGAGCGACAGCTTGTAGCCGCTCGCCGCGCTCGCCATGCACAGGCGCGAATTCGCTTCGATATTGTTCGTGCCGATAAAGCCCTTCGCGAGCTTGTTGACCAGATACTGCGCTTCGAGCGACATCTGCCCCGACACGTAAAACGACACCGCATCGGGACCATGCTCGTCGATCACACGCCGCAGACGCGCCGCGGTGTCGCTCAACGCCTGCGCCATCGGCAGCGGCGCCGGGTCTTCGTCGCGCGCATGACGCACGAACGCGCCTTCGAGGCGCCCCGACTTGCGCAGCGCGACGTGAGCCGACTGCCCTTTGGTGCAGAGCCGGCCAAAGTTGGCCGGATGCTCCTTGTCGCCAGCGATCTTCACGACCTGGCCGTCCTCGACGTGCAGCACCATGCCGCAACCGACGCCGCAATAAGGACACACGCTCTTTACGCTGGTATCAGACATGCGCGAATGATCCGGTTAGAACTCTGAACGATGAAGCGAGGCCGTTACGTCAAACCGCGACCCACACCTGGCCGTTTTCGACGCGCGTGGCAAACGCGCTGACCGAATACGACGGCGTTTCGAGGCATTCGCCAGTGCGCAGATCGAAGTGATGCTTGTAGATCGGCGAGGCGACCACGATGCGCTCGCCGAGACTGCCGACGAGTCCGCGCGACAGCACCGCCGCGTGCGAACCCGGATCGAAGTTTTCGATCGCGTAGACCGTGGGCGCGGCGGGCGACTCCACTTGACCGCCTTCGACGTGAAACACGGCCACCTGCTCGCCGTTGACGAGCGCGCAAACGCCGGTGTTCGGCACGATGTCCTCGAGTGCGCAGATCGCGGTCCAGGCGCGGGGCAAGCATTCGTTCTTCATGACTGGGCTCCTTTGAGTTAAGCGAGAATCGGATGAGGTCAAACCGTCTCGACGACAATCGGAATCTCGATGCGCGGCGCCTGCCGCTCGGCGGGCGTGGCCGGCCGGATCTGTCCGCGCTCCTCGACGAACGCGACGTTGCTATCGGACTCGCCGCTGTTGACGAAATGACGGAAGCGCTTGCGTGTTTCGGGATCGGTGACGGCCTTCTTCCATTCGCACTCGTACGTGTCGACCACGTGCTGCATCTCCGCTTCGAGTTCGGTTGCCACGCCAAGGCGATCGTTGACAATCACATCGATCAGATAGTCGAGGCCGCCTTCGAGGTTGTCGCGCCACACGCTGGTGCGTTGCAGCCGGTCGGCGGTGCGCACGTAGAACATCAGGAAGCGGTCGATATAGCGCACCAGCGTCGCCTTATCGAGGTCCGCGGCGAGCAGTTCCGCGTGACGCGGCTTCATGCCGCCGTTGCCGCACACGTACAGATTCCAGCCCTTCTCGGTTGCGATCACGCCGACATCCTTGCCCTGCGCTTCCGCGCATTCGCGGGTGCAGCCCGATACGCCGAACTTGATCTTGTGCGGCGTACGCAGCCCCTTGTAGCGATTCTCGAGTTCGACCGCGAGGCCGACCGAATCGCCGACGCCATAGCGGCACCACGTCGAACCGACGCACGATTTCACGGTGCGCAGCGATTTGCCATACGCGTGCCCCGACTCGAAACCGGCCGCGATCAGCTCTTCCCAGATCGACGGCAATTGCTCGACGCGCGCGCCGAACAGATCGACACGCTGACCGCCGGTGATCTTCGTGTAGAGGCCGTATTTCTTGGCGACCTGCGCGACCGCGATCAGGCCGTCGGGCGTCACTTCGCCGCCCGGCATGCGCGGCACGACCGAATAGGTGCCGTCGCGCTGGATGTTCGCGAGGTAGTAGTCGTTGGTGTCCTGCAGCGATGCGTGCTCCTTCTTCAGCACGAATTCGTTCCAGCACGACGCGAGAATGCTGGCGACCGCCGGCTTGCAGATATCGCAACCAAGCCCGCGGCCATGCTTGGCGAGCAGCGCGCCGAAACTGCGCAGCCCCTCGACGCGCACGAGGTGGTACAGCTCCTGGCGCGAATACGGGAAGTGCTCGCAGACGTGGTTGTTCACCGCGAGGCCCTGCTTCTTCATCTCGGCCTTCATCACTTGCGTGACGAGCGGCACGCAACCGCCGCACGAGGTGCCCGCGCCGGTCGCGCTCTTCAACGCGCCGATGTCGGTCGCGCCCGCGCACACGGCTGCGCAAAGCTCGCCCTTCGACACGTTGTTGCACGAGCAGATCTGCGCGGCCGCGGGCAGCGCCTCGACGCCGAGCGCCGGCTTCGCGCTGCCGTCCGCTTGCGGCAGGATCAGGAATTCGGGCGACGCGGGCAACTCGATACGGTTCAGCATCATCTGCAGCAACGTGCCGTATTCGCTCGCGTCGCCGACCATCACGCCGCCAAGCAGATACTTGCCGCAATCGGACACGACGAGCTTCTTGTAGATCTGCTTGCGCTCGTCGCTGAACTGGTAGGTGCGGCTGCCCGGCGTATTGCCGTGCGCGTCGCCGATGCTGGCCACATCGACGCCCATCAGCTTCAGCTTGGTGCTCATGTCGGCACCGGCGAATTCGGCCGAGTCGCCCAGCAACTGCTTCGCGACCACGCGCGCCATCTCGTAGCCGGGCGCGACGAGCCCGAACAGCTGACCGCCCCACAGCGCGCATTCGCCGATCGCGTAGATGTGCGGATCGCTGGTGCGGCACGCGTCGTCGATGACGATGCCGCCGCGCGCGCCGAGTTCGAGGCCGCATGCCCGGGCCAGATCGTCGCGTGGACGGATGCCCGCGGAGAACACGATCATGTCGGTGTCGAGATGGCTGCCGTCGGCGAACTGCATGCGGTGCGTGCCCGCTTCGCCGTCGACGATCGCCGTCGTGTTCTTGTGCGTGTGCACCGTGACGCCGAGTTCTTCGATCCGGCCGCGCAGCACGCGGCCGCCGCCGTCGTCGACCTGCACCGCCATCAGGCGCGGCGCGAATTCGACCACGTGGGTTTGCAGGCCCATACCGCGCAGCGCCTTCGCGCATTCGAGACCGAGCAGGCCACCGCCGACCACCGTGCCCGTTTTCGAGCGCGCGCCGCATTCGCGCATCGCTTCGAGATCGTCGATCGTTCGATACACGAAGCAATCGCCGCGCTCACGGCCCGGCACCGGCGGCACGAACGGATAGGAGCCGGTCGCGAACACGAGGCGGTCGTACGGCAGCGTTTCGCCGCTCGCGACCGTCACCGTGCGTGCGTCGCGATCGACCGCAACGGCCCGCGCGTTCAGCTTCAGTTGCACACCGTGGCGCTCGAAAAAGCCGGGCTCGACGAGCGACAGGTCATCGGCGGTCTTGCCCGAGAAGAACTCGGACAGATGAACGCGATCGTAGGCGGGTCGCGATTCTTCGCCCAGCACCGTGATGTCGAGATCGTGCGCGTCCTGTTGCGCCAGGCATTCGACCAGTTTGTGGCCGACCATCCCGTGACCGATAACGATGATTTTCATGAGCGCGCTGTCCTTTGGTGTCTGGCGAAAGCGATTGCGGAAATAAAAACGGCGTCCCGCGAATCCAGCCGAGGGCTGAATCCGGGGGACGCCGTTGTCCTGTTGGGTGCTGCGGGGCGCTGCATTGTGCTGCAAGCGCGACGAACCCACGTTGGTCCGATGGCAACGCTTCTCGCAAAGGCTGTGCCAATTTAGATAAATGCGCCGGAAAGCACGGTGTGGCGGGGATTCGCCGCCAATCGCGCGGCTTCGGAGCGCATCCCGAGCGCGACGCGTTTTGATGCGGCAAAGCACAGGGATGGTGCGACGCAGCACTGTGGACGTGCGAAACGAAGGTGCGCGCAGGTGCGATCGTGACGCTGTTTTCCGCGTGAATCGCAGCATGTGGCAACGGCTTGCGCGCCTCGATTCGATCGATGGCGTGGTCCTTGCGTTAGTCCTGCGCAACCTCATCGCGGCAACGTCGTCGCGAAGCGCAGATTCAACCGTCAACCGGCAATGCAATGGACAACGGCGTCCCCTCGTGATCTTCACGGGCGGACGCCGTATTCGTTTCTAGCTACAAGGAACAACATGAACACCAACACCGGCAAGGTCACGCTACTGAGCGCGGGCCCAGGCGATCTCGACTTGCTGACGCTGAAGGCCGTCAAGGCGCTCGCGGCCGCCGACGTCGTGCTGCTCGACGACCTCGCGAATCCCGACATCGTGACGCTCGCACCGCAGGCGCGCGTAATTCGCGTCGGCAAACGCGGCGGCTGCCGCTCGACGCCGCAGGCGTTCATCGAGCGCCTGATGCGGCGTTATGCGCTGAAGGGTCTGCACGTGGTGCGCGTCAAAGGCGGCGAAGCGCTGCTGTTCGGCCGCGCGGGCGAGGAACTCGCCGTGCTGCGCGACGCGGGCCTTGCGGTCGACATCGTCAACGGCATCTCGTCGGGCTTCGCGGCCGCGGCGGGACTCGGCATGTCGCTCACGCATCGGCGGCACTGCCACGGCGTGAGCTTCGTCACCGCGCACACCGAAGACCACGGCGAGCCGGACTGGGCCGCGCTCGCCGCGACGCGCACGACGCTGGCGATCTATATGGGCATGCGGCGCGTCGACGGCATCGCCGCTGCCTTGCTCGCGCACCTGCCGGCGGGCACGCCGGCCGCGGTCGTGCAGTGGGCCGGCGGCCGCGACGAGCGGCGCCTGTTGACGCGGCTCGATCGGCTCGCCGCCGATGCGCTCGGCGCGGGCTTCGGCAGTCCGGCGGTGATTCTGGTGGGCGATGCGGTTGGCGAGAGCGCCGAAGCGCCTTGCTGGGAACGCGAAGGTCGTGGCGAAGAAGGTGGAGAAACGCTGCGCGCGGCGGCGATTGCGCGGGCGGCCTGAGATCCGATCGGAGCGGGCCTCGCCCGCCTTTCATCCAGTCAATCGCCGAACCCGAGCTCCGCGTCGACCTGCTGCCCGACCCGCAGCCGGGCCCCCGCCCCGCTCGCGACCAGCGCGTTGTTGCCGAACGTGACCGCACCGTCGAAACGTTCGCTGACGCGATAACCGAGCATCGTGTCGGTCGGCTCGTTCGGCCAGTCCGGATCGGGCGCGCCGCGCGCCTGATCGATGGTCGGCATCGGACAGCGCGAGCACAGCTTGACGAGACGCAACTCGACGCGCGCGCTCGAATCCGCATCCGTGTCGACGGCGAGCGTCTCGACATAGTCCTCTTCGTAGGCATCGAGGCCCGTGAGCACGATGTTGGGCCGGAAGCGATCGATTCTGATCGACGGCGCGCCTTTGCGGTTCAGGCGCGCGTTCAGATCGTCGAGCGAGGCCTGGCCGACCACCAGCAGCGGAAAGCCATCGGCAAAAAAGGTCGTCGCACCGCCGGTGCTGTCCGTGTAGTCCGGATCGACGATGCGCTCGCGCTCCGGATCGAAGCGCAGCAAGCGCGCGGGCAGACCGAGGAACTCCGTGAACCACGCCGCCGTGGCTTCGCCGGTGTCGAGCCCGTAGGCCGCGTCGCGCCACACCGCGGTATCGATCCTGGCCGCGCCGGCGAGGCGCGCGGCATCGAGCGGCGTGCGCAGCTCACGCATGCCCGGCGCGTTGACGATCAGATCGTCGGCGCCGAGTTCGACCTTGATCAGGGACATGCGCGGGTACGCGCGCTGCGTGAACATCGCGCCTTCGGGATCGACGATCATCCAGTTGCGGTCGTATTCGAGGCCGGTCGCCAGCAGGCGCGCCTGATCGAGCGGGATGCCCGCGCAGGATTTGATCGGATAGACGAACAGCTCGCTGATGGTTGGCATGATCGGAGATCTCGTGGGAAGCGCGGTTTTCAGGTGGAGACGCGATTGTAAAGCGCTGCGCGTGTTTCAGTGATGGCGACCAGGGAAGCTGCCGTTCCGCGCTGAGGCGCCGGGAAGTAGAATCTTCGGATCAGACAGGCGCCGGCGCGGGGCATGCGGCATGCGGCGGAGCTGCGAAAGCGCGCGCAGGCGCCGTATCGACCCGTTACCGAAAGAAGCTACAAAAGCCACCTTCCCTCACCGAGACAGGACATTCATTATGCTGACCAAACCCGTGTTGACCGTCGCCGAGACGACTCGCATTGTCGATGCCGCGCGCGCGGAAGCCGAGAAGAACAGGTGGCCGGTCGCAATCGTCGTCGCCGACGACGGCGGCCATCCGCTCGCGGTGCTGCGTCTGGACGGCGCGGCGCCGGCCACCTCGTATATCGCGACCGAGAAAGCGCGCACCGCGGCGCTTGGCCGCCGCGAAACCAAGGTCTATGAAGACATGATCAACAACGGCCGCACCGCATTCCTCAGCGCACCGTTGCAGGGCACGCTCGAGGGCGGCGTGCCGGTGATCGTCGACGGCCATGTGGTCGGCGCGGTTGGCGTGTCGGGCGTCAAGTCGGAGCAGGATGCGCAGATCGCGAAGGCCGGCATTCAGGCGCTCGGCGTTTAAAGCGCCGGGCGTCACAGCAATCCCGTGGCACAACGCGGACCGATGCCCCCTCATCGGTCCCATAACAGATGGAGCAGTCGATGACTCAGATGAACCCGCGCGGCGGACTGCAGGTCGCCGCCAACCTCGACCAGTTCGTTGAAACCGAAGCCCTGCCCGGCACCGGAATCGACAGCGCCGCCTTCTGGTCGGGTTTCGATGCCCTCGTGCACGAGCTGGCGCCAAAGAATCGGGCGTTGCTCGCCGAACGCGACCGCCTGCAAACCGAACTCGACAACTGGCATCGGACCCATCCCGGCCCGGTGCGGGATCTGCGCGCGTATCGTGCGTTTCTCGAAGGCATCGGCTACATCGTGCCCGTGCCCGCCGGCGTCCAGGCCACGACCGACCACGTGGACAGCGAAATCTCGGAGCAGGCCGGCCCGCAGCTGGTCGTGCCGCTGTCGAACCAGCGGTATGCGCTGAACGCCGCGAACGCGCGCAGGGGCAGCCTGTACGACGCGCTGTACGGCACCGACGCGATCCCTGAAACGGATGGCGCGGAAAAGCAGAAGGGCTACAACCCGGTGCGCGGCGCCGCGGTGATCGCGTATGCGCGCAGGTTCCTCGATCAGGCCGCGCCGCTCGCGAACGGTTCGCACGCGGATGCGACGCGCTATAGCGTCGAGAACGGCCAGCTGGTCGTCGCGCTGAAGAGCGGCACTACCGCACTGAAGACACCCGCGCAACTGGTCGGCTATCAGGGCGATGCGAGCGCGCCGTCGGCGGTGCTGCTCAAGCACAACGGCCTGCACCTCGAAATCCAGATCGATGCGAACGATCCGGTCGGCAAGACCGACGCGGCGCATGTGAAGGACGTCGTCGTCGAAGCGGCGGTCACGACGATCATCGATTGCGAAGACTCGGTCGCGGCCGTCGACGCCGACGACAAGGTGCAGCTCTATCGCAACTGGCTCGGCCTGATGAACGGCGACCTGACCGAACAGGTCACGAAGAATGGCAAGACCTTCACGCGCCGGCTCAACGCGGATCGCGAGTACACCAGCGCGGACGGCAAGTCGCAGGTCAAGCTGCATGGCCGCTCGCTGCTGTTCATCCGCAACGTCGGCCATCTGATGACGAACCCGGCCGTGTTGACCAAAGACGGCCACGAGATTCCGGAAGGCATTCTCGACGCGGTGATCACGACGCTGTGCGCACTGCGCGACCGCCAGAACAAGCTGAACTCGCGCACCGGCTCGATCTATATCGTGAAGCCGAAGATGCACGGCCCGGCCGAAGTCGCGTTCGCGAGCGAGCTGTTCGCGCGCGTCGAAGACCTGCTGAAGCTGCCGCGCAACACGATCAAGATGGGCATCATGGACGAGGAGCGCCGCACCAGCGTGAACCTGCTCGCCTGTATCGCCGAAGCGTCGGCGCGCGTCGCGTTCATCAACACGGGCTTCCTCGATCGCACCGGCGACGAGATGCACTCGGCGATGGAAGCGGGCCCGATGATGCGCAAGGGCGACATGAAGTCGAGCAAGTGGATCGCGTCGTACGAGCGCAGCAACGTGCTGGTCGGTTTGAGCGGGGGCCTGCGCGGCCGCTCGCAGATCGGCAAGGGCATGTGGGCGATGCCCGACCTGATGCACGCGATGCTCGAGCAGAAGATCGGCCATCCGAAGGCTGGCGCGAACACCGCGTGGGTGCCCTCGCCGACCGCCGCGACGCTGCACGCGCTGCACTATCACCAGGTCGACGTGCAGGCGGTCCAGCAGGAACTCGAACGCACCGACTACGCGAAGGTTTACGACGAACTGCTCGATGGCCTGCTGACGATTCCGGTCGTCGAAAAGGCGCAATGGAGCGACGACGAAATCCGCGCCGAAGTCGACAACAACACGCAGGGCATTCTCGGCTACGTGGTGCGCTGGATCGATCAGGGCGTCGGCTGCTCGAAGGTGCCGGATATTCACAACGTCGGCCTGATGGAAGACCGCGCGACGCTGCGTATTTCGAGCCAGCACATCGCCAACTGGCTGTATCACGGCGTGATCAAACGCGAGCTCGTCGAGGAGACGTTCAAGCGCATGGCCAAGGTCGTGGATGCGCAAAACGCCGGTGATCCGCTCTATCAGCCGATGGCGCCGGGTTTCGACACGATTGCGTTCAAGGCCGCGCAAGCGCTCGTATTCGAAGGGCGCCAGCAGCCGAGCGGTTATACCGAGCCGTTGCTGCACAAGTTCCGGCTCGAGGTGAAGCAACAGGGGTGAGACCGTCCTGCTGAAGCGACAACGGGCGCCGCGCAATGCGGCGCCCGTTTTTTATTTCAGGGCCTCGTCAGTTCACGCGGCTTCGGCCGTCAATTGCCCCGCCTCGCCGGTTGGCGCTTCGTTCTGCATATACGCCTGCAGATACGCCTCGAATTCAGCCTTCACCTCCGGATGGCGCAGCGCGAATTCGACGGTCGCCTTCAGATAGCCGAGCTTGCTGCCGCAATCGAAGCGCGTGCCGAAGTAGCGGTACGCGAGCACCTGCTCTTCGGTCAGCAGCGACTGCACCGCGTCGGTCAGTTGCAGCTCCCCGCCCGCGCCCGGCTGCAGCGCGCGGATATGCTTGAAGATCGTCGGCATCAGCACGTAGCGCCCGACCACGCCGAGATTCGACGGCGCCTGGTCCGGCGCCGGCTTCTCGACGATGCCCGACAGCTTGATCACGTTGTCTTCCCACTCGCGGCCGTCGACGACGCCATACGAACGGCTGTCCTCGCGCGCGATCGTTTCGACGCCGATCACCGAGCTGTGGTAGTGGTTGAAGGTATCGACGAGCTGGCTCATCACGGGCTTCGTGCTATGCAGCAGGTCGTCGGCGAGTATCACCGCGAACGGGCTGTCGCCCACCAGCTTCTCGGCGCACAGCACCGCATGGCCGAGACCGAGCGCTTCGGCCTGGCGCACGTAAAAGCAGTCGACGTTGGCCGGTTTGATGCTGCGCACCAGATCGAGCAGCTTCTGCTTGTTGCGCGCTTCGAGCTCGGACTCGATCTCATAGGATTTGTCGAAGTGATCTTCGATCGCGCGCTTGCTGCGGCCCGTCACGAAGATCATCTCGGTGATGCCGGCGGCGATCGCTTCTTCGACCGCGTACTGGATCAGCGGCTTGTCGACGATCGGCAGCATTTCCTTCGGACTTGCTTTGGTAGCCGGCAGGAATCGTGTCCCGAGGCCCGCTACGGGAAACACGGCTTTGGTGACTTTCAGCATGGTAGGCATTCCCACATCGGTTAGAAGTTGGTGTGTTCGCGGACCTGGCGGCCAATCGATGCCGGCGCAAGACTAGCAGAAAAATCTGCGAGGTTCACGTAAGCTGGCTTTCTCCGATTTAATTCGGATAATTCACGCATTGTTCGCAATGCGATATTGCGAAAAATTGAGTAAATTGTTACGCATATATTGTCAGGCGGCGAGTGACAAAATCCGAAAGTCTTACCTTTCGGACGGCCCCTGGCGTGACCCGTCTGGCGATCTGGTGACCGGCTTCGGCAGCACCTCAGTCCTGTTCGTCGACCGGCGGCAGCTTGCCGGGGGCCATCCGGTAACGACGGATCGGCTCGTTGCGCAACGCATCGCGGTAGGCGGAGGCGGCCACCAGGATCAGCAGGACGGCCACGCCGGCCAGTAAATGCAGGTTCATGAGTTCACCTCGGCTCAGAAAATCCTTGATCTAAATTAGCACGACAAAAGCGATAAATAATTCGATGATCCAGACGGCGATGCGTAATTACAATTCGTCACAAAATCGATGCCGAATTCAATCCGAAACGCAATTTTTTAATCATTTTGTGGGATTGTGATGCTCTAGCATGGGTGCGTCGCGAGGTGCGCAAGGACGCCCGCTCGAAGGTGTATGTCGCGTCGATTTTTCTCTTTTCCGCTTCAGATAAGGACCGCGTATGAGCGACCCAGCACTGGATGCCGCCGGCTCCTCCCTGCCCCTCTCCCCGCTGCCGCGCCCGGAAAAAAACCCGGCCGCGGCGCACGCGCGCAGCGACGCGCGTATCGATAGCGCCAGCAAGGAGCATGTGATCGACGCGATGCGGGGCTTCGCCGCGCTGCTGGTCGCCTATTTTCATTGCCGCCAGATCGTGTGGGTCGGCATGCAGGCGTTTCATCAGAGCGTCGGTCATTCGGTTAGTCCGAGCAGTCTCGCTGCGTATCTGACGTTTCCGATCGCATGGGGCTCGGCCGGCGTGCCGATGTTCTTCGTGATCAGCGGCTACTGCATCCATCGCGGCGGCGCGCTGCGGCTCGCGGGCAATCCCGCTTATCGGCTCGAGGCGGGCAACTTCTGGCTGCGGCGCTTCGCGCGCATCTATCCGGTGCTGCTTGCGGCGCTGGTACTGACTTTCGCGCTCGATTCGCTGAGCCTGCAATTGCCGCCCGTCAGTCACAAGATTCGCGAGATCGGCTGGCAGGCGTTTCTGGTCAATCTGCTTTCGCTGCAGGGTGTGGCGGGCAAGACGTATGGTTCTAACGGCGCGCTGTGGACGCTGTCGCTCGAAGTGCAGTTCTATGCGATCTATCCGCTGCTATTCGCGCTGCGGCGGCGCATCGGCATGAACGCCGTGCTCGCGCTCGTCGCGGTGATCAACGTTGCATCCGCGTATGGGCTGGAGCGACATGATCTGCAGTTCTTCACGTCGTACTGGTTCTCGTGGATGCTCGGTGCATGGATCGCCGATGTCAGGGCGCGCAACGCGCGGGAGGCGCGCGCGCCTGCATTGCTGTACGTGCTCGTGGCGGTATTGATCGCGGCAGGCTGCGTCGCGTTTCATTTCGGCCAGTATGGTGCGTTCCAGATCTGGGCGCTGGGCTTCGCGTGCTATCTGTACAAGGCGCTCGATGTGCCCAATGACCCGCAACACGAAGGAAGTGGCGTGCTTGCACTGCTTCGCGCTGGGTCGCGCGCGCTGTCGCGCTTGCTGTCCCGCGTGGGTGACTTCAGCTTCTCGCTGTATCTGATTCATCTGCCGATCTTCGTGCTGCTGTCGTCGTGGTTGTTCCGCTCGTCGCTGCAGATGTCGATCTGGCCGTCGTTTGGTTACATGCTGGTCGTCGTGCCGGCCGCCTATGTCTTCTATCGGCTGGTCGAAATGCCCGCGATGAAGTGGTCGGCGAGTCTCAAGGCGTAAGTGCACCCTGCGCTGTGTCAGCCCCGTAACGGCCAAGTGCCGCGACGGGGGCTTAGGCGTGCATCCCGAAGTTTCGATTGCGACCGCCGCGAACAGGCGCCCGCCCTGCGCGGGGTGGGTGATTGACGCGCACAAAGACGCCACAAAAATCATCCATCGCCCATTCCAAATCCCCGTATCCGCCTGCTAGCGTGGCAGCCCCAATCGCTACAGAGGAATTCAGGATGTCGTATCAACAGGATTCGGGCGCCGTGCGCGTGGTACTCAGTGCTCCTCAACTGGCCGCGGTGCTCTCCCGCCAGTCGATCAACCGCACCGAGATGCTTTCCAACCGCCTATGGGGCGGTTTGCAGGTCGTGGGCGGGGTGCTGGAAATGGTCGGAGCGGCGGCTCTGTGCGTACTTCCAGAACCGACGATGGCAAGCAAGGCCGGATGTGTTGTGTTCGGCGTGCATGGTTCAGATACGGTGTCGGCAGGTGTACGCCAAGTCTGGACAGGCCGGGATACGGCCACGCTGATCCAGCAAGGTACGACGAAACTGGCCGAGGCGATGAAGGCCAGTCCGGACATGGCGAATAATATCGGCCTGTCAGTCGATATGATCGTGCCGTTCGGTTTCGCTGGCTCGATCAAGGCTGCACGCGTGGCCAGCGTCACGATGGGCCGGATCAATCTGCAAATGCATGAGGCCAGGGCCGTTAATCCAGGGCTTGGCGGGCATACAATTCTGAAGCACGTCGAGAAGGATGAGGCATGGCTACGGGAGCGCCTGAAACGCGACTTGCACATCGCCGCGGCATCATCATTTACAGATATCAGGCAAGCAGAATGGGCAATTACGGCAGCGATGCGCGCCAATGCCACCAAAATAAAGACGTGGACAACAGCACCGCGTAACGATTTAACACTATTCGAAGACGTTGGAAGAAACGTTGGAAATCTAGTGATCAGAAAATCAGGAGAATATAGACCCGCGAGCCGGGTCAAAGTGATCCTCCGCTATCAGACATACAATGGTATGCCTTATTATGTCCTGACAGCGATGCTTGTCGCGTAACATTTCACAACACAGTCATGAACTACGGGACGTATCACAATCTCGAACAGTTGATCATGGGGCGATTCCATGAGGACTATTCGATCTATGGAAATTCGATACCGGAACTCGTTCTCTCCTATAAAGCGGGGATGACCGAGGACGAAAGAGTCGCGATGCTGGAAGAGATAGTCCGATTCCAGGAGGTCAACTCAAACTGTCTGGATTTGGCGTTTGATGATCTCTTTGGAAGTCATTGCGACCCGCGTCTTTGGGGGCACACTACGGCCTCGTTCCTTGACGAGTTGAAACGTCTTCTGAGCGAGTAATCCACTGATCGCCACGCGAGGGTTGTTAGATGCCATGTGCGCGGCGCGCAAAAAAACGGAGCGAGGGTCCTTCGACTTTCGCCCCGTTACGCCAAGCAAGGTCTGGCCAAGCCCATGTCTAACCTCGCGTAAGAGATAGCGCTCTACTGCCCCGCCACACTCGTCAGAATCCCCCAACCCCATCAACATAACTGCGCGTGCCGAAACGCTCGTGCGCGGTCCGACAGTCGTTCTCGACCAACTTGTCACGCAAGTCGCCGTTCGAGCGCAATTCGGCGAGCGCATGCGCATCGCCCGGCGCCCCGTTCTCGAAGTCGTCGATGATTTCGGGAACGCCGCCCGCGAAAAGGCGCCCGCCCCGGCGCGGTTGGATTCGCGCGCACAAATAGCCATCAAAATCATCCGTCGCCCATTCCAAATCCCCGTATCCGCCTGCTAGCGTGGCAACCCCAATCGCTACAGAGGAATTCAGGATGTCGTATCAACAGGATTCGGGCGCCGTGCGCGTGGTACTCAGTGCTCCTCAACTGGCCGCGGTGCTCTCCCGCCAGTCGATAAACCGCACCGAGATGCTTTCCAACCGCCTATGGGGCGGCTTGCAGGTCGTGGGCGGGGTGCTGGAAATGGTTGGAGCGGCGGCTCTGTGTGTACTTCCGGAACCGACGATGGCAAGCAAGGCCGGATGTGTTGTGTTCGGAGCACACGGCTCAGATACGGTGTCGGCAGGTGTACGCCAAGTCTGGACAGGCCGGGATACGGCCACGCTGATCCAGCAAGGTACGACGAAACTGGCCGAGGCGATGAAGGCCAGTCCAGACATCGCGAATAATATCGGCCTGTCAGTCGATATGATCGTGCCGTTTGGTTTCGCTGGCTCGATCAAGGCTGCGCGCGTGGCCAGCGTCACGATGGGCCGGATCAATCTGCAAATGCATGAGGCCAGGGCCGTTAATCCAGGGCTTGGCGGGCATACAATTCTGAAGCACGTCGAGAAGGATGAGGCATGGCTACGGGAGCGCCTTAGACGGGAACCCCAAAAGACGGTTGTTTCATCGTTTCACAGTCTACGGGTGGCGGAATTGGCGATATCTGATGTAATGAATTCAAATATCTTGAGAATTCAGAGTTGGGCTAAATCTCCGAAAAACCGCATCCCTCTTACATTGGTCAAGAAGATTCCGGGCGATATCGGATATGGGATAACGAGAAAAACCAACGAACTGACCAGGATGAACGAAGTTACGGTAATTCTGAGGTTTCAAGAGTATAACAATATGCCGTATTACATATTAACCGCGCACGTCGGCTAAAGGATGGACAATGTTATCTGACCGCTACCCCAGAATGTACGAGCTTTTCGGTGCGTATTTCAATGAGGATTTTGATTTGTGGGGAAACACAATCCCTGAAATTGTCTCATGCTATAAAGATGATAGTCCTCCGGAGTATCGAAAAGAAATAATAGGTGAAATAAATTCGTTCTTGAATGACCATCCGTCCGATCTGGATTCTGCGTTCGAAAGAGATTACGGCTCAGGATTTGATCCCAATCTGTGGGGCCACACTACAGCCTCATTCCTTGACGAATTGAAGCGCCTTCTAAACGAGTAATCTACTGGCCGCCGCGACAGGGCGGTTCGACGCTACCCTGCGCATGCACGCGCGGTGATGTTCGCGAAAAAGCTGGAACACGACCCGTCTGCGGGATATACCGTGTGTCGTTGGATGCGGCGCGAAAAAAAACGGAGCAAAGGTCCTTCGACCTTCGCCCCGTCACGCCAAGCAAGGACTGGCCAAGCCCCTGTCTACCCACACGTAAAAAAACCTGCTCTACTGCCCCGCCACACTGTTCAGAATCCCCGCAACCCCATCCACATAGCTGCGCGTGCCGAAACGCTCCTGCGCGGTCTTATAGCCGTTCTCGACCAGCCTGTGACGCAAGTCCCCGTTCGAGCGCAATTCGGCGAGCGTATCGGCGAGCGCATGCGCATCGCCCGGCGTACACAGCACGCCGTTCTCATAGTCGTCGATGATTTCGAGCACGCCGCCCGCGCGCGACGCCACGACCGGCCGCTGCGCGAGCATCCCCTCGACGATCACGCGGCCGAACGGCTCCGGCGTGATCGACGTATGCACGACCGCGTCGACCGCGCACATGCAAGCAGGAATATTGTGCTGGAAGCCTAGAAAGTGGACCCGGTCGCCCAGCTCGTGCGCGGCGACGAACGCACGCAGTTCCATCTCGTACTGGTCCTCGCCGAACAGCGCCGCGCCGACCAATACCGCGTGCATGTGCGGATTGAGCACCATCGCTTCGAGCAGCACATGCTGCCCCTTCCAACGCGCAAGCCGGCTGAACGAGCCGACGAGGAACGCGTCGCAAGGCAAATTCAGGCGCTCACGCAACACCGCTTGCGGCACCGTGCGCAACGCGTCGAACGGCTCTGCGTCAATCCCGTTGAACACGACGTCGATGCGCTTGCTGTCGAAGCGCGTGAGCTTCGCGAATGCCTGTGCCGACGCGGCCGAATTGGCGATCACATGCGTCAGGCCGAGCCGCGCGCACCACTTGATGATCGCGAGCTGCTTGCCGCCGAAATGCTCGGCGCTGACGATGTCGCGTAAATGCCAGACCACCGGCCGTCTCGCGAGCTTGCCGGCCACTGCGCCGATCACCATCGCACGTTGCGTGTTCGCATAGATCACATCCGCTTTGCGCGCCCGTTTCGCGGTGGCACGCACGAGCGAGATGAGCCCCTTCAATGCCTGGCCCTTGGGCAACGAACCGCCCTGCTTGCGCACGTTTTTCAGCACCCCGGCATCGAGCACGGCGACCTCGACGCCGGTCTTCGTGAGCGCGGTCTTGAACGGCCCGTCGTCGAACAGCACGACCTCGATGCGCGAGCGCAGCGCCTTGACGATTTCGAGCAGCGACAGCTCGGCGCCGCCGAGCACGCCGCTCTGATCGACCGCGAGAATCCGCGGCACGTTCGCGGCGCTCTGCGCGCCCGGCCGATACGGCGTATAGGGCGGCAGCGTCGCGTCGCGCAATGCCGGTACCGCCGCGCGCACCTGCGCGAAAAAACGCTCGCGGAAATGCGCGGCCGAAAACTGCTCCGCGTTGTCGCGGCAATGCTCCGGCTGGAACCGGTGCCCAAGCTCGTCGAAACGATTCACCGCAGCGATGATCGAATCGGCATCCTGCTCATCGAAGAACATGCCGGTCGGCTTCGGCTCCGACAGATCGCGCACGGTTTCGAGCGCCCCGCCCTTGCCGTAGGCGATCACCGGCGTGCCGCAAGCCTGCGCCTCGACCACCGAAATGCCGAAGTCCTCTTCGGCCGCGAACACGAATGCCTTCGCGCGGCTCATGCGGTCCTTCAGCACCTTGAACGGCTGATAGCCCATGATCTCGACGTTCGGCCCCACCTTCGCGCGGATCTTGGCCATCTCGGGCCCATCGCCGATCACGACGAGCTTGCGCTCGGGCATCCGCGCGAACGCCTCGACGATCAGATCGATCTTCTTGTACGGCACCATCCGCGACGCGGTCAGATAAAAGTCTTCCTTCTGCGTGCACAGCGTGAACGCGTCGACATCGACCGGCGGGAAAATCACCTGCGCGTCGCGCTGATACACCTTCTTGATGCGTCGCGCGATGAACGCCGAGTTCGCGATGAAGCCGTCAACCGAGTTCGACGTGCGGATATCCCAGTTGCGCATGTAATGCAGAATCAGCCGCGCGAGCGCCGACTTCGGGCCGTTGGTCAGCTTCGACTGCTGCAGATACTGATGCTGCAAATCCCATGCATAGCGGATCGGCGAATGCACGTAGCTGATGTGCACCTGGTCGGGTCCGGTCAGAACGCCCTTGGCGACCGCGTGACTGCTCGAGATCACCAAGTCGTACGCCGACACGTCGAGCTGCTCGATTGCGAGCGGCATCAGCGGCAGATACGAGCGGTACTTGCTGCGCGCGAGCGGCAGTTTCTGGATGAACGATGTCGTCACCGGCTTGCCGCGCAGGAAGCTGCGATCGTCGAGAAAGTCCACGAGGCTGAACAGGTCCGCATCGGGAAAGCACGCGATGATCTGCTCGAGCACTTTCTCCGCGCCCGCGTAGGTGGCGAGCCAGTCGTGCACGATCGCGATGCGCACGCTCTTGTTCGCGCGGGGCGCGGTACGGCGCGGTGCCGGCTGCATGCCGGGCACGCTCGTCAGTTCGTCGAGCGCGCTGCGCGTCGCAGGCCTCAACAGGTCTTTATCAAGGACGTCTTGATTCATGCGCTTTTCCTCGGATTCAGTCGCAATAGCAGTGAACGCGCAAGATTGCGCAAGGCGGGCGTCATCGTGATCGACCACGCGACGTTCGCACCGACCATCAGCACACCGGCGGCGATCGCGAGCGCGAGGCTCGGCAGGAAGCTCGCGAGCCACAGGCTGGCGAGCAGGAAGGCGAGATGGGCGAGCATGTCGAGCACGATCTGACGCGCGCGGATCGCCGCGAAATGCAGCAGCACTGCGTAGTCGAACAGTGCGCGAGCGGAAACCGCGACCGCCGCGCCAGTCAGCCCGAAATGCGTGATACCGAGCCACAACGCGCCGGCGAATAGCGGCAACTCGACGAGGCCGATGCGCGCGGCGGTGGCGGGATTGACCTGTGACTGAATCAGAATGCGCGTCACGTTCGCCTGGCCGACGAGCCACACGGCGACGATCATGATCCGGCCCACGGGCGCCGCGACCGTCGCGATCTCGTTGCCGACCCACAGATGCAGGAACGGTTCGAGCACCAGCATCGCGACGAGCGCGACCGGCGTGAACACGCCGTTGAGAAATTCGAGCGACTGCTGCGTGATCGTGTCGGCATCCGCGCGGCCGACCGCCGACAGCCGCGGAAACAGCGTACGCACCAGCGCGGTCGGTACGATATTCAGACGCGTGACGAGATTCTGCGGCACCGTGTAATACGTGACGAAGCGCGCGCCGAGGCGCGAACCGAGCATCACGCGATCGAGCGAATCGGCGAGCATCGTCGTCACGCTCGCGATCAGCATCCAGCCGCCGAAGTTGAACAGCCCCTTTGCAACGCCGAGCCGCGGCGGTTCAATGCTGCCTATTTCAAGCACTTTCAGCGCATAGCGGCCGAGCAGCAGCGCGGCGAGAATCCGCGCGACCACGGCCGCGGCGAGTACGTTCTGCAAGGTCGCGCCGAGCCACAGCGCGGCACCGAGCGGCAGAAGCTGGAACAGGAACGTGCCGATGGTCTGATTCGTGTTGTAGACGCCGAAACGTTCGGCGCCATTGATCGCGCCCGCGAACACCCACGACACGTTCGCGATCGGAATCGCGACCGCAAGCCACGGCAGCGCCATATAGACTTCGTGCTGCAGCTCGGGCGATACCTTGGTGAAATACGCGGTGTACAGGAACGCACCGAAGTAGATGATCAAACCGCCGACCACGCCGGTCGTGAGGTTGAGCCACGTCGCGCTCCAGAACACGCGCGCGCTTTCCCGCTGATCGCCCGACGCGCGCGCCTTCGAAATATGGTTCTGCGCGGCCATGCTCATGCCGAGATCGAGGATTCCGAAGTAGCCGATCAGCGTCCACACGAGACTGATCACGCCGTAGCGCTCGACGCCGAGCAGCCGGATATACGCCGGCACGGTTACGAGCGATACGAAGGTCGGCAGCACGAGCCCGAAAAAATTGATCGCTACGTTCCTGAGAATGCCTTTGTCCATCGAATCCCTTGGGTTTTTGCGGTTAGATTGCGTGCGGAGTGCGTCAGCGAGGCCAACGCATCTCAAGGCTTCCAGCGATACATCAGCACCTTGCCGCGCGCGTCTTCCTCGACGAACACCAGGTACTCGCCATCGGCGCGTTTCGTCGCGCTGATGCCGTTGGGCACGTCGACCCAGCCCGACGCGCGGCCCACTTCGGGGCCCGGCCGGATCACGCCGAGTTCCTTGCCGCTGTCCTTGTCCCAAACGTGCACCGCGCCGACCGGCTCGACGCCGAACAGGTATTGCCCCTCGACGGTGACGCCGATGATCGTCGCAATCGGCTTGCTTTGCGTCTGCCACGGCAAGCTGATCGCGTAACGCTGCACCGGCTGGCCGCTCGACCACTTGTCGTAGCGCACCAGCACGCGCCCCACTTCCTTCCAGAAGCCCTGCGCGGTCGGCATATCGGCCGTATAGCCGGTCACGTACATCGTGTCGGTGTCCGGTTCATAGATCGCGCGATGCAGTTCGCTGAACGGTGCCGGCACCGGGTACTGCGCCAGGTTCGAGTACGAGTAGACCGGGTTGCCCTTCGCATCGAGTCCGCCGAAACGGAAGCGATAGATGCCCTTCGTATCCCGGGTGCGCCAGATGTCGCCGGCCGTATCGACCCACCAGCCCCAGCCGCCCGCGAGCTTGGTGCCGCTCGTATTCAGCATGTATTCGTCGCGCTCGAAATGGCCATCGCCATTCATGTCGCGCCAGATCCAGTCACCGCCCGGCGGCGCATTCGGCACCTTCAAGACCGGGCGCTCGCGGCCTGCGATAAAACCGGACGGAATCGCGCTCTCGCCGTCGTGCTGCGGATCGAAGCGATAGATCTTCAGATGGTCCGCATACATGTCGGTCAGATAGAGGAACGTGCGCCCCTTCAACCGTCGCGCGATCGGCAGGCCCGGATACTGGTCGCTATGGAACACCGGATCGTCCGGGTACTTGAATCGATTCGACAGGAATCCCGCGTATTTCCAGTCGTGCCCCGACGGCTTCGACAGATCGAGTTCGAAGCGCTTGTTGCCGGTATAAACGCTGTTGGGCCGGGCCGGATCGATCCACGCGCCGTCGACGAACAGCAGCCCCTCGACCTGCCAGTTGCGCTTGCCATTCGGCGCGTAGCTTTCGAGCGTCGCGCCGAGACCCGCACCGATCGGCTCGTAACGCGGACCGATGCCGTTGGTCGACACGTACACGTTGCCGCGCGCATCGACACCGACGCCCGTCAAGCCGTTGAATCGCAACGGACCCGGCTTGCCCGTGACGCCGCTGAAAATGCCGCCGCGCTCGCCGAGCGTGCCCGACGCCGTATAGCGGCCGTCGCGCTTCGTGAAAAACAGCACCTGCTGGCGCGCACCGTTATCGGCGATCAGCAGGCGGCCTTGGGTATCGACGGCGAGGTCGACCGCGACCGTATCGGCCGGCAGCGTGATGGTTTCGTCGATACGCTCGCCGGTCGCCGTGTAATGCTCGATGGCCGGCGCGCGATCGTTGCGCGTGCCGCTCAGCACCCATAGCGTGCCGTCGGGCGCGAGTGCGAGACGTCCAGGCTCGTGCACGCTCCACGTCGCCTTCTGCTGCATCGACTCGGCATCGTAGACTTCGACCCGATTGCGCGCGGTGTTGGCCGCGAACAGCGTCGTGTCGTTCGCGGCGAGTCCGCCAATCTCCGCGTTCGTGCCGGTCGGCACTTCGTTCATCATCAGAAAGCCGGCCGCTAGCTGCGCATGCGGGTCCGCGTTTTTGGCGGCGGGCTGAAACGGCGCCACGCGCTTCGGCTCGCCGATCAGGCGCCGCGAAATGCCGAACCACTGCTTGCCCTTGTCCGGCCAGACGCCCGGCTCGACCAGGTGCCCCTTCTCATTGCCGACCGCGATCGCGACGAACGCATATTTGCGGTTGACCGCGATCGCATTGCCGCCGGCGTTGCCCCAGCCATGTGTGCCGCCCGCGAAGCCGAGCATCTTGCCGTCCTGATAGACGCTCGCTTCGGCGCCGCTTTCATCCCACGGCGAGTTCGTATAGACCTTGCCGTCCGGCGTGACCGCAATCGCGGTGATATTGATCTGCGTCCATGTGCCATCGCCGAACCCGAAGCTGTTGCCGATCCATGAGGTCTTCGCGTTCAACGTGGTTTCCGCGCAAGCCGGCACACCGGCCGTTGCGGCGACGAAGCCGGCAGCGCAGGCTGTCAGGGCGAACCAGCTTTTGAACGTGATATGGCGCAAGGCGGAATCTCCAGTCGATGTCCGGTCAACGCGATCCACGCGGACCCGCGCCCGCTCGGGGCGAAATTCAGTGATGTGGTAAAGCGAAACGAAGCGCAACCGATTGAAGCGCGGCGCCTGAAGGCAGCCGTCCGCACGGCTAAGTTACGCGGAAAAAACGCAGCGACGAAAATAGAAAATAATTCAAAAATATTCGTTCGCTTATACGTCGCAAAAGAAATCAATTAAAAATAGATAAAAGTGGAAGCCGCGCCGTCGCGCGTGCGTCTGTCGCGGCGATCCTCCGGTCATACTGATGTGGGATCACGCAGTACGCATTTATTACGGATTGCCCACTGCTCACCAGATAACCATATAAATCCTTCTGGAATGGTCAAAGAAATACCCTGTTTCAATCTGATTCAATTAGCCGACTCCAATGGATTTTTTCTCGATTTTCTTTTCCCTAGAATCGATTGCACTTCAGTTGCGACGCGAAGCGCGCGCCTGTTCGCCGGCTATCCGTTGCGAACCGCGCGGCCCTTCGCCCGGCCCATCCGCTTTACACCATGGACGGTTCATGACAGCCAGCGCATTGCCCCTCGCGCCCTCCCATTCCCGCATCGTGCAACTCGACGGTCTGCGCGCGATCGCCGTGCTCGCGGTGTTCGCGCAGCACGCGTTGAAAGCGCCGCTATGGATGGGCGTCGATCTGTTCTTCGTTTTGAGCGGCTTTCTGATCAGCGGCATCCTGCTCGATCGCAAGTCGCGTCAGCAGTCGTATTTCAGCTATTTCTATGCACGGCGCGCGCGCCGCATCCTGCCGCCGTACCTGCTGCTGATGGCCGTGTCGTCGCTGCTGTTCGGCCTCGCGTGGGCACAGCACTGGTACTGGTACACGTTTTTCGCGACCAATATCGGCGATGCGCTCAATCAAAGCGGTCACGAAAGCCTCAACGTGCTGTGGTCGCTCGCGGTCGAAGAGCAGTTCTATATCTTCTGGCCGTTCGTGATCCTGCTCGTACCCGAGCGCCTGCTCGGCGGTGTGGCGGCGGCGCTGATCGTACTGGTGCCGCTGCTGCGCGCGCTCGCGACGCCGTGGTTCGATTCGTTCTGGCCGATCTACTACCTGACGCCGTTCCGCATGGATCTGCTCGCGGCCGGCGCGCTGCTCGCGGTGGCCGTGCGGCGTGATCGCAATGCGCTCGAACCGTACAAGGGACTCGCGGTGCTCGGCGCGCTGGCCGCGCTCGCGGTGCTGGCATGGCTGCATCTGCACTTCCCGCGTTTTCGCGCGGCGAATACGCCGTTGTCGAATGCGGGGCTCTATAGCGTGTCGCTGGTGCTGTGTACGTCGATCGTGGTGATCGCGCTGCAGAGCAAGGGCATCGTCAAGCGGCTGTTGTGCAATCCCGCGCTCGTTTATATCGGCACCATCAGCTACACGATCTATCTGATCCACCTGAGCGTGCTGTACATGGTGTGGCCGCTGCATTTGAATCGCTATCTGAGCGCCGCGATCGCGCTTGCGATCACGCTCGTCTACGCGAGCATCACGTGGTTCGCATTCGAGAAGCGCCTGATTTTCGCCACGCGCGGCACGAAAGCGACGGTCAGCGGCGGCGCCAGCGTCGCGCGGCAAGCACCGCAAAGCCGCGCATGAACCGCGTGGCCGTTGCCGCTGCCCGCGTGCTGGGCGTCGTGTCGGCGCTGACGTTGTTCGCGCCGGCAACGAGCGCGACCGCCGACGAGCCGCCAACGTCATCGCCGACGCAACTGCTGATCGACGCCTACGGCGATTCGACCACGCTCGGCATCACCTGTAGCGACGGCCACTGCGGCCCGCAAGCGCGCAACGCCGTCACCTATCTGCAGCAGGCGTTGCAGGCGCATGACGGCGAGCGCGTGCGCGTCACGAACTACGGTGTCGGCGGCACAATGGCCTCGCAGTTGCGCGACGGCACCGGCAATCGTCGTACGGGACCGGCGGCGGGCCTGTCGTGGCGCGAACGTCTCGCCGTCTCGCCCGCGCGGCTCGTGCTGATCAACTATGGCATCAACGAAGTGATGCAGAACCAGACGCCCGAGCAGTTCTATTCGGCCGAAACATCGCTCGTGCAAACCGCGCGAGCGCTCGGCAAGCAGCCTGTTTTGCAAACCTCGAACCCGATGCCCGATAACCGGCTCAACGCGAAGCTGGCAACGATGGTCGCGATCACGCGACGCGTGGCCGCCGAACAGCAGGTGCCGCTCGTCGATCAATACGCGTATGTGAGCAGCCTGCCCGACTGGAAGTCCCTGATGTCGGACGGCGCGCATCCGAAACCGGAGTTGTACCGACTGAAGGCTGAACAGGATTATCGGGTCGTCGAGCCGTTGGTGCGGCGACTGCTGGACGAAACACATTGACCCCCGCTTTTACGCGCGAACCGTTCTTTTTCATTCACACACTAGAAGGCAAGCTATGAGCCAACCACGCAAAGCGATCATCACCGGCGTATCCGGACAGGACGGCGCCTATCTGACCAAGCTGCTGCTCGACAAGGGCTATCACGTGACCGGCACCTACCGGCGCACGAGTTCTGTCAACTTCTGGCGCATGCGTGAGCTTGGCGTGCTCGATCATCCGAATCTGCGTCTGGTCGAACACGACCTCACCGACCTCGGCTCGACGCTGCGTCTGCTCGACGGCACCCAGGCCGACGAGCTGTACAACCTCGCCGCGCAGAGCTTCGTCGGCGTGTCGTTCGACCAGCCGGTGACCACCGCCGAAGTGACCGGCGTCGGCGCGCTGAATCTGCTCGAAGGGCTGCGTATCCTGAGCCCGAAGACGCGCTTCTACCAGGCGTCGACCTCCGAGATGTTCGGCCTCGTGCAGGCGGTGCCGCAACGCGAAAGCACGCCGTTCTATCCGCGCAGCCCGTATGGCGTCGCGAAGCTGTTTGCACACTGGTCGACGATCAACTTTCGCGAGTCGTACAACCTGTTCGCGAGCAGCGGCATCCTGTTCAATCATGAATCGCCGCTACGTGGCCGCGAATTCGTCACGCGCAAGATCACCGACACGGTCGCGAAGATCAAGCTCGGCAAGCAGGACGTGCTCGAACTCGGCAACCTGAGCGCGCAGCGCGACTGGGGCTTCGCGCTCGAATACGTCGAGGGCATGTGGCGCATGTTGCAGGCCGACGCGCCCGATACCTTCGTGCTCGCGACCGGCCGCACCGAAACGGTTCGCGATTTCGTACGCATGGCGTTCGCGGCGGCCGGCTTCCAGCTGGAATGGTCGGGCAAGGACGAGCGCGAGACCGGCATCGATGTCGCGACCGGCAAGACGCTGGTGCGAGTGAACCCGAAGTTCTATCGCCCCGCCGAAGTGGACCTGCTGATCGGCTGCGCGGACAAGGCGCGCGACACGCTCGGCTGGCAACCGCAAACCTCGCTCGAACAGCTGTGCCAGATGATGGTGCAGGCGGACATCGCGCGCAACGAGCACCACGAGACGTTCTAACACGGTATCCGTGTGCGGCGGTGTTCGCCGCACACTATCCCGTCAACCCGCCAATTTGCGGAACGTCTCCAACACAGCATCGCCCTTGAACGGCTTGACGATCCAGCCCTTCACGCCGGCGGCCTTGCCGCGTTCCTTCATCGCGGGGCTGCTTTCGGTCGTCAGCATGATCACGTTGACGGTCTTGTTCGCGAGTTCGCCGCGGATTTTCTCGACCATCGTCAGGCCGTCCATGTTCGGCATGTTCACGTCGCTGACGATCAGGCGGATGTTCGAATCCGTCTTCAGCTTCGTAAGACCATCCTTGCCGTCGATGGCGGTCGCGACGTCCAGACCGTTTTTCGCCAGAAAGCCCGCGACTTCATCGCGTACCGTACTCGAATCGTCCACCACCAGAATCTTTGCCATAGCCATTCCCTTGCGTCACCGACGCGTTGTATCAAAACAGATCCAGTTCGCCGGACTCGACGAGATCGTCGACATCCACCGTGTTTTCAGAGAAATCTTCGGGGGACCAGCTGAGGTTGAAAACGAAACGCTGGTCGATCGACACCGACTGTCCGCTCGCCACGTCGCTCAATCGGTATTGAAACCGCAACTGCGGATTGTCCGAGCCGAACGAGATGTAGCGGTGCTTGTGATTGACGAGCAGAGGCACCTGCACCTGGCTCGCTTCGCGAGCGCTCCGCGCAGCGAGGAACCGGTCCTTGAACGCCCCCCAGATCAGATTCGTCAATTCGCCGAGCACGTTGTTCAGATCGCGAAAGCCCGCTTGCGTCCTGCTCATGCCGGCCTCGCGTGCGGCGCGATCGCGCTCGATCATGCCGAGCAGCGGCTCCTCTTCGGCCTGCATCAACATATAGCCGCGACACCAGGTGCCTTCGAGCGGGATCAGGCTGAACACCTCGCCGAAGATGATGCGATCGCGCACGACACTGGGCGTGTCGCGTTGCACGGTGACGCCGTCGAACAGCGTGGCGAGCCGTGCTTCCGTGATCTCCGCGATACCGCGCACGAGCGCATTCGGGAAGTCGAGGCTGAAGATGTATTGATCGACGGCTTCACGCAGCGCCGTCAGATCGGCCGCATTGAAGTGCGCGCATGCCGCGTTCTTCAACGGCTTCGGAAGCCGTTCGAGCGGCGCGTCGCCGCTCGAACGCAGGATCACCGGCAGTTCGGGGCGCAAGGTACTGATTCGGGCCGCGGTGGTTGCCGCCTGTTCGACCGATCCACCGTAGTTATCCGCCAGCAGAACGCCGCCTAGATCGATATTCGTGGCCAGTACCGAGCCGAGGCGGCTGCTGTCGCGCACCTTCAGTGCTATCAGATTGTGCTCGTCGAAAAAGAGCTTCAGCGCTTGCGCGTGTGCCGGACAGTCGTCGAGCACGAGCACCTTGCTGACGGGCTTGCTGATATTCATCGTGTTTCAGTCTGCGAATGCAGTGTTGCTAGAAAAGTTCGAGTTCGCCTTCGGCCTCGTCGGCCGTCGCGAGTTCAGCCTTGAAATCGAGTGGCGCATGCGCGCATACGCATAACGTCACGCCCAGCCGGGCCGCAGCGCCGATCGTCAGTTCGTACGCCCACACGTGATCGGGCCGCAATTCGTCCAGATACTCGATACAGCTGCTGTTCAATTCATACGGCGTCGACATGCCGAGATCGGGGAAATGCTCGACCAGCTGCTGGTTCATGTAGCCGCAGCACAGATTGCCGAGTTCCATCAGCGTTTCCGACAGCGAACGCGTCGTGTCGCCGCTGGCGTAGTACGCGCGCGTCGCTTCGTCCTTGCTGAAATGCAGCACGAACAGCAAACGAAAACCGATCGACGAGATCGTCAGCGCCATCGCGCAAGGTCCGGGCGGATGATCGCGATCCCACCTCGGCACCGCGCTGATCTCGCACGCATCACCCGGCGTCGCGGGCAATCTCGCGCGAGCCGCGTGACAGAAGATGTCCTCGATGCTTTGCAACGCCTGATCGGTAATCACGCTGTGGCCTGCTCTAGCCTGGATTGAAACTGGGTCGCCAGCGCTTCGACGCCGCCGAGCGACGCCGTGATCATCTTGCCGCCGGCCTGGATGTCCTGGAACGTCGCCGCGGTCGTCAGGTCGTTGCGATGCAGGCTCTCCTGATAGCTCTTCGACAGTTCCTGCGAGCGTGACGCGAGCGAGCGCACTTCGCCCGCGACGATCGAAAAGCCGCGACCCGCGGTGCCGGCGCGTGCCGCTTCGATCGACGCATTCAGCGAAACGATCAGCACGTGCTGCACGATCGACGACAACTCCTGGTTCTTCTTGTGCATGTCACGGTTCTGCGACATCAGCGAAATCATCTGCTCGTGCCAACGCTCGAACGTGATCGTCAGCGTCTTCAGACGGGCGGCCTCGTGCGCGATCCGAGTCGCATGCTGCAGCCATTCGTTGCTGCGCGCGCTCGCGGCGTCGAGGCTCGCCTGCAATGATTCGCGATCCTGCTCGCGCTGTTCGGCCTGTGCGCGCAGATCGGCGAGCATCGCCTCCAGGGCGGCACGCTCGCCGTTCGCCTGCTCACCGACCTTGAAAGCCACGTCGAGTTGCTGCTCGAGGGCCTGCCGCGCGAGCGTGTCGACACGCTGCGCTTGCGCACCGGCGCGAAGCTTCCGACGATAAAAGATTCCCGTCGCGAGCGCGCAGACGATACCGCCAACGCCTGCGGCCAAAAGATAACTTTCAAGCACAACCTGCTCCCATCGCTTCGTTCAATCGGTCAGGCCGTTAGCCTGCCACCGCATCCGTGTCACGCTCGCGCGCTGCATCGACGGACGCATCGAGACTGTCCACCGCCCAGTCCTCGGGGAACGACACGATGGTCTGAAAGCGGCGATAGTCCGCGCCGCGACGGTCGTCGGTGAAACGCAATTCGATGCGGCCATGCTCGCGCCGCACGAAATCGCGCACCGCATCCATGCCGACGCCGCGGCCCGAAATCTCGCTGACGCTCTGCGCGGTCGAAAAGCCTGAACGGAAGATCAGCTCGGCGATCGCTTCATCGCTGAGTGCGGCATCGGCGTCGATCCAGCCGCGTTCGATCGCCGCCGCCCGGATCTTCGCGAGCGCAAGACCGCGGCCGTCGTCGCTGATGGTGATCTGCAGCGCGTGATGGTCGACACCCACTTCAAGCTCGATGACGCCGGCCGCGTTCTTGCCATTCGCGATACGCTCGGCGGCAGGCTCGATGCCGTGGTCGACCGAATTGCGCAGCAGGTGCGTGAACACATTGCGCAACGTATCGCTGACCTCGCTGCGCACGCGGTAGCCGTTGTTGTCGATGCTGACGACCGGCGCTTCCTTGCCGAGCTCGGCCGCCAGCGACGGCAGCGATTCGAGCACGCCCGCGAGCGCTTCGTGGATCGATTCGGTGCCCAACAGACGCAGCTCGCGCTGCAACGATTCGCGCATCGACACGAGTGCGTCACGGTCGGCCGGATCGGCGCTTTCGAGCAGGTCCAGCTGCTTCTGGATCAACTCGCGATCGACCATCAGGTAGCGATCGACCGTGCCGTTCTGGCCCGGTCCCTTGCGGCCGAGGCTCACTTCGTTGAGCGTCGCATAGGTTTCGAGCGCAGCCTTCACGCGCTGCAGATCGTCGATCAGAAGCTGCTGGTCCCACGCTTCGCCGCCGTCCGCGCGGCGCAACGCGTCGTACCGCTGTTCGGTTTCGTGGACGACACCGGTCAGATGCTGAAGGCTGAAGGTGCGCGCATTGCCCTTGACGGTGTGCATGTTGCGGAACAGCTCGGCGACGGCCTCGTGGCTCGGCTCATGATGCTGACGAATGATCCGCTCGTTCTCGCTGATGAAGCCCGCCGCGCTTTCGACGAAGTGATGGAACTTCTCCTGGCTCACCGCGAGAATCTCGCCGATCATCTCCAGCCGGCGCTTCTGTTCGCCGGCCTCGGCGGCGAGCGCGCGCAGTTCGGTCACGTCGCGCACGCACAGCATCAAGCGCTGCACGACGTCGTGTTCGTCGGTGATCGCCGACCAGCTCAGATCGAGCGTCTTCACGCGGCCATCGGTCATCGGCCTGGCGATCTCGTTGACGAGCAGGTGTTGATTGAACTCGAAGTTCATGCTGTCTTCACCGATACATGCGTGCAGCGCCGCTTCGATCTGCGCGAGCTCATCGCTGTTGATACCGGTGCCGCCGAACACGAGATCGAGCAACGGACGGCCCGCAATCTCGCGCGTCTCGAAGATCGCCTCGAGATACGCGGAGTACTCGGGATGCACGACCACGCCTTCGACCACCGTCAGAATCCCCTGCTGCATGTTTTGCAGCATCGCCTGGATGTCGGCGGTCTTCTGCTTCAACTGCAGCGAGCTTTGCTGGATCTTCTCGATCATGCCGTTGAACGCGACGATCGAATGACCGATCTCGTCCATGCGGCCGACCGGCACGCGGCGCGTGAAGTCCTGGCTTGCCGCGATCTCGCTCATCTCCACCTGCATGCGGCTCAGTGGCCGGGTGATCTGGCGATACAGCAGCGCGCTAATCAGCAGCAGCACGACGATCGCCGCGCCGGTCGCGGCGCCGATCGCCGTCGTGGTGGTGGCGAGCGCGCTGTTCAGGTCGTCGATCGCGGCGTCTTTCTGACGGTTCTTTTCGATTCGCAGCGTCTCGACGATGCCTTCGAGTTCATCGCGGTATTGCGCGACGTTCGCGAACAGATATGCCTGCGCCAGTTCGTTCTTGCCGTCGGCCTTCATCTTCGCGGTGTCGTTGACCGCGTTGAAATAGTTCGCGAGGCTGTCGCGCGCCTGGCTCACGAGCCCGCTTTGGGCCTGACCTTGCGCGGCCTTCGCCTGCACGTCGAGCGCCGCGTGCAGCGACGCTTCCTTGCTCTTCAGCAGGTCTCGGGCCTGCGAGACCATGTTCTCGTCAGGCGCATAGACGAGTGTCATCATCGCGAGCTGCACGTCCTTGAGCTGCGACACGAGGTCGGCCGACGCGAGCGCGCTCGGCACGACGCCCTGGGTGACCTGCCTGACGTTGGCGGCGCTGTTGCGAGTCTGAAGCACAGCGTATCCACCAATGGCGGATAACGCGACGAGCATCAGAATGACGAGTAGCGTGATGCGGTGACGGATGGTCATCTGAGAATCCCCGAGGTCTGAAAATACAAGGTCCACGCTTTGGGCGGGACGCCCGTGTGTTTTTGTACTTTCGGGCGCGGGGATTATCGTCGCGGATGTGTGACGTCAACGTGACGAAGTCGACGCCGGGCTACACGTTTTAGCGTTTCGAAAAATAAGGTCGAAAGATTCGTGAATAAGGGCTGATCCGGGCTCAAGTTCGCAAAAAAAATGCCGTTATTGATGGCCATTTTTTTTGTTAGCCCACTGCGCTTCAATGCAGTGCGTCTCCCGCGATCGCTTCGGCATACACCGCCGCGACCCGTTTCGCGATCACCGCGTTATCGAAGTGCTCGCGCGCATAGCGGCGGCATGCATCCTCATCGGGCAGCTTTAGCGTGCCGTCAAACGCGCCGGCGAGACCCGCGGCGATCGCCGCTGCACCGGTCTCCGGCAACACCAGATCCGGCGACAAGCCCGCCACCGCCTCAGGCAATCCGCCGACCGGCGTCACCAGCACCGGCGTGCCCGACGCAAGCGATTCAACCGTGATGAGCCCGAAGCCTTCCAGCGCGACCGTCGGCACGACGCTGAGATTGGCCGCGCGATACAGCGCCGCGAGATGCTGGTCGGGCACGAAGCCGAGCAGCTTCACGTTGTGTTCGAGCCCCGCGTCGTCGATGCGCGCCTGAAGCTCGCTTTCGAGCCGCCCCTTGCCCGCGATCAGCAGCAGCACGTCGGGCGCGCTGCGTTTCACCAGCTTCACCGCATCGATCAGATCTTCGAGACCCATGCGCCGCACCAGCCGTCGCACTGCCAGCACGATCGGCCGATCCTGCGGCAATTGCAGACGCAGACGCGCTTCGGCCTGCGTGATCGGCAGATTGAACTGCTCGACATCGACGCAGCCCGGCACCACGCGGACGCGCTCCGGCGAGATGCCGTAGCGCGTCGTCAGGATCTTGCCGAATGCGTCGGACAGTACGATCAGCCGTGACGAACGCGCGTACACCGACTGCTCCAGATAACGCTTCGCGCGCTGGCCGAGCGAATCGGCGCCTTCGACGTGGCTCTCGTCGGCCCACGGCCCCTGAAAATGCGACACCTGCGGAATGCCGCGCGTCACGTCGAGGCCCGGAAACGTATAGAGCGCGAAGTGCGAGGAAATCACGTCGGGCCGCGACCTGCGGATCTCGTGGCGCAACGCGCGGCGTGCCGCCATCAGCCGCAACGGCAGCGATTGCGCGGCGGAGCCGAAGCCGTTGATCGCGCCACCGGTATCGGCCGCGACTTTCGGCGAGCCGGCGACGACGCCGCGCACCGCGACGCCCGCGCCCGGCAGCGCGCCGACCAGCGAGTAGTACATGCGGTCGAGGCCGCCCGCGCGTTCGGGAAACCAGTGCATCCCGATCTGCAGTGATTTGATTGAGCCAGTCGTCATGATGGTGTGCCCCTGTGTGTTGCTTGCGGTGAGTTGCTATGTCGTTGCGTGGATTGTGCGGCTCGCGCGTTCATTCCACGCTCTTGCGTCCGGCGAGATGGTTCAGCGTCAGCGCATCGTTCTGCGCAACAACCGTCGCTTCGGTCTGGCTGCGCCGGCGGTTTTCCTGCTGTCCGGCGAGCTGCCGGTACAGCGCGATGTATTGCGCGGCCATGCGCGCCCAGCCGAAGCCGGTTGCGAGCTCGCTCGCGGCCTGGCCCATCGCGCGGCGCGCGGTGTCGTCGCCGGCGAGTTGCGCGACCGCGCGAGCGAGGGCCTGCGGGTCGTCCGGATCGTCGAGCACGATGCCGCACTCGGGCGTGATGATCTCGGCGCCGCCCGCGGTGCGCGCGGTGACGACCGGCAGGCCCGCCGCCATCGCTTCGAGCAGCGACAGGCTCATCGCCTCGTAGCGCGACGGAAACACGAACGCATCGACCGAATGCATCAGTACCGGCATCTCCTTCACGAGGCCGAGAAAGTGCACGCGATGCGCGATGCCGAGCGCCTTCGCCTGTTCCGGATACGGGCTGCCCGGCAGAAAGCCCGCTACCGCGATCTGCACGTGCTCGGGCAGATGCTTCAACGCGGCGAGCACGGTGCCGAGATTCTTGCGCGGGGTGCGCAGATCGCCGACGAACAGCAGCAGGAACGCATCGTCCGGTAACCGAAACTTCGCGCGATCGCCGCTCGCCGCCGCGAAGCCCTGCGTGTCGACGCCGTTGTAGATCACGTCCACGCGATTGCGCGGCGTGAGGCCGATCGCGCGGATTTCGTCGGCGACCTTCTGCGACACCGCGGTGATCACCTTCGAGCGCCGGTACGCCCAGCGTTCGAGCAGCGCATTGCAGCGCGTATAGACCGACTGGTACGCGGACCACACGCCCTTCGTCAAACCGAACGGGTAGTACTTGCTCGCGAACCAGCCGCTATGCACGAAATGCGAGGTGTTGACGTCGGCGCGCATCCACGTGATGAAGCCGTTTACGTGCAGCACGTCGTAGTCGCGGCGATGCGCGCGCAGCCATAGCGCGCTCTTCAGCGCGAACACCTGTTGGCGCAGTAGATTAGTCGGCCACCAGCGGCCTATCTTCACCGGCGCCCAGCGCACGTTCGGATGCGCGAGCAGCTCGGGCGCCACGTGCGACGCGACCAGCGTCACACGGATGTTCTCGTCGAGCGCCGCGCGCGCGATCTCGTGATTGACGCGCCCCTGGCCGTCGTTATGACGCACTACGTGCGTGACTATGGCGACTCTCAATCCGTGCCTCCGTGGAGAAATAGCGTGCGTGCGCGGTTCATTTTTTCGTAGTGAACCGCGGAAAGAATCGAAAAAGCGCTCATGAAAAGCAGCAGGCCGCCGGTGCCGACCAGCGAGTTCGTGAACACGAGCATCGCGAAGGTCGCCAGACAGAGGCTCAGGCACGCGGAGACGAACTTGTCGTCGCGCAGCCTGAACGACGCGAGCACCGCGCGCGTCAGCAGCCACACGATGCCGGACATGTACAGCAAGGTGCCCGGCCAGCCGAGCACGAACGGAATGTTCATCACGCCACTGTCGAAGTTGCCGTACTGGCCGAGCTGGCCGCCGTCGTTGGAGAGCTTCGTCGAGGTGCCGGTCGCGCCCATGCCCTCGCCCGACACGTCGGTAAACGCGGTCTTCGCGAAGCTCGCGTAGAACTCGTTGCGGGCCGCGTAGCTCTGGTCGTCGTGCAGATTGACGATCGTGTTCAGGCGCGCCTGCATCCGTTCGGCCACCGGGCCGACCGCCAGCAGCGGCACGCAGAAGCCGGCGAGCAGCACCGCGCTCGCGACGATGCGCACGCGCACCTTGTTGTTCGACTTCACCAGCTGGATCAGGAGCGCGATGACCCAGCCGCCCCACGTCGAGCGCACGAGGCTCAACGCGAACGAGAAGAAGCCGAGCCCGGCGGCGATCCAGCGCACGCGATGCTGCGCGGCCATCACGAAGACCATCGCGCCCATCATCGCGAACGCGAACGGGCCCGACGAATTCATCGTGCTGAACACGCGCACGCCCATCGGCACCGGGTCGCCCTGCGAGTTCATCTGCGAGCCGAGCATCCACAGCACGTCCCATGGCGGCATGATGAAGAACTGGATCAGGCCGTAGCCGCCCATCACCAGCATGCCCCAGATGAACGTGTTGATGATCGTGTCGCGGTACTGCGGATACTGGCGCGTGTGCGCCATGATGTGAAAGCCGATCAGGATCGGATAGAGCCAGTTCGCGAGGTCGTAGGTGGCCGCGAGCGGGCCGCTCGACATCACGCCGATCAGGAACGCGTAGACGAGGCCGAGCAGGATCAGCAGCACTGGCAAACCACGGCGCTGCGCGAGCAGCCGGTAGTAGCGCAGCAGCGACAGGCCGCTGATCATCGTCACGGCGAGCGGCGCGACCTGGATGAGGCTGGTCGGCGTGAACGCGCCCTTCGACCAGTCGGCGAGACGCCGCACTTCGGGGCTCAGAAACCACAGCCACCACATGAAGCCGATATAGCGCGCCGGGCTCTTGAAGTAGAGCCACAGGCCCGTCACGATCGCGAGCACCGGAAACGCGAGCGTGAGCACCGTGCCCTGATGCGCGACGATCAGCACCGCGGTGATCAGCCACAGCAGCAGCGGCGGCAGCCATTCTCGCCTTGCGCCGGACAGCAACCCGCTCGCATTGGTTTGCCCGGCACCGGCGTTGACCGCGCCGGTCGGCGGCAATGGATTCGCGCGCGGAATCGTCGACATCGCTCAGAGGCCTCCGCGCGATTCGCGCGCGGGTGCGGCGCGTTGCTCGTGTCTGGCCGCGGCCGCATGCGCGCTCGCCTGCCCGCGCGCGCTCAGCATCTCGCGCGTGATCCGTACGTGCTGCATCGCATAGTGCTCGGTGGTCAGATCGCGCGCGAGCAGACCGGCTGCCGCTGCCTGCGCCTGGCGCAGCGCCTCGGCGGGCTCGGCGGCGAGCCGCTCGAGCGCGGCGCGCAGCGCCTCAGGATTGAATGGCGGCACGTAGGCGGCTTCGTCGGCGGGAAAATAATCGCGCAGCGCGCCGACGTCGGTCGCGACCATCGGCTTGCCGACCGCCGCCGCTTCGAGCATCACGGTGATGCCCGACGCGTGCGAGTTCGGCCGCAACGGCACGACGATCACGTCGGCCCAGTCGTACAGCTCGTGCTGCTTCTTGATGCCCGAGAACAACGCGATTTCGACGTTCGACGCGCGCAGCGACGCGGGAATCCGCCGCCGCGTCGCGAGCTTCACCGTGTAGCGCGGATCGTCGCCGAACGCCTTGATCAGCGTCTCCCAGTCACGATCGCGATCGTTGCCGATCGCCGCGATGCGCAGCGGCGTGCGCGGCGCCCACTGCGTCGGCGCATTGACCGGGAAGTCGCGCGTGTTCAGGCCATACAGCAGCGGCGTCGCGTCGCGGTGGAAGTAGTCCTGGCACAACTCGGCGTTTGCGCTCGCGAGCGTGGTCAACCGGTCCGCCCGCGTCATCAGCTTGCGATACAGCCAGCTGCGCACGATGCCGTACGACGGCCACTTATCGAGCAGCCACACGCTTTGCGCGAGCAGCAGCGGCGATGCGGCAGGCCCCGCCTTGCGGCCGCACAGCAGCAGCATCAGCGCGGCGGACAGCCATTCCTGCTCGGTATGCGTCCAGATCACGTCCGAGCGCAGCATCTCCGTGCGATTGCGCCACGTATGGATGAAATCGAAACCGAGCGCGGCCTTCAGCGCGCGCCGCACGAGCCGCACAGGCCGGCTTTCGCGCACATCTTGCGAATAGGTCAGCTCGAATGCTTCGGACTCCGCGTGGTGATAACCGTACAGGCAGCCGATGTCGTCGCCCTTGCGATAAAAACGCGGATCGGCGCCGTAGAACAGATGGACGTGCACCTTGGTACTCATGCGGACACTCCGCTCTTCGACAGCGCGCGCCGCGCCTCGTGGGCGCCCGCGCGGACCTCGCGCCAGCGCGACAGCTGCAACCGCGCCTGTTTCGACAGCAGCGCGAGCGCCGCGTGCGTGAGGCCCGGATAAAGCCGTGTGCCGACCAGCGTCCACCACCACCACGCGGCTTCGCGGCGCAGCGGCGGCAACTGGTCGCGCAGGATCAGATGGAAGTTGAACGCGGCGTTGCGCAGCGCGGCCATCGTCTGCGCGTCGCGTTTGTCGTCGTCGAAACGCTCGGCGGGGAAATGATCGACGGCGACCTGCGGGTCGTAGACGAGCTTCCAGCCCGCGTTTTTCACCGCGAGACTGAACGCCATGTCGTTGTGCACCTGCGCGCCCGCGCCGCGCAAACGCGCGTCGAAGCGGATCGTGCGCACCGCGTCGCGCCGGTAGCTCATGTTGGCGCCCTTCAGGATGTCGACTTCGCGCGCGGCACCGACCCCCAGGTGATGATTGCCGATGATCTTGCCGTGCGCGGTCACCTTGCCGACCAGCGGCCGCTCGCCGTCGAGCACGCGGCCTTTTTCGTGCACCCAGTCGCGCCCGCCCAAGGCGCCCAGGCGCGCATCGGCTTCGAACGCGGCGGCGATGCGCTCGACCCAGTCGCGGCGCGGCGCGGCGTCGTCGTCGGTGATCGCGATTACGTCGCCGCTGGCGGCATCGAGCCCGCGATTGAGCGCCGCGACCTGGCCGGGTATATCCACCGGTGCGATCACCAGCGGGAGGCGGCCGGCTGTGGACGGATTGCGCAGGCACGCATGGGTCGCGTCGTCGTCGACGCGTGCGACCACGATCACTTCGTCGGGCGCGCGCGATTGCCGCTCGAGCGCCGCGAGGCAGCGCGAGAGATCGGCCGGGCGGCGATAAGTCGGTACCAGTACCGTCAGTTTCATCGTGATGTCCTCGGTTCCTGTTGTGCAGAAGTCGGCGCTTGATTCCGGTGCGCGCCTCACGTGCTCAGGTATTCCTGGGTCGCCGCGTAGCCGCGGTCGTAGCCGACCCGCGAGCGCGCCGGCATGCCGTTGAAGATGCCGCCCTGCACGTGCACGCCCGCCGCGCGCAGGCGCTTCAGCGCATCGGCCAGCTCGATCTCGCTGTGCATGCCCGAGCGCATCACGAAGAACGTCGAGCCCGCATACGCGCCGATGATCGATGCATCGGTCACCGCGAGCACCGGCGGCGTGTCGATCAGGATCACGTCGTAGCGCTTCGCGAGGCCGTCGAGGTATTGCGGCAGACGCGGCGACATCAGCAGCTCGGACGGATTCGGCGGACGGCGGCCGCACGAGATGAAGCTCAGGCCCTCGACGTTCGACGGGCGAATCGCCTCTTCGAGCGAGATCTGCCCGCTCAGCAATTCGGACAGGCCGTTCTCCTGCACGCCGCCGACCTGACGTTCGAGCGCGCCGCGCCGCATGTCGCCGTCGATCAGCAGCACGCGCTTGCCCGAATGCGCGAGCAGCATCGCGAGGTTCACGCTGAGGAAGCTCTTGCCGACGCCGGCCATCGGACCCGTCAGCATCACGATGCGGTTGCGCGCGTCCATCAGCGTGAACTGCATCGCGGTGCGCAGGCTGCGCAGACTTTCGATCGTCACGTCCTTCGGCCGCGCATTCGCGAGCACCGGACGCAGCCGTTCGCCGCCGCGCGCGTAGCTGTTTTCGAGCTGCACCTGCTCGGCGCTTTGCGGCACGAGGCCGAACACCGGCAGATGGAACGCGCGCTCGACGTGATCGGGGTCGTCGATGCCCTTGAACAGATTGCGGCGCAGGAACACGAAACCGGTGCCCGCGATCAGCCCGAGAATCACCGCCGCCGACATGATCAGCATCTTCTTCGGCTTGACCGGCGCACCGGGGCGCAGCGCCGCGTCGACGATATGCACGTTGCCGCCCGTGCCCGCCTTCTGCACGGACAGTTCCTGCACGCGATTGAGCAGCAGCACGTAGATGTCTTCGGCGACCTTGGCGTCGCGCTGCAACTGCACGGCCTTTACTTCGGTGGCCGGCAGATCGCGGAAACGGTCCGCGTATTTGGTGCGCTGCGCCTGCAGCTCGGCCATCTGCTGACGCGCGGCGACGAGCGTCGGATGGTCGTCGCCGTAGCGCTCGGCGAGCTGCGTCATCTGCAGCCGCAACGCGGCGATCTGCTGCTCGTACTGCACGCTGCCTTCGAGGTAGACCTTCGCCTCTTCGCTCGCGTTGATCGAGCCGGACTGACGTTGATAGGCGGTCAGCGCGGCTTCCGCACGTTCTAGGTCGGCCTTCAGGCGCGGCTCCTCGCTCTTCAGGAAGTCGAGCATCTTGCTCGCGTCGGCCTGCTTGTTCGACACGTGCTGCCGCAGATACGACTGCGCGAGCGCATTGGCGACCAGCGCCGCATGCTGGGGACTCTTGTCCTCCAGAGAGATCTGGATCACGCCGGTCTGCTTGCCCTGCTCCTGCACCGTGATCGCCGACTGGAACGCGGTGATCGCGTCGAGGTCGTTCGAGCGCACGATCGTGAACTCCTGCCCGGGGCGCGCGACCAGCTTGTTGACGACCATCGTCACGCCGCCGCCCTGCGCCTGCTGGCCGACCTCGCCGCGCAGCAGCAGCGAGCCGTTCGGCGCGAACAGCTCGTAGTGCTGCGCGTCGATCACGCGCAGCAGCAGCTTCTCGCCTTCGAGCGACGGCGTCACGTCGATCGAATCGACGTCGACGTTTTCACCGCCCCATGCGTATGACGTGAGCCCCAGCCACGCGCGCGCGGGCTGGCCCGGCGTCGCGAGGCGCGCGGCGATGTTGCCGAGCAGCGGGATCGTCTTCGGCGTCACGCTGAAGTTCAGCTTCAGCTGCTGCACGACCGGGGCGACCACGCCACGGCTCTTGATGATTTCGATCTCGGCGTCGGTCGGCAGCGAGGTCGAGCCGCTGGTGATCGCGGCGCCGGTCTGCGTTTGCGTGAGCGCCTGCGACAGGCTGTCGGACGGCTCGACGCGTACGTGCGCATCGGCCGAATAGGTCGGCTTGGCGAGGTAGCAGTACGCCACCGCCATCGTGACGATGACCGCGGTGATCGCGAGCAGCCACCAGATATCGTCGAGGATCACCTGCACCAGTTGTCCGAGGACGACGTCTTCTTCTTCGGTCTTGATCGGACCAGCCATGTGTGGAGAGAGTTGATTGCTCACTGTTCCATCCCGTGTCGTTGGCTTCGGCTTTCGCGTCAGCGGTACTTCTGCTTTCGTTGCGCGTCCCGCGCCGGCCTCTACAACAGCGGCGCGGAACGTTACAGCCGGAACGTTCAGCGCGTCAGCTGCTTCAGATAGAACAGCGTCTGCACGCTCGGCAGCACCTGCTGCAACACGCGGTTGAACGTGGTCGATGCGGCGGTGCCCACGTACACGACGTCGAGCGGCTGCAACTGGAACTGCGAAGACAGCATGATCGAGTCCGGCTGCGTCATGTCGAGGCGGAACACCTCGGGCGTGGTCGGATGCTCGCGCATGCCGCGCATCACGAAGATCTGGCGCGGATTGGCGTCCGTATTGAGGATGCCGCCGCCTTGCGTGAGCGCATCGGCGATCGTCATGCGGCCGCGGATGATCGGCACCTGGATCGGCGTCTTCACTTCGCCCATCACGAAGATGCGGCTGTCGGTGCGGTCCGGCACGTTGACCACGTCGCCGTTCTGCAGCATCACGTCCTGCGTGGTATCGCCCTGATCGAGCATGCGATCGGCGTTGAGCACGTAGAGCTTGTGGTTGCGCGTGAGGCGCACGCGCTGGATGTCGGCGTCCGGGTTGGTGCCGCCCGAGCGCGTGATCGCGTCGACCAGCGTCAGCGGCACGTCGCTGACCGCGAGCGGTCCCGGCTGCTTCACTTCGCCGGTGACCTGCACCTTCTGGCTGCGATACGACAGCACGCGCACGTCGACCTGCGGATTGCGGATATAAGGCACGAGGCGCGCGGCGAGCTGATCGCGCAGCTGGGTCGTGGTCTTGCCCGCGGCCTGAATGCGGCCGACGAACGGGAAAAAGATCGTGCCGTCGGCAGCGATGGTCTGGCCGTACGGATCGGCCTGGCCCGGCAACGCGGCCGTATACGGCTGCTGCAACGCGCCCGCGATCGTCTGCGTGGTGTTGCCGCCCGAGGACAAGGTGCTGCCCTGCGGCGTGGTCAGCTCGGGGTGATCCCACACGGTGATGCCGAGAATGTCCTGCGGCGCGAGGTGGTACACGTACAGCGACGGATCGGACAGCGCCGACGGCGGCAACGGCTCGGTTTTCGCGGCGGCGGCTTGCGCCTGCGCCATGATCAGCTTCGCGTCGATCAGATGGACCGGATAGGTTTCGCTCGGCGCCTGATCGTTGTCCTTGAGCCGGGACGTGTCGAGATAATTGCCCGGTGCGGTCGCGCAGGCCGACAGAAAAGACGTCAGCAGAAGTGATACGGCGAGCTTCGTGCGCAAGCTCGCGAATGAGTTTTCGTTGCGGGGTTTCGTCAGCATATTTTTTTCAGCCATCCCATGACCAGATGTTCGATGAGCACGAGACTCTCCCTGTATTCGTCTTCCGCGCCGCCGTGTGGATCGGCGACGTCCGAATCGGCTTCCCACTTGCCGAGCGGATAGACCTTGCCGCGCGCGGACGGATCGAGCGCTTCGACCTTGCTCACCTGCGCGCGCTCGCTCACCAGCACGAGATCGGCCGCGCGCACGAGCGAGCGGTCCAGACGCCGCGCGTGATGGAGGCCGGCCGCGACGCCGCGCTCTTCGAGCAGGCGCCGCATCACCGGGTCCATGCCGTGACCGTTCACCGCGCGAATGCCCGCCGAATGAAACGCGATCGGCGCGGCGCCCGGGCGCGGCGCGCGCGCCTGACGCGCCTTGAACAGCATCTCCGCGGCGGGCGAGCGGCACACGTTGGCGTGGCACACGATCAGAACGTTGGCGAACATGGCGGATTTCCTCGCGCGGCGGCGGTCGCAATGGCCTCAGCGGCCGGAGGTTTCCGCGGCGGCGAGGTCCGCCGCATGTATCGCGCTGTTCGCGCCGACCCGTGCCGGCGCATTGCGCAACGCATGCCGCCGGCCGATCGCGTGATACTCGATGCCGAGTTCGAGCAGCACGTCCGGCTCGTACAGATTGCGGCCGTCGAAAATCAGCGGCGTCTTCAGCATGCGCTTTAGCGCATCGAAATCAGGGCTCTTGAAGACTTTCCATTCGGTCAGGATCACGAGCGCATCGACGCCGCTCGCCGCTTCCATCTCCTCGTTCACGAACGACAGGCGCGCATGCTGCTGCGGCACGTCCTTCAGATCGAGCGCGAGCACCCGCTTCGCTTCGTCGATCGACACCGGGTCGTAAGCCTTCACGCGCGCGCCGCGGCGCAGCAGTTCGGCGATCAGCTCGCGGCTCGGCGCCGCGCGCATGTCGTCGGTGTTCGGCTTGAACGCGAGACCCCACACGCCGAACGTGCGGTCCGACAGATCCTCGCCGAGACGCGCGACGATTTTCTGCGCGAGGACCTGTTTCTGCGCGTCGTTGACCGCTTCCACCGCTTCGAGAATGCGCAGGTTCGCGTCGTGATCGGCGGCGGTACGGATCAGCGCCTGCACGTCCTTCGGAAAGCACGAGCCGCCATAGCCGCAACCCGCGTACAGAAAGTCGTAGCCGATGCGCGGATCGGAGCCGATGCCGCGGCGCACCGCCTCGATATCGGCGCCGACGCGATCGGCCAGATTCGCGAGCTCGTTCATGTACGAGATGCGCGTCGCGAGCATCGCGTTGGCCGCGTACTTGGTGAACTCGGCGGAACGCACGTCCATATACAGCGTGCGTTCGCGATTGCGGTTGAACGGCGCATACAGGCGCTTCATCAGCTCGCGCGCCTTTTCGCCGGGCACGTCGTCGTCGCAGCCGAGCACGATGCGATCGGGCCGCGTGAAGTCTTCGACGGCCGCGCCCTCCTTCAGGAACTCCGGATTCGACACGACCGAGAACATCTGCTCGACGCCGCGCGCGGCCAGCTCGGCGGCGACCACTTCGCGTACGCGCGATGCGGTGCCGACCGGCACCGTCGATTTGTCGACGATCACCTTGAAGCCGTTCATATGGCGGCCGATGTTGCGCGCAGCGGCGAGCACGTACTGCAAGTCCGCCGAACCGTCTTCGTCGGCCGGCGTGCCGACCGCGATGAACTGGATGTCGCCGTGCGCGACCGCGGCCTCGACGTCGGTGGAAAACGTCAGGCGCTTCGCGCGGCGATTGCGCGCGATGATCTCCTGCAGACCCGGTTCGTGGATCGGCACGCCGCCGTTGTTGAGCACGTCGATCTTGCGAGCGTCGACGTCGAGACAGAACACGTCGTGGCCGATGTCGGCCAGACACGCGCCGGTCACGAGGCCGACATAGCCGCTACCGATGATCGTCAGGTTCATGGATTGCACCTCGATAAATAGAGTTGATTCAGGAATGCGCTCGCGCGATGCGTGGCATCGGCGCGGCCCGGCGCGCCACGTTCAATAGGCGTTGCTGCCTGCGAAGCCCTTCCACAGCGTCAGCACGACGATCTTGATGTCGAGCCAGAAGGTCCAGTGCTGCATGTAGTACAGATCCAGCTTCACGCGGCCCATCATCTTTTCGATGCGGTCGGTTTCGCCGCGATAACCGTTGATCTGCGCCCAGCCGGTGATGCCCGGCTTTATCCGGTAGCGGTGCATATAGCCCTTCACCAGATCCTTGTAGATGTCGTCGTGCTCGAGCGCATGCGGACGGGGACCGACCACCGACATCTCGCCGCGCAGCACGTTGATGAACTGCGGCAGCTCGTCGAGGCTGGTGCGGCGCAGGAACGCGCCGACCGCGGTGATGCGCGGATCGCGCCGCGTCGCCTGGGTGATCTGGCCGGCCGCTTCCTTGTGGACCTTCATCGAGCGGAACTTGAAGATCTCGAACTCGCGGCCGTCGATGCCCTTGCGCCGCTGGCGGAAAAACACCGGCCCCGGCGAGCTGAGCTTCACCATCAGCGCGATCACGAGCATCAGCGGCGACAGCGCGAGCAATGCGGCGAGCGCGAACAGGCCGTCGAATACGCGCTTGGGCAGCACGCGCAGATCGGTGATCGGCGAGGCGGCCAGGTTGATCGCGGGTACGCCGAGCAGCTCGACCATCGGCTGATTGAACAGCGTCAAGCTGCCGACGTCGGGGATGAAGCGGATGTTCACGAAGTCGTTGCGCAGATCCATCACGAAGCGATGGATCGCCTTCTCCTTCGAGATCGGCAGCGCGAGCCACAGCTCGCGGATCGAGCGCTCGCGCACCAGTTCGATCATGCGCTGATAGTCGCGCTCGACCGGCACGCCCTCGACCGCATGCGCCGCGTCCGGGTCTTCATACGGATTGATCGTGCCATCCTCGTCGAACACGACGACGGGCGTGAAGCCCGCTTCCGGCCGGCCGCGCATCTGTTCGATCAGGAAGCGCCCGTAAGGCGAGCCGCCGACGATTGCGACCGCGCGCTGATTGAAGCCCTCCCGGCGCAGCCCGCGCAGGATCGAATAGACGATCACCTTCGTGACGACCAGCAGCACGATCGAGGCTAGCGCCCAGTACACGAGCCACAGTCGCGACAGGCTGTCGGCGCGGTGCACGCTGAAGCTGATCAGCACGCCGGTCACTTCGACCATCAGCCAGCCGCCCGTGACGCGCGACAGCAGATCGTAGAGCGGCTTGCCGCGCCACGACTGATAGATGCCGAGCGCCGGGAAGAACACCACCACAAGCAGGCAGCCGAACGCGAGCGACACGCTTTGCATATCGTCGAGCCATACCGCTCTGCCGCTGTGCACGGCCGCCGCCACCATCGCGGCGAGCGCGACCATGGCTATGTCGATGATTCTCGCTAGAACGCTCAGCATGCGCCGCCCCTCTGTTCGTCAGTCAAAGTGCGATCCGTCGGTTGGTTGAAATGGGTGTTGCATGCGGGTTTCATCACTGCGCCTTTATTTCGCATTTGCCTCGCGGCTGAATGGGACTAATACGAAGGAATAGGCCGACGCGGAAAAGCCGCGGCTGAATGAGTGAATACCCTTGTACATACCTCAATAAAGCGGTATTAAAATTCGCACGACAAGACCGCAAAAAATCTCAAATTGTATCGGGCATAATTTCGGCATTTTTTTATGCATTTTGAGCGGCAATTTTTGCCGGAATGCGGCTCGACAGCGGTTTCCGAGCAGCACATTCGAGCCCTTCGCCAGCGAAACTTGCGCTGTTCCCAACAGGTCTGCCGGTGACATCCGGTTCCATGGGTACGGTCATTCTTGCGCATCATTAAGCGAAAAAAATGCTTATCGATTTTTTTCCGGTAATTTTTATTTTTGAATCAATCGGCGACACATTTTTTTCCGCATTTTTAATAAATTCGACGCGCACTTAATCCGATTTTATTTAACGCGCTTTTATTGATTCTGGACTTCGTGATAAAACTCGACACATTCATCCAGCCTCGAGGAGAGTTCACCATGACAGCTCCGGCCCCGGTCACGCCCGCCGGCACCCGGCCCACCCCCGCCCCTTCGTCCACGACCACGTCTCCTACCGCAACCAGCGTCAAGCTCAAGGTTCATCCCGTGATTCTCGCGGGCGGCTCGGGCACCCGGCTGTGGCCGATGTCGCGCGAGCAGCATCCGAAGCAGCTGATCGGCCTGCTCGGCGGCGAGTCGCTGCTCCAATCGACGACCCGCCGTCTCGATGGGCTCGAAGCCGGCTATCCGCTCGCCGGCCAGCTCGTGGTCGTCGCCAACGAAGAGCAGCGCTTCACGACGGCCGAACAGTTGCGCACGAGCGGCAAGCCGAGCCGGCTGATACTCGAACCCGTTGGCCGTGACACCGCGCCCGCGTTGACGGTGGCCGCGTTGTCCGTCGCCGCGCAGGACGAAGACGGCATCATGGTCGTGATGCCCGCCGATCACGCGGTCACCGACAGCGAAGGCTTTCACGCGGCGGTCGCCGCCGGCGTTCAGCATGCGGCGGCAGGCCAGATCGTCACGATGGGGATCGTGCCGACGCGCGCGGAAACCGGCTATGGCTATATCCGCATCGGCGCGCCGCTCGGTTCTGACGATGTGCCGGATGCCGCGCAGACCGAAGGGTCGGCGCGCCTCGTCGCGCACCGCCTCGACCGCTTCGTCGAAAAGCCGCATCTGGAACTCGCGCGGCGCTACGTCGAATCACGCGAATACTGGTGGAACAGCGGCCTTTTCATCGTGCGCGCATCGACGTGGCTCAAAGCGATTCGGCATTTTCAGCCGGCCATTTACGAAGCCTGCGAAGCGGCCTTCGCGGGCAGCACGGCGGACGGCGACTTCTTCCGGCTGCAACGCGATGCGTTCGGCGCGTCGCCGTCGAATTCGATCGACTACGCGGTGATGGAAAAGCTCGGCGCCGATCAGCGCATCGCGTCGGGCGTGGTCGTGCCGCTGATGGCCGGCTGGTCCGACGTCGGTTCGTGGGACGCGATCTGGGACATCTCCGAGAAGGACGCCGATCGCAATGTGAGCCGCGGCCGCGTGATGTTCGAAGGCGCGAACTCGACCTTCGCGCATTCCGAAGGGCGACTGATTGCCTGTGTCGGCACGCAGGATCTCGTCGTCGTCGAGACCGCCGATGCGATTCTCGTCGCCGATAAATCACGCGTGCAGGACGTCAAGAAGATCGTCAACCGGATTCGCGAGGATGGCGGGCTCGAAGCGGCCAATCATCGCAAGGTGCATCGCCCCTGGGGCAACTACGATTCCGTCGACACCGGCGAGCGCTTCCAGGTCAAGCGGATCGTCGTGAAGCCGGGCGCGCGGCTGTCGCTGCAGATGCATCATCATCGCGCCGAGCACTGGATCGTCGTGCGCGGCACCGCGCTCGTCACGCGCGGCGACGAGCGCTTTATCGTGTCCGAAAACGAGTCGGCCTATATTCCGCTCGGCGTCACGCATCGCCTCGAAAACCCGGGCAAGATGCCGCTCGAAATGATCGAGGTGCAGTCCGGTTCGTACCTGGGTGAAGACGATATCGTGCGCTTCGACGATACGTATGGACGGCAATGACGATGCGCGACCCTGCGACGGCATCAAGCGGGCGCAGGGTGCGCAGGGTTCATCTCACGTACGAGATCAGTTCCTTGTAGGTCGCCGAAAAGTGCTCCACGGTGCCGCTGTCGGTCGTCACCGTGGGCGTGCTCGTTACGCCCGCGCTCGCGGTGTCCGACGGATAGCGGCGCAGCGGCCCGCGCAATGCATTCAGTGATGGCTTCAGCGGCCCGTCAAGCGGCGCGCCGTGATTTGCGGCGTGATTCGCCGGGTGATTCGCGACGCCATCGATCGACGCCGGTTCCGGCACATGACGCAGGCCCGACAACGAACGGCTCGCCGAGCGCTGCACAGGGTTGCTCGATGCGGCTGCCGACGAAGGCTCGGCGGCGGTTGCATCGGTCATCGCGGCGGCCGCTGCGTCGGTTGCGCATTCACGATCGATCCACTGACGCGCCCAGTCGAGCGCGAATTTCTGCGCGTGCTGCGCATCCTCGAAGCGCGGGCCGACGAGGCCGGAGCGCTCGACACGCTTGCCGTCCCTGGTGATCTCCGCCCACCCGCGATACATCGCATTCGGCACTTCCTCGACCACCACGTAGATCAGATAACCGCGCGAGTCGGCGACCTGCATGCCGCTCGGCGCGAGAGCCATCGTCAGCGACGGGCGCGGCTCGCCGGCCCGGTCGATCTCGGCCGTGTCGAATGCGGCCGGTTCGACGTCCCCCTCCGGCGCCGCGGCCAACGCGGATCTCGCCACGCGCGCAGCCGGCGCTGCCGCTGGCGCAAGCCCCGACAATTGCCGCGTGATGTCGCCGATCGGATCGGCCGTGCGCCATTGGCTCAACGCGCTCGCGACGCCGGGCGCCTGCCACGACTCGGGACTCTTCCACGACACGCCGCGCAGACTGTTGTCTTCACGCGGGCTCGGGGTTTGCGCAACCGGCGCTACGGGTCTGGCCGTAACGGGCGGCGCCGGCTGGGGAATGTACGCGAAGGTGCGGCCGCGCTGCGACAGCAGGCGGACCATCTCCAGCAGTGTGCCGTTCAGTTGCCACTCTTCGAAGCGGCGACGGCACGTGGGACCGGACGGATAGCGGCCCGGCAGCTTCGACCACGGCTCACCCGTAGTCATGATCCACAGCACCGCATTCGCCACGATGCGCGGTTCGGCGCGCGGCCGGCCGCGCCGGTTCAGACGGACGGCCGGCTCGTCGGAGACGAGCGGCGCGAGCAGCGCCCATTCGTCGTTGTTTAGCTCATCGAAAAACATTGGATTTTCTCCACGCGGCCTGGCCTGGCCGCGGCGTTGGGCCTGCCACGGGTTCTCAGCGTTCACGACCCGTGTGCGGCCCTCGGTTGCACAAATTTGTTTTGTCCGTTCGGCTCGCTGAAGTAGTCCGCCCACGCGTGGTGCGGCTCTTCCCTATTGCGAAGCACAAAACGCGGTCTCACTCGTGCACGGGAAAATTTGTGCACGAAGCATACCATCCCGTTCTTTGCGTGAGTACAGTTGAGACAAGTGTTACGGATAGAAACAATCTTGTCCGTTTCGCTGCGACGATTCTCGTATTGCCGTAACAGAAGCCGCTGCTTTAACGGCACGGAATCGCTCTATTGCAATGCACAATACCGCATTACCGAACAGAATGCTCTTTAGAAATGTAATTGCCGATCCAGCACGCATTTCTATGCCATTTTAATGATCGATGTGATCGGCTTTGTCGAGCGTCGGCGAAAGAACGGCGACGCACCCGCGCGGTGACATGGAGGCAATCGGAGGCGCGCATGCGGCTGCTGCCCATGCGCGGAGCTCGAGGCGAGAGAAAAGACGCCGAAGTCGCTTCGAGCGTGCTACGGGCGCACCGGTTTCGATGCGTGCTCGCCGACGACCGTGGTCCATTCGCGCACGCGCCAGCGCGTAACGAGCCCGGATAGCACGTACGGATCGGCCTCGGCAAAGGCTTGCGCGACTGCCGGCGAGGTGCCGGTGAAGAGCAGCACCGCCCCGTCCGTCGGCTCGGTGAGCGCGCCGGCCAGCAGCAGTTCGCCCCGTTCGGCGGCGGCCCAGGCGAGTTTCAGATGCGCGTCGCGGTACTCGCCGCGTCGCTCCAGATAGTCGGGTACCAGCTCGTACATCAACAGGTAATGCATGGTAAGTCTCCTTGCAAGGATGAAGGTTGTCGACGTGGACCCGGCACGCATCGGAGCGCGATTTTGGCACAACGGCGGATACCGAATTTCATGCCAATTTTCTATTAAGTTGCATTCGCAGCAATGTAGAAATCCTGATTGCCTGTTAGCAATATATCCAAATACCGCGAGCCGTAATTTCTATTCAATAAGCAAGGAATAATCGGCGCAACCAATCTGCATTGCATAACAAAATTCGCGCGGTCCTTCATTCGACCGTTTCAAACGCCGCATCACCGGTTGCTCTGCGCCACTCAGGGAAAACGAGCGCGGACCGCTGTCAACCGGAATGCATTTCGAGCCGTTCTGGCAGACGGCATTTGCCATAATGGATGCGCCGATGGGCCCATGGATGCCGGCGTCGCCCGCGCGCATAAACGACCAGAAACGTTTTCACCACCGATGGAGTGTCCCATGAAAATCCAATCCGCTATCGCTACGCTGGTGTTGGGCGCGGTACTCGTATCGCCGGCGTTCGCGGCGAACAGCCAGCAGACCAAGATGGCCGACTGCAACAAGCAGGCCGGCGACAAGAAAGGCGACGAGCGCAAGGCGTTCATGCAAACCTGTCTTTCCGCGAAGCCGGCCGCCGCCGCGCCGATGAGCCAGCAGGACAAGATGAAGGCGTGCAACAAGCAGGCAGGCGACAAGAAAGGCGACGACCGCAAGGCGTTCATGAAGACCTGCCTGTCCTCGTCGGCGCCTGCCAACTGAACAAGACGCGTAGCCGTTCCTCCAGCCGGCGCCCTGCCTGTCGACACGGCGCCGGTGCATCGTTCCACCCGCGCGGCGCTTCGCTCGCCCCCTGCTTCGTAGTCCACCCGCCGCAACGCGCCGTTTTCTTCTATGATGGCTGCGGAGACGGCCCACCCTCACATATAGAATCAATCAAAACTGGGCCGCCATCTTGTCGTTGGTGCTACTGAGCATCGATCGGAGGCAAGGATGGTATCGAAGCACAAAAACCGCTGGTTAAGGCGGTGGTTGCTGGTCATCATATTCTGGGCCGTGCCTGTGGCGATCGTCGCGGTCAACGAGATCCGCGAGGAAATGTCGTACAACGCGGTCGATCTCGAGCGCGCGCTGACCACCTGGAATTTCACTCAGGCGCAGCGCGCCGCCGGCGCGCCCGCGCATTGTCATGGCAAACCCGACGAGGCAAAAGCCGCCGGCTGCCCGGCCGACGTGCTGGCCGCCAACGCGCCGCGTCAGCAGGACGCGATCAACGAATACAACGTGCGTCGCTCGACGCTGTTCGCGTATCTGTGGCACGCGTTCGTCGGCTATTGGATCGTGCCGGCGGCGGTCCTGTTCGCGATCGGCGCGATCATCGGCATGGTGCGCCGCGCGCTGCGGCGCCCGCCCGCGGTCAAGAGTCCGGTGAATCACGGCTGAGCGGCGGCCACGCCGTTCGTACTGCAATCTGCTGCGTCGAAACAACACTTTCATTTCCATGTCGATGGACCGCGGCACGACGCGAAAATCGGTAAAAACCGGCGCATCGCGGGGCCGCGCCGAAGCGTCCCCAAAATCGCCACGCCTCGGGCGCTCGTCCGCTTCGGCTCCTCCGATCTTCGCCCGAGGCGTACTTCGACGCGGCCCGGCGGGCCGGTCAAAATTACTTAAAAGCACCTTACGATTAGCCTCAAACCCTTGTCCCATAAGGCTTTTCGCGTTGCCACGCGACGCGCCTTTTACACCAGGCTGTGATATAACTCAGAGGCAACCAGGCGACATCAACACGGTTGCGCCCCGGATCCACCACGGAGAAAAACGATGCAAAGACGACACTTCATGTTGAAGACGACCGCTGCGCTAGCTTTCGGAGGCCTTGCACTCGCCGGGTGCACGACGACGGGCAACACTCCGGACAATGCTCATGTCAACGCCTCGAAACGACAGTCGATCGACGCCAGCGTCGACGGCACGCTGTCCAGACTGTTCACGACCGTGCCGGGCTCGCGTGAGCTGGTGTCGAAGGCGCGCGGCGTGCTGGTGTTCCCGTCGGTGATACAGGCGGGCTTCATCGTCGGCGGTCAGTATGGCGAAGGCGCATTGCGAGTGGGCGGCGCGACGGTCGGCTACTACAGCACCGTGTCAGGCTCGTTCGGCCTGACGGCGGGCGCGCAGTCGAAGGCACTGATCTTCCTGTTCATGACGCAGGATTCGCTCGACAAATTCCGCAACGCGGACGGCTGGTCGGCCGGCGTCGATGCATCGGTCGCGCTCGTGAAGGTCGGCGCGAACGGCGCCGTCGACACGACCACGGCCACCGCGCCGGTCCAGGTTTTCGTCTTGACCAACGCGGGCCTGATGGGCGACGTGTCGCTGCAAGGCACGAAGGTCACGCGGCTGAAGATCTGAGCGCGTTGCCCGGCACGCTACCCTGAACACCTGCGCGCGCATCCCGACACGCGCGCAGGCTTTGCATCCGGATCGCATCGCGGCGAAGGCCGCGCGAGGGACCCTGTGTGGGCCATCGCGCGGCCTTTTTGTTGTGCGATGCCGATGCCGGCGCTCACACGCGAGAAAACCCGAGCGCGAAAAAAAAACGGCGGCGCGCCTCGCGCACCGCCGTTCTTCGCTTCGACACGCGCGAATGGTCCCGCGTCAAGCGCCCGACGAATCGATCACCTTGAACCGCGAGCGCTTCTGCGTGCGAATCACCGACTGATACGCCTCCACATACTGACGCGCCATCCGGTGCGACGTGAAGCGCTCCTCGAAGCGCCGCCGCACGCCCGCGCGCGGCACCTTGTGCAGCCGGTTGACGGCCGCCACCGCGCCGATCTCGTCCTCGACGATGAACCCGGTCACGCCCTCTTCGAGCACTTCCGGCACCGAGCCGCGGTTGAACGCGATCACCGGCGTGCCGCACGCCATCGCCTCGATCATCACGAGACCGAACGGCTCCGGCCAGTCGATCGGAAACAGCAGCGCATGCGCGCCCGACAGAAACTCGGCCTTCTGATGATCGGCGATCTCGCCGATGTACTCGACGTACGGCAGATCGAGCAACGGCCGGATGTCACGCTCGAAGTATTCGCGGTCGGCCGCATCGACCTTGGCGGCGATGCGGATCGGCATGCCGCAGCGGCCCGCGATGCGGATCGCCGTATCGACGCGTTTTTCCGGGGAAATCCGGCCGAGAAACGCGAGGTACTTCTGCTCGACCGGTTGCGGTGTATAGAGCTGCTCCGGCAGGCCGTGATAGACCGTGGTGAGCCAGCGCGCCTGCGGCAGCGGATGACGCTGCGCATTCGAGATCGAGATCACCGGCACCGAGTTGAAGGTGTCGAACACTGGCTGCTGCTCGGGCAGATCGAGCCGCCCATGCATCGTCGTGACGAATGGCGTTTCCTGCCGCTTGAATACCGAGAACGAGTAATAGTCGAGATGGAAATGCAGCACGTCGAAGTCTTCGGCCTGGCGGCGCACCAGTTCCATCAGCAGCATGTGCGGCGCGACGCGGTCGCGAATGCCCGGATCGAGCCGCAGCGCACGCGGCCACACCGGTTCGAGCTTCGCGCTCGTGACGGAGTCGCCACTCGCGAACAGCGTCACGTCGTGGCCCTGCTCGACCAGCGCCTCGGTGATGTACGACACGACCCGCTCCGTGCCGCCGTAAAGCTTCGGCGGCACCGATTCGGTCAGCGGGGCGATCTGCGCAATCTTCATATTGTGTCTCCGTGAGCCGATAGCTGACGCGCAATCGCGATGCCGTCGGCGACGCCGAGTATGACAGCGCCATGACGTCGGATCAATTCACGCGGTCCCTAAGCGCCGCATGCATCGTCGCTACGGAGGATTATTCCTTGGCGCCGGTGGAAAAGCCGCAGGTCTTGCAATTGCTCGGTGCTGTTACAAACGGCTTACATCCGCCATCACCGCGTCGTCATTTGTGGCCCCCGCCCTCGCCCGGCCGACGCACGGGCACGCTGCGCAAATCCCTGAGAAAGCTGTCGCGCCATACGCCGAGATCGTTCTCGCGCAGCGCGGCCATGTTGATCTCGTGACGCCGCTGGCGCGCGTCGAGCGGCATCTGCAGTGCGCGCTGCAAGGCTTCGCACATGCCGATCGCATCGTGCGGATTGACGAGCACCGCGCCGGAGAGCTCGGCCGCGGCGCCCGCGAAAATCGACAGCACCAGCACGCCGGGATCTTCGGGATTCTGTGCTGCCACGTACTCCTTCGCGACGAGGTTCATGCCGTCGTGCAGCGGCGTGACGAAGCCGATCTGCGACTCGCGAAACAGCGACATCAGCTTCCAGCGGTCGTACTGCTGGTTCAGATAGCGGATCGGCGTGTAATCGAGCCCCGAGTAGCGGCCGTTGATGCGCCCCGCCTCGTATTCGAGATCCTGGCGGATCTTCTGATAGGTCGCGACGTCCGAGCGCGTTGGCGGCGCGATCTGCACGAGCGTGACGTTGCCGCGCCATTCGGGCGAGCGTTCGAGCAGCAGTTCGAACGCGCGAAACCGCTCGACCAGCCCCTTCGAATAATCGAGCCGGTCGACGCTCATGATCAGCTTGCGCCCTTCGAGACTCTGCTTCAGTTCGAGCACGTGCTGGCGGCTTTCGTAGCGCTTGGCCTGCTCGGCGATTTCATCGGGGAACACGCCGATCCGGTACACGCCGGTGCGCAGCTTGCGCCCGAACGCCTCGACCATGCCGTCCGCGCTGACCGTGCCGCGCGCGTGACGCGTCACGTAGTCGTGGAACGCCTGCTGGTCGGTGGCGGTCTGGAAGCCGAGCAGGTCGTAGCACGACAGCGACTTCACGAGTTCCTCGTGCGGCGGAATGTTGAGCAGGATCTGCGGCGCGGGAAACGGGATGTGCAGAAAGAAACCGATGCGGTTGGTCACGCCCTCGCTGCGCAGCGCCTCGGCGAACGGGATCAGATGGTAGTCGTGAATCCAGATGATGTCGTCCGGTTCGAGCAGCTTGACCAGCTTGTGCGCGAGCCACGCGTTGACGCGCCGGTAGCCCGCGTACTCGTCGCGCTCGTAGCGCGCGAGGTCGTTACGGTAGTGGAATACCGGCCACAGCGTCGCGTTCGAGAAGCCCCGGTAGTACTGGTCGTAGTCCTTGCGCGTGAGGCCGACGGTCGCGAAGGTCACCGCGCCGTCCTGCTCGAGCATCGGCCCCGCATTGGCGACCGTCTCGCTGACCACATCGCCGCTCCAGCCGAACCAGACGCCGCCTGCATCCTTGAGCGCGCCGAATACGCCGACAGCCAGTCCGCCCGCCGATCCCTTGGTCTCCGTCGGCGTCGCGACGCGATTCGACACGACGATCAATCGGCCCATATTGCATGTCCTCCGTAGTTCTTGCGGTGCGCCGCGCCGACTGCGCGGGCGTGGTGCGCCCGTTAACAGCAATCGGCGTGCCCGCGCATCGTTGGGCGTGAGCGCGGCCGCGAGTCGCGATTAGTGATTAGCGATTCGTGATTCGTGATTGGCGCTCGGCAACGCATGGCTAAGCCTGTTCCTTCGCCTTATGCGGGACTTCGGCCGCGCCAGTGCGGCCGAGGCGGCTCGCCACCGGATCGGCTTCGGTATGCGCGGCGGTGCTGCCGGCGGGCGCCTGCCGGCTGCGCGGCAGCCAGTCGATCGGACCCGCGCCGCTGGTCTCCAGCTCCGCCGACACCTCCGCACGCGCCCGCGGCAGGTATTCCGGGTAATGCCGGTGCACGAAATCGAGCAGCCCTTCGCGCACGCGGCAGCGCAAATCCCACGCGAGGCCGGAATCGGGCGCGCTGACGAGCGCGCGCAACTGCATCGCGCGTTCGGTGCAGTCCGTTACCTGCAGTACCTGCACGCGGCGGTCCCACTCGGGCGCATTCTCGACGATGCGCGCGAGCTCCTCGCGCAGCGGGGCGAGCGGCATCCGGTAATCGACGAACAGAAACACGGTGCCGATGATTTGCGAGCTGTTGCGCGTCCAGTTCGTGAACGGGTTTTCGATAAACCATTGCAGCGGCACGATCAGGCGGCGCTGGTCCCAGAGCCGCACCGATACGTAGGTGCCGGTGATTTCCTCGATGCGTCCCCACTCGTTCTGGATCACGACGACGTCGTCGAGGCGGATCGGTTGCGACAGCGCGATCTGCAAACCGGCGATCAGGTTGCCGAGCACCGGCCGCGCCGCGATACCGGCGACCAGGCCGGCGACACCGGCGGAAGCCAGCAGGCTCGCACCGATTTGCCGCACATTGGGCAAGGTCATCAGCGCACCGCCGACACCGATGATCACGATCACGATCATCACCGAGCGCGCGAGCACACGCGCCTGCGTATGGATGCGGCGCGCCTGCAGGTTATCGGCGCTATCGAGCGGATGGGCGCGGATGATCGCTTCGCCGATCGCCGCGGCCGAGCGCACCGACAGCCACGTGAGCGCGGCGATCAGCGCGATGCCGGTGATGTCGCGCACCGGTTCGATGAAGTTGAGGGTATCGGGCGCCTCGGACCAGACCCACGCGAGCACGAGGATCACGAGGACGAACAGCGACGGCTTGTCGATGTAGCGCAGCACGACGCTCGTCAGCGCATGCGGCTGCGCGAGACGCATCACGACGCGCGCGCCGAAGCGGTGAACGCCGATCGCCACGATCGTCACGAAGGCCGTCACAATCAGCGCGCCGAGCCACGTATGCAGCGGCGCGGCGGCCACGCGGTAGAAGTCGTCGATAGTAGGCATAACGGGCATCTTCCTCCGGGCTCGATGAGCGGCGGCGCGCCTGCGGGACTACTGACATCCGGGGGTGCCCCAGCGGGAGCGATGACCCCGACACCGAGGCGCACGACGGCGCCTGGGCGTTACAACGGGTTCTTCGATGCGCGGCGGTTATCGGTCAGCTGCCGCTCTTGCAGGGAAACGCCTTGCCGAGACCCAGCGAAATCGCCGTGCTCGCGTTGTAGCCCGCGGCGTTCGGATTCTCCGCGATGTATTTGCGCACCGCGTCGGTCAACTGCGCCGAGCGCGCATCCGGCGGCAGGCAGAAGTACTGGCCGACGCGCGGACCGGTGGTGCCGCCGATCGCGTCGATCGTGTTGAAGATGCCGTCGGCCGCGCCTTCGATGTAGGCCGCGCAGGCGCTACGCGAAGCGATGTCCGTCTTGGTGCACAGCTTGTTGAGGTCGCCTCCCGTAAACGCGGCTGCCGAAAGCGGCAAGGCAAGCGCGCCGGCGAAAATCAATGCCCGCAGCATGGTGTTCCTTTCCAGGGTTGTTTATCACGCGGTCTTTCTGCCGCGTCCGGACGGCGCGCTACGCGGCGCGCCGAAGTCGTCATTCTGCACTGTTTTACACGGCGGCAGCAGGCCCGCTGCCGCGCGGCTCGGACAAAACCGCAGCAAAACGGCACGGCCTCGCGGGCGCGCCGCGCCGCCTGCCGACAGCGTCATTGCTTCTGCTGCTGGGTCTGCTGCATGCGCGCCGTGAGTCCTTCGACGACGTCCGGCTCCTTGTAGGTCTTGGCGAAATCGAGCGCGGTCATGCCGATCTGGTTTTTCACCGACAGGTCCGCGCCGTTGTCGAGCAGCAGCTTGACGGTCGACACATGGCCGCCGCGCGCGGCCATCATCAGCGGCGTGGTGCCGTTCGGCGAGCCGGTGTCGACGTAGGCCGAGTGGTCGAGCAGCACCTTGACGATGTCGTCGTGGCCGTTCGCAGCCGCGTAGTGCAGCGGCGCCCAGCCCTTCTTGTTGACCTCGGCGTCCTTCGCGATCAGCAGATTCACGAGGTTCAGGTCGCCGACCAGCGACGCCATCATCAGCGCGTTCTCACCGGCCTTGTCCTGAATCTCGATGTCGGTCTTCGGGTTCGCGAGCAGCGCGGCCGCGACCTTGTCGGATTTCTCGCGCGCGGCGATCACGAGCAGCGGCATGCCCTGGTTGTCGACGCTGTTCGGGTCCATGCCCTTGGCGAGCAGCTTGTTGACGCCGCTGACGTCGTCGAACTTGACCGCCTTGATCAGCGTGTCGATCGGCGCTGCATGCGCGGGCACCGCGACTAGCGCCGCGCAGGCGAGCGCGGCGGCGCACGCAAGACGGCGTGCCGGCGCGAGAGCCCGGGCGGCCGGCCCGGCGTACAGCGGTTGAAAATCAGCGGACAACGTCGAAATGTTTTTCATATAGTACTTTATGAAAGTTTCCTATCTCTTTGATAATTCATCTTTTTCAGACGCCGTCCGGTGCGGCGATTCCGAACAGCCTGAAGAAGTTTTGCGTGGTTGCGGCGGCTAGCGCCTCGTCCGACATCTCGCGTTGCTGCGCGATGAAGCGTCCGACATAACTGACGTACGCAGGTTCATTCGGCTTGCCGCGATACGGCACCGGCGCCAGATACGGCGAATCGGTTTCGATCAGCAGACGCTCGAGCGGCACGCGGCGCGCGACCTCCTGCACATCGGTCGCGTTCTTGAACGTGACGATGCCCGACAGCGAAATGTAGAAATTCTGCGCAAGCGCCTGCTCGGCGATGGCCCACGGTTCCGTGAAGCAATGCATCACGCCGCCCGGCACGCCCGCGCGCTCCTCGGCCATGATGCGCAACGTGTCTTCCGACGACGAGCGGGTGTGGATGATCAGCGGCTTACCCGTCGCGTGCGCGGCGCGGATGTGGGTGCGAAAGCGCTCGCGCTGCCACTCCATGTCGGCGATCGAGCGGCCTTCGAGGCGGTAGTAGTCGAGCCCGGTTTCGCCGATCGCGACGACCTTCGGATGCTCGGCCAGTTCGACCAGCTCGGCCACGCTCGGCTCGCGCATGTGCTCGTGATCGGGATGCACGCCGACCGACGCGTACACGTTGTCATGGCGGCTGGCGATATCGAGCACCGACGGCAGCGTTTCGAGGTCCACCGACACGCACAGCGCGTGCGACACCGAATGGCTGCGCATGTTTTCGAGCACTTGCGGCAGACGGTCCGCGAGTCCTTCGAAGTTGATATGGCAATGTGAGTCGACAAACATGGTCAGGTCCTGCGAAAAAGGGCTTTGCGGCCGGGCGACGGCGTGGCCGGGGCCGCTTGGGACAGCTTGGGTATGTTCAGGCAGCGTGCTCAACTCGCGTGCTCAACTCGCGTGCGCAAGGCGCTTGCCAAGAATCACCAGATCGCGCTCGACGCCGTCGAGCACCGCAACGCGCGGCAGCGTGCCCCATGCGTCGAAGCCGAAGCCGCGGAACAGCCGCACGCTCGCTTCATTGTGACCGAACACGAAGCCGAGCACCGTGTCGATGCCAAGCCCCGGTGCCGCGTCGAGCGAAGCCGCCAGCAGCTGCTTGCCGAGACCCTGGCCGCGCGCGCTTTCGTCGAGATAGATGCTGACTTCGGCGGTGCGCTGGTAGGCCGGACGGCCATAAAAATCCGAAAAGCTCAGCCACGCGATCACGCGCCCCGCCTGCTGCGGATCTTCGACCACCCACAACGGCCGCATTTGCGGACCGTGCGCATGAAACCACGCATGCCGGCTCTCGATGCTGACCGGTTCGAGGTCCGCGGTGACCTGACGCGACGGGATTGTCGAATTGTAGATGGCGACGATCGCGGGCAGATCGTCGAGCGTGGCGTCGCGGTAGGAAAGGCTCATGGTGGCTTGGCTTGAATGGAATGAGACGGAAGGCTGTCTGGCTGCGGGCTCACGCAAACAGCGCGCGATAGCCGATGAACAGTTCCTCGAACACGAGCCGCGCGTTCAGCGGATGGTTTTCGACCGCGCGCTGGCGCGTGACGGTGCGCAGAAAGCGCGCGAATGCATTGGCGTCGGCCTGCGCGGCGCATCGCGCAAGCGCGGCCGACGCCTGCGGGAAATAGCGCGGCGCGCCGGCCGTGCGCTGCGCGAGCAGATCGTACATCCAGCGCTGCAGCCAGCCGAGCACGAGCGGCACCGGCAGCTTCTGCAGCGCCTCGCCACAGGCGAATGCGTCGCAGTTGGCGCCGGCTGCCAGCTGCTTGAGTGTCCAGTCGCGCAGCGGCCGGTTCTCGTCGCTGGCGAGCGCGAGCGCGGCGAGCGGCGCACCGCCCGCTTCGGCGAGCAGCGCGGCGGCGTCGTCGACGCCTTGCGCGGCGAGCCATGGCGCTGCGGCGTCCGGCGCGGGCACGCTCATCGGCCACTGACGGCAGCGGCTGATGATGGTCGGCAGCAAACGGTCGATGCGCGCTGACACCATCAGGAACACGACGCCCGCGGGCGGTTCTTCGAGCGTCTTCAGCAACGCGTTGGCGGCCGCGACGTTGAGCGCCTCGGCCGGAGACAGCACGACCACGCGCGCGCCGCCGCGGTGCGAACCGACGCCGACGAAGTCGAGCAGACCGCGGATCTGTTCGATCTTGATTTCCTTGCTCGGCGTGCGGGTCTTCTTGCCGTCGTCACCTTCGGCTTTTTCTGCCTTGTCGTCGGCGCCATTCGCGGCGTTCGCGAGACCGGCTTCGGCGGCGAGCGCTTCCGGCACGACGATGCGGTAGTCGGGGTGATTGCCTTGCGCGAACCAGTTGCAGGCCACGCACGCACCGCACGGCTCGCCGTTCGGCTGCGGCGCCTCGCACAGCAGACCCTGCGCGAGATGCTGCGCGAAGCGCAGCTTGCCGATGCCCGCCTGACCGTGCAGCAACAACGCGTGCGGCCAGTGTCCGCGCAGTTGTTGCAGGCGGCTCCAGTCATCGGCTTGCCACGGATAGATCATCGTTTGTCTTTATGAATCAATTGGTTGCACGCGTAACTTCAGATAGCGAATCAACCTGGCGCGCGGTTATAAGGATCGGTTATATCGACCTGAAATCAAAGAGTTGCGATCAACTCTTCAAGCTGCTTCTGAATTCTCACGATGCTCTGCGAAGAGTCGATGATAGCGAATCGATGCGGCGCTTCTTCGGCGCGGCGCATGTATTCGGCGCGCGTGCGCTCGAAAAACGCCGCCGACTCGCTCTCAAAACGATCCGGGTTGCGCGCCGCGCTGCGCCGCTCGTTGGCGACGGCGGGCGGCAGGTCGAACAGCACGGTCAAATCCGGCTGGAAGCCGCCCTGCACCCAGCGCTCGAGCGTCTCGAGCTTGTCGCGCGGCAGGCCGCGGCCGCCGCCCTGATACGCGAACGTGGCGTCGGTGAAACGGTCGGACAGCACCCAGTCGCCCCGCGTGAGCGCCGGCTCGATCACCTCGGCCAGATGCTGGCGGCGCAGCGCGAACATCAACAGCGCCTCGGTTTCGAGGTCCATCTTCTGATGCAGCACAATCTCGCGGATCTGTTCGCCGAGCGGCGTGCCGCCGGGCTCGCGCGTCATCACGACCGAGCGGCCGCTCGGCGCGAGCTTCGCCTCGAGGCGTTCGCGGAACCAGCCCAGATGGGTGGTCTTGCCCGCGCCGTCGATGCCTTCAAAAGTGATGAATTTGCCGCGCGCCATCATTGCCCTCGAATGTATTTGTCCACGGCCTTGTTGTGTTCGCCGAGGGTGTCAGAAAAGATGCTGCTGCCGTCGCCGCGCGACACGAAGTACAGCGCGCTGCTTGGCGCCGGGTTCATCGCCGCCTGCAGCGACGCGACGCTCGGCAGCGAGATCGGCGTCGGCGGTAGGCCCATCCGGGTGTAGGTATTGTAGGGAGTGTCGGTCTGCAGGTCTTTCTTCCTGATGCGGCCGGCGTAGCTGTCGCCCATCCCGTAGATCACCGTCGGGTCGGTCTGCAGCGGCATGCCCGCGCGCAGACGGTTGGCGAACACGGCGGCGACGAGCGCCCGGTCGGACGCCTTGCCGGTTTCCTTTTCGATGATCGACGCCATCGTCAGCGCGTCGTACGGCGTCTTGTACGGCAGATTCGGCGCGCGCGCGAGCCACGCTTCGTCGAGCCGCACGCGCATCAGCCGGTAAGCGCGGCGGTAGATGTCGAGGTCGCTCGTGTCCTTGTCGAACAGGTAGGTATCCGGGAAGAACAGCCCTTCGCCGTTGCCGATCGACGCCTCGGGCGCGCCGATTGCGCTCATCAGATCGGCGTCGCTCATGCCGAGCGTGTCGTGCTTGAGCGCGGGATTCGCGTCGAGCTCGGCGCGCATGCGCTTGAAGGTCCAGCCTTCGATGATCGTCGCCACGTATTCGTTGACGTCGCCGCGGGCGATTTTCTGCAGCACCTCGTAAGGCGTGATGCCGCTCTTGAACTCGTAGTTGCCGGACTTCAGGTCGCTTTGCAGCCCGAGCAGCCGCGTCATCGCGATGAACAGCTCGGGTTCGACCGGCACGCCGCCGCGATTGAGCTGCAGCGCGACGCTGCGCAGGCTGCTGTGCGGTTTGACGGTGACGTCGAGTTGCGCCGGGGTCAATTCGAGCGGGCGGGTGGCCCAGTAGTATCCAGCGGCGATGGCCGCCGCGGCCAGCACAACGACGAGCGCGCCGGCTGCGAAACATTTCTTGAAAAGGGTCATGCGAAACGTGACTGGGTTGGACTGAATATAATAACTGTTTGCCTTAGCCAAAGTCAGAATTGACTGTTCCCGGAATCCATGAACACACCGCTCGTGAACGCCCCAGGTAACGCTTCCGGTCTTACTCCCACCGCGGCGACGCCCGCCGCCCTGCCCATCCTGCCGCGCCCGTCGGCCGAAGAATTCGCCGCCGTGCTCGAACATGGCGCGTACATGCCGCTGTCGCAGTTCGGCGTGATCGACACGACCGGCGACGACGCGGCCAGCTTCCTGCACGCCCAGTTGACCAACGACGTCCAGCATCTCGATGCCGCGAACGCGCGCCTCGCCGGCTACTGCTCGGCCAAGGGCCGGCTGCTCGCGTCGTTCCTCTGCTGGCGCAGCGGCGACACGATCCGGCTGCTGGTATCGAAAGACGTGCAGGCCGCCGTGCAAAAGCGCCTGTCGATGTTCGTGCTGCGCGCCAAAGCCAGGCTCGTGGACGCGAGCGGCGAGCTCGCGGTGGTCGGCCTCGCGGGCGACGTGCGCGGCGCGCTGTCCGGCGTGTTCGACGCGCTGCCCGACGGTGTGCACGTGCAGGTCGACGGCACCGCGGGCACGCTGATCCGCGTGCCGGACGCGTTGGAGCGGCTGCGCTATCTGTGGATCGGTCCGAAGGCGCAGGTCGAAGCGCTGCTGCCGTCGCTGGATGGCAAGTTAAAGCGCGTGTCGCCGGCCGTGTGGGACTGGCTCGATATCCGCGCGGGCGAGCCGCGCATCACGCAGCCGGTGGTCGAGCAGTTCGTGCCGCAAATGGTCAACTTCGACGTGCTCGGCGCGGTCAATTTCCGCAAGGGCTGCTATCCGGGTCAGGAAGTGGTCGCGCGCAGCCAGTATCGCGGCACGATCAAGCGGCGCACGTCGCTCGCCAACGTCGCCGGCGAGCTGGACACGGTGCGCCCCGGCGCTGAGCTGTTCCACTCGGACGATCCCGGCCAGCCGTGCGGGATGATCGTCAACGCGGCATCGGCACAAGGCGGCGGCGTCGATCTGCTGGTCGAGATCAAGCTCACGGCGCTCGACAGCGGCAGCGTGCACGTCGGCGCGGCCGACGGCCCCGCGTTGCGCTTCCTGACGCTGCCCTACGGGCTGCCGGCCGAGGTCTGATGGTTGGGCAGGTAAGAAGCGGCGCAATCGGGCGCCGTTTTTTATTGGCTGCTTTATTCTCGTCTGATTTTTGTCGCTTTCTTTGCCGTCTGCCTTTGCGGCAGCAGGCGGCCGCCCGATGCTCTGAACGGGAGATGCTCCCCGATGTGCCTGATCGTTTTCGACTGGCGACCTGATGCGGTCGCTGGTCCGCTGTTCACGCTCGCCGCGAATCGCGACGAGTTTTTTCGTCGCACGGCCGAGCCGATCGGCTGGTGGCGCGACGCGCCGGGCGTGCTGGCGGGCCGCGATCTGGTGGGCGGCGGCACGTGGCTCGGGCTGTCGCGCGACGGCCGCTTCGCCGCGCTGACCAATTACCGCGCGCCGGGTGAAATGCGCGCCGATGCGCCGACCCGCGGCACGCTCGTCAGCAACTGGCTCACGAACGCCGCGCGCGACCCCGACGGCCACCCGCACGAGACGCCGCTCGCGTATCTGGAGCACGTCGCGCAAAGCGGCGACATCTACAACGGCTTCAACCTGCTGGTCGGCGACTGGACGCGCCGTGAGCTCGCGTGGTACTGCAATCGCGGCGCCGTCGACGCAAACAGTGGCCCCACACTGCTCGCGCCCGGCACGCACGGCATCTCGAACGCGGTGCTCGACACCGCGTGGCCGAAACTGGTCAGAAAGCGCGGCGAGCTCGGCACGCTGCTCGCGCGCAATGCGATGCCGCCGCTCGAACGCCTGATCGATCTGATGCGCGATCCGCGGCTCGCGCGCGACGACGAATTGCCGTCGACCGGTATTCCGCTCGAACGCGAACGGGTGCTGTCGGCGGCATTCATCGAATCGCCGGAATATGGCACGCGCAGCACCACCGCGCTGCGCGTCGCCGCTTATGGCGACGTGATCGGCGTCGCGGTCGCCGAGCGCAGCGACGACAACGGCTCGCACCGCATCGTGCGGCCCGGCGATTTCGAGCGCAGCTTCGCGTTCAATGTCGAGCGCGACCGGATGAGCGTGGCGTGATCGTTCGAACACCGCCTCGCCGGCGCATTCGCCGCCGGCCGCTCACCGCTTCGCGACAACGTCCCTCACCCGATACCGAATGCCGCGCGCAACGCCGCCGCGGCATCCGCATGCGCCTCTGCGACTTCGGGCACGAAGCCGCCCATCTTGAAGAACTCGTGAATCATGCCGGCGTAGCGCCTGAGCGTGACCGGATTGCCGAGCGCGCGTAGTTTTTCCGCATACGCATCGCCCTCGTCGCTGAGCGGATCGTATTCGGCGGTCGCGATCCACGCGGGCGCGACGCCACGAAACTCCGGTGCGCCGCGCTCGCCGTCGAGCGGCGCGAAACGCCAGTCGTCGCGATCGCCGCTATCGCGCAGGTAGTGCTCGAAGAACCACTGGATCGTGTCGCCCGACAGCAGGAAGCCGTCGGCGAGGCGCGAGTGCGAGTCGGTCTGCTGATGGCCGGTGGTGCCCGGATAGATCAGCAATTGCAGCGCGAGCGCGATGCCGGCATCACGCGCGAGCACCGCGCAGACCGTCGCAAGCGTGCCGCCCGCGCTATCGCCGCCGAGCGCGAGCCGGGTGTCGTCGATGCCGAATTCCGCGGCGTGCGCGTGCAGCCAGCTAAGGGCGTCGAAGGCATCGTCGACAGCGGTCGGAAACTTGTGCTCGGGCGCGAGCCGGTAATCGACCGACAGCACCGCGCACTGGCCGTCGCGCGCGAACATCCGGCACAGCGCATCGTGCGTGTCGACGCTGCCGACCGTGAAGCCGCCGCCGTGGTAGTACACGAACGCCGGCAGAGGCTCCGCCCAGTTCGGCTCGACCGGGAAGTACAGGCGCGCACGGATCGTCGCGCCATCGCGCGTCGGCACCCGCAGGTCTTCGACGGAGTACATCGGCGCGCTCGGGATCTCGAGGATCGGCGCGCTCTTCTCGTACGACGCGCGCGCCGCTTGCGCGCTCATCTGGTGATACTGCGGGCGTTTGGCCCGCGCGATCATGTCGAGCACCTGCTCGATCGTCGGATTCAGCGGCATGGTTTCAGCAACGTGATGCGCACAGCACAGCACTGCGCGGCGCGCAGTGCGCCAATTGTTGTCAGGACCCGGCGCAGCGGCCACGCAGCCGGCCGCTACTCCGCGTTCTTCACTTCGGGTTTCAGCGACATCGGATCGGACGGCTCGCGCAACTGCTCGATGTCCTCGTGACGCAGCTTGACCGTCGCCATGATGCCCGGGTGCGTGATGATATAGAAACGGCGCGCGGCGATTGCCTCGAACGCAATGTCGGCGACATCGTCGACGCTGAGCTTGCCCGACTGCACCGCGCGCTGCAACTGCCTGGCCGCAGCGATTTGCGAGCGCGTCGGCCGGCTCGCGTTGCGCAGCTCGTCCGGACGCGCGCGCTCGGCCTGGGCGATGCCGGTCGGCACGAAGGCGGGACACAGCAGCGAACAGCCGACCTCGCCGTCCGTGCCGGCCTGCGCGAGCTTCAGGTCGTGATACAGCGTCTCGGTCAGCGCCACCACCGCATGCTTGGACGCGTTGTAGATGCCCATCCCCGGCGGCGCGAGCAGCCCCGCGACCGACGCCGTATTGACGATATGCGCGGGCTCGTTCTGCGCCAGCATGAGCGGCGCGAACACGCGCACGCCGTGCGCGACGCCCATCACGTTGACGCCGAACACCCACGACCAGTCGTTGGCCGAGCTTTCCCACAGGAAGCCGCCGGTGCCGACGCCCGCGTTGTTGAACAGCAGGTGGACCTTGCCGAACGCGGCGAGCGCGGCTTGCGCGAGCGCCTCGACCTGCGCGGCGCTCGATACGTCGGTCGGTACGGCGATCGCTTCGGCGCCGGCTTCGCGCAATGCGTCGACGGTCTGCGCGAGCTGCCCGGCGTTGACGTCGGCGAGCACGAGCTTCATGCCGAGCGCCGCGCCCTTGTGCGCGAACGCGCGGCCGAAGCCGCTGCCCGCGCCGGTGATCACCGCCACCTTGCCTGCGAATTCGAACATCCTGTGACTCCCTGTTTGAGTGGCGGCTGGCCGATGCGTGACGACGTCGTGCTCAGATCAGCTTGACCAGTTGCTTGCCGAAGTTGCGGCCCTTGAGCAAGCCGATGAATGCCTCGGGCGCGGTTTCGAGCCCTTGCGCGATCGTCTCGCGATAGTGCAGCTTCTTCTGCGCGACGAGCGTGCCGAGCTGCTTGAGCGCCTCCGGCCACACGTCCATGTGCTCGCTGACGATGAAGCCCTGCACGAGCAGCCGCTGCGTCAGCATCAGCGACGGATGCTTGAGAGGCAACGGCTGGCCGTCATAGCCCGCGATGAAGCCGCACAGCGCGATGCGCCCGAACGGGTTCATGCGCGCGAGCGTCGCGTCGAGCCCCTCGCCGCCGACGTTCTCGAAGCAGCCGTCGACCCCGTCGGGCGTCGCGGCCTTCAGGTCCTGGTACAGGTTGCCGGCCTTGTAGTCGACGCAGGCGTCGAAGCCGAGCGTGTCGACCACGTAGCGGCACTTGTCCGCGCCGCCCGCGATGCCGACCGCGCGCGCCGGCCACCTTCGCGAGCTGGCCGACCACGCTGCCCACCGCGCCGCTCGCCGCGCTGACGACTATGGTCTCGCCCGCTTTCGGCGCGATGATGCGGTTCAGCCCGTACCACGCGGTGACGCCCGGCATGCCGACCGGGCCGAGATACGCGGAGAGCGGCACGTGCGTGTCGTCGACCTTCTGCATGCCCGCGCCGTTCGAGGTGCCGTACTCCTGCCAGCCGAACATCGCAACGACCTTGTCGCCGACCGCGAACTTCGGATTCCTCGTCTCGACGACCTCGCCGACCGTGCCGCCGATCATCACCTCGTTCAGCGGCTGCGGCGGCGCGTACGACTTGCTGTCGTTCATGCGTCCGCGCATGTACGGATCGAGCGACAGATAGTGGTTGCGCACTCGTACTTCGCCGTCGGCGAGCGGCGCCAGCGGCGTTTCGACGAGCTTGAAATTAGCGGGCGTGGCTTCGCCTTGCGGACGCGAAACCAGCAGCACCTGGCGGTTGATCTGGGCCATGAAGTCGTCTCCTTGGGTTGTTGGCGGGGTGACCCGCATGTGTCGAATCCAGGTCTGAACTCTGCGATCAGGGGGCTCAGTCGCTCGGACCGGGGTTGGCCGCCGGATCGCTGCGCAGACGCTGACGCCTGACGTCGCGGCCCACCGCGAGGCGGCGCATGTACTTGAAGGTGCCGAGCGCCTTGGCGACGAAGTGACCTTCGCTGTCGCGGATCTCGCCTTCGCAATAGGCCATCGTGGTCGAGCGATGCAGCACGCGGCCGGTCGCGCGCAACTCGCCGCGCCCCGGCTGCATGAAGTTGACCTTCATCTCGACGGTGACGACGCCGACGCCGTCGCCCGCGAGACTGCGCGCGGCCATCGCGAGCGCGACGTCGGCGAGCGTCATCGTGACGCCGCCGTGCGCGACGTCCCATGTGTTCATGTGATCGGGTTGCAACGGCAGCACGACTTCGCTGACGCCATCGGCGGCGCGCAGCAGCTGCGCGCCGAGACGGTCGATGAAGGGGCTTTCCGGCAACGATGGGTTGCCTGTTGTGGCGGAAGTGGTTGGGTCGGTCATGGCGGTGTGTGGAGTTCGTGGCCGGCAAGCCCGGAAATCGGTTCGCCGCGTGCCGGTACTCCGCGAGGTGTACGCATTAACGCTAAATGGGAAATTCTACCGGCTATCGCGTGGCTCCATCCGCCTCATTCCGCTCCATCATGCGCGTCGCCAAGCGCCCCAATCGGCGCACCGCTTCATCGAGCAGATCGAGGTCCGCGCTCGGGCAACTCAGGCGAATGAAACGATCGAAGCGCCCGGTGTTCGAAAAAACGGTCCCAGGCATGATGCGGATGCCATCGTCCAACGCCGCCTCGAAAAATGCGGCCGACGACAACCCGTGCGGCAACTCCACCCAAAAGAACATACCGCCGCGCGGCGATGTGAAGCGTATGCCATCGGGAAACGCCGCGGCGATCCCCGCCGCCATGCGCTCGCGCTGCAGCCGCAGACTCTCGCGCAAGCGCCGCAAATGCCGCGCGTAAGCGCCCGTCCCCAGAAACCCGGCGAGCACGGCCATGTCGATCCGCGCGTCGCACGCGTCGCGCGCGGGCGCGGCTGTGCTGATCGCGCAAGCTTCGCCCGGCGATGCGGCGGACCTTCGCGAACTCGTCCGTCGAGCCGTCCGGCGACTCGCTGGTGCCGTCGCGAGATCGTGGCGGCGTACTACCTGAAACTCCGACCCGATCACGAGAATCGACGCCTCGCCGCCAGTTAGAATGCGTGACCAACCGCTTCCTGCTTCGAGGTGCCGGTCATGTCCTTCCCACGCCCGCGGCTTTTCGGCCGTCTCGCTACCTTCGTACGCTATTTCCACCTCGTCTGCGCGATCACGCTGACGCTTGGCGCATGCGCCGGCCTGCTCGGCGGCGATGCGTTGCGCGTCAACGTCGCCGGCATCGAGCCGCTGGCCGGCGAAGGCCTCGAGATGCGCTTCAATCTGAAGCTGCGCGTGCAGAACCCGAACGACTCCGCGGTGAGCTTCAACGGCATCGCGGTCGATCTCGAACTGAACGGCAAGCCGTTCGCCAGCGGTGTCAGCGATCAGAGCGGCACCGTGCCGCGCTTCGGCGAAACCGTCGTCAGCGTGCCGCTGACCGTGCCCGCGTTTGCCGCGGTTCGCCAGGCGCTCGGGCTTGCGGGCATCGCGCAGTCCGGGCAGGTTCCATACCGGCTGCAAGGCAAGCTCGCGGGCGGCCTGACCGGCACGACACGCTTCACCGATCAGGGCATGTTGACGCTGCCGGGTATGGCGTCGCAGTAGGCACGATGGCGGCGGGATAAAAGCGTCGAACCCACGCCGCCCGTCTTCTTGAGCCGCGCTCGCGCCCGAGTTACGCGATCTCGAACAGACCCGCCGCGCCCTGCCCGCCGCCTATGCACATCGTCACGACGACGAACTTCACGCCGCGCCGCTTGCCCTCGATCAGCGCATGGCCGACGAGCCGCGCACCCGACACGCCATACGGATGGCCTACCGCGATCGCGCCGCCGTTCACGTTCAGGCGGTCGTGCGGAATACCGAGCTTGTCCGCGCAATAGAGCACCTGCACCGCGAAGGCTTCGTTCAGCTCCCACAGGCCGATGTCGTCGACCTTGAGGCCGGCCTTCTGCAACAGCTTCGGCACCGCGAACACCGGGCCGATGCCCATTTCATCCGGCTCGCAGCCAGCCACCGCAAAGCCGCGGAAAATGCCGAGCGGCTGCAGACCTTCGCGTTCGGCCAGCGTCGCGTTCATCACGACGCAAGCCGATGCGCCGTCCGAGAACTGGCTCGCATTGCCCGCGGTGATCACGCCGCCCGGCAGCGCGGTGCGAATCTTCGACACGCCTTCGAGCGTCGTGTCGGCGCGAATCCCTTCGTCGCCGCTGACGGTCACTTCCTTCGTGTAGAGACGGCCGCTCGCCTTGTCGGCGACACCGGCGAGCACCGTCAGCGGCACGATCTCGTCGTTGAACCTGCCGGTTTCGAGCGCGGCCGCCGCGCGCTGCTGCGAGCGCACGCCGTATTCGTCCTGGCGCTCCTTCGAGATCGAGTAGCGCTTCGCGACGGTCTCGGCGGTCTGCAGCATCGACCAGTAGATTTCCGGCTTATGCTCGGTGAGCCAGCCGTCGGTCATCATGTGGTGGTTCATTTCGTTCTGCACGCACGAGATCGACTCGACGCCGCCCGCGACGTATACGTCGCCCTCACCGGCAATCACGCGTTGCGACGCGAGCGCGATCGTCTGCAATCCCGACGAGCAGAAACGGTTCACGGTCATGCCCGGCACGCTGACCGGCAGGCCCGCACGCAACGCGATCTGACGCGCGATATTGCCGCCCGTCGCGCCTTCCGGATTCGCGCACCCCATGATCACGTCCTCGACGCGCGCCGGATCGAGCTTCGCGCGCTCGACCGCGGCCTGCGTCACGTGACCGCCGAGCGTCGCGCCGTGCGTCATGTTGAAACCGCCGCGCCACGATTTGGCGAGGCCCGTGCGGGCGGTGGATACGATTACGGCGTCAGTCATGGGTGTCTCCAATTGCAATGTCGAAGTGGCGCGCCGGCTCACCGCCGTGCGTTCAAAAGCGCATCACCGCGCCGCCTCTGTCGTTTGATGCGAGCGCTGCGGGCGTCACCCGCAGCGCTCAATTCGTGTGCTGAAGTCAGCCGCGCTCAGTCGTTGAAGCCGCGACCTTCGGCCGCCAGCTTCGCGATGCTCGGCGCGAGCTTCCACGCGTCGCCGTTCGGCCGCGCCGCGTAGCGGCGAATCGCGCGCTCGACGTTGTAGAGTCCGACAGTGTCCGCGTACAGCATCGGGCCGCCGCGATAGAGCGGGAAGCCGTAGCCGGTCAGATAGACCATGTCGATATCCGACGCCTTCGACGCGATGCCTTCCTCGAGAATCTTCGCGCCTTCGTTGACGAGCGCGAACACCAGACGCTCGACGATTTCCTCGTCGCTGATCTTGCGGCGCTCGCAGTGGGTTTCCTTCGAGTACTCGACGATCATTTCGTTGACCACGCCGGACGGATACGCGGTGCGATCGCCCGTCTTGTAGTCGTACCAGCCGCCGCCGGTCTTCTGGCCGAAGCGTCCCATCTCGCACAGACGATCGGCGATCTTCGAGTAGTGCATGTCGGGATGCTCGACGTAGCGGCGCTTGCGGATCGCCCAGCCGATGTCGTTGCCGGCGAGGTCGCTCATGCGGAACGGGCCCATCGCGAAGCCGAATTTCTCGATGGCCTTGTCGACTTGCGCGGGCAATGCGCCCTCTTCGAGCATGAAGAGCGCCTGGCGCAGGTACTGCTCGATCATCCGGTTGCCGATGAAGCCGTCGCACACGCCCGACACCACCGCGGTCTTCCTGATCTTTTTCGCGAGCTTCATCACGGTGGCGAGCACGTCTTTCGCGGTCTCTTTGCCACGCACGACTTCGAGCAGCTTCATCACGTTGGCCGGGCTGAAGAAGTGCATGCCGACCACATCCTGCGGACGCTTCGTGAACGCGGCGATTTTGTCGACGTCGAGCGTCGACGTGTTCGACGCGAGGATCGCGCCCGGCTTCGCGACTTCATCGAGCCGGCCGAACACCTGCTCCTTCACACTGAGCTCTTCGAACACGGCTTCGACGATCATGTCGGCGTGCTTCAGGTCGTCGTAGGACAGCGTCGGGCTCAGCAGCGCGAGACGCTGCTCCATCACTTCGGGCTTCAGCTTGCCCTTCTTGACGGTGGCCTCGTAGTTCTTGCGGATCGTCGCGAGACCGCGGTCGAGCGCCTCCTGCTTCGTTTCCAGCAGCGTGACCGGAATGCCGGCGTTGAGGAAGTTCATCGCGATGCCGCCGCCCATCGTGCCGGCGCCGATCACTGCCACCTGATTGATGTCGCGCACGGGCGTATCGGACGGCACGTCGGGAATCTTGCTCGCCGCGCGCTCGCCGAAGAACGCGTGACGCAGCGCGTGGCTCTCCGGCGTCTGCACGAGCGCGATGAAGCATTCGCGCTCGAATGCGAGGCCCTTGTCGAAGCCATCCTTCACACCGGCCTCGACCGCGTCGATGCATTTATGCGGCGCCGGGAAGTTCTTCGCGATGGCCGCGACGCTATTGCGCGCGAACTGGATGAAACCGGGCGCGTTCGGATGTTCGATCTTGCGGTCTCGCACCTTCGGATGCGGGCCCGTTTGGGCGCCGACCTTGCGCGCGAACGCGAGCGCGGCTTCGGCCAGTTCGGCGGGATTCGCGACGAGTTCGTCGAACAGCCCCGAATCGGCGAGCTTTTCCGACAGCACCGGCGCGCCCGACACGATCATGTTCAGCGACGCTTCGAGGCCGATCGCGCGCGGCAGACGTTGCGTGCCGCCAGCGCCCGGCAGGATGCCGAGCTTCACTTCGGGCAGCGCGATCTGCGCGCCGGCCGCGGCGACGCGGTAATGCGCGCCGAGCGCAAGCTCGAGGCCGCCGCCCATCGCGACACTGTGAATCGCCGCGACGACCGGCTTCGCGCTGCCTTCGACGGCCTTGATGACGGTCGCGAGCGTCGGCTCCTGGGTCGCCTTCGGCGTATTGAATTCGGTGATGTCGGCGCCGCCCGAGAAGGCCTTGCCCGCGCCGGTCAGCACGATGGCCTTGATGGCCGAGTCGTTCTGCGCGCGCTCGAGCCCTTCGACGATCCCCGCCCGCGTCGACAGACCGAGCCCATTGACGGGCGGATTGTTCAGCGTGAGAACGGCCACGCCGTCATGAGTTGTGTAGTCCACTGCCATCTGCGTGCCTCCGTGCGATCCATGCATTCATTGAGGCGGCGCATGATGCGCCGCCTGTCCGGTTCATCGAGCCTGACTATTGTCAGACTTTCTCAAGCGACGGTCCGGGTGTCAGCGCGCAGAATACACTGAAAAAGCACGAACGTTCAATTTATTATCGAACGGGGTTTCCCCTGGGCCTCGGTGGTCAGTGGACAGTCGCGGCTGTCTTCGAGCGCGGACGGCAGCACGTGGTCGCGGAACAGGTCGCGCAACTTGAGCTTCTGCAGCTTGCCGGTCGCCGTGTGCGGCAGTTCGTCGACGAACACGACGTCGTCGGGAATCCACCACTTCGCCACTTTGCCGTCGTAGAACGCCAGCAGTTCGTCGCGCGTGACGTCGTGCCCCGCGCGTTTGACGACGACGAGCAGCGGCCGCTCGGTCCACTTCGGATGCGCGCATGCGATGCACGCGGCTTCCGCGACCGCCGGGTGCGCGATTGCGACGTTTTCGAGTTCGATCGAACTGATCCATTCGCCGCCCGACTTGATCACGTCCTTCGAGCGGTCGGTGATGTGCAGGAAGCTGTCGGGGTCGATCGTGGCGACGTCGCCGGTCGGAAACCAGCCGTCGATGAGCGGCGAATCTTCCTTGCGGAAATACCGGTCGATGACCCACGGCCCGCGCACGTGCAGATCGCCGAACGCAACGCCGTCCCACGGCAGCTCGCGGCCATCCTCGCCGACGATCTTCATGTCCACGCCATAGATCACATGGCCCTGCTTTTCGAGCAGCTTGCGCTGCTCGGCGAGCGGCCGCTGGCTCTGCTCCCAGTTCAGCTTCGACAAGGTACCGAGCGGCGACATCTCCGTCATGCCCCATGCATGGATCACCTGCACGCCGTAGTCGTCCTCGAGCACCCGCAGCATCGCGGGCGGACAGGCGGAGCCGCCGATCACGGTGCGCTCGAGCGACGAAAACTTCGCTCCGGTTTCGCGCAGGTAGTTCAGCAGACCGAGCCACACGGTCGGCACGCCGGCCGAGCACGTGACGCGTTCGCTCTCCATCAGTTCGTACAGCGACTTGCCGTCGAGATCCTTGCCGGGGAACACGAGCTTCGCGCCGGTCAGCGGCCCCGCATGCGCGAGGCCCCACGCGTTGACGTGGAACATCGGCACGATCGGCAGCACCGAGTCGCGCGCCGACAGGCTCATCGAGTCGGGCAACGCCGCGCCGAACGCATGCAGCACCGTCGAGCGATGCGTGTACAGCGCGCCTTTCGGATTGCCAGTCGTGCCCGACGTATAGCAGAGGTACGACGCCTGCTGCTCGTCGAGCGCGGGCCAGTCGAACACTCCGTCCTGCCCGTCCATCAGCGTTTCGTAGCACAGCACCGACGTTTGCATCGGCGGCCGATGCGCTTCATCGCACAGTGCGATCCAGCCGCGCACGCGCGGGCACTGCGGCGCGAGCGTGTCGACCAGCGCCGCGAACGTCGTGTCGAACAGCACGTACGCATCGTCGGCGTGATTGATGATGTAGGCGATCTGATCGGGGAAAAGGCGCGGATTGATGGTGTGACACACGGCGCCGAAGCCGGTGGTGCCGTAATACGCTTCGAGATGCCGGTAGCCGTTCCACGCGAGCGTCGCGACCCGGTCGCCCGGTTCGACGCCGAGCGCGATGAGCGCCTGCGCGAGTTGCTTCGCGCGCTTCTCGCAATCGCGGTAGGTGTAGCGATGCAGGTCGCCTTCGATGCGCCGCGACACGATCTCGGTGCTGCCGAAATGGCGCGCGGCATGCGCGAGCAACGATGATACGGTGAGCGGCACGTCCATCATCTGGCCCAGCAGCGGCGTCGTCATAAGGCGGGGTCTCCTCGGCTCGTTAGTGTGTCGATGGGGTTGCGGTCGGGTTCGTTGAATATATGGTCGTGAAACGGATAGCGCGCCGAACAGCGCGAGGTGCACGATCGTGGCGGCGTCGTACGCAGCATGGTCCGAACGATGTAGCCGGCCGCCCAGCACCGCCGCGGGCGCGGACTTACAATATCGGCTAATCCAGAGGCGCTCAACATGTCGTTTTCCCCAAGCATTGCAGGGTTATCCGCAGCATTGACGGATCTTTCCAACACACTCGCCACTCCCCCAGCCAACGCGTTCGCGCGGCTCGGCGGCACCTTCTTCACGCGGCTGCCAGCCGCGCCGCTCGACGCACCCTACCTCGTCGGCTTCTCGGCCGACACCGCCGCGCGGCTCGGGATGCCCGAGGGCATCGAACGCGAGCCGGGCTTTCTCGAGCTGTTCTGCGGCAATGCGACGCGCGACTGGCCGGCCGACGCACTGCCTTATGCGTCGGTGTACTCGGGCCATCAATTCGGCGTGTGGGCCGGCCAGCTCGGCGACGGCCGCGCGCTCACGCTGGGCGAGCTGGAACACGACGGCGAGCGCAACGAGCTGCAGCTCAAAGGCGCGGGCCGCACGCCTTATTCGCGCATGGGCGACGGCCGCGCGGTGCTGCGCTCGTCGATCCGCGAATATCTGTGCTCCGAGGCGATGCATCATCTCGGCATTCCGACCACGCGCGCGTTGTGCGTGATCGGCTCCGACCAGCCGGTGCGGCGCGAGACGATCGAAACCGCCGCGGTGGTCACGCGCGTCGCGCCGAGCTTCGTGCGCTTCGGACACTTCGAGCACTTCTATGCGAACGATCGCGTCGACGCGTTGCGCGCGCTGGCCGATCATGTGATCGAACGCTTCTATCCGCATTGCAGGGAGGCCGACGATCCGTATCTGGCGCTGCTCGCCGAAGCGGTACGCTCTACCGCCGATCTGATGGTCGACTGGCAGGCGGTCGGTTTCTGTCACGGCGTGATGAATACCGACAACATGTCGATCCTGGGCCTGACGATCGACTACGGACCGTTCGGCTTCATGGATGGCTTCGATGCCGGCCACATCTGCAATCACTCCGATACGCAGGGGCGTTATGCCTACCGGCTGCAGCCGCAAATCGCGTACTGGAACCTCTTTTGCCTCGCGCAGGGATTGCTGCCGTTGTTCGGCGAAAAGCATGACGAAAGCGTGCGCGCCGACAAGGCGGTCGAAGAAGCGCAGCATGTGCTCGCCGGCTTCAAGGAGCGCTTCGCGCCGGCGCTCGAAAACCGCATGCGCGCGAAGCTCGGCCTCGAACAGGCGCGCGACGGCGACGACGCGCTCGTGAACCGGCTGTTCGAAGCGATGCACACGAACCGCGCCGATTTCACGCTGACGTTCCGCAATCTCGCGCGCCTGTCGAAACACGATGCGAGCGGCGATGCGCCGGTACGCGATCTGTTCCTCGATCGCGCCGCCTTCGACGCATGGGCGAACGACTACCGCGCGCGGCTCGCCGTTGAGTCACGCGACGACGCTGCGCGCGCCATTGCAATGAACCGTGTGAACCCCAAATTCGTACTTCGCAACCATCTGGCGGAAACGGCGATCCAGCGTGCGAGGGAGAAGGATTTCTCCGAGGTGGAACGGCTCGCGGCCGTGCTGCGTCGCCCGTTCGACGAGCAGCCCGAATACGCGACGTATGCGGGTCTGCCGCCCGACTGGGCGAGCTCGCTCGAAGTGAGCTGTTCGTCATGACGCACCGGCGCAGTTCAATCGCCGCGGCCATCCCGCCAGAAAACACCGGTACAAACCCGAGACAGGAACCCGACCATGAGCAACCCCGACGATCTCAAGCATGACGCCCCAGCCGTCCAGAAAAGCGACGCCGAGTGGCGCAAGGAGCTGTCCGACATCGAATACCAGGTGACCCGCCACGCGGCCACCGAGCGCCCGTTCACGGGCCGCTACAACGATCACTGGGAACGCGGCGTCTACGACTGCGTGTGCTGCGGCACGCCGCTGTTCGAATCGGACACCAAGTTCGACGCCGGCTGCGGCTGGCCGAGCTATTTCCGGCCGATCAACGGCGAGGTGATCGCCGAGAAGACCGACCGCTCGCACGGCATGCTGCGCATCGAGGTGCAGTGCAAGAACTGCGGCGCGCATCTGGGCCACGTGTTCGAGGACGGACCGGCGCCGACCGGTCTGCGCTACTGCATCAATTCGGCTGCGTTACAATTCGAGCCCAAGTAACGCGGCGCGGCAGCAGCCTTGCCCGCTTCGGGCGCCGCGGCGCAAAACCGCGCGCGGCGCCCTTTCAATGCGGTACTCCCGCTCGTCGGCGGGCGCCGCGCACCTTGCGCGCCAAGCGGGCGCGCATCAATGTTCGACTCACCGTTCGACTCACTCTCCCACTTCCCGACCAGATAATGAAATTCCTGTTCGATCTGTTCCCGATCATCCTGTTCTTCGTCGCCTTCAAGATCTGGGGCATTTTCACGGCGACGGCAGTGGCGATCGTCGCCACGCTGGTGCAGATCGCGTGGGTGGCGTTCCGCCACCGCAAGGTCGACCCGATGCTGTGGGTGAGCCTCGGCGTCGTCGTGGTATTCGGTGGTGCGACGCTCGTGCTGCACAACGACACCTTCATCAAATGGAAGCCGACCGTGCTGTACTGGGCGTTTTCCGTCGCTTTGATCGTGTCGCAGCTCGGCTTCAACGAGAATCTGATCGAAGCGATGATGGGCAAGCAGATCACGCTGCCGCACGCGATCTGGGGCAAGCTGAACCTGATCTGGGCGGTCTTTTTCGTGCTGCTCGGTCTTCTGAACCTGTTCGTCGCGTATCACTACACGACAGATCAGTGGGTCAATTTCAAGCTGTTCGGCGCGACCGGCTGCCTGCTCGTGTTCATCGTCGGACAGAGCCTGTGGCTGTCGAAGTACATGAAGGAGGAATGACATGAGCGACCTGTTCATGCACGCGACCACCGCCGAGCGCGCCGCGCTGATCGAGGCGCGCCTCGCGGCCGCGCTCGCACCCGTCGAGTCGATCAGCATCACCGACGACAGCGCGCAGCACGCGGGCCATGCAGGTGCCGCGGCTGGCGGTCATTTCAGCGTCACGATCGTGGCCGTCGCATTTGCCGGCAAGCCCCGCGTGGCAAGGCATCGCATGGTGTATGATGCGCTGGCCGATGCCATGCAGCGCGGCATTCATGCCCTTGCCATCACGGCGTACACGCCCGAAGAATTTGCTTTGTTGCCCCGCTAGGAACCTTTCGATGACCTTGAAGAAAACCCGCCTCTGGGTATTGCTGGCTGCGTTCGCGGCCGCACCTGCATTCGCACAGAACATCGCCGTCGTGAACGGTACGCCGATTCCGAAGTCGCGCGCCGATGCGTTGATCCAGCAACTGGTTCACCAGGGCCAGCAGGACACGCCGCAGCTGCAGCAGGCCGTGCGCGAAGAGCTCGTGAATCGCGAAATTCTGATGCAGGAAGCCCTGCGTCGCGGGCTGCCGAACCGTCCGGACATCAAGGCGCAAATCGCGGTCGCACAGCAAACCGTCGTGCTGCGCGCGCTGATCGAAGATTTCGTGAAGAACAACCAGCCGACCGACGCCGAAGTCACCGCGCGCTACAACGCGCTCGTCAAGGAAGCGGGCGGCAAGGAATATCACCTGCACCATATCCTCGTCGACAACGAGCAGCAGGCGAAGGACCTGATCGCCAAGATCAAGGCCGGCGCAAGCTTCGAAGATCTCGCCAAGCAATACTCGAAGGACCCGGGATCGGGCAAGAACGGCGGCGACCTCGACTGGTCGGACCCGAAGGCCTACGTGCCTGAATTCGCGGACGCGGCCACCCATCTGCAGAAAGGCCAGATGACCGACACGCCGGTGCATACGCAATTCGGCTGGCACATCATCCGTGTGGATGACATCCGCGCCGTCACGCCGCCGCCGCTCGAGCAGGTGCGTGCGCAGATCGTGCAGCAGATCCAGCAGGAAAAGCTGCAGGCATTCGAAGAGAATCTGCGCAAGAGCGCGAAGATTCAGTGAGTGTCAGCGGGCGGATCGTCTTTGGACAGTCCGCCGTCTCCTGGCTCTGAAGAAGCTGGAACGCAAAAAAGCCGCCCGTGGGCGGCTTTTTTGTTGCTGTGAGACTTGCGGGGCGTCAACGTGCTGCCGCCGCAAACAGAGGCCGCCGCACGCAGGCGGCAGCCCCCTCGACTCATCAACCGAGCCAGCGACGTGCGTTCTGGAACACACGCAGCCACGGGCTCGCGTCCGTGCCGATCTCGCCCCAGCCCTGCGGATGCCAGCTCATCTGCACAGCGCGATGCACGCGCTCCGTGTGCGGCATCAGCACCGTGAAGCGGCCGTCTGCAGTCGTGACCGACGTGATGCCCTCGGGCGAACCGTTCGGGTTGAACGGATACTGCTCGGTGGCCTGACCACGGTGATCGACGTAGCGCATCGAAACCGCGACCTTCGACTTGTCGCCCTGCTGCGAGAAGTCCGCAAAACCTTCGCCGTGCGCGACGGCGACCGGAATGCGCGAGCCTTCCATGCCCGCAAAAAACAGCGATGGCGATGCCTGCACTTCGACGAGCGAGAAGCGCGCCTCGAATTTCTCCGACTTGTTGCGCGTGAACTTCGGCCATGCTTCGGCGCCGGGGATCATCGACGCGAGGCTGCTCATCATCTGGCAGCCGTTGCAGATGCCGAGCGCGAACGTGTCTTCACGGCCGAAGAACGCGGCGAACATGTCGGCCAGTTGCGCGTTGAAGCGGATCGTCTTCGCCCAGCCTTCGCCGGCACCCAGCGTGTCGCCGTACGAGAACCCGCCGCAGGCGACCGCGCCCGCGAAATCGGCGAGGTTCGCGCGGCCCGCGAGCAGGTCGCTCATGTGCACGTCGTGAGCATCGAAGCCGGCGCGATCGAAGGCATAGGCCGTCTCCAGATGCGAGTTCACGCCCTGCTCGCGCAGGATCGCGACGCGCGGACGCGCGCCCTTGCCGACGAACGGCGCGGCCACGTCTTCCGCCGGATCGAAGCTCAGCACCGGCGTGATGCCCGGGTCGGCCGCATCGAGCAGCGAATCGTATTCAGCGTCGGCGCAAGCGGGGTTGTCGCGCAGACGGGCGATGCGCCAGCTCACTTCGCTCCACGTGCGATGCAGTTCGGTGCGCGGCGCTTCGTAGACCTTCTTCGCGTCGCGATAGATCTCGATCACGTCGCGCTCGTTGGTCTTGCCGATCACGTGCGAGCACGCCGACAGACCATGTTCGCGCAATGCGGCGAGCACCGCGTCGCGATCGGCCGTGCGCACCTGCACGACGGCGCCGAGCTCTTCGTTGAAGAGCGCGCGCAGCGTGCGGTCTTCGCGGCGGCCGCTGGTCTGCTTTGCCCAGTCCTTCGCGTCGCCGTAATCGGATTCGTGATTCGCGTCGAGCACCAGCATGTCGACGTTCAGCGACACACCCGCGTGACCCGCGAACGCCATTTCGCAGACCGTCGCCCACAGGCCGCCGTCCGAGCGGTCGTGGTACGCGAGCAGCTTGCCGTCGCTATTGAGCGCCTGGATCGCGTTGAAGAAGCGCTTCAGATCTTCCGGATCGTCGACGTCCGGCACCGTATCGCCGACCTGCTGCGTGACCTGCGCGAGGATGCTGCCGCCCAGGCGCTGCTTGCCGCGGCCGAGGTCGATCGCGATCAGCACCGTCTCGCCGACTTCGCTCACGCGCTGCAATTGCGGCGTCAGATGCTTGCGGACGTCTTCGACCGGAGCGAAAGCCGAGATGATCAGCGACACGGGCGCGACCACTTCCTTCGCTACGCCGCTGTCTTCCCAGCGCGTGCGCATCGACAGCGAATCCTTGCCGACCGGAATGCCGATACCGAGCGCCGGGCACAGTTCCATACCGATCGCCCTGACCGTGTCGTAGAGCGCCGCGTCTTCGCCCGGTGCGCCGCACGCGGCCATCCAGTTGGCCGACAGCTTCAGCTTGTCGAGCGACGCGATCGGCGCCGCCGCGATGTTGGTGATCGCCTCACCGACCGCCATGCGGCCCGAGGCCGGCGCGTTGATGACGGCGAGCGGCGTGCGCTCGGCCATCGTCATCGCTTCGCCGCTGAAGCCCGCGTAGTCCATCGTCGTGATCGCGACGTCGGCCACCGGCACCTGCCACGGGCCGACCATCTGGTCGCGTGCGGTCGTGCCGCCGACCGAACGGTCGCCGATCGTGATCAGGAACGACTTGCTCGCAACCGTCGGGTGACGCAGCACGCTCTGCGCGACCTCTTGCAGCGCGAGGCCGGTCACGTCGACCGGTTCGAGCTTGCGCTCGACGCGCTTCACGTCGCGGTGCATACGCGGCGGCTTGCCGAGCAGCACTTCCATCGGCATGTCGACCGGCTGGTGCGCGGCTTCGTTCTGCTCGGCATCGATCAGTTTCAGCTGACGCTCGGCGGTGGCCGTGCCGATCACCGCGAAGGGGCAGCGCTCGCGCTTGCACATCGCCTCGAACACCGGCAGATCGGCAGGCGAAATGGCCAGCACATAGCGCTCCTGCGCTTCGTTCGACCAGATTTCGCGCGGCGACAGGCCGCTTTCTTCGAGCTGGATCTTGCGCAGTTCGAACCGTGCGCCCTTGCCCGCACCGTCGACCACTTCGGGGAATGCGTTCGACAGACCGCCCGCGCCGACATCGTGAATGCTGAGGATCGGGTTCTTCTCGCCGAGCTGCCAGCACGCGTTGATCACTTCCTGCGCGCGCCGCTCGATTTCCGGGTTGCCGCGCTGCACCGAGTCGAAGTCGAGTTCAGCGGTGTTGGTGCCAGTCGCCATCGAGCTCGCGGCGCCGCCGCCCATGCCGATGCGCATGCCCGGACCGCCGATCTGGATCAGCAGCGAGCCTTCCGGCAGATCGTGCTTGTGCGTGTGCTGGTCGGAGATATTGCCGATGCCGCCCGCGATCATGATCGGCTTGTGATAGCCGCGCACCAGACCCGCGACGTTCTGCTCGTAGGTGCGGAAGTAGCCGCCGAGGTTCGGCCGGCCGAATTCGTTGTTGAACGCGGCGCCGCCGAGCGGGCCGTCGATCATGATCTGCAGCGGCGACGCGATACGGTCCGGGCGGCCGTACGCTTCGTGCTGGTCGGCGGGATTGCGCTGCGCGAGCGGCTGCGCCGAGTCGCGCGCGTTTTCCCACGCCTCGACGCCGTCCGGCAATTCGAGGTTCGATACCGTGAAGCCCGTGAGGCCCGCCTTCGGACGCGCGCCGCGGCCGGTCGCGCCTTCGTCGCGGATTTCGCCGCCCGCGCCGGTCGCGGCGCCCGGGAACGGCGAGATCGCGGTTGGGTGGTTGTGCGTTTCGACCTTCATCAGCGTGTGCGTGAGCTCGACGCTGCGGCCATAGTGCTCGGGCAATTCGCTCGCGCCGAGCGTGGCCGGCGTGCGCGGGAACCAGCGCTCGGCCATGCCGCCGACCATGATCGCCGAGTTATCCGAATACGCGACGATGGTGCCCTGCGGGTTGAGTTTCTCGGTGTTGCGGATCATGTTGAACAGCGACATGTCCTGCTTCTCGCCGTCGATCGTCCAGTCCGCGTTGAAGATCTTGTGGCGGCAGTGCTCGCTGTTGGCCTGCGCGAACATCATCAGTTCGACGTCGGTCGGATTGCGCTCGAGTTTCGTGAATGCGTCGACCAGGTAGTCGATTTCGTCGTCGGCGAGTGCGAGGCCCAGTTCCACATTGGCGGTTTCTAGCGCGGCGCGGCCGCTCGCGAGCACGTCGACCGTTTGCAGCGGCCTGGCCGGCAGCTCGTCGAACAGATGCAGCGCATGGTCGCGCGACGGCGCGACGCTCTCCGTCATGCGGTCGTGCAGCGCGGCGGCGACGGCCGCGCGCGCTTCGTCGGACAGCGTCTTCTTGCCGCCGAGCAGGCCGCTTTTCAGCGTCACCGAATATTCGACGCCGCGCTCGATGCGGCGCACGTGCGTGAGACCGCAATGATGCGCGATGTCGGTTGCCTTGCTGGCCCACGGCGACACGGTGCCGAAGCGCGGCACCACGAGGAAGGTTTCGACCGCGCCACGCTCCTTGCCTGCTTCGAACGGATCGCCGTAGTGCATCAGCGCCTCGATCTTTGCGCTGTCTTCAGCGGACAGTTCGGTCTGGGCATTGACGAAGTGCAGATACTGCCCGCGCACGCCGGTGATATTCGGGTCGATGCGCGTGAGCGTTTCGAGCAGGCGGGTTTGACGGAAATCGGAAAGGGCCGAAGCGCCGGGGAAACACGAGAAGTGGGCCATGGGACTTGACGTTGCGTCGCTCATTGATGCCGGGGAGCCGCGCATGCAGGCGACGTGAGGCGGAAAGGAAGTCCGAGATTATACCCCGGGAACGGGCTTCCAGCGGGCTCCGGGGTGTCGCGCCGGCGGCCTGCGTCTGCGCGCGCGAGGCGTCGCTGGAGTGCCCGTCGCGTCGCCGCGCGGGTGCTTTGACTGCTATCATTCGCGTTTCACCAGATCGGCGCACGCGGCACGGGCTTCACCCTGCGGCGCGCCGCATGTCACAGCCAGCGGGAACGCGCGAGCCGCCCGTCGGCACATCGAATCAGAACATGGATGTCATCGTCATTGGCGGCGGGGTAGCGGGCGTCGCCACCGCTTATCAGCTGCGCGCGGCCGGCCATCGGGTATGCGTCGTCGAGCGTCACGCGACTGTCGCGCAAGGCGCCACCTACGGACAAGGCGGCAGCGTGCTGCCGACGCCGCTCGACGTCTGGTTCGGCCCGACCTTCATGGCGAGCCGCTACAACGCGAAAAATGGCGTGATCAGCAAGACCGGCTTCAACGGCGCCGCGCGGCAGTTCATCAAGCAGCTCGGAGCATGGCAGGAACCCGCGGCGTTCGCGCGCCAGTACGCGCTGTTGCGGCCGCTGATCGAATCGTCGCGCGAGGCGATGGCCGACGTGGAAGCCCGCTTCGGCCTCGAATTCGAACAGGCGAGCGGTCTCTTGTACCTCGTGCGCAGCGCGCACGAATGGGAATTGAGCGCCGCTGCGCTCGATCTGTTGGGCCAGTTCGAAGTGCCGCATCACGTGATGAGCCCGGCCGAATGCGCGGCGTTCGAGCATGCGGTGCCCACAGATCCTGAATTCGCCGGCGGCGTGCTGTTCGAGCATGAGCGCACCGCGAACTGTCCGCTTTTCACCAAGCTCGTCAAACAGGTGCTCGACGCCCAGGGCGGCGTGCAGTTCATGCCGAACTGCGAGGTGACCGGCATCCGGCTCGAAAATCAGCGTGCGGCGGTCGAACTCGCGCCGCGCGACGGCGCGCCCCGCTCGCGCGAAATCGACGTGGTCCAGGCCGACGCGATCGTGGTCGCGGCCGGTTATGGCAGCCTGGCGCTGCTCGAACGCGCGGGACTCAAGCTGCCGCTGCACCCGCTGCGGCTGCATTCGCTGGTCGCGCCGATCGCGCACGAGGAATGCGCGCCGCATGTCGCGATCGTCGATGCGGTCAAGCGCATCGGCATCAGCCGCATGAACCATCGGCTGCGGATCGCGGGCGGTGCGGTGCTGCAAAGCGCGAGCCAGATCGACAAGCCGCTCGGCGAAGCGCCGACCAAGGAGGCGCTCGCGATGCTCGGTCAGGCGACGCACGACTGGATTCCGGGCGCCGCGCGCATTTCGGCGGCGCTGCCGTGGGAAGGCGTGAAACTGCTGTCGCCGGACGGCTTGCCGGTGATCGGCAACGCGCTGCATCCGCGCCTGTTCGTCAACGTCGGGCATGGCCCGGCCGGCTGGGGCCTCGCCTGCGGCGCGGGCAAGCTCGTTGCAGAGCTGATGTCGGGGCAGACACTGACGTTGCCGCCAGACACGCTCGCGGCGTTGCGGCCGGAGCGGTTCCAGTAAGGTTTCGCGCTCTTCCGCGCGGGGATGGCGGGCTGACAGCCCGCTGTCGACACGGCGCGCTCATCGCGCCACTCCCACCGCCAACACCGAAACAGCCGCACGCCGCGCGCCTATCGGCACTACCATAGCGATTCCCAAGTCTGCCCGCCGTGCCGCGGGCGCACCGCCAGGTTTCGCCATGACAGACGCCGAAAACTCGCTGCTCACCCTTTTCGATCCGCTCACCGCCCCACTCAGCGACCCGCAGCCGCTTGCGCTGCCGCTGCTGACGCTGACCGACCTGCGCATCGCCGAATCCCAGGCCGCCGCGTCCCTGCCCGGGCACACGCTGATGGCGCGCGCCGGTCACGCGGCCGCGCGCTGGCTGCTCGAACGGATCGCCGCGGATACCTCGGTGACGAAAGCGCAGCAGCGCGCGTGGCTGGTCGCCGGCCCCGGCAACAATGGCGGCGACGCGCTGGTCGTCGCAACGGAGCTGCACAAGGCCGGCATCGCCGTCGAAGTCTGCATGCCGGTCGAAGTGAAGCCGGCCGACGCGCGCTGGGCGCTCGACGCCGCACGCGCCGCCGGCGTGCCGATCGACACTGCGCCGCCCGCCTCGCTCGACGGCTATGGCTGGCTCGTCGACGGCATGTTCGGCATCGGTCTCGCGCGGCCGCTCGACGGCGTATTCGCGACGCTCGCGCGGCAATTGTCGCAACGCACGAAGACGCGCCCGACCCAAGGCGCCGTACTCGCGCTCGATGTGCCCAGCGGGCTCGACAGCGACACCGGCGCGGTGATCGGCGGCAATGGCGCGGCGGTGGTCCATGCGACCCACACGATCACGTTCATCGGCGCGAAACCGGGGCTTTTCACCGCGCAGGGCCGCGACCTGACCGGGCGGGTGACCGTCGCACCGATCGGGCTCACCGCAGGAATCAACGGCGGCGGCGGTGGCCAGGACGCTGCCCCAGGCGCCCCGCGCGCCGCGATCCAGCTCAGCGCCCCCGACCTCTTCGGCCCGTTCATGCCCCCGCGCACCTTCGCGACCAACAAGGGCACCTTCGGCAGCCTCGCGGTCGTCGGCGGCGACACGGGCATGTGCGGCGCGCCGATCCTCGCGGCGCGCGCGGCGCTCTACAGCGGCGCGGGCAAGGTTCATGTCGCGCTGCTCGGCGAAGGCGCCCCGCCCTACGATCCGCCGCACCCGGAACTGATGCTGCATCCGATCGACACGCTGCCGCTCGATTCGATGGATGCGCTCGCGATCGGCTGCGGCATGGGGCATGGCGAACGCGCGACGCGCGTACTGCACGACGTGCTGCCGCTCGACGTGCCCAAGCTGTTCGATGCCGACGCGCTGAACCTGATCGCCAATGATCCCGCGCTCGCCGCCGAAGTCACCGCGCGCGGCGTGCAGGGCGATCCGTGCATCCTGACGCCGCATCCGCTCGAAGCCGCGCGCCTGCTCGGCAGCGATGCGGCGAGCGTGCAGCGCGACCGTCTGGCGGCCGCCCGTGCGCTCGCGGCGCGTTTTGCGAGCGTCGTCGTGCTGAAAGGCGTCGGCACGATCATTGCCGCGCCCGACGGCCGCCTCGCGCTGAATCCAACCGGCAACGCCGCGCTCGCGACGGGCGGCACCGGCGACGTGCTCGGCGGCATCATCGGCGCGCTGCTCGCGCAGCACCTGCCACGCTTCGAGGCGGCGCTCGCGGGCGTCTATCTGCACGGCCTCGCCGCCGATACGCTGACCGCGCAGGGCCAAGGTCCCGCGGGTTTGACGGCCGGCGAGCTGGCGCCGATGGTGCGCACCCTACTGAACCGGCTGTTCTATTCGGCGACGCCTGCCTGACGGACGGGTCGTGCGCGGCTCGGTCGCCTCGCTCTTTCACACCGGTGAAACATCGCGATCCCAATCATTGCGACCGCGCGCAACGCACTGCTGCCCGCCACGCATCCCCGCTATACTGATTGCCTGCGCCGCGCGTCGGATCGATGTCGCGGGTCGCGGCGATACTCCAGCGGGCGCGTGCGCCGCCTCGCGTTTTCGCGAAGTTCACCGGCTTCGCGAAGTATCGTCGGCACCCGCTCGCGAACCGGTCCGCGTGGCATCGCTCTGACTGAATCGCCGCATCATTCTCGGCCGTGCTTCATGCGCGCGCCTTCCTTCGTGCCCCTTGGTTAGACGGACGCTATGACCCAGAACTCGCTCCCCTCCTGGTCCTCGCTGCAGACGCATTACGACAAGATTCGCGATGCGCATCTGCGCGACTGGTTCGCCCCCGAGAACGATCCCGCTCCCACGCGCGCCGAACGCTTCACGTTCGCGGGCGGCGGTCTCGCAGCCGATTTCTCGAAGCACCGCATCACCGACGAAACCCTGCAATTGCTCGTGCAACTCGCGCGCGAAGCCGGCGTCGAAAAGCGCCGCGACGCGATGTTCGCGGGCGAAGTCGTCAACCCGACCGAAGGCCGCGCCGCGCTTCACACGGCATTGCGCGCAACCGACCCGAAGGCGCCTTTCTTCGCCGACGTGCAGGCCGAGCGCAAGAAAATGGCCGCGTTCGCCGAGCAGGTTCGCAGCGGCGCGTGGACCGGCTACACCGGCAAGCGGATTCGTCATGTCGTGAACATCGGCATCGGCGGCTCGGATCTCGGGCCGAAGATGGTCGTGCACGCGCTGCATCATCTGGCGACGCCCGAGATCTCGACGCACTTCGTGTCGAACGTCGACGGCGCCGATCTGTACAACGTGATGCAGCAGATCGATCCCGAGGAGACGCTCGCGATCATCGTGTCGAAGACCTTCACGACGCTGGAGACGATGACCAATGCGCGTTCGCTGCGCGACTTCTTCATCCAGAAAGGCTGCCCGGAAAGCGCGCTTGCGAAGCACTTCGTCGGCGTGTCGGCGAATACGGCCGAAGTCGTCAAGTTCGGCATCGCGAAAGAAAACGTGTTCTCGATGTGGGACTGGGTCGGCGGACGCTACTCGCTGTGGTCGGCCGTCGGTCTGTCGATCATGATCGCGATCGGCCCGCAGCAGTTCGACGAGCTGCTCGCCGGCGCCAACGAGATGGACCAGCACTTCCGTACCGCGCCGCTCGAAAAGAACCTGCCGGTGCTGCTCGGCATGATCGGCATCTGGTATCGCAACTTCTTCGGCTCGCAGAGCTATCTGGTCGCGCCGTATTCACAGGCGCTGCATTTTCTGCCGTCGTATCTGCAGCAGCTCGAAATGGAGAGCAACGGCAAGTCCGCGCGTCTCGACGGCGCATTCGTCGACTATGCGACCTCCGCGGTGACGTGGGGCGAGCCGGGCACGAACGGTCAGCACGCGTTTTTCCAGATGCTGCACCAGGGCCCGACGATCGTGCCGATCGATTTCATCGCAGTGCTGACGCCCGAGCATCCGCTCGCGAGCCATCATCCGAAGCTGCTCGCGAACTGCTTCGCGCAAAGCGAAGCGCTGATGCTGGGTCGTACGCTCGAGGAAGCAAAGAAGGTGGCCGGCCCCGACAAGCCGGAACTCGCGCCGCACCTGACCTTCCCCGGCAACCGCCCGACCGCGACGCTGCTGCTCGACGCGTTGACCGCGCGCACGCTCGGCGCGCTGATCGCGCTTTATGAACACAAGGTGCTGGTGCAGGCGTCGGTGTGGAACATCAATCCGTTCGACCAGTGGGGCGTCGAGCTCGGCAAGATCCTCGGCAAGGTGGTCGAGGCCGATCTGGGTGCGGCGAGTGCCGACGTGAAGAAGCATGATTCGTCGACCTCGGCGTTGATCGCGCGGGCGCGGGCTGCGTTGAAGCGCTGAGTGGAAGTTTGATGTGCGCGTTAGCGGCGTTAGCGCGCGATAGACAAAACAAAAGCGGGCTGCGGCCCGCTTTTGTTTTTGCTTCGACGACTACATGGTTGCGGCGATGCGCGAGCGCGAGCCCGCGATCCGGCGCAGATCATTACGCGAGCCGCCCCGCTTCTATCGTCACCGTCGTATCGCAACGCCGCGCGAGTTCGATGTCATGCGTGACGAGCACGAGCGTCGCGCCGTGCGCGCGATTCATCTCGAACATCAGATCGATGACCGCGTGGCCGGTGGCCGCGTCGAGACTGCCGGTGGGTTCGTCGGCGAACAGGATCTTCGGGCGGGTGACGAACGCGCGAGCGAGCGCAACGCGCTGCTGCTCGCCGCCCGACAGCAACTTCGGATAGTGACCGGTGCGTTGCCCGAGCCCTACCTGTTCGAGCAGTTCGCGCGCACGCGCGGCGGCCTCGCGTGTGCCGATGCCGCCTTGCAGTTCGAGCGGTAGCGTGACGTTTTCGAGCGCGGTCAGATGCGGCATCAATTGAAACGACTGGAACACGAAGCCAACCGCGCCGCTGCGCAACGCGGCGCGCCCGTCTTCGTCGAGATCGCCGAGTTCGCGGCCGAGCAGCCGAACCGAGCCTGCGCTCGCGCTGTCCAATCCCGCGAGCAAGCCGAGCAGCGTAGACTTGCCCGACCCGGATGCACCGACGATCGCCACGCTGCTGCCGGCATCGATGGCAAGATCGATGTCATCGAGAATCGTCAGTTCACCCGTTGCATCCTTAACCCTCTTGCACAAACCCCGCACTTCAATGACTGGATCAGTTCTGTTTGGCATGGTGAAGCGTAGATTGAAAGTGCGCGCCATCGCCCCTCGTGCCGCGGCGCTGACCGCGGCATTCGGCGCGACCATGATGGCCGCCGCGCTGGTTTGGTTACCGTTGCAGGCTCATGCGGCGAATGCGCCCGAACCCGCGAAGCCTGTGATCGTCGTGCTCGGCGACAGCATCTCCGCCGAGTACGGGCTGCCCCGCGATACGGGCTGGGTCGCGTTGATGCGTCAGCGTCTGGCCGAAGAGCGCATCGATTATAGCGTCGCCAATGCGAGCATCAGCGGCGACACGACGAGCGGCGGGCGCGCGCGTCTGCCCGCGCTGATGGAACGGCTCAAGCCGAGCATCGTGATCGTCGAACTCGGCGCCAACGACGCGTTGCGCGGCGTGCCGCTTTCGACGACCGAGGCCAACCTGCGCACGATCATCGAACAGGCGCAGCACGGCCATGCGAAGGTCGTGCTCGTCGGCATGTACGTGCCGCCCAATTACGGCCCCGACTATACGCAAAAGTTCCACGGCCTCTACGGCCAGTTGTCGAAGGAATTCCATCTGCCGCTCGTGCCTTTTTTGCTCGCCGGCATCGCGGATAAACCGGATATGTTCCAGGCCGATCAGATCCACCCGACGCAGCAGGCACAGCCGCTGCTACTCAACAACGTGTGGCCCGCTGTCAAGCCACTCCTTCGCACAAGTTCGCCGCACTGAAACACCTGCTAACGACTTGTTTCCGGAACCTGGGGGGAGCACGGATCGCCGAGCCGTTCGATACATGGGCCGTTCCGTGCCACCCGGCTCAATCTTGAGCGACTCCTGAGGAGATAACGTTGAAATACTTACCGTTAATCGCTTTGACTGTTGCCATCTCGGCCTGCGCGGCTCAACCGCCCGCGGGGGTTCAGTCGGTGGGTCAAAGCCAGCAGCCGCCTCGCGCCGTCGCAACCTGCATCGCGCAGAAATGGGCGGATAGCTCACAACAGCAGGTCGTTTCGCAAAGTATCCTGGCCAACGATCAGGCCATGGACGTCTACGTCCCGGGCCAGCAACCGCCCAACGGCGCCGCAGCGGTGGTCCGTCCGTCGTATAGCGGCAAGGGCACGTGGGTCGGCTTCCGCCCAGGCGGCGCCGGCGCGGGCGCAAGCAATGCTACCGGCGCGATCAGCGGCTGTCTGTGAAACGATCGCTCTGGCCGTAGATAGAAAAAGCCCCGCATTTGCGGGGCTTTTCTTTTGACCTGCAGGGAATGCTTGCTACGGCTTACTGGTCGGCCGTCTGGGCGGCGTTGTCGAGCGTGCCGTAGAACTGCACCTTCGAGCGCTCGCGCAGCGCCTTCAGATAGGCCTCGGCCTGCGACTGCGAGTCCACCTGCGCAATCTGCTGCTGCGCGACGGCGAGATGCTGCGCGTCGGTGGCAGCGGGCGGCACGATCTGATTCACGCGATAGATCGCATAGCCGTCATCGCCGAGATCGACACCGACGTAGGCCGGCAACTTTTGCGCATCGACCTTGTAGATCGCGCTCAGTGCGGCAGGCGGCACGCCCTGCGCGTCATTGCGCGAAACCTTGAGCGGCGACGAGAAACCGGCGGTCGCCTTCGATTTTTCGAACTCGGCCAGCTTCGCAGCGCCGTCCTTGTGCGCCGCTTCGTTCGCCTGCTCGGCGATCACCTTCTGACGCACCGCGTCCTTCACCGCGTCGAATGCGGGCACGGCGGCGGGCTTGTAGTCGGTCACGCGCGCTGCGATCAGCGTGTTGTTCCCGACGTCGATGGCCTGCGTATTGTTGTGCGCCGATACCGAGTCGTTCGCGAATACGGCTGCGAGGAACTTCGGATTGTTCAGCGGGCTGTCGGGCGGCAGCTTCGCGTCCGGCTGCGGCGTGACCGTCGCGGTCTGGATTTGCAGCTTGAACTTGTCGGCGGCCGGCTGCAGACTCTTGGCCTTCTCATAGACCAGCGACGTGAAGCCTTCCGAGCCGTCGGTGAACGCCTTGCTCGCCAGTTGCGTCTTCAGCTCCCTGGTGATCTGCTCTTTCACTTCGTCGAACGACTTCGTCACCGCCGGCTTTACATCAGTGACCTTGATGATATGGAAGCCGAAGTCCGTCTGCACGATGCCACTGATCTCGTCCTTCTTCAGCGCGAACACCGCGTCGTCGAACGCCTGGCCGCCCGCGATCATGCCGCGGCCGAAGTAACCGAGATCGCCGCCCTTCGATGCCGAACCCGGGTCCTGCGAGTTCTGCTGGGCGATCTGCGCGAACTGATCCGGATGCGCCTTGAGCTGTGCGAGCAACTCCTCGGCCTTCTGTTTCGCCTTGGCCTTGTCGGCCGCGCTCGTGTCCTTCGGTGCCGCGATCAGGATGTGGCTCGCGCGCACTTGGCCTTCGGTGCGGAAGTGGGCGATGTTGTCGTCGTAGTATTTCTTCAGGTCCGCGTCGCTCGGCTGCACCGATGCGCCCAGCGTGGCCGGCGACATCACCAGATACTGGATCGTCGCGGTAGCGGGCGTCGCGAAGTCGTTGCGATGCGCGTCGTAATACGCTTGCAGTTGCGCATCGGTCGGCTGGATCTTCGCCTCGTAATCGTGCGGATGGAACGCGATGCCCTGCACTTCACGCTGCTGCTGCGCGAGCTCGGTCAGGTGCTGCGCAAGCGTCTTCGACGTGAACGCGCTCGCCGCGATGCTCGCGGGCAGCTGTTGCATCGCGAGGTTGTAGCGCATGCGCTCGTCGTACTGATCGGGCGTCATGCCCTGCATCGCGAGCAACTGCTTGTAGCGCTCGAGGTCGATCGAACCGTCGGGATTTTTCAGCGACGAAATCACCGGATCGGACAGCAGTGCACGGCGCACCGCGTCGTCCGATGCGGTCAGATGCAGACGCTGCGTTTCGTCGGCGAGCACACGCTGCTCGATCATGCCGTCGAGCATCTGGCGGCGGCGCTCCGGCGTGTCGAACGACTTCATGTCGAACTGCGCGCCGAGCATCTGACGCCCCCGGTCGAGCTGCTGGCGCATCGCGTCGTCATATTCGACGCGGGTGATCTTGTGACCGTTGACACTCGCGACGTTTGCGCTTTCGTCAAAGAAGCCGCGGAAGCCCTGAATACCCACAAAACCCAACCCCGGCAAAATGACGAGGATGAGCATGAACATCATCAGGCGTTGGTGATTGCGGAAAAAATCGAGCATGCGTGAGGGATGCCAAAAACAGAACGCCCGATCTTACCTCAGCGGGCAACAAAAAAGGCGAACCGGAGTTCGCCTTTCGTGGATACTGGCGGAGTGGACGGGACTCGAACCCGCGACCCCCGGCGTGACAGGCCGGTATTCTAACCGACTGAACTACCACTCCTTTTACTGCGCTCTTGCTACTGAAAACACTGCCGCCGAATCTGAAACTGGTGGGTGCTGAGAGGCTCGAACTCCCGACCTACGCCTTGTAAGGGCGCCGCTCTACCAACTGAGCTAAGCACCCGTTTCGTGATTCAGTGCTTGATGTGTTTTCTGCCTTGCTACCGCTCGCCCGATGAATGGATCACGCAACCGGGTCAAGCAATTCCTCAAGCAGCAAGCCTGTTAGTTTAGCGCATCCTTCAGCGCTTTGCCAGGCCTAAATTTAGGAACTTTTGCTGCCTTGATTTTGATCGCAGCGCCCGTGCGCGGATTGCGCCCGGTGCGCGCGGTGCGCTTGCCGACCGCGAACGTGCCAAAGCCGACCAGCGTGACCGATCCGCCCTTCTTCAACGTGCTTTTGACGCCCGCGATGACTGCATCGAGCGCGCGGCCGGCCGCAGCCTTCGAAATGTCGGCTTGCTGTGCGATGTGATCGATCAATTCCGTTTTGTTCATTCAAAACCCCCGTGAATGTTTATTGGCAATCGTGACAGTGCTTTCCAGCACCTCCCGCCACGCGGCCGGCGCTAACGCCAGGCCGCCCCATTAGAAGCGGCCGAAACCCTTGTGTCAACCGGGGTTGAGCCTGATCGAGGTGATTTTAGAGCGGCACTTTCATCACAGTATGTTGCAGCGGAAAGTCTGGTGATCCGACACCGCGACAAGGTCGCGCAGGCAATAAAAAAACCCGCGGCCTTGACCGCGGGTTTTCTACTTCAGCGAGCAACAGCGCTGCTGTTTGACGTCAGCGCATTCTGATGCGGCTCGGACCTTAGTGCTTGACGACGTCCGTCGCGGCATCCTTGCCCGGCTCGGCACCAACCGGCGCCGAAGGCTTCGGCTCTTCTTCCGGCAACGCCTGCGGCACACGTTCGAGCGCAAGTTCGAGTACCTTATCGATCCAGCGGACGGGCACGATTTCGATCGCGTTCTTCACGTTGTCCGGAATCTCCGTCAAATCCTTGACGTTTTCTTCCGGAATCAGCACCAGCTTGATGCCACCGCGATGCGCCGCCAGCAGTTTCTCCTTCAGACCGCCGATGGGCAGGACTTCGCCACGCAACGTGATTTCGCCCGTCATCGCGACATCGGCGCGCACCGGAATGCCGGTCAACACCGACACCAGCGCGGTCGTCATCGCGATACCAGCCGAAGGACCATCTTTCGGCGTCGCGCCTTCCGGCACGTGGATGTGAATGTCCTGTTTGTCGAACGCTTCGTCCTTGATGCCAAGACGACGCGAACGGGAACGCACGACCGAGCGTGCCGCTTCGACGGATTCCTTCATCACGTCGCCGAGCGAACCCGTGCGGATCACATTGCCCTTGCCCGGCATCACTGCCGCTTCGATAGTCAGCAGATCGCCGCCCACTTCCGTCCACGCGAGACCCGTGACCTGGCCCACCTGATTTTCCTTGGCGGCTAGACCGAAGTCGTACTTGCGCACGCCGAGGAACGTGTCGAGATTGCTACCGTCGACCTTCACCGCGCCTTCCGCCTTCTTCAGCAGAAGCATCTTCACGACCTTGCGGCAAATCTTCGACACTTCACGCTCGAGCGAACGCACGCCCGCTTCACGCGTGTAGTAGCGAATGATGTCGCGGATCGCGGATTCGGTCACATCGACCTCGCCATCCTTGAGGCCGTTGTTCTTCTTCTGCTTCGGCAACAGATAACGCTGCGCGATGCTGACCTTCTCGTCTTCCGTATAGCCAGACAGACGAATCACTTCCATCCGGTCGAGCAGCGGCGGCGGAATGTTCAGCGAGTTCGACGTCGCGACGAACATCACGTCCGACAGGTCGAAATCGACCTCGACGTAGTGGTCGGCAAACGTATGGTTCTGTTCCGGATCGAGCACTTCGAGCAGCGCCGACGACGGATCGCCGCGGAAATCCTGGCCCATCTTGTCGACTTCGTCGAGCAGGAAGAGCGGATTGCGCACGCCGACCTTGGTCAGGCTCTGCAGGATCTTGCCCGGCATCGAACCGATGTACGTACGGCGGTGGCCGCGAATCTCGGCTTCGTCACGCACGCCGCCCAATGCCATGCGCACGAACTTGCGGTTCGTCGCGCGCGCGATCGACTGGCCGAGTGAAGTCTTACCCACACCCGGAGGCCCAACGAGGCACAGAATCGGCGCCTTGACCTTGTCGACACGTTGCTGGACTGCGAGATACTCGAGAATGCGTTCCTTCACCTTCTCGAGACCGAAGTGGTCTTCGTCGAGGACGCGCTCAGCATTCGACAGATCGTTGTTGACCTTGCTCTTCTTGCGCCACGGCAAGCCGATCAGCGTGTCGATGTAGTTGCGCACGACCGTCGCTTCCGCCGACATCGGCGACATCAGCTTGAGCTTCTTCAGCTCGGCGTCGGCCTTCTTCTTCGCTTCCTTCGGCATGCGGGCGGCCGTGATGCGCTTCTCGAGCTCCTCGAGATCTGCACCTTCTTCGCCTTCGCCGAGTTCCTTCTGGATCGCCTTGACCTGTTCGTTCAGGTAGTACTCGCGCTGGCTCTTCTCCATCTGACGCTTCACGCGTCCACGGATACGCTTTTCGACCTGCAGGATGTCGATCTCGGCTTCGAGTTGCGCGAGCAGATGCTCGAGCCGCTCGATCACCGGGAACATCTCGAGGATGTGTTGCTTCTGGTCGAGCTTGAGCGGCAGATGCGCGGCAATTGTGTCCGCGAGACGCCCAGCTTCGTCGATACCCGACAAGGAGGTCAGGATCTCCGGCGGGATCTTCTTGTTCAGCTTCACATACTGGTCGAACTGCGACACGATCGCGCGACGCAGCGCTTCGGTTTCAGCGCTGTCGGCGTGGTCGGGTTCGAGCGGCATGACTTCGCACGAGAACTGCGTTTCCTGTTCTTCGATGGAAAGCGTCTTCGCGCGCTGCAAGCCTTCGACGAGCACCTTCACGGTACCGTCGGGCAGTTTGAGCATCTGCAGGATGTTGGCGATACACCCTACTTCGTACATGTCCTTTTCGGTCGGCTCATCTTTCGCAGCCGTTTTCTGGGCGACGAGCATGATGTGCTTGCCGCCTTCCATCGCTGCTTCGAGAGCCTTGATCGACTTCGGGCGGCCTACGAAGAGCGGAATCACCATGTGCGGGAAAACGACTACGTCGCGCAGCGGGAGCAGCGGCAGCGTAATGCGTTCCGGCGGGAGGAGTTGGGTTCCTGACATTTCATTTCCCCATGAGTGGAATCAGTTCGTTCGATAGGTGAGGCCAGCAGAAAATATTGCAAGCCTCCGCGTGTGGGAAAAGTTCAGTGACTCCGAAGATTCAGTGACTCCATAGTTGAGAACAACCAGCCTGACCACACGATAAACGAAAAAGCCGTTCACGTCGCCATGAACGGCTTTTTTGCAGAACTCGAAAGCCGATCAGTTCGAACCCGCGACCTTCGGCGCGTCTTCGTAGATCAGCAGCGGTTTGCCGTCGCCGTCGATAACGTTGTCGTCGATGATGACCTTGCTGACACCTTTCATTTGCGGAAGGTCGTACATCACATCGAGCAACGCCTGTTCCAGTATCGAACGCAGGCCCCGCGCCCCGGTCTTGCGGCGGATCGCCTTGCGCGCCACGGCCTGCAGCGCGGCCGGACGAATTTCCAGTTCGACGCGCTCCATGCTGAAGAGCTTGTGATACTGCTTGACCAGCGCATTCTTCGGTTCGACGAGAATCTTCATCAGCGCTGCTTCGTCGAGCTTGCCGAGCGTGGCGACCACCGGCAGACGGCCGATCAGTTCTGGAATCAGGCCGAACTTGATCAGATCTTCCGGTTCCACTTCACGCAGCACTTCGCCGGCATCGCGGTCCTGCTTGCTCTTCACGCTGGCGCCAAAACCGATGCCGGTCTTCTCGGTACGGTCGACGATGACCTTTTCAAGGCCGTCGAACGCGCCGCCGCAGATGAACAGGATGTTGGTCGTATCGACCTGGATGAAGTCCTGGTTCGGATGCTTACGGCCACCTTGCGGCGGCACCGACGCCATTGTGCCTTCGACCAGCTTCAGCAGAGCCTGCTGCACGCCCTCGCCCGACACGTCGCGCGTGATGGACGGGTTGTCGGACTTGCGGCTGATCTTGTCGATCTCGTCAATGTAGACAATGCCGCGCTGGGCCTTGTCCACCTCGTAGTTACAATTTTGCAGCAGCTTCTGGATGATGTTCTCGACGTCTTCACCGACATAGCCGGCTTCCGTCAGCGTGGTCGCGTCTGCGATCACGAACGGTACGTTCAGAAGGCGCGCGAGCGTCTGCGCGAGCAGCGTCTTGCCGGAGCCGGTCGGGCCGATCAGCAGGATGTTGCTTTTCGACAGCTCGATTTCGTCCTTCTTGTCGAGATGCTTGAGACGCTTGTAATGGTTGTAGACCGCGACCGCGAGGATTTTCTTCGCGCGCTCCTGACCGATCACGTACTGGTCGAGAATTTCGCGGATTTCCTGCGGAGTCGGCAGGTCGGACTTCGACAAGCCCGCCTCGATGCCCGCGCCTGCAGCCTCGTCACGAATGATTTCGTTGCAAAGATCGATACATTCATCGCAGATGAACACCGACGGGCCAGCAATCAGTTTCTTGACCTCATGCTGGCTCTTGCCGCAAAACGAGCAATACAACAGCTTTTCGCTGTTAGAACCTTTCTTGTCCGCCATAGATGTGTGAGCCTCCGGACACCGGATTACATAATACGCCGTTTGCCCCCGCCACGCAGTTTGGGCGCGGCCGGGCTAGTTAGCACGATAACGGCGCTTGCCGCAGACGCCCGGACGGAAGTTGAACATTCACCACCGGCCCGATGACGGTTTTGCCGCGACCGTGGGCAAAACAGCGTGGCAAAACCGTACCAGATCAAGGACGCTTGTGCGCCACCTGGTCGACAAGGCCGTACGCCTGCGCGTCATCGCCGGACATGAAATTGTCGCGGTCGGTGTCACGCGCGATACGCTCGACGGGCTGACCGGTGTGGTGCGCGAGCAGGTGATTCAGCCGATCCTTCAGGTACAGGATTTCGCGCGCCTGGATTTCGATATCCGATGCCTGACCGCGCGCGCCGCCGAGCGGCTGGTGAATCATCACGCGCGAATTCGGCAGCGCAAAGCGCTTGCCCTTCGCGCCGGCCGCGAGCAGGAACGCGCCCATGCTTGCCGCGAGGCCCATGCAAAGGGTCGAAACGTCCGGCTTAATGAACTGCATCGTATCGTAGATCGCCATACCGGCAGACACGGAGCCGCCCGGGCTGTTAATGTAGAAGTAGATGTCCTTGTCCGGATTCTCGCTTTCGAGAAACAGCATCTGCGCAACCACCAGATTGGCCGTCTGGTCGTTCACTTCGCCTACGAGGAACACAATGCGTTCCTTCAGCAGACGCGAGTAGATATCATACGAACGCTCGCCCCGGCCGCTCGTTTCCACGACGATCGGCACCAGACCGAGTGCCTGCGCTTCGAGATCCCGGGACGACTGGGAGGTCAACGTGTCCAGCATTTGGGCGCGAAAGGTCATGCAATGGATCCTTGTCTGGAAATATTCTGAATATTAGCTGCTGGACACAGGTTGGTGCGACGAGCCCGTATTCAAGTGCCGTCCTTGTGTGCGCGTACAAACAGATCCGGTACGTCACCCACACTCTCGCGGCGCAAAAAAACGGCGTGCGGGCCGTCGGTCGCTCCGACAGCCGGCACGCCGTTGCAGCGACGCTTACGCTTGCGCCGTTGCGCTTGCCAGTTCCTCGAAGCTCACTTCCTTGTCCGTCACCTTGGCCTTGCTGACGACGAAGTCGACGACGTTGGCTTCAACGACGTACGCTTCCATTTCAGCAAGACGTTGCTGGTTCGAATAATACCAGCGGACGACTTCCTTCGGGTCTTCGTAGCTTTTCGCGAATTCGTCGACTTCGGCACGAATCTGCTCCGGCTTCGCCTGCAGTTCATTCGCCTTCACGAGCTCGGCCAGCACGAGGCCCAGCTTGACGCGGCGCTCGGCCTGCTCCTTGAACATTGCAGCCGGGATCGGCGCGTCCTTGGCGTTCGGCACGCCACGCTGCTCCAGATCCTGGCGAGCCATAGCGACGAGGCGTTCCTGATCCTGTTCGATCAGCGCGTTCGGTACGTCGAGTTCCGCGATCTTCAGCAGCGCGTCCATCACCTGGTTCTTGACGATGGCTTGCGTGCGGCGCTTCGCTTCGCGCTCGAGGTTGTCCTTGATTTCGGCGCGCATCTTGGTCAGATCGCCGTCCTGGATGCCGAGCGATTTCGCGAATTCGCCGTCGACTTCCGGCAGATGCGGCCATTCGATCTTTTTCATCGTGATCGTGAATTGCGCCGTCTTGCCCGCCACTTCCTTGCCGTGGTAGTCGTCCGGGAACTTCAGGTCGAATTCCTTCGCCTCGCCGACCTTCAGGCCCAACGCGGCTTTTTCGAATTCCGGCAGCATGCGGCCTTCGCCGAGGACGAAGCCGAAGTCTTCGGCGCTACCGCCTTGGAATGCTTCACCGTCGATCTTGCCGACGAAGTCGACCGTCACGCGGTCGCCGTCTTTGGCGGCCGTGTCCGCCCCGCCGTCGCCGTGCTCGCCGGCTTCGCCGCGAGCGTGGAAGTGCACGCGCTGCTTGCGCAGGATGTCCAGCGTGCGGTCGATTTCCGCTTCGCTGATGCTGGTGGTGGTGCGCTCGATTTCAGCCGTGGCGACGTCGCCCAGCTTCACTTCCGGGTACACCTCGAAGGTCGCGTCGAACGCGTAGCTGCCTTCAGCGGCGTCGGTCTTCGGCGCGAAGCTCGGCTGACCCGCGACACGCAGGTTCTCGGCGCGGCTGATGTCGAAGAATTCCTTGCCGACCTTGTCGCTCAGCACTTCGGCTTCCACCTGGCCCGAATACTGTTGCGTGACCATCTTGAGCGGCACCTTGCCCGGGCGGAAACCCGGCATGCGCACGTTCTTCGCGAGTTGACGGATACGCGAATCCACTTCCTTCTGCACGGCATCCTTCGGCAGGGAAATCGTCACGCGGCGTTCGAGCTTGCCGAGGTTTTCAACAACGTTAGCCATGGCTTCAATCGTCCTAAAATTATTCGAGCGAATCAGTTATCTTCTCCGTGCTGCCCGTCGATGTCGCTTCGCATCGATTTGCGCCGATTGCATCGATCACGCACCTGCGCCGCGGGCTTGCAGGCCGCCGGCAGCACGGTTGAGTCCAAAGAGCCAAATATTTTAGCAAACTATTTGCGCGCCTAGCCGGGATTCGATGAATGCATCGAGTTTTCCCTGCATTCTGCGCGTTTTGCGGGGCATTTTCGGGTGGTTTTGGCACAGCGAGCGTGATTTGTCGCTGGCCTCGCTATCCGGTTTGCAGCGATCCTGCCTATGCCTTTCGACATATTCAGCCGACGTCCCCATGCTGATAAGCTAACGCACTCGGTCGGGCCGCCACCGCCGGTCACCAGCTGCCGGTCGCTTCATCGGCTCCAGCAACCGCTTACAACGACTCAAACCTCTCAGAGACACCATGCCGAATTCGTCGCCCTCGCCTGTCGTCGTCATCGCTCCCGATTCATTCAAAGGCTCGCTCAGCGCGGAACAGGTCGCGCAGGCGATCGCATCCGGCATCCAGCGTGCACGCCCCGACGCGAGCGTGCGCATTTGTCCTATGGCTGACGGCGGCGAAGGCACGCTCGACGCCATGCTCACGAGCGGTGGCGAGCGCCGCACGCTCAGCGTGCGCGGCGCGGCCGGCCCGACGCGCGCGGCGCTCACAGGCCTGCTCGCGGACGGCAGCGCAATCATCGAGACGGCGGAAATCGTCGGTATTACAGACCCAGTGGGCATGGGCGTGCCGGTCGAGGCGCGCAGCACGCGCGGCATGGGTGAAGCGATTCGCGCGCTGCTCGACGCCGGCGTGCGGCGCTTTTTCGTCGCGCTCGGCGGCAGCAGCACGAACGACGGCGGCGCCGGTCTGCTGACCGGCCTCGGCCTGCAACTGTTCGACGCGCAAGGCAACGCGCTCGAAGGCACGCCCGAGCAGCTTGCACGTGTGGCCCGGGTCGATGCGTCGCTGCTCGACGCGCGGCTTGCCGACACGCAGTTCGTCGGCATGTCGGACGTCGACAATCCGCTGACCGGCGAGCACGGCGCGACCGCGATCTTCGGACCGCAAAAAGGCGTAAAGCCCGAACAGGTCGCACCGATCGACGCGGCGCTCGCGCGCTTCGCCGATCTGCTCGAAGCCGCGCTCGGCCACAGCGCGCGGGACCTGCCGGGTGCGGGCGCGGCAGGCGGCCTCGGCTTCGCGTTGCACATGCTCGGCGCGCAGTTCGAGCCGGGCGCGGAAACGGTCGCGCGGCAAATCGGCCTCGACGCGGCGCTCGCCGGCGCCGACTGGCTGATCACCGGCGAAGGCCGCTCCGACGTACAGACGCTGCACGGCAAGGCGCCCTTCATCGCGTGCGCGCATGCGCGAGCCGCGGGCGTGCCCGCCACGCTGCTGTCCGGCGCGGTCGACCCCGCCGCACTGCCGCGTCTTGCCGAACACTTCAACGGCTGCTTTTCGCCGGCGCCTGGGCCGATCGCGCTCGACGTCGCGATTCGCGACACAGCGCGCCTGCTCGCCAACGAGGCCGAGCAGTTGACGCGCCTGAAATACGGCGCGCGTTGACCCGCGAAACGGTTGCCGCAACAATCACAGCGCCACGACGGTTCCACTCATCACGGGGTGACCATGAAGGACTCCGCCAAAGCCGGGCTCGAGCAGTTCCTCACGTATCGTCTGCATGTTTTGAACAAACTGGCCGAGCGCGGCATCAGCGCGCGCTACGCGGCGAAGCTCGACGTAACGCTGCCTGAAGCGCGTGTGATTGCGTCGGTGGGATCGTTCGGACCATTCTCGATCATGGAACTGGCACGCCATGCCAATCTGGACAAAAGCCAGGCGAGTCGCGCAGCCGAAGCGCTGATCCGGCAGGGACTCGTGCAGCGCGAGACGAGCGCCGCAGACGGCCGCGTCGTGCTGGTCTCGCTCACGCAGGAAGGCCGCGCGCTGTATCGCAAGGTGATGCCGATCGCGCGCAAATGGAACGGCGATATGTTCGACTGTCTAGACGAAGAAGAAAGGGCCGCTTTCGGCGCGGCGCTCGACAAGGTGATCCGCGCGATGAACGCGCGCGAGTGATGGCGCGAGACGAACCGGCCATGTTTGAAGAGCGCCCCCCCACGGCATCGGGCGGCACGTGTCAAAATTGAGCATTGGCGAACGCGCCTTCACCCTCTTTTTCATCCAGGGACGTTTCAGTGGACATCAACAAACAGGTAGCGGCGCTCACCGCGTCGGAACTCCAGACCGCCGGCGCGAGCCAGGCAACCGCAATCGCGGTCAGCGTCGTGCTGCGTCATCTTCGTTCGCCGGAACTGGCGAAACTGCTGTCGTCGGCATTTGAAAATCATCAGGCCGTGATGCTGCAAACGCCGTGGCCGGACCAGATGCTGCAGGCATTCGAGTCGACGCGCCGCTTCCTCGAAGGTGCCGCGCATGCGGAGTTGCCGGGTTCGCAGGAATCGCCGGGAACACCGGGCGCCTGAGTCGCGTGCTCGCAATGACAGGCCGCGGGGCAATGCTGCGGCCCTGCAGAGACCGTGCAGCAAAGAAAAAACCCCGCCGGTCCAAGGACTTGACGGGGTTTTCTTGACTCCAATAAATGGTGCGAGGGAGGGGACTCGAACCCCTACACCCTTGCGGGCGTCAGGACCTAAACCTGGTGCGTCTACCAATTTCGCCACCCTCGCAGCCGGGTACGCCGCAATGCGTCGTGCCCGATGTCCTGTGCACTTCCAGACGCGCCAAACAACGTGCCCGAAAGCGTAAGCGCGAGATTCTAACCGATTGATTCGCGCTTGTCTGCACCCAGCGGTATCTGCGCGCGCGGCGCCGATGCTACAATTTTCGGCTCGCCGGGACGGGCGCCGCAAAGGACGCCAGCGCCCTTCTCGCCAGCCCTTCCCCACACTCTCATCCCGTGAATTTCGACGACTATTGCCAGCAGAAAGCGGCGCCCCCAGGATCGAGCACCTACTATGCGCTTCGCCAGGCGCGCGCAGCCAGTCAGCCGCTGTTGACGGCGCTCTTCGCATTGCGTCGCGAGTTCGAGGAAACGGTCAAGGAGACGAGCGATCCCGCGGTCGGCCGCACCAAGCTCGCGTGGTGGCAGAAAGAAATTGCGGCGCTCGCCGCGGGCTCGCCGTCGCATCCGGTGTCCAAGGCGCTCGCGGCCTACCTGCCCGACGCGCAGGCCGAGTATCCCGCTCTACAGGAACTGCTCGCGGGCTTCGAGATGGATCTCGACCAGGCACGCTATCTCGACTATCCGAACCTGCGCCGCTATGTGCGCGGGGTTGGCGGCAATTTTGCGTCGCTGGTGTCGCGCGCTGCGGCAGCCGGATCGGCCGACGATGCCGCGCAAGCGTCGACGTGGGCGGCTCCGCTCGGCGAGGCGCTGATGCTCGCGCAGTTCGTCGCCGAAACCGGCAACGATGCGCGGCACGGCCGCATCTACGTTCCGATCGACGAGATGCAGCGCTACAACGTCACCGCCGCCGATCTGATCAACCGCAAATACACCGACGCGTTCACCGAGCTGATGCGCTTCGAGACGCACCGCGCGCGCGATGCCGTGCAGAGCGCGCTCGCCGCGGTGCCCGCCAGCGCGCGGCGCGCTCAGCGCACGCTGCTCGCGCTCGCGGCGCTCGCGTTGGCGCTGCTCGATGAAATCGAGCGCGACGGCTATCACGTGCTGCATCAACGCATCGCGTTGACGCCGATCCGCAAACTATGGATCGCGTGGCGCGCGAAGTAGCCTGACAGCGAGGCGCGTCGATTCGCGCCCGTCCGCTCACACCCGCAGCAACGGCAGCGGCTCGAACCGCTGCTGCAGAATCGTCGATGCGTCCACCCCCCACCAGGGCCCGAGCACCGTCGCATAAATGTGGCGAAAATCCACGCCGACCGGCAGGTTGCCATTTCCGTCGAGCCGCGCGAGCATCGGCGATACGCCATACAAACCGCCCCGCACGCGAGCACCCGTCACGAAGTGCGGCGCCACCGTGCCGTGATCGGTGCCGTTGCTCTCATTCTCGCGCGGACGGCGCCCGAACTCCGCATACGTCATCACGAGCGTATCGCTCCAGCGGCCCAACTCGACGAGCGCGGCCTGCATCGCCACCATCCCTTCCGCGAAGTGTTGAAGCAATGCGGCGTGCTGTCCGCGCTGGTTCTGGTGCGTATCGAAACCGTTCAGCGTTAGCCGGATCACGGCCACGCCCTGGCCGCTCCACGGCGGCTCCATTCGCTTGCGTCCGGCCGCAACCATCCTCCGGCTGTCCGAAGCGGCCAGCACCTGCATCGCCGTTTTGATCGAACTGCCGAACGCGCCACCTGGAAACGCGGTCTTCAACTCAGGCACCGGCGTCGCGAGTCGCGATGCCCCGACGAACGGCGTGCGATTGACCAGCGCGATCGCGCGCGCGCCATTTGCGAGCGGCCCCATTTCGGCGCTGCCGATGACGACGCCGTCGGCCGCGAAATCGAAGGGCACCGGCTTCATCGCGAACGCGCGCGTAAGCCAGCCGTCCCGCAGATACTGATCGGCGCGCGACGCGGTATCCCAGATCTCGATCGACCGGAAATGCGACAGGTTCGGCTGCGCGTAGCCGACACCCTGCACGATCGCGAGTTGCCGGCTGCGCCACAACGGCATCAACGGCTGCAACGCGGGATGCAGCGCGGTGCGCTCGTCGAGCTGGATCATCTGTTCGCGTCTGATGCCGATGTTTTTGCGCAGCGTGTAGTACGCGGGATCGGCGAACGGGATCACGGTGTTCAAACCGTCGTTGCCACCTTTGAGTTCGATCAGTATCAGCAGGTTGCTGTAACCACGCCCCCGCACGAACGGCGCTTTCGATTCATCCCCCCACTGCGCAGCGTTCGCGTCCTCTGCGCCGATCCCGCGACACAACCACAGCGATGCACCGGCGGCCGCGCTCATCGACAAAAAGCTGCGTCGTTTCATGCTGCACCTCGTCGTGATCATGATGGCGCGTGTCGGGCCGCCCGTTGCATATGCGCGAGCCAAATCGCGATGTCAAAGCGTACGCCACCCCGGCCATTGCGCGCCATGACGCGCTGCAGCGGCGGGCGCACCTGATTCGCGGCAAGCGCTGGCGCGCCATTCATGCGCGGCGCCCCTGCACTGCTGATTGCGCGAACCAGATGGTCGACGAACTGCCTGTGCGCGAGCAGCGTCGAGCTATTGATCCGCGACCGAACGCGCGAATCGGCGCGACGAACCGCGAGGTATCGTCGTAGCCGACATCGAATGCGCGCAACGCTCCGATCATGAACTTGACTGGCGGCGAAGGCATGTTCGACCCTCTCGCACTCAGCTTGCACGTAATAGTCCGTAACGCTGTTCGAGCCGCATTCGTTGCTCGCGACGCTGACCCGGCCTCCATGTGATGCGCTCGGCACGCATTGGAATCGGCTCGAACACCCAGTCGGAAGGCGGTGATTTCGCTTCGCTGCGGGAGCTTTCGCGCGACGCTCAACACACACGTTGAAATGGTTCGCCAACGCGGATCCATTACGAGTCACAACTCGAGCAGATGCTGGCGACTCAACGGAGCAGCGGATCAGGAAGTGGAAGCGGAAGGTGCAACAGGACTACTCATGCGACGATGCGCGCGCTGAGATCAACGCTTGTACAACTCGCGCACGGCGTCTTCGATGTGCTGCCGCAGCAGCCGACGCTCTTCGGGCGTCATATGCCCGTCTCGGCGACGTTGATCGAGGTCAGGGGGAACCGCGGTACGCAACATCACGTCTGAAGCAGGGTGATCGATGCTCGGGTTGCGGTGGCTGGGTTTGCCATTGCCGGAGCGGGGCGCATGCTCGCTCGCCGCTCTATCCGCGGACGGCTGCGCATGGGCGAGCGTCGGGCCCAGTGTGCCTGCGAGCGTACCGGCAACCGCCAGTGCAATCACGCTCAGGCGCACATTTGGCCAAACCCCTCCCTTCATTTTGTTCCCTTCGTGGCGCGGCAACCGGCTACCTCAGATGCGTATACAAACCCCGGTAACAGCCGGGTACGAGAGTTTTGTCGAGTGAAGTATCCACCGAACAGCCGCATTCAGTAAAGGAGTCTAAACGCGCATACTTTACGTCACGCCATACCGCGGGTAAATTTTGTAACTGACTGTAACCCCAGAAATGGTGTAACCGCGCACCACTTTCTAATCGCGCTAAGATGCCGACCATGGAAACCAAAAACCCTTCGAAAATCCTCGTCGTCGACGACGATCCACGCCTGCGCGATCTTCTGCGCCGCTACCTCGGTGAGCAGGGCTTTAACGTCTACGTCGCCGAAAATGCGCCGTCAATGAACAAGCTCTGGGTGCGCGAGCGCTTCGATCTGCTGGTGCTCGATCTGATGCTGCCCGGTGAGGACGGCCTGTCGATCTGCCGCCGTCTGCGCGGCAGCAACGACCGTACGCCGATCATCATGCTGACGGCCAAGGGTGAGGATGTCGATCGCATCGTCGGACTCGAGATGGGTGCCGACGACTACCTGCCCAAGCCGTTCAATCCGCGCGAACTGGTCGCGCGCATTCACGCGGTGCTGCGCCGTCAGTCGCCGTCCGAGTTGCCGGGCGCGCCGTCCGAGACCACCGAGGTTTTCGAGTTCGGTGAGTTCGCACTGAATCTCGCCACCCGCACGCTGACCAAGGCCGGCCAGGAAATTCCGCTTACCACCGGTGAATTCTCGGTGCTGAAGGTGTTCGCCCGTCATCCGCGTCAGCCGCTGTCGCGCGAAAAGCTGATGGAGCTCGCACGCGGCCGCGAATACGAAGTCTTCGACCGCAGCCTCGACGTGCAGATTTCGCGTCTGCGCAAGCTGATCGAGCCGGATCCGGGCAGTCCGCGCTTCATTCAGACCGTGTGGGGCCTCGGCTACGTGTTCATTCCCGACGGCGCAGCCTGAGTTTGTGCTCCGTTTTCATGTCGACCAGAGTAGGCGTTTTAGCTGTCGATCAGAGTTCGCGCTTCAGTGCGTCACCTGGTCCCATGCAAAGCGCCTGCTTCGGTCCCATATAGTTTCTGTCTTTGACTCCAGATAAGAAGGGCCCATGCGGATCGACCGGCGCCTCCTGACGCTCGCGTTCGGCGGCCTTTTCTGGCGGACCTTTCTGCTGATCGCGCTGTTGATCGCAGTCAGTCTCGCCGCGTGGTTCCAGAGCTTTCGCGTGATCGAGCGGGAGCCGCGTGCGCAGCGCGTGGCTTTGCAACTCGTCGCGATCGTCAAACTCACGCGCACCGCACTCCTCTATTCCGATCCCGACCTGCGGCGCGCGCTGCTGCAGGATCTGGAGAGCAATGAAGGGGTGCGCGTGTACCCGCGCGAAGCCACCGACAAATACAAACTCCAGCCCGACGAATCGCTGAATCGTCTGATCGAGCACGACATCCGCGGCCGTCTCGGCGACGACACCGTGATCGCGCAGAGCGTCAACGACATCAACGGCGTATGGATCAGCTTCAAGATCGACGACGACGACTACTGGGTCGCGCTCGACCGCGATCAGCTCGATAACGCGACCGGCCTTCAGTGGGCCGGCTGGGGCGTGTTCGCGCTTGCGCTGTCGCTGTTCGGCGCGGCGTTCATCACGAGTCTGGTGAACCGGCCTTTTGCGCGTCTCGCGATGGCCGCGCGCCGGGTCGGCTCGGGGCAATCACCCGAGCCGCTCCCCGAGCGCGGCATGGGCGTCGCCGCCGAAACCAATCGAAGCTTCAACCAGATGGTGCGCGACCTCGAACAGCTCGAGGCCGATCGCGCGCTGATGCTCGCGGGCATCTCGCACGATCTGCGCACGCCGCTCGCGCGGCTGCGGCTCGAAACCGAAATGAGCCCGTCCGATCAGGCCACCAAGGACGCGATGGTCGACGACATCGAGCAGATGGACATGATCATCGGCCGCTTCCTCGACTACGCGCGTCCGGTGCAGCGCGTGCCGGAACCGGTCGACCTGTCGGTGATCGCAAGCGAGCTCGCCGCGCGGATGCAAAGCGAGGACAGCATGCGGCTGATCACACGGCTCGCTCCGTCGGCGGTGATCGAGGCCGATGAAACCGACATGCGCCGCGTGGTCGGTAATCTGCTCGAGAACGCCCGCAAATATGGTCTTAGCGACGGCGATGGTGTGCCACACGTGATTCTCGAAACGCGCGTGTCGCATTCGCGCGTCGAACTGTCGGTGGTCGACGAAGGCCCCGGCATTCCCGAAGACCAGCTCGCGCTCGTCACGCGGCCGTTCTATCGCGTGAATTCGGCGCGCACCCAGGCCAACGGCACGGGCCTCGGCATGGCGATCGTGCAGCGGCTCGTCGCGCGTTATCGCGGCGCGCTGCGGTTGCGCAACCGCTCGCCCGGACCTGGGCTTGAAGTGACGATCGAGTTTCCGCTCGCAAAGAGCGCGTGAGCCGACGGCGCGCGACACGGCGCGCCGTCGTGATTCGAAGCACGCCGCTTTGTACGACTTCCGAAGGAGCCTTTGCATGAAAACCGTTGGCGACAAACTCGAAGCGTTCACCGTCATTGCCGCGAAACCGGGCTTCAATCATCACGAAGAACACGGCGTCTCGGCGTTCGAATACATCACCGATCAATCGTTTCCAGGCAAGTGGAAAATCATCTACTTCTATCCGAAGGATTTTTCGCTGATCTGCCCAACGGAAATCGTCGATTTCAGCAAGCTCGTCAAGGAGTTCGAGGACCGCGAGGCAGTGCTGCTCGGCGGCAGCGTCGACAATGAATACGTGAAGCTCGCGTGGCGCCGCGAGGACAAGGCGCTCGACAGGCTCAACCACTACTCGTTCGGCGACGTGAAAGGCGAGCTGATCGACCAGCTCGGCGTGCGCGACAAGGAGGCGGGTGTCGCGCTGCGCGCGACCTATATCGTCGATCCGGACAACACGATCCAGCACGTGTCGGTCAACAATCTATACGTGGGCCGTAATCCCCAGGAAGTGCTGCGCATCCTCGACGGCCTGCAAACGGACGAACTGTGTCCGAGCAATCGGACGATCGGCGGCGCGACGCTGTAAGCGGAACCGCCGGTCACTCAAACAAAAAGCCCTCTCAGTTCCTGACCAGCAACACCGCGGCCTGCGCCTCGATGCCCTCGCCGCGGCCGAGATACCCGAGCTTCTCGTTCGTCTTCGCCTTGACGTTCACGCGCTCGATCGGCAGGCCGAGGTCCGCCGCAATATTCGCGCGCATCCCTTCGATATGCGGCGCAAGCTTCGGCGCCTGCGCGATCACGCTGCTATCGACGTTGCTGATCGCAAAACCCGCCGCCTTCACGCGCGCCACGCATTCGCGCAACAGCACGCGGCTGTCGGCGCCGGCGAACTTCGCGTCGGTATCGGAGAAGTGGCGGCCGATATCGCCCAGCGCGGCCGCGCCGAACAGCGCGTCGGTGATCGCGTGCAGCAGCACGTCCGCGTCCGAGTGACCGAGCAGCCCACGCTCGTACGGAATCGTCACGCCGCCGATGATCAACGCGCGTCCCGGCACCAGCGCATGCACGTCGTAGCCTTGCCCAATTCTGAAATCCATATGCGTCACATCCTCAAGTGCTGAAGCTTTTAAAGCTTCTTTAAAGCCTTCTCAAATCTTTCTATTGAGCAAATACGAGGTATCACGAACCGCCGGCGCGGCTCAGAATCGCCTCGGCCAGATCGAAATCTTCCGGATACGTGACCTTGAAATTGCGCAGACTGCCTTGCACAAGCTTCGGCGCATGCCCCGACCATTCGATCGCGCTCGCTTCGTCGGTCAGATCGTGGCCGTCGGCCTGCGCGCGCAGGATCGCCTCGCGCAACATGCCGATGCGGAACATCTGCGGGGTCTGCGCCTGCCACAAGCCGTCGCGTGCCTCGGTACGGGCGATGCGGCCATCGGGCGACGCGCGGTCGATACGCTTTAATGTATCGGCGACCGGCAGCGCCATGATGCCGCCGACCGCGTCGTCCTTTAGCGTTCCGATCAGCGTGCGGATCAGCGCTGGCGTGATGCCGGGCCGGGCTGCGTCGTGCACGAGCACCCAATCGTCGTCGTGGGCGCCGAACTCGGCGAGCGCGTGCAGACCGTTGAGCACCGACGCCTGGCGCGACGCGCCGCCGACGCGCCGCACCGCGAAACGCAGATTGCCGAAGCGGCGCGCGTCGAAGTGCTGGTCGTCGGGCGCGATGACGACTAGCGTCTGCGTGAATTCGCTGCACGCGTCGAACGCGGCGAGCGAGTAATGCAGCATGTCACGGCCGGCGACAGTGCGGTATTGCTTGGGCATCGCGGCGCCGGAACGGCTGCCGGTGCCCGCGCACGGGATCAGGGCGAAGAGACGGGAAGTCACGAGTGCGGATGCCGCCAGGTCAAAGTAAAGGACGGATTTTATAATACGTCCTTCGCATTCACGCCCGTGGACGCGTAAACTTGGCCGTCGTGTGAGCCCCGAGCCGCTTTCTCTCCTTTATGCCAGACATCGCCGCAACCTCGCAGTCCTCCTCGCCCGTCGCGCTCGTCAAGGCCGGCCAGCGTTTCGCCTTCGACGGCACGCGCGGTTCGTCCGACGCGCTGCTGATCGCCCGCTACCATCTCAGCTATCGAGAGAAGATGCCGCTGCTGGCGGTGGTCTGCGAAAGCGCGGTCGACGCGCAGCGCCTGTCGCTGGAAATCGGCTTCTTCGCGCCCGACGCGCGCGTGCGCCTGCTGCCCGACTGGGAAACGCTGCCTTACGACACGTTTTCGCCGCACCAGGACCTCGTGTCCGAGCGTCTCGCGACGCTGCACGATCTCGGCGAAGGCCGCTGCGACATCCTGCTCGTGCCGGCCACGACGGCCTTGTACCGGATGCCGCCGGCGTCGTTCCTCGCCGCCTACACGTTCTCGTTCTCGCAGGGCGAACGGCTCGACGAAGCGAAGCTGAAGGCGCAGCTGACGCTCGCCGGCTACGAGCACGTGAGCCAGGTCGTGCGTCCCGGCGAATACTGCGTGCGCGGCTCGCTGCTCGATCTGTTCCCGATGGGCTCGCCGCTGCCCTACCGGATCGACCTGTTCGACGACCAGGTCGACTCGATCCGCGCGTTCGACCCCGACACGCAGCGCAGCCTCTATCCGGTCAAGGACGTGCGCCTGCTGCCGGGCCGCGAATTCCCGTTCGACGAAGCCGCGCGCACCGCATTCCGCAGCCGCTGGCGCGAGACCTTCGAGGGCGATCCGAGCCGCGCGTCGATCTATAAAGACATCGGCAACGGCGTGCCGTCGGCGGGTATCGAATACTATCTGCCGCTGTTCTTCGAGGAAACGGCCACCCTCTTCCATTACCTGCCCGACGGTTCGCAGCTCGCGTTCGTCGGCGATCTGGACGCGGCGATCCGGCGCTTCACCAACGACACCAAGCAGCGCTTCAACTTCCTGTCGCACGACCGCGACCGGCCGATTCTCGAACCGCAGAAGCTGTTCCTGTCGGACGAGGATTTCTTCACGTTCGCGAAGCCGTTCGCACGGCTCGTGCTGCCCAGCAACGGCGGCGGCGCCTGGTCGATCACTTTGCCGAACCTCGCGATCGACCGTCACGCCGACGACCCTGTCTCGGCACTGCGCGCGTACCTGAGCACGACGCCGAACCGCGTGCTGTTTGCCGCCGAATCGGCGGGCCGCCGCGAGACGCTGCTGCAACTGCTCGCCGACAACCAGCTGAAGCCCGCCTCGGCCGACAGCTTCGCCGACTGGCTCAAGAGCGATGCGCCGTTCTCGCTCGGCGTCGCGCCGCTCGCGAACGGCTTCGCGGTGCCGGGCGACGGCATCGCAATCATCACCGAAACCGAGCTGTACGGGCCGCTCGCGCGCCGCGCGGGACGCCGCCGCCAGGAACAGGCGAGCAACGTCGATTCGATGGTGCGCGATCTGTCCGAGCTGAAGGTCGGCGATCCGGTGGTCCATTCGCAGCACGGTATCGGCCGCTACATGGGTCTCGTGACGATGGACCTCGGCGAAGGCGAAACCGAGTTCCTGCACCTCGAATACGCGGGCGACAGCAAGCTCTACGTGCCGGTCGCGCAATTGCACGTGATCTCGCGCTACAGCGGCGCCGATCCGGAAAGCGCGCCGCTGCACTCGCTGGGTTCGGGCCAGTGGGAAAAGGCCAAACGCAAGGCCGCGCAGCAGATCCGCGACACCGCCGCCGAACTGCTCAACCTGTACGCGCGCCGCGCCGCCCGCGAAGGCCACGCGTTCGCGCTCGAACCGAAGGACTATGTGAAGTTCGCCGAGAGCTTCGGCTTCGAGGAGACGCCGGACCAGGCCGCCGCGATCGCGGCCGTGATCGGCGACATGACGGGCGGCAAGCCGATGGACCGGCTCGTGTGCGGCGACGTCGGCTTCGGCAAGACCGAGGTCGCGCTGCGCGCGGCGTTCATCGCGGTGATGGGCGGCAAGCAGGTCGCGCTGCTGTCGCCCACCACGCTGCTCGCCGAACAGCACACGCAAACCTTCAGTGACCGCTTCTCCGACTGGCCGGTGCGCATCGCCGAGCTGTCGCGCTTCAAGTCGACCAAGGAAGTGAACGCGGCGATCCAGCAGATCAACGAAGGTTCGGTCGATATCGTGATCGGCACGCACAAGCTGCTGTCGTCCGATGTGCAGTTCAAGCGGCTCGGGCTCGTGATCATCGACGAGGAGCATCGCTTCGGCGTGCGTCAGAAGGAAGCGCTGAAAGCGCTGCGCGCGGAAGTCGACGTGCTGACGCTGACCGCGACGCCGATTCCGCGCACGCTCGGCATGGCGCTCGAAGGCCTGCGCGACTTCTCGGTGATCGCAACGGCGCCGCAAAAACGCCTTGCGATCAAGACCTTCGTGCGGCGCGAGGAAGACAGCGTGATTCGCGAAGCGATGCTGCGCGAGCTGAAGCGCGGCGGCCAGGTCTACTTCCTGCACAACGAAGTCGAGACGATCGAGAACCGCCGGCAGATGCTCGAAGCACTCGTGCCCGAAGCGCGCATCGCGGTCGCGCACGGCCAGATGCACGAGCGCGAACTGGAACGGGTGATGCGCGACTTCGTCGCGCAACGTGCGAACGTGCTGCTGTGCACGACGATCATCGAAACCGGCATCGACGTGCCGAGCGCGAACACGATCCTGATCCATCGCGCCGACAAATTCGGTCTCGCGCAATTGCATCAGCTGCGGGGCCGCGTCGGCCGCTCGCATCACCAGGCGTATTCATATCTGCTCGTGCATGATCCGCAGGGGCTCACCAAGCAGGCGCAACGACGGCTCGAAGCAATCCAGCAGATGGAGGAACTCGGCTCGGGCTTCTATCTCGCGATGCACGACCTCGAGATTCGAGGCACCGGCGAGGTGCTCGGCGACAAGCAGTCGGGCGAGATTCACGAGATCGGCTTCCAGCTTTATACCGACATGCTCAATGACGCGGTGAAGGCGCTCAAGAACGGCAAGGAACCGGACCTCACCGCGCCGCTCGCGGCGACCACCGAGATCAACCTGCATTCGCCAGCGATCCTGCCGTCGGACTATTGCGGCGACGTGCAGGAACGTCTGTCGCTGTACAAGCGCCTCGCGAACTGCGAACACAGCGATTCGATCGACGGCATCCAGGAGGAGCTGATCGACCGCTTCGGCAAGCTGCCGCCGCAGGCGCATGCGCTGGTGGAGACGCATCGTCTGCGGCTCGCCGCGAAACCGCTCGGCATTTCGAAGATCGATGCCGGCGAAGCGGTGATTGGCCTGCAGTTCATCCCTAATCCGCCCGTCGACGCGATGCGGATCATCGAGATGGTGCAGAAGCACAAGCACATCAAGCTCGCAGGTCAGGACAAGCTGCGTATCGAAACGCGCAGCCCGGATCTCGCGGTGCGCGTCGCGACGGTCAAGGAGACCTTGCGCGCGCTCGGTTCGCCGAGCCGCGGCACGGCGGCGGCGCCCGCGCGCTGAGGGCCCTGAAGCAGCAATAAAACGGGGGGACGTCCCCCGTTTTTTGCATCGATGCTGCGCTGCGCCAACGCACGGCGGACTTTTTGGCTACCTTACCAAAATGCAATATGGGATATGATCGATAGATACAAAATGATGGAGTCATGTCATGTCTCACGTCGCTGAAACAGCGCAATCGTCGCAGTCGTCCGCCTCCTCCGCTGCTCCCGCTTCTCCGGTATCTCTGCCCTGGGTCACCCGTCTCGTGTCGATGGACACGGTGAGCCGCAATCCGAATCTCGGCCTGATCGAAACCGTGCGCGACGAACTGCGCGCGGTCGGTATCGACGCGACGCTGACCCACGGCAAGGGCGGCAAATGGGCGAACCTGTTCGCGACGATTCCCGCGCACGATGGCGAAACGAACGGCGGTGTCGTGCTGTCGGGCCATACGGACGTCGTGCCAGTGGACGGCCAGCAATGGGACAGCGATCCGTTCAAGCCTGAGATTCGCGGCGACAAGCTCTACGGCCGCGGCACCTGCGACATGAAGGGTTTCATCGGCGCGGCGCTCGCGCTGGTGCCGGACATGCAGCGTACCAGGCTCGCGAAACCGATCCACTTCGCGCTGTCGTTCGACGAGGAAGTCGGCTGCGTCGGCGCGCCGCTGATGATCGCCGATCTGATGAAGCGCGGCGTGAAGCCGGACGGCTGTATCGTCGGCGAGCCGACCAGCATGCGCCCGATCATCGCGCACAAGGGCATCAACGCGTATCAGTGCTGCGTGCGCGGCCAGGCCGCGCATTCGTCGCTGACACCGAAGGGCTTGAACGCGATCGAGTACGCGGCGCGCCTGATCTGCTACATCCGCGACATGGCCGACCAGTTCCGCGCGCAAGGCCCGTTCGACGAACTGTACGACGTGCCATTCAGCACCGCGCAGACCAGCACGATCACGGGCGGCAACGCGATCAACACGGTGCCGGCCGAATGCCAGTTCCAGTTCGAATTCCGCAATCTGCCGACGCTCGATCCCGAGCAGATCTTCGCGCGCATCGACAGCTACGCGCGCGACACGCTGCTGCCGAAAATGCTGCGCGAGCATCCATCCGCCGCGATCGAGATCACGAAGATCGCCGCGGCACCCGGACTCGATTCGTCTGAGCAGGCCGCGATCACGCAACTCGTGCGCGCGCTGACGGCCGACCAGGACAAGCGCAAGGTTGCGTACGGCACCGAGGCAGGCCTGTTTTCGAACGCGGGGATTCCGAGCATCGTCTGCGGTCCCGGCGACATCCAGCAGGCGCACAAGGCGAACGAATTCGTCGAGCTCGAGCAGCTCGTCGCATGCGAGCGCTTCCTGCGCAAGTTCATTCACAGCATGTCGGTCGACGCCGCTTAGCCCGTCTCGTTGCAGCGGCGCGCAGCCGCGGTGAACCTGCGCGCCGCGCCACGGGTCTGATCGACATCGACGACTCCGGAGCGACCGCCATGTCCAGCGCCATGCAGCAGCACACGGATCACACGATCGACGGCGAGCCGATCCCTACGCTCGACGACATCGCCGCGCAGCATTTCGCATTGACGCCGTGGGTCGCGCGCACGCCGGTGTTCGACCGGCTCGACTTCTCGTCGCTGCGCGGCACCGTCGTCAATTTCAAGTTCGAACTCTTGCAGGCGGGCGGCAGCTTCAAGGCGCGCGGCGCCTTCACCAACCTGCTCGCGCTCGACGACGCGCAGAAGAGCGCTGGCGTGACCTGCGTGTCGGGCGGCAATCACGCGGTGGCGGTCGCTTATGCGGCGATGCGGCTCGGCGTCAGCGCGAAGGTCGTGCTGTTCAGCGCGGCGAACCCGGCGCGCGTCGCGTTGTGCCGTGCATACGGCGCCGACATCGTCTATGCCGAAGATCTCGCCGAAGCGTTCGAACTGGTGCGACGCATCGAGGCCGAGGAAGGCCGTTATTTCGTGCATCCGTTCAACGGTTATCGCACGGTGCTCGGCTCGGCGACGCTCGGCTACGAATGGGCGACGCAAACCCCCGACCTCGAAGCGGTGATCGTGCCGATCGGCGGCGGCGGACTCGCGGCCGGCGTCTCCACCGCGCTGCGGCTCGCGAATCCGAACATACACGTGTACGGCGTCGAACCCGAAGGCTCGGATGTGATGAGCAAGAGTTTTGCCGCCAACCATACGGTCCGAATGGGCCATATGTACAGCATCGCTGATTCGCTGATGTCGCCGCATACCGAGCAATACAGCTACGAGTTGTGCCGCCGCCATATCGATCGGCTCGTCACGGTGTCCGACGATCAGTTGCGCGAAGCGATGCTGATCCTGTTCAATCAGCTCAAGCTCGCGGTCGAGCCGGCTTGCGCGGCCGCCACCGCCGCCTTGCTCGGACCGTTGCGCGAACAGTTGCAGGGCAAACGCGTGGGCGTGCTGCTGTGCGGCGCGAACATCGACCCGGTCAGTTTTGCCGCGCATCTGGAGCGTGCGCGTCATGGCGAGTCACAGTTTTCTCATTAACGACGCGCGGCGAATGCACTTGTTGCGTCAGGACCAAAGCACTAGCCTATCCGCTTCAGGTTGGTATGATTCGGCTATTCATATCAGGGAGGTGTGTGTATGAGCATGATCCAGGAATTTAAAGAATTTGCCCTCAAAGGCAATGTGATGGATCTGGCGGTCGGTGTGATTATTGGCGGCGCATTTTCCACCATTGTTAATTCCGTGGTTAAAGACCTGATCATGCCGGTCGTCGGGCTCGCTACCGGCGGCTTCGATTTCTCCAATCTGTTCGTTCGCCTCGGTCATATTCCGCCGACTTACAAAGGCAACCCCGAATCGTATAAAGACCTGCAGACGGCCGGCGTGGCGGTGTTCGGTTACGGCTCGTTCATTACCGCGACGATCAATTTCATCATTCTCGCGTTCATCATCTTTCTGATGGTCAAGTTCATCAACAAACTGCGCAAGGAGCCGCAAGCTGCTCCGGCGGAACCGCCGCCGACGCCGGAAGATGTGCTGCTGCTGCGCGAGATCCGCGATTCGCTAAAAAACCAGCAGCGTTAATTGTTAAATAAAGCTCGGTTTCAAACACCCGAGTCGGTGAAATAAAAAAGGCCTGTTGCGACTCACTTCGCCACAGGCCTTTGTCTTTTTCACTTTGCTTTCAGCGCACTGCCCTTTATCGCGCTTCACGCATTCTTTTGCGCCTTCAATTGCGCGGCGCTTTCGATCATCGCTTCGAGCTGGCCGAAATTGACAGGCTTCGTCAGATGCGAAGTAAAGCCCGCACTCAAACAACGGCGCACGTCCTCGTCGGTGCCGAAGCCGGTCAATGCGACGGCTGGCACGTCGGAACGTTCGCGAAACGCCTCGATGAAATCGAGGCCGGTGCCATCGGGCAACCCGACATCGCTGACGACCAGATCGAAGCTCTGCAACTGCGTCGCCGCAAGCGCATCGTCGATGCGCCCGACCACCGTCACCTGATGACCCAAGCCGCGCATCAATTGGGCCATCACGTCGGCGGTATCAGCATGATCCTCGATCAGCAGCACGGTCAGCGAACTCGCCGGCTGCACGGTGCTCGGCACGATGACCGGCGGCGCGGCGGCCGGCGCGGCCGCGGTCGGCAGCGTGATCGTGAAGGTCGCGCCGCAATGCGGTCCTGGACTCTGCGCGGTCACGGTTCCGCCGTGCACGTCGGTCAGCGCCTTCGTGATCGCGAGACCGAGACCCAGCCCGCCGAACTGTCGCGTCATGCTCTGGTCGCCCTGCTCGAACGCGTTGAACAGCTTGCCGATCTGCTCCGGCTCGATGCCGATGCCGGTGTCTTCGACCGAGATTTGCACCTGCATGCGTTCGTCGCGCGTGCGGACATAGATGTGGCCGCCGTCCGGCGTGAACTTCGCGGCATTGCGAATCAGGTTCCACAGCATCTGTTGCAGACGCGCGCGATCGGCGAGCACGTAGTGATGCGTCGCGCGCTTGTCGACATGCACGTCCTGCTGCTTGACCTGGATTTCGCTGCGAAAGAGTTCGAGCACGCTGTCGATCACGTCGTGCACGTCGACGGTTTCCAGCGACAGCCGCAGCTTGCCGTTCGCGACGCGCGTCAGATCGAGCAGATCGTCGATCAGCCGCGCCTCCAGCTCGACGTTGCGGCGGATCATCCGCACGCTCGCGCGCGCCTGCTCGGGCAGATCGGAAATCATCTCGAGCACGCTCGCGCCCGCCAGCACCGGCGTGAGCGGCGTGCGCAATTCGTGCGACAGCATCGCGAGAAAGCGGTCCTTCGCGCGGTTCGCTTCTTCGGCGGCCTGGCGCGCGGCCTGCTCGGACTCGAGCAGCCGCTCGCGCTCCTCGATCGCCTCGCGCTGCGAGTGAATGTCGGTACAACTGCCGAACCATTTGCTGACGTTGCCATCGGCATCGCGCAACGCGACCACGCGCATATCGAACCAGCGGTACTCGCCGTCGTGGCGGCGAATCCGCATCTCGTGCCGATAGTCGCCGTCGCGGCTCGCCACGGCTTTGAGCCAGCTTTGCCGGATCTGCTCGCGATCGTCGGGATGCACGGCGTCGAGCCACGCAAGACCATGCGAGCTGTGTTCGGGCAAGCCGGTGTAGTCGTACCATTGCTTCGACAGGAAGTCGCAATCGCCGGCCGCATCGCAGGTCAGCACCAGGTGCGGCAAGGTCTCCGACAGCGTGCGGTAATGCAGCTCGCGATCGCGCAGCAGCAGTGCTTCGTCGGACGCGCGTTGCAGCCGCACCTGCGACAGCACGCGCTCCACGGCCTCCGGCAGATAGTCGAGATAGTCGCCCGACTTCGGCACCACGTCGGACACGCCCGCGCGCAGCGCTTCGATCACGCGCGACTCGTCGGTGAAGCCGGTCACGAGGATCGCCGGAATGCGCACGCCCTCCGCGCGCAGACGCCGGAAGAAATCGAGCCCGGTCTCCGGCCCGTTCAACTGATAGTCGAGCACCAGCAGATCGAGGCCGCCACCCGCGAGCCGCTCGCGGGCCGCCTCGACACCGGCGCAGATCGCCACCCGGCAACCGGCGCGTTCGAGCGACTTGCGCGCGAGCCGCAGGATGCCCTCGTCGTCATCGACGACGAGCACGTAAGCGGCATGCGGCGTGGACACTTCTTCGGTCATGCAGAATGCTCTGTGGCTAAGGTCAGTGCTTATGTTGTCATGAACGGCTTTCGGACGCCTTCAGGCCGGCGCGAGCCGATGCCCCGGCGGCAGCTTGACCACTTGCAGAAAAAAGCCCAGCCGGCGCACGGCTTCGACGAACGTATCGTATTCGACCGGCTTGCAGACGTAGACGTTGCAGCCGAGTTCGTAGCAGCGCGCGATTTCGCGCGGATCGTCGGTGGTGGTCAGCACGATCACGGGCACGGCGGCGGTCTCAGGGTCTTTCTTCAGACGCCGCAACACCTCGAAGCCGTCGACGCACGGCATCTTCAGATCGAGCAGCACGACGAAATTCGCCAGATTCTGGCGCGGCGGATACGGCTGGCCGTCGGTGTCGGTCAATGTCTCAGCGGACGCGGGGCCGAAGAAGTAATCGAGCGCCTGCTGGCCGTCGCGAAAGCGCACGAAGCCGTTCGAAATGCCGGCACGGCGCAGATTCCGCTCGACGAGCGTCGCGTGGCCGTCGTCGTCTTCGATCAGAACGATGCTGACCGCTTGCGCGTGATTCATAGGCTCTCCGTGCCAACGATTCGTCATCCATACCCGCGCCGGCATGCGCGCCGCTCAGAAGCGCACCGGCTGCTCGGGCAGCACCACGAAAAAAGTCGAGCCGGCGCCTTCGGCCGATTCGACCCAGACGCGCCCGCCGTGCCGTTCGACCGTGCGCCGCACCACCGCGAGGCCGATCCCGTCGCCGCTCGCGACGTCTGCATGCAGACGCTGGAACGCGCGAAACACCTTCGATAGATACGCGGCCGGAATGCCGAGCCCATTATCGCGGACGTAATAGGTGCGCATACGGACCGCGCGCGGCTCGGTTTCATCGACGGGTTCGGGCGCCAGCGCGCCGACCTCGATGCGCCCGGTGCGCGCCGGATCGAGAAAAGTCAGCGCATTGCCGATCAGGTTGCTGAAGATCTGCTCGACCGCCGCCGGATCGCCCCATGCGGGCGGCAGCTCGCGCACCGTGACGCTCGCGGCGCGCTGCTCGATCGTGCCTTGCAGCCCATCGACGACCCGCGCCACCGCGCGCCCGACGCTGACCCGCTGCCATTGGTATTCGAGCCGTCCCGCGCGCGAGATGCGCAACAACGCGTCGATGATCGCCGCCGCGCGCGCAACCGCGGTGCGCAAATAGTGCAACGACTCGCGCACGTCGCCATCGAGAATCTGCGTCATGCGCCGCGCTTCGTTCTCAGGCAAGCGAGCCTGCCCGACGAGGCCGTCGAGTTCGTCGCACGACACGTGCAGTTCCTTCGAAAACCCTTGCAGATTGACGAGCGGCGAGCGCAGATCATGCGACACGCTGTAGATGAACATCTCGTTGTCCTGCGTTTCCTGGCGCAATTCCTCATTGACGCCCGCCAGGTCGCGCGCGCGTGCTTCGAGCTCCGTCTTCAGGGCCTGCTGCCCGGTTTCCGCCTCGCGCAGACGCGCATCGGTCTGATGCAGCACCGTGTCGAGCGCGGCGATTTCGTCGCTGCCTGACAACGGCGCCGCGAGCGGCCGGCCGCTGCCGAGCCGCTCGGCATTATCGGTCAGCACTTCGAGGCGCTGGCCGATGCCGCGCGCGAACACGAAGGCGGTGACCGCCCAGATCAGCATCGAGCCGAACGCCGCGGCGATCAGCGCGCGCTGCTGAAGCCCGCGACGCTCGCCGAGCGCGCTCGAGCGCTCGACATCGAGCACCGACGCCGCCGCGTCGAACTGGGCCAGCTCCTCGCGGAACACGGCGATCTGCTCCGGCAACTCGCCGGTTTCGAGCGCGATATAGGGACGTAGACTGCGCCCTTCGTGCAAGGCCTGCGAGATCGCCACACTGTGTGCGCAATACGCGTCGATCGCGCGCCGCATGCTGCGTACGCGCTCGGCCTGGGCCGGCGTTTCGGCTACGAGCGCATCGAGCTTCGCGAGCCGGTCGTTCAGGTCGACCCACACCGCGTGGCGGTCGATCAGCGACGCCTCGCCCGTCACCATCGCGGTGCGCACGCGCGCGGCCTGGCGCAGCAGCGGGTCGACGATGGCCGAGGACTCGTAGAGGATCTGCTTGCTGTTGTCGACCCAACGCGCGGCCTGCGCGGTGCGCTCCTGGGTATCGAAGACGACCCCGAGCAGCGCGAGTTCGACCACGCTCGGTATCGCGATCAGCAGCAGGCCTTTGGTGATTAGTTTCATGGTTCCGTCAGGGCGTTCAGGCTGTGGTTCAGGCTGTCACTCGAACGGCGGGGCTCGCGCACACCCGTGGCGCCCTGTAAGGCGGGCGCCGCGCGGCCGGACGGGCCATTATCGACGTGAACCAGAGATATTTCAACGGCGCGCCTGCAAGCGCTCGACCACACAAAAATGACTTTTTTATTGGGATGGGATGTTTTTTCGGCGCCGCCTGCGTCTATGATGGAGACAAGGTGTGCTGGGATGCGAATGCGCGCGGCGAGGCGGTTCGGCATGATTCGTGCGGGAGCGGTGGAGCGATGCAGCAGCGTCGAATCATCGTGAATCCGGCCTTGTCGTATGCTATAAAAGATCGACGTGCGGCGCGCGAAAGCCGGGAGTGGTCGCATGAGGACGCAGCGTTTCTTGCAATTCTTTTTCAGGCGAATTTTTATGTCCTTCCCGAAAAAGCGTAGACGCGCGAAGGTGGACGGCGACGAGTCGTTCCTCGCGGTTCTGCGGCATTTCAAGCCGTTCGGTCAACTCGACACCAAGATTGCGCGGGCTCGCGCGCAGGACGAACCGGTGCTCTATGCACACGTACTGCCCGGACTCGACGTACTTCTATGCAGTGTGCGCGGCGCGCAGCCGCCCTACCCCGCACCAGCCGAATTGCGGCGGCGCTGCATCGAATCCATAACCAACGCACTGGAGCAACCGCTCGATGGTCTCGAGAACGGCGGCTACTGGTACGAGGCCGACGGCTTCGGCTTCCTCGTGTTCGCGAGTCGTGCGCGCGGCAAGATTCTGACGGAGTTCGGCGCGACGCGGATCGGTACTCGCCGCGGCGTGCGTCGCCAGGATGCGTCGGGCGATGCAACACCGCGCTCGCTCAGATAGCGCCGATCAGATACCCTGAAGTTCAGGGTTACTGACAGGTCGTTTCGTCGTCATCCATCGGCGGTTTCGACAGCCGATGTCGTCACGCATCGCTGGCGTCTTCGGTGGCGCTGCGCTGCTTTCCTGTCCGCTTCATTGCATTGAAACACGGACTTTCACGGCCGCCGCGCGCAGTTGCGCGCGGCATCGTGCCATTCATTCGGCCATCGCATCATCGACGCGCTCGCGCGCGGGCGGCACGCTGATCAGCCACAGAAAGATCACGCACAGGCCGCCGCCGAGGCCCCAGTTCAACGAGTCCACCGGCAAAACCGACAACATCAGCTGCCCTTGTATTCGGCCGCGCTCGCCGGCGACTGTGTCGCGGGCTTGCGATTGCTATCCGTCGCGGCCGGCGACGACGCGCCGCCCGAGGACTTGTTGACCGGCGCGCCCTCCAGCGACATCGGCGCCTTCGGCTGTTGCTTCACGCCCGGCGGCGGCGCCTTCGGCATCTGCCGCACCTGCGCGAGCAGTTGCGTGCACGGCAGCGGCTTGTTGTTGCTCGGCGCGAGCAGCGGGATCAGCGCCGCGAACGGATTGATCAGCCCGAGCCCGACCGCCGCGCCGCCACGCAGTGCGAGCGCGGCCGCATTGACGCCGACGTGCGGGTCCTTGAAGGTGCCTTTCACGTACAGCGGCGAGCGCAGCGAAAAGACCCGGAAGCCCTTCGTATGCGGATGCACGCCGAGGTCCATCGTTTCGTCGCGCAGATTGATGTGACCGTCGATGTTGATCACCGCATCGCCGGTATCGAGCGCGAACACGCGCGCTTCGAGCACGCCATCGGTCGCGACGAAATCGGCGGCCGCGCAGTTGATCTTCACGTCGCGATTGCCGAACAGCTTTTCATAGACCACGTTCGCGACGTTCAGGCCGGCCGCCTCCATCAGCAGACGGCTCACGGTGCCCTCGGTCACGAGCGCCTTCAGCTCGCCGTTCGAAGTCGCGGCGAGCGCCGCCGGAGAGTTGCCGGTCGCGGACAGCGACGCGTCGCCGTTGATCTCGCCGAGCGCGCTCTGCATCGTCTTGAAGTTCGGGAACAGTTGCTTGAGCTTCAGATGCCGCGCCGACATCGCGAAGCGCCCCTTCAACGGCGCCCCGCTGCCATCGAGATAAATGTCCGACGCGAGCGAGCCGCCCGCGACGCCGAATTTCAGCGGCACCAACGACAGCACGCCGTCGGTCATCACGACGTGCGTGTACAGATCCGTGATCGGCAAATTCGAGTTCTTGATGATGCGCCGGCCGGTGAACTTGACGTCGGCGTCGATCGCCTTCCAGCGGTCGGTGCGAAACTCCTCGACCGGCAGCGCGCGGTTGCCCGGCTGCGCGGCCGCGCCGCCGCGCTTCGCCTTGCTCGCCTTCGAATCGGCGCCGATCACCGGCGCAAGATCCGAAAACTGCAGCAGATGCGACTCGAGTTCGCCCTTCAGCAGCGGACGCGGCTGGCGGCCGGTATAGGTCAGCGAACCGTTCAGATCGCTGCCACCGACCCGGCCTGTAAAGTTTTCATACGTGAACACGTTGCCGCTCGATTTGAACCGGCCGATCAGATGGCCCTCGGTCGCGTACGGCGGGGTCTCGGGCAAGGTCACACCGGTCAGCGAATACAGCCGCGCCATGCTGTTGCCTTGCAGCCAGAGACGCAGATCGAGCGCCGCGAGATGCGCCGGATCGGTGACCGTGCCGACGAAGGCGATATGCAGGTCGCCGGCTTTCACGTCGGCCTGCACCGGGAACGGCCGGTTCGCGTCCTGCAGCGCGAGCACGCCGCCGAGCTTGCCGCTGCCGGACACCGGCGTGCGGTTGTAGGTGCCCTTGACGGTCCAGGCGATCGCATAGAGCGGTGTCGCGCGTGGCGCGCCGGGTGCGGTGCCGCTCGCGGCCGAGACGGCCGCAGACGTGCTGGCGCTCTCGCTGGCCGCGCCGCTCGTCGCAAGCGCGCCTGATGTTGCGCCCGGGCCCGAGGCTGCCGACGCCTGCGCCGGGGTCTGAACTTCGGACGCCGCCGCTGCGGAAGCCGCCTTCGCTTCCGAAGCCGCCTGCGCTTCGGCCTGTGCGGCAAGCTTGCTCGCACCCGCGCGGCCGACCGCCTGCGCCGACGCGCTGCGCGAGGCCGCCTCCTGCTGCTTCAACGCGTCGCCGATCGGGATCGGCTGCCCGAGCGTATCGACGACCATCTGCACCTCGACCTTCTTCTGCTGATCCGACAGCGCGATATTGCCCTTCGCGAACGCGATATCGTGCAGATCGAGCTTCCACTCGGATGGCCCGGTCGACGACGGCAGTTTGAAGGTCCAGTTATTGCGCCCGTCGACAAGACGTTCGAGATCGACGAATGGATTCACGAGGTTGATCGCCGGAATCACGATGTCGTGCGTGAGCAGCGGCAACACCTCGACCTCGAAGTCGATTTCGTCGAGTGTCGCGAAGTGCGGCTGTTTGGCCCAGTCGGGATTGCCGATCGTGATATTGGCCGCCGAAAAGCGCGGCCAGGGCACCCAGCCGCGCCAGCCGGTTTCGCCGACCGCATGACGCCAGCCCACCTTCAGATCGCCGTTGATCGCGAACGGCCGGCCGATCGCCTGGCTCACCTTGTCGTCGATGTAAGGCCGCGCGCGGTTCCAGTCGAAGGTCAGGATGAAGATGACGAGCGCGACGATCAGGATGACGAGCACGGCCAGCAGCCATGCAAGGATTTTTCCGACCCGTCGTCCGATGCTGCTCGACACTGCCATTGAAAGGCTCCGCGTGTTGTTCTACGTTGTGCACCGTGCAGCAGTTATCGTGCCTGGCGCGTGGCAATGAATCGTCGAGCCGGTTGTGGGTTGTGTGCGCTATTGCGCCTCGTCGTTTTATCATGGCGCACGCTTTGCCGACAGACCGACCGGCGCATTGACGCCGTCGCGCCGGCACGAAGCGACACCCTCCCCACGACGTTCCAACCATGACCGATGTTCCCCTCCTCCTCGCCGACGGCATCGTGCGGCGTGATGCGCAGCGCGGCCAGACGCTGTTGCAGCAGACCACCTTCGCGCTGCGCGCCGGCGAGCGCGTCGCGATCACCGGACCGTCCGGCTCCGGCAAGAGCGTATTCCTGCGCGCGCTTGCGCTGCTCGATCCGATCGATGCGGGGCGCATCTTGTGGCATGGTGCGCCGCTCGTGCGAGCGGCGATTCCGCGCTATCGGCGCGGCGTCGCGTATATCCGGCAGCGGCCCGCGCTGATCGACGGCAGCGTCGAAGACAATCTGCGCTATCCATTCGAGCTGCGCGCGTATCGCGACGCGCGCTTCGATCGCGTGCGAGCGGCCAGGCTTGCGATGCAGGCCGGCCGCGGCGAGGACTTTCTCGGCAAGCGCGCAAGCGAATTATCGGGCGGCGAAGCGCAGATCGCCGCGCTGATCCGGGTGCTGCAACTCGCGCCCGAAGTGTTGTTGCTCGACGAGCCGACCGCGTCGCTCGACCCGGCTTCATCGCGCGCAATCGAAGCGCTCGTGCAGGCATGGTTCGATGCCGCGCCGGGCGCCCACGCATCGATATGGGTATCGCACGATCCCGAGCAGGCGGCACGCATGAGCGAACGGCATCTGACGATGCGCGCCGGCGTGCTGGCCGAACACACTACGGTGCGGCGCGACGCGGACCAACGCGATGCCGCGGAGCTGCGCCGGGAGTCCCGCTCATGAGCCTGCAGAATCTGAGCTTGTGGGACGTCGCGATTGCGACGCTGCTGATCGTCGTGAACGGCGCGGTGTCGGTCGCGCTGAAGCTCGATCTCGAACGCAAGCTCGCATGGGCGGCGGTGCGCACCGTGCTCCAGTTGCTCGCGATCGGCTATGTGCTCGGCTGGGTGTTCAGTTTCGCTCGCTGGTACGTGGTGCTGCCGCTGATGATCGTGATGACGCTGATCGCGGGTTTCGCCGGCGCGCAGCGCGGCAGTCACACCTATGCCGGACAACGCGCGGACAGCTTGCTGTCGATCTGGGTCAGCTCGTGGCTCGTGGCCGCGGTGGGGTTGTTCGTCGTGATCCGCATCCATCCGTGGTACGAGCCGCAATATGCGATTCCGATTCTCGGCATGATCCTCGGCAACACGCTGACCGGTGTATCGCTCGGCATCGAGCGGATGACCGAGGAGCTGACCGCGCGGCGCGACCGCGTCGACATGGCGCTCGCGCTCGGCGCGACGCGCTGGGAGGCCGCGCAGGCGCCGGCGCGTCAGGCGGTGCGCGCGGGCATGATGCCGACGTTGAATCAGATGGCGGTGGTCGGCGTGGTCAGTTTGCCGGGCATGATGACCGGCCAGGTGCTGGCCGGGCAATCTCCATTGCAGGCGGTGCGCTATCAGATCGTCATCATGTTTCTGATCGCGGCGGCGTCGGCGCTGGGGACGGTGGGCGCGGTGCTGCTCACGTACAGGCGACTGTTTTCGGCTGAGCATCAGTTCTTGCCGGCGCGGCTCGTCGAGCGTGACGCACGCAAAGGATGACTCACCGGGATGACGCGCTCAAGCGTGCTACGGCTCGCGCACGCGGCCATCACGCCGCGTGCGCTCGACCGTTCAACGCTTAGCGGTGATGGCCACCTCAGTGCCATCGCTCAGCGTCAGCGTTTTCGTCGTGCCGTTGACCGGCATCGTGAAACGCACGATCTGGCTCATACGCACATCGTTCGGACACTTGAGCGTCTTGCCGCCGCTCGTCACGGTTTTGACACCGTGCGGCGTCTGCGCCTGGAAGCTCAGCTGTACGGTCGCGGTGCCGTCGCTCGCCACCACCGGTGCGAGTCGGATCTGCGTCTGGCGAATCATCGCGCCATTCTCGTCGACCGGCAGCGACGCATAGTCCGGGCATGCATCGGTAGCGGGCACCGGACCGCCGGGCGGCACGGTCTTCCACGTGAAGTCGTCCGTTTCTCCCGAGCGGATCGTGCGGGTCTCCTGGGAATTGCCGAACTGTTTCGACGTGACGCGAACGGTGTAGCGGATCGGACCGTCGAGCGCGGCCTTGTTGGTCACCGTGATCGGCGTGGCTGCGTGAGCAGCCGGCACGAGCGCGCAAGCGAGAGAAGCGACAACCGAAACGGCGGAGAGTTTGAAGCTGAAGCTCATACTGTCACCTCGTTGTTGTGCCGCTGCGCGCTCGCGTCGACGCGACTGCCCGTGCACTGCCGAGGCCCGGCCGGTTCACACTGGCTGGCCTCGCCGCAAGACACGCAACCGTTTTGGCATGCTGCGTCGTCAGTCTAACGCCAAGCGCGCTGGCGCGCGTGTCGTGTCGGCTCGGGTGTTAACCCGCTTGCGGCGACGCGCTTTCTGCGCGTCGATTTCATCTCAGAAGCCGGTCAGCACCAGCTTGCCGATCGCGCGTCCTGCTTCGAGCAACTGATGCGCGCGGCGCAGATTCTCCGCGTTGATGCGGCCCAGGTCCTGGCCGAGCGTCGTGCGCAACGTGCCCGCGTCGACGAGGCGCGCGACCTCGGTCAGCAGCTTGTGCTGCTCGATCATGTCGGGCGTGCCGAACATCGAGCGCGTGAACATGAATTCCCAGTGAAACGCGGCGCTCTTCGCCTTCAGCAATTCGACCGGCACCGCGGCGCTGTTCTCGACGATCGTGCAGATACCGCCTTGCGGTTTGATCAGTTGGGCGGCAGCGGGGAAATTGCGGTCGGTGTCGTTGAAGATCAGCACGTAGTCGACCTCTTCGATGCCAAGCTCTTTCATCTGCGCAGGCAGATCGCCGAAGTGATCGACGACGTGATCCGCGCCGAGCTCACGTGCCCATTTCGCCGATTCGGGCCGCGACGCGGTTGCGATCACCTTCAGCTTGCCGAGCTGTTTCGCGAGCTGAATGCCGATCGAGCCGACCCCGCCCGCGCCGCCGAAAATCAGCACCGTGCGGCCTGCGTCGGCGCCCTGCGGCGATACGCCGAGGCGGTCGAACAAGGCTTCCCATGCGGTGATCGCGGTCAGCGGCAACGCGGCCGCGTGCGTGAAATCGAGCGACGCCGGCTTGTGTCCGACGATCCGTTCGTCCACCAGATGAAACTCGCTGTTGGCGCCAGGCCGGGTAATGCTGCCCGCATAAAACACCGGGTCGCCAACCTTGAACAGCGTGACCTCGGGCCCGGCCGCGACGACGGTGCCGGCCGCATCCCAGCCGAGCACGCGCGGCGTCTTCTCGACGCTGTCTTTCGGCGCGCGCACCTTGGTGTCGACCGGGTTCACGGAAATCGCTTCGACCTTGACCAGCAGATCGCGGCCGCTCGCTTCGGGTTTCGGGATCTCGACGTCGACGAGCGCTTCGGCGTGATCGATTGGCAGATAACGGTAGAGTCCGACGGCTTTCATGGCTGCTCCTTGTGGGTTCGGTTGATGTGCAAGCATGACCAGAATCGTAAGACGGTTCTTATTCTGTTAAAACAGTCATAATCACTGAAACATTTTTTTGTTTTCCAGAATAATGAACGATTCAAGTCCGGCTGGCCGGTCCCTGCCCAGCGAGCGCGAACGGCTCGACCTGCTCGATGTCGCGCTGTTCGTGCGCGCCGCGCTGCTTGCCAACGTGTCGGCGGCCGGGCGCGAGTTCGGTTTGTCGGCGGCGGTCGCGAGCGCGCGGATCGCGCAACTCGAAAAGCTGCTCGGCGCGCGCTTGCTGCATCGGACCACGCGCCGCATCAGCCTCACCCAGGACGGTGAAGTGTTCATGACGCGCGCCGAGGCGCTGCTCGACGCGGCCGGCGCCGCGCGCGCATCGGTCGGCCGCGCGCAGGCGGAGCCGCAGGGACGGCTGCGCGTGACGATGCCGTCGTCGTTCGGGCGCCAGCATGTGTCGCCGGTGATCAGCGAGTTTTTGCGCCACTATCCGGGTGTCAGCGTCGATCTGCGCCTGACGGATCAGGTGGTCGATCTGGTCGACGCGGGCATCGATGTCGCGATCCGCGTCGGCGTGCTGAAGGATTCGTCGCTGGTCGCGCGGCGGCTCGCGGTGAATCGCCGCGTGCTGTGCGCGGCCCCCGCCTATCTGGCCGCGCACGGCACGCCGCATCATCCGTCGGATCTGGCGCGGCACGAGTGCATCATTTTGTCGGAGCAGCGCGACTGGCGTTTCGTGACGCCCACTGGCCCGCTCGACGTGCGCGTGAGCGGGCGCCTCGTCACCGACAACGGCGAGGTGATTCGCGACGCGCTGCTCGCGGGCTTCGGCATCGCGCTGAAATCGACATGGGACGTGGCGCCTTATCTGCGCAGCGGCGAACTCGTCAGCGTGCTCGACAGCTATCCGCTCGCGGACGACGTCGCGATCTGGGCCGTGTACCCGAGCCGCGCGTTCATGCCGCCGAAGACGCTCGCATTCATCGACTTCGTCGCCGCGCATTTCGGCGATCCGCCGTATTGGGATCGTGAGCCGGTTGGAGCGGCGGGCGCGTAAGCGTCACGCCCGTTAAGCGGCGTCAGCGCCTGCCGCCCTTCGCGCCGCCCTGCTTGCGATCCGAGTTCACATCGGTATGCGAGTCGTTCTGCGTGCGCTGCTGATACTCGCCGCCGCCGCGGCGGTCGGTATCCTGCAAGCCATGCTCGATATCCTCATGCGCCTGCTTGCCGACATGGCGCGGATTGTCTTCGTGCTGTGACTCCGGATGCTGGTCGGTTTCATGCGGCAGCGGCGCCGCGGCTTCCTGCAACGACTCCGGGTCCTTGTTCGCGTGCGGGTCGGCTTGCGAGTCGCCATCTGTCGATTGCGGCTGGGTCTTCATTGCATTGCTCCTTCGCGAAGCGCGTTCGCGCACTGAGTGCGCACGGCGAATTCGCGGGTTGATTCAGCCACCTGGACGAGCGCGCATCACGCGACGCCCAGACGTTTTTTCATCGCCGCGGTGATGCGCTGACGGGTCTTCGCATAGTCGGCCCACGGGTCGTTCGAGAGGCCGTCCACGCGCTCGTGGACGTTGCGGATGCCCCATTGATCGCCGCTCGTCGTGCTGTCGAGTTCGTCCCACGCGAGCGGCACCGACACGCCGAGTCCCGGCCGCGCCCGCGCCGAGAACGCGGCCACCGTGCTGGAGCCGCGGTTGTTGCGCAGATAGTCGATGAAGATTTTCTTCTTGCGATTCTGCGCGCCCATCTTCGCGCTGAAATACTGCGGCAGCGTCGTCGCCATATGCTGCGCGACCGCCTGCGAGAAATCCTTCACTTCATCCCAGCCGGCCTGCTTCGCGAGCGGCACGACCACGTGCAAGCCCTTGCCGCCGCTCGTCTTGACGAACGACTTCAGGCCCAGTTCGTCGAGCAGCGAGCGGGTCAGTTGCGCGGCCTCGACCATCCGTTCCCAGCCGAGCGACGGGTCCGGGTCGAGATCGAACACCATCCGATCGGGCTTTTCAATATTCGACGCGAGCGCATTCCACGTGTGAAATTCGACGGTGCCCATCTGCGCGGCGCCGACCAGTGCGGCGAGCGTGTCGACCGTGATCAGCGCCGGATGGCCCGGGTCGAGTCCTTCGTGCTGCGTGACGTTTGGAATCGACAGCTTCTGGCTGTGCTTCTGGAAGAACAGCTCGCCGCCGATATCCTCGGGCGCGCGCACCAGCGCGACAGGCCGCTCGCGCAGATGCGGCAGCATCCATTCGGCGATTGATTCGTAGTACTGCACCAGTTCGAGCTTGCTTGCGCCGCTGCTCTTGTCGATCACGCGATCGGGATGCGAGATGCGCACGCCGGCGATTTCGCTTTGCGTGCGCGAGCGTGTTGCCGTGGTTCGGGCGGACGCGCGTTCCGTCACGGCAGGCGTGGCGGTCTTGGCGGTCTTGCTGGTTTTCGTGGCTGCGCGCTTTTTCGGCGCGCCTGGTTGCCGCGTATCGTCGGCGGCGGTTTCGGTTTGCTGTTGCACGTCGGCTCCTTGTCGGGCGGTTTCCCTGACGATCTGGCGCGCCGGTTTGTCGTCGCGCAAACTGACGAAAGACGCCTGGCGCACGATGCCATCGCTCGTCCATTCGGCGAAGTTGCATTCGGCGACGAGCACCGGCTCGACCCAATGCACGGGCGTGCGGCTGCGCTCACGCGGCGCGCTCGCGAACGGCATGCGCTTGCTCGCGTGCGCGTCGAGCGCCTGTTTGACCGAGCGCAGCAACCCGGCGTCGAAGCCGGTACCGACGCGCCCCGCGTACTTCAGTTGGCCGTCGGCGTCGTAGACACCGAGCAGCAGCGCGCCGAACGCCTCGCGGCTGCCGGCCGGCTCCGAATAGCCGCCGATCACGAACTCCTGGCGCCGCCGGCACTTCAGCTTGATCCACGACGGCGCGCGGCCCGACACATAGCGGCTGTCGCGCCGCTTGCCGATGATGCCTTCGAGCCCCATGTCGCACGCGCTCTTGAGCAGCTCGCCGGCGCTGAACGCGAAGTCGTTCGAAAAGCGCAGCACGCGATCGTCGACGCCTTCGAGCAGCGCGCGCAGAATCGCGCGGCGCTGTTCGAGCGGCACGCCGCGCAGGTCGTAGCCGTTCAGGAACGGCAGATCGAACAGATAGATCACGATGTCCTGCGGGCGATGCGCATCGAACGCGTTTTGCAGCAACTGGAAGCTCGGCACGTCGCGTTCATCGAGCACGACCGCTTCGCCGTCGAGCCACGCGCTTTGCATGTCGAGCCCGGCGATGGCCTCGATCTGCTTGCTGAACCTGGTGGTCCAGTCGTTGCCGTTGCGCGTGAAAACGCTGACGGCACCAGCCTTCTTTTTCGACGCGTGGTCGATGCGCGCGAGCACGCGGTAGCCGTCGAACTTGATTTCGTACAGCCAGTCGTCGCCAGGCGGCGCAGTGTCGACGAGCGTCGCCAGCTCCGGCGTCAGGCTCGCGGGCAACGCGGCTTTGACCGCGCCTTCGATCGATGGCGATGCGGCGAGTTCGCGTAACGACTGCGCGGTACGCGTCGCGACGATGTCGGGGCGTTTGTGATCGGCTGCGCGGCGCGAGGATGCGGATTGCGACGGCCGGCCCGCGCTCGTGACCTTGGCGTCGCCCGAGGTTTTCGTCTGCGCTTTCGCTTGCTTCGTTTTCCTGCCTTTCGAAGCGCCGTCGGCCAGCACGCTGCCGGGCAGCTCTTTCAGCACGTCGTAGTCGCTTTCGTCGCGCGCTTCCTCGTCGCGCTCCTTGATCAGCAGCCATTGCTCCTTGTCGCCGCTGCCGCGCATATGGCTGCGTACCAGCGTCCAGCCGCCGTGCAGCTTCTCGCCGTGCAAATGAAACTTGAGCTTGCCGGCCGCGTACGACCGCGCGGCTTCGGCCGCGCCGCCCGCCGGCTCCCACGTGCCGCGATCCCACACGATCACGGTCCCCGCACCGTAGTTGCCCGGCGGAATCTCGCCCTCGAAGGTACCGTATTCGACCGGATGATCTTCGACGTGCACCGCGAGCCGCTTGACCGACGGGTCGAGGCTTGGCCCCTTCGGAACCGCCCACGACAGCAGCGCGCCGTTCAGTTCGAGCCGGAAGTCGTAGTGCAGACGCCGCGCGTCGTGCTCCTGGATCACGTAGGACAGTGTGTCGGGCGCGGCACGCGTCGCGCTCTTGCCCGTCTTGCTAGCCGCGCGCTTGCGGGTCGTCGCGCCGGATGGCTCCGGCGTGTCTTCGAAGCGGCGCTTGCGGTGATAGAGCTCGAGTCGGTCGTTCATGGCGATGACTCCGGTGCGTGAGTGCGATAGGCGGGTCGGCCGCGCGTTCAGGCCGCCGCGCGCCGTTTGCGCGACGTTGCGGTGGTTTTCGAAGTGGTGCGGGCGCTGCTGCCGCTACCGCTGCGACTGCGCGCGGTGCTCGTCGCGCGAGCCTTTTTGCGCGCGGGCGCGGCCGCCTCTTCATCGGACTCGGCTTCGCTATCGGCCTGATCCTCGTCCTCGCCGGCGGCGCGCTTGCGGCCAGTGGCCGCCTGCTTGCCCTTGCCGCGGCCGAGGCTGCGTTTGAGCAGATCGGACAGGTCGAGAATGTCGGCGGACTTGCGCGACTCGTGCGGCGTTTCGACCTCGGTGACCTCCTCGGTCTTGCCTGCCTGGATCTTGCGCTCGACGAGCGCCATGATGTCGTCGCGAAACGTGTCGTGATACTGCGTCGGGTCCCACGTCTCGCTCATGTCGTCGATCAGCTTTTTCGCCATGTCGAGTTCTTTGGCCGACACGCCGGCGGCCTTCATGCCTTCGGGCGGCACCTTGAATTCGTCGAGGCTGCGCACCTCGTCGGCCCAGCGCAGCGTGTTCAGCGCGAGCATCGGACCGAGCGGAATCAGCGCGGCCAGATGCTGCTTGTTGTGCAGCACGACGCTCGCGACGCCGATCTTGCCCGAGGCCGTCATCGCCTCGCGCAACAACGCATAGACTTTTTCGCCCTTGCGGTCGGGCGTCAGGAAATACGGTGTGTCGAGATAGAGAAACGAGATATCGGCTGCGTCGACGAACGCGAGGATGTCGACCGTCTGCGTCGACTCGGGATTCGCCGAGCGGATTTCGTCGTCCGACAGTACGACGTAGCGATCCTTCTCGTATTCGAAGCCGCGCACGATGTTCTCACGGGTCACGTCCTTGCCGGTGCGCTTATTGATCTGCTTGTAGCCGATCGGGTCGATCGTGCGCTTGTCGAGCAGATTGAAGCCGACCTTCTCCGACTGCGTCGCCGGATAAAGCTGCACCGGTACGTGAACCAGCCCGAAACTGATTGCGCCCTTCCAGATCATATGTGCCATCGCGCGCTCCCCTGTCCCATGGCCCTGAGATATCAGGCGAAGCAGCAAGCGTGCCCGCATTTTGGCGGGTTTTGCGCTGCTGCCACGCTTAAAGCATGCGCCGGTCCGCTCGGCGGCGTGCTGTCATGAGGCTGTAAGTCTTGCGACGAAGCGGCAAAAGCTACGGCTGTCCTTGTTCGCGCGCGCTACCCGGAGGTCGTATCAAGGCTCGAGCAGGACCGGCACGGACGCAAACCCGCGAAACCGCACGCGCCCGCCCCGCGTCGGCTCGCCATCGACGCGATACGCGGGGAAGCGCCGCACGAAGCGCCCGATCGCAATCCGCGCCTCCAGCCGCGCCAGCGACATGCCCGCGCACTGATGAATCCCGAAGCCGAAAGCGAGATGCCGGTTCGGATCGCGGCGAATGTCGAAGCGGTCCGGCTCGGCAAACTGCTCGGGATCGCGATTGGCCGCGCCGATGCACAGCGTGACCGGCGTGCCGCGCGCGACCGCGACGCCGCCGATCTCGGTATCGACCGTGGTCATGCGGTTGCCGAGCTGGTTCGAACTTTCGAAGCGCAAACACTCCTCGACCGCGGTGCCGATCAACTCGGGGGCTCGCGCAGCAGCGCGGCACGCTCGTCAGGCCATTGGCTCAGCGTCACGAGCCCGTTGCCGATCAGGTTGGTGGTCGTTTCGTGCCCCGCGTTCAGGATGAAAATGCAGTTCTGCAGCAGCTCGGCCTCCGATAGCTGATCGTGCGGGCCCTCGCCCTGAATCAGCCGCGTCAGCACGTCGTGCTGCGGATCGCCGGGCTCGCGGCGGCGGCGTGCGACGAGGCCGCGCAGATAGTCGACGAATTCGCTGACCGCGCGATTGCCGCGCTCGAACTGCGCGTCGCCGCTCAGCGACGGCTCGAGCGCGCCGAGTATCGCGAGCGACCAGTCTCGCAGCGGCGCGCGTTCGTCGTGCGGCACGTCGAGCAGATTGCCGATGACCTCGACCGGAATCGCCGACGCGAACTCGCCGATCAGATCGAACCGCCTGCGCTGCGCGGCCGCATCGAGCAGGTCGTCGACGAGCCGGATCAACGCGGGCTCCATCGCCGCGATCGCGCGCGCGCGGTCAGTGCGCCGGCGATCAGCTTGCGCACGCGAGTATGGCGCGGTGGATCGTTGAACACGAGGCTCGTGGTGTGATGCGCGTAAAGCGGCGAGTCGCCGTATTTCGGGCGGAACTCGACGGTCTTGTCGGAACTGAAGGTCTTCGGGTCGCGGTAGACCGCCTGGACGTCGCGAAAGCGCGTCAGGAACAGCGAGCCGTCGGGCATGCGGCGGATCGGCTCATAGGTGCGCAGTGCGCGATAGACCGGATAGGGATCGGCGTAGAACGCGGAACTTAGATGACGCAGATCGAAGTCGCGGGCAAGGGAGGAAGCGTCGCTGGCGGTTGCCGGGGTCATGCGTTGTCTCCGTGGGGCGTCTTGTTGCGCCTGTGATGTGGCGGGTTCGTGTGACCGTATTTGTTCGGTCTGTTCCGTTACGGCGATACGCAGACCGCCGACTTCAATCAACCTGACGACGACTGCGCCACACGATTCGATGCGTCAGTATGAACTGTGCACTGCCGGAGCGCACGGCCAACCCGCCCGCTACGGCCGCCCGCGACGGCGCGGCGAACGGAACCGATACAATAGCGGGATTTTCCGCGCGCCACGCGCCTCTTTCTTCCCGCGTCACTGGTCGTCCATGAACCTCGTCATTCAAAGCGTCGCCCCCCTTTCCGCCGACCACCACAAAACACTCGTCGCGCTCGCGCGCGGCTCGCAACCCGCCGTCATCGACGAGAACGCGATTCGCATCGCCGGCGCGACCCTCGCGCAACGCGCCGACGTCGAAGCGTATTGCTACACGCATCAACTCGACTACGCGTTTGTCGAAGCCGGCCGCCAGTTGCGCGACTTCGGACTCGTCGCGATGGACATGGATTCGACGCTGATCACGATCGAGTGCATCGATGAAATCGCCGATTTCTGCGGGCTCAAAGCCGAAGTCGCGGCGATCACGGAGGCTGCGATGCGCGGCGAGATCAAGGACTTCAACGAAAGCCTGACGCGCCGCGTCGCGCTGCTCAAGGGGCTCGACGCCAGCGCGCTCGAACGCGTGTACGAAGAGCGGCTGCAGTTGTCGCCGGGCGCCGAACGCATGCTCGCCGGCGCGAAACAGGCGGGCCTGAAAACGCTGCTCGTGTCGGGCGGCTTCACGTTCTTCACCGCGAAGCTGAAGGCGCGCCTCGGCCTCGATTTCACGCGTGCGAATACGCTTGAAATTGTGGACGGCAAGCTGACCGGCAACGTGATTGGCGAGATCGTCAATGCCGACGTGAAAGCGCGCACGCTGCGCGAAACCTGCGCGACGCTCGGGATCGAGCCTTCGCGCGCCATTGCGATGGGTGACGGCTCGAACGACCTGAAAATGATGGCCGAAGCGGGACTTTCCGTTGCATTCCGCGCGAAGCCGGTGGTGCGCGAAGCAGCCAGCGTGTCGTTCAATTTCGTTGGACTGGACGGGTTGCTGCGGTTGTTTTGAGGCTGGTGCTCGAGGGGCTCGTTATCGCGTCGGCACCACGGCCGACGCGTTGGCGAAATGCGCGAACCGTGTTGTTATCGGTTGAAAATGGCCGGCAGAAACAGGGCGAACATGCCGATGGAAATCAGGACGTTGAAGATCAACACGCCCTTCATGATGCGGTCGTGATTTTTGCCTATTTCCAACGACAGGATAAATTGTTTCATAAGAGGTAAATGTGTAGGGCCGCGAACAGAAACGCCGCCAGGCAGATCGTGAAAATCGACGCGCTTATCGCCCCACGTGAAAGCGCGCCAACCATGGACTCGGTCTGCCTGTCATCGAGAGCGGTGACGAAGCCATCCTGCCGCACCTTGAGCAAGCATGCCATCACGGCCGTGGGGCAATGCGCCAGCCATACGCGGGCGCAACGAGCGCAAGCGTAAAAATCGGCCCAACAATCGGCACCGCGAGATTCAGCAACACCCAGAAGAAAAGATTCATCGAAGCCCCTCCCCGAGCGCGGCAACGTTATTCGGCAAGCACACGATCGTAGCGTCGCGCACCCGCATCGAACATTCGGCCAAACGGTCAGATCCGCTCGATACTCCGGGCAACAAAAAAGCCCGCCGGGAACGCATCCCGACGGGCTTCTCGGACAACGTGTCGAACAGGCTGACGCGTATTAAGCGAGCTTAGCGAGGCTCTGCTCGATATCCGCCCGCAGATCAGCCTCGTCTTCCAGACCGATATAGAAACGCACCAGCGTGCCGCGGTGCGGCCACTCAGCCGCCGTGCGCATCGACGCGATGTCGTACGGCATCGCGAGGCTATGCGCGCCGCCCCAGCTCCAGCCGAGCGAAAACAGTTCGAGCGATTCGCAGAACATGTCGATCTGCGCCGCGCCGTATCGCTCGTCGAACACGACCGAGAACAGGCCGCCCGCGCCGGTGAAATCACGCTTGTACACTTCGTGCCCCGGACAGTCGGCGAGCGCCGGATGCAGCACCGCGACGATTTCCGGCCGGTTCTTCAACCACGCCGCGAGCGACAGCGCCGCGCGATCGTGCTGAGCAAAACGCAGTTGCATGCTCGGCAGGCTGCGCAGGATCAGCGAGCAGTCGTCCGAGGACACCCCGATGCCCATGCGCATACGCGCCGCCTTCAGCTTCACATGCACGTCGCGGTCGACCGTGATCGTCGCGCCCATCAGCACGTCGCCGCCGCCCGACTGGTACTTGGTCAGCGCCTGCACCGAGATATCGACGCCGTGGTCGAACGGCCGGAACGCGAGGCCGGCAGACCATGTGTTGTCGATCGCGGTGAAGACGTTGCGCGCGCGCGCCGCCGCCGTGATGGCCGGCACGTCGGGCACTTCCATCGTCACCGAGCCGGGCGCTTCGATCCAGATCAGGCGCGTGTTCGGCTGGATCAGCCTGGCAATGTCCGCACCGATCAGCGGATCGTAGTAACGCGCCGTGATGCCGAAATCGCGCGCGAGCCAGTCGCCGTGGTCGCGGTTCGGCGAATAGACGTTATCGGGGATCAGCACGTCGTCGCCGGCCTTCACGAGGCCGAAGTAGACGTTGGATATAGACGACAGCCCCGACGGCTGCAGCAGCGCATGTTTGCCGCCCTCGATCGCGGCAAGGCGTTGCGCGAGCGCGATCTGCGTCGGTGTCGCATGCAGGCCGTAGCGCCATTGCGCGTCGTTTTTCCAGTCGAGCGCGCGCATCGCCGCGAGATCGGGGAACACCACCGTCGACGCCCGCGTGACCGGCGTCGAAAACGATTCGAAGCCCGGCGTGATGTCGTCCTCGGCACGCACGATGCGGGTCTGCAGGCGGTGTTTGGGTTTGGATTCAGTCATGTAGAGCTCGATGAAAAACACGGAGAAGCGGGCCTGAAGCAACGGCCGCGCCGCGCGACTCAAGATGCCCGGCGTGCGTACGCATCAGTCGCCGGTTTGCAGGTTGCTGACGCCGCCCACCGGGTGCCCGCCGGCAGCGGATGCCGGCTCCGGAGCCGCCACTGCGCCGTTCGCAGCAGCCGGCTGCGGAGTTGGGATGGCCGCCTTGGCCGCCGCGCCGGCCGAACCGGCCGCCGGTACCGCCTGCCCCGCCGCCAGGGGCTTCAGATTGAATTCCTGCGGGTTCGAATCGTCGACGTTCATGCGGTCGCCTTCGAGCGAGCCGTCCGCCGCGAACTTGCCGACCCAGTTGCCGGTGATATGCGTGCCGTCGTTCGATTCCTCGACTTCGAGCGTATCGCCGACGCGGTCGCCCGCGATCAGGATCACCTCGCCGTTATCGGTGTACTGATACTCGCCGTGCACACCGGAAGGATCGTCGGTCTTGGGCCCGAGCCGCAGCACGATCGGCCGCGCGCCGAGCGTGCCCACGTAGTGCGGAAACTTCGCGAACTCGGGGCTCGGTTTCAGCGGCAGCTGGATCGGCGGCGGCGCGGCCAGCTCCTTGACCGCATCGCTTTCCGCCCACGCCTGCGACGGCATCCACAGCACCGTGCCGGCACACAGCAGCGCGACGGCGCTTGCCGCCACGCCGGCGCGCTGACGCAACGCGCGCGTTACCGAACCCTTCGTCACTTTCGCTTCCCGCATCCTGTCGATCCTTTGCTGGTTCCTGCTTGCTACCTATGCCGGGCCGGCCTGCCGTGCGCGGTCACAGACGCTCGAAAACCGCCGCGATGCCCTGGCCGCCGCCGATGCACATCGTGACGAGCGCATAGCGCCCGCCGATGCGCTGCAGCTCGTACAGCGCCTTCACGGTGATCAGCGCGCCGGTCGCGCCAATCGGATGGCCGAGCGAAATGCCCGAGCCATTCGGATTGACCTTGGCCGGATCGAGACCGAGCTCCTTGCTGACCGCGCAGGCCTGCGCGGCGAATGCCTCGTTGGCCTCGATCACGTCGAGATCGGCGACCGTCAGACCTGCCCGCTCGAGCGCCTTGCGGCTCGCCGGCACCGGCCCGATGCCCATATACGCCGGATCGACGCCCGCATGCGCGTACGACACGAGCCGCGCCAACGGCTTCACGCCGCGCCGCTCGGCGACACTGCGCTCCATCAGCACGACGGCCGCGGCCGCGTCGTTGATGCCCGACGCGTTGCCCGCCGTCACCGTGCCGTTCTCCTTCACGAACACCGGCTTGAGCTTCGCGAAGTCGTCCGCGGTTGCGTTCAGCCGCGCGTGCTCGTCAGTGTCGAATACGATGTCGCCCTTCTTCGATGCAAGCGTGATCGGCAGAATCTGTTCCTTGAAGTAGCCGCTCGTGATCGCGTGGGCCGCGCGACGGTGCGATTCGAGCGCGAGCGCGTCCTGCGCGTCGCGCGAGATGTCGTACTTGCGCGCGACGTTCTCGGCGGTCACGCCCATATGGATCGACTGGAACGGATCGTTGAGCGCGCCGACCATCATGTCGACCAGACGCGCATCGCCCATGCGCTGACCGAAGCGCGCGGCCGGCATCGAGTACGGCGCGCGGCTCATGTTTTCGGCGCCGCCGCCGATCGCGATATCGGCATCGCCGAGCAGCACGCTTTGCGCGGCCGACACGATGGCCTGCAAGCCCGAGCCGCACAGCCGGTTCACTGTCAGCGCGGGCGTATGCTGCGCGACCCCGCCGTTGATCGCCGCGACGCGCGCGAGATACATGTCTTTCGGCTCGGTGTGCACGACGTTGCCGAACACGACGTGCCCGACTTCATCGCCCGACACGCTCGCGCGCTCCAGCACTGCGCGCACGACGCGCGCGCCGAGATCGGTCGGGGCAAAATCCTTCAGGCTGCCGCCGAACGTGCCGATTGCCGTGCGCACACCGCTTACCACCACTACGTCCCGTTGCATCGCTTGCCCCTCCTGTTGTCTCCAGTTCGCCTGGATGATTGCGCCAACGCGGGCCATGCTGCGCCGCGCGCGGCTTACGTAATATCTAGCCTGCCAGCAGCCGCTCGACGGTCTCGCGCGACGGGATCGGCGCGACCGCGCCATAACCTTGCGTCGACAGCGCGGCGGCGACGTTCGCGTAGCGCGCGGCCGCAAATGGATCGTCGCCCGCAACGATGCGCGCGATGAATGCGCCGCCGAAGCAGTCGCCGGCGCCGGTCGCATCGACCGCATCGACGACGTAACCCGGCACGACGCGTCGTTCGTTAGATGTCGCAATATACGAGCCGTCCTTGCCGAGCTTCAGCGCAACCACGCTCGGCCCGTGCGACAGCAGAAAATCGACGATTTCGTCGCAGCCGGTCAGCCCGGTCAGTTCGGTGACGTCGTCCCAGCTCGGCAGGCAGATGTCGGTCTGGCGGATCGCCTCGAGCATCACCGCGCGCGCCCGCGCGAGCGGCCACAGCTTCAGACGCAGATTGGTGTCGAAGCTCACGCGCACGCCATTCGCGCGCGCATGCGCGATCGCCTCGAGCGCGGCGTCGCAAGCGCTGACGCTGATCGCGAGACTGATGCCGGACAGATGGATGACCTTCGCCGCCGCGAGCGCGTCGCGCGGCAGATCGGCGGGCGCATAGCGGCTCGCCGCCGAGCCCGCGCGCAGATAGTCGAACGCGTGGCCGTTGGGACCGTGGGATACGAAATAGACGCCTGTCGACGCTTGCGCATCGATACGCACGAACGACGTGTCGACCTGCTCGCGCTCCCACAGGTCGACCAGCAGGCGTCCGAAATGATCGGCGCCGACCGCCGATACAAAGCCGGTCCTCGCACCCTGGCGCGCGGCCGCGATGCAGAAGTTCGACGTGTCGCCGCCGAAGCCTTGCAAGTAGTTCGGCTGATCCTTCGCCGACTGGTTGAATTCGATCATCGCCTCGCCGAGCGCGAGGATGTCCGGTGTTTGAGCTTCAGGCCGTGCGGCCGCGCCGGGCGTCATCGCTTAGACCTCGCCCCACAAATCGTGGCCGTCCGCGCCAGTGATCTTCACCGACACGAAATCGCCGACCTTGTAGCGCTTCGACGCCTTGGTGGACGGCGCGATATAGACGACGCCGTCGATCTCCGGCGCATCCGCCGCGGTGCGGCCGATGCCGCCGTCCGCGTTGATCTCGTCGACCAGCACCTTCAGCGTCTTGCCGACCTTCCTCGCGATGCGCTTCGCCGACACCTGCTCGGCCACTTCCATGAAACGGGCGCGACGTTCCTCACGCACTTCGTCGGGCAATGCGCCGTCGAGTTCGTTCGCGCTCGCGCCTTCGACCGGCGAATACGCGAAGCAGCCGACGCGATCGAGCTCCGCCTCGCGGATGAAATCGAGCAGCGTCTCGAACTGCTCTTCGGTCTCGCCCGGAAAGCCGGCGATGAACGTGCTGCGGATCGTCAGATCCGGGCAGATCTCGCGCCACGCCTTCACGCGCTCCATCACCTTCTCCGCGTTGGCCGGGCGCTTCATGCGCTTGAGCACTTCCGGATGCGCGTGCTGGAACGGCACGTCGAGATACGGCAGCACGTGACCCTTGTACGGACCCGCGGCCATCATCGGAATCACTTCGTCGACGCTCGGGTACGGATACACGTAATGCAGACGCACCCACGCGCCGTATTGCGCGGCGAGTTCGCCGAGCGCGGCGACCAGATCCGTCATGCGCGTCTTGATCGGCTTGCCGTTCCAGAACCCGGTGCGGTATTTGACGTCGACGCCGTATGCGCTCGTGTCCTGCGAAATCACGAGCAGTTCTTTCACACCGGACTTGAACAGGTTCTCCGCTTCGAGCATCACTTCGGCGACCGGACGCGACACCAGATCGCCGCGCATCGACGGGATGATGCAGAACGTGCAGCGATGATTGCAGCCTTCGGAAATCTTCAGATACGCGTAGTGGCGCGGCGTGAGCTTGACGCCGGCGGCAGGCACAAGATCGACGAACGGATCGTGCGGCTTCGGCAGATGGCTGTGCACCGCCTGCATCACCTCGCCGACCGCGTGCGGGCCGGTCACCGCGAGCACCTTCGGATGCACTTCCTCGATCAGCCCGGAACCGCTCGCGCTTTTCTTCGCGCCGAGGCAGCCGGTGACGATCACCTTGCCGTTTTCGTTGAGCGCTTCGCCGATCGCGTCGAGGCTTTCCTGCACAGCTTCGTCGATGAAACCGCAGGTGTTGACGACCACGAGGTCCGCGCCGTCATAGGTACCGGAGATTTCGTAGCCTTCGGCGCGCAGCTGCGTGATGATCTGCTCGGAATCGACGAGGGCCTTGGGGCAGCCGAGGGAAACGAAGCCGACTTTCGGCGTGGCGCCCGGCGCGGCCGGAGCGTTCGAGGGGGTGGAAGACATGGGGAACCGCTTGAAGACGTTAAACCGTGAATTGTAGCGGTTCGCCACCGCCACCGCTCGTAAGTCTTTGAATTCTAGTCTTCAAACGGGGATCAGTTCGGCAGGATCGGGTTGATTCAGCTCGCTGTTTTCGGCGCTCAAAACGTGCTCACGCGTCGGCGCCGACGCGCCTGCGGCCGCCAGCGCCTGGCCGATCACCGTAAGAATTTCGTCAGAGTCCTGCACTCGCCGGATCGCCGCATGCAGCTCGGCCGCTTGCGGCCAGGTCCGCTGCAGGTAGCTGAGCCACTGCTTGACGCGGCCGTGCTCATGGGTCAGTGAACCGTGCGCCCGCAGCTTGTTCAGATAGCCGGCGATCGAACCCAGCACCTGCGGCCATTCGCCGGCCGACGGGCACGGGTCCATGCGCCCGCGAATTCGCTGCGCGAGGAACGGGTCCGACACCGCGCCGCGGCCGATCATCACGTCCGCGCAGCCGCTGACAGAGCGGCAACGCTGCCAGTCGGCGACCGTCCAGACCTCGCCGTTCGCGATGACGGGCACATCGACGGCGTCGTCGATGCGCGCGACCCACTCCCAGTGGGCGGGCGGCCGGTAGCGGTCGTCGCGCGTGCGCGCATGCACGACGAGCGAGGCCGCGCCGCCGTCCACCAGCGCCTGCGCGCATTCGATCGCCCGCGACGTGTCGGACACGCCGAGGCGCATTTTTGCCGTCACCGCGATATCGGCCGGCACCGCGGCGCGCACGGCAGAGACGATCTGGTTCAGCAGCTTCGGGGTCGCGAGCAGCATCGCGCCGCCGCCATGCTGATTGACGACTTTGGCGGGACAGCCGAAGTTCAGGTCGATACCGTACGGCGACAGCGTGGCGGCGTACGCGGCATTGCGTGCCATCCACTCGGGATCGCTGCCGAGCAGCTGGATCACCATCGGCGTGCCGCTGGCGGTCACGCTCGCGTGCAGGATCTCGGGCGCCTCGCGCTCATAGACGCGCGTGGGCAGCATCGAGCCCGTGATGCGGATGAACTCGGACACGCAGCCGTCGAAAGCGCCCGCGCTGGTCAGCACGTCGCGCAGTACGTAGTCCGCAAGCCCTTCCATTGGGGCGAGAAACAGCCGGCTCATGAGAATATGGGTGAACGGCGGATCAGCGAAGAACGATCCGTGCGGCCTTCGCAACGGAAGACTCGGACGCGATCGGGGAGACGGTCTGAAACATAAGGCGGGTCAGCGGAAGGAAAACGATAACGGCGCTAGCAGCGATGTGCCGGCAGAGGGGCGCGACGGACCTTAGACCGCGGCCTGAATCCGGTTCCGACGGAAAAGCGTCCCCACGCGCGGGCCGATATTGTAGCGCGCCGGTGGCTGCGCACTCCTGCGAGCCATCTGGGAGATTGGCAACGCAGCAGCCGGATGCCAACGGTACGCCGACGGCCAGTAGCTCGCTCAGCCAGGTCGCGCGATGCCGCTGCAGCTATGAAGGCCGGCTGCGCGTCCGCGGGCTACCCGGAAGCCCCGGTCGAACCGAGCGGATCTCGCCGCCATTCACTCGCTCACTTCTTTTCCGGCTCCGGATTGCCCTGTGGCGTAGCGGGCGCATTGCTCGCGTTGTTCGCATTGACCGCGCCGCCCGGCGTGAACGGGAACGTGGCGAACATGGTCTTCGCCTGGTTCTGCATCTGCTCCTGCATTTGCACGAACATGTTCTTCGATTGCTCGATATAGCTGGTCATCATGCCCTGCATCATCGGCGCCTGCATGTTCATGAACTGCGACCAGACTTCAGGGTTCATCGCCTTGCCTTCATACAGATTCTTCGACTGGTCGGCGAGCTTCGCCTGAATGTCGATGAAGGCCTGGATGTTCTTTTCCAGATACGTGCCCATCATGCCCTGCATCGCATGACCGTAGAACCGGATGATCTGCGACAGCATCGAAGAAGAGAACATCGGCAGGCCGCCGCTCTCCTCTTCGAGAATGATCTGCAGCAGGATCGAACGCGTGAGGTCCTCGTTGCTCTTGGCATCGATCACCTTGAAATCTTCCTGATCGAGCACGAGCTGCTTCACATCAGTCAGCGTGATGTAGGTGCTCGTCTCCGTGTCGTAGAGCCGACGATTCGGATATTTCTTGATCAGTCGTTCGGCCGTTTTCTTTGTAGTAGTAGTCATGTAACGCCTTTAAGCTCGAGTTAAGCAAACGCGGAAACGGCGTCCGGGCTGTGCGATCGAATCGATTGCGCAGCCGGGACGCCGGCGAAACCATCTGAGCCGAAGCGCGCCGCCTTCCGGTCCGGCGCGCCGATAGCTCAGCCCATATGCAAGCCGCCATTCAGCGAAAAATCCGCGCCGGTGGCGAAGCCCGATTCGTCCGACGCGAGCCATGCGACGATCGAGCCGATTTCGTCCGGCTGACCGAGGCGGCGCACCGGAATCGTCGCGACGATTTTTTCCAGCACGTCCGGGCGGATGGCCTTGACCATGTCGGTGCCGATGTAGCCCGGCGACACGGTGTTGACGGTCACGCCCTTGGTCGCGACTTCCTGCGCGAGCGACATCGTAAAGCCGTGGATGCCTGCCTTCGCCGTCGAATAATTGGTTTGGCCGAACTGGCCCTTCTGGCCGTTCACCGACGAAATGTTGATCACGCGGCCAAAGCCACGCTCGACCATGCCGTCGATCACCTGCTTGGTGACGTTGAACAGGCTCGTCAGGTTGGTGTCGATCACCGCGGTCCAATCTTCGTGCGTCATCTTGCGGAACACAACGTCGCGCGTGATGCCGGCATTATTGACCAGCACGTCGATCTCGCCGACTTCGGCCTTGACCTTGTCGAACGCGGCCTTGGTCGACTCCCAGTCGCCCACGTTACCCTCGGAGGCGACAAAGTCGAAGCCAAGCGCCTTCTGCTCGTCGAGCCACTTCGCACGGCGCGGCGAATTCGGGCCGCAGCCCGCGATCACCTTGAAGCCTTCCTTGTGCAGACGCTGGCAGATGCTGGTGCCGATGCCGCCCATGCCGCCCGTTACGTACGCAATTCGCTGTGTCATAAACCACACTCCGTTATCGTTGTCGAGGCGCCTGCCGGCGGCCTCGTGCCTGGCCTGATGCCGGTTCACGTTGCCGCCGGGCGACCGTCTGGCAACGCGCGCTGCCGACACGAGTCATCTGTTGCAGCGCGCCGCACCGCCAGTTGGCGTGCGGCGCGGCCAGATGCCTGTGCCGGCGAAGGCCGCGCGCGAACGGTCGCGATCGCGCGCGGCGTACCCAGCGTACTTTAAACTCGCTCGACCGCGAGCGCGACACCCATGCCGCCGCCGATACACAACGACGCCAGCCCCTTCTTCGCATCGCGCTTCTGCATTTCGTGCAGCAGCGTAACGAGAATCCGGCAGCCGGACGCGCCGATCGGGTGGCCGATCGCAATCGCGCCGCCGTTCACGTTGATCTTCGACGTGTCCCAGCCCATCTGCTTGTGCACGGCGAGCGCCTGTGCGGCAAACGCTTCGTTGATTTCCATCAGATCGAGGTCGGCCGGCGTCCAGCCCGCGCGCTCGAGGCAGCGGCGCGAAGCCGGCACCGGGCCCATGCCCATCACCTTCGGATCGACACCCGCATTCGCGTACGCCTTGATGCGCGCGAGCGGCGTGAGGCCGAGCGCTTCCGCTTTTTTCAGCGACATCACGAGCACCGCGGCCGCGCCGTCGTTCAGGCCCGACGCATTCGCCGCCGTGACCGTGCCTTCCTTCGAGAACGCCGGCTTCAGGCCCGCGAGCGATTCCGCCGTCACGCCGTGACGCACGAATTCGTCGGTGGCAAAGCGCAGCGGTTCGCCCTTGCGCTGCGGAATCTCGACCGGCACGATTTCGTCGTTGAAGCGCCCCGACTTCTGCGCGGCTTCCGCCTTGTTCTGCGACAGCGCCGCGAACGCGTCCTGCTGTTCGCGCGTGATGCCGTGTTCCTTCGCGACGTTCTCAGCCGTCACGCCCATGTGGTACTGGTTGTACACATCCCACAGGCCGTCGACGATCATCGAGTCGATCAGCTTCGCGTCGCCCATGCGGAAACCATCGCGCGAACCCGGCAACACGTGCGGCGCGGCGCTCATGTTTTCCTGGCCGCCTGCGACGACGATGTCCGCATCACCGGCGATGATCGCGTTGGCCGCGAGCATCACGGCCTTCAGACCGGAGCCGCAAACCTTGTTGATCGTCATGCCCGGCACGGCCGACGGCAAACCCGCCTTGATCAGCGCCTGACGCGCGGGGTTCTGACCGGAGCCCGCCGTCAGCACCTGGCCCAGGATAACCTCGCTCACCTGTTCCGGCTTCACGCCTGCCCGTTCGAGTACGGCGCGCACCGCGATCGCTCCGAGTTCAGGTGCGGCAACCTTCGCCAGCGACCCACCAAACTTGCCCACTGCAGTACGAGCGGCCGATACGATCACAACATCAGTCATTTCCATATCCTCAGGGCATCCCGGCAAACTGCGCCGCAGCCCGTTACGTTAAAAATTGCGTTGCAACTTGCGTTGCTCTCACGCCTTCATCAACCAGACGCTCATTCACCTGCCAAACACCTATGCACCGGCCGACTGCGCAGCAACTTCGGACGCGCGCGTCGAGCCCGTGCGTGAAACCTACTCCCGTTGCCGCACATAGCGGCCCGGCGCCGGCTCGATGACCGGGAATTCGTCGGAGCCCAGCGTGGCGCGCGGCTTCACCTTCTTGCCGCCGTACTGATCGAGCCACTCGGTCCATTCGGGCCACCAGCTGCCGGGCACTTCTGTCGCCGCGTCGAACCATTCGTCCGCGCTTGCGGGCAGCGTCTTCGCGTCGCTCTCGAGCTTCCAGAAACTGCGCTTTTTCTTCGCGGGCGGATTGATCACGCCGGCGATATGACCCGACGCGCCGAGCACGAACTTCAGCGGCCCGGAGAGCAGCGGCGCGGACGCATACGCGGTTTGCCACGGCACGATATGGTCTTCGCGCGAACCGTAAATAAAGGTCGGCACGTCGATTTTCGACAGATCGATCGGCTCGCCGCAGGTGGTCAGCGCACCCGGCTCGCGCAGCTTGTTCTCGAGATACGTGTTGCGCAGATACCAGACGTACATCGGCCCCGGCACATTGGTCGAGTCGCTGTTCCAGTACAGCAGGTCGAACGGCACCGGCGTGCGGCCCTTCAGATAGTTATCGACGACGTAGTTCCACACGAGGTCGTTCGGGCGCAGGAACGAGAACGTGTTCGCGAATTCGATGCCGCGCATCAGCCCGGGCGGCGCACCGTTCTTGCCGCCGATGGTCTGCTCGCGCATCTGCACGTGCGCCTCGTCGACGAAGACGTCGAGCACGCCCGTGTCGGAGAAGTCGAGCATCGCGGTGAGCAGCGTCATCGACGCGGCCGGATGTTCGCCGCGCGCCGCGGCCACCGCGAGCGCGGTGGCGAGCAATGTGCCGCCGATGCAGAAGCCAAGGGTATTGATCTGCTCGCGGCCGCTGATCTGGCGCACTGTGTCGATCGAAGTGAGCACGCCCTCGCCGATGTAGTCGTCCCACGTCTTGTGCGCGATCGACTGATCCGCGTTGCGCCACGAAATCAGGAACACCTGGTGGCCCGAATCGAGCGCGTGCGCGACCAGCGAGTTTTCAGGCTGCAGGTCGAGGATGTAGTACTTGTTGATGCACGGCGGCACGATGAGGAGCGGCCGCTCGCGCACGGCCGCCGTGCGTGGCTTGTACTGGATCAGCTGCAGCAGATCGTTCTCGAACACGACCGAGCCTTCGGTGTTCGCGAGGTTCTCGCCGACCGTGAAACGCGATTCGTCGGTTTGGGAAATCTTGCCGCGCTGCATGTCGCCGAGCAGGTTCATCACGCCCTGGCGCAGGCTCTCGCCCTTGCTGTCGAGCAGCGTTTTCTGCGCTTCGGGATTCAGCGCGAAGAAGTTGCTCGGCGAGGCCGCCGCGGTCCACTGCTGGACCGCGAAGCGAATGCGCTCGCGGGTTTTCGGCTGGGTATCGAGCGCGTCGACCATCTGCTGCAAATAGCGCGCGTTCAGCAGATACCACGCGGCGGTGAACGCGTAAGCCGGCGCCTGGCTCCAGGCGTCCGCGCTAAAGCGCCGGTCCTTGAGCTCGGGCGCCTTGATCGCCGAGGTGGTGGCCTGCTGGATCAGTTCCATCGCCTCGCGCGAATAGTCGGTTTGCAGCTTCTGCAAACGCTCGGGCGGAATCGCGGCGGTGGGAATGCTCAACCCCGGCAGCGCGCCGGCGGCCAACTTGCTGAAGTCGGGCATGCCGGGAAATGCCGGGATTTGCGGAAAGCCCGCCGTGATCTGCGCGAGGTCCGGCATCTGCGGCATTGAAGGCATCTGGAATGCCGCGCCATTGGGCTGAGCGCCGAACGAACGCCAGGCGTTCATCCAGGCGTCGAGAAATTGCTGCATGCCTGCGGCTGACGATGCACCGCTCGTACCGGCCTGCTGCGTCTGCTCCTTCGAGGAGTCCGTGCTGGGGGAAGCTGAGGAATGAGATGCTGCCATGCCTGCTTTTGACCGGTAAGTCCTTGCGGACGGGTTGAGAGGCAGGTTCGTGCGCACGGAGCGATTGCTCGCGACTTCGTCACACCCTGTCCCATGAACGAGGAGGAGCTTAGAAGGAACATTCTTGCTCCCCATCACAAGGCATGTCAATGCTTGCTCCCGATTTTGCCGCAGTGCGATATTTTTTTAATTATCGTTTTCCCTGTATGGCAAATCGCGCTTTTGCGAATAAATGTTCCATGCCGCACGCCAATCGAAAAAAGTCCTGCGGCGCATGGTACTTAAGCATATTTATTCGTTCGGTCGCCCACAGAGCAGGCGGGGAATTCGCGCTATCGGCAATCCTTCCGGCAGTGCAACAAAAAATGTGTCTGAAGGCCGGGCAAGGCCTTCAGTGACGGGTCTGCAGTGCCATTCGTGAAGCTCGAACCGGTGCGCATTCACGCAAAATAAGCAACCGTTCGATTTTAAAAATATGACGAGATGCGCGCGCGCCACCCCGAATTAATCGGCAATCGATTGCGCCTGTTCGTCGATCCAGATCAACGCGGCCATACGGCCGGTTTCGCGGTCACGGCGATACGAATAAAAGCGCTCGCGCAGCGTGACCGTGCACAGATCGCCGCCGCCGATACGCGTAAGGCCGAGCCGCTGCAGGCGCAGGCGCGCCAGCGCCGGCAGATCGGCGAGATATTTGCCGGCATTCGCGGGATGCGCGACGAACGCCTTCGCGATCGCATCGCGTTGTGCGCCGTCGACATCAGTCATGAAGGCGTCACGCACGTCTGGACCGACTTCGAATGCGTCGGGCCCGATCGACGGTCCGAGGTACGCATGCAACTCGGCGGCCGGCACGCCCGCCAGTGCCGCGACCCGCGCGGCAGTCTGCTCGACGATGCCTGCCGCGAGTCCGCGCCAGCCGGCATGCGCGGCGCCGACCGCGCGCCCCGCTTCGTCGCACAACAGCACCGGCATGCAATCGGCCACCATGACGACGCACGCGACGCCCGCGCGATCGGTGACGCTCGCGTCGGCGCGCGGCGGCGCCGCGCCGTGCTCGCGCGCGTGCGCGACCGCGTCCTCGGCGCGCACGATGCCGGCGCCGTGAATCTGTTCGAGCCACGCGGTTTCGCGAACACCGGTCAGCGCGACGAGCCGTGCGCGATTGCTCGCGACCGCGGCCGGATCATCGCCGGTCTTCAGGCCCAGGTTCAGCCCGCCGGGCTGGTCGGCGCCGTCGCGCCAGCGGCCGAACGGCGAGTCGCTGACGCCGCCGTCGCGCGTGGTCACGAGCGCGCGCACGCGCGGCGAGACGTTCCATGCGGGTTGCACGACATCGGCAAAACCCAGCTCCGGCAGATTGGCGCTCATGCGTGGTCGTCCTCGTCGTGGTCGCTGTCTTCATCGTACGCGCCGTCGTCGAACGATGCACCGTAGTCCTCGTCCTCGGCATACGCGTCGTCGAACTCGCCCGCGTCGTCGCGACCCAGGCCGAGCGCTGCCGACAACGCCTCGATGTCGGCCGGCACGTCGGCGCGCCATTGCATCGAGCGGCCGGTCTTCGGATGGATCAGGCCGAGCCGCCACGCGTGCAGCGCCTGGCGCGCGAAGCCGTCCGGCAGCGGCGTGACCGAGCGCTTGCCGCGCGCGCGTCCGTACACCGGGTCTCCGAGCAGCGGATGACCGATATGCGCGCAATGCACGCGAATCTGATGCGTGCGGCCGGTCTCCAGATCGCAGTGGATCGCCGTGACCGGCTGACGCTGCCAGATCGCCGCGGCCACGCGCCGGAAATGCGTGCGCGCCGGCTTGCCTGCCGCGCCCGTCACCACGGCCATGCGCGTGCGCTCGCGCGGGTCGCGGCCGATCGGCGCGTCGATCGTGCCTTCGTCGGGCATGTTGCCCCACACGAGCGCGAGGTAGCGGCGCTTGACCGTGCGCGCCTGCAACTGACGCACGAGGTCGGTCTGCGCCTCGAGTGTGCGCGCGACCACCATCAGCCCCGAGGTCTCCTTGTCGAGCCGGTGCACGATGCCCGCGCGCGGCAGACCCGCCGCGGCCTCGCCATAGCGGTGCAGCAGTCCGTTCAGCACGGTGCCGCTCCAGTTGCCGGCCGCCGGATGCACGACCATGCCGGCCGGCTTGTTGATGACGACCAGCGTGTCGTCCTCGTAGACGATCTCGAGCGGCACCGGCTCGGGCGTGAACGCGAGCTGCTCGGGCAGCAGATCGGGCACGAGCTCGATCGTGGCGCCGAGCGGCACCGGCTGGCGGATCTTCGCCGGCTTGCCGTCGACTCGCACCCGCTGCGCCTCGATCCAGCTTTGCAGACGGCTGCGCGAGAACTCCGGGAACACTTTGGCGAGCACCTTGTCGAGGCGCTCGCCGGCCAGTTCGTCGGGCACCACGACGCTGCGCGGCGCTTCGTCGGCCGCGCGCACGGGCACGGGCGCAGCCGTGGCCTCGGAGCATTGCGGACCGCTTTCGGCGAGCGCGTCGCCGGCGAAATCGTCATCGAGGGAATCGACGCCCAACGCGTCGGCCGGGTCGGCGCTTACGCTATAATCTTTGTTGCTATTCCCGGCGCCTGCGGTGCCTGGAGTATTTGAGCGGGTCATTGAATCTGGGTCACCTGGACGTAAAGCTAGACTGGAAAATGCGAGCCTTGAACACCATCACTGAAGCGGCGATCAATTTGGCGGCCATCAAGAAGGCGGCCCGGAAAGTGGCCGGATACATTGCGTGCGCCGCGGCCGTCGTCGCTGTTGCGGCTTGCCACGGCCTGCCGGAGAAGACCGACGAAACGGCAACGTGGAATAACAACAAATTATATACGGAGGCGAACGACGCCTTGACCGGTGGTGACTGGGGCAAATGCGCGAAGTATTTCGAGCTGCTCGAAGGCCGCGACCCGTTCGGCCACTTCGCGCAGCAGGCGCAGATCAACGTCGCGTACTGCAACTGGAAAGACAACGAAAACGCCGCCGCCGACCAGGCCATCGACCGCTTCATCCAGCTGCACCCGGATCACCCGGACATCGCCTACGCGTATTACCTGAAGGGCATGATCCACTTCAACGACGACCTCGGTCTGTTCGGCCGCTTCTCGGGCCAGGACATGAGCGAACGCGATCCGAAATCGCTGCGCGAGTCGTACGACGCGTTCAAGGTCGTGGTGGACCGCTTCCCGAACAGCAAGTACGCGCCGGACGCCGCGCAGCGCATGCGCTACATCGTGAATGCGCTGGCATCGCACGAAGTCCACGCGGCGGACTATTACTATCGCCGCGGCGCCTATGTCGCCGCCATCAACCGCGCACAGCTCGCCTTGCGCGAGTACAAGAACGCGCCGGCCATCGAAGACGCGCTGCATATCATGATTCTGTCGTACGAGAAGCTGAACAACCAGCAACTCGCTGACGACACGCGCCGCGTGCTGGCCGGCACTTTCCCCGACAGCCCGTACGTGACCGGCCACGCACGGCCCGGCACCGCGAAGTCGTGGTGGCAGTTCTGACGCCTCACGCGCCGACGGCATAGACCGTCGTCTGAAAACGAAAACGCCACGACCTCGGTCGTGGCGTTTTCGTTTGTGCGCGCGGCGAGACTCAATCGCGCTCGAACAGCGCAATCGATTCCACGTGCGACGTATGCGGGAACATGTTGACGACGCCCGCGCCTACCAGCCGATAGCCGGCCTCATGCACGAGCAGCCCGGCATCGCGCGCGAGCGTGCCCGGCGCGCACGACACGTAGACGATGCGCTTCGGCAGCGGCCCGTTGCCGCTCTGGGCGATCTCCGCGAGCGCCTTCGCGATCGCGAGCGCGCCTTCGCGCGGCGGATCGACCAGGAATTTGTCGAAATGGCCGAGCGCGCGCAGGTCGTCGGCGGTGACTTCGAACAGGTTGCGGCACGCGAACGACGTATGGCCGGCGACGCCGTTCAGCTCCGCGTTCGCGAGCGCGCGCTGGGTCAGAACTTCGCTGCCCTCGATACCGACCACTTCCCGCGAGATTCGCGCGAGCGGCAGCGTGAAGTTGCCGATCCCACAGAACAGGTCGAGCACGCGGTCCGTGCGCGCCGGCGCGAGCAGGCGCAACGCGCGGCTCACCAGCACACGGTTGATCGCGTGATTGACCTGGGTGAAATCAGTCGGCTTGAACGGCATGCGGATGCCGTATTCCGGCAGCGTGTAGTCGAGCTGCACGTCGAGCGGATAAAGCGGCGTGACCGTGTCGGGACCGCCCGGCTGGACCCAGAACTGCACCTTGTGTTCGTCCGCGAACTCGCGCAGCACCTGCTCGTCCGCGGCCGTCAGCGGTTCCAGGTTGCGCACGACGAGCGCCGTGACCGACGAGCCGACCGCGAGCTCGAGCTGCGGCATACGGTCGTAGATCGACAGCTTGCGGACCATGAAGCGCAGCGGCATCAGCATCGCCGACACATGCGGCGGCAGCACCTCGCAAGTCTTCATGTCGGCGATATAGCTGCTCTTCTTCTCGTGAAAGCCGATGCGCATGCCGCCGCGCTCCGGCAGATAGCGCACCGCGAGCCGCGCGCGATAGCGGTAACCCCAGGACGGTCCGTGAATCGGCCGGAACACCGTTTCGGGGCGCAGCTTCGCCAGATGCTGCAGGTTGTCCTCGAGCACACGCTGCTTGACCGCGACCTGCGCGCGCATGTCGAGATGCTGCATCGAGCAGCCGCCGCAGATGTTGAAGTACGTGCATTTCGGCGTCGTGCGGGTCACACTCTCGCGGAACACCTGAACGACTTCGGCCTGCTCGAATTTCGGCTTGCTGCGATGCGTCGAATAACTGACGAGTTCACCCGGCAGTGCGCCTTCGACGAACACGACCTTGCCTGGCGTGCCGTCTTCGCCCGCGGTGCGGCCCACGCCGCGCGCTTCCATATCGAGCGAAACGATTTCGATGACCGGTTCGTTGCCGGTAATGGCGGGCGCCGGCGCCGGGGCGTGCGCCCTGGCATGCTTCGATGAGCGCCGCGGCGAGCGACGTTGGGGGGCAGTTCGGGACACCTGCGGACTTCCTGGCAAACTATGGGGAAAGGCGAGATTGTAGACGAAGCGCCGGGCTTGCCAGTGGCGTGGCGTGGACCGCGCCCGGAGCGTGTCCATATCGCGGCCCGGATTGCAGCGCGGCGCCCCGGCGGACGCCCTACTCGCGCGCCGCCCTCAAGGCTCGAACGCCGCCAGATACTCCGCCCACTGTGGCGCGGTTTCCAGCGCGAGCGCGTTCTTCACGAGGTTGATCTCATCAGCATACTCCGACGGCGAAAAGCCGCCGCGCATCAGCTGGAAGCGGCAATACAGCAGGTACGTATTGACGACGTCGGTCTCGCAATAATTGCGGATTTCCTCGATGCGGCCTTGCTGGAACGCCTGCCACACCTGACTGCCGTCCATCCCCATCTTGCCCGGAAAGCCGCACATCTTCGCGAGCGCGTCGAGCGGCGCGTTGGCGCGCGCCTGGTACATCGCGAGCACGTCCATCAGGTCGGTATGGCGCGCGTGGTAGCGGCTGATGTAGTTGTTCCACTTGAAGTCGCGGTCGTCCTCGCCGACATCCCAGAACCGATAGGCGGGGATGCCGTTGACGAGCGCGCGATAGTTGAGCACCGGCAGATCGAAACCGCCGCCGTTCCACGACACGAGTTGCGGCGTGTACTTTTCGATCACGCGATAGAAAGACTGCACGAGCGTCGCCTCGCCGTCCTCGGGCGTGCCGAGGGAGCGCACGCGAAAACCGTTGTTGTCGCGAAACACGCAGGAAATCGCCGCGACCCGTTGCAGGTGATGCGGCAGAAAATCGCTGCCGGTTTTTTCGCGGCGCGCGGCGAACGCGTGCTCGGCGACCTCGGCGTCGCTCATCGACGCGGGCAAATCTTCAAGACGGCGGATGCCGGCGACATCGGGAATCGTCTCGATGTCGAAAACAAGAATCGGTGTCATCAGGTCAGAGAACGGCGTCTTTGCGGACACCGTTTGAGGCGAAGAAGCGCTTCAGTCGCACCAGCGCTTCCTGTTGGATCTGGCGCACACGCTCGCGCGTGAGGCCCATTTCGTCGGCCAGCTCTTCGAGCGTGGCGGGCTCGATATGATTCAGACCGAAGCGCCGCTCGATCACATGGCGGTGCTTGTCCGACAAACGGGCGAGCCATGCGCGTGTCAGCGTTTCGAGCTCGCGATGCTGCACCTCGGCGTCTGGCGACTGGCTCTGGTCGTCCGACAGCAGATCGAGCAGGCTGCTCGCCGGATCGAGGTCGAGCGGCGCGTCGAGCGACGCGGTGTGCTCGTTCAGCGCGAGGATGTCGGTGACTTCGTCGGTGGTCTTGCCGGTCAGATAGGCGATGTCGTCGATGCTCGCGTCGCGGCGCTCGGCGGCTTCCCCCGAATTCATCGAGTTCTTTTCCAGATGGCGCTTCGCCCGCAACACCTGGTTGAGCTCACGAATCACATGCACCGGCAAGCGCACGGTGCGCGCCTGGTTCATGATCGCGCGCTCGATGCTCTGGCGAATCCACCACGTCGCGTAAGTCGAAAAACGGAAGCCGCGCGTCGGATCGAATTTCTCGATTGCGTGCATCAGGCCGAGATTGCCCTCCTCGATCAGATCGAGCAGCGGCACGCCGCGATTCAGATAACCCTTGGCAATGCTGACGACCAGCCGCAGATTGCGCTCGATCATCACCTGCCGCGCTTCGAACTCGCCGGCCTTGGCAAGGCGCGAATATTTCTGCTCTTCCTCGACGGTGAGCAGCGGCTTCACGCTGATGCGGTTTAGATAATGCTGGATCGTGTCGGCCGTGAGTTCGGCCTGCAGCAGTGCGCGGAAGTCGTCGGCGTCGGGCAGCGCGTCGCTGGTGCTTTCGCGCGCGTCGGCGCCCTCGCTGTCGTCGAGGCCGCTCTGGCGTTCGTCGAGATCGCGCTCCTCGACGATCTCCTCTTCCACTTCCGAAGCGCCGCTTTCGTCCACTGCGGCGGACGTGACTTCGCTGATCGTCTCAGACTCGGCTTGCGGCGGGCGGCGCTTCGATTTCGGCATGGTCGTATCGCTTATTGCGGCGGCAAATACTTCAGTGGGTCGACTGGTTTACCCTGTCGGCGAACTTCGAAATGCAACATCACGCGGTCGGAATCGCTATTGCCCATCTCAGCGATCTTCTGCCCTTTCGTTACCGCGTCCCCCTCTTTTACCATCAAAGCGCGGTTGTGTGCATACGCGGTGAGATAAGTTGCATCATGCTTGATGATAATGAGATTGCCGTAACCACGCAGCCCATTTCCGGCATAAACGACGCGACCATCGGCCGACGCTTTAACCGGCTCGCCCGCGGAGCCGCCGATATTGACGCCTTTATTGGTCGAGTCGTTGAAGGTGTTGAGCAGCGGACCGCGCACCGGCCATGCAAATGCTACGTTGCCCGCCGCCGCGCTGCCGAGCTCGGCGTTCGCCGCAGAGGAATTGGCCGCAGGCGCAGCTGCCGCACCATTCGCGGGCGTTCCGTTCGTCGCGCCGCCGTAGAGCGGCGGCATCGCGGCGCCGACCGCGGCCGGTGCGTTGTTATTCAGTGGCGCGCTTTGCACCGCGCCCGAGCTGCCGATCGGCGCGGTCGACACGCCCGGCGTCATGGCCGCGGTATTCGCACCCGGCGGCACGACGCGCAGCAACTGGTCGACTTCGATCTGATTCGGATTGGTCAGGTTGTTCCACGTCGAGATGTCGCGGTAATTCTGGCCGTTCTCGAGCGCAATGCGGTACAGCGTATCGCCCGGCTTCACGCGATAGTAACCGGGCGGCGGCGGGCCGAGCGGCACCGCCGGTTGCGCCGCGCCCTGCGCGGTGGAGAGCACGCCGCCGCCGGAGCGGTCGACGACGGGCGCCTGGTCGAGCCGGGATGCACAGGCCGTCATCAACAGGGACAAGGCGAGCACGCACACGCTGCGCTGGGTTACGGTCAGGGGGGTATTCGGGGTGGTTCTCTGCATCGCGCGCAACATACTCATCGGTGTCAAATCACTCCGGATTTTAAGGGTACAAAGAAAACGCGATCAAGCCGCGACTCGCGCCATTGCGCGGGCCCGAGGCGCTCGACCAGCGTCAGCACCTGGCTCTGTCCTTCCTGCGAGCCGACCGGCGCAACCAGACGTCCGCCGATCGCAAGCTGCTCGAGCAATGCCTGCGGCACGTCGAGCCCGGCAGCCGCGATCACGATCGCGTCGAACGGCGCCGCCGACGGCAAGCCGAGCCGACCGTCGCCGTAGTGCAGCCGGATATTCGGAATGCGCAGCGGACGCAGATTGGTCTTCGCGCGCTCGGACAGCGGCTTGATGCGTTCAATCGAATAAACCTCGCGCGCGACCTGGCTCAGCACCGCTGCCTGATAGCCGCAACCGGTGCCGATTTCGAGCACCGTGTTCAGCGCGCGCCCGGCCGCCGCGAGTTCGATCATCCGCGCGACCACCGACGGCTTCGAGATGGTCTGGTGATGACCGATCGGCAGCGCGGCATCTTCGTACGCCTGGGCCGCAAGCCCCGGATCGACGAACATGTGGCGCGGCACCGCCGCCATCGCGTTCAGCACACGCTGGTCGCTGACGCCATTGGCTCGCAGGCGTTCGACCATGCGTTCGCGAACCCGTTCCGAGGTCAGCGCGAGGGCGTTGTTCATCGCGCCGCTGCTCGCGCCGCCGAATGCGCCGCTCATTGCACCGGCTAGCGCGGCGTTCGACGCGGGTTTCGCGCTTTGCTGCAGTTGCGGCTGAAGTGGTGATGGTGTCGGACGTGCGCTGTGTGCAGACGCATGCGTCGAGGTTTTGCCTGGCTTGACCGACGACTTCGGTGCTTGCTTGACAGGCTGCCCCGCCAATCCACCGGACAACGAATTCGCCGTTGTCTTTGCGACTGGCGCGGCCTGCGGCTTCGGCGGCATCGCACCGGTGGTTCCCGTTGGCGTGCCCAACGTAGTGCTTTGCGTCTTCGCCTGGGGAATCACCTGGGGTCGTGTCGTCGGCGTGGATTGGGCAGCAGCGGAAGTCCTCGCTTGCGCTCGTGCGGCCGCGCCGCCCTGCGTCGGTTTCGCCGACTGCTGCCGCGCATTCAACGCCGCGCTCGCCGCGAGCGCCGCCGCGCGCATCTCCCCCGGACGTCCCTCGGGCCGGCGCGGTTCGCGCACCAGGTCCTCGAGACCTAGCGGAAAGCGCTTCGCGCGCTCGCCGGTCATGAACTGCCGCTCCCGGCGCGTAGCCAGTCGCGCGCCGCGGGCAGCATTTGCGTGTAAGTCAGATCGAGCTGCAGCGGCGTGATCGACACGGCGCCGTTCGCGACCGCGTGGAAGTCCGTGCCTTCGCTCGCGTCGCGCGCCTGGCCCGAGGCGCCGATCCAGTAGATCGGTTCGCCGCGCGGATTGGTTTGGCGGATCACCGGCTGCGACGGATGACGTTTGCCGAGTCGGGTGATCTCCCAGCCGCGCAGTTGGTCATACGGCAGGTTAGGAATATTGACGTTCAGCAGCGGATGCCCCGGCAACGGCCGTTCGAGATAATGCGCGACGATTTCGGCGGCAACGCGCGCCGCGTCTTCGAGATGCACCCAGTCTTTGTCGACCAGTGAAAACGCTATGGCGGGCACGCCGAACATGATGCCTTCGGTGGCGGCCGCAACGGTGCCGGAATACAACGTGTCGTCGCCCATGTTCTGGCCGTTGTTGATACCCGACACGACGAGGTCCGGTGTATGGTCGAGCATGCCGGTCAGTGCGATGTGCACCGAGTCGGTCGGCGTGCCGTTCACGTAGTAGAAGCCATTCGCCGAACGCAGGACCGAGAGCGGCCGCCACAGCGTCAAGGAATTCGACGCGGCGCTGCAGTTCTGTTCGGGAGCCATCACGGTGACGTCGGCGATCGGCTTCAGCGCTTCGTAAAGCGCGGCGAGGCCCGGCGCCAGATAACCGTCGTCGTTGCTGAGTAGGATTCGCATGCGCCGATTGTAACCGAGGAAAGATGGCACGCGAACGGCATGCTCGGGGTGTCGGCGTGGCGTGCACGAGCGTCGTGCGAGCTGGTGTTTTTCAGGTGCGCGGATGCTTGCGTCGAGCGCAACGATGCTGCCTTGCGTCGCAACCCGCAGCGCAATATCGTACGGTCGTGCGCTTTGCTTTACACTCGAAACCGTTGCGAACCCTGAACGATATGGAGACACGATGCGTGCGATTCGCTGCAAGCAGTACGGGCCGCCCGAGAGCCTGGTCGTCGATAACCTGCCGGATCTCGAACCGCCGCCAGGCCACGTCGTGATCGACGTGAAGTCCGCAGCCGTCAATTTTCCCGACGTGCTGATCATCGAGAACAAATACCAGTTCAAGCCGCCGCTGCCGTTCACGCCGGGCTCGGAAGCCGCGGGCATCGTGCGCGCGGTGGGCGAAGGCGTCACGCAGTTCAAGCCGGGTTCTCGCGTGGCGGCGTTCACCGGCTCCGGCGGTTTCGCCGAGCAGGCGCTCGCACCCGCCGCGGCCTGCGTGCCGCTCGACGACGATGTGTCGTTCGAACTCGCGGCCGCGTTCACGCTCGCGTATGGCACCTCGCATCACGCGGTGGTCGATCGCGGCGCGCTGCAGGCTGGCGAGACGATGCTCGTGCTCGGCGCGGCTGGCGGCGTCGGGCTGGCTGCGGTCGAAATCGGTAAGGCGCTCGGCGCGCGCGTGATTGCCGCGGCATCGAACGACGAGAAGCTCGCGACCTGCGTCAAGCACGGCGCGGACGCTACGATCAACTACAGCAGCGAGGATCTGCGCGAGCGCATCAAGACGCTCACCGACGGCAAAGGCCCTGATGTGATCTACGACCCGGTCGGCGGCGTGTATGCGGAACCGGCGTTTCGCAGCATCGGCTGGCGGGGGCGTTATCTGGTGGTCGGCTTTGCCAACGGCGAGATCCCGAAGCTGCCGCTGAACCTGATGTTGCTCAAGGGCGCGAGCGTGGTCGGCGTGTTCTGGGGCGATTTCGCCAGGCGCGAGCCGCAGCGCAACCGCGCGGCATTCGAGCAGATGACCGGCTGGATTCGCGAAGGCAAGCTCAAGCCTTACGTATCGGCCCGCTATTCGCTCGAGGACACCGGCCGCGCGTTGCGCGATATGGCCGAGCGTCGCGTGATCGGCAAGGTGGTGATCACGCCGTAGTGCAACCAATCAGGCAGCATGAAAAACGGCGCGGCGCCCGAAGGCGATTTCGGGCGCCGCGCCGCTTGCGATCCACGCTCACAGCTTCTCGGTATCGCCGGTGCGCGGCTGCCACTTCATCAAACGCCGCTCCGCGATCCCGACGATCGCGTCGAGAATCAGCGCAAACGCGGTGAGCACCAGAATGCCCGCGAACACGGTGTTGATATCGAAGGTGCCTTCGGCCTGCAGGATCAGATAGCCGACGCCGCGCGCCGAGCCCAGATACTCGCCCACCACCGAGCCGACGAACGCCAGCCCCACCGACGTATGCAGGCTCGAAAACACCCAGCTCATCGCGCTCGGCAGATACACGAAGCGCAGCAGCTGCTTGCGGTTCGCGCCGAGCATGCGCGCGTTCGCGAGCACGACCGGGCTCACTTCCTTCACGCCCTGGTAGACGTTGAAGAACACGATGAAGAACACCAGCGTGACGCCGAGCGCGACCTTCGACCAGATGCCGAGGCCGAACCATACGCCGAAGATCGGCGCGAGAATCACGCGCGGCATCGAGTTCGCGGCCTTCACGTACGGATCGAACAGCGCGCTCGCGATCGGCGCGAGCGCAAGCCACAGGCCGACGCCGAGCCCGATCGCGGTGCCGAACACGAACGCGAGCACGGTCTCGACGAGCGTGATCCACAGGTGCAGATAGATCTCGCCGCCGGTGAACCACTCCCAGATCCGCTGCAGCACTTTCTGCGGCTCGCCGAAGAAGAAGGCCGCCTTGTTTGGATCGTCGAAATAGAACGGCGGCATCAGCGTCGGACTCGTCAACACGTACCACAGCACGAAGCACAGCACGAGCAGCAGCCACTGCCAGATCACCAGATTCGCCCGGTTTGGGCGCAACGTCTTCCACATGACTTGGATTGCCTTGGACGATTGTTGAACGCGTCTTCTCTTTAAATTCGCATGCAGGGACGCGCGGCACACTCAAACAGCGGTGAGCTGCTGTTGATACCCCTTGAGCACTTCATCGCGCAGCACACCCCAGATCTGCGCGTGCAATTCGACGAAGCGCGGATGCGAGCGGATTTCGGCGACATCGCGCGGCCGCGGCAGATCGATCCGGAACTCGCCGATCGGATGCGTGGCGGGCCCGGCCGACAGCACGACCACGCGATCGGACATCGAGATCGCTTCGTCGAGATCGTGCGTGATGAACAGCACCGCCTTGCGCTTCGCGGCCCAGAGATCCAGCAGTTCGTTTTCCATCAGCTGCCGCGTTTGAATATCCAGCGCGGAAAACGGCTCGTCCATCAGGATGATGTCGGGATCGAGGATCAGTGTTTGCGCCATCGCGACGCGCTTGCGCATGCCGCCCGACAGCTGATGCGGATAGCGGTCGCCGAAGCCGCCGAGTCCAACGCGCTTCAACCACTCTTCGGCCTTCGCGCGCGCGTCTGCGGCCGACATACCGCGAAACGACAGGCCGGCCATCACGTTGTCGAGCGCCGAGCGCCACGGCATCAGCGCATCGGCCTGGAACATGTACCCCGCGCGGCGATTCAGGCCATCGAGCTTCTCGCCGAACACGCTGACCGCGCCCACCGACGGCTGCAGCAGCCCCGCGCCGATGTTCAGCAGCGTGGACTTGCCGCAGCCAGTCGGCCCGACCACCGACACGAACTCGCCCGGCTCGATACGCAGCGTCGTGTCTTTGACCGCTGTGTAGCGCTGCGCGCGGTTGTCGCGCGCAGCGAACGTGCAGGTGATGTTTTCGAGCGCCAGGGCAGCAACGGTCATCGTACGGCTCGCTTCAGGGATCGGGTTTGCGGGGAGTTGTGGCGCCGACGCTGAAGGCGGTGGGCGTGGACAAGGCGAATCGCCCGGCCCACGTCCTCTTCGATACACCTACGCGCGCGCCGCATCGTTTACGCCTTGACGGTCGTCAGCGCCTTCTTCACGAAGTCGTTGGTCCAAGTCTTCGACAGATCGATCTGCGCGTTCTGGATCATCGGATCGAACGCTTTCAGCGTCTTCAGCGACGTCGCGGGACCGTCGGCGGGCATCAGGCCGTCGGGCGACATCGCTTCGCGCACGTGCTGCCACGCGTCGAGATAGAGTGCGCGGTCGCCGAGCAGATAGCTTTCCGGCACGGTGTTGATCAGTTCGCTGCCGCTCGCGTTCTGCAGCCACTTGAGCGCGCGCACCATCGCATTGGTCAGCGCCTGCGTGGTGTTCGGGTTCTTCGTGATGAACGACTGCGACGCGTACAGGCAGCCCGCCGGCATATCGCCGCCGAACACGGTGTGCGTATCGGCGAGCGTGCGCGTATCCGACACGACGCGCACTTCGCCGGCGCGCTCGAGGCGCGTGACGACCGGATCGAGATTGGCGATCGCGTCGATCTGCCCGGACTGCAGCGCGGCGATCGCACCGGCACCCGCGCCCACGCCGATGAACGCGACGTCTTTCGGACTGAGCCCGGCTTTCGCGAGCACGAAGCTCGCCATGATCGACGTCGACGAACCCGGCGCCGTCACGCCGATCTTCTTGCCCTTCAGATCGGCGATCGATTTGAAGTTCGGCATCGTCTTCTTCGATACCGCGAGCACGATCTGCGGCGCGCGGCCTTGCAGCACGAATTCGCGAAACATCTGCTTTTGCGCCTGCAACAGCAGCGTGTGTTCGAACGCGCCGGAGACCACGTCGGCGCTACCGCCGACCGCTGCCTTCAGCGCCTGCGAGCCGCCCGCGAAGTCGGAAATCTCGACTTCGAGCCCTTCGTCCTTGAAGTAGTTGCGGCGCTCGGCGATCGTCAGCGGCAGGTAGTAGAACAGGTTCTTGCCGCCGACCGCGATGGCGACCTTGGTGGTCTCGGGTTTGGCCTGCGCGAAAGCGAACGGTGTGGCCGCGAGCGAGGCGCCCGCGAGCGCCGCACCGCCGGCGAGGAAGGTTCTGCGTTGCATGGTCCGTTGTCTCCAGATTTTTTTAGTCCGGCCTTTCACCGCCCGTGTGCGCATTGCGCACGCGCTTGAGCTTGGTGTGTGGCTTGCCGGTCGCGCGGCGCGGATCGTCCGTCAGCGCGGCGCTTTAAGCGCTCTTCTCAATGCGTTGCACTGTGCGCATCAGACGATCTGTTGCGCCCGCAACCGCGCGATGCCGTCAGCATCATAACCTAGTGATTGAAGGACTTCATCGGTATGTTCACCCAGTTCCGGCCCTAGCCAGCGCGTCTCGCCGGGCGTCGCCGACAGCTTCGGCGTGACCGTGGGCAGCGTGATTTCCTTGCCGTCCTGCCACTTGAACCGCTGGATCATCTGTCGTGCGATGAACTGCGGATCGGTGAACATATCGGCGACGCTGTAGATGCGGCCTACCGGCACATCGGCCGCGTTCAGCACCGCGAGCGCTTCGTCGATCGTGCGCGTGGACAGCCACGCGGCGATCGCGGCGTCGATTTCCTGCGTGCGCGGCACGCGGCCATCGTTATGCGCGAGCGCCGGATCGTTCGCGAGATCGTCGCGTTCGATCGCGATCATCAGCCGCTTGAAGATCGGATCGCTATTGCCGCCGATCACGATGCTGCCGTCGCGGCACGGATACGTATTGGACGGCACGATGCCCGGCAGCGACGCGCCGGTACGCTCGCGCACCATCCCGTAGACGCCGTATTCGGGCACCACGCTTTCCATCATGTTGAAGACGGCCTCGTACAGCGCGACGTCGACGACCTGCCCCTTGCCGCCGTTCACCTGCTTGTGATGCAGCGCCATCAGCGCGCCGATCACGCCGTGCAGCGCAGCGATCGAATCGCCGATCGAAATGCCGATGCGCGGCGGCGGCAGGTCCGGATAGCCGGTGATATGGCGCAGACCGCCCATCGATTCGGCGATCGCACCGAAGCCGGGCCGATCGCGATACGGCCCGGTCTGGCCGTAGCCCGACAGACGCACCATCACGAGGCCGGGGTTCTCGGCGGACAGCACGTCGTAGCCGAGCCCGAGCTTTTCGAGCAGCCCGGGCCGGAAATTCTCGACGACGATATCGGCCTCTTTCGCGAGCCGCCGCACGATCTGCCTGCCCTCTTCGGCTTTCAGGTTGACCGTGACGGACTTCTTGTTGCGCGCCTGCACGGCCCACCACAGCGACGTACCGCCCACTTCCGGATACAGCTTGCGCCATTTGCGCAGCGGGTCGCCGCCTTTGGGGTCTTCGATCTTGATGACGTCGGCGCCGAATTCGCCGAGAAAACGCGCGGCGAACGGCCCGGCGATCAGCGTACCGAGTTCCAGCACCTTGACGCCGGCGAGCGGACCGCGTGCGTCATGCGGTGCGGTGCTCGCGCCTGAATCGGGGTTGGCGCTCATGAGTCTCCTTTGTCGGCCAGAGTTGGTGCACAGCGCTTACTCTGGTCCCCTGCAAGTGGGTTGCATTGTTTTGTATCGCCGTGCGCGCGGTCTGCATCACGGCTGGCGATGACGCGTGGCTTCACGGGTGCCGCGGCGGCCAACAAGCCGCGTGGCTACATCGAACGACGGTCGAGCATCGCGCGCGCGATCGTGCCCGCGTCGACATATTCGAGCTCGCCGCCCACCGGCACGCCCCGCGCGAGACGCGTGACGGCAAGGCCGCGCGCCTTCAGCGTCTGTCCGAGGTAATGCGCGGTAGCCTCGCCTTCGTTGGTGAAATTGGTGGCCAGCACGACTTCCTTGACGACGCCATCCGACGCACGCTTCACGAGCCGGTCGAAATGGATCTCCTTCGGACCGATGCCGTCGAGCGGACTCAACCGCCCCATCAGCACGAAATAGAGGCCGCGATAGGTCATCGTCTGTTCGAGCATGATCTGGTCGGCCGGCGTTTCGACGACGCACAGCAGCGACGGATCGCGCTCCTCATCGAGGCAGACCTCGCAGATCTGCGCTTCGGTAAAGGTGTTGCACTTTTCGCAGTGGCGCAGATGCTCGGTCGCGAACAGCAGCGAGCGGCCGAGCTTTTCGGCGCCTTCGCGATCGTGCTGCATCAGGTGATACGCCATGCGTTGCGCGGACTTCGGCCCGACACCGGGCAGCGCACGCAGCGCTTCGACGAGCGCCGACAGGGCGGAAGGTTGTTTCATGCGGATCGGCGTCGACGTGGATGGTGCTCGGGTGGGCGAATCGGGAAGCGAGGTGGTGGTCGGACCGGGGCGCGCTTTCGCACCGCGGCAATGAACCGCCGCGGCGCTCAACCGCTCAGCCGGGTCTCAATCAGAGCAGATTCAGAACGGCAGCTTGAAGCCCGGCGGCAGCGGCAGGCCGGCGGTCATGCCGCCCATCTTTTCCTGCGCGGTCGCCTCGGCCTTGCGTACGGCGTCGTTGAACGCGGCGGCGACGAGATCTTCCAGCATGTCCTTGTCGTCCGCGAGCAGGCTCGGGTCGATCGACACGCGGCGCACGTCGTTCTTGCAGGTCATCGTCACCTTGACGAGACCGGCACCCGACTGCCCCTCGACTTCGATCTGCGCGAGTTGCTCCTGCATCTTCTTCATGTTTTCCTGCATCTGCTGGGCTTGCTTCATCAGCCCGGCGAGTTGGCCTTTCATCATGGACGTGCTCCTTCTAGATAGCGTGAAATCTGGCATTCCGGCGCCGCTCTGCGACGACGCCGCGAACGATGGATCAGTGGGCCGGCGCCGCGCCGTTCGGGGCGGCATCCGGGGTAATCGGGCGGATCGAGCCCGGCACGATGCTCGCGCCGAACTCGCGAATCAGCGACTGAACAAACGGATCGGCGCTGATTTCGCGCTCGGCCTCCTGCTGGCGCTGCGCGCGCAACTTCGCGTCGTGCGCGGCAGCGGTACGGCGCGCCGGGCCGACTTCGACCTGCACGTCGACGTTCTGGCCGAGCCGCTCGACGAGCGCTGCTTTCAGTTTAGCGACCTGCGACGTTTCCGCGTATTGCGGCACCGGCACGTTGAGCTTCAGCGTATTGCCTTCGAGCGCCATCAGTTCGCTGTTGAACGCAAGCTGATACGAGATGCCCTTCAGCGGCAGATCGACCGCGAGCGCGGGCCAGTCGCCGGTGAAACCGAGCGGATCGAGCGGCACGGCGGGCGGCAGCGGGCGCGTATCGACGACCGGCGCCGGTGCGGCGGCCTGCGCGGCCGGGCCGTCCATGCGGACGTCGTCGGGGCCGCGGTCGAACACTGGCACGAAGTTGTCGTCTGGCGGAATGAAGTACGCGTCGTCTGCGGCCGACAGTGGCATATAGTCGTCGGGCGGCATGTCGTCCCAAGGTGCACTCGACGGGCTGTTCTGTTGCGCGTTGTTGCTGGCGTCGCTGCGGGCGTCGCGAGTGGGCGCAGCCTGAGCGGCGCTGTCTTGCGACGCGCGGCGGGGCGCACCGGGCGTCGGCACCGGCACGACCACGCGCGGCGCGGCGGGTTTTGGGGCGACCGGCGCGGCCGGCTTCGCGGCCGCGGGCGTATTGGCGCGGCCGCGGTCGGACGATACTTTCATGCCGGCGTTGCGCAGCACGTCGAGCGCGGCGCTCGCGCCGCCCGCGCGACGCGGCGCGGATTCGGCCGAGGCCGCCGAGGCCGCCGGTGCCGCCGTTGAAGCAGGGGCAGTCAATTCCTGGCGCGCTTCCGGTTCCGGTGGCGCGGTCTCTTCCGCGCGGGTCAGCGCGCTCGGCTCGGACCCAGGCGCAATTTCAGAAGATTCGTTCGAGACCGGCGCAGTCGAACTGGCGATCGCGGCACCGTCATTCGCGGGCGCATCTTCCCACGGTGCCAGCGGACGTGCGGGCATAGCCGGTGCGTCTGTCACGCGCGCTGCTTCAGCTTGCGCGGTGTCGGCCGTGGGCTTAGCGATCGGCTTTGCAACCGGCACAGCCAATTTCATCGCATCGTCCTGCTCCTCGCCGGCAACGCCCACCGGAACTGCACGAGTCGGCGCAGCGGCTGCCATGGCCGTCGCCGACGAAGGCGACAGCGCGCGCAGCGCGGCAACCGTCGGTGCACCAGAACGCTTCGCACCGGCGCCGGCCGCACCGGTCTGCGTGCCAGCGGCTCCCGCCGCCCCGCCACCGCCACCCGTCGGCGCCGGTTCGAACGCGAGCATACGCAGCAGCGTCATCGTGAAGCCCGCGTATTCGTCGGGCGCGAGGCCCAGCTCGCTTCGGCCGATCGTCGCGATCTGATAGAACAGTTGCACCTGCTCGGCGCTCAATGTGTCGGCGAAGCGGCGCAAGTCCGCCGCCTCCGGCCATTCGTCGAGCACCGACGAAGGCGCGAACTGCGCCCACGCGATCCGATGCAGCAGGCTCGCCAGATCCTGCAGCGCCGTCGAAAACGACAGGCTGCGCAAGGCCATTTCATCGGCGACCGCGAGCACTGCCGCGCCGTCGCCTTGCGCGAGCGCGTCGAGCAGACGGATCAGATAGCTTTGGTCGAGCGCGCCGAGCATGCCGCGCACCGCGTCTTCGCTGACCTGGTTCGCCGAATAGGCGATCGCCTGATCGGTCAGCGACAGCGCGTCGCGCATCGAACCGTCGGCCGCGCGCGCGAGCAGCCGCAACGCCTGCGCCTCGTGTGGCACGTTCTCTTCACCGAGAATGCGTTCGAGATGCGACACGATATGGCCGGCCGGCATCTGCTTCAGATTGAACTGCAGACAGCGCGACAGCACGGTGACCGGAATCTTCTGCGGGTCGGTGGTCGCGAGGATGAACTTGACGTGCGGCGGCGGCTCTTCGAGCGTCTTCAGCATCGCGTTGAACGCGTGGTTCGTCAGCATGTGCACTTCGTCGATCATGTAGACCTTGAAGCGCGCATCGACGGGCGCATACACCGCGCGCTCGAGCAGCGCGGCCATTTCATCGACGCCGCGATTGCTCGCCGCGTCCATCTCGACGTAATCGACGAAGCGCCCTTCGTCGATCTCGCGACACGCACGGCACACGCCGCACGGCGTCGACGTCACGCCGGTCTCGCAATTGAGTGCCTTCGCGAAGATACGCGACAGCGTGGTCTTGCCGACGCCGCGCGTACCTGTAAACAAATAGGCATGGTGCAGACGGCCGCCGTCGAGCGCATGGGTGAGCGCGCGCACCACGTGCTCCTGTCCGACGAGCGAAGCAAAATCCTTCGGCCGCCATTTGCGTGCGAGAACTTGATAGGTCATGCGGAAATTGTATCAGTAACAATGGCGCGCAAAACCGATTCGGCAAGACGCGCGAACGCGCGACACGGCCACGACGATGCGCCATCCGAATACGGCGAACGATCAATACGGAAGCTGAGAATGACTGCGGGGAAACTGCAGAGAAGCCGAGAAAACGGCCGTGGAGAAAAAAGCAAACGGAAGGTGACGAGCCCGACCCTCGGCACTGGTGGAAAACGGCTGTGGCTGCTTCGTTCCCGACCTGACCAGGTTGACCATCCCTCCATGCGAGGAGGCCCGTCACGAAAGATTCTATCATTGCCGCGCGCATTGTGCGACTGTTGATACGCGCAAAACGCGAACGACGCTCCGCCTCGAACGGCTTCGTACTGTTTACACCCGCGTCCTGCGCGCCGCCCGACGAGCTCGCAGCGCCGCGACGCCGCCCGCCACGCGAGGCACTTGAGTTCGTCGGGCCCGCCACCATTTAGATTGCAACGCGGCATCCGTGAGCCGCAGACACCGGCCGACGCCGCGGCGGCGACCTATTGGCCACACTGACCTGATGAGTACTATCGCCATCGGCAACGCATAGCGAATTAAGCTACACTGCCAGTTGAAAGACCCGCATACGCGACTCTTTCCGCGCATTCCGTGAAAATCCGGCGTTTTTTCAGACGGTTTTTCTGATTTTCACAGCCATGCGCGGCAAGTCTCCGGATGCGGCATAGCGAACGGAAATTTTCCCGGTTTTTGACGTATCGTGGCGAGCAATTCAGGCGGGCCTCGAACCGACAGAGGTATTCATAAATGAGCGAACAAATTAAGCATATTAGCGACGCATCGTTCGAACAGGACGTCGTGAAATCCGATAAACCCGTGCTGCTCGATTTCTGGGCCGAATGGTGCGGTCCCTGCAAGATGATCGCGCCGATCCTCGACGAAGTCGCGAAGGACTACGCCGATCGCCTGCAAGTCGCGAAGATCAATGTCGACGAGCATCAGTCCACGCCGGTCAAGTTCGGCGTGCGCGGCATCCCCACGCTGATCCTGTTCAAGAATGGCGCCGTCGCCGCTCAGAAGGTCGGCGCTCTGTCGAAGTCGCAACTCACAGCGTTCCTCGACGGCAACCTGTAATACATACAGAAGTACCTCGCGGCGCTCGCGGGTTCATCGCCCGCCGCGAGCCGTCAGGAATCGGGCGCATCGGTGGATGCATATCACCGCGCCCGCCGGTCGAGCGTGTTGTCAGCCGGCAACACGCTTTACGACAAAGATGCCACTCCGCCGCACTGGCGGAAATTGGCGTGTGCTATGCTAGAATCCACAAAACGTCGAAAAGACGTGTAAGTCTTTGAGCGGTTCCGCTCACCCTCCTCCCAGATTTCATTTCGTCGCACCTTCTCCTGCGGGTTCTCCGTATGCATTTATCCGAGCTTAAGACTCTGCACGTGTCCCAATTGATCGAGATGGCCAATGGCCTCGAGATCGAAAGCGCGAACCGCCTGCGCAAGCAGGAATTGATGTTCGCCATTCTAAAAAAACGAGCCAAAGCGGGCGACACGATCTTCGGCGACGGCACCCTCGAAGTGCTGCCGGACGGTTTCGGCTTCTTGCGTTCGCCTGAAACGTCCTACCTCGCCAGCACGGATGATATCTACATCAGCCCGTCGCAAATCCGCCGCTTCAATCTGCATACGGGCGACACGATCGAAGGCGAAGTGCGCACGCCGAAAGACGGCGAGCGCTATTTCGCGCTGGTGAAGGTGGACAAGGTCAACGGCCAGCCGCCGGAGGCCTCGAAGCACAAGATCATGTTCGAAAACCTGACGCCGCTGCACCCGAACAAGGTGCTGCTGCTCGAACGTGAAATGCGTGGCGAAGAGAATGTCACGGGCCGCATCATCGACATGATCGCGCCGATCGGCAAGGGTCAGCGCGGCCTGCTCGTCGCCTCGCCGAAGTCGGGCAAGACCGTGATGCTTCAGCACATTGCGCACGCAATCAAGCAGAACCATCCCGACGTCGTGCTGTTCGTGCTGCTGATCGACGAGCGCCCGGAAGAAGTGACAGAAATGCAGCGTTCGGTGGCAGGCGAAGTGATCGCCTCCACGTTCGACGAACCCGCTGCGCGTCACGTGCAGGTCGCCGAAATGGTGATCGAGAAGGCCAAGCGCCTCGTCGAAATGAAGAACGACGTCGTGATTCTGCTCGACTCGATCACACGTCTCGCGCGCGCATACAACACGGTGGTGCCGGCCTCCGGCAAGGTGCTCACGGGTGGTGTCGACGCGAACGCGCTGCAGCGTCCGAAGCGCTTCTTCGGCGCGGCGCGCAACATCGAGGAAGGCGGATCGCTGACCATCATCGGCACGGCGCTGATCGAAACCGGCAGCCGCATGGACGACGTGATCTACGAAGAGTTCAAGGGCACCGGCAACATGGAAGTGCACCTCGAGCGCCGTCTCGCCGAGAAGCGCGTCTACCCGTCGATCAACCTGAACAAGTCGGGCACGCGCCGCGAAGAGTTGCTGATCAAGCCCGAAGTGCTGCAAAAGATCTGGGTGCTGCGCAAGTTCATTCACGACATGGACGAAGTCGAGTCGATGGAATTCCTGCTCGACAAGATCCGCCAGACGAAGAGCAACTCCGAGTTCTTCGACATGATGCGTCGTGGTGGCGGCAGCTAACGCGCGACGTTCGTGCTGGCCGTAGTCGCCGGCAACTGCATCGCATGAAAAACCGCTCGCAGATTGCGAGCGGTTTTTTTTCGCCGCCCGCCCACCTGGACAATGCGGCGTCACCAGTCTCGACAATTTCGCACAACGCGACGTTCTCGTTTTTCGCCAGCTATCTTCGCGATCGAAGAGTCCATGCACGGCTACCGGTTGAAGAACATCGTGCGGCAGTTGACCATCTCCTTCGCGACTGCCTTGGTGATCATCATCGACCAGCACCGGCTCGCGCTGCATCAAAGTCGCCTCGCGGCGTCCGTGAATCCGTACAATCCGGTCTACCAGAACACGCTCGCGAATCGCGTCGATCAGCCGGTTGGTCGCACAGCAGGCCAATTTCCTCGCGTCGCTCGACGGCTTCGATTTCCTGATCGGCGTCGCGATATGCGGCGGCCTGTTCGCCGCGTGGCAAAAACAGATCGACTGAAGGTGGGCTCAAGCATGCTGTCGAAACTCACGAACTGGCTGGGCACACGGCGTCGCGAGCGCGCGCTGCGCGATTACGCGATCGACGATTCCTTGTGGCAGGCAACACTCGCTGGTCTGCCCTTTCTCACGCATCTGGAAGCCCCCGATCTCGCGCGGCTACGCGAACTGACGAGTCTCTTCCTCGCGCAGAAGGAATTCTCGACCGCACACGAACTCGAACTGACCGACGCGATGACGGTCGCCATCGCCGCGCAGGCGTGCCTGCCGGTGCTGAACCTCAGCCTCGATCTGTATCGCGGCTGGGTTGGCGTAATCGTCTATCCGGGCGAGTTCGTGATCCGCAAGACCGTCGAGGACGAAGACGGCGTCGTGCACGAGATCGAACACGACGCCAGTGGCGAGGCGTGGGAAGGCGGCCCGGTGGTGCTGTCGTGGGAAGACGCGCAGATGACCGACGGCAGCGACGCATACAACGTCGTGATCCACGAGTTCGCGCACAAGATCGACATGTTGAACGGCGAAGCGGATGGCCACCCACCGCTGATGCGCCGCTGGCACGCGCCGCTCGATACGCAGGCATGGGCCGACGTGTTTGACCACGCATACGATCATTTCTGCGCGAAAGTCGACGCTGTGCCCGAGCGACGTTGGACGCGTTTCGAACGCGAGTCGCTGATCGATCCGTATGCGGCGGACCATCCGTCGGAATTCTTCGCCGTATGCAGCGAGGCGTTGTTCGTGAAGCCGCAAGCGTTCGAGGCGGAGTATCCGGAACTCTACCGGCTGCTCGCGCGCTACTACCGGCAAGACCCAGCGCGCGTCGGATTGACGTTCACGCCGGTTTGAGACGCTGCGAACCGGCGCCGCTTGCGCCACAATAGAATCTGGTGGCAGAAAAATCGCCAAGGGACTGATTTTCTGGCATAATCGCGGTTTTTCGACCGTAGGCAAGTGGCTCGCGCCTGAAGGCAGTCTAATTTAAGGCTGCACGCGGGTTGGCTACCGCCAGATTAAAGGAAAGACCATGAAAGAAGGCATTCACCCGGATTACCGCGAAGTCCTGTTCATCGATATGTCGAACGACTTCAAGTTCGTGACGCGCTCGACCATCCAAACGCGCGAAACCGCGGAATTCAACGGCAAGACCTACCCGCTCGCGAAGATCGAAGTGTCGTCGGAATCGCACCCGTTCTACACCGGCCAGCAAAAGATCATGGACACGGCCGGCCGTGTCGAGAAGTTCAACAAGAAGTTCGGCTCCCGCGCTTCGGGCAAGGCAGCAAAGTAATACGGCAACGGTGCCGGCTTCCGGCCGGCAACGGAGCAAACAGAAAGGGCAGCGCGAGCTGCCCTTTTTTGTCGCCCACGCGCGGGCGGCCGCTGCGTCGCACACCTGCGATGGCATAACCCGGAACCAGCAGACCGCGCTTTCACGACACCTGTTACAGGTTGTCCATCGACGTTGCCGGGCGTTACCGGCCGTGACGTGCATCGCACCGCACGACTACAATGCCGGATGCTCGAAACGGGCCCTCCCGCCCTGACTTGCCAAGTCGCTCCGGCCGCATCGTTTATCCAGACTCCACACACCGCATGAGACCTGTCGTCCGCCTCACCGCCTCTGCGACCAGTGCGTTGCCGCGCTGGCTGCTGCTGGCCATCTGTATCGTCTACGCCTCGTTCGGCCTGTTCGGCCGCGATCCGTGGAAGAACGAGGACGCGGCCGGCTTCGGTGTCATGTGGACGATGGCGAATGGCGGCGCGCACGACTGGCTCCTGCCGAATCTCGTCGGCAAATATCTGACCGAGGACGGCCCGCTCGGCTACTGGCTCGGCGCGAGCGCGATCCGGGTCCTTGCGCCATGGGTCGACGCGAGCAACGCGTCGCGCGTGTTCACGGGCCTGCTGTTCTGCGCGGGCTGTGCGTTCGTCTGGTACGCGGCGTATCTGCTCGGCCGGCGTGCCGAAGTGCAGCCGTTCAAATACGCGTTTGGCGGCGAGCCCGAACCACGCGACTATGGCCGCACGCTCGCCGATGGCGCACTGCTGATCCTGCTCGCGTGCTTCGGCCTCGCCGAGCGCGGCCACGAAACCACGCCGCAGCTCGTACAGTTCGTCTGCATCGCGATGCTCGTGTACGGCCTCGTGCGCATGATCGACAAGCCGATCCAGGGCGCGCTGATCTGGGGCCTCGCGATCGGCCTCGTCACACTCGCGAGCAGCCCGGTGCTGGTCGGCGCGCTGCTGCTCGGCACGCTCGCGATGACGCTGATCGTGCGCGAAACGCGTTCGCGCTCGCTGCTGCTCGCGGGTCTACCCGTCGCGCTGGTGCTCGCGGTATCGTGGCCGATCATCGCGCTTGCCGCTTTCCCCGACGACGCCGTCTGGTACCTGAACCAATGGCTGCACGTGAGCCTGAGCTCGTTCGCGGGCCCACCCGGCTCCGTCGCCGCGTATGCACTGAAAAACCTGCCGCTCTTCACGTGGCCCGCCTGGCCGCTCGCGCTGTGGTCGTGGTTCAGCTGGCAGGGTCTGCGGCGCGCGCCGCACGTGGCGATTCCGCTGTCGGTGATCGGACCGCTGTTCGTACTCGTGGTGCTGCAAAGCCATCAATCGAATCGACTCTACATGCTGCTGCTGCCGCCGCTGGCGGTGCTCGCCACGTTCGCGCTGCCGACGCTCAAGCGCGGCGCGATCAACGCGATCGACTGGTTCGCGCTGCTGAGCTTCACGATCCTCGGCAGCTTCGTGTGGGCCGTGTATGCGGCGAGTCTGACCGGTTTTCCGCACCCGCTCGCGCGCAATCTCGCGCGGCTCGCGCCCGGCTTCGTGCCGCAATTCAAGATTCTGTCGTTCATCTGCGCGATCGCGGTAACCGTCTGCTGGTTCCTGCTGGTGCGCTGGCGCCTCGCGCGTCATCCGAAGGTGTTGTGGCGTAGCGTGGTGCTGTCGAGCGCCGGCACGACGCTGATGTGGGTGCTGCTGATGACGCTATGGCTGCCGGTGGTCAACTACAGCCGTACCTATCGCGACGTCGCGCAGCAGATCGCCAACCACTTGCCCGATGACTACACCTGCATCTCGCCGGTGCGCCTCGGCAATGCGCAGATCGCGACGTTCGCGTATTTCGGCGACATGCACTTCTCGTTCGACCAGGACTGCGATGTGATCCTGCGCCAGGACTCGCAGGACTACGGCGACCCCAGCGCGCTGCCCGACTACATCTGGAAGCTCGTGTGGGAAGGCCGCCGCGCGGCCGACCGCGACGAGCGCTTCCGCCTGTACGTGCGCATCGACCGTCCGAAGCCGCCGCCCGGCAAGCACCGCAACTGGCACAAGAAGCCCAACTGACCATGTTCGCCGACGTACGGAAAATCGCCGCGCTCGCGTGGCCCGTATTGATCGGCCAACTGGCCATCATCGCGTTCGGCGTGATCGACACGGCGATGGTCGGACGCTATTCGGCCGTCGATCTGGCCGCTCTCGGGCTCGGCTCGTCGATCTACGTCTCGGTCTATATCGGCCTGACCGGCATCCTGACCGCGCTGCAGCCGATTACCGCGCAACTGTACGGCGCGCGCCGCTACGGCGAGATCGGCGAAGAGGTGCGCCAGTCATGGTGGCTCGCCGCCGCGCTGACGGTGATCGGCTTTCTGATCCTGTTCTTCCCCGGGCCGCTGTTGTCGTTGTCGCACGTGCCCGACGCGCTGCACGAGCGCACGCTCGCGTATCTGCGGATTCTCGCGTTCGGGCTGCCCGCCGGCCTCGCGTTCCGGGTCTACAGTTCCGTTGCCAATGCGCTCGGCAAACCGCGGCTCGTGATGTTCCTGCAGATCGCCGCGCTGCTGCTGAAAATTCCGCTCAATACCTGGTTCATTTTCGGCGGCCTCGGCGTGCCGGCGCTGGGCGGTCCGGGCTGCGCGCTCGCGAGCACGCTTCTCAATTGGGCGCTCGCGGCGCTCGGCATGCTGCTGCTCGCGCGCATCGACGATTTCAAGGCGCTCGGTATCTTCACGCAGTTCTGCTGGCCGGTCTGGAAGCGCCAGGCCGCGCAACTGCGGCTCGGTATTCCGATGGGGTTGTCGTATCTGATCGAGGTCACGTCGTACACGTTCATGGCGCTCTTCATCGCGCGCTTCGGCACGACGACGCTCGCCGGGCATCAGATCGCCGGCAATATCGGCGCGGTGCTTTATATGACGCCGCTGTCGATCGGCATCGCGTCGTCGACGCTGGTCGCGCAGGCGCTAGGCGCGCATCGGCCGCAAGCGGCGCGCACGCTGTCGCGTCACGGCATCGCGATGGCGGTTGCGATCGCGTGCTGCTATGGCGCGCTCGTGCTGGTGCTGCGGCCGTATATCGTCGATGGTTATACGACGAACGCGCAGGTCGCGGCGAAGGCGTTGCCACTGGTGCTGATCGTCGCCTGCTACCACCTGTTCGATGCTTTGCAGATCACGACCGCGTTCGTGCTGCGTGCCTACAAGGTCGCGGTCGTGCCGACCGTCATCTATGCGGTCGCGCTGTGGGGTGTGGGGCTCGGCGGCGGCTATGCGCTCGGCTTCGATACGACCGGCCTCACACCGCCCTGGCTGACCGGCGCGCGCGGATTCTGGGTCGCGAATACCGCGAGTCTCGCGATTGCCGGGGTCGGCTTGCTGGTGTATTGGCGGATCGTGAGCCAGCGCTATTTGCGCGAGACCGCTGCAGTGCGGGTCGATTCGGCTGTATGAGGCGATGGGGTCTCAGAAGGCCCCGAACGGAATCAATCGGACGGTTAGTTGCGTCCCATCCTGGGTGAGACAAACCCGCTCCGCATCCCCTTTTCCCCTCCCCGCGCAGCCGGGCCCTCTCACGCTGCGGCCGCGGCCTCCTCTTTCTTCCCGCGCCGCGAACACGTTTCGGCAACCTGACCGATGGTGAGCGCGGTCGAGTGTTTCGACATGACGGACTCAGCTTAGGACTTCGAGTGCACTCCAAGTCAAGCGTCGGACGGTGTGATCCGTCAGCGTTACCGATTCTTTATCGCAAACGCATTATCGCGACCGGTACCGACCGATAAATCATCGGAAATAACCTGCCGCTAAAAGTTTTAAAGATTGTGTGGCCGGATTTACTTGTCATCGATCGATCGGTATAAATCGACCGCTATCTCAAATCGGGCCCGCGATTTGTCCTATGCTTAAACGCAGCGCCCGCTGACAGGATAGGTCGACCGTTCCCGGCTAACTTTTTGCCCTCAATGGAGTGCTTGCCATGCTGAAGAAGCTTTTCATGCTTTGCGTCGCTGTGGCTTTGTCGCTGTCGGCCGGATTTGCCGCGGCAGTGGAAGTGAATACCGCCGATCAGGCCGCGCTCGAATCGGTCAAGGGCATCGGCCCCGTGCATGCGAAAGCGATCCTCGACGAACGCGCCAAAAACGGCCCGTTCAAGAACGCCGACGATCTCGCCGCGCGCGTGAAGGGCATCGGCCAGAAGTCGGTCGAGAACCTCGAAGCGGCCGGACTGACGATCAACGGCTCGTCGGCGCCGCCGACCGGCGCGAAGACGTCGACCAGGTCGACCACGAAAACGACGCCAGCGGCTCCCGCGGCAACCACCGGGGCCGCGCCCGCCGCCACGACAGCAGCGCCGGCCGCGGCCGCTCCCGCGTCGGCCGCGAAGCCGTCGAAATCGAAGAAGAAGGCCGCTGCATCAGAAGCGGCGACTGCTGCGGCGCCGGCCGCCGCGGCAGCTAGCGCACCGGCCGAAGCATCCGGCACCAAGGCTTCGAAGAAGAAAACGAAGAAGAGCAACGCGGCATCCGCCGCGGCCGCGTCCGGCGCTTGAGGCCGGCGGGCTGCCGCCCTTGCGTTTCACCGCGACGCGCAACCGCGCGTCGTCGTCACCCGCCCGGCCGTCATGCACGCGCCGGCATTCAAGAGAGACCGTCATGAGCCTACTCGACACCATCGGTTCCCTGCTTGGCAAATCGCCAGAAGGCGGCGGCCAGCAAGCGCTGATCGCAGCCGCGCTCGAATTCGTCAATAACCAGCCTGGTGGCCTGAACGGCCTGATCCAGCGCTTCCAGGAAAAGGGCCTCGGCGACGTCGTGTCGTCGTGGGTCGGCAACGGCGAAAACCAGCCGATCGCGCCCGACGCGCTGCATAACGTGCTCGGCTCCGAGGCCGTCAGCGGCCTCGCCGCCAAGGCCGGCGTGCAGCCGGATCAGGTGACGGGGCTGCTGTCGCAGATCCTGCCGCACGTCGTCAACGCGGCGACGCCGGAAGGCGAGGTGCCGGCCGATGGCAAGCTGAACGCGACCACGGTGCTTGGCGCGCTCGGCGGCCTATCGGCGCTGCTCGGCAACAAGGGCAACGCTTGAACACGCTGTGCGCGATGCGCTGACGGCGGCTCAGGCTGCCGGTCCGGGTCGACGCCCGGTTTGAGAACGGCGGGCAAAAGAAAACCGGCAACGAAGTCGCCTTCGTTGCCGGTTTCTTAACATTGGCGGGAACGGCTCGACCGCCGCCGCCCCGTCACGTCATCAGGCCATCGCGCTCAGTGCACGACGCGTTCGAACCGCAGCTGGCCGTCGTCCACTTCGACCGGAATCACATCCTTCGGACCGAACTTGCCGGCCAGAATCAGCTTCGCGATCGGGTTCTCGATCTCCTGCTGGATCGCGCGCTTCAGCGGCCGCGCACCGAACAGCGGGTCGTAGCCGACCTTGCCGATGTGCTCGAGCGCCGCGTCCGATACCACCAGCTGCATGTCGAGCTTCGCGAGCCGCTCGTGCAGACGCTGCAACTGGATCCGCGCGATCGACTGGATGTTCGAGCGGTCGAGCGCATGGAACACGACGACGTCGTCGATCCGGTTCAGGAACTCGGGCCGGAAGTGCAGCTTCACCTCTTCCCACACCGCGTCCTTGATCGCTTCCTGCGACTCGCCGACCATCGCCTGGATCACCTGCGAACCGAGGTTCGAGGTCATCACGATCACCGTGTTCTTGAAGTCGACGGTGCGGCCCTGGCCATCTGTCATGCGGCCGTCGTCGAGCACCTGCAGCAGCACGTTGAACACGTCCGGATGGGCCTTCTCGATTTCGTCGAGCAGGATCACGCTATACGGCTTGCGGCGCACGGCCTCGGTTAGATAACCGCCCTCCTCGTAGCCGACGTATCCCGGCGGCGCGCCGATCAGTCGCGCGACGCTGTGCTTCTCCATGAACTCGCTCATGTCGATACGGATCAGGTGCTCTTCCGAGTCGAACAGGAACGACGCCAACGCCTTGCACAGCTCGGTCTTGCCGACGCCGGTCGGCCCCAGGAACAGGAACGATCCGTACGGACGGTTCGGGTCCGACAGACCCGCGCGTGAGCGGCGGATCGCATCGGCAACCGCGCTGATCGCCTCGTCCTGGCCGACCACGCGCTCATGCAGCTTCGACTCGATCTGCAGCAGCTTTTCGCGCTCGCCTTGCATCATGCGCGACACCGGAATACCGGTGGCCCGCGACACGACTTCGGCGATCTCTTCCGCGCCGACCTGCGTGCGCAACAGACGCGGACGCTTCGGACTGTTCTGCTCCTCGGCTTCGGCGCGCGTGACTTCCTTCAACTGCGCTTCGAGCCCCGGCAGCTTGCCGTACTGCAGTTCGGCGACCTTCTCGAGCTTGCCCTCGCGCTGCAGACGCACGATTTCCGCGCGTGTCTTCTCGATCTCTTCCTTCAACTGCGCGCTGCCCTGCACCGCTGCTTTTTCGGCGGTCCAGATTTCTTCGAGGTCCGAATATTCGCGATTCAGGCGCTCAATCTCCTCTTCGATCAGCTGCAGACGCTTCTGCGACGCTTCGTCCTTCTCCTTCTTCACCGCTTCGCGTTCGATCTTCAGCTGGATCAGACGACGGTCGAGCCGGTCCATCTCCTCCGGCTTTGAGTCGATTTCCATCTTGATCTTCGAGGCGGCTTCGTCGATCAGATCGATCGCCTTGTCCGGCAGGAAGCGGTCCGTGATGTAGCGATGCGACAGCTCCGCCGCCGCGACGATCGCCGGGTCGGTGATGTCGACGCCGTGGTGCAGCTCATAGCGCTCCTGCAGACCGCGCAGGATCGCGATGGTCGCCTCGACCGACGGTTCGTCCACCAGCACCTTCTGGAAGCGGCGCTCGAGCGCGGCATCCTTCTCGATGTACTTGCGGTATTCGTCGAGCGTGGTCGCGCCGACGCAATGCAGCTCGCCGCGCGAGAGCGCCGGCTTCAGCATGTTGCCCGCGTCCATCGCGCCTTCGGCCTTGCCGGCGCCGACCATCGTATGAATCTCGTCGATGAAGACGATGGTTTGCCCTTCGTCCTTCGCGATGTCGTTGAGCACGGCCTTCAGGCGCTCTTCGAACTCGCCGCGATATTTGGCGCCCGCGAGCAGCGCGGCCATATCGAGCGACAGCACGCGCTTATTCTTCAGCGTTTCCGGCACTTCACCATTGACGATGCGTTGCGCGAGCCCTTCGACGATCGCGGTCTTGCCCACACCCGGCTCGCCGATCAGCACCGGGTTGTTCTTGGTGCGGCGTTGCAGGATCTGGATGGAACGGCGGATTTCGTCGTCGCGGCCGATCACCGGGTCGAGCTTGCCGGCGCGGGCGCGCTCGGTCAGGTCGATCGTGTATTTCTTCAGCGCTTCGCGCTGGCTTTCGGCGTCCTGGCTATGCACCTGCGAGCCGCCGCGCACCGCGGCGATCGCGGTTTCGAGCGCCTTGCGCGACAAGCCGTGCTCGCGCGCGAGACGGCCCACGTCGCCCTTATCGTCGGCGACCGCGAGCAGGAACATTTCGCTCGCGATGAACGTGTCGTTGAGCTTCTGCGCTTCCTTGTCGGCCTGATTCAACAGACCGGTCAGTTCACGGCCGATCTGCACGTTGCCGTCGGTGCCGTGCACTTGGGGCAGTCGCGTGATCGCGTCGTTCAGTGCGGTCTGTAGAGGTTGTACATGCACGCCGGCGCGCGATAGCAGCGAGCGGGCGGAGCCGTCCTGCTGCGCGACGAGTGCCGCGAGCACGTGGACGGGTTCGATGTACTGATTGTCGTGGCCAACCGCCAGACTCTGGGCGTCCGCGAGCGCTTCCTGGAATTTAGTGGTGAGTTTGTCGATTCTCATCAAGAGACCTCCAATTTCGATTACCACCAAAATGAGGCGATTTATTAGGGTTTCAAGCGCTTTTTTGGCCTCGGTCGCAACTATTTAACATTTGAGCGCAAGAACTGGCGCGATCCTTCCCCCGGGGGCGACCGGACGGGTTTGCGCACCCTGGAGCCGGCCCGAGGTTCTAGCTCTTGTGGCCCAACGTCGCCGAACTGCCGCCACGCGTGCCATCCGATGCCACCGGAATCGGCAGCGGCACCCTCTGAATATTGGGTCCCAACCCGAGCAATGCCGCGAGCGGACTTTTCGGTTGTGCGACTTCGCCGATGGTAAAGCGATCGAGTTCGGCGAGAAAAGCGAGGTTCGCCGCCTGCAACGCGCCGCGCAGCCGGCAGTGCGTCGTGATGACGCAAGGCCGCTGTTGGCCCTGCCGGTCCGGCAGACAGCCGACCAGCGCGAAGTCGCTTTCCGTGACCCGCACCACGTCGCCGACGGTCAGCGACAGCGTCTGTGCGGCGAGCCGCAACCCGCCGTTGCGGCCGCGCACGGTCTCGACCCAGCCGAGTTCGCCCAGTTGCTGCACGACCTTCATCAGATGGTTCTTCGAGATCCCGTAAGCTTCCGAAATGTCGTGGATCGTCGATAATCCGTCGCCCCGCACCGCGAGGTACAGCAGCACGCGCAGCGCGTAATCCGTATAGTCGGTAAGTCTCATAGGTCCTGGTATAGCTTGAAAAGCTGCGAGCAAGTGCGTTGAACGTGCCCGATAACCGCGTCGACGCAAGGGTTGCGGTGAACCTGCGCCGCGCCCTAACATCACTGGCTGGCGGCGTCGTTCCTCGAATCGCGTTGCAAAACTGTATCGGATAGCAATAGTAGCTTTTTCCGCATCAACCGTTTGTTAGAAAAACGGGGGGTTCGAAGTTCAGTCAACCGCCACCGGCAAACGTATTTTTCTGGAATCCGCATGAATCCGTCTTTCCCCGCCGCGCCACCGGTCGAGCGCGCGGCCGAACCCACCGAGGCCAATATCCGCGAGCTCGTCTACGGCTTTTACGATCGGGTGCGCGCCGATCCGCTGCTGGGTCCGGTTTTCGACGCGAAGCTCGAGGGCCGCTGGGACGACCATCTGCCGAAGATGTGCACGTTCTGGAACAGCCTCGTGCTGGGTGCGAAGCAATATCGCGGCAACGTGCAGCAGGTGCATCAGCCGCTCGAAGGCATCGAGCCGCAGCACTTCAGCCGCTGGCTGTATCTGTTCCTGGATACGGTCGAATCGCGCTATCAACCGGCCGCGGCGATCCGTTTCATGGAGCCGGCACTACGGATTGCGCAGAGTCTGCAGCTGAGCCGCTACGGCTGGGATTACAAGATTCCGGCGGAGCAGCAGGCGCTGCTCGAGCGGGTGGCGCCGAAGCGTCGGCCCCGCGATGCTGACGACGATGGCGAGCATCCGTCGCGGCCGGCTGGGGAGCCGTTTCCGGTGCCGATCATCGGACGCTCAAGGGATCAGTGAACGTCGGTCGGCGCCGACGCGCCTGACACAGACACGCCGCGTGCGCCACCGCAGCGCCGCGGCCCGCGGTTCGGCTACTCCGCAGTCTGGTTCCCCGATTCGACGCCCCAGCGCGCGAGCGCGGCATCGTCGGTCACGCGCGCGTCGACCCAGCGCTCGCCCGCGTCGGTTTTCTCTTTCTTCCAGAACGGCGCTTCGGTCTTCAGATAGTCCATCACGAATTCGCACGACGCAAACGCATCGCCGCGATGCGCGGCCGTCGTCGCAACAAGCACGATCTGATCGAGCGGATAAAGCTTGCCGACACGATGCACGATCAGCACCTCGATGCCCGGCCAGCGTTCGCGCGCACGCTCGACGATAGCCTCGAGCGACTTCTCCGTCATGCCCGGATAGTGTTCGAGCTCCATCGTCTCGACCGCGCTGCCCTCGTTCAGGTCGCGCACGGTGCCGACGAAGCACGCGATCGCGCCGATCCTCGGATTGCGCGCGCGCAGCGCGGCCACCTCGGCGCTGAGGTCGAAGTCTTCGGTCTGGACGCGAACGGGCATGGACGACTCCTGAGGCTTGTGACGCTGGCGTGGACGTGATGATGGGCTTGAGCCCGGCTCAGCCGCCGGTGACGGGCGGAAAGAACGCGACCTCGCAGCCCTCGGTGATACGCGTGCTCGCGTCGGTCATCACGTGGTTGCAGGCCATGCGCAGCGCGCGGCCTTCGGCGAGCGTCTCGGCCCAGATGCCGCCACGCACGCGCAGCCACGCGCGCACGTCGCCGACGGTCGCGATGCCGTCGGGCACCTCGACGGTTTCGTCGGAGGTATTGAGCGCTTCACGTACGCTCGCAAAGTATCGAAGTTCAATCTTCATCGGGATACCGCCGGTTTGTGCCGCGCATGCGGTGCATGCCGCGGATAGCCGGCCTCAGTTCAGCAGTTCGGAAAACGGAATGAAGCGCACGGTTTCGCCGGCGCTGATCGCGTGGTTCGGCGGATTGTCGATCAGGCCGTCGCCCCACACGGTCGACGTCAACACGGCCGAGCTCTGATTGGCAAACAGATCCAGCCCGCCCGCTGCGTTGACGCGCGCGCGCAGGAATTCGTTGCGGCGATCGGCCTTGCCCTGCGTGAAGTCGGCGCGCAGCGACAACGCGCGCGGCGCGACCGTCTGCACCCCGGCCAGCCGCAGAACGAACGGACGCACGAACAGCAGGAACGTGACGAAGCTCGACACCGGATTGCCGGGCAGGCCGATGAAAAACGTTTCCGCCGTGCCCCCCGCGCCACGGCGCACCGCGCCGAACGCGAGCGGCTTGCCCGGCTTCATGGCGATCTGCCACATCGACAGACGCCCTTCGGCCTCTACCGCCGGCTTCACATGATCCTCCTCGCCGACCGACACGCCGCCGCAGGTGAGAATCAGATCGTGCGCCTCAGCGGCCTCGCGCAGCGTCGCGCGGGTCGCGTCGAGCTGATCGGCGACGATGCCGTAGTCGGTCACGTCGCAGCCGAGCTTCTCGAGCAGGCCACGCAGCGTAAAGCGATTCGAGTTGTAGATCGCGCCGGGCTTCAGCGGCTCGCCGGGCATCGTCAGTTCGTCGCCGGTGAAAAACACGGCGACCTTCACGCGCCGGCGCACCTCGAGCCGCGCACATCCGACCGACGCGGCAAGCCCCAACGCCTGCGGCGTGAGCCGCGTGCCGGCCGGCAGGATCACCGAGCCTGCGCGAATATCGGCGCCCTGCGCGGTGATCCACTCGCCCGCCTGCGGACGATGCACGATCGTCACTTCGTCGCCGGCCGCCTCGGTCTGTTCCTGCATCACGACCGCGTCCGCGCCAGCGGGCACCGTCGCACCGGTGAAGATGCGTGCCGCGCTATTGGGCGCGAGCGGCGCCGGTGCATGGCCGGCCGGAATCCGTTGCGAGACCGGCAGGCGGCTGCCGTGCGCGAGATCGGCGATACGAACCGCGTAGCCGTCCATCGCGCTCGTGTGCATCGGCGGCACGTCGAGCGGCGACGTGACGTCGGTGGCGAGCACGTGATTCAGCGCGTCGAGCGTCGGCAGCGTTTCGATACCGTCGATCGCGCGGGCGGCGTCGAGCAGGATGGCCAACGCATCGGCAGTGGCGAGCATCGGGGCGCGGGGCGTGGGTGTGGACATCGGGATGTGTCGAAGCCGCAGGTTAAAAGAACATTGTAGCGGCCGATGCCGTTAGCCTGGGCGGCCGGGCGTCATGGAGAGCTTTTTGTGATTTTCGCTGCGTGGCCGCCGAGGGTGCGGCCAGCGTTTTTTCGTAGTGCGGGCGTGGGAGTCGATTAACGCGAATCGACACGGCCGCGGGATGCCGCGTGAGCCGAAAACGGCCCGCGCGGCCCGTTTGACGTCGCCGGTCGCCCTTATGCGCCGGTATTCGCGACGATGAAGTCCTTCACCTTCTGCGCATCCGCGGGCACGACCTCGAAGCGCTGCGGCAGCGCTTCGAGTCCCGAGAACGCCGCCGGCCGCTCCGGTTCGCGCAGCAGCGCTTCGCGGATCGTCTCGCCGAACTTGATCGGCTGCGCGGTCTCGAGCACGATCATCGGAATGCCCGGTTGCAAATGCTCGCGCGCGACCTTCACGCCGTCGGCCGTGTGCGTGTCGATCATCGTGTCGTAGCGCTGGAACACGTCGCGGATCGTTTCGACGCGGGTGTCGTGGCTGCTGCTGCCGGACACGAAACCGAACTCCCTCACGCGCGCGAAGTCGCCGCTCGCCGCGAGGTCGAAACCGCCCTTCTCCTCGACGTCGCGGAACAGTTGCAGCACGCGCGCCGGATCGCGGCCGAGCAGGTCGTACACGAAACGCTCGAAGTTCGACGCCTTCGAGATGTCCATGCTCGGGCTGCTCGTGTGATACGTCTCCGCTGCCTTGCGCACCCGGTAGATGCCGGTGCGGAAGAACTCGTCGAGCACGTCGTTCTCGTTGGTCGCGACGACGAGCTTCTCGATCGGCAGACCCATCATGCGCGCGATATGACCCGCGCACACGTTACCGAAGTTGCCCGACGGCACCGTGAACGACACACGCTCGTCGTTCGACTTCGTCGCGGCAAAGTAGCCCTTGAAGTAGTAGACGACCTGCGCGACGACGCGCGCCCAGTTGATCGAATTCACCGTGCCGATCTTGTACTTCGCCTTGAACGCGTGGTCGTTCGACACCGCCTTCACGATGTCCTGCGCGTCGTCGAACACGCCTTCCACCGCGAGATTGAAGATGTTCGGGTCTTGCAGGCTGTACATCTGCGCGGTCTGGAACGCGCTCATCTTTTTGTGCGGCGACAGCATGAACACGCGGATGCCCTTCTTGCCGCGCATCGCGTATTCAGCGGCGCTGCCGGTATCGCCCGAGGTCGCGCCGAGAATGTTCAGCGTTTCGCCGTGCTTCGCGAGCGCGTACTCGAACAGGTTGCCGATCAGCTGCATCGCCATGTCCTTGAACGCGAGCGTCGGCCCGTTCGACAGTTCGAGCAGCGACAGCGGCGCGCCGTCTTCGACGCCGAGCGTCTTCAGCGGCGTGATCTGCGCGGCGCTTTCGTCGTCGCGCACGTTGCAGTAGGTCGCGGCCGTGTAGGTCTTGCGGGTCAGCGCGCGCAGATCGTCGGCGGGGATGTCGTCGCAGAACTTCGACAGGATTTCGAACGCGAGATCCGCGTACGGCAGCGTGCGCCAGCGCGTGAGTTCGTCCGCGGTGATGCGCGGATATTCGGCCGGCAGATACAGTCCGCCGTCTTTCGCGAGACCGCCGAGCAGGATGTCGGAGAAGGTATGGCGCTCGCCGGCTCCGGCGCCGCGCGTGGAGAGGTAGTTCATAGTTCGGCCTAGTTCAGCGCTTCCATGCGCAGCTTCGTGACTTGCGAGACGACGGTCTTGAGCCCTTCGATCGACCTGATCGCGGCGTTGACCTGCTTTTCGACCGTCTCGTGCGTGATCAGCAGGATGTCGGTTTCGCCCTTGCCGTTCGCGTCGACGAGTTCCGATTCCTTTTGCAGCAGCGCGTCGATCGAAATGCCGGTGTCCGCCAGAATGCGCGTGATGTCGGCGAGCACGCCGGTCACGTCGGCGACGCGCAGGCGCAGGTAGTAGCCGCTCGTGACTTCTTCGATCGGCAGGATCGGCGTGTTCGACAGGCTGTCCGGCTGGAACGCCAGATGCGGCACGCGATGCTCAGGGTCGGCCGTGTGCAGACGAGTCACGTCGACCAGATCGGCGACCACCGCGGAAGCCGTCGGCTCCGCGCCCGCGCCCTTGCCGTAGTACAGCGTCGTGCCGACCGCGTCGCCGTGCACGACGACCGCGTTCATCGCGCCTTCCACATTCGCGAGCAGGCGCTTTTCCGGAATCAGCGTGGGATGCACGCGCAGTTCGATGCCTTTATCGGTGCGCCGCGTGATGCCAAGCAGCTTGATGCGATAGCCGAGTTCCTCGGCGTATTTGATGTCGATCGCGGCGAGCTTGCTGATGCCTTCGACGTACGCGCGGTCGAACTGCACCGGCACGCCGAACGCGATCGCGCTCATGATCGTCGCCTTGTGCGCGGCGTCGACGCCTTCGATGTCGAAGGTCGGGTCCGCTTCCGCGTAGCCGAGCTCCTGTGCGGCCTTCAGCGCGGTGGCGAAATCGAGCCCGCGGTCGCGCATCTCCGACAGGATGTAGTTCGTCGTACCGTTGATGATGCCGGCGATGTACTGGATACGGTTCGCCGTCAGCCCTTCACGCAACGCCTTGATGATCGGAATGCCGCCCGCCACCGCCGCTTCGAACGCGACCATCACGCCGTTCGCGCGCGCCGCCTGGAAGATCTCCGTGCCATGTACGGCGAGCAGCGCCTTGTTGGCGGTGACCACGTGCTTGCCGTTGTTGATCGCGCGCAGTACGAGGTCGCGCGCAATGCCGGTGCCGCCGATCATTTCCGCCACGATCGCGATCGACGGATCGTCGACGACCGCGTTGAAGTCATCGGTCAGCGCCACGCTGCCGGCTTCGCCGCCGAGCGCCGCGGTCGCCTTGGCCGGGTTGCGCACGGCGATGCGCGCAATCTCGATGCCGCGACCCGCGCGACGTTTGATTTCTTCCTGATTGCGGCGCAGTACCGTGAAGGTGCCGCTGCCTACCGTGCCGAAGCCCAGCAGTCCAACTTTGATCGGTTCCATGCAGCGTGTGTTTCTAATAGAGGTTTGAAAAGGGTGTCAAGGGTGGCACGAGCGGCGCGCCTGATGCGCCACGTCACGCGCCACATCGTACGCGAGGGCGGCTCAGGCTGTGTGACGCTTGCGGTAGCCATCGAGGAAGCGCGCAATCCGGTTGATCGAATCCGCGAGGTCGTCGACGTTCGGCAGGAACACGACGCGGAAGTGATCCGGCGTCTTCCAGTTGAAGCCGGTGCCCTGCACGAGCAGCACGCGCTCTTCGAGCAGCAGGTCGAGGATGAACTGCTGGTCGTTCTGGATCGGATACACCTTCGGGTCGAGGCGCGGGAACATGTACAGCGCCGCTTCCGGTTTCACGCAGCTTACACCGGGGATCGCGGTCAGCATGTCATAGGCGAGTTCGCGCTGCTTGTACAGGCGCCCGCTCGGCACGATCAGGTCGTTGATGCTCTGATAGCCGCCGAGCGCGGTCTGGATCGCATACTGGCCGGGCACGTTCGGACACAGCCGCATCGACGCGAGGATGCCGAGGCCTTCCAGATAGTCTTTCGCGAGCCGGCGGTTCTCGCCGGTCAGGCCCGAAATGGCCATCCAGCCGGCACGGTAGCCGCACGAGCGGTAGCTCTTCGAGAGGCTGTTGAACGTGACAGTCAGCACGTCTTCGGACAGCGACGCCATCGACGTGTGCTTCTTGCCGTCGTAGATGATCTTGTCGTACACCTCGTCGGCGAAGATCACGAGGCCGTGCTGGCGCGCGATCTCGATCAGGCCGAGCAGCAGTTCGTCCGAATACAGCGCGCCGGTCGGGTTGTTCGGGTTGATCACGACGAGCGCGCGCGTGTTCGGCGTGATTTTCGCGCGGATGTCGTCGAGGTCCGGCATCCAGCTATTCGACTCGTCGCAGATGTAGTGCACCGGCGTGCCGCCCGCGAGGCTCACGCCGGCGGTCCACAGCGGGTAGTCGGGCGCGGGCAGCAGCACTTCGTCGCCGTCGTTGACGAGGCCCTGCAGCGCCATCACGATCAGCTCGGACGCGCCGTTGCCGATGTAGATGTCGTCGAGCTCGACGCCGTGCACGCCCTTTTGCTGCGTGTAGTGCATGATCGCCTTGCGCGCGGCGAACACGCCCTTCGAATCGGAGTAGCCCGACGAGCTGGGCAGATTCAGGATCATGTCCTGAATGATTTCATCGGGTGCCTCGAATCCGAACGGCGCCAGATTGCCGATGTTCAGCTTGATGATGCGGTGGCCCTCTTCTTCGAGCCGCTTCGCGTGTTCGAGGACGGGCCCGCGAATGTCGTAGCAGACATTCAACAATTTATTGGACTTGAGAATCGGTTTCACGGCGGGCACTTCATCCTGGTTGATGGCTGGGGGCAAACCTTGGGCAAACGGGGCCCGGCTGACGGCGCCGGGCCGCTCGGATTCACCGATACGGGAATTCGGACGCGGCGGCGCCAGCGAAGGCGGCCAACTGCGAAATGGGGTCGAACTGTCGAGCGGCCGCGGCTTTCCGGGTTCCGGCGCGGGGAAAAAACGCAGCGAAAGCGGGCGATGCCAGCACAGGTAGCCGGTGGGCCACGCCGATGTGCCCAGCGCGGCTTGTGGCGGCACTTGAGCGAGGGGCGCCGCAAGGCGGCTGTAGGGTAGCCCCCTTTCCTCTCGGAAAAGGGGCCCCCTTGGAACTGTACGTGCGGCTTTCACCGCATACAGCTCGAGCCTACAAACAATGCCCCGTCTACGACGGAGCCGGCTTCGTTACTACAAGTTTACCAGCGTGCACCTGCTGGTGGCAGTGCGGGTGAAGCAATACACGATTGGACAACGCGTCCGACCCGCCATGCATCCGATATTCCAGATGATGATCGTGCCAGCCGGTGTCATCCGTCAATGCACAGCCACAGTGCGCACATAACCCGCTCTGTGACATATAGAGCGTCGCCCATTGCTTCCGGTAACGCACCGATTCCCACATGCGTTCCTGACGCAACTGCTCGCCATACTGCTCCCACGTCGGATCAAAGGGATGGTAGTCCCCTTTCACCTTCTTGTGCCGTTTGATAACCGTACCGTTGATCTGGTACAGCTCAAACAGTCCCTTGCTACCGTCTTTCCAAACCACGGGAGCGGCAAAGACCCACTGTCGTTCACCAACGGAGTGGAAGTACTTCTGTCCCACCCATCTGGCGTTCTTCTGCGGGTGCCGCCTCTTCGACCACCACCAGAGTCTCCGGAAAACCAGATACTCCATGCGGTTGTACGCCTGCTTGGCCACGACGGGGCTGTGGTACTGCGCCCAACCCCGTAGCATCGGGTTCAGCAATCGGATCAGATCCTCCTGCCTCACCGCCTTGTTGCCGCTGATCGTTTCCGACACCTTGCGATAGAACGTTTGCACGTTTTTCTTGCTCGGCTTGATGAGCAGCTTCCCCGAATACTTCCGGAAATTCCACCCAAGGAAATCGAAACCTTTGTCAATGTGGGTGATCCGCGTTTTCTCTTCCGACAGTTGCAGCCCCCGGACTGCGAGGAATGCTTCCACCCAAGGTCTGACTTCGGTCGCCAGCACCTCTCGCGAGTCGCCAGTGATGACGAAGTCATCCGCATATCGCACCACATTCACTTTCAGCTTCTTGGCCTTCGCGATCCCGAATTTCGCACCGAGGCGCGCAACCAGTTCACGTTCCAGCCCATTCAGCGTCACATTGGCCAGCGTCGGGGAAATGATGCCCCCCTGTGGCGTACCAGCCTCAGTCGCCTGCAACTGGCCCTTGTAAATCAGGCCAGCCTTCAACCACTTCAGCAGAATGCCTTTGTCCATTGGGACATTGGCGACCAGCCAGTCGTGGTTAATCCAGTCAAAGCAGCCTTTGATATCCGCCTCCAGCACCCATTGGGCAGAGCCCTTCTGGGACGTGGCGACGAATATCTGCGACATGGCATCGGCCGTCGAACGATTGAGCCTGAACCCATACGAGTTCGGGTCGCTCGTCGATTCCGACACCGGCTCCAGGGCCAGCAGATACAGGGCTTGCATCGCCCTGTCCCGCATGGTCGGAATGCCCAGAGGGCGCTCCTTTCCATTGGCCTTGGGGATAAAGACTCTCCGTAGGGGCAGAGGCTTGTATCCACGCCGCTTCAACCTGCCGACGGCTTCCCATCGGCTCTCAGGCGAATCCCATAGTTCACGATCGACTCCAGCCGTTCGCGCACCCTGGTTCTGCGTAACACGTCGTACCGCATACAGCTTTGCGGACAACGTACGGGTCAACATCCGTTGCAGGGCTTTAACCCTGCGCCAGTCGCCTTCCCGCGTCGCCTTCGCAATTCGAATCTGCATCCCTCTCACGTTCCGTTCGACTCGACGCCAATCTACGGCGTACCAGTTGTCAGGCGCGTGGGAAAGCGCAGATCCATCCTTCCGGACGGATACTTTCATGCTGCTCTCCTACCTTGGGTTGATCATTCCCGCAGCAGAAGGCGCATCTTCCCCCAGCGGGGTAGATACACCCGCTGGGGGAACAACAGTTGAACAGGTATGGGCGCATGCGCCCACACGTCATCCACATACTACGCACGGACGCGAGCGCCCGTGTCTACCAAAGTACCAAGGTCTGTCAGCCATCTTGCGACGGTAGACCAGACGGAAGTCTGCCCGCTTTCGCGCGAGGTAATGTCTCAACCCCTATCCGGACGATTACAGCCCGGCGTTCGCTTTTTCCGTCCTCCCATACCCGCACCGTCAACAGCGTTCCTTGCGGTCCACCTGCCAGCCAAACCGCGCTGGCAACGATACGGGCTTACCGCGTTCCCGGCATGTCACACGACTGATTTAGGTTCTGCCTATTCCCCGACGGTCCAACGACGACGCAATCCGACCTTCTAGCGGATTGACCGACCGCTCACCTTTTGGTTAGTGCCTGTCAGCAGCTTTGGCACTGCATTATTAACGAGGTTTATCAGCAGTTCACTTACATTAACCTTGTCAGCCAGCCTAGCTCCTCGACCCCATTGCTGCTAGGAGTCTCCGGATGACCACCTCACGGCATTCATCCGCCCGAAACCACCGGGGGCTACATTGTCAGAGAAGCTTCACACCCCACCGTTACCAGTGACGCATGTCCTCCTAGGCTACTGCTGGTCGCACAGCAGGTTCCCTACCACACAGGGGTTACCCTGTGCGGTTGAACAATGACAAACCGAGCTTGCGCTCGACCCACCCTGAAATCACATACTCCAATCCGCTTTGTTAGCGGAGTTGAAGCCGCTAACTGGGCGGAACCTGACGGTAATCAGGTCAATGCAATTACGCACAAGAGTCCGAAGACTCCAACGCGTCTAAGGCTACGATTCCAAGCCAGCCAAGCACCCGGTTTCGCTTGCTACACAAGGGGTGGCCACAAGGTGCCACCAATGGGACGGCTTGCGCCGTCCAGTCGATGCGACTCGCGTCGCACAAAAAGTTATAATTTAGCGGATTTTGGCCGACTTCCGCAATGCACCACCCGCAACGGCAAGCCTTTTCGGCCTTCTCGTGTGTCACACGCGTCGAACCGCGCGGCCTGTGCGACGTGCATTCAGGCCGGCCATACGCATGACGTCTCACGACGACTTCGGAAAACCAATTTGAAATTACATCAGGATTCCAGCGGCGCGCTGAATACCGTTACCGGCTACGGCGCCGACTACGTCGAAATCAATCTGGTGCGTCACGCGGGCAGTCTGCTCGTGCTGCCGGACGCGCCGGTCATTCCCTGGCCCGTCTCGTCGTTCGAGCAGCTGAGCGCCGAGCATTTCGCGATGCTGGTCGACGCCGCGCCCGAAGTGGTCGTGTTCGGCAGCGGCGAGCGGCTGCGCTTTCCGCACCCGAGGCTGACCGCCGCACTCACCGCGAAACGCATCGGCGTCGAAACGATGGACTTCAAGGCCGCCTGCCGCACCTACAACATTCTGATGGCCGAGGGCCGCAAGGTCGCGGCCGCGTTGCTGATCGAAGCCTGAGCGGGCCCGGCGCCGGCGCATCCCGCGCGAGCCGGCGCCCGGCCGGCCCCGTTCTGGCCCCCGCGCCGCGCCTGCGCGCGCGTCGTCGATAACAAGAAGGGTTGATATTTCATGAACGATACGCCGTCGAGGCTACCGCTCAACCGCACCGCCATCCTGTTGCTGGTGCTGGTTCTCGCCGTGATCTGGTTCGTGCCGCTCGGCTGGCGCCATCTGCTGCCGAGCGACGAAGGCCGCTACGCCGAAATGGCGCGCGAAATGTTCCTGACCGGCGACTGGATCACGCCGCGCTACAACGCCTACAAGTACTTCGAGAAGCCGCCGCTGCAAACCTGGGCGAACGCGCTGACGTTCGCGTGGTTCGGCATCGGCGAATGGCAGGCGCGCCTCTATACCGCGCTGACGGGCTTCGCCGGCGTGCTGCTGATCGGCTTCACCGGTGCGCGCGTGTTCAACGCGGCGACTGGCGTGTTCGCGGCGCTCGTGCTCGCCTGCGCGCCGTACTGGAACCTGATGGGCCACTTCAACACGCTCGACATGGGCCTGTCGTTCTGGATGACGCTCACGCTTTGCGCGCTGCTGCTCGCGCAGCGGCCGAACCTGCGCCCCCCGTGCGTGCGCGGCTGGATGTGGGTGTGCTGGGCGTCGATGGCGCTGGCGGTGCTCTCCAAGGGTCTCGTCGGGCTGATCCTGCCGGGCGCGGTGCTGGTGCTCTACACGCTGATTGCCCGCGACTGGGCGCTGTGGAAGCGACTGCACCTGGTGAGCGGCCTGATCGTCTTCTTCGCGATCGTCACGCCGTGGTTCGTCCTCGTGCAGCAGCGCAATCCTGAATTCCTGAACTTCTTTTTCATCGTCCAGCAGTTCAAGCGCTATCTGACGCCCGAGCAGAATCGCCCGGGCGCGTTCTACTACTTCGTGCCGGTGCTGCTGGTGGGCTTCCTGCCGTGGCTGTCGGTAACCGTGCAAAGCGTGCGCCATGCGTGGCGTCAGCCGCGTCAGCCGAACGGCTTCGCGCCGGTCACGCTGATGCTCACGTGGATCGTCTTCATCTTCCTGTTCTTCAGCGCGTCGCACTCGAAGCTGCTGTCCTACACGCTGCCGATCGCGCCGCCGATCGCAATGCTGATCGGCATGTACCTGCCGCTCGTCACGCGCGAGCAGCAGCGCCGGCATCTGGCGGGCTACGCGCTGTTTTTCGTAGTCGCCGCGTTTGCGGCGCTGTTCCTGTCGCGCCTCGGCTCTGAGCGCAATCCGGCCGCGCTGTACGCCGAGTTCCGCGTGTGGGTGCTCGCCGGGCTGGCCGTGGCCTTCGTGCTCACGCTGGTCGCGTTGTGGCTGAACCGTCGCGGTGAGAATGGCGCAGGCGCCAACGCACGGGCCGGCCTCGGCAGCCTCGCCGCGTTCGGCGCGGGCTGGCTGCTGCTCGCCACGATCGCGGGCACCGGCCACGACGTGTTCGGACGCCTGAGCTCCGGCGCGCCGCTCGCGCCCGCGATCAAGGCAAAACTCGCGCAGCTGCCGCCCGACACGCCGTTCTACTCGGTCGGCGTGCTCGACCATACGCTGCCGTTCTACATCGGCCACACGATGATCATGGTCGCGCACCCGGACGAGCTCGCCTTCGGCGTGTCCGTCGAGCCGCAAAAATGGGTGCCGACGATCGACGAGTGGATCGAGCGCTGGAAGGCCGATCGCTACGCGCTCGCGCTGATCCCGCCGCCGACCTACGAGCGCCTCGTCAAGCAAGGCGTGCCGATGCAGGTGATCGCGCGCGATTCGCGTCGCGTGGTGGTGATGAAGCCGCTCGCCGACGGGACTCCCGCCGCCGCTGCCCCCGCCTCCACGCCCGCGGCAAAGCCCTAACCCTATAGAGAACCAGACCGTTCGATGAACCCGATTTCCCTCTTCTGCATCCTCGCCGGCGTCACGCTGAACGCCGGCGCGCAGCTGCTGCTCAAGGCCGGCACGAATGCCGTTGGACACTTCGAATTCACCCGTGCGAACATCCTGCCCATCGGCTTCAAGCTGGCAACCCAGCCGCCGATCATCGGCGGGCTCGCCTGCTACGTGATCAGCGTGGCGGTGTGGATCATCGGGCTCTCGCGGGTGGACGTGTCGATCGCCTATCCGATGCTGTCGCTTGGCTACGTCGTCAACGCGATCGCCGCGTGGTACCTGTTCGGCGAAGTGATGTCGGTGCAGAAGCTGGTCGGCATCGGCATCATTCTGGTCGGCGTGGTCGTGCTCGCGCGCAGCTAGGCGCCGCGCCTCGCGCAGGAACCCGCGCGGCGCACGAGCCGCCTAAGCCTGACGTAAGGTAGGGCGCGGTAAGCTGCACGGTTGCGTTTTTTCCGCCGCGGCCTTGGGTTTGCGCGTAGTTTGTGGTTTACTTCGCGCCCGTCGGGCCGCGCCCCTTTCAATCGAGCGATGCATTCATGAGCCAGTCACAAGTCCCGTTTTTGCCGTTTGTCAAACCCGAGATCGACGAGGAAACGATCCAGGGCGTCGCCGACGTGCTGCGTTCCGGCTGGATCACCACCGGCCCGCAGAACCAGAAGTTCGAGGCCGCGCTGTCCGAATTCTGCGGCGGCCGCCCGGTGCGCACGTTCAATTCCGGCACGGCGACGCTCGAAATCGGCCTGCGCATCGCCGGCGTCGGTCCCGGCGACGAAGTCATCACGACGCCGGCCACCTGGGTGTCGACCTGCAACGTGATCCTCGAAACCGGCGCGACGCCGGTGTTCGCCGACATCGACCCGGTCACGCGCAACGTCGATCTCGATCTGCTCGAAAAAGCCATCACGCCGCGCACCAAGGCGCTGCTGCCGGTGTTCCTGTCCGGCTTGCCGGTCGACATGGACCGTCTGTATGCAATCGCCCGCGAGCACAAGCTGCGCGTGATCGAAGACGCCGCGCAGGCATTCGGCTCGACCTGGCGCGGCGAGCGCATCGGCAAGCTCGGCGACATCGTGTCGTTCAGCTTCCACGCGAACAAGAACCTGACCTCGGTCGAAGGCGGCGCGCTCGTGCTGAACAACGAGGAAGAAGCGGTGCTCGCGCAGAAGTACCGGCTGCAGGGCATCACGCGCACCGGCTTCGACGGCATGGACTGCGACGTGCTCGGCGGCAAGTACAACCTGACCGACGTCGCCGCGCGCGTCGGCCTCGGCCAGCTGCCGCATCTGGAGCGCTTCATCGCGCAGCGCAAGAAGCTCGCGCGCGCGTACTTCGCGCAGCTCGAAGGCGGCGCGGCCGTGAAGCTCGGCGTCGGCCTGCCCGTCGCAGACTTCGAAAACAGCAACTGGCACATGTTCCAGATCACGCTGCCGCTCGAAAAGCTGTCGATCGACCGCGCCGGCTTCATGGGCGAGCTGAAGGAGCGCGGCATCGGCTCGGGCGTGCACTACCCGGCGCTGCACCTGTTTTCCCTGTACCGTGCGCGCGGCTTCAAGGAAGGCATGTTCCCGCATGCCGAACGCTTCGGCGCCACCACCGTCACGCTGCCGCTCTTCACGCTGATGAACGAAGGCGACGTCGAGCGCGTGTGCCGCGCGGTCAACGAAATTTGCGAACACTACGGAAAGTAAGCGGACATGACTTATTCGGAACATCGCGCCGTCGCACCGGAAGTGTCGATCATCATTCCGGTGTACAACGAGGAAGCCGGACTGGCCGCGCTGTTCGCGCGCCTCTATCCGGCGCTCGACGCGCTCGGCACCGGTTATGAAGTGATCTTCATCAACGACGGCAGCCGCGACAAATCCGCGGCGCTGCTTGCCGGGCAGTTCCGCGCGCGGCCCGACACGACGCGCGTGATCCTGCTGAACGGCAACTACGGCCAGCACATGGCGATTCTCGCGGGCTTCGAGCAGTCGCGGGGTGACATCGTGATCACGCTCGACGCCGACCTGCAGAATCCGCCCGAGGAAATCGGCAAGCTCGTCGCGAAAATGCGCGAGGGCTTCGACTACGTCGGCACGATCCGTCGGCAGCGCCAGGACAGCCTGTGGCGCCGCAAGGCGTCGCGCGCGATGAATCATCTGCGCGAGCGCATCACGCGCATCAAGATGACCGACCAGGGCTGCATGCTTCGCGCGTACAGCCGTCACATCATCGATACGATCAACCGCTGCGGCGAGATCAACACGTTCATCCCCGCGCTCGCGTACACGTTCGCGCAGAATCCGGTGGAAATCGAGGTCGCGCACGAAGAACGCTTCGCCGGTGAGTCGAAGTACTCGCTGTACTCGCTGATCCGCCTGAATTTCGACCTCGTCACCGGTTTCTCGGTGGTGCCGTTGCAATGGCTGTCGTTCATCGGCGTGATCCTGTCGCTAGGCTCCGCGGCGCTGTTCGTCCTGCTGCTGATTCGGCGCTTCATCATCGGCGCGGAAGTGCAAGGTGTGTTTACGCTGTTCGCTATCACCTTCTTCCTGCTCGGCGTGATCATCTTCGCGCTCGGCCTGCTCGGTGAGTACATCGGCCGGATCTATCAGCAGGTGCGTGCGCGGCCGCGTTATCTGGTGCAGACCATTCTCGAAGAACGCGACGGCGGCGCCGTCGCCGAAGCGCCGCGCCAGACCGTCGCGCAAGGCGTGCAGCCGGTGCCGGTCGCCGATCAGGGACGTCAGCCATGAAGCCGCGCGCCGTCGTATTCGCGTATCACAATGTCGGCGTGCGCTGCCTGCAGGTGCTGCTCGCGCGCGGCGTCGACGTCGCGCTCGTCGTCACGCATGAAGACAACCCGAGCGAGAACATCTGGTTCGGCAGCGTGGCATCGGTCGCGGCCGAGCACGGCATCGCCGTCGTCACGCCGGCCGATCCGAAGAGTCCGGAACTGCGCGCCGCGGTGAGCGCCGCGCGGCCGGACTTCATCTTCTCGTTCTACTACCGCCACATGCTGCCGCTCGATCTGCTCGCGATCGCCGCACGGGGCGCTTACAACATGCACGGCTCGCTGCTGCCGAAGTATCGCGGCCGCGTGCCGACCAACTGGGCGGTGCTCAACGGCGAGAGCGAAACCGGCGCGACGCTGCACGAAATGGCCGCGAAACCCGACGCCGGCGCGATCATTGCGCAAACCCCGGTGCCGATCCTGCCCGACGACACCGCCGCGCAGGTCTTCGACAAGGTCACGGTCGCGGCGGAGCAAACGCTATGGCGGGTGTTGCCTGCGCTGCTCGCGGGCGAGGCGCCGCATCTGCCGAACGATCTCGCACACGGCAGCTACTACGGCGGGCGCAAACCGGAAGACGGCCGCATCGACTGGAGCCAGTCCGCGCAGCAGGTCTACAACCTGATCCGCGCGGTCGCGCCGCCGTATCCGGGCGCTTTCACCGATCTGAACGGCCATCGGTTCATCGTCGCACGCGCGCGTCTGGCCGTGCCCCCGGCGCGCTCCGCTCGGATTTGCCCCCGGGCCTGCACGTAAGCGATAATGCCGTTTTCGCAATTTGCGGCGACGGCCGCGCGATCAACATCCACGAATTGCGGCACCAGCACGATGGCGGCGAGACTGCCGTCAGTCCGGCGAAATTCGCCCAGCTCATCCAATCTCATTCATGAAAAAAGTCCTGATTCTGGGTGTGAATGGCTTTATCGGCCATCACCTGTCCAAACGCATTCTCGAAACGACCGACTGGGAAGTGTTCGGGATGGACATGCAGACCGAACGTCTCGGCGACCTCCTCAATCATGAGCGGATGCACTTCTTCGAAGGCGACATCACGATCAACAAGGAGTGGGTCGAATATCACATCAAGAAGTGCGATGTGATCCTGCCGCTCGTCGCGATCGCCACGCCCGCAACCTATGTGAAGCAGCCGCTGCGCGTGTTCGAACTCGACTTCGAAGCGAACCTGCCGATCGTGCGTTCGGCCGTCAAGTACGGCAAGCACCTCGTGTTTCCGTCGACCTCCGAGGTCTACGGCATGTGCACGGACGAGCAGTTCGATCCGGAAGAATCGCAGCTGTCGTACGGCCCGATCAACAAGCCGCGCTGGATCTACGCGTGCTCGAAGCAGCTGATGGACCGCGTGATCTGGGGTTACGGCATGGAAGGCCTGAACTTCACGCTGTTCCGTCCGTTCAACTGGATCGGCCCGGGCCTCGACTCGATCTACACGCCGAAGGAAGGTAGCTCGCGCGTGGTCACGCAGTTCCTCGGCCACATCGTGCGCGGCGAGAACATCAGCCTCGTCGACGGCGGTGCGCAAAAGCGCGCATTCACGGATATCGACGACGGCATCAGCGCGCTGATGAAGATCATCGAGAACAAGAACGGCGTCGCCACCGGCAAGATCTACAACATCGGCAATCCGACCAACAACTTCTCCGTGCGCGAGCTCGCGCACAAGATGCTGGCACTCGCGGCCGAATTCCCCGAATACGCGGACTCGGCCAAGAAGGTACAACTGGTCGAAACGTCGTCGGGCGCGTACTACGGCAACGGCTATCAGGACGTGCAGAACCGCGTGCCGAAGATCGACAACACGAAGCAGGAACTCGGCTGGGCACCCACGTCGACTTTCGACGAAGCGCTGCGCAAGATTTTCGAAGCGTATCGCGGCCATGTCGCGGACGCCCGCGCACTCGTCGAACAGCAATAAAAGGGCGCGTCCTTGGCTCGCATCGTCCTGAAGATCGACGTCGACACGCTGCGCGGCACCCGCGAAGGCGTGCCGAATCTCGCGCGCATCTTCGACCGTTTCAAGGCGCGCGCCACCTTCCTGTTCAGCCTCGGACCCGACCACACTGGTTGGGCGATGCGCCGTGTGCTGCGGCCGGGTTTTCTGAAGAAGGTGTCGCGCACGTCGGTGGTCGAGCATTACGGCGTCAAACAGCTGATGTACGGCGTGCTGCTGCCCGGTCCGGACATCGGCGCGAAAGCCGCGGCCGAAATGCGCGCGATCCACGAAGCCGGCTTCGAGTGCGGCATCCATACGTGGGACCACGTTTACTGGCAGGACAACGTGCGCGCCAAAGATCGCGCGTGGACCGTCGCGCAGATGCAGCAGAGCCACGCGCGCTTTATCGAGGTATTCGGCGCGCCGCCTGTCACGCACGGTGCGGCGGGCTGGCAGATGAACGGCCACGCGTTCGAGCAGATCGACGCGTGGGGCATGCACTACGCGTCTGATGGTCGCGGCCACTCGCCGTATCTGCCGGTGGTCGATGGCAGGACGCTCAAGCACGTGCAGATGCCGACCACGCTGCCGACGCTCGACGAAGTGCTCGGTGTCGATGGTGTCGACACGCACAACGTCGCCGCGTGGATGCTGAAACAAACCGAAAAAAATCCGCACGACCAGGTGTTCACGCTGCACGCGGAGCTCGAAGGACAGAAGCTCGCGCCGGTATTCGAACAGTTGCTCGAAGGCTGGCGCGCGCAGGGCCACACGTTCGCCACGATGGGCGATTACTACGCCACGCTAGACCGCGCCACGCTGCCATCGTACCCTGTTACGTGGGGCGAGATTCCGGGGCGCTCCGGCGAACTGATCGTCCAGCCCTGAAGGGCTGCGGCGCGGCGCGAAAGTCGTCGGTAAGCACGCCGCTTGCTGCCTGCCCGTTCGCCGCGTGGCCTGCCGATCTGGCAGCCGCAAGGCAACCTCAAGGCAACCGCAAGCCGCACGCTGACCGAATCCCCGAACAACAACAACCTCGACGACAGACCGGCCGACGCCGCGGCACCTAGCGACGCCGGCCCTAACCACCGGAGAACCTCGTGTCCATCGCAGTCGACCAACCCATCCCCGACTTCACCGCCGCCGCGACGGGCGGCGAAATCACGCTGTCGAAGCTGCGGGGCAAGAAGGTGGTGCTGTATTTCTATCCGAAGGACAACACGCCGGGCTGCACGACCGAAGGTCTGCAGTTCCGCGATCTGTATCCGAAGTTCAAGAAGGCCGGCGCGGAAGTGATCGGCGTGTCGCGCGACAGCTTGCGTTCGCATGACAACTTCAAGGCCAAGCTCGAACTACCCTTCCCGCTGATTTCCGATCCGGAAGAAACGCTGTGCGCGCTGTTTTCCGTCATCAAAATGAAGAAAATGTATGGCAAAGAGGTACGGGGAATCGAGCGCTCCACGTTCCTCATCGACGCCGCTGGCGTGCTGCGCCAGGAGTGGCGCGGCGTCAAGGTGCCGGGCCACGTCGACGAAATTCTGGAGGCTGTACAAGCGCTTTGATGCGCGTTATATTGGGCCGCAATGAGTGCCTGTCCACCCCATATTTTTCTCCGCTGCGCCAGCTCTGACGGCCGCTTGACCGGATCCACCGGTGCCGTTCGGAGCGTGAGGCGCAATGCGAGCATCATCGTCGAGCCGCTAGCCCCGAATGCCGGGGCGGCGGCTTTTTTAATTGCGCGCAGCCGCTCGTTCACTGGTTCGCGCGCTTCCGTCAAGGAGCCTATCGAAGACCAGGCGAACCGGCATCTCTAGACCGAATGCGCGCCTCCTCGCGCAGACTGGGTGTCCCATGAGGACATCGTCAGAATGCGACGGGCGGCGCACGATATGTGACCCGATCATTTCGAGGGAAACCATGCCTTTGCCTACTCCCCCCAGCAAGCTCGGCAATCTTTTGTCGCCTGACGAATACAAGGCCAAAGCCGTCACGCCCGCGCGCTCCACTGCGAAAAAACAGGCGCGTGAAGGGGAATCCGCAGAGTCGGCCGATTACGGCCGCGCCAATGTTGCCACCCCGATGGCGCACGCCGCCAACGCCGCCACCACGTTGTGGCCCGTGCCCGCCGTCGAATCGCCGCCCGCCGCGCAACCCGCGCCGGCGCGCGGCCGCAAGACCAGGCAGACCGCCGCGCTGTTGCAGCCGGTTCCGTCCGCGCATGCGCAGCTCGACGCCGACGCGGCCGAAGCTCAACCGGTCGTGGCACGCGCGAAGCACCCCACGGCCGAAACAGCCGCCGCACCCGCCGCGGCGACCCCGGCCGCCACGCGCAAGAAACGCGGCACCGGCGCCGCGCCAGTCGAGGTGCAGAAGCTTTTCGTGCTCGACACCAACGTGCTGATGCACGATCCGAGCTGCCTGTTCCGCTTCGAGGAACACGACGTCTATCTGCCGATGATGACGTTGGAAGAGCTCGACAACCACAAGAAGGGGATGTCGGAAGTCGCGCGTAACGCGCGTCAGGTGAGCCGCACGCTCGACGCGCTGGTCGCAAACGCGGGCGACATCACCGACGGCATTTCGCTCGCGCGGCTGGGCAGCCGCGAGGCATCCGGACGGCTGTTCTTCCAGACCCGGCTGACCGCGATCGAGCCCGTCGAAGGGCTGCCCGAAGGCAAGGCCGACAACCAGATCCTCGGCGTCGTGCGCGCGCTGCAGCGCGATCGCGCGGATCGCCAGGTCGTGTTGGTGTCGAAAGACATCAACATGCGCATCAAGGCGCATGCGCTCGGCCTGCCCGCCGAAGACTACTTCAACGACCAGGTGCTCGAGGACAGCGACCTGCTGTACACGGGCATCCGCGCGCTGCCGCAAGACTTCTGGACCAGGCACGCGAAGGGCATGGAAAGCTGGCAGGACACCAAAACCGGCACCACGTACTACCGTGTGACGGGTCCGCTGTGCGCATCGATGCTGGTCAACGAGTTCGTTTATCTGGAGCCGCAGAACGGCGAGCCCGCGTTTCATGCACTGGTGCGCGAGCTGAACGGCAAGACCGCGCTGCTGCAAACGCTGCGTGACTATGGCCACCACAAGAACAACGTGTGGGGAATCACGGCGCGCAATCGTGAGCAGAACTTCGCGCTGAACCTGCTGATGAATCCGGAAATCGACTTCGTCACGCTGCTCGGCCAGGCCGGCACCGGCAAGACGCTGGTCGCGCTCGCGGCGGGCCTCGCGCAGGTGCTCGACGACAAGCGCTACAACGAGATCATCGTGACCCGCGCGACCGTGCCGGTCGGCGAAGACATCGGCTTCCTGCCGGGCACCGAAGAGGAAAAGATGCAGCCGTGGATGGGTGCGTTCGACGACAACCTGGAAGTGCTGCAGAAAACCGACGATGCCGCCGGCGAATGGGGCCGCGCCGCGACCCAGGAGCTGATCCGCTCGCGCCTGAAGATCAAGAGCATGAACTTCATGCGCGGCCGCACGTTCGTCGACAAGTATCTGATCATCGACGAGGCGCAGAACCTGACGCCGAAGCAGATGAAGACGCTCGTCACGCGCGCGGGTCCGGGCACGAAGATCATCTGCCTCGGCAACATCGCGCAGATCGACACGCCTTACCTGACCGAGGGCAGTTCGGGCCTGACCTATGTGGTCGACCGCTTCAAGGGCTGGGCGCACAGCGGACACGTGACGCTCGCGCGCGGCGAGCGCTCGCGCCTCGCTGACTACGCGTCGGAGATTCTCTAGGCGTTCGCAGTTTTTTCCGGCTTTCATCGCAAGCCGCGTCCGGTTCGATCCGGACGCGGCTTTTTTATTGCGCCGACGTTCTCCGCAGGCAACACTTAGCGCACAAACTTCAAGTAATTTATCAACAATTCTTGCGGCAGCCTTGTTGGGCGGCTACCATCCCGACATCGTCAGTGAGTAAATGGGCGCTTACCGCCCGTGCTGTCTTCATGCGCCGACTCGCCCTATCGCTACTGCCCGTCCTGCTGCTCGCCGCTTGCGCCGGCGCGCCGCAAAAGACGTCGCGCGGGTCCGGCGGCACCGTCGTCGCGAACGGCGCCTACCACGAGCCGCCGCCCGGCTTCCCCCATTTCGTCGATCACAGCATCGGCCGGGAGGAAATCTCGATTCAGGCGATGAGCCTCGTCGGCGTGCCCTACCGCTGGGGCGGCAACACGCCCGACAGCGGCTTCGACTGCAGTGGTCTGGTGCGCTATGTGGTGCTGCGCGCGGCGTCGGTGAACCTGCCGCGCACGACGGCAGAGATGAGCGGGCGCGGCGAATCCGTCGAGCCGGACGAAATCGCGCCCGGCGATCTGATCTTTTTCAATACTACCGGGCGCGCGCATTCGCACGTCGGCATCTACGTGGGCAAGCTGCGCTTCGTCAACGCGCCATCGACCGGCGGCACAGTGCGGCTCGACTATCTGACCAATCCCTATTGGGCGAAGCGTTTCGACGGCATCCGCCGGATGGCGGGACCGGCGGCGACGCCCGCGCCGTTCGATACGCCGAGCTATCAGGCGGCCGCGCCGCAAACGGAGCGCGCTGCCGCGGGCGCGGCGGCGACGGTGGCGGTTCGACCAGCGTCGACCTATGCCGGCACGATCCCGCCGACCGGTGCAGGCAGCGGCACGCCCGTCGCGCAATCCGATCAATTCGAGCCGCCGCCGTCGGGCCTCAGCGCCGCGCAACTGCAGGCGCGCTCGGCGGGCGCGGTGGCACCGCCGCTGGTCCCGGTGGCTCAGACACGCACGTATGAAAGCGGCGCTCCTTCATCCGCTCAACCGATCCAGCCAGCCACGACTGCCCGCGTCCTCCCGCCAACCGCACCCGACGCAATCGACGCCGCCGCCGATGCATTCGAGCCGCCGCCGCCCGCATCCATCGCGGAACGCCAGGCCCGCCAGGCACAGCAGACCGACGGCGCTGGCGCCGTGCAGCTGATGCGCGCGTCGACGGTTTCCCACGGCGTGCCCGCCCCCACGCAAAGCAGTGACGACCCGATCGCCCGTTTCGCGAACGGCAACTTCTGACGTCGTGATCTGCTATCGTCATCGATATTCTTTCGACGGCGGGTAACGACCATGGAACTCGGGCTCAAAAATAAGGTGGTGCTCATCACCGGCGGCAGCAAAGGCATCGGTTTCGCCTGCGCGCGGGCCTTCGCACAGGAAGGCGCGAAGGTCGCGATCGTGTCGCGCGACCCCGCCAACCTCGCGCGCGCTTACGAACAGCTGAAACAGGAAGGATTCCACGTGCATCGCACGCGTGCCGACCTGCACGAGCCGCACAGTGCCGCCGATATCGTCGAGGAAGTCAGCGCCGCGGTAGGCCCGATCGACGTGCTGATCAATAGCGCCGGCGCCGCGCGCCGGTACGACCCCGAGACGCTCGATGCCGACGCATTTCGGGCGACGATGGAGGCGAAGTATTTCCCGTATATCTATCCGCAGCAGGAGGTGCTGCGCCGTATGGCCGAGCGCGCGAAGGCCAACGGCGGTGCCGAGCCGGGCACGATCGTCAATATCATCGGCATGGGCGGCAAGATCGCGAGCGACATCCATATCGCAGGCGGCGCGGCCAACGCGGCGCTGATGCTCGCGACCGTCGGCCTCGCGCACTACTACGCGCGCTATGGCATCCGCATCAACGCGATCAATCCGGGTGCGACGCTGACCGAGCGCGTCGAGGAAGCGGTTCGGCTGGAGGCGGCGCAACAAGGCATCGGCAACGACGAAGCGCTCGCGCGCGGCCAGGCCAGGACGCCGCTCGGCCGCTACGCAAAGCCGGAGGAAATCGCCGACGTGGCGCTGTTCCTCGCGAGTCGCCGTGCAAGCTATGTGACGGGCGCGATCATCCCGATGGACGGCGCAAACGCACCGCTGATCTGAACGGAAAGAGCGACGCGACGGCCTTCAGGACGGCGCAGTCGCGCGTTCAATCGAACTATGCAGGGAAACCGGTGCGATGCAACGGGCGGCATGAAGCCGAAGCCCGCGCGTGCGGTTCAGCCAGAGTCGGCCGATCGAGCAGCGCAGGCCTGCATCGCACGGTGATTACAGGAAGTGGTGGCCCAGCCACCAGGCTCCGCCGGACAGCAGCGCGGATGCCGGAATCGTCAGAATCCACGCCCACACGATGTTACCGGCCACGCCCCAGCGCACCGCGCTCAACTTTTGCGTCGCGCCGACCCCGACGATCGCGCCGGTGATCGTATGGGTGGTGGAGACGGGAATGCCGAGCGCCGACGCGGTGAACAGGGTAAGCGCTCCGCCCGCCTCCGCACAGAAGCCGCCGACCGGCTTCAGCTTCGTGATTTTCTGTCCCATCGTGCGGACGATGCGCCAGCCGCCGAACAGCGTGCCGAGACCCATCGACAGATAGCAGCCGCCGATCACCCACAGCGGCGGCGCATCCGCCTTCATCGACGCAAACCCGGTTGCGATCAGCAGCATCCAGATGACGCCGATTGTCTTCTGCGCGTCGTTGCCGCCATGACCGAGGCTGTACAAGCCGGCGGAGAGCAGTTGCAGGCGGCGGAAGCGCCTGTCGACCTTGCTCGGCGGCGTGCGGAAGTACAGCCACGACACCAGCAGCATGAAAAACGAACCGAGCACGAAGCCGAGCAGCGGCGAAATGAAGATGAACGCGACGGTCTTCATCAGGCCGTCCCAGTTCAGCGATCCCCAGCCCGACTTGGCGAGCGCCGCGCCGACGAGGCCGCCGATCAGCGCGTGCGATGAGCTGGACGGAATGCCGTAGACCCAGGTAATCACGTTCCACGCGATCGCGCCGACCAGCGCGCCGAAGATCACGTAATGATCGACGATGTCCGGATCGATCGTGCCCCTGCCGACGGTTGCGGCCACCTTCAGGTGAAACACGAAATACGCGATGACGTTGAACGCCGCCGCGAACGCCACCGCCTGCTGCGGCTTCAGCACGCCGGTCGATACGACCGTGGCGATCGAATTCGCCGCGTCGTGAAAGCCGTTCATGAAGTCGAACACCAGCGCAATGGCAACCAGGCCGGTTACGACCCAGATAGCGAGTTGTATCGATTGCATTATGCGTTTTCCAGCACGATGCCTTCGATGATGTTCGCCACATCCTCACACTTGTCCGTGATCGTTTCGAGCAGCTCGTAGATCGCCTTCAGCTTGATCAGGACCTTGACGTCGTCTTCCTCGCGGAACAGCTTCGACATCGCCGCGCGCAGCACGCGGTCGGCTTCCGATTCGAGCCGGTCGATTTCCTCGCAGGCCTTCAGGATCTGGCGCGCCTGCTTCATGTCCGACAGCAGGCTGACCGCGAACTGCACGCGCTCGCAGGTCGCCGTGCAGATATGCGCGAGCTGGCTCGCCTCCGACGTGACCGCTTGCACGTCGTACAGCGAGATCGCGGTGGCGACGTCCTCCATCAGGTCGAGGATGTCGTCCATCGTCGTGATCAGCTTGTGGATCTCGTCACGGTCGAGCGGCGTGATGAAAGTCTTGTGCAGCAGGTCGATGGCTTCGTGCGTGAGCTTGTCGGCCGCTTTCTCGGCCTTTTGCACGTTTTGCTTGTGGATTTCGGCGTCCTGCAGATTGTCGATCAGGAGCTCGAGTTCGCGGCTCGCCGAGATGATGCACGTTGCGTGCGAATTGAAGATTTCAAAGAACTTGCCCTCGGTGGGCATGAATCGACCGAACATTGGGATCCTGGAAATGGGTCACGTAATGGCTGACATAAAACCGCCATATTGTACCGTTCCGCCATCATTGCCGCACTCGCAACAGCGCCGTTACAACAGCCCACGGCGCTTCGCGTCACTCGCCGCCGTAGAAGTTCTGCGCACCTGCAAAATTGTCGAACTTCGTGTATTGACCATGGAACGTGAGCCGAACGGGGCCGATCGGACCATTCCGCTGCTTGCCGATGATGATCTCCGCCGTGCCCTTGTCGGGGCTGTCCGGGTTGTACACTTCGTCGCGGTAGATGAACAGGATCACGTCGGCGTCCTGTTCGATAGCGCCCGATTCGCGCAGGTCCGACATGATCGGCCGCTTGTTTGGCCGCTGCTCGAGGCCGCGGTTCAGCTGCGACAATGCGATCACCGGCACGTCGAGCTCCTTCGCGAGGCTCTTCAGCGAACGCGAGATTTCCGAGATTTCGGTCGCGCGGTTTTCGCCCGCCGACGAGCCGCTCATCAGCTGCAGATAGTCGATGATGATCAGCCCGAGCTTGCCGCACTGGCGCGACAGCCGGCGCGCGCGCGAGCGCAGTTCCATTGGGTTCAGACCGCCGGTTTCGTCGATGAAAATTTGCGCCTCGCTCATTTTCTGCACCGCGTGCGTGAGCTTCGGCCAATCCTCGTCGGTCAGACGTCCGGTACGCATGCGATGCTGATCGAGCCTGCCGACCGAGCCGAGCATACGCATCGTGAGCTGCGTGCCCGGCATTTCCATCGAGAACACCGCGACCGGCAGTCCGTACTCGACCGCGACGTACTCGCCGATGTTCATCGAAAACGCCGTCTTACCCATCGACGGACGGCCCGCGACGATGATCAACTCGCCGCCGTGCATGCCTGAGGTCATGCGGTCCAGATCGACGAAGCCGGTTGGCGTACCGGTCACGTCGCTCGGATTGGCGGTGTGATAGAGCGTGTCGATCCGTTCGACCACTTCGGTCAGCAGCGGCCCGATCTCGAGGAAGCCCTGGGTGCCGCGCGCGCCGTCTTCGGCGATCGAGAACACCTTCGATTCCGCTTCGTCCAGCAATTGCCGGACTTCCTTGCCTTGCGGGTTGAACGCGTCGGCGGAGATTTCATCGGCGACCGACACGAGCCGGCGCAGCACCGCGCGGTCGCGCACGATTTCCGCGTAGCGGCGGATATTGGCGGCGCTCGGCGTGTTCTGCGCGAGCGCGTTCAGGTAAGCGAGGCCGCCGACCTCTTCCGCCTTGCCCGAGGTGCCGAGCGCTTCGTAGACGGTGACCACGTCGGCCGGACGCGTGGCCGCGATCAGCTTGCCGATGTGCTCGAAGATGATGCGGTGGTCGTAACGGTAGAAGTCGCTCTGCGCGAGGAAGTCCGCGATGCGGTCCCACGCCGCGTTGTCGAGCAGCAGGCCGCCCAGCACCGATTGCTCGGCTTCGATCGAATGCGGGGGGACTTTCAGCGACTCGAGTTGGGGATCTTTGGACGGTGCGTTCATGGGGAGGAATTATCGGGCAATCCGACGACGGCTGCGAGCGGAAAAAACGCCAACTCGGGGGATACACGACGATAGTCGGGCACAAAAAAAGCAGGGGCCGGTTACCCGGCCCCTGCCCTTCATCAGCGAAGTGCTGGCTGATCCTGCGTGATGCTCAGCGCTCGACTTAGACGTGCTCGCCGATCACAGCCACCGTCACATCGACGAGAACGTCGGTGTGCAGCGAAACCTGAACCGGGTGCTCGCCAACCATCTTCAGCGGGCCTTCCGGCAGACGCACTTGCGCCTTTTCAACTGCGAAGCCTTGCTTGCCCAGTGCTTCGGCGATGTCGGCGTTCGTCACCGAACCGAACAGACGGCCGTCGACGCCAGCCTTTTGATTGATCTGAACGGTTTGGCCTGCCAGCTTTTCGCCTTGAGCCTGAGCGGCTGCCAGCTTTTCAGCGGCGACCTTTTCGAGTTCTGCGCGGCGCACTTCGAATTCAGCCAGGGCTTCCTTCGTTGCACGGCGAGCTTGCTTGTTCGGGATCAGGAAATTACGTGCGTAACCGTCCTTGACCTTCACGATGTCGCCCAGGTTACCCAGATTGACGACTTTTTCCAGAAGAATGATTTGCATTCGGATGCTCCTTATCGCGTCGTCGGGTTAGGCCTTGTGCTGGTCGGTGTACGGCATCAGCGCGAGGAAACGCGCGCGCTTGATAGCCGTGTCCAGCTGGCGTTGATAGTGCGCCTTGGTACCCGTGAGACGTGCCGGCGTGATCTTGCCGTTCTCGCCAATGAAGTCCTTCAGCGTTTCGATGTCTTTGTAGTCGATGTACTCGACGCCAGCGGCCGTGAAACGGCAGAACTTCTTGCGCTTGAAGAGCGGGTTCTGTTGCTGACGACGCTTGTCAAATTTCTTACCAGTCGGGCGGGGCATGATTAGTCCTTTCCAATGTCCTGCAATGCTGTGATGTGAAATACCAGAGTTCGCGCGTTACGGTGCTTTTTAGCCAGAAAACCTGTGAAGAGCGTTTCGACGCCCATCTGACAGTTTTCGAGCTTACCGCTCGCTTCGCCCGCGGCGACCGCCTGCATGGTTAGTTCGACCTGACGGGCAATGCCCGCCTCGACGACTTCCGTGCGGTGGTGCAACGTGCAGCTCGCAATCGGAACGCCGGCGGGGGTGTACCGCACCGCTTCGCGTTCGACGACGCTCGCCGTAAGTTGCAGCCGGTTCATGTACTTGAGATGCCTTCGTGTACGTGAGCGGAGCGACGCTGCGTGTCTGGTAGCTTAAATAGTGTGTCTTAAGCCTGCGCTTCGGTCGGCTGAGCGGCTGCCGACTTCTTGGCTTCTTCGCGCTGCACTTCCTTCATCATCGGCGACGGGCCGGTTTCGGCCTTTTTCATCTTGACGATCAGGTGACGCAGAACGGCGTCGTTGAACTTGAACGCGTGTTCCAGCTCGTCGAGCGTGGTCTGGTCGCATTCGATGTTCATGCAGACGTAGTGAGCCTTCGCGAGTTTCTCGATCATGTAGGCCAGTTGGCGACGGCCCCAGTCTTCGACGCGGTGAATCTGACCACCGTGCGACGTGATCGTGCTCTTGTAACGCTCGATCATGGCGGGCACTTGCTCGCTTTGATCGGGATGCACGATAAAGACGATTTCGTAATGACGCATTACACACTCCTTGTGCTGACTTTTGGATAGAAGCCGCCCGGGCGTCGGAACCGGTGCGGCAAGTGAGAAGCCCAAAAGTGTAACCCGAATGGTGAGGGGTTGCAAGGCATTCCGCCGATTCGGTCATGGAATCGAATGTGTTTTCAAGAGCTTAGGGGTTACAGAACCGGGGAATCGGGTCGCGGCAGCGGCTCAACCCGCTTCCGTGCGTTGGCTGCCGCTCTGCAACCGCGCTCTGAGCGCCGCTTCGAAGCCCGTGAGCGCATCGGGCGCGGCGTCCGTGATCGCCCACCAGGTCATGCCCGCCGCGTCCCAGTGTGCGATCGAATAGCCGTCGTGACCAAGCGACGCCGGCGCCGCGCCCCCCGCCGTGGACTGCGGAAACACGTACACGTCGATCACGTGCTTGCCGTAGCGGTACACGAGCACCGCGACCCGCTGATGCGCGAGGTAGTCGAGCCGGCCACCCTGAAGCGCGAAGCCGGCCGCCGCGAGGTCCTCGACCGGCGGCGAATAGTCGAGTCGGCCGTTGAACCATGGCTTCACCGTGTGACGGTCTGTCGAAATCACGTCGATGTCGCGGCCGGAGACCTGCGCGCGCACGTGGCTTTCGACGAGTTCGTCGGTGAACGGCGAGAATTCGGCCGGACGGTGCAGTGTCAGCGTCAGGACCGCGGCGGCTGCGCACAACGCGATCACCAGTGCCACAAGACCGCCGCGCGCGGCCGCGCGGTTTGCCCCGCCCGCGCCGAGCGGGCCGCCGAAGCCCCCGAGCCAGCCGTCGAGCCACACGGACCACCTCGCCGCGCGACGCTGACGCCGAGGTTGCTGCGTCGCCGGCTGCGTCATCCCGGCGGCGGACTGCTTCGGCACATCGTCAGGCGCACCCGTCGCGGCCAAAACCACGCCCCCTTCGTCGACGACGCCGGGCAAACCCGCCACGATCCGCGCCCGCAACGACTGCGGCGCCCGATGATACGGCGCCGCGCGCAGCGCGCCACTCAACGCACGCACGTTGTCGCTCGCGCGCCGGCAATCGTCGCAGCTCTCGATATGCTGCTGGACGCGGCGCGCATCGGGCGCCGGCAATTCGTGATCGGCATTCGCATCGAGGAGCGGCCGAGCTTCGTTACAGTCCATCCGGCGTCTCCTGAGCGGGGTCGGCGGCAGCGCCGGGAATGTTGAGGGGCCGGCCGTCGGCAAACGCCCGGAGCTGTGTCACTGTTGCGGTGGCGGGCATACCCGCCGACGAGCCCGGGCGACCGTCGCCTGAACTTCTGGCCGGCTGGGCGCAAGGTGCAGGGGCCGCGGTGGCCGCAGACCGTGCGAGTCGCCCGGACTGCGCGTCCCGATCCGGCGGCCCCTCCTGCCGGCTGCCCTGCCCGCCTTTACGCGCCTTGCCGACTGGCTCCCCTCCGCCTCGCTGCTGCGCCATCAACACCTCCGCCAGCTTGCGCCGCCCACGCGCGAGCCGCGACATCACCGTACCGATCGGCACGCCGGCCACCACCGCGATCTCCCGATATCCCATCTCTTCGAGCTCACGCAAGATCAGCACCTCACGATACTCGACCGGCAAAAGCGCCAGCGCATCGTGCACCAGTCGCACATCCTCGTCGCGGATCAGCAGCGTCTGCGGATCGTCACCGCCTGCGCTCCAGCCGTCGAGGGTCGCGTCGTCCATCGTTTCGTCGAATTCGAGCATGTCGTGCGACGGCGCGCGCCGCCGCCATTCCGTGTACCAGGTGCGGCGCACGATCGCGAGCAGCCACGGCCGCGCGGAGTCGCCGCGAAACGTATCGAAGAAGCGGAACGCGCGCATGAACGCTTCCTGCACGACGTCCTCGGCATCGTTCGGATTGCCGCACAGCCAGCGCGCAAGGTTGTACGCGGCGTCGAGATGCGGCAACGCCAGCTGCTGGAAGCGGCGGCTTTTCGCTGCATCGGCGTCGGCATCGGCGTCGGCGCCGGTGCCGGCATCTGGCTCGCCGCGCGCGTGGGCGGCGTCTGAGTCGGTCTGGACCACGTGGGTCCCTCCAAGGGCATGGCGGCTGCGTCGTGCGGGTCGCTGCTGTCGAGCGCCCCGCGTGGTGTCGTTGCTGTCTTTCACAGCAGAACTGGCCATAGACCCAGTTTATTCCCGAGTTCCGCCAGCAATCCCAAAAAGTTCGGGCTCGCCCGCGCGCCTCTCGCCAACTCTCTCGCCAACCAATACGCCCGCTAGTACGACGGCCGGTTCCAGTAGTCGTCGCTGGCGTACACGTCTTTCAGATAGTCGATGAAATAGCGCACCCGCGCCGGCACGTAGCGCTGCTGCGGATAGACCGCGAGGATGTCGTAATCGGGCAGCGCATACTCGTCGAGCACGGTTTCGAGCTCGCCGCGCGCGAGCTGCTGCTGGATTTCCCATGTCGAGCGCCAGCCGAGTCCGAGCCCTTCCGAAACCCAGCGATGCAGCAGTTCGCCATCGTTGCAGTCGAGCGAGCCGCCCACCCGCACCGTCGCGAGCTTGCCGTTGCGGCGGAAGTACCAGCCGCGGTTCTGCCCGCCTTGCAGATTGAATGCGAGGCAGTTGTGGGCCGGCAGATCCTCGAGCGTCCTCGGCTTGCCGTGAAGGCGGAAATACTCGGGCGTACCGCACACCACGCGCCGGTTCGACGCGAGCTTCACCGCGACGAAGTTCGGATCGACCGTGCCGCCGATGCGAATCGACAGGTCGTAGCCCTCGCGCACCAGATCGACGACCCGGTCGGTCAGATTGAACGACATCTGCAACCCGGGCTTGTCGCGCAGAAATGCGGGCGCGAGCGGCGCGACGTGCTTGCGGCCGAACGCGGCCGGCGCCGACACGATCAGATGGCCATTCACCGCGCGGCGCCCCGCGCTCAGTTCGTTTTCCGCCTGATCCCACTCGCTGAGGAGCCCGCGGCAGCGTTCGAGAAAGGCCGCGCCGTCCTCGCTGACCACCAGCCGCCGCGTCGTGCGATACATCAGCTTCACGCCGAGGCGCTTCTCCAGCGCGTCGATGCGCCGCCCGAGAATCACCGGCGAAACGCCCTCCTCCAGCGCCGCCGCCGCGAGACTGCCCGCATCGGCAACCCGCACGAAGGTTTCGATCTGTTTGAAGCGGTCCATGCTCGTCTCCCACCTGTCTCTTGCCGGGCTGATGATGCCGGCCGTGCGCCGGGCGCCACGCCATTCCATACTTTTTGTTTCGGAATAAGCGACCCGGACTGATCTTATCAAACCTTTGGCGCAGGCCTACAGTGTCCCTCAACCGACGTAATTACCGACATTGAGGAGACATCCATGGCCAAGATGAGAGCCGTCGACGCCGCCGTTCTGGTGCTCGAAAAAGAAGGCATCGATACCGCGTTCGGCGTGCCGGGCGCCGCGATCAACCCGTTCTACTCGGCGATGCGCAAAGCCGGCGGCATCAGCCACGTGCTCGCGCGTCACGTCGAGGGCGCATCGCACATGGCCGAGGGCTATACGCGTGCGCAGCCGGGCAACATCGGCGTATGCATTGGCACGTCGGGCCCTGCCGGTACCGACATGATCACCGGTTTGTACTCCGCCCAGGCTGACTCGATCCCTATTCTGGCTATCACGGGTCAAGCGCCGCGCGCGCGTTTGTACAAGGAAGACTTCCAGGCCGTCGATATCGAAGCGATCGCGAAGCCCGTCACCAAGTGGGCCGTGACCGTGCGCGAGCCGGCGCTGGTGCCGCGCGTGTTCCAGCAGGCGTTCCATCTGATGCGCTCGGGCCGTCCGGGTCCGGTGCTGGTCGACTTGCCGATCGACGTGCAGCTGGCCGAAATCGAATTCGATATCGACACGTACGAACCGCTGCCGGTCTACAAGCCGAAGGCAACCCGCAAGCAGATCGAAGCGGCGCTCACGCTGCTCAACGATGCCGACAAGCCGCTGATCGTCTCGGGCGGCGGCGTATTGAACGCGGTCGCCGAAAACCTGCTCGTGAAGTTCGCCGAAACGGTCGGCGTGCCGGTGATCCCGACACTGATGTCGTGGGGCGCGATTCCCGACGACCATCCGCTGATGGCCGGCATGGTCGGTCTGCAGACCTCGCACCGCTACGGCAACGCGACGATGCTCGCATCCGACTTCGTGCTCGGCATCGGCAACCGCTGGGCCAACCGTCACACCGGCAGCGTCGATGTGTACACGAAGGGCCGCAAGTTCGTGCACGTCGATATCGAACCGACGCAGATCGGCCGCGTGTTCGGTCCGGATCTCGGCATCGTGTCGGACGCGAAGGCCGCGCTCGAACTGTTCGTCGAAGTCGCCGGCGAATGGAAGGCCGCGGGCAAGTTGAAGGATCGCAGCGCATGGGTCGCCGATTGCCAGCAACGCAAGCGCACGATGCTGCGCAAGACGCACTTCGACAACGTGCCGATGAAGCCGCAGCGCGTGTATGAAGAGATGAACCAGGTGTTCGGCCGCGACACCTGCTACGTGAGCACGATCGGCTTGTCGCAGATCGCCGCCGCGCAATTCCTGCACGTGTACAAGGCGCGCAACTGGATCAACTGCGGCCAGGCCGGCCCGCTCGGCTGGACGATTCCAGCGGCGCTCGGCGTGCGCGCGGCCGACCCGCAACGGCCGATCGTCGCGTTGTCGGGCGACTACGACTTCCAGTTCATGATCGAGGAGCTCGCGGCCGGCGCGCAATTCAAGCTGCCGTACGTGCATGTCGTCGTGAACAACTCGTACCTCGGGCTGATCCGCCAGGCGCAGCGCGCGTTCGAAATGGACTACTGCGTGCAGCTCGGCTTCGAGAACATCAACTCGCCGGAGACCAACGGCTATGGCGTCGATCACGTCGCGGTCGCCGAAGGTCTCGGTTGCAAGGCGATTCGCGTGTTCAAGCCCGAAGAGCTGAAGCCGGCGCTGCAAAAAGCGCAGTCGATGCTCGCCGAGTTCAACGTGCCGGTGATCGTCGAAGTGATTCTCGAACGTGTGACCAACATCTCGATGGGCACCGAGATCGACGCGATCAACGAGTTCGAGGAACTCGCCGAGAAGCGCGAGGACGCGCCGACGGCGATCAGCCTGCTCGACTGAGCGTCGCGGGTTCGCAGTACCCGCAGCATTCAGCGCGCACGATGCGCGAGGGCCGAGCTCATGCTCCGCGCCCTCGCCTCATCATGCCCAGCGCGCCATTCCCTGACCGACCTGAGAGACAAAAGCACCATGCCGAAATTCGCAGCGAACCTGACGATGCTGTTCAACGAAGTGCCGTTCCTCGACCGTTTCGCGGCAGCAGCCAATGCCGGCTTCCATGCCGTCGAATTCCTGTTCCCGTATCCGTATTCGATCGCCGAATTGAGCGAACGTCTGCAGCAGAACCGCCTGAAGCTGGTGCTGCACAACCTGCCGGCGGGCAACTGGGAAGCCGGTGAACGCGGCCTCGCGTGTCTGCCGGATCGGGTCGCGGAGTTCCAGGAAGGCGTCGGCCGCGCGATCGAATACGCAAGCGCGTTGAAGGTGCCGCAACTGAACTGCCTCGTCGGCATTCCGGGTGTGAACGTGTCTGCCGACACCACCCGCGCGACGATCGTCGAGAACCTGCGCTTTGCCGCGCGCGAGTTGAAGAAGGCCGGCATCCGGCTGCTCGTCGAGCCGTGCAACTCGTACGACATTCCGGGCTTCGCGCTGAACCGCTCGCGCGACGGACTCGACGTGATTCGCGAAGTCGGCTCGGACAATCTGTTCCTGCAATACGACATCTATCACATGCAACGGATGGAAGGCGAACTCGCGGCGACGATCGAAAAGAACCTCGCGCAGATCGCGCATATCCAGCTTGCGGACAACCCCGGACGGCATGAACCGGGCACCGGCGAGATCAACTATCCGTATCTGTTCGCGCTGCTCGACTCGCTCGGCTACGACGGCTACGTCGGTTGCGAATACAAGCCGCGCACGACGACCGAAGCCGGCCTCGGCTGGGTGCAAAGCGTCGCTGGTCAGGCACGCGGCGCGGCACATGCGGCGGCTTGAGACGCGTCAGGCTCAACGCACGCCCCCTATAACCCTGGAGATTCACACACATGGCAAAGATCGGCTTCATCGGGCTCGGCATCATGGGCGCGCACATGGCGCGCAACCTCATCAAAGGCGGTCACACGCTGTTCGTGAACGGCGCCTATCCGGTCCCGGACGACATCGCGAAAAGCGCGAGTGTGGTCGCCAGTTCGACCGCCGTCGCACAGGCCGCCGACATCGTCATCATCATGGTTCCGGACACACCGGACGTCGCCAACGTGTTGTTCGCTGATGACGGCGTCGCCGCTGGCCTCACCAAAGGCAAACTCGTGATCGACATGAGCTCGATCTCGCCGCTCGACACCCAGGCGTTCGCGAAGAAGATCAACGCGCTCGGCGTCGACTATCTCGATGCGCCGGTGTCCGGCGGCGAAATTGGCGCGCGCGACGCGACGCTGACGATCATGGTCGGCGGTCCCGAGAAAGCCTTTGCTTTAGCCAAGCCGCTGTTCGAACTGATGGGCAAGAACATCTCGCTGATCGGCGAGAACGGCGCGGGTCAGACCTGCAAGGTCGCCAACCAGATCATCGTCGCGCTGAACATCGAAGCGGTCGCGGAAGCGCTGCTGTTCGCGTCGCGCTCGGGCGCCGACCCGGAGCGCGTGCGCCGCGCGTTGATGGGCGGCTTCGCGTCGTCGCGAATTCTCGAAGTGCATGGCGAGCGCATGACAAAGCGCACGTTCAATCCGGGCTTTCGCATCGAGCTGCATCAGAAGGACCTGAATCTCGCGCTCGATGGCGCGCGCAAGCTTGGCATCGCGCTGCCGCATACCGCGAGCGCGCAGCAGTTGTTCAGCGTGTGCGCGGCAAACGGCGGCAAGGCGTGGGATCACTCGGCGATGGTGCGCGCGCTCGAAATCATGGCGAATCATGAGGTCGCGCAAACGCCGGATAGCAAGGAAGCGAAGGCGGCCTGAGGTCTCCCTTCGTGGTCCCTGTGTGGTTGAGCTCGTCGTTGATTGCGCTGATAGCCGCTTCGGCATCCGCGCGGTGATGATGAGCACAGGTGGGGCGCCCGTTCGTCGCCCGGCGGCTTCGGCCGCAGGCGCAGCGAAACGGGCAAATCGCGCCGCTCTGGGCTGAGAGCGGCAAGTGGGGTCCGCAGCGGCACCCGGCGACGCCGAGGAAGCCTTGGTCGGTCAGACGTCGTCGTCGGGTGTCCGGCTGTCGGATTCGTCAATCAGTATGTATCGAACACCTTTTGCAACGCAGCCGGCGCCGTATGGCCCGCTGCGAGCGCCAGCATCAACAGCACGCGCGCCTTGTACGGATTCAGCGTACCCGCGCTGACGAAGCCGAGCGCTTCGTCGGCTGCCGCGCCATTGCGCATCACATGTCCCGAGCCCACACGCGACGAGCGCACCACCGCGATACCGCGCGACACCGCGTCGGCGAGCGCCTGCTGCAACGCCTGATGGATCGAGCCATTGCCCGTGCCCGCGATGACGAGGCCGCGCACGCCCGCGGCGATGAGCGCATCGACGGCAATGCGCGACACGCCCGCATAGCTCGCGACGATCTCTACGTGCGGCCACGCCGTATCGATCGCGAACTCGCTCGCAAGCGTATGCGCGCGCACCACACTGCGTTGAAACTCGACGCGCCCATCCTGCACCCAGCCAAGCGCACCGATTTCCGGCGACTGGAATGCGTCGAGCGCATAGGTGCTCGTCTTCACGACGTCGCGCGCGCAATGGATGCGATTGTTGAACGCGACCAGCACGCCCTGCCCGCACGAAGCCGCATGCGCCGCGACTGTCACCGCGTTCAGCAGATTCAACGGACCATCGGCCGATAGCGCCGACGCCGGCCGCATCGCCGCGGTCAGCACGACGGGCTTGTCCGACTTGACGGTCAGGTGCAACAGGTAGGCGGTTTCTTCGAGCGTGTCGGTGCCGTGCGTGACGACCACGCCGTCGACGTCGTCGCTCGCGAGCAGCGCGTTGATACGTTGCGCGAGCGTGGTCCACAGCGGCAGCGCCATGTCCTTGCTATCGACGCTGGCGATCTGCTCCGGCGCGACGCGCGCGACCGTCGACAGCGCCGGCACCGCCGCGAGCAACTGATCGACGCCGACGACGCCCGCCTGATAGCCGGACGTGTTGGCGGCATCCGGTGCCGCGCCGGCGATCGTGCCGCCGGTCGCGAGCACGGCGATGCGCGGCAACAAGGAAGCGGAGCCCGGCGTGCTCGGAGGAGTCGGGAGAGAGGATGTCGAGGTAGTCATGGCGGCGATTGTAAGCGATGCGCCGCGCGCCGCCATGCGTGAAATCGCGAGGCTTAAGCGGCCTCGCGCAACTGCGCCGCGATATCGGTCTCGCTCAGCTGCGGCGCGAACATTTCGATCAGCCGATACGCGTACGCGCGCAGGAACGCGCCCTTGCGCAAACCGACGCGCGTCGTGCTCGCCTCGAACAGATGCTGCGTATCGAGCGCGACGAGTTCGGTGTCGCGCTTCGGATCGTAGGCCATCGCCGCGACCACGCCAATGCCCATGCCGAGCTCGACGTAGGTCTTGATCACGTCGGCGTCGATCGCGGTCAGCACGACGTCGGGCAACGCGCCTGCTTTCGCGAACGCCTGGTCGATATGCGAGCGGCCCGTGAAGTCCTGGTCGTACGTGACGATCGGGAATTCGGCGATCTCGTCGAGCGTCAGGTTTTCGCGGCCGACCAGCGGATGATCCTTCGGCACCACCACCACGTGATGCCACGAATAGCACGGGAACGTGACGATGTCGGGGAAGCGGTCGAGCGCCTCGGTCGAGATGCCGATATCGGCCTCGCCGTTGATGATCATCTGCGCGATCTGTTGCGGGCTGCCCTGGCGCAGCGCCAGATGCACCTTCGGGAACACCGACGTGAACTGCCGGACCACCTTCGGCAGCGCATAGCGCGCCTGCGTGTGGGTGGTCGCGACGACGAGATGGCCGCTGTCCTGATCCGCGTACTGACGCGCGACGCGGCGCAGATTCTCCGCATCGAGCAGCATCCGCTCGATCAACTGATGCACGGCCTTGCCCGGTTCAGTGAGGCCCGTGAGCCGCTTGCCGCGGCGAATGAAAATGTCGACGCCGAGCTCGTCCTCGAGGTCCTTGATCTGTTTCGACACGCCCGACTGCGACGTGTACAGCACGTTCGCCACTTCCGTCAGGTTCATGTTCTGCCGCACGGCCTCGCGCACGAAGCGCAATTGCTGGAAATTCATCGTTGTGTCTCCGGTTCTGCCAGAGTTGAGTTATTAGAGCTGTCAAATGCCAAAGGGAACCACTCGGTACGGCCGATACGTTTCACGCCTGCTTCGTGCGCCGCACGGCGGCGCTGCCGTCTCACTGCGCCGGAAACACCCGCAGCGCGCGCGGCACTGCGGTCACACCGTCGCCGACCGCGAGTTGCAGATCACGCCACGTTTCGCGATCGAGTTCGGCTTCGAGCAGATTGCCCTCGCGACCGGCGAGTTCGACGCGCACCGAGCCGCCGAGCGTCACCACGCGCCGCACGTCGACGACGATGCCGTTTCGATGCCCGGCTGCCTGCGGATACAGCTGCAGATCATGCGGCCGCACATAGGCGAACGCGGGACCGCTGAAACCCGCCGTGATCGCGACCGGCAGCGCGGCGCCATCGACGACGAAGCCTTGCGCATCGACGTTGCCGTGCAGACGGTTTGCCGCGCCGAGAAACTCATAGACGAACGGCGTCTGCGGATGGTCGTACACGTCCTGCGGGCTTCCCACCTGCTCGACATGCCCTCGATTGAGCACGACGATGCGATCGGCCACTTCGAGCGCTTCTTCCTGATCGTGCGTGACGAAGATCGTCGAGATATGCAGATCGTCATGCAAACGGCGCAGCCAGCTGCGCAGTTCCTTGCGCACCTTCGCGTCGAGCGCGCCGAACGGCTCGTCGAGCAGCAGTACCTTCGGCTCCACGGCCAACGCGCGCGCAAGCGCAATGCGTTGCCGCTGACCACCGGACAGCTCGGACGGATACCGTTGCGCAAGCCAATCGAGTTGCACGAGCTTCAGCAGTTCATGCACCTTCTCGCGAATCACCTTCTCCGACGGACGTTCCTTGCGCGGCTTTACGCGCAGGCCGAACGCGACGTTCTCGAACACCGTCATATGACGGAACAGCGCGTAATGCTGAAACACGAAGCCGACCTCACGCTCGCGCGCGCCGACCGCCGCGACGTCCTGGCCTTGCAGCTCGACCTGGCCGCCGTCCGCGTATTCGAGGCCCGCGATCACACGCAGCAAGGTCGTCTTGCCGCAACCCGACGGCCCGAGCAGCGCGACGAGTTCGCCTGGCGGGAAGTCGAGCGACACGTTGTCGAGCGCGACGAAATCGCCGAAGCGCTTTTGCAGGTTACGAACGGTGATACCCATTTACAGCTCTCCTTGCTTGAGCGGATGTCGCTGCGACGCAGGCGTGGCGTCGACGAAAAACGAATGAGAAGCGGACTGCGCGCTATTGGCCTGTGATGCACCGCCCGGCGCCGGTCCCGCATACGCGGGCACCTCACGCGCCGCCGACAGTTCCGCCGACATATGACGCTCGGCCAGCAGCTTGAGCCCCAGCGTGACCAGCGCCAGCAGCGCGAGCAGCGAGGCCACGGCGAACGCGGCCGAGAAGTTGTACTCGTTGTAGAGGATTTCGACGTGCAGCGGCATCGTGTCGGTCTGCCCGCGAATATGGCCGGACACCACCGACACCGCGCCGAACTCGCCCATCGCGCGCGCATTGCACAGAATCACGCCGTACAGCAGGCCCCACTTCACGTTCGGCAGCGTCACACGACGGAACGTCTGCCAGCCCGATGCGCCGAGCACGTGCGCGGCCTCTTCCTCGTCGTTGCCCTGCGCCTGCATCAGCGGGATCAGCTCGCGCGCGACGAACGGGAACGTGACGAAGATCGTCGCGAGCACGATGCCCGGCACCGCGAAGATGATCTGCACGTTGTGATCTGCGAGCCACGGGCCGAACCAGCCCTGCGCGCCGAACATCAGCACGTAGATCAGACCGGAGATCACCGGCGACACCGAAAACGGCAGGTCGATCAGCGTGGTCAGCAGCGCCTTGCCGCGGAATTCGAACTTCGCGATACACCACGACGCCGCGAGGCCGAACACGAGGTTCAGCGGCACCGCGATCGACGCGGTGAGCAGCGTCAGCTTGATCGCCGACAGCGCATCCGGGTCGGCGAGCGCTTCGAAGTAAAAACGCAGCCCCTTGTTCAGCGCCTGGTAGAACACCGCGGCGAGCGGCACGACCAGGAACAGCGCGAGAAACAACAGTGCGACGCCGATCAGCAGCCAGCGCACAACGGGCGGTTCGCTGACCGGATCGGGGCGGCGCGCACCGCTTGCCGGGTTGGTCGGACGGCGGCTCATTGCGCACCTCCACCGATTGCGGCGACGCTCGTGGCAGCTGGCGCGGGCCCCGCATTGCCGCGGCTCGTGCGGCGCTGCAGCCACCACTGCAGCGTGTTGATCAGCAGCAGCATCAGAAACGACACGACCAGCATCACGACCGCGAGCGCCGTCGCACCCGCATAGTCGTATTGCTCGAGCTTCGTGATGATCAGGAGCGACGTGATCTCCGACTTCATCGGCACATTACCGGCGATGAAGATCACCGAGCCGTATTCGCCGAGCGCGCGCGCGAAGGCGAGCGCGAAGCCGGTCAGCAGCGCCGGGAACACGGCCGGCAGCACGACGCGGCGAAACGTGAGCCAGCGCGACGCGCCGAGGCACGCGGCCGCCTCCTCCTGCTCGCGCTCGAACTCCTCGAGCACCGGCTGCACCGTGCGCACGACAAACGGCAGGCCGATGAACGTCAGCGCGACCAGCACGCCGACCGGCGTGAACGCGATCTTGATGCCGAGCGGCGCGAGGAACTGGCCGATCCAGCCGTTACCCGCATACACGGCCGCGAGCGAAATGCCCGCGACCGAGGTGGGCAGAGCGAACGGCAGATCGACGACCGCATCGACGATGCGCTTGAACGGAAACCTATAGCGCACCAGCACCCACGCGACGAGAAAGCCGAACACCGCGTTGATCAGCGCGCCGCCGAGCGCCGAGAAGAACGTCAGCCGATACGACGCGAGCACGCGCGGCGACGTGACCGCGCGCACGAACTGGTCCCAGTCGAGCGTCGCGGTTTTCAGAAAGGTCGCCGCCAATGGAATCAGCACCACGAGGCTCAAATAAGCCACCGTGATGCCGAGTGTCAGGCCAAAGCCGGGCAATGCGCTCGGCTTGCGGAAAGTCAACGTGGTCATGCTGGATACTCGTTCATGGTTGATGCTCGCGGTTGTTCGTTTTGCTGTGTTGCCGTACTGCGGTGTTGCCGCCCTGCTGGCCACCGGACCCCGGTTAGCCGAAAGCGCGCCCACTGGGCGCGCTCTTTTGCCTGTGCCTGTGCTTCAGGCCGTGGTTGTTACTGCGGCTGATAAATCGAATCGAACACGCCGCCGTCCGCGAAATGGGTCTTTTGCGCGTTGGTCCAGCCGCCGAACGAATCGTCGATCGTGTACACCTTCAGCTTCGGAAACTTCGCGGTCAGATCGGCCGGCACCTTGTTCGATCGCGGACGATAGAAATTGCGTGCGGCGATCTCCTGGCCTTCCTCGCTATACAGGAAGTTCAGATACGCGTCCGCCAGCTTGCGCGTGCCGTGTTTGTCGACGACCTTGTCGACCACCGCGACCGGCGGCTCGGCCAGAATGCTCGCCGACGGCACCACGATTTCGAACTTGTCCGGGCCGAACTCCTTCACCGACAGGAACGCCTCGTTTTCCCACGCGATCAGCACGTCGCCGATATCGCGCTGCACGAAGCTGGTGGTCGCGCCGCGCGCGCCCGAATCGAGCACGCCGGCGTTCTTGTACAGCTTGCCGACGAACTCCTTGGCCTTCTGGGCGTTGCCGCCCGGCTGATGCTCGGCGTACGCCCAAGCGGCCAGGTAGTTCCAGCGCGCGCCGCCCGAGGTCTTCGGATTCGGCGTCACGATCGACACGCCCGGCTTCACCAGATCGTCCCAATCCTTGATGTGCTTCGGGTTGCCCTTGCGCACCAGAAACACGATCGTCGACGTGTACGGCGATGCGTTGTCCGGCAGACGCTTCTGCCAGTTCTTGTCGACGAGCCCCTTGTTCGCGATCGCGTCGATGTCGTAAGCGAGCGCAAGCGTCACGACGTCGGCCTGCAGACCGTCGACCACCGAGCGGGCCTGCGCGCCCGAGCCGCCGTGCGACTGCTTGAAGGTGACGGCTTCGCCGGTCTTGGCCTTCCATTCCTTGCTGAATGCCTGATTGATGTCCTGATACAGCTCGCGGGTCGGATCGTAGGACACGTTCAGCAGCGTGGTGTCGGCGTGCGCGACACCGCTTGCGCCCAACATGCCGAGCGTACCCGCCGCGCCGACGGCAAGCGCCGTGATCAGTTTTCTGGTTCGAGCCGCAAGCCCCGTATGCCGATGGTTCATTTCAGTTTTTCTCCGCGTGATGGTCCGCTGATAAGCGTCTGGTGTCGTTTTGCGTCGCGGTCACGTGCACATGAGCGCCAACCCGGAAGCCAGTCTATCGAAGGGCTTTCATCATTAAAAATAATGTTTCCTCATTTTTTAATGCCCAAAAGTGGTAACGGCAGACGCGCCGGCTGTTCCGACGCCGAAAACGCCGCCATGTCGCCGATAAACGACGCCCCAGCGCGCCCCTTGCGCCGAACTTAAAGTAAAGCTTGAAATGCGCCGAATACTGTATAAAAATACAGTCACCTGTTCATACATACAGTGGCCATGACAAAACTCACCGCACGACAGCAGCAGGTTTTCGATCTGATCCGCCGCGCGATCGAACGCACCGGCTTTCCGCCCACTCGCGCGGAAATTGCCGCCGAACTCGGTTTCAGTTCGGCCAATTCCGCGGAAGAGCATCTGCGCGCGCTGGCGCGCAAGGGCGTGATCGAACTGGCGGCCGGCGCGTCGCGCGGCATCCGCCTGCTGTCCGGGCAGGAGGATGCGCCGCACCAGTTCACGCTGCCACATGCGGGCCTGATGCAGTTGTCACTGCCGCTGATCGGCCGGGTCGCGGCGGGTAGCCCGATCCTCGCGCAGGAACATATCTCGCAGCACTACGCGTGCGACCCGGCGCTGTTCTCGAGCAAGCCCGACTACCTGCTGAAGGTGCGCGGCCTGTCGATGCGCGACGCGGGCATTCTCGACGGCGACCTGCTCGCGGTGCAAAAGCGCAGCGAAGCGAAAGACGGCCAGATCATCATTGCGCGCCTTGGCGACGACGTGACGGTCAAGCGTCTGAAGCGCCGGCCGAACGGCATCGAGCTGATCGCCGAAAACCCCGACTACGACAACATCTTCGTGGAAACCGGCAGCGCGGATTTCGCGCTCGAAGGGATCGCGGTCGGGCTGATTCGCCCCAGCGAGTTCTGATCCTTCGCTGTTGCCGGAACGCTCGCGCCGGTTTGTCCGACCCAAGCCGCATTAACGCCCGCATTACGCCGCGCATTTAAGCTGCATCGTCTGGAGAGACTCATGGAACGCCTTGCCCGTCTGCTGCCTTTTCGCCAGTTCGGCCGTCTGCGCCATCTGCGCAAGCTCACGCCTTGCGCGCCGATCGAGGCGCCCGCGGCGCGCACGCCGTCGCTGTTCGACGTGACTGCCGAAGCTTGCGGTCTGCCGTCGTCGTTGCCGGCGTTTGCGCGCGTATCGCTGAATTCGGCGCTGAATATCGCGGAGCCCGCGCGCCGCGCACCGGTGCGGGTCTATCATGGACCGTCGCGACTGATCATGGTCGGCACGGTCGACGCCGTATGCCGTATGATCGATCGTTGCATAGCCGACGAAGCCAACGTGCACGGCGCGGTGTTCGAAGCCTGAGCGAATTCTGAACACGCATGCAATAAGCACTTCGGATGTTCAGAGATTCGCGTGGGATGGGATCGTTTCGACCTCGCCGTGGTCGACGTTAGATCATCACTGACGTGGAGTCCCATTCGATGACCATTCCGAAACGCACAGGGCAGCGCCACCCGGCCGCTGCTGATCACGCTGATCGTGGTGATCGTGATTGCCGCGCTGGGGTTTATTTACGCGTCGCCGTATCTCGCGGTGAACAATCTGAAACGCGCGGCAGACGCGCGTGACGTGCAAACCGTCAATCAGTACGTCGACTTCCCCGCGCTACGCGATAGCCTGAAGCAGCAGGTGGGCGCGATGCTGACGCGCCGGCTCGAAGCGGATGCCGGCAACAAGATGGCCACGATCGGCGCGGTGATCGGCGTGACACTGATCGGCCCGCTCGTCGATGCCTATGCGACACCCGACGGCGTCGCGGCACTGCTGAACGGCATGCCGCCGCGCGGCACACCGGGCGAGCAACCGTCCGCCCCACCAGCCGCGGGCGGTGAAGCGCCGGCCGCACCATCCGCGGGCGACACCCCCACGCAGGCAAGCGCGCCGCCGCCCGGGCGTCAAAGCACGGCCGGCTACCGGAGTCTCAACGAGTTTGTGGTCACGTACCGGCGCGGCGAAGGCAACGCGAACTATTCGGCCATCTTCCGTCGCGAAGGTCTGGTCACGTGGAAGCTCGCGGCGATCAATCTGAACGAGTGAGGTTCAAGCCGTGAACTGAAGGGATGCGCGGGCTGGTCATTGCGGCCAGCCGCGTGTCAGGTTTGTTCGAATTACGCCGCGGCCGCCTGCTGCTGCTCCTGCGCGGAAGAGCACGCCACCAGAATGCTGCACGACACGCGGTCGAGCAGCGGCGTGTTGCCCGCCCCCATCCACCACCGCGACAAACCGGTCCGGCAGCGATGACCCACCACCACGAGGTCAACGTGCAACTCGTTGGCAAGATTGGCGATCTCGTCGATCGGATGACCAAATGCGAAATGCCCCTGCGCGTTCACGCCTCGCTCGGTCAGCCAGTTCACGCCCTCCTGCAGAATTTCGCGGGCCGTTTTTTCGAAGCTTCCGCAGGCCACATCGGTCAATAAGCCCGCGCTTTGCGCGATGCTCGAACGCATGTCGACGACCGACAGCAGATGCGTTTCCGCCTTCAGGTCCAACGCCAGATCGGCGCCGCAACGCAGGGCTTTGCGGCCTTCGCGCGAGCCGTCGTAGCACAACAGGATTTTCTGGTAGCTCGCCATCTGTCTTCTCCCATTCGCGCGGAAAGCGCGGTCTGAATCAATCATGGTGCGCCGCAATTCGGCTTGCAAGGGATGGAAAACGCTAAGTGCATAGTCGGTGCGTGCTGACGCCGTCTGCACAAGCGTTGGGCCAGCTGAGGCAGTGTTCGCGCACGTTTGCGGCACCGCAAAACTTGGTATGCGAACGCATCGCATCCCACGCATTACGCGTTCCCGGACACCCGCTCGCATCAGTGGCCGATACCCTAGAATAAGCGGCCTGTGCGCAATGCGTGCGTCGCAGGTATGTTGTTTGTTCTTGTGCGTACGTTATGTCTTGTTCCCGGAGCCTCACTCGAGTCATGCCCGCCGCCCCCATCGAGTTCCATCAGGTCAGGAAAAGCTACGGCGAAAAAACGGTCGTCGACGGCTTGTCGTTTCATGTTAATACCGGCGAATGCTTCGGGCTGCTCGGCCCCAACGGCGCCGGCAAGACCACGACGCTGCGCATGCTGCTCGGCATCGCGGCGCCCGACGCCGGCGCGATCCGCCTGTGCGGCGAACCGATCCCGGGCCGTGCGCGCCTCGCGCGCTCGCGCGTGGGCGTGGTGCCGCAGTTCGACAACCTCGATCCCGATTTCACCGTGCGTGAAAATCTGCTCGTGTTCGGCCGCTATTTCGGGATGAGCGCCGCGCAGTGTCGCGCGGCGGTGCCGGGTCTGCTCGAATTCGCCCGCCTCGAGAACAAGGCGGACGCGCGCGTGAGCGAGCTGTCCGGGGGCATGAAGCGGCGCCTCACGCTCGCACGCGCGCTGATCAACGATCCCGACGTGCTGATCATGGACGAGCCGACCACCGGTCTCGACCCGCAAGCGCGCCATCTGATCTGGGAGCGATTGAGATCGCTGCTAGCGCGCGGCAAGACCATCCTGCTGACCACGCACTTCATGGAAGAAGCCGAACGGCTTTGTCATCGACTGTGCGTGATCGAGGAAGGACGCAAGATCGCCGAAGGCGCGCCGCGCGAGCTGATCGAGTCGGAGATCGGCTGCGACGTGATCGAGATCTACGGTCCCGATCCGTTTGCATTGCGCGACGAACTCGCACCGCTCGCCGAGCGCACCGAGATCAGCGGCGAGACCCTGTTCTGTTACGTGAACGACGCACAGCCCGTGCATATGCGCCTGAAGCAGCGCGCGGATTTGCGCTATCTGCATCGGCCGGCGAATCTCGAAGATGTGTTTCTGCGGCTCACCGGCCGCGAAATGCAGGACTGAACCCGCAGCGAGGCACTTGATGGACGCACGCACCTACGAAACCCACGACGCCACGCCATCGGCACAAGAGCCGTTCGGCGCCTTCCCCGCCAACGCCACGAACTGGATCGCGGTGTGGCGCCGCAACTATCTGGTGTGGAAGAAGCTCGCGATCGCGTCAATGTTCGGCAACCTCGCCGATCCGATGATCTATCTGTTCGGTCTCGGCTTGGGGCTCGGGCTGATGGTCGGGCACGTCGACGGCGTGTCTTATATCTCGTTCCTCGCGGCGGGCACGGTGGCGTCGAGCGTGATGATGTCAGCGAGCTTCGAGTCGATGTATTCGGGCTTTTCGCGCATGCACGTGCAGCGGACGTGGGAAGCGATCATGCATACGCCGCTTACCCTCGGCGATATCGTGCTCGGCGAGGTGGTGTGGGCCGCCAGCAAATCGGTGTTGTCGGGTGTCGCGATCATGCTGGTAGCGGGCGCGCTCGGCTATGCGAGTTTTCCGTCGATGCTGCTCGCGCTGCCGGTCATCGTGCTGGCCGGTCTCGCGTTCGCGAGCCTCGCGATGATCGTGACGGCGCTCGCGCCGTCGTACGACTTTTTCATGTTCTATCAGACCCTCGTGCTCACGCCGATGCTGCTCCTCTCCGGCGTGTTCTTTCCGATCTCGCAGTTGCCCGGCGCCGCGCAAGCGGTGACCGCCGCGCTGCCGCTCGCCAATGCGGTCGATCTGATGCGCCCAGCGATGCTCGGCCGGCCGATGGAGCACGCGGCGCTGCATGTGAGCGTGCTCGCCGCGTATGCAGTCGGCGGCTTTATCGTGTCGGCGATCCTGTTTCGGCGCCGCATGATGAAGTAAGCCGAACGCGCCGGTCGTCGCTCTGCGCGTTTGCTATCGTCGCGCGCTCAGTCCTCGTCATCGGTCCACGGAATGTCGACGTCGGAGATGAACGCGACCGTCGCGAACGGGCCGCCCTCGTGACGACCGATCTTGCCATCGGCGCGCTGCCATTCGACCCGGAACACGGTGGCCGGATCATCCGCGATCAGCCGCACCGTGCGCAATTCGTCGGGATCGGCGTCTTCGACCGGACCGTCGAGCGAGATCAGCAACGCCTGCGGCCATAAACCATCGGCGGGATCGTAGATCTTGTCGCCGTCGTGAATCAATGTGAAGGCTTCCACGCCGATGGTCGCCGACGCATCGACGATCATCTTGGCGAGCGCACGCAACAGCGCGGTCGCTCTCGCCGAGTTGGCCTGGCGGATCGCGAGATCGCCGCGTGTGAGCGCCTGCTCGAGTTTCGGATTGGTTTTCTGTTGCGCCATGGATGTGTTGGTCCTATCGCTCTGTTGTGGGCAACGCGCCATCGGGTCGACGCGCCGCGTTTCTTTTTTGGTCCCTCTATTGCCGCTTATGTGCATTGCAGCATCGCGGGCTGCGCGGCCGGTCCGCGCTTCGACTGTCGTTGTTCTGCCGTTTCCCCCGATCGTGGCGCGCACCATCAGGGCCGTTTTTTCAGGGCCGTCTTTGCCGTCCACCACAGTTTAGGTCGTGATTCGGATTCAGGGAGAACATTTGCCGCTTATTGCGTGGCATGTGTCGCATTTCATGCATCGGCTCGCGGACGCCGCGGCGTGCGCTTGCCGCGCCCTCGGTCCGCCTTCGACGCCTGCGCCCCGGCCGGCTTCGGATCCGCGATCCGCGCGATCAGATGGTCGCGAAACGCCCGCACCGACGGCGGCAACTCGCGCCCCGCCATCGTCTGCACCTGGATGCTGCGCTGGCGCATCTGCGGGTCGGTCAGCGGAATCACGACGAAGCCGTCGTCGGCATAGCGGTCGCGCACCGATAGCAGCCCCGTGAACATGATCGCGCCGGACTTCTGCGCATAGCGATAGCTCGCGCCGCTGTTGTTGCAGATCAGGTCCGGCTCGAGCAGGATGCCTTCGAGCGCGCAGGTGATGTCGATCAACTGGCGAAGCGTTGTGCCAGTCTCCGACAACACCAGCGGATAACCGCTCACCTCGGCGAGCGACAGCTTCGCGCGCGCCGCGAGCGGATGATCGGCGCGCACCAGCAAGAACACCGGCGCGCGTTCGGTGTGCTCCACCTTGACGCCCTTCTCCGGCGCGAGGCTGAACGACAACGCGATGTCGACGTCACCGTCGCGCACATGGCGGGTCGCGTCGGCCGGCGACATCACGGTCAGCGTGAAATCGATGCCGGGATGCTCGGCGCGGAAATCCGCGATCGCAGCGGGCAGAAAGTCGACCGCGAAGCCCTCGGCGGTCGCGATCTTGATCCGGCTGCCGTGCAAGCTAGCGAGACCGCTGAGCTCCTTCATCACGTGCTCGGCTTCGAGCAGGCTGCGTTGTGCGTAGGCGAGCAGCCGCTCGCCGGCCTCGGACAGCGCCATGCCGCGCGGACGCCGCTCGAACAGCGTGACACCGAGTTCGCCCTCGAGCCGCGCGATCTGCCGGCTAAGCGCCGATACCGCGACATGCAGCCGTTCGGATGCGTCGCTCAGCGAACCGCTGCGCGCGACTTCGACGAAATAACGCAACGCGATGCCATGCAGTGAACGTGCCATCCGGGACGCCTCGATCGAATCGGTTGCAATGGTGTAGCGACGCTTTGCCTTTGCGGCAATGCAAGCTTCGAAACATGATCATTGTGACAAAAATGACGCGCTTCTAGAATCGGTCGCAATGGCATCGCGGGCAATTCGCCCGAAGACCATGCCATCGGGCCGCGGCTCTCTGCCGGCCTCACCCATCCCCCGCATTGGAGACACCGACATGAGCCGCAACCAGGCGATCGAGCTTGCCACCCGGCACTTTGAATCCGGCGCTTTTCTCGCCGACCTGAACCGCCGCGTCGGCATTCGCACCGAAAGCCAGGAAAGCGATCGCGGCGCGCTGCTGCTGTCTTATCTGACCGACGAAATCCAACCCGCAGCGGAGCGCCTCGGCTTCGGCACGCGCATCGTCGATAACCCGGTCGATGGCTTCGGTCCGTTCCTGATCGCGAACCGTCACGAAGGCGATCATCTGCCGACCGTGCTGATCTATGGCCACGGCGACGTCGTGCGCGGTTACGACACCCAGTGGCGCGCGCCGCTGACGCCGTGGGCGGTGACCGTCGAAGGCGAGCGCTGGTTCGGTCGCGGCACCGCCGACAACAAAGGCCAGCACTCGATCAACCTCGCCGCGCTCGCGTGCACGCTCGCCGCGCGCGACGGCAAGCTCGGCTTCAACACGAAGCTGCTGATCGAAATGGGCGAGGAAACGGGCTCGCCGGGGCTCGATGCGATCTGCCGCGCGCACCGCGACGAGCTCGCCGCCGACGTGCTGATCGCCTCCGACGGCCCGCGTCTCGCCGCGCGTCGTCCGACCGTGTTTCTCGGCTCGCGGGGCGCGGTCAATTTCAAGCTGTCGCTCAATCTCCGCGACGGCGCGCATCACTCGGGCAACTGGGGTGGCCTGCTGCGCAATCCGGCGACGGTGCTCGCCAACGCGCTCGCGAGTCTGGTCGATGCGCGCGGCGTGATCGCAGTCGACGGCCTGCGTCCGCCGCCGATCCCCGAGGCCGTGCGCCGCGCGCTTGCCGACATCACGGTGGGCGACGGTCCCGGCGACCCGACCGTCGACGACAACTGGGGCGAACCGGGTCTTTCCGCGCCCGAGCGCGTGTTCGGCTGGAACAGCTTCGAAGTGCTTGCGTTCAAGGCGGGCAATCCGGAGAACCCGGTCAACGCGATTCCGCCGTCGGCGTTCGCGGTCTGCCAGTTGCGTTTCGTGGTCGGCACCGATTGGGAAAACCTCGGCAAGCATCTGCGCGCGCATCTTGATGCGCACGGCTTTCAGCTGGTCGAAATCGACGTCGAACGCGGCGCACCGGCCACGCGGCTCGATCCGGACGATCCGTGGGTCAGATGGGCGCTCGCGTCGCTAGAAGCGACCACCGGCAAGAAGACCGCGCTGCTGCCGAATCTCGGCGGCACGCTGCCGAACGAGGTATTCGCCGACACGCTCGGTCTGCCGACGATCTGGGTGCCGCATTCCTATCCGGCCTGCTCGCAGCATGCGCCGAACGAGCATCTTCTCGGCCCGGTGGTGCGCGAGGGCCTGCAGATGATGGCGGGACTGTTCTGGGATCTCGGCGAGAATGCGCCGCTTGCGGCGAAGCGCGAGGTCGTGGATGCGGCAAAGGCCGCGAGTTGAGTTCGGCTAGCGTCGATTGATTCGCTGTACCTGCCGCGGCCGGCCCCGACATTCGACCGGGGCCACCGCGGCAAGCGGGTCGCGCTTACATCGACATCAAGGCGCCGGATTCGGCTGCAGCTCGTGCAGCTTGTCGATTTCCGCAAGCACTTCGGGCGACAGCTTCACGTCCGCGCTGGCGACGTTTTCCTTCAACTGCTCGAGCGACGTCGCGCCGATCAGATTGCTGGTCACGAACGGCCGACTATTGACGAACGCGAGCGCGAATTGCGCGGGCGACATGCCGTGGCGCTTCGCGAGCTCGACATAACGCGTGGTCGCCTGCACGGCTTGCGGCTTGCTGTAGCGCGCGAAGCGCTCGAACAGCGTGATGCGTGCGCCGGCCGGACGCGCGCCGCCTTCGTACTTGCCCGACAGCCAGCCGAACGCGAGCGGCGAATACGCGAGCAAACCGATATTGTCGCGATGCGCGTACTCGGACAGACCCGCTTCGTAGGTGCGGTTCAACAGGCTGTACGGATTCTGGATGCTGACGATGCGCGGCAAGCCGAGTTTTTCGGCCGCGCGCAGAAACTGTGCGACACCCCACGGCGTTTCGTTCGACACGCCGACATGGCGCACCTTGCCAGCCTTCACGAATTCGGCGAGCACCGTCAGCGTTTCCTCGATCGGCACCGTGTACGCGTCGTCGACCCACGGATACGACGCACGGCCGAAGGTCATCGTGCTGCGATCGGGCCAGTGCAGCTGATACAGATCGACGTAATCCGTCTGCAGACGTTTGAGGCTGTCGTTGAGCGCCTCGGTCAGATTCTTGCGGTCGAACTGGTTCCCTTCGCCGCGAATATGACGCGGATTGTGCGGCTGACGCGCGGGACCCGCGATCTTGGTGGCGAGCACGATCTTCTCGCGCGCGCTCTTGTGCTGCGCGAGCCACGTGCCGATGTAGCGCTCCGTCGAACCTTGCGTTTCCGCGCGCGGCGGCACCGGATACATTTCGGCGGTGTCGATCAGGTTCACGCCGTGATCGAGCGCGTAGTCGATCTGCGCGTGCGCTTCCTGCTCGGTGTTCTGCTCGCCCCACGTCATCGTGCCGAGACCAATCAGGCTGACCTGCACGTCGGAGTCGCCGAGTCTGCGGTATTCCATCTAACTTGTCCTGTTGAAGAGGTGAACGGAAAGCGCAGACGTTACCACGCCGGCGCATTACCTGCAGCAAGGCTAGAATGCTGGGCCATGCGTTGCTGCACGCCGCCTGGCGAGTTGCGTAGCACATGCTTTGCGCTCACGGCCCTCGCTTCATCATGACTTCGTTGCCATGAATCACGAACACCTCGAATTGCTGGTCACGCGCGTGATGCCCTACGGGAAATATAAAGGCCGCGTGATCGCCGACCTGCCCGGCCACTATTTGAACTGGTTCGCGAGCCAGGGCTTTCCGCCCGGCGAGATCGGCCGGCTGCTCGCGTTGATGCACGAGATCGATCACAACGGTTTGAAACCGCTGCTCGATCCGTTGCGCAAACCGAAGCCCAACGAGGGCTGAATCCGTCTGCGTGAAAGCGTTGCCAAGCCCGCTGAAAGTCGCGGCGCAGGCAAGCTGCAAGCAATGTCGGGCAGTCCGAATTCATACAGGTTTTTTCCTTGCGGATCGCGTTTGCATGGCCTTTAATCGGCATAGGTCGTCGCGCTGTGGAACGTCGATAGTGAAGCGGTTCAGTCATCGTCCGCTCCACTGTTTCCTTGTGTTCCGGCGCCGTGCGATCCCCCGCCTTCGTGACTGCCTGTATCCATGTCGCAATTCAACCTGTCCGCATTGCTCGACTTCATCGGTCACGATCTGTCGCCGGTGCGCGCGGTCATCCTGTTCTTCGTGATCGGCTACGTCGTGGTCGGACTGCCCGTGCATTTCCGCCAGGGCGCGGCGTCGCGCGACGTTTGGGGCACGGCCGCCGGCGTGACGATGGCGGCGATCTACGCGGCGTTCATTGCCGGGGTGTACCCGTGGCTGCATCACGTGTCGGTGATCGCGCACTGAGCGTCGGCCGCCGTCAGCTCGGCGCCGAAAACTTCCCATAGCGGTTCGAGCAATTCGCGTCGCGGCTGCCAGCGCCGCATCGACGTGCGGTACAACGGTCGGCGCACCTGCGCCGAACTCGCGGTGCTCACAGGCCGCGTCGTCTCAGGAAATGCGAGTGCGTTCGCTTCGAAATCGTCGACCAGTTCCTCGTACGCGATCTCGAGCATCGCGCCCGGGGAAGAGCGTGCCGTCAGTGCGCCGTCGACTGACCGTAGGTGCGATGACAGTTAGTCCGCGCCGAGCGCGCCCTACTGCGCCGCGTCCGCTTTGTTCAACGCCTCGACGTCGCATCGCTTGCGACTCAAGAGACGAATCGTCCCGCGGAAGTTAGCAGCGCTGCCCTTGAGTAGCGTTTCGAATGATTAACGAAGTGTTACCGCAGCGCCGTTCGATTAGACGCGGGAAGATTGGCGGAAAGGTCGAGCGTCGCGGCAACGGCTCGCATGGTCGCGGCCCTGAGCGCGGAGCGCCGCGCCAACGCCGGTAACGCTCGGACACAAACGCGGCTGAACTCCGTTGCGCGCGGTCTTTCTCAGGTTTACTTGGAGGAGAAAATCGTGACCAGGCTCATTGCATCGATGACGCTGCTAGCGGCGGCCGTAGCAGCGAGCGTCACTGGATGCGCCGTCGCGCCGCCAGCGGACTACGGCTATGCGCAACCCTATTATCCTTACGCGTATGGACCGCCTTACTATGGCCCGGTGTACGGCTCGGTTGGTTTCTACGGCGGTTTTGGCGGGCCATGCTGCTATTACGGACATGGCTATTGGCACGGCGGGCATGGCGGATGGCATGGCGGTGGTTGGCACGGCGGCCACGGCGGATGGCATGGCGGGACCGGCGGCTGGCACGGTGGCGGCTTCGGCGGCATGCACGGCGGCGGCAGCGCGTGGACCGGTGGTGGCGGAATGGGGGCACATGGACACTGAGGCATTCAGGCATTGAGGTCTTGATGCATCGACGAACCGGTGTCCGCCCCCGTCGCGACAGTGACACGGCTTCAGCGCGCCCGGCGGTTTCTGGCCTTGCGGTAAAATTATCGTTTTGATTCAAGCCCGCTCGGCCGTTCCATGTCTTTACCCCGCACTCCCAGCCCTCGCCGCGTGTCCGTTGCCCCGATGATGGACTGGACGGATCGTCATTGCCGCTCGCTGCATCGAATGATTTCGCGCCATACGTGGCTTTACACGGAAATGGTGACGACCGGTGCGCTGCTGCACGGCGATGTGGCGCGTCATCTCGCTTTCACGCCCGAAGAAGCGCCGGTCGCGCTGCAACTCGGCGGCAGCGAGCCTGACGATCTCGCGCGTTCGGCAAAGCTCGGCGAGCAATGGGGCTATGACGAAATCAACCTGAATTGCGGCTGCCCGTCCGAGCGCGTGCAACGCGGCGCGTTCGGCGCATGCCTGATGAACGAGCCGCAACTCGTCGCCGATTGCGTGAAGGCGATGCGCGACGTCGTATCGGTGCCGGTCACGGTCAAGCACCGCATCGGTGTGGATACGGTCGAGGAATACGGCTTCGTCCGCGATTTCGTCGGCATGATCGCGCAAGCGGGCTGCGAGGTGTTTATCGTTCATGCGCGCAACGCGATCCTGAAGGGCTTGAGCCCGAAGGAAAACCGCGAGATCCCGCCGCTCAAGTACGACTACGCGTATCAGCTGAAGCGCGATTTTCCGCAGTTGGAGATCATCATCAATGGCGGCATCAAGACGCTCGACGAAGTCGACATGCATCTTCAGCACGTCGACGGCGTGATGCTCGGTCGCGAGGCGTATCACAACCCGTACGTGCTCGCCGATGTCGACGCGCGCTTCTATGGGTCGACGCAACCGCCGCTGACGCGCGACCAGGTCGAAGCGAAACTGATCGAGTATTGCGCGACCGAAATGGCGCGCGGCACCTATCTCGGCGCGATCACGCGCCATGCGCTCGGGCTGTATCGCGGCGAAGCGGGCGCACGCGGTTGGCGTCGCGTTTTGTCCGACAGCAAGCGGCTTGCGGCCCGCGATCTGACCATCTTCGACGAAGCGAGACAGCATCTGCGCGAGCCTCTCGAAGTTTTTGAATAAAGGACTAGGCAAACCAAAATCTAGTCCCTATAATCTCGTTTCTTCGTCGGCGAGACAGGTTTTTAAAGCAAGTCAAGCGGATGTTAGTGGTGGCTGTAGCTCAGTTGGTAGAGTCCAGGATTGTGATTCCTGTCGTCGTGGGTTCGAGTCCCATCAGCCACCCCAAAGAATTCAAGCAAACGGCGTTGTGAGCAATCACAACGCCGTTTTTGTTTTGCTGGCCGCTTTTCCCGTTTCCCATGATGAACGTGCGGTCTTCCGGGCCCGCACCGCTCCTTCTCGCCCTCTTCCGAGCCGCAAAAACCATTTGGCCAACGGGGCCGGATCCCCGCTCTGCCTTGCCGCGCTTACGTCTGAACGATTGTTTCTTCGCCGGGAATAGTAATTTCAGATTATCGGCACAAATTCTCGATAGTAGGGGTATACACTGCCTTCCATCGACGTTGCAGACACCTGGTTCACTGGCTCCTGCAACATCTTCCTGAAATGCAGTCGAAACGTTATCGGAGTCCTACCATGAAGACCAAGTTTATCGCCGCCCTGCTGGTTGCCGCTTCCGCCTCGATCGCCGCTCCCGCTTTCGCAAGCGGCTATGGTCCGGCGCCGTACTATCGTCCGTCGGTTGGCGCGCCGGCTTCGCAACAAGGCCAGAACGCTCAGACCGTCGCTGCGGAACGCGCCGACGCGCAATCGAATGCGTACGGTGGCGTGAATAGCGTGTCGACCCAATCGGGCTCGCGCAGCGAACCCAAGTCGGGCCCGCAATCGGTGTACTTCGGCCACTAAGCCACCAGCAGTAGCAGTACCGTCAGATCCGCTGCCGCTGAAGGCAGCGATCAAAGTGGGCGCCGCGCATGCAGTATCGATGCCGGCGCCCAGTTGCGTTTACGCCGGCCGGCTCTAGTGCGCCCGGCATCCTTCCGTCGCGATCCGGCTATCCGCCTTAGCTTGCCAGCCCCGCATCGATCAACTCGCGCGCCGCGCTAAAAGCCGCCTGGGCGGCCGCATTCTCGGTGGACCACAGGCTATCGATATGCACGAGTTGCCAGTCGACCACCGTCGAATCCTCGCGCAGCACGCGGAAATGCGCCTTGACGCCGGTCAGTACCTGTTCGACGGCCACCTCGATGTCATAGTCGCCGTAGCGCGCCTCGTAGTCGCCCATGTCGACGCCCTTCGGCTCCATGTTCGTCTCCGTGGTTTCGCTGATCGCGGGCAAATGAACGAAACGAACGCGCGCGACTCACCCGCGACGCGCCGCCTCGCTCTTCACCCCCGCCATGCGGCCGGCCGCCTAGCAGCAGATCAGTTGCAGTCGCCGGAAAGATACTGCCGGCCGTTGCAGTTGATTTCGACCCCACCGCTGCCCGCTTCGGCAACGAGGTCGCATGCCAGCAACTCCGCCGCGACGGACTGCGCGACTTCGGGCGCCGTCTGTCCGACGCCGACGTCGTTCAGACGCCGCAACGCTTCGACCGCTTCGGGACTCAAGGACTTCGACATGGCCGTCTCCGTCGGAATGCTCAATTCATCGTAGCAAGTTTCATCGGCGGATGCAGGCGTGCCGCGTCCGCAGCGGCCCCGGAACACGGTCTGCTACTAGTGAATTGTGCACACAGCCGCGTGTCTACAAACGACGCGCGACATCGAAGGAGAACGACATGAAGCGAGGCAATTGGGCCACTGTAACGGCCACTGCTGCAGCGCTGGCGGCGCTGCTCGCGAGCGGCGTGAACGCCGTCGCGCAGACGGCGTCCAGCGCGCCGCCGGAAAGCCATGCGCCGATGGTCAAACCGCCCGAGGCGGCATCGGGCGCCGGGGGTTCGAGCAACCCGGACAACATGCCGATCAAGCGACCGGCGAAGCCGACCAACGACCACATGTCGCACGAGCCGCCGGCAAGCGGCGCAAACGCGAAGTAGCCGCCGCGCACGCCGCTCGCACTAGCGCAACGTGATCAAAGCCGCGCGATCGACACCTCGGTCGACTTCACAAGCGCGACTACCTCCGAGCCGACTTTCAGTTCGAGTTCGTCGACCGAGCGCGTCGTGATCACCGACGTAACGATGCCGAACGGCGTCTCCACGTCGACTTCGGACACCACCGAGCCGCGGATGATTTCCTTGACCTTGCCTTTGAACTGATTGCGCACGTTGATGGCGGAAATGCTCATTTCAGATGACTCCACAGAAGCGGTTGATAACGGAATGGATCAAATGGGATCGATTTGCTGGAAAGCTCAGACGGCCCAGCGCACCTCGGTCGGCCGCGTCAGACGGCCCGGTTCCGGCAGGCCGTACGGGTCATAGGCCTCGTACGCGCGATGCGCGAGCGTGTCGTCGTTCGGCGCGTTTTTCAGTACGCGTTGCAGCACGTGGTCTTCGAGCGCCGCGAAGCCCGCCGACGCCCGCGCACGCGGCCGCGCAAGCGCGACCGGCTGATCGAGCGCGATGCGGCCGTCCTCGATCAGCAGAATCCGGTCGCCGAGCGCGACGGTTTCGTGCACGTCGTGTGTGACGAGCAGCGCGGTGAAGCGATGCTCACGCCACAGCCGTTCGATCAGCGTGTGCATTTCGATGCGCGTCAACGCATCGAGCGCACCGAGCGGCTCGTCGAGCAGCAGCAATTGCGGACGATGCACGAGCGCCCGCGCGAGCGCGACGCGCTGCCGCTGACCGCCCGAGAGTTGCGCGGGCCAGTCGTTCGCGCGTTCGAGCAGGCCGACTTCGGCGAGCACCGCGCGCGCATCGTCGCGCGCGCCTCGGCCGCGGCCGAGGCCGAGCATCACGTTCTGCAGCACGCTTTTCCACGGCAGCAGACGCGCATCCTGAAACATGATGCGGGTGTCGAGCGGACCGCCATTACCGGCGCGTTTTTCGAGCACGCCTGAGCTGGCTTCTTCGAGACCGGCGACGAGTCGCAGCAACGTCGACTTGCCGCAGCCGCTGCGGCCGACGATCGCGACGAAGCTGCCCCGCTCGATCGACAGATCGAAGCCCGACAGTACCTCGCGCTCGCCATAGCGTTTGCCGACACCGCGCAACTGCACCGCGTAGTCGCTTGCTGGGCGCGCGTCGCTACGGGTCAGTGCGATGACGGGTCGCGAGCCGGCCGCCCCGTCCCGCTCACTCTCCGCGGCCTCGTTGGCGTCGTGATCCGCGAGCCGCGGCTGCGCGAGTTCGGTCTCGAGGTCGCTGCCGGCGATGCCGCCGAACGTCGTCGCTAGCGTCGTTGCGCTCATGCTTTTGCTCCTCGCTGATAGGCCGGATGCCAGCGCAGCGACACGCGCTCGAGGCTCTTCGCAAGCATGTCCGCGAGCTTGCCGAGCGCCGCGTACAGCAGAATGCCGACCACCACCACATCGGTTTGCAGGAATTCGCGCGCGTTCATCGTCATGTAGCCGATGCCCGATTGAGCGGAAATCGTCTCGGCGACGATCAGCGTGACCCACATCAGGCCGAACGCGAAGCGCACGCCGACCAGAATCGACGGCAGCGCGCCCGGCAGGATCACGTGGCGGTACAGCGCGAAACCTTTGACGCCATAACTGCGCGCCATCTCGATCAGGTTCGCATCGACCGAACGGATGCCGTGGAACGTGTTCACATAGACCGGGAAGAACACGCCGAGCGCGACGAGGAACACCTTCGCCTGTTCCTCGATACCGAACCACAGGATCACGAGCGGAATCATCGCCAGCGCGGGAATGTTGCGAATCATCTGCACCGTCGAATCGAGCACGATTTCCACGGGCTTGAACAAACCCGTCGCGAGTCCGAGCACGAGGCCGATGCCGCCGCCGATCGCGAAACCGGACACCGCGCGCCACGTGCTGACCTTCACATCCGCCCACATTTCGCCGGACTGGATCAGCGACCATGCGGCCTTCACGACCGCGAGCGGCTCGGGCAGCACACGTGTCGAGAGCGCGCCGCTGCGCGCGGCGATTTCCCACGCGAGCAGGATCGCGATCGGCGCGAGCCACGGCACCAGATGCGCGCCGAAACGGCGCAACGCGGCAGCGCGGGCGTTGGACGCGGGCTGCGGGGTTGCCCCCGTGGCCGCGCTCAAAGCAGTGTCACTCATGTTGGCTTTTCTCCTTGCCGGTCGATCAGCTCGCGCTCGCCGCCTTCGGCAGATCGCTGGTCCCGACGATTTCGCCGAACGGTCCCGACAGCGGCCCGTTGGCGACCTTGCTCAAGCGTTGCGGCAGCAGCGGAAACACGAGTTCGGCGAACCGGTAGGATTCCTCGAGATGCGGATAGCCGGACAGGATGAACGTCTCGATGCCGAGCGCCGCGTACTCCTTCATACGCGCGGCCACCTGCTCCGGACTACCGACCAGCGCGGTGCCCGCGCCGCCGCGCACGAGCCCGACGCCCGCCCACAGATTCGGATAGACCTCGAGCTGCTCGCGCCCGCCGCGCTTGCCGCCGTGCAGCGCGGCCATGCGGCGCTGCCCTTCGGAATCCATCTTTGCGAACGACGCCTGCGCACGCGCAACCGTGTCGTCGTCGAGCTTGCTGATCAGCTTGTCAGCGGCGGCCCACGCTTCTTCCTCGGTCTCGCGCACGATCACGTGCAGACGGATGCCGAAGCGGATCTGCCGGCCGCGTGCCGCGGCGCGTGCGCGAATGTCCGCGATCTTCTTCGCGACCGCTTCGGGCGGCTCGCCCCACGTCAGATAGGTATCGATGTGCTCGGCCGCGATATCGTGCGCGGCCGCCGACGAGCCGCCGAACCACAGCGGCGGATGCGGGTTCTGCACCGGCGGATACAGCGCCTTGCCGCCCTTCGACTGCAGATGCTCGCCGTCGAAATCGATCGCTTCGTTGCTGTGCGAGGCCGTAAGCAGCTTGCGCCAGATATGCAGGAATTCGTCGGTGATTTCGTAGCGCGTGTCGTGATCGACGAACACGCCGTCGCCGGCCAGTTCGGCCGCGTCGCCGCCCGTCACCACGTTGATCAGCAGCCGCCCGTTCGACAGCCTGTCGAACGTCGCCGCCATGCGTGCGGCGAGTCCCGGCGACGACAGTCCCGGGCGAATCGCGACGAGGAACTTGAGCCGCTGCGTCGCGGGAATCAGGCTCGACGCGACGACCCAGGCGTCCTCGCACGAGCGGCCGGTCGGCAGCAGCACGCCCTCGTAGCCGAGCGTATCGGCGGCGACGGCGATCTGCCGGAAGTAGTCGTAATCGGCTGCGCGTGCGCCTTGGGACGTACCGAGATAGCGGCTGTCGCCGTGAGTCGGAATGAACCAGAACACATTCATGTTGTTGCTCCTGCCTGCTCTTGAAAGAAAACGGTGGGCGCGAGCGCCGGCCGCACGCATCGAGCCGGCAATCGGCAAGGCGCTGCGACGTGTTGAAGGATTGCGAAACGGACGGTGGACTCAGGCCACCGGCAAAAGCGCTGAAAGCCTATGCGCCGGGCGGACGACACCGCGGACACGACCACGCGCGGGCCCTGCTGCAACGAAGATTCGGCATGAGGCTCGACATGGCGACGGTTTTCCTCGACCAACGTGCGCGTGGTGCGCTCGATTCAACGGATGACGGCGACACCGGCGCCGTCTGCATGAGGAAACAGTCTATGGAGCGGTCCGCGGCTTTTGAACGATTTTTTTTAGCTTAGGAATTCCGCTTTCGTGATTAGCCCGGCGCTACCGCATACGGTTGTTGCGCTTTACACACGCGGCCATGGCCGCCGCACCCCGATCGATATAATGGCGCTCGTTTCCAATCACCCGGTACAGGCCTCGCGATTCGCGTCGCCAGTACGTTGCCGGTGCAATGCATGCACAAAATAATTCTGCCGTTCGTCGCCGGTTTTCTGGCTTCTTTGTTCTTCCGCGAATCGACGCTGGCGCTGATGCACGCCGCCGGCATGATCGACCCCACAGGTTTTTCGACCGCGCCGTTTTTGCCGCTCGGCCTGCCTGAATTCATCGCGAACGCAATCTGGAGCTCGTTCTGGGCCGTGCTGATGGCGTGGCTGCTGCGCGTCGCGCCGCATCGGCACGCGCCGTGGGTACCGGCGTTCGTGTTCGGTGGCATCGTGCTGACGGCCGCGAGCGTGTTCGTCGTCGATCCGCTGCGCGGCATCTGGCCGAGCGGCAACATGCTGCCGCGCCTCGCAGTGGGCTTCGCGGCCAATGCGATGTGGGGCTGGGGCGCGCTCGTGTTCATGCGCGCGTTCATGGCGAGCGAGGCTGAGGAATAAGCGCGTAGCGCGTCAGTTCGCGCAACGCGTAGATTCGCGCGGGCGGGTTCGGGAGACGGCGCGCTCAGTGCACGTTCACCCGCGCAGCGCGGCTAGCGGGTGTCCGTCCGCCGGCCACGGACTGTCGAACATCTTCTCCACATCGGCCTGGTCGACGTCCTCGATGCGCGCGAAACGCCAGCGCGGCGCGTTGTCCTTGTCGATGATGCGCGCGCGAATGCCTTCCACCGTATCGCCGAGCAGGAAGCTCGAGCGAGTCAGATCGAGATCGACACGCAGCACATCGGCCATCGACCCTTCCGCGCGCGTGACCACTTCGAGCGAGACCGCCATCGACAGCGGCGAGCGCTCGCGCAGCACCGCGATCGTCCGCTCGGCCCACTCGGCCGAGTCGCCGCCGCGCTCGCGTTCCTGTTCGAGCGACGCGAGTATCCGCGCGACGTCGGGCAGCGCGAAATGCCGGTCGATCAACGGACGCGCCTTCGCGAGCGCACTCTCCTCGGGCTGCGGCGAGACTTGATACGCGAGCGTCTCGCGCTCGACGCATGCAACCACATCCGCGCCGCGCTCGAACTCTTCGCGGCTCAACGTAGCGACGAGCGCGGGCAACGCCGCGTCGTCAATATAGACATCGGCGAGGCCCGCGTACAACGCGTCGGCCGCGCCGAACGTCTCGCCCGTCACCGCAAGATAGCGACCGATCGCGCCGGGCGTGCGCGCGAGAAACCAGCTCGCACCGACGTCCGGAAAAAGGCCGATACGCGTTTCGGGCATCGCCATCTTCGTCGATTGCGTGACGACGCGCAGGCCGCCGGTGCGATGCGCGCCCTGCGAAATGCCCATGCCGCCGCCCATCACGATGCCGTTCATCAACGCGATATACGGTTTCGGGTACACGAAGATCGCATGATTGAGGCGGTATTCCTCGCTGAAGAACGTGTCGCGTGCCTGCTGGTCGCCGCGTTGCGCCGCCTCGTACATGAAGCGGATGTCGCCGCCCGCGCAGAACGCGCGCTCATGCCGGCTGCGCACGACGACGGCCAGCACCTCGGGGTCGTCGCGCCACTGGTCGAGCGCCGCATGGATCGCGCGGATCATGCCGGTCGACAGCGCGTTCAGCGCTTTCGGCCGCTCCAGTTCGATGAAACCGATGCGGTTGGTTACGTGGGTCGCGATTTCGTCGCTAGTGGCGGGCGAGGCGGACGTGGACATGGAGAACTGGGCGCGGCGGCGCGGGTTGACGTGGAACTGAACGTTATCACGTGCCTGCCGCTTTGCGTTTGGTGACGGGCTTGGGGGCCGTGTCCGGCGATTCGGCAGGTTCGGAGTGGCGCCGCGCGACGGTTTTCTTGCCGCGCACTGCGGCGCTCTTCGATGCGCCCGCTGCCACGGGCTGCGGCGCGCCGAGCCATGCGTCGAGCGTGACGCCGACGAGCGTCTCGAGCGGCGCACTCGGAAACACCGGACACGTGAGATTCAACGCGACGATGCCATGCAAACTCGCCCACAACGCTTCGGCCCACACGGCCGACTCCATCGATGCAACCGACGCCGACAGACGCCCCGCTGCTCGCAACTCGTCGAGCGCGTCGATCATGATGCGCAGCGCAGCGTCGCCGGGGTCGTCGTCGGCGTTGCCTCGGGACGCGGTTGAACCACCGGTCCCGCCGTTCGCGCTTGCATCTTCCGCGTTGCCGCCGTCTTTGCCAGCAGCCGCCGCGCCACCGAGCGCCGCGCCCGTATAGCTCGGATCCTCCATGAAAATCAGCCGGTACGTTTCCGGATGCTCGACGCCGAACGCGACGTACGCGCGCCCGAGCGCCTTCAGCCGTTCGGCGGGATCTGCGATGTGCACGAGCGGCACGAAGCTCGCGAGCAACTGCGCGTAGCCCTCCTCGCACAAGGCCCGCGCGATGTCGTCGCGACTCGCGAAATGCAGATACAACGTGGCGGGCGAATATTCGATTGCGTCGGCGATCTTGCGCATCGACAGCGCGGCAAAGCCTTCGCGCACGACGATGCGCCGCGCGGCATCGAGGATGCGTTCGCGCAGCGCCTGTTTCTGGCGGTGTTTTCGTTCAGCGATTCCCATGATCCGCAATTTACAGGTTGACAAACTGAAAAGTCAATTTAAACTGAACACCGTTTACTGAACGACGTTCAGTAAATTTTCGTCAGTCAACGAAGTAGCCACGAGCGCACGCGACGAGGTCGCGCCGCCATCTGAAGGAGTCGTCATGCAAGCCACGGGAAAGGTCGGTTTATTCGGTGCCGCGGGCGCGGCGGGTCAAAGCATTGCCGCGGCGCTTGGTGCGGCGGGCCGCGATTATCGGGTGGTCGGCCGTTCACGCGAGGTATTGCAACGGACCTTCGGTGACGACCCGCACGCGGAGATCGTCACCTGGAACCCCGACGACCCCGCCTCGATCCGCGCCGCTGCCGCCGGTCTGCAGACCGTGATCTACCTCGTCGGCGTGCCCTACGACCAGTTCGCGCAGCACCCGCCGTTGATGGAGAAGACGCTGGCTGGCGTGACGGCCGCCGGCGTCGAGCGCTTCATTCTGATCGGCACCGTCTATCCGTATGGCCGCGCGCGCGGCAATCCGATTCGCGAAGATCATCCGCGCGAGCCGCATACGTTCAAGGGCCGCATGCGGCTCGAACAGGAAAAGCTCGTGCTGGCCGCGCATGGCCAGAAAGGTCTCGAAACGCTGGTATTGCGGCTGCCCGATTTCTACGGACCGGGGGTTGAGCGTAGCCTGTTGCACGGTGTCTTCGTTGGCGCCGCTACCGGTAAGCGCGCGCAGGTGCTCGGTCCCATCGACGTATCGCACGAATTCATCTTTCTGCCGGATGTCGGTCCCGTGGTCGAACGACTCACGCGCACGCCCGAGGCTTACGGCCGCTGGTGGCATCTCGGGGGCGCCGGCACGATCACGCAGCGGGAAGTGGCACGCGAGGCGTACGCGCTCGCGGGCCGCGAGCCGAAGCTGATGGTGGCCGGTAAGGGCATGCTGCGCGTGCTCGGGTTATTCAATCCGCTGATGCGCGAACTGGTCGAGATGAACTATCTGTTGACCGAGCCTGTCGTGCTCGATGATTCGGCGCTGGCCACGTTGATAGGGCCGCTCAACAAAACTTCGTATCAGGAAGGGATCAGGCGGTGCTTCGAAGCGGCGCGCGAGGCAGTGCCGGTGCACGGAGTGAATTAGCGGCAACGCGTTGGCGATGCGTTGGCGGAAGGACAGTTCCGCTCAGCCTGCCATCTGCCCGGGCGGAAAATGACCACTCTTGAGTAGTACGGGTGTGCCGTTGCTGATCTGCAAATGCTCGCGCGCAACGGCCTCGATGCGCGGCCGGCCCGCATCGAACGCACGCAGCCAGCCGTCGAGGTCCTCGCTGTAAGCGCCGAAATGATCCTCGAGCGCTTCCACCGAGATCGCGCACGGCACCGGCTCACCGTCTACCAGCGCGGAAAACACGACGGTCAGGTTGGAGTCGCGGTAAGCAGGCGCGTCTTCGGGAAAACGGATTTCCATGGTCGCCTCGTCAAAAGGTGGCGGCGGGAACGTAGCACGCGAGGAAGGCCGCTATGCGCCGCCGATCCTCGCGGGTCCCGCTATGGTACTCGCGCCGCCGGATCACGGTCCAGCGTGCGCGGGCGCCTGATTCAGGGCATCGCGCGCTACGGTGGCGAGTGCTTCGGCCGGCCCTTCGCGCGGCAATCGCCGACACGCTCACTGCCCATCCAGCAAGCGGTCGACGTACTCGCGGGCCGCCCGTTCGACGAACGCGAACGCCTCTTCTTCGCTGCTGAAGCGTTGCCGGTCGCCGAGTTCGAGCAACGTTTCCATCCGATGCGGATCGTCCGGGCCGGCTTCGGCGAGGCTCACCGAGCCGACGTAAGTACCATCCGCTTTGGCGTGCGCTTCGCCCGACGCGCCCGACGTGCTGCCCCCTGGCACGAGGCGCGCGGCGGCGCTGATGTAATAGCCGCGATAAGGGCCACTGACCCGTTCAGCCATCTTCGTCCTCCTGTTGCGGTTGCGGAGCTGGCGCCAGTCGCGACGGCGCCGCCTTGATGCTTCAGCATGCGGCGCGCCGCTGCACTGGAGGTGTGCGGGCGGCCCGCCCCATTACGATAAGGCGCGTTGCAGCGCGATAAGTTCTGCCCGCGAGCCGCACTCGCCCCGTACCGGAGTCGCGCTGCACGTCAGCCACGCGCGCCGGTCGAACGGTGCAGATCGGCATGCTCCATGCTGTCGAAAAGTACCTATGACGACGCCATTTCGAGGCCAGCGAGCGCAATATGGGAAAATATTTTCTGCAGAATCACGAACTGCCCGAGCCGGATGCGGCGAACCGCTGGTTTGAGTACGCCGAAAGTCATGGCATCGACATCCCCAGAGCGATCAGCATCTGGGAAGACGCGGCCACCGAAGAAGGCGCGGAAGCCCGGCGGCTTGTCAGCGCGGCGGGCATCACCGTCGAAACGACCTGAGCCTCGGCGCGCGCCCCCGCGTTGCACACCGACCGCCTCCAACCCCGCAGCAACCTCAATCTGAATGAAAGGACACAACACGATGCAATTCACGACGCAACCGCGGCGCGCCGGCCGATTCCACCGCCTCCGATCCAGCGCCGCGCTTGCCCTCGTGCGTCGCGCGTCGCTGTCGGCCGCATTGCCCGCCGCGCTGCTGCTCGCCGCGGGACTGGGCGGCTGCGCGTCGTCGAACACGACCACGCTGATCAATCTGCCGAACGGCCAGACCGGCTTCGCGGTCAACTGCAGCGGCGCCAACGCCGGCTCGAGCTGGGCCTCGTGCTACGTGCAAGCGGGTAAGGCCTGCGGCGCGACCGGCTACGACATCGTGTCGAAAGACAACGACGAAGGCGGCACCGCTGGAGGCAGCGTCACGAACGTGGCGTCGGCGAATGTGAAAGGCCGCTCGATGATCGTGCGCTGCAAATAGGCCGATTAAGTTCCGTGCGGCGAGCGTGCCGACTTGCGCGGGCGCTCAATGCGCCTGCATCTTCGAGAAGAGATTCAACACCGCGACGCCAGCGACGATCAATCCCAGCCCGATGATCGCCGGCACGTCGGGGACCTGCCGGTACAGCACCAGCGCGACCAGCGTGATCAGCACGATCCCGGCACCGGACCAGATCGCATAGACGATGCCGACCGGAATGCTCCTGAGCGTCAGCGACAGGCAATAAAACGCGATGCCGTAGCCGAGCACGACGACTATCGACGGCAGCAGGCGCGAGAAACCGTCAGAGGCCCGCATCGCGGAGGTCGCGATGACTTCGGCGACGATCGCGATCGCGAGCAGCGCATACGGGGGTACGCGCATCGCGTCAGCTTTTCGCGAGCGCGAGCTTGCCGTAATCGTGACCCAGATGCGCGCACAGCGCTTCGACCACCAGTTCATGATCGGCGCGCTGCGGCAGACCGGACACCGTGATCGAACCGATCACGCCCGCGCCTTCCACCGTCAGCGGGAACGCGCCGCCGTGCGACGCGTACTCGGTGGCCGGCAGACCGTGCTTGTCGACGAGCGTCGCGCCCGCGAGCTGCATTTTCAGACCGATCGCATACGAGCTACGGCGAAATTGCGCGACGGTGTTGCCCTTGCGGCGCACCCAGTCGACGTTGTCGGGTGTCGCGCCGTCGAGCAGGCTGAAGAACAGCGGCTGGCCGAACGTGCGCACGTCGATCGCGGCGCCAATGCCGCGCGCTTTCGCGACCTCATGCAGATACGCGCCGACTTGCCACGCACGATCGGCATCGAAACGGGGAAATACGAGGGTCTTTTCCTGAAGGGCGATGACCTGCAGATCGTGAGCGATATCCATGGAGTTCAGAACCGGTCGGAGAATCGGAGTCGATGAGGTCGCCGTCGTGAAGATCCGGCGAGCCTCGTGAAGAATCTGAATTCTAGCGCAGCGTCTGCGCGCGGCTTTCCAGAGCCTTTCCGATAGGTGCCGTAGCGGTGGCGGCGCGAAGCTCAATGAAGCCAATCCTTACATGGCTATTGCGCTGGCTGTCTGGCTGGTCTATAATCTTTTCTTCGACGGACGCGGGGTGGAGCAGTCTGGCAGCTCGTCGGGCTCATAACCCGAAGGTCGTAGGTTCAAATCCTACCCCCGCAACCAGAACGAAATCATTGAAGGGTTACAACGCATTGGCGTGTAACCCTTTTTTGTTTTTGTAGCCATGAGCTGTCGATTCTCTTGACCGTCAAGCCTCAGTCCAACCTCAGGCGAAAAAAAAAGCGCGTCAACTGAATGGCGCGCCAAACTACGAGGCAATGTACAAGAGAGAAAAGATGAGATGACTGTGACGGACGCGGGAGCCTCCATCGCAACCATCACGACCGATGCTATCAGCGCATCCGAAAATCGACTGTCAAGCAACGTCAGACGCGGCGGCGCTCGCCGCATCGAACCTCCCATCGCGCAGTCCCTGCCGGCGCCTCAGTAATCGCCCGGCCGGGTGATAAACTCCTATCACCCTTTCTCGTTCCCTTTCCAATGAAATTCTGTTCTGTCTGCGGCCACGGCGTCAGCCTGAGCATTCCGCCGGGCGACAATCGCGAGCGCTTCGTATGCGGCAGTTGCGGCACCGTGCATTATCAGAATCCGCGTAACGTGGTCGGCACCGTTCCCGTGTGGGACGACAAGGTGCTGCTGTGCCGCCGCGCGATCGAGCCGCGCTACGGTTACTGGACGCTGCCCGCCGGCTTCATGGAAATGGGAGAAACGACGGCCGAAGCCGCCTCGCGCGAAACGCTCGAGGAAGCCGGCGCGCGCGTCGAGGTGCAGAACCTGTTTTCGCTGCTGAACGTGCCGCACGTGCATCAGGTGCATCTGTTCTACATGGCGCGTCTGCTCGATCTCGACATCGCCGCCGGCGAGGAAAGCCTCGAAGTGAAGCTGTTCGAGGAGCACGAGATTCCGTGGGACGAGATCGCGTTTCCAACCGTCGGCCAGACGCTGCGCTTTTTTTTCGCCGACCGCGCGGCCGGCAGTTTCGGCCTGCATACCGGCGACATCTTCCGCTCCCTGCGCGAAGGTTGAGCGGCGCGCATGGTTCCCTGGCTCGGAGCTGACGATCCGTTTCCGCCCGTCGAGCGCGCACTCGGCGCCGCGAGCGGCGCGCCCGGTCTGCTCGCGGCAAGCGGCGATCTGCTGCCGTCGCGCCTGATCGACGCTTATCGGCGCGGCATTTTCCCGTGGTATTCGGACGGCCAGCCGGTGTTGTGGTGGAGCCCCGATCCGCGCATGATCCTGCGCCCCGTCGAATTCAAGCTGTCGCCGTCGCTGCGTAAGACGCTCAAGCGGATGTTGCGCGACGACGCGTGGGAAATCCGCGTCGATCAGGATTTCGCCGCCGTGATGCGCGCCTGCGCGCAGGCGCCGCGCCGCGGCCAGCGTGGCACGTGGATCACCGCCGACGTCGTCGAAGCCTATTCGTCGCTGCATCGCCTCGGCGACGCGCACAGCATCGAAACCTGGTTCGAGGGTAAGCGTGTAGCGGGCTTGTACGGCGTGTCGCTCGGCCGGATGTTCTTCGGCGAATCGATGTATACCGACGTCACCGACGGCTCGAAAATGGCGCTGGCCGCGCTGGTCGGCCACTTGCGACGTCACGAAATAGAAATGATAGACTGCCAGCAGAACACGTCGCATCTGGCGTCGCTCGGCGGCCGCGAGATAGCGCGCAAGGCGTTCGTCGCGCATGTTCGCGCGTCTGTCGGCGCACCGGCCATCCCTTGGCGCTTCGACAAGACCGCCCTGCTCGAAATCCTCGCGCGCGCGGCGTAGGAAAAATCAGGCCGAATCCGGGTCCGCCGCCCATCGAATCGCGGCATCAACCGCCAGGCGCGCCGGGTTTGCATTACCAGAGACGCTTCGAGAGCTGCCAACGTGACTCATCCCAACGAGCTGCCTCTTTCGCCGCTTTCCGCGCTGCAATTTTATGCAACGGCGCCCTATCCCTGCAGTTACCTGGACGGCCGCATCGCGCGCTCGCAGGTCGCCACACCCAGTCACCTGATCAATTCGGACGTCTACACGGATCTCGTCAAGGCCGGCTTCCGGCGCTCGGGCGTGTTCACCTACCGTCCGTATTGCGACGGCTGCCGCGCGTGCGTGCCGGTGCGCGTGCCGGTCGAGCGTTTTCAGCCGAACCGCACGCAGCGGCGTGTATGGAGAAAGCACGGCGACCTGATCGCGACCGTCGCACCGCTGCATTACGACGAGGAGCATTACGCGCTGTATATGCGCTACCAGTCGGCGCGCCACGCGGGCGGCGGCATGGATCGCGACAGCCGCGACCAGTACGAGCAGTTCCTGCTGCAAAGCCGGATCAACTCGCGGCTCGTCGAGTTTCGCGAGCCGGCGCCGCTGCGGCCCGATGGACGGCCTGATCCGCGCCCCGATGCCCAAGGCGCGCTGCGCATGATCAGCATGATCGATATCCTCGGCGACGGCTTGTCGTCGGTATACACGTTCTTCGAGCCGAGCCAGCCGCATGCGAGCTTCGGCACCTACAACATCTTCTGGCAGATCGAGCAGGCGCGCAGCCTGAACCTGCCGTATGTGTATCTCGGCTACTGGATTCGCGAGAGCCCGAAGATGGCGTACAAGGCGAATTTCCGCCCGCTCGAAGGCTTGATCGACGGCGAGTGGCGCGTGCTCGATCCGGACAGCATCGACCTTCCGCCGGTCGATCTGCCGATGCATGGGCGACGCGGACCGCTCAGGCCGTAGCCAAAGCGCCGTCCGTCGAGTCGTCGCCAGGTCCTGCTCGCCGCCAGCAACGCCCTACCAGTCTCATCGAAGCCCAAAGCCGGTAAAATAGCGGGTTCCCATTTTCCGGCCGTCCGGCTTCATCTCGTGTTCAGTTCCCTTTATCCGCTCGTTCGCGCCCAACTCTTTCGCATGGACGCGGAAGACGCTCACCATCTGACTTTGCGCATGCTCGGCGCCGCCGGCCGCACCGGCCTCGCGGGCGCGCTCGCCTCGCGCGTACCGGATTCGCCGCGCACCGTGATGGGCCTCACGTTCCGCAACCCGGTCGGACTCGCGGCGGGCCTCGACAAGGACGGCGCGTGCATCGACGGTCTGGCGGCGCTCGGCTTCGGCTTCATCGAAGTGGGCACCGTGACGCCGCGCGCGCAGCCGGGCAATCCGCGCCCGCGCATGTTCCGGCTGCCGCAGGCGAACGCGGTGATCAACCGGATGGGCTTCAACAACGCCGGCGTCGACCAGTTCGTGAAGAACGTCCAGGCCGCGCGCTATCGCGGCATCCTCGGTCTGAACATCGGCAAGAACGCCGACACGCCCATCGAGCGCGCCGCTGAAGACTACCTGTACTGCCTCGAGCGCGTGTACCCGTTCGCGAGCTACGTGACGGTCAACATCTCGTCGCCGAATACGAAGAACCTGCGCCAGCTGCAAGGCGCCGACGAGCTCGACGCGCTGCTCGCCGCGCTGAAGGACAAGCAGCAACGGCTCGCCGACATGCACGGCAAGCTCGTGCCGCTCGCGCTCAAGATCGCCCCGGACCTTGACGACGAGCAGATCAAGTCGATCGCCGACACCCTGCTGCGCCACCAATTCGAAGGCGTAATCGCGACCAACACGACGCTGTCGCGCGCTGCCGTCACCGGCATGCCCCATGCTGACGAAGCCGGCGGCCTGTCGGGCAAGCCGGTGTTCGATGCGTCGAACGAGGTGATCCGCAAGCTGCGCGCCGAAGTCGGCGAGGCGGTGCCGATCATCGGCGTCGGCGGGATCTTCTCGGGGGAAGACGCACGCGCGAAGCTCGCGGCCGGCGCGTCACTGGTGCAGCTTTATACTGGTTTCATCTACCGCGGTCCGGCGCTCGTCGCCGAATGCGCGCAGGCGCTGCGCTAAGTATCCGCACCGGCGGCATATAGACATAAACAAACGGTATTTAGATGGCGATAGTCTCGTTTGCTATGCTCTCGACCGTCAAAACGTCAGACGTACAAAGGAACACGATGAAATTTGGCCTGCTCAAGAAACTCCTCGCCACCGCGCTGATCGGCGCGTCGTTGACCGCCGTCGCCGCGCACGCGGAAGACCTGCTCGACCAGGTCAAGCAGCGCGGCACGCTGCGCGTCGGTCTCGAAGGCACCTTCCCGCCGTTCAATTCGAAAGCGCCGTCGGGCGAGCTGGTCGGCTATGACGTCGACATCGCCAAAGCCGTCGCGGCCAAGCTCGGCGTGAAGCCGGTGTTCGTCACGACCGAATGGAGCGGCATCATCGCCGGTCTGCAGGCGGGCAAGTTCGATGTGATCGTCAACCAGGTCGGCATCACCGACGCGCGCAAGCAGACCCTCGACTTCTCGCCGGCCTACACGTACTCGGCCGCGCAGCTGATCCAGCGCAAGGACGACGCGCGCCAGTTCACGTCGCTCGAAGACCTGAAGGGCAAGAAGCTCGGCGTCGGTCTCGGCACCAACTACATGGACATGGCGAAGTCGGTACCCGGCATCGACGTGAAGACCTATCCGGGCGCACCCGAATACCTGCGCGATCTGGCCGCCGGCCGGCTCGACGCGGCGTTGAACGACCGGCTGATGCTCGCGTACCTGCTGAAGAACTCGAACCTGCCGCTGCGCACCGGCGCTAATGTCGGCACCGGCAACCCGTCGGGCATTCCGTTCAAAAAGGGTAACCCGAAGTTCGCGCAGGCGATCGACGAAGCGATGACCCAGCTCGAAGCGGACGGCACCTTCACGAAGATCTCGGACAAGTGGTTCGGCATCGACGTCAGCAAGCCGATCAAGTAACAACCGCGTAGTCAAACGAAGGGCGGCATCGATCACGATGCCGCCCTTCGCGTTTTTGCGGCCCGTGTGGGGCCTTGGACCCGAACCACGCGTCGCGTATACCCCAAGCCGCATTGCGCGACCCGCGCCTGAACGCGCGCCAAAGTTTATGATGTGCGCTTTGTGCGTCAATAAGAACACTACCCATGTCCATCACATCCCTGCTGCTCCAATCGCTGCCGGTACTCGCACAAGGCGCCTTGCTGACGATCAAGTTCGCGCTCCTGTCGATGATCTTCGGCCTGATCGGCGGCGCCGTGCTCGCACTGATGGGGATCAGCCACAGCCGGCCGCTGAACTGGATCGCACGCGTCTATGTGAGCGTGATGCGCGGCACGCCGCTACTGGTGCAGATCTTCGTGATTTACTACGGCCTGCCGAGCTTCGGCATTTCGCTCGAACCGACGCCGGCCGGCGTGATCGCGCTGTCGGCGAACGTCGCAGCCTATCTGTCCGAGAGCATGCGCGGCGCGATTCTGGGCATCCACCAGGGCCAGTGGCTCGCGTCGTATAGCCTTGGGCTGTCGCGGCGCCAGACGCTGCGCTACGTGATCGCGCCGCAGGCGCTGCGCATCGCGGTGCCGAGTCTGTCGAACAGCCTGATCAGCCTGGTCAAGGACACCTCGCTCGTGTCCGTGATCACGGTGACCGAGTTGCTGCGCAGCGCGCAGGAAATGATCGCGTCGACCTATCAGCCGCTGCCGCTTTATCTGGCCGCTGCGGCCGTGTACTGGGTGCTGTGCCAGGTGCTCGAGTGGGCGCAGCGCTGGTACGAGCGGCGGCTGTCGCTGCCGACGCGGCACTGAGCGCCGCGCACACCCTTTCTTCGCCGTGGCGGCTCATTCGCCAGCGAACTTGAGCCCCAACGCCGCGCGCGCCGCGTCGGCCATCGCGATCATCTGTCGCGACTTGTCGTGCGGCATCAGCGGACTCTCCAGCACACCCGCGCGGATCAGCTCGCAAAAGTGCGCGGTCTCGTAGTTCAAACCACCGCCTTCGAACGGCTCGTCGAGTTCGACGACGCGGCCGTCCGCGTAACGGATGGTCGCGCGCGACGGGTTCCACCACGGCTCGTGCAGCGTCACGTGACCGCCTTTGGCCATCAGCAGCGCATCGCCCTTGCCATGCAGATCGAGCCCGCAGAAGAGCTGCGCGATGCCGCCGCGCTCGTGCTGGCTGTTCAGACTCGCGAACGTATCGACGCCGGTCGTGCCGAGCCGGCCGAAGGTCTGCACGTCGCGCGGCGCGCCGAGCCAGTCCACTGCGAGAAACATCTCGTAGATGCCGATATCGAGCAGCGCGCCGCCCGCGTGCTCGAACGACAGCGACGGATGATCGGCCGGCACGCCAGGCACCGAGCAGCCCGCGCGCACAAGGCCGACCTCGCCGATCGGATCGGCCGCGAGGTGCTCGCGCAACCTTCTGTAGAGCGGATAGAACGGCGGCTTCATCGCTTCCATGAAGAGCCGTTGCGAAGCGCGCGCGGTCTCGAGCACGCGCTCGAGCTGGGCACGATTGATACACGCGGGTTTCTCGCACAGCACGTGCAGCCCGGCTTGCAACGCGGCGATCGCATAGTCGGCGTGGCTGTCCTGCAGCGTCGCGATATAGAGCGCGTCGATGCCGCTCGCGAGCAGCGTATCGAAACTGTCGTAGACGGTACCGCCGAATTCATCGGCGAACGCCTGGGCCGGTTCCGCGCGACGCGACCACAGCGCGGCGAGCCGCGCCCGCGGCACGAAGGCGAGACCTTGCGCGAAGCGGCGCGCAATCCGGCCGGTGCCGACGATCCCCCAACGGATCTCACGTGATGAAGTGGTGTCTTGCGCTGCCCGATCGGTCGGTTGGGCGGTGGCTGCCTGCGGTGCCGCTGTCGTGTCTGTCATCGTGTGTGCAAGGGTCCATGCGGTTCAGAACAGCCGCTATTGTCGCCGATGCCGTTTGAGAATGCGGCGTCCGCGACCAATACGAACCATGCGGCATCACCGCCGCGCACCGACCTTCCACACCCGCGCCGCCGCTGTCACGGCCAGGCACTCACGCATCCAGGCTCACACCGAGGCTCAAACCCGCGCCGGCGGCTCCGCGGAAAACCGGCCGCCGACTTCCTCGGCCGAGTAATCGATCATCGCGAGCGAGGCGAGCTCGGCCTCCTTCGGATCGCGCCGCTCGATCGCTTCGACGACACGCTGATGCGACGCGATCGCGCCCTCCCACTCCCCGCTCCGGTCGTGCACGATCGGGGTAACGGTCGACAGCGCGCCGCGAATGATCGCCGCCATCTGCTTGAAGAACTGGTTGCCGCTCGCGATCACGATACGCGTATGGAACAGTTCGTCGGCTTCCTGATAGCCGGGCTCGCCCGGACGGATCACGCGAAACGCCTCGAAGGCCTCCCGAATCGCCGCGACGTCCGCGGCACTGCCGCGCGCGGCCGCCTGCGCCGAAGCGCGCGGTTCGATCAGGATGCGAAACTCGATCACGTCACGCAGAAACATCGGATCGGGCTTCGCGCGAAAACGCCAGTTGACGACGTCCTCGTCGATCATGCGCCAGTCGCTCATCGGCCGGATGCGCGTGCCGATCTTCGGGCGCACGTCGAGCATGTCGCGCGCGAGCAGCATCGATAGCGCCTCGCGCATCACGGTGCGGCTCACGTCGAATTCCTTCGACAGCACATCCTGCGGCGGCAAAATCGCGCCGTACTTTTCCTCGACGATGCCGCTGACGAGCCCGTCCATTACTTTGCTCACCAGCGAGCGATCCTTGTTTGCGTGTTCCATGACATATCCCCGAAGCGGTGTTGACCCCGCGTGGCCTGTTAATGAAGGGCCCGTACGTATCTGTTATGCAAATAGGATCGTTTTCCGATACGTTGCTAGCTTCGAAACGGTTGCGCCAGTTGGGACACTTCCTGACAGGGTTATCCCTCTGAAGATTTGTTTCGTTCGTGTAACGCAATCTGTTCCGCCAGGCTCAAAGCTCGCTCGTCAAAGCGTGCCTGCGTTACTGGGTTTAATTAGTGCGCATTCGCACGTTGGCGCGATGAAATTGTCTGATTTGCACGGACGTGGTCCGGCGATTGCGTGTTACGGCGAACAAACATGCGGGGGCAAGCCGATCAGGCCGAGTCTTCGTTCGACGCGCTCGCCGCCACCGACGCATAGCGGCCGCCAAAGAACAGCAGCGGCGCGTGCTCGTCGAGCGAGAACACCAGCACCTCGCCGACGAACAGCGTATGGTCGCCGCACGGATGGCGGTCCACCACGCGCGCCGCGAAGCGCGCGGCCGCGTGCTCGAGCAGCACGACGCCGGCAAGGCCATCGACCGCCGCGAAGCGCGGAGCGCAAGTGGGCGCGAAGCGGCTTTGAGCCTCGCCCGCGAAATGGCGGCTGTGCGACTCCTGCGCCTCCGACAGCACGCTGACGCCGAACAGCTCGGCATCCATCAGCCGTGCATGCATGCGCGCACGATGCCCGACCGACACGACGATCAGCGGCGGCTTCAGCGACCCCGACATGAACGCGTTGGCGGTCATCGCGTGAAGGCTGTCGCCGCTGCCGGTCGAGATCACCACCACGCCGGTTGCGAAGCGCCCGAGCGCGTGACGAAAGCGCCGCTCGTCGAATGACGGCGACCGCGCTTCATCGGCTGGCTTATCGGTTTGAGCTGCATTGACGCGCATGGGCGCTCCCCTGCTCGCGGCCGTGCCGCTCGTGGAAGCGCACGATGTCGTCTTCGCCAAGATAGCCGCCCGAATGCACTTCGATGATTTCCAGCGGCGTCTTGCCGGGATTTTCGAGCCCATGCGTGACACCGAGCGGAATGAACGTCGACTGATTCTCCGACAGCGCGAAGCGCTCGATGCCGCGCGTGACGAGCGCGGTACCGCGCACCACGACCCAGTGCTCGGCGTGATCATGATGCCTCTGCAGCGGCAGCCGCCCGCCCGGCTTCACGACGAAGCGCTTCACCTGAAAGCGCTCTCCGTGTTCGAGCGAATCGTAAAAACCCCACGGCCGCGCGACCTTGCGATACCCGTCGGCCTCGCCGGCTTGCTGCGTCTTCAGCTGTGCGACGATCGCCTTCACGTCCTCTACATGATCCTTCGCGGCGAGCAGCACGGCGTCGGCGGTCTCGACCACCACCACGCCGCTCACGCCGACACACGCGATTAGCCGGCCGTCCGAATGCGCGAAGCGGTCGCGCGAACCGTCGAACATCACGCGGCCGTGCGCAACGTTGCCATCGCTGTCCTTGTTCGACGCATCCCACACCGGGTCCGCCGCGCCGACGTCCGGCCAGCCCGCGCCGAGCGGTACCGTCACGCCGACAAGACGCGCGTCGGTACCGATGCGCTCCATCACCGCATGGTCGACCGAGTCGGACGGACACGCGGCGAACGCGTCGTGCGCGAGATGGAGCGCACCGGCATCGTCGATGCTCGCGCCCGCGAATGCGTCCTTGCAGGCCGCCGCGATCAGCGGACGGCACAAGCCGATCGCGTCGAGCCACACCGACGCGCGCACCACGAACATGCCGCTGTTCCACCAGTACTCGCCCGCTGCGAAGTAGCGCTCGGCCAGCTCGGCATCGGGCTTCTCGACGAAGCGCTCGATCGTCCGCGCGCCCCGGTTGCCGAGGGGCGCGTCGGTGCGGATGTAGCTATAGCCGATCGCCGCGCGCTGCGGCGGCACCCCGAACGCGACGATCGCGCCGCGCGAAGCATGCGCGAGCGCCTCGTTGAGCGCCGCGCCGAATGCAGCGTGATCGGCGCTCGGATGATCGGCGGGCAGCGCGACCAGGATCGGATCGTCGCCAGCCACGGCCGACGCGCGCGCGGCGAGCGCCGCGACCGTCAGCGCCGGCGCAGTGTTGCGCGCCATCGGTTCGAGCAGCAAGCGCGCAGGCTTGCGGTACGGCTCGACTCGCTCTAGCGTCGGCAGCCGCAGATCCTCGCGGCAGACCACCAGCGGCGCGGCGCACGGCGTGGTACGGGCCGCGTCGTGCGCGGCCGAGTCGAATGCATCGCCGAGCCAACGCAGCGTCGCTTCGAGCCGCGAGCGGTCGTCCATCGGACCGGCCAGCTGCCTCGAATTGCGTTCGCGCGACGGCGGCCACGGCCTCCTACCGGAGCCGCCCACGAGAATCACCGGCTGCGCGGTCAGCTCGTGAAGCGCGGCGGCGGATCGGGCCCGCGGCGCGAGCGGATTACCTGGCTCTACTATTCGGTTCATTTGCGATCCTCTCGAATCCAACTCCTGTTCACCGGCCGTTATCACGCCAGCAAGTGCCTCGTGGTCGCAATCGTTTCTGGTCGTACGCGCGTGCCCCCTCTGTGCGCGCGTGCTCCCTATGCTTCTCCGAACGGACGCAACGCCCCCGCGCCGCGATGCTCATCGTGTTCCGGCTGCTGCCTGTGCAGCTCGCCGTCGAGCGCGGCGCTGTCGGGCTGACGCAGCTTCGTGAAACCGCCGCGATAGACGTTCTCGACGTAGGACATGATGTTTTCCTGCGCCACCGACGACAGGATCGCGTGATCGGTGTGCTTGCAGAAGGCCACGTGAATGCGCGTGAAACGCGCGAGCCGCGTGCCGCGAGCACCGAAGTAGCGCTCGAGTTCCTCGACGCCTTCGTCGAGCACACCGAACACCAGGTGCGTGTCGACGCCCCGCGCATCGAGGTTGGCGAACATATGCCGCTCGTCCCGAGCGCCGAGTTCGAGGCCGCATAGCCGCTCGATCCGGTCGGCCAGCGTTTCGCCGGTCTTCGCGAGCTGCCGTACCACCAGCTCGCGCACGAGGCCCCAGCCCCCCGTCTCGCCCTTGAGCACGCGCAGCCATTTGCCCGGCTGCTTCATCGAGCGCATGTAGTTGCGCGTCGATCCGAACGCGGAGACGGGAATCATCGGCTTGCCGTGTTCATCGCAGACGTTATGCCATCTGAACTTCTGCACGTTGACGATCACCGCGCCCACCACCGCGGGTTCGCGCGTCGCTGCATGCAGGCCGGTGTAGGCGCCCGAGCAGATACCGACCGGCACCGCGCCCGCATGACCGCGCGCGACGAGCCAGCGCGATGCGCACGCAGCGTCGGCGGCGCCCGCTTGCGAGTACAGCGCGTCGAGGCTCAGCGTGTCGCACGACGGCATGCTGTCGCCGACACCGCCGACGTCGATGCGCAGCGAAGCGATCCCCTGGCGGGCAAGCCGCCGCGCGAAATGTACGCCGAAACGCCCGTTGCCGATTCGCGACACCGCGCCGGTATTGAGCAGCAGCACCGCCGGCGCGTGCGCCGCCGCGGCGCCGTCGGGCCGGCAGTAGATGCCGAACACCTTGCCGTCGTTCAGCCATACCGGCGTCTCGTGCAGCGTCGGCGCGACATAATGGCCGCCCGCCGGCTCTTCGCCTCGCTCGGGCACGCGCGCCACCGCCTGGCTTGTTCGCGTGCTGCCCGCGAGCAGCCAGTTCTCGATGGTCTCGAACGCGGCGTGCGGTATTTCGCTTTCGAGCGGCTCCATCATGAAGCGGCTGTATTCGTCGAACGGGTGACGTTCGAGCTCCACGCCATGTTCGCTGTAATGCGCGGCGAGCGCACCGGTGCGCACGGGGTTCAGTGAATCGAGCAGCAGCACGCGCGCGGCCGGCCGGCTCGTCGCGCGATACAGATCCGCCGTGTGCAGGCTTTCCAGCGTATCGCGGTACATGCGAAAGCCATACGCTTCAATGAACTCGTCGGTATCGGGTTCGACCACGCAATCCATCGCCGCCGGATCGTTCAGCCACTGCCGGTAATGCGCGCGCAATTCACGCTGGTAATTCTTGCCCGACAGCACCGGCGACATCAGCACGAGACCGTGCACGTCGCCGAGTTCCTGCGCGGCAAGCGCGGCCAGCATGCCGCCAAGACGCAGACCGCACAAGCTGACCCGCTCGACGCCGGTCGCCGCGCGCAGCTGCGCGACCGCCTGTTTGACGCTGTCGATCCACGCGCGCCACAGGCCGGCGTCGGTCGGATCGCCGGCCGAATCGCCGGTCGCCGGGTAATCGAAGCGCAGCACCGGCATGCCGCGGGCGGCGAGGCGCTCGGCGAGCCGGCGCATGCCGCGATAAGTGCACAGCGTGTCATAGCCAAACGGGGAACACATCACAACGCCATCCGGGCCGTGGGCTGAATGCAACCAGCCGAAGTTGCCGTCGAAGACGATGGGTCTCACAGTCCGCTCCTTACGTTTTCTTTCTTTTGATGTGATTACAACAAAGGTGCTGTCGCCCATATGTGCGTCCTGCCACATTGGTTTGGGCTCCGAATCGAGCAGGGCTCGCGTGTGTCGATGAGCAGGCTGTGCAGTGCAGCATGCCCCGCGCATGGACCGAAGCGCGGCTGATCGCGTCGTTCATGCGCTGTATTGAATGCCGGCGGCCAGGTTGCGCGTGCCGCGAGCATCAGGTGATGGAGAAGGTGCGCCGCGCTCGGACACGCGACACCAAGGCTCGTGGCCAATCACCACGCTACCCTATGACCATTGCCATTTAACTCCCCCCGATCGCGGCCATCTGTACGGCCACCCACACAGTTACGCGGCGCGTGGGGGCAAGATGCAAGACCTGCGACGGCGCCGACCGGGAAAGTCATACGATTGGCTCGCCCGTCACCCGCCGGACAAGGGACCATGGAACGAAGCATCGTCAGGAACATCTTCATCAACTTTGCCGGAGCCGTCGCGCCGACCTTCGTGTCCCTCGTGACCGTGCCGGCCTACATTCATCTGCTGGGCGCCGAGCGCTATGGGGTGATCAATCTGGTGTGGGCGCTGATCGGCTACTTCAGCGTCCTCGATCTGGGCACCAGCCTCGCGACGGAAAACCAGATCGCCAAGGCGCGCGCAACCAACGACGATTCGATCGAACCGATTTTCTGGAGTGCGTGGTTCATGAATCTCGGCACCGGCATCATCGGCGGGGCGCTGATTTATGGCGGCACCATCGTCTACATCACCTACGGCGTAAAAATCGAGCCGGCGTTCCAGCATGAAGTGATGGCGAGCCTGCCGTGGATCGCGGTCGCGGTGCCGATCACGAACGTCACGTGGGTCTTCGCGGGTGCGATTACCGGCGTCGAATGCTTCGCGAGCTACAACATCAACCAGATGCTCGGCACCGCGCTGTTCCAGCTGCTGCCGATCGCGGCGATCTTCTGCTTTTCGCCGTCGCTGGCGTTCGTGATTCCGGCCGCGGTGATCGCGCGCTTCATCGCCGGCCTGATGCTCGGCGTGGCCGCGATTCGCGCGCTCGGCATTCGCCGGATGCGGCTGCCGCAATGGCGCCTGATGATCGGGCTGTTCCGCTACGGCCGCTGGCTGCTGATGTTTTCCGGCGCCAACATGATTGCCTCGACGCTCGACCGCGTGTTCGTCGGCGGACTGCTCGGCGCGCGCTTCGTCACCTACTACGCGACCCCGCAAAATCTGATCAATCGTTTGAACATGCTGCCGCTCGCGATGGTGCGCACGCTGTTTCCGCGCCTGTCGGCGGCGTCGCGCGAGGATGCCGATGCGCTCGCGCACCACGCGCTCGCGTTTCTCAATGGCGCTTTTACGCCGTGCGTGATCGTCGCGCTGTTCGCCTTGAAGCCGTTCCTGCTGCTGTGGCTCGGTCCGCAGCTCGCCGCCTCGGCGCCGGTCGCGAGCGTGCTGATCGTCGGCGTGTGGCTGAGCGGCCAGTCGAGCATCCTCGGCAGCCTGTTGCAGGCGCAGACCCATCCCGCGGCGGTAGCGAGCGTCAGCTGGCTTCAGTTGCCGTTTTTCACCGGCGCGTTGTGGTGCGGCATCCACTGGTTCGGCATCATGGGCGCGGCGCTCGTCGTCGTGCTGAAGGCGCTCTTCGATTACGCGGTGCTGCTCGCGTTTTCACGGCTGCATGCGTGGACGATCGTGCGCAACATGCTCGCGCATCTGGCGTTTCTGCTCGTCGCGCTGGCGCTCGCGGATTGGATCAACGCTCTGCTGCTGGCGATCATCGCTGCGCTCGCGTTGAGCGCAGCGAACTTCGGCATGTCGCTGCGCGGGTCCAGCGAGTTGCGCGCCGCGCTTTACCGGCTCTGGCTGCGTTTGGTGCCGTCCTCCGGTCGGGCACAAGGCTGAAACCCCCCATCACAACAGTTCGAACGTGTTGACGAACGATGCGCCGTCGCGCTCGCGCCGCCGCTGCCCGAAGCGTGCCTGAGCGCCGCGCACCTGACGCGTGAGACCGATGTACGGCACACCGTGTTCGAGGTACGGGCCCTCGGTTTTGCGAAAGCCGAACTGCTCGTAGAACCCGCGCAAGCCAAGCGGCGCACTCACGCGCGTGGCGCGGCCCGGCCAGCGTTCGGCGACCGCTTCGAGCACACGCTCGATCAGCATCTCGGCGGTGCCGTCGCCGCGCCGCAGCGGACTCGTCAGCACCTTGTCGATCGTGACTTCCGGATCTTCCGAATCGCCGGGCTGCACCCGCGCATAGGCGAGCACTGGCATAGGACGTGCCATGTCGTCGACCGCGAACACATGCAAAGCGTGCTCGTCGCGACCGTCCGCGTCGAGGCACACATGCGACTGCTCGACGACGAATACCGCACTGCGCGCACGCAGCAGGACATACAACTCACGTGCAGATAGCTGATCGAACTCCAGCGTCTTCCAGTTCATCACGCCCCCGGCGGTCAAAATATTTGGCGAAACCGGCGATGGCTGCCGTGCGCGACGGCAGGCCGATCCATGACGGTCCCTCATCATCGACCACACGGTAGCCTGCGCGAAAGACGTGCTTCCGTGCGCCATCGCACTGACGCTCGGGGTTGCCGATTCTTAAATACGAGCCAACGAAGCGCAGTCTCACCACGTGCCCCGGTATCGCAGATGGCTTCACACAGCCCGCCTGCATCACCGCACTGCACCATCGCGCACACACACTGCGGTCTTCGCACCGCACGAACCTACCTACGAAAATCAGGCGCCCACGATCATTCGATCGCGGCACCCATCGGCAGACCTTTGACCATAAGGGGGAGCACTGCATGAAAACTGCATTGAGACGCATCCTTTCAGAATCCGCACGCCTGGATGTCCCGGTGGAAAACCTCGCCGACGACGCCGATCTCTATGCTGCCGGACTCTCATCGCTCGCGACCGTGCATCTGATGCTCGCCATGGAAGACGAATTCAACGTCGAAATTCCTGACCGAATGCTGACGCGCCGCCTGTTCTCGAGCATCGACTCGATGGCCGCCGCGATGACGGAGTTGCAGCAGGCCAAGGCGGCAGCATGAGTGCGCCGCTGCTGGATCAGGCCGCCGCAGCGGCCTGCGGGGCGGCCGCGAACTCGACTACCGATGCACAGACCGGCGCTGGCGAGAGCCCTGCCGCCGGGGCGCTGACCGCGCTCGACAGCGGTCCCGAATGGCGTGCTGCAGCGCATCGGTGCGCGGCGATCGCCGCGCAGTACGCGGACGCCGTCGACCGTGACGCGCGCTTTCCGGTCGAGGCGTTCGACGCGCTGAAGGCCGAGCGTTTGTTATCAGCGATGGTGCCGACCGCTTACGGTGGCGCGGGTCTGTCGCTTGCCGATATCGGCGCGATCTGCGAAACGCTTGCCCAGGGTTGCGCATCGACGGCGATGATCTATGCGATGCATCAGATCCAGGTCGCGTGCATCGACTCTCATCGCGGCAACTCGGCCTGGCAAGCGAGCCTGCTCTCGCAACTGGCCGAGCAGCAATGGCTGCTCGCGTCGGCGACGTCGGAAGAAACGATCGGCGGCAACATGCGCACGAGCGCGTGCTCGGTCGAGCTCGATGGCGCGCGTTTCCGGATCGAAAAGCTCGCACCGACGATCTCGTATGGCGCGCACGCCGACGGCATTCTCGTGACCGCGCGGCGCACCGCCGAAGCGGCCGCGTCCGACCAAGTGCTGATCGTCGCGCTGCGCGCCGAAACGCAGCTCGAGCGACGCGGCGGCTGGGACGCGATGGGCATGCGCGGCACCTGCAGCGAGGGCTTCCGGCTCATCGCGACGGGACTCGCAGAACAGATCCTCGCGACGCCGTTCGCCGACATCGCAGATCAGACCATGCTGCCCGTGTCGCACACGCTGTGGGCGTCGGTGTGGACCGGCATCGCGATCGACGCGGTCAATCGCGCGAAAGCGTTCTTCCGCGCACAGGCGCGCGCGAAGCCCGGCACCATGCCGCCGGCCGGTCTGCGGCTTGCCGAAGCGGTCGGGCTGCTGCAGATGATGCAGGCGCGTCTGTCGGTCGCGCTGGAAGCCGCGCGCGCCGCGCATCAGGCGCGCGAGGGCGCAATCCCGGCGGACGCCCCGCTCGCGGCGATGCTCGGGTTCGCGTCGGACATGAACACGCTGAAGACCAGCATCTCGACCACCGCGCTGCAGGTCGTACAGGAAGTGCTGATGATCTGCGGCATGGCGGGTTACAAAAACGGCACCCCGTATAGCGTCGGCCGCCATCTGCGCGACCTGCACTCGGCGCCCCTGATGATCAATAACGACCGTATCGCGCAGAACACCGCGAGTCTGCTGCTCGCACAACGTCCTGCCGCGCCGGGGAGACCCTGAATGAAGCTGATGACCGATACCGCCGCTGCTGCCACTGCAGCGGCGGCCTGCGCCGCCGAAGTGGGGCCTTCGCTCACGCTGCGCGACGAGATGCTGGCCGCCGGCCTGCTGATCGACACCGGCGAGAACGGACTGTATGGCCGCAGCCAGATTTTCGAGGACGTGATCGATCGATTGAACGTGGCGATCACGCATCTCGGCAAAGATCAGCAACCCGAAGTGCTGCGCTTTCCGCCCGCGATGCGCCGCACCGACTTCGAGGACAGCGAGTACCTGAAGAGCTTTCCGAATCTCGCGGGCACCATCCATTCGTTCTGCGGCGACGACATGGGCCACCACCGTCTGCTGCGCGCGCTCGACGATGCGATGGCCGACAGCGACGACGACCGCGGCGACGCGTGGCTCGCGCAACAGAAACCGACGCGCGTCGTGCTGACGCCGGCCGCCTGCTATCCGATCTATCCGGTGATGGCGCGGCGCGGCCCCCTGCCCGCCGGCGGCCGCACTATCGACGTGCTGTCGTACTGCTTCCGCCATGAGCCGTCGCTCGATCCGGGCCGGATGCAAATGTTCCGTCAACGCGAATACGTGCGTCTCGGCAGCCCCGAGCAGGTGATGGCGTTCCGGCAGATGTGGATCGAGCGCGGATCGTTGCTCGTGAAGCTGTTGGGCCTGCCCGTCGAAGTCGATCTCGCGAACGATCCGTTCTTCGGCCGCGGCGGAAAGATCGTCGCCGATAGCCAGCGCGCGCAGGCGCTCAAGTTCGAATTGCTGATCTCGGTCGCCGATCCGCGCGGCAAGACGGCCTGCCTGTCGTTCAACTATCACATGGACCACTTCGGCGCGATCTGGAAGATTGCGTGCGACGACGGCACGACCGCGCATACGGGTTGCGTCGGCTTCGGCATGGAACGCATCACGCTCGCGCTGTTCCGTCATCATGGGCTCGACGTCGACGCGTGGCCCGACGACGTGCGCGCGCTCCTGTGGGGCGATACCGGGACCCGCGTCGCGGATGCGCTGCAGGCGGCGCAGTCTACGCAAACCGCAGCCGTCGCCGGGGAGCACGCATGAATCCATCGCCGACTTCCGCGCTTGCCGGCTCGCTCGCCGACTCGTCGCTGCCACAACGCGCAGGTGATCCGCCGACGCATCGGGAGACCCACGCGGCGCCCCGTGCCGGCAGGCAGCCGCGCGAGCACGTAGCGCACGCGCTGCATCAGGGCGAACGCGTGTGGCAGGAGACCAACTGCTACGTCGATCTGTGGATCGAGCTGCTGCACGGCTTCGGGCTCGATCCGCGCGCGGCGCTCGCGTTCACGGTCACGCAGGATTTCGAAGGCGACCAGTTCACGTTCTTCAAGTTTCCGCTCGACGATCTCGAACGGCTGTATGGCACCCAGGTGCAGGAGCTCGCGATCTACGATTCACTCGAAGAACGCGTGCTCGCGCAAACATTGCGCGGCCACACCGTGCTCGTCGAAGTCGACGGCTACTACCTGCCCGATACGCGCGCGACCTCGTATCGCAGCGAGCATCCGAAGACCACGATCGGCATCGACTTCGTCGACACCGCCGCGCGCCGCCTCGGCTATTTCCACAATACCGGCTACCACCAGCTCGAAGGCGACGATTACGACGGCGTGTTTCGCAAGCTTCCGCATTTCACCGGCCAGCCCGATCTGCTGTTTCCGTACGTCGAGTTCGCCAAGCAGGCGCGGCCCGCGCTCGAAGGCACCGCGCTCGCAAAGGCGTCGGCGGAACTGCTGTGCGCGCATCTGGAGCGGCGTCCGTTGAGCAATCCGATTTCGCAATGGCGTGCGGCGTTTCCCGCCCATCTCGATACGCTGTTCGAGCGCGACGAGGCGTACTTCCATCTGTACTCGTTCAATCTGATGCGGCAACTCGGTGCGAACTTCGAGTTTCTGTCGAAGTATCTGCAATGGCTGTCCGCGCAAGGCTTCGAGACGCCGCCGACGATCCCGGCCGCCGCGCAACGCATCGCGTCGGAGTCGATGGTGATGCAGTTCCGGCTGATTCGCGCGCTCGCGCGCGGTCGTCGCGATAGCTGTGAAGACTGCTTCGATGTGCTTGAAAGCGCCTATGAACAAACGCTGCCGCCGCTAGCCGCTCTGGTGCGCTAATGCGTTGATCCGTTGATGCGCGTGCTTCGTGCCGCGCGGCTTTTCCGGGAATTGACCGTGGATGTATCGACACTCGATCCGGCGGCTGACGAGAGCGGCGCCGGCCGTCCGCGCGCGGCCGGCGCGCTCTCTCTATGGCCGCAACGGCTCGACACCGGCTGGGCTTGTCTGAGCACCCCACCCAACGCCTATGCGTCGCCAGTCGATCTGCCCGCGCAAGGTTGGCTCGCCGCGCCCGTACCCGGCACCATCGCGAGCGCGCGGCGCGCCGCCGGACTGCTCGATGTCGATCACCCGCCGCCGCTCGCGTTCGACGATCACTGGTATCGCGTTACGCTGATCGGCACCGGTCGGCGCCGCTTGCGCTTTCATGGACTCGCGACGCTCGCGCAAGTGTGGCTCGACGATGTGAAGCGGCTCGATTGCGCATCGATGTTCATCGCCCATGATCTGGATATCGAACTGAATGGCCGTGCGACGCTCGTGCTGTGCTTTCGCTCGCTGACGCCGGCGCTGGCGGCCAAACGCTCGCGTGCGCGTTGGCGGCCACGGCTCGTCTCGCCGCCGACGCTTCGCAACGTGCGCACCACGCTGCTCGGCCATATGCCCGGCTGGTGTCCGTCCATCCAGGCGGTCGGGCCGTGGCGTCCGATCGAGCTGCTCGGCGACGCGCCGCACGCATTCGACACCATTGATCTGACCAGCCGGCTCGAGCACGAGGATGGGGTTGTTTCGTTGACGTTACGTTTCGTACACCCCCACGACGTCGTCGCCTGCCGCGCGTCACTTGCGTGCGGCAACCATGTTTCGTCTTTGCAATGGCACGATGCATATACACTCACCGGCGACGTGCGCGTGCCTGACGCGAAACGCTGGTGGCCGCATACGCACGGAGAGCCCGCTTTATATCCTCTGACGTTGCAACTCGCCGATGGCGACGTGATCAGTGAGTCGCTGGGCTCGATCGGCTTTCGTCGTATCGAAGTGGATCACGGCGCCGATGCTGCGGGCTTTACCTTGCGCGTGAATGACGTGCCAGTGTTCTGTCGCGGTGCGTGCTGGACCAGCGCCGATCTCGTCACGCTGGCAGGCACCGAAACGCAGTTGCGCCATACGTTCGAGCTCGCGCGCGCCGCCGGCATGAACATGCTGCGCGTCGGCGGCACGATGCTGTATGAATCAGATCTGTTTTATGTCCTCGCCGATGAGTACGGCATGCTGATATGGCAGGACTTCGCGCTGGCGAATTTCGATTACCCGAACGATGCCGCATTCAGCGCACTGATCGAGCGCGAAGCGAGCCAGTTCCTGACCCGCACGCGTCGCTTCGCGTCGCTCGCGGTGCTGTGCGGCGGCAGCGAGGTCGACCAGCAGGCGGCGATGTTCGGACTGCCCGCGGCGCGGCGCGCGCAACCGTTGTTTACCGAGCTGCTGCCCGCGCTCGTCGCGCGCGAACGCGCGGACGTGCCCTATGTCAGCAATTCGCCATCGGGCGGCGCATGGCCGTTTTCGACTAACGAGGGCGTCACGCACTACTACGGCGTCGGCGCGTATCAACGGCCGCTCGCCGACGTGCGACGCGCGCAGGTGCGCTTCGCGGCAGAATGCCTGGCATTCGCCAACGTCCCCGACGACGCGACGCTGCACGACGCGCTCGGCACGATCCACACGCACGATCCGCGCTGGAAAGCCGCCGTGCCGCGCGATGCCGGCGCAGGCTGGGATTTCGACGACGTGCGCGATCATTATCTGCAGGCGCTTTACGGCGTCGAGCCGGCGCGCTTGCGCTATGAAGACCCGGCGCGCTATCTGGATCTGTCGCGCGCGGTGGTTGCCGATCTGATCAGCGACGTGTTCGCCGAGTGGCGGCGCGCGGGCTCACCGTGCGGCGGCGGCCTCGTGTGGCAGTTGCAGGATCTGCGCGCGGGCGCGGGCTGGGGCTTGATCGACGCGACGGGACGGCCGAAAAGCGCGCTGCACGGCTTCGCGCAGACGCTTCAGCCATTGCAGGTCACGCTGACCGACGAAGGCCTCAACGGCCTCGATATCCATCTGATCAACGAGCGGGCGCAAACGTTTAGCGGCGAACTCGAACTGGTCTGTCTGCGCGACGGCAGCGTGAAGGTCACGTCCGCACGCAGCGCGCTGACGCTTGCCCCGCGCAGCCTGCAACGCCTCAGCGCGGCCGCGCTGCTCGGCCAGTTCTTCGATCTGACGCACGCGTACCGCTTCGGCCCGCGCGCGCACGATGTCACGATTGCAACGCTATACGATGGCGCGAGCGGCGAGATCGTCTCCGAGGCGTTTCACCTGCCCGAGCGTAACGTGCACGCGCATCATGACCTCGGTATGACCGTTGAGGTCGAGCGTCGTGGCGACGGCAGCGGCTGGCAGCTCGCGATCGAAACGAAGCGCTTTGCGCGCTTCGTTCATATCATTGACCGGCACTATCGCGCGGCGCGCGACTGGTTCCATCTCGCGCCGAACCGGCGCTGTATCGTGCCGCTTCATCCGCTCGAACCGCTGCTGCCGAGCGCGTTCGCCGCATCGCCGCAAGAAGTCGTTGCACCTGCATCGAACGCGGCCTTTAAAGTGGATGCAACAAGCGCGGCGCCCCAAGGGGAAGTCCGCGCGATCAATGCGCTTTCCGCCATCTTTTACGGCTAGTGGTGATTCCGAACTAGTCGCAGGCCCGCGAGGCGCGCCAGAGCCCGCTTCGCATCTCTCGAACTGTCTGCTCCGCGCACTCACTGTTGGCTCGAACGCGACTGTTAGCGGCTCTGAGAGGCTTTGCGTGCGACAGCGTACGCACTCCATTTAACACTTCTGAATCATTTCCGACACTTCAGGTCGAGCGCTTCAAAACGTGCATGCGGCGCCAGGTTCAAATCTGAGACAGCTTCGACAGCCCCCCTGTTTTTGGCCGTGAAGCCTTTGATATCAAGGGGTTCCCCGAAACCCGAAGCTTTCATCGGATGCATTGCCCATCCGGAGGGGGTGTGCAGAACTGAAACAAAAAGCCGCTTTTCCCCTCCCGACGCACTGCGGGTTTGTTCGCTGCGCCGCATCAGCACGCGTTTTCCCTAACGTTGGCACGGTCCTCGCTATTACCTTCACGCAACAGAGTGCCACCGCACACGAGCGCAACAACAGAGGCGGCGGCAGACAGGCCTAAAACGGGGCCGGTGCTGTTCATCCTAGCTGCTCGCAGGGCAGCCCTGTCCCGAGGATGCGGGCATCGGATCAAATAAACGGAGAGAGTCGCGCGAGGCGCGGCTGTCATGCGAGGACCGATCATGTTGACACTTCAATCCGATTTGCACGGTAACCATCTGCTGGGCGCATTGCCGTCGCACGAATGGCAAGCGCTGGCCCCCCACCTCGAACTGGTTCATCTGCGCACCGAGCAACTGCTATGCGACTCGGGTCAACGGATCCATCATGTTTACTTCCCCACCACCGCGATCATCTCGATGCTCTCGACGATGGAAGACGGCAGCTCCGTCGAGATCGCCGCGGTCGGCCGCGAAGGCATGACCGGCGTGCCGGTCCTGACGGGCGGCGAAACCATGCCCAACCGCGTGCAGGTGCAATGCGCGGGCTTCGCCTACCGGATGAGCGCACAGGCGCTCAAGCAGCAGTTCGCGCGGTCCGACTTTCTGCGCCGCCTGATGCTGTTGTACATGCACGCTCTTCTGACCCAGGTCGCGCAGACTGCCGCATGCAATCGCCATCACGCGCTCAACAAGCAACTGTGCCGCTGGCTGCTGATCGAGGTGGATCGCGTCGCGTCGAACGACCTGACCGTCACGCAGCAGCTGATCGCCGACATGCTTGGCGTGCGCCGCGAAGGCATCACCGAAGCGGCCGGCAAGCTGCACGACGAAGGCCTGATCCATCATAGCCGCGGTCACATCAAGGTGCTCGACCGCAAGGGCCTCGAAGCCCGCGCGTGCGAATGCTACGGCCTCGTGAAACGCGAATTCGATCGTCTGCTGCCGCGCCTGCGCCAGGCGGAGACCGTCGAATAAGCGGGACGCCGCTCGATGACCGCGGTCGATTTGCCTATGTTTAGGGCTACTTCTCGATGTCTCGACGTTCTCTTCGTGATTGCAGGCGGTCTGCTAGCGCACTGGATGCGCTTTCCCACAGCAATCGCGCTAGCCGATACCCAGCGCCTTCTGATTGCGTTCAACTGTGTGCTGGTTCTGCTGCTGTTTCCGGGCTTCGGTGCCTATGAGACGTGGCGCGGCAAGGCGCTCGCGCCAGTGCTCGCGAGAATCGCCGCCGCGTGGGTCGTGGTGGTCGCAACCTCGCTCGTGCTCGCGTTTACGCTGCATCGGACGGATGCGGTGTCGCGCCTATGGTTCGGATATTCGACGCTGATCTCCGGCGCGCTGATCATCGCGACCCGCTGCATCATGCACGTGGTGCTGCGCTTCGTGCGCCGCCGCGGCATGAACGCGCGCACCGTCGCGATCGTCGGCGCACCGGGCTTTGCGCGCATGCTGCTCGCGCATCTCGAACACGCGCCGCAAGCGGGCTTCAAACCGGTGTGCGTGTTCGACACCAGCGTGGAAGGCCCCGACGCGTACGGCGCGCGTCTGGCCCGCCTACCCGTGATGACCGATCTGGAAGCGTTCGCGACGAAGGTGCGCGAGGAACGCGTCAACGAAGTGTGGCTCGCGTTACCACTTTCAGAGGAACACACGATCTACCGCTTCACGCGCATCTTCAGACACGACTTCGTCAATCTGCGCTTCATTCCCGACGTGCGCGGTCTGTCGCTGTTCAATCATGCGATCGCCGATGTTGTCGGTTTGCCGACGCTGAATCTGAGCGCGACGCCGATCTCGCCGCCGCAGATGTGGCCCAAGCTGATATTCGACCGCCTGTTGGCCGCGCTCGCGCTGCTCGCGCTCGCGCCGGTGTTCGTCGTGCTCGCGATCGGCATCAAGCTCACGTCGCCGGGACCCGTGTTTTTCCGGCAGATCCGCAAGGGCGTCGATGGTCAGCCGTTCTGGATCTACAAGTTCCGCTCGATGAGCGTGCACCGGGAAGAGCACGGTCAGATCACGCAGGCGACCCGCAACGACTCGCGCGTGACGAAGCTCGGCAGCTTCATGCGTCGCACGAGTCTTGACGAACTGCCTCAGTTTCTGAACGTGCTGCTCGGTCAGATGTCGGTGGTGGGTCCGCGTCCGCATGCGATCGAACACGATGATCTGTACAAAGACCAGGTGTATGGCTACATGCACCGCTACCGCATCAAGCCCGGCATCACCGGCTGGGCCCAGGTCAACGGCTATCGCGGCGCGACCACCAAGGTCGAGAAGATGGAAGCGCGCGTCAAATTCGATCTCTTCTATATCCAGAACTGGTCGTTCTGGTTCGACATGAAGATCGTCTTCATCACGATTTTCAAGGGCTTCGTCGGCCGCAACGCGTTCTGATCAAGCCGTCGAGCGGATCGCATCCAGGAGTGCCGGTCATCGTGACGGCGCCGCGGCGCGCTGCAAATCGAAACGCCAACTCCGGCGGCTCGATCGACAGCCGCCATCGTTGACGCAAGACAAAGAGCCGCGGCGGCCCCCGTCATCGACGGGCCCGCCGCGCGACACCGCCGCTACAGGAACTGGCTGACGTCGGTCTGGAACCGTACCGCGAGCGCCTTGGCGACTTTCTTGCTGATCGCGCGGCGCCCCGCGAGAATATCGCTGACCACGGTCGGCGACGCGATGCCGGCCAGATCCTTCTGCTTGAGACCATGCGTGATCAGCAAATGGCGCAGCACCTCGCGCGGCTCCGCTTTTGGAATCGTCAGGTTGCGTGCTTGCCAGTGACCGACCAGCTCCTTCACGATCGCGTGCAGATCCGCGAGCGGATCGTTGTCCTCGCCACTTAGATGATCGGACAGCGAGTTTGCGATGCGCACCATCTGGTGATAATCCTCTTCGGTGCGAATCGGCGTGATCGGCAACTGGCTCTTCAGCGCAGCCCAGGTTGCGGCAATGTCGGGAAAGGGTCCCGGAAGGCGATCGGCATTCATGAGTTTAAATTCGTCCTCGTCCAAAGCCGTCGGCGCGTTAATCGGTGACGCGCGAATGACGACTGCCTGTTGTAGTGAATCGCCGTGGCACGCCGAATTGCCAGCACTGCGAACTTCGCAGTGAGGTCATTCAGCGGTCACGATAGCGAACGTCTGCTTCAGGTCGTTATGGCCACGCGAGGCATGCTGCGCCAGCGAAAAATCTCGCCCGTAGCGCGTGGCGCGCACCCCGATGTCGTTTTTTTGAAGTCCAGTCCTGCCTGCTTGAGAATGGCCCGCCGCGGCTCGCCTTGCACGCGCGGTGCGTTTCGCGCGATACGCGATACGCACTGCCGACACAAAGCGCGAAGCGAACGCGCCCACACCAATAGCCGCCCGGACGCGTTGGTCAGAACGGCTCGTTACTGCCTGTTGCGAAATCACTGCATGACGACGAAAACCCTTTCCTCTCCTATCGAAAACTCCACGAGGCGAGTACAGCGAAAGACCCTCACCTCATTGCCTCCACCTGCTTTTCGGCGCCGTGTCGCTGGCGATGCCGAGTTCGCGCGTCGCGAGATCGGACTCCGCCCACGTCACCTGATCTCCCAGTTCCGCCGCCGGCAGACCCTGAGCGACTGCCGCAATCGTGCGCGTAACCTCGGCCATGAACGCGCGCCGGAACACCTGAGCCGAAAACCGTTCGGCATTCGCGCGACAGGCCGCTGGCGTGATGTACGCGCTCAGCCGCTCGAAGCGGTTGATCGCGTCGAGCAGCGATACCGCCGTCTGACGCGCGAAGAAAACGCCGGTCGGATGCGGATCGCCGACCGGTACGACCGTTTCGAGCGCTCCGCCCTTGGCGAACGCAATGACCGGCGTGCCGCAGGCCTGCGCTTCGAGCGGCACGATGCCGAAATCTTCCTCGGCGGCGAACACGAAGGCTCGCGCACGCGCCAGATAACCCTTCAGTACGCCCAGTGGCTGATCACCGAGGACCGTCACGTTCGGTCCGGCTTTCGCGCGAATCGACGCCATCTGCGGCCCATCGCCGATCACGATCAGCTTGCGCTGCGGCGTGGCATTGAATGTCTCGACGATCAGATCGATGCGTTGATGCGGCACCATCCGCGACACGCTCAGATAGAAATCGTCTTTCTCGGCGCGCAGTTCGAATTCGTTCACGTCGACGGGCGGCGGAATCACCGCGGCATCGCGCCGATAGGTTTTCAGCATGCGCCGCGCGACCGATTGCGAATTCGCGATCAGACGATCGACGCCATTCGTCGATTGCGCGTCCCAGCCGCGCAGATAATGCAGCAACACCCGCGCGGCCCACGACTTCGGTCCGCGCAGCAGATTCGCGTCGCGCAGATACTGATGCTGCAGATCCCACGCATAGCGCATCAGCGAATGCACGTAGCTGATGTGCGTCTGATGTGGGCCGACCAGTACGCCCTTCGCGACCGCGCAAGAACTGCTAATGATCAGGTCGTAGCTCGACAGATCGAACCGTTCGACGGCAAGCGGCATCAACGGCAAATACGCGCGATACCGGGTGCGCGCAAACGGCAGGCGTTGTATGAACGACGTGGTGACCGGCTTACCGGCTAGCGGCGCGCGATCTTCGAGAAAATCGACGACGCTGAAAACATCGGCGTCGGGAAAGCACTCGATGATCTGCTCGAGCACTTTCTCGGCGCCGCCGGGAGCGACCAGCCAATCGTGCACGATCGCCACTTTCATATTCCGCCCTATCTGTCACGAAACGCCACCTGGCCTCAGAGAAGAGTGTATGTGCCACGTTCCTGACTGTGCGTGCGCGTGCACACATTCGACGTGCGACAGTGCGCGAGTAATTCGCAGAGTCCGTTTGCGTCAGCAAAACCACGGCTTTATTGCTGAGCTTTCGTCTGTGCACACGGCTGATGTTTACGTCGTCACGTCTTCTCACTAGTCCAACTCACGCGTTGCGATCGGAGCGCTGCGCGAGCGAGCGGCACGTGACGTGGCGGGCATCGCGCGCGGCTAGCATCGACGGCGAATGGTCTGCGCGCGGAGCCAGGCATTTTCCGCCATGGGTGCGCGATTGCCGCCGCGACGGGCGAGCGCAATAAAAAACGCGTGCGAACCGCTGGAGCGGTTCGCACGCGTCAGAGCGAACAGAAATGCAGCCGCTTAATTCTGGCCGTACGTGATCGTTTGCACGCCGGTGTCGGTGCCGAGCAGGCACACATTCGCGCCGCGGCCCGCGAACAGGCCGACCGTGACGACGCCGGGCCATGCGTTGATATGCGCCTCGAGCGTGCGCGGGTCGCTGATGCTCAAGCCCTTCACGTCGATGATCTCGTTGCCGTTGTCGGTGATGAACGGCGCGCCCTCTTTCGTCACACGCACGACGGGCACGCCGCCGAGAGCCGTCACGCGGCGGCCGATCGCGGTGCGCGCCATCGGCAGGACTTCGATCGGCAGCGGGAACTTGCCGAGCGTCTCGACAACCTTGCTCGCATCCGCGATGCAGACGAATACTTCCGACACCGACGCGACGACCTTCTCGCGCGTCAGCGCGCCGCCGCCGCCCTTGATCATCGCACCGCTGCGATCGATTTCGTCGGCGCCGTCGACGTACACCGGCAGCGAGTCGATCTCGTTCAGGTCGAGCACCTTGAAGCCGTGCGATTGCAGACGCGCGGTGGTGGCGAGCGAACTCGACACGGCGCCGCGATAGCGGGATTTGGTGGCGGCCAGCGCGTCGATGAAACAGTTCGCGGTGGAGCCCGTGCCGACGCCGACCACCGAGCCTTGCGGTACGTTGGCGTTCACGTAATCGGCGGCGGCCTGGCCGACCAGTTGCTTGAGTTCGTCTTGAGTCATGGGAGAGGCGGGAAAAGCGTGAAAAACCGATAGTTTACCGGAGTGGCGGGGGGAGGGTTCGGTTTGGGCGCGCGGTGGGGGCGCTTTGTGTCGTGCAGTCCGCTGATTTGCCGGACAGCTTTTCACGGGAATACGTCTTTTCTTGATGAGCCAAGGAGTCTCCTGCGGAGACAGCCTCATCCTCCACATCCAAAACAAAGCGCCCGAAACCACCACCGCGTTCCGGGCGCCAACAATCGTCCAACAACGAGTCCGACGACAGAAAACTACTTCTTCACCGCCCGCTGCCGCACCGCCTCGAACAGACACACCCCGCTAGCCACGGACACATTCAAGCTCTCCACCGTCCCCGCCATCGGAATGTTCATGACGACATCGCAGGTTTCACGCGTCAGACGCCGCATGCCCTCGCCTTCCGCGCCCATCACGAGCGCCACCGGCCCGTCGAGTTCCGTTTCGTAGACGCTCTTCTGCGCGTCGCCGGCCGTGCCGACCACCCAGACGCCCGCGTCCTTCAGTTCGCGCAGCGCGCGCGCCAGATTGGTGACCGTGATGTACGGCACCGTGTCGGCCGCGCCGCTCGCGACCTTCGCGGCAGTCGCGTTCAGTCCCACCGCGCGATCGCGCGGCGCGATCACCGCATGCGCGCCAGCCGCGTCGGCGACGCGCAGGCAGGCGCCGAGATTGTGCGGATCGGTCACGCCGTCGAGCACGAGGATGAGCGGAGAGCCGCTGATGCCGTCGAGCAGTTCGGCGAGGTTCTGCGCGAGCGGCAGATCGCCCGCGCGCGCGACCACGCCCTGATGACGTTCTGTGCGCGCAAGGCCCCACAGACGCGTTTCGTCGGCGGCGATCAGACGCACGCCCGCGTCCTTCGCGGCCTGCAGGAATTCGGTCATACGACGGTCCTTGCGCGTCGCGTCGTAATAGACATCCTCGACCGTCGACGCATCGTGCCGGATACGCGCGGTCACTGCGTGGAAACCGTATAAAACCTTATGACGTGCCATGACTGAACAACCTTTGATTGGACGCGCATTCAACGCGCGCCACTGTGATGAAGATGAAACCAAAAGGCAGACCGCGCGCAACCGGCACGCGTTCACGTGCCCGCTGCGCGCGGTCGCGGCGCTGTGAAAGCCTCAGCGCTTCTTGCGTGCCTGCTTCGACGCCGCCTTGCTCGCGACGCCATGCTTCCTCGCCGCGCCACGCGCGGCGCGCGCTTCCTTGACCGCCACGCTCTGCGCGGGCGCGGCCTTTTTGCGCCGCTGACCCGGCACCGACGCGCCGCTTTCCGCCGACGGCAACACGCGCACGCGCGGGCCAGCGCCTTCGCCCTTGTCCGCCGCCATACCGCGTGGCGCGGGCGGCTTGATCGGCGTATCGCGCACGAGACGGAAGTCGATCTTGCGTGCGTCGAGATCGACGCGGCTCACCTGCACGCGCACACGATCCGACAGCCGGTAGCGAATGCCGGTGCGCTCGCCGCGCAGCTCGTTCCTGATCTCGTCGTACTGGAAGTAGTCCGAGCCAAGTTCGGTCACATGCACGAGACCTTCGATGAACAGCGAATCGAGCTGCACGAAGATGCCAAACGACGTGACGCCGTTGACCATGCCGCCATACTCTTCGCCGAGCTTGTCGCGCATGAAATAGCACTTGAGCCATGCTTCGACGTCGCGCGATGCTTCGTCCGCGCGGCGCTCGTTGGCCGAGCAGTGCAGCCCGAGCTCTTCCCAGATCGCTACGTTGTTCGTGCGAGCGCGGGCACCGCGCTTTTCCTCGTCGGCCTGCTGCATTGCGCGGGCGCGCGGCGACAGCGCGGTATTGAGCTCGACGCCGTGCGGCGGCTGCGGCTGATACTTGCGGCCCTGCAGGATCGCGTAGATCGCGCGATGCGTGAGCAGGTCCGGATAGCGACGAATCGGGCTCGTGAAGTGCGCGTAGGCCTCGTAGGCGAGACCGAAGTGGCCGATGTTGTCGGGGCTGTAGACCGCCTGCTGCATCGAGCGCAGCAGCATGGTCTGCAGCATCGACGCGTCGGGCCGGTCGCGGATCTGCGCCATCAGTGCGGCGTAGTCGCTCGCGTGCGGCGTGTCGCCGCCGCCGAGCGTCAGGCCCATGCCGCGCAGGAACGTGCGCAGGTTCTCGAGCTTTTCCGCGCTCGGGCCCGCATGCACGCGGAACAGGCCCGGATGCTTGTTGCGCTTCAGGAAATCCGCCGCGCACACGTTCGCGGCCAGCATGCATTCCTCGATCAGCTTGTGCGCGTCGTTGCGCGTGCGCGGCACGATCTGCTCGATCTTGCCCTGCGCGTTGCAGACGATGTACGTCTCCGTCGTATCGAAGTCGATCGCGCCGCGTTTCTGGCGCGCCGCGAACAGCGCCTTGTAGACGCCATACAGATTCTGCAGTTGCGGCAGCAACGCGGCACGGCGGGTTGCCTCGGGACCCTTGGTGTTCGTCAGCACCGCGGCAACTTCGGTGTAGGTGAGCCGCGCGGCCGAATGCATCACGCCCGGATAGAACTGATACGCCTTCACGTCGCCACGCGCGGTGACGATCATGTCGCACACGAGCACGCAGCGGTCGACCTGCGGATTCAGCGAGCACAGTCCGTTCGACAGCTTCTCCGGCAGCATCGGGATCACGCGGCGCGGGAAGTACACCGACGTGCTGCGCTCGATCGCGTCGGTGTCGAGCCCGCTTTGCGGCAGCACGTAATGCGACACGTCCGCGATCGCGACGATCAGGCGGAAGCCGTCGCCGCGGCCCACCTTGACCGGCTCGCAATAGACGGCGTCGTCGAAGTCGCGCGCGTCCTCGCCGTCGATCGTGACGAGCGGCACGTCGCGCAGATCGACGCGATGGCGGATGTCGGCCGGGCGCACTTCATCGGGGAGCTTGGCCGCTTCGCCTAGCGCGGCCTCGCTGAATTCGTGCGGCACGCCGTACTTGCGCACCGCGATTTCGATTTCCATGCCGGGGTCGTCGATGTCGCCGAGCACTTCGACCACGCGGCCGAGCGGCTGCGAATGACGGCTCGGAAAATCGGTCAGCTCGACCACCACGACCTGGCCGACCTTCGCCTTGCGGGTGTTCTGCGTGATCAGAATGTCGTGGCCGATGCGCTTGTCTTCGGGCGCGACGATCAGCGCGCCGTTCTCGTTGAGCAGGCGTCCGATCACGCGCTTGTTCGCGCGGTCCGTGACCTCGACGATGTGCCCTTCGGGCCGCCCACGCCGGTCATAGCCGACGATGCGCGCGAGCACGCGGTCGTTGTGCATGACCTTCTGCATCTCGCCGTTGGGCAGGAACAGGTCGTCCTGGCCGTCGTCGCGAATCAGGAAACCGTAGCCGTCGCGATGGCCCTGCACGCGGCCCGCGACGAAGTTCGACGGATGAGTCAGTTGATAGAGATTGCGCTGATCGAGCCGGATCTGGCCGTCGCGCTCCATCGCGCCGAGACGCTTGAAAAATCCTTCGCGCTCCTGGCGCTTGATCGACAGGGCTTCGGCGATGTCGTTCGCGGCAAGCGGCGTTTCACTCGTGCGCAGCACGCCGAGGATTTCTTCGCGGCTTGGAATCGGATACGGAAATTTGCTCAAGGGCTTGTCGATGATTTTTTCTCGTTGCATGGACGTCGGTCGGCGATGTGGTCCGGCCTGGAAGGCGTTTGCTTAATGCGCGCAGTTGCGCTCGGCTGGATCTGTCGGGCGGCTGCGCTGCCTCGGTCATTGCACCTGCTGCTTGCTGCTCTTCTGCTCTACTGCGATTGCACAGGAAACTGCCCGGGTTCGGCTCGTTCAACGCAAGGCCGGCGCGCGACTGGCTGATCGCATGTCGACACTCGCGTCGCGGCACCGGATGTGCATCGTGCCAACGAACTACTGCGAGGCATTCTAACACCCGTGTCGGGCGCCACGCGGGCCTGCGCCGGTGGTTCGGACGCGTCGTGCGCCGGCTCGCAGCGAGGTTGAAACGCGCTCGGCAAATCGCTTGACAGGTCGAAATCGGTCGCTATAATGGCGGTCTTTGCAGTTCATCACCTGCCCAGGTGGCGAAATTGGTAGACGCACTAGGTTCAGGTCCTAGCGGTGGCAACACTGTGGAGGTTCGAGTCCTCTCTTGGGCACCAGATTCGAAAGTAGAGCCGCCTTCTGGCGGCTCTCTTTTTTGTGTAAGGCCTGGTAGTCGAAATCGCTGTTCGTGTTTCGATTGCCGGATGAGCAGGACGGTGGTTCGGTAGCGGTTGCATCACTTCGCTGCACGTTCAACCAGGCGGATGAGAAAAGCAAGTTTGTTTGAAGCAGAGATTGACAAACTTAATCATCTTGCTAAAATAGCGGTCTAGCTTGAAGACGTGCCCAGGTGGCGGAATTGGTAGACGCACTAGGTTCAGGTCCTAGCGGTGGCAACACCGTGGAGGTTCGAGTCCTCTCCTGGGCACCATAAAGCTGTTCAGAGTCGTACAACGCAGTCCAGCAAGACCCCGCAAAGCCTTATCGCAGCGGGGTTTTGTGTTTTTTTAGGGTCCATCGTTGTTCAACTGAAGCGTGTGTCAAAGTAGTACACTGGCCAGTACATCGAAAGTTCGAGCTGACTGGATGTACTACCATGCTTCTGACTGCCCGACAGGTCCAACTGGCCAAACCCGCCAGCCGTGACTACACGCTCAAGGACGGCCGCGGCCTGTTCCTGTTTGTGCCCCCCGCCGGCCCCAAATGCTGGCATTTCCGGTACAGCTTCGCCGGAAAACAGCGGCGCATCTCCTTCGGAACCTACCCCGCGCTTTCTCTTCAGGACGCCCGTGAACTTACGTCTACAGCCCGGACGCAACTGGCTCACGGCACGGACCCCGGCCACCATCGGCGCACCGCCAGAAAGGTCTCGAAAGAAACTGAGGAGAAGCTTTTCCGTTCGGCCGCCGAGCGATGGTACAAGCGCAAAGAGGTTGCTGGTCGGGCCAGCTCAACGCTTGACAAGATGCGCACGTACCTTGACAAGGACATCCTGCCCGAGATCGGGTCGATGATGCTCCAGGACATCACCCGCGCAGACTGCGCCCGCGTCCAGGAGCGCTTCGAAAAACGGGATGCCCTGAACGTGTCGAAGAAAGCCCGCGGTTGGCTACGTGAGATCTTCAGCCAGGCAATCGCAGAGGGACGTTGCGAGTTCAACCCAGCCTCCGAACTCAAGACCATTGCCAAAGCGGCGCCAAAGTCAAAGCCGTACCCTCATCTTCTCGAACCCGAGTTGCCTGAATTCCTTCGCGCACTCGGGAAATCAACGAGCCGCCTCATCGCCTACACTGCGGCGTGGATGACGATCTGGACGGCCAGCCGGCCCGGCATGGTGCGTTATGCCGAATGGACCGAGGTAGACCTCGACGGCGCCCTCTGGGCGATATCGGCCGAAAAGATGAAGATGCGGCGTCTGTATGTCGCGCCGCTGCCGTCCCAACTCGTCAGCGCATTGCGTGAACTGAAGAAGCTGACTGGACGCCACCGCTATCTTTTTCCCGGCATCGGCATAAAGAACGAAGTCATCAGCGAGAACACGATCAATCTCGTTTTCTCGAAGATCGGCTACAAGGGCCGTATGGTCGGCCATGGCACCCGCCATACTGCGAGCACTCTTCTTCGCGATCACGGCTGGGAAAAAGACCATGTCGAAACACAACTGTCGCACCTCGAGGGAGGTATCGCAGGCGACTATAATCACGCCAAATACCTCCGGCAACGTCGCTCGATGATGCAGTGGTATGCGGATTACCTCGATGCACTGGGAACCGGAATGTCTCCTGCCCAGCAGGCAAGCTTCGCCCGCCGGGTCAACGCAACGCATCCCCAGCTAGCACCAACCCCGTCACAACGCAACGAAACTGACGAGATCGCTGCCTGAAGCATCGGTCGCCACGCAGGCTGCGATTTCAGCCGGCAGCTCTATGCGGCCTCATGGGCTCCGTTTGCCCATCACCCGATCAAAATCGAAAATGCGGAAGAACCGTGGATCCCTCCCTGTTCGGAAAAGAAGGCGAACGTCGATACGAGCGGATCGCTATTCCCACTCGGTCTCTTCATGTCCTGCTCCCACTCAAGTTCAAGCAGCCTACCCGAGGATGCATCGGTTACCAGCGCAAGTTGCGTGTTGCTCCCCATCTTCACGTCCCGGTGTGAATTGTTGATAGAAGGGCCCGCGTTTCCGTAACCACGCGCTCCTAAAATTTAGGATCGCGAACAAGTGCAGAGCCTCGCATCGGATTACCGCGCTCGTCGTAGTAAACCCCGGTCTGACCCGACCCATCGGTCATGATTCCGGTGATTACCTTGGCAGACCGCTTTGGTATGCTCAGGATTTTCATAAAAGATATAACCAACGGCACGAGGAGCGGGATGACGAATTTCTGAAGCAATCGCATAAGAGTTCCAGTATCGCCCCCCCCCGAGACCGGTCGTTGGATTGACCCCGGTTCGATCGCGTTGAAGTGCAGCCGCGGAGTCTCGCGAGCAAATACCATCGCCGACGCCAGAATGGCTTGCTTGGAAGTTGCGTAGGCATCGAAGCCCGGCTGCTTGGCACCGTCGGGCATCCATTCACCCCGTGCGCTCGCCTCGGCAGAAATATAGCGACCGCCACGAAAGCCGGCTGCGATGGCTGGCTTGCGTTCGGGGTCTTCCACGGCTGAAACGACGAATACAACGTTTGTTCTATCTCGCAGATGAGGAGCGAGTGTCTCAGTCAAGGAAACAAGCGCAGGGTTGGTACGGCCCGCAGTGCAGCGAGGACACGGCCCTGCGCCCCTTGATGGCGCAAGACCGCGGGCTACAGTCGCGGACAAGGTGATGAAGCCAGGGGAGACGGCTAGGCAGGCAACGGCCAGCCCGTGTGCCGACCGCACGCAAGCGAAGCGCGCAGGCCCGGATCGAGGAAATCCGGGCCGTAGGCGTCAGTGATGGCATGGAAGCCCGTAGGCGAGACTCGCACCGCGAGGCTCGATGCGAAGCACGACAGCGCGACCAGCCGTGCTTCCTGGCCGGAGACGCCGATGCAGTCGTGAAGATGTGTGTGGCGTGGATCTGGTACGTTTATCCGATCAGCCGTTGCGGCTTCGGAAGTGGAATACGCCGCGCCGACGCGAAAGACGTGACGCGGAATTACCAGGGCACCACGCCGTGGCGATCGACGAAAGTGCCGGTCGGCCCTTCTGGCGGAAGTGTCGCCAAGTGGATGATCGCGTCCGTGCCTTCCTCGACGGTTTGCAGGCCACGGTGAGCATTGAAGTCCGTGGACGTATAGCCGGGATCGGCCGCGTTAATGCGGAAGTTGGGCAACGCGCGCGCGTATTGCACCGTAAGCATGGTCAATGCGCTTTTCGACGCGCAGTAGAGGGGCAAACGAACTTGCGACTCGAACCGCTGCGGGTCTTGTGTGACGGCAAATGAGCCGAGGCCACTGGACACATTCACGATGATGGGGTTCGTGGACGTTTCCATCAGTGGAATAAAGGCGTTCATGACGCGCACCGGCCCGACGACATTGGTGGCGAACACGGACTCGGCATCTTCGCCCGTCAGTTCGGCGGCCGGCTTTCGGGAACCTGCGATGCCGGCGTTGTTGATAAGCACGTCCAGACGGCTTTCGCGCTCGCGCAGTCGGGCGGTGGCATCGCGCACGCTCGCTTCATCGGTGACGTCCAGCTGAAGCCACTCGACATTGAGCCGTGATGCCGCTTCCATTCCCCGCCCGGATTCGCGCGCGCCGATATAAACGCGAAACCCCATGTCTTTCAGCCGGCGCGCTGTCTCGAGGCCCAAGCCTTTGTTTCCGCCCGTGACGAATGCGATGCGTTCAGTCATTGTCCTGCTCCATCGTGACGCCGCGTGCCAGATCGGCCGCTAATATTTCGGTAACGGCATCGAGTTGTTGCGCCAGCTTTTCCAGCTTCTCTAATGGAAACAACCCGGCTGTGCGACTGGCCCACGCCGCGAAATTGCGCTCCAGCCGGGCGAGAACCTTCTTGCCCTTGGCGGTCAACGACACCCGCTGCGTGCGCTTGTCGGTGTCATCCGGCGAGAAGACGAGGCAGCCTTCGGCCACCAATTCGTCGGCGACGCGCTGCACCGCCTGCCGCGTCAGTTGGCTTGATCGGGCAACGGCAGGAACGGTCTGGTCGCCCTCGCTAATCCTCAACAACACCCGCCAACGCGCCGAACTCTGTCCAAAGTGGCTGGTCATCGCATCGCCATGCTTCAACAGTACGACCTGAGCCGCGATCAGGCTGCGGGAAAATCGGCGAAACCGCCGTGCGCTATCTTTATCCATGGACGAATTATTGACAACACACTGTCAAATGTCAAGATTGCCTGATATCCCCGGCAAAGCAGAAAGGCATGAACGCGCATCGGAGGAAGTCTGCAAATGCAGCAGGCAATGCCGTTCCCCGAATTTGAGGCCGTCCGCCTAGGGTCACTCCATGTCGTATCGCGAACGGTTTTCGTGAATGGTGGCCAGATGCGTTTGCACCCATATCGCCAGATTGCGGACAGGCTCGGCGAGCGAGCGCCCGAAGTCCGTGAGCGCGTATTCCACCTGCGGCGGCGTGGTCGGGCAGACCGAACGCGTGACCATGCCGTCTCGTTCGAGCACTCTCAGCGTTCGCGTCAGCATCTGTTGCGAGATACCGCCGACCTGACGCTTCAAATCGTTGAACCGGTGCGGCCGTTCGCGCAGCGCAACGATGACCTGCATGGTCCATTTGTCGCCCACGCGGCTGAGAATCTCGCGGACATGGCTGCAATCGAAGTGTGAGGGGGCAGTCATGGCGATATGACCTGGTCCTGAAAATATGCGTTCTTGGCAGGTCGAATCTAGTCAATTAAATTCCGCTGGTCAACATCGATGACCATGCCGCCGACGCTACCCGCCACCTCAACTTGCACGGAGACGCCAACATGATCCTTTACTACGCCCCGGGTGCTTGCAGCCTGGCCGACCATATCGCGCTGATCGAGGCCGGATTGCCCCATGACCTCGTTGCTGTCGATCGGAACAAGCGCACCGCGGACGGCCGCGATTTCCTGGCGATCAACCCAAAGGGCTATACGCCGGCGCTCGAATTCGACGACGGAACGCTCTTGACCGAGAATCTCGCCATTCTGGTCTATATCGCGCAGCAGTCTGGCAAGTTGCTGCCCGCTGACGGCCTGGTCCGATGGCGAGCGCTGGAATCGCTGACCTTCCTGACGACTGAGATCCATCCTCACTTCAAGCCCTTCTTCTACGATGCGCCGCAGCCGGAAAAAGCCAAGGCGCGGCAGATGCTGGATCGTCGCTTTGCCACGGTTGCGGAACAGCTTGGCGATAAACCATTTCTCGTCGACGACCGGATGACGATCGCCGACCCGTATCTGTTTGTGATGCTGAGTTGGGCGACGATGTTCGGAATCGGGGTGCCCGAGCGGCTTGGCGACTATCTCGCGCGAATGAAGGCTGAGCCCTCTGTCGTCAAGGCGCTCACGGCCGAGGGACTGGCCGCATGACTGCCTGACCACGTGGACGCGAGTGCGCCGCCTTCTCGACGGCACGGTGACCAAGGGCACGATGGCTGCCGGCTTTGGCCGTCAACGCGATGGCCGCGTCTCTTGTACCGTCAGGCAATGGAGCGCAATACACCACCATTGACGCGCAACGCCGCACCCGTCGTGGCCAGCAGCAGCGAGTCGCGATTGCCCGGGCGCTGGCACTGGATCCCGACATTGGTCAGGCGGCCAGTTCAATGCCGTCTTGAGCGTGTTTTGGCAACCAGATTGACAGCGCACTGCGTCATGATCAATGATGCAGAAGGGAGAATTCTTGTTGACACGATCTACTGGGCGAAGCTATAATAATCGACTTATCTGAATGCAGGCCCGGGTGGCGGAATTGGTAGACGCACCAGGTTCAGGTCCTGGCGGTGGCAACACCGTGGAGGTTCAAATCCTCTCTCGGGCACCATCATTATTCCATGATGGGCGAACAATGCAGACCAGAAAGACCTCACAAAGCCTCGTCGCAGGGCGGTGTTTGGGGGAATGCTCTTAGCTCAGCTGAAGTGCGTGCCAAGGCAGTGCACAGTGCATCGCCCCGTGCTGTCCCAACTGACTTGCAGAAGTCGACATGACGTCGTCGTTCTCTTTTCCCGTAACCGGAACGAAGAACGGCCCGATCTCCGCTGATCCGCGTTCTTGCCACGCGTCACGTGCTCCGCAACCTGACTTCTGGCGCGGTGGTACGTTCAAGCGGCCTTATGCATCGCCTCCACAACGCAGTACGCCCACTTCGCACAATAGTCCACCGATCCGGCGGCATAGCGTTCTCCGCTGACAACTTCATCCATTGTTGGAACGCGCAGACCGAGCCTTTGCGCTTGAAGCGTCGCTTCGCGAAATACGGCGTCGCGCTCCGCTGCTAGCCACTCGCCGATGCTGCGTCCTTTGTGTTTGGTCGCCTCGGCCGTCCGAGGATTAACCCCCGTCAGAATACCGATTATCTCGCGCACTGCGTCACGGCCTGGACGAGCGCGTCCTGCTCCGCGGGATTCTGGAAAAACGCCTCCAATGCTATGTCTTCGTCGTTAGCAAGGCTCTCCAGGCACCGCTTGTTGTTCGCCCGAACGCTGGACGTCGAGCAGAAGGCCGCCGCGCCGACTAACGCCATCGTCACGATCACAACCGAAACGCCCGCGATCCAGCGCCGCCGGCCAACCCTCATGAAGTCCTGCTGACGATACCCTTCCGGGCCCCGCGTCGTCGACGGCATACGCGCTCCATATTAATTAGCAAGACAATCATTGGCCAAAACGGAAATCACCCGATCGCCTTTCTCACTTTCGCCATATCCGAAACTGCCGCGTCAAACAGTGCCGATCCGATCTTCGAACGGAGCGTTTTCGCAATCCGCGCGCTGGCCGCATTGATCGGCTTGTCCAGCGCCTTGCCTTCTGCCGTGGGATAAACGCCCCGCTCCCTGGCGTCGGCCTCCCCCTGCCGGCGCTCGATCAAGCCTTTTTCGCAAAGACTGTCGATCAGTCGTGTCGCGGTGGGACGGGCGATCTTCAGCGTGTCGGCCACCTGGCTGGCCAGGCACCCGGGCGACGCCAGCACGACACGCAGGACGAACCCCTGCGGCGGCGTCAGGTCGAACCGGGCGTACACGGCGCCCCATTCACGCTCGACCAGACGCGCGAGGGCGGAAGAATTGAAGTACAGGCAATGATCGAACATGGAGCGATTGAACCACAAATCGATTAGCAAGACAACCATCTTCGCGGTCGACGCGACCTTCGTCCGTCGCGGGATCAAGCACTCGGCCGACGGCCGAACCGTCAGAGACTCGCCGGCGTCCGCAGTCCTCTCTCCACCAGCAGCGGCAACACCTGCTCACCAAAGAACTCCAGATCCGGCCTGAAATCGAAAAACGACAGCTGAACCCCGTTGCATCCCGCGCGTTGCAATTTCTCGATGCCGTCCGCGATCTGTTCGGGATCCCCGACCAGTTGCACGTTGCCGCCGACGATCCGGCCGCTCCGGTCGTGCTGGCCCCACGCCTTGCTGTCGGCCAGCGCGAAGTGCCGGAAATAGCCGTCCACCGCATCGTCGTCGGCGTCGTGCACGATGTGTTCGTAGTAGTCGCGCGCCTCGCGTTCGGTCGGCTTGCAGACGACCATCGGATTGATCAGCGCGCGCAGGCGCCGGCCGTGGCCCTCCCCCACGGCCTTCAACGCGGCGACGTGCGCGGGCAACGCGGCCAGCGCGTTGTCGATCTGCGCGCCGGCGGGGCTCGTAATGAACACAATGTCGGAATGGCGCGCCGCGTAATCGAAGCCGGCCGGCGAACCGGTCGCGCTGACGAGCACCGGCCGCCCGAAGGTCGGCGCCGGACTGACGAATGCGGCGTCGAGCTTCCAGAACCGGCCGTCGAACGTCAGGTTGTCTTCGCGCTGCCACAATCGCTTCATGACCGTAACGAACTCGTCGGCCATCTCGTAGCGCAGGTCGTGTTCCGCGCGCGACTGGCCGAACATCGCCGCCTCGCGCACCGAATGGCCGGTCACGACGTTGACGCCCCAGCGCCCGCCCGAGATGTGATCGAGCGTCGCGCCGTAGCGCGCGAGCAGCAGCGGATGCAGGCCGCCATACAGCACGTGAACCGTCGACACCAGCAGAATGCGGCGCGTGACCGACGCCAGCGCCGCCGTCGTGATGAACGGGTCGATCGAGTTCTCGCGAAAACGAATCGCCCCGCCGTAACCGCCTTTCGCCACCCACTCGGCGGGGCCGAACAGCAGGTCGAAGCCGAGTGCCTCGGCGCGCTGCGCGAGTGTCGCGTTGTACGGATAGGTCCACGTCGTCGTGCGCGGCGCGGCCGACGGCGACCAGCCTCCGTCGTAGACCGGCAGAAACAGCCCGAGCATCAGCGGCTGCCGGAACGCCCGTTCGAGCGGGCTGTCCGCGTACAGCGCATCGATGGGCGCGGTCATGGCGCGATCACCTTGATCGCCGCAAGATCCGGCGTCTTGCCGTCGCGAACGGCCTGCTGCGCGCGCTCGATGTACGACGACGCGACGTACTGCTTAACATCGATACGCGTAGGCAGCAGCTTCTGCTGCACGAGAAAATCGACAACGCTCTGCGATCCGGCAATGGTCTGATCGTCGATGCGGAAATCGTACTGCCTGATGTCCGGCACCGGCGCGCGCAGATAACGGTCGGACCGGTCGGCCACTTCGAGCAGGCTCCTGTCGATGCCGGACGTCTTCGCGAACCAGCCGCGCGCCTCGTCGGCGTGGTTCGACGTCCACCATGCGGCCGTGATCCAGGCTTCGAGGAAGCGCACCGCCGCGTCGTCGCCGTTTTTCTGCAGCCAGTTGCCGGTCAGCCCGAGCCAGCCGAAGTTCTCGCCGGGCTTGCTGTCGTAGATCGAGCGATACCCGAGCCGCCGCAGTTTTTCCTCCATGGGGTCCCACGTCACCGTCGCGTCGATCTGCTTCGCCTGCAGCGCGGCCGCGGCCTCCGGAATGTCCTGGTTGACGATGTGGATCTGCCGGAACGGATCGGCGATGCCGGCCGTCGTGATCTGGCGGATCGCGCGCGGGAACACGGTCGTGCCGAACAGGCCCGACAGCGTTTTTCCCTTCAGGTCCGTGATGCCGCCGTGGAAGTCGGGCTGCGCCACGATCGCGTAACTCGAATCGTGCGAGCGCGCGAGCACCTTCGAGCTGGGCAGCCGGCTCGCCGCGCGCAACACCGGCGCGTCGGCGGCGTAAAAATTGTCGACGGCGCCCGCGACGGCCGCTTCGCCCAGCGGCGGCCCCGACGTGAAGGTCTTGAACTCGGCGTCGAAACCGTACAGCTGCAGGATGTTGGTATGCCGCAGCGTCTCGAAGATGTCGCCGCCCGACGCCCACAGCGCCTGGTAGCCGAGGACGATCTTCGTCGGCGGCGCGGCCGACGCCCCCGACGCGCACGCGAACGCGGCGGCGGCCATGAGCGCCCGGCCCAGCAGGCCGGCGGATCCGAAAAGCGACAGGCGATGAGTCAGCGGAGTTTGCACCGATTTTCCTTGTGATGCCCGCGAGGGACGGGCGAAAGCGCCGGCTCTCGCGACCCGGCGAAAAAGAATCAACGAACGACAACTACAACCCGCGCGGTTGCCAGCGCGTGACGCGCTGTTCGATCGCCACCATGCCGAGGTTCATCAGAAAGCCGACCACGCCAATGACGATCATGCCGGCAAACACCTGCTCCGTTTCGATCATCACGCGGGCGGTCTGGATCATGTAGCCGAGGCCCGCGGTGGACGCGATCATCTCCGCTGCGATCACGCACATCCAGCCCACGCCGAGCCCGATCCGGATCCCCGACAGCACGCCGGGCAACGCCGCCGGCCACAACACGTCGAGCAACAGCTGGCGGCGGTCGAGCCCGAGCGTCTGCGCAGCGCGCAGATAGACTGGCGGGATCTGCTTCATCGCGGCGAAGGTATTGGTGAAGATCGGGAAAAACGCGCCGAGCGCGATGATGAACCACGCGGACGCATCGCCCAGTCCGAACCAGATGATCGCCACCGGAATCCACGCGATGACCGAAATCGGGCGGACCAGTTCGATCGGCGGCGTCAGATAAAACGCGAGCCGCGCGTAACGCGCGCACAGCATGCCGAGCGCGATGCCCGCGACGCCCGCCGCCGCGACACCGACGAACACGCGCGTGATGCTGCTCCACAGGTTCGCTTCCAGATCGCCCGAAGCGGCCAGCGCGACGATCGTGCGGCCGATCGTCAGCGGCGCGGGAAAGGCATTCGGATTGATCCAGCCGAGGCCCGACCCGGCCTGCCAGAGCAGCAGCAGCGTGATGACGAGCGCCCAGCGGTTCGCGAAACCGGCACCGTGGCGCAGCACGTCGATGGCGCGCCCTCCGCGACCTTTATGCCCTCTGTGCGCCGCGCGCGGCGGCTCGTCCGCCCGAATGACGTTGACGCGATCGGAACCCGGCATCAGACCTCCTTGCGCAAGCTGGCGGTCAGCCGCTCGCGACAGGCGATGAACGCCGGGTCGGCCGCGCGCATGGCGAGCGTGCGCGGCCGAGGCAGGTCGATCGTAACGACCTCCTTGATGTGGCCGGGGCGCCGCGACATCACGAGCACGCGGTCGCTCATGAACACGGCTTCGTCGATGCTGTGCGTGACGAGCAGCACGGTCTTGCGTTCGCGCTCGCGGATCTTCAGGATCTCTTCCTGCATCAGGTCGCGCGTCAAGGCGTCGAGTGCGGAGAACGGCTCGTCCATCAGGATCACATCCGGCCCGCTCGCGAGACACCGCGCGATGCTCACCCGCTGCTGCATGCCACCGGAAAGTTGCGACGGATAGTGATGCTCGAAGCCTTCGAGCTGGACGAGGCGCAGGTAGTCGCGCGCGATCGCTTCGCGTTCGGCGCGCGACACGCGTTTGGGCTTCAACGCCAGCGCGACGTTGTCGAGCACGGTTTTCCACGGATACAGCGAGTATTCCTGGAACATCACTGCGCGGTCGGGGCCGGGTTGTTCGATCGCGCGGCCGCCTTTCAGCACGCGTCCTTCGGTCGGCTTCGTGAAGCCGGCGATCGTGTGCAGCAGCGTGCTTTTCCCGCATCCGGACGGCCCGACGATGCTGATGAATTCGCCCTCCCCGACCTCGAAGCTGACGTCGGACAGGACGGTCAGCGCCTGGCCGGCCGCGTCATACCGTTTGGTTACGTTGGAAAGCTGGATCAGCGACATGGCCTGCCCGGGCAGCCGCGACGGCGACGTGCTCAATGAAAGGCGAACAGGCTAAACGCGCAACGTCGATGTGCAAAGGAAGTTTTCGTGCTAACCAAATATGGCCTTACGTTCCCCGCCGCACCTATGTCGGCCCGGAAAAAAATGACAGAATCATGAATCCAATCCGGGCCATGACGTCATACTCCATTGGCCAATCGACATTGGCCGAATAGCGAACCATCAAGGAATCCGGGGAATCCATGCGCGCACTCTCCGAAGCACCAGACAACGAATTCCGCCATGTCCGTTTCGTCCTGACAGACATGGACGAAACCCTCACCTGGCAGGGCAGGCTGTCAGCCCGAACCTATACCTCGCTCGAACGCCTTCAGTCCGCCGGCGTGCGCGTCATTCCAGTCACCGCGGCACCCGCAGGCTGGTGCGATCAGATGGCCCGGATGTGGCCGGTCGACGGTGTCATCGGAGAAAACGGCGGATTGTATTTCGCACGGGCAGAAGCCGGACATGGCGTCGTCCGGCGTTACTGGCATCCCGATGAATCACGGGCCAAAGTCTCCGAACGTCTCAGGGAAATTGCGGACTCCGTGATGACGAAACTGCCGGACGCCCAGTTCGCCGAAGACCAGCCATTCAGGTCGAGCAGCATTGCTTTTGCCCGGCCTGACGACCCTGCCGCCAGCGATCGGATTGTCCGCGCGCTGAGAAGCGCGGGGGCCGACGTCACGATCAACAACCTGTGGATTCTTGGCTGGCTTGGCGGATACGACAAGCTTTTAATGACGCGTCGCATTCTTGCCGAACAGTACGGCATCGATATCGACCGCGAACGCGACGCCATCCTCTACAGCGGCGATTCGATCAACGACGCGCCCATGTTCGCGTTCTTCACGCATACCGTCGGCGTCAGCACCGTAACGCGGTACCTGCATCAGATTCCAGTCCCGCCGCGCTGGATCACGCGTGGCCCCGGCGGCGCGGGTTTCGTCGAAGCGGCAGACGCCGTCATTCGCGCGAGGCAATAGTCCCGACGTTGGCCGCAACGTCGCGAACGCCCGCGCCGGGTTCTGCACGACACCGTGATCCTGAACGGACGACGGATAAGCCGATCGCCTGTTACTTCACGCTACTTTTGCCGAACCTCGGTTGCGGACGGCATCAGCACCGTGCTGCCTTTCGCCGTCGGTGCCATGAACGGAATCGGCCTGCCGGTACGCTTGTCGACCAGCGTCGAATGGCGTTCGCCACGCCCGAACAGATACCGCTCGCCCCATTGCTGCAGGGCGACGACGACAGGAAACAGATGTTCCCCCTTGGCCGTCAACAAGTATTCCTGATAGGCGGTGCCATCCGATGCCGGCCGGGTCGCCAGAATCCCCTCCTCGACCAGGTGGCCGAGGCGATCGGACAAAATATTGCGAGCGACGCCCAGATTGCGCTGAATGTCGCCGAAGCGATGAATGCCATCGAAGACGTCGCGCAGGACCAGCAGCGACCAGCGGTCACCGATCACCGCCACTGAACGGGCGACGGGGCAGGTTCCCCCACTGGCTGATTTACGGCGTGGCATGGCATCTGTCTTCCGGCCTGCATGGCCCGCAATGTAGTTGCATTTTAAAACTTCCACCCATAAGACACCCATAACATTCAATCAGTTTCGTTTTAAAACCGAATTGGCACGACGGACGCCGATATCGATGCGCTACTAGCCCTGATAGTGACGGTCGGCCACCGTATCCGCGCCGGCGTCTGACGTCCGCCTGTCGGGTTGCGGCGACTGTCGGGCTCTCGTGCGATCGTTCCGGCGACACGGGCCGATTGCCGGGTGTTCAACGTGGTAAGCCGGATGAGGCCATAGACCGCCGATATACCAAAGCCGCTGACATCGAGATATCTGGGAGCATGAAATATAAATCGCGGAAACGGTGCTTTCCAAAGAGCGACAGATTGTTTCGCCTTGCCGCAGCGGCTACGTAGTATCGGCACTTTCATCCGCACGCTCCGGCGAAGGTCCAATGGCTCATTATCTCGACGACGCGCAGCGCGAGCCGCTTTTGCGGCGTGCAAGGTCGTGGCTGTGGCGCAGCGAATGGCCGACGTGGCTGCTGATCGTCGCCGTCCATGCAAGCTGGTTCGGGATTGCGCTGCATGCAAGGCAACTCGGCCTGCCGGCGACCACCGTGCTCCTGGCGCTCGCGACCACGTGGTACACGTCGTTGCAGCACGAACTGGTGCACGGCCATCCGACGCGCTGGCCGGTCGTCAACGCGATTTTCGGCATCGCGCCGCTGGCCGTCTGGTTTCCGTATCCGCTATACCGCGCCGAGCATCTACGCCATCACGACGACGAGCGGCTGACGTCGCCCGACGATCCCGAAAGCTACTTCATGTCGTCGCGCCGATGGCGTGCCACGTCTGCGCCGATGCAAACCCTGCTGAGGTTTCGCAACACGTTTGTCGGACGCATCGCGACAGGACCCGCGTTCGCCATCGCCGGCGTGCTGACGCAAGCATGCCGCAGGATTTCGGCCGGTGATCGACGCGAACTGGGGACGTGGATCGCGCACCTGGGACTGCTTGCCCTGCTGCTGGTCTGGCTGGAGCGCGATTGCGGCATTGGCCCGTTGCGCTTTCTGGCAGGGGTCACGTACCCGGCGCTGTCGCTCGGCGCGGTGCGCTCGTTTCGCGAGCATCGACCCGCGGTGTCGGTGGCCGAACGCAGCGTGATCAACGAATCCGGGTGGTTATGGCGCATGCTGTTCCTGAACAACAACTATCATCTCGTTCATCACGATCTGCCGGGCGTACCGTGGTTTGCACTGCGGCGTGCTTATCTCGATCGGCGCGACCATTACTGCGCACGCAACGGTCATTTTGTCGTCGATGGTTATTGGCGCTGGTTCGCGGAGTTTGGATTCCGGTGCGCGGAGCCGGTGCAGCATCCGCTCGACGCGGCGATGTATCCCGCCACCGAGGTGACGCGGCATTCGCGGGATGCGGCAGCGGACCCGGCGCATGTGCATCCGCCGTATCCGGGCGGCCTCGCGCGCCGATCCGGCGACCTCGTCTGAACCATGGCCCGACACGGACGCGAAATGCCGACGCACTGGGTCGCCGCGCTGCCGATGTACAACGTCACGCCGACACTGGGCGCGCTGTGGCGCACGTTCGCGCAGGATGTCGCGACGCTCGCGTTCGGCGAAGATCCTGCGAACGAGGTGTCAGTGCTCGACGAACCGCTCAGAGAATTGCGCAAGTTTTGGCGACGCGGCGATCTGCTGTTGTCGCAGACTTGCGGTTATCCCCTCGTACATGAACTGCGGGATCACGTCGATGTGGTCGCGGCACCGATATTCGACGCCCATGGCTGCAATGGCGCGCGTTATCGCAGCGTTCTCGTCGTGCGGGCGAGCGGCCGCGGGCACGGTATCGACAGGCTGGCTGATTGTCGCGGTTTGCGCGCCGCGTATAACGACGACGACTCGAACAGCGGCATGAACGCATTGCGTCACGCCGTTGCACCGCACGCGCGCGGCGGACGCTTTTTTGCATCCGCCGTCCGGACGGGATCGCATCTACGTTCGTTGCGTACGGTCGCGGACGGAGGCGCCGATGTGGCCGCGATCGACTGCGTGACGTTCGCGTTCGTGCAGGACGAGTTGCCCGATCTCGCGAAGCGGGTGCGCGTGATCGGGGTCACGGCGAGCGCGCCGGGGCTGCCGCTGATCGCGTCGCGCGCGCTCGGCCCGGAGCGGTTGTCACGCGTGCGCGATGCGCTTGACGCCGCGTTGTCCGCTGACCCGGAACGGGCGCGCCGGTTGCGTGTGAGGGGGTTTGCGCGGCTCGCCTACAGCGACTATGCAGAGGTCGCGCTGCTCGAGCGCGACGCGATTGCGAGGGGTTACGCGACGCTGGCTTGATCGGGACGCCTTCGACCCCATCGGAGCCGACGGAATCGCGGCCGACGGCCCGGTGTTGTATAACGCACGTAATGGATCGCGACAACCGGCCGGTCTTGTCCAGATGCGTATTGATCGCAAAAGCCGCGCGTGGAACTGTGCGACGCCGCCCCGTAATTGTGTGGAGCAGACCGGGACTGGACAAGCACGGCATTACCTGCGAAGCCACCCAAAATCGTGAAGTTGCAGGAAAATCCAAGAGCGTCTGAAAGTGGCCGGAAAAGCCCAATTGGCGGAAGGCAACTGAGTGCAACAATTACCAGCGAAGTCCCGCCAGGTAAGGCTCCCATCGTTACGAGCCGCGGCGAACCCACATTCCTGCCCACATCAGGTTGCCCGAACCGTCCTGCATCGCGCTCATATGCTTTGCACGAATACTCGTTAGCCAGCGCACCCCGTCGATGATTCAATGACACATCGCATTGCCAACCGCGTCGCGCCAGCCCACTCCCGCCCCGTCTGCCCGACCATGCCAGATTTCGCCGTTCCGCCAGCTCAAGGCTCGCTCCCCCGCCCGCCCGACCCCACGCGCGTCGCCCTGATCGCCGACGACGCGGGTGCGCTTGCCGCGGCTCGAGCGCTGGCCGAATTCGTCGCGCCGGGCTCGTCCACGCGCGACCGCGAGCGACAACTGCCGTGGGAAGAAATGGAGCGCTGGTCGGAAAGCGGCCTCGGCGCGATCACCGTGCCGCGCGAGTTCGGCGGCGCCGACGTGTCCTATACAACGCTCGCCGAAGTGTTTGTGATCCTGAGCGCCGCCGATCCGGCGTTCGGCCAGATCCCCCAAAATCAGTTCGGCGTGCTCGGGGTACTGCGCGAAGTCGGCACGGTTGAGCAGAAGCGGCGGCTCTATGGTGAAGTGCTGGCCGGGCGTCGTCTGGGCAACGCCGGGCCGGAGCGTCGCTCGGCCGCCGCGGCCACGATCGTGCAGGGCACGACGGGGCTCACCACGACACCCGAGGGCTTGCGCCTGAGCGGGCGGCGCTTCTATTCGACGGGTTCGCTGTTCGCACACTGGCTGCCGACGCGCGCCACCGACGACGCGGGCCACGCCGTGCAGGTCTGGGTGCCGCGGCAGGCGCGCGGCGTCACCGTGATCGATGACTGGAACGCAATCGGACAGCGCACGACCGCGAGCGGCAGCGTCGTATTCGACAATGTGCCGGTGGAGCCCGACAACGTTCTGCCGATCTGGCGACTTGCCGAGCGTCCCGGCATCTTCGGCCCCGCCTCGCAACTCGTGCAGGCGGCGATCGACCAGGGCATCGCCGAAGCGGCCGTCGCCGACGCTCTCGCGTTCGTGCGCGAGCGTGCGCGGCCATGGGTCGATTCGGGCGTCGAACGCGCGGTGGACGACCCTTACATCATCGCGGACGTCGGTCGTCTGCAGACCGACCTGCACGCCGCGCACGAAGTACTGCGCGAGGCCGGCGAAACGCTCGACGAGATCGCGCGCACGCCGATCGACGATGCGGCAAGCGCACGTGCGTCAGTGGCTGTGGCGGAAGCAAAGATCCTGACGACGCGCATCGCGCTCGAAGCGAGCGAAAAGCTGTTCGAACTCGCCGGCTCCTCTTCGACGCGCGCCGCCCACAATCTCGACCGCCACTGGCGCAACGCTCGCACTCATACGCTGCACGATCCGGTACGCTGGAAACTGCATCTGCTCGGCAATTACCATCTGAACGGCGCGCTCCCCCCGCGCCACTCGTGGAACTGACCGTGATCTCTCCGTCACCCGTTGGAATCCCATCCGATCCGTCGTTGAACGCCCGTGAGCGTGCGTTTCCGGAACGCCTTGCCGACGACAACGCCGCGCTCGAAGCCGCGCGCCGCCTCGCCGATCGGTTCGCCCCCGATGCAGCGCTGCGCGACCGCGAACGCCGCCTGCCGTGGACCGAGCTGGACGCCTATGTCGGCAGCGGACTGTGGACGATCACCGTGCCGCGCGAGTTCGGTGGCCCGGGCGTCTCGAGCGGCACGGTCGCCGGGACCATCGCGACGATAGCCGCCGCCGACGGCTCGATCGGCCAGATTCCGCAGAATCACTACTACGCGCTCGAAGTGCTACGCGTCGGCGGCAGCCGCGCGCAGCAGCGCTACTTCTACGAGCGCGTGCTCGAAGGCGAGCGCTTCGGCAACGCACTCGCGGAGATCGGCGCGCGGGATTTCAAGCGGCGCACGCGACTGGCTCGCGACGGCTCGCGCTGGCGCATCGACGGGCACAAGTTTTACTGTACCGGCGCATTGTTCGCCGACTGGATTCCGACGCTCGTCGTCGCGGACGAAGGCGGCAAGGACGTCCAGTATCTCGTCTTCGTGCCCCGTCATTCTCCGGGCGTGACGATCACCGACGACTGGGACGGTTTCGGCCAGCGCGTGACCGGCAGCGGATCGGTGCAGTTCGACGGCGTGCGCGTCGACGGCGCGTGGATCGTCCCCTTCCAGGCGTCGCTCGAACGGCCGACTCCGATCGGCCCATTCGCGCAGATCATGCATGCGGCGATCGATCTCGGGCAGGCGCGCGGCGCATTCGACGCAGCGCGCGCGTTCGTCCGCGAGCATTCGCGGCCGTGGATCGATGCCAAGGTCGAACGCGCCGTCGACGATCCGCTAACCATCGCGCAGTTCGGCGAGATCGCGATTCGCATACGCGCGGCCGAGGCATCGCTGAAACGCGCGGCACGCTTCGTCGATGCCGCGCAGGCGGTACCGGATGCCGGGACCGTGGCCGCCGCATCGGTGGCGGTGGCCGAAGCGCGCGTGCTGACCACCACGGCATCGCTCGATGCCGGCTCCCGGCTGTTCGAGCTGGCCGGCACCGCGGCCACGCTCGACGATATCGGCCTCGACCGTTTCTGGCGCAACGCTCGCACCCACACGCTGCACGATCCGGTGCGATGGAAATATCACGCGGTGGGCAACTACTATCTGAACGGCACACTCCCCCCGCGCCACGGCGCGCTGTAGCAAGCGCTCCGCTGACGGCGGGCGGGCCGCATATGGATATGTGAATGGATTGGTTAGGAGAACCAGCGCCCGTCCATAGAATGACCCGTCTTTCCTCTCTCCATGGCAAGGACCGCTCCATCGTGCAGGCGCTCTCTTCTCTTCGGCTTTTTCGTGCGTTATGCTGGGTGTTTATTGCAATCGTCGTCAGCGGCCCGGCTCACGCCGAGCCGCCCGTGCTCAAGGTCGGCGTAACGAGCGGACCGCATGAGGAAATTTTCGAGGCGGTAAAGAAAGTCGCGGAGCGCGACTACGGTATGCGCATCAAGATCGTCGCATTCAACGATTACATCCAGCCCGACGCGGCGCTCGACGCCGGCGACCTGGATGCGAACAGCTACCAGCACCGGCCGTTTCTTGCCTCGCAAATCCGCGCGCGCGGCTACAAGCTCGTCGGCATCGGGCGTACGTGGATCGGCCCGATCGGCATCTATTCGAAACGCTACAGGAAGTTCGCCGACCTGCCGGAAGGCGCGACGATCGGTATCCCCAACGATCCAGCCAATGAAAGCCGGGTATTGCTGCTGCTCCAGAAATCCGGCGCGATCAAGCTGCGGCAAGGGATCGATCCGGTTACCGGCATCAACGCGACGCCGCTCGACATTACCGACAATCCGAAGCATTTCCGTTTCACTGAAGTCGACGCCGCACAACTGCCGCGAACGCTCGACGATTTCGACGCCACCACCGTCAATGCGGATTACGCGATCAAGGCGGGACTGAACCCAGCGAAAGACACGATCCTCGTCGAGGACGGTTCAGGCGTGTACGCATGCCTGATTGCGGTGCGGGAACAGGATGCCGACAAGCCGTGGGTGCGTCAGCTCGTGGCCGCCTATCAGTCTCCCGAAGTGAAGCAGTTCATTCTGGCGCGCTATCGAGGCGCGATCATCCCGGCGTTCTAGGCGACACGCCGATACGACCCGTTCCGGCTTCGCACGACTTTCCCCCATGAGCAAAAAGCAGATCATCCTGAACGCGTTCACCATGAACTGCGTCGGTCACATCAATCACGGTCTGTGGACGCACCCGCGCGACCGTTCGACCGACTATCGCAAACTCGGCTACTGGACCGATCTCGCCCGGCTCCTGGAACGCGGCCTGTTCGATGGACTGTTCATCGCGGACATCGTCGGCGTGTACGACATCTATCAGCAATCGGCGAACGTCACGCTGAAGGAATCGGTACAACTGCCGGTCAACGATCCGATGATGCTGGTCTCGGCGATGGCGGCCGCGACGCGGCACCTCGGCTTCGGCATCACGGTGAATCTCACCTATGAGGCGCCCTATCTGCTCGCACGCCGCTTCTCGACGCTGGATCATCTGACCGAAGGCCGTATCGGCTGGAACATCGTTACCGGCTATCTCGACAGCGCGGCGCGTGCGATGGGCCGCGGGGAGATGACGCCGCACGACGAGCGCTACGACCGCGCCGACGAATATCTCGACGTACTGTACAAGCTGTGGGAGGGAAGCTGGGAAGACGACGCCGTGTTGCGTGACCGTGAGGGCCGCGTGTTCGCCGATCCGTCGAAGGTCCATAAGCTCGACCATCACGGCCGTTATTACGACGTCGAAGGCTATCACCTGAGCGAACCGTCGCCGCAGCGCACGCCGGTCCTGTTCCAGGCGGGATCGTCAGGACGCGGCCAGGCGTTCGCCGTGCGTCACGCCGAATGCGTGTTCGTTTCGAGCCAGAGCAAGGAAGGCACACGCCGGCTCGTGCACGCATTGCGCCAACAGGCGGCGGAGACGAGACTTGCACTAGGCGCGTAAGTCGTTGTTTCCCGAACAGTTTCTTCGCCGAGGTGCTCAGCGAAGACCTCAATTGTAGCCTTGTTTTTGGTCCCCGACAACAAGATCGTCCAAAGAAATCCAACGACGTCCAGAGACGTGCACTCCGCACCGGAGCCGCATACGGCAACACCGCCATGCGGACGGCCTCGAACTCGCCACACCTCACCTAGTTGTCTGCTTCCACATCGAATGCGATGCCGACCAGGTAGCAGCCTTCCGATGTCGCCGATGTCGCCGATGTCGGCGCAGTTCGGATGCCACCGTGGAAGTGCACGCACCGCACACTGTGGCACTCACCGGCACAGGCCGCGTCAATGAAACGCACACCCTAGCCATGATGCTTAGGCGCGCGATTCTTTTTGGGTATATCAGGATGCCAGGATAAGCATGACGGGAGCGCATTCGCTACGTCCGACTGGACGTCGGATGGGAATTTCCTCCTCTTCGCGTCCCTTGAGACCGTTGGCATATCAGGTCATACCCAAACGGTTTTGCAGAGGCCGCAACTTCTTACGACCCTGATAGCGTGAGCGTCCCTGTCGGGTCCACAACCCGATGCTTTGCCCTCAACAGATACATCGATTTTTGCACACCGAACACGTGCCGGCTACGAGCAACGCGAACCGTAGCAACGCGACTGAGCCAATGAACGAGCGCACCTCGGATCTCGCTTCTGCACAGGCCGACCATGAGGTCGGCACCAAAGGAGTCGCTATGTGGTTCTCCTAGAAGGAGATGGGAGCATGTACGACAAACCACCTCTGTCCAAGGTGTTCTATCGCCCGATCGAAGCCTCCATTAGGTGGGCTGGGCTGCTGCGGTTCAAACATGTCATCCTGGCCTCGATCTCGTCGCCAAGGAATCTACCGAACTCGTTGGATTGCCCCCGTTGGAGCGAGCTTCGTCTGTACACCGACCGCATTTACGATGGGATCCTTAACGGGGAACTGCCCTTCGGTCAGAACGGCATCACGACACATGATGCCGCATCGATCGACTCCCCTGATATCACCGTTCGCCACATCGATCTGAAGCGCTGGATGCACCAGCATTACCCCGAGCACCGGCCGGGCTTCCTATTCTCGCGCAGCGAACGCATCGCCCATCCGGTGATCTCGCTGGAGACTGGGCAAGCCATGCTGGTCGAACAGTTGGCGCTGAAATCCGCCTTGGAGCAGTCCAAGCGCCAACTTCGCGAGCTGCAGGACAAGCACGACGCGCTGCTCAAGCAGTCCACGGTGATTGCCCCAGCGTACATATGTGATGGTGCCCGATGCGAAATATGCATAGCGTGTGTCGAATGAACTCCATCCGTGATGCGCCAAAGCCGGCGATGCAAGAACAAACGACAGAGCGATGGAGGAAAGCAGCGTAAAGAATGCCGCGGCTCTGGTGGTGAAGCTGACCATGATCGAACCCCAATCTTGCGAATATGAAATCCCAGCAGAATCAACGATTAGGCACCGTGTCTGCTCCCACTAGCAGGCTGTTGAAATACCTCCCGCGCACGTCATCCGCGCGGGAGGGGTAAACGTTGAAATGAAGAATCGAACAACACTGAGACTGAAGCGATGCGCGGAGCGGACGGCTATACAGAGTCGATGTTCACGATGTCCAGGCTCGATGACTTGGTTCCGGCCAATCACCCGTTGCGACCGATTCGGCTGTGGCTGAACGAAGCGCTCACTCGCATGGATTCGGTCTTTTCGCGCATGTACGAGAGCGACGCGAAGGGCGGACGCCCAAGTATTGCGCCGGAGAAGCTGATTCGCGCACTGCTGTTGCAGGTGCTGTATTCGATTCGCAGCGAACGCATGCTGATGGAGCAAATCTCCTACAACATGCTGTTCCGCTGGTTCGTCGGACTGGCGATGGACGATGTTGTTTGGGACCACTCCACCTTCAGTAAGAACCGCGACCGACTGATGGCCCATGATGTCATGGTCAGTCTGTTCAATGAGACGGTCGAGACAGCACGCGTGCGTGGCCACCTGTCGGGCGAGCATTTCAGCGTCGACGGCACACTCATTCAGGCTTGGGCCGGACACAAGAGCTTTCTGCCGAAGGCGAAGTCGGATGACGACTCGCCGCCTAACGGCGGTGCCGGCTCTCACGAGAACTGGCATGGCGAGAAGCGTAGCAACGACACGCATGAATCCAGCACGGACAGTCAGGCCCGGCTGTTTCGCAAGAGTCGTGGCACGGGCGCGATGCTTTGCTACATGGGGCACGTGCTGACTGATAACCGACACGGCCTCGTGGTGAACGCACAGGTGACGCAGGCGAATGGCACAGCCGAGCGGGACATAGCAGCTGAAATGCTTGCGGACGCTGCGCAGTTTGCCGATACGTCGATTACGGTAGGTGCAGACAAGAACTACGACACGGCCGGCTTCGTGGCGACGTGCCGCGCACACGGCGTGACGCCACATGTTGCGCAAAACAATGGCCGCGCGGGTGGCTCCGCCATCGACGGACGCACAACGCGCTGGGCCGGCTATGCGGTCAGTCAGCGCAAGCGCAAATGCATTGAGCAGGTCTTTGGCTGGAGCAAGACGGTTGGCAGGATTCGGCAGGCGACGTTTCGGGGCCTGCAACGAGTTGACCAGCTCTTCCTGTTGACTCAGGCGGCCTACAACCTGACTCGCATGCGCACGCTCGCCGCGAAAGCGGCATAGGAGCGACAGGCAGCGAGGAAATGGCATTGCATCCACTTGAATGAAAGGCTTCGAGCATTAAACCGACATCAATCAAATCGGCGCAGCGACTCGATGAAACGAAGTGCTCAAAGCCGGCAAGGCGTTTTTCAACAGCCTGCTAGACGTAAAACAAGACTTTAAGTGCAGATATGCTTGCGTATTAGACACAGAGTTTGATTGCACCTATGAGTAAAGCTCATTGGTGCAATCTTTAATCTTGCGACCCTCATATCGGCGGTTGAACTACATGACCACACGGCCCTCGACTGGGTAGCCTGGATCGGTATAGCCCTGGGTCGAAACATGACCTGGAGGCACCAAGCCGTTCACGAACGCCTCATCTTCGGGCCTTATCTGCAGATCGAGCGCCTTGATGTACCCGTCCCAGTGCGCCTCCGTGCGAGGCCCGGCAATGACCGAGCTGACCAATCGGTTGTGCAGCACCCATGCCAATGCGAAGGCGATCGAATCAGTTCCTCGCTCGGCGGCATAGGCTGCAACCTTCTGCGCGATCGCCAGGGATTCTGGTCTCCACTCAGTCTGCTGGATGCGCTTGTCGCCCCGGCCCGCCCGGCTGTCGGGCGGCGGGGCTAGATCCACCCCGTACTTCCCTGTAAGAACACCTCGGGCAAGCGGGCTGTAGGGCACCGTTCCCAGCCCGTAGTGACCTGCGGCCGGCAATTGCTCCACTTCCGCGGTGCGATCCGCGAGGTTGTACAACGGCTCGCTGGCCACCGGACGGTCAATGCCAAGTTGGTCCGCTAAACGAACGATTTCGGCGATGCGCCAGCCCTTGAAGTTGGAGACACCGAAGTAGCGCACCTTGCCCTGGCGGATCAGGTCGCCGACAGCGCGCACACCTTCTTCGAGCGGAACGCCGGGAATCGCGCGATGGAAGTAAAGCAAGTCGATATAGTCCGTATTCAGACGCTTCAGGCTGGCTTCCACGGATTGGGTGATCCACTTACGCGACTGGCCCTGCTGGTTAGGTCCTCCGTTGGTGTTCGCCGCGAAGCCGAATTTCGTCGCCACGACCCAGCGGTCGCGGTCCGCCGCGATGGCACGCCCAACGATCTCCTCCGATCGACCCGCGTGATAGACGTCCGCCGTGTCGATGAAGTTAACGCCTTGGCCCGCAGCCTTGGCGATGATGCGCCGTGCCACATCCTCGTCCGTTTCGCCGCCGAACATCATCGCTCCGAGGCAAAGCGGAGAGACCTTTAAGGCACTTCGCCCCAGGTATCGATAGTCCATCATTCAACTCCTTATCAATGGCCGTTAAGAATTGCGCCGTACAAATGTATTGGTCGCGCCTTTCGGGCCTTACCGTGCTTGCTCGCTGATCGCGCGATCAGTAGGCCTGACTGGTGGGCCGGAACAGCACCTCGTTGATGTCCACATCCTCGGGCTGGCTCATCGCAAAGGCAACGACGCGGGCGAAGGAATCCGCGGGAATGGCCTTCTCGTAGGTTTTTTTCATGTTGGCTGCGATAGCCGGATCGGTGATGGTGTCGATCAGGTTCGTCGCCACCGCACCGGGAGAGATGATGGTCGTGCGGATGTTGTATGGCTTCACTTCTTGCCGCAGTCCTTCGGAGATGACCCGCACGGCATGTTTGGTGGCGGCATACACCGCGCCCCCGGGGCCCACCTTGTGGCCCGCCACCGAAGAGACGTTGATGATATGGCCGCTCATCTGGCGCTTCATCAAAGGCAGAGCCGCGGCGATGCCATAAAGTACGCCCTTGATGTTCACGTCGATCATGCGATCCCACTCGTCGATGTGCAGGCTCTCCAGCATCGAGCTGGGCATCAAGCCCGCGTTGTTGAGAAGCACGTCAACCCGCCCGTGCACTTTCACCGCATGCGCTATCAGTACCTCGACCTGCTTGCGGTCGGTGACGTCCACTTTCACGGTCGCATCGTCTCCGAGACCCAGTTCGTGGGCCAAGGCTTGAAGCCGATCCAGCCGGCGTGCCGCCAGGATCAGCTTCGCACCGTTCTGTGCCAGCAGTCGCGCGGTCGATTCGCCCAGGCCGCTGCTCGCACCCGTGATGACGACCACTTTGTCCTTGATGTTCTCTGTCATGATTGCAATGTCCTATGAGGTCGGTTCGCGCATGCGCGAGCCTTCGTGATAACCCGGTCGCACACGACGCTCAACGTGCGGTGTATCCGCCATCGACAGCGAGCGCATGGCCGATGACGAAGCTGGCTCCCGGACTGCACAGCCAGAGCACCGCCGAAGCGATTTCCTCGGGCCGGCCCAGGCGCCCGATGGGCTGATCCTTCATCAAAATATCCATGGCCTCGGGTTCCGTCTTCAGCATGCGACTGACCATGGGCGTTTCGATAATCCCGGGGCAGACAGCGTTGATGCGGATACCTCTTGCCGCGTACTCCAGAGCAGCGCTCTTGGTCAGGCCGATCACGCCGTGTTTGGAAGCGTGGTAGGCAGCACGCCCGGCGATGCCGATCAGGCCGCCCATGGAGGAGCAGTTCACGATGGCGCCGCTCCCTTGCAGACGCATCTGGATCAGCTCGTACTTCATGCAGCTCCAAACCCCGCGAAGGTTCACGGCCTGGACGCGATCGAACTCCTTACCATCCGCATCTGCCGTCTCCGCCACTGGGCTCTGGATACCGGCATTGTTGTAGGCAGCATCGAGGCGGCCGAACTGCTGGACCGTTTGCTCGACCATCGCCTTAACCTGCGCCTCGTCGGCGACGTCGCATGTAATGGCGAGCACTTCATGGCCCTTCGCGCTCAGCGAGTCCGCGGCCTCTTGCAGCTTGTCTTTGTCATGGGCCGCCAGGACGACGCGCGCGCCGGCCTCTGCAAACGCCTTCGCGGTGGCTAGGCCGATACCCGCGCTCGCGCCTGTGACCAGTGCGACTTTGCCAGCAAAGCTATCGTTCATAAACGCCTCCATGAGTTGGGGATGCCTTCATTACAGTACGTCCTTTTTCACCCGTAAATAGCCAAAATAATCTTGCAGTCATGAGAAGACCTCATGACCGATGCACCTGCATGATCGCAGGCAGCGTAAACACTGGCATGCAGTACCAGCCGCTAAGATTCTTAGTCGGCTACAACTATCAATAGACTCTCGCCGAAGCGGCTAGATTCATGAAACGGCCTCATGGCTGCATTCGCATTTCGGCCGTTAACAGAGGGTAATTTCTCTGCCAGACTTCCGAACGTATAGCTCCCTCAATCCCCTCCCAGCCCCCGTCGGAACTTGATCGGTTCGTGTCGGAGTGAAGCAGGATGCGGTCGCTCTTCCGTAACGCTGCTCAACCTCGGCCCCGCGCTCTGATGCCCTGTTTTTCGACGGGCACATGTAGCCACTTCCGGCGCTACGGCTCTATCGGTTGTTGAGCGAGAGCTGACCCACTTGCAACCCGTCTTGGAAGGAACCGCTATGAAGAAACTTTTGGCGAGTGCCGGCATTGCGGCCTCTGTCGCAGCCGCGTCTGCGCAGGCACAAAACATCGAGATCAACGCGAACGGTTCGACCCCGACGCGCAATGCCGATTCCTCGCAGTTCGAGGGCCGGGTATTGCTGGACGGATTGACCACCAAGAGCAGCGTGGCCTCCTTCGGCTCGGGCCTGGTCAGCTTCGCGCCTGGCGCCCGCACCGCATGGCACTCGCATCCCGCAGGCCAATGGCTGTACGTGACGGCCGGCAAGGGCTGGATTCAGCAGCAAGGCCAGGCCGTGCAGGAAATCAAGGCTGGCGATGCGATCTGGATTCCAGCAGGCGTCAAACACTGGCATGGCGCGACCGACAAGACCAGCATGAGCCATATCGGGATCACGCCCTACCACGACGGCAAGAACGTCACGTGGATGGAGCAAGTGAGCGACACCGACTATCGCAAACCGTGATCGCGCCGTTCCGATCCGTTTGATGAAAGGCAACGACATGAAATCGCGCCGTCTGCTCGCCACCGTCTCCACCATCGCCGTTGCGCTGCTGCTCTCGGCATGCGCCAGTACGCAGGGAACATCCATGAACAAGACCACACCCCGCACGACGGGTCCGTCGGTGGAGGATATTCACGCCGTCTCTCCGGGACTGGCCCGCTTCACCAGCCAGACAATCGACGCCGAACTCTGGAACCGGCCTGGCCTGTCACGCCGCGACCGCAGCATCGTCACCCTGACGACGCTGATCGCGCGCAACCAAAAGGACGAGCTGGAAAACCAGATCGAGTTGGCATTGCAGAACGGCGTCAAGCCCGGCGAGGTGTCCGAGATCATCACGCACCTAGCCTTCTACTCGGGCATGGGCAACGCCATGAGCGCCGTGCCGGCGGCCAAGGCCGTATTTGCCCAGCACGGCATCGACGCCGGCCAGTTGCCCGCCGCTCAGGGCGGGCTGCTGCCACTCGATGAGAAGTCCGAAGCTGCCCGCGCAGAGCGTGTCGAATCGAACTTCGGCGCCGTCGCCCCCGGCGTGGTGGAAGCCACCACCAACGTGCTGTTCCGCGACCTGTGGCTACGCCCCGGCCTGAGCCTGCGCGACCGTGGCCTGGTCACGGTGAGCGCGCTGATCGCCGTCGGCCAAGTAGCCCAGGTCCCGGTGCATCTGAACAAGGCCATGGACAACGGGCTGACCCGAGGCGAAGTCTCCGAAGCCCTGACGCAGTTGGCCTACTACGCCGGCTGGCCGAACGTGTTCTCCGCCATGCCGGTGGTCAAGGACGTGTTCGCCAAGCGTCCCGGCTGACAAACCGCATCAGCAATCGGATCAGAAAGGAGTGCCAGCGTGAAGATGCGAACCATCATGTCCGCAGCTCTTGTGACGACGGCTGCCGCAGCCACCTTCGCGTTGGCGCAGGGCAACGACCGCGTGGCGTTCCCCGCGAACTACAAGGACGGCATCCACTACACCACCGTTGAGCGCGGCAACATCCGGGAAGAAATCTACGCCAACCGCGAAGCCATCGAGGCCGCGAAGAAGGGCCAGCCACTGCCCAGCGGCACCATCATCACGATGGAGGACTATCGCGACGGTCGCCTGTTTCGCTACATCGTCATGGAAAAGCGCACGGGCTGGGGCGAGCGGTATGCCCAGGACGTGCGGAATGGCGACTGGGAGTTTCAGTCCTTCCAGCCTGACCGCACCGTCAATCGGTCGGAGAACGTGAGCCGCTGCATGGGCTGTCACAAGGCGCAGGGCAACAACGATTTCGTGTTCACGCTCGACCGGATGCGCAGTGCAAAGGTGAGCCAGGCGGAATCAGCCCTGCGCCATGCCGCGTCGATGTCCGAAGCGCGCGATGCCGCGTTCGACGCGAGCATCCTCGCGCTGCTGGCGCAAGCCGGCGAGCCGAACGCTGACGCTCGTGGCATCGGCTGATCAAACAAGTCATCGCTGAAAGGAAACTATCCATGTCCCATACCAACACCACTTTCGATCAACCCGATCTGCAATCGCCGGAACGCCGTAAGGTGCTGGCCGGTGGCGCCACCCTGGCCGCTGTTGCGCTGGCCGGCGGGCCGGGTATTGCCTACGCGGCTGGCCCCGACATGTCTCGCGGCGCGAACAATTTCTACAAGAGCAGCGATGTGGACAGCCAGGAGGTTCGCTACAAGAACGCCTACGGCCTGGAAGTCGTCGGCACGCTGTTCACGCCCAAGCGCCTGGACCGGAGCAAGAAGTCTCCCGCCCTTGTGGTCGGCCACCCCTACGGTGCGGTCCGGCAGCAGGCCGCCAACCTGTACGCCACCAAGATGACCGAACAAGGCTTTGTGACCCTGACGTTCGACCAGTCCTATTGGGGGCAGAGCGCCGGCACACCGCGCGGCGCCGTGCTGCCCGACGTCTATGTCGAGAACTTCAGCGCGGCCGTGGACTTCCTGGGCACGCGGGATTTCGTGGCCCGCGACAATATCGGCGTGATCGGCGTATGCGCCAGCGGCGGCTTCTCGCTCGCGGCGGCAAAGATCGACCCGCGTATCAAGGCTGTCGCCACCGTAAGTATGTATGACATGGGCGAGTATTACCGCACGGGAATCAAGGGCGAACGCACGCTGGAAACGCGCAGCAATGATCTCCAACTCGCGGCGGCAAACCGCTGGAAGGAGTTCGAGACCGGCCAGCCCATCTACGGCCCGGGCCAAAACGATCCCGTGTTCCTGGAAGCGGCGGAGTCGCGAGACTTCTATGAGACTGCGCGCGGCAAGGTGCCCTCCAACGACCGCAGGACGACCCCGGCGACCTACGCGAAGTTCATGAACTACTACCCGTTCAATGGCATCGAGGCCATTTCGCCGCGCCCGATCCTATTCGTGGTCGGCGAAATCGCACCCTCGCGCGGCTACACCGAGACCGCGTTCAAGATCGCCGCCGAGCCGAAGGAACTGGTCGTCATCCCGGGCGCCAACCGCATCGACCTGTACGACCGCACCGAGATCATTCCCTGGGCGAAGCTGACCGCGTTCTTCAACCAACATCTCGGCAGCACCGCGTAAAGCCAGCGACACACGAGGGCACCAGGCGGCACTTCCGAGAGCCGCCTGGGCCGACAAACTAAGTCAGGAGCAGGGCAATGCTGAAAATGAAAATGCTGGCGATGACGCTCATGGCCGCGCTGCCGATGTCGGTCATGGCCGCTGAAGGTGGTGGCGGTGGTAGCAGCAGTGGCCTCAAAGTCAAGGTGACGGCGGGCAAGCATGTGCTTACCGCGACGTTCATTGACAACGCCACCACGGCGGGCGCTTGTGGCGAAGTTTCCGCTGACCGTGCCGATGATGGATCTGTACTCGCGCGAGCTGGTCTATCGGTTCCCCGAGCCGTTGCCCGCCAACGAGAAACGGACCAGCGGCTACGAGGTTGGCGAGATCGTCTATTGGGCGCCGCGCCACAGCTTCGTCATCATGTACGCGCAGAACGGCGAGCGCATCAGCGACTTGCAGAAGGTTGGACGCATCGACGCCGGCGTGGAAGTGCTCGGCCGCACGGGCAACACCGACGTCACATTCGAGCTTCTGAAGGATTGACCCAAGCGCAGCTTTTTACGCTGCCGGCCTGGCGGCGCAGTCCGCGCAGGCAGTTTGCCGTTCAGCGCACAGGATTCAATTCGGATCGCGGTTTATCCCTTGAACCGAATTCGACACGCTGGCGAATCTCTGCGATGAGAGGGGCTCCTCCAAGGAAATCATGAAAGTTCCTCATGGCTGCTTTCAAACTGTGCCATCTTCCAAAATAGTCCGACTGTCGCAAAAATAGGCGTCATGGCAGCAGCTTCTCGCACTGCCTCGCTTTGCAGCAGGGTTCGCTACGAGCCGATAGTCAACGCGTTGGCTGAACGGTTGCCGCAGCCAACGGCATTGGGCTTGACTGAACCGCGTACAGGAATCTTTCATGACAGACAGCACACCCCATCCTTCGGATTCATCCAGTTCCTCGGTCCTCGGCGTCCTTTGGCCCATCATGGCCGCGGTGCTGGCGGGCTTTCTCATCATCGGCCTGGCGCTTCCGGTGCTCCCCCTGCACGTCAGGAGCGACCTCGGCTATGGCACCTTCGTGGTCGGCCTTGTTGCCGGCGCGCAGTTCGCCGCCTCGCTCGTTTCCCGCGTATGGGCGGGCTCCTTCTCGGACAAGTACGGCGCCAAGCGTGGCGTCGTCACCGGCCTCATTGCGGCGGCGGTCTCGGGCCTGCTCTACCTGCTGTCGCTGGCCTTCGTCGGCATGCCCGTGGTGTCGGTTTCGATCCTGCTGGTGGGCCGTGCGCTGCTCGGCGGCGCAGAGAGCTTCATCATCACCGGCGGCGTCAGTTGGGGACTAGGCTTGGTCGATAAGGGCCACGCGGGCAAGGTGATCGCCTGGGTCGGCACGGCGATGTTCGCCGCCATGGCCTTCGGCGGCCCGTTCGGCACCATGATGTTCTCATCCTTTGGCTTCACCTCGATTGCTCTCGTGACGACAATGCTGCCGCTTCTCGTGCTTGGCGGCCTGTGGCGCCTGCCAGCCCTGCCGCCGCACCCGCATAAGGCCAATTCCGCCCTGAAGTCCGTGATGGGCTCCGTGTGGTTGCCGGGCCTCGGTGCCGCCACGGCCAGCATCGGCTACTGCGCCATCCTGGCGTTCAGCTCGTTGTTCTACGCCGAGCAGCACTGGCAACCGATCTGGCTCGCCTTCACGGCCTTTGGTGCGGCCCTCATCGTGTCACGCATGATCGCCGGGCACCTGCCCGACAGATTCGGCGGCGCGAAGGTCGCTCTGGTGTTCGTGCTCGTCCAGACGGCCGGCCTTGTGTTCATGTGGCTCGCCCGCAACCCCATGATTGCGTCTGCTGGGGCAGCGATTGCCGGCTTTGGCTATTCGCTGGTCTATCCAGGGCTGGGCGTGGAAGCCGTGCGGGGAACGTCGCCAGAGAATCGTGGCATTGCCATGGGCATATATACGGCGTTTCTTGATGTGGCTATGGCGATCGGAAGCCCGGCCCTGGGTTGGATCGCCGGGCAGGCGGGCTTGGGGGCGGTGTTTATCGCCAGCGCGGTTGTCGTGTTATGCACTGCCGGCATAGCTGTTCGCCTCATACAACGTCCAGCCGTCACACAGCCGCACAAGAGCAGTTGAGGTTTCGGGGCTCGCGCTTGAAGTCGATGAGGACTGATGGACTGAGGACTCGTTGTTTCAACGATATCAAACCTGAGAGGTAGTCATGTGCCAAAACTGTGGCGACATCACGCATACCGAAGAACTATTGCTCCCCGGCCGCCGGAAAGTCCTGTTGAGCAGCGCAGTCGGCCTCATGGCCGCACCTTTCGTCGGGGGGGCCAACGCAGCACCCTCCCAGGAGTCAGCGAGCACGCCTATATCTGGAGCTGCTTCCAAGGTGCGCGCCTACGGAAATGCCAGCCCCAACGCACCATTCCGAGCCATTCAAATTCCCCGACGTGCGGTGCGTCCCAACGATGTGCTCGTCGACATCATGTACTGCGCAGTGTGCCACTCGGATATTCATATTGCGCGACAAGAATGGGGCCCTCCATACCCCGCGACAAATTATCCATGCGTTCCCGGCCACGAAATCATTGGGCGCGTGGTCGCTGTTGGGAGCGCTGTGAAGAAGCTCAAGGTTGGTGACATTGCCGGCGCAGGAGCGATGATTGACTCCTGCGGAACGTGCGATAACTGCTTGGCCGACTTGGAGCAGTATTGCCTGAAGGGATGGACGCTCAATTTCAACTCGCCAGACAAAATCTCTGGTGGATATAACTACGGCGGCTACTCAGAACGGGTCGTCATCCCTGAGCGTTTTACCGTGCACATCCCCCCCGGCATGAACCTGGCGGCTGCGGCTCCCCTCATGTGTGCCGGCATCACTACCTTCTCTCCCATGCAGCACTGGAACCTCAAAGCCGGGCAACGTGTTGGCGTCATTGGGCTGGGGGGGCTGGGGCATCTGGCCGTCAAGCTCGCCGCAGCTCGAAAAGCGAATGTGACCGTTTTTACAACAACCGAGTTCAAGGTCAGCGATGCGAAGCGCCTAGGCGCGGAGCGTGCTGTCATGTGGTCGGACGCGGCGAGCCTGGAGCCCTTTACGAACCAGTTTGACCTTCTGATCTCCACCGTCCCTCAGGCCGTCCCAACTCATCCATTTACGAACATGCTGAGACTTGATGGAACGCTTGTCATCGTCGGGGCTCGCGAACCTATCGAAGACGTACGAGGTTCTGGCCTCTGGCTTCAGCGTCGAAACGTCTCCGCGTCCTTGATGGGAGGCATGGCTGAAACGCAGGAGTTCATCAACTATTGCGCGAGCAGAAATATTGGGGCGGATGTCGAGCTGATTCAGCCAAACCGAATCGATGAAGCCTTCGAACGTATCAAGAAGAAGGACGTCAAGTACCGTTTCGTCATCGACTTCAACAAAGATAACCGGGCGTGAGGACGTATGAGCAATTTGCGTGCAGTTCGTGCAGCAACCGAGCTTGTTTGCTGTGCTCGGCACGGGCGACATCGCATTTTGCTTGCTCAATACTCGGCATGCCACGGTCAAGAGAGGGAACTAGGGTTGGTAGCGCAGTTCTTCGATGAACAGCTTCATGGCTTGCGAGGGCTGCCTTCTACTGGGGTAGTACAAGTGATAACCCGACCAGAGAGGGCACCAGTCCTCAAGGATTCGCACGAGACGCCCCTTCGCAACATGTGAACCGCCCCGGGTTTCCCGGAGACTATTTTGCTTGAGTCATGCCACGGCGGCAGACCCAGCGAGATTTGCATAATAAGCGGCTTCGGCCTGCGCGGGTGGAATGTTGCCGATGGGGCCGAAGAGCCGACGATTGTTGAACCAGTCCACCCATTCGAGCGTCGCCATTTCAACGGCCTGCAGATTGCGCCACGGTCCGAGGCGATGGATGACCTCTGCCTTGTACAAGCCGTTGATCGTTTCAGCCAGTGCGTTATCGTAGGAGTCGCCCACGCTGCCCACCGACGGCTCGATGCCCGCCTCGACCAGCCGATCCGTATAGCGGATCGATACGTATTGCACGCCGCGGTCGCTGTGATGGATCAGCCCGTCCTGCTGCGCCGGCTGTCGTTCGTACAAGGCCTGCTCCAGTGCGTCCAGAACGAAGTCCGTGCGCGCCGAGCTCGACACGCGCCAGCCGACAATGCGTCGGGCGAACACGTCGATGATGAACGCGACATAGACGAAGCCCTGCCAGCTCGATACATAGGTAAAATCTGAAACCCACAGCGCATTGGGCCGTTCGGCCGTGAATTGCCGCTTCACCAGATCCTTCGGGCACGGCGTCGAACCATCGCTCACTGTCGTACGTACCGTCTTGCCCCGCACCACGCCGCGCAGGCCCATCTGCTTCATCAGCCGCTCGACCGTGCAGCGCGCCACGACAATGCCTTCGCGCTTCAATTGCGTCCAGACCTTGTCTGCGCCATAGACCTGGAAGTTTTCTTCCCACGCGCGCCGGATCTCATCCTTGAGCATCCTGTCACGCTGGGCCCGCGGCGGCACCAGGTCAGGATTGGCGCGGCGAGCCACATGGGTGTAGTACGTCGACGGTGCGATTGGCAGCACCCTGCAGATCGGCTCGACCCCGTAGACGTGCCGGTGATCATCGATGAACGTGATCATCACTTCGGTCGGCGGTCGAGCTCCGCCTGTGCGAAATACGCTGACGCCTTGCGCAGGATTTCATTGACCTGCCGAAGCTCACGTACTTCCCGCTCCAGTTCCTTGAGCCGATCCTGCTCCTGCGTACTCGTGCCCGGGCGCAAACCCCGATCCCGCTCCTCCTTGCGCACCCAGCTACGCAGCGTCTCGCCCGAGCAGCCAAACTTCGCCGCAATCGACGCGATCACTTTCCATTGCGATTCCCGGTCGCCTTGATGTTCCAGCACCATTCGCACAGCCCGCTCACGCACTTCCGGCGAGTATCTTGGGGATTTCTTCTTCGTGTTTTCCATAGCTCCATTTTCTCAAGAAGTGGAGTCTCCGGAAAACCCGGGGCGGTTCAATGCGATTCCACCATGGGCTCTGGCATGTATGCGAATCCGAATCCCGCAAGAGCTCCGTCGAGAGCTTCATAGATGCTATTGACAACCAGTTGGCCATCGACACGAACAGTGAACTCTCGCCCTCCCTTTTTCTTGAACTCCCAGGCGTACAGGCCACCATGCGTGGGCAGGCGCAGGTTCACGCATCGGTGATGCACCAGGTCGTGGGGTGTCTTGGGAGGTGGGTTCTTGGCAAGGTACCCCTTCGTTGCCACGAGCGCAAAGCGCATGTCGGGGCCGACCCTGACTGCGATCATGTCCTGCGCCAGTGATTCGCCAAAGCGGACACCTGCGTCGTAGCGATCAGCCGCTATATCGCTCATCGAATAGTCGCTGACTAACTCAACCTTGATATCAGGATACTTTGGAAGAAACTTCACAAGCGTCGGCCAAAGAATCGTCTTGATCGCATAGTCAGTTGCTGTAATGCGGATGGTTCCAGTAGGTTTATCCCGGAATTCACTGAGCGCCTGTACCTGGTTATCGATCTCGGCCATCTGTGGGGCGATGTTCCGATAAAGGCGTTCACCGGCCTCCGTGGGCGAAACATTGCGAGTCGTCCGTGTCAGCAGTCGAATGCCGAGATTGGTTTCAAGCGTTCGAATGCTATGGCTCAACGCCGACTGAGAGACACCCAATCGAGCTGCCGCGCGAGTGAAATTGCCTTCACGAGCAACGGTCACGAAGGCGAGCAAGCCGCTGTAGTTGTCACGAGGCATTCATGAAACTCCTTCATGAGTGTATTCTTATTATACCAGCTTATCCCCTTACTGATCTCTTGCCACAATGTCAAGACATTCACAGTCCGGCAGCATGTGCGCCCTTGGCTGATCTGTGCTCGCCAGCTCTGGGAGACGTATCCCTTGGGCAAGCCCGCCGCTGGAACCAACCATTGATGGATGGACGCTGTCTTGACCTGCATCCATCGAATCGAGAACGCACATGCGCCCGAAAATCATCTGTCACATGATCGGCTCTATTGACGGCAGACTCCTATCTGATCGCTGGACCCCACTTCCCGAAGAAGCGGAGCCAGGCACCATCCTCTCGGTCTATGACGAAGCCGCACAACGGTTGAACGCACAGGGGTGGATCGTCGGCCGCAAGACCATGGCCGATATGGTCAGTGGGACCGCTCGCTCGCATGGCGCTGCCGCCACGTCAAGCGCCCGCAGCACCTACATCGGGAACCGCGGGGATCGTGCCGTCGCGGCTGCCGTCGATCCTGCCGGAAAGCTCCACTACGGCACAGCTCATGTCGGGGCTGAGCATCTGGTAGCGATACTGGGTGAGCAGGTATCGGACGAGTACCTGGCAGAGTTGCGCAACGACGGGGTGTCCTATCTATTCGCTGGCGCCGACGGCCAGGATCTGCACACGGCCATGGCAACACTTGGCGATGAGTTTGGCATCGAGACCGTGCTCCTGGAAGGAGGTGGCACGATCAACGGGGCATTCCTGAAGGCCGATCTGATCGATGAGATCAGCTTATTGGTGTATCCCGGCATCGATGGTCTGGCTGGCATACCCAGCATCTTCGAGTACCACGGCAAATCGGCCAATGAGTTACCCGCGGCCGGGCGCACTCTCCGCCTGCTTTCCGTTGAAACTCTTGCTGCCGACATCGTATGGATGCGCTATGCCGTCGATAGACGGACTGCGGCGTAGTGGGCCGGGTTGTGATGAACGGCAGCGACATACGCTGGCTCGCCGGCACATGACATCTGAGCAGACCGCCGATGCCGCAGAGTTGTTGCATGCCAAGGTGCTGCTGCCTGCGCACGTCGGGCGGTTCGCCATGGGCGTCCATCCTTGGGACGGACGACTCAAGCGGATCGCGGCCGCCAGCGAAGAGCGGAGCTTTCGACTCGTGACTCCTAGGATCGGCGAACCAATCTGGATCGATGACGCGATCCGAGGCTATACCAGATGGTCGGTCAGCGTAGATTGACCTTGGACGGTGCATGACAGGCACGACGGACTTGCATCAAGCCGCTTAGAGCAGGCAGCCGCCGCCGAGATTCATGAAAGTTGCTCATGGCTGCATTCGCACCTTTCCATCTGGTGCCAGCGTGTATGGCTGTGTAAATTCATAACACTAGTTTCCAAGACTTTTTGGAGGCGCCTGGACACAAGGCGTTCTCTTCCTTGTTTCACAGTCGCCTTAGATGCCCTTGAGCGCAGCAAGCTTCTAAGGGATCACATCTGAAGGAGGCCGCTCCATGGAATTGCGACACCTGCGTTGCTTTGTCGCGTTGGCCGAGGAGCTGCATTTCACGCGGGCCGCGGAGAGACTGCATATCGAGCAGCCACCATTGTCCCGGGCGATCAAGGAGTTAGAGGATGAACTGGGCGTCGTGCTTTTCGATAGGGATCGCAGGGGCACCCGTTTGACCGCAGCCGGTGCCGCTTTTTTGCAGGACACTCGCCGACTTTTCACTGTCCTGGAGCAAGCCCGGGAGAACGCCAAGGCCGTTGCATCGGGGCTGCGGGGCAGCCTGCGAATTGCAGTATCCGATGGTGCGACTGATCCGAGGCTTTCTGCGTTCCTGGCCCGGTGCCGCGCAGAAGAGCCGGAAGTCGAGATACGCATGTCTGAAGTGCCATTGGCCGACCAACTACGGGGTTTAAGATCGGGCGATTTCACGATCGGGTTCGCGCATACAGCGGATGTCGGCGACGGCATCGTTGCCGAACCCATCTGGCAAGATCCGCTGGTCATCGCTGTACCAGCCCGGCACGCGCTGCTCGCCCACAAGAAGGTTCCACTCCACGAACTTCGGGGCCATCCCCTAGTGTTTTGCGATCCGCAAGCGTGCGAAGGCTACTGTCGCGAACTGACTCGAGTGCTGCAGGCGGTAGAGCATAAGCTCAATGTCGTGGAGGAGGTATCCTCGCTGGACATGATGCTCACCTTGGTCGGCGCCGGCTACGGCATCGGCTTCATGACGGCAACGAAAATACGGCAAGCCAACGGCCGGACGTCGTGATCCGTTCCTTGGACCTGGATTCCGCGGTAATCACCACGTACCTGCTGCGTCCCGATAGCGACCGCTCGCTGGCTTCGTTGGAGCGATTTATTGATCGCCTACGCGGACCCTGGTCAGATTGACGCATCCATCGTTGCCTGGCCGCCTCACGCCCCATTGCCGGCCTGGAGATTGCGTTCAGTGGCACTCATCAACTCTGTCGCACTGATTCCGAGCGCGGTGCCAATCTTCAATATCAGGGTCAAGGAGGGCATATGCTCCCCCCGCTCGATCTTGCCCATGTGCGAGCGCTCGATCCCAGCCAGCGCAGCCAATTCTTCTTGGGCAACGTCCTGATCCTTGCGAAACGCGCGCACAGCTTTGCCGAAAGCCAGGGCTGGTTCGGCTTCATATCTGGTTGTGCCTGGGGGGCGACCTCGTTGATCAGTACGCTTCTGCATTAGCAGAAGCGTCAAGCAATGACTAAAATTTAACCACGTCAAATTTAACTCATTGTTATCATGGCTGTGTTTTATTGACCAATTTTCTTGAGGGCTCTTATGTGCGCAGCCACCAGCCAGCCCCCACGTCTCAGGCTTGCGGTAGCGCCTGGTATACCTTCATCAAACCTTTCGTCGCTTCTCGCGCGACTACGCGCGGAAGATCCAGGCGTCGCGCTCGCGTTCTTCGAGGTCGCAGGTGACGTCCTGCTTCAGGGGCTTCGTGAAGGCCGCTACGACGCAGGGCTGTCGCTCCAAGGGGCGACCGACCCGGCACTCAAGACACAACCTTTGTGGACTGAGAACTTGGCAGTTGCCATGCCGCCGCGATTCCATTTACTCGACCGAGCAAAGCTCACCATCGCCGACCTCCAGAACTACCCCATCTACCGCTGGCAGGCCGAGGCTTGTCCCCTGCTGGATGAGAGGCTGGCCTCGCTCACGCCGCTGGACCGGGAGAGCATCCAGCAGGTGTCTTCATTCGAGATGATGGCGCTTTGGGTTGCGGCCGGCTACGGCGTCGGGGTGTCCGCACAATCACGCATCGAGCATGGCCATGGATGGGGGATCACGATGCGGCCGCTCGCCGATGGCCCCTACGAGATTGTGACGTACCTGCAACGGCCTCATGGACAAGCCGGCTCGGCGACTGAGCGCTTCGAGCGCAGAGCACTACAAATTGCTGGTACAGGGGCAAGGTGATGGGCCTATGGCCGGAAGCGTCATTCCGCCCATAGGCCGACCCATGGTTTAGGCCCCCTCAAGCACCACAGCGCTATCCACCAGCCGACGGACGCTCAACCGCACATCCTCGGGGATGGGCCGCATGGCAATCGCTTCGGGCGCATCCTCATGACGCTGGTAGTCGCCCATGATGACCCGAATGACCGCGGGCACGTTGGTCGGGGTGACCGCATCAATGGCCGCACGATCCCCCAGGTCGGGATGAGGCTGGGTCAGCATGCGGTACAGGTCCCACGAATCCGCGTCCGGGCACTGGTTCATGAGCACCTGAGCCAGCTTGTGCTTGAGCGGCACCAGTTGCCAGTCGGGAACCCGCTGCCCCCGGTTGCCCAGGCTGATCGACAGCAGCTTGCCCGCCTTCAGCTCGCGGTTGATCTGGTCCTTGGATTTCCCGGCCAGCTTACCGAACAGCGGCACCGGCAGATTGTTCGGCGAACGGCGTCACAGGAGGCGCTGCGCAAGCGGCTGGAACGGGCGAAGAAGGACGGCGATCTGCCTCGCTCGGCGGACTGCGCGACGCTGGCTGCGTTCGTGATGGCCGTATCGCAGGGGATGGCCGTGCAGGCCCGCGCGGCCGCGAACCACGACGTTCATCTACCCGCTATGAGTGCCCACAGGCTCGCAAGCTCGGCCGAGCCGTCGGTTCCCTTCACGGTGCGAAACACCTGTATCGCACGCTCCTTCTGCCCTGCGTAGTAGTAAGCTTCGCCGAGCCGCAGCCTGGCCGCATCCGGATGCGGAGTTCCGTTCGCCACCCCGGCCTTCATCGCCTCGATCCCTTGCTGCGACCGGCCCGCGAACACGAGATCGAGGGCACCGTCGAGCGGGTCCACCGGCGCACGGCCGCCGTCTTGCTGCCCTTGAAGACGCCGTATCACCAGCACCTGCAGCCGTTTCTGACGCGCAGCCTGCTCGCCGCGGCCAAGCACGCCGGACGCAAAGCCCTGGTCGATCACCTGCTTCGCCTCCGCCGGCAGCCCGGCGACGAGTGCAAGCTGGGTCATCTCCATGTACTGGTCCGCCGTCGTCAGCGTGCCGGTCGCGCGCCGCAGCCGGTAGACGTCGAGGTCCAGCGACGCAAGATAGCCCGGCCGGCGGCGCACTTCGCCGAACAGCCGGGCCTCGTAGGCCGGATTCGGATAGTACGCGACGAGCGCCGCAAGCGAGGCTGCGCGCGCTCCGCCGTCGTTCACCTTCTGCGCACATTCCGCGAGCATCTGCAGCTGCGTTTCCGCCGCTGCGCGGCCGGCTTTCAGCGCGGCGTCGACGGCCGGCTTCAGCGTCGCGACCACGTTCGCGCAGTCGCCCGCCAGGTAATACGACTGCAGCAGCAGTTCGCGCACCGACGCGTCGCCGCCGGCCTTCGCGTAACGCTGCACAGTGCGTATCGTCGCCGGATAGTTCTTCTGTCCGAAGTAGATGCCGGCCAGCGCCGCCGCGAAGCGCTGCTGACCCGCGACGTCGAGCTGTCCCGACGACAGCAGCGCCTCGTAAGCCTGCGCGGCAGTGCCGGTGTCGCCGGCCGCCATTGCCGCCGCGCCCTGCATCTCCTCGACGATCCTCGTTTCATGCGGCGTCTTGCCGGGCACCGCCGCGGCCTGCGCGATCTTTTCCAGCGCGCCGCGATAGTTGTGCGCGCGGTACTGGCTCTGCGCGTCGTTCAACGGCTTCGCTACTTCCGGGCGCAGTCTGTCGTCCGCATGGGCCGATGGCCCGGCAAGCGCCAGCACTACGCCGAGCACGGCCGCGGTCGCTACGCGCTGAAAGCTTCGGCAAATCGTCGTCACGCGTCGTTCCTTGCTGTTGTCCGTCTGTCGCACTCGCCGCTCACTGTACGTACTGCTCGCCGCCGTCGAGGCCGATCTTCGTCGCGCCCTCGCGCTGCGCCGCGGCCATTACCTGCGCGACCACGCGATACGGCGCAAGCCGGTTCGGAAACAGATGGATTTCCGGCTGCTCCGCCTGCGCGGCCACATCGGCCATGTGCCTGTCCAGCTCCGCCTCGCCGGACACCGGCGCACCGTTCCATGTAATCGTGCCGTCGAAGTCCACGTTCACCTGCACCACCTGCGGCTGCTCCGCCGGCGGCGGGTTGCCCGCCGGCAGGTTCATCTGCACCGCGTGCATCTGGATCGGAATCGTGATGATCAGCATGATCAGCAGCACCAGCATCACGTCGATCAACGGCGTGGTGTTGATGTCCACCATCACCTCCGGCTCGCCGCCTCCTCCACCCGAACCCACGTTCATCGCCATCGTCCCGACTCCCTGCCTAACCGCCGCGCGCCGGCGGCTGCGTGATAAACGACACCTTCGCGATGCCCGCCCGCTCGCAGGCGCTCACCACGCGCCCGATCGCCTCGTAGCGCGACGCCTCGTCGCCGCGCACGTGCACCTCCGGCTGCGGCTGCCTCGTCGACGCCGCCTTCAGCCGCGCCAGCAGCGTCGCGGCGTCCACCGGCTGCTCGTTCCAGAACAGCGCGCCGTCGCGGTTCACCGCGACCTCGATACTGTCGGGCTTCGTCTGCAGCGGTGTCACCGTCTCTTTCGGCAGCCGCACCGGCACCGTGTGCGTGACGACCGGGATCGTGATCAGGAAGATGATCAGCAACACCAGCATCACGTCCACCAGCGGCGTCGTGTTGATGGCGGCGATCACCTCGTCCTCGTCGCCTTCCTGTCCAACGTTCATTGCCATGCGTGGATGCTCCCCGTGAAGCCGTGCGCGCTACTTGCCGTTCACCGCCACCGCGACGCGCACCGGACGCTTCGCGCCGGCGAGCAGCACCGTGTGCAGCTGCGCGCCGAACGCACGCACCCGCTCCATCACCGACTTGTTGCGACGCACGAGGAAGTTGTAGCCGAGCACCGCCGGCACCGCGACGGCCAGCCCGATCGCCGTCATGATCAGCGCCTCGCCCACCGGACCCGCGACCTTGTCGATCGACGCCTGCCCCGCGATGCCGATCGCGGTCAGCGCGTGATAGATGCCCCACACGGTGCCGAACAGGCCGACGAACGGCGCAGTCGAGCCGACCGTCGCGAGGAACGCCAGGCCGTCCTGCAGCCGGTTCGACACGTTCGTGATCGCACGCTCCACCGACACCTGAATCCACGTGTTACGGTCCACCTGTTCGAGCAGCGCGTCGTCGTGATGCTCGCCTGCCTCGATGCCCGTCTGCGCGATGAAGCGGAACGGCGAATTCGCATCCAGCTGGGCCGCTCCCTCCGCGAGCGACGGCGCGGCCCACAACTGCTCGTCGGCCGATTTCGCGCGGCGGTTCGCCCGCGCCTGCTCGAAGAACTTGGTGATCATGATGTACCAGCTGCCCATCGACATCAGCACGAGAATCACCAGCACGAAGCGCGCGACGAAGTCGCCGCCCGCCCACAACGCGCCGAGACCATATGGGTTCCCGCCGGCGCCCGCCGGCGAGTCGCCGCCGGCACCGGCCTGCGCCCATGCGCGCGGCGCAACGACGAGAGTGGCGGCCACCGGGACCGTGATCATCAGGCTGGCCGCCCGCGCGGCAATAGAACGCTTGTTCATGAATGCTCCAGATGCCTTCAGCAAAGAGGTTGTCAGGCAGTCGAACTGCGCGCACAGCGCGCTCAGTTACTGACTGGTGCATCAAATAGTGCCTCTTCTCAGGCTGCGTACCGGACATGTTTTTCTTTAAAGAGGTTGCGAATCATGTGAGGCTCCTTCTGTCGGCGATGCAGGTGTCGCCGGATCGCGCCGATCAGTTCCGCCTTGGTCGCCGGTCGGCTTTTGCCGAGCGCGTTGGTTTTGACGTCCTGGTTGAGCAGCTCGTCAGGATTGAGCTCGGGGCAATACCCCGGCAACCGGATCAGGCGCAGATGTGCAGCGTTATCGGCGACGTACCGCTTGACTGCTTTGGACCGGTGCACAGGATGCCCATCGACGATCAGGTAGATCATGCGCGTGGCCTGCTTGAGCAGGCGTTTCAGGAAATCGATGAAGGTCGCGTTTTTGAACGTCCCTTCGAAGACCATAAAGCTCAGTTCTCCACGATTCGTGATCGCAGAAATCATGTTGCAGCCGAAGCGCTTTCCGGTCGCCCTGACGACCGGCGTTTCGCCCTTCAGGGCAAAGCTGGTACCGCTCACGTGGTCGCTGCGCAAGCCCATTTCGTCGCCCCAATAGATGGTTGCCCCTTCCTGCTTCGCCTCTTTCGCAATGCCCGGATAGTCCTCGTTCAGCCAGCGCTCGATTTCCTCGTCCTTTCTCTCGTACGCGCGTCGAACAGGTTTCTGGGCGGTCATGCCCCATGCCTTGAGGTATCGGCCCGCCGTCCACTTCGACACTTTCACGCCGCACTCGCGCTCAATCAGCTTTGCCACCGATTCGCGGGTCCACAGGTAGAACGGCAGCGCAAGCTGGTCGGGCATGCGCTCGATGATAAGCTTGCGCATTTTCACGGCTTGTGGATGAGTCAGGTGGCCGCTTCCGTGCCGACGGCCACGCTTGCCGGACCTCAGTGCCCTCAAGCCACCCTCTCGTGCCAACTTCATCCAGTTGCCCACCGCACGCAGGCTAACGCCATACGTTCGAGCCGCTTCCACTCGCGTCATGCCGCTACGCACCGCTTGCACCACCATCTTCCTCAGGTGCGCCTGCGTTGCCTCGCCCAGCTTCCTTGCATCAGTTTGCGTATTCATACCTCTCTAACGCACAGGGCAGTATTTGGTGCACCGGTCAGTAAGGTTGAACGAGAACGGCACCTGCACGCGCACCGGCTGGCCCTGCGAGATGCAGTTGAATTTCTTCACCGCGTTGAACGCTGCGCGGTCGAGGATCCGGTCGGCCGACTGATCCACCTTTTCGTCGGTCAAGCGACCCTGCGGGTCGACGACGAACGAGACCACTACGTCGCCGGTAATTTCGTTTTCCTGTGCTTCCTGCGGATAGACGATCGAACGGCGTACTTCGTCCGAATTCGGACACACGACGCCGACTTCGTGGCTGACCGGCTTCGCGGGCGCCGGCGCGGGCGGCGCAGGCGGCGCAGCCGGCGGCGGGGCAACCGGCGTCGGCGGCGGAACCGCCTGATGGACGATCGTCGGCGCCGCAGGCGCCTGCACCGGCACCTCCGGCGGCGGGACGAACGGCGGAGGCGGCGGCGCGAGCGTCGGCGAGGGAAGCCTGACCGTCGGCATCGGCGGCGGCGGAGGCGGCGCCACCGGCTCGATGATCTTCGTCTCGATCGGCTTGCGGATCACCTGCACCACCTTGTTCGCGAGGCCGTTCATCAATGCGTAGATGAACGCGACGTGCAGCAGCAGAACGGCCGCGATGCCGGCATAGCGACGCGCAGGACATTGCCGATGCGGCGAATATCCCGGCACGCGCCGACCTGACCTCGTTCCGGCAGCGACGCCGTTACCCATAACGCACTCCTCACTATTACGTCCTGTTCGCGCCGACGATCGAGCTGCCGGCATGTTCGCCTTCGGGACAGCCCGGCGGCATCGCTCGCGTTGCGAGCTTGCTCATGCTATCCACAACGGACCGAATTCAAAAATGATCTTTCATTGAAAACAAATCGGTCCGCACGGAATCGGCATGACCGATAACCGGCTCGCTGCATCGAATGCCGTCGACGACGGCCGCCGTAACGTGCCTGTTGCGCACGCTACGGAATTTCAATATGCGCATCTTAGCTGCTGCTTTTCCCAAGCCATAACGCTCTGACGGGATCTGTCGGATTCTCAAAAGAAATTGACCGCGGCGCCGACAACGCGCCGGCGACGTCCCCGTACCATCGGTGACGGCAACGCTTCGTCAATTCGGCCGTTCTCCGAAACGAAGCAGGCATGCGTTCAACGTGCGATTGGCACGACCTCATCCGTTCATTAAGGAAAAACGTGAGTTATTTCAGAGGCCGGATTTACGACAGCATCACCGGCACGGTGGGCGGCACGCCGCTCGTGCGGCTCGGCAAGCTCGCCGCGGCTCACGGCTGTCGCGCCCAGCTCGTCGCCAAGCTCGAATTCTTCAATCCGCTGGGGTCGGTCAAGGATCGCATCGGCGTCGCGTTGATCGAAGATGCCGAACGGGCGGGCGCGATTTCCCCCGGCGCGCTGCTGATAGAACCGACCTCGGGCAATACGGGCATCGCACTGGCGTTCGTCGCCGCAGCGAAGGGGTACCGCCTCGTTCTGTGCATGCCCGAAAGCGCATCCGTCGAGCGCAGAAAGATGGTCTCGCTGCTCGGCGCGACCGTCGAGCTGACGCCGGCGAACGACGGCATGAAAGGCGCGATCGAGCGCGCCGAGGAAATCCGGGCCGCGCATCCGGGCTCGCTGATCCTTCAGCAATTCCGCAATCCGGCCAACCCGGCGATTCATCGCGATACGACGGCCGACGAAATCTGGCGCGACTCGAACGGCGAGGTCGACGTGTTCGTGGCCGGCATCGGAACGGGCGGAACGATTACGGGCGTCGGGCAGGCGCTGAAGAAATTGAGGCCCGGCCTGCAGGTCGTCGGCGTCGAGCCCGCCGGCAGCGCGGTGCTCTCGGGCGGCAAGCCCGGCCCTCACAAACTCCAGGGCATCGGCTCGGGCTTCCTGTCCGACATTCTCGACCGCTCGATTCTCGACGAGATATTGACCGTCACCGACGACGAAGCGATTGGCATCGCGCGGCAGACGGCGACGCTCGAAGGGATTCCGGCCGGCATCAGTTCCGGCGCGGCGATTTCCGCCGCCATCCGGCTCGGACAACGCGAGCACAACGCCGGCAAGCTGATCGTCGCGATCGTCCCCAGCTTTGCGGAACGGTATCTGTCGACCGACCTGTTCGATAAAGATTGAAGCCGGAATTTCAATTCATACTCCACGCACGAAATATAAACATGAAACGCGAAAATCATAAAAAGGCCTACGGCGCACGGGCAAACACCAAAACGAGCCTTCGCTCCGGCGTGCTTTCTCTCGCGCGCAAACGAACCATGCTGGGCGCGTCGCTGCTGCTTCCCGCCGCGGCCGCGTTCGGTCAATCGGCCGGACAGCCGCCGGCCGCCGCGCCGGCGGCCTCGTCCTCCGACGCGCAGCGCGGGCGCGAAGCGCAGCAGCAGCAGCCACAACAGCAGACCGCGACGCTTCCGCAGGTGACCGTCTCCGCGGAACGGCGCGAGACGAAGCTGCAAAGAACGCCGGTGGCCGTCGCGGTAATCGGTTCGTCGGACATCGAAAAGAAAAGCATGTCGCTGCTGCGCGATCTCGCGGGACAAGTTCCCGGCCTCGTGCTGCCGCAGCCTTTTTCGCCGAGCCTGCAGTATCTGTACATCCGCGGCATCGGAACCGCCGCGCCGACGTTGAACGGCGCGGCGGGCCTCTATATCGACGACGTCTACATTCCGCGGATCATCAACAGCGGCATTTTCGGCTTGCCCGACGTCGAACGGATCGAGGTGTTGCGCGGCCCTCAAGGAACGCTGTACGGACAGAACACGAGCGCAGGCGCGATCAAGATCGTGTCGCGCGACCCCGGCGACGAAACGACTGCGTGGGTCGCGACGTCCGTCGGCAGCTACGGCATGTTCGAGGCAAAAGGCTATGCGAGCGCGCCGATCAAGGAAGGCCTCCTTTCCGCGAGCGTGGCGTATGCGCACAACCAGACGAACGGAACGGTCTACAATCCCGCGCTCGGCCACCACGTCAACGCCGTCCATACGGATCTCGGCCGGGTCAAGTTCCATCTCACCCCCGGCGACGGCTGGGATGCCGTCCTCGCCATCGACGGCATTCGCGATCGCTCCGACAACGGCTCGTACACCCGCACGAACGTGCCCGGCTGGTCCGAACGCACGACCTACGACCCGCGCTCCCTCACGACTCACACGGACGGCGGCGGCGTCACGCTGCACGTGTCGAAGGTGATCGACAGCCATCTGACGTTCAAGTCGATCACCGCCTACCGCGGATTCACCGACAAACCCGACCCCTGGTCGTACGACGGCTATCCGGGCAACCTTTACGGATGGCAGCTGAATCTGCAGGAGCACCAGATTTCGCAGGAATTCCAGCTGCTCGGGAATTACGGCCGATGGACTTTCACGGGCGGCGTCGCCGCATCGAGAGAGCAGTTTTGGGTCGATCGTCCGAACTACACGAACAACGTCTACTCCGGCATCAGCAGCCAGACGAACGTCAGCAACCTCGGAGCGTACGCGCAGGCCCGCTATGCGATTACGCCGGCCCTCGGCGTGACTGCGGGGATCCGCTACAACGTGGAGAACGATGCCTATTCATGGCAGGCGTATAAATCGAATGCCGCATTCGAGCATCTCGCGCAGACGGCTTCGTTGAACAACCTCGGCCAGCGAACGACGGCAGTCACGCCGAAATTCGGCATCGATTACCAGTTGACGCCGAATGCGTTTACGTATGCCAGCATCACCAAGGGCGAAAAAGCCGGCGGCTACAATCCGGTGGCCGGCGCGCTCGCCGTCGCGCAGATTCCGGTCGACCCCGAAAAGGTCACCGCCTACGAAGTCGGCTTCAAGAACAGCTGGCTGGGCGGCCGCGCGCAGACCAATCTCGCGCTGTTCTACAACGACTACAAGGATCTGCAGTCTGCGGTGCAGAACCCGATCGTGAACGGTCAGGTGGTCAACGGCGCGGTCACGGTCAACGCGGGCAAGGCCCATACGTATGGCGTCGAGTTCGACGGCAAGCTGCAGGTCACGCGGGATCTGCGCTGGGGCGTAACGGCCACCGCGCTGCACGCGAGCTTTATCCAGTTTGCCAATCCGACCGGCAACCCCAACGCCGATTACGCCGGCAACCGGCTGCCGAATACGCCGACCCTGACGCTCGGAACGACGGTGAACTATCACGTTCCGGTCAGGATTCCCGGCCGACTCACCGCCGACGCCAGCGTCTACTACGAGTCCTACTCGTTCACCGACAACGGCAACACGCTGAAGATCCCGAGCCACACCGACGTCGATCTCGACCTCGTGTACCAGTTCCCGGGCCGGCACTGGAGCGTGACGTTCCTCGCGAGGAACCTGCTGAACCGCGTCTATCCGGTCAGCATCGCATCGGTTCCGTCGTACCAGATCTACGGCATCGCGTACAACCAGCCCCGCACGTTCACAGCGTCACTACGTTACGACTTCTGAGTCGCAGCCACCGCCGTCCCACCGTCGGACCCAGGGGAATCACAAACGCAGATTCCCCGCACAGGAGCCTCCAGATTGAGCGCAATCCAAACCACTCTCTTCAAAAATCGATCGTCCGTACCGCCGTTTGTGCGGGCATCGTTCTGTTCTCTTCGTTTGCGCACTCCGCCGGCACGGATGCCCCGGCGCCGCGTGTAATCCGCATTGGCGCACCCGCGTTCAGCCAGCCGGGCAAACAGCAGCAGTTCTTCGCAGGCGGCACGCTGGGCCTCGCCGTGCAAAAAGGCTGGCTGGACGAAGCGTTCAGGCGCGACGGCATCAAGTTCGAATTCGCCGGGTTTCGCGGCGGCGCGCCGATGGTCGGCCAGGCCCTCGCGAACAACCAGATCGATTTCGCGTGGCAGGGCGATCTGCTGTCCGTGATCGGGCGGTCCGCGGGCATGAATACGCGTCTTGTGCTGCCGTTCAGCAAGCTGCTGAACGCTTACCTGGCCGTGCCGCCCAATTCGCCCATCCACACCATCGCCGATCTGCGCGGCAAGCGCGTGGCCTATTTCAAGGGCAATCAGATCCATCTTCAGGTGCTGCGCATTCTCGCCGCGAACGGACTGTCGGAGAAGGACATCCAGTCGGTGAACCTCGACGCCGGCACGGCCCTGACCGCGCTCGTCAGCGGCGACATCGATGCGACCTTCGGCGGCGCCGATCTGCTGTCGGCGCAGGACAAGGGCATCGCGCGCATCGCTTACAGCACCCGCGGGCATCCCGAACTGACGTCCTACAACGGACTGATCGCGCGCCAGGACTTCATTGCCAGGTATCCGGACATTACCCAACGCTTCATCGACGTGCTCGTGCGCGCCGCCCGCTATGCGTCGGATCCCGCGAACCGGCAGGAAGTGACGCCGATCCTCGCCGGCTTCTTCGGACCCGGAAACTTCGCCGCGGACTATAGCGACCGCCCGTGGGAGGACCGGCTGAGCCCGCGTCTCGATTCGTTTCTCGTCGCCCATTACCAGCAGACCGAGGACGAACTCGCAGCGCTCGGCCTGCTTCGCGGCCCGCGATTCGACGTCCGCCAGTGGATCGACAGCAGCTTCGTCGACCGCTCGGTCGCCGCCCAGGGGCTGCAGAACTACTGGCCGGTACTCGACAGCCAGGGCCGCGCCTCCAGGCGCTGAACGCCGACGGGCGCACCCGCTACGGCAGGCGCGCCGGACCACGACACGAGCGGAAACACAAATCCGGATAACCAATGATCGACGTGAAACTGAAAGAGACCGACGTAGTCGTCGTCGGTCTGGGATGGGCCGGCGGCATTCTCGCCAACGAACTGTCCGCGCACGGACTGCAGGTCGTCGCGCTCGAACGCGGAAGACCGAGAAGCACCGAACAGGACTTCTCGATTCCGCTCATCCGCGACGAGCTACGCTACGCAATCCGTTACGAACTGATGCAGGACATCCGCCAGGACACGCTCACGTTCCGCAACCATCCCGCGCAGTCCGCGCTGCCGATGCGCCGCCTCGACTCCTTTTTGCCCGGCGACGGCGTCGGCGGGTCCGGCGCGCACTGGAACGGACTGACATGGCGATGGACGGACATGGACTTCCGCATCCGCAGCTACTACGAGGAACGTTACGGCAAACAGTTCATCCCGGACGACATGTCCATTCAGGACTGGGGCGTGACCTACGCGGAGCTGGAGCCGTTCTTCGACAGGTTCGAATACGCGGCGGGCACGTCGGGACAGGCCGGCAACCTCGGCGGCAAAATCGTCGCCGGCGGCAATCCGTTCGAGGCGCCGCGCCGGCGCGATTACCCGCTCCCGCCGCTGCACGCCGGCCTCGCGGCGGAGCTATTCTCCGACGCCGCACGGAAGTTGGGTTACCACCCGTTCCCGGTTCCGGCGTCGAACGCGTCGCGGGCCTACACGAATCCCGACGGCATCGCGCTCGGCCAATGCCAGTACTGTGGATTCTGCGACCGCTTCGGCTGCGAGGCCAATGCGAAGGCGAGCCCGCACAACACCGTGATCGCCGCAGCGATGAAGCGCGCTACGTTTACGCTGCGTCCGCACTCCCGCGTCACCCGCGTCACCACCGACGACGGTAACCGGCGCGTGACCGGCGTCGAATACCTGGATGCGCTGACCGGCAAGTCGGTCTTTCAGCCTGCGCGGATCGTGATCCTGAGCGCATACACGTTCAGCAACGTGCATCTGCTGCTCACGTCGGGCATCGGGCGCCCGTACGATCCGGCAACGGGCAGCGGGACGATCGGGAAGAACTACTGCTACAACACCGGGGCAAGCTCGATGCTGTTCTTCGAGGATCGCACCTTCAATCCGTTCATCGGAGCCGGCGGCTCGTTTGCGGCGATCGACGACTTCTACACCAACCGGCAATTCGACCGTTCGGCAGCCCGTTTCGTCGGCGGGTCGGTGCTCGTTTCGGGCCATCCGGGCGGGCGGCCGATCGGCTATCATCCGGTCCCTCCCGGCACGCCGCGCTGGGGCAGCGACTGGAAAAGCGGCATGGCCAGGTGGTATCAGAAGTCGATGCCGATCGGCGCCATGGCCAGCGTGATGCCGAACCGCTACAACTACCTCGACCTCGATCCGACCTACCGGGACACGACAGGCCGGCCGATGCTCCGGCTGACCTTCGACTTCCCCGACAACGAACGGCGCGTTTCGCAGCACGCCGCGTCGGTCGTCAACGCCGTCGCCAGGGCCACCAACCCGACGCATCATGCAGCGGCGCAGTCTCGCATCGCACCGTATTCGGTGGACCGCTATCAGGGCACGCACAACACGGGCGGCGCAATCATGAGCGCGAGCCCCGACACCGGGTTCGTCAACAAATACGGACAGGCATGGGATTTCGACAATCTGTTCGTCGCCGGCGGCGCGATCATGCCGCACAACGCGGCCTATAACCCGACGGGCACGATCGGCGCGCTCGCCTATTTCGCGGCCGATGCGATTCGCCGCCGCTATACGCGGCATCCGGGGCCGCTCGTCTGACCTGAAGGAATCCTTTTCACGATGCATCTCTTCAAACACCTTGCGGTTGCGCTCGCCGTAGCCTCGGCGAGCGTCTGCGCCGACGCGCAGACGCCGCCCGCCGCGCCGGCGGCGTTCTCGTCGTGCATCGCCTGTCACGGCACGGCGCCCAACGACAACCGCATAGGACCGTCGTTGTCCGGCGTGTTTCACCGGCCTGCCGGCAGCGTGGCCGGCTTCCGGTATTCGCGCGCCATGAAGCACAGCGGCATCGAATGGAACGAACAGACGCTGGACGATTTCCTGAGGAATCCGCAACGTGTGGTGGCGGGCAATCACATGCCGTTTTCCGGCATCACGGACGATGTCGAACGAAAACAGGTCGTGCGGTATCTGCAAACGCTGCGCTAGCCGCGTCCCAACGCGGGCGCGGCCGCTGCGACGAGCAGGTCGGCGGACAGATCCGCGATGCCGCGGCATCCGAGTAGCGCCAGATTCCGGTCGATCTCCGCATTGAGCAGGTCGATGACCGCGCCGACGCCGGCGGCGGCGCCGACCACCGCGCCGTACATCATCGAACGTCCGAGAAAAACCAGCGACGCGCCCAGCGCGACCGCCTTCAGCACGTCGGCGCCGCGCCGGAAGCCGCCGTCGATCATCACGAGAAACCCTTGCGGTACGGCCGCCAGCACGCCGGGCAGCGCCTGCAGCGGCGACGACGCGCCGTCGAGCTGACGGCCGCCGTGATTCGATACGATCACGCCGTCCACGCCGGGTGCAGCCGCCCGCGCGGCGTCGCCGGGATGAAGCAGCCCCTTGAGCACCAGCCTGCCCTTCCAGCGTTCGCGGATCCACGCCACGTGCGTCCACGATAGCCCCGCGCCGTTGCGCGGGCCGGGCGGCGCGGCGGCTGTGATCCGCTGCCCCGCTCCATCGCCGACGTTGCAAAAGCGCGGAATCCCGTCCGCTATCAGCGTGCGGACGAACACCGTAGCCGCCCAGCGGAGATGCAGCACGCCGTCGGCCAGAAGCCGCCAGTTCGGGCGCAGCGGAATCGAGAAGCCGGCACGCAGGTTGTTTTCGCGGTTCCCGCGGGCGGCGGTGTCGACAGTCAGCACGAAAACGTCGACGTCCGCCGCGTGCAGCCGATCGGCGAGACGGCCGATCGATGCCGTATCCGCGGACACATAGGCTTGATACCAACCGCCGGGCGCCGTCTTCTGCAGACGCTCCAGCGGGACAGTCGACATGCCGCTGACGATGTGCGGAATGCCGTGCGCGCTTGCAGCGTCGGCAAGCGCGCGATCGCACTCGTACGCGAAAAGCGCGCCGACGCCCATCGGCGCAATGCCGATCGGCGCCGTGTACTGCCGCCCCCACAGCGATACGCGTCTCGACACCTCCGTCGCCCCCGACAGCGAGCGCGAAAGAAACAGCAGGCGCTCGAAGACCTGCCGGTTCTCGTTCAACGACACGTTATCCTCGGCCCCTCCGCACAGGAATCCCACCACGGCGCGAGGCAGGATCGAAAGCGCCTTGCGCTCGAAGTCCGCGACCGACAACAGCTTGTTGATTCGCATCGGGCTCCCGTCGCCTCGTACCGCGAAGGCTCACGAAACGTCGGCGATTCCGGCCGGCTGCGCAACGTAAGGCCGGTCGCGAAAACGCACAACATCATCCGCGTGCACGGCGATCACGCCAGGAAAGCCGATCATGTTCCACCCCGCCTTGTTCACGTTGCCGCCGTAGATCGGATCCGCGAACAATCCTTCCACTACCAGTTGATAAAGCAGCCTGAAATACTCGTGCGAAGGTGGTCCCGATTCGACGGCGAGCTGGCCCGATTCGAGTTCGCGCAGCACCTGCTCCTTCTGATCGGCGTCGAGAGCGGAAAACGGCTTGCCGAACTGTCCGTCGAGATGGCGCGCCAGCGCGGCGGAACCGGCGCGAAACAGCTCGGCCGGCGTCAACGGCAACTGGTAGCCCTGGCTCGGCACGCCAGGCGCCCACGGCCCCGCGAGATAAAGGCGGCTCCCGCGCCCCCACTCGCCGCCGAGCGCACGGTCGAAATACGTGTTGATACCCACGCCGGTTCCGCTCGGCGACAGCGCATCGGCCGGCACCATGTGATCGACCAGCGCTTCGACGAAATCCGCTTCAGCCGGCTGAAGAAACAGGTAGCCCTGCACTTCCGCCACGGTCGCGCGTCTCGCGCCGGGCTCCCCGCCGCCGGCGGACGAAGCCGCCGCCACTTCCTCGCTGCGCAATGCCGGCAACGTGACGGCACCGGCAACGGTCGCCTGCATGAACCGGCGCCTGCTGGATGAAACGGCGCTCATGCGCTCTCTCCTGTTAGCCGGGCGGCGTGCGCCCGTGATCGTTTCGCGCCGACGGCGCACCGACGGCGCCGCCGCGTTCAGTCGAGCAGATCCGGCTGCTCGGCGACGATGCTCGTATAAAGCGGCTGGAAATTCAGCCAGCCGTTATAGGGCTGCTGCCGCGCGGCCATCGCTTCCGCGCGTTCGTGCGGGATCGCCTGGGGCGCGACGTTCATCGAAAGAATTCGCACCTGCTCGCGGCAAACCTTTTCCAGCGAGATGAACAGATAGGCGGCTTCGTCGACGCTCTGCCCGACGGTCAGGATGCCGTGATTCTTCATGATCAGCGCCTTGTTGCCGGCCAATGCGTCGCCGAGAAGACGCCCTTCGCCGTTCGCATGGCTGTCGTATATCGCGTGGCGTCGATAGAACACGGCCGCTTCGTTGGACACCGGCACGATTTCCGCGGCAACGGACGACCACACTTTGCCGAACTGCGAATGCGTGTGCACGGCCGATACGACGTCGGGCTGCGAAGCGAGGATCGCGGCATGCAGCGGAATGCCGCCGGGATGCAGGTAGCCGCTTCCGTCCAGCCGCTCGCCGCGATAGTTCGTCCGGATAAGACTGCTCGCGGTGATCCGGTCGAAGCTGACGGCGAACGGATTGATCCAGAATTCGTCGACCTTCTCGGGGTCGCGCGCCGAGATGTGGCCCATCACGCCCTCGTCGAAGCCGTACTTCGCGAACAGGCGAAATGCCGCCGCGAGCCGCTGCTTCCGGTACTGACGCTCGTCGTCCCAGGTGTCGAACACCGGTTTCGCCGGTCTGTCGAACGCCGCGGTTTCTGCGAAGGTGATCGTTTCGTGAGTCATCGTGAGTCTCTCCATCCGTTATCCGTCCGCATGCGTTGCCCGCAGCGCGCTTCACGCCGGCGTGCGGGCGGCCGTGGCCGCAAGATCCGAAAGCAGCTGCTCGCCGAACGGCCAGTCGCCGAGCCGCGACGCCGAGCCGAGGTGGCCGTACGCGCCCGCCACGACGAACTTCGATCCCCACGCGTCGGCGAACGCGCCGGCGCGGGGCAGCGTGACGCGCGGATCGTCGGTACTGGCGACGACGATCGACGGGAACGGCAACGGTGACGTCGGCAGCGGTGCAAAGCCCGTGGTGCCGGGCGGATAGGTATCGGACTCGACGTCGCTCGGCGCGACCAGCAGCGCGCCCGCCACCGGCCCCGCATGGCGCGCGGCCCAATGCACGACGAGGCTGACCGACAACGAGTGGGCGACCAGCAGCGCAGGGCGTGGATCGTCCCGAATGGCGGCGTCGAGGCGCGCCACCCAGTCTTCGCGGCGGGGGTTGTCCCACTCGCGCTGGATCACGCGCCGATAGGCCGGATGTTTGTTCTCCCAGTGCGTCTGCCAGTGATCGGCGCCCGAGTCGCCGCGACCCGGCAGAATCAATACTCTGAATTCGTGTTCGTTTTTCATTGCCTCGCCTAAGCTTGATGATCCGAAAAAAACACCCGCGATTCGCCGGTCCGATCCGGCTGTCCGGCAACGCAGTCGTCGGAGAATTCGTTCAGGATTGCCCGTTCGATCAGCGAAAAATCGGCTGCCGCACGCCGGCGCGGCCTCGGAAGCGCAACGTCGACGATCCGCTTCACCCGTCCCGGCCTCGCATCCATCACCACGACGCGATCGCCGAGAAACACCGCCTCTTCGACGTCGTGCGTGACGAGCAGCATCGTCACGCGCTGGCTCGACCAGATGTCCTCCAGCGTCCGCTGCATATGCGCGCGAGTCATCGCGTCGAGCGCGCCGAACGGCTCGTCCAGCAACAGCACGGCGGGGCGATTCACCAGCGCGCGGGCAATCGCGACCCGTTGCGACATGCCGCCGGACAGCTGATGCGGATAGGCGTCCTCGAAACCTTCGAGGCGCACGAGCCGGATATGGTCCGCGACGATCTCCGCCTTTTCCTTGTCGCCGAGTCCCGAATTCAGAAGACCGATGGCCACGTTGCGGCGCACGGTGAGCCACGGCAGCAGACGCGGCTCCTGGAACACGATGCCGCGCTCGAGCGCCGTGCCCCGAACCTTCTTGCCCCTTAGCCTGATTTCACCGGTGTAGTCGTCGTCGAGACCGACCACGAGCCGCAGCAGCGTCGACTTCCCGCATCCGCTCGCCCCGACGATGCTGATGAATTCGCCTTCCGCGACGGATAACGTCAAGTCCTGCAGCACGGGAAGATCCCCCACCGCGGAACGGTAATGCTTGCTGGCCCGGTCGATTTCGAGCATGGGTATGCGATTCATCCTGTGTTCCGGCAAAACGGCTCCTTGAATTGGCATCTGCGCCGCCCATCAGGCGTCCTTTCCCGAAGAACGCTGAACCTTCAGTTCGAGGCGGCTCGCAACGTAGTGCAGCAGCGCGCCGACGCCGCCGACGATCGCCACGCCCAGCAGCACCTGGTCCATCAGGAAGTTCTCGCGTCCGTCGGTCAGCAGGTTTCCGATTCCGGCACCCGACGTCATCAGATATTCCGCGCCCAGCGTGGCGATCCACGAACTGACCAGCGCCACGTAGATGCCCGTGAAGACGGAAGGCAACGCGGACGGCAGCACGATCCTGAAAAATAGCTGCCCCGCGGAAAAGCGGAATACCCGCGCAAGCTCGGTGTATTGCTTGGGCACGTGAGCGACGCCTTGCATCGTGTTCAACGCCACCGGAAAGAACGCGGACAGCGAAATAAAGACGATCTTGCCGAGCTCGCCGAGGCCGAACCACACGATCAGCAGCGGAATCCACGCGAACAGCGAGACCTGCCTGACCGCGTCGAGCGTCGGCGCGAACAGATGCCGGACCGTGGCCGACAACGCGAGCAGCACGCCCGCCACGACGCCCGCCGCGGCGCCGACGACGAGCCCGGCCACGTCGCGGCAGATGCTGGCGCCGAGCGCCGTGAGCAACTCCCCGGACAGCAGCATGTGCCAGCCCGTCTCCAGCACCCGGCCGGGCGGAACGAAAAGCCGGGACGCCGCGCCGCCCGACGCGCTGAACCACCACCACGTCGCGAGCAGCGCCAACGGCAGCAGCGCGCCCCGGCGGAATCTGCGCATACGGTCACTTCGTCGCGTCGCCATTCGCACTCATCTCTTTCTGTGTTTCGACATCACCGTCTCGACTGCCCGCAGCGCGCGATCGAGAAGCAGCCCGATCACGCCGACCACGCCTATCGCCGCGGCGACCTGATCCAGCTGGAACAGTTGCTGCCCGCTGATCATCATGTAGCCGAGCCCTTCCGACGAAGCGAGAAATTCCACCACGACGAGCAGCAGCCACGACTGCGTGAGCGCGTACCGGACGCCCGCCCAGATTTGTGGAAAGGCCGCCGGCACCACGATGCGCCAAAGCGACTGCCACGCGCTGAAGCGATAGACGCGGCCGAGTTCGAGGTAATGACCCGGCACGTCGCGGATCCCGCGATACGTGTTCAACGTGACGGGCACGAACGCCGCCTTGGCGATCAGCAGGATCTTCAGCGTTTCTCCGATGCCGACGAAAAGCACGAGCAGCGGCAGCCAGCCGAGCAACGGGATGTAGGCCACCACGCGGAACGTCGGGTACAGATAGTCCTTCACCGTTTCCGACAGCGCCATCGACACGCCGAGCAGCAGTCCGACGAACACGCCGAGCGACGCGCCGCCGGCCACGCGCAGGAGACTGATCGTCAGGTTGCGCTGCAGCTCGCCGCTCGACCAGTCGTCCACCAGCACCTGGCCGACCTGCGACGGCGGCGGCAGAACCTGCGCGGAAATCCATCCATGCCGGCATCCGTACCACCAAAGCACGCCGAGCAGGAGTGGCACCGGCCACGCCAGCAACGACGGGCCGAGCTTCGTCCACTGGCCCGCGTGCAAGCGGTCCGCCGCCGCGAACGCCGCCGATCGTCGGAACGGCGACAGGCGTCGGGCCATCGGCCCGCCGGCGTCGCCGGACCGATCAGTCATGACGTCCGACTGCACCTTCAGGCACCCCGCGTTCGTCGTCCGCAATCCGCTCCAGCCCCTCGCGCCTCGTTCGCAGCGGCAAGCCGAGATTGCCGCGCAGCGTCGTATGTTCGTATTCGCGGCGAAACAGTCCGCGCTCCTGCAGAATCGGAATCACCTGGCTCGTGAAATCGCGCAGCCGCCGATGCGGGCCGCCGATGATGAAGCCGTCCACCGCGCCCTCGACGAAAAATTTTTCGATCTTGTCGGCAATCGCGACCGCGGTTCCGACGAAGTCGTCATTGGTGCTGGCGGCGCGCAGCGCGAGCTGCCGCAGCGTGAGCCCGTTTTCGCGGGAGAGCCGCAGATAGGTTTCCGCCGTGCTCTTGAAACTGTTGTGTCCGATATCGCCGAGATCGGGCAGCGGTTCGTCGAGCGGAAAACGGGAAAAATCGAAAAAGCTGAAGTACCTGCCGAGGTATTTGAGCGCGAACTGCACGTCGATGAAGCGGTTGTCCTGCTGATGGAAAAGGCGCGCCTCTTCGTCCGTCTGGCCGACGACCGGCGAAATGGACGGAAAGATCAGCAGCTCGTCCGGGTTGCGGCCGTACGAAGCCGCCCGGTGTTTGAGGTCGGCGTAGTACGCTTTGCCGCGCGCCAGGTCGCCCGACGTTTCGAAGTCGGAGAACACGGCGTCCGCATCCCTTGCCGCCAGATCCCGGCCAGTTTCGGAAGCGCCCGCCTGGAAGATGACCGGATGCCCCTGCGGCGAGCGCTCGATGTTCAGCGGCCCCTGAACCGAAAAGAACGCTCCTTTATGGTCGAGCGTGTGCATCTTGTCCCAGTCGACATATCGCCCGGTTTGCCGGTCTCTCGGGAACGCGTCGTCGTCCCACGAATGCCACAGTCCGCGCACGACGTCGATGTATTCGCGCGCAATGCGATATCGCAGGTCGTGGTCGTACAGCTTGTCGTGCCCATGATTGCGCGCCAGCCCTTCGAGCGCCGACGTGACCGCGTTCCAGCCGGCGCGGCCCGCGCTGATCCGGTCCAGCGACGCCAGCTGGCGCGCGGTGGTAAAAGGCTCGCTGTACGACGTGGTGAACGTCCCCACCAGACCGAGACGCGAAGTCCGGGCGGCAATGGCCGATAGCGCGCTCAGCGGTTCGAGGCGCGTGAGAAACGGCTCGGTGGATTCCCTCGATATGTACGCCGAATCCGCAATGAAGCCGAAATCGAATTTCCCGTCCTCGCCGATTTTCGCGGATTCGATATAGGCGTCGATATTCGATGCGCCATCGGGCCGAATGCCCGGTTCCCGCCAATACCCTCCGCCTCCCTGCAGAAAAATGCCGAGCCGCAACTGGGTCCTCGTTCTGTTTGCCATACCATCCCTCTCCATCCTTCGGTCAAATCCGGCCCGTCGACGGCTACCGGCCGTGCTTCCGGCAAGTAACCCGATCCCATCCCGATGCGGTCCATCCGGCAGGCTTCTTTAGTAAAAAAAGATATCCTAACTATATTCCCACGACTACCGCTTCCAAGCCTCGTTATTCGCAACCCAAGACAAACAATTCAATCCGGAATGAATATCTATTTGAAGATTCCACACTTCCCGATCTGGCAGGTTGCTGGGAAACTGGGTGCCCGGTTTCTCCCGATCCCCGGACGTCTGTCAGGCGTTTCCTGAATGATAGATGGGGTTGCGGCTCAGCACGCAGGGCCAGTCAGTCAATTTGTTTTGAGAACATGTCACGCCCCTTCTTTTTACCCCCCGGCCGCCGGTCCCCCGTTCCGGCTCATCCGGTTGCCGCGCACCTCAGAAAGCCGCCGCCGAATAGCGTGGTCGAATACCACGTACACGAGTGGGGACAACTGACGTATCCGTCGCAAGGCAGCATCCGCGTGACGACAGTCGACGCAACATGGATCGTGCCGACGTTCCGCGCCATCTGGATACCGGCCGGCATCGCACACGAGCTGACAATGCTCGGTTCGGTCGAATACCACGCGCTGTTCGTCGACGGCACGCTGCACATCGGCGCGACGCCGCGATGCAGCGTTCTCGACGTCTCCCCGCTGATGAGGGAGATCATTCAGGCGCTGTCTGAAAGCTACAGCCCGGACTCGCGTCGGCAGCAGATGATGATGGATTTGCTGGTCGAAGAAATCAGCAGCGCGGAAAAGCGCTCCGTCGCGCTGCCGATGCCCTCCGAACGCCGGCTTCGGGCGCTCTGCGATGCGCTGCTGGAGGACGTCGGCTCGACGCACAGTCTCGCCGACTGGGCGAGGAAGATCGGGGCGAGCGAACGCACGCTCGCGCGGCTGTTTCAGACCGAACTAAATACGACCTTCAGCGCGTGGCGGCAGCAGGCCCGGCTCTCCCACGCCGTCGACATGATCAGTCGCGGAACGCCCATGCTGACCGTCGCGACCGAGCTCGGCTATTCCGACACGGCCGCATTTTCGACCATGTTCAAGCGCGCCTTCGGCTCCACGCCGAGCCAGTTCAAGGCGACCCGCGCGCTGCCCGGCCATCAGGTGTAGCCGGTCGCATCGCCGTCGCGCGGGTTGGGATTCGTGCTGTCATTTGCTGCCTGCCGTCGGCGAATATCGACTCCAAACTCCCTTTGGAGACGCTGGACACGCATCAATCAGCGAAACTGACCGCGGTCCTATCAATGGGCAGCAAGAGCAAACATGCCATTAAGTCGATCTGGAGCGGTGACTTTAGCGATCTGGCCTTCCCCCGTTCTCCCGGACACATCAGCTAAGCTGACGTAATCTGGAGAGGATGGAATGAGCAGAACAAGAAGGCACTTCACCGACGAATTCAAACGCGAAGCGGTCCGGCTATGCAACGAGCCAGGAGCTGTCGTAACCCAGATAGCGCGCGACCTCGGTATCGGCGAGAACTGTTGCGTCGCTGGGTCAGACTGGCGCGCGGTGCGCTTGAAATGGATACCAGCAAGCCGCTGCGAGCGGAGGCGCTTTCCGAAGTGCAGCGCTTGCAGTGCGAGTTGAGGCGGGTCACGATGGAGCGCGACATTCTAAAAACATCCCCAAGGGCCCGCCCCTCCCCGAAGAGCAGAAACTCTGGCCGGAGTACTACACTAAGCGCCGTTGAAGGGAGCGGCCGTTCGCTTTTTGGTGATTCATCCCGTTAAAAAACGTGGTCTAGGGACCGATGCGGACTCAGCATTGGTGACGCCGCAAGGCGATCCCGTTCAGGAAGGTGATCAAACCCGCAGTCCCGCCCTTCGACCTGACCATTCTGATGGCGGAGGGCGAATATGCTGGCAACGAAGTCCCGACGCGCGAGTAGCGCCGCGCAAATTTCCGTAGTTCACCCGCACGCAGCAGCGATCGACATCGGCGCGCAGTTTCACGTGGTCGCGGTTGGCCCCGAACGCGATGCCGAACCCGTGCGTTCGTTCCGCAGTTTCACAAAAGAGCTTCACGAGCTTGCCGACTGGCTCAAGCAGGTCGGGATTCGCACGGTCGCGATGGAGTCGACGGGTGTCTACTGGATTGTGCGACGTGAAAGTCGCCAGATTCGTTGTTTCATCGCTGAAGTTGGCGGTAGGAAACCGGGCGTTCCGTCGCCCGTAGTCTATCGGTGCATGCGTTGCTGGTAACGGCAAGGTGTGAAGCCACCGAGACAATGGAGCCCCGGCGCAAGCTACGCTGAAGTCGGTGAGACGGATGCCCGGCAATTCAGGGGCCACGGCGGCTCACGGTATTGCGCCGAATCATCTGCAACAATTGATACATCACAGTGACCAGGGCAGCCAATACACCAGCGAGGACTTCCAGTCGCTACTCCGGCAGGAAGGCATTACCTGTAGCATGAGTCGTCGTGGTGATTGCTGGGACACTCAGTCCAAAATACGCCTCGAACGTCGGACCGATCTGACCCGTGCTGGGATTGGCCGAGCTGCCTTGGCGTTGACCTGTCGATCGGGCTCCGTCGTTCCCCGAGCGTTGCCGGGCCCAGCGTTTGTGACCTGATAGGAGCTTTGTCCTGCACCGTGAGTGTCCTGTCCAGCGAATGGGGTTGGCGATGCGCCCACTTCGACGGAAACACGCATGGAACAACACGAAGTCATTCTTGGCGTCGACACGCATCTCGATACGCATGTCGGTGCAGTAATCAGCGAAACGGGGAAGCTCCTCGGAACCCTGTCGGTGACTGCCGAAACGGCGGGATATCTCAAGCTGCTGACCTGGGCAAATTCTCTTGGTCATCTGCGCCGCGCTGGCGTTGAAGGAACCGGCACCTATGGCGCAGGCCTTGCCCGTGTGTTGCGCGATCACGAGATCGAAGTGCTGGAGGTCAATCGTCCTGATCGGGCTGCGCGTCGATCGCGCGGAAAGTCCGATCCGACCGATGCGGAAAACGCTGCGCGAGCGGTCCTCGCCGAAAAAGCAACGGCGATTCCCAAAGAGCAATCTGGAGCGGCCGAAGCGATGCGAACTGTTTCCGTTGCTCGTCGTAGCGCCGTCAAGGCCAAGACGCAGGCGATCAATCAGTTGCGGGCCTTGCTGGTGAGCGCGCCGCAGGACATCCGCGAGCGTCTTCTGAAGACAAAGACTGCCGAATGCGTTGCTAGCTGCGCACGGCTGCGCTCGTTGGGTGATACGCCTATGTTGCAGACTCTGGCAACCACGTTGCGCTTGCTGGCAAAGCGCTACCTCGCGCTCGCGGAAGAGCTCAAGACGCTCGACGCGATGCTCGAACGCCTGACCCTCAAGCATGCCAGACGGCTTCGAGAACGATTCGGCGTTGGGCCTCAAACGGCGGCTGTGCTTGTTGCCGTTGCAGGCGACAATCCGGAACGCTTGAAAAGCGATGCTGCACTCGCCGCGCTTTGTGGCACGAGCCCATTGCAAGCATCCTCTGGCAAAACGGTCCGGCATCGCCTGAACCGCGGAGGCGACCGTGCTGCAAACAACGCCCTGTGGACCATCGCCATGGTGCGCATGCGCAGTGATCCGAGAACCCGGGCGTACGTCGAGCGACGAACCAAGGAAGGCATGTCGAACAAGGAAATTCACCGCTGCCTGAAGCGCTATATCGTCAGGGAGTTGTACCCGCTCATTCTGGCCGACTTGGCCGATTCGGCCCGCGCTTCTTGACATAGGAGCGTCACTCAGTCCCAATACGCCTTGAACGTCGGACCGATTTGACCCGTGCTGGGATTGGTCGAGTTGCCTTGGCGTTGACCTGTCGATCGGACTCCGGCGTTCCCCGAGCGTTGCCGAGACCAGCGTTTGTGACCTGATAGGAGCTTTGTCCTACACCGTGAGTGTCTTGTCCAGCGAGTGGGGTTGGCGATGCATCCACCACGACGGAAACACGCATGGAACAATACGAAGTCCTCCTGGGCGTCGACGCGCATCTCGATACGCATGTCGGGGCCGTAGTCAGCGAAACTGGAAAGCTCCTCGGAACCCTCTCGGTGGCGGCCGAAACGGCGGGATATCTCAAGCTGCTGACCTGGGCGAATTCTCTCGGGCATCTGCGCCGGGCTGGCGTTGAAGGAACCGGCACCTACGGCGCAGGCCTTTCCCGCGTGTTGCGCGATCACGAGATCCAGGTGCTTGAGGTCAACCGTCCTGATCGGGCTGCGCGTCGATCGCGTGGAAAGTTCGATCCGACCGATGCGGAAAACGCCGCGCGTGCTGTCCTCGCCGGAAAGGCAACAGCGATTCCCAAAGAGCAGTCTGGGGCGGCCGAAGCGATGCGAGCTGTGTCGGTTGCTCGCCGCAGCGCCGTAAAAGCAAAGACGCAGGCGATCAATCAGTTGCGGGCCTTGCTGGTAAGCGCCCCACAGAACATCCGCGAACGTCTTCTGAAGACCAAGACCGCCGAATGCGTTGCCAACTGCGCACGACTGCTCTCGTTGGGTAGCACGCCGATGTTGCAGACTCCGGCATCATCCGCGAGCACGACAAGAATCCGAAGCCGATCAAGCGGAAGTATGAGGATCTTTCACTTCGGATCCGCCCGATACCAAATCAATGACGCAGGCGACTAGTTGTACTGCATGAATCAAAACCGGTGCCGAATCCCCGCTACGGTTAGAAGCTGACTGTTTGCTCCGGAGTTGATGACCAGATCCCCCACGGCTGCCCTTGCGTCGACAACTGTGCCTGTCGCGTCTAAAGTCTTGCCATAGGCGTGCTGATACCCCACCGCCGCATACAGATCCGTTTGCTTCGACAGCAAGTAATCGAACCCCAGGTTCACTTGATGGTAATGCGCCGAAGTCGGCCCCGTCAGTGATGTGTAGTTATAGCCCAAGGCAGCGCTCGCACCAGGCGCAAAATGATATTCGTAGAACGCCGCACCATTATTGAATCTGGCTGTTCCCTTGAAACGGGAAAGGCCATCGCCCACATATTGAGTATTCGAATAGGCAATACCTATTCTCGACGCACCAACAGTGTAATCACCGGCGACCCGGGCAATCTGGATCGACTTCGCTGTGGCGAAGCCCTGCGTGACCGGCGTGCTAAAGAAACCGGGAAGGCTGTCTGAACTGCCTGTCCACGTGCGATACCCGCCCGACGTTGTGTTTCCGCCATTCGCATTAAAATATGCAGCGCCAAGCCTCAGCGGACCATGCTTGTAGTCTAGGCTGAAGGCATATGTTTCTCCATTCCCAAGTGATCCGGCAACACCGCCAAAACCATAAAGGGCCTCGAAGCGCAGCCCGGCAACAACCGGGCTCACATACTTAACCGAATTACTGACTCTCAGCCCCCCGGCATCGTAATTATCGAGATTTCCCGGCGGTGAGAAAGCAGCGTAATACCCGTTCTCCGTCAACTCAGATATGGCATTAACCGTCGGGTCATATTGCCTGCCGATCGTTACGGTACCCCACCGCGTATCCGAAAGGCCCACGAGAGATTGCCGCCCAAACAAGCGCCCGCCTTGCCTGGAAGCCCCACTGCCGAGATCGAAACCGCTTTCGATTGTGAAAATGGCCGCCAGTCCTCCACCCAGATCTTCGCGTCCTCTCATGCCCCAGCGCACACTCGACACCGCGCCGCTGATCTGCTTGAATAAAGTCGATTGATTTCGTCCGCTCGCATCGACTGCGTTATGCGAATAGGCCAGACCTGCATCCAGAATACCGTAAAGCGTCACACTGTTTTGAGCGTGAGCCACGTTCGACATTCCGGCAGAAAGAACCAAAAAAATCGGAAGATACCCGGCAAGCCGTCTTCCCAAGAGTTTATTCATGATATTTCCATTTATTGTCAGCACTGGAACAATTTTGATCCAGGTCAAATTCTATGGAATGACGCAACAATCACGAACGAATAAATGGGAAATTGATAACAATCAGCCTAACGAAGTATTTTGAAATTCATTCTGACTTTAAGATTTTCTTAAACCATTCATCAGCAAGCCCGAAGAACGCCACATGCGCTGTGTCTCCGCTCTTCATGCCGGAGTCGATGCAAGCCGTATCCCGCGAGCCCCCCTCAAAGCAGCCACTACGCGAACAAGGAGCAGCAACAACGCTGCCACCATGAAAACGCAACTGATCGGATGTTCGAAGAAAACCCAGAAACTTCCGTGCGAGATCAAAAGCGATCTACGGAAATTTTCCTCGACAAGGGGTCCCAGCACGAAACCCAGAAGGATCGGGGCCATCGGAAATTCGAGGTACAGCAGCACTGCTCCGATCAGCCCGAATGCCAACACCTCCCACACCTGGAACAGATCGTTCTGCGTGCTGTAGACACCCACCACGATGAAGAACATCGCCGACGGCAACAGATATCGGTACGGCACGCGCAGCAGTCTGACCCATACCCCGATGAGCGGGATATTGAACAGCATCAGGATCACATTCCCGACCCAGAAGCTAGCGACAAGTCCCCAGAAGATATCGGGATGGTTCACAATCAGTTGCGGTCCCGGCTGGATCCCCTGGATCGTCAATGCGCCAAGCAGAAGCGCCATGACAGCGTCACCGGGAATGCCGAGGCTCATGGTCGGGATGAAATCAACCTGCGTTTTCGAATGGGCGGCAGCCTCGGGCGCCGCCACCCCTTCGATCATCCCGGTTCCGAACTTTTCCGGTGTTCGGGAAATGCGGCGTTCTATCGCGTAGGCGAAGAATGTCGTAATGGTCGACCCGGTACCCGGCATGGCACCGAACAGTATGCCAACGCCCGTGCCGCGAAGCATCGGCGCCACGGCACGCTTCAGGATCGCCTTGCCCGGCAGCATGTCACGTACCGAAATCCGCGGGCTCGGCAGCGACTGGTCCCGTCCGCGGCCAGAGTGCAGCAGGAAGTCGGCTACGCCGAACAGTCCCATTGCAATCGCGACCAGTTCGAGTCCGTCGCTGAGTTCGGCAAAACCCAGGTTGAATCGCAGTACGCCGCTGTTGACGTCGGTTCCCACTGTTCCGCACAGCAAGCCGAACAGCGTCATCGCCACTCCCTTGAGGGGTGAACTGGGAGACAGCGTAGAGCCGGCGACGAGGCCCAGGAACATGATCGAAAAAATCTCCGCCGCCCCAAAGTCCAGTGCGATCCGGACCAGCCAGTGAGACGCAAAGACCATGATCAGGATTCCGGCTGAGGCGGAAAAGAACGAACTGAACATGGTCAGGCCAAGCGCCGTCCCTGCCCTGCCGCTGCGTGCCATCGGATAGCCATCGAGGCACGTCACCGCGTGTGGAGGATGCGACGGCAAATTCAGCAATATTGCCCCGATGGCCCCGCCGTACTGCGACCCGTAGAAGATGCCTGCCATCATCAGGATCGCCGGCACCGGTTGCATTGCATAGGTCAGCGGCATCAGGATCGAGATGGTGGTCAACGCACCCATGCCTGGCAGCACGCCAATCACGTTGCCGATCAGCACGCCGAGAAAGGACCAGAGAAGATTGTTCTGCTGGAACGCGACACCAAAGCCATAGGTCAGGTCATGCAGGGCAGTCAGCATGGCGTCGCTCTCAGAAGGGAAACTGGAACAGGGGCATCGGCAATTGCAGCGCCCAATGAAACAACAGTACCGAAACGACCGTCAACGCCGACGCCAACGCCAATGCCTCCAGGACGCCGTTATCCCGACGCCCCATCGCGCAGATGAACACAATGGCAAAGGTCGCCGGGACAAGCCCGAGATACCGCGCGAATAGCTGGAACACGACGATCCCGAGAATAATGCTGGCGATTCCGCGGAATTCCAGCTTCACCCGCTCGAGACCAACCTCGCCGCGATCGGCACCTGCGGATGGCTCCTTCGCGCGCCTGCAGGCCGAAAGAACCAGCAGCAATCCTGTCCCCGTTAGCAGAATCCCGAGGACCGTCGGGAAAAATCCCGCCTCCATGCTTGCCACCGTTCCAATCCGATACGACGAACCGCCCCAGGCTGCGCCCAGGCCGATCAGGGTCATCAGAACGCCCCCGCACAAATCTCGTCTCGCAGGATGACTCATGCTCATAGCCTCACCGCGACGGGTTGACTCCGGCCGCGAGAGGCGCGACCAGAGACTGCCAGCGATTCCGTTCGTCACTCAGGAGTTTCGGGAATGCATCTATCTCGCGCGGCGAGAATCCGGAAGCGCCGAGACTGGAGAAAGTCGTACGCGGTGCGGTCTGTGCCAGTGCGTCGTTGGTCGCCTGAACCAGACGTCGTCGGACCGGGTCCGGCAGCTTCGCCGGAGCAAACAGGCCAAACCACGTCGTCACCTCCTGATCGGCAAAGCCCTCCTCCCGTACGGTCGGCACCGTGGGCAGGAGTGGGGAACGCGTCGGCGACGTTGCCGCCAGCGCAATCAGGTTGCCGCGCTGGATATACGGTAACGCGGTCGGCAACGAAATCAGGCTGAACGTCACTTCGCCGGAGAGTATCGCCACCGTCAGCGGGCCGCCGCCCCGATATGGAACATGAAGTAACGGCTTGCCGATGTCCCGGCTGAATGCCTCGACAAGCAGGTGCGGAGGCGTCCCGATCCCGGGACTGCCATAGCTCACCGGCTGGGCAGTTGCCTTGATTCGTTGCACGAGCCCTTTCAGATCATGGCAGTCGCAGCGTGGATTCGCGACCCAGACGTAAGGGACGGAGACTATCGGTGCAACAGCGGTCAGGCTCCGGTCGGGATCGTTATACGCGGTCGGCTGCAGCAGATGATTGGTGTAGAGCCACCCTCCGCCCAGAAGAAGCGTATAGCCGTCGGGGACCGCCGTCGCGGTACTCTCCACACCGACATTGCCGGCGCCGCCGGAGCGGGTTGTCACGATCACAGATTGACCAAGCGCCTTACTGAACGAACTGCTAAACGTATGTGCAATGGTGTCCGAAATCCCGCCGTTAAAGGCGGTGACAAGGCGAATTGAATGCTGCGGAAAATCGTCTGATGCGGCATTGACGGCAACAGGCACATATATCAGCAACGATACGACGGCGGAAACAAGCTTTATTAATCTCATGAGGGTTTAATTGATTCTGGTCTCAATAATCCGATGCCCCACCGGGGAACCGGACACGTTCTGCAAACGAACGCATGAAGAACAGCGGGAAGATGCGCCCGTACCGGGGACACTCAAGGCGCTCTGGCTATGCCCAGATCACGCACCACCTTCTGCCAGCGCAGCGACTCCCGCTCCGTGAGCGCCCGAAGTTCGTCCGGGGACTGTTCCGGCATAGGCTCCGCGCCGATAGACTTGACCCATGCAAGCCCCTGCGGCGAACCGTAGACGGAGGCCATTGTCCTGTTCAGTTTTTCCACGACGGCAGGTGGTAAATTCCTCGGTCCAAAAAGTGCAAACCACGTGCTCGTCTCGAAGCCCTGAAAACCGGCCTCGGCGATCGTGGGAACATCCGGTAACGCCGATACCCGATGCGACGCAGTAACCGCCAGGGCGACGAGCTGACCCGACTGAATCTGCGGCAATGCGCTGATGAGCGAGAACACGCCGAAATCGACCTCCCCACTGAGAACGCCGACGAGCTCGCCTCCGCCCCCCTTATAGGCGACCGGCAACAGCTTGATACCGGCAGCCTTGCCCAGGGACACGCCATAAAGATGGGCCGCGGTACCGATCCCCGGAATCCCGATCGACAGACCTCCACCACCCGCAGCCTGTTTGCCCTTGTTCACCAGATCCTTGAACGTATGGATCCCATGAGAACGCGCCGTCACTATCACATAGGGCACTTCGAGAATGGGTGCAATCGGCGTCATGTTCAGGTTCGGATCGCTCCAGCCAGCCGGATTTAGGGCCCAGTTGGTTGTCAGCCATTGACCGCCGACGAGCAGCGTATAGCCATCCGGTTTTGCAGATGCCACCTCGCGCAAGCCGATATTGCCGTTCGCGCCAGGCAGCGAATTGATCACGATACGCTGTCCGAGTGCAGGCCCGACTTTCTGTGCGATACTCTGCGCCGCGAGCGATGAAAGACCTCCGCTGAACGCGGCTACCAGCCAGACCGGATGCTGCGGATAATCATCCTGCGCATGAGCGCCTGAGAATGGGCATAGCGCCCAGAACATAAGCCAGCGGGCTGCCCCTCTTCTGGTGAAATTTTTCATCTCGGTTCATTTACGTTGACTGACCCAAACTCCATCACCGTCCATTGCGGCACCGGTGAAGGTATTCATTGCATCACTGCCCTAGCAGGGAAAAACTTCTCGTAGCCGCATCTGTCAGGCAAGCCTGGCGATGCGAAGCGTTGCGCCGACCTCCGCCATGAAATCGCGTGCCGCCGGGGCGTGAAAAGCCGTCGCCGTCTCCCGTGCAATACGCTCGATCACCCGCGCTTCCAGATTGTCGGGATGAAACAGCCCGAGCCACGTCTGCTCTTCCAGTCCCGGATAACCGAATTCCGCGATTGAGGGCACGTCGGGAAATGCCGGCAAACGGCTTGTGGTGGAAAACGCAATGGCTTTCACCAGCCCCTGCTTGAGCAACGGCCCCGCCGTCACCATCGACATGACGGCGGCATCGGATGCCCCCGTCAGCAGGGCCTGGGTTTGCGCACCGCCTCCCGGGCATACATTCAGTTGCGGATACCATCGGGCAGCATCCTGCAATCGCTCGAACCAGTTATGGGCTTTCGTTCCAACGGGTGGCGTACTACAAACCAGCGGGCGCCCTGGCTGCCGCGACGCTTCCCGCAACGCATGCCAACCTGCGTACGCGGAACGCGCCGGCACGACAATCGCAAGGGGAATGGCCAACGTCGGCCCCAGCGGATTGCCCGCCACGTTGACCGGGCTTCCCGCCAGCGCTCCAGCAGTCCGGCTGCTCCACGCACCGCCCAACACAAGCGGCAGCGTGCCCGGATCACTGAGACCTTGCACACCGCCCGCACTGCGCTCGCTCATCGCGACAACGTCCACGCGGGTACGCAACAAGTCTCCGATTGGGTCGGACAGCATCCGCGCGACCGACTCCGAGAGCCCCCCGGTGAATCCGATCACCAGCTGGATGGAGCCTCCGAATCGCATGTTTCGACTCGTCGCGACCAGATTGTTCAGCGCCTCCCGGTTACGCCAGTTGCGCTCGAGAACCGCTGCGAGCTCATTGCGTCCACCGGCACGCCATCGCGCCAGGATCACGTCGAGAATCTGAGGCCAGACGCCCGCGGCACGCCAGGCCCTGAGCCGCTGCCAGCAGGCAGAGCCCGATCCGTAACCGAGGCGGACCGGCAACGAATTCCAGGCCACGTCGGCCGTCAGTACCCAGAGAATCCCGTTCAGCACCAGGCGGTCGGCCGTAGGCGGACGCCCGGCCGAGCGCAGAACCTGGTCCGGCAGAAGTTTCTGCACCTCCGCCCACAACAGGTCATCGACGACGGGCAGCGCCTCTTCTCCCGTCATGGTCCCTCCCCTGCGCTCGAGGTTCCCCGAAGGTCCGGCTGAAACGGGTTACGGACGTCCGGCACCCAGCGCGCCGAACCAGGAAGCGGCAAACCCGAGATACCGTTCAGCAACACCTGACGGATCTGCAACGCCCGAACGCGCAACTCCTCCGGGCCGCCGACACCGGCCACGTGCGGCGAGATCAATACCTCCGCTAACTGCCAGAGCGGGCTCTCCTTCGGCAACGGCTCCGTCTCGAATACGTCCAGCCCGGCTCCCGCCAGACGTCGCGCGCGCAACGCATCCACCAGGGCATTGCTGTCAACGACCGCTCCGCGCGACACATTCACCAGGATCGCAGACGGTTTTAGCAGGGACAACCGCCGTGCATCCAGCAGATGAAAAGTCGAACTGTCGATGGGGACTGCAAGCACGAGAACGTCGGCGTCAGCGAGAACAGCGTCGAGCTCCGCCACCGCGACCACACGATCCACGTCCGCGTCGTCGCGAGCCGTGGTTGCCACGGCCGTGATCTTCATGCCGAAAGCCCGCGCGCGTCGGGCCACCTGCCGCCCGATTGCCCCCAGACCGACCAGGCACAGATGCCTGCCGATCAACGATGACATGGACGCGACCATCCGTTCGCGCGCCCATGCGGCATTCGCGCGATTACGCTCGAGCAGCGGCAAGCCGCGCACCAATCCCAGCATCAGGGCCATTGCGTGCTCCGCGACCTGTGCCGCGGCCCGTCCGGGCATGTGACTCAGCCGCACGCCTGCCGGCACGCCATACCGATGGAAGTTTTCCAGTCCGGTGTTGGGCGAATGAATCCATTCGAGTCGTCGTGCTTCGTTGACGAGACGTTTCGCCGTTTCGGGGTGGTATTCCTGCGTGCTTGTGACAAAGACCGATGCTCTCGCCAGATCGCGGGCAGCCGCATCGCCCTGCCGGAAAGGCACGGCCTCAATCGCCTCCATCCCCGCACACGCCCGCAACAACTCGTCTTCGCCTGTGGCGAGATTGACGAGCACGACAGCGGGGATGGGAATCGTATTGGGCATTGATGCAGGTCAACATATGCGTCGAATCCTTGCAGTCTACCCAGCGCAGAACAGCGGAAGAACCAAGAAAAACACCGTTCAAAATGCTTTTACCGAAAAAGCATTTCGAAATACCAACCCGCTATGCAACTGGTGGCAGATCGAGGCGAACGGCAAAGCCAGGACGATCCGGCGCGGCGTTCGGGTATAGCGCCATCACTTTCGGATCATGTCCGGCAACGATATGGTCGACGCTGTCCGCCAGCGCGAGAAGCTGATCCCACGCGGTGATATACGCGAGGGTATCGACGAGGATCGGAAACGGATTGCGGCGCTCGAGATTGGCGTAGTAGTGCATCGCGTCGGAGGCCAACACGACCATGCCCCGCTCGGTCAGCACCCGTACAACCTGCATCCCCGGCGTATGACCGCCTACCCAGTGACTGGTGATGCCCGGAACGATTTCCGTTGATTCGGCCGTGAAATGAAGCCGGTCCCCGTACAGCAGTCTGAGCGCGGTGCAAATCTGATCGACGCGGTACGGCCGTCGCAGCGACGCATGCTGCATGTAAGGCCCGCAGGCATGACCTAATTCCGCCGGATGAATATGGAAATGCGCATTTGGAAATTTGTCGAGATTTCCCGCGTGGTCATAATGAAGATGCGTCACGACGACCTGCGCCACCTTTTCCGGAGCAACTCCCAGTTGCGCCAGACCCGCTACCGGATCGCATAAAAACGTGTGCCCCCGCGCTTCGCAGGCCGCCTGCGTCATCCCGCTGTCGATGACGACCGCATGAGTGTCATTGACGGCGAGCCACACGAAATAATCCATCGGCATGGGACCATCGTGCAGATCGGCGTTCGAAAGAAAATTCGATACCGTCCGGCGCTTCGGATTCGTTGCATAGCGAAGCGCGAACAATCTAAATGGAAGAGCCATGTTCCGCCTCGGTGATCCGTTGCGCAGTGTGGCGGTTCGCCGGAACGTCCAGCCCGAGATCGGCCCGCAGCCCCAGCGGATCATAGTCCTCGTGGTAAATACCGCGCTCCTGCAGCAACGGAACGACGCTATCGATAAAGTCCTGCAACCCGCCGGGAAAATACGGCGGCATCACGTTGAAACCATCCGCTGCCCCCGTCTGCCACCACGACTGGATATGGTCGGCAATATCGGACGGCGTGCCGATTACGGGAAAATGACCGTTTGTACCCGCCATGATCCGGTACAGCCCAAGCATCGTGAGCCCTTTCCTGTCCGCAAGGCTCTTGAGTAAGGTCACACGGCTGGAAAGATGGCTCTGCAGCAGTTCGTCAGGGACAGGCGCATCCAGAGCGAGGTGGGAAACGTCCTGCCCGAACCGCTCAGACAGGGCAGCATAGGCACGGCCTGCATCGATCTTTTCCTGAAGACTTTCGTAAAGCGCAAACGCCTCCTCGCGAGTACGCCCAACGAAAGGAACAATGCCGGGCATCACAATGGGAACCCTTCCCGTGCGCCCGAACCCGGTCGCAGCCTGCTCCTTCAACGAAGCGGCGAAACGCCGGGCTTCGTCCGCTTCCGGCTGCGCAGTGAACACGACGTCCGCAACCCTGGCCGCCAGCCTCTTTCCCGGCCCGGACGAACCCGCCTGGATCAGAATCGGACGCCCCTGTGGACAGCGCGAGACATTCAGCGGCCCGGCGACATCGAAATGCTCGCCTCGATGATCGAGCGAATGCAGCTTGTCCGGCTCGAAATACTTGCCACTGGTCTTGTCGCGAACGAATGCTCCGTCTTCCCAACTGTCCCACAAGCCGCATACGACGTCGACGAATTCCTCGCCGCGGGAGTACCGCTGCGCCGGATCGGGCAGGCGCACCGTTCCATAATTGAGCGCGGCGGACTCGCTCGACGACGTCACGATATTCCATCCTGCCCGCCCACGGCTGATATGGTCCAGCGACGCAAGCTGCCTGGCAACAGTGTAAGGCTCGCTATATGTCGTGGAAACAGTCGCCACCAGCCCGATATGCGTTGTTCTCAGCGCCACCGCGCTCAACAATGTAAGGGGCTCCAGCCGCGCCACAACGGAAGGGCTTGCGTGGCGGCCAGTACTCAGTCCGTCAGCCACAAACGCGAAGTGAAATTTTCCCTGCTCGGCACGCTGACAAAGGTCCACCAGATACCCGATGTCCTCCGTATCGGAGCGAGCGGCCGGATGTCGCCAGCCGGCTGTGTGATAACCGGCTGCGTGAAGAAACAGCCCCAGCGCCAGCTTCCTCCTGGGATACTTCATTGCCGGTACGATGAGTCGATACGGTCCAGTTGACGGAGAACCGCATCCCAATGCCGCTGGGTCCGGAATCCACCACTGGATTTTTCGATGTGTTCCGCCACACGCTCGGCGATCTCCGCCGGCGGCACGCTCAGCGAAGCGCCGCCGGCTTGCGCCGAAATCTGCGCCGCACAGGCGCGCTCGATGAAATGCAGTTCCTGGAAAGCCCGCGGAATGCTCTCGCCGCAGGCAAGCAGTCCGTGGTTGCGCAGGATAAGCACCCGGTGCGGACCGAGGTCTTTCACAAGCCGAGCCTGCTCCCCGAGGTCAAGCGCGAACCCCTCGTAGTCGTGGTAGCCAATCCTGCCCTGGTAGCGCATCGCATGCTGGGTAATCATTAGCAGGCCGTTCTTCTGCGCGGATACGCCGACCCCAGCCGGTGTATGCGTATGCAGGACGCAGTGCAGGTCCGGACGCGCCCGGTGGATCGCGCTGTGAATCACGAACCCTGCCGCATTGACGCCGAGGCCGGTGGGATCGGAAATGATGTTTCCGTCCAGATCCAGCTTCACCAGGCTGGATGCCGTCACCTCGTCGAACGTCTGCCCATAGGCGTTGACAAGGTAATGCTCTTCGGCCCCCCGAATACGCGCAGAAAAATGAGTATAGATATGGTCTGTCCATCGATACAGGACTGCGGCACGATAGCAGGCTGCCAGCGCGACCCTGGTCTCCCACTCTTCCGGCGACATAGCCCGATCGTCCCCGCGCGGGACAACCAGGCGCTCCCGCTCCGGCCCGAGAAACTGCTTTGCCGATTGATACGTCATCACGAATGCCCTGATATCAACCCCGATCAGAAAACCGAGGCAAGCTGCGAGTAAGTGGAATTCCCGCTGGTCAGCCCCCAGCGTTTCATGCTCTCGTAGGTGTCGGCAAAGCGATCGGTCGTGAATGGCGTCGTGTGGACGTACCGGATGAACTGCGTTCCCAGTTCGTGCGGAGCGAGGGCGTTCCCCACCCGCTCGGTGATGATGTGCTTGTACTTGTCGAAATCGGCGTTGATGATATCGACCGCTTTGTCGATCGCACCGAAATACGCGCGCTGCTGTTCGACCGACAGATCGTCCGACACCACCTCGGCCCCACGATAGAACGTGAGGTTGACGATGTGCGCCCCCTCCTTCAACGCCAGGCTGATGTACGGCTCCATCAGCGTCACCGCCTTGAACTTGCCCGACTTGAGGGCTTCGTATCGATCCTGAGGCGCGCCCGCGTGCTCGATAAACGTCTGATCGGCCGGGATCGCACCCTCCAGCAATTGAGCCGTCGCGTAATGCGAACCTGCACGGTTGTTGACACCGACCAGCACGCCCGCGAGATCACGTGGCTCCTGAATCGCCGGATCGAACGTCACGATCGCCTGCGCGGCAACTGCGGCGCGCAAACCGACCACCCGACCGCCACGTTGGCCACGCTCCACGCGATCGACGCCTGCCCACTCGCAAATATTGAACGTGTCGGCCTGACACTCCTCGAACTGCTTCTCCTTGAGCCGATCGAACACGTTCTCCGGCGAGGGCGCCGAGTTCAGATCGCCGTCGGCAAACTGGACGTCAAGTCCCGCTGCGGCAAACAGGCCTTCGTCACGCGCGACGTACAAAGGCAGATAGAACATGGAGCTACCGGAGGCAATAGTGATTTGTTTCGACTGTGACATGACTTGACCCTCTTGATACGTACCCGTGTTGAAGACACGATCAGTATGGTTTCCGTCATGTGCAATGCAAACCAATTTTCTCGAATATTGGTGAGCCAAAGCTTTCTAAGTATTTTGAAATAGCTTATTCGATATCGCCCTTTCGACTGCCGTCGTCGCCAAAATATTCCCCCAAAACTGAAAGCCACCCGTTCCAGCTGACAGATCGTAGTGGTCAAAAATGCGCGGTATTGCTCACCGACATGGACGCATCCCTGCGCATCTGCCGAACTACTGCGTCACCTCGAACTGCATGGTCAGCCAGTCGTAATCGGCGGCGGCCACGATGCGACGCCGGAAACGCAGCCCGGCGGCACCCGCCTGAGAAGGCTACACGACTATGGGGCCGTCATACCGCGGCTACGTCTACCGGCGCGATATTCACGCGATTCTGCATTCCGGTCGGAGAGAAGCTGCAGCACAAGGGATATGCCCGATGCGCCATGGGCATTAAATTGCGCCCCAAAGCAGTAACAAAGTGTAAATTGGAACTATCACATCGCGCGATCGATACGCTTGGCAAGCTCCCTGTTCCACCTGTTCCATCACGACGTCGATCGTTCGCGTCCATTGCAGTGAGACGTGCTCCATGGATAATCGAACATGACCAAGGCATCCCGGAGTCGTGCAAATGGACCAGGTAATGCGCATGAAGGACGTCGTCAAAAAAATCGGCCTGTGCCGGGCAACCATCTATTCGATGATCAGCCGTGGAGAATTCCCGCGCCCCATCCGCATCGGTGAGCGTGCAACAGGATGGCGTGAGTCCGAGCTGGAAGCATGGCTTGAGAAACGCTCAGCGGCGAGCGAGCAAGTGGCGCGGCCGGTCCCTCAGCGTCACTGATCCCCGCGCGGGAAATCAGGCCTCGCTGGCCGCCAGCATCGTACCCCTGCACCGGGGGGCACCGCATCGGCAGACATAGCTGAGCCTGATCTCGTCGTCGGCCGGCTCGTCGATTGTCAGTTGATAATCAAGGAACAGTTCATCGCCGGGTGAAATCGAGGCCGACGCATGAATAAACACGCGATTGTCCACCTCGATGGCCTCACAATTTGCATCGCATGAGTGATTCAGCCAGCGCGCGCTGTTCCCGCGTTGGCCACCATCGATGACGCGTCCATCAGTCAATCCGAAGAAGTAGGTATGACCAGACACGCCCTGCTTCTGGTGTTGCCTGACCGCAGTTTGCCACGGGATCAGCCCACCCTTGTATTCGAGAACCCGCTCGCCGGGTTCGAGCGCCTGAAGCGCGAATACGCCTCGCCCGTGCACGGGCGAGCGCCTGACTACCACACGTCGCTGCATGACCTGCCTTTCCTCTCTCTCATTGTCGAAGTGAAGTATAGGGTGACCCTCACTACCTATGTGTATTTCTTGAAGTATTTGGCCATGTTCCATACCGCGAGCAGCATCAGCACCGAGACTGGCCAGAAGAGGAGATAGACAGGCAGGCACAGCGGGGCGACGAGCCACACGATGGCCGTCAGTGGTATCACTCCAAATCCAAGTCCACGCTTTGCATGATGGTAGCGGGTCGCAGATTCGTGGCCGCCCTGCGCCCGCCTGACGTGACGCGCCACCAGTCCATCCGTGAGTGCGACCACAACAGCCAGCAGAAACTGTGGAATCGTCATCAGCAACATCGAGACGCGAACGCCAAACAGTTTCATTCCGACCATCGCCACGATCAACACCTCGCGTGCTGATCCGGTAAATGCGGGCCGCAGCATGGATCCAAGGCCCTGAGCCGGCGAGGTCCCGGCCTGCCAGGCCCGCGCAGAGGCATCGACGCCCGTCCAGCCAAACCAGCTCCAGTACGCGAGGTCTGCGGTACACCTTGCGAGTTCGCGATCCGATGTCTGTTCCAGGTAATAGCGAAGTAGCGTCTCGATCCCGCCCACGGGATCGTCCCGCCATAAAAAGTGGGCTGCCGCGATGTCAGCCAGTACCGACAGAAGCGATGCCAGCAGCAGCCATAGCACCGCATGGATAGCCAGATCGACGACCCAGAAGAACGACTTCACACCCTCCGCGTTGCCATCCCGGCGCGTCGCGCTCATACCCACTCCTCTCAGAACCCGGCACCCTTGCCCTCGACCGCCCAGGGTTCGCTGGCTGAGGGCTGCACGTGGCTGACGACTGGCAGGAAGCTGCCCACCGCGCCGCCGATAACGTCCGGCGCCACCCCACCTGCATCATCGAACGGCGATACGGCCTGCAGATAGGACGCGTATTTCGCGCGCATATCGGCTACCACCTCGTCCAGCCCCGGCAGCATGATCGGATCGTTTTCCTCCAGCAGCGGCAGTCGCACCTTGACGAGCTGGCCGCCCTCAATCAGCGCAAAGGCCTGCCCCTTCGGCAACTGCGTGAGGTCGGAGGGCTGCAGCATCGGCACAGGGCGCACCGAAATCTGATCGTGCGTCTGCGCCGTGAAATGCACGCCCTCCCCGCGTCGCACCGCATCCGTCGCCGACGAAGCGAGCGTCAGCGTTTTCACGTCGACCATCGGCAACTGATCGGTGAGGATCTTGGCGGTCGTCACGTACTTCACGCGCAGCATCACGAGCGTGTTGAAGTTGCCGAAGATCTGCTCGGCCTTGGCCCGCGAACCGATCTTCGCTTCCACGTCGGCGCTCGTCTGCGTGTAGGCCGTCACCTGATAACCGGCCCCGCCTGCCTTGTTCACCATCGGCACGAATTCGTCGCCGACCAGTTCGTTAAATTCGTCCGCGTGGATCGACACGCGGCGCCTGCCGCCGGCGGTGCTCTGGCCGTAACCATGCCCATACTTGTAGATCCGGCCAGCCGTTGACGTGAGATCCGCAAACATCGCGTTGCCGACCACGCCCGCAACCTCGAAGTCGGACAACGCATCGAGCCCGACGTATACGATCCCGCCGCGGTCCATCACCCGGTTCCAGTCGAACACGGGGCGCGGGTCGTCCGGGTCACTGTAATCGGGCGACAGCAGCTCCGACGTCCGTCCTGTGGTGAGCTTTTCCAGGAGGGGGTAGAGGGATGAGATCAGCTTGTCGAAGTAAGAACGCTCGTTGCTGATCACGGACAGCAGGCCATTGGCAATTGGATCGGTCCAGCCCTGCTGACGGATCAGGTTCGCGACCTGGAGCACTTCCTGGTTGCGCTGCAGGCGCATCGCCTGCTTCGCCTCCTCCTTCTCGAGTGGCTCCAGCCCATCTTCCCAACCAGGGTGGTCACGATCGAGCCAGAAGCGGAAATACCGCAGCGCCAGCCCGTCGATGTTCACCGCATTCTGGTAGATCATCTCGTAGGTCGGACGGATACCCAGTGCGCTCATCGCACGGGCCATCACGTTCACGAAGCGCCAGACGAAATCGCGGAACGCGGCCGACTGGCCCTCCTTCGGCAGGTTGCCCGCGATGCGGGTCGCGACTTCCGTGATCCGCGAGTAGGTGCCGATCGGACTGTAACGCGCGGAGCGGTCCGGGTAGCCGAGGTGGAAAAACGTGAACTCGCCCTCGCGACCGCAACGTTTCGCCTCCGCATACATGCGCAGCAGCAGGTCGACGTCGCCCTTCGGATCGAACACGATCACGACATCGCCACGGCGGATATCTTGCGCAACCAGGACCTCGCACAGCCGGGTCTTACCGACGCGCGTGGTGCCGAGCACGGCCATATGACCGACACGCTCGCCGAGATCAAACCAGACATCGCGCTCCTCCGGTTCGACACCGTGCAGCGCTGGATCGCCGCCAACCGGTGGCAGTGGCGCCACGGGATTCCACCATCCGTACCGCCGCGTGATACGCGCAAGACGGCCGTCGGGATAGCGCCGTTCGTGGTCCCGTGCGTGATCGTAGAGACCGTTGCGGGCAAGCAGTCGCCGGTTCTCGGGAAGACGGGCCTGATACAGGCGCTGGGTGTGGATTCCTCTCCACCGGAAACCGCGGCCGAGAAATACCTCCCTGCTGGAGCACGGGATGACCGCGGCCGGGATCACGTATTGCGGCAGCCGCCGCAGGTTGCGCTGGAAACGGATCAGTTGCCACGCCTGCCTGCCACGCACCCAGGCCAGGGCGACCAACCCGAGAGTCGTCACACCGCCGGTCGCTGGGGTGAGCAGAAACAGCGCGGGGAGGGACCAGAGGACGCCCGTTGCGGCAAGCGCGGCAAACGACGACAGCAGTTCGACGGGTCTGCGAAAGCGGTTCTCGACTGGATAGCCCATCGCCTGTCCGCTCGCGCCCGGCGCCTACGTCCGCGACGAATGCGGTACGCCGTCACCGCCGTCGTCCTGCGCCGGCTTCTGCTTCGACTGGATCATCGCGTTCGGCGGCGGAACGGGGTTAAAGAAGCGCTCGGGCTCGGGCACAAGCATCACGGACAGCTGCCGTCCGCCCGCACCCTTGATCGTGTAATGAAGCAGGTAGGATCGCGCGGCACCACCCGAATCCGCCGCCACCGGATAGCCCGACTTCTGGAAATCGCGCTGTAGCTGCTTCCACGGCTCGGGTGTTCTGCCGTCCTCAGCCGGCGTCTGTTCAATCGCCCCAGGATGCGCCTGCGCGAAGTCGCGGAAGACTGCGGGTGTCACGAGCAGCATGCCCTCCGGCACGAAGTGCACCCGCGCCATCGACTCGTTGTAAGGCAGTGCTCCCGTTGCAATCCCTTCCTGGACCCAGGCCATGAAACGCTCGGCGTTCGGTCGACGTTGCCGGCCACCCTCGCGTGCAGCCACCGACCGTGCCGGCACCTTCGCTTTCTGCTTCGGGCGCATCGGAGAGGCGACCTGGTCGGGCACAGGGTTGTCTTCCCTGTCCGGCTTCCCGCCGCCTACGACCTCGGCCTGCAACGTCGATGCGCTCTCGCCGTCAGGCAGAAAATCAGGTGAATCGACGCGGGAAACCGGCTGCGGGACAGTTGCCGTTGGCACCGGGATGGGCTTATCGACTGCTGCGCCAGGCAGATCAGGCATCACGAGCAGCATGGGCAACGCTGCGTCGGTTCCCGCCGTGGGCGCACCCTCATGAACAGCCGTTGCCTCAGCGGGTCCGGGTTGATCCGGCTCGTCCGCGTCCGGCGAAGCGGACTGGACGTCTACCGTATTGCCAGGCGGCGCCGGTGACGCATCCCCGACCGGCGGCGCCGCGCCCATTCCAGCCTCGACGGCTTCGACGACCTGAATCGCGTCGGGCGGAAGTGCACGGGGATACTGGCCCGGATCAGCGTACAGCCGGTCGAGCGGAAAGCGGAGAACCGTAAAGGTCTGCTTCCAGGTTCCCACCGTCACCTCGACGGTCCAGATAGCGCCGCCCTCTGGTGTGGGAACGAGCGCGCCGTACTCCTGCCAGGTGTCGAAGAGCCGGTTGTTGTCGGCCGGGATACCGGCCGCACCAGGCTGCTGCCGTTCGTTTCGGGCCAGCCACGCCCGCACGGCCTCAGCAAGCGTCTTTGCAACGCACCACAGCGATTCGCCGTCGCAGTAACCGGTGGCGCCCGCACGGTTCATCGGCAGCTCGCCTTCGGCGAGCAACCGCCGCAACCCGCCCATCAACCGCTCGATCAGCGGAACCGCGCGCGCTGTCGCAAAGCGGGTGCGAGGGCCCGAGAGCAGGTTCTGCGCAACCGAACGCCGGTCCGCTTCCCCCACAATCTTCGCGAGTGCCCCGTCCTTTGCATTGGCGTCGCCGGAGAGATACGCTCCCAGTTCATCGATGACTGGCGGATATTGAGCGAGCCAGGCGAGCGATGCCGAGGGAACGAGACGCTGGAGCAGCACGATGGACAGCCGCGCGTGCTCGGCATAGTCGCGCTGTGCCGGCTCCGGAAAATCTACCTGGTACCACTCGCCGCCCTGCCCGATCATGCTGCCCGCCAGCGGCACCCAGGGCCGCGCGTTCGTACCACTCACGATTTCAATCTTCAGGTCTGCCAGGGGTTTGCCGATGTCGTGCAGCAGCGCGCCGACCAGCACGGCATAACTGCATCGCGCGCCGTGCTGCATCTGGTCCTCGGGACTGGCGCCGAGTGGCAGCCGGTAGCCCTCGCGGAAATGCAGCGCAGACCGCGCCACCTCGAGCAGATGGATCAGCAGGCCACCGGGCTGTGCATGATGGTGGGATTCCGATGCGGGCAGCAGTTGCACGAATTCGGTGAGTTGATGGATCAGCGGCTCGACGTCCCTGCGCTCACTCCCAGCCGACAGGCCCAGGCTGCTTCCGATACTACGCACTGTGCCCTGCATGCCAGTTCGCACAAGGAGCTCACCAGACGCGAGTACTGGCAGATGCTGCGCAGACGGCTGCGAGCGCCGCGGTGTCGGAACGGCGACGGATGCAGCAGGCAACGCTGGCTGGGACAACCTCGTGGAGGCCGCTGAAACGCGTCCCAGCCAGGTCAGGGCGGTACCTAGTGCCATGTGGGCTCACAGGTGGTGAGTGGTTCAACTGTCCCCACAGTACGCAGTCGCCCTCACTTCCGGTCCGGAATAACTGCACGGCGTGCGGACGTGGCATGCAGTCATGTCGACGCACGGAGAGCGGAAGTCGCGGTCAGCCGGGCTGTCCTTTCCTGGCCCTTTCCGATCTTTCCCGGCGTGTGCCGCGGCGTTTTTCTCCCTTGCTGCAAGTGCCTTTTTTACCCTTCACCCTTTGAGCCTTTCAGCGGGTGAAGCGACTTATCCCAAGCTTCACCCGCGGCCTTTGGATAAGGCCCTTCCCTTTTCGTCGCCCTTTGTTCCCCTTGCCTTTGCAGCCGTCCGTCAACGCCTTTGTATCGCGCTGGACATTCTGTTCTGGCAACGACCTGGCGACCAGGCAGTCCGCAAAAACCTGCCGGCCCGGACGCACACACGGGCAGATATCCGGCCCCTCCGCGCGCCATCGCTGCCTACAGTGAACCCGTCGGTCCGCTCCCCCTGGGCCGACGCGCGCTGTTGGCCTGCCGGGATGCTCCCCGCGTCCGGCAGGCTCTTTTTCTGGTTTTCGTGATCATCGGCGCGACGTGGGGACTGGCAACAACGGATGAGGTCAATGGTGAGGCGTGTGTGGATCGTTCTGGTGGGTGCAGTGATGTCCGGGCTGGCGTTAAGTTGCCGGGCCGACTGCATCGATGACGCCGCGCGCTCTCATCACGTGAACGTGCGGCTCGTCCGCGCGATTGCCACCGTCGAGTCCGGGCAGCGTCCGGACGTCGTCCATCTGAATGCCGACGGCAGCATCGATATCGGACTGATGCAGATCAACAGCCGGTGGCTCGCAACGCTCTCGCGGTTTGGCATCTCGCGCACCGATCTTCATGACCGCTGCACCAACGCCTATGTCGGCGCATGGATCCTGTCGCAGAACCTTCACCGACTCGGCGTGAACTGGGACGCCGTGGGCGCCTACAACGCCAGGGCGCACGAGAAGCGCATCGCGTACGCACGCCGCGTGTATCGGGCACTCAACACGGCAGCCTCACACCTGCCTTCTGCATCGTCCGATCCCACGATCGTTCAGCAAGGTGCGCCGGCTTCCGGGCTGATCACGAAGCTGTTCCAGCCTCTCACATGGGGAGGTGTTCGATGAGCCGGTTGACGTATGAATACGCGATCGAGGTACTGAACGACTACCTCGGTCCGCTGCAACCGATGCTCGCGGACCCCGACGTGCAGGAAATCATGGTCAACCGCGCCGACGCGATCTTCGTCGAGCGCAACGGGAGCGTCGCATACGTCGCCGGGTGCGCGCTCGATCCCGATGCGCTCGACCGGGCCATCACGATCCTCGCGAACGTCAATGCAAAGGAGCAGACGCCGCTGCTCGACGCGCGCCTGCCTGGCCTGCGCCTCGCTGCCGCCCGTCATCCGGTTGCCGTACACGGCGACACGATGTCGATCAGAAAGCATTCGCGTCGACGTATTGGACTTGCCGACTATGAGCGCAGCGGCGCGTTCGATGTACTTCGGGGTGCGTCGCCGCTCACCGCGCGCCACCGCCATACCGCGCTGCTGGAGCGTCTGGCTGCGGGTGGCGCTGCCCTGCGCGAGTTCTTCGAGTGGGTCATGCGCGAGCGCATCAATGTCGCGTTCTCCGGTGCCACTTCCTCCGGCAAGACCACACTGCTCAACGCGATGATCGATGCCGTACCGCAGGCAGACCGCGTCGTCACGATCGAGGACACGGCCGAGCTGCAGGTGCATACGCCCAATCACGTCGCGTTCGAGACCAATCTCGGCATTACGATCCGCGACCTCGTGCGCTTCTCGCTGCGGGTACGCCCGGACCGGATCATCGTCGGTGAAGTCCGGGGCGCTGAAGCTTTCGACCTGATGGAAGCGCTGAACACCGGACACCCCGGCTCCATCGTCTCGTTCCATGCCGACTCGTCCGACACCGCGCCCGCGCGGCTGGAATCGCTGATTCGTATGAGCGACGAAGGCCGGCTCCTGTCGATCGACGACCTGCGCCAGAAGATCGCCTCCACATTCCGGTTCTTCGTGCATGCCGAGCGTCAGGGTGCAGTGCGTGGCCCGGTCGAAATCCGCGAAGTGCTCGGCGCCGGGAATGGGCGCTACCAGACCCGTTGTCTCTTCTCCCGTTTCGCTTCGCATGAGGAGATGGTCCATGCATGATCAGCATCATCGCGCCCGCCTGCCACGCAGCGCCAGCCGGGTCATCTCCGCATTCTCCCAGCACGGCGCGGATCTGCGCGATGCATGGCGAACCCTCGTCGTCCGGCACCAGCGGGCGGTGCGCCTGATTTTCGCAGCCCTCTGGCTCGGCACGATTCCCGCCATTGCGCATGCCGGCATCTGGAACGGTGGCCTGTGCACCGTCTACCAGGACGTGCTCGATAACGAACTGCTGGAGGTCGTCTCGCTCTCCGCGCTCGTCGGCTCGATCGTGCTGTGGCTGCTCGACGACGGCCGCAGCAACATCAAGACGCACGTGCTGCGCGGCGTGCTCGGCACGCTGGCGATCCTGAACATGCCGCTGCTCTGGGCGCAGGTGTTCAACCATGGTGCCGCATGCACGGGCAGCATCTGACGGGAGTCCGGTATGGAAACACTTCGCACAGCCAGCCATGACGCCTTTGGCGAACAGCCCGAGCCGCAGGATCCGGTCGACCCGCTTGCCTCACGAATCCGCAAGACCATGCTCGAACAGTTCCTGCTGCTCGGGATCGACCGCAAATGGTGCATTGCCGAATGCGCCATCGTCATCACGTTCGCAGCAGGTCTGCGTAACGGCTGGGTGCTGCTCGCGGCACTGGTCACGCATCCCGTGCTCTGGCTCGCAGTCCGGCGCGACCCCGACCAGATCCGCTGCTATACGAAATATAGCCGTCAGGGCGACTACTACGAGCCCCGCCAGTTGCTGCGCCAGAAGATCAACGCCCGACCGAAAGGCTTTGCCCGGGGGATGCCGTGCTGAAGCCCTCTGTCACGCTCTCGCCATTACCCCTCTCTCCGTACGATGCGGAATCGCTTTCGCGGGTCGCGCAGCGTACCGATGGTGACCGTCGCTCCACCGCCGAGATGGTGCCGTGGCTGTTCCGCTTCAGTGACTCGCTGATCGTCAACAAGGACTCGTCGGTGATGGCGACGTATGAGTTCTCGGGCCCCGATGCCGATGCGCTCTCGACCGGCCACGTGCTCGAACTGATGGACAACCTCATCACGTCGCTGCGCGATATCGCGCGCCGGCCCGTGACGATGTGGTGGACGGTGCACCGCCGCCGCAGTGCCCGGTATCTGAGCGCGCCGATGCCCGACCCCATCTCGCAGCGCGTTGACGATGCACGGCGCGACACGTTCGAGCGCGGTGCGAACTACGCGAACCGTCACTTCGTCACGTTCGCACTGGCTCCCGAAGTCGGACTCGATCGGTTTGCGGGCAAGGTCACGCACGGCATGACGCATGACCGGTTACCGATCGTGCAGTCGCTGATTCAGGCGGTGCGCGGTACCTTTTCCGACCAGTACCTTTTCGCGTATACAGCTTCGGAACTGGCTGCCGTCGTCGATACCTTCGAGAACATCCTGTTCGGATTCGTCGCCGGCAATCCGCGACTTGCCTGCCGTCGACTTCGCGGTGACGCACTGGGTGCATTCATGCACGCGTGCTGCTCGCCGCCCGGTGACCACGTCGCTGCCGTGCCGGTACCGGATATTCCCGCACTGGATCTCGCGATGTGCGATACCGAGGTCCGCCCCGGTCACGACTATCTGCACTTCTACTCGCACGGACGCCAGCGCTTCGCGATCGCGGCCGGCATCCCTGCCCGGCGAGACTTCTGGCCGGACAGCGTACGACCCGCGAGCCTCGACGGCCTGCTGAAGGTGCCCGGGGAACTGACGGTCAGTCACTGCTTCCGGCTCACCACGCCGACGGCCGCGATGCGCTTCATCGACAGCGTGCGTCGCTATCACGAGGGGCGGCGGCTCGACACGCGCTCGCTGCTGGCCGCCACGCTACGCGGTGGCGACACCTCAGGCGCCCGCCAGAACCAGTCCCGCTCGACTGCCGCGGACGATGCCAACCGGCGTATCGGCAAGGTCGAGATGGCCGAGGAAATGTATGGGTACTACAACCTGTCAGTCCTTTCCTTCTCGCCCGTTTTCGAGACCACGCCGTTCGATGATGACGTCACCGTCGAAACGGCGTGGGCGCAGGCAGTCACGACGCACCGGGCCGTCGAGGAAGCGCTGCGCGCGGCACACTTCACACCGGTACGCGAAACCCTCCACGCTTTCTCCGCCTTCGCGACGACCATCCCGGGCATGTGGCGCGAATGCGCGCGATGGTCGTTCATCGACACAGCGGCATTGGCACGACTGCTGCCACTGCGCGGCGTGTCGGACGGGCACCGGATCAACGCGCATCTGACGAAAGAGACCGGCACGGTGTGCCCCGCGCTGGCCGCCTTTCCGACCGAGTTCGGCACGCCCTACTGGTTCACTGCGTTCCTCGCCGACGTCGGGCACATGCTGATTTGCGGGCGCACCGGTTTCGGCAAAACGATTTTCATGCTGCTGTGCGCGACGCTGTTCCGCAAGTATCCGGATGCGTGGCTGTACGGGTTCGACAAGGATCTGTCGATGCGTATCCCGACGATCCTCCAGGGCGGACGATACCTGCAGTTCGATCATGACGCAGCCGACGCTTCCGATGACGAACGTGCACAGATGAACCCGCTCGTGCTGCTGGCGGACCTCCGGCACCGGGAATTCCTCGTCGAATGGATCGTGATGCTCGTCCAGCAGCGTGGCACCTACCGGGTAACGGCGGGAGACCGCCGCGAGCTCGAAACCGCGCTCGCCGCCACGCGCAGCCGCAGCGACCGGCGACTGTGGCGACTGCGTACGGTCCACGCGTCGCTGCCCGCCGGTCCACTTGCCGACGAACTGGCACTGTGGGTTGGTCCAGCCGTCCACGCGCACTATTTCGACAATGTGCACGACAGCTTCGACCATGACTCGAACGCTGGCCGCTGGGTATCGATGGCGACGGACCGGATTCTCGCCAATACGGCCATTGCCCGCCCGTTCCTGTCGTACGTGACGTACCGCATCCAGGATTCACTCGAACAGCGGCGCGCCGCGGGTGTCATCGGTCCCACGCTCGTGATGCTTCCGGAAATCTGGAACCTGCTCGACGACGATACGTTTGCCGCGCAGATCGGGAACTGGATCGTCACGATGCGCAAGAAGCTCGGCTGCGTGTGGATGGATGCCCAGTCCCCCGAGCAGGTCTCGACCTCGAAGATCTGGCCGCAGATCCGCGACAACGTGCTCGTGCGCGTGTTCGTGCCGGTCGAAAATTTCACACCGTCCGCGAAAGCCGCTTACCAACGCGATTTCGGCCTGTCCGACGCCCAGATCCGCATGATCCAGCAGCTCGTCGCCAAACGCGACTACTTCGTGACCGAGCAGGGCGGCGCGTCACGTCGCATCTCGGTGCCACTGGACCCCACGTCGATCGCCATCCTGCGATCCGAGATGAGCGCCCAGCTCATGTTCAACCGGCATCTGCATTCCGGGCGCCCTGACTGGAAAGATCGCTACATCGAGGAAGCGATGAATCAGTCCAGCGGGAGTGCGATTTCAGCATCGGAACAGGAAGCCCATCATGCGTAAGCCAACGATTCCCGGCGCGGCGCTCGTCGCTGTCCTTTCGATGATGCTGCACGCGGGTGTGGCGCGCGCCGGTGGTGGCCTTGACGGGGGCGCCACCGAAGTCACGCAGTTGCTGAACCATGCCGAGCTGGCTTCTTCGGTCGCCCAGCAGGCGCAGATGGTCGAGCAGAACGTCCAGGCACAGATCACCCGCCTGCAGCAGTACGTCACGATGGTCCAGAACCTGAAGCAGGTTCCCACATCACTGATCGACCAGACCATCGCTCCCTACCGCACACAGCTTGCGAGCTTCCAGTCGTTGTCGACCGCCGTCACGCAACTGCAGCAGGCGGCCACTGCCACGAATGGGCTCTTCGGTCGCAGCCTCTCCGAGATGAACACGACGGGCATGTCGCCTTCGCAGTGGCTGTCGGCCTACACGTCGCTTGCCTCGACACGTGGCGGTCTGTATCAGCAACAAATGACACAGGACATGCAGAACCTGGACACGCTCACGCAGCGCGCGCAGAACCTGCAGCAGATCCAGTCACAGATCCCAGGCGTCACGGGCAATGTGCAGGGCCTGCAGATGCTGAACCAGCAGTCGAATGTGCTCGCTGGCGAGATGGTCGACCTGCATGCACTCGTGCAGCGCCAGGTTGCGCAGCAGATGCAGGACAGGATCGCACAGTCGCAGGCCCAGGGCAACGCGGCACAGCTTGCTGCCGCCCGTGCGGCCGCGCTCGGCCAGACCAACCAGCAGGAGCAGCAGACGACGCAGGGCGCGCCCGACTTCGATCTGCTGCAGGACCAGTAGGAGAACCAGGGATGTTGCTGCGCTGGCTGATCCGCCATCTCTGTGCGACGCCCGCCGAGTTGCGCGTGGTGCTCCACGCCCTGCAGCAATACCGCCTGCACAGCCGCGTGCCGTTCGAAGAGCGTGATCCGCACTGGTCGTTCGACCGCCGCATCACCCGCAGCGCGCGGCTGTCGCTACTCGTCGGACTGCTGGTCGTGCACGTCGAGAGCCCACAGGTTTTTGCGGCGGCCTGGATCGCGCTGCCGCTTGCCCTGCTGCTCGCGTTGCTGCGGCTCGGCGGCGCCCTGCGATAGCGAACCGCTCGCCAGGGTGCAAACACGTCACGACCATGAACGACGTCATTTCCGTGCTCAACACCCTATTCGCTGCGATGCAGGCGAGGGGGACGAGCCTGCAGACGCTCTTTCTGTCCGACGGCATGGATCTGCTGGCTGCGCTCGGCCTCGTCATGGCGACGTGGCACGTGTTCCTGTGGCTGCTCGAAGGCGACTTCCCCGGCTTCTTCGCGAACATGTTCCGGCATCTGATCCGGTGCGCGGTGATTCTCGTGCTGCTCACGGCCTGGTCCAGCACCGTGCACAGCTATTTCGTCGACAACATGCAGACGATGGCGTCCCGCGTGTCGGGTGGCGAGGGCAATCCCGGCGACCTGCTGCGCGCGCTCGTCAACGCCGCCTCGACCATCATGCAGGGTGTGCGGACAGAAGCGGCCCAGGTGTGCGAGCAGGTGCCGGACATCACGCCCGACGGTGTGGTGATTCCGAACACCGACCATCAGGTGTGCGGAGCCGCGAATGATGCCGGGGCGAACTCCGCGGGCCTTAACTCCATCTGGACACTGGTCAAAAATCTGCCGCTGATCCTGCTCGCGTTTCTGGCAAAAGCGCTCGCGGTCATCGCCATTGCGTTGATGACGATGATCTTCGTGGTGGTCGTGCAATTCGGCTCGTTCCTGCTCGACATTGCCTTCTGTCTTGGACCGGTGCTGATTCCCTGGTATGTCCTGCCAGCGGGCGAATTTCTTTTCAACGGATGGCTTCGCTTCACGATTTCCGCAGGACTCTTCAAGGTCGTCGCGTGGCTCATGATGGCAATCGTCGACAGCGGTGTACTGCCGGGTATCCAGAGCCTCGTGCAGCAGGCCGCCGCGCAGAATGGCACGAACAGCGATGCCTACTACGCGACGAACTACCTCGCGATGCTCGCGCTCGCGCTGGTTTGCGGTGTCGGGGCTTTCATGATGTGGCAGGTGCCGGATATCGCACGCGCTCTTGTGTCGGGCAGTGGCGGTGGCGGGTCCGCTGGGTTCGGCAAAGGGTTACTCGGCCGCAACGTTACGCCCAAGCCGTTAAGGTGAATTCAATGACGCTGATGCCTCGAACTTTCCTGAATGACATAGTAGGTTGTCCGCTCATCGTCAAGGCGCCGCTGCCGCTCCATGTCGGCGCGAAGCGACTCCTCTCTCTCCTTCGGTGTGGTGCTGATCCACGCCCAGGCAATGAATGCGATTGCGCCCGCAAGCATCATCGCGACGCCAAAATGGTGTGCGCCGACCTGATACACGACGAACGCCGCGAACAGCAGGATCGGCAGTACGAAATAGAGCAGGATGATCTTGAGCTTGGCCATGGCTGCACCCTCGCAGCAGGTGAACTGGATCCCAGTGTAGCACTGCGGGCACGCCCGTGCCGGAGGGACTAGGCGATGCGCAAACGCGTGCACACCTCTTCCGGCACCGAGTTATCGGGTGCCGAGCTCTCGCCTCCACAGAATACGGGAGAGGCAGTCTCAGCCTGGTTTGCGGCATTCCAGCGACCCATCTGGGAAAAGCGGCTCGCGATCAAGGTGGCTGCCGCATTCGCGCTGATTGCCGCCGGTGAATGCGCGGCGCTGATCGTGCAGAGCGCACACAGCGGTCCCCGCCCCTATTTTGTCGAGCACGACGAGAAAAGCGGCGCAGTGTGGGTTTCGGACCGTTATGCGGAAACCTACTCTGTCACCGCGGCGAACGAGCGTTATTTCCTCGTGAAGTGGGCCTCGCGCGTGTTCACGATCGAGGCGGACAGCCAGGATACCCTCACCCGTCAGATACCGGCAGCGTTCGGCTGGACGTCGGGTGCCGCGACGCAGGAACTCGAAACGTACATCACCGTAACCGATCCGGTCCCGCAGCGCGTCGTGCAAACGCCTGGCCTCACGCGCGAATTCATCGAGAACTCGACGTCGTTCTCGCCGGATGGTCAGGTCGCTTACCTGATCTTCACGCTGATCGAGAGCGTGAACGGCAAACCATCCCGACCGAAACAGATGCTGCTCACGGTCAGCTTCCTGCTCGCGCCCGAAACGCTGAAACCCGGCGAAGAAAAGGACAACCCGATCGGGCTGCGCATCACCCACTTCAGCCTCACGCCCTATGCGGGCGTCAATCCGGGAGCAACGCAATGAATCCCGTCGTTTCCGCCGCGTGCTGCGCGGCATTGTTCACCGCATGCTTCTGCCCAGCCGCGGCGCAGGTCGCAGCGTCAGAACCAACGCCCCCTGCACCGCTGCCGGCCAGTGCAGTGACAGCCATCACCTCGCAGCGGACTGTGAATACGAGGCCCACGCCAGCGCCGCATCTACGAGCCCCGCATCCCTCGACTTCCCGCGCGTCTGCGTCCCGAGCTTATATCAACGGCCCGTACCCTGCACCGGATGATTCGTCGCTGGTGGTCTATGACTATGATCCGGATTACCGGTATCCCGTCCTCGTGCGCACGAACGAAGAGACCCATCTGGTGTTCGGTCCCGACGAAGAAGTCGTTGGCGTCTACCTGTCCGACACCGGCAAGCGCTGGCTCGAACATACGGCCCTCACGAAGCGCGACGTATTCATCGAGGCGCGCCTGCCCGCACTCGACAATGCAGCGACGGTCATCACGACGCGCCGGCGCTACGAACTGGACCTCCGTTCGTCGGACCATGACGCGGCGTATCAACGCGTCTCCTGGCACTATCTGGATACCGACGCGCAGATGACCGCGGGACAGGTCTCGCCCTTCGGCATCGAATACCCGGGCAACGTTCCAGGCGCCAATTCCGCGGCGCGGGCGGATGGAGGCGCACCAGCGGACTCATCCGCGTCAGGCGACGCGCGCGCGGCTGGCCCGCGCATCCCCCTCGATCAAGCGAACTTCGACTATCGGGTCGAAGGTAGCGCACCGTTCGCTCCGGTGACAGTGTTCGATGACGGGCGCTTCACGTACCTGCAGTTTCCTCACCATGCCGAGCTGCCTGCCATCCTCGTCATGGATGAAAAAGGCCAGGCCGAGATCGCGAGCTTCATCCCGCTCGGGGGCGACTTCTTTGAAGTGCAGCAGATCACGACGTACGGTCTGCTGCTAAGACGCGGCAAGGAGGAAGTCCGGGTCTTCAACGGTCGCGGTCACGGGTGTGGCCTGTTCGGCTGTGACTCCGCCCGCATGAAGAACGTCTACGGGAAGTCGTGACCATGGCCGCTCCCGAAAACAGCAGCGCCCCGCTCACGCAGGAACCGACGAAACTCACGCGTATTCGCCGCAATCTCGCCAAAACGCTGCTGATCGTCCTGTGCTCGGCGCTGCTGGCGATCGTGCTCGTCCATGCGCTGTCCCATCCCCACGAGACCGCGGCCGAACGGCGCGAGCGTGAACAGATCGAGGCGGACGCCCGGCTGCCCAAGGCTTCGCCAGATGCGATCCGCAAGCGCCTCGAGGACCAGCGCAACCTGGCACTGGCGCGTGCGGGTGATGCGGCATCGGGTGCGAGTGCCCCGCTGGGCGGCACGCCACTCGACGGCATCCCAAAAGGCGCACCCGGAGACGACAGCGGACCACTCCCCCGAAACTACCGGAATGGTGGTGAGGCTCCGGGAACGGGCGACGCCGATCGTCTCGCCTTGCAATGGCAGATCGAGGCCATGCAGAGCCAGTCGCTCGTCGCCTACGAAGACACTGGCAGCGGCGCCGGCAACACGGCCGCCAGCAACGTCTCCCTACCCGATCGCATCGCGGGCACCCCGTCGCAACGCCCGGACCAGCAGACGGCGGCGGACCACGCCTCTACGAGCGGCGTCGGCGAATCGCCCGCATCGGGACGGTCCTCCATGAGCGTATCCAGTGCGACCGATCATCGGAACGCCGACTGGATCAGGCAGCAGGGCGAAGGAAACGACGACAGCGCACCGCTGTTCCCGGTCCCTGTCGGTTCACCCTACATGGTGATGGGCGGTACACCGATTCCCACCGTGATCCTGCAGGGCGCGAAGAGCGATATGCCCGGTACTTTCCGCGCGATGGTCGATCGCGATATCTACGACAGCATCGACGGAAGCTGCCTGCTGATTCCGAAGGGCACGCGGATCCTGGGTCGCACGAATAACGATGTGGCGATCGGTCAGGACCTGATGCTGATGGCCGCCACGCGGATGATCTTCCGCCACGCCTCGATGCGGCTCGACGGCCTGACCGGCAACGACCCCGATGGTGAAGCCGGTGTCAGCGCCGACGTCAACAATCACTTCTTCAGGATCTTCGGATCGACGTTCCTGATTGCAGGTGTAGCGGCCTGGATCGGTCACAACCAGAGCCAGTCGAACGGTACGACGATCAACATCAACGGCGGCGTGTCGACCGATCTGTCGGAGGCAGCCGCGCAATCGCTGTCCCAGACCACGCAGACGATCCTTCAACGCAACATGAACATCCAGCCGACGCTGCGGCTGGAACCGGGTCAGCGCATCACGTTCATCACGCAGCGCGACATGCTGCTGCCGCCCGGCACCACTGACGGGAATTGCCATCGATGAAAACCTTCACCGCCCTGCTTTCTGCAACCGTGCTGCTCACTGCCTGTCTGCTTCAGTCAGCCTGCGCCGAACCACCGACCACGACGGGTCCGGTCTACGATTTTGACTGGCATCTGGACGGTGACACCGCAGTCCGGCCATACCAGGTATTCGACGACGGCCAGCGGATCTACCTGCAGTTTGACGATCCGAAGCGCGTGCCCGCCATCCTGGCAGATACGCCAGGCGGACCATTGCTCCTGAGTTGGCGCCCTGACCCGCCCTACGTCGTCGTCGATCAAATGGAAATTGCGCTGGTGTTCCGGGAAGGAAATCGCATAGCGCGTGCCGAGCGCGCGAGCCACAATGGGCCGCCAGCGAGCGCGCATTTCGGCTCTGCGGGACCGCGCCGCCTTACACTGTCGAGCCCCACGGGTCTGCGGCCGTGACCCACAGGCTCGCACCCGCAGTCTATCTGTGGGGTTGCTTCGGGTGACGCGGCTGCCGACCGGGCCTGACAATCAGATTCGATACTTGCGTATTCGCGCGACAGGTCGTGACCCCTGTCTGGAGGAAACATCACTCCGCCAGCCTAGTTGTCGTCCCCGAGTCTCGCCGGAATATCCATCTGTTGATGAAGGATGCGAATCACGTCAATCAGTGCCGTCGACTCCCTGAAAAACACGACATGCATTCCGACCAGCGCTTTCCTGTAGCCTTCGCGCACATCTGCCGCGGACAGACTCGGCTGAGTACCATCGGCCAGCCCGGAAATGGTGCTTTCGATGCCCAGGATGTAATGCTCAGCCTGCGTCTCTCCCCATCTCCCGGCCGTGTAATCCCAGATGTCGTCAAGGTCACGCTCGGCCGCAGGAGAGAGAACATAAGCCTTCATGCGGTTCTGTTCCGCTTGCCTGCAATGTACTTGCGAAAATCAAACGGGCGCGACGGCCCGGACTGCTCGCCTTCGATCAGGGCGTTTCGCAGCGCCTCCAGCCTGGCTTCCTCGGTCTCGAGCAGGCGCAAGCCGGCGCGCACAACGTCGCTCGCCGTGCTGTAGCGGCCACTGCGCACGCGATCATCGACGAATTCCGAAAAGTGTTCACCGAGTGTGAACGACGTACTTTTGCTCATGGCCCGAACCTCCTACATCAAGAATACCAATTTCCGGTATTTGGTGTCGAAAAATCTGGCCCGGATGGCTCGGATTTGCTGTGGCAATGCCGCATGACAGTCAAATCGGACTGCTTTGACTGGTTAGCGCGCAGGGCGCTTTGGTCGGGAGAACCCCTCTCCTCGGGGCATCACGTTCGGTCCCTTTATATCTGGAATCCCCAGACATGTTCTGTGGATAGCCGAAAACCATGTCGCGCAGTGAGCGGGAGCCCGACTTCGTGGGAGGGAACATCAGGCCGTCGCGTCGCGCAGCGCTTTTGCCTGGAGTCCAGCGAGTTGGGCAAGCGCATCCGCCGCACGCTCGACCGGTACAAAAATGTGATCGTGAAACGCGGCGGCCACGACATTGCAGCTGATGCTGGCCCGGGTCAGCGCCTCGGCGACCGCCGCGGTGAGCCCGACGGCCTCCAGATCGGAATGAACCGTTAACGTGATCCACGCTGCGCGGAAAAGCACCGGCAAGCCTTCACGTAATGCTGTCTGCTCGTCGATGATGATGGTCAGTCCTTCGCGCTCGCGAAACGTTGCCACGGGCGCCAGTCGCGACACGTCCCTGTCCGGCTGAACGGATGAAAAGATGTAGGCACCATCGTTCAGCTCCGGCTGCATCGACGCCAGCAACTGCTCAAGTTTCGTAACCGGTTGGCTCACCGCGCTCCCCGTCGGGTAGGAAGTTTTGTCGGACTGGAATACCGGCTGTCACGGTCGGTATCCAACACTCACTAACACGATATTGTGAACGAATCAGAAACATATCCGGCATTCTGATGAGCTCACGTGACATTACACTGCAGGTTCCCGCCAAAGTCCCAATCTCACGGATTCAAGCTCAAAGAGTCAACCGAGCGGACCTCTCGCTCATTCCCGAATCCGGCCGGAAGCCACACTCCAGTCCGCCGGCATTCCCGAATATAACGTATTACACATATTATTAGTTTTCAAGTCCTTCTTTGCTTTCGTCTGTCCACGCACACTTGCCGCATTTCAGGGTGGGAGCGGCAGTGACAAGGCAGCAAGGCGAGCATGAACAACTGGTCAAGGCAATCGGGAAGGCGATTTCTACCCGACGCAGGGCGCTCGGCCTGACCCAGGAACAGCTGTCCGAAGCGGCTGGTCTCGCTCAGGCATCGCTCTCTCACATCGAACGTGGGGTGACGTCCCCCAGCCTCGAACGCCTTGCACAGCTCGCCGGCATTCTTGAGTGCCGGCTGTCGGATTTTCTGGGGGAAACCGCCACCGGTCCGGCCGACCGCGCAATGCGCATCCATCAGAAGCTCTCGGTACTCACCCCGCTCCAGCAGGATGCACTCGAGCATCTCATGGATGAAGCCATCACCCTGACCACGAATGTCCGGGCCACTGGCAAGCGGCGCCCGCGCAAACAGAACCCATAACCACACCGACGGTCCAGCGGTGCGCCGTTTCCCTATATGCTCACCCGCGCGGCGGCGATCTGGGCATGCCCTGAATCTGCGCGCTACCCGCGGTATTCGCTTTCACCGGATCTGCCGTCTGGATAGATCACCCGCGACGAACCCGGTACGGATCAGACAGTGAAACAGCGTGACATATCGTGAGATTGCATTGAGCGCCGATATATTCATCTGGACTACGAACAATCCATAACAACAGGTTGCCTTGACTTTTTGGTGTTGCCGGCTACGATTCACAACTGAAGTTGCCCGCTGGAATTCGTCCAGCATCCTTTGCAGTACCGTCGCCCGTGCGACACCTTTTGCGGTTGCGCTTCATCCCGTCGTCTGGACCACCGCAGGTCACCTGACCGGAAGCTTCCTTGTTGACCCGTCTGGGGAATTGTCATTCCCCGACGCGGGTATGGCGATTCCCTTTTTTCGTTCTGGAGAATCGTCATGAACCAGTCTGTCGAACCCCGCAAGTATTTCGATCTTCATCTGCGTGGCCTCGGGTATCTCTCCCGCGTCCGCGACGTCGCCTCGCGTGGCAATGGCCGCAGCAAGGCCAAACCCTTTCTTGCATGCTCGATCTCCGCGTTTCATGGCGATCCGAACGTTGATAACGGCATCGTCTATCTTCCGCTCGACCTGATCGTCTCCGGCGAAAAGGCAAAAGAAGCAGTTCGCTCCGTCATGGATGACGCCAATGATCGGGGCGCGAAGGTGCTCGTCGCCTTCCGGTCTGGGGACCACTATATCCGTACGTTCGAACGCACCGGCAATCGCGCTGGCGAAACGGGCTCCGTCCTCAAAGGGCGTCTTCTCAAGCTCTTCTGGATCAAGGTCGACGGCCAGGAAGTCTGGCGAGACGAAGGCGACGACACCGAAGCGGGTGCCGATAGCTCGCGCGAAATCGTCGACGGGCGTGAGTCATCGACGGAACATCGCGATGACCGCGGCACCCCTGAAGTCGGAGAGCCGGTCGACGGGGGCAAGGATGAAGACTCCGGTGAAGGTGCGCCGGCAGTTGACGCAACCTCCGGACCCGCCGCTCCGCGCACCAACCGCTATCCGCCACTTCGCCGCCAGGGCGGCGGCAACATCCGCCGACCTGCTGCCGGCAACCGGTAAGCGGCAACAACATGGTCCCCGCCCCGCGCGGGGACTCATCTCTACGCCCGGCCGTTCAGCCGGCTTTCCGGAGCGACAGACGTGAGCTGCTCCGGAAAGCCGGTATGGTCCCGCCGATTCCCCTCCGGGTCCACGGTGGCCCCGTCACGCCGTGACGTTTGTGCCGGACAGATCGTCCCGGCCAGACAGATGCCTGGCAGTTCACGATCTGCCAGGCGTTATCCGTGAGTCACCGCGCTGGTCAATGACGGATAACCGCTTCACTGCTGGCCTGCCAGTTGCGGGCCCGTCCGTCGCCACGTCAGGCGACGCATTTTGCAGCCCTGTCCGGCGCCTCCGTCTGCGCGGCTGCGCCTGGTGAACCAGCCAGGTCCGGATAGCCTTCCCAGCTTTGGGTGTTCGTATGGCCGACGGCCCGTATCAGCGAGGCAGTCCCTGCGCCCTTTCGTACCCACCTTCCTGTCGCCTACTCGCGGACCAGCATCCGCCTGACCGGTGGCATTCGTCTTCTTCAACCCACGCGGGGAATGCGCTTCCCCGTGCAGGGGCAGTCGTCCTCCGCATCATTCTGGAGGATGTCATGAACCAGGCTGCTGAAACACGTTCCATCGTCGCCACCCTCGTGCCCGAGGAGCGCCGTATGGAAATACTCCCGCGTTACCTTGGCAGGCACATGATCCGCGGTGAGATTGCCGTCTACGCCGCAATGGAATCACTTTGCGATGCCTACCGCGGCGGGTTCTGGGACTATGTCGAGCTGTCTAACAGCGCGTTCTATATGAGCCCCCGCATGGATTGTCAGCTGAACATCAGTTGCGACGGCAACGGCTACGCGGGCGAAATGAGTTGCGATGCGGCTGGCATTGTCGCGACGCTATTCGCGCTGAACGCCATGGCGTGGTCAACCGAAGACGACGCATTCACCGATCTCTATCACAGGCTCATCGCCTTCGTACCCTCTCACCCCGAGGCGCGCGAGATCTTCGCCGCCATCGACTGACTCCGTCCACTCCTCAACCCTTGCGGAACGCAGCCCGCAGGGGCGCGTCTCCGCGCTTCTTCCCGGAGACAACCATGTCAACCTGTGCGCTCCTTGCTCCCCGGCCATCCGGCGCGCGATACGCCCTGCCCGAGCCCGGCATGCTGGGCCATGCGGCGAGCTGGCCCGATGAGAACAGCGATTCGCCGCGGCCGGTCTTTGCGTGTCGCGACGGTCGATCGCTGCCGCGCTATACGGACCAGAACGTCAATCTTCCCGACGGCCTCTATCTCGGACTATTCAATGGACGCGACGAGCCGTTCAGCGCATCGCTCGCACCGGGTTTCGATGGCCCCCTGATAGGCAGGTTGCGCTACTGCCATATGGTCGAAGCGCGCGAAATGAGACTCGAATTTCTTGACCCATTCGAAGGCCGCCTGTTCTTTCCCGACATGGAAGTCGTCGCAGGGCCTGGCGGTCACGTCCCCACGGGCAGGTTCGCACTACCGGTCCAGCTCGGGCTCACCTCCGGCGCAATCATGTTCGATGACCGGTACTTCGCCGACTGGACGGTTTTCGTCATCAGTTCGGTACGCACCGTCATCGGTCGCGACCTTCGCTCGCAGCAACGGGTGTAGCCGCGCCCCTGTCGTAACCTGACTCGCGGCATCGCCGACTCACATCACTCCTTCCCGCACCGGCACAACGGTGCATTCCCCGCGGCGTATCGTCCCCGCCCGGGAATGATGCGCCGCTTCACTCCACGAGGTGCATCATGGGATGGCTCTTTGGTCATGGGCAGACCCGCTCACAACTGATCGAACGTCTGACCCGCTACGAAGAACACAACGGCACGACACACCGCTGCCTGCGACACTGTACCAGTGGCAACGTGCTCTGGACCGTATGGGAAATTACGCGACCGGGTGAACTGCCGTTCCGCTACATCGGCTGCGATCTGCTCGCGTGGGATAAAGGCTGCGCAGGCTGGGGCTACAAGGATATGTGCGAGGACATGGAGCCCTTCTATTACTCGTGTCCTCTGGCCTATCTCGACATGGTTCCACCTGTCTCACCCGGATGGCGTGATCAGGTCCGCGCATGGCATGCCGCACGCTCGCGCACCCTCACGCCGGGTGACGTCCTGACGCTCCGCGGACTGTCGATCGATGAAGCCGTCGTAGTCGGCCGGCAGCGCCGCACGTGGATCGTCGAAAGCGGCGGTCGGCTCTTTCGTTTTCCGCCGCGGCTTTTCCGTCACATCACCGGTCAGCGGCATGCAGACGAACCTGCTCCGCAACCCGCCGGGTAATCATCTTTGCCGTTCCGTTGCGCCTGGCTGCCATGCCAGGCGTCATTCCAGGCGCGTGTAACACGCGCCTGGAATGACCCGTTCCTGCTGATCTGCCCGATGCAGATCCGTGCGTCGCCACGTTAAGCGACCCCTGCAGCTGCTTTCCGTCGCCACTGTCTGCGCGGCTGCCTGCCCGACATCGACATCCGGAACGGGCAGACGGAATTCATCCGCACCTTATCTTTCCCAACCGGCGGGACGCCATGCCCGCCAGGGACGATCCCGCCTCACCTCGTGGAGGCATCATGATTTCCCTTTCCGGCACGCTCGACGTGCGCACCATCAAGGGCAGCAACGGCCCGTTCCAGGTTGGCGAACTCACGACGTCCGTCGGCGAGTTCAAGGTCAAGGACAAGGTCCTCGAACAGTTCGAGCCCGGTGCTTACACGGGCACGTTTCTGATCGACAAGATCTACCCGCACAGCTACGTCTGGTACGGGAAGGTCACCGTCGAGATCCGCGCAAGACTCGCCGACGTCCAGCTCGACAACGACGAACCGTTCAGCGAGATGGGGCAGGTACCCGCCTCGACCGAACCCGATCCGGCGGACGAGGAACGCGTGCCAGACACGGTAGCCAAACCGCGCGCGGATGAATCGGCCGTCACCGCGCACGCTGGAAGCGAGTCCGGTGAATTGTATCTGCCCGACCTCTTCGGCACCGAACTGGCCGACGCCATCGTCGCGGGCGACCCTGTGAAGCTCGACCCTACCGTCGACCGCGGCGTGTTTCGTCAGCAGCGCGACCAGCTTCGCGCGTTCGGCTACGCCTTCCAGGCCTCCACGCAGACCTGGCTGAAGGCGTGACTTCCCGATCGCGGGCGTGCCCTGCGACTTCTGTCGCACGGCACGCCCGTCCCTCTGCACTCCCAAGGAGATTCACATGGCCCTGATCTTCCCCCGCCTCGCCAGAAATTTCATCAGGAACGGCTATTTCCCGACTGACGTCGTCACGCTCGGCCGGATTGTCCCCGCGCTTGCACTGGCCGATCCTGAGCGTCCGGTCCGGCTGCTCGATCCGTGCTGCGGCGAAGGGGCTGCGTTGCACGACCTGAAGGTTGCGCTCGCAGAACTATCCGCGACACCAGATGCCATCCGGGCGTTCGGCATCGAATACGACCGCGAGCGCGCCTGGCATGCGAAGGGCGTGCTGGATACCGTGGCGCATACCGACGTCCACGACATGTTCATCACGACGCGCAGCATGGGCCTGCTGTTCCTCAATCCGCCTTACGGCGACGTCGTTTCCGATAAGGCACAGACGGGCGAGCATCAGCCGAACCGGCTCGAGAAGCTCTTCTACCTGAAAACGGTCCCGTGGCTCGCATTCGGCGGCGTGCTCGTGCTGATCGTGCCGCACTACGTCATGGATCGCGAGTTCGCGACCATGATCGCTCGCAACTTCACGCATGTCGAGGTCTTCCTCGCTCCCGACCAGACGTTCAAACAGATCGTCCTCTTCGGTGTCAAACGGCGTGCCGATGGCGTGGACAGTGCACTGGCGACACGCCTCGCCCGTATCACCGAAGGCGAGTTGCCACCGGAACTACCCGGGCACTGGCCGGCAGCCCCGTATTGCATTCCTTCGACCGCCGGCGAGCACGCGTTCCTGTCTACCCGGATCGACGCGCCGCAGCTTGAGCACGAAGTGGAACGCCTGCAGGGCGCCACGCTCTGGCCGCAGTTCGCCACGATGTTCGCTTCGAAGGCAGTCGTGCCGCGCCGACCGCTACGCGACCTGTCCGACTGGCACCTAGCCCTGGCGCTCGCGGCCGGCCAGATCACCGGTGTGGTGACCGGCACCGACGGCACGCGCCTGTTGATCCGCGGCGACACCATCAAGCAGAAGGAACAGGAGGTCCAGATCGAGGAAACCGACAAGGGCGACATCCGGACCACGATCCTGATGCGCGACCGGTTCGTCCCGACGATCGCTGGCATCGACTTCACACCCGGCCCGAATCTTGGCCGCATCGTCACGATCCACTAGACCGGATCCCTTCTCAACCCCGCGGGGCCTTGCCCCGCAGGGGCGGGTTCCGTGATGACAGGACATGCACCATGACTGACACACCGCTTACCGCGCAACCCCTTCCCGCCTTCATGGTGGGCTACAGCCTCGATCGCACACACCGGATTGTCGTCGGCATCCGGGCGGCGAACTCCGGCGCTGCGTGTGCGACAGCACATGCGGCATACAAGGCCGGTACGCTCTGGGACGACACTCCCGACAGACCGCTGCTCTACGACGACGATGAAGAGATCGACGGGCAAAGCGTGCAGTTCGATGCCACGCCGGTCGACACCTGGCCGCCCGCCCATCAATCGGTCGCCGCCTGGAAGCTGCGGAGCGCCGCTCCATGCCTGCTCGCACTGGTCCGCCTTGTCGACTGCCGGCTGCCCCTCGCAACGTCGATCAGGACGTGGCATCCCGATGCCCTGCTGACGATGACCCTCACGGTTGGCCAGGCGCGCGAGCTTCGCGCGCTGCTGGGAACGCTGACAGCCTGCTGACCGGCCGGCGCTCATTTCAATCCCGCATTTCAATCCCGCATTTCAATCCCGCATTTCAATCCCGCATCTCAATCTCTTATGCGCCCTGTCCAGGGCACTTTCCCGGGGCGTCACGAGCGACGTTCGGGGAAAGCGGTTTCCGTGGTCCCGACTCACAGCATGCATACCCCGCTGGTCTGCCGGTAGCCGACCCGTCGTCGCCCGTTACGCGACACCTTCCGTTGTCCCCCGCGGCTTCTTTCCGGCGCCTTCGTCTGCGCGGCTGTGGCTTCCTTCGGGAAGCCCCGGAATTTCCCTTCAACCCGTCCGGGCCAGCACCCGGCAGGTGCTCCGGACATTCATGCTGGAGCATCCCCATGCTGTATCCCGTCAAGGAACTGCAGGACATCTTCGTCGATGCCTGCGTGCGTGCCCCCGATGGCGAACTCGCCTTCATTTCCGTATTCGGCCGTGATGGCGCCGTCCAGCAACTGTACGCGTCGCTACATCTGGGTATCCAGGAAGGCGGTATCCGCCAGATCACCCTGCTCGATCCCGACACCGGTCAGACACTGGCCGAGGTTCCTGTCGGCGATCCACGGCGGCTCGACAAGTACAGCGGCCGCCTACCGAAGGACAACCTGTTCGGCAATCTCGTTCACACGTGGATCTATGACGAAGCGCTTCTCAATCCGTCGAAGGCCACCGGCTCAGCGTGGCAGCTGATCGACCGCGAAACCCAGGCGCACGACGTCGGGTCACTCGAAGTCCGCACCTGGTCTCTGATCGAACAGCTCAGCCCGCTACCGCTGCTGCCGCACTGGCGTGCACTGGTCCTCGGCACACTCGGAGAACGGCTGGTCAATAGCCTCGACCAGACACCCCACGCGCCCATCGGGCGTATCCACGCCTCCTGGATCTCACTTCCGGACTCGTTTGCCGAAGCGATTTCCGGCTTCGTTCGCAACGGCTCGCTCGGGCTTGACTGACCCGCCCGGGCGTGATCCCGGCGGCCTTCGCCGGCCGGTCTTTTCTTTTCAACCTGCGGAACGTGCGCGTCTCCCAGGCGAGACGCGTCGCCCGCGCCTTATGGAGCACATCATGGCCAACAACTACTACGACGGCACGGGCGTCCTCATGCTCGATCATGTCACCCCTGTCATCTCCGCGCTCTTCGGTGCCTTCCTGCTCGACCCCGACTGGCCTGGCAACGGCCAGGCCTACATCGCCCGGATTTCGGAAACCAGTGATGCGACATGGAGCGACATTCGCAACGGGCTGATGGGTCTCGCTGCGCAGCTCGACCTTCCCTGCCCGGAGGAAGATGAAGTCCCCCTGGCCACCCTGCTGCAACTGCTGGCTGGGCGTTTCCGCGTCGATAACGATGGGGAGCTCAACAACCTCGTCGACCACCATGCATTCGAAGACACAGCAGACCTCGAAGCGCTATTCACGATAGCGCTCTGTTTCGACGATGGCCACGGTCTGCGCGCTATTCAGTTCGAAGGCTGCTGGCACTGCAGCAAGCCCCGCCTCTTCGAATTCGGTGGAAACGGCACGTTCATCAGTCGCGAGGTGATCCTCTACGGCGACAGCCGCCAGCCGATCGAATTCGGAAGTGGGTTTCGTGAAGCACTGGTTGCCGATGATATCGACAGCGCCACGACGATGCTCGCCACGATGGTGAGAAAAACGCTTGCCGGTATAGGCGACGACGTTGCGCGAGAAACGCTAACCATCCAGTTGGACACATTGCTTCAGGATACCAGTAGCAATCCTGATTAACTACTGCCCAACGTGGGCTCCGCTCTCCTTTCCTTTCTCAACCCGGCGCGGGCAGACATCGCCCCCGCAGGGAGATGTTTTCCGGCGCCTCTTCTCCAGATGAGGTCTCTCATGGAAACCCTCCAGTTAGCAACCGAACCGGCCAGCAATTCCGCTGGGACCGATGATGCAGTATCGGCCGGTGAAGCCTCAACCGGCGAAACGTCCATCATCGCGTTGCCGGATTTCATTTCGAACTTTGGTGCTGGCCTGCTTGACACCGTACGTGAGCAGAATCCCTCCATCTACGACGGCCAACGGCCCGCACACTGGGACGTCCTGCTCAATGGCCTCTCACGCCAGCCTTTTCCGGCACAACGTGAGGTCATTCATGCGATCACGACACTGCTCACGCAGCACGCACCGGGTGGTGTCATCAATGCGGAAATGGGAACCGGCAAAACGCTCATGGGCATCGGCGTGGCCGTCCTGCTGCATCACTGCGGCTTTCCGCGCACGCTCGTCATCGCGCCACCCCACCTTGTCTACAAGTGGCGACGCGAAATCAAGGCCACAGTGCCCGGTGCACGCGTCTGGATCCTCAACGGCCCGGATACGTTGCGCAAGCTCCTGCAGTTGCGCGTGATGCACTCGAAACCTTCGGTGCCGGAGTTTTTTATCCTCGGCCGCGTGCGCATGCGCATGGGATTCGACTGGAAGCCTGCCTTCGCGCGCCGTGTTGCCACACTCGATATGGAAACCGATGCGATCACGCGCGTCTTTGCATGCTGCCCTTCATGCGGGGAATTCGTCTGCGATGAAGACGGCAATCCGCTGACACCTACCCTCGCCCGTACCGCGCTCAACGAAAAGCGCCGCGCATGCGGTTGCGGCGAGAGACTGTGGACGCTGGCGCCCAAAAGCCAGGGCACGCGATCGATGCGCGAGCTCGTGAAAGGCGCCTTGCTGCAGATGCCCACCGTTGGTGAGAAAACCGCCGAACGCCTGCTCTCGCGTTTCGGCGAATCGATGCTCGCTGACATGCTTCAGGACAATGTGTTCGAGTTCATCAACCTGATGGACGACAGCGGCGAACTCGTCTTCTCCGACCGGCAGGCCCGACGCATGGAGCGCGCGCTGGCCCACACGGAAATCTCGTTCGGGCAGGGTGGCTATCAGGCGTCGGAGTTCGTCAAACGCTATCTCCCGCAGGGTTACTTCGGCCTGCTAATCGCCGACGAAGGCCATGAGTACAAGAATGAGAATTCCGCCCAGGGTCAGGCAATGGGCGTCCTTGCCCGCAAGGCGTCGAAAACCCTCCTGCTCACCGGCACGCTGATGGGCGGCTACGCGGATGATCTGTATCACCTGCTCTATCGCCTGAATCCGTCAATGCTGATCGAGGACGGCTTCAACTACAACAGCAACGGCTCGATGGCTGCCGCAACGATGGCTTTCATGCGTGAACATGGCGTGCTCATCGATATTCACAGGCAGGTCGACGAAGGTTCGCACCGCACCGCGAAGGGCGATCGCAAGAGCGTCTCGACGATCAAGGGCCCGGGCTTCGGCCCCAAGGGCATCATGCGGTACGTCGTCCCCTATACCGCCTTCCTGAAGCTCTCGCAGATTGGTCAGAATGTTCTGCCGCCCTACGACGAGTCCCTGCTGCCGGTCGCGTTGTCGGAAGAGATGGCCGCAGCGTATCGATCGCTCGAATCGACGCTTACGACGGAACTGCGTGCCGCGCTGCGCTGCGGCGACAAGAGCCTGCTGGGTGTCGTGCTTAACGCACTGCTCGCGTGGCCGGAATGCTGCTTTCGTCCAGAGCTGGTGCGACACCCACGCACGAAGCGGATTCTCGCCAGTGTCCCGGCCCTGCTGCGTGACGACCAACCCGGTCCGAAGGAAGCCGAACTGTTGCGGCTTGTTCGCGGCGAACTGCTGAATCGCCGGCGTACGCTGGTCTACACAACCTATACCGGCACCCGCGATACATCGGTACGGCTGAAGAACCTGCTTGATGCCGCCGGTGTCAGGGCCTCGGTGCTTCGCGCGAGTGTTGCCGCAGAGAAACGTGAGGACTGGGTCGCCGATCAGCTGGAGCGTGGTGCGGAGGTCATCATCACGAACCCCGAGCTGGTCAAGACCGGGCTCGATCTGCTCGAATTCCCGACCATCGCCTTTCTCCAGTCGGGCTACAACGTCTACACGTTGCAACAGGCGGCACGACGAAGCTGGCGAATTGGCCAGACCCTCGACGTGACGGTGCGTTTCCTCGGATACGAAGGCACGGCGCAGATGCGTTGCCTGAAGTTGATGGCACAGAAAATCGCGGTCTCGCAGTCGACTTCCGGCGACATGCCGGAATCTGGTCTCGACATCCTCAACCAGGGCGGTGAAAGCATCGAAGTCGCCCTCGCCCGTCAGCTCATCAATCAGGAATAGCCGGTACCACAGGCTCCGCGGCCACTCATCATTCCATGTGGCGCGGTGACGTGGCAGCCCTCGCATTGTCTGCATGCGGGTCCGACGACCCGCTTCGCTTTCCCCAACTTCTGGAGGTCATCATCATGATCTGTTTCAACGCTTCCGATCTGCGTCCTGTGCTCATCGAAGCCAGGTCCCAGGGTTGTTCCGTCGTTCTCGTCAAGGACCAGGGTGTCTACATGATGTCCGAGAAGAGCGACGCCACAGCCAATGGTCAGCCGCGACTGATCGCGTATGCCGTCGGATGTAACCCCGACACGGTCCATTCGATGAGTGGTGGCATCGCGGACGCACAGAGTTCGGCGGTGACGATTTCGCGGAGTACCTTGATCAGGACGACGCCGTCTTTGACCGGGTCATCCATGACCGGTGCAATCTGGAAATTCGAGCCGACGCGAGTCATCTGTATCTGAATGCGGTCAGACCGGGAACATGACGACCTGGTCCGCTATCGCCCGCCAAAGGAAGGTGTGCTGCCCTGTCCTCGAAAGAGACAGGGGCATTTTTTACTATGCGCCAGGCAAAGCTCGCTCAGGCTGCAGGCGGATGTCCTAAGATGAGGTTGCACGCCACAACGATACCGGATGCTGACAATCATTTGATCAGCTCACCGGGCAGCAGCGCGACCCGAGACTGCGACAGCACCTGTCGCCAGTTCATTACGCCGCGAGCTGACCGTCATGCAGAAGATTCCGTTGTTGTTACGGGTTCAGGCCGTAGTCGTATTGCAAGCCGGAATACCGCTTTCGCGTTGCGGGGTCGCAGCCGCCACCGGGATCATGGTTGCGTTTCTGGCGTGGTATCCGGGACATGACGCCCTCGTGCTGCTCGCACTGCCCGCCGCCTGGTCGAAATCGCGCGGCCGTCTTGCCTGCTTCACGCTCTGGGCCGCCTACTACCTCACAGGCGCACGTGATATTCCGGTTGTATGCGAGCGGTTCTTCGCGGGCTACCACGACCTCAAAGCGCCCGTTGCGTTCGCACTCGGTATCGCCTGCTGGTTACTGCAGGCCCTCGTGCTGGCACTTCCGTGGACCATACTGAAACGCGGTCCGACCGCTTCAGCAGTGAACCATGCGTGGCGCGTGGCGCTCGCAGCACTGGCGGTCACCGTCCCCCCCATTGGCGTCATCGGGTGGCTCTCTCCGCTCCATGTGGCAAGTGCGCTGTATCCAGGCTGGCGGCTCGCTGGAATGGTCCTCGGTATGGCTGCGCTCGGAGTGGCTGGCATGCCGCGATGGACCCGCAAAGTGTGGCTCGCAGGCGCGCTGCTCGCTGCGCTGTCCATGTGTGCTCACTGGCAATGGACGCCACCCGACTCACCCGTCCGATGGACCGCTGTGAATACAGCGCTCGGTCGCTTCGATCAGTCCACCTATCCGTCTCTCTACGCGCGAACGCTGTGGTTACGGGCCGTCGTTGAGCGTGCATTCGCGGGGGGCGCCCGCGTGGTGATCCTGCCCGAAGAGATCGCGGGCTTGTGGCGCCCGGCCATGACTTTATGGTGGCGCCCAGATATCGAACGCATGCGCGCGGCCGGACAGACGCTCTTGATAGGAATGGATATTGGCGTGAGCACAACGCCCTTCCGTTACACCGACAGCGCGGTGGTGACGGGTGCCGGACGCGGCCGGATGGACAGCCGGCAACCTGTCCCGGTCGCGTTATGGCAGCCCGGCGGACAGATCAGCGCAATCCGAGGCGACTTCACCCAGCACTTTCTCACGATCGCCGGCCGGCGTGCTGCGATGTCGCTCTGCTATGAGGACCTGCTCTGGTGGCCACACTGGCGAATGCTGCTGGACCAGCCCGACATCGTGATCAGCCTGTCAAACGGATGGTTCGACGCCGGTCTGGCGCTCCCGGAAATCCAGCAGCAGGGTATCGCGTCAGTGGCGCGTCTCGCAGGCGCCCCACTCCTGCGCGCCACGAACCGATGAATGATCCGCTAAAGGGATCGCTAGGCGCATCGCTTATTTGCGGGCGCCGTTCACCGCATCCTTGAACGCCTTGCCCGCGGTGAACTTCACCGTCTTCGTGGCGGCGATGCTGATCTCCTCGCCGGTCGACGGATTGCGGCCCGTGCGTGCTGCGCGGCTGCCCTGGCTGAACGAGCCAAATCCGACCAGTTGTACGGTGTCGCCCTTGACCACTGCGTTCGTGATCGCCCCGATCACCGCATCGATCGCCTCGCCCGTGATGGACTTGCTTGCGCCCGTCGACGACGCGACGGCATCAATGAGTTCCTGCTTGTTCATGTCCTGCTTCCTCTCTCGATGAATAATGACCAGCCGTGATCCCACAGACGGTTACCTGAAGGTTGACGGATCTTCGTGCAAGCGCGTACCGTACCGCGAAGCGGGCCGGCTGCGCAAGCCCCGGCCAGACGCTGTGAGGCGAAGCGGAATGGCGCCTGGCCGGCGCGGGCTCGCTTCGGCTTTCAGGAACGGCAATATCGGACTGGCGTAATATTGCACACGCCACGAAACGCAGTACGCTCACAGTTCCCTTCGCATGTCCCGCACTTCCAGATCTATCCCCAATCGAAACGGCAGTCGACGTCGCCATTCGCGCGCGTTGCTGCTTCCTCTGCCGTGTGAAGCGGCCCGTGCCCGTTCGCTGAAGTTTCACGCTGCCCTGGTAACGGTTCGTCTCGGCGCGGGATGCAGGGAGAATCTTGTCGATCTGGCGCGTGCGATGTACGTCACGTGGTTTCTCCAGCGCGCCGGATATGGCGAGCTGTCGCTGGCACAGTTTCACGAGGCAGAGAAATATATGGAGGTCGCTAACCGGCGCGGCGTGGGCACCGACGCCTGGCATCTCGACGAAGACGGGTATCCGTTCTTCGAGCGGATTCTCGTGCTGCACGACCGGCAACTGGATACCGCGCCCGCCCACGCCATCATCGAGGCCGACGATGCGCTGATGCGCTTCATCCGCGGTACGAATCCATCGCCATTACCATCCCGCCCACCGTCTGAAAACGAGGAGACCGATCGCCCGTAAGTAGCAGCACATTCCAGGCAAGAGTCATTTCCCAGTCCTTGCCACCGTTGATCTCGCGTTCCCTGTCGTTGTGTTCCGTGGCACCGGCGCGCCGTCAGCGTCAGGCAATGTGGCCCGGCACCCCTCACGAAACGCCGTGCAACCCCAGAAATAGCCATGCGCACCTTTGATCCGGCGCATGGGAGCGCCACAGGCAGGACACGCCACACCCGCGGTCGATGTTCCGAGCGAAACGCCATCGACGACGGTGCCGCGCTGGTCGCGAATACGCGCGACGAGTTGCCTGACCCACGTGCCGACGTCCGCCTCGAACTGTCCGAGTTCAAGCTGCCCAGACTCGATCTGCATCAGACGGTCCTCCCACTCGGCAGTCAGGACCGGGTCGGCCAGTTCCGGTGCCACGCGCTCGAGCAGCGCGATCAGCGCATCGCCGCGCTCAAGCGGCACGATCTGTTTTTTCTGCTTCGTATGGTTGCCGATGTAGGTCCGGTGAAACAGGTTTTCGATGATGCCGGCACGCGTCGCGTCGGTGCCAATACCCGCCTTCTCTTTCGTGCGCATGATCTTCTTCAGCCGCTCATCGACGATTTCGCGGTCGATCGACTCCATCGCAGCGAGAAGCGTACCCTCTGTGTAGCGCTTCGGCGGCTTCGTCTGTCGGCGCGCCACCTCGCACGAGACATTTGGGGCGGACTGACCGTCCGCGACGACGGGCAATGCAGACGTTTCCGTTTTCTGCGGTTCCTGCACTTCATCATCGGGTGCAGGCTTGCCCTTCCCGGCATCGAGCGCCTGCCGCCATCCTTGGGTCGTTGGCGTCGCACCCGTCGCGCGGAAAAGCTCACCTTCGCAGGTCACCTTGATCACGGTTTTCAGATATTTGTAGTCGCCCAGGAACTGCGCGAGATACCGGCGGCAGATCAGGTCGTAGACGATGCGCTCGGTACGGCTGAGGGCCGCGAGCCTGACCGCGCTGTTGGCGGTCGGAATGATCGCATGATGCGCTGTGACCTTTGCGTCATTGAATGCACGGCCGGGGCTGTCGAACGTCGCGTGGTCCGCGAGCGGCCGCAGCATTGCATCGATTGACGTGATAGCCGACAGCGTCGCCTGGGCGCCGGTGAACATCGATACCGGAAGATATTCGCAGTCGGTACGCGGATAGGTTGCCGCCTTGTGCGTTTCGTAGAGTGCCTGGCAGGCATCGAGTACGGCGGCAGCCTTCAGACCGTAACAGGCTGACGCTTCACGCTGGAGGCTGCCGAGGCTGAATGGCAGCGGTGCAAGCTCACGCTCCGGCGTGGTCTCGACGCGTTCGACCTGCCCCGTACGTTCCCCGACACGCGAAGCGACCGCCTTCACCTTCGCTTCGTCCGTCGCATGCCCTGCGTCGTCCGCCAGTGTCTGTGGGACGACCCATTGCATCGGCACCTGCATGCCCGCGAGACTGAAAACCGTATGAAGATCGTAGAAGGTCTTCGGGACGAATGCCCGGATCGCCCGCTCGCGACGCACGACCAGCGCGAGTACCGGCGTCTGGACACGACCGACGTGCCAGGTACCTTCACGCCCACCCGTACCGAACGCCGTCGTGAGCGCCATCGTAAGGTTCATGCCGGCAAGCCAGTCTGCACGCGCGCGACCCTGCCCAGAGTAATACAGTGGCACTGTCTTTGCGCCGGGCAACAACTGGGCGAGCGCCTTGCGCACAGACGCGGCATCCATCGCCGAGAGCCACAGTCGGGAAACTTGTCCCTGGTAGCCGGCAATCTGCATCATCTCCCGCGCGATCACCTCGCCCTCGCGATCCGCGTCGGTGGCAATGACGATTTCCTGCGCCTCCCGGATCCGCCGCACGACAATGTCGAACTGCGCGCTGACCGACGGCTTGACCTGCACGGCCCACTGCCGCGGAATGACCGGTAGCAGGTCAAGATTCCACCTCGCCAGTGCGGGCACATACTGCTCTGGCTTCGCCTGCTCGACGAGGTGTCCGATGCACCAGGTAACCGTCACGCCGTTGCCGGTGAACGCCCCGATGATGCGCCCGCGCGCGCCGACATGCGGCGCAAGGTCCTTCGCCTGGGACGGTTTTTCGCAAATGAACAGCTTCATGCAGACCTCCGGATGGACAAGGTCTGCTCCCCTGGTCGCGCGCGCCTCTCTGAACGGTCGTTATCGTTCTTGTGATTGCCCGGACCGGCTGGTCCATCCCTCTACGTCACGACTCGGTATGGAATCCTTATGATTTATATCTGTCGTCCATATTGCTCTGCGTCCGCGTCGTCCGAAGCTTCGATGAAGATGGCGGCCACCGCGACGACGATCGCGTTCCCGTAGCCGCATAGCTGTCGGTAATTGACAGTCAAACCGTACCATCGTCGGCCAGCAACGCGCGGACATGCCGGAAGACATCCACCATCAGGGTCACATATTCGCGCGGCGTGCGTTCCAGCCCGAGCTCGTACTGCCTCGCGGACTCATTCTCAGGTAAATACGATCGCAGTCCGCAATATGAGGGACTCGGCACCACCGTCCGCACGCGTATTCCGTCCCGCCGCCATGCGCGTCATCAGCATTCGGCAGTCGCCGAAGTGACAGGCATCGATCCAGCGTATGCCGCCCATCACGCCACCTCATCATCAACTTGACACGCGATCTCCCAGGCAAAGCGCACCCACACCTCGCCTTCACGGGAGCGGATGTCGATATAGGCCGAATTCCGGACAGCGTCGTCACGCCGCCAGACCCGTATGCGCCAGCCATGAAACTGAACCGCATACGGCCCACACCGGGCCGCAGCCATACGGGCGACACCCTCGCGCACCAGCGCCCGCAACATCCTGAATTCCTGCGCGTCCGGCCAGACCGGCCACGCCACGTTCGTGTGCTCCACGTCATCCTCCTGCGGGGTAGCCGCGCACGCAGCGTTCAGCCGCCGTGCGCGCAATGACAACGAATAGCCACGTGGACTACCGGGCCGAGGCACTGGGCGCGCGACGCGATCGCCGGCCAGCAGACTGGCCGGATGCGTTCGCCTCTTCGCCTGTTGCATCGCCCTGTGGCGGATCGGGTTCCGGGAGGTGGGCGTTTTCGGCGGAATCGTCGTCCTGGTTGCCCGATGCATCACCATCCTGGGACTGCTCCCCAGTTTCCCGGGATTGACGCGCCCGGTACACCACCTGATCGATGCGTACGAGGTTCAGCGAGATGGACTCTGCGTCGATGTGAGCACCGGCATCGGCCTCATTCTCGCGGTTGACCCACGGGCTCACATAGAAATCGCCACGCACGACGACACTCGCGCCGGTGCGAATATGCTGCAGGACGCGCTCGGTGAGACGTTCGTTCCAGATTGTCACGTCGACGGGAAAGGTGCGCCCGTCACGCTGTTCCAGCCTGCCATCCTCGAGGCGCCGATAGCTTGCCGACATGACGCGCAATTCGACGATGCGTCGCGCGCCACCAGCGGTGTTAACCTGTTTCATCGTCGGCGATGCGAGTACGTTGCCGACCAGTTCTGCGTAGATGCCCATTGCGGACTCCGTTCATCATGGGTAGCCCCGGTGAATCGAACGCGCGCCTGCTGTTGTCAACGGCTGCTCTGCGTCAGCCTGAACGTCCCGCGGTTATTCCATCGGCGAATGTCGCCGTACGGCTCAGGTGTCGTCCATCCTGCGAACCTTGACCGTGCCGTGCTCCAGATACATTGCGAGCTGGCTGGCCGCATAACGGAATACCGATTCGAGCGCATTGAGTTCTTTCGCGCGCGAATGGCACTGCTGCAGGTAGGCGCGCAACGGTGCCGGTATCCGGCTGAAACAAGACTGCACCCGCGGGTACGGCACCGTGTGCGGCTCGCCTCGCATGAACCAGTCGAGACGATGACGCATCGCGCTGCTCGGCAGTACGACGCGCACGCAGCGCAGCGACACATCGAGCCCCGCGGTCGCGCTCTCCCGTGCGAGCGCGTCCATCTCGGCCACCGTCTCATCGAGCCAGTGTTCGTACGAGCGCAGCAGCACACGGAAGGCGGTTCGCCCGGACACACGCGAGACGTGCAAAGCGGGCAGCTCGGCCAGAGGCTCCCCCTTACCCTTAAAGGCCTTTGAACGCCGATCCAGATGGGAAGGCCGGTCTGTCATTGCCGCAGTCCTCCTGTCATCGCACCAGAGCGTCTGCCGCAGCTTTCGCACCGGCGTCGTCCCCGGACAGCGGCACGCTGTCGAGCAGGCGCAGTTCCGCTTCCGACAGCCGCCTCACACGCCGGCGGCTGTGGCGGGGTTCGCGCTCGCCGGTGAAGACGTCCCGGGGCATCAAACCGAGCAGCGCCCCCGCCGCTTCGACCCGCTGGCTTGCGGCAGTATCCGCATTGGGCAGGAAATCAACGCGTGAAAGCGGCAGCAGCTCGGGGCTGGTGAGCACGCGCTGGCAGTGCACCGCGAAATGAAACACTGACAGGCAGCGGTGTTTCGCCGACCCAATCCGCCGCACGCCCTCACTGGAAGCCATCAGGTCCCGCAGCACGGTCGATCGCACGAGCCGCACCAGCCAGTCGATCTCGACCAGCAGCATCACGATCATGTAGCCGTAGGGAGAGCCAAATCCCAGCGACACCTGTGCGGGTTCGCGCGACTGCAACACCGCGAAGTCCAGCCCCTTCTCGCGCGCGGCATCCAGCAGTTGCCGTGCGTGCTGCTGTTCCAGCTCGTTGGCGCGGCGGATGCCGGCGATCCGTTCGGCAATCTCGACGAGCTTCCAGTCGGCATAGGGATTGTCGTTGCCTGACAGGGACCAGAGCGCGCGCAGCGCCGCCGCCACGCGTCGCCCGCCCGCCATGGCATGACCGGTTTCACCCGGAGCGACAGCGCGCCCCCAGGAACAGGCGCATCGCATCGCGCGTATGCAGCCGCATCCGGTCGCCGCCCTCGCTTGTGAGCTGACCAATCCGGTTGATCTCGTTGGCCTCGTGTGGCCTGACAAGGGCATCGCCACCCTGACGCAGCGCATGCTCCTGCTGCTGGTGATCGAGCGATTCCTCGCGTTCGAGAAAGAGCTCGTACCGGCCAAAAAACGGATCGGCCGGGTCGGGGTCATCTGAAGCGATCAGATGGGCGAGCGCGGCGCGCTCGGATTCCAGGTCGTAGCCGTCGGCAAACGGCGACGAGGATGAACGGGCGAAGGCGTCAACGGACGGATCGACTGACGGGTCGACGCCGGCTGGCTGCGTGTCCATAAGTAAACTCCTCATGAGCAGATTCAGAATCGACGGAACAGGGTCGCTACCGGGCTGTTACCCCGGGTAACAGGCATTCCTCCAGTACGGCAGTCGCGAATCGCGCAACGACTGTTACCCAGGGTAACAGCGGCAATTGCCGGGCTGCGCGGAGAAAGACGGAGCGATGCGTGCGCTTTGTGCATCCCGGCCGAAAACAGCCTTTCGCAGGATCGACGGACAGACGCCGGGACTGCGGAGCGTTACCCGGGGTAACACGAGCACAGGCGGCTGTTTGCGACAGGCGGGAGAGACACAAGTCACGCATGGCCGGCTCCAGCCTGCCCGAACCGCCCCTGCTTGAGCCCAGCGCGGATGGCGGCAAGGTGCAGTCGCGCCGTCTCCGACGTCGAGGCATGCGGCCGCCCATGCCCGTCCCCGGATCCGTCGTGGTCGCAGCGGTGGTCGCACTGGGCAGTCACCGCGCCCTCATCTGCGCGTGCACGCTCACGCGCGGAGCATTCGAGATGGGCCCGCGCCGGCACGAAGTCGCCTGCAAGACAGCAGCGCACCAGTCCGGCGATGTAGGCGACCGGCGACTGCACGGGCCGGTGCCGATGGCAGGCGGCCATTTCGTCGAGCAGCACCTGACGGTCCCGGACAGGAACGCGTTCGAGGTGCGCTGCGACCAGCGGGCGCTCCGCCGCGTGCAGCATGGCGGGCCAGAAGAGGCCGTCGCCGCTGGCGTCGTCCGCAACGACATCGACATATCGCTTCGTCCCCACAACGACCGGGCATGCGCAGCCGCTTCCAGGGGCAAAGCCAGTGGTTGTCGTAGTCGAATATGTAATCCTCGTATACGCGCGCGCGTTGGAACCGTACGATTGTCGCCATCGGTAACGCATCAAACTCTCCGACGGTAACTGCATCCCTGATTCCCGACCGGGTTGGGGACTTCGGGTCGGCGGGTTTCGAAACGCGACCACGGGGCCGAAGACGGGCACGTGCACCGCCCCTGCCGGGCTGTTACCTGGGGTAACAGCAATGAGTGCCTCTGCGCCTGGCACCGGGCCCGCTTCCCGTGCACCACGCGCGATCAGCGACTTGCGGGTTGCGAGCCGGTCACGAACATCGATGCGGGAGACCAGCCGCTCGAGCTGATGCCGTAACTCCGTCGCGTTGATCTGCGTGAACACCCGTTTGCCGGTGTTCGGGCGCGTCAGCTCGCGAATCAGGCCCTGCCGGACCAGCCGGCGCCGGGCATTCTCCTGCTGCACGCGGTTCAGCCCGAGCGAGCGCTGCCATTCGAGCCCGCTCTGTGTGAACCACGTAGCCTGCTGGTCTGCTTCCCGGCGCTGAAGCTGCACCATACGCGAGAGCAGCAGCGCGGCGTTGACGTTCCCCACGAGATCGACGAAGACCCGCCGGAAGGCCACTGTCGGCCCGAGCAGTTCCTGCATCGCCCCCTCGTCCGTACGGATCGCCTCGATCGACGCGGGCAGCGGTCCGACCATCCGGCAACTGGTTCGCACCGCCATCGACATCGCCTGGACATCCAGGCGGTAGTGCAGGCACGCCGGGCGCCCGCCCCGCCATTCCATGACCAGGTTCCTGTCGCGCAGACGGCGCCTCGCATTCTCCTGCTCCTCACGCGACAGCCCCATTTCGGCGAACCAGTGTTCCCGGGTCTTGTGGACCCAGCCGCCGTTACCACCGACGTCGCGCCCGCGGCGTGTCCAGTAGACGAGCTGCGAGAGCAGCATGGCATCTTTCGGATGGCCCGTGATACGCGCAAGACGTGTCCCGAACGCGATGGGCCGGTACGGCTTGAGGGCAAACCACAAGTCCTCGAAGTCCTCCAGATAGGGCGGCGATCCTTGCATCATGGCTGCACTCCTTCCGGCCGCCGCGGCGGCCATGCGATGTGCGCCGTGCGCTCGGCGGCCTTCTGCCGCAACTGGGCCATGATCGCCGGCCAGAGCAGACGGGACTCATCCGCAGGCCCCGGCCCTCTTCTCCTGTGTCCAATCAGGCCCCTCACACGCAGCACGCGACAGGCAGCCCGCTGTTGCCGCTCGGACAGCGCGAGGCGTCGTTCCAGTTCGCCGGGCGTGACCGTCAGCCACTGGTCGCGACAGCCGGTCTCGCTCTCGATCGTCGACAGCTCGGTCAATACCGCTGCTGCCGGCATGTCTCGGCAGATCTCGACGAAGCAGCGGTCGATGGTGACGGGCATGTCGAGCATCGACAGCATCAGTTCCGTTTCCGCAGGTGGCGGACCAGGCGGATCATCCCAGCTTTTGCCCGGCAACAGGTTGCCCTTCGGGTCGCGGCGCATGTCGTACATGGTGAGACTCCCTTGAGTTCGGAGAAGGACGGGCGCGGACTGATGAGGCCGCGTCCGGGTTCGCCGCGCTATCCAGTGCGGCAAAGAGCGAGGCAAGCGACCACGCTCCATCGCACTCGCGATGCAACGCCAGATAACGCTCACGGACATCGGTGATGTCCCGCAGGCTGTACCAGCGCGACAACAACGTGTCGGTCTCGCGGGCTGCCGGCATGCGTGGTTTGGCGGGTGCAGGTACATTCATCTCCGTGCGCAGGCGGGAGATGGAGGAGCGCGTCGCGGTACGAAAGAACCGCCGGATCATCGGCGCGCTCGCCTGCGCCCGGACAAACGCATGGAGCAGGCGCTCGTCGTGCCACTGCCGCGCAATCAGTTCGCAGCGTCGCTGCAGAACATCGAGGTCGACGAGTACGCGCAGCGCACCAGAAGCAACCAGCACATCGATCAGTGCCCCGGTACGTGCGTCGGCAAGCACGCGCCGGATGGAGACAGGCAGACCATTTCCTGCTTTCCTTTCTTCACCATTCGATGTTTCACATGAAACTTTGCAGTCCATATCAATACAGTGAAATCCGTTGCTGTCCATGCGTGACAGCCGTATCAGTTCCAGTAGCACGATGTGCCCGATGGCGGTATCCGCCACGGGAAAGAACGCCGGCCTCATGCTCCCTCTCCACGCAGTAGCCGCTCGACCGCATCCAGTTCGTTCCATCGCGGTGGGCAGAAGCGCTCGGGACAGGCAACCCGGAACGCACGGGCGGCGTGCACGAGTTCGGACCACCACAGTCCGATGGATCTGTCGGGGTTGAGCATGGCGGCAAACATCACATCCATGCGGTCACCCAGCAGGGGCTCCCCGACGCAGGCATCACAGATCCGCGCCCAGTAATCTTCATCGCGCGCCATGCGCGCATACACGCTTTGCTCCGGTACGTGGTCAAGGCCGGATGCCGTGTTCTGTCGCGACAGGCTGACCAGCCACCACCAGCCGAGATACCGGTTCAGCCCGTCAGCATCCAGGCGTGCCTGATCATCCAGCGATGGCTGCGAAGGCTCCGGCGCCGGCGGCTCGACCATGAAACCATACGGCAGGCCAGGCGCATCCCGCACACATCCTTCGAGCCCGCACGTGCACGCAAATGCGGTCAATGCCTCGCGAAAGGCCGCGGTGGCAAGCTCTGCGCCCGCCAGCGAACCAGCCGACAACAACGACCGGTTGATCGATTCGCTCGCCAGGCGTTCATCGTTCGGCGAAGCACGCTGCTCACTGTCCTGAACAACGACACCGGGCGTGGCAATCTCGTCTGCACGCGGCTCAACTGGAATGCGCGGTGAGGACACGGGTTCCGGCTTCGCATCCGCGCGCAGCGAATGTCGGGGCGATCGCTCCGCTTCGCCTTTCACCTCGCTGCCTTCAATTGCGGGATGCTCCCCGGCTCGCCGCAACTCATCCGCGTCGACATCGGGAGCATGGTCAAGAAGATGACTCATTCGGTCCAGACCTTCCAGGGAAACTCCCAGCCCAACCGCGCAGCGCGATCGAAAGCCTCGAATGAGATTCCCTGCATCGAGGGCCGCTGGATGGTGATCCTGCATCGTCTCCGGCGTAAAATCCGCCGCAACCTGCAGAAGTCCCGGATCGACCACATGGTGCTGGAGCCACGCATCATCGAATCCCAAGCGACGCGTGAGCCGTATCAGTGCGCCCATCGCCGGCTGGATCACGTCAACGAGCGCGCGCCGGCTCAGGTATTCCGTAGCGGGACCCAGTGCGGAAAGTCGATCGACGGCAAACTGGAACAGTGAAAGCAGGACGTGACTGACGGGTGTGCCCTCTTCCTCGAGCAACCTCGAAAACTCGCGCAATGACAGCGTGGTACCCCGCTCCTTTTCCATATCCGCTTTGAGCGCGAGATATCCATTCGCCTTGTCCCAGAAACACAGGTCCGCGCGCTGGTCGTTCTCGCGCAGATGGGCGGCGAGCAGTCTGGCCTCCCCGGGATACGGAACGCAGACGAAATCGTAGTAGAGGAATCGCTCGTCGCCGGTCTCATCGTAGAGTGCCGTTGCCGCTGTCACACGTGAATTCCCGCCCTTCGCGACGACGTACCGGGTTTCGCTGGGTCGGCGCGTCACGGTTACGATCTGCTCGATGCCGTTGGTGCGGATCGACTCCTTCAACTCAACGATGCGCTCATGGGAAACCCGCCGCGGATTGCGTTCGTAGACCATCACCTCAGTGATCCTTAGCCGTATGACCGACACAAGTTCTGGTTCGCGTGCCTCTGGCCCCGGTGCAGGAACGTCCAGCCGTCGCGCAGCCGCAAGTTCCCGCGCCGGATCGGTCGCAGCGCCTGACGCGTTCATGCCACCGCCCCTCGCGTGCTGTCGGCGGTATCGACGCCATCCGCCATCGGTCCCGGTGCCCCCGCATAGACATTGGCCAGCGCCGGGAACAGTTCCCAGGCCAGACGATGCATGACGTTCCAGGCTGAATTGCCGAACCGCCTGCGACGGTCGAAATCATGCACGGGAACGCGCGCTGTCGCGGCTGCTGCGTACGCGGCAGCCGACGGCACGACCGTGTCCAGCACCCTGACTCGCCGATGATCCGCGAAGCGTTGTCGAAGTACGGCGGCCAGTACCCTTGCGTTGACGGTCCGTTCATGCGCATTGATCAGCGCGAGTAGATCACCGGAGCGGAATGACTCGCCGAAATCGGCCAGCCGGTTCAGCTCATCAAGCATGGCGAGGGTACCGGTGGCGAACTCCCCTGCGCTGAGCACGTCCGGCACCACCGGCGACACCATGAAGTCGGCCGCCATCGCGGCGGACTTCTGCAGCTCACCCACCGCGCCCTGCGTATCGATCAGCACGGCGTCGTAGGTCTCCAGCAGCGGGCTTCGCATCGCCCGGCGCATGATCATCAGCCGGTCCTCACGGCGGTTGAGCCACGACTGCAGTTCGGCGTCTGGCGTGTCCGAATAGATGAGATCGAGGTTCGAGAAGATGGTCCGGCTGACGCAGTCCACAGAGGGATTGCCGCCTGACGTCACGACAGCACTCAGACCACGTGGTGAACGGTAATGGACGGGAAAGAACTTGCTTAGACTCGGCTGGACATCTGCATCGATCGCGAGGACCTTCATGCCGAAGGCTGCGAGCAGGCCGCCCAGGTTGGCGGCAACGGTCGTCTTACCGACGCCGCCCTTGGTGGAAACGAAGGAGATAACAACTGGCACAGTGGAGATTCCAGTGCAACGTCATGACGTGAACTCAGGACTCGCGTGTTGAAGTACAGCGTGATACGGAAATGTCTGGCACCTCGTCTGCCGGCGATGTTTCACCAGCATCAGACTGCGTCATTTGCGACGCAATCCACCTCTCGAATCCGTCGACCGGAAAGAGTCGCCGCCGCCCGATGCGGATGGATGGAGGCATCGGTTGCCGCAGCGTGAGCCGGTTGCGCGCGGTGGCTGGCGCGATATGCAACTCGTGTGCAATTTCCTCCAGCGTATAGAAACGCGTCACCGTCGATGCCTCCTGGCAGTACAACAGATACTCGACCTGTCCATTACTTCCCTTCCCAAGCCAGGTACGTCCAGACTTGTCCAGTACTCAATGGTGCCTATAATCAAGGCACGGATTCACTCTAGAAAGGCAGGACAGACATGTCAAGCGCCGTTGATTCCGCTGACTACCATCAACGCCTCGCGCACGTGCGCGAATACCTTGAACTGTCCCAGGAAAAGATGGCGGGACGTCTCGGGACATCACTGCGCGCCTACGCGAATTACGAACGGGGCGAGCGCGCCATCCCGATCGACGTTGTCCGTATCCTGTATGAAAAGTGTGCCGTCGATCCTGTGTGGCTGCTCACTGGCGAAGGCAGCATGCTGCTCGACCGCGATGTGCGGTTCCGTCTTGACCAGCGGACGCTGGAGGCCGTCACCGAAACGGTCGAACGGATCGAAAAAAGACTTGATTCACCGCTCGCAACGAAAAAAAAGGCCCGGCTCATCGGGCTGCTTTACGAGCAATGTCAGCTGCTCGGCGAGGACGCCGACGACATTCTCGGTGATGCGCGGGTCGATCGTCTGACCCGGCCGTCGCGTTAACGTGAGCGACGCGCAAAAATACTGAACGGAGTTCGGTGAACTACGTTGGCGGCTAATCTTCAGACGTGATGGTTCTATTGCACACGCGGTGCCCCTCGGCTTGCATCGCGCATCCGCAGCGAGGAAGATCATGGGTCGTCTGAAAGAGGTACGAAAGGAAATCGAACAACTCTGCAAAGACATCGAGCGAGACGCGCGTCGCGCGCGACGCCATCCCGCAACTGGCGCCAAGGTCCCGTCTGCTCCTAAAGTCTGTATCCAGGTCGTGTCCGGAGACCTCCGCGTACGCCTCAAGCTTTCAATTCAACAGGATTACAGCCACAAACGCCGATAGCCTCACACGCCTGGTACATTCACCCGAAACATCTGCGACTCAGACCCGACCAGCGCAAATTCGCAAGGAATTCACGCGCATCGGCCCGCTTCATAAACGGTCCGAACGTTTTACACATCTTAGACCCGCGACACCGGTCCACAGGTCACAATACGCTTGGGTTCCCCATCCATTCATTCGATGACAGGACCTCTATATGGATAGATATCCTAACAAATCTTCTTTGGGTCACGATATGCCTGATATCAGCGTTTGCAGGCCACATGATTGCCATACTCTCCAATTTCACTGGGTCCAGGCTTGACTGACCGCGCTGAACGTCCCCCACGCCGCTGGCGCCTGTCCTCCTTTCCCGTTACAGACGGTTGAACGTCATGCAAATTTGCTGAACAGACTGTACGACCTCTCTTGGTTTCCTAAGATGAAAGTCCCGTTGGTCCCTGCAGTGCGTGTGAAAACCGCACGCTCCAGCTGACGCTTTCACGATTGGTTTTCAGGCGAGGCTATCCATGACGAATCGCGCCATCATCCACGATCAGAATCTGATTCGCTCCGCGTTTCCCGAGTGGGATGGGGTACATCAGGCCATGACCGCCCCGAACCCATCGCGGGTGTTCGCAGATATCGCCTTCGACTGGCTGAGCATAGTGGGGGCGATGCTGCTCTTTCATCGCTTCGGATGGTATGCTGCACCCGCAGCTATCGCGTGGATCGGTAACAGGCAGCGTGCACTCGGCAATCTTCTTCACGACGCAGCGCACCGGAATCTTGCGAACTCGCGTCAACTCAACGACGCAATCGCCAGGCTCTTGATTGCGCCGCCGCTCTTCAACAGTCTGAGCGCCTATCGTGAATCCCACGCGCGTCACCATGCATGGCTCGGTGACCCAAAGGCCGACCCTGACTACATTGATGTTCGTCCAGCGCCCGGCGATAGCTGGTGGCATCCCTACCTCGCGGTCCTGGTGACGCCGCGCGCGTGGGCGGCCTCGATCTTCGGACATCTGCACGCCCGACAGGTCACATTCTCGCGAAAAGCAGGTATCTTCGTCTGGTGGATCGCCGTACTAGGCACCATGACGGTTATCTTGGGACTCCACGCAGCGGCCGCATTTATCGGCCTGTGGATACTCGCCAGGGCCACCGTGTTCCATGCAATTACCACTTTTCGGGAATTCTGCGACCATTTCGGTCGGCAACCCGGTGGCGTGTTCAATTACACGCGCGACATTTCCCCGCGCAGCGTCTGGCGCTGGGTCATTCACCCGCACAACAATGGCTACCACCTTACGCATCACTTGATGCCCTCGGTTCCTTATCACCGCCTGCCCAAGGCACAGGGAAGGCTGCTCGCGCTACCGGCCTTCGCCCGCACCGCACGCGTATCCCACGCCTACTTTTCAGGATCCGATGCGGTGGTGCGGGAATGGGAAATTTCCGGTGGAGAAAAGCCATGACACGTCATAGGCTGGGTCCCATTCATGTCGCCGCACTCCTCGTCTCCGCAAGCTGTGGAATCGCTTTCCTGCTCGGCTCTGGAGAAATGGCCATTCATTCCGGCATGGCGGGCAGTCTTTACGCCATCGTGACCGCGTTTGGCATGTTCGCGCTCGGGCTCGTCGCACGAAAGCTCTGGGTTGTCGGCGAACCAATCTGGGAGATCCTTGGAAACCAATATGGCCCAGCCGTACGAAAGGCCGTCGCGCTTCTCTCGCTTGTATGGATGTCAGGCGTACTCGCGGCGCAGATTCACGGCAGCATCGCCGTCCTCGCAACTGTGGGATTCAAGACATTTCATTCAGCGCTGGCGACTTCCGCTGCCCTTTTGGCAATCTCCTCGGTCGACCTCGGCGTCGCGGCCTTGCTCTTCACGCTGGGTTTGCTCGCGAGCAATCTGATATTGCTGCATGCTCTCGTCCTGTCGGGAGGACTGCCGGTCTACCTGCACGCGTGGCCGTCATTCGTCCACGAAGTGCAGACGGTACCTCCCGTTGAAACGCTTATCACGGTGATCGCCATCGGATTCCTTGTACTCACCGGATCCGATTATCAGCAGTTCGTCATCGCCGCGCGTCGACCGGTGGATGCCTGGCTTGGCTGCGTCCTCGCGGGCATTTTCCTTATCGCTGCCGGATTCTTACCCGCCGCTACGGTTGTGGCAGCACTACGCGGCGGGCAACTGTCTGGCCTGAATGACTACGCCAGTGCAATCCCATGGATCATGCTCCACACCAGCGGACGTGCAGGCCCGATCTGCCTCGGCATTGTCGCGCTGGCCGCGCTCGGATCGGGAACAGCCATCACGCGTGCGATGAGCAGTGCATTGATGGACTTGCGCCCCGTCATCCGCCGCCACGAACTCACCTCGAAATGTCTCATCATCGCGACCTGCTGTGTTATCGCTATCGACGGGCACTCAATCGTCTCAACCATTGTTTCCCTGAATGCCATTTACATTTCAGCAGTCGGAGTACTGTTTGTATTGGATCAGACTGGACACCCCACTACGCCACGCTGCGCTTTCGCGATAATGGTCTCCGGTGGCATGTCTTCCCTGTTCGTTGCAATACTGTCCTGGGCGCACATCGCCCACTTGCCTGACTGGATCTCGCTGACTACAGGACTGCTCGCCTCTGTCGCACCGGTGCTCGCCTCGTACCTCAGTTCCACCCAACATGGTATTCGTTCGTGACCATACTCAAGCGTTTCCACCAATGCGTTGAATTTCCTGAACAAGACTGCGGCGGGAGTAATCCATAACCAGTGCGGTGATCTTAGCAAGCGGCTCGGGCTCCGATTCCCAGTGGTGCCAGTAGAGTTCGAGCAGAAGACCGTGTCCCGGCGCGAGATCTACGAGCGCACCCGATTCCAGCAACGCTCCAATTTGCATCTCCGGCACCAGTCCGTAACCAAGTCCATTCAGAATCGCGTTCAGCAATGCGGTCGGTGACGGAATGAACCGCCCCGGGTTTCCCGGAGACTATTTTGCTTGAGTCATGCCACGGCGGCAGACCCAGCGAGATTTGCATAATAAGCGGCTTCGGCCTGCGCGGGTGGAATGTTGCCGATGGGGCCGAAGAGCCGACGATTGTTGAACCAGTCCACCCATTCGAGCGTCGCCATTTCAACGGCCTGCAGATTGCGCCACGGTCCGAGGCGATGGATGACCTCTGCCTTGTACAAGCCGTTGATCGTTTCAGCCAGTGCGTTATCGTAGGAGTCGCCCACGCTGCCCACCGACGGCTCGATGCCCGCCTCGACCAGCCGATCCGTATAGCGGATCGATACGTATTGCACGCCGCGGTCGCTGTGATGGATCAGCCCGTCCTGCTGCGCCGGCTGTCGTTCGTACAAGGCCTGCTCCAGTGCGTCCAGAACGAAGTCCGTGCGCGCCGAGCTCGACACGCGCCAGCCGACAATGCGTCGGGCGAACACGTCGATGATGAACGCGACATAGACGAAGCCCTGCCAGCTCGATACATAGGTAAAATCTGAAACCCACAGCGCATTGGGCCGTTCGGCCGTGAATTGCCGCTTCACCAGATCCTTCGGGCACGGCGTCGAACCATCGCTCACTGTCGTACGTACCGTCTTGCCCCGCACCACGCCGCGCAGGCCCATCTGCTTCATCAGCCGCTCGACCGTGCAGCGCGCCACGACAATGCCTTCGCGCTTCAATTGCGTCCAGACCTTGTCTGCGCCATAGACCTGGAAGTTTTCTTCCCACGCGCGCCGGATCTCATCCTTGAGCATCCTGTCACGCTGGGCCCGCGGCGGCACCAGGTCAGGATTGGCGCGGCGAGCCACATGGGTGTAGTACGTCGACGGTGCGATTGGCAGCACCCTGCAGATCGGCTCGACCCCGTAGACGTGCCGGTGATCATCGATGAACGTGATCATCACTTCGGTCGGCGGTCGAGCTCCGCCTGTGCGAAATACGCTGACGCCTTGCGCAGGATTTCATTGACCTGCCGAAGCTCACGTACTTCCCGCTCCAGTTCCTTGAGCCGATCCTGCTCCTGCGTACTCGTGCCCGGGCGCAAACCCCGATCCCGCTCCTCCTTGCGCACCCAGCTACGCAGCGTCTCGCCCGAGCAGCCAAACTTCGCCGCAATCGACGCGATCACTTTCCATTGCGATTCCCGGTCGCCTTGATGTTCCAGCACCATTCGCACAGCCCGCTCACGCACTTCCGGCGAGTATCTTGGGGATTTCTTCTTCGTGTTTTCCATAGCTCCATTTTCTCAAGAAGTGGAGTCTCCGGAAAACCCGGGGCGGTTCAGAAAATAATGCTTACGGTACCTGTCCACACTCACCCGGAAGAATGTGGAAAGGAATCTGTCGTGAATCGCATCCTTGCGATCAAACAGGATTGCGGGAACATCCAGTATCGCTGGCAGCGTCATGCCCTTGGGCAGATGCGCTTCAACGAACGCAGGCGTCGCGACACAGCGGTAGCGCATCCCTCCAGCAAAATCGGCCTGGAATCCAAGGCTGGATTCGCGTTGTGTCGAGATGCAACCCTTCACGTCGCCACGGACTAGGGAAGTTACCGTATGGTCCTGATCGTCAACGATGATTTCGAGCCCGATGTGCTGCGCTGCAAGTTGCCACGAAACCGGCTCAAACCAGGTCGCAAGTGAGTCAGCATTGACAGCGACAGCAATGTTGACAGGCGGGAATTCGCCGGGCTTGATGACCCGAAACGCCTCCTCCTCAAACAGCCGCACGGCCATGACGTGCCGCAGGATCACTTCGCCCGCGTGAGTCGGCGTCACGGTGGGATCGCGCAACAGCAGTGTTACGCCGACTGCGGCTTCCAAGCTCTTGACCCGCGCAGTCACAGCACCGGGTGATATATTGAGTATTGATGCCGCCTTCCTGAAATTCTGGCACTCCAAGACTGTGGCAAAGGTTTCCAGTTGCTGACGATCCAGCATGACGGTTTTCTCAGTATTAGCTTGCGGAAGTGGTCGGTCAAACACAATGAAAAGCTAAAATATTAGTCCGAGCGCCCTTCGGTTTGACCTCATGAGTCGTATCCGAACGCCACCGGCGCGTCAATTCAACGATTCGATACTCTACTTTCCACTCGGAGCCGACGCCTCGCTCAGCAGTTTCCCTTGTGTCTCAGGGGCCAAAAGCTGGGACACGATGCCGCCAACAAGACAGATGGCGGCCGCAATGAGCATGGTGCTCCCGATGCCCAGCGAATTCATTGCCATAGGCAGGAGAAACGTGCCCAACGCTGCACCAACACGCGAAACGGCAGTAGCGAAGCCGACACCAATACCTCGAATCTCTGTCGGGAATACCTCGCCTGGATAAACGCCGCAGAGCGTCGTGGACACCGCATTGACCAGCGAAAAAGCAAAGAAGCAGATGAGGACTACGGTCGTGGAAATGTGCGAAAACAGCGCAACGCAGATCAACGCAACCGCTGAGATAAAGAACGGCGGAATCGCGAGCTTGCGCCGCCCGACCCGCTCGATGAAAATTACGGCGAGCGCTGTCCCGAGGACCGCGAAGGCATTCAGCACCATACCGCCCGTCAACCCTTCCTTGAGACCCAGTTGTCGCAAGACGATGGGAGAAAACGCACCAATGGCGAAGTACGGCGTTACATTGCAAACCCAAAAGGTCGACACAAAGAACGTCGTCTTCAGGTAGTCGCGGGAAAAGAGCCGTCCGAATCCTTGCTGCCCGGCGCGACTGGGTGCATGCAAGTCGCGCTGCTCCTCGTGGCTCATGTGCTCTGCGGCCAGTCGCTTTGCTTCTTCATGCCGCCCGCGGCTAACCAACCAGCGTGGAGACTCCGGCGTGCCCAGGCGCATCAGAAAGACGATGACCGTCGGGAGCGTGCTCAAACCCAGAATGACGTGCCATCCAGCCGCGGACGAAATGGTCAGGACCCAGCCCAACGCATAGGAAATCAGGTAACCCACGTACCACGCAAGTTCGAGCACCGCGAGCAACTTTCCACGCAGCCGCGCCGGTGAAAATTCCGCAAGCAAGGGCCAGCCAATCGAATAGTCGGCGCCGATGGCGATGCCCATCAACACGCGCACCAGAAAGAGTTGCCACGCCTCGCCCACGAAGAACTGGGCGACTGAGCCGACCAGAAAAATAGCAAGGTCGACAGTGAACATGGGGCGACGCCCCACCTTGTCGGCCAACCACCCTCCCAGCGGGCCGCCGATGAAAATCCCGATTAGGGCCGATGCCCCAACCAGACCCTGCCATGCCGCAGAAAGAGCCAGATCGTGGGTAATGGCGGGCATGACAATCCCGATGCTTCCCAGGATGAAGCCATCAATAAACATGCCGGCCGATATCAAAAGGGTCAGATTCGCAATGAATCTGCGGTGTTTCGTTGATAGTCTCGTCGGTGAATGCGCTGGTATCGATGCGCCACTCACAATCGTTTTTGACACGGGGACGTCTCCTTATTTTCTTTGATTCGAACAATCGATTTCACATCGCCGTCTGGAGCTGGCGGCGGTCGTCCACTCCGCTCGGGAAGCGCTGCGATTTAAATTCTATTAGCTGTCTCCCTCGCTGCCAGGACGCATATGGCACCGCGGATATGCATGTTCATATGGGAATGGCCGACCGCCGCGGCATCGGCGAGCGCGTACCGGCCGTCAACTGCACACGTGGTGGCGACCGGTTGATTGACGCCGCAGGAATGCGGCGTCCGCGAATTTCATGTTGCGCCATGACGCTGAGGTCATGGCGCTGATGCGAGGGGATCAAGCAAATCAAAACAAAATGCGCTCAATGGCTGCTTGCCTGTGACGTACTGCCAAACCCCTGTCAAACTTCAACGAGAGGCCGAGGCCCGCAGGGCATCGCCGATGCATCTGAAGCCTTGTTGCGGGTCATACTACAAATCGAGAACGAGGTCCGAAGTGGGACGACTGCAGCACATCAACCGCATGCCCTTTTCGATTTCACGCGGACGAATACCACCGTTGTGCTTCATCTCGACGCTGCCTTCGATCACTCTGGTCTTGCAGGTTCCGCATATCCCCTGGCTACACGACGAAGGCAGCGGCACGCCGGCCTTTCGCGCAGCGGCGAGCACCGTCTGTGACGCGTCCATGGTGAACACCCGACCCGAGCGCGCGAGACGCACCGTATATCCGACCTGTGCGGCAGAGCCCGACGCCGGCTCTTCCACACACTCCACGGTTTCCGCGAAATTAAAGCTCTCCTGATGGTACCGGGAGGGATCATGCCCGCCCTCGCGCAGCATCGTTCTCGATGCGTCCATGTAGCCCGCCGGGCCGCAGATGAACACTTCCCGTTCCCGGAAGTCCGGCACGTGTTCCTTCAGGAGTTCCAGATCGAGCCGCCCCACCGGACCTGACCAGTCAGGTTCATTTCCCCGCGCTTCGCATACGTGAATCACACGAAGCTGATCCGAGAGGCCGCACAAGGTAGAAAGCTCCCGGCGGAAGATAATGTCTTTCGGCGTTCTCGCGCTATGGATGAACACGATATCGCGGTTCGGTCCCAGATCGAACGCCGTGCGCGTCATCGACATCAACGGCGTCACGCCCGAACCCGCCGAAAGATAAAGGCTCTTGAGTGCCGGCCCCGACGAGGGCGTGAATACACCCGACGGCCCGAACGCCTTTAGCTCTACACCCGCCTTCATATTCTCGTGCAGCCAGTTCGACATCACGCCCCCCGGCGTACGCTTGACCGTGATGGAAAGCGCATAGGGGCGCGTCGGCGGCGAGGAGATCGTGTAGCAGCGGCTCACCTCCTTGCCATCGATTTCGGCCGACACGGTAATGAACTGGCCAGGCTCGAAGCTGAAGAGCCGGCCGTCCGGCGTGTGAAATACGAACGTCCGAACATCCTGAGTCTCGTCTGAGACGCGAGCGCAGATGAGTGTGCGCTGCTCGTGATTCGGCCACTGCGCGTCGGCGCGTTCCCACGTGCTCGTGCTGCTAAAGCGATCAACCATTTCACTTCCCTGCCGGATAAAGCATGAATCTGCGGCTACGTTCATGGCAACCTCAAACGCCCTGTGCCTTCAGCTTGGCGTCGTACCAGCGTGCAAACTGGTCCAACGGTGCTTCGGTATAGTTCGAGTAAGGCCCCGGAATGTAGGCGGGATCCTGCGTCCCCGCGTGCGTGTTCGCGACGAGCTCCGCATCCTGGTTCGTCGTCGCGATCCAGACTTCGGTCAGCTTCTTCAGGTCATAGTCCACGCCTTCGACAGCGTCTTCATGGACCAGCCAGACGGTACGCACGACCGTCTTGTCCGGCGCAAGGGGCAGAATATAGGCGATCACTGCGTGATCGCTCATCACATGGGTCCATGAATGATGGCCCCACATATGTACGTCACCGAGATCGCGCCGCTTGACGTCGCCCAGCAATTTCGTGCAGGCTACCTTCGTATCCATCGTCTGGGATTCATTTGCGCCCGCGATGACGAGTCGCTGGGTCCTGAAGTTGGTGTCCACGCTTTCATCAAGCGACTCGAAGGGGGCGCAAACGAGGCCGTCTTTTTCCCAATTCTCGCGGCATTGCGCGTTGCGCTTCAGATAGTCATCATAGCCCTGGAGCGCCTCTTCGCTCTGGCCATCCGGACAAAAGCCGAAGTCTTCGGCGAGAAACGAATTCGTCAGTTCCGGATGGGTGCCCGCGCAGTGATAGCACTCGCGGTTATTTTCCATCACGAGTTTCCAGTTGCCGTTCTCGACGATCTCCATTTCGTGAGCGATCTTCGTGTGCGTCAGATCGTACGGTGCGAAGCGCGGAGTCATCGTCCTTTCGAGCTTTTCGAAGTCGGCCGGCGGTTCGTCGGCAAGGCAAATGAAGATATGCGCGCCCACGGTCTTCACGTGGACGGGAATCAGGCTGTGGCAGCCGGCGTCGAAGTCCTTACCCATATGCGTCGAATGCTTGAGGCTGCCGTCCAGGTCGTACGTCCACTGATGGTACGGACAGACAAGCATCCCCACACTCGCCTTGCCGGCCTTCTTCATGATGCGCGAGCCGCGATGACGGCAAACATTGCGATACGCACGGATGTTCTCGTCGTCGTCGCGCACGATAATGACCGACGCCTTGCCGATGTCCACCGTATGAACATCGCCCGGCTCGGGAACGTCAGCCGTCACGCCAACCAGAATCCAGAGCTTGTGAAAGAACACGTCGACGTCCGCTTCGAACACGTCCTGGCGCCCGAATAATTCCCCGGGCATGCCGTGTCCTTTCTTGCGGCTATCGATGAGTTCGCGGTGCGTTTGAATGTGAACTTCAGACATGGGGACCTCTTGATGAGAACGTTTAATAGCGCCTGCGGCACTGATATGGCGTCGAGTATTGGACTACCAAAATGCGCCGTCAACGCGCTTTATAAGCTCAATCACATTCGTTTAAATCATGCGAAAATACGCACGGGGCTTAGCTCCAAAAAGCACGCCTCGCGGCCCGTGCACGGGCGCGGGTTTTCCCTGAAAGCCGATGGCCGATCGCACGGGCTCACCCCCTTGTTGTCCTCACAGATAAACGTGATAGCGAATGAAAACCACCAAGGCAATGAAAGGGTATCGCCGGATCGTTCCCTCGCTTACCGCCCTTGTCGAGTTCGAGGCCGTGGCTCGTCTCGGAAGTTTCACCTACGCCGCAAGCGAACTGGGCGTCACCCAGTCCGCCGTGAGCAGGCAGGTCAGGTTTCTCGAAGAAACGCTGGGCGTGCGGCTCTTTCACAGGCTGCATCGCTCTATTGAGCTCACCAGTGAGGGCCAGGCGCTGTACATGGTCGTCGCCGAGTCCATGCAGAAAATCGCCGGGGTATTCGATCGCCTGGTCACAGGAACCGAGCAACGCGAACTCGTGCTCGCCGCAACAGCCGCTTTTTCGCAATTCCGGCTATTGCCGCGGCTCGCCAAGCTCAAGAAGCTCGATCCCCCTTTGCAACTGCGGCTATCGACCGACATGTTTACCGCCGACCTTCGACACGTCGAGGTCGACGTCGCCGTACGCTACGGCGACGGCAACTGGCCGGACGGCACCTCAACCCTGCTCTTCGACGTCGAGGTCTTTCCCGTCTGCTCGCCGGCCTTTCTGCAGGAGTACGGTACGCCTTCCTCGCTCGACGAACTGGCCAGGATGCCCCTCGTCGAGTCGGATGCAACGTCCGAAGGCTGGATGGGCTGGAACGAGTGGTTCCGGGCCGTCGGATACCGCCCTTCACGGCTGAACACCGTCTTGCGATGCAGCCTCTACACCGACGCCATACAGGCGGCGAGATATGGACAAGGCATCGCCCTGGGGTGGAGCCGCCTGGTCGAGGATCTGCTGCGCACGGGAGAGTTGATCCCGATCGACCTCGCGACCTTCCGACCAAGCGACGCCTATTTCGTGGTGGTGCCCCACGGCCGGACCATTACGCCGGTCATTTCGCAGTTGATCGAGTGGTTGCGCGGGGACCCTGCGCGACGCTGACTTCAAGCGGGAAACGCTCGCCCTCCTCCTCAGGCCATCCGGGGTCAGCTCGACGAATGACTTAAAGTCATGCGAGCATGAAAAGATAGGCAGTTGACCGCGTATTTCGGCGTTTCGATACTGCGTCACGGGGACGGCAAGACACGGCCATAGCGCCGCGCTCACCTCGCGATTTCCATGCCTTGAATATTTCCGCTCGCCCCGACGAAACCGCCACGTAACCTTATGTGGCGCCTCGCGTCGCGAGCCACCTCAGGAGATGAACCATGTCGGTGGTTTCCACCATTCACGCGGTCGCACCCGAAGCGACGGAAGGCGTCGACCTTCTTCCCGCAGGCGTGCTCGACCGCGTCCGAGAGTACCGCTTGAGAAGGGTGCAGCAGCAACTTCGCTTGCAGCATGTGCCCGCTATCATCATGTATGACCCCGTGAACATCCGGTACGCAACGGATACGTCGAACATGCAGGTGTGGACGGGACGCAACCCGACGCGATATGTCGTTGTGTTCGCCGATGGCCCCATCGTTGCGTTCGAGTTTCACAACTGCGAGCATGTCTGGAACGACGTTACTGTCAAAGCGGAAATCCGCGGTGCGACCTGCTGGAACTACTTCAACGCCGGCCCGGAAGCCGCCACCAAAGCACGGCAGTGGGCGCGCGAAATCGCGGATTTGCTGCGCGAACACGCACCATCCGAAAATCGCATTGCCGTGGATCGGCTCGATCCCGAAGGGACATACGCACTGCGCGAGGAAGGCATCGAATTGATCGACGGCCAGGCTCTCATGGAGCAGGCGCGTAAGATTAAATCGGCCGACGAACTCACCGTGATGAAGGCAGCAATCGCGGTCTGCGAAACGGGCATTGAACGCATGCACAGCGTACTGCGACCGGGCATGACCGAGCAGGAGCTATGGGCTCACCTGCACTATGAAAACATCCGGCTGGGCGGCGAGTGGATCGAGACGCGGCTGCTTGCATCGGGCGCGCGCACCAACCCGTGGATGCAGGAATGCAGCCCTCGCGTCATGAAGCAGGGCGAACTCATTGCGTTCGACACCGATCTCGTCGGTCCCTACGGCTACTGCGCTGACATCTCCCGCACGTGGACGGTCGGCCATGTTCGTCCCACCGACCAGCAGCGGCAACTCTACGCCGCGGCGCATGAACAGTTGCAAACGAACATGGCCCTCATCCGGCCCGGCATGACCTTCAGGGAGTTCTCGGAGCGCAGCTGGAACATGCCCGGCAAGTTCTTCCGCAACCGGTACAGTTGCCTCGCGCACGGCATCGGGCTCGTGGATGAGTATCCGTCCATTGCCTACTTCAAGGACTGGGCAGACGGCGGCTATGACGGCATGTTCGAAAGCGGCATGACACTCTGCATTGAGAGCTACATTGGCGAAGAAGGTGGCCAAGAAGGCGTGAAACTCGAGCAGCAGGTTCTCCTGACCGATTCGGGTTGCACTCCGTTGTCGACGTTCCGTTTCGAAACAGACTGGCTATAAACACCTGTCCGCTGGCTCGCGTCCTCTTCCAATGAAGTGGGCGCGCCTTGCCGGTTGTCTCGCACTCATTTGGAGTCGAAAAAAAGCCCTGCGCCAAACTCAATGTCCGCTCGCGCAGGGCTACGTGTTCATACGATCAGGCTGTTAGGTCAGGCCCAGATATCACCGACCGTGAAACCATTGATGAAGGGATCGTCTGGATCGAGGACATACGTGTTGTAGCCGTAAATCCACGAACGTCCCGATATGGTCGGCACGACGGCCTGGATTCCCTCGATGGTGACCTGCTCCACGAGACGCCCTGTGAATACGGTCCCGAGTATGCCCTCGTGACGGAACGGCTGATTCAGATCGAGTTGCCCCTTGGCGAAAAGCGTAGCCATCTTTGCAGACGTTCCGGTTCCGCATGGGCACCGATCAATCGCGCCAGTCCAGGTGGCCGGATTATCGAAATCGATCTCGCCGCTGGCAACCGTGACCGCGTTCTTCCAGTCTGCATTCGCGTTCGAGGTCGGCCCCGAAAGCTGTGCAATCGTAATGCCGTAGCCCGGATAGTGCGGGTGCTGAACCGGCAGTTGCTCCTGGGCCGCTTTGAGAATGAGCGCCGAAATCCGGGTGATTTCCCGGCCGTGCTCCGGAATGAGCTCCAGCCCCTTGAATTGCCGCACGTCGGCGATGACATAGAACATACCTCCCCAGCCGACATCGACCGTGACCTTACCGAGGTGCGGCACATCGATCACCGTGTCAACATAGGGAGCGAAAGCCGGCACGTTCTTGAAGGTAACCTGGGTCACCTTGCCATTGGCGCATTCAGCCCGAATGCCAATCAAGCCCGCCGGCGCCTCGAGCTGAAATTCGGTAACAGGCTCCTGCATCGGAAGCATCCCAGTCTCGAGCAGCACCGTCGCAACGGAGATCGTGTTTCCGCCGCTCATCACAGGATACTCGACCTGCTCCATGATGATGTATCCTGCCGCGGCGTCCGGATGTTTCGCTGGCACGACCAGATTACAGCACAGCGGAGGATAGCCACGCGGCTCGCGCAGCATGAGCTTGCGGATTTGGTCGTCGTTCTTTTCGAGCCACTTCATCTGCTCGTAGACCGTATTGCCCGGAATGTGAGGCACCCCGCCGGTAATCACCCGCATGGGTTCACCGGCGTGTGTCTCGACTGCATGAAATGTGCGTTTAAAGGTCATGATTCTCTCTGAAGCATCAGCGCGGCGTCAGACCGCCCAATCAGTTATAGCCCAGTACAGCAGCACTTTCACTATGCGGATCGCCTTCCAGAGAGCGCACCAGCGAAGCCATCGGCTCCTGCAAGAGCGCCCGATAACTGCCCGGGTGCTCGACGACGACCTCCATGCGTGCATTCGCGGCATCCAGACGGGTATGACTTTCATTGACGCTAACTTTCACGGGCATGATTGAACCTGTAATGACTAGCAAATGAGTGTGGATACTCCCGGCGCGACGCACCGGGGATAAACAACAAGATAGACCAGGCGCAACCATGTCCCGGCAAATTCAGCGTCTCTTCTATTTTCCATAAGGATGAGTTAGCCCCGGAGCGGCTCAGGTGTCCGACTAACTCTCCCTGGCTCGACCTACTCCTCTCGAGTTACTTTCCAGCGAGCCAAACCGCAAACTTCTGGTTCAGATCGTCACCGTGATCGGCCCAGAAGTTGACGTCCACATCAACCGCATTCTTCTCGTTCGCCGGATTCGTCGGCAAATAGGGCGTAACAGCGGGATCGACCAACGGGATCGCCGATTTGCGCATCGGTCCCAGTGCCGTGTCGGTAGAGAGCTTCGCAAGCTGATCCGTCGACGTGGCGAACTTGACGAAGTCTTCGGCCGCCTTCAGGTTTTTGGTCCCCTTGACGATCGCGTAGCCTTCGATGTTCTTCACCTCGCCATCCCAAAGAAAGCCAAAGGGCTTCTTGTCCTGCTCGACGGCAACCCAGATCCGGTTCGGATATGCGCTGGTCATCGTCACTTCGCGATCGGCGAGAAGCTGCGGGGGCTGGGCACCCGCTTCCCACCACACGATGGAAGACTTGATGGTGTCGAGCTTCTTGAACGCGCGGTCCACGCCCGCGGGAGTCGAGAGCACCTTGTAGACATCGGCGGGCTTCACGCCGTCAGCAAGCAGCGCCCATTCAAGTGCGCCTTCGGGCGACTTCTTGAGGCCACGCTTGCCCGGGAATTTCTTGAGGTCGAAAAAGTCGGAGATCGAGGTCGGCTCTCCGCCCTTGAATGCGTTCTTGTTATACGTGATCATGGTCGACCATGCGACGTTGCCCACCATGCAGTCGGACAAGCCTCCGGGAAGGAAATCGGACTTCGCCGGCACGCCCGATTTGCCCGGCGGCAGCATTGCCGGATTGATTTTTTCCAGCAGCCCCTCATCGCAGGCTCTTGCCGCATCTGCCAACTGCATGTCGACCACATCCCACGTCACATTGTTCGTTTGCACCTGACTGCGAATCTGGGCGATGCCGCCGTTGTAGGTGTCGACCTGAACGTTCGTTCCCGTCTTTGCAGAGAACGGCTTGGTTGCAGTGGCCACCTGTGTGTCCTGATAGGACCCGCCCCAGGAAGCGAACATGAGGTTACTTGCGCAGGCGGCGGTGCTCATCGTGGCGACTGCCGCAAGAGCCACAATCTTCGGGGTCAACTTCTTGTGCAGTTCCATTCCATCCACTCCTTGACGATGTCAAATGACGCACTTCGCGTCAGTCTTCTTCAGGTTTAAAAACAAACTTCTGCTTACGCCGAAACTATTTCGCATCCCTTACTAATTATTTCGCTTACTTACCCCCGCGGGGTGAGACTGCCCGAGCTTCGTTCCCGCCTGATCGCCCGCACACCAGCAGGAGCTGGACTGAGTTCTCGCCAGAACGAGCTTTGGTATCCATCCCTTTTTACCAAGAACACTGAACATCAGTTCAATTCCATGAGCGTCCAAGAAGCGTCTGAACAGCATGGTAGCCGGTCAAAAATGTATGGGAAGAGCAATCTCTACCCAATTTGCTGTTTTTGACCGGAACCTAGGGAAAATCACGAGGCTAAATCTGAAAATGCGCTGAACATATGTTCAAGTCATTTATATTGAGCATCACCATCAGTTATGAACCTGTGGTGGGCCGCGTCATTCCCGGTATCCGAAGATGGCGCTGCATCGTCTCTACGGCCGAGGCGACCAACCCGGCACCGCTGCGGGAATAAAGCCGCGCACGATGCAGTGCGCGGGCCCTAGCCTCAATGCGTTCACATGTTCGGATAGTTGGGTCCGCCTCCGCCCTCCGGCGTCACCCAGACAATGTTTTGCGTGGGATCCTTGATGTCGCAGGTTTTGCAATGGACGCAGTTTTGCGCGTTGATGACCAATCGACTCTCACCGGGCGCGTTTTCTGTGAACTCGTATACCCCTGCCGGGCAGAAGCGTGACTCCGGTCCGCCATAGATGTCGAGGTTGACCCGCACCGGCACCGATGCATCTTTCAACGTGAGGTGCGCCGGCTGGTTTTCCTCGTGATTCGTATTGGACAGGAACACCGAAGAAAGCCGGTCGAACGTCAGCTTCCCGTCCGGCTTCGGATAGACGATCTCCTTGCACCGCGTGGCGGGGCGCAAGGTCTGGTGATCGGCGTGCTTGTGATGCAGGGTCCATGGCGCCCGACCGCCCAATACCTTTTGCTCCAGGCCCACCATCACCGTGCCGGTGAACAAGCCCTTGCTCATCCATTGCTTGAAGTTGCGGGCCCGGTATAGCTCGTCCTTGAGCCACGAGCGCTCGAAGGCTTCGGGATATTCGACCAACGTGTCATTCTGGCGAGCGCCGCACAAGGCACCGAAAGCCGCTTCCGCCGCCATCTTGCCGCTCGCGATGGCCGCGTGACTCCCCTTGATACGCGATGCGTTCAGAAACCCCGCCTCGCAGCCGATAAGCGCGCCGCCCGGAAAAGCCAGCTTGGGCAAGGACATCAGCCCGCCTGCGGTAATGGCCCGCGCGCCATAGGACAGGCGCTTGCCGCCTTCGAGAAATTGGCGAATCTCGGGATGCGTCTTGTAGCGCTGGAATTCCTCGAACGGCGAGAGGTAGGGGTTCGTGTAGCCCAGACCGACCACGAATCCCACCACGACCTGGTTGTTGTCGAGGTGGTAAAGGAACGAGCCGCCATAGGTGTCGCGTTCGAGCGGCCAACCCGCTGTATGAATCACCAGACCGGGCTGATGGCGCTTGGGGTCGATTTCCCAGAGCTCCTTGATGCCAAGGCCATAGACCTGCGGGTCCGAGTCCTTGCGCAGCTCATACCGGTCCATGAGCTGCCGTCCCAGGTGGCCGCGCGCGCCCTCGGCGAACAGCGTGTACTTTGCGTGGAGTTCCATCCCGAGCTGAAAAGCGTCGCCCGGCTTGCCGTCCTTGCCGATGCCCATGTTTCCCGTGGCCACGCCCCGCACCTCGCCGCGCTCGCCATAAAGCACTTCGGCCGCCGCAAAGCCCGCAAAAATTTCCACGCCCAGTTCCTCGGCCTTCTGTCCCAGCCATCGCGTGACATTGCCGAGGCTTACGACATAGTTGCCGTGATTCTTGAAGTTATCGGGCAACAGCCAGTTGGGCACGCGCCTCGCCCGCTCCTTCGAGAGAAAGAGAAAGCGATCCTCTGTTACCTCGACATTCAAAGGCGCGCCCTGCTCCTTCCAGTCGGGAATGAGCTCAGTCAGCGCTCTGGGATCCATGACCGCGCCCGAGAGAATATGCGCCCCCACCTCGGAGCCTTTCTCGAGCACGCAAACGCTCACCTCCTTGCCTTGCTCGTGCGCCAACTGCTTCAAACGAATCGCCGACGACAACCCCGCTGGACCACCGCCTACGATGATGACGTCGTATTCCATGGATTCGCGCGGACCGTATTGCTCAACGAGGGACTGTGTATTCATGTCAATAACCGTTTACGGGCAACCTGGCGGCCTTCATGAGGCCGCCCCTTGGACTGGGCGACGCACGATGCGTCACGTGCAACGCATCGTAAGACCGAATGTTTTCGAAGCCCGGTGAAATAACGCGTGCTTATGCTCCACACAACCGGAAGTTGCATTTGCCGGATGAAACCGCTATCCCTGCGGGGCACCCTCGTGGCCTGATACTGATGCGCTCTTTTGCTAAAAATCGCCCGTACTTATATTTACGCCCTCGTGATTTCCTGCGGTCAAACTGCGCCTGTGACTTGACCAACGAAGGAAGCGGAATCGTGAACTCATACGATGTGGTTGTGATTGGCGCGGGAGTAATCGGCAGTTCGGTAGCGTTCCAGCTTTCGAAGCTCGGCGCGAAGAACGTTCTGGTGCTTGACCGCGGGACGATTGGGGCCGGAACGACCTCGCAGTCGTCAGGGATCCTGCGCACGCACTACTCCGTCAAGGAGAATGTGGAGCTGGCGCGCAAATCATGGGATGTTTTCAACCACTTCGCCAGCTATCTGGGCGATGAAGAGGCCTCGTGCGGCCTCGTGAAGTGCGGCTACATGATTGTCGCGAGCGAAGGCGACAAGCTCGAGCCGCTGCGCGCGTCGCTCAATCAGCAGAAGGAGCAAGGCATTCCGCTTGAACTGCTCAACGCCCAGCAGGCCAGGGAGCTCCTGCCTATCGCCCGGTTCGATGATGCCGCGCTGATCGGCTACGAGCCCGAGGCCGGCTTCGCGGACGCCTATCTGGTAGCGACGAGCTTCGCACGCGCCGCACGCCGTGGCGGTGTGACCATCCGCGAGAACGCGACTGTCAACAAGATTCTGTTCGAAGGTAACAAGGTCGTCGGCGTCTCGACGAGTATTGGCGACTTCGCGACGTCGATAGTCATCAGCACGCAGAATATCTGGACGCCCGAGCTCGCGCGCTGGACTGGCCGCAAGCTGCCGATCATGCCGGAGCGGCACGCCGTGCTGGCGCTCGAATGCGACGCGGCCAAATACACCTTCACGATGCCGGTCTTCAAAGATCTCGCTTCTACCGGCATGCTGTACTACCGTAGCTATGGCGGCAGCCAGATGCTCGTGAGTGAAGGCGTGGTGGGCGAGAAGCTGAACACGGCGGAAACCGAGCAGGGCGACATTCCGATGGACTACGTCGTCGAAGTGGGCGCGCAGGTTGCCGAACGGTTCCCCGAATATGAGACGGCAGGCATTGCGTCTTCCTGGACGGGCGTATACGACGTGACGCCAGACTGGAATCCGGTGCTCGGCAAGCTGCCCGGCATCGAAGGTCTGGTCGTGGGCTATGGGTTCTCCGGTCATGGTTTCAAGCTGTCGCCCACCGTGGGCCGCGTGCTCGCACAGGAAGCGCTCGGCTTGCCGACCGATGTGTCGCTCAAGCCGTATTCGATCGAACGCTTCGAAACCGGCGAGCTCCTGACGGGCAAATACGGCCTCGGCGCGGTGTCGTGAGAGGTCGGGCATGCCGGCAATCGAAGTTCGCTCAATCGCCGCGCTCCCCGTGGAGCGCTGGCGCAACGGCGGTGGCGTCACACGGACGATCGCATCGGATGCCTCGGGTGAGTCGCAATGGCGCATCAGCCTCGCCGAAGTGGAACGCAATGGGCCTTACTCGCGATTCGAGGGCATCGACCGGATATCGCTCGTCCTGCGCGGCGCCGGCGTGACGCTGCGCGACGAGCGCTCGACCGTACAGCTCAGGCCGTTCGAGGCGGCCGGGTACGACGGCGACGCACAATGGAACGCAACACTCGTCGATGGCCCGGTGACCGTGCTCAACGCGATGACCTCCAGAGGGCGCTACCGCGCACGCATCCGGAACATTCTGGAGCCGCTCACCGTGCAGTCCGGTTGCCTCGTGGCTGTTGTAGCGCTTCACGGCGGCTGCGCCTGGAGCGACGCCGAGGGCGCCGTATCGGGGGCTATTGAAGCAGGACAGTTCCTGATCACGAATTCCCTCGATCGCGCGATCCGGTTCTCGCCGACTGCTCCAGCCATCAACCATACCGTCAACGAGTCCGTAAGCCCACAGCTTCCTGTGCTGGTGACCATTGAGTCAGCCAGTACGCACGAGTGATTGAATTTGAGGAAGATGAGATGAAAGTCCTTACCGCAGTGAAGCGCGTCGTCGACTACAACGTCAAAGTACGCGTGAAGTCCGATCACACCGGCGTCGACATTGGCAACGTGAAGATGTCGATGAATCCGTTCGACGAAATCGCCACCGAAGCCGCGACGCGCCTGAAGGAAGCCGGCAAGGCAACCGAAGTGGTGGCCGTTTCGTGCGGCGTTGCCCAAAGCCAGGAAACCCTGCGCACCGCGCTCGCCATCGGCGCCGACCGCGGCGTGCTGGTCGAGACCGACGCCGAACTCCAGCCGCTGGCCGTCGCGAAGCTGCTCAAGGCCGTGATCGAGAAGGAGCAACCGCAACTGGTTATCCTCGGCAAACAGGCCATCGACGACGACGCTGGCCAGACAGGCCAGTTGCTCGCGGCACTCCTCGACTGGCCGCAAGCGACCTTCGCCAGCCACATCGAAATCGATGGCTCGACGGCCACCGTCACGCGCGAAGTCGATGGCGGGCTCGAAGTGATCGCCCTGCAACTGCCGGCCATCATCACGACCGACCTGCGCCTGAACGAGCCGCGCTACGTAACGCTGCCGAACATCATGAAGGCCAAGAAAAAGCCGCTCGAAACCGTTACGCCTGCGTCGCTCGGTGTCGACCCGGCCCCGCGGCTGAAGACGCTCAAGGTGGTCGAGCCGGCCGCGCGCAAGGCGGGCGTTATCGTTCCGGACGTCGCGACGCTCGTCGAGAAACTGAAAAACGAAGCGAAGGTGATCTAAATGACGACTCTTGTTATTGCCGAACATGACAACGCGCAGCTCAAGGCTGCCACTCTTCACACCATCAGTGCCGCCCGGCAACTCGCCAATGGCGTGCATGTGCTCGTCGTGGGCAGCGGCGCTCGCGCCGTGGCGGAAGCAGCCAGCAAGGTGGCCGGGGTGGACAAGGTCATCTTCGTCGACGCGCCGCATTTCGCCGACGCTCTGGCCGAGAACGTCGCAGCCCAGGTCACGGCGCTGGCCAGGGATTACTCGCACCTGCTCTTCCCGGCAACGGCGGCGGGCAAAAACGCGGCTCCGCGCGTAGCCGCGAAGCTCGATTCCGCGCAGATTTCCGACGTCATCGCGATCGACTCAGCCGACACGTTCCAGCGTCCCATTTATGCCGGCAATGCGATTGCCACCGTGCAATCGCCGGACGCGGTGAAAGTCGCGACGATACGCACGACGGCGTTCGACGCTGCGGCGGTAACCGGCGGCAACGCCGAAATCTCGGAAGCGCCTGCCGTTGCTGATACGGGCCGTTCGAGATTCATCCGCCGCGAAATCGCGACAAGCAATCGCCCCGACCTCACGGCCGCGCGCGTGGTCGTTTCCGGCGGCCGCGGCCTCGGCAGCGCCGAGAACTTCGCGATCCTCGACCCGCTCGCGGAAAAGCTGGGGGCGGCCATTGGCGCATCACGCGCGGCCGTGGATTCCGGCTTCGCGGCCAATGACCTGCAAGTCGGTCAGACCGGCAAGATCGTGGCACCGGAGCTCTATGTGGCCGTGGGCATTTCCGGCGCGATCCAGCATCTCGCGGGCATGAAGGATTCGAAGGTCATCGTCGCCATCAACAAGGACGCCGAAGCACCTATCTTCGGCGTTGCCGATTATGGCCTCGTGGGCGACCTGTTCGACGCGGTGCCAGAAATGGTAAAGGCAATCTGAACAAGATTGCGGCCTCAAGCAGGCCATTGGATTCTCAGCAGTACTTTGCCGCCTCGTGCGAGAAATTGCGCTCTGGCGGCTTTTTTTCGTCGCTTCATTCAAGCAGGAGCATGTCAGGTGAAAGGATACTGGATTATTCTAGGCTCGGACGTAACCGACCCCGAAGCGCAGCGGGCCTATGGAAAACTGTGGGCCCCCATCGCCGAAAAATTTGGCGCGAAACTCAAGTCGCTTGACTCTGGAGCCGCTCTCAAGGAGGCGCAGACGACCCGGCGTGTCGTGGTCGTCGAGTTTGCTTCGTATGAGCGGGCCTTGGCCTGCTATGCAGACCCGGCCTACGAAGAAGCCAAACAGCATGCGCTCAAGGCATCAAAGCGGGAACTGCTTATCGTCGAGGGCGACTTCGCATAGTACGCGGAGTATCAGTAACGCACCCTTGCCCGCGTCTGGCTCAACGAGGTGCGAGACGCAGCGTGCTCTGCTTCGAGGCAACAGAGGAGCGGCGTTACGCGATACGCGCGCCAAGCGCCACTCTGCACCCGCATCTCGCTGAGCCCGGCGCTATCGCGGCAAACTCCGAAGCGCACCCAACGCCGCATCAAGCATCCCCTGCACGACCGGCTTCACCTTCGCCGCCAGATCGGGCCGGTACTCGAACGGTGCGGCTTCATTCATGTAGGTCGACTGGCACATTTCCAGCTGAATCGCATACACGCCGTGCTCGGGCTGGCCGTATTCACGCGTGATGAAGCCGCCCTTGAAGCGCCCGTTATGGACCCAGGTAAAGGGCTGATCCGCCAGGCTCGCCGTCACCGCATCCACGATGCGCGGATCGCAGCTACGCCTCGAATGCGTGCCCAGATTCAGGTCGGGCAACTTGCCGTCAAAGAGGCGCGGAAGGAGGCTCGCGATCGAGTGCGCCTCCCATAGCAGCACGTGACCGTGGAGGCTTTTCAGGCGCGCCAGTTCCGCCTGGAGCTTCGCGTGATACGGCTGCCAATACCGCTCGAGCCGCTGCGCCTTGTCCGCTTCCGAGGGGCCCGTGCCGTTCCGGTACAGCGGCTCTCCGCGAAAGGTCTCGGTCGGGCACAGTCCCGTCGTCGTCTGCCCCGGATAGAGACTCTCCCCCGTCGACGGGCGATTCAGATCGATCACGTACCGGGAGATGGTCGCCCCGAGCACCGACGCGCCCGCGCTGCGAGCAAAGTCATAAAGCCTGTCCAGATGCCAGTCGGTATCTGCCACTACGCCGGCAACATCGGTCAGTTGCCCGCGCACATCGCCTGGTATTTCGGTCCCCAGGTGGGGGATCGATACGAGCAGGGGAAGCGTGCCTTCATGGAATTCGTATACCGCGCTGTTCAATTTCTATCTCCTGAAGCAAAAATCCGGGGCCGATGCCATGCACACAATGCTTCGGCTACCTCCCTCAAACATAGTGATTCAACCTCGTAGCTGCGCGAACATTATCGGCACTTAGCCTCTTCATAAGTGTTCCTGATTTTGGCAGCCGCGAATTTTGTCCAGGTCAGTCTCCATTCCCGAGTCGTGGTGTGCTCGGGGTAGCTCCTGCGCTACGGGATGCGCATAGCTGTGCCGCCAGGCTCGTTGCTCGCCGGGCGCTTCGGCAGCAAACCTGTTCAACCCTTGAATCCATTGAAAAAATGAAAACGTCAACCAATATTGGCATGCTGCTGGCCTGCAGCGTGATAAGCGTCTCTGCCGTCGCTTCGCAAATCACCTTCGTCTCGTGGGGCGGTTCGTACCAGGCGTCGCAAGACAAGACCACAGTCGCACCGTTCGCTGCCGCCAAGGGCATTCAGGTCAAGAACGACTCCTATAACGGCGGCATTGCACAGATTCGCAGCCAGGTCGAAACCAGAAATGTCACGTGGGACGTGGTCGACCTGCAACTGTCTGACGTGACGCGTGCCTGCGACGAAGGCCTGCTCGAAAAGATCGATCCCGCGTCGCTTGCCCCTGCCCCGGACGGCACCCCAGCGAAGCAGGACTATGTGCCGGGTGCGGTGTCCAGTTGCATGGCGGGAAACATCGTCTGGTCATCTCTTATCACCTTCAACCGCGACAAATTCAAAGGTCACGAGCCGACGAAGATTGCCGACTTCTTCGATCTGAAGAAATTCCCGGGCAAGCGCGGTCTGCGCAAGTCGCCGGAAGGCGCGCTCGAATGGGCACTACTTGCTGATGGCGTCGCACCGTCTGACGTCTACAAGGTGCTCGCCACGTCCGCGGGCGTCGACCGCGCGTTCAAGAAACTCGACACAATCAAGTCGTCCATCGTGTGGTGGGAAACCGGCGCTCAACCGGCGCAGCTTCTCGCCGACGGCGAGGTGACAATGAGCAGCGCATACAACGGCCGCATCTACAGCGCAATCGCCGACGACAAAAAGCCCTTCGGTTTCATCTGGGATGGCCAGGTCAAATACCTGGAAGGCTATGCCATCGTCAAGGGGACGAAGAATCTGAAGGCTGCCCAGGACTTCGTGCGCTATGCGACGCAACCCGATGTGCTGGCGAAGCTGGCGCCGCTGACCGCCTACGGCCCGACCCGCAAATCGGCGATTTCGATGATCCCGCCGAAGCTCCTGCCCTACCTGCCGACCGCGCCCGTTAACCAAAATGGCGCGATCGACACCGACGTGGCCTTCTGGGCCGATCATGCCGACGATCTGAACCAGCGATTCGCCGTCTGGCTTGGCCAGAACTAAGGCCAGAAGCGAGGCTATAACCGACGCCATTACTAAAAATAAAAGCCTGCCTCCCGAAGATCCGGTGCGGCAGGCTCCGCGGTTTCCTAGCCTTCGAGCTTTTTGAGCAGTTCCTCCGGCACGTCGATTTCCGTCACGTTAAGGTGACTGCCGGGAATGCGCACGCCTTGCTCGGCCAGGCGCTCGATCTGAGAAGACAGACGGGCGGTGAAGTCCTGGACCACAAGATCCGGCTTGATCGCAAGAACGAACAGTCCCACGCCGGGCGACTCGGTGCCTTCGGCGAAACCCGGTGCGTCCATCGACCAGTTGCTCCCGGCCATCCCTGCCACCAGGAATTCGAGCATCATCGCAATGTTGGCGCCGCGCGCCCCACCAAAGGCGAGTAAAAGCCCCTTCACCGCTTCCCGCGCGTCCGTCGTGGGGTTGCCTTGCGCATCGACCGCCCACCCCTCGGGAATGGGATCGCCGCGCTCCGCGGCCTGGCGTACGTTCACGAATGCCGTTGCGCTCGAGGCCTGATCGATCACGAACGGCTTCGCACCCGCGCGCGGTGCGCCGAACGACAAAGGATTCGTGCCGTAGACCGCCTTTCGGCTCTCCAGCGTCGTCATCTGCGCCGTTGCGTTCGTCGTTGCGATGGCAACCAGACCGGCCTCCGCCAGACGGCGCGTGTAATACCCAAGCTCGCCCACCGTGAAGCTGTTCGACTGCAGCAGCACCGTCACGCCGTAAGTCCTCGCGCGCTGCACGAGTTCGTCGAATGCCATGTCGAAGCCGAGTTGGGCGATGCCGTATTTCGCATCGATGGCGACCGCGGCCGGCGCGGGAAAGCTCACCTCGGGCTTCGCGTCCTTCGCGATGCGCCCCTTGACGAAGCCATCCAGATAATCGAACAGGTGGGCGAACCCCACCGCCCGACTGCCGGCCCATTCGGCGGACACCACCGCTTTCGCGAGCGCATTGGCGACTTCATCGCTGGCGCCAGCTCTTACCGCGGCTCGACGGGCGATATCGTGGGCTTCGTGTGTTTCAAGACGCACGGTCACTTCCCTCAATTGATGCGTTGAATTTGCAATCGATCTACGTTCGTCGCTGCACCGCTATGCGCGCCCGCGAACACGTGCCACGGGGGCAACACCTACCCCCGGGCCGCAACGAACGACTGGTCAGAACTTATGGCGAATGGCCACGCGCGCAGTAAACTGATTTTGATTCGACGAAACGTCGTCCGCACCAGGGATATACGCAAGGTCGAGCACCGTTCCCGTCTTGCCGCCACCAACGTGCTGGTATGCACCCTGCACGTAGATATCAGTGCGCTTCGAAAGATTGTAGTCGGCCATCAAGCCAACGGTCTGATAGTTTGGATGCTCCTTGCCGTCGGTTGCATTAAAGCTTGCCCGCGTATAGGTGTACATTGCGCCCGCATAGAAGGCTGGCGTGAACTGATATTTTCCGTTGACCTCGAAGTTCTGGAACCGCAGGCTCGAGAGCGTCCCGCCTGCAGGCGTAATGGCCCCGACGTACGCCGAACTGACGGGCTGGTCAACCAGTGTATTCGTATAGGCAAAGCCGAGTGTCGCGCTGCCAAACGTGTAATTGACACCCGCGCCGAAAATCCTCAGCCGGTTGGCGAGGAAGTTTTCGTCCCCACCGTTCGTGATCGCACCAACCGCGTTCGACGACGGGTTATTCGCCTGGAGATACGCTGCCGCAATCAACAGGCCGCCATTGGTGTATTGACCGCCCACACTGTATTGACGGTTGTCCCCGAAGTTCGTGCTGTTGCTGAAGCCGTAGGTACCGCCGAACTGGAAGCCAGCGAAGACCGGGCTTGCATACTTCACCGTGTTGTTCACGCGGAAAGTGTTGTCCGTATTGTCGTTATCGTACGGATGCGAGAACATGTAACCAGCCCAGCTACCGTTGGCGGTCGTTTGTGCGAGGTAGTCCACTACAGAGTCGTATTGGCGTCCCAGCGTGAACGTGCCGAACTGATCGCTCGCGATACCGACGTACGCCTGCCGGCCAAACATCAGGCCGCCTTGCCCCAGTTTGCCGTTACTCGCGTTGAATCCGTTCTCCAGCTGGAAGACGACCTTCAGTCCACCACCAAGGTCTTCCGCACCCTTCAGACCCCAGCGGCTGCCTTGCGCCCAACCGCTCTGGAGCTCGTAGACCGGATGGCCGGTAACATTGTTCGTATAGTTGAACCCCTCATCGATCACCCCGTAGAGGGTCACGGAGCTTTGGGCCATGGCGGGAGCCACCACAACAGACAGTACGGAGGCGGCGACAAGCTTCTTCTTCATTAAGGTCTCCAAACCAGTAGGGTTTTAATATTTCCCGTTTCTAAAGAGCGGGCCGCCCCCGCCGCTAGGCCGGGGCAGCGCCGTGTGCACGCATGAGCGGCAATCTGCTAGTGTTCATGTGCCACCCGCGCGACCGTCTGCCCCAAGCCCGCGCCTTCTGCGGGCCAAGGGCATGGTTCATGCCGCGTCTTCGCTCAACACCATCAACTGCGTGTTGCCACCCGCAGCGCTCGCGTTCACTGTCGTGACGCGTTCGCGCACGAGTTGCGTCCAGTCGTATTGCCCATCCGCACCGGGCTGTACCAGCACTGTCATGTGCTCGGCCGCTGCAACGCGCAGGCCCGTAAGCGCGAAGTCGTTCGCCTCCACCATGACTGCGTCGGGCTTCATGCCCACAACTTCGCCGCGGATCAGTACCGCGAAGTCGGAGATATCCGCCACCCGGCACGCTGCACCCAGTACATGAGCAATGTCGTCCGACACGGCGGACTTGAACACAAGCACCGTGTTGCCGAACGCGCTAGCCACCATTGCCTGTTCGAGGACAATGGCCGGCGACTCACCGGCACAGAGGATCTGCCCGCGCGGCAGGAGCTCCACCGTGTTCTCTTCCCCGGTGAGTGCAGGCAGGCTAATGGTCGTCGTCCGATTGACCAGTTCGTCGAGGCCTTGCTTGCGTTTTCCGAGTGCGGTGCGCCAGGCGGCGTCCGTGTTCTGCGCCGTAGCGAGGGCAAACAGCGCATTCACCTTATCGAGGCGTGCCCTCTTTTCATGGGTCATTTCCCCGCGACGGCTCTGGAGTCTCCCGCTGGCCGACTCAACCGGAAATTCGAAGAACTTCTCACTCACGGCGCGGGCCGTCTGGGCGAAGGGTCCTGCGTCGGCGTTGAAAGCGGGCGCCGGCGCCGACGTGAGCGCGTACAGCACAAGCGGACCGCCAAACATCGGGCCCGTTCCGCAGGCGCCCGCGCCGCCGAACGGCTGCATGCCCGGCACCGTGCTGTGCATCGAGCGGTTCACGCAAACGCTATTGGCATTCGACGCCGAGAGCAGCTTGCCGGCTGCCTCATTGATACGCGTATGCAGCCCCTGTACGCCGCACCCGATTACGTTCAGGGTCGACAGCAATGCATCCATCTCGCCGGTCTTGTACCGGACGACATGCAGCACCGGTCCGGGGAGCGTCGCGTTGATCGCCGAGAGCGCACCGAGATCGCGAATGTCGACGATCGCAGGAGCGACGAAGTTGCCTTTCGCCTGGTCAGCGGAGAGTTTTCCACGCGTCACCGCGTAGCCGAGGAGGCGCATCTGCTCGATATACGCTTCAGCGCGATCCTTCATCTCGCGCGTCGCGAGCGGCCCAATATCGGTTCCCACGAAAAGCGGATTGCCGGTATTGCGCTCGCTTAGCATCCCTTTAAGCATCTTCAGCACTTTCTCTGCCGTCGAGTCCTGCAGACAGAGCAATCGCAGTGACGAAGCGCTCTGCCCAGCACAACTGAATGCCGATACCGTGGCGTCTGAGATGACCTGCTCCGGGAGCGCCGAGCTATCGACGATCATCGCGTTGACGCTGCCCACCTGTGCCAGCAGCTTCGGCGGGCGCGCACGCTTTGCGAGCAGCACACCGATCGTCCTGGCCGACTCGGCGGCGCCGGCAAACAGGACGCCCCCGACCTCCTCGGAGGCCAGCAACGCGCGCCCGATCGCGGCGCCCGAGCCGAGCAGCAACTGCAGTACGTCCTTGGGCAGGCCGCTACGATAGAAAGCGCGCGCCGCCTCGTAAGCGACGAGCGACGCCTTCGACGAAGGCTTCGCGATCACGACATTGCCTGCTGCAAGCGCCGCCGCGACGTGCCCGACAAACGTCGCCAGCGGCGACGACACCGGCGTGACGCTCGCGACGATGCCAACGCCGCTGCGCGCGCGCAGCCTGGCGTCCGACTTCACCTGCATGGCATAGAGACGGCACAGATTGACGGCCGTGCGAACTTCTTCCGCGGCCTCGGCAAGCGTTGCGCCATTCTCGAGGACCAGCAGCGCGCCTAGGTGATTGCTCACCGTTTCGAGTCCTGCGGACATCCTCTCGAGCATGTCTGCGCGCTGGCTGGCGCCGACACGCGCCCAGTTCGCGGACACGTCCTTCGCCGCGGCGATAGCCTGCGCAACGGCGCCTGCGCGGCAGAACGAAACGCTGCCCACGATTTCGGTCGTGTCGCCCGCACTATAGACGAGATGCGTCGAATCGGATTCGATGTCACCGCTGTCGGCCACCAGCGATTGGGCCGCAAGGCGGTTCGAACGGATCGCGCTCACCGCGGCATCAAATTCCGCAGAATTGCCGTACGAAACGGCCGCTGCATTCACGCGGCCGGGGAGCACATTGACCGGCGTCGCAATGCCCGCATGCGGCTTGCCATCGGTGCGCGCGGCTTTGGCAACAGGATCCTCGACGATATCGGCAATGCTCACGGCCGGATCGACGATCTGGTTCACGAAAGACGAATTCGCACCATTCTCCAGCAGGCGGCGCACCAGATACGCGAGTAGAGTGGCATGCGGGCCGACGGGCGCATAGATCCGGCACGGGCGGCCGAGCTTCGCGGCGCCGACCACCTGGTCATAAACAGTCTCACCCATGCCGTGCAGACACTGGAACTCGTATTCCTTGTTGCCAGCCAGCGTATGCACTGCGGCGATGGTGAAGGCGTTGTGCGACGCGAATTGCGGAAAGATCGCGTCCGGCGCGTCCAGCAACACCTTCGCGCACGCGATGTAGCTCACGTCGGAATGCACCTTACGCGTGAATACCGGATAACCCTGCAAGCCCGCGTCCTGTGCGAGCTTGATTTCCGTATCCCAGTAAGCGCCCTTCACGAGGCGAATGTTGATGCGGCGGCCGGTCGAGCGTGCGAGCGCGACGATCCAGTCCGCGACAGCATGGCCGCGCTTCTGGTAGGCCTGCAGCGAAATGCCGATGCCGTTCCAGCCGCGCAGCGACGGGTCGTTGCAAAGCAGTTCTAGCATCTCGAGCGTCAGTTCGAAACGCGCGGACTCTTCCTGGTCCAGATGGAAACCAATGCCGTACTTCTTCGCCAGTTGCGCGAGTTCGAGCAGGCGCGGGTAGAGTTCGACAAGTACCCGCTCGCGCTGCGCTAGTTCGTAGCGCGGATGGAGCCCGGAGATCTTCACGGAAACGCCGGGCCCCTCGATAGGCCCCCGGCCTTTAGCGTCCTTGCCGATCGTCTCGATCGCATGGCGATACGACTCAAAATAGGCCTGCGCATCCTCGTCAGTGAGCGCGGCTTCGCCCAACATGTCATACGAATAGCGATAGCCACCACTCTCGCGCCCCTTCGCGGCGCCAATGGCTTCCTCAATGGTCTGGCCAGTCACGAACTGCTTGCCCAGCATACGCATCGCGTATGCGACGCCAGCGCGAACGACTGCCTCGCCGCCCTTGCGCACAACGCGCGTGAGCGCTTCAGCGAGCGCTTTTTCGTCGGGCTGCTTAAGCAGCTTGCCCGTCACGAGCAGGCCCCAGGCCGTCGCGTTGACGAACATCGAAGGCGACTTGCCAAGGTGGGCACGCCAGTCGGCATCGACGATCTTGTCGCGAATCAGCTGGTTGCGGGTCTGCGTGTCGGGGATTCGCAGCATCGCTTCGGCAAGACACATCAACGCGATGCCTTCGCGGCTGTCCAGCGAGAACTCTTGCGTGAGCAGGTCGACACCCCCCGCATCGATGCGCGCGTCGCGTACTCCCTGCGCCAGACGCGCAGCCAGATCCTGAGCTTTCGCGAGCGTGGGCGCATCCATTTGCGCGCGGCGCATGAGCGTCTGGACCACTTCCTCCTCGGGAAGCGCCGATGCCTCAGCGATGCGTTGGCGCAGGACGGCAAGATTCGTCGTGTCCGTTTGCGTGACTTTCATTTCTGACAACATGATTTGATGACCGGGTTGGGTGCTACGGGTTGCGAGTTTCAGGCTGGGCGTTTCAGGCTGAGAGTGCGTCGTTGTTACATCACGCCGCTGAGCCTCTGAGCCGCTCGGTTCTACGGCGCAGGAGCTCGAGCGTCACGAGAAGGAGTGTCGAAATCACCACAAGAATGGTCGCCACCGCGAGAATCGTCGGGCTGAGCTGTTCGCGGATACCAGACCACATCTGGCGCGGAATCGTTTTCTGATCGGGTCCGGTCAGAAACAGCGCAACGACGATTTCGTCGAAAGAAGTCGCGAATGCGAAGAGCGCCCCCGATATGACCCCCGGCGCGATGATGGGGAGCTTGACCTGCAGGAACACGCGAAGTGGAGAGGCACCGAGGCTGCGACCCGCCCGCGAAAGCGTCTCGTTGAAACCTGCCAGGGTCGCCGTCACGGTGACGACCACGAAGGGCACACCGAGTGACGCGTGCGCAAGAATCAGCCCGGTCAGACTACTCGTCAGGCCCAGCGGACTAAACGCGAAATAGACCCCCACGGCCGTGATGATGAGCGGCACGATCATCGGCGAGACCAGCAGGCCGGTGATCACAGCTTTGCCCTTCAGACGCGGGCTCGTCAACCCGAGCGAAGCCGTGACGCCCAGCACCGTGGCGATGGCCGTGGACGAGAACGCCGTGATCAGCGTGTTCTTTAGCGCCAGCATCCAGTCGGGACTGCCAAGGAAGTCCTGGTACCAGCGCAGGCTCAATCCCGGCAACGGGTACGTGAAGTATGGCTGCGAGCTGAACGAAAGGGGCATCACCACGAGCACGGGCAGCACGAGGAACAGCAGCACGGCGAGCGAAATACCCAGGTGAGCGAATCGTCCGAGACGGCCCCAGACCGTCACATAAGCAGGAAATGTGAACATGTCATTACCCCAGTTTGATACCGCCGCCCGTGAGCTTCACGAACAGGCTGTAGATGATGAGCACGCCAATGAGCAGGATCGACGCGAGCGCACTCGCGAGACCCCAGTTCAACGTTGTATTGACGTGATTGGCGATGTAATAGCTCGCGAGCTGGTCATCGGGGCCGCCTACGATGGCCGGCGTGATGTAGTAACCAACGGCCAGAATGAACGTGAGCATCCCGGCGGCGCCCACGCCCGGCAGCGTCTGCGGGAAGTAAGCCTGGAAGAACGATCGCACCGGGCCGGCACCGAGCGACCGGGCGGCTTTCATGTAAATGTGCGGCACGCCCTTCATCACGCTGTAGAGCGAGAGAATCGCGTACGGCAGGAGGATGTGCGTCATCGCCACGAGGACGCCGAAGCGGTTATAGATGAGCGAGACGCCATGCTTCGAGAGTCCGAGACGAATCAATATATCGTTCAGGACCCCATGAGTCTGCAGCACGACGACCCACGCCGTGGTACGCACGAGAATCGACGTCCAGAACGGCAGCAGCACCATGATCATGAAGAGGTTGCTGTACTTCGCCGGAATGTTCGCCAGAAAAAAGGCCACGGGATAACCGAACAGCAGGCAGAGCAGGCTCACCGCGATACTGACCCACGCTGTACGCAAAAACACACTGACATAAAGCCGTTCGCCGTCCGGCTCGCGCACGATGGCGCCATGCTCGTTGCGCTCGAAATCGAACGCCTTGAGGTAGTACCCAAAGGTCCACGGCGACGACGCGTACTTCAGCGTCGACCACGTCTTCAAATCGCCCCAACGCGAATCGATCCCGGTGAGACGCTGCTGCCACGCCCCCTCGCTGCTCTCGTCGATGTGGCGTGCCGTCTTCATGATGAGACTGCGCATGCCGCTTTCGTCATAGTTCAGGCGGGAGGCCACACGGCTCACGGCGTCCGTTCCCTTGGCCGCGGTGAGATCCTGCCCGAACGCAGCATAGACCTGCTCACCGGGCAATTGTCCGCTTGCAGGGTTCCATGCGCGCAACAACACCGCGGCATGCGGCAGTTCCTGGGAAACCGTCGGGTCGCGGACGCTCTTCGTCAGAAGACTACCGATCGGAATGAGAAATGTGACGAGGAGGAAGGCGAACAGCGGAAAGACCAGCAACATGGCCTTCGTGCGCTCTGCGCGCTCTGCGCTGCGCAGTCGCGCTTTGAGGCTCTTTGAGTCTGAAACGACGACCTGGGTTGAGTCGGTTGTCGGAATAGCCATATCAGTCGGTAGAATCATCGTAGTTCCGCGGTCGCGGCCGCGCCCTCCTCATCAGTACAACTGCAGATACGTTTGTGCGTGGTTCAGCAGAAATCCGGTCATCACCATGCAAAATAAATACGTAATCCAAATCATCGATCTGAACTACCAGGCCTCGGCATTGACCGGGATCTCCCGGAGGGCCCGGCTTCGGAAACCTGTTTACACTATGATTACTGCAGGGCCCGGCAGGCGTCGGCCATCCAGCCAATATCCACGGCGTCGCCAATACGCAGTTGCCGTGCGGCGCCATCATTGGGCAGCTTCACGATGAAGTCGTTGCGCCCGCATACCTGCATGACCACGCGCAGGTGATCGCCGTAATAGATGAGATCCTTCACGCCGCCGCTGAATACGTTGTCACAGGCACGCGCGTGCTCGCCCACGGCCACGCGCTCGGGGCGCAGCGACACCGAGGCCGAACCGGAAGCGCGAATGGCCGCGCCCGCGCTCGCGCGTATCGTGGCCCCACCGTCGAGCTTGACCGTACACGCCTTGCTTTCGACCGAGGCCACCGTGCCCTTCAGCTCGTTGCTCTCGCCGATAAAGCGCGCGACGAAGGCGTTTTCGGGCTTCTCGTAGAGATCGGCCGGCGGCGCGAGCTGTTGAATGATGCCATTGTTGAAGACCGCAATGCGGTCCGACATCGTCATGGCCTCGCTCTGGTCGTGAGTCACATACACGACCGTGAGCCCGCTTTGTTCGTGGATCTGCTTGATTTCGTATTGCATCTGTTCGCGCAACTGCTTGTCGAGCGCGCCAAGCGGCTCGTCCATCAAGACGAGGGCGGGCTCGAACACGAGCGCGCGCGCCACAGCAATGCGTTGCTGCTGACCGCCGGAGAGTTGCCCGGGCATGCGATTCGCGAACTTCTCCATGTTCACCATCGATAGCGCACGGCTGACCTTCCGTGCGATCTCATCCTTGGCGATCTTGCGGACCTTGAGTGGAAACGCAAGGTTCTCCGCCACGGATTTATGCGGAAACAGTGCGTAGCTCTGGAACACCATGCCGATATTGCGCCGCTCCGGCGGAATGCGGTTGATCGGCTTTCCCTGAAGCAGGATCTCGCCATGCGTCGCCGTCTCAAAGCCAGCCAGCATCATGAGGCAGGTCGTCTTGCCCGATCCGGACGGTCCCAACATCGTGAGAAACTCGCCCTCGCGAATATCGAGGTTGAGGTTTTTCACCACGAGCGTTTCACCGTCGTAGGTCTTCTGAACGTTCTTGAAAGAAACAATGATCGACATCACAACTCCTCAGGGAAAGCCACACTCGGTGATCAGGCGCCGAACTTCCAGTCACGAGCCGGCAGATACGTTTCCTTCACCACGCGCGGCGAGGCCCAGCGCAGGAGGTTCAGATACGAACCCGCCTTGTCGTTGGTGCCGCTCGCGCGGCCGCCTCCGAACGGTTGCTGACCAATCATTGCGCCTGTCGGCTTGTCGTTCAGGTACAGGTTGCCTGCCGCATTGACGAGCACGGCCTCGGCCTGGTGCAGCGCGAACCGGTCCGTACAGAAAATCGAACCGGTGAGCGCATACGGGCTCGTCGAATCGATGATCTCGAGCGTCTGGTCCCACTGCGCATCGTCGTAGACGAACACCGACAGCACCGGGCCGAAGAGCTCGTCCTTCATCAGCGCGTGCTGGGGATCGCTCACCTCGAACACGGTCGGCTCGACGAACCAGCCCGGCTCGGTCCAGGTCTTGCCGCCGAAGACGAGCTTCACCGCGGCGTCGTCCTTCGCGGCGGCAATCACGCGGCTGAGCTTCTGATGCGAAGCCTGCGAGATGACGGCCCCCATGAAGGTGCCGGAATCGGCGACGTCGCCCACCTTGAGCTCGGCGAGACGGTCGCGCAGTTGCTGGCTGACCGCGGGCCACAGGCTGCGCGGAATGTACGCGCGCGAGGCCGCGCTGCACTTCTGGCCTTGATATTCGAAGGCGCCGCGCACGAGCGCGATAGCCACTTCGGATGCGTTGGCCGACGGATGGGCCAGCACGAAGTCCTTGCCGCCCGTTTCGCCCACGAGACGCGGAATCGTGCGGAACGCATCGACCTTCGACGCCACGCCTTTCCAGAGCGACTGGAATACCGCCGACGAACCGGTGAAGTGAATGCCCGCGAGATCGGGCGACGAGAGTGCCACCCGCGTCGTCAGTTCGGCATCGCCGGGAACGAAGTTGATCACGCCCGGGGGCAGGCCGGCCTCTTCGAGCGCCTCGAAGAAGATGTAGTTTGCGAGCGCCGACTTTTCGGACGGCTTCCACAGCACCGTGTTGCCCATGATGGCCGGCGCCGTGGTCAGGTTCGCGCCAATGGCGGTGAAGTTGAACGGCGAAACCGCATAGACGAAGCCTTCGAGCGGCCGCCAGTCGGCGCGGTTCACCGCGGTGGGGACCGACATCGGCTGCTCCGCGTAAACGCGCTGTGCGTTGTACGCGTTAAAGCGCAGGAAGTCGATCAGCTCGCATGCACTGTCCGGCTCCGCCTGGTCGAGCGTTTTGCTTTGCCCGAGCATCGTGGCGGCGTTGATCCTTGCGCGCAGACGCGTCGCAACGATATCCGCCGCGCGATGAAGAATCGTGGCACGGCTGGCGTGCGTCAGGCTCGCCCATTCGCGGGCAACGCTCCTGGAACTCGAGATCGCTTCCTTGATCTGCGCTTCCGACGGGCGATGAATGCGCGCGAGCACGCGCTGCGTATCGTGAGGAGCCCGAACCTCGGTGACTTCGTTGGAGAAATACCGCTTGCCGCCGATAACGGTCGGAATTTCGACGACTTCACGCTGATCGAGCGCGCTGCGCAGCGCGGCGCCCGATGCCGTGCCTTCGCCAAATTGAACTTCGGCTTCATTCGCCGGCAACGGAAATTGTGGACCTGAAATCACGCTTGCTCCTTACCAAAAAAGTTGGACGAATCATTGAGGAGCCACCAGGCTCAACCCGGGAAAACCCTTGCCAGAAGCAGGATTGCGGGGTTCTTGCAGCACCAGCAACGCTCAGCGTCCAGACTAGAGGGTGCAAAAAGAACAACCACTTACTTAACTTCGCTTTATGTTGTAAATCGCTATCCGTTATGAACGGCCATTGGGGGCGATTTCCATCGGATCGACTGATGCCCGCCATTCGCGCAGGCTTTCGCCTGGCCAGCAGGTCGCCCAGTCACCGGGACAAATCAGCGTATGCGCCAGAACCGACCGGGCGCGCTGAACACCCTTAGCAAGCCCACCCACAACATAACTGAACATATGTTCAGTGCAAACGACACTGGCAGCAATATATATCCGTTCATGCGGATGTCAAAAAAAGTTTTTACTAGGGTTTTCACGCATCGTTCAGGCGTTTACAAGGAGTTTGAGGGTAAACGCTTATCTTCAAAGACATGCCAGACGATGAACATTCGTTCAGACATTACAGACAAACAAAGCCGCTATACTTCTATTCCCTGTGAACGAATGTTCAGCTTTTTAGGGCGCCATGCCGCCCTTTCTCTTGAGTGAGGACAGCACAATGCGCTCTGACATGGAACACATCGTCAAGGTTGACACCCGCAAGGAAGAGCCCGTGGAATACGACGGCATGCGCCTGAAACTCGTCGACGCGACGCTGGAGGTGGTAGGCCAGGTCGGCCTGGAAAATCTGACGATCCGAAAAGTGAGTGAACACGCAGGCGTTTCAGTGGGCCTCGTGCATCACCACTTCGAGAACAAGAGCAATCTCGTCTACAAGACGTTCGTCTACATGATCCGGAGCGTTCGCAATCAACTAATTGCTGGCCGGCGCAACATCAGCGATCCCGTCGAGCGCCTGAAATTCACGGTCGACATGTGCTTTAGCGACGAAGTGATGAGCCCCGGGGCCGCCAACGTCTGGCCGCACATGTGGAGCTCGTCGGCCCATGAAGTGGACGTTCAGCGTCTATGCGCGGCGTTTTCGCGGCGCCTGCGCTCGAACTTCATTCATGATTTTCGACAGGCAGGCTGCGACACGCCGATGGCCAACATCTACGCCATCCAGGCGTTGGCGCTCATTCACGGTCTATGGATCGAGCACCGGGTGGCCGGCACGATTTCAATTGACGAAGTACTGGCGATCTTTCACGGCGTCATCGACAACGCGACCAACCAGGGATGGAAAACGAGTTTTCAGCGCCTCGCCGCCTCCCGGCATTAAGCGGGCCGCGCTATTCGTCGCCCGTGTCGCCCACGTCTTCGGGCTTCAGCGAGAGCGCCGTGGCAATATCGCGCGCCACTTGCCGCTCAAACGCGCGCCGAATCAGATCGTAGAGATCGGTGGGAAGATGTCCGAGCTCGTTTTCCCGATACGAAAGGTAAAACGAACGGACAAGCCGACCATAAGGCCGCCCATGTCGCGAGAACGCCGTCAACGGAACCACGCGAACGTCAGGCACGTAGTGGCGGGACTGCCACAAGCACAACGGCGTAGTGATGGCGAAGCCCAGGCCGGCCGCGACAAGACTAAGCATGGGGTCCGTAGCGTCGAATTCACAGGTGCGCTCGATGTTTTCACCGAGCGAGGAAAGATACGAGTCGACGTGCTGGCCGATGACCGAGCGCGCACTATAGCGAATAAACTGCAGATGGTTGCTCAGCTCGGTCAGCGTCGTATAGCGGTCGACTTCGAAGCTGCCCGGGAGGACCACGACATAGGGCTCCGAGAACAGCTTTCTTTTGCGGATGCCGGGGGCATGCGATGAGCTGCTGGTCGTCACTGCCATGTCGAGCTGCCGGGCCTCCAACTGACCGTCGAGTGCCGGGGTGATGCCGGACCACAGACGGATGTGGTGCGATGTGCCGGACAACGCTTTGATGGCAATCGGACCGATGGTCGCCGCGAAGGAATCGACACACCCCAGCCGCACGACGACCCGCTTTGCGCGAGTGACGTTGCGCACGCTCTCGACCATCTGGTCGGCGCCTTGCAGGAGGACGGTGGCATGCTCGAACAGGCGCTGCCCCGCCGCCGTTGGCCGCGCCGGGCGCGTGGCGCGGTCGAGCAAGGTCGTATCCAGCAGCGTTTCGAGCGCCTTGATCCGCTGCGAAACGCCTGCCTGCGAAATGGCAAGGCGACTTGCTGCATCCGAAATCGAGCCGGCCTCGACCACCGCCACCCAACTGGCAAGGAGGTCCCAATCAGGATATTTTTCTGGCGCGCGGTCTTTCATGGCTGTAGAGGAATGTTCCCCGAAATCTAGCATGTCCCGGACGCACCGTTCGCACTCAACCGGTCGATCTCCATGGTTAATCCGTGCATCGCACGGCTTCCAACGCGCCGAGCACGTCACCGGACGCAGCAGGGAGTTTCAGAACCGCAGCGCCTGCGCTATCCAGAAGTGCCGCCATGTCGGCCTGCGGTGAATCACAAACCCGCCCGGCTTCGCCGCTTGCCTCGAGCTCGCTGCGCCATTTTCCGGCTATCTCAATCTCAACGGCATGAACGCCGCTCCCAGGGACGCCATAGTGCTGCGCGGCGAAGACACCACCGAGCTTCCCGTTGACGACCCACGACCGTCCGTGCGCTTGAGCAGCATCGGTGAGCACGGAAAGCAGTTGACGGTCGCACGATGTGCCCTGGTGGGTTCCCAGATTGAAATCGGTTCCTCCGGTCTGTTCGCGGTACGGTGAAAGCCAAGAGCTCGCGTGCGAGAAAAGCACCGCAACATTCTTGTGCAACTCCCTGAGACGAACGATCTCGGCAGTCACCATCTGATGGAACGGAAGCCACCAGGCGGCGATCCGCGCAGCGACGGCTTCCTCGTCCGGTTCGCAGTCGTGCGGATAAAGGGGTTCGGCACGGGACGTGTGCGTCCGGCACAGTCCCACCCGGTTCAAACGCGGCGATAGCGACCGATTGTTGGCGGCCACGTTCAGGTCAATCACACAAGGGTGAATGCACGCTGAAATCGTCGAGATGCCCTGTTCGCGCGCAGTCGCCATCCACGCGACGCCTGCCGGATCGGACAGGCGCCCATCAATTGGCGCCCACGCAGGATTGGTCAGCAATTCCGCAGGTACGCTGGCGCCAACATGCGGCGCGACCACCAGCACTGGCCTGCTACCGCGGGCAACCCACCCGAAATTTTCGCTCTGCATGCACTCTCCCCGTCACGCTGCGTGGCGACCGCCGCCAAGCCGAACTCTGCGTGCGAACATAAATCGATTGCCGGTTACAGGTCACACCATAATCAGTGTTTATATTGTTCATCGCTTCAACTTAATCAAAAAAGCACAACGGCACTTTTACGCTGTGGAATGCCGAGTCGCGCGCCAGGAACTTTCGCGCTGCTGACTGCGGGCTGCACGCGCGCTCTGCTCGAATAACCTGAAGTCATGCCAGCGTGAAAATAATGCGCATTGACGCCGGGCTCTGCCCGATCCAATACTCAGTGCTCATCGAGAAAGCGAATCGGCGCGTGCACCTCACCGCAAGCCGCTTCGGATATCGCGATGTGGGCCCTATTCGGGCCGGCCATTCTCGGCGATTCGCACGGCGTCAAAGTCATATAATCAGGAGACAGCATGTCAGGAAATCGCGGTGTCGTTTTCACAGGCCCTGGAAAAGTGGAAGTGCAAAATATCGCGTTTCCCGAACTCTCCGATCCAGCCGGCCGCAAGGCAAACCATGGCGTCATTCTGCGAGTGGTCGCCACCAACATTTGTGGATCCGATCAACACATGGTGCGCGGTCGCACCACGGCGCCGGTCGGACTCGTACTGGGTCACGAAATCACGGGCGAAGTGATCGAGGTCGGCTCCGACGTCATCACGCTGAAGAAAGGCGACCTGGTGTCGGTGCCGTTCAACGTGGCTTGCGGCCGTTGCCCGATGTGCAAGGCGCAGAACACCGGCGTCTGCCTGAACGTCAATCCGGCGCGTCCGGGCGGAGCTTACGGCTACGTCGACATGGGTGGCTGGATCGGCGGCCAGGCCGAATATGTCATGGTCCCGTTCGCCGACTTCAACCTGCTCAAATTTCCCGATCGCGACCGCGCCATGGCGAAGATCCGCGATCTCACCTGCCTGTCCGATATCCTGCCCACTGGCTACCACGGCGCCGTGACCGCCGGCGTGGCGCCAGGAGCGAGTGTCTATGTGGCCGGAGCCGGACCGGTCGGGCTCGCGGCCGCAGCCTCCGCGCGACTCCTGGGCGCCGCCGTCACGATCATCGGCGACGTGAACCCGAAGCGTCTCGAGCACGCCCGCCGCGTGGGTTTCGAAACGGTCGATCTTTCAAAAGATGCCTCGCTGGCCGAACAGATGTCAGAGCTTCTCGGCGAACCGGAAGTCGACTGCGCCATCGATTGCGTGGGCTTCGAAGCGCGCGGCCACGGTCATACCGGCTCGCAGGTCGAAGCGCCAGCGACGGTGCTCAATTCGCTGATGGAAGTGACGCGCGTTGCTGGCAAGATCGGTATTCCTGGGTTGTACGTTACGGACGATCCCGGCGCGGTGGATCCGGCAGCCCGGAAGGGCAGTCTCTCAGTTCGTCTCGGCCTCGGCTGGGCCAAATCGCACTCGTTCTTCACCGGCCAGACCCCCGTCATGAAGTACAACCGTAACCTGATGCAGTCGATTCTTTGGGACAAACTCAACATTGCCGAAGTTGTCAATGTGACAGTCATCGAACTCGACCAGGCACCGGGCGGCTACGCGGAATTCGATTCCGGCGTTCCGAAGAAATTTGTGATTGATCCGCACGGTAGCCTTAAAGCGGCGGCCTGAGCGTCACCCGGCTGTTACCCAGCCGGACAAATTCGCGAGGAAGTTTGTGCCGGCCATTTTGGCCGGCTTTTCTCTTGGCTCACCTAGCACCCCCAACGACGAATCACCACTTCTCAAGCCCCGCTTCTACTATCTATAAACAAGGCTGAAGAGCGGTTGGGCGTCGATCCCATCGGCTATGCTGGACACGTACGTATTCGCCCGTCATGGGCGGCGCTGAAGGGGCCACGGACACTTTGGCCCTGCTCCATTCGAGGCAGCCTCATCAAGCGCGCCCCGTAGTAGCTGACCATACCGTCTGGATCGTACCTTGATTCGCATCTATACCGCCTTCATTCTCCTCGGTCTGTTCTGGGGATCGAATTTCATCTACATGAAATGGGCGGCTGCGTACATCAGCCCAGGTCAGATATCGCTTCTGCGGGTGCTTTTCGGCTTCATCCCGCTCGCGGCGCTCGCATGGCGCAAAGGCGTACTGAGGTTTGGGCAGGTCCGGTATCTCCATCACTTCTCGGTGATGGCCGCGCTCGCCACCGCGTTTTCCTACTTCGCCATGGCGAAGGGCACGGCGGTCCTGCCGTCCGGTATTGCCGGCGTGCTCGGCGGGTCGCCCGCCATCTTCACCTCCCTGGCGTCGACCCTGTTCCTGCGTAACGAGAAAATGAACTCGCTGATGGTGTCCGGCGTGGCGCTGGGCATGGTCGGCATTACGCTCATTGCTCGCCCGTGGGCCGCCCTCGGCGGCAGCGATCCGATCAGCCTCGCCGGCATCGCGTGGATGATGGCGGGATCGATCGTCTTCGGACTCTCGTACATCTACGTCCGACGCTTTCTCTCCCCTCTCAAGGTCCCTGCGCTGGCGATCGTGACCTGGCAGATGGGGCTTGCGCTGCTGATGCTGCTCGCGCTGACCGACCGCCATGGCATCGGCCAGATACTGCAGGACGGGCGCGCCACGGCGGGCGTGGCGATCGGTCTGGGCCTGCTGGGTACGGGCATGGCATTTCTCCTTTACTACTTCCTCCTGCAGGAGCTGGGCGCCGTCGCCGCAGCCGGGGCGGTCTACGTCACGCCCGTCATTGCGCTTTCGATCGGATGGGCGGTCGGCGAGCAGGTTGGATTGCTGGAAGTCGTGGCGACGCTCTTGATACTCGGCAGTATCGGTATGCTCGAAGTGGGTCGGCAACGCACAGTTCAGCGGGAAGAGGCGCCTCTTCAAACAGTCGTAAGCCTTGATTGATTAAGGAGAAGTCGTGAACTCCAGGAGTGTCTATCATGTATCAGCGACATGAGAGTTTGGAGCATATTATCCGCGTTGCCCAAACGCTGTTTCAGTCGAGCACTCTTCCAGAGACTGTCCGCCATTTATCAGCCAAGGTATTCGAGCGTCTATCACAACCATCCGATGATGGCAGGCGCAACAGTAAACGATATCCGGCCTGCGAACTTCTCGACTGCGCCCTCGCACCTCTGCTTGTCGAGCAGTCCAATCTGGGCTTAGCGGCGCACGCGATCAAAGCGGTCGAATCCTCGATCGGCTGGCAACGGCGCACTTCCGGTTTGAACGGAAGCAATGACTACGTCGAAAAGCACGTTCACGGGATAGTCTGCGGCCCTGGCGGCATGGAAAGTCGCTACGACGTTCAGCTCGGCTTTTCCTTACTTGCGCCTAACACCCGATACCCGGATCACCAGCACCCACCAGAAGAAGCCTACGTACTGCTGAGCCCAGGCGAATTCAAACAGCGCGATGGAGATTGGTTCCATCCGGGCATTGGAGGCGGCCTGCACAACACGTCGAATAGCGTCCATGCCATGCGATCCGGGGCAGACCCACTAGTCGCGATGTGGTGTCTCCTCGTCTAAAAACATATCCGCTGACTACTCATGAAGTTGATCAATACATAACGGGGTTTATCGCATTTTTATGATGGCGGCTAAGTTGTAATCTATGGCCAGCCCGAGATTTGCAACCTCTGGTTCTGATGTCTTCGTGCCTTGCGCAAATCTATCCGGAATCCATGTTCCGCGATGAAAACCGCACCGAACGATCCTCAGAGCTAACGTCAATAGTGGTGTACGAACATTTTGATGGCGGTCGATTTCAAGCGGCGAGTTTCTGCTGAACCGGTCGATCGTCTTGCACCGGTTCGCCGTCCTTGAAGGCAACACCCTCGAGCAACAGCTTGATCTTTTCCGGGCCGTTGATACGGCGCCAGGTTTTCTCGGCTTCCTCGATCAGCTTGAATGCCAGTCCGAGGAAGGTCGGTCGCGACACGCAGTTACGCGTACGTGTCGTGCGATGACGCACCGTCGCGAACGTCGATTCAATTGCGTTGGTAACCGGCATGATATAGCCGGTGCCTCGCGTTCCCGCGCCCAGCGGTTTGAGCGTATGGTGTGACCATCCGGGACAGGGGCACTGGGGAGCACTTCGGGTGGGCAGGCCGTTGTTACATGATGAGCCGCGAGCTCGTGTTAGTAGTTGGCCGCCCCTGCGACCCGCCCGGTTGCGCTGTGAGCGCGAATCCGTAGTTGTCGTGCTGCCCCACCGGCTCCCAACAGTGATCTGATACGGGAGACGGTTATGCGAATCGTGGGATTTGATGTTTCGCGCTCCGTGGCCGAGATCGCGTACCTGGAGAATGGCCTGATGCATGCCGGCGGCCGTACCGGGTTGCGACGCGACCAGCTGGAACGCTTTGCCGAGAACCTACGTGCCACCGATCACGTGGTGCTCGAGGCAACCGGCAACACTGCCGCCATCGTCAACGTGCTCCGCCGTCACGTCGCGCGTGTGGCGATTGCGAATCCGCTGCAAGTCCGGCTGATCGCCGAAGCCCGCGTCAAAACGGACAAGATCGATGCGGCCGTGCTGGCACAACTGTATGCAAGCGGCTTTCTGCCGGAAGTCTGGATGCCAGACGAGCGCACGCTGGCGTTGCGTCGGCAGATCTCGCGCCGTTCGCAGCTGGTGCGGCAACGCACGCGGCTGAAGAACGAGGTTCACGCCGTGCTGGCGGCGCATCTGATCGAGCGGTGTCCTGCCACCGATCTGTTTGGCAGGAAGGGGCGTGCATGGCTCAGCGTTCAACCGCTGCCGCTGGATGAACGCCTGGGCATCGAGCAGCGACTGCGCGAACTGGACCGCCTCGGCGAAGATCTGCGTGAGGTGGAGCAGGCACTCGCGCAAGCGACCATCGACGACGCGCGACTACGCGTGATGCTGACGATTACCGGCGTCAATACCACGGTGGCGATCGGGCTGCTATCGGCCATCGGCGACATCGAGCGGTTTCCGAATCCGGAGAAGCTGGTGAGCTACTTCGGGCTCAATCCGTCGGTCTATCAATCCGGCCCAACACCGGCCAGGCACGGCCACATCACCAAGCGCGGCCGCTCTTACGCACGGGCGATGCTGGTCGAGGCTGCCTGGGGCGCCACGCAGGCGCCCGGGCCACTGCGCGCCTTCTTCCTGCGCGTGCGCGATCGCCGCGGCCAACAAATTGCCGTCGTAGCGACCGCTCGCAAGCTCGCCGTGATCGTCTGGTATGTGATGACACGTGGCGAACCGTTCGCGTGGGATCGTCCCGCGTTAACCGCGCACAAGCTGCGCGCGCTGGAACTGCAGGCTGGAATGCCGGCGCAGCATGGCTCGCGCAAAGGTTCGGCTGCCGCCTACAGTCTGAAGAGCGTCCGCCAGCAGGAGCGAGCCATGGCCGAGCAGTCCGAGCGAACCTATCAGAGACTGTTTAACCGATGGAAGCAGTCGCGCCCCAAATCAGACAGCGCGCCGATACGGTGGCCGGAAGCGCGGACATAGCGAACGAGCGAAGTACGGCGTGAGGGCTTGTGTATTTCATCCGTCGTGCGCAGATGCTGCCAGTGCTCGGCAGGGAATTCGTAAAACGCGAGCAAGCTCTCCCGGTCCTTCTTCAGCGTCTCGGTCGCCTTCGGATATTTGGCCGTATAGATCGCAACGAAACGATCGAACGCAGCGTGCGCGTCGGCGCGGGTCGCGGCCATCCAGATCGATTGCATGTCGGCCTTCGCGCGTGCCTGTTGCGACTTGGGCAGCGCGTTCAGTGCGTTGCCCATCTTGTGAAACCAACAGCGCTGGCCACGCGTCGCCGGGAACACCTCTTCCAGCGCCGCCCAGAAGCCCATTGCGCCGTCGCCGACTGCCAGCCGTGGGCCTGCCTTCAGACCGCGCTTTTTCAGGTCGAGCAGCAGCTCCAACCACGACGCTTTCGTCTCGCGATACCCATCGCCGATCGCCACACGTTCTTTGCTTCGGTCCGGTTTCACGCCGATGATGACCAGCAAGCATTGCCCATCGGAGTTCTCGCTGCGCAGCCCCGTGTGAATGCCGTCGACCCACCAATAGACGTAGTGCGACTCAGACATGTCACGCCGGCTCCAAGCCACATGCTCGTCGGCCCACTGCGCCTTCAGCCGGCTCACCACGTTGGCCGACAAGCCCTTGGCGTCATCGCCCAGCAGCACGCTCAACGCTTCGCCCATGTCGCCTGTCGAGATGCCCTTCAGATACAGCCAGGGCAGCGCTGCGCTCACGCGAGGCGACTTCCTCACGTACGGCGGCACGATCGTCGAATTGAACTTCACGCCCGACCCCGATCGATCGCGCACCTTCGGCACCTTCACCGCAATCGGCCCGGCGGCCGTCAACACCTCGCGCTCTGGCAAGTAGCCGTTGCGTACCACGGCGCGTTGCCCGTGCAAAGTCTTGACGTTCGCGAACCGCTCCATCAGCTCTGCCAACTCCGCTTCGATCGCTTGCTGAATCACCTGCCGCGCGCCCTGGCGAACCAATTCGTCCAGACCAAGCCCGACTCCCGATAGACCGACGACTGCTTTTTCCGTATCCTTGCTCATGGTGGATGGTTTGATTTTTTGCTGGTTTCCGACTTCGACAATCAGATTCTCAGCTGAAACCTCCACCGCCTTCAACTTCCCGCCTCAACTCCCCCGTACACCACTTCCGACTTTAGCTCACAATTTGCGAAGGTATAGTTCGTCCACCGTCCAACCTCTGGGGTTCAGTTCATTTTTTAATGGACACACCCTTCATGGACGAGAACTGCGCAGATTTTTTGCCCTTGCGTGCGACCAACGTTGGTGTCGAAGGCAAGCGGACTTTCGACAAACGTGACAAACAGAGGCTGATTGAAGCCTGCCTGAAACCGGGCGTGTCGATCGCGGGTATGGCGCTGAAGGCGGGCGTGAACGCCAATCAGTTGCGCCGCTGGATCAAGAATTACGAGGCGCGTCTGAAGGGCGCCGCCGCCCCATGTGACTCGAAGGCTCTGCCCACGGCATTTGTACCGGTGGTGGCGATCAGCGATGACAGCTGGGCGGCGTCGCCGATGCCGCCGCAGTCGGAACCTGATGCACCGGCGGCGCCGATGCGGGTGCACGCGCCACAGCGACCACCGCTGCCGTCGCGCCTGGTGGCGCAGCTGCCCAACGGGGTGAGCCTTGAACTCGAGTGCACCGGGCAGGATTGCGCGCTGCTCAAGACGATGATTGACGCGTTGAGGGGGAGCTGATGTTCCGCTTCGACGATGACCTGAAAGTCTACCTGTACCGCGAGCCGATTGACTTCCGCGCCGGCATCAATACCCTTGCTGCCTTGGTCACGGAGTCGATGCAACTGGACCCGCTCGCCCGCGCCGTGTATGCGTTCCACAACCGCAAACGCGATCGCGTCAAGCTCCTGCTGTACGAGCGCACCGGTTTCTGGTTGATGTTGCGCCGGCTTGAGGAAGACCATTTCGTGTGGCCGAGGCGGCATCAGGAGGTGATCGAGCTGACAACGCAGCAGCTTCACTGGTTGCTCGACGGCATCGACATTGACGCACTTCGCCGCCACCCTGCGCGTCGTTACCAGCACGCCAGCTAGGCCGCCCGGCAAGGCACGTCGCGCGTAACAACGGCGGCTGTGCCTTTTACAAATTGACGTAAACCTACGGCGCGGCGCGCTCCGCTATCCTGGAGCGCATGAATCCTCCTGATCTCAAGCACGTACCCAGGGTCGTCAAGGGCTACATCCGCGATCTCGAAGAGCGCGCGACACAGGATATTGCCCAGCGCGACGCACAGATCGAGGAGCTGAACCGGCGCATCGAGCAGCTCGAGGAACAGGTCCGTCTGCTGCAGGCAGAGCGCTTCGCACCGAAGAGCGAGAAACGCAAGGATCGAGTGTTCGACGAGGCCGAGCAGATCGCCCAGACCGAACCCTCCGAAGAGGAGGATGAGGGCGCACAGCCAGCGCTGCCCGACACCGGCCTGCCCAAAAACAGTGAGCCCGAACGGCGCAAGGGCGGCCGCAAGCCTCTGCCGGCATACCTGAAGCGTGAACCTGTCGAATACGACCTGCCCGAAGACCAGAGGGCATGCATGGACTGTGGCAACCCGATGCATCGCATCGGCGAGGACATCAGCGAACAGTTGCACGTCGAGGTCAAGTGGACGGTCCGGCAGAACATACGTTCCAAATGGGCGTGCCGGCACTGTGAGTGTCATGCCGAACATACCCGGATCGTGCTTGCGCCGATGCCGGTGCAGCCGATTCCGGGCAGCCATGCAGATGCGTCGGTGATCGCGACGGTCACGACCGCAAAGTACGTCGACGGCATGCCGTTGTACCGGATGCAGGACGCGCTCGCACGCTGGCAGATTCCGGTGAGTCGCGGCACGCTCGCTCACTGGATCATCCGCCCCAGCGAACTGCACTACCGCCGCCTGTACGACGCGCTGCACAAGACGTTGCTGTCGCAGCCGTTGATCCACGGTGACGAAACGACGGTTCAGGTGCTCAAGGAGCCCGGCAGGTCCGCCCAGAGCAAAAGCTATGCATGGGTGTACCGCAGCGCCGAAGGCTGCGCCGAGCCCGTTGTGCTGTTCGACTACCAGCCGGGGCGCGGCCAGGAACATCCGAAGAAGTTTCTCGGCGACTACAGCGGCATGCTGATGAGCGACGGCTACAGCGCCTGGCGCACGCTCAAAAAGGCCACGCACTTCGGATGCGTCGCGCACGCCCGGAGGCTGTTCGTCAAGGCGGACAAGGCGGCCGAGAAAAAAACGGACTCCGGCAAACAGAAGATACCTAACGCTCGTGTGGCGAAAGCGCTCGAATACTTCCAGGCCCTGTACCGTGTCGAGGCGCTCGTCAAGGGCGAACTGCCTGATGGCCAGACGCGCGCTGATTACACATATGGCTTGCGGCAAAAGCATAGCGTGCCGGTGCTCGAGGCCTTCAAGGCGTGGCTCGACGAACTGGCGCCCAAGGTACTGCCCCAGAGTCTGCTCGGCAAGGCAATCGCCTATACACGCAACCAGTGGCAATATCTGAGCCGCTACGTCACCAATGGTTGCGCCCCCATCGATAATAATGCGTTTCATGCCGCTAGCGGCATGACAAGAATTATGCCGACTCCCCGATTATGCCGCGTCATGAATCAACTTCCATAACGATTGGGCGGATCCCGGTTCCGCGTTGGTCGGATTGTCGGCATTATCAGAGAGCCTCCAGGAAGGCGAGTAACTGGTCTGGGGGTTTGTAGCGTGTTGGCGCGATGCCGCTCGCTGTTGCGTGCGCGAGCGCGCGTTCCTTGAGTTGCATGTCGGCGTGCAAATAGATCTGAGTAGTCTCGGAGGATTCGTGACCGAGCCAGAGCGCGATCACGGACAGGTCTACGCCGTGATGCAACAAGCTCATCGCCGCCGCATGTCGAAGCGTGTGGGGCGTTACGGATTTTTTCTTCAGCGAGGGACACGAGAGACGCGCGATTTCGGCGTTGCGCGACACGAGTCGCTGAAGGGCATCGGCACTGAGATGACCGCCGCGCGAACTGGGGAAGACCGGATCACCTGGTTCGCCTGGTTGATACAACAGCCATCCTTTCAGGACGGCAATGACGTCCGGTCGCAGCGGCGTGCATCTCATCTTTCTGCCTTTACCAAGGCAACGAACGTGGGCGCCTGTGCCGAGCATCACATCCTGACGCCGGAGCGCGGTCAATTCGCTGTTGCGCAGACCCGTTTGAACCGCTACAAGAAGCAGTGTTCGATCGCGGTTGCCGATCCATGTTCGTACGTCAGGCGCCTCTACCAGAGCAGCGGCCTCGCTCTCAGTAAGAAACTCAACAGGGCCGTGTTCGCAGCGTTTAGATGGAATAGCATGAATGCGCTGACACTGCAGAAACAACGCTGGTTCGCTGACCGCGACGAACCGGAAGAAGGCATGCACCGCGGCAAGCCGCGTATTACGTGTCCGCACCGAATTGCCTCTGTCATGTTCGAGGTGCTGTAGGAATTTCTCGATCAACGACACGTCAAAGTCTTCGATTCGCAGTTTTGACGGCGCGCGCCCGATATGCTTTGTGGCGAACGCTAGCAGCAGCCGGAACGTGTCACGGTAACTTGCAACCGTATGCGAACTCAGACCTTGCTGCTCGAGCAGGCGTTGGGTAAAGAACCTTTGAACGAGGGAGGGAAGACTGGCGGCGCTCACGGCCGTTCTCCCGGACAATTCTTGTTGAGATAGCCTGCAGCGAGTTCAAGCAACTCAGGAACCGCTTCGATGTACCAGTACGTAAGACCGATGTTGACATGCCCGAGGTAGGTGGCGAGTTTCGGCAATTCCCGACTGACGTCCAGACCGGCGCGATACCACTCGACCAGCCTCCCAGTCGCGAAGCTATGCCGGAAGTCCTGGAGGCGGGGGCCGTAACCATCGCGCCCATCCTCCGTCGCCAGTCGCAGACCAATGGCGCGCGACATTCTGACGAACATGCTTCGCGCACTGCAGGCCTTCAGTCGGTTGCCGCGCTCACTGACCAGAAACGCCTCGCTCAATCGTAAAGGACAGAGTTGATCGCGGTTCTGGGCATAATGTTCGAGTGCCGCCCGGGTCGACTCCGCTACAGGAACAAAGCGCGACTTGCCGAACTTCGATTCCCGGATGGAGAGTATTCCGCTAACGAGGTCAACGTCAGACCGGTCGAGTCGAAGCGCTTCGCCTGGCCTGAGGCCCGTTGCTGCAAGCAGACCTATGAGCGTCGAATAGGTCAGTGCTCGCATGCCGGTGCGGGAGCGCAGTTGGGCAGCCTGAGTCATAAGCAAGGCAATTTCATGCTCAGTGTAAATATGCGGGGCATTGCGCCGTCTGCGGGCGCTCAGGAATCCTGCTGGTGGAACTTGGTTTCGACTGTCAATGACGTTCATCCATCTGGCGAATCCTCTTACCTGCGAAAGGCGCCGCCCCCAAGTGGCACGTTCGACATTTACGGACGCGGTCGACCAGCGCAGAGCCAGATCGGTGGTGATGAACTCGGCGCCTTCGCGTTCCAGAAGATCAACGAAATGGCCGAGTGCCAAGGCGGGTTCATAGAATGACGCCCCGAGAACACGGCGGGCCGCCACGTACCGCGCGAGAGAGTCGCGGATCGCAGTCATATTGCACCTCCAACCGTGGGCCACGAGCGCGCGACCTTACGCAGGTCCTCAAACGCGACCTTTGCATAGATCGCGGTACTGTCCGGTGAGCGGTGCCGCAAGACCTCGGCTATTTCTGCCATTGAGGCCCCGTGGCAAATCATTGTCGTCGCCAGACCGTGACGGAACAGATGTGCGGCGCCCCGGCACGCGGGGCGGAAACCGGCACGTGCGAAGGCCTGACAAACAATCTTGCCAATCGCCGCCGGCCCCGCCAAACCAACCCGAGGTGCCAATCTGCGAAGGAAGACGCGCCGCGATGCACTCGCTCCACGACCATCGCGAAGATATGTTGCGATTGCCTCTCCGACCTCCGATGGCAGCGGGACGTGCTCGACCACATTCCCCTTGCCATGAACGACGAGCTCCCCCGAACGCCAGTGAATGTCGTCGAGCTCGATTGCGACGATTTCTCCGGCACGTAAGCCGAGTCGCGCCAACAAAAGCAGGATTGCATAGTCACGACGCCCAGTCGGAGTCGACCGGTCTGCAGATGCAATGAGCGCTTCTTGCTGCTCAGGCGTGAGGAACGTCGGCACAGTCGACTGTCGCCACTTGCGAACCGAGGGCACTGACTCATGCAGGTCTCGGGCCGTATCGCCACGCAGAAAGAGGAAATGGCAGAACGAGCGAAGCGCAGCTGCCATCAGCCGCGTGTACTCCGCCGATCGACCTTTGCTGCGCGCAAGAAGATGATTCCGTATCGTTACCGCGTCAAATGCATCTGGCAATTTGCTTCCGTCGCCGGCCGCGTGGCTGTCGAGAAAGTCGCGAATGAAAGGCCCATAGACAAGCAGCGAGTTCTTCGCTAGTCCGCAATCCTGCCTTAGATAATCCAGGTATCGCCAATAGATGTTCTTAATCTCCGACTGGCCACTTAACGTCGGCGGGCACAGAATGGCTTCGGCGCGCAGGTAGGCGAGAAACTGCCGTAAAGTGGGACGCGCACGCTGGACACGGTCTTGTGATGCGTCGATCATGCGCCTCATAAAGCGAGCCGTGACAGACTCATCGAGACCAATCAGGTCGATGTTCCTGTTCCTCATCCACCCAGAGAACGTACACAGGACACTTCGTTTCTTGCGAAGCGTTACCTCGGAATAGTGTGCCGCGCGTAGACGGTCAAGAAATGCATCAATGTGACGGGCCGGCAGCCCGCCGGATTCGCTGACTCTGCGTGTCACCTTCATTTGATCTCTCCTGGCCAGCGAGATAGCCAGCCTGAGAAATCATACGGTTATGCCGACACAGCAATCACGAACGACCCTATCCACCGTCGCGCGCATGCATGACGCGGCATAATCGGGGAGTCGGCATAATGTTTGCGAACGTGACATCAGACCGTTTGCCACTTCGAGAAAGTCATGGCTGTTCAGCGACACAGTTGATGGCGCAAAAGCGAGCGCCACGGTGTACAGCCTGACGTTGACGTGCAGAGCCTGCGGCGTCGAGCCCTACGACTACCTGCTACACGTACTCACCGAGTTTGCCGCAGCGTGCGCCGGACGCAGATGTAACAGACCTTCTGCCGTTCAATTACGCCCGGCAACAACAGGAAAAGGAAGAGACCGGCTGACGAACTGAATGCGCGTCGGCATGCTGGCCCACGCGCAGGCTCATCACCTCGACGCGGACATCGCCGGTTGACCCCGACCATCGCGGTACGGCTGCGCTTGCCCGTCTGTCGCAAACGATTCTTTATTCGGTGTGCTGAAATCACCGCTTACGTGCAACTTATGGTGGGGTCGATTGCGACGGCGATCTTGCGCGCCTGTCTGTCTGCGCAGTCGGTGGCGCGCGGTCCCGTGCCAGTACGTCCTGAGAAGGGCTGACTCTCTCCTGCGCTGCTTTCCATGCTCTTACGCCCAACGATCCAGCCATCAGCGGCGAAGCGCGAGGCGGTTTGCTCATACACGCGATTATTGATGTCTTGCTCGACATCCTCATGTCCGTGCGCGAGTACCAAATCGGCGCGCACGCGCTTTCCGCCTCGAGTTCCTGGGGGTAGTAACGCGCTGCGGCGGCCTCCCGCCTGCCAAGCAGATGGCCACGCATCATTGTTGTTGGACCTAGCGCTATCGTCGCCAAAACCTAGCGTTGCTAGCGTGCAACCGCAGACTATCCAGTTCTCGCTGCTGAGCGCTACTCCAAAGTCGATCAGGAAAGTAACGTGCCGCCCGGAATGCAGACCGATCGCAAGATACGTCTTTCCAATCCAGCTTGCAGTTCCCAATTCGCACGCCGTCGCCCGCTGAACGCCAAGCTGGGTTCGACGTGGATGCGAAAAGGGTTTCGAACCGGGTTAGCGCTTCCTCGGCGAATACCGTAGTGCTTCGACCAGGAGTGCGAACGCAGGCGTCGGTTGACGGCGGCTTGGATAGTAGAGGTGATAGCCTGAGAAGGGTTCGCACCAGTCTTCGAGAACTCGAACCAAGCGACCATCAGAGAGGTACGGCTCCAATTGCCCTTCGGTCAGATACGCAAGCCCGCGCCCTTCGAGCGCTGCGTGCAAGATGAGATTGCTGCTGTTGAACACGAGCTGACCGTCTACCCTTACATTCAATTTTCGTCCGCGTTTTTCGAACTCCCACGGGTAAAGCCCACCGTGACTCGACAGACGGAGATTGATGCAGCTGTGACCGGTGAGTTCCTGCGGCGTAGAAGGTGCCCTTCGTTTCGAGAAATAGACGGGTGACGCAGCCACTGCCATCCGCATCGGTGGGCCGATCCGCACCGCAATCATGTCTTTCGCAATGGTTTCCCCCGGGCGCACTCCGGCATCGAAGCGATCTCTCACAATGTCAGTCAGGCCATAGTCAGTCAGCACCTCGACCTTGATGTCGGGATAATCGTCGACCAGTTTTGCGATTGCTGGCCAGAGAACCGCTTCGGCCGCGTATTCAGTGGCGGTAAGCCGGATCACGCCAGATGGCTTGTCGCGCAACTCACTTAACACGATGAGTTCGTGCTGGATCTCTTCAATCCGAGGTCCGATCGACGCCATCAGACGTTCACCTGCTTCGGTCGGTACGACGCTGCGGGTTGTACGCGTGAGTAGACGCAGACCTAACCGCGCTTCCAGCGCGCGAACCGTCTGACTCAACGCTGACTGGGAAACGCCAAGGCGTTTCCCGGCACGAGTGAAGTTTCGCTCCTCTGCGACGACCAAAAAGGCCGCCAGATCGTCTAGGTTGTCGCCTGCCATTAAGAAGTTCCGCTTATTGGTCCAATCTGATTCTAGTACCTAGTTTCTTATTTGCGTATCGCTTACATTGCATGCAAGGACTAGTTGCAGTCCCATCGGCTCGATGCTGACGTCGGGAGCGCTCAGCCGGAGGCCACTTCTTCAATCGAAGGCTGGACGGGAGTCATTCATATGTGTGGTAAATGCGGAGACCCGCAGCATAGGCAAATCATACCCTCCCCAGGGCGCAGAAAGCTGCTTAAGGGGAGTGCAGGCCTCGCCGCCGCGTCGTCGATTGGTGGCTTCGGCACGCAGGCGCAAGCGCAAACGACCACCGTCGCTGCGGAGGAAGGGCCATACCGCGTTCGTGCGTACGGCAACAGAAGCCCCAACGGGCCGTTCTTGCCAATTGAAATTCCACGGCGAGCCCTGCGACCCAACGATGTTCTCATCGACATCATGTATTGCGCGATTTGCCATTCTGACATTCACATCGCACGACAGGAGTGGAAGTCGCCTTATCCCGCGACCAACTATCCGTGCGTCCCGGGACACGAAATTGTTGGCCGCGTAGCAGCAGTCGGGACAGCGGTTACCAAGTTCCGGGTGGGTGACATTGCCGGCGCCGGCGCGATGATTGACTCCTGCGGCGTCTGCGAGAACTGCGTGAACGACCTTGAGCAATATTGCGTCAAAGGTTGGACGCTGAACTTCAATTCACAGGACACGCACCTCGGCGGCTACAACTACGGAGGTTTCTCGCAGCGCGTAGTTGTGCCCGAACGCTTTACTGTTCGCATCCCACCCGGGATGGACCTCGCAGCCACGGCACCGCTAATGTGCGCAGGCATCACAACTTTCTCCCCCATGCAACACTGGTCGGTGGTCGCTGGTCAGCGTGTTGGTGTAATCGGTTTTGGAGGCTTGGGCCATTTGGCGGTGAAGCTCGGCGTTGCGCGCAAAGCCGATGTCGTTGTATTCACAACCACGCCGGGCAAAGTCGCGGATGCCAAGCGAATGGGCGCACGCGAGGCTGTAGTCTGGAATACCCCTGGCGCTATGGAGCGGTACGCCAACCAGTTCGATTTTCTTATCTCGACGGTTCCGACAAACGTCCCAACCCAGCCGATTACAAACATGCTCCGGCTTGATGGGACCTACGTTATTGTTGGTGCGCGCGAGCCGATTGAAGACGTACGCGGCTCCGGACTCTGGCTACAACGGCGGAAGGTCTCGGCATCGCTCATGGGAGGGATGGCAGAAACGCAGGAGTTCGTCGACTACTGCGCGCGACGCAACCTTGTCTCTGATATCGAACTCATCAAACCCGGCCAGATTGACCAGGCGTTTGAACGCATCAAGTCAAAGGATGTTCGCTACCGTTTCGTTATCGACCTGACCTGAAACATACCGGAAGCTCGGGTCTATGGTCTTTCTCCCTGAGCTTTCGAATCCTCAAGAGGTAGTCATGAAACACGTTCTCGCAGCGGCTACTACTGCGGCCAGCATCGCGTCGACCGCAGCTATGGCCGGCAGCATCGAAATTCGCCATAGCGCAGAAGTGCAGGCAGTAGCTGGAAAGCCCGGCAACTTCACCGGTGACGCGGAAGTGAGATCGCTCTTCCCGCCCAACGACTCCACTCGCGCCAATGTCGGACTCGTTGATTTTGCTCCGGGTGCACGCACGACCTGGCACACTCACCCCGCAGGTCAGTTGTTGATCGTGACGGCAGGCATGGGTTGGATACAAGAGGAAGGAAATGAACGTCGCGTCATCGAGGCTGGCGATGTAGTCTGGATTCCCGCCGGCGTCAAGCACTGGCACGGAGCAACAGACACGACCGCAATGAGTCACGTCGCATTGACCTACGTGGTGAATGGCAAAAACGTGGACTGGCTCGAGCCCGTGTCTGATGAGCAGTATCGATAGAGGGCAAGCCAAAATGAACGCTACGGCAACCACCACTATTGCTCTTGCACTTTCTGTTGGCGCAGGCGACGTTCCGGCTGAAGTCGTGTCGCAGCGAGGCATGCTCTCGGAAGCAGCCATCCAGGCCGTGTCGCCCGCGCTTGGGCACTATGCTACGGTGAAACTTGCAAATGACCTATGGAAGCGACCTGGTCTGTCTCCGCGAGATCGCAGCATCGTCACGGTCGCAGCGGTGATTGCACGCAATCAGGTTGTCCTTATGCCCGAGCAGTTTGCGCTTGCGCTGGATAACGGCGTAAGACCTGGCGAAATTTCTGAAATCATCACACACTTGGCGTTCTACGCCGGCTGGGGTAACGCAATTGCTGCAACCTCCATCGCCAAAGACATTTTTGCCGCGCGAGGTATCACGCAGGACCAACTCCCCGGCGCTTCAGTCGATCTGCTACCGCTGGATGAGAAAGCCGAAGCCGACCGTGCCGCTCGCGTAACCAGCAGTGCAGGGCCTGCTTCGTCGGGCTTGGTGCGCGACACAACCGAGGTCCTGTTCAGGGATTTGTGGCTGCGGCCTGGACTCGCGCCGCGAGACCGTAGTCTCGTGACCGTCAGCGCGTTGATTTCCAATGGGCAGGTGCAACAGATCCCGTTTCACCTGAACAAGGCAATGGATAACGGCCTGACACGTGAGCAGGCCTCCGAGGTCCTGAACCAGCTCGCGTACTACGCCGGCTGGCCAAATGCATTCTCAGCTGTTCCCGTCGTCCGCTCAGTCTTCGAAGAGCGTGCTTCGAAGTAGCAGTCTGCAACCCTCAAAGGAGTTGAATCATGTCATCAGGTATCGAAAATAAAGTCATCGTGATCACCGGAGCCAGTAGTGGCCTTGGCGCGGAAACTGCTCGCCATCTCACGAAGGCAGGCGCCCACGTCGTGCTCGGTGCGCGCCGCGTTGAACGCCTTGAGTCGCTGGCACAGGAACTAGGCCTCAATCCTGAGGCTATCCAGAAGACAGATGTGACTGACCGTAACCAGGTGAAGTCGCTCGTCGACCGCGCCGTAACTCTTCACGGCCGCATTGATGTGCTCCTGAACAACGCCGGGTTGATGCCGAGTTCGATGCTCGACAAACTGAAGATTGATGAATGGGACCGCATGATCGACGTCAACATCAAGGGTGTCCTGTATGGGATAGCAGCTGCACTTCCGTACATGCAGAAGCAGATGTCCGGTCAGATCATCAACGTATCATCCGTTGCAGGCCACAAAGTCGGTCCCGGCGGCTCGGTCTATGCGGGCACCAAATGGGCAGTGCGGGCGATTTCTGAAGGACTGCGCCAGGAGGTGAAGCCCTGGAATATCCGCACGACCATCGTATCGCCGGGTGCGGTCTCGACTGAACTCATCAGCACGATTACGGACAGTGACATCGCTGCTGGAATGGCGAAGACGTATGAAAAGGCTATTCCTCCTAGCTCGTTCGCGCGCGTGGTGGCGTTCGCGATCAGTCAGCCGGAGGACGTCGACATCAACGAGGTTCTCTTCAGACCGACGAGTCAACTGTATTGATAGTGTCAAAACAGGCCGTCATCGGCTGACAGCACTCGTATTCATCAGGCTATGGAGATTAAAGCGATGCCGCATGTGATCATAAAGGCTTGGCCCGGAAAGACCGAAGAGCAGAAGCAGAAACTAGCAGATGCGATCGTTCGTGATGTGATGTCGATCCTCGGGTACAACCGGGAATCGGTATCTGTCGCATTCGAAGAGATTGAGGCAAACAGGTGGAAGAACGATGTCTATATCCCTGACATCCAGGGTCGTCCCGAAATCCTGCTCAAGAAACCCGGTTACACGATGTAGGAAGTACTGTAATGTCAGAAGCATATTCCACGAAGGCGAGCGACGGTGCGGTCTTATTGACGCTGATGCCAATCATGGGAGCCGTCCTCGTCGGCTTCGTAATCATCGGTGTCGCGCTGCCAGTTCTGCCCCTGCACGTTCATGATGACCTCGGGTTCGATACGTTTTTGTCGTTGGGCTCGTTGCAGGCGCACAGTTCGTCGCATCACTGATTTCCCGGATTTGGGCAGGGTCTTACTCCGACCGCCATGGCGCGAAACAGGGTGTCGTAACAGGACTGATCGGCGCTGTAGCGGCAGGATTGCTCTATCTGCTGTCGCTCGCTTTCATAAAGCTACCTATTGTCTCCGTCTCGATCCTACTCATTGGACGAGCGGTGCTCGGTGGAGCGGAGAGTTTCATCATCACCGGAGCTGTTGCCTGGGGACTCGGACTTGTTGACAAGGACCACGCTGGCAAAGTCATCGCCTGGGTAGGCACCGCGATGTTTGCGTCGATGGCTCTCGCCGGCCCTGTCGGCACTGTTCTCTATATGTCAGAAGGCTTTATTACGATCGCTCTGACCACGACTGCACTGCCGCTTGTCGTTCTGTTGTATCTTGTCCGGATGCCATCAGTCGCGCCTCACCCGCACGGGGAACATGCGCCACTGAAGACGGTAATAAGCGCGGTATGGCTACCGGGCGTTGGTGCCGCACTTGCAAGTATAGGCTACTGTGCAATCCTTGCATTCAGTTCACTGTTCTACGCCGACAAACACTGGCATCCGGTGTGGATGGCATTTACCGCATTTGGCCTCGCGCTGATGCTGGCGCGCTCGGTTGCAGGCCACCTACCCGACCGTTTCGGTGGTGCAAAGGTCGCACTGGTGTTTGTCGTTATACAGGCAGCGGGCCTGATATTGATGTGGCTTGCGAGAACATCGCTGGTTGCGTCGGCGGGTGCAGCAGTTGCAGGATTTGGCTATTCGCTCGTCTATCCGGGACTCGGCGTGGAGGCTGTAAGCGCAACGTCACCGAAAAACCGGGGCCTCGCGATGGGCATTTTCACAGCTTTCCTCGATGTGGCGATGGCCGTTGGCAGTCCAACGTTAGGTTGGGTCGGCGGGCATCTTGGCCTCGCGGCGGTATTTCTGGTTGGCGCGGCGAGTGTTTTTGGCTCCGGCGGTGTTGCAGGCCGGTTGCTCTATACGAAATCGTCGTTGGAGAGGCATGGCCGGGGTCGGTAAATACGTGGAGGGTCAGACTTTCGCGATTGGCGGCCAGGCCTGATCGAGCCCGCGCGCTTTGACCGCTGAAAGGATATTGCAGCAAATCGTCCTGTTCCGAAGATCACTGGATCGACAACCGATTCATGCGACATTCCGTCATCGCGCGGAGCGACGACGCGCGACGTGCCGCGCCTAACTCGCGCGCACGTGGCACGTCCACCGCGCTGTCACGTCTCGCCGCGGTCCGATCACGATGTCACACGGTTGCGTGCGGGCAACCGTGAGATTGTGGTCGCGCAATTATCATTCCCTGCTGTCGAATTCGCCCTGTGCACGTTCGATTTCCGCACGGTGACGATGAGCCCAAAATGCAAGACTATTGAGCGGTTCGATCAATGAGCGACCAAGCTCCGTCAGCTCGTACTCGACTTGCGGGGGAACCGTTGCATAAACGGTTCGTTTGACGAGACCGTCACGCTCCAGGCCTCGGAGAGTTAGCGTCAGCATGCGGTGAGAAATACCGCCGATAAGTCTCTTAATGGCGTTAAAGCGCGTTGGTTCACGCGTAAGGACACCAACGACCATGATCGTCCATTTGTCTCCGATGCGGTCTAGGACTTGTCCGAGCGCCTTGCACTCTGGGGGCGCGTTCAGATCTTCTTCGTCCTCATATCTCGTCATCTCACTGTCCAATTTGTCTACCACTCCGCATAATACGGGAAATATCCTCGATCATGATGGGCTTCTCGTACGGTTTGCGAGGAGTGAATATTCCGACAGAGTATGATCACTGACTTGCCCCCTTCAATAGGCCGACGGGCATCTAGCAAAGTCCCTTTGAACCAGCTCCTGGATAGCGTCAGGAGAATCCGCTGTTGCTCGATGTTTCGCCGCAAACTCTGATGGCGAAAGGTAGTGTAGTGCGCTGAGCGGCCTTTGCTCGTCAAAATCCTGACGTGCCGCGATGACAGCCCGAGCGTGTGCATGCGTCGTGAGCCAGAGCTCGTTAAGGCATTCGTCGCGGTACTTGCCGTTGAACGATTCGATGTCCGCGTTCTGCGTCGGCTTGCCCGCTTGAACCAACTCCAAAGTGACGCTCGCATACGCTTAGTGGTCTAGCGCGCGACCCGTAAATTCGGAGTCCCTCGCATGTTCGCGCCGCCGTGAAATAGCCACGGAAACTCAGCACGGTCCGATTCCCGAGCGACGTATAAGCCAGACATGTCATGGTCAACGAGGTGTCGACAGCCTCTTTCTCGAGATCATCGACGACGGTAGCAGCTCACGCGCCACGTGTTGGCAAGTTCATGCATCACGAATTCTCGATTCGGCCCCGGTTTGTCACGTTACGCGGCGACTTTGGATTTGCAATCACTCTCACGTTTTGGCAACTGGGCAACACGCCGGCATGCACGCAAGCGCTAGCCGGCTCGTGTAATTCGTAAAAAAGTTAACTCACAAGCACCGGCCTTCACAATTTTCTACATGCACGGTGCTTTTTTTAAGTTTGCCACCGAGCAACGGGCCGTTCGTTTGCCGCGCATCTTTGGAATTCGGTTGTCACGATCTAAGCTCATGGATGTAACCCGCGTCGGATATAAGTATCGAACGAACTTATGGCGGATGGAAGTCATGAAGGAAGTTCATAATTGCCTTCATTTTTCGTCTATTTACTGATTTCCGCCACGGTCTTTTAATAGACGTTCGCCAGATCCGTCGCGTTAGCTTCAAGTGCGATGGCATCCCGAGTTATTTCGATCGATAGGACGCGACATCATGGGTATTTCGTACGATTTCAGTGGACAGGTCGCCCTTGTGACGGGCGCGGCATCCGGTATGGGCTTGACGACGGCCACCGCATTTGCGCACAGTGGTGCTCGGGTCGTACTTTCCGACGTCAACGCTGAAACTCTTCAAGCCGCAACAGAGCAACTCAAGGCTGCCGGCCATGAGGCCATCGGTATCGCTTGCGACGTCTCAGACGAGACTCAGGTCAAGTCGATGATTCAGCAAACGGTCGCCACCTTCGGACGCCTCGATGCAACGTTCAACAATGCAGGCATCCAGAGTCCAGCTGTCGATGTTCCCGACGTTCCGAATGAGGTCTACGACCGCATTGAAGCCATCAATTTGCGCGGCGTCTGGAATTGCCTGAAATACCAATTGGCCCAGATGCGCGACCAAGGGAGCGGCGCGATCGTAAACTGCTCTTCCATGGGGGGATTAGTGGGCCTGCCTGGGCGAGCGGCATACCATGCTGCGAAGCACGGCGTGCTCGGCATGACCAAGAGTGCCGCCCTTGAATTCGCCAGCCGCGGTATCCGCGTGAACGCTGTTTGCCCCGGAATCATCGAAACACCGATGGTTTCGGCGATGCTCCAAGGAGAGTCGGCTTTGATGAATGAGATGATGCGCGAAGTTCCTATCAACCGCCTCGGTCGCCCACAGGAGATTGCGGAGGCTGTACTATGGCTCTGCAGTCCCGGCTCAACCTTCGTCATTGGCCACGCTCTGGTCGTAGATGGCGGATACACAATCCGCTGAAGTTTGCCGCACCCGGGAATGGTGCTCTTCAGAAGAGTACAAGCAAAGGCACGCCGGCACGAAGAAGAGCTGTATGCATCCGATAAAAGACTCCATTCTCACGAGTGGCTGAAGGTCCGAGTTCAAGAGTCCGCATGGGCAAACGTGCTCAAGGGGCAATGACCGAAAATCGGGACGTCCGCATCAGGCTGGCTGTTGACCAGAAGCAAGACGACCGACGCGAACGGAATGAGGATGCTGGACTCGGACTGGTGGCACTATGATTGAAGCATAACGCGTCGGTCGCACGTGCCACCATGGCTCACGACGTCAACGCGAACCAGTTAGGTCGCTTGATCATGTGCAATCAGCTTCAAATCCTGCGCAATTGCCGGGAGCTAGCCCGAGCCATTTTGCGGCGTCTCGATCGACATTCCTGCTCCGGCGGCGAGAAGCCCAGCATTGCAGGTATCCTGCCGGCTTTCGTTCCCGTAAGTTAGGCGGCGAGATCGTTGTCGACACCGTCTGCCCCGATTCCGTCAATGGCGCTCGCGCTACATTCGGTTTTCCAATGGCTTGGAGCGACTTCGGCGAGACTGGCGTCGATGAATCACGACGACCATCGAGCTGTCCGGGGGGCTGGCGTGGAGGCGTCGTCCCTAGGGAAACACTTCCACGACCGTCACTGTTCATTTTGTCGTCGATACGATTAGAACATTGTGTATCGCGTGTTTGTCGGTCAAGTGTACCGCTTCGGTCCGGCTCTGCGGTCGTATTCCGTTCGTAGCTTCATCCAGCGTAGGAACATAAATGTTCGTTGAGAACCAACTTGTTCATTCTTGGCAAGAATCCAGTTTTCGCGCACATTTCTGAAAACATTCTGTTCGCTACGAAAGGAAGGTTGGCAAATGAAGATCGGAGTTAGTGGAGCCAGTGGTAATCTCGGCCAAGAAGTGCTGTCCGCTCTGCGCAGGCAACACACAAACGTGGCGCTAGTCGGCATCACCCGCACGCCCTCAACTGTGCCCGCTCCGGTGGAAGGACGGGAAGGTGACTACGACCGTCCAGACCTGTTGGTCCAAGCCTATCGCGGCATTGACCGCCTGTTACTCATTCCCAGCGCTGACTTGCGCCCGGGGGTACGAGGCCGCCAACTGAAAGCTGCCATTGACGCGGCTCACTATGCTGGAGTCCCCCACGTCGTGCTCGTGTCTGCGGCGGGGACGAAAGAGGTAACGGAGCCATCGCTTGGCGCCCCGTATTGGGAAGGCGAGCAACATCTCATTCGTACCGTGTCCCAATGGACCATTCTGCGAATGAACTATTACGCTGAGTCCATGGCCGAGGAGATCAAGAGCTCATTTGGCTCTGGCATCCTAGCCGGACTCGGACCCGAACGTGTTGCCTATGTTTCTCGGGACGACGTGGCCGCGGCTGCCGCCGGCATTCTGATTGGCGAGGGGCACGCGGGGGCAATCTACAACGCTACGGGACCAGCCACCGTGACTGGAGAAGAGCGAGCGGCGCTCGTCGCGAAAGTCACCGGCGCGCAGGTCAGCTTCGCCCCCCTTTCCCGTGATCAACTCCAGGGCGGCCTCGCCCAGGCCGGTCTCCCCGAAGAGGTCGTCAGTGCCATCCTGGAGATTAAGAGCAACTTTGTCGCGGGCGCATTCGACATTGTGACCGGTGATGTCGAGCGCCTTGCCGGACACCCGCCCACTAGCTTTCAGGACGTTCTCTCCGAGACGTTGGAGGCGTAGCACAACTACAGCTGCGATCCGCTTGGCTCAGCGGCCTTGACGTTCTCTCAAGCCAAGTGGTCAGCATTTTCCGTCGCTCTGCCGGCTACGGTTCCTCGGTCGCACATTCAAGTCGACCGCGGCTTTCTCAATGGACTCGTGCGCCTCCGCAGATCACGCGGCAAACTCCCGGTGACTTTGCTGGCACTGCTCGACCGCAGGACGTGCGAGAACGGTTTCCTGCGTAAGCGTGTATCAAGCCGCCTTTCTGCGCTTACGCGGCTCTCGCTGCGCCGTTTATCGCATTGTGCGATTTCAACATGGATTCCACGCTTGTTCGTAAGCGGCTCGTGCCGGCCGTTATAGACGGTGGCTGAGGGCGACATCAAAGTGATGCCCATCATTTCCAATCTGATGGGCACCACTTTGACACAGTCTGCGGAGAAGAAGCCTGGTTCCCGGACGGGACGCCCGAACTACCCACGGGAGCTGCGTGAGCGACTGGCAGCAGCAGCTTGCGAGCCTGGCGTATCAGTCGCGAAGCTGGCCCGGGAGAATGGCATCAACGCGAACATGCTGTTCACCTGGCGGCGGCGATATCTGGCCGATCAGCAAGCTCGATCTGCCGGGCTCATTCCGGTCGTATTGCTCAGCGACACGCCGACGGAGGTCATTGCGTCAGCTCCGGTAGAGCCGCAAGCGCAAGGCGCGAAGTCCGCGTCACCTGTCGGCACGATCGAGATCCGGATCGGTCGTGCGGTGGTTAAAGTGGATGGCCTGGTTGACGCGGATATGCTGCGGATCGTGCTGGGTAGTCTGCGCTCATGATCTCCCTACCGGCAGGCACGCGCATATGGATCGCTGCGGGCGTTACTGATATGCGCTGCGGGTTTCAGGGGTTGGCCGCAAAGGTACAAACAGCTCTTGAGGAGAACCCGCTGGGCGGCAACGTCTACATCTTCCGGGGCCGTCGCGGCGATCTGGTAAAGATTCTCTGGGCAACGGAGGACGGAATCTGGCTGCTCGCGAAGCGGCTTGAACGAGGCCGTTTTATATGGCCCAAGGCCGACGGTGGCAAGGTCCATCTGAGTTCTGCACAACTGTCGATGCTGCTTGAGGGCATCGACTGGCGACAGCCCCGCCGCACCGCCGCATTATCGATGTTGTAAACGGCGAGGCAGACTCGTAAACTACGGCGCATGTCGAACGGCGCCGATCTCCCTGACGATATCGAACTGCTGAAGGCCTTGCTGGTCGAGGCCCGTAGTCTGCTTGCCGAACGCGATGTCGAGATTGAGCAGCTCAAGGCGCAGATCGACAAGCTCAGACGCATGCAGTTCGGTCGCAAGTCCGAGCAGCTGCAGCGGCAAATCGAGACGCTCGAGACTCAACTTGAGGATCTGGCCGCCGGGCGCGGCGTTGTGGATGTGCAGCGTGCGCAGGCCCTCGGTGCAAATGCGTCCACCTCGAACACAACGGCGGACGAAGCGGCTTCCAGGCAAGCGCTTCCCGCGCATCTGCCGCGCGAGGATCATGTGCTCGAGCCTGAATCAAGCTGCCCTGATTGCGGTCAACCAATGCAGGCGCTCGGCGAGGACTCATCCGAACAACTCGCCCGGGTTGCAGCGGCGTTCAAGGTCATTCGCACGATCCGGCGCAAACTGGTTTGCCCGTGCTGCAGCACTATCACGCAGCTGCCGATGCCTGGGCTGCCGATCGAGCGGAGCATCGCCCATCCGAGCTTGCTGGCAGACATCCTCGTCTCGAAGTATGCAGACCACCAGCCGTTGTACCGGCAATCGACGATCGCGGCGCGCGATGGCGTGACGCTTGACCGGGCCAGTATGGGGCGCTGGGTTGGCCAGTGTGAGGCGCTGTGCGCTCCGCTAACAGAGGCGCTGCGCCGCTATACCGTGGCCGCTACCAAGCTGCACGCGGATGACACGCCGATCCCGGTGCTCTCACCGGGCAACAGGAAGACCCGTACCGGCCGGCTATGGGTCTACGTGCGCGACGATCGTCGCTCGGGTTCGGCGCAACCGGCTTCGGTCTGGTTCGCGTACTCGCCGAACCGGCAAGGCATCCATCCTCAAACCCATCTCGCCAGCTTCAAAGGGATTCTGCAAGCGGACGCGTACGCAGGCTTCGACGAATTGTTCCGCGATGGCTCGATACGCGAGGCGGCATGCCATGCCCACGCGAGGAGAAAGTTCTACGACATCCACGTGCGCACGCCGTCGGACACAACACAAAAGGCACTCGAATATATTGGCGGGCTCTACGAAATCGAGGCCTCCATTCGCGGCAGGCCAGCCGCCGAGCGGTTGCGAATACGGCAGGAGAAAGCCAGACCACTGCTTCAAATCTACGAAGCGTGGCTTAGGGCAAAGCTTGAAACGCTGTCGTCGAAGTCCGATACGGCCAAGGCGATCAACTACACGCTGAACCGGTGGAGTGCACTGACGTTGTATTGCGAAGACGGTACGCTCGAGATCGACAACAACATCGCGGAGAACGCGCTGCGTTGTGTAAGCCTGGGTCGGAAAAATTTTTTATTCGCCGGTTCAGACAGCGGCGGCGAACGGGCAGCCGCGATGTACGCATTGATTGGCACTTGCAGACTGAATAACATCGATCCGCGTGCCTACCTCGACTACGTGCTAACCCATATCGCCGGTCACAAAATCAATCGCATCGACGAACTCCTGCCTTGGCGTGTGGCCGACAAGCTGCACACACCAAGCAGTCCGCCAGATCCCTCTACCTGACTGGCAGTTCCAGTCACCATCTTGCCTTACGCGCACGCGAATGGACGAACGGCCCAGCTGAGCCGCTTACGCTTGTTCGGCGGTTTGAGACGAATTTCCGGCCTCATTGCCGCGTCTTTCCCCACTACAGGCGGACCTGTGCCAGTGAGCGCATGCGCACGAGGTTGTAGGCGGCCATATTCAACACGAACGTCTCGTCCACTTTCTTCGATTGTCTGGCAGCCGAGGACGCCGCACCACGCGCACGTCAGCACCCTTTCAGGTTGGGCCGCTCGCGGGCGCCGCGATCGTCTACGTGGGGCTCATAGCGAGCGTGACGTCCGCAAGCGGTCTCGTCGAGCGGCGGTTGGTATCTTGCGACGTCGGGCTGACACGGCTGTGAGCCGCTTGCCTGGTCGTTCGCGCTGGATTGTTAGCTTTGCATAAAAGAAATTATCGAAGACTGGCGTGTAGGTCCCAAATAGAAATGTCGGGTTTCCGCTAAATAGAAATGTCGTGTTCTGGGTAGTTTGTCCGCCGGACATCCACATGGAGCGCGCCGGCGATGAACGCGACTGGGACGATCACGATGACGATGCGGGAAGTTGACCGGTTCAAGGTCATCCAGGCGGTGACCGAAGCCCGGCTCAAGCCTGGTCAGGCGGCTGAGCGGCTGGGATTGAGCGTGCGACAGGTCGAGCGGCTCGTGCTGCGCTACCAGGCGGCTGGCGTGGCCGGACTGGTGTCGGGCAAGCGCGGTCGCCCGGGCAATCACCAGTTGCCTCCGGGCAAGGCTCAACGGGCACTGGCGCTGATCCGTGAGCGCTATGCGGATTTCGGCCCGACGCTGGCGTGCGAGAAGCTTCGGGAGTGTCATGGCATCGATCTGGCGGTCGAGACGGTGCGCACACTGATGCGAGCGGCCGGTCTGTGGATTCCGCGCAAGGAGCGCCCGCCGAAGGTCTATCAGCCGCGTAACCGTCGTGCCTGCCTGGGCGAGCTGATCCAGATCGATGGCAGCGACCATCGCTGGTTCGAGGACCGGGCGCCGGCGTGCACGCTGCTGGTGTTCATTGATGATGCGACCGGACGACTGATGGCGCTGCACTTCACGGCGACGGAGTCGACCTTCAGCTATTTCGAGGCGCTGCAGAAGTATCTGGGCGTGCATGGCAAGCCGGTGGCGTTCTACAGCGACAAGGCCAGCGTGTTCTATGTCAAGAAGCGCTCGGAGACCGCCGGCAAGGGCGTCACGCAGTTTGGGCGAGCCCTGTACGAGCTCAATATCGACGCGTTCTGTGCGAACACGAGTCAGGCCAAGGGGCGCGTGGAGCGGGCCAACCTGACGCTGCAGGACCGGCTCGTCAAGGAACTCAGGCTGCGCGGCATCAGTACGCGGGAGGCCGCTAATGCCTGGGCGCCCTCCTTCATCGCCGACTTCAACCGGCGCTTTGGCAAGCCACCCAGGAGCGACTACAACGCGCACCGGCCGCTGCGGGCTGATGAGGATCTTAGACAGATACTGGCCTATCGCGTGCCGCGCAGGATATCGAATGCACTGACGGTACAGTACGACCGGGTGATGTATCTGCTGGACGACACGCCAGTCAGTCGCGGGCTGATCCATGAATACGTCGAGGTCGTCGAATATCCGGATGGCGCGATCGAGGTGCAGACCGGTGGCGTTGCGTTGCCGTACCGCCAGTATGACCGGATCACGCACATCGACCAGGGAGCCGAAGTTGAGAACAAGCGCCTCGCGAGCGCACTGGAAGTTGCCCGTCGTGTCCAGGCCATCCGCGACGACCGCCGCGCGTCAGGTTCACCATCGCGCACACACAGTGGCGAGCAGGTCCAGGCAAAGAAAGCGCTCATCGGACTGAAGAAACAGCGTGCCATCGAGGTTGCCGACATCAATCAGGCGATTCTCGAAGTCAGCACCAAACTGATGGAGGGACGTGGGGCGGCTGCGCCGCCCCACCCCAAAACCATAAATAAAGACAGGACAAGGCAGGCAAAACCCGACATTTCTATTTAGCTGGCTGCACGACGTTTGAACTTAGCGGGGACATGGCGATGTACCAGCCAAGTTGTAATCTATGGCCAGCCCGAGATTTGCAACCTCTGGTTCTGATGTTTTCGTGGCTCGCGCAAATCTATCCGGAATCGCTGTTCCGCGATGAAAACCGCACCGGATCATCCTCAAAATGTCGGCAGTTGCTACGAGCTGTACAACTTGTCAGGTTCTTCGTCCGGTCGCTGTGCCGTTCGACCATCAAACTTCCAGCCGTCGCAAAACCTTGTTGGGTGAAACGGTGAATCAGTTCGCAGGCTCCAGGCGCGCGGCATCGTAAGCGGCGTGTTTGGTCAGCACCACCCAGGCGATCCGCGCGAGCTTGTTGGCGACCGCATAGGCCACCACGTTCGCGTGCCGTCGCGTCAGCATGGACCGGATCCACGCGCCGAGCCTGTCGTTGCGCTGCTCTGCGCGTTGGATGACCGCGCGGGCGCCTTGCACGAGCAAGTGGCGTAAATGCTTGTCACCTCGCTTGCTAATTCCGCACAGGACACTTCGTCCGCCGATGCTGTGTTGCCGTGGTACCAGTCCGATCGAGGCCGCGAAGTTGCTGAGGCATTCGAACCGTAGCCATGTCGTGTCGCGACAGTCCCTGCACCAGCGGGTCTTGAAATAAACAATAGGGCCAGAAGAAAGATCAACAATCTCTGCAAGCTGTTGACTTCTGCAGCCGATAAGAAAGAATTTTGTCCGTGTGGCTTACAGACCCTACCGTATTCTCGCCGGCTATCTCGGTGTCTGTTCGCCACTAACGGGCCCGCATCAAAACTTCGTTGCATTTCCGCAACAACCCATGGCCTATCGCAGCCGACGGCAATTTGTGCGATTGCCACAGCAACCGACGGACCCTCTAGTACATCAACTAGTACATCGACCAAGATCGATATAATCTTTCATACGTAAATTCAATTAGTTATACGATTAAATCGAGTCCTCTCCTGGGCACCACAAGTTGTTCCGGCGTAAGCCGATGTAGTTCGAGAAACCCCGTAAGATCAAAGTCTTACGGGGTTTTTTGTTTTTCACGGCTGGTCTGCGCGGAGCGCGAGACCACACTCTCAGCCCTACCTGCGTTGCGGCACTTCTCGCCACGAAAGCCCGTCAACCTCAATCCTTCCGCATGCGAACAACCAACGCGAGCAAGCGGGTGCGCATTTCCTCGGCCGGCAAGTGCGTGGGCCAGCCGTGACCAGGAAGCAACCAGTCGAAGCGATACGCGGCTAGCTTGCCAAGCGATTCGGTGAGCTCAGACCATGAATACCAGCACGCGTCCCTGAACGCGACGAGGTCCCGCGCGCGCGGGCTCCATGCAAGCGAATCACCCGCGAACAACACACTGTCGTCGAGCAGGTACACGACGCTCCCGCGCGTGTGCCCGGGCACAGGAATCGCGCGCACGCCGGCGGCTATATCCGTCGCCGATGCATCGTCGAGCAAGTCCGTTGCGTAAGGCGCAGCCGACATGTCTTCCCGGTGAATCCAGACGCGCGCGCCGAAATGACGGGCGTATTTATCCGCGTCCGCGACGTCGTCACGATGCGACAGAAGGATATGCGCGATACCACCGTTGTCGTCGAACCATTTCACGAGTTCCGCCGCGTAGCGCGGTGAGTCGATCAGCAGATTGCCGTCCGGGCGCCTCGCAAAGTAAGAGTGCGCGCCAAACGACGACCGCGCGTTAAATCCGCAGCGCCACACCGCCGACGTGATCGGCTGTGGAAAGATCACGGCACCCGGACGAGGCTGCTTCGTTTCACTCCGTACCGAGGCCGTAGGACACACGAGCACCGCGCGCCAGGCGTCGACGTGCTCTTCGGGCGTAACCGGCTGCCGCAAGAAGACACTCTTGTCGTTTCGTTCGACGATCAGCCCCGGCGCGACGTGACGCGATGCACCGCAATTGATGCACGCTGTGTCGATGTACCACTCGCCTGGGACGGAATCGGCGTTGCGTGTCGGCTTCATTCGATGCTCCTGTCGTCCGGTCGGCAAATCAGGATCCACATACGTTTTCGCCCTGGCGCCCGCGCACGGGAGAAAGGGCGGCTCCATCACCGGTTGTGAGCAAGTTTGCTCCCACAAGCCTTTCCTTGCACACCGCCATCGCCAAACTCCGCCCTCGATTTTGCATAAGCCAAGGGATCGGCCACACCCGCGCGGTCTGATCCGCGGACGCGGTCACCACCCGCTCGCCATCCGGGCTGAAGGCGGCGGAGCTCACGGCTCCGTGATGCCCGGTGAGTTGCGCGATCACCTGGCCAGTCGCCACGTCCCACACTCGCGCGGTCCCATCCGCGGACGCGGTCACTACCCGCTGGCCGTCCGGGCTGAAGGCGGCGGAACCCACCGCCCCCTGATGCCCGCTGAACTGGCCGATCTGTTTGCCCGTCGCCGCGTCCCACACTCGCGCGGTCCCATCCGCGGACGCGGTCAGCACGCGCCGGCCGTCCGGGCTGAAGACGGCGGAAAAAAACCGTCCCGCGATGCCCGCTGAGCACCAGGATCTGTTTGCCCGTGGCCGCGTCCCACACCCGCGCGGTCCCATCCCAGGACGCAGTCACCACCCGCTGGCCGTCCGGACTATAGGCGACGGAATCTGCCGGCTCCTGATGCCCGCTGAGCACCAGGATCTGTTTGCCCGTGGCCGCGTCCCACACCCGCGCGGTCCCATCCGCGGACGCGGTCACCACCCGCCGGCCGTCCGGGCTGAAGACGACGGAAAAAACTGCCCCGTGATGCCCGCTGAGCTGGGCGATCTGTCTGCCCGCGGCCGCATCCCACATCCACGCGGTCTGATCCGCGGACGCGGTCACTATCCGCTGGCCGTCAGGGCTGAACGCAGCGGAGTCTACCCAACCCTGATGCCCGCTGAGCAGCGCAATCTGCTTGCCCGTGGCGACGTCCCACACCCGCGCGGTCCTATCACGGGACGCAGTCACCACACGCTGACCGTCCGGACTGAAGGCGGCGAAAACAACCGGCTCCTGATGCCCGCTGAGCAGCAAGATCCCCTTGCCCGCGTCCCACGCGCGCGCGGTCCTGTCACGCGATGCAGTCAACACCCGCTGACCGTCCTGGCTGAACACGGCGACGTTTACCGGCCCCTGGTGTCCGATCAGCTGCACGATCGTCTGTCCGGTCGCCGCATCCCACACCCGCCCGGTCTTGTCATCGGAGGCGGTCACCACGCGCAGGCCGTCCGGGCTGAAGACGGCGGAGCTTATCGGTCCCTGATGTCCGTTGAACTGCGTGATCGCGTGGCCGGTCGCCGCATCCCACACTCGCGCGGTTTTGTCATCGGACGCAGTCGCCACGCGCCGGCCGTCCGGGCTGAAGGCCGCGGAGAAAACCGGTCCCTGATGCCCTGTGAGCTGCGCGATCACGTGACCGGTCGCGGCATCCCATACCCGCGCGGTCTTGTCATCGGACGCGGTCACCACGCGCCGGCCATCCGGGCTGAAGGCCGCTGAGCTCACCAGGTCCCGATGCCCGCTGAGCTGCGCGATCACGTGACCGGTCGCTGCATCCCACACCCGCGCGGTCCTGTCCGCGGACGCGGTCACCACGCGCCGGCCGTCCGGGCTGAAGACCGCGGAGAAAACCGGCCCCTGATGCCCGTTGAGCTGCACGATCTGTTTGCCCGTAGCTGCGTCCCAAACCCGCGCGGTCCTGTCCGCGGACGCGGTCACCACGCGCCGGCCGTCCGGGCCGAAGGCGGCGGAATAAACCAGGTCCCGATGCCCGCGGAGCTGCGCGATCTGTTTGCCCGTCGCCGCGTCCCAGACCCGCGCGGTCCTGTCCGCGGACGCGGTCACCACGCGCCGGCCGTCCGGGCCGAAGACGGCGGAATAAATCAGACCCTGATGTCCGCTGAGTTGCACGATCTGTTTGCCGGTAGCCGCGTCCCACACCCGCGCGGTCCCATCCCAGGACGCGGTCACCACCCGCTTGCCTTCGGGGCTGAACGCGGCGGAATCGACCGCATCCTGATGCCCACCGAGCACCGCAATTTGCATCGATGCCTGCGCGCCGCGCATGAGCTCCAGCTCCGCGTCAACCGATCCCGGCGAAAGCCAACTCTTGCGCATCGCCAGTATCGCGAAGCGCATTGCGCGATCGTAAATTCCCGCGTCGTTCGCCATCGTCGCGGCCGACACCAGCACAACAGAAGTCTGGCGCGCGACCGTCCGGGTCTGGTGAATGATCCACCCTGCTGTCGCAATCAGAATGAACGCGATTACGCCCATCAGTACCTGGATGACTCGCTGCGTAGACGCTGTCCGTGTGTGAGCGATCCGCTGCAACTGCGACTCGCGCTCCGCGCGTGCGCCCTCCTCGCGCCCGCGACAAGCCCGCAAATAGGAAAGGCCATCCGCGCCCAGCATTCGTTCGAAGTCCGACCGCTGCAGGATGGCTTCCGCGCTCGCCAGCCGCTCGCCGGCGTGGGCTAGCCAGGCCGGCCCCTGCCCGTTCTTTTGCCACTCCTGCGCCGCTCGCTGCACGGTGTCGACTGTATTGAGCGCATCTGCGTCCGCGTCGAGCCAGGTGGTAAGGACAGGCCACTGCCGTAACAGCGCCTCGTGCGCGATTTCAACGATGGTGATTTCCTCATCGCCAGCTTCGGCCTTGCGTCGGTCTTCCAATAGCAATCGATACCGGATGAGACGCTTCAGCACGGCATGGGCGGACTCGGGAAGCTCATCCCAGCGTGCCACACGGCGCTTGCGCTGTTGCGTCAGCGGTTCGACGTGCGCGAGCCATGGGATCAAGCCATCGCGCAGTAGACGCTCGCGCTCAGCCTTATCTGCTGGAACAGCAGGCGCCCGTCCGGGATCGGCAAATGCCGATTCGACCGCGGCCTCGATGGAACCGCGCATACCCCCTATCGCCTGATAGTCGGCCAGGCTGAAGCTTCCTGTGGCGCCATAGTCGGTAAATAGCCGCTCGAGCGAAAAGGCCAGCAAGGGCAATGCGTCTGTCCCTTCAGTATCGTGAAGAAGCCGCTCGATCAGCGCTGGCTGGATCGTCAGCTCACGCCCGGCGGCGGTAGCCCGCGCGGCAGGACCCTCGATCACCGCCTTGAATTCCGCGCGCTCGAATGGAGGGAGGCTGAAGACGCGCGGTGGTATGCCGCGCAGCGTTGGCGCGCTCTGCAATGGCTCGTAAGCGTCTGTGCGGATCGCCACGACCGCAAGCGCACGCTGCCGTTTGCCGATCGCCTGAATCGCCCCGTTTTCCGCCGTCGCGAGCGTCCTCGCAAGCAAGGACAGGAAGTGCGAAGACTGCTCTTCGCCTTCTGCGCTGAACAATTCCTCGCCCTGGTCGATACAGATCAGAACGGTCGGCGCCACGGCATCTGATCCGAGCCGCGAGCAGTGCAGCGTTTGAAGCTGGCCAAGCAGTTTCTCAAATCCATCAGGAGTCTGAACTGCCTGGCGGATCTCGGCGCGCGTCCTGGGTGCAGCGAGTTCCTGAAAGGCGAGCTCGATACTGACGACTAGTCCCGTGGCACCGGTAAGAACAGCGCACTCTGGCCGGATCACAGGCAGCGGCAAAAAGTTTCGGTCATCGCACTTCAGACGCGGCCACAGGCCCGCCCGCAGGAAGGACGACTTGCCCGCTCCGGACGCGCCGAGGATCACCAACATCCGCTCGCCCCCCTGCTCACGGACGCTGCGTAGCGTATCGAGCCCGCGCAAGACCGCCGTGTCCCGGCCAAAGAACACGGCCGCATCCTCGGCCTCCAGCGCTCTCAGTCCTGGATAAGGGGGCCGCTTGGCATCGTTAGCCGGCGGCCACGGAAAGCCCGACGGGGAGGACCCGGCCTGTCGCAGCCCAAACTCGAGCCGGGCAAGCCCCGCTTTGGCGAAAGAGACTTCAGTTGCCGGAACAAGCGGCTCATGCGAGACCCGGAAGCTCTGGCGTTGAGTCCCAGTGGCGAGATCACAGAGCCGCCATCGCACCGTCAACTCTTTCGGCAAGGCGTCGAGCGGCATCGCCTCGACGAGCACACCGAAGATTGTCTTGCCCAGAAACCTGGCAAGGGTTAACTGGGCCAGGCACGAGCGAGAGTCGCACCACGCGGGCGAAATCAGAAACAGCACGGCCTCGCAGCGGTCGGCCGCAGACTTGAGCGCCTCCTGCCAGCGTTCGTCATGAACCAAATCCTCGACCGGCTCGAGGTCAACGAAGTAGTCATCCCAGCCGTTATCGGCAAGCCAGTGTCCGACCGCGAGCGCGAGAGCGTTATTTGCGCTGGCGTGGCTGATGAAGATCCTGGGCATCGCGCTGCGAACTTCAGTCTCTCAGTTGACTGCACTCGGAAAGAACACCATCCACCTCATTTGCTTGAGTCTGGCATCCCGCGCGCTGAATTGATTGCGTCAATGCTTTACAGTTCGCGCCTGGCGGACACGATGAGAGCGTCCAGCTTGTCCGCGGTCCTGCATTCATCAAGCGGCGTGTAGACGGTGAGCTTGCGATCGGAGCCGTCCAGCAGCGCGAAACTGGTGTATTCGAAGACCATCAGGCCTTTGCGCGGATGCCTGATGCGCTTGATGTTCGATAACGGATTGAGCACCTCATGCCTGCGCCACCACGCATTGAATTCGTCGCTCCTGTGTCGCAGCGTCGATATCAGCCGTTCAAAATCAGGATCACCCACATAGCGTGCACTGTCGTTGCGGAACATCGCTAGCGACGCACGCGCCACGTCCTCCCAGTCAACGAGCAAACGGCGATGCCGCGCATTCGCGAAGACCATGAACATCAGATTGCGCTCATCCACCGAAAGCTGACCGTAGTCACCGAACACCAAGGTGGCGGCCCGATTCCAGCCCAGGATATCCCAGCGACGGCCAGTGACGTAAGCGGGCTGGCCTGACAGACTGGCGAGCATCCGTTGCACCGGCTCTTCGAGCTTTTCTGGATTCGTCGACTGGAGTTCCGGCGACGGACGATCGCTCAGTACGAACAGATGCCGCCGCTCAACGGCGTCCAGCCGCAACGCATTCGCGATTGCGATCAGCACCTCTTCGGACGCGCGGACGTCGCGCCCCTGTTCGAGCCAGGTGTACCACGTGATGCCGACGTCCGCGAGCATCGCGACTTCTTCGCGGCGCAGCCCCGGCGTGCGTCGTCGAAACCCGTCAGGCAATCCGACCGCGGCTGGACTCAGGTGCTCGCGCCGCGACCTCAGAAATGCACCCAGCTCGCAACGGCGCCGTTCGGCGGCGACGGTTCTGACGTTCATCGTCATCGTGGTAGCTCCCTATACCAGTATCGATCCAGCACTGTTTGTCGCGCGGCAAAGCGCACAGGATGAAGACCAAACCAACTTTCAGTCTATTCAATCATGAACATGACGAACAAGCTTGTGCTGGTTACCGGCTCGACCGACGGACTCGGACGCTGCGTCGCGAAGCGACTCGCAGCCCAGGGCGCGCATGTGCTCATTCACGGGCGAAATATGGAAAGGGGCGAACACGTCGTTCGCGAGATAGCGGATGCGGGAGGCAAAGCTACTTTTTATCCGGCTGATTTGTCTACGTTCGCGGAAGTTAGATCGCTGGCGAGCGCGATCGGACGCGCGCACGATCGACTCGACCTGCTCATCAACAACGCCGGCATCGACACCGGTCCGCGTGGCTCGACCCGGCTAGTCACGGCGGATGGAATCGAATTGCGGTTTGCCGTGAACTACCTCGCGGGCTTTGCCCTGACCAGGCTTCTGCTGCCTCTTTTGCTGAAGGGCTCGAGATCGCGGATTGTCAATGTCGCTTCCGTGGGACAACGCCCGATCGATTTCGACGACGTGATGTTGAGCCGCGGCTATAGCGGTACCGCGGCCTACTGCCAGAGCAAGCTCGCGCAAATCATGTTCACCTTCGATCTGGCCGACGAACTGGCGCAGACCAGCGTGACGGCAAATTGTCTGCATCCGGCCACATTCATGGATACAACCATGGTGAGGAATGGCGGAATCACACCGCTCAGCACGGTCGCGGAAGGCGCCGACGCGGTTCTTCATCTTGCGGCGACAACCGCAATGGAAGGCCGTACCGGCCTCTATTTCGACGGCACGAGGCTCGCCAGAGCTCATCCCGACGCCTACGACCCCACGCTTCGCAAGCGACTGCGTCAGCTCAGCTTTCAGTTGACGGACCCGTCGCTGGCACATTGACACATCGAATTTCGATGTCGGCCCCGCCTGGGTTCCGGATACCCGGCATGTTTCAAAGAGCGGAAACTTCAACCATGTCACAACATGTCTTCATTGTCGGCGGCTCCTCCGGCATTGGCTTCGCGACAGCTAGCCGGCTATTGGATCGGAGATACACGGTTACGATTGCAGGGAGAGATTCCGCGAAACTGGCCAAAGCGAAGGCAGCATTGCACGGCGCTGCAAATACGGTGAGATTCGATGCATCCGATGCATCGACCATCGCCGGCACGTTTGCCGAGATTGGCGCAATCGATCACCTGGTTCTCGCGCTCGGCAGTGGCAAGGGTGGCGGCCCGTTTTCAGCCGTCAGTCTCGATGCGGTGCGTATGGGATTCGATGAGAAAGTGTTTCCTCATTTCGCGTGTGCCCAGGCGGCGCTTGCGTCGATTGCGAAAACCGGAAGTATCACTTTTCTCTCTGCCGTGTCGGCACACTCGGCCATACCCGGAACAGCGGGCCTCGGCGCAGCGAACGCGGCGATTGCCGCGATCGTGCCGATCCTGGCGGCAGAGCTACGCCCGTTGCGGATTAACGCGGTTTCGCCTGGCGTCATTGATACGCCGTGGTGGGACTTCCTGCCGGAGAAAGACAAGCAATCCGCTTTTGCCGGTTATGCGGCGAGAACGCCAGTAGGACGAATTGGCCAGCCAGACGACGTCGCCATGGCGATCGAATTTCTGATTTCGAACTCCTTCATGACTGGGCAAACCATCATATGCGACGGCGGAATTGGTCTGGATGCGACTGGCCAGACCGTACCGCTGACCGATCCTCGCTGACGATCTGCATCAGGCGTCACCGGTGGGAACGATTCCCGCCGCCTCGACCATCAGGATCACCGTTTTCTCAGGCGCTCGAGGGCGATGCAGCAGGCCTTTTTGCACGACAAACGCCTGTCCCTGGCCTAGATCGACGACCCGATCCTCAAGGTCTATCAGGAAACGTCCGCTAACAACATAAAAGAATTCGTCCTCCGCGTCATGTTTGTGCCAATGATATTCGCCCTGCACGACACCCAGCCGGACTACCGACTGGTTCACCTGACACAGCGTCTGGTTGTACCAGGGATGGCCGTTTGCCGCCACGAGGGCAGGCACGTCGATGACTTCGCCGAAGGAGTAGAGAACGTTAAGGCGGGTCAGATATGGAAAGGGATCGGTGCTCACATCAGTCTCCATGAACGTTAGTTCGTGTCGAAGATGCGAGCCACTGTAGGCCTTGCCAGTTCTGTTGGTCTTGTACCGGACCGTCAATCTTTGGTACAGGAGCGATCTTCGAGCAACTGCGCGCGGTACGCGCCCGGTGTCAGCCCCATCCTGCGCCGAAACACGCGCGTAAAGTGGCTTTGATCGGCGAAACCGGCGGCCTGAGCAATCGCTTTGAGCGAATGGCGTCCACTGGTCAATCGAGCGCACGCGAAATCGAGCCGAAGCTGGCGCACGTAGTCTCCGACGGTACAGCCATAGTGCTTGCGGAATTCCCGCGCGAGGTGGTCGGCGGAAACATGGCTATCCGAAGCGATTTCGTCCAACGTCAATGCCTCACGAAAACGATCGTGCAGTAGTGCTTCCACGCGAGCGAGCCATCGACGCGAACCGCCAACCGTCGCCGCGCGCGGGGCGGCCCGCTCGCATGCTGCAAGAAGTTCGAGTACCAACCCTTCGACTGCCAGCGACGTAGCCGAATCCTGCTCATGGCACTCGCGGACCAGACGGCGCATGAACGACAGCGGAGCTCCGCTGGCAAAGTCATCCGGGCGATCGAGGACTTGGGTCCGACCACCAAGCCGCGCTAGCCACGAGGACGAGAATTCGACATGGAGCGCCTTGCCGCCGGCCCCGTACCAGCAATTTGCGTGCGGTACGCCTGCGGGGAAAAGCGTCAGTGACATCGGCCCGTCTTCGCCACGGCGTGACGGCCAGGATCGTGTACCGCAGCCGTCCAGCACGAAACAGAAAAACGGATTCACATGTTCGTGCTGCGGAATGATGAGATCCGTTGCGAATTGGGTCTCCACGACCGAGATACCATCATCCCTGTATTGCAGGGTGGTAGTGCCGAAGTAGTCGCCCGGCTCAAGTACCCGAAGCATGGGACTGCTCCCAAAGAGACGTTCCAGTCGATATTACACACCTGTTGGGCCCTGCGAGTCACCTCTTGCCACGACGTTTACGACGAGCACTTTATATCAGGAATATTTTTACGTTTAAATTACGATTACATATCGATCGAGAGATAATTTTTGTAAAAATTTATTCGGAATGCACATGGTTCAGACATGTCATTCCACTGACATTCGAAACTGACTAAATGTTGCGGTGCTGAAAGCTCCAGCGCGGCACCGTTTCAATGCTTCCCGCCTGGACGAATCGCTCGCACATATCCTCGACCAGAGGCAACCCACCAGACAAATGATTCCATTCCAATCCAATTTGGCTATTTTGTTTTGATTATCTGGAGAGAAACAAAATGCATCGAAATCTCATTCAATCTGGATTTGCATTAGGACTATTGACAAGCTGCATTGCATTTGCGGCGCCGCAGGGCGACATGGAGCTTCTGCCGACTGGGCAATTCATTTCTCCGCGAGCCATACCAGGTGCCGTGCAGCAGTTGCTCAACCCGCAGCTTTCGGCCAAGCCGACCCAGATCGTCAGCGGTGCGATCAAGTCGCAACTCAGCCCGGACGGCAACACACTGGCCGTGATTACGGCGGGCTATAACACCGTCTACACGGGTGCCAGCAACAGCACGCTGGACAAGACTGACTCGACCCAGTACATCTTCATCTACGACGTGTCGGGCGCCAACAAGGCCGCCCCGAAGCTCGTGCAGGCCATCCACCAGAACAATGCGTTCGATGGCCTCGCATGGAATGGCAACCAGACCCTGTACGGCACCGGTGGCGCGGACGACGCGGTTTATGTCTATAGCCGCCCGTCGGCTCTTCCGTCGGCCCAATGGTCACAAACCGCAGCCATCGCCCTGAACCACAGCAAGGGTGTCGGGTCGGGCGTGAAGCCGAACGCCGGTGGTCTCGCTCTCTCCGGCAATGGCAGGATTCTCGTCGTTGCCAACAACTACAACGACTCGATCACCATCATCGACACGACATCGAACACCGTCATGTCGGAATACGATCTGCGCCCGTTCAATACGTCGGGCACGCAGGGCGTTGCCGGCGGCGAATACCCGTGGGCCGTTGCGCTGAAATCCGACGACACGGCGTTCATCTCGTCGGTGCGCGACCGTGAAGTCGTGGTGCTCAACCTGTCGAACCCGGCCGCGCCGCAATTCATCACTCGCATTCCGGTGAAAGGCAATGCGTACGGAATGACCCTCTCGCCGGATCAGTCCAAGCTCTACGTCGCCGTGGCGAATACCGACCAGGTCGCGGTCATCGATACGGCCAGCCACCGGGTCGAGAAGACGATCGACATCGCTAGCCAGTCCGGCGACGGCAATGATGAGGGCAGCGGCAGCAACAGGAAGTACAGCGGCCGTGACACGGTCAACGTAACCGTATCGCGCGACGGGCGAACCCTGTATGCGGTCAACAACGGCGACAACTCGATCGCCGTGATCTCGCTCGATGGCAACGAGGGCTACCACGTCACCGGCCTGATCCCGACCGCGTATGCGCCCAAGGACGTCACGCTGAGCGCCGACGGCTCGCAGATGTACATCATCAACGGCAAGTCGAACACCGGCCCGAACCCGCTCTACACGTCGGGCACAACGGCCCAGTACCAGTTCGGTCTCGAACAGAGCAGCCTCGTGAGCGCACCGGTCCCGAGGGGCGACGTGCTTGCGCGGCTGACCAGCCAGGTCGATGAGAACAACCACTATTCGGTCAGAGAATCGCAAAGCGATCGCCAGACGATGAATTTCCTGCACGATCACATCAAGCACGTGATCTATGTCGTCAAGGAAAACCGGACGTTCGACCAGATTCTCGGCGACCTCGGCAACGGCTCGAACGGGGATCCGTCGCTGACGATGTATGGCAAGGCCACCACGCCGAACTTCCACAATATCGCTAGCAATTTCGCCACGATCGACAACTTCGCCGATCCGGGCGACGGCTCGATGGATGGCTGGTCGTGGGTGCAGCACGCGCACGTCACGCCGACCGAGGAAGTGTCGCAGCAGGAAAACTACGCTGGCGTGAGCCGCGGCATGTCGTATGAATCCGAAGGCGCCAATCGCGGTCTGCCGGTTGGCCTCGCCACCACCGCGATGCGCGACGGTGCCTCCGGCGGGGCCTACAGCACGGTTACGTCGTCGCTGCCGGGCGGCACTGCCAACGCGCTGCCGGGTATCGCCGATATTTCGGTCCCGGATGCGCCGTTCGGCTACCAGAAGGCGAGCATCTATGACGCGGTGCTGCAAGCGGGCGGTACGGTCCGCAACTACGGCGGCATGGTCAACAACAGCGGCTCGATCGGCACGATCGCGAGCCCCCTCCTCAACCCGTTTGCTGCCGGCAACATTCAGGCGTACCCGCTCAAGCCGTCGCTCGTCACGCTGACGGACCCGTACTACCGCGGCTTCGACCAGGCCTATCCGGACACCTTCCGCGAACTCGAATGGAACCGCGAGTTCCAGCAGTACGTCGCGAACGGCCGTCTGCCGTCGTTTGAATTCGTCCGCATGGGTTCCGATCACACCGGCAGCTATGCGCAGAACGTCGGTCAGATGGGGACGGCTGAACAGGAGCAAGCGGACAACGACTTCGCGGTGGGCAAGCTGATCGAGACGGTCGCACACAGCCCGTACGCGAAAAGGACACTGATCGTGGTGGTCGAGGACGACTCGCAGGCCGGTTCGGATCACGTCGACTCGCACCGCGCGCCGGCCTACGTCGTTGGCGCATACGTGAAGAAGAACGCCGTTGTCAGCACCGCGTACAGCCAGGTGAACGCGATCCGTACCATGGAAGACGTGCTCGGCACCCAGCACATCAATCTGAACACCGCATATGCGCAACCGATGGCCGACGTCTTCGACACTGGCTCGGACGGTTCGTGGACCTACACTGCCGTCGCGTCGACGATCCTGAGGGGTACGAACGTGGGCAACGTTGCCACCGGCCCGGCATCCGCCGGCAACGACGGCAATCAGTACGCACAGGGTCCGGACATTCATCCGCTGCATGACGCGACTTACTGGGCAAGCGTGACGAAGGGCTTCGATTTCTCCAAGGAGGATCGTGTTCCGCCGGAACTCTTCAACCGCGTGCTGTGGACCGGCGTGATGGGCGACAAGCCGTATCCGGCGCCGCATTCGATCTACACGAAGATGTCTGCTGAAGGGACGAAGACGGTCGCCGCTGCCGACGACGATGACGATTGATCGAGGGTTCGCATCGCCCGTCGCGCTGCACACGCAGTAGCTGCCATCGCCGGGCGGCTGTCCAGATGGACAGCCGCCCGCTGTCGTCCACGATCAGAAGTCCGCGTGCAGGCGAACGTACGCGGCTAACGGCGAGCCGAGATAGGCACCGACCACATTGGTGGCGATGAAGTAGCGCTGGTTGGTGACGTTGTCGATGTTCAGATCGGCTCCCCAGTGACGCTCCGCGTAACCGAACTGCAGGTTCGCGATCACGGAGGCCGGTGCCCAGTCGTAGCCGTTGGCAAAGCCGTTCGTCATCCGGCTCATGTAGTCGATGCCGGCACCAGCATGAAAACCTGTCTTGCCGAAGAGGCTGAAGCGGTATGTCGTCCACAGGTTCGCCATAAAGGCCGGCACGCCCTGCGGGGCGGTCCCGACCGCACCGGGAGTGTCCGGACTATAGGTGATGTGCGCCTGCTGTCCGGTAAAGTTCGCGTACACGTGCCAGTTCGACGTGAGATCCGCGTCGAACGAAGCCTCGCCGCCGCGCGTGCGCTGCGAATCGAACGCGAGTTGGTCTTCACCGAACGGGGTCGCCACGTGTTCCCGCTTTACGTCGAACAGCGCGGTGTTGAGCACGTAGCGCCCGTCGTAGAACGACCACTTTATGCCCAGCTCGTATTGCAGCGCTGATTCCGGTGGGCCGATGGAAAAAGCCGTGTTTTCGGAGTTGAAGTTCGCGAGATAGCTGCGCGATACGCCGAAGTACGGCGTCATCCACGGCGTCAGCTTGTACAACATCCCGGCGCTCCAACTGGTCGGGGCATCGTTGCGCGTATACGTGTTGCCGGGAACCAGCGTGATGCCGTCGTTGGCCGTACGATTCGGCTCGCCGGGGACCGGGTTCAGGGTCAGCGACGTACCGAACCAGTCCTTGCGCACGCCTGCGCGGATTTTGAACCTGTCCGTCACGTCCACCTGATCGGTCGCATAAAGGCTGTAGAAGTTCGCGCTCACATGATCGTTCTGGCACGAGTGAGACGGCGCGCACTGGAAGTGCAGGCTTGCGATGGATGTTTCCAGCGGCACCGGCGCGAAGATGTCGCTTATGCCCGGAAGGTCTGCTGTCGTCTTCGCGCTGTTGAGATCCTGGTTCAGGTATTCGAAGCCTGTCAGCAGCGTATGGCGGATGCTGCCGGTCGAGAATTTCCAGACTGGTTCGAACTGGTAGTCGAACGTGTTGAGCGAATCGTCCTGATCGCGCAACTGGCGGCCGACGAATGCGTTGCCCTTGACCTTCGCGTGCGTGCTGTCGCCGTTGCTGTAGAAGTCCAGCGTGTGGTGCATGTATGACAGGCGATTATTGATCGTCAGGTAATCGCTGATGCGCCACTCGTCCGTCAGCGTGGCACGGACGTAGTTGCCGTGCGCGTTCGCGAAGGGCGTCGAATATTTGGCGTTGAACGGGACATTGCGAATCGGCGCACCCTTGTAGTAGATGATCCCGTATGAGTCGGGCGTTGCCATGTACTCCTGCGCGTCGATCGAGAATTCAACCTTGTGGTCGCCGATTTTCCATTGCAGATCGGGCCGGATTTCCCTGTTCCACGATGCCAGGTCGCGGTAGCCGTCCGAGCGGCCGGCGCTGGCGTCGACACGATAGTTCAGTCCGTCGATGCCGGTTGGACCGGTGACGTAGCCACTCGCGTTGACCGTACCGAAAGAGCCGGCCTGGATATCGCCGCCCCAATGGAACTGCGCGGACGGCGTGTAGTGGATCAGGTTGATCGAGCCGCCCGGAGGACCGCTGCCGAGCAGCGCCGAGCCCGGACCTTTGAGCACCTCGATGCGCTCGACGCCCAGCAGCGAATGCATTGGGCCGTTGACCTGGTCGCCGTCCGAAAAACCGTCGTCATAGGTCTGCGCCTGCAGGCCTCGGATCATGAAGTGGTCGGTGAAGCCCTTCGAATCGGTACCGCCGTAGTTCACTCCGGACACGTTGCCTTTGCGGATCGCATCCTGCAACGACATGGCGCCTTGTTCGTCGAGAATGCCGCGCGGAACGACCTCCACGCTCATCGGCAGGTCGCCGAGCGGAGTGCCGGTCTTGCTGACGCCCACGATCTGTTCCGGGTCGTCCACGTTATCGGGAGCGGCCGCTGGTCTCGTCGCATTGACAACGATGGGTCCCAGAGTGACCGGTGCCTCGGTCTGCTGAGTGGCCGCGGGTTCAGTCTGTTGCGCATTCGCCCCGGTGGCGAGCGACAACGTTGCAGCGGAGACGGCGATGGCGATTCGGGATGGCGATGTTCTCATTGACTCCATTCCAATGCAGCGCATTGCATCGGCTTCATGCCGTGGCAAATGAATTCCGAGTGTTCCTGCCCTTCGACCCGCGAAATTTATCGTTTGCGCGTGTCACAGACATGAACGGTCACACGGACAACGAATGCGGAATCGTTGTCGTGTCATCGCGACGCTATCGCTTTCTATCGAGGGGTGACCTACGCGACCTCGCATGGGAAAGCTGCCCATGCAGCTATGCGGATCGCTTATGCAAACAGATCCAGTCCGTTCACCAATCGTTTGGCCAGACGCGGTTGACGCAATTGCTCCAACCACCATTGAAGCGCTCGGCCTTCGTGGTCGCCGCGCCAGGCAACGTAGAGCACGTTGGGTTCACGGGGATCGGCCGTGCCTTTCTCGACGAGTTCGCCTCGCTTGAGCAGCGCCGCAATCCTGCGTCTCGGCAGCCAGCCGACCCCGAGCCCGTCACGCTGAGCCAGAATCTTCGCGCGCATGCTGGGAACGGCCAGCGAAGCCTGGCCGCCAACCACGCCATAGGCGCGGCCCGGCATCATTCTCGACGAATCGGCCACGACGACGGCACGATGGGCCGCGATATCTTCGCGCCTGAGCGGACCTTTGGCCGCTGCCAGCGGATGACGCGGCGCGACCGCGAACACCCACTCCATCACACCCAGCTCGAACCACCGTAGGCCGGGGATCGCCGGGGGTTCGTTCGTCGCCCCGACAACCAGGTCGCCTCGACCTTCGCGCAGCGCCTCCCAGGTGCCGCCGAGCACTTCATGGGTGACCCGGAGTTTTACCCCCGACTGCAACGCGTCGAATGCGCGGACGACTGGCATCACAAGCTCGAACTCGATGATCTCGTCGGTCACGATCCATAACCGGTCCTCCCAGCCGCTCGCGATCTGCCGAACCCGCTGAGTCATGCGAGCCACGTCCTGCATGAGCCGGCCCGCCTCCTCCGCCAGCGCATGCCCAGCCGGAGTAAGCTGCAACCGGTAGCGCCGGCGATCGAACAACAATGCGTCGAAGCGGCTCTCGAGCTGGCGCGCGGCATGCGACACAGTTGACGGCGCCTTGCCCAGTTGCGCGGCCGCGCGCGACAGGCTCCCGGTTTCCCGAATCGCTTCCAGCAATGCAAGCTCTTCCGCCGACAACATGTTCCACTCCGTCGAACGTGTTCATCGGGACGATCGTACGGCAATACCATCCTGATGGTCCATCATGCTGTAACCAACCTGAACGTCTCGCGAACAAGGAGCAACGACATGGGCCTGCTGGTCAATGGTGAATGGCAAGACCGCTGGTACGACACGGCGTCGACGGGCGGTCGCTTTGTCCGTAAGGACGCCGCGTTTCGCAACTGGCTGAGCGCCGACGGCTCGCCGGGGCCCAGCGGGCGTGGCGGCTTTCGCGCTGAAGCTGGCAGATACCACCTGTACGTGAGCCTCGCCTGCCCGTGGGCACATCGCGCGCTGATCGTGCGGGCGCTCAAGGGCTTGAACGAGATGGTCAGTGTGTCGGTGGTCCACTGGCTGATGCTCGAGCGCGGATGGACCTTTGCCGAGGGGCCCGGCACCGTGCCCGATACCGTCAACGGCGCAAGCTTGCTGCATCAGGTCTACACCGCCGCCGACCCGCACTACACCGGACGCGTCACCGTGCCCGTGCTGTGGGACAAACAGCAGAAGACGATCGTCAATAACGAATCGTCGGAAATCATTCGTATGTTGAACTCGGCCTTCGACGCTCTGGGCGCCACGCCTGGCGATTACTATCCGGCGCCATTGCGACGCGAGATCGACGAAATCAACGGCCGTGTGTACGACACGTTGAACAACGGCGTCTACAAGTCCGGCTTCGCAACAACGCAAAGCGCGTACGAGGAAGCCGTCAAGCCGCTGTTCGAAACGCTAGCGTGGCTCGAGGAGCGGCTCTCGACACAACGCTTTCTGACTGGCGACACCTTCACCGAAGCGGACATCCGTCTCTTCACGACGTTGATACGCTTCGACGCCGTTTATGTCGGTCACTTCAAATGCAACCTGCATCGGATCGCCGACTACCCCAACCTTTCCGCCTATACGCGCGATATCTATCAGATGCCGGGCGTCGCGGAAACGGTCAATTTCGAGCACATCAAACGGCACTATTACGAAAGCCATCGTGGGATCAACCCCACGGGCATCGTGCCGCTTGGACCGGTGCTCGACTTCTCCACCCCGCACGATCGCGCGCGCTTCGCGCGTGCAAAGTAGGAAACCTCGGTCATGTACAAGGCTCATCTGATGCTGCCTCCGGTTCGCGGTCTGCGACTCAATAACGTCGCGCTCGCCGTGAGCAACCTGAGCGCGATGGTCGCGTGGTACGAATCCCGGCACGGTTTCGTCGTGACCGGGCGCGGCCGTTTCGACGCGGGAGGCGCGGACTACGCAATCCTCGAGGCTGCCGGTTTGCGCATTGAACTGGTGGCACGCGCAAGCGCGGTGCAACGTCCGGTGGACCGCACGACCCCGCCGGATCATCTTGCGGTGCTTGGCCTCAAGGCGATGGTGTTCGAAACCGACGACCTGGAGGCGACCACGGCCTTGCTGGAGGAGCATCGGGTGGACATGGTGTGGGCAGACCAGCCGTTGAGCGCCGAGCGGCGCTCAACCATGCTGCGCGATCCGGAGGGAAACCTGATTCACATCTTCGGCCCGCTGTTGGACCGCACTTGAGAGCGCATCAGATTCGATCGCGTCGTTTAAAGCTGACTCATCCCGCCATCAGCGATGATCTCCGTGCCGACGATAAACGCCGATTCGGGTGACGACAGATGCAACACGGTGGCGGCGATTTCCTCAGGCGTGCCGAAGCGTCCCAGCGGAATCTGATTGAGAATTTGAGCGGCAGTCGCTTTCAGGGTATCGGCGTCCAGGCCGAGCTTGCCGTACAGCGGCGTTTGCACTGGCCCGGGGCTCACCACATTCACGCGCACGCCACGCGGCAATAGCTCCGAGGACAAGGTCCTGGCGAGCGAAATCACGGCAGCCTTGCTGGCCGCATAAACGGATGAACCGGGCATGCCGATGTGCGCGTTGATCGAGCCATTGATCACCACCGAAGCACCCTTGTTCAAATGCGGCAGCAGCGACTGGATCTGAAAATAGGCGCCCTTGACGTTGATATTGAAGTTCGCGTCCCAGAGCGCTTCGTCCACGTCAGTGAAGGGCGCGAACTTTGCAGCGCCCGCGTTGATGAAGACCGCATCGAGCTTGATGCCTGCATCGCCGATCGCGATGGCGAGCTCGCGCGCGGCCGCAACCGATCCTGTGTCGTTGCGAACCGCCACCGCGTCGGCGCCAAGCCCTCGTTTCGCCTCTTCGAGCGCCGCGCTGTCACGGCCCGTGATGACGACCCGTGCGCCTTCCGCGGCGAACGCCTTTGCCGCGGCGAGACCGATTCCGCTGCTACCGCCAGTGATCAATACAGATTTGCCATGAAATCGCGTCATAACTTTCTCCAATGAGTCAGGTGAGTTACTGCGATTCAATGATGCGCCGTTTCGATGGAAATGCCGTACGATCCGGGCGATGAAATCGTTCGAGATGATCGAACATCTTTCTCGATCGAATCTGCGTGGGACGCGCACAAGTCCTGGGGCTGGTCAATCCAGCCAGCCGCGCAGCCGCGCATGATCGAGAAAGCGGTAGACGTCGGGCGCAAGTTCGGACGTGCCGAAAAGCCGTTCGAGTTCGCCGATGATGTCGTCGAGCTCGTGTTCTCCGTCGCAACGCGCGAGGATCGCGCCGGCGCTAGCGTTGAGCTTCACCATCCCTTCGGGATAGAGCAGCACGTAGGCGTCCTGCGCCGCTTCCCACTGCAGGCGGAAGACGCTGCTCAGACGGGGGCGCAGCGGCACGCCGCTATTCGAATCACGCTTGTTCATCGCGATCCCAGTGTGTTCATGGTCGTTCGTTGCGTGCGCCGCCCGCGGCGCACTACGTGCAGCGCGGGCGGCACGCCGCGGCCCGCTCAGCGATTGGCGATGTACATCGTGATTTCAAAGCCGAAACGCACTTCGGCATACGACGGGGTGATCCATTGCATGGCATGTCTCCTTGTTTGCGATTGGATGAAAAACCGCACTCGATGCGCGGCCGCTCCCTTCAAAGCAAAGGATATGCCGGTGTCGTCACGCGAGGCGGGGGGCATTCGGGAGACGGGCAGTGTTGATTTTTGGAGCACCACCGTTGCGGGATGCAACAGCGGTGCGACAGCACGTGAGCGAAACAGAAGTGCCGATGCAAGCGGCGCGATGGGCTCAAAAGTCGTCCACCGCACGACCCGGCTCGACCGCGGGCATCTTCCGGTAGATCATGTTGCGCGACACGCCGAGCTCGCGCGCCGCCGCCGACACATTGCCGCCATGCCGCGCGAGCGCCGCGGCAATCACCGACACGGTCACGTCCTGGAGGCGCGCGCACTCCGGCACGGACGCACCGCCCGCGCCTCGCGTATCCGCCGCGCCGCTCGACGCAACGTCACAGCGCAGGTCATCGAAGAAGTCATCGGGCAAATGCTCGCGCCGGATCTCGCCGTCCGCGTCGACCATGGCCGCCGCGGTGCGCAGCAGATTGCCAAGCTGCCTGAAGTTGCCCGGCCATGGACAGCGCTCGAACATCGCCATCACGTCGGGCGCGACGTGAAGCGGGTGCCCGTTCGCGCTGGCGAGCGATTCGCGCAGCAACATCTTCTGGATCACGACCGCGAGATCGGTCCGCTCGCGCAGCCGCGGCAGACGCACCACGAGGCCATTGAGCCGGTAGTAGAGATCCTCGCGGAAGCGGTTTTGCGCGATCATCACGCGCAGGTCCCGGTGCGTCGCGCAGATGATCGCGACGTCCACCGCAATGCTGCGCGTCGAGCCGAGCGGGTTGACGACGCGTTCCTGCAACACGCGCAGCAGCCGCACTTGCAGCGAATACGGCATGTCGCCGATCTCATCGAGAAACAGCGTGCCGCCGTTCGCCTGCAGCAGCTTGCCGATTGCGCCTTTGCGGCGCGCTCCGGTGAATGCGCCTTCCTCGTAGCCGAACAGCTCGGATTCGATCAGCGTCTCGGGGATCGAAGCGCAGTTGACGGCGACGAACGGCCCCGCGTGACGCGGTGAATCGTTGTGAATCGCCTGCGCGAGCAGTTCCTTGCCCGTGCCGGTCTCGCCATTGATCAGGATCGGAATGTCCTTGCCGATCACCCTTTTGACCTTCGCAATGACCGCGGCGACCTGCGGGTCGCCCGTGTCGAGATAGCTCAGACGTGAAAGCCCGGCAGCGGTGGGCGGCGGCTCTTCGCGCGCCGCCGCCCGCGCGCCCTCGTGCATGGCGACCGGGCGGCTGCCTTCGGCCAGCGACGCCCGCCTGAACTGCACGCGCGCGCAGACCACCGCGCCGCTGCTCAGGTTGAGCAGCAGGTGCGGGTCGAGACTCGCGCGCGCACGATCGATCAGTTGCGCGCTGGTGGTCTGGAACAACGATGACAACGTATGCGCGCGCAGCCCGGCGAGCGGCATGCCGAGCTGGAACTGCGCACTGCGGTTGGCCGACAGAAAGCGCCCGTCGCTCGTGAACGCGACGATGCCTTCCATCAGCGTGCCGAGAAACTCCGGACGACTATGGAAGGACACTTGCAGCGTTTCGTGAAAGGTGGTCGTGAACAGATGATTCTCGATCATCTGCACCGACATTTTGGCGAGCGCCATCGTGTGCTGATGATAGCTGCGGTAATCGCCCGTCACGTCGAGTACGCCGATCGCGTCGCCATACGGATCGAGAATCGGCACGCTCGAGCAGGTCAGGAAGCGGTTGGCCGCGAGGTAATGCTGGTCGCCGTGCACGACCATCGCGCAGCGCTCGGCCAGCGCCGTACCGATCGCATTGGTGCCCTGGCGGTCCTCGGCCCAGTTCGCGCCGGGCCGCAGCGCGACTTTCTCCGCGCGCGCGAGGAAGTCGTCGTCGCCGATCGAATGCAGGATCAGTCCTTCGGCATTGGTCAGCACGATCATGCTTTGCGTGTTGGCGATCTGCTCGCGCAGCGTCTCCATCACCGGCATCGCGTGCGCGCACAGCACCCGGTTCTGCTCGCGTTTGAGCACGAGTCCCGCGTTCGAAAGAACCTCGTAATCCGGTCGCGCCGACGCGCACAGACCAAACGTCTCGGACCGTTCGTGTGCTTTCTGAATCGCCGGTGCGGGAAAGTCATTGGACCGGACGGCCGTCTGAGTCACGGCCGGATGAACGTCATCGCGCATTGTCTCCCTCCAGCAGAGCCTGGTACCTTGCCAGACTTTTCTCCGTTTCCTTAAGCAAGCTCCAGGCCATTCATTTCATCGGCGGTCGCGAAGCGAAGAGGCTGTATTACCGCAAATCCCTACGCGTTGCGATATGCGGAGTCACCCCGAGTGGCGCTTGATCCGCGCTGCTGGCGTCGCCCCCGCCCCGAGCGATGCGCGCGAGCGCCGCGATTGTGCTGTTTCTCAACACTCCATCGTCCGGCGTTGTACCGGGACGCAACAGATGGAGCGCCATGCGGGCGAGATGTCCCGCAGCGCGTTTCAGGCGCGCCGCCCTTTCGGACTCGTTCACAAAAATGGCATGCCACTTGCAGTAACGGCATCGCAACCGGATCGCACGGAACGAAGGGGCGACGCCTCTCCCGGCACTGCATCGACAAACACTCAGGAGACGACCATGAAGAACCGTTCGCCCGCCGCTGGCCGGCTGGCTGTCCTTGGAGCGAGCATCGCGATCGCGATGGCACTGAACGTGGCTCCGGTGGGCGCCGCCCCGGACTATCCCGCGGTGACCTACGAGCGCCTCGCTCAAGCGCAAAGCGACCCGGGCTGGCTGACCTATTACCGCAGCTATAGCGGCCAGTCGCATTCCCCTCTGAAGCAGATCGATGCATCGAACGTCGCCGGACTCAAGCAGGCCTGGAGCTATCGCTTCCCCGCGGAACTCAAGCAGGGCTTCGAAGCAACCCCGATCGTCAACGGCGGATACCTTTTTGTCAGTACGCCAAAGGACAACGTCTATGCGTTCGATGTCAAAACCGGCACGCAGCTGTGGAAATACGAGCCGAAGCTCGGCGCGGAATCGTTCAAGACCGCCTGTTGCGACGTCGTGAATCGCGGCGTCGCGCTGTATGGCAAGAACGTCTACGTGGCGATGCTGAGCGGCGAGGTGGCCGCGATCGACGCGCAGAGCGGCAACCTCGTGTGGAAGAAGCAGATGTTCGAGCCGGGTCTCGGCTACGCGTTCTCGCTTGCGCCGCTCGCGCTCGACGGCGCGATCGTCGTCGGCACGTCGGGCGGCGAATATGGGATTCGCGGCTATATCGCCGCGCTCAATCCCGACGACGGCTCGATCATCTGGAAGCGCTATACGATCCCGAGTGCCGGTGAGAAAGGCAGCGACACATGGCCCGACGGCATGCAGGAACATGGCGGCGGCGCGGCGTGGCTGACCGGCACCTACGACGCAGCCACGCAGACGCTGTACTGGGGTGTCGGCAATCCGGGGCCGTGGCTCGCCGCGCTGCGTCCCGGCGATAACCTGTACTCCGATTCACTGCTCGCGCTCAATCCGAAGAACGGCGAGCTGAAGTGGCACTACCAATACACGAACAACGACACGTGGGACTACGACGGCGTCAACACGCCGGTCCTTGCGAACATCAGCTACAAGGGCAAGCCGTATGACGCGATCATCCATGCCGACCGCAACGGCTTCTTCCACGCGATCGACCGCAAGACCGGCAAGCTGATTTACGCGGAACCGTTCGTCAAGGCGCTGTCGGTGACCGGCTACACCGCCGACGGCAAACCGGTTCAGGACGCCAGCCGGTTTCCGAAGGCCGGCACGACGATCAACACCTGCCCAAGCTTTCTCGGCGGCAAGAACTGGTGGTCGACCTCCTACGATCCCGAGCGGCACATCGCGGTGGTGCCGTCGCTGCATGCGTGCATGAGCCTGTCCGGCAAGTCGGTCAGCTACATGGAGGGCCTGCCCTACCTCGGCGAAGGCTTCGAGATCCAGCCTGAACCGGGCAGCCAGGGTTATGGCGAGCTTCAGGCCATCGACGTCAATACCGGCAAGAAGCTGTGGGGTCACTGGACCAAAATGCCCTGGAACGGCGGCGTCGCCACGACGGCCAGCGGCCTCGCCTTCAGCGGCTCGCTCGACGGCCATCTGTACGCGTTCGACGTGACCACGGGCAAGGTGCTGTGGGAAAGCCCGCAACTCGCGAGCGGCATCGTCGCGCAACCTTCCGTGTTCGAAGTCGATGGCAAGGAATACGTGGCCGTGCTGGCGGGCTACGGCGGTGCGAATCCGATCTGGGGCGGCCCGATGGCCGACGTCGCGAAGGACGTTCCGCGCGGCGGCACGCTGTATGTGTTCGCGCTCGATCGCAGCTGAGCGCAGCCACTGCACCCTCATCGTTCTGCACCTCCGACTCTCGCAGCTGCATCTCTCCGCGCCCGCACGCAGTTCAGGCGGGCGCGGTGTTCCCGCCATCACAGGAACGCACCATCATGAACATTCGACTCACTCAGGTTGCTCTCGCCGGCGCGCTCGTCGCCGGCGCCGCGCAGGTTGCCGTCCACGCGGCCACGCAGACGTCGTCCAGCGTGCGCGTATGCACGATGCCAGGCAGCCCTTCGGCCGAGCTGGACAAGTCCGTTGCACGTGCGGTGTTGAACGCCGCGGGCATCGCCGCGACCTTCGCGTCGCGCGGCATCGATGACGACGGCGGCGACGACGGCATCTCCGCTCGCGAGCTGTCCAAATCGCTGCAGCGCGACTGCGATGTGATCGCGGGCTTTCCGCGTTCGAGCGTGGCCGACGGCTCCGACTCGCAGCTGCTATTTTCCGAGGGCTATCTGCACTCCGGCTATGTCAGCGTCACGCTGCGCGGCACCCATGCGGCCAACCCCAGCGTCGCGGCGCCGGACGGCAAGATCACGATTGCGGCCACCTGGTCGAGCCCGTCGCAACTGATCGCGGTCCAGCAGAAGAACGCGCGCTTCGATCTGGAAACCACCTCCAGGCTGACCGTCGACGCCGTCGCGAAAGGACGCGCGCAACGCGCGATCGTCTGGTACCCGGCCGTGGTCGCATATCGGCGTGCGCACCCGCAGCAGCACTTCGACGTCGCCGCCGCCGAATCGCCTTATGCCGACTGGAAACTCGTGTTCGCATCGGGACCCGGCACGCAGCAGTTGCAAAAGCGCATCGATGAAGCGCTCGTGCGCTTGCGCAGCGATGGCCGGCTCGCGGCGCTGACGCGCAACTGGGCATTACCAGCCACGATCGCGACCGATTCGGCGACCCCTCACGCGAGCCTCGTGCGCAGTGCCGCGCGCTATCTCGACGGCCCGACGCAGCCGTCGCCGCGTGCGGACGTATGGCGCGCGAGCGGCATGCCGGCCGCCGGCGGCTTCATCAAGGTCGCGGCGACGACCGAGGCACCGTCTTTCGATCACGATCAGGTCGCCCACGGCGAACATCTGTATGCCGATTCGTGCGCGAAATGCCACGGCGAGAAGCTCGAAGGCAACACCGCGCCTTCGTTGAGCGGACCGGCCTTCGCGCCAGCGGCGAACTCGCATCTGACGATCGGCGGCATCTATCAGTACATGTCGACCAACATGCCCGCGGATCATCCCGGCAAGATGAGCGACGAGGAGTACGCCGATCTGATGGCCTTCCTGCTCTATACGAATGGCTACGACACCGGCAACGTGAAGCTGACCGCGCAGGCCGCGCAATCCTCGACCACACCGCTGAATGCGGGACCGCGCCACTGACACGTTGCATCGCACTGCATTGCAACGCCACGCCGCTTCGATCGAATGGAATGCGGCGTGGACGACCCATTTCTTTTCTCAGGACACCATCATGGTCTCTCACAATCGCAGACACTTCATTCTTCAGGCCGCGGGCGTGTGCGCCGCGCTCGCCAGCGCCGACCTCGCGCTCGCCGCGCCGCCGCCCGTCGACGAAAACGACGCCACCGCAGGCTCGCTCGGCTATCGTGCGAAAGCGAGCAGCGTCGACACCGCGAAGTTCCCCAAGTACCACGCGGGCCAGACCTGCGCGAACTGTCGCTTCTATACCGGCGCAGCGGGCGAGGCCGCCGGACCGTGCCCGATGTTCCCCGGCAAATCGGTTGCGGCGGACGGCTGGTGTAATGTCTATGCGCCAAGAACCTGAGCGCTGGTAATCTACCGTCCGCCGCGCGTATTCTTAGGCTCTCCAACCAAACAGTGCAAACAGCGCAAACAGCGAGAGCATTTGAACCGGAGAAGATCGATGTCGAGTCCCTGGACGGGCCGGTGCCTATGCGGCGCGGTGCAATACGAAGCTCACGGTGATTCACTCGCGCAACTGATCTGCCATTGCCGCGATTGTCAGCGCGCTTCCGGTTCCGCAGGGTTGCCGGTCGTCGTAGTGACAGCCGCCGGCTTTTCGTTCAAAGGCGACGTCAGGCCTTATACGAAGACCGGCGGCAGCGGCATGCCGACGACGCGCAACTTCTGCGCTCATTGCGGCAGCCTGCTGTTCGGCACGCCGCATCATGCACCGGACATAGTGACCCTCTACGCCGGCACGCTCGATGATCCTGCGCGGTTCGAGCCCGAGTTCGTTCAGTTCGTGTGCGAACGCCATCAACTTGACGCTCACCTGCCTGACATTCCCCACCATCCGCGAAGAGCGCCCTGACCCGCGCAATCAAAGATGCCTTGTTTGCTCGGGCGGATTGCCCCAGTCGTTGTGCAAGCCATCGCGATAGGTCACGGGCGCGTTCAACGCTGCATCGAGATCGAGTTCATCGAGACACATGATGTTGACGTTGATATACGGATACCCCGTGCCGTTCGGCATATCGATGCGGTCGAATACGTGAACCCCGCAGCGCTGGCAGAACGGGTGATGCGCAACCGCATTTTTCCCCTGATATTCGCTGAGCGTGGCTTCATCCGAAAGCAGACGAAAGTCCTCCCGACGAACCTGCACGTGCCAGAACCGCAGCCTGCTGCAATAACTGCAATTGCATTTCGACGTGCCCTTGTCGAAATCGATGCGAGCCTCGAACTTCACGGATTGGCAGTGGCAACTTCCGAGGTACGTGCGCAGCATGGGGTTCTCCGAGGTTGAGGGCAGCTGCAATTATGGACGGCACGACTTCGCGCTGCCAACGCACGAGCCGTCGCAACCCTCGCAGTAATGGCGGTCGCGCACCGCGCGATCCACGCGCCAGACGTTAGCCTCGGCCGGCCGCGCCGTTCCCACCGAGCGGCCGTTTTCCCGCGCATGAAAGTTCGGCTCGCCCGCCTTGCCGCGGCGAATCGCTTCATCGATGCCCGGCTCGCCGAACACCGCCTTCAGTTCGGCCACGAACGCCGCGATCTCGGGCATCGGATGCCCGGCCGGCTTGCGCACTCGCATGTCCATTCATCCGCTCCCGAAAAAGTGCCTATTCGCCATATCTTAAAAACGATGTAGGATACTGTATATCCATACAGGTATTTTCGCAAATGACAACCGCCCTGCCAGCACCGGAAGCCATTCACCCGTCCTTGTGGCGGGCGTCCCAGCTTGGCGCTGGCCGCGGCCGCAGCGTCGATACCGGTTATCCGGCCCTGTCGGCGGAATTGCCCGGCGGCGGCTGGCCGCTCGGCGCGCTGGTCGATCTGCTGGTGCAGCAGGCCGGCGTCGGCGAACTGCGGCTGTTGCAGCCGGCGCTCAGCGCCGTCGGCGAGCGTCCGGTCGCCTTCGTGCAGCCGCCGCATACGCCGGACGGCCTCGGGCTGAACTACATCGGCCTGTCGCTGCAGCAGGTGCTGCGCATCAATGCACCGAAAACCGCCGACGCGCTGTGGTCCGCCGAGCAGATCCTGCGCGCCGGCAGTTGCGGCGCGCTGATCTTCTGGGCGCAGTACGCGCAGGCGTCGTCGCTGCGCCGTCTGCATCTGGCCGCGCAGTCGTCGGAGACGCTGTTCATCATGGTGCGGCCGCTCGCCACCGCGCAGGACGCGTCGCCCGCGCTGCTGCGGCTCGCGCTCAGGCCATCGGCCGAAGGTCTGACCATCGACATCGTGAAACGACGAGGGCCCGCTCGCGCAGAGCCCCTGTCGATTCCCCTTCAACCCACACCCGTTCTGCTTTCCCGACATGCGCGTCTTTCTCGCCGTTCATCTGCCAAAGTTGCCGCTCGAGGTCTTCAGACCGAAGTGGTCGCCTGAGCCCGCGCATGGCTGCGCGGTGCTGGAGAAAGACAAGGTGGTCATGGCCGATCCCGCCGCGCGCTCGGCGGGCGTGCGTGCGGGCATGAAGCGCGGCGGCGTGCTGACGCTGTCGCCGGAAACCGAGATGTATGAGCGCGACAGCGGCCGCGAAGCGGCGGCCCATCGCGAGGTGGGGATCGCGCTGATGCGCTTCTCACCCGAAGTCGCGCTGCTCGATGAGGCGACGGTGGTCGTCGAGATCGGCGCGAGTCTGCGGCTCTTCGGCGGCCTGCTCGCGCTGTGCCGCGACGCGAAGGCCATTCTCAATGCGCTCGGCTTCACCGCGCGCATCAGTGCCGCGCCGACCGGCCAGGGCGCGTGGCTGCTCGCGAAGTTCGGCAACCGCCGCGTGCTGAAGCTCGCGTCGCTCGAACAGCGCCTCTGCGCGCTGCCGATGCTCGCCGTGCCCGAAGTCCGTCCGTTCGCCGACTGGTTCACGGGCCTCGGCTGCGAGCGCATCGCCGATCTGCGCCGCCTGCCCCGCGCCGGCTTGCAGCGCCGCTGCGGCGAACATTTGCTCGACTCGCTCGACCGCGCATTCGGCACCGCGCCCGAACTGTTCGACTGGCTCGAACTGCCGCCCACGTTCTCGGCGCGCATCGAGATGCCGGACCGGCTCGAACACGCGGATGGCGCGGTGTTCGGCGCGCAGCGGCTCGTCGTGCAGCTGTGCGGATGGCTGTGCGCGAAGCAGCTCGCGGTCAGCGGCATTCGCCTGTCGCTCGAACACGAGCGCGGACGCAATGCGATCGAGCCGACCACGATCGACATCGCGCTCGGCGAGCCGACCTGGCGCGAAGAACATCTGATGCGGCTGCTAAAGGAACGGCTGCATCGCATCGAGCTCGCCGCGCCCGTGATTGCGTTGCGGCTCGACGCATCGAACGTCGAATCGGCCGCGCCCGCGTCCGCGACGCTCTTTCCCGAACCGGGCGGCTCGCAGGAAGACCACGAGCGCCTGCTCGAACTGCTGGTCGCGCGGCTCGGCGAAGAGAACGTGCTGAAGCCCGCGCCGAGCGCCGATCATCGCCCGGAGATCGCGAACCGCTGGCTGCCGGTGTCGCAGCCGGTCAAGCTCGGACCGCTGCCGCAGAATCTGCCACGCCCGACGTGGATGCTCGACACGCCCGTTCGTCTGTTGATGCGCCAGCACCGCCCGTTCTATGGCTCGCCGTTGCGCATGGTGTCGCCGGGCGAGCGCATCGAGAGCGGCTGGTTCGACGGCGAACTCGTCACGCGCGACTACTTCGTCGCGCAGGCGGACGACCAGAGCTGCTACTGGATCTACCGCGAGCGCGTGAGCAGCCGCGACGCGGAAGAAGAGCAACGCTGGTTCCTTCATGGCCTGTTCGGCTGACAGGCGCGGCTGATATGCGCGGATGAACGGCCATGGACACCACCTTCACGATGCTGCCGGCATATGCCGAGCTGTTCTGCTTTTCCAACTTCACGTTTTTGCGCGGCGCGTCGCACGCCGAGGAACTGGCCGAGCGTGCCGCGCAACTCGGCTACTCCGCGCTCTCGATCACCGACGAATGCTCGCTCGCGGGAGTCGTGCGCGCGCATGTCGCGGCGAAGGAAGCGAAGCTGCCGTTCATCGTCGGTTCGTATTTCCGGCTCGTCAATGCCGATGGTTCGCCGGCCTTCGGCCTGATCCTGCTCGCCCGCAACCGCAACGGCTACGGCAATCTGTCGGAGCTGATCACGCTCGCGCGCATGCGCGCGCCCAAGGGCGAATACCGGCTCACGCCGCAGGATCTGTCGCGGCCGGAGAAGGAATATCGCCACCTGCTCGGCATGCCCGACTGCCTCGCGATTCTGGTGCCGGATTTCCCGGCCAGCGAAGACGCGCTCGACGCACAGGTCGAATGGCTCGACGAAACCTTCACCGGCCGCGCATGGGTCGGCCTCGTGCTGCATCAACGCGCGATGGACGACATGCATCGCGGCGCGGTCGAATTCGTCGCGAAGAGCCGCGACGTGCCCGTCGTCGCACTCGGCGAAGTCGTGATGCACGTGCGCTCGCGCAAGCCGCTGCAAGACACGATGACCGCGATCCGGGTCGGCAAGCCGGTCCATGAGTGCGGCTACGATCTCGCGCCGAACGCCGAGCAGCATCTGCGCTCGCGGTTGCGGCTCGCCAACCTGTACCCGGAAGACGCGCTCGCCGCGACGGTCGACATCACGAGCCGCTGCACGTTTTCGCTCGACGAGCTGCGCTACGAGTATCCCGACGAGCTGGTGCCGGCCGGCCATACGCCGGCCTCGTATCTTCGCCAGGAGACCTATATCGGCGCGCAGCGGCGTTTTCCGGCGGGGATTCCGCATCCCGTGCAGCAGCAGATCGAGCACGAACTCGAACTGATCGCGGACTTGCAGTACGAGCCGTATTTCCTGACCGTCTACGACATCGTCCGCTTCGCGCGCAGTCAGCACATTCTGTGTCAGGGGCGCGGCTCGGCCGCGAACTCGGCGGTCTGCTACTGCCTCGGCGTGACCGAAGTGGACCCCGCGCGCGGCAACATGCTGTTCGAGCGCTTCATCAGCAAAGAGCGCGGCGAGCCGCCCGATATCGACGTCGACTTCGAGCACCAGCGGCGCGAAGAAGTGATCCAGTACATCTATCGCAAGTACGGCCGCGACCGGGCGGCGATCGCGGCGGCGGTGTCGACCTATCGTCCGCGTGGCGCGCTGCGGGAAACGGGCAAGGCGCTCGGCGTCGATCCGCAGATCGTCGATGCGGTCGCGAAGTCGCATCACTGGTTCGATGGCCGCCAGGATCTGCTCGCGCGCTTCGCGGAATCCGGCCTCGATCCGGACAAGCCGCTGATTCAGGCCTGGGCAAAGCTCGCCTCGCAGCTGCTGAATTTTCCGCGCCATCTGTCGCAGCATTCGGGCGGCTTTGTGATCAGCCGCGGCAAGCTCACGCGGCTCGTGCCGGTGGAAAACGCGGCGATGGCCGAGCGCTCGGTGATCGAGTGGGACAAGGACGACCTCGAATCATTGGGCTTGCTGAAGGTCGACGTGCTCGCGCTGGGAATGCTGTCGGCGATCCGGCGCACGCTCGACTTCGTGTCGGAACAGCGCGGCGAACGCTTCGAAATGCAGGACATTCCGTCTGAAGATCCGGCGACCTACGCGATGATTTCAGCCGCCGATACGGTCGGCGTATTCCAGATCGAATCGCGCGCGCAGATGAGCATGCTGCCGCGCATGCGGCCGAAGACGTTCTACGACCTCGTCATCGAAGTCGCGATCGTGCGGCCGGGTCCGATTCAGGGCGGCGCCGTGCATCCGTACCTGCAGCGCCGCCAGGGCTTCGAGCCCGTCACCTATCCGAGCGACGCGTTGAAGACCGCGCTGGGCCGCACGCTCGGCGTGCCGATCTTCCAGGAGCAGGTGATGCAGGTGGCGATTCTCGCGGCCGGCTTCACCGCCGGCGAAGCCGATCAGCTGCGGCGCGCGATGGCCGCGTGGAAACGCAAAGGCGGGCTCGAAAAATACTATGACCGCATCGTGCTCGGCATGCAGGAGCGCGGCTACGACCAGGCCTTTGCCGAGGCGATCTTCGAGCAGATCAAGGGCTTCGGTGAATATGGCTTCCCCGAAAGTCACGCGGCCAGTTTCGCACTGCTCGTCTATGCGAGCAGCTGGCTCAAGTGTCACGAACCCGAAGCCTTTCTCGCCGCGATGCTGAACAGCCAGCCGATGGGCTTCTATTCGCCGTCGCAACTGGTGCAGGATGCGCAGCGGCACGGCGTCACGGTATTGCCGGTCGACGTGACGGTGAGCGGCTGGGATTCGTCGCTCGAACACCGTGCGGGGGCGACGCGCCCTGCCGTGCGGCTCGGTCTTTCGCTGCTGCGCGGCATGAAGGACGGCGCCGCCGAACGGATCGAGAACGCGCGCGCGGTTCGTCCGTTCGCGAGCGTCAACGATCTCGCGCGCCGCGCGCAGCTCGACCGCAAAGACCTGCATGCGCTCGCGGATGCGAATGCGTTGGCAGCGCTCGCGGGAAACCGCCGCGAAGCGCTGTGGCAGTCGGTCGCCGCGGTGCCGGACAAGGATATGCTCGCGGCCGCCGCGACTCAGGACGAAACGCCCGAACTGGGCGCACCGAGCGAAGCGCACGACATCGTCGCCGACTACCGCTCGCTCGGCCTGACGCTGAACCGCCATCCGCTGGAGCTGCTCAGGCCGCAATTGCTCGCGAACCGGCTGATGCCGGCCTCGACGCTGCGGACCTATCGCGACGGCCGCCTCGCGCGCGCCTGTGGACTGGTGACGGTGCGTCAGCGACCTGGCACGGCCAAGGGCGTCGTATTCGTCACGCTCGAAGACGAGACGGGCAACGTCAACGTGATCATCTGGCCGGGCCTGCTCGAAAAACAGCGCAAGGAAGCGTTGGGCGCCACGCTGCTCGCCGTGTACGGCACGTGGCAGTGTCAGGGAGAAGTCCGGCACCTCGTCGCGCAGCGGCTCGTCGATATGTCCCATCTGCTGGGCAAGTTGCAAACGACGAGCAGAAACTTCTGCTGACGCAAGCGTGCGAATGCGTATCATCGGAACAGCAAACGGAGGGCATCCATGTGCTATTCGGCTCAGATTCTGGCGGACTACCGGCGCTACGTCCGCATGTTCGGCGCGCAGATGAGCATCGAGGAATTCGCGCGGCTTTTCTTCGAACGCGCTGAGGACAATCAGGCCAGGATTCCCAAAGCGATGGAAGACGCCTTCTCGGAACCGCAGTCCGACGCGGAACGGGAAGTCTGGGCGCTGATCGAACGCTTCCGGTCGCAGCAGACCGCAAAGCTCGAACAGGAACTGTTCAAACAGCGCACCCGCTTCGCCGATGCCGAGCGCTCCTTGCAGACCAAAGTCACCAAAGCGGCGACCGAGAGCCAACGGATCGCCAAAGACAAGATCGACCGCACGCTCGAACGCCTCGACGATCTGCGCCGGGTCGATCCCAAAGCAGCCGACTCGCGCATCTTTCCAGGCTACTACGCGCCGGTACTGGTGATGGAAAACGGCCAGCGCGTCGTCAAACCGATGCGCTATCAGTGCCGCCTCGCCGGCAAGCCCGCATCGTACGACACCCGCTATCCGGGCACGTACAACGCTCGCCGCGACAGTCTCGAAGGTTTCTGGAAGACACTATTTGGCTACTCACATGGACTCGTGCTGGCCAGTTCGTTCTATGAGAACGTATCGCGCGCGCGGATGGAAGGCCGTGAACTGGCGCCCGGCGACAAAGATGAAAACGTCCGGCTGGAGTTCAGCCCCAATCCGCCCCACGACATGCTGGTCGCATGCCTATGGTCACGCTGGAGCGGCAAAGGCGAGCCCGATCTCTCGTCCTTCGCCGCCATCACCGATGATCCGCCACCCGAGATTGCCGCCGCCGGCCATGATCGCTGCATCATTCCGATCAAGCCCGAGCATATCGACGCATGGTTGAATCCCGATCCGCACGATCTGGCAGCGCTGTACGCGATTCTCGACGATCGGGACCGGCCGTTCTACGAACATCGGATCGCGGCCTGAATACAACATGCGGTTTTCCAGGCCGCGCAATACGGTGCCGGATCATCCTTGCAATCTTCGCGCAGTAACATATTCTGCGTTATGAATCTTCGTCGGCTGGCAAAAAATGCCCGGACGTAGAAGTTCGCTTACAGGTGCGGTCCGGACCTCGTCAATCATCGAAGCGCCTGCGCAGCGCGCCCGACACGCCTGCACCATGCGCATCCCACGCCACGGACCGCGCCGGGGTCGCCGACTGGGTCCGGCCCTTCTGAACCTCACGCGCAGCATGCACCGGGGAAAGCTCCATGGACGACGCTCCCACCACGACCACGCCGCAAAGCACGGATGCGGCGCGCACCGGCCTGAGCGCCGCCGCGCTGCAGCGCGGCGTGCTCGACAATCTGCTGTGTCTGCTCGGCCGCTATCCGGCCATCGCTTCGCCGCACGACTGGTATATGGCGCTCGCCTACAGTGTGCGCGACCGCATGCTGGCGCGCTGGGCCGCCTCCGTCCAGACCTACGCCGTCAACGATGCGCGCGTAGCCTGCTACCTTTCCGCCGAATTCCTGATCGGCCCGCAACTCGGCAACAACCTCGCCAACCTCGACATCGAGGCCAACGCGCGTGAAGCGCTGGCCTCGCTCGGCGTCGACCTGGATACGCTGCTCGAGATCGAGGAGGAGCCGGGGCTCGGCAATGGCGGGCTGGGCCGGCTCGCGGCCTGCTATCTGGATTCGCTCGCGACGCTGGAAATCCCGGCCATCGGCTATGGCATCCGCTACGAGTTCGGCATCTTCGATCAGCAGATTCGCGACGGCTGGCAGGTCGAAACCACCGACAAGTGGCTGCAAAGAGGCAATCCGTGGGAGATCGTGCGCGCCGAGGTGGCGTACTACGTCGGGTTCGGCGGCAGCACGCACAACGAGACCGATGCACGCGGGCATCTGCGTGTGCGCTGGACCCCCACGCGGCAGGTCAAAGGCGTAGCGTGCGACATCCCGATGCCCGGCTATCGCGTGAACACCTGCAACACCTTGCGGCTGTGGAAAAGCGAGGCGGTCGAGTCGTTCGACCTGCAGGACTTCAACGCCGGCGACTATTACGAGGCCGTCAACGAAAAGGTGATCTCCGAGACGCTATCGAAGGTGCTGTATCCGAACGACGAGCCCGAGATCGGCAAGCGCCTGCGTCTCGCGCAGCAATATTTCTTCGTGTCGTGCTCGCTGCAGGACATGCTGCGGCTGCTCGAAATCAAGGGCGAACCGCTCGGACACTTCGCGGATCTGTTCAACGTGCAGCTGAACGATACGCATCCGTCGATCGCGGTCGCCGAGCTGATGCGTCTGCTGGTGGACGACAAGGAGCTGCCGTGGGACGAGGCCTGGGACATCACGCGGCGCGCGCTCGCGTACACCAATCACACGCTGCTGCCCGAAGCGCTCGAAACCTGGGGGCTGCCGCTGATGCGCAACCTGCTGCCGCGCCTGCTCGAAATCATCTACGAGATCAACCGGCGTTTCCTCGACGAAGTCCGGCAACGCTTTCCGGACGATGAAGCGCGCATCGCACGCATGTCGCTGATCGACGAGCGCGGAGACAAGCTCGTGCGCATGGCGCATCTCGCGACGGTCGGCGCCCACGCGATCAACGGCGTGGCCGAACTGCATTCCGGGCTGCTCAAGCAGACCGTGCTGCGGGATTTCGCCGAATTGTGGCCCGAGCGCTTTCACAACGTCACCAACGGCGTCACGCCGCGCCGCTTCCTGCTGCTTTGCAATCCGGGGCTCGCGCGGCTGCTCGACGAGACCATCGGCGCTGGCTGGGTCACGGATCTTTCGCGTTTGTGCAAGCTCGAAGCCTATGCCGACGACGCCGCGTTCCAGCAGCGTTGGCGCAGCGTGAAGCAGTCGAACAAGGAGGTGCTCGCCGAGCATATCCGCCGTGTCACCGGCATCGGCGTCGACACTGCCGCGCTGTTCGACGTGCAGGTCAAGCGCATCCACGAATACAAGCGGCAACATCTGAACGCGTTGCTGATCGTCACACTGTACCGGCGCCTGCTGCGCGATCCGCAACTCGCGCTGACGCCGCGCTGCTTCGTCTTCGGCGGCAAGGCCGCGCCCGGCTATGTGATGGCCAAGCTGATCATCCGTTTGATCAACGGCATCGCCGAAGTCGTGAATAACGACCCGGTCGTGAACGGCCGGCTGAAGGTCGTGTTCTATCCGGACTTCAACGTGAAGAATGCCCACTTCATCTACCCCGCCGCCGATCTGTCCGAGCAGATTTCGACGGCCGGCAAGGAGGCGTCTGGTACCGGCAACATGAAGTTCATGATGAACGGCGCGCTCACGATCGGCACGCTCGACGGCGCCAACGTCGAAATCCGCGAAGAAGTCGGCGACGAAAACTTCTTCCTGTTCGGCCTGACCGCCGACGAAGTGGCAGGCGTGAAGCGCGCGGGTTATCACCCCGCGGACTACGTGAAGGACAACGCGGAACTGGGCGAAGTGCTGCAACTGATCGCCGACGGTCATTTCTCGCGCGGCGACCGTGAGATGTTCCGCCCGCTCGTCGACAATCTGCTGCACTCGGACCCGTTTCTGGTGCTCGCCGACTACGCCGCCTACGTGGCGCGTCAGGACGACGTCAGCGCCGCCTGGCAGGACACGGGGCGCTGGACCCGCATGTCGATCCTGAACACCGCGCGCTCGGGCAAGTTCTCCTCCGACCGGGCCATCGGCGAATACTGCAAGAAGATCTGGAGGATCTGCCCGATAAGGATCACCCTTGACCAATGACCCTGAAACGGCATTGCTGCGTGCTCATGCGGTTCGCCCCGGCTCGCGGTTTCCGACGGGTGTCAGCGTGGTGCCCGGGGGCATCAATTTCTGCATCTTCTGCCGCTACGCGACGCGCGTCGAGCTATTGCTGTACGAGGCCGCCGACAGCCCGGAGCCGTTTCAGATCGTCCCTCTCTGTACCGATGAGAATCGAACCTTCTTCTGGCATGTGATGGTGGAAGGGCTGCCGTTCGGCACGCACTACACGTGGCGAGTGGACGGTCCGCGCGATACGCAGTCTGGCGGCTCCGCGTTCGATCCCGAGCGCGAACTCCTCGATCCGTATGCCCGCGCGGTCAGCGACGTTCTGTGGACACGGCGTCCGGCCGGCGACCCGAACCCCAACGCGCACGCCACGCACCGCGCGATCGTGACGGAACCGCTGCGCGCGCCCCCCAACCGTATCTCGCGCGGCCTCGACAACGCGATCATCTACGAGCTGCACGTGGGCGGCTTCACGCGTCATCCGTCGAGCGGCGTCCAGCATCCCGGCACCTTCGCCGGCCTGATCGAGAAGATTCCGTATCTCGCGCAACTCGGCGTGACCCACGTCGAGCTGCTGCCGGTGATGGCCTTCGACGAGCAGGACGTTCCGCCCGGGGCAGCAGCCCTCGGCCTGATCAACTACTGGGGCTACAGCACGCATAGCTTCTACAGCCCGCATCCTCGCTACTGCCTGGACCCCGCGCGCGCGCCGCAGGAATTTCGCGCGCTCACCGACGCGATGCACGCCGCGGGCATCGGGGTGCTGCTCGACGTCGTGTTCAACCATACGGCGGAAGCGGGCGAGACGGGACCCGTCATCAACTTCAAGGGCCTCGTCAACGATATCTTCTACCACCTCGACGAGGCCGACCGGCGTCGCTATCGGGATTACACCGGCTGCGGGAACACGGTCAATTGCAACCACCCGCTGGTGACGGCGTTCATCGTTCACTGCCTCGAATACTGGGTGGAGGAGCTGGGCGTCGACGGTTTCCGGTTCGATCTGGCGAGTGTGTTCGCGCGCGACCAGCACGGCGAGCTGATGGCCGATCCACCGCTGCCCTGGGCGATGGAGTCTTCGCGTGTGCTCGCGCGCGTGCCGTTGATCGCGGAAGCGTGGGACGCCGCCGGCATGTACCAGGTCGGCGCCTTTCCCGGCATGGCGTGGGCCGAGTGGAACGGCCGCTATCGGGACGTGATTCGCCGTTTCGTGCGCGGTGACCCGGGCCTCATCGGGGAAGTCGCCACCTGCATCGCGGGCAGCTCGGACCTGTATGCGGACGACGGCAGGCTGCCCGACAACAGCATCAACTTCGTCACCTGCCACGACGGTTTCACGCTGATCGATCTGGTGAGCTACGAGACGAAACTCAACGAGGTCAATGGCGACGCGAATCGCGACGGCAACTCCAATAACCTGTCGTGGAACTGCGGGGCCGAGGGCGAGACCTCCGACCCGACGATTCTCGCACTGCGGCTGCGCCAGGCGCGCAACCTGATGGCCATCCTGTTCCTGAGCCAGGGCGTGCCGATGATGCTCGCCGGCGACGAGGTGCTGCGCAGCCAGCGCGGCAACAACAACGCCTATTGTCAGGACAACGCGCTCAGCTGGTTCGACTGGACATCCACTGAAGCCGGCTCGGCCATGTCGCGCTTCGTGCGTGAATTGATTGCGCTGCACATGCGCCACGCAAATTTGCGCCGGCAAAATTTCCTGACCGGCCGGCCATCGCCCGGGCAAACCCGGCCGGATGTCGCATGGCATGGCGAGCGCCTGAACGAGCCCGGCTGGCACGATGCCGGCGCGCGGCTTCTCGCCGTCACGCTGGGCGGCGAAAAACCGGGCGAGCCGGCACTGAACATGGTGTTCAACATGAGCGATCGCGCGCGCACGGTCGAGTTGCCCGCGCCAGACGCGCGGCACTGGCGGCGTATCGTCGATACCGCGCGCGATAGTCCCGATGACATCGTGGAAGCTGCGCAGCAGGGCGCCATCGAAAGCGAGCAATGTCGCGTGGAAGCGCGCAGTGTCGTGGTCCTGGAAGAAGCGAGCTGAAGTTATCCAAATTACCCGGTCGGTTGTCCTCTAATGTCGATGCTGTGGCGGATATGCGGCGCGCGATTTCGATCTACTGGCGGAACAACCCACCGGCCACCCATCGCGAAGGGCATCATGAAAATCAGCGTATATGGGCCGTCCGTCATCCTCGCGACGGTCGCGGTCGTGGTGCACGGCAGCGCATTCGCGAGGTCCGAAGCGTGCCATCCCGCGTCGGAGAAGCAGATTTCCGCACTGTTCGATCGCTGGAACGACTCGCTGAAGACCGGCGACCCGCAGAAGGTCGTCGCGAACTACGCGCCGAACTCGATCCTGTTGCCGACCGTCTCGAACAAGCCGCGTTTGACCGCCGACGAAAAGCTCGACTATTTCAAACACTTCCTCGAAAACAAACCGGTCGGCACGATCGACTTCCGCGACATCATGATCGAATGCAATACGGCGATCGACTCGGGGCTCTATACGTTCAAGTTCGCGGACGGTTCGGTCGTCAAGGCGCGCTATACGTTCACCTACGCGTGGAATGGGCACAAGTGGCTGATTACCACCCATCATTCGTCGAAAATGCCGGAAGGCAATTAGGCGATGTGGTTGAGAAAAAATCACGCTGGGACCTGAACCTCACTCACGAACGACCTGAATACGTCCCGCCTTGACTGCCGCTTTCAGAACCGTCCAGTCCGCCTCATTCTGTTCGGCATAAGCGAGCGCGAATTGCACGACGGCTTCGTCGAATGCGTCCGACTTGCCGACATATCCGCTGAGCAATGCGGGGTCGCCTGCTTTCGCCATCGAATGCGCCAGCGCGTGAGCGCAGGACACCGCGTATTCGCCCAGATCTTCGACGTCGAACGTGGTGAAATCGAACGCGCCCTTCATGTCGCGCAATTGCCGCACATAGAAGTCGTTGCCGGTGTGATGCATCTTCGACCAGCCGAGGAAAATGTCGCTGGCCGACTGCAGCAGACGCTGCCCGTTCACCACGCGCTGGCCGTGATTGGCATAGCGGCTCGGCCCCAGATACTCCTCCAGCACGGAAGCCCGTGCCTCCTTCAGTTGCAGGAACAGCGGACACTCTCCGTCGGCCATGAAGAGCGTCTCGTAGCAACGCGTTCCCACCGAGCCGATACCCACCACGCGAATGGCGATATCCACCAGTTCATAGCGATCGAATAGTGCGCGCCTGTCATCGGGAAGCGTCAGCCGATAGTCGGCGAAGAAGCGCCGTACCAGCGTTTGGTACTGTTTCTGGTCGTGCTTGCTCTCGAGCGGCACGTGGTACACGAGCGGGGGCGAGTCCTTGATGCGCAGCTTGCCGTCGACAAGCTCGGTCGCGTGAGTCAGCACCGAACGTGATGACTGCTGCCTCGCCTTTTCGATGACCGCCAGTTCTTTCCGCCTTTCCTCCACCGAATCGGCAATCGCCAGCATGCTCGCTGCCTTGAACTGGCAATACCAGACGTCGAGCGTGTCCATGCTGCTCAATCCGGCGAGCCGTTGCCGGAAGGTCTCGCAGAGCCGGCGTACCACCGCGCGCTGGTCGCGCATCGCAAAGCCGCGTTCGCGCGCGGCAATCACGAACGAAGCGGCGAGCCTGCGCACGTCCCAGTCGAACGGACCCGGCAGGGTTTCGTCGAAGTCGTTGGGGCCGAAAAGAATGCGCCGTTCCGGACTCGCGAAAAGCCCGAAATTTGCGAGATGCGCGTCGCCGCCCAATTGCACGGTCACGTTGGAATGCGGGAGCTTCGACAGGTCGTGCGCCATCAGCGGCGCGGCACCCCGATAGAACGCGAACGGACTCGCGACCATCCGACCGTAGCGGATCGGTATCAGCTCCGGCACCCGGCCCACATTGGACGCATCGAGCAGAGCAATCGGATCGCGATCGGCGATCCTGCAGATTCCCAGCTGCGCGCGCGGCGCCTTCTTGCGCGCCGCCTTGCCCTGCTCCATGCGCGCGGCCAGCGAGCCACGCCCGGCGAACAGCATGGACGGATCTTCCTGTGCCGCCAGCGTCTTCGGATCGGCGTGATCCATGGCGGGTTGGATGGACTTCTCAGCAGCGGAATCAGACACGCGTCACTCCTTTTTCGGATCGGGGATCAAGCGGCCTTGTCATCTCACTTCCTTCACTTGCCTTCGCTCGCTTTGCTTCATCGCGGCTTGTCGGTGTCCGGTGCAGCCGCCCACGCGGGCGGCGACAGATCGCGCAGTGCGTCGATCGCCGCATCGACCGTCTCGAAGATCTCGCGATGCGCGCCGCTCACCCGCAGCGCCTTGTACCGCTCGAGTTCGTGCCGCACGCCAGCCGGCACCGCGACCACGGCGATACCCAGGCCGCGCTGGTCGAGTTCCGCACCTAGCTGGAGCAAGGTCTTGCCTGCCGTGTAGTCGATATTGCTGATCTCGGTTGCGTCGATCACGACCCAGCGCAACGGAACGCTCGCCTCGTTGACGAGTTTCAGCACTTCCTCGGTGAAGCGCCCCGTGTTCGCATAGAACAGATCCGCTTCGAACCGGTAGATGACGATGCCGGGTGCCGCGAGCAGGTTCGGCTCGACGTGATGGGGAATCCAGTGGCCGGTGGGGCCGCGCGTCAACACACGCGTGCGCAGCCGATAGCTATGCCGCGCATGCGCGATCAGCGACAACACGACGGCAGCGAGAATGCCGTGCATCACGTCGACGAACACGACCACGCCCGCCGCGAGCAACGCAACGACGAATTCGTCCTTCTGCATGCGAAACAGTTCGGCCATCCCCTTCACGTCGATCAGCTTCACACCGATCATGAAGACGATTGCCGACAGCACGGCGGCCGGCATCAGGCTGAGCGGCCTCGTGAGGAACAGCAGCACCAGCAGCACGATCACGGCTGTAGTCAGATGGGCGAGCTGGGTGCGTCCTCCCGCGTCGTCGATGATCTCGGTCTTGGTCGGACTACCGTTCACGACGAAGGTGCCGGTGAACGCGGCGGCCGCGTTCGCCGCCGCGAGTCCGATGATGTCGGCGTTATCGTCGCCCTTCTCGTTGTTGCGGGTCGCGTAGGCACGCGCGGTCGCCGCGCTCTGCGCGATGATGACGATGAAGCACGAGGCGGCCGTCGCCAGCACCTGGTTGATCTCGCTCATGTGCAACGGCGGCACGAACAGCGACGGCAGTCCGCCGGGCACTTCGCCCGTCACCGCGATGCCATGCCCGGCGAAATTGAAGACCCCGCTCGCCACGATGGAGCCGATCACGGCGATCAGCGCGCCGGGCGCATGCGGCGCGAGACGCTTGCAGCCGATGATCACCGCGAGCACGACAAGCGAAAGGAGCGTGGTCGGATAGTTCGCCTCGGCCACACGTTGCACCACGCTCACCAGTTGCATGACGGGGCCATGCCCGTGCTTCGCGAGCCCGAGCAGCCCGGCGAGTTCCCCCGCCGCGACCTGCACGCCTACCCCCGTCAGAAAGCCGATCAACGCGCTACGTGAAAGAAAGTCGGCCAGAAAGCCGAGCCGGAAGATACGCGCGATCACCAGCATCACGGCGACCGTCAGGGCCACCGTGCTCGTCAGGCCGATGTATTCCTTGCTGCCCAATGCAGCGACGCTCGTCAGCGTACCGGCGAGGATCGCGGCCGTCGCGGAGTCCGCCGCGACTACCAGTTGACGCGAAGCACCCAGAACCGCGAACGCCACCAGCGGCAACAGGATCGTATAAAGACCCGTGACGGTGGGCGTGCCGGATATCTTCGTGTATCCCATCACCTCGGGTATGCCGAGTGCCGCCAGCGTGAGCCCGGCGATGATGTCGCGCGGCAGTTGAGAGGAATTGAAGGGCAAAAGCCCTTGCAGAAACGGCGAGTGATGCAGATGAGAGCGCGTGGAAGCCGCTGGTTTCATGTGTCCACCTCCACTCAGGTCGTGACCTTGCCGACGGAGGTATTGGACCGGTTAAGGATGGCCGGCCCTAAACGCAAGATCCACATGGTCACCTCGGATAGTCGAACTGATCGAGACAACAGCGAACCTGAACCAAACAGACAAGCTCCCCCTTTTCGCGCCGGTAGTCAATAGCCGAGAGCCCCCAGCGAGGAGGCTCTGTAAGCGTTTCGATCGCCTTCTACGACGATGATCCCCCTGCTTCGGAGACCGGCTCGAACGCCACCCGCTGCTCCTGCGAATCGTAGCGGCAAACCACCCGCATCCCTTCACCGATTTCGCCATTGATCAGCGCCTTCGCCAACGGATTCTCGACGCGCTGCTGGATCTGCCGGCGCAGTTCGCGCGCGCCGAACTCGGGCCGGTAGCCCTCGGTCGCGAGATGGTCGATGAGCGAGTCGTCGAAGCTCAGCTCGATGTCCTGACTGCTGGCAATGCGCCGCACCTGCTCCAGCAGAATCCGCACGATCTGACGCGTCTCGTCGCGGCCCAGCGACTTGAACACGATGATGTCGTCGATCCGGTTCAGGAACTCCGGCCTGAAATGCTGCCGCAGCACGTTCATCACGCCGCTTTCCACGCTGACGGAACCCGCCTGGCTGAAAAATCCGGGCCCCGTGCGGTTCTGTCCGGTGATCACGTCGGACGCGAGATTGCTCGTCGCGATGATCAGCGTATTGCTGAAATCGACGACGCGACCTTTGCCGTCCGTCAGGCGTCCATCGTCGAAAACCTGCAGCAGTACGTTGTACACGTCCGGATGCGCCTTTTCGATTTCGTCGAGCAGGATCACGCTGTACGGTCTGCGCCGCACGCGTTCGGTCAGCTGCCCGCCCTCTTCGTAGCCGACGTAGCCGGGCGGGGAACCGATCAGACGCGCGACGGTATGACGCTCCATGTATTCGCTCATGTCGAAGCGCAGCATCGCATCCTCGTCGCCGAACACGACTTCGGCGAGCGCTTTCGCCAGCTCGGTCTTGCCGACACCGGTCGGCCCCAGAAACAGAAACACGGCCGTGGGCCGGTGCCGCGCCTGCAAGCCGGCACGCGCGCGCCGCACTGCATCGCTGACGGCCACGACGGCTTCATCCTGGCCGATCACGCGCTGATGCAAGCGCTGCTCCATATTCAGAAGCCGCTCCTTTTCCTCGGCCGTCAACTGCGCGACGGGAATGCCGGTGAGCCGCGCGACGATTTCGGCGACCTGCCCGATACTCACATGCGATGTGTGGGTGCCGATGCTCTTCTTCCACGCGTCGGTCGACTCGCGCAGCTGCTCTTCCTTCGCGGTGATCTCGCTGCCGAGCGCATGCGCGCGATCGAATTGCTTGCGCGATGCCGCATAGTCCTGCTCGCGGCGCAATTGACCGATTTCCGCTTCGAGTTCGAGCACAGCGGCGGGACGCGACGTCGACGACAGATTGACACGCGCCGCGGCCTGATCGATCAGGTCGATTGCCTTGTCGGGCAGAAAGCGCCCGGAGATATAGCGATCCGACAACTCCGCCGCGCCGACGATCGCATCGTCCTGGATCGTCACCTTGTGATGCGCCTCCAGCCGGTCGCGCAGTCCGCGCAGAATGTTGATGGTCTGCACGACGGACGGCTCGGCGATCAGCACCGGCTGAAAGCGCCGCTCGAGCGCCGCATCCTTTTCGATGTACTTCTGATATTCGGCGAGCGTCGTTGCGCCGATCAGATTGAGTTCGCCGCGCGCCATCGGCGGCTTGAACACGTTGGCGATGTCGAGACCGCCTTCGCCGCCGCCCTGCCCCGCGCCGACGATCGTATGCACTTCATCGACGAACAGCACCAGCGATTCTTGGTTTTCCAGCACTTCGTCGATCACCTGCTTCACGCGCTCTTCGAATTCGCCCCGGTACTTCGCGCCCGCGACGATCGAATTCACGTTGAGCTCGACGAGCCGCTTGTTGCGCAGCGACTCCGGCACGTCACCGTTGACCATCCGCTGTGCCAGCCCTTCGACGACCGCCGTTTTGCCGACGCCGGGCTCGCCGATCAGCACCGGGTTGTTCTTGCGCCGGCGCGCGAGCACTTCGACCATCGTTTCGATTTCGCTGGACCTTCCGATCACGGGGTCGAGCCGGCCTTCGCGCGCCAGTACCGTCAGGTCCCGGCTGTGCTTGTCGAGCTGCGGCGTGCGCGACGGTTGGCGCGGCGCCGCTGGCTTCTGCACGCCGGCCGCGCGCAGCGTCTGCTGACGCAGCGCCGGCGCCTGAACCCCGAGCCGGCCCAGCAGTTGCCCCGCAAAGCTCTCCGGCACTTCGGCCAGACCGATCAGCAGATGTTCGGCGCCGACCGAGCTGTGACCCAGTTGGCGGGACGCCAGGAACGCGCGATCGAGCGCGCTCTTCAGTCGCGGCGAGACGCCCATCGGCTCGCGCGGGCTCGGTGCGGCGGGCTCGCGCTTCTCCGCGTTCGCATCGATATACGCGCGCAAATCGCTCCCCTTCACGCCGAGCGAAGCGAGGATTGCTTCGACGGCCGCATGGTCGGCGAGCACGTATTGCAGGTGTTCGGTATCGACCTCGCGACGGCCGAACTGCGCCGCGGTTTCAGCGGCGCGCTGCAGCATCTCCATCGCGACATCGCTGAAATGCCGCTCGATGCTGAACGCCTCGCCGCCTTCGACGGGCTGCTGCGCGGCATACGGATCGGCAGCGGACGGCTCCTGGGCCGATGCCTGCGCGCGAAACAGCGCTTCCAGCGGCGAGATAGAGCGTTGATGGCGGGTCAGTTGCGCGTAGTGAAAATCACAGACGTCGAGCACCTGACGCTGGTTGTTCTGAAGTACCGCAAGCCGCACCGTCGCCGGCCGGACACCGCAGATATCGCAAAGCAAGCGTGCCATTGTGTGTCGTCTCCATTGCGTCAAGACTTCGAGGGAAGCATTCCGCGCGCCAGCCCGTCTTCCCGGCGACGGCGACGCCGACATGCACGGCCGGACTCTGCCCGCCCGCGATACCTTACCTCGCTATCCGATCCTTTGCGCCCGATGCGCGGCCTCCTGCACCCCGCGCACAGCGGCGGCCACGATCAAGCCGGTGAAGACCACGCCGATCAGCCCGAGGCATGCGGCGTCGATCCGGCCAAACGACGAAGTGGGCACCACGTCGCCGTACCCGATAGTAAGCGCCGTGATCGCACAGAAGTACACGGTTTCGCCCAGTGGCGACGGTGTGCGGTTCGCGGTCTCGACAGGCGCGCCCCAGTAGTACATGCCGACCGTCAGCAGCACGAATAGCAGAAGCAGGCCGATCAGAATCGCTCGCAGATACCACACGGTGATCGCCATTTCCTTCAGGATCTCGCCGGCCCGGGGTCGGCCCGCGCCTTCGCCTGTCGCATTTCCCATTGCACGCTCCTGTTGCGATCACCGGGCCGGCTTTGCGGCATGACGCACCGCCTCACTCCACACGGCGGTGTTGCTCGAAAAGCAGAAGCATCAAACATGCGTAGACCGTGACGGCCAGAAAGAGCCCCATTCGCACGGCAAACGCGGTGTAGACATCCTTGCCCGCCACGCTGTCCTGCACCGATTGCCCGAGCAGAATGATCATCGTCACGAGACTGTTCAGCCAGAATCCCGGCGAGCAACGCGTCGGTTGCAGGCCGTAGAGTTTGCGCCCCACCAGCAGACCGAACAGCAGCATCCACAGAAAAAACATCCACAGATGCACGAACAGCCTCAGCGCAAACCAGAAGGCGATGGCAAGCAGACCGCCGAGCAACGTAGAGCCGATCAGATCGCGTGCGGCGCCGCGAGCCGAGGTCGTGCAGGTTTGTCTGCCGAGGCTGACGGACTTCATGATGATCGGCATGTAATTCGCCGGATCGGTCATCGCGAGCAGATAGGCCGGCATCACGACGAGCGCGGCACGCAGCGCGATATAGGCCGCCTTGTCCTGCGCCATCGCTGCCGCGGCGGGCTGTTCTCGTGCATCCATGCGCTCGGGAAACAAGCTGTGCGTGAGCGTCGACACCAGCACGGCCAGCAGCAGCCCCTTCGCCAGCGCGCCGACGACCGTCAATGCCAGCTCGAAGTCGGCCGTGCCCGCGGCGGAAATCATCGTCAGTCCCGCGACCAGAAAAGTGGCGACGAGATTGTTGCCGCCGCGCAAGCCATAACGAAACGCGAAGAACAACATCAGGCCGACGATCATCACGCCGGCCAGCGCGTAGTGACGCAGCAACGGAACCAGCAGCAAGCCGCTGCCGGTGGTCGATGCGACGACCAGCGACAGAATCACGCCAGCCTTCAACGACAGCGGCCGATTCTGCGTGGCCAGCAAAAAGACCGTGAATACCGGCGCGACGACCGGGATCGGGAAATCGAGTCCAAAGCTGACCGCAACAGCGATCGCCGTTCCCAGCGCAACACGTATCGCGCGATAACCGAGGCGCTGGGTCACGAGCTGCATGGGCCTCTCAATAGACATAAGAAAGCCAGCTCATCAGCCGGATGAACGCGTGTCCCAGCGGATTGAGCGGATTGCCCTGGGTCGGAAACGCCATCACTTCGGCCTGCCCGCCCACCCGCAGATCGCGCAGGCGCGCGCGCTCGTTGTCGTCGAATTCGACGATCACCGGAAAGCGTTGTGCGGGACGCAGCCAGTCGCGGCTATTCTGCACGGTGGGCAGGCTGCCGGCCGGCGTGGTCTGTCCCACGCTCACGCCGTAGCCGACACTGCGAACCCGCCCGTCGAACACTTCACCGGGCAGCACGTCCAATGCGATTTCGACGCGCGTGCCGGGTTTCAGATGACCCAGATTGTTCTCCGTCATGTCGGCGCTAACCCACACGTCGCGGATCGCGATCAGCGTCATCACCGGATTGCCCGCCGCCGCGAACTGACCGACTTCCGTGCGCAGATCGGTTACGACGCCGCTCGAACGGGCCCTGACCCGCGCATTCGCGAGATCGAGTTCGGCCTTCTCCAATGCGCTGGCGGCGCTGCGCAACTGAGCGTTTTCCGCCTCGTGTCCGCCCTGCTGCTCCCGCGCGCGCTCGACTTCGGCACGCGCTCCGTCGACCTGGCTTAGCGCCTGTGCATGCGTCGCCCGCGCGACTTCGAGACGTCGCAGCGAAACGGTGCCCTCGTCTTCACGATAGAGCCGCTCGAGACGGTCGCTGTCCTGGCGCGCCTTGACCTCGTTCGCGATGGCGGCCCGCAACGCCGCGAGAGCCGACTCGATACCGGCCGTGCTGGCCCCGACCTGACGGCGCGTGGACTCCAGATCGGCGCGCGCGCGGTCGGCGGCAATGCGGTAGGGCTCGCTATCGACTTCGAACAGCACGTCCCCCGCGTTGACATCCTGGTTGTTGTGGACGAACACCCGGGTCACGCGCCCCGACACCTCTGCGGCGACGGGCACGACATAGGCCTGAATCCGCGCCTGCTGCGTATACGGCGTGAAACGGTCGGCGAGCAGATACCAGATCAGGCTCAGCACGATCAGACAGACGACCACCTTGACCGCCCTACGCGAAGGGTCCGCGGCAGGCGTCGGCGACTTCGGCGAAGCGGCGGTTTGCGGCTCGCGGGTATCCTGGGTATCGCTCATCGTGACGCCCCTTCGGCCTGCGCCGGCGTACCGGAAGTCCGCGCCGTTTCGTCGAGCAGGTCGCCCCAATCCGTGCGTTGCCGCATCTGCGCGCGCGTCGCCGCATCGACGAGCGGCTGTTCGGTCTCCCAGCCGCCTCCGAGCGCCTTGTAAAGCGCGATCACACTGCCGAGCGCATTGCTGCGATTGACCACGTACGCGTCCTGCTGCGCGAACAGCGCGCGCTGCGCATCGAGCACCCGCTGGAAGTCCGAATACCCTTCCCGATAGATCGTATTGGCGAGGGTCAGCGAGCGCCGCGCCGCGCGTTGCGCGTCATTCAGAATGGTGTCGCGCTGCAACGCGGCGATCAGCGCGGTCGCGGCATCGTCGGCCTCGCGCGCCGCCTCGCGCACCGTGTTCTGATAAGCGACCGTCAACTCTTGCAGCCGCGCGTCCTGGACACGCACGTTGTTCGTGATCCTGCCGTAATCGAACACGTTCCACGTGACGCTCGGGCCCGCGGCAAAGAGCAGTGTGCTCGGTGCGCCCGCGAGCGAACTGGCGGTCCACGTGAGCGTGCCGAGCAACGATATGGACGGGTACAGATCCGCTTTGGCCACGCCGATCAGCGCCGACTGCGAAGCCATCTGATACTCGGCCGCGCGAACGTCCGGGCGGCGCAACAGCAGATCGGCCGGCACGTCCTGCAACACCGCATGATCCACCAGCGGCACTACGCCTTCCTTGCCCGGCTGCACGTCGAGTTCCGGCAGCGGACCCGGCGCTCGTCCGATCAGCACCGACAGCGCATGACGCGCCAGCACGATCTGGCTTTCGAGGTCGGGGATGCTGCTCAGTGTCCCGAGGTACTGCGTCTTTGCCTGCTGGAAGTCGAGCTCATCGGATTCGCCGGCCTTGAAGAGCTTTTGAGCGATGTCATAGCTGCGCTTTTGCAACTGGGCGTTCTCGCGCGCGATCCGTAGCCGCGCCTGTGCGACCCGCAGCGTGAAATAGGTATCCGCGACCTGGGCGTGCAATAGAACCAGCGCATCGTCGCGGGTCGCTTGCGCGGCGAAGAACGCGGCGTCGGCCGATTCGATCGCGCGGCTGAAACGCCCCCAGAAATCCAGCTCCCAGCCGATCGCGAAACCCGCGCCGTACTGCACGAAGAGACCCGAGCGCGGATTGGAGCCCCCCGAGCGCTTGCGCGCCGACGCGAGTACATCGGCACTCGCCTGCTGCACCTGCGGATAGCGTCCCGCGAGCGCGATGCCGAGCTGCGCGCGCGCCTCGAGCACGCGCAGTCCGGCGATCTTCAGGTCGCCGTTGTTCGCGTCGGCTTCCGCAATCAGACGTTCGAGATTCTGGTCGCCGAAAATCAGCCACCATTGGCGCACGTCGGGCTGTGCGCTTTGCTGCGTGACCTGCGTGATCGACGCACTACTCCAGTGCTCGCTCCACGCTTCATGCTGCGGCTTGAAGTCCGGACCCACCCGCATGCATCCGCTCAGGCCGAGCGCCCCCAAGAGCGCTGCGATCCCGTACGGACGCGTGAACGGTGACACGGAGCCATCCTCGCGCTTCAAGTCTGCTTCTGTTCGTGGATCTGCGCGGCTTGCGCGGGTTGCGGCTGGTCACGGACCCAGCGCCAGAACAGCTGATAACCGACGGCCAGCATCACGGGCCCGACGAATAGCCCGATCACGCCGCCCGTCACCATGCCGCCGAGCGCTCCGATCAGCACGACGGGCATCGGCACCGCAACGCCGCGGCCCAGCATCAAGGGTTTGAGCACGTTGTCGGCGAGGCCCGCGACGAACACGTAGACCGCGAAGATGATGTTTGCGGTGCTCACACCGTCCGTGACGATCACGAAGGCGATCACCGGAATGGTGATCAGCGTGGCTGGCAGTTGCATGATGCCGAGCAGCAGCACGGCCAGCGCGAGCAGCCCCGCGCCGGGTATGCCCTTCACGATGAAGCCGATGCCGATCAGCAGCATCTGGATGAACGCGATACCCACCACGCCCTGAGCCACCGCGCGAATCGTCGCCGTGCACAGATCGGCGATCTGAACCCCGTTCTCGGGTCCCGAGATGCGCGAGGCGATCTGCACCGCGCTGTGATAGCCCTTCTCACCGTGGGCCATCAGGATTCCAGCGATGATCAGCGCGACAAAAAATATCACCAGCCCGGCGCCGAGGCCCGTCACCGTTGCCAGCACGGCAAGACCGGCCTCCTTCAGCTGCGGGGCGAACTTATGCGCAAGGCCGGTCAGGTCCGTCGATGCCTGGAGCCAGAAGTCGTACACGCGCTGGCCGACTATCGGCCAACTCGCCACCGACTCGGCCGGAGGCGGAATCTGGAAGCTGCCGCTCTTCGCAATGGCTATCGATTTCTCGATCGAATCGGCGACCGCGAGACCCAATGCATACGTGGGCACCAGAATCACGGCAAACGCGACGAGGATGATCAGCGTGGCGATCAGACCATCCTTGCCGCCGAGTGTATGGCGCAGACGGACCTGCAGCGGATACAGCGTGATCGCCAGAATCACCGACCAGGCCATCAGGTTAAGAAACGGCGCGAAGATCCGAAAGCAGAACACGGCCAGGATCGCAATGAGTCCTGCGCGGATCAGCACATCGAGCATCTCTCGCGCAGGCGTGCGTTGGGAAAGCGGTGTGAGCAGCATAGGTTCCTCTCCGGCGAGGTCGCGGCGCGGTGGCGCGGCGACACCGTGATTTGCCAGCAATCGCGAAAACTCGAACCCACTGGAACGTTTTTGACGCCAATACCAAGGCCTGCCTGCAATTCCGGCATCTTCAGGAAGAGAATCGCGCCGGCCTTGTCGTCGACAGAACGCGGCGTTTCACTACTATTGAACCCGCACCTCAAAGATTCAATTGGACTTTGGTCTCATAGGAGAACGCCGTGAAATGGTTGGCGATCGTCGCCGTTCTGCTGGCCTTGATGCCCGGCGCGCCGGCCGGCGCCGCCGGGGTCGGCTTTCAGAAGGTCGACATACCGAACGGCGCCGAGCCGCCGCTTACTGCCGGAATCTGGTATCCGACCGACGCGCCGGCCACACCGCACGCGCCGGGCGGCGCTACCCAGACCGTCGCCGCCGACGCTCCGATCGCGGGCGATCACCTGCCGCTGGTGGTGTTGTCGCACGGCGGCGGCGGCTGGTACGGCGCTCATTACGACACGGCTGTCGCGCTGGCTCGCGCGGGCTTCGTCGCAGCGGCGGTCAGCCACGCCGGCGATACCTTCGATGACCAGAGCCGCGTGCTGCAACTCTGGCGCCGCCCCGCGCAGGTTCATCGGCTGGTGGACTACATGCTGGACGACTGGCGGGGGCACGAGCGGCTCGATGCGGATCGCATCGGCGCATTCGGCTTTTCGAACGGTGGCTTCACCGTGCTCGTGGCCGCGGGCGGCATCCCGGATCTGTCGAAGATCGCCCCGTTTTGCGAAGTCCACGCGGACCATGACTTGTGCGAAGCATTGCGGCATGCTGGCGTCGACGTCGATTTCGCCGCGCATGTTCCAGCCGGTGTCTGGGTCCACGATGCGCGCATCAAGGCAGTCGTGATCGCCGCGCCTTCGTTCGGCTTCGCGTTCGGCCGCACGGGCTTGAGCGGCGTGCGGGCTGCGCTCCAGCTGTGGAGCGCCGCCGACGATCGTCATCAGCCGCATCCGTGGTACGACGAGCCGGTGCGGGACGACCTGCCCCGCGCTGCCGACTATCGCGTGGTGGCCAACGCAGGCCACTACGACTTTCTGCCGCCCTGCGATGCGCGTCTTGCGCGGCTGCGCCCGCAGATTTGCGACAGCGCGCCGGGCTTCGACCGGGCGGCGTTCCATCAACGATTCAATGCCGAGGTGGTTCGGTCTTTCGAGGCGATGCTGCGATAGGTAGAGCGTTACCCGAGGAGTTACCCGAATTCGTCGTGTTGGGGCAGTTGATCAGTGATCGAATACCACGGCGCCTTGGAACCCACGAAAATGTGGGCAGTGGGAGAGATGGTAGGCGAGTCCGTGAGGGTTCCCAGTGTGACGTGAACGTATTCACCGTTTCGAACCACCGAGAACATCAGGCTTCCGCATATTTTGCAGCGCACATCGTGCGACGCGCGCTGATCGCCGAAAATCAGCAGGCTGTGTTCGCCCTCAGTGATACGCAGCTTGCCGCGCTCGATTCCCGCGAAGGGTTTGAACGCCGAGCCGGTTGCGCGCCGACAGTTTGAACAGTGGCAGTTCAACGCATAGACGAATTCGTCCTTTACCGAGTAATGGACGGCACCGCAAAGGCATTGGCCGGCAAGCAATGGTTTCATGGCTGCTTTCAGACAGAAGGTACGTCGCTAATGGGAAAGTCGCGCAGCCATGATTATTCGCGAGTCGAAGCGCGCTGTCGAACCACCAAACCGCTAGCGCCTGAAAATCACCTGCGCCGTGCCGGCCTCGATCGGAGAAGAGGTGTGCTGGTGGACGATCTTCCATCCGTCGGCCTGCTGCCTCAGCGTCATGGTCAGGCGATTGTCCATCGCACGCAGTTCCGCGCCGCCGGCGTCGACGGCTTTGTATGTCGCGAAGGCGTGAATGACGGCAAGGTCCGCGGCGACCATCGTTTGCGCCTCGCTGAAATCCACGATCACGCGATCCGCACCCAGCGAACCGAACCAGCCCTCCGCCATCGCACGCCACGATGCGATGCCGTTGTACGACCACGTACCCCACATGTCGAAGATCACCGCATCGCGGTCGTAGAGCGCGACGAACGCGTCCACGTCTTTGGCCCATACCGCGGCTGTGTAGCCTTCCAGAACTTGCAGGATTGGATTGTCGAGCCTGTTCACAGTGTGTGCTCCTGAGTCGGATTACGAGGGGTTCCTGACCGATTGCCTTACCAGCTAACGACGATCGACGCACCACCCGATCGACATCCAGGCGAAAAAAATCTTCAACGCGTGATGGCGTTGCATTGATCAGACGCCGCGCTCGTCACTGGGCGGTCTGCTGACGTTGATACTCGTTGTGCTTCATCTGCATATAGTCGGCGCGGCTGACCTCGTGCAATTGCCGCGGAAACTGCTCGGTCGCATCGAACCAGTCGGCCAGACGTTTGTCGAGCCGGGCGTTGGGCGGGCTGGAAAGCGCGCCAAGATAGGCATCGATAGCGAGGAAATAGCGCATCGTATTGCGTTCGACCAGGCCGCGCACGCCGCCGATGTATTGCGGCTCGCTCGGCGACGAATCGGGCGTCAACGAAAAGCCGACCTTGTCGCTGCCGATCGTCGCCAGATAGGTTTTCATCGCGATCCGTCCCGCGGTGCCGTATCCGTATGCGTAGGTCAGGTGAATAAAGGTACGGTTATCGCCGACCGGGATCGCTTCAAGCACGATACGGTAGTCCTTCGTGCTCAGCGGACCCGTGGCCGCGGAGAGCTCGACGCGAAAATAATCAGCGGTGCTCGCTACCGGGCTAAAGTTGAATTGCACGCGGTACGACGACGAAAGAGTTTCCTCGGTCTTCTTGCCGATGTTCACGGTGAGGACCGTACCGCTATCGCTGATCGACGCGTGGCAGTATTTGGTGTTCAGATGCAGGATCAGCACGTCGCACCAGTTGGCCGGGCCCTGAGCAGGGTCGCTGAGCGCGCCGCTGACCACCGCGAAAGGATAGTTGAGCACACCGTAGATATCGCCCTTGAGCGCCGACGGCAGCTCCTGCGATTCGAGGTACAGCGGCCGATGAAACGGGTTGTGCGCGAGTTGCTGCGTCAGACCTTGATATTTCTCGCGCAGGCGAGCCGCGCTGTCGTCCGCTTGCGCGACGACGCTGTGGCACAGGAAACAGAACACCGTGGCGATCAAGACCATCCACCACGGTCGCGTCCGCCGATTCTTTGCCAGCGATGTGGCAAGCCTGCTCATGGCCCTTCTCCTATTTCGAATCAGGTTGTGGCGCAACCGGCGTAGATCCGATCCTGCGAACACTCATCTCTGGCCCGGCTCCCATTCCGGACTATAACCTCCGAGCGCCGGGTGATACATCTCGTCGCCCGAGTGCTGCGTGAATTCGACGTTGAGTCGGTCTTCGCGCAGGCCCAGAATCTCGATGCAGAGCGAGCAAAGGGCTTTGGCCAACTCCATGCGCAACTCCGGCGGCCGCCCTCTTCTGATATCGAGCATCATCAAGGCAACGGGCACCGGCTCCCCGCTCTCCTCGGCAATGCGCCACACGCCGCCCGGACCGAGCTCTCGTATGGCTACGCTGATTCGCCTGACATCGACCGACATCATCCGGGCATAGGTCTCACTCATTTTCGCCGCGAGCAGTCTTTTACTCTCGACAGAGTAGTGATCGTTTACATCAAGTTGCAGATAAGGCATCGCGTCGATCTCCGGGAAAAGTGTTTCGCACGCGCCAACTATATGCCGCACCATCAAATCGATCAAAACCATCGCCATCACTTATTACGTTACTGACGTGCCGCGTGGCCGAGGTGGACTTTGTTTTGGCCACTCAGCTTTGCATGATGGTCTTCACTATTTACACGAGTTCGCTCTCATGAGCTCGCGCCCGCATTCAACAGCAATGAGTCGTTTATTTCATTGGCTGTCCTACTGTTTGCGCACCCTCTCGCCTACAGCGTGCCTGCTGTCAAATCGATCGTCAGGAGAATCGTCATGCGTAAGATGCTTACCCTCGCTGTCGCAGCGTTTTGCATTGCGTCGTTTTCGCACGAAAGTCGCGCGACTGGCGATGATGACGTCCCACAAGCCCGATGCACGCTACCGCAAGGTACGGTCGCATTGGTGGAAAGACAGTTGCGTACGGTCGTGAACCTGCCAGATGGCAACGGCGGGATCTTCACACCCAATCGGATGTGGGCGGCCATCGTCGATCGGCAGGGACATCTCTGTTCGGTGATCGTGACCGGGGACGCCTGGCCTGGCAGTCGGGCCATCGCGATCGCAAAGGCTTATACCGCGAACGGCTTTAGCAACGATGCGCTCGCGCTATCCACGGCGAACCTCTACGCGGCCACGCAACCCGGCGGCTCCCTTTATGGACTGAATAATTCGAATCCTTTTGACGCGCGCTTCCTCGAACAGGGCAGCGGCATCGGACACACGCTTGGCGGCGTGATTACCTTCGGTGGCGGCGTCGCGCTTTATGCGGGAGGGAAAGTCATTGGAGGATTAGGCGTAAGCGGCGATAGCGCCTGCGCCGATCATGCGATCGCGTATCGCATGCGCAAGCTCGCGGGGCTCGGCAGTGTGCCCGCCGGTCAAGGTCCGAACAACACGGATAACATCGTCTACTCGACGAGCGGATCTCCGACGGGCTTCGAACATCCGCATTGCTTCCCGAGCGACCTGAGCGCCGCCAAGATCGAGCAGATACCTTCGCATTGACGGCAATCGTCACCCATGGAATCGGGCTTCCGGACAACGGACTGGAAGCCCACACGCTAATTGCGTGAGAATCGTCAACGCATCTGCCCGTCGATTTGCTTGCGCAGACGGTTTTCCTCTTCCTGAAGCTCGGGCGTAAAGGCTTCGCCAAAGTCCGCCGGTTCAAAGAACGGGCGAATCTCGATTTCCGAATCACTCAGCATCGGATTCGGGCAGCGCTTGACCCATTCGATCGCTTCGTCCATCGATTGAACCTGCCACACCCAGTAGCCGGCAATCAATTCCTTGGTTTCCGCAAACGGGCCGTCGATGACGGTGCGGTCCTTCCCTGAGAACCGCACGCGAGCGCCGGCAGAACTGGGCTTCAGCCCGTCGCCGCCTTGCATGATGCCGGCCTTGACCAATTGCTCGTTGTACTGCCCCATCGCCGTGAGGAGTTCCGTAGTCGGCATTTGCCCCGCTTCGGATTCGGGGGTTGCCTTGATGATGACCATGACGCGCATTTGGGTTTTTCCTTTGAAGACGAAAATATCTGAAGGCAAGGCTGCCTCGAGTGACTACGACGAATCATCACGGGAGAAATCGACATGCGCAACACACGACTGCACGAATTTACAAAACGCTTCGGCATCAAGGTAGAGGCGTCCGGCTGCCTCGAGCATCGACATCGGCGCCCTGAACCCGCAGCACCGGCTCCGCATCGCCAGGCACGAGCTGGAGTTGCGATGAAAACCGCACCTGCAAAAGCGCGGCGAACGCGCGCTCGAAGGCGTTGGAATCGTCGTCGGCCGGCATGATCGCCTCGAGCGCCTTTGCGAAGCCGGATGCGCCTTCGATGTCCGCACGGCTGAAAGCGCTGCCGCCGCGCGAAAAGACGCGTTGCACGTCTTCTTTCAACTGCTGAAGGGCCGCGACGACCTGTTCATAGGCGTGAGCAGGAGCGCTCGTGTGATCCGGAGGTTCGGCTGCGCACAGCGCCGGCATGAACGCGAGCACGTTCCTGTCGATATCGACGCGCGCAGCAAGGGTCTTGATGTGTGACGCCTCCACCGATGGACCGGCGTCGCGCCGGCGACACCACGCTTGCGCCCGCGCCGCACCCAGCATCGCCGCCGCGAAACACCGGAAATCATCGAAGCGCAGATGCCTCGCAGCACAGTCGAGCACGGCGTCAGGCGTCAATTCCAGCTCGTGCGCCACCGCGAGACTGGTCTTCATCACGATCAGGACGAGCTCGCCCCACTCGTCCTGACGACTCCCTTTCATCGAGTTCGGGTACATCGTCGGTCCCTGTATGCACGCCCCGGGTACACGTCGCATAAGCCAGCCTCGGCAGCGACTCGCAAAAGCCTCGCCTGCGGCGACATGACCGCGCGGGACAGCTCAGGCTAGCCATCGCGGCAACACGAAGCGCAGTTCGGCTCACGGCACCGCGAGCACTTTGCGCACCGGCTTTTCGCCCGGCTCGGCGGGCCATTGTGAGCGGATCTTCGTCACGACCAGGTCAGGCAACGGGACGTAGTCCAGTGCGCTGACCGTCGGTCCGCCGTGGCTCAACGCCCATTCGAAAAACCTCAGCGTGGCTTCGTCGTGGCCCGGCTGGTTCGGCGTCGTGGGCAGCAACACATAGGTCGCGCCCATGACCGGCCACGCATCCCTGCCCGGCTGGTTGGTCAGCAACTGCGACAGGGAACCCGACCAGTCGGCGCTCGCCGCCGCTGCGTTGAAGGTCGCGGCGCTGGGCTGCACGACCTTGCCCGCCGCATTGGTCATGGCCACGTACTTCAAGCGGTTCTGTTTGGTGAAATCCCAGGCGACATAGCCTATCGCGCCGGGCAGATAGCCGACGTACGTGGCAATGCCCTCGTTGCCTTTGCCGCCGATGCCGAGCGGCCATCGCACGCTAGTGCCTTCGCCGACCCTGCGCTTCCATTCGGGACTGACCTGCGCGAGGTAGTGAGTCCAGATCAGCGTCGTGCCCGAACCATCCTGGCGACGCACCACGGCGATCGGGTAATTCGGCATCTTGAGCTTCGGGTTCAACCGCACGATTACCGGGTCGTCCCAGAACTGGATCTTGCCGAGAAAGATATCGGCGATGACCGGCCCCGTCAGCATCACCTCGCCGGCTTTGAGCCCCGGAAGGTTCACGACGGGCACCACGCCGCCGATCACGGTTGGAAATTGCCGCAAGCCGTTGCGGGCCAGTTGATCGTCGGTCAGCGGCGCGTCCGAGCCCGCAAAGTCGACCTCCCGCGCGATCACCTGCTTGAGCCCATCGGACGAACCCGTGCCCTGATAGATCACCCTGCTTCCACCCGACTTCTGGTAGTCGGCGGCCCAGCGGGTGTAGAGAGGAGCGGCGAACGTGCTGCCGGCTCCTTTGATGTCGGCGGCGTAGGCCGCGGCCGCGCATGAACAGCAAATCAGACCAGCGCCGATGGCGCCCAGTGTTCTCACGAATGTCTCCCGTCGGTTCTTGTTCCGGGACATCGCTGATCCGACCTGCAGTGCGTGAGCTTGTTGGAGGGCGACCGTGCCGGCGATTCAATGTGCAGCTTTCATCCGGGGTGCAGCTCTCCTGCATTACGCGCCATATCGCACATTAAAGAACGGTGCCTGGCCGAATTCCAGTTGAATCATGCTATCGAACGCGCCATGGCCGGCGGCCGCTGCCGCTATTGCAGGCATCCCGTTTCGGGAGTTGCCGGCACACATTCCTTCACGTCTTGTCCCACGGCGGCACGCCCGAGAACGCATCGACCAGAAAATCGATCGCCGCACGAACTTTTGCGCTCACGTGGCGACGGCTCGGATACAGCGCGAGCACATCGATATCCGGCAAGCGGTATTCAGGCAATACCCGCAGCAGCCGGCCCGCGCGGAGGTCCTCGCCGATCAGAAACGTCGGCTGCCAGATCACGCCGTGCCCCGCGAGCGCCGCCGCGCGCGCGGTGTCGCCGTTATTGGTGTGCATCTGGCAGTTCACCTCGACAGCATGCGTTTTGCCGTCTTTGTCGATCAGTTGCCACACGTCCGCCGTGGCCGCATACGTATAGCCGATACATCGATGTCCGAGCAGCTCCAGCGGCGTTTGCGGATGTCCTGAACGCTTCAGATAAGCGGGCGATGCACACAGGATGTTGGTCGACGTCGCCAGTTTGCGGGCCGCGTGATCGACCGTGCCGGCGCGCGAGATGCGGATGGCGAGATCGTAGCCCTCCTCGACGATATCGACGACACGGTCTATCAGCGTGATGTCGAGCTCGACGTCGGGATATTGCTGCATGAACCGTGGCCATAGCGGCGCGAGATGCTGGATGCCGAAGCTGACCGGCGCATTGATACGCAGCCGTCCACGCGGTTCGATCGACGTCGTCGACACGAGTCCTTCCGTTTCGGCAACGTCTTCGAGAATGGCCTGGCTGCGCGAATAAAGCGTTTCACCGGCCTCGGTAAGAGACAATCTGCGTGAGGTGCGATTCAGCAGCCGCGCGCCGAGGTGCGCCTCAAGGTCATTCACATAGCGGGTCACGTTCGCGGGCGAGGTTTCGAGCGCATCGGCCGCGCGCGCAAAGCTGCCCCGGGTGACGACCGTTACGAAAACCTCAAACGCGCGCAGCCGGTCCATAGTGGCGCTCCGATCATTCATAAAAGCTGAATGATACCGCTATGTTTTTGGTCTTTCTGTCTCAAGAACGGAATCTTATAGTGCCTCTCAACGAGCCGACGCAGTGGGCGTCGGCCGATGATCAAACCGGAGATTCAACATGCAACGCTTGACAGGAAAAGTCGCTATCGTCACCGGCGCCAGCGCGGGCATTGGTCGCGCCGCCGCAAAGTTGTTCGCCGCGGAAGACGCGAAGGTTGTGGTGGCCGCACGCCGCGAAGCCGAACTCGAGACGCTGGTCAGCGAGATTGCTCGCGACGGCGGTACGGCTGTCTCGCTGGCGGGGGACGTGCAATCCGAAGAATTCGCGAAAGCGCTGGTCGCACTCGCCGTCAGCCGTTTCGGCCGTCTCGACATCGCGTACAACAATGCGGGGACACTCGGTGAGATGGGACCGTCGACCGGCGTGTCGGAAGCAGGCTGGTCGGCGACGCTGGCGACCAACCTGACCAGCGCGTTTATCGGCGCCAAGCACCAGATTCCTGAAATGATCAAGCACGGCGGCGGATCGATCATCTTCACGTCGACCTTCGTCGGCTACTCGTTCGCGTTCCCGGGAACGGCCGCCTACGCCGCGAGCAAAGCCGGGCTGATCGGACTCACGCAAGCGCTCGCGGCCGAATACGGCCCGCAAGGCGTGCGCGTCAACGCGATCCTGCCGGGCGCGGTGGACACGGAGATGTATCGCGGCATGAACGATACCGCTGAATCGCAGACCTTCGTGACCGGGCTGCACGCGCTCAAGCGGGTCGCGAAGCCGGAAGAGATTGCCCGCTCGGCGCTCTACCTCGCTTCCGACGATTCGTCCTTCGTGACGGGTACGGCTTCGCTGGTCGACGGCGGGGCTTCGATTACGCGCACCTGAGCTGTTCGACGGCGGCATCCGTTGATGTCGGCTCGCGTCCGCAAGCCTGGAAGGCTGGCGTCGGATGCGCGGCCGGCATCTGCGCATTCGGGCGCGAACGTCGATCAGCGTCGGCTGATCGACGAGCCGATACCATAAAAAATAAGCGAACACTGTATGGTTCCTCACCTAATCTTTGATCAGCTGACCGCGAAAAGCGAAGCGCGAGTCAGCCGGAGTAATTAACAAGGAGGTGGGCCATCATGAAGACGTTAGTCCACACAGTTTGCGCGGTCGCTGTCATGGCTTTGCCGATTGCATCGGTGGCACAGACCGAAAGCACGCTGACGCACGCGCAAGTCCAGGCAGAGATCGCGCAACTCGAGCAAGCCGGCTTCAATCCGGCCAACGCGAATACCGTCGACTTTCCTACCTATATGCCGACCACCACCGCCCCTGCCGCAGGTCAGAGCAGCGGCTATGGTCCTGCGACCAGCGGTACGCAGCAGATGGGCCATCCGGCCGGCGCGACTGGGATGAAGCCGGTGTTCTTTGGCGGATCTTAAGCGTGCTCGTCTGACCGGCTCGACGATGGAGAACATGCCGTCCCTGCCAGGGACGGCATGGAGGGTCGTGCTATGCGAAAACACGAACTCGCTCGAGCCTTTGGAGTAGTTGCCGAATTTCGCGCGCACCCGCACGCGCGCCATATTGCATGGCGCCTGCTGAACTACTGATTCTTTCGCTGAGCGCCTGAGCGCGAACAGCTAACACATCATCAGCGTTTGTTCACGTCGACGGTCAGGATTTCGTATCCGGGGTCGGCGTTCTCGGCCGCGACTTTATTCGCTTCCTCGTACGAGCGAAACGACGTGGCCTCCTTGATCTCCGGCGCCATGCCGATGTCGCCGTCCTCCGCGGTGCAGAGGAACTTCTCGCCGGTCTTTACGACGTAGACGGTCGTCATATCTCCCTCCGTGGCTTGCAGGGCAATTTCCAGTCTAGCAGGCTGGAAGAGTTGCGCAGGCTCCGCCGGTCACCGACCGCCGCCAACCAGCCACTCCGAATTCGCCAGCACGTCCCGCAGTTTTTCCAGCGACAACGGCTTGCTCAGATGATGATCGAAGCCCGCGGCAAGCGTCTGGCTGCGGTCCGTGTCCGACGAATAGCCGGTCAGCGCGACGAGGATCGTGCCGTTCAACTCGGGGTTCGCGCGAATTCTGCGTGCGACCTCGAAGCCGTCCATGACGGGCATCGCGACGTCGACGATGGCAAGTTCCGGCCTGGTTCGCGTGATCAGGTCGATGGCCGCGCGACCGTTGTCGACCGCGGACACGCGATAACCCTCCAGGTCGAGCAGCACGCACAAAACATGCAACGCGTCGACGTTGTCGTCCACCAGAACGATGCGCAGCGCCCGGAAGTCCCTGCCCTTGTCCGAGGCGTCGGCAGGCGGCGCTAGCGGCTGCGTTCGCAGGATCGGCAAACGCAGTGTGACGCGGGTGCCGCAGCCCGGTCCATCGCTATGGATGTCGATTTCGCCATCGTGCAGCTCGACCAGCCGTTTGGCGACGGCCAGACCGATGCCGAGCCCGCCTTCCGAGCGCGCGCTGCCGCTCGAGCACTGCGCGAACAGGTCGAACACATGCGGCGCGATCGACGAATCGATGCCGATGCCGTTATCGCTGACTTCGATCACGAGCATCCGCGCGTCGGACGGATCTACAGCGCGAACCGTCAGCTCGATCAGTCCGCCCGCCGGCGTGTACTTCGCCGCGTTCGACAGCAGATTGCCGAGCACCTGACTGAGCCGCACATGGTCGGCGCGCACCGGAATCGCGCTGTCCAGACCGGTCAGTTTCAGCGTATGGCCGCGCGAGCGCACGTCGTGGTCGATCGCGGCGACCGCGTCGGAGACGATCTCGGCCAGCAGCGTATCGCTGCGCCGGATCGTCAGCTTTCCGTGTTTCAGACGCGCGGCGTCGAGCAGATCGTCGACAAGGGTGCGCAGATGCTTCATCTGCCGTTGCGCGATGGTCAGCACCGCGTCCGCCTTGTCGTTGTCGACCACCAGACGCTTGGCCGCGGCGATCGCGCCATCGATAGGCGCCATCGGGTTGCGCAGCTCGTGCGCGAGCATCGCGATGAACTCGTTGTGGCGGCGGTCGTTGTCCGCGCCGTCGTCGCGAACGTTGACCATCGTCACGGCCGCGCCCGCGACCATCGCGAGATCCGACAGCACCCGTGCGTCTTCGCTGTCGAAGCGGCACCCGGTGTGGTGCGACATCACCCATATCGCGCCGAGGTGGCCGTTATCGCACGGAATGGGTACGACGATCCCCTCGGGCACCTCGACGCCCGGAAAGTTCAGACTGGGGAACCGCTGTTGCGGATCGACGAACAGGCGCGCCGCGCCCCCTTCGAGCGTGACGCCGCAAGGACATTCGTCCCACGCCGTCGTGCGTCCCTGCAGACCGGCGCACAGGCCCGCCACCGCGAGCCAGCGAAAGCGCCGGCTGTCCGGTGGCCCCTCGACCAGACTGATGCCCGCGCTGCCCGCGCAGCACAACGCCATGGCCTCGCTGGCAATCGCGTTCAACAGGTGTTCACGCGAGCCGGTTTGCGCGCGCGCGAGCCGCAGCAGCGACTGGTTCTCTCGGGCGTAATCAGCCTTTTTGGCTGGACGGCTCGCTAATTCGTCAGCACTGGCAGCCATGATGTTCCACCGACGTTGACTGGCACCCGCGCGCAAGGCGGGCGTAAGGGCCGATACGGCGCCGATACCGCTGCCGACGAGTGTAGGTCAGCTGGGTCGCGCGGTCTCGGCTTCTCTCATTTGCACAGCGCTTTTTACTTCTATTTGTCCGCAACGTTCTGCTCCGCTCACCGTCGACATGGCGTCCCATGAACAGCGGACGACGCAGTATAGGAACCCGGTGCGATGCCGCAGCTGTCCGTAATTCGTGGACATCGGACAGCTGCGTCAGCGTTGACGCGAGCACGCTCGCAGTCAACTGGACGGCAGGTACGGATCGCGAAGTCGCGAAAAGCGTTGTGGCTTGCCGCATATGACGATCACTGCGATCGATAGCTAAATCCGTCGGTTAGCGCGATGAGATCGGGTTGTTACGATGGCTCGATTCTCCCGTTTTCACCGCTCGACAGGACGCCCACGTCATGACGCAAATAACACGGCGCGCATTCACCCGCTTCGCAGTGGCATCACTACTGGCCGCCAGCGCTCCGCGCGGCTTCTCGCAGAGCGCGCCTGTCGCGCTGCGCATCGGCTATCAGAAGTCTTCTACCCTCATTACGTTGCTGAAGGCGCGCGGATCGCTGGAAAAAGCGCTCGCGCCGCTCAACGTGCGCATCTCCTGGAACGAGTTCGCGAGCGGACTGCCGCTGACGGAAGCGCTCAACGTCGATGCCGTCGACTTCAGCGCCGATGTCGCCGATACCGTGCCGATCTTCGCCCAGGCCGCGCATGCGCGCTTCGTTTACGTCGCGCAGGAAGCGCCATCGCCGGGCGCGCAGGCGATCATCGTGAAGAAGGACGGCCCGCTGCGCACGCTGGCCGATCTGAAGGGCCGCCGCATCGCGGTGACGAAGGCGGCGGGCAGCCACTATCTGCTGCTTGCGGCGCTCGCGCGCGCGGGGCTCAAGCCCGCCGACGTCGGCGTCAACTACCTGAGCCCGGCCGATGGCCGCGCCGCGTTCGAGCGCGGCAGCGTCGACGTCTGGATCACCTGGGATCCGTATGTAGCGTCGGTCGAGCGCGACGGCGACGTGCGCATACTGAGCGACGGCGCGGGCCTCGCGTCCTATCAGCGCTACTACCTCGCGTCGCGCACGTACGCCGACGCGCATCCGCAAATCATCGAGACCGTGTTCGAGCAGTTGCAGACGGCCGGCGACTGGTTGCGCGCGAATCCGCTCGACGCGGCCAACACGCTCGCGCCGGTGTGGGGACTCGACGCGCCGACGATCGAACGCGCCAACACCCGGCGCAGCTATCTGGTGCGAGCGCTCGCGCCGCCGAATTTCAGCGAGCAGCAGACGATCGCCGACGCGTTCTATCGCGCGGGACTGCTGCCCGCACCGGTCGAGACGAAGCAGGCGCTGTACTGGGACTTCGCGGCGAAACAGGCGAAGCCTGTCGGCGCGTGAACGATCACTGCGCGATGGAGCGCCGCACATTGCGGGCAATCCACGCCGCAGCACCGGAGCGGCCCGCGATCGACAGCGTGCGGCGCGGCCCCAGCACGATGCCGCCGACCACCAAAGCGAGCAGCAACGCGACATGCGGCGCCTCGGTGAGCGACGCGAGCACAGTGCTCACCTGGGAGCGCGACGCCGCCCGCGCCGCCGGCAACGCGGCAGTCTGGTTCGCCACCACCAGGGCGGTTCGCGATGCCTCCATGCGTTCCAGAATGGTGAGCCGGGTAAGCTCGTTTGCGTGACGTAGCTGACTCATTTGAGCGACTCCCTGAGAGCGTCGAGATCGGAGTGAATTTCGGCCTTGAGCACGTGAATCGATTGCGCCGGTTTCTGCGCCCGCCAGACGAGAAAAGACGCGATGCACACGATCAGCCATGCGGCGGCCACGCCCCAGGCCACCGCAAGAAAGTAAGCCGTCTGCCACGCGGTGGCGATGATCGCGATGCAAATGAAGGACAGCGTGAACAGCCCCGCGACCGCCAACGCCACGAGTGCGCTCAACTCGCGCACCAGGCGTTTTCGCGTCTCTTCGACTTCCAGCGCGAACAGTTCGCTATAGTCGGTGACGCGTTCGACGCAGAATCGCCCGACGTTGCGCCACCTCGTGACCTTCGCATGGATTGACATTCCGTCCTCCTCACGATTCATTTGCGCCGGCCGCGGTAAGCAAAGACTTCGCTCCTCGGCCGACAGAGGGAAGCGACACCAGCGTTGAACGCAGCGCAAGAGCCGGGCCCGCGCTGACCGATCGCACGCCGCGTGCCCGTAGCCGGATGGATGCCTGCACGCGTTCGCGCTGGCGGCACAGAGCTTGCTCGAATCAGGCAGATCATTCGCTCGTCGAGGACAGCATGACTCCGCTCCCCCCAACCGATCCCACTGACAAGACCGCCGGCGCCAGCATCGGCGAGACCGGCTCCGATATGACTACCGAGGACGGACGCGCGATGCCGGCCGCGCGCGACGAGCGCGGCTCCCAGCACGCGATGCATGGCGCGCACCGCGGCGCGTTGATCACGGTGACCGCGCATCGGAACTCGCGAGGCGCCTGGATCGCCGACGTGTCGATTTCCCGCGACGGCCGGCCGATGGAAATACCGGCCAATCTGGCCAACGTGGAACCCGTCACGCCGGAATGGCTCACCGAGGAGGAAGCGTTGCGCGCCGGCATCGAACAGGGTCGCTATCTGATCGACCGGACCCTGGGCGAGCACGCCACCCCCCTGTCGGCGTCGCAGCGGCGCCTCGACGACGAGCGATAAGCACGGCCCGATTCGGAGGAAACTCACATGCTACTGAGCGATGAAGAACTGGCGCGGCTGGAAGGCGTCGAGCCGTTTCTGCGGGAGGAAGCCAGAAGCGCTCTTCCCGCCGACGCCGATTACGAAGTTCTCGCCGAACTGCGCGAGCATCTGCAGCCCGGATTGCGCATTCGCGTGCCGGCCGGTCCGGACATCGCGATGGAACCGCAAGTGCCGCCCTACCCGCTCGATCTGTTCGTCGGCTTGCCGCTCGACGAGCTGCGCGACGTCGCCAACGATGAAGGCGCCGCACGCGAAGCGGCGCTCGCCCGCTTCGCCACGACATTCGCGCCAAGGCTGCAGCGCGCGATCGCCACGCTGACACCGCACCAGATCGATCTCGCGGCGGGGGTGCAAAGCGAGCGAGGAACGCTCACGGTGATGCTGGAGCCGGTGCGCTGACGCGTGAGCCGCAAAGCGCACGTCGCAACCGCGTACGTCGCAACCGCGTTACTCGTCGCTGTCGAGCCCGCCTGGCGGCGGCCCGATCGTGATGCCCGCGCCCGACCCCTTGCGGGTCCCCGGCGGATAGGCATCGGTTGCGGTCTCGGGCGGAACGTCCGCGACGCAGCGGCTCGCATTGCCGCCTCGCAGACATTCCACGAAACGGTCCGCCTCCTGCGGCGAGCGAAATTCGTAGATCTTGCTGGCAACCTGCACCTGCGTGTCCGACAGTCGCTTCGACAGTGTTTCCATCACCACTCCTTTTTGCTCGAAGAGCTAATCCCACGAGCAACGCGCGCGCCACCGCTTCATCAGAGGCCTAGCGCGCCGCGCTCAACCGTCTTGCGTCCGCGATGCCGACCGCGGCCCGCAAGTCGTCCGGATGAACCATTAATTCCCGAACCTCGCGCAGCGTCGCGTACTGGTCGAGCACCGTCCGCCATCGCGGCGATTCGAGCAACTGATGCCACACCGGTTCGAGATCCGCGCAGTCGGCGTCGCGTCCGTCCGCCAGCGCGCCCGCGAAATCGAGGCTGGCCTGGGCCGACAGCAGTTGCATCCGGCTCGCGGGACTCAGCACGCGCGGCGCCGCTTCGACGGGAGCGTCACAGCAATAGAGCACGGTGCTGCGAAGACCGGTTGCGTCGCCCGTCAGCGCGGCAAGCGACGCGCCGCTCAAATGCACCGTCCCCTGCTGCGTGCGAAACGAGTAGACGGTGTGCGGTTCCGCGTGCGCCAGCAGCGTCAGTCCGCGCACGAGCCGCGGCAGATCGGTGGTGGCCGCGTCGACCGATGCCTTCGCTTCGACGAGCAGGCATACGTCCCACGCCGCGGCGTCGGCCGCGGGCTGGGCCTGGCGCAGCAGCACCACATCCCATTCGGTTTTGGCGCGCTCGTGGCTCGCGGGTATCGCGGCCGGCACGCGCATCGAGTTCACGACACGGTAGGTGGCGACCGCTCCCTGGGCGTCATTGAGGCGCTGCGCGAGCGCGTCGAGTGCATCGGCGGCCAACGCTTCGACCGCGGCGCCGCGCTGCTTCGAACTCAAGCCTCGCTCGACCGCGGTCGAGCTTCCCGGGCGCGGCCCCTGGCGATCCCACAGCGTCTGATAGTGGCGCACGCGCTCGTCGGACGTCAGCGCGTCAAGGCGCCGCAAGCGCTGCAACGCGGCACTCTGCAGCAATTGCGCGAGGCCGCGTTGCAGCGCCGCGTCGTGCGCGATTTGCGGCGTATCGATGCAAGTTTGCACGGCGTCGGCCAGTTCGGGCCACGCTTCGGCCGCCGCGAGCGCGTGCAGACGCGCCAGCGCGTCGCGTTGCGGACCGGGGAGCAGCCGCTGCTGTTTGGCCGGATGTGCGATCGCATTGACGGCCGCGTAGATCAGCCGGCGATCGACGCTCGCGTGCGCGGCCAGCGACGCGTACTCGCGCACCACCGCGCTGCGATGCCGTAGCAGCATCGCCTGGAACACCGGGTCGCCGGCGTCCTCGCGCAGCGCCTCGCGGATCATGCGCGCCAGCGCCTCGACGAAGAAGCGCTGGTTCGCCGCATCCGGCGCTTCGCCGCGCGCGCTCGCCTCGCGAGCCTGCTCGATCGCGAGCGCGAGCACGGTGGCGGGACTCGCTTGCGGCGTCGGCGCGCAGACGGCCGCGAGCGCCGGCAGGCGATAGCGGCGCACGACGGCGTCGAGCATCTCGTCGAGCAACGAAGGCGATGGCGTCACGGACATAGCGATATGTCGATAAGTTGGCGAAATAACTTTACATGAAGGTTCGGCGCGGCGCGCGGGCCGCTCGCGGCTGGCGCGCGTCGTGCTGCATCAGCGCTCGACGCAGCCACTTTATCGTCGCGGCAGCGCGAGGCGAGCGTTCGCGCGCTGCCGCAAGCCGAGGACAGCATGTCAGCACCGCAACCGAAAACCGCAGCGCGACCCGCTCGCTGGCGCCACACGTTCAACGTCGCGAGCGACGCCGCAGGCCGTTTCCTGTCGGACCGATGCGCGATGCTCGGCGCGAGCATCGCGTTCTATTCGGCGTTCTCGCTGGCGCCCACGCTGCTGCTCGTGCTCGCGGTCATCGGCTGGATCTTCGGCCGCGATGCCGCGCAGGGACGGCTTTTCGAGCAGGCGCGGCAGTTGGTGGGCAACGACGCGGCGCACGCGATGCAGGATATCGTCGCCCATGCGCACTATGCGGGCGGCAGCGGCGTCGCCGCGGCGTTTTCGATCGCGCTGCTGCTGGTCGGCGCGTCGGCCACGTTCTCATCGTTGAATACCGCGCTCGACATCGTCTTTGCCGCCCACCCGCGCAAGGGCATCGCCGGGCTGGCGCTGCTGGTGCGCGCGCGGCTCGTGTCGATCGGTCTGCTGATCGGGCTCAGCTTTCTGCTGGTCGTGTCGCTCGTCGTCGACGCGGCGATTCAGACCCTCGGCGGTGCGCTGTTCGGCAATTCGGCGCTCGGCATCGTTGCCGATGTGCTGCAATCGTTACTCGGTTTCGTCATTCTGGCCGTCGGGCTCGGCGCGCTGATCAAGTGGCTGCCCGACGCGGCGGTGCCGTTGCGGCCCGCGCTCGTGGGCGGCAACGTCGCGAGCCTGCTGTTCACGGCCGGCCGGCATCTGTTCAGCTTCTACCTCGTGCATGCGGGCACGGCAGGCGTGTTCGGCGCGGCCGGCTCGCTCGCGGTGCTGATGATGTGGTTGTACTTCTGCGCGGCGGTGTTTCTGTTCGGCGCGGAAGTCGCCGCGTCGTTGTGCCGGGTTGCAGCCTCTCGCGCTCATCCCGGGCTTCGGCAAGCAGGAGACAAACTCGATAAAAAATCGGCGCCCGGAAACTCTCGATAGATATTACAAAAACGCGCCCGGATAAACCGACAATTACATTTACCCGACATTAAACAAGCATGACGAATTCAGCACGAAAATTGCTGTGCGCATTAACACGGAGAAAAACGGCTTCAACCACGCAAACGCTTAATGCCCGGCGTACACTCGCCGGCAAGCGCTTGCCATGAGGCGCAAGGGCTGCGTTTCCGGCCGCGATCAAACGCGGATTTGCGAATACTCAGGAGGACAATCAATGAGCTGGACTCGGGAACAGAGAAACGTCACGATCGCCGCCTATCTAGGCTGGACGCTCGACGCATTCGATTTCTTTCTGATGGTGTTCGTGTTGAAAGATATCGCGCAGGAATTCAATACGGACATTCCGTCGGTCGCGGTCGCGATCATGCTGACCCTGATGATGCGCCCGCTCGGCGCATTGATTTTCGGCTGGCTCGCCGACAAATACGGCCGCCGTCCGACGCTGATGATCAACATCGGGTGCTTCTCGTTGCTCGAACTGCTGTCCGGTCTGTCGCCCAACCTGATGACGCTGCTCGTGCTGCGCGCGCTGTTCGGTATCGCGATGGGCGGCGAATGGGGTGTCGGCGGCGCGCTGACCATGGAAACCGTGCCGCCGAAATCGCGCGGCATCGTCTCGGGTCTGCTGCAGGCCGGCTATCCGAGCGGCTATCTGCTCGCGTCGATCGTGTTCGGCGTGTTCTTTCAATACATCGGCTGGCGCGGTATGTTCTTCGTCGGCGTGCTGCCGGCGCTGCTCGTGCTGTACATTCGCGCGCACGTGCCGGAGTCGCCCGCGTTCCAGACGCTCGAAAAGAAGGTGCGTCCGGGCCTCGTCGCGACGCTCAAGCAGAACATCGGCCTGTCGATCTACGCGATCATCCTGATGACCGCGTTCAACTTCTTCTCGCACGGCTCGCAGGATCTGTATCCGACTTTCCTGCGCGTCCAGCTCAAGTTCGATCCGCACACGGTGTCGTGGATCACGATCGTCCTGAACATCGGCGCGATCTGCGGGGGCCTGTTCTTCGGCTGGGCATCGGAGAAGATCGGCCGCAAGCGCGCGATCTTCATCGCCGCGTTGATCGCGCTGCCGGTGCTGCCGCTGTGGGCGTTCTCCACCACGCCGTTTCTGCTTGCGCTCGGCGCGTTCCTGATGCAGATCTCGGTGCAAGGCGCGTGGGGCGTGATTCCGGTGCACCTGAACGAAATCTCGCCCGATGAAATCCGCGCGACCTTCCCCGGGCTCGTGTACCAGCTGGGCAATCTGATCGCCTCCGTCAACGGTCCGATGCAATCGAAGATCGCGGAGATGCACGACAACAACTACGCGCTCGTGATGGCGGTCGTAATCGGCATCGTCGCGATCGTGATCTGCGCGCTGATTCCGTTCAGCCGCGAGCGCCGCGGCATCGACATGACGCAGTCCGCGCGTGAGATCGTCGGCGCGGGATCGGCGGGCGGCGCGGTAGGAGGACAGCGCGTTTAACCGCTTCGGGCGTTCGCATCAACGCCTGGCGCGCATCAAGTCGCAACGCAATACGAGGCCGTTCCGGTTCGCCCGGAACGGCCTTTTCATTTCCGGCGCGGCCGGTATCACGAGCCGCGCTTCGCAAGCACGACTTTCGTCAGCTCTTCTAGAGGAGTTAGTCGAGCCCGCTCCTTGCTCGCACCGTCCCTCCTTTTTTATCCTGCAAAAAACGATTGTTTCAAATACCGATTTGAATCGCGTGTTTGCGAGCCGGCAGCACCGGCAACTGGGAGACGCAGCATGGCAGTTCGCACCACGGGCCGGCATGTCGGCGATACGAAGTCACGCATTCTCGACGCCGCGGAGACGCTGTTCATCGAATGCGGTTATGAAGCGCTGTCGCTGCGCCAGATCACGTCGCGCGCCGATGTCAATCTCGCGGCCGTCAACTATCACTTCGGCCACAAGGAATCGCTGATTCATTCGATGCTGTCGCGCCGGCTCGATCCGCTGAACGAGGAGCGCGTGAAGCTCATCGACCGCTTCGACGCGATGCTCGGCGCGCGCCTGAGCTGCGAGCACGTGCTCGGCGCGATGTTCATTCCGGCTCTGCGTCTGTCGCGCGATCCGCGTGTCGGCGGCAAAGCGTTTCTGCGCCTGCTCGGGCGCGCGTATACCGATCCGTCGTCGTTTATCCGCGACTTTCTGAACGCGCATTACGAGTCGGTGGCGATGCGCTTCTTCGACGCGTTCCAGCGCGCGCTGCCGCATCTGCCGCGCGAGGAGCTCGGCTGGCGGCTGCACTTCGCGATCGGCGCGCTGTCGGGCGTGCTCGCCGGCACCGATACCAGCGGCCTGATTGGCGAGTTCTCGCAAGGCAAGCCGATGAACGATCTGCAACTGATCGCGCGCCTCGCGTCGCTGATCGTCGCCGCGCTGAAGGCGCCGCTGCCGGACGGCACGCAACTGGCCGCATTCGCGGCGGTACTCGGCGATGCGACCGACGACGATGGCGCGGTCGGCACGTTCGCTAATGCGCATCGAGACACCAGCGGCGAAGCGGCTGCGTGCGCCGCGCCATGTGACGGGTAGCGCGGCGCACAGGTGGCCCGGCGATTGCATGACCAGAGAAAGGGCAACCCAAAAAATCAGCAGAGCGCGAGCGGTGCGCGCCCGTGGGCCGCATTCGCACGCAGCAACGACAGAGGAGGAAACATCATGCCGTGGTTCATCCTGGCGCTCGTCATCGCCGCCTTCGCTCTCGTCTACGTGCAGGCGCGCGCCTCGTGGTGGCTCGCGGCGCTGATCGTCTGGGTCGCGGCCGCGCACCTGAGCGGCGCGGCTGGCCCGCTGCTGACGGCCTTGCTCGCGATCGTGTTCGTGCTCCCCGCCCTCGTGCTGACGATCAGGCCGCTGCGCCGCGCATGGCTCGCGAAACCGCTGCTCGACACGTTCCGCAAGATCCTGCCGGAGATGTCGCCGACCGAGCGCGACGCGATCGAAGCCGGCACGGTGTGGTGGGACGCCGAGCTGTTCTCGGGCCGCCCGCACTGGGACACGCTGCTCGGCTACGGCCCGGCCGCGCTCAGCGCCGAAGAGCAGGCATTCCTCGACGTCGAATGCGAGCAGTTGTGCGACCTCGCGAACGACTGGGACACCACGATGGTCTGGCAGGACCTGTCGCCGCAAACGTGGCAGTTCATCAAGCAGCACGGCTTTCTCGGCATGATCATTCCGAAGCAGTACGGCGGCAAACAGTTCTCCGCGTACGCGCATTCGCAGGTGATCATGAAGCTCGCGACGCGCTGCACGGCCGCGGCCGTCTCGGTGATGGTGCCGAACTCGCTCGGCCCCGCCGAGCTGCTGATGCACTACGGCACCGACGCGCAGAAGAACTACTATCTGCCGCGTCTCGCGCGCGGCGAGGAAATCCCCTGCTTCGCGCTGACGAGCCCGTACGCCGGTTCCGACGCCGCCGCGATTCCCGATGTCGGCATCGTCTGCCAGGGCATGCACGAAGGCCGCGAGACGCTCGGCTTTCGCGTCACGTGGGACAAGCGCTACATCACGCTCGGGCCGATCGCGACGGTGCTCGGCCTCGCGTTCCGCGCGCTCGATCCCGACCATCTGCTCGGCGCGAACGACGAACCCGGCATCACCTGCGCGCTGATTCCGACCAACCATCCTGGCGTGAACATCGGCCGTCGTCACTGGCCGTTGAACGCGGTGTTCCAGAACGGCCCGAACTCGGGCAAGGACGTGTTCATTCCGCTCGACTGGGTGATCGGCGGACGCGCGCAGGTCGGCAACGGCTGGCGCATGCTGATGGAGTGTCTGGCGGCGGGCCGCGCGATCTCGCTGCCGTCGTCGAACGTCGGGATGGCCAAGGTCGCGGTGCGCGGCACCGGCGCGTATGCCGCGATTCGCCGCCAGTTCCGCACCGCCGTCGGCAAGTTCGAGGGCGTGCAGGAAGCGCTCGGCCGCATGGGCGGCAACCTGTACGTGATGGACGCCGCGCGCCGCCTGTCCGCGCAGGCGGTCGATCTCGGCGAAAAGCCGTCGGTCATTTCGGCGATCGCCAAATATCACATCACCGAGCGCGCGCGCAGCGTCATCAACGACGGCATGGACGTCGTCGCCGGCAAGGGTATTTGCATGGGGCCGTCGAATTTTCTGGCGCGCGCGTATCAGCAGATGCCGATCTCAATCACCGTCGAAGGCGCGAACATTCTGACGCGCTGCCTGATCATCTTCGGCCAGGGCGCGATCCGCTGCCACCCGTACGTGCTGAAGGAAATGACCGCGACGCGCGAGCCAGATCGCGCGAAGGCCTTGCGCGAATTCGACGCGGCCTTCTTCGGTCACGTGAATTTCACGCTGTCGACCGTGCTACGCAGCACCGTGTATGGGCTGACCGGCGGCGCGCTGATCGCGAAGCCGCGCCGCGCGTACGCGCCGCTCCATCCGTACTACCGCGCGGTGACGCGTCTGTCGACCGTGTTCGCGCTGCTCGCCGACGTGTCGATGCTGGTGCTCGGCGGCGATCTGAAGCGCCGTGAACGCATCTCGGCACGCCTCGGCGACGTGCTGTCGCAACTGTTCCTGATCTCGGCGACGCTGAAGCGCTTCGAGGACGAAGGCCGTCAGCAGGACGACCTGCCGCTCGTGCGCTGGGGCGTCGAGGATGCGCTGTACAAGGCGCAGCACGCGCTCGACGGCGTGCTCGCGAACTATCCGAACCGGCTCGCCGCGACGCTCGTGCAGCTGCTCGCGTTCCCGTTCGGCCTGCCGCATCGCGAGCCGTCGGACCGGCTCGGCAGCGAGATCGCCGAGCTGATGCAGACGCCCGGCGCCGCGCGCGAGCGGCTCGTCGCCGACTCGTACGTGCCGCGTCCCGACGTCGACGCGCTCGGCTATGGCGAGCTCGTGTTCGCGCTGAATCCACGGTTCACGCAAATCGAGCACAAGCTGCGCGACGCGGTCGAACAGGGCCTGCTCGAACCGCTGCCGCAAAGCCTGCCGCAGCTCGCCGCGTGGACCGATGCGGCGCAACGTCAGGGCCTCATCGACGCCGACGAGCGGCGGGTGCTCGACGACTACGCGCGCTACGGCGCGCAGGTCGTCAAGGTCGACGATTTCCCGGCCGACTTCGACCTGCTCGCAAGCTTGCAACAGCGCAAGCAGGCGCTCGAAAAGGCGCTGGATCTGGCGGCCTGACGCGCGCGCTCACGCAGAAAAAACTACCGATGCGGCGCGGCAACCCGTACCCGAGTCACGCAACTCAAGGCACACTGACACACGTCCGGCAGCCCTGAAAAATCGCTGGGGCTACCCGCGGCGCGTCCAGCGGAGCAACCGATAACATGAACGACTCCTACCTGAAGTTCGTCAACTCGCCGTTCGGCGGCCGCCTCGCGCGCTCCCTCGGCCTGCCGAAGCCCGAGGTGCTGCGGCGCTACCGGGCGGACCGGCCCGAATTCGACGGTCTGATCGCGATCGGCGCGGGCCGCGAGCCGCGCCTGTTCGACGCGCTCGCGAGTCTGATCGCCAGCATCGGCATGACGAGCGTCGCGCACGAAAGCGCCGGGCTGTGGGTGCCGCTCGCCAATCGACACGGCCTGATGACCGGCCGCTTCGAGCCGGCCGAAGCCGGTGCGCCCGGCAAGCTCGCCGCGCTGCTGTTCGATGCCAGTGGTATCGACGACAGCAGCCATCTCGAACCATTGCACGGCTTTTTCCACGACACGCTGCGCTCGCTCGGCAAGTGCGGGCGCATCGTCGTGCTGGGGCGGCCGCCCGAGGCCTGCACGAGCCCGCGTCAGTGGACCGCGCAGCGCGCGCTCGAAGGGCTCGTGCGTTCGCTCGGCAAGGAAGCGCGGCGCGGCATCACCGCGAATCTCGTGTACGTCGAGGACGGCGCGGAAAGCGCCATCGACGCGACGCTGCGTTTCTTCCTGTCGCCGCGTTCGGCCTATGTGTCGGGCCAGGTGGTGCGGATCGCTGCCAGCCGCAACGAAGCGCTACCGCCCGGCGCGCCCGCGTTCGACTGGCGCCAGCCGCTCGCCGGGCGGCGTGCGCTCGTCACGGGCGCCGCGCGCGGCATCGGCGCCGCGATTGCGAGCGTGCTTGCGGCCGAGGGCGCGCATGTGATCGGCGTCGACATTCCGTCCGCGCGCGACGCGCTCGATGCGACGACGCGTCAGCTGAACGGCAGCGCGCTCGCGTTCGACATCGCCGCGCCCGAAGCGCCCGCGCAGATCGCAGCGGCGCTCGATGAGCTCGGCGTCGACATCGTCGTGCACAACGCCGGCATCACGAAGGACAAGACCATCGCGAGGATGACCGACGCCGCGTGGCAAAGCGTGATCGACATCAACCTGGGCGCGCAGGAGCGCATCGACGACGCGCTGCTCGCGGGCGGCATCCTGCGCGATGGCGGGCGCATCGTCGCGGTGTCGTCGATCAGCGGCATCGCGGGCAATGCCGGCCAGACCAACTATGCGACGTCGAAGGCCGGCGTGATCGGCCGGGTGCAAAGCATGGCGCCGCAACTGCGCGCGCGCGGCATCACGATCAACGCGGTCGCGCCCGGCTTCATCGAAACGCAGATGACCGCGAAAATGCCGCTCGCGCTCCGCGAGGCCGGCCGCCGCATGAACTCGATGAGCCAGGGCGGCGAGCCCGTCGACGTCGCGCAGACCATCGCGTGGCTCGCGCATCCGGGCTCGGCCGGCGTGACGGGCCAGGTCGTGCGCGTGTGCGGTCAAAGCCTGATCGGCGCCTGAACCGGAGCATGGCTATGGACGAACCACGCGATCCGTTCGGCAGCCGTCAGCTCGCGCCCGCGCCGGGCGGCGACGGCGCGCGGCCGAAAACCGTCGTCATCGAAACGCTGCCTGCGCCGGCAAAACTTTACGGGCGCGCGCTGACGGGCCTCGTCAAGCGAGGCCGCGAATCGCGGCTGCCGCCGTTGCGGCTCGTGCGCCCCGCCGTCGTGCTCGAGCCCGGCCCCGCGTGGCGCTATGCGCGCGTGTGCGGCTTCATTCCCGAGCACGGCGTGCCGCTCACTTACCCGCACCTGCTCGCGTTTCCGCTGCATCTGCTGATGCTGACCGACCCCGCGTTTCCGTGGCCCGCGCTCGGTCTCGTGCATCTGGCCAATCACGTGCGGCTGCGCCGGCCGCTCGCCTACAAGGATCTGTTGCGCATCGAGGTCGAATTTGGCGCGATGCTGCGCCACGACAAGGGCCAGGCATTCGTCGTGCATACGCGCATCTATCGACGCGGCGAGGCGGTGTGGGACGGCGACAGCATCTATCTGAAGCGCGCGGTGCCAGCGCTCGGTCATCCGCTCGAAGCGCTCGCGCTCGGCCCCGACGCGCTGCAACGGATCGCGCGCTGGCAGCTCGCGCCGCAACTGGGCCGCGACTATGCGAGCGTGTCCGGCGACTACAACCCGATCCACCTGAGCGCGCTGTCGGCGAAGGCGTTCGGCTTTCCGCGCGCGATCGCGCATGGCATGTGGACGCTCGCGCGCGCTGCTTCGTCGCTGCAGCCGCCGAAGCCGCTCGCCGAAGCGACGCTCGCCGCCGAGTTCAAGCTGCCGATGCTGCTGCCCGGTGAAGCGTCGCTGTGGAGCGCCTCGCCTTCGCTGATCGAGCGCGATCTCGAGGTGCGCGATATCGCCGGGGTCAAGCCGCATTTGCGCGCGCGCATGCAGTGGCGGCTGCTGTGAGCCGCGAGCGCGCCGTTCGTAGCGTTTGCATCGTTTGCATCGATTGCTTCGACCAATGATCCGGGCACGACCCAAAGGAGCCGAGCATGTCCCACCCGCAACCCGCCGTGCGCCGCGTCGCCGTCATCGGCGGCAACCGGATTCCGTTTGCGCGCTCGAACACCGCGTACGCGAGCGCATCGAATCAGGACATGCTGACCTTCACGCTGCAAGGGCTCGTCGATCGCTACGACCTGCACGGCGTGCGTCTCGGCGAAGTCGCGGCGGGCGCGGTGATCAAGCATTCGCGCGACTTCAACCTGACGCGCGAGTCGGTGCTGTCCACCACGCTCGCGAAGGAAACCCCCGCCTACGACGTGCAGCAGGCCTGCGGCACCGGCCTCGAAGCGGCGATCCTCGTCGCCAACAAGATCGCGCTCGGGCAGATCGACGCGGGCATCGCGGGCGGCGTCGACACCACCTCCGACGCGCCGATCGGCGTCAACGAGCGGATGCGCAAGATTCTGCTCGAAGCGAATCGCGGCAAGAGCACCGGGCAACGGGTTGCCGCGCTCAGCAGGCTGCGGCCCGGCATGTTCTTCAAGCCGCTGTTGCCGCGCAACGTCGAGCCGCGCACCGGGCTGTCGATGGGCGAGCATTGCGAACTGATGGCCAAGCGCTGGAACATTTCGCGCGAGGCGCAGGACGTGCTCGCCTACGAAAGCCATCGCAAGCTCGCCGATGCGTACGCGCGCGGCTTCGTCAACGATCTGATGACGCCGTACAAAGGCCTCGCGCGCGACAACAACCTGCGCGCCGACCTGTCGCTCGAAAAGCTGTCGAATCTGAAGCCGGTGTTCGACCGCGACGCCGGAACGCTGACCGCGGGCAATTCGACGCCGCTGACCGACGGCGCATCCGCGGTACTGCTCGCAAGCGAAGCATGGGCGGCCGAGCGCGGCTTGCCGGTGCTCGCGTATCTGAGCTGGTCGGAAACCGCGGCCGTCGACTTTTTCGACAGGCAGGAAGGCCTGCTGATGGCGCCCGCCTACGCCGTGCCGCGCATGCTCACGCGCGCCGGCCTCGCGTTGCAGGACTTCGATTTCTATGAGATTCACGAAGCGTTCGCGGCCCAGGTGTTGTGCACGCTCGCGGCATGGCAGGATGACGAATATTGCCGTACGCAGCTTGGCCTCGCCGGCGCGCTGGGGTCGATCGATCGCACGAAGCTCAACGTGAACGGCGGTTCGCTCGCGACCGGCCATCCGTTTGCGGCGACGGGCGGACGCATCGTCGCCGCGCTCGCGAAGATGCTCGCGCAACTCGACAAACCGGCTGGTGGCGCACGCGGGCTGATCTCGATCTGCGCGGCGGGCGGCCAGGGGGTCGTCGCGATTCTGGAGCGCTAGCGCGGCAGCGGATACCAACATATCAGGAGGCAACCGATGATCGAGCCCACCCAAGCGCCGCAGCAAGTGCCGGATGCAGGCAGCACTCAGGTGTCAAACCCGGCGCCAAACGCGGCGCCAAACCCCGCACCGAACACCGACGGCATCTGGTACGCGTCCTATCCAGACGACGTGCCGCGCGACATCGACGTCACGCAATACGAATCGATCGACCAGTTCTTCGACGAATGCACCGCGCAGTTCCGCGAGCGCGTCGCGTACGTCAGCGTCGGCGCGAGCCTGACGTACGGCGAGCTGGCCCGCAAGGCGAGCGCGTTCGCGGCCTACCTGCAAAGCATCGGCGTGCAGCCCGGCGAGCGCGTCGCGATCATGCTGCCGAACACGTTCCAGTATCCGGTCGCGCTGTTCGGCACGATCAAGGCGGGCGCCGTGGTCGTCAACGTGAATCCGCTCTATACGGTGCGCGAACTCGCGCACCAGCTAAAGGACAGCGGCGCGCAGACGATCGTCGTGTTCGAAAACTTCGCGAAGACGCTCGAAGACGCGTTGCCCGGCACCAGGGTGCGCAACGTGATCGTGACCGGCCTCGGCGATCTGCTCGCCGACGGCGTGAACCTGAAGGGCCACCTGCTCAATTTCATGCTGCGTCACGTGAAAAAGATGGTGCCCGCCTACCAGCTGCCGCAGGCGGTGCCGCTGCTGAAAGCGCTTTCGATCGGTTACGCGCGGCCGCACACGCCGGTGCGCGCGAGCCACGAAGACATCGCGTTCCTGCAGTACACGGGCGGCACGACAGGCGTCGCGAAAGGCGCGATGCTCACGCACCGGAACATCATCGCCAATCTGTTGCAGGCGAAGGCATGGGCCGCGGGGCAACTGTCCGGTGAAGGCGAAACGGTGCTCACACCGCTGCCGCTGTATCACATCTACTCGCTGACCGTGAACGCGCTGATTTTCATGGGGCTCGGCGGGCGCAACATCCTGATCGCGAATCCGCGCGACATGAAGCGGGTGATGATGATCCTGCGTCACGAAAAATTCACCGGCATGACCGCGGTCAACACGCTCTATAACGCGTTCCTCGACAACGAGGAATTCTGCCGGCGCGATTTCTCGGACCTGAAGCTCGCGATGGCGGGCGGCATGGCGACGCAGAAGAGCGTCGCGGAGCGCTTCAAGGCGGTGACGGGCAAGCCGATCGTCGAGGGCTACGGGCTGACAGAGTGCTCGCCGATCGTGTCGATGAATCCGGTCGATCTGACCAATCTGCGCGACTTCGAGGGCTCGGTCGGACTGCCCGCGCCGTCCACGCAGGTGCGCTTCAGGAAAGACGACGGCAGCTGGGCCAATATCGGCGAGGCGGGCGAGCTGTGCGTGAAGGGCCCGCAGGTGATGAAGGGCTACTGGAACCGCCCCGACGAAACCGCGAAGGTGATCGACGACGACGGCTGGCTCGCGACCGGCGACATCGGCGTGATCGACTCGCGCGGCTTTATCCGTCTGATCGATCGCAAGAAGGACATGATCCTCGTGTCGGGCTTCAACGTGTATCCGAACGAAATCGAGGATGTGATCGCCGCGCATCCGGACGTGCGCGAAGTGGCCGCGATCGGCGTGCCCGATCCCGCGCAGGGCGAGCGCGTGAAGGTGTTCATCGTGCGGCGCACGCCGACACTGACCGCCGAGCAGGTGATCGCGTACTGCCGCAAGAATCTGACTGGCTACAAGGTGCCGAAGCTCGTCGAGTTCCGCGACGAGTTGCCGCAAACCAATGTCGGCAAAATTCTGCGCCGTGCATTGCGCGACGAGGAACTCGCGAAACAGAAGTCTGCCTGACGGGAATAAGCATTGCTTCAATGCGTTATAGCTTTGTTGCCTTGCGTTATTGCCTTGCATGTTGCATGAGCGGCCGCGCCACTTTCTGGAGAAATTCATGAAGCACCGCATGTCCGCCCGCTCTCATCGCTTGCGACCCCGCTTGCGACCCCGCTTGCGATTCCGCTCGCTGCCGGGTGCGCTGCTCGTCACGCTCGCCCTGCTATCGGGGCCGGCGGCGGTCGCGCAGAACGACGACCGCCCGCCCCCGCTCGACACCGCGAACGCCGTCAAGCCGCCCACCACGCCGCCCGCGCAGGTCGGCAAGCTGACGCTCGACCAGCAGGTCAAATGGCTGCGCGCCGCGCAGCAAAGCGGCACGCTCGAAAAACTCGACGACGCGCAACTGGTCGCGCTGTTCAAGTCGCTCGATCCGCTGACGCTGCCGCGCTATATCAAGGAAGGGCCGAACGGCTACCCGTCGTACGAGTTCACGATGTCGCGCTCCGAACGCATTCGCGGCATCTGGCCCGACAAGCCCGATCACATGCTCGTGCGCGTCGCGCACGATCCGCTGCGCATCTACGCGAAGTGGCTGCCCGACGGCGCGCACGCGGGCCAGGAAATCATCTACGACGAATCGAAGCGCAGCGACGAAACGCTCGGCCACCTCGGCGGCATCATGAACGTGATGCCGTTGTGGACGTCGCTGACCGGCGCGCTCGCACGCTCGCAATCGAATCACAGCGTGCGCGATCTCGGCACCGAGTACGTTGCCGATCAATACCTGAGTGAAGGGAAAAAATACAGCCAGACCGGCTTGCCGCGTTCGGTGCAGATCGAAGTGAAGACGATCGACGATGTGCGCGTCGTCGCGTTCACGTTCGAAACACCGGTCGGCCAGCCGCAGTTCTACGCGAAAAAGGAAACGCTCGGGCTCGATCTGCGGCATCCGTTCTTTCGCACCATCGAGTCTTACGACAACGACGGCAAGATCTTCGAGCAGATCGTGTTCGAGAGCATCACGCCGAAGACGTTCGACGATTCGACCTTCGATCCGACCAACAAGGACTATAAGTTCTAGCCGGGTTTTGCCAGTTTTTTAGCCGCGCCCGCTGCGCGGCGTCAGCGCGAAAGCCACGTGGACGGGTTGCGCATGCAGCCCCTCGCGCGCTTCGTGACGATGCTCGACGAAGCGTCCGGTGCGCAGCGCGAGGTGTTGCAGCACGAAGTAATCGGACGCGCGCGTGAAGCCGATCAGCGCGGGCATCGGGTGCGGGGTCCGGCCGTCGTCTAGCAGCGGCGCGAGGGTGGTGAACCACAGCGCGCCGGCATCGTCGCCGGTTTCGAAGGTCGGCAATCGCAGATGCGCGGCATAGCGCGCGAACGACGCGCCGCATTCGAGCGTCGAGTCGACGATCGCGAACGCGCGCGCATCGTCGGCACACGCGGCGGCTTGCGCGAGCCACGGCCATGCGCCGCCCGCGGCCGTCGCGAGCCATGCACCGGTCAGCATGAAAGTGCGTCGATCCATTGGCGTGTACGTTCCATTCACTCGTTGATCCCGCGCTTTTTCACGCGCTTTTTCATGTATAGCCTCGCCGGTCGCGCCACGCCGCGGGCCAGATGCCCTGCTTGCCCGGCGCGAGAATGCCGTTCGGGTCGAGCGCATCCTTCAGCGTTTCCGCGAAGCGCAGCGACGCACCGTCGTTGAAGCTGTATTGCGCGGCCGCGAAATCCATATACGCGAGATGCGCGCGATATTCGCCGTAGCCTGCCGCGCGCGCGTCGCTCATCAGCGAGCGCAGCAGCGCGCCGGCCTGCTCCACCTGGTTCGCGTCGTCCCGATCGAAGATCGCCGCGAAAATGTGATGCAGATGCCGCGCGCCCGCCGTGAAGCCGCCGTAGTAATCGAAGCCGTATTCGGCGGCGCGCGCTTTCACCATCGTGTACTGGCGCATCGCGTCGCGCCCGGTCGCCGGACAGATCGGCGCGAAGTCGACGTGCGCGCCCGCGCCGCCGCGCCAGTCGAGCATGCGAAACGCGGTCATCGCGGGGATGCCGGCCATGTTGCGGTCGCCGCCGCCGCTCGGCTGCGCATCGCCCGCATAACGCGCCGCCGCGAGCCGCGCATCGGGCACCCGCGCGAACGCGCGCTCGATCAGCGCGTAGCGCGCGTCGATCACCTCGGGCGTGCCGTATAGCGCGAAATGCAGGTTCCAGCGGCCGACGCCGAGCTTGTCGAGCATCGCCTGCACCGCGCTCTCGGGCATCGCGCCCGCGCCGTGGTACCACTGCCGGCGTGGCGAAAGGCCCGCCGCGCGCCGCAAACCGCCCTCGATCACCGCGTGATTGCGGATCGTGCCGTCGAGCCGCAACGGCCGCAGAATCTCGACGATCGCCTCCAGATCGGCCTCGCGGCGAAACTGGATTTCGCCGAGCAGATACGCGGGCGGTGCGGGCATCAGCCACACGCCGAGCTTGGTCACGATGCCATAGTTCGACTGCATGAACAGCGCATCGAACGACGGCCCGTAGCCCGGCTGATACAGCTGCCACGCCGTGCCGATTTCGACGCCGCCCATGCCGGTGCGCAGCAGGTCGCCGTTGGCGAGCATCACCTCCATTCCGCATTGCGCGGCCGCGTGGTCGCCATAGTCGGTATAGCCGAAGCCGCGCTCGAGCGTATTGCCGACCACGCTGCCCCAGCCGGCGGCCGGTGGATCGACCCACAGCTTGTAGCCCTTGTCGCGCAGATGCGCGTACAGATCGAAATAGCTGACGCCGGGCTCGACGAGCGCATAGGCGAGCGTTTCATTGACTTCGAGGATGCGGTTCATGCGCTGCAAGTCGAGCACGACCGAGCCGGTCAGACGCGGCGCGGCGCCGCCGTACGCGAAGTTGCGCCCGGTCGACACGGTCCATAGCGGAATCCGGTACTGATTGGCGATGCGCAGCACCGCGCGGATTTCATCGACCGACGCGGGCAGCACCGCGGCGCTCGCGGCGAACGCACCCGGCTCGCCGGGCGCGAACGGATCGATATAGACGGCGAGGCCGGCGTCGGAACTCAGCACGTGCGCGTCACCGACGATCGCGCGCCAGCCGGCAAGCGCACGGTCGAACTGCGCGGCGGACAGGTTGGGCGGCAGCGTCGGGGGCAAGGCGTCTCCTTGTCGGTCGGGTAAGCCGAGGGTGCGGTCCCGCGTGGCAGCAGCAATGCGTGCCTGGCCGCCGACGGCCTTTACGACACGCTACCGCCCCCTACTGCTGCCACGCCTCAGGCTTACCACCGAGCTCGCTGCACACGTCGATCGCGATTTCGCGCAGCTTGCCTTCCGTGATCGCGCCGGACAGCGCGTAGCCCATGCGGTCGCTGACCCAGTAGAAGGTGCGGCGGTTGCCGTCGCGAAACAGGCGGAACACGGTTTCGTCGCGCGTGACGCCGGTCACGTACAGCGTGAGGCGCGCGCCGGCCTGGTTCTCGTACATGAACTGCGCGGCCGGCCCGGACTCGCCGGGCAGCAGCCGGCCGCCCACCAGCGAATAACCATACTCCTGCAGCGACGGCACCGACAGCGGCCGATTCAGCCGCTTCGACAGCCACGCGATCAGATGCTCCTCTTCGCTCGCCGCGACTTCGACCGGATGACGCCGCTCCGGCGAGTACACCGCGTACGCGACATCCGCGCGCTGCGCAAAACCGGCCGGCTGGCCGCCGAAGCCGCTCCACGCGCCGCCGCTCAGCCGCGGCGCGAGCGGACCGAGCACCAGCGCGAGCCCGGCGCCGGCCGCGAGCCAGCAGGCGGCGAGACCGGCGCGCTGCCACCACGGCCGCGCACGCCGCACGACGATGAAAGCCGGCTCCTGCTCCGTGGGCTGGCTGCCGGCGTAATGTCGCTCGCCCGGTTCAGCGGCTTGCTGCTCGTAGTCGGCTTCCTGCCCCGCTTGCGCGTGCCATACATCGCTGCCCGGCACGCCGCACAGCGCCCGCAGCGCCGCCTTCTGCGCGCGCCACGCCGCGACGCGCGCGGCGGCCTGCGGATGCTGGCGAAGCTGCGTTTCGACCGCGGCGCGCTGCTCATCCGTCAATTCGCCATCGACATAGGCCGACAGCGAGCGCAGATCGGGCTCGTCGGGCAATCCGGATTCGGGGTTATCGTTGTTCATTATCGGTTTCTCACCACTTTCAGCGGCGCTACTTTGTGCGCCGCCCGCGGCGCACGGGGCTGCGGTCCGTGCATTGGCCCCGGCGGCTCCTCGCACAGCAACGCGCGCATATGCTCGCGTGCCCGCGACAGCCGCGACATCACTGTACCGATCGGCACCCCCAATGCACTCGATGCCTCCTGGTACGACAGCTCCTCCACGCACACTAGCAGCAGCACCTCACGCTGCTCGAGTGGCAGGCAGTACAGCGCGCGCTGCACGTCGCGCAGAACCAGACCGTCGACCTCGCCGTGCGGCGCCTCGAGATTGCGCCAGGGCGCGCTTTCCTCGTCGACGGCGATCTCGCGCCGCCCGCGCAGTTGGTCTATGTACAGATGCCGCAGGATCGTCAGCAACCACGCGCGCAGGTTGCTGTTCGGCCGGAATGCCGACCAGCGCGCAAGCGCGCGCTCCGCCGTATCCTGGACGAGATCGTCGGCCCAGGCGCGGTCGCCCGTCAGTGCGCGCGCATAGCGGCGCAACTGCGGCAGCCACGCGATCACTTCCGATTCGAAGCTCACCCGGTGTGCCAGGCGCGGTCGCGGCTCTAGTAGCCGCCGCTGCTGTTGCTGTTGCCGCTCGAACTCGACGCGGCGTTGTCGGTGTCGGCCGCGTGAGCAAGGGAGCCGCACGCGAGCGCGAGCAGGACGAAGAGCGCTGACAGAATACGGGATGCTTTCATCATGTTGAATCTCCTCACGGATGCCCGGCGCACGATCGACCGACAGGCGCGGCGGGCGGTGGGCGGCAAGCCGCCGAATGCGGTGCTGCCATACTGGGCTTAACGCTGCGACCGAGCGGTTTATTCCATCGCGGCCGTGGCGCCGTGTCGCTGCGCTGCTGTTGCGCTGCTTTCTCCGGGATTTTTTTGGGTTTTTTCGGGGCGTTTTGACGCCGTAGCGGGTGGTCGCGCAGCACACCCCTATGTTCTTCCTTTTCCGCCACGCTTGCCGGCAATGCCTGGAGAGACCGGAAGAAGACGCCATTGACCAGCAGATTCGTAACTCAACGTTACAGTCTCGCGGTATCGGATGCTTATGGGCTCACAAGCCGTTATAGTGGACGAAGTTCGCCCCGTCGACGCGTACTGCCCCGCCTGGAGTAGAAAGGGTAGAATCGCGGCGAACCACCGTCTATCTAACCTGAATTGTCCATGGCTTCCGCAGAATCGCATCCGCAAAACGACTTCATGAACGCCGCGCGCAAGGAACGAAAGCGCGTCGAGATCTATCTGGTCAACGGCATCCGCCTGACCGGATGCATCGAGTCGTTCGATCAGTACCTGGTGATGCTGCGCACGCCGGTTGGCCTGCAAGGCATCTACAAGCGCGCGATCTCCACGATCCAGCTCGACACCGGCACGCGGCCGGCGCCGCGCACGGGCCGAACGTCGCATGGCGAACATGGCGCGCGCGGCCCGCACGGGTCGCGCGAACATCGCGAGCCGCGCGAGGGGCGTGAATCGTATGGCGCGCCGGCCGCGGAACGCGCGCCGAGCGAGCGCAGCGGCAACCCCGAAGGCCCGGTGGTCGTCACGCGGCGGCGGCGTCTATTCGGCACCGGCGGCGAAGGCGGCAATCATGGCGGCAACCACGGCAGCGGCAACCCCAGCGGCAATCAGGAATAAATACGAAGGAGCGGTGACGGCCGCGCCTCGCTAATCCGCGCACGGACCGAGGCGCTGCAGAATTTTCTCCAGTTGGGTCAGCTGCCGCTCGGTCAGCTCGAATCTCCCCTTGACCGCCAGCACGCGGCGGCGCCAGTAGCCGGCGTCGAACAGGTGCAGCGCCGGTTGCCGCGTCGCCCAATCCAGGTGTTCCAGTTCAGTTTCCACGACGTGGGCTGCGAGCACTCGTCGTGTACCCGCCGGCTTTTTCGCGTTCATGTGGTTCGCTGTGTGATGGATCGATGGAGGTGTCGCTCGCGGCTAAAGCGCGGCTCAGGTGCGGCTCAAGCGCGGCCGGGACACTCGGAGAACGAATCGATGCGGGCCGGTTTCAAACGACGCGCCTTGCGCGATTCGGCCGACGTTCGTCGATAGCCGCAATGCGCTATGCTGAATCATTGATCCTCTACCGATGGAGCGCGCCATGACCAGCAAAAGCCAGCATGCCTCCCGGCCTGCGCGCACGCGCCGGACGCCGTCGACGTCCGCCGACACGCGGCTCGATGAAGCGCTGATGGAAAGCTTTCCCGCCAGCGATCCGATCGCCGTCGATGTGACGGAGCCGTTTCGCGAGCGGATGCGCAAGACTCAGGCGGATACGCGCAAGCGGCATTGAAATCGCGCCGTCTTGGGTCGCACCATGGCGCGGCAGCGAGCCATCGTGGCTCGCGAACAATGTCGAGTGGAAATGCCGAAAAGCCCGGCGGCGAGAGTGCGATGCGCGGGTTGGCGGGGTGCGGAAAGCACCAATCGAACTTGACGACGGTAACGCCCGCGGACGGGCGGCACGGCGTATCGATTTGCGCGCCGTGCCGCCCGTCCACCGAGGCTCACATCGTCGTGCTCAACGCAGCGGCAAGCCGCTCTCGAGCTGACGCTGCAGGTTGCGGACTTGACGCTGCGCGACGCGCAACTGATCCTGCGCGGCGGCCTTCTGCTGCGCCAGTTCGGTCGCCTCGGCGCGCTTCTGCTCCTGCTGGCTCGCGACGATGCTCTGCTGCTGACGCGCGACGTCGAGGTCGGCCTGCAGCCGGCTCGCGCGTTCCTGCGACAACGCGACCAGGCGCTGCGTGAACGCCTTCTGCGCTTCGAGTTGCGTACGGCGGATCTCAACGTCCGACAACTGCATCGTCTGCCGCGCGAAATCCTTGTAGATCAGCTCGGCGCGCGCGGCGTCCTGCGTCTTGATCACGCGCCAGAAGTTTTTCTGTTGGAACAGCGCGACGTAGTAGGTCATCTCCTTCCCGTAGAACAGCAGGCTCGCGCCATAGCTGCCGTTATACGTGGTGCGCAGTTCGCTCAGATCCGAGCCATGGATCATCTGCTGCAATTCAGCCACATTCCCGGTGGCGGATTGCCGGCTTTCATCCGGCGTCAGTGCGGTGGTCTCTGCCTGGCCGCCCTGCGACGTGTCGGTCGGCGCGCTCGTGGGAACCGGCTGGGACACGATCGTACCGCTCGCATCACTGTTCTGCAGAGCCTGTGCATTCGCGCCCTGAAGGGCCCCCAATACGATGCATGCGGCCAGAGCAATCTTTCGTAGCTTTGACTTTCGGTCCATGTGACACCTGTTGAACAGATCTTGTTTTAGTAGAAAACGGGGAATTATTACTCAATTTTGCGAGTTCCGGGCTCTTCGTCGAAAATTTGGCACCTGCGCGTTTGCTCCGTTGGCGGCGCGCTATTACAGCCTCGATCTTTTCGTCTGGAAAGCGGTCGTTGATGCGCTGGTGGACAGCGCTTCAACGCGAGGCTCTTCCCATAGCTGAATTGACACGCCTCCGAACGACGCGTGCTGATTAGAAGCTTCTCTATCAAACGGCGCATGCGCTTTCGCGTATTCTGCGCTGGCGATGCAAACGGCACGCCGCTAGCATGGGCCCGCATCGCGAAGACCGGTGCCGCGCATCCCACCACTATGCCCATAAAGCTGCGCGACCACGATCGCGCCGTCTCATATCAAGGAGGAAGGCAATGACTCAATTCACTCATCGTGCGCGCGCGCTCGCGCTGCGCACCGCCCGTCATGCCGCGCTCGCCGGCGCCCTGCTCGCCAGCGCCGTGACCGCGATGGCGCAGACCGAGACACCGATCGGCATGTGGCAAACCATCGACGATCATACGGGCCAACCGAAAGCGCTCGTGCAGATCACGCAAGACGGCAATGGCGAATTGAACGGCAAAGTCGTCAAGGGTCTCGGGGCGAACGACCAGCCGGATCGCCGCTGCAGCGCATGCACCGACGCGCGCAAGGACCAACCGATCCTCGGCATGACCATCATCAACAGCATGAAGAAGGATGGCGACGCGTGGGATCATGGCCAGATTCTCGATCCTGAAAACGGCAAGGTCTACAAGTGCAAGATGCATCTCGAAGACGGCGGCAACAAGCTCGTGGTGCGAGGCTATATTGGCGTTGCGCTGCTCGGCCGCTCGCAGACGTGGATCCGGCAGCAGTGAGGTTCGACGTGGAGCCTTTGTGTGGCCTCGCACGTTGCCTGAATGAGCGCATCATGCTGCAACGATGGCGCGCTCAGCACCAGCACGTACAGCATAAAAAAACGGCCGGCGATCCAGAATCGCGCGGCCGTTCTCATTGGGGCAAGTTGTTTGCGTGGGTCATGCTGCCTGCTTGAACGGTGCAGCGTAACCGGACGGCGTCGCCGACACTGCCGTGGCGGATACCTGGTCGTACACGGCGGGCGGAACACGGAACGCCGCGGCTGTGCGGCGGGCCCCGGCGCGCTTGTGCGGCGCGCTCGCGTGCATGCGCATACGCGCTTCCATCAATCTGCAGAGATCTTCGCTTGCGGTGCCGAGCAGTTGCTCCGTGACGTGTTTGAGCACGCCCGATTGGTACCAGGACTTGAAGCGGCGATGACAGGTTTGATACGACGGGTAGCGGCGCGGCATGGTCGACCAGGTGGCGCCGCTATACATGACCCAAAGCACGCCGTTGAGCACTGAGCGGGTATTGGCCAGGGGACGGCCACGCATTTCGGCACGCGGCCGGAGTTCAGGCAGCAGTGGCGCAACGCGCTGCCATTCTTCATCGGTGATTTCGCGGTACGAGTTCATGCTTCCTCCTTTGTCAGAACAACGACAAAAGATAGCTAGTCACCCGCGCGCGGAATATAAGACCACTCCGATTCCTAAGGACTGTCCTACGCCGAGGCTCAGGTTAGAGACGTATCGACGATCCGGCGAGGTGTATCGAGATACTCCTTCGACTGCATCTCGACGATGCGCGATACCGTCCGCGTGAATTCGTTGGCCATCGGACCGTCGACGTACAACTCCTCCGGCGGCACCGCGGCCGACATCAGCAGCTTGACCTTGTGGTCATAGAACACGTCGATGAGCCAGGTGAAGCGGCGCGCTTCCGACGCCATGCGCGCCGACATCTGCGGCACGTCCGACAGGATCACCGCGTGAAAGCGGGTCGCGAGTTCAAGGTAGTCGTTCTGCGAGCGCGGGCCGCCGCACAGCGTCGCGAAGTCGAACCAGACGACGCCATCCGCGCGGCGCAGCGCCTTCAGCTCGCGCTTCTCGATATGGAGCAGCGGACTTTCGTCAGGCACCGCGGCGAGGCGCGCGAAGGCGTCGCGCAGCGCCTTGCCGGCGGCGGCGTCCAGCGGCGTGTGATAGACCTCCACCTGGGCGAGCGTGCGCTGCCGGTAGTCGATCCCCGCGTCGACGTTGATCACGTCGAGCTTCTGCTTGATCAGCTCGATCGCGGGCAGCATGCGGTCGCGATGCAGGCCGTCCGGATACAGCGTGTCGGGCGCGTAGTTGGACGTCATCACGAACTGCACGCCGTTCTCGAACAGCTTGTCGAGCAGACGATACAGGATCATCGCGTCGGCGATATCCGACACGTGGAATTCGTCGAAGCAGATCAGCCGATAGCGCTTCGCGATGCGGCGCGCGAGTTCGTCGAGCGGATCTGCCCGGCCCTTGAGTTCTTCGAGCTCGCGATGCACTTCGCGCATGAACTCATGGAAGTGCAGACGGGTTTTGCGATGCAACGGCACGATCATGTAGAAGCTGTCCATCAGGAAGCTCTTGCCGCGGCCCACGCCGCCCCACATGTACACGCCGCGCGGCAGATCCGGGTGAATGATCAGCTTCTTGAACGCGTTCGAGCGGCGCGACTTGTATGCGGTCCACTCTTCATAGCACCGCTGCAGGCGGTCGACCGCCGCGCGCTGCGCCGGATCGGATTGATAACCCCGCGTCTGCAGTTCTTTTTCGTAGTATTCGGTGACGTTCATCGTGTTGCTGCAAAAAGAAAGGCGGGAGGGAGTGAACCCCGCCCGCCTTTGGTGATGCCAAGGTTGCGTTTCAGCTCAGGCGTGCGCGCTTACATGTTCAGCGCGCGCTTGTCGACGGCGAGTGCCGCTTCGCGCATGACTTCCGAGAGCGACGGGTGCGGATGGCAAATCCGGCCGATGTCTTCCGACGCCGCCTTGAACTCCATCGCCACCACGGCTTCCGCGATCAGGTCCGATGCGTTCGCCGAGATGATGTGCACGCCGAGCAGTTCGTCGGTCTTCGCGTCGGCGATCATCTTGACGAAACCGTCCGCCTTGTTGATGCCGAGCGCGCGGCCGTTCGCCATGAACGGGAACTGGCCCGTCTTGATCTCGCGGCCTTCGGCCTTCAGCTGCTGCTCGGTCTTGCCGACCCATGCGATTTCCGGCTCGGTGTAGATCACCCACGGAACGCAGTTGTAGTCGATGTGCGGCTTCTGGCCGTCGATCACTTCCGCGACCATCACGCCTTCGTCTTCGGCCTTGTGCGCGAGCATCGGGCCACGCACCACGTCGCCGATCGCGTACACGTTCGGCACAGCCGTCGCGCAGTGGTCGTCGACGTCGATGAAGCCGCGCTCGTTGGCCTTCAGGCCGATCGATTCGAGGCCGAGGTTGTCGGTGTTCGGCACGCGGCCGACCGACACGATAAGGCGGTCGGCTTCGAGCGTCTGCGCGTTGCCGTCCTTGTCCGTGTAGGCGATCGTCACGCCGTTCGCGCCCGTCTTCACTTCGCCGACCTTCACGCCGACGTGAATGTCGAGACCCTGCTTCTTGAACTGCTTGGCCGCTTCCTTCGACAGCGCCTGGTCAGCCGCGCCGAGGAACTCCGGCAGCGCTTCGAGCACCGTCACGTCAGCGCCGAGGCGGCGCCACACCGAGCCAAGCTCCAGACCGATCACGCCCGCGCCGATCACGGCGAGCTTCTTCGGTGCCGTGTCGAAGCTCAATGCGCCTTCGTTGTCGGCGATCAGCTTGTTGTCGACCGGGATGCCCGGCAGATGACGCGCCTTCGAACCCGTCGCGATGATCACGTTCTTCGCCGTGACGACTTCGGTTTCGCCTTCGCCGCTCACTTCGATCTGCACGCCGGCGTTGGTCTTGCCGGTGAACTTGCCGTGGCCCTTGAGCCACGTGATCTTGTTCTTGCGGAACAGGAATTCGATGCCCTTGGTCATCTTCTCGACGATGCCGTCCTTGCGGGCCATCATCTTCGAGATATCGACCGACACGTCGCCCACCGAGATGCCGTGGTCGGCGAGGTGATGCGACGCGTTTTCAAACTCTTCCGACGACGCGAGCAGCGCCTTCGACGGAATGCAGCCGACGTTCAGGCAGGTGCCGCCAAGCTTCAGCGCGCCGGCCGGGTTCTTCCATTTTTCGATACATGCGACGGTCTTGCCGAGCTGCGCTGCGCGGATGGCGGCGATATAACCGCCAGGGCCTGCGCCGATCACGACGACGTCAAATTCTTTGGACATGACAATCCCTTTGATAGCGGAACGGCGCCGGACCACCCAAGGTGGCGCGCGCCGTTCCTGTACTGCGAAATGCTAGATACGTACTGACTAGATGACGCCGGCTTGCGGTTTCACAAGCCGGCGCGCTCCGGGCGGGCGCTTACAGGTCGAGCAGCAGGCGTGCCGGATCTTCCAGCGCGTCCTTCATCGCGACCAGCGACAGCACGGCTTCGCGGCCGTCGATGATGCGGTGATCGTACGACAGCGCGAGGTAGTTCATCGGGCGGATCACGATCTGGCCGTTTTCGACCACAGCGCGTTCCTTGGTGGCGTGCACGCCGAGAATCGCGGACTGCGGCGGGTTGATGATCGGGGTCGACAGCATCGAGCCGAACACGCCGCCGTTCGAGATCGAGAAGGTACCGCCGGTCATTTCTTCGATCGACAGCTTGCCGTCCTTCGCCTTCTGGCCGAATTCGGCGATCTTCTTCTCGATGTCGGCGAGGCTCAGCTGATCTGCGTTGCGCAGGATCGGCACCACCAGACCGCGCGGCGAACCGACCGCGATACCGATGTCGAAGTAGCCGTGATAGACGATGTCGTTACCGTCGATCGACGCGTTCACGAGCGGGAACTTCTTCAGCGCATGAACAGCCGCCTTCACGAAGAACGACATGAAGCCGAGCTTCACGCCGTGTTCCTTCTCGAACTTGTCCTTGTACTTGTTGCGCAGATCCATGACCGGCGCCATGTTCACTTCGTTGAACGTCGTGAGGATGGCGTTGGTTTGCTGCGACTCGAGCAGACGCTCGGCGATACGCGCACGCAGACGCGACATCGGCACGCGCTGTTCCGGACGGTCCTTCAGCCACTGGTCGGCCGATGCCGGAGCCTTGACGTCCGGCAGCGACGGCTTGGCAGCCTTCGGTGCGGCAGCCGGCGCCGGTGCAGCCTTGGCAGCCGGAGCGCCTGCGGTCAGCACGTCGCCCTTGGTGATGCGGCCGTCGCGGCCCGTGCCGGCGACGTCGCCAGCAGCCAGACCCTTCTCGGCCATCAGCTTGCCGGCAGCCGGCGAAGCAGCGGCGTTCGAGCCCGTTGCGGCAGCAGCCTGAGCCGCAGGCGCGGGAGCCGCTGCGGCGACCGGAGCCGGCTTCACTTCCGCTTCGACAGCGGCGGCGCCTGCGGTGCCTTCCGTGTCGATCTTCGCGATCACCTGGTCCGCCGTGACCGTGTCGCCGTCGTTCGAGATGACTTGCGCGAGCACGCCTGCTGCCGGAGCCGGCACTTCGAGCACGACCTTGTCGGTCTCGATTTCGATGAGGATTTCGTCCTGAGCGACAGCCTCGCCGGGCTTCTTCTTCCACTGCAGCATGGTCGCTTCCGAGACCGACTCGGAGAGCTGGGGAACCTTGACTTCAACAATAGCCATTATGAGTATCCTGAATACGTATCGGGTGACGGCGCATTTTCACGACCGCCTGCGAACCGCGCGCACTGCGCCTGAACCACATGGGAACGTTCGGCGCGGCGCGGGAAAGCGCACTGCGCTCTCCCGGCTCGTCTGTTTCTTTACTTGGCGATCGACGCGCTCTTGAGGCGGCCGAAAGCGCCTTCGACCAGCGCCTTCTGCTGCTCGTAGTGCTTCGCGTAGTAGCCGACTGCAGGCGAAGCCGAAGCCGGACGGCCGCTGTACGCCAGCTTCTGCCCTTCCTTCATGCCTTCCTTCAGATGGTGCTCGATGTAGAACCACGGGCCCTGATTCTGTGGCTCGTCCTGCACCCACACCACTTCGGTTGCGTTGTCGTACTTCTTCAATTCCGCTTCGAACTGCTTGTGAGCGAACGGATACAGCTGCTCGATACGGACGATCGCGACGTCGTTCACCTTCGCTTCGCGGCGATGCGCGACCAGGTCGTAGTACACGCGGCCCGAGCAGACCAGCACGCGCTTGACCTTCTTCGCGTCGATGGTTTCGTCCACTTCGCCGATCACCGGCTGGAACGAACCCTTCGCGAGTTCCGACAGATCCGACACGGCTTCCTTGTGACGCAGCAACGACTTCGGCGTTGCGACGATCAGCGGCTTGCGGAACAGACGGATCATCTGGCGACGCAGCAGGTGGAAGATCTGCGCCGGCGTGGTCGGCTGAACGACCTGCATGTTGTGGTCTGCGCACAGTTGCAGGAAACGCTCGATACGCGCCGACGAGTGCTCCGGACCCTGGCCTTCGTAGCCATGCGGCAGCAGCATCGTCAGGCCCGACACGCGGCCCCACTTCACTTCGCCCGACGAGATGAACTGGTCGATCACGACCTGTGCGCCGTTCACGAAGTCGCCGAACTGCGCTTCCCACGCGACGAACGTGTTCGGTTCAGCGGTCGAGTAGCCGTATTCGAAGCCGAGCACCGCTTCTTCGGACAGCACCGAGTCGATCACCGTGAACTTCGCCTGACCTTCGGCGATGTTCTGCAGCGGCACGTAGGTGCCGTCGTTCCAGCGCTCGCGGTTCTGGTCGTGCAGCACCGCGTGACGGTGCGTGAACGTGCCGCGGCCCGAATCCTGGCCGGTCAGACGAACGGCGTAGCCCGATGCGACCAGCGATGCGAACGCGAGGTGCTCGCCCATGCCCCAGTCGAGCTTCGCTTCGCCGCGGCCCATCGCGCGACGGTCGTTGATCACGCGCTCGACGAGCGGGTGAACCTTGAAGTTTTCCGGAATGGTGGTGATGCGCTCGGCGAGGCGCTTCAGTTCCGCGAGCGGGACGGCCGTGTCGGCCGCGTCGGTCCACTTGCGGTTCAGGAACGGCACCCAGTCCACCGCGTACTTGCTCTTGTAGTTCGAGAGCACCGGGTCGACCGTGTGGTGGCCTTCGTCCATCGCCTTGCGGTAGGCCTTGACGAATTCTTCGCCTTCGTCGGCCTTGATGACGCCCTGCTGCACGAGCTTTTCAGCGTACAGTGCGCGCGTGCCCGGGTGCTTCGAGATCGTCTTGTACATCAGCGGCTGCGTGACCGCCGGCGTGTCCTGCTCGTTGTGACCCAGCTTGCGGAAGCAGACGATGTCGACGACGACATCCTTGTGGAACTGCATGCGGAAGTCGATCGCCATCTGGATGGCCAGCACGACAGCTTCGGGATCGTCACCGTTCACGTGCAGCACCGGCGCTTCGATCATCTTGACGACGTCCGAGCAGTACAACGTGGAGCGCGAATCGCGCGGGTCCGACGTCGTGAAGCCGATCTGGTTGTTGATGACGATGTGCAGCGTGCCGTGCGTGCCGTAACCGCGCGTTTGCGCGAGGTTCAGCGTTTCCATCACGACGCCCTGGCCTGCGAAGGCCGCGTCGCCGTGGATCTGCACCGGCAGCACCTGGATGCCGTTTTCGTCGCCGCGGCGGTCCATACGCGCCTTCGCCGAGCCCTCGACCACCGGGTTGACGATTTCGAGGTGCGACGGGTTGAACGCGAGCGACAGGTGAACCGGACCGCCTTCGGTCGCGACGTCCGACGAGAAGCCCTTGTGGTACTTCACGTCGCCAGCCGGCAGATCATCGACGTGCTTGCCTTCGAATTCAGCGAACAGGTCGGCCGGCATCTTGCCGAGCGTGTTGACCAGCACATTCAGACGGCCACGGTGAGCCATCGCGATGACGATTTCCTGAACGCCGCGCAGACCGCCGTGACGCACGACTTCGTCCATCGCCGCGATGAAGCTCTCGCCGCCTTCGAGCGAGAAGCGCTTCTGACCGACGTACTTGGTGTGCAGGAAACGCTCGAGGCCTTCGGCGGCCGTCAGGCGGTTCAGGATGTGCTTCTTCTTGTCGTTGCTGAAGTTCGGCGTCGAACGGATCGATTCGAGGCGTTCCTTCCACCAGCGCTTCTGTTCCGGATCGCTGATGTACATGTACTCGGCGCCGATCGTGCCGCAATACGTGTCGCGCAGGGCTTTGACGATCTCGCGCAGCGTCGCGCGCTCGAACCCGAAGTACAGATTCGTTGCGCTGAACTCCTGGTCCATGTCGGCTTCGGTGAAGTCGTAGAACGCGGGTTCAAGTTCGGGGATCGCGGGACGTTCGCGGCGCTTCAGAGGATCGAGATTGGCCCATTGCGAGCCGAGGAAGCGATATGCGCCGATGAGGGACTGGACGTAAACCTGTTTGCGGGCAGTTGCGAGATCTTCGCCGCCGGTAGTTGCGCGCGGCAGGAAGGCATTGGCCTTGGCGCGCTGTGCAAACGATTCGACGATCGGGCCGTGGGCCACGTCGTTGGCGTTGCTGCCGTCCGATGCGGGCACGTTCTGCAACGCATCGAAATAGCTGCGCCAGGTCTCGGGCACTGACGCCGGATTATCGAGATACGCTTCGTACATTTCTTCAACGTACGGAGCATTGCCGCCGAACAGATAAGAGTTCGACTGGAATTGCTTCATCATTTTTACGCTCACCTTTCTTCGAGCTTCTCGAGAAATAGCGGGTTACAGAACCTTCCGCGACACGGCCTGACCGTTTAGCGGATTGCGCGAATCAAGTCTTGCTTGGAAGGACCTAAAACTTTGCACCCGGGAGCATAGCACAGAACGAATAGCCCAGATAGCGGACAGCACACGCGGGAAAGCCTGTGATGGCGGGCGTTTCGCGGGTGACGGGGTGCTTCTTCAAAGCGCGCAATAGTCTTCTGTAGAAAATGAGAAGGCGAATTGCGCAATAGGTGTCTACACCTGTGTCGTCCGGAAAGTGCCTAGGCATGATGCAACGCCACAAGTGCCGACGCGCCGAAAACAAAAAAGCCACCCGAAGGTGGCTTCCGTTGCCTGCTGTCCAGACGGATTCGAGTCCCGCTTATTCGCCGGCAACCTTGTTGCGGCTGGCGCTGCGGCGCTCGTGTTCCTTCAGGTAGCGCTTGCGCAGACGGATCGACTTCGGCGTGACTTCGACCAGCTCGTCGTCGTCGATGAACTCGACAGCGTATTCGAGCGACAGCTGAACCGGCGGCACGAGACGCACCGCTTCATCGGTGCCCGACGCGCGCACGTTGGTGAGCTGCTTGCCCTTGATCGGGTTCACGACGAGATCGTTGTCGCGGCTGTGAATGCCAATGATCATGCCTTCATACAGCGCTTCACCCGGCGACACGAACATGCGGCCGCGGTCCTGCAGCTTCCACAATGCGTACGCGACTGCCGCGCCGTCGTCCTGCGAGATCAGCACGCCGTTGCGACGCTCGCCGACCGCGCCTTCCTTGACCGGCTGGTACGAATCGAAGGTGTGGCTCATCAGACCCGTGCCGCGCGTCAGCGTGAGGAATTCCGACTGGAAGCCGATCAGACCACGTGCCGAAATACGGTACTCGAGACGCGTGCGGCCACGGCCGTCCGACGCCATGTCGAGCATTTCGCCCTTGCGGCGGCCGAGTTCTTCCATTACGCCGCCCTGGTGGGTGTCTTCCATGTCGACGGTCAGGTTTTCGTACGGCTCGTGCTTCTCGCCGTTGATTTCCTGCATCACGACACGCGGACGCGACACGGCCAGCTCGTAGCCTTCGCGGCGCATGTTTTCGACCAGAATGGTCAGGTGCAGCTCACCGCGGCCCGCCACTTCGAACGTGGTTTCGTCCCCGGTATCGCGCACGCGCAGCGCGACGTTGTGATTCAGTTCCTTCATCAGGCGGTCGCGGATCTGACGGCTCGTGACGAACTTGCCTTCGCGGCCCGCGAGCGGCGACGAGTTGACGAGGAAGTTCATCGTCAGCGTGGGTTCGTCGACGGTGATCATCGGCAGCGCTTCCGGCTGTTCCGGCGAGCAGATCGTCACGCCGATGCCGACTTCCTCGATGCCGTTGATCAGCACGATGTCGCCCGCCTCGGCAGAGTCGACCTGCACGCGATCGAGGCCCTTGAACGACAGCACCTGGTTGATCTTGCGATTGAGGATTTCGCCTTCCGGGCCCGAGCGCACCGCGACGGCCATGCCCGGCTTGATACGCCCGCGGGTGATACGGCCAATGCCGATACGGCCGACGTACGACGAGTAGTCGAGCGACGTGATCTGCAGTTGCAGCGGACCTTCCGGATCGGCCGGGCGCACCGGCACGTGCTGAAGGATTGCCTCGAACAGCGGACGCATATCGCCGTCGCGCACGTCAGGCGTGAGACCCGCATAGCCGTTCAGCCCCGATGCGTAGACGATCGGGAAGTCGAGCTGCTCTTCGCTTGCGCCGAGCTTGTCGAACAGGTCGAAGGTCTGGTTGATCACCCAGTCGACCCGCGCGCCCGGACGGTCGACCTTATTGATCACGACGATCGGCTTCAGGCCGAGCGCGAGCGCCTTCTTCGTGACGAAGCGGGTTTGCGGCATCGGGCCTTCCACCGCGTCGACGAGCAGCAGCACCGAGTCGACCATCGACAGCACGCGCTCAACTTCGCCGCCGAAGTCGGCGTGCCCCGGCGTGTCGACGATATTGATGTGCGTGCCTTCGTACTCCACCGCGCAATTCTTCGACAGGATCGTGATGCCGCGCTCTTTTTCGATGTCGTTCGAGTCCATCACGCGCTCGGCGATCTGCTGGTTCTCGCGGAACGTGGCGGTCTGACGGAGGAGCTGGTCGACGAGCGTAGTCTTGCCGTGGTCGACGTGAGCAATGATGGCAATGTTGCGTAGGGCGCGGGTCATAGGAAACCTGAAGACGGTTGAGTGCGCCGCTTGCTTATGCTGCTGGTTGAGGAGCCAAACCACGACAACAAGCCCAAAGCGCACTTTTGGGAACCCAAAAGTATAGCACGCGCTGATGATCCTTTCTGGTATTCCCCGATAGACCGTAGCTCTGCGGGTCCCCGTTGAGCTTTGCGAATACCGCGTCATCCGCGCCCTACGCCAATCCGTACGGCATCTCGCTAGAGCAGGAAATAATCCTTGCCTAAGCTGTATTTACGCTTGTCGTGTCAATCAACAGCCAGCTATACTAATGCCTAGTCAACCATTGCAATCGCACGAGAATCATGACGGAGCCGTCCCACGACCCCACGCCGGACCTCAGCGAGTATCAACTCGGCGAAAGCGTCGGTTATCTCATCTCGCGGGTGAAATCGACTCTGCACAATCTGGTTACGCAGCGCAGCATGGCCGAGCTCGGCATCACTAGCCAGCAAGGCAGCATCCTGTTCATGGTGGCGAGCGGCAAATGCCTGCTCGCGGCCGAGTTGGCCCGTGAATATGGTATCGACGCAAGCGCCGTCACGCGCCTGATCGACCGACTCGAAAAGCGCGGCCTGCTCACGCGGGTGCGCAGTAACGAAGACCGGCGCGTCGTGCGCCTCGCGTTGACGCCGGAAGGCAATGCGATCGCGGCCCGCATGCCGGCAATTTTCAACGGCGTGCTCGACACCCTGCTGAACGGGTTCACCCCGGAGGAAGTGGGCTTCCTGAAGAGCATGCTGCGCCGCGTGCTCGCCAATTCCGGCGAATACACGGGACTTTCCCGCGATGCCTCGAGCCATCCCGATAGCAAATCGTAATAGCTTGCTTGCTGCGTCCATCACTACATTCCACTCAAAGAAGAGTCGAGCGATGAAATCCCTTTCCCTGTCCGCGCCCGCGCTGTCGAGCCGGGCCGCTGTCGCCGCCGCGGTGACGGCGCTCGCCCTCACGGGGTGCGCGAACTACTTCGGCGTCAAGAGCGACAAGCAGATCGCCTCGCCGACGCAGTACGAGTCGACGCAGAGTCTGCCCAACGAGGGCGGCCAGTGGCCATCGCTCGACTGGGCCAACCAGTTCGGAGACCCGCAACTGCCGAAGCTGATCGCGGAAGCGCTCGAGGGCAGCCCGTCGATCGCCCAGGCGCAGGCGCGGCTCGCGAAGGCTTCGTCGTATATCGAAAGCTCGCGCTCGGCGCTATTCCCGAAGGCCGAACTGAACTATTCGTGGACCCGCGAACTGTACTCGGCGAACGCCCTCTTCCCACCTCCGTTCGGCGGCACCTGGTTTAGCGAGAACAACGTGCTCGCGAGCGCATCGTGGGATCTCGACCTGTGGGGCAAGAATCGTCAGCGCCTCGGCCAGGCCGTATCGCAGCAGAAAGCCGCCGAAGCCGACTTGCAGCAGGCGCGCGTGACGCTCGCCGCGTCGGTTGCGAGCACCTACAACCAGCTCGCGCAGCTGTACGCGTTCCGCGACATCGCCGCGCGTGAAATCGCGAACCGCCAGGACGTCGGCCGTATCACGGACAACCGCGTGAAGGCCGGTCTCGACACCAACGTCGAGAAGCAGACCGCCGCCGGCAACATCGCGACGAGCCAGTCGAACCTCACCGATCTCGACGGCCAGATCACCGTCGTGCGCTACCAGTTGGGCGCGCTGCTCGGCAAAGGCCCGGACCGCGGCCTGCAGATCGACAAGCCGGTGCTCTCCGGCGGCAACGTGGTCGCGCTGCCGGACAACATCCCGGCCGACCTCGTGGCGCGTCGCGCGGACATCGTCGCCGCGCGCTGGCAGGTCGAAGCCGCGATGCACGACGTGAAGGAAGCGAAAGCCGAGTTCTACCCGGACGTGAATCTCGCGGCCGGCTTCGGCTTCGACGCGTTCGGCTGGGGCCGTTTCCTGACCTCGTCGAGCCGTCAGATCCAGTTCGGCCCGGCGATCCATCTGCCGCTCTTCGACGCCGGCGCGTTGCGCGCGCAGCTGAAGGGCCGCTACGCCGACTTCGAGGGCGACGTTGCGAACTACAACCAGACGTTGATCAACGCTCTGCAGGACGTATCCACGCAGGTGTCGTCGATCCGCTCGATCGACCGCCAGGAAGGCGACGCCCAGCGCGCGCTCGAGGCGTCGAGCAAGGCATACCAGCTGGCCGTGATCCGCTACAAGGCCGGCCTGTCGCCGCAGTTGCAGGTGCTAACCGCCGACGACAACCGCCTTGCCGCCGAGCAGACGGTCACGGGTCTGCAGATGCGCCGCCGCAGTCTGCAGATCGGCCTGATCAAGGCACTGGGTGGCGGCTTCGACGCGACCCAGACCGGTCTCATCGTGCCGACCGATGCTCCCGCATCGGCCAACTCCGCGAACCACGCCACGAGCACCGCCGCGAACTGAGCGAGACCGCCCGCGCCAACACACACGCATACACACGAACACCGAACAAACGACGACGTTCAAAAGAACCCGGAGCACATCAATGAGCACTCCCCAGCAGCCCGCCACTCCACCGCAAGCGGCGAACAACGGCAAACGCAAGCGCATGATGACGCTGCTCGTCATCGTGATCCTGATTGCCGCGGTCGCGTACGGCCTGTACTACTTCCTCGACGCACGCTTCCATGAAGACACCGACGACGCCTACGTGAGCGGCAACGTCGTGCAGATCACGCCGCAGGTCACGGGCACCGTGATCGCAGTCAATGCGGACGACACCCAGGTCGTCAAGGCCGGCGACCCGCTCGTCGTGCTCGACCCCGCCGACGCGCGCGTCGCGCTCGAACAGGCCGAGGCCAATCTTGCGCAGGTGGTGCGTCAAGTGCGGGGTCTGTTCGCCGACGACAGCCAGTACGAAGCGCGGGTCGCGGCGAGCCAGGCGGACCTGTCGCGAGCCCAGGACGACCTGAAGCGCCGTATGACGGTCGCGCAGACCGGCGCGGTATCGCAGGAAGAAATCTCGCACGCACGCGACGCCGTGAAGAGCGCGCAAGCCGCGCTCGACGCCGCCAAACAGCAACTCGCGGCAAATCGCGCGCTGACCGCGAACACCACGATCGCGAATCACCCGAACGTGCAGGCCGCCGCCGCGAAGCTGCGCGACGCGTACCTGAACCACGCTCGCAATACGCTGCCCGCGCCGGTCACCGGCTATGTCGCGAAACGTTCGGTGCAGGTCGGCCAACGCGTGTCGCCGGGCACGCCGCTGATGGCGATCGTGCCGCTGCATGACGTGTGGGTCGATGCGAACTTCAAGGAAGTGCAACTGAAGCACATGCGCATCGGCCAGCCGGTCGAACTGACGGCCGACGTCTACGGCTCTTCGGTGCCGTATCACGGCAAGGTGATCGGCTTCTCCGCCGGCACTGGCTCGGCGTTTTCGCTGCTACCCGCGCAGAACGCGACCGGCAACTGGATCAAGGTCGTGCAGCGTCTGCCGGTGCGTATTTCGCTCGATCCGCAGGAACTCGAGAAGCATCCGCTGCGTATCGGTCTGTCGATGCAGGCTGACGTGAACATCAAGGACGACACCGGCGGCCAGCTCGGTCAGGCGCCGTCCACGGCCTACCAGACCAACGTCTTCGACAAGTACGGCGCCGAAGCCGACGCGGAAATCGCGCGCATCATCGCGGAAAACGCTGGCCAGAACGCGAACGGCGGCGCGCAGAAGTCGACCGCGGCGAGCGCCGCGGCCGCCACGAAACCGGCTGCCCACAAGAGCTAAGGCTCCGCCCGACGATTCCTAGAAGGCTCTTTTAATGGCTCAGGCTCAGGCGCAAGTCCCTCACCCGCCGCTCGAGGGCGCGCAACTGGTGATCGGCACCATCGCGGTGTCGCTCGCCGTGTTCATGAACGTCCTGGACACGTCGATCGCCAACGTGTCGATCCCGTCGATTTCCGGCGACCTCGGCGTGTCGTCCGACCAGGGCACGTGGGTGATCACATCGTTCGCGGTGGCCAACGCGATCTCGGTGCCGCTGACCGGCTGGCTCACCGACCGCATCGGTCAGGTGCGGCTGTTCATGGCGTCGATCGTGCTATTCGTGCTGTCGTCATGGATGTGCGGGCTGTCGCCGAACCTGCCGTTCCTGCTCGCGTCGCGCGTGCTGCAAGGCGCGGTGGCCGGCCCGATGATCCCACTGTCGCAGACGCTGCTGCTCGCGAGCTATCCGCGCGCGAAGGCGCCAATGGCGCTATCGATGTGGGCGATGACCACGCTGATCGCGCCGGTTGCCGGTCCGATTCTCGGCGGCTGGATTTCCGACAACATCTCGTGGCCGTGGATCTTCTACGTCAACATTCCGGTCGGCGCGGTCGCGGCCGCCGCCACGTGGATGATCTTCCGCAACCGCGACTCGGTGATCAAGAAGGCGCCAATCGACGGCGTCGGTCTCGGTCTTCTGATCGTCTGGGTCGGCTCGCTGCAGGTCATGCTCGACAAGGGCAAGGACCTCGACTGGTTCTCGTCGACGACGATCGTCGTGCTCGCGCTCGTCGCGGTGATCGCGCTCGCGTTTTTCATCGTGTGGGAGCTGACGGCCGAGCATCCGGTGGTCGACCTGTCGCTGTTCAGCCGACGTAATTTCACTGGCGGCACGATCGCGTTGTCGATCGGCTATGGGCTTTACTTCGGCAATCTCGTGCTGTTGCCGCTGTGGCTGCAGACCGATATCGGCTACACCGCGACCGAAGCGGGACTCGTGATGGCGCCCGTCGGCGTGTTCGCGATCCTGTTGTCGCCGATCACCGGCAAGGTGCTGCCGCGCACCGATCCGCGCTATATCGCGACGCTGTCGTTCCTGATTTTCGCGCTGTGTTTCTGGATGCGCTCGCGCTATACGACGGGCGTCGATACGTACTCGCTGATGCTGCCCACGCTGATTCAGGGAATCGGCATGGCTGGCTTCTTCATACCGCTCGTGTCGATCACGCTGTCGGGCTTGCCGGGCCATCGGATTCCGGCGGCCTCGGGGCTGTCGAACTTCGTGCGGATCATGTGCGGCGGTATCGGCACGTCGATTTTCCAGACCGCGTGGGATCACCGCACGATCATGCACCACGCGCAACTGACGGAGCAGGCGAACGCCTACAACCCGGTGTTTGGTCAGTCGATTCATCAGATGGGCGCGGCGGGCCTGGACCAGCAGCAGACCTATGGTCTCTTCAACACCATGGTCACGCAGCAGGCCGCGCAGCTCGGCGTGAACGATCTGTTCTTCATTTCGGCCGGTATTTTTGTCGCGCTGATTGCGCTGATCTGGATCACGCGGCCGGAACGGGCGGGCGGCGACTCGGGAGCGGCGGCGGCTGCGGCGCATTGAGTCGTATTCGGGGCGTTGCTTGAGTTCGACACCGCTCCACTGTAGGGCGTGAAAAAAGCGGGATCGCACGATGGCGATCCCGCTTTTTTATTGTCGGCGCGGTGCTGGCAAAACGGCGGCCTCTAGCTCTCCGTCGTCACGACCAGACGTTCGGGCGCGAGCACCCCTTCGCCCGGTTTTGCGACCCCCAGAAGCCGCCCCTGCGCCGAGTACACCCTCACACGCGGGGCATTCGCGGCATCAGCGGCGATCGTCAACGACGACAGCTTCAGGCGCTGGCCGTGCAAGAAGCGACGCGTGTCGTCGTCGTTCAGCGTGACCTGCGGGAACGTCGACAGCAATGCGTCGACCGGCTGCAGCCATGCGTCGCGTTCGAGCTCGGTCGCGGCGGACAACGCGTCGAGCGTGACCGAATGATCCAGCGTCAGCGCGCCGACGCCGGTGCGGCGCAGCGCAACCAGATGCGCGCCGCAGCCGAGCGCCTCGCCGATATCCTCGGCAAGCGTGCGCACGTACGTGCCCTTGCTGCACGTCACGCGAAACGTGACATCCGGCAGCGCGCACGCAATCAGCTCTAGCGCGTGAATCGTCACCGGCCGCCCTTCCCGCTCGACCGTTTGACCGGCGCGCGCGTACTCATACAGCGGCTTGCCGTCGCGCTTGAGCGCCGAGTACATCGGCGGAACCTGAACGATCTCGCCGATGAATCCCCGCAAAGCCGCCCGCACCGCCGCTTCGTCGCAGTCGACGGCGCGGATGTCGAGCGCCTCGCCCTCGGCGTCGCCGGTGGTCGTGCGGATGCCGAGGCGCATCGTGGCCTCGTAGGTCTTGTCGGCTTCGAGCAGGTCTTGCGAAAACTTGGTGGCCTCGCCGAAACAAAGCGGCAGCAAGCCGGTGGCGAGCGGATCGAGCGTGCCGGTGTGGCCCGCCTTTTTCGCCAGATAGAGACGTTTCGCACGAATCAGCGCGTCGTTGCTCGACAGGCCGAGCGGCTTGTCGAGCAGCAGCACGCCGTCGAGCGCGCGACGCGGCACGCGGGGGCGTTGAGGTGCGGTCATGTCGAGGAAGGCAGAACGTTCGGGAAACACGAAAAACGGCGCCGCGCGGAACGCGACGCATCGCAGACGCTCAGTCGTCTTTCGCGCGCGTGGAATTTGCCTCGTCGATCAACCGCGACATCTCCACGGCGCGCTCGATCGTCTTGTCGTAGTGGAAATGCAGAGTCGGCACCGTATGGATATGCAGGCGCTTGAACAGCAGGTTGCGCAGATGGCCGGCCGCGTGCGTCAGCGCTTCCAGCGTCTGCTGCGGGTCGCCCGTCAGCGTCGTGAAGTACACCTTCGCGTGCGCGTAGTCGGGTGTCAGCTCGACGCTCTGAAACGTGACGATACCGATGCGCGGATCCTTGACCTCGCGCAGCAGCTCGGCCAGGTCGCGCTGGATCTGATCGGCGATCTGCACGTTGCGATTGGGAGTAGTACGTTTCTTAGGCATGGTGTTGTGTGCTCCGCTATAACGGATGCAAAAATTGGTTCGCGCGAGCCGTGTTCGTTATCCATTCGATACGACGGCGTCGCGATCGCCGCGACCGGTGAGAGTCCGTTTGCGACGAACGCGGCAACGAAGCCAGCGACAAACCCGACGCAGCGGGCTCAAAAACAACGGGCGGAGCGGGCGTCAAGCCCGTTCCGCCCGCTGTGCCGTGCCGCGTGGATTACAGCGTACGCGCGACTTCGGTGACCTCGAAGACTTCGAACTGATCGCCTTCGACGATATCGTTGAAGTTCCTGATCGACATACCGCACTCGAAGCCCTGACGGACTTCCTTCACATCGTCCTTGAAGCGCTTGAGCGAATCGAGCTCGCCCGTGAAGATGACAACGTTGTTGCGCAGCACGCGCACCGACGACGAGCGCTTGACGAAACCGTCCGTGACCATACAGCCGGCCACCGTGCCGACCTTCGGTACCTTGAAGACCTGGCGCACTTCGACCGTGCCCGTCACGACTTCGCGCTTCTCCGGCGCCAGCATGCCCGACATCGCCGCCTTCACGTCATCCACGGCGTCGTAGATGATGTTGTAGTAGCGGATATCGACGCCATTGGCTTCCGCGAGCTTGCGAGCTTGCGCATCCGCGCGGGTGTTGAAGCCGATGATGACCGCCTTCGACGCCGTCGCGAGGTTGACGTCCGACTCGCTGATGCCGCCGACCGCGCCATGCACGATCTGCACGCGCACTTCGTCGGTGGAGAGCTTCTGCAGCGACTGCACCAGTGCTTCCTGCGAACCCTGCACATCGGCCTTGACGATGAGCGGCATGTACTGCACTTCGCCTTCGCCCATCTGCTCGAGCATGGTCTCGAGCTTCGCGGCCTGCTGCTTCGCGAGCTTGACGTCGCGGAACTTGCCCTGACGAAACAGCGCAACTTCACGCGCCTTGCGCTCGTCCGGCATCACGATCACTTCTTCGCCAGCCTGCGGCACTTCCGACAGACCCTGAATTTCGACCGGGATCGACGGACCAGCCGACTTGGTCGGTTTGCCGGTTTCGTCGAGCATGGCGCGCACGCGACCGTAGGCGCTGCCTGCCAGCACGACGTCGCCGCGGTTCAGCGTACCCGACTGGACGAGGATCGTTGCGACCGGACCCTTACCCTTATCGAGCTTCGCTTCGATCACGAGCCCCTTGGCCGGCGATTCGACCGGTGCCTTCAACTCCAGCACTTCGGCCTGCAGCAGCACGTTTTCGAGCAGATCGTCGATGCCCGCGCCAGTCTTCGCCGACACCGGCACGAACGGCGAGTCGCCGCCGTACTCTTCCGGCACGACGCCTTCCGTGACGAGTTCCTGCTTCACGCGCTCCGGATTCGCTTCCGGCTTGTCGATCTTGTTGATCGCGACGACGAGCGGCACGCCGCCAGCCTTCGCGTGGGAGATCGCTTCCTTCGTCTGCGGCATCACGCCGTCGTCGGCCGCCACCACCAGGATCACGATGTCCGTTGCTTTCGCACCGCGGGCACGCATTGCCGTAAAGGCTTCGTGACCCGGCGTGTCGAGGAACGTGATCACGCCACGCGGCGTTTCGACGTGGTAAGCGCCGATGTGCTGCGTAATGCCGCCCGCTTCGCCTGCCGCAACCTTCGCGCGGCGGATGTAGTCGAGCAGCGAGGTCTTGCCGTGGTCGACGTGACCCATGACGGTAACGACCGGCGGACGCGGCAGCGCTTCAGCATCGCTCGCTTCGCCTTCGACCAGCATGGCTTCCGGATCGTCCAGCTTCGCCGCGAGCGCACGATGGCCCAGTTCCTCGACGATGATCATCGCCGTTTCCTGGTCCAGCATCTGGTTAATCGTGACCATCTGGCCGAGCTTCATCATCACCTTGATGACTTCCGAAGCCTTCACCGCCATCTTGTGTGCGAGATCCGCCACCGTGATGGTCTCCGGCACGTGCACTTCACGCACGATCGGTTCGGTCGGCGCCTGGAACGTGGTGGTCTGCTCCTGATGCTTGCCACGACCCTTCGGACCGCCGCGCCAGCCGCGATCGACGCCGCCGCTTGAATCGCCGCGCGTCTTGATGCCGCGGCGCTTCGCTGCGTCGTCCTGCCAGTTGCCGCCGCCCTTGCCGCCGGCGCCGGGCTTCTTCTTGTCGCCCGCGGACGGTGCGCTTGCGGGTGCCGGAGCCGCGGCCGCCGGCTTCCTGGCTGCGGGGCGAGCCGGTGCTTCGCCAGCCGGACGCGCCGGCTTGTGCAGCGTACCTTTGGCTTCGGCAGCCTTGGCCGGCTCGACGGGCTTCGGTGCCGGTTCCGGCGCCTTCACCTGCGCCTTGCGCGGTGTGTTCATCATTTCGCGAATCGCGCGCGCTTCGGCTTCGGCCGCCGCACGGCGCTTGGCGATTTCTTCCTGTTCGGCGCGCGCCTTTTCGGCAGCCACGCGCGCAGCGTCTTCCGCTTTCTTCGCAGCTTCACGTTGCGCGGCGCGTTCCGCTGCCGCGCGTTCGTCGTCCTGCTCGCTTGCCTTCGCGGCAACCGGCGCAGCGGCTTGCGCTGCCGCCTGCTGAGCCTTCTCGCGAGCCGCCGCATCGGCCGCAGCCGCTGCCCGCTTCTTCGCTTCTTCTTCCGCGCGCTGACGTTCGGCTTCGGCAGCCTGCTCGCGCGCCTGACGCTCGGCCTCTTCGCGCTCGAGCTGTTCCTGACGCGCCTTCAGCTCCTGTGCCTGCTTTTCGAGCAGCTCCGCTTCGTGACGTGCTTCTTCCTCACGACGCTGCAGTTCGAGATCCTCGACGTCCGCGTTTTCGGCCACATGATTCGATGCATCCCCGCCTTCCGCGACGGTCTCGTCGCGGCGGACGAACGTGCGCTTCTTGCGCACCTCGACCTGAATGGTGCGAGCTTTGCCCGTCGCATCGGACTGCTTGATCTCCGACGTATGCCGGCGCGTCAGCGTGATCTTGCGCTTGTCGGCATCGTTCGAGCCATGCGACTTGCGCAAGTGATCGAGCAGACGCGCCTTGTCCGCCTCGGACAGGTTGTCGTCTTCGCTCGCTTTCTGGACGCCCGCTGCCTGCAGCTGCTCGAGCAGCACGCCAGCAGGCATTTTCAGTTCCGCGGCAAATTGGGCTACGTTGTTACTCGCCATTCATTCCTCTTAATGCAAGGACCGATTCCTTGCGGTTAGCATCGGGTCATGCGGCCTCGCGGCCGCGTTCAATTCAGTGCGCCATGGTCATTTCTCACTGGAACCAGTGTTCACGTGCTTTCATGATCAACGCCTTAGCGGCATCCTCTCCCATCCCAGTCATCTCGACCAGTTCATCCACGGCCAGCTCGGCGAGTTCGTCGCGAGTCTGGATCTGATGTTCGGCCAGTTTCGCGAGCAGGTCGGCGTCCATGCCGTCCAGGCTCTTCAGGTCGAGCGCTACATTCTCGACCTTTTCTTCGTTCGCGATCGCCATCGTCAACAGCGCGTCGCGCGAGCGGTTGCGCAGTTCGTGAACGGTGTCTTCGTCGAATGCCTCGATTTCGAGCATTTCGTTGAGCGGCACGTAGGCGATCTCTTCGAGGCTCGTGAAGCCTTCGTCGATCAGGATGTCGGCGACTTCCTCGTCGACATCGAGACGCGCCATGAACAGGTCACGCAGGACGCCGCGCTCCTGATTCTGCTTCTGCGCAGATTCGTCCGGCGTCATGATGTTGATCTGCCAGCCGGTGAGCTCGCTGGCAAGTCGCACGTTCTGGCCGCTGCGGCCGATCGCGACCGCGAGTTCGTTCTCGTCGACGACGACGTCCATCGAATGCTTTTCTTCATCGACGACGATCGACTGCACGGCTGCCGGCGCGAGCGCGCCGATCACGAACTGGGCGGGGTCTTCCGACCATAGCACGATGTCGACGTTTTCGCCACCGAGCTCGTTGCGTACGGCCTGCACGCGCGAGCCGCGAATACCGACACAGGTGCCGATCGGATCGATGCGCTTGTCATAAGCGACTACACCGATCTTCGCGCGCACGCCCGGATCGCGTGCGGCCGCCTTGATCTCGAGCAAGCCCTGCTCGATTTCCGGCACTTCCATCTCGAACAGCTTCATCAGGAATTCCGGCGCCGTACGCGACAGCTCGATCTGCGGACCACGCGCGGTGCGGTCGACCTTTGCGATATACGCGCGCACGCGGTCGCCCACGCGGAGGTTTTCCTTCGGGATCAGCTGGTCACGCCGCAGCAGCGCTTCGACGCGGCCCGACTCTACGATGAAGTTGCCCTTGTCGAGGCGCTTCACCGAGCCGGTCATGATGTGTTCGCCGCGCTCGAGGAAGTCGTTCAGGATCTGCTCGCGCTCGGCATCGCGCACCTTCTGCAGGATCACCTGCTTGGCCGCCTGCGCGCCGATACGGCCGAATTCGATCGACGGCACCGGCTCCTCGATGAACTCGTCGAGCTGGATGTTGGGCTGCTGCTCGCGCGCCTCGAACAGCAGGATTTCCTGATCCGGCTCCTGCAGACCGGCTTCGTCCGGCACCACTTTCCAGCGGCGAAACGTTTCGTGCTCGCCGCTTTCACGGTCGATGTGGACGCGGATATCCGCATCTTCTTCGAAGAGTTTCTTGGAGGCCGAAGCGAGAGCCGCTTCGAGCGCGGCAAATACCACGTCCTTATCGACATTCTTCTCGCGTGCCAGCGCATCCACCAGCATCAACACTTCGCGACTCATTGTTTGCGGCTCCTAAAGTCAACTTTCGGAACAAGGCGCGCCTTGTCCATGTCCGCGAGCGTGAAATCGAGCATCGCGGCGCCTTCTTTTCCTTCAAATTCGAGACCGATCGTCTCGCCCTGCGGGGCATGCAAAATACCCCGGTACGATTTCCGACCGTCTAATGGCTTTTTCAGTGTGATAACCGCTTCGCTGCCCGCGAAACGTTCAAAATCCGCCAGTTTTTTCAGCGGGCGGTCGAGACCGGGCGACGAAACTTCGAGCCGCTCGTAATCGATATTTTCGACCGTCAGAACGTGCTGGAGCTGACGCGTGACTTTCTCGCAGTCTTCGATTGCGATGCCGGCCGGCTGGTCGATATAGATACACAACATGCCGCGCCCGGTGCGCTCGAGATCGACGAGCTCGTAGCCGAGTCCCACGACCGTGGTTTCAATCAGTTCCGTCAGTTGCACAGTGCCCTCTTAGATGTTCGCGCAGCGAGCCTCGCCTCTTCTGCAAACAACCAATGCGGGCCGCGCGCCAAGCCGGCGCACGTTGGTGCGAACCCGAGATGCCGAACCACGATGAACTGAGCGGCAAAAAAAAATGGGCTGAACGCCCATCATCTTATTGCCGGTGGTCGCACCTGAGCCGCACATGAAACCGTACGCCCAGCGACTTCGCGATTGTAGCCATTTTTCGGCCCAAAGGCAATCCGCAGAACGACGGGCGATCCGCATTTCCGCTTGATTTGATAGGAATCTTTCGACCATGTGGCGGCAAATCCGGGCTTTTGCAAGGTCGCACGAGCCGTGCGGAAAGGGAGCCAGGACGGGCCACGCCAACACGTTGCGGTGAATCGTCCTTTGGGTATTCGATGCCGTCTCGCGCGGGGTTTGACGCATCGGGAAGCCGCTCGAACGAGGCAAACGAGAGGCGGCATAGAATCGGCAAAAACAAAAAACGGCGCGTCCGGTAAGCGTTCAGCATTGATGTGCGTCGCGTTTGCTGAGCGAGCCGTCTGAAGCGGTCCTAGCCCTGCAGGTCGTACGAACCGCACCGAAGGCTATGGCCGCTCAACGGTACAGCGCGCCGCCTAACGACCCCGCGAGCGACCGCGCGACGTGCCACCACCACGATTTGCGCCGCCCGGACCCGCGTTCCCACCGGCGCGGTTGGTGTTGCCGCCACGATTGCCACCCGGCCCGCGATTGCCGGCGCTGTTGCCGGCCGGGCCGGCACGCTTGCCGCCCGTGCGTGCACGATTGCCGTTCGGCGACGGCGCGCGATTGCCGTCGACATCGCGGCCGCGCTGCCCGCCGGGGCCACGATTGCCTACGCCGGCACCAAAGCCAGCGCCGCTCCCCGTGCCTGCGCCGAAGCCGCCGCCCGCCGCGCCGCGGCGTCCCTGGCCGCGCGGCTGCTGCTCGAAGCGGCTATGCGACATCAGCACGGGCTCGCGGTTGATGAAGCCCATCGACGTCTGCATCGGATCCGGCTGACGACGCTCCGGCGCCGCATTGCGGCTACCGCGTTCCTCGGCCGGCGCCTTCAGGCCGACCGAGGCCATCAGCGCGCGCACCTGATTATCCTCGAGCTCCTCCCAGCGGCCGCGCTTCAGACCACGCGGCAGCGAGATCGGGCCATGGCGAGTGCGGATCAGCCGGCTGACCATCAGGCCGGCCGCTTCGAACATGCGGCGCACTTCGCGATTCCGCCCTTCGGCGAGCGCGACGTGGTACCAGTGATTAGTGCCTTCGCCGCCGCCATCGCGGATGCGCAGGAAGTTCGCCGGGCCGTCCTCGAGTTCGACGCCATGCAGCAGTTTCTGGCGCATACCCTCGGCCAGTTCGCCGACGACACGCACCGCATATTCGCGCTCGACGCTGTAACGCGGATGCATGAAGCGGTTCGCGAGATCGCCCGAGGTGGTCAGCATCAGCAGACCTTCGGTGTTGAAGTCGAGACGGCCGACCGCGACCCACTTGGCGGTTTTCATCGGCGGCAGCTTGTCGAACACCGACGGGCGGCCTTCCGGGTCCGCGTGGCTGACGATTTCGCCGGTCGGTTTGTGGTACAGCAGCACGCGCGGCGGCTTGCTGGCGAGCTTGCGCTTGACCGGCTTGCCGTTGATGCGAACCTGGTCGGTCGGCATGATGCGCTGGCCGATGTGCGCCGGCTCGCCGTTCACCGACACCCGGCCTGCGATGATCAGCTCTTCCATGTCGCGGCGCGAGCCCATGCCCGCCTCGGCTAGCACCTTATGCAGCTTCGGCGCGTCGTCATCGGGCGACAGCACGCGCTTCGGGCCCGTTGCCTTGCCACGGCGCAGCATCGGCGCGCGTACGCCGCCAGTCGTGGTGTTATCGGCGTCGAATGCGGGCGATGTCACATACGAGAACAGATCGTCCTGAGCCGATTCGGAGGCCACGGCCGCATCGGCGCCGCGTCGATTCTGGCGCTGGCCCTCACGTTGACCTTCGCGCGGCTGACGTTCGCGCTGGCCTTCGCGTGGCGCGCCCTCGCGCTTCGCCGCGCCGCCGGCATTGCGACGCCCGCCCTGTTTCGCGCCCGCGTCCTTGCGCGGTGCGCGCGCCTGGGCGACGACCTCGCCGTCCGGTGGCGTTTCGGCGACGACCGGCGCGCCTTGCGCGGGCGCGCCCTCGGCCGCCTTAGTCTTTGCGCCGGCGCGGCGTCGCGCGATCAGGCTGCGCGGCCCGCGACGCAGACCGCGGCGGGGGCGTTCTTCGCCCTCTGCTTCCGCGCCGTGAGCCGGGCGCTCGCCCTCGCCTGCCGACGCTTGCGTAGTGCGTTCGTCGCTCCGCGCCGACGGCACGGGGCGCTCGGATTCGGACGAATCGGTGTCGTGGGTATGTGTCAAAACAACCTCAAAATGTCAGGTCGCGCGCGCCCGTTGCGGGCGCGGCAAAAAAAGTTCGGTTACGTCAGGCGCTGCGCGACTCGGTTTCGTCGTCGGTCAGAAAACCTGCGTCCTGCGCGGCATCGCGGCGATCCTCTGGATCGTCGCGCGCCGCCTCGATCGGGTTCGGCTCGGCGGCGTGCTCCGTATTGCGAGCTACGCCCGAGTCGTGCGCGGGTGTTGCCGGATCGGTCGGGGTGACCGGATCGTGATTCTGTGCCGAACCGGCGACGCTGGTCTGCGTTGCCGTAGGTGCCGGTTCCGGCTGTTGTTGCGTGTCGTGCGGCGCGCTCGACGCGTCTGATGCACTTGACGCATTCGTCGTGCCGGACTGCCCGGTCGCTTCCGCATGGGGCTCCGGCTTGGACGTCGACTCGGCTATGGTCTCGGGCGGTGCTGCTGCAAATCCGGACGCCGACTGCTCCGCCGCTTCCGGTTCGTCCGCGTCACTCTCCGTGTCGCGCTCCGCATCCTGATCTGGCTGCTGCACGCTTTGCGCATCGCCCTCGGCAAATTCGATTGCGTGCTGACCTAGCAGATCCGCGTTCAGTTGCGCGGACGGATCGGCCAGCGGCGGCAATTCGTCGAGCGCCGTTAGGCCAAGGTCGTCGAGGAACTGACGCGTGGTCGCATACAGCGCCGGACGCCCCGGCACGTCGCGATGACCGATCACCTCGATCCAGCCGCGATCCTCAAGTTGCTTGACGACCTGCGTATTCACCGTCACACCGCGAATTTCTTCGATGTCGCCCCGCGTCACCGGTTGCCGGTAGGCAATGATCGCGAGCGTTTCGAGCACCGCGCGCGAATATTTCGGCGGTTTTTCCGGATGCAGTCGATCCAGATACGAACGCATCGCGGGCTTGCTTTGAAACCGCCAGCCCGACGCCAGCCCGACCAACTCCACACCGCGCCCAGACCAGTCCCGCTTCAGGTCTTCGAGCAAAGTCCGAACAGTGTCTGCCGACACGCCGTCGGCAAAGAGCTTGCGCAATTCGCCGAGCTTTAACGGCTCCTGCGCGCAGATCAAGGCAGTCTCGAGGACGATCTTCGCCTCTTGGGTATTCATGCAGCTAGGTCAGACCCTGTGGTCAAAGAACCGGATCAAACAGACGATGTGGAACTGAAGACGCGCTCGCCCGATTCTGATCGGTCATATTGATGGGAGCACGCACCGGGGGGTGGCGAACAGACTTATCGAGCCAGACCCAGCCGGACGGAGCGGCGATATTCCTGAAAGGATTCGCGTGAACTGAGCGCCATATTACGCAAAAACGACCGGGGCGTAAAGCCGCGATCTGCCGTGCATCTTCTGCTTCGGCGCCGACCGGTGTACCCGTGCTCGCGGGGACCGAGTCGCCACTGAGAAGATATCCACGATTCGCGGCCTTTCGCCGCTTGCGGCGCGCCAGGACGCTGCGCGGCGGACACGCGACACCATGCGCTCACGCGCCGGCGTGGCGCGCCAGAAACCGCGTCAAGCGTTCTACGCCCGCATCTAGCCGCGCCGTATCGCACGCATAGCACCAGCGCACGAACCCCTCGCCTTGCGGCCCGAACGCGCTGCCAGGCGCCACGCCGAGCCCGACCTCACGCACCATCGCCTTGCACAAATCGAGACTGCGCGTCGAGCCCGGCATCGCGAAGAACAGATACATCGCGCCCAGCGGAGCCTTCACATCGACGCCCGGGACTGCCGACAGCGTGCGCACCAGATGATCACGCGACGTCCTCAGGTCGCGCACCAGTTCCTGCGTAAAGCGCTCGCCCTGCTCGAGCGCCGCGATGCCCGCCTGTTGCACGAACGACGGCGCGCACGACGTGTTGTACTCGACCAGCTTCGCGAGATCGTCCATCAACGCGGTCGGCGCGACGATCCAGCCGAGCCGCCACCCGGTCATCAGCCAGGCTTTCGAGAACGAATTCACGCAGATCACGCGTTCGTCGCGCGTCGTGAGATCGAGAAACGAAGGCGCGGTGCGCGCGCCGGCCGCCTGCGCGGCGTCGTCGCCGGGATAGTAGAGCCGCTCGTAGACCTCGTCCGCGACGATCCAGATACCGTGCCGCCGGCAGTGTTCGAGCACGGTACGCTGGTCGTCGCGATTCATCACCCAGCCGGTCGGATTGTTCGGCGAGTTGATCATCAGCATCTTCGTGGCAGGCGTCAGCGCGGCAAGCAATTGCCCGACGTCGAGCTCCCAGCCGTGTCCGCCGTAGCCAAGCGCGACGGTTTCGACATGCGCGCCGAGAATCTTCGGAATCTCGACCAGATTCGGCCATAGCGGTGTCACCGCGACGACCCGGTCACCAGCGCCGACCACCAGTTGCGCGGCGAGCATCAGCGCGTTGACGCCCGCGCTCGTGATCGCGATGTGCTCGGGCGACGTTGCGCCGTGCAGCTCGCTGACGTAGCCCGCGAGCGCCGCGCGCAACGGCGCGATGCCGAGGTTGTGCGTGTAAAACGTCGCGCCGGCGGCGAGCGCTGCACTCGCGGCGTCGCGGATGAATGCGGGAGTGACGCGGTCGGACTCGCCGAACCAGAACGGCAGCACGTCGTCCACGCCGAAACCGGCGTTCGCGACCTCTCGGATTTGTGATGGACGCAGCGCGCGCACGGCGTCGCGCGCATTCGGGATGGAGGGCACGGGCAGGTCCAATTCGCTCATCGAGGGTTCCGGGAGGGTGAAAGATAAGAGGCTCTGGGCGCAACGCGAAGGCGTGCGCGATGACGGCGGTAGTTTAGCGCGCCGGGTAATCGGACAGCGGCGAAGCAGGTGCCGGGTGGGCGGCGGGCCACGCCTGGTGGGACAGACCGCACACCATCCCGCCCGTTTAATTCAACTCCTCGGCCCGCCCCGGCAGCTGCCTGATCAGATTCCACACCGCCTCGGCCGCGGGCGACAGCGACCGGTCGCGCCGCCGCACCAGCTCGACGCGGCGCTCCGCGCGCGGCACCAGCGGACGCGCGACCAGAGACGCCCCCGCCGGCAGCGGCAGCGCGAGCCACGGCAGCACGCTGATCCCGACGCCCGCCTCGACGAGCCCGAACACTGTCGCCGAATGGCCGAGTTCCTGCACCACGGTGGCGTTCACGCCCTGCGCCTGCATCACGGCGTCGATCAGCGGGCGGCTGCCGGACGCATAGTCGAGCATCACGAGTTGCTCGCCGTCGAGGTCCTTCCACGTCACCTGTTTGCGCGCGGCGAGCCGGTGATCGTCACGCGACACGATGCAGAACGAGTCGGTCATCAGCGTCTCGCTGAGCAGATCGTCGTCGGAGAACGGACCGATGATCACGCCGAAGTCCACTTCACCCGACTTCACCTTGCGCACCACGTCGCTTTGCACGTCGTCGCGCAGACCAAGCGTCACATAGGGAAACTGCTGCCCGCACGATGCGACCACGCGCGGCATCAGCCGGCACGCGACGGTCGGGCTCGCCGCGACCACCACGCGTCCGCGGCGCTGCTCGCCGATTTCGCGGATCTCGCGCAACGCGTCGTCGAGATCCGACAGCAGCCGCGACACGCTCGACACAAGGTTGCCGCCAACGTCGGTTAGTTGCACTTCGCGCGTCGTCCGATCGATGAGCTTCAGGCCGATTTCGCCTTCGAGCTCGCGCACGCACCGACTGACCGCCGACTGTGTGAGGCCGATTTCATCGCCGGCCCGGCTGAAGCTTTGCAAGCGCGCCACCTCAATGAAAACCCTGAGCTGTCGCAGCGTCACATTCATTTGCTGACCTCATCAATAACGCAATTTAATGCGCATTGTAGGTTAAATCCATGCGGCACAGCGCCCGTCACACCGGCCGCCGCAATGCAGCAAAAAGGCGCGAACGCCCGCTGGCCGGGCTCATCTGCACAAGATTGGTGATTGTCCCGATTTGCGAGGTGGGTTTTTTGGATTCATATACGGCCCTGGTTGGCGCCCGCGTTGGCCCGCCGCCACGGGGTTTTCAGGCAATCGATATCAAATTGGCACACTTCGTGCGTTGTGAGACGCGCAGGGTCGGCGCCATGATTTCCGACTGAAACGGCAATCCGTGGCAAGCCCGTCCCCTTTGGCACTCGCCTATCGAGTGTATGAAGAGTGCGCGGCGCGGGGCAGCGCACCGGAGTTAGCTTCGCTGAGGTGATACATGATGCTGTTCGACGATTTGAGAGATAACGAGTGGGCGCTGGTCGAGGCTTTGTTCTGTGCCGAGCCGACGCGCAGCGAACGGCGCGGTCGACCGCGCGTGGAAGCTCGGGCGGTGGTCAACGCCGTACTTTGGGTGTTGTCGACGGGCGAAGGCTGGTCCAAGCTGCCGGGCCGCTATCCGTCCCCGCCGACTTGCCGCCGGCGTTTCGACGAGTGGCAGGCCGATGGCACGCTCGCTGAAATTGTGAAGCGGCTTGGCACCAGCGGCCGCGAAATCTCGTTGCGCGGCAGGATCGGCGCAACGGCCGCGAAACCGCCGGCACCGCCGAGCCGCGACCGTATGCGCGGCGCGTTCTGGACCAATCCGGAATCGTGGCGCGCGCCGGTCAAGATGGCCTGACGCGAAACTACATTGTCACCGGGCGCCTGCGGGCGCCCGGTTTTTATCCAGCCGCCTTATTCACGATTGTGTGCACGCCGCGACCCGCGAGCATTTGACGGTCGCCGCGGGACGCTGCCCCTCGGTTTCGCGCCCGCTTTCGGAGCGCCATCCGCACGGCCGCCACAGTGCTCCGTGCGCGCGGCCTCAGACTTGCAAACTGTCCGATAGCTCCGGGTGAAACATCCATTTACTATTAATTACAGCACCCTTTCTTCCCCCGGCATAACTTAATACCTATGCAAACAGGCCTTGAGACGATGGGCTCGAGGTTGAGGGGGATTTCGGAATGAAACCAATGTCACTGCTGTTGTGCGGCATTGTGATTTCATCGATGGCCGCGCCAGCATTTGCGCAACAACGCCCGCAAGGGTGGAACTGGCGCCCGGACCGTCAGGCTACGCTGGAAGCGTGGCAGCAAAGCGAGGCCCACAATCGCGACTTCACGCCGCCGACGCCGCGAGGCGATCTGCGTGGCGATATCGCCAGCAATGTCCGGGCACGGCCTGATGCGCCGCGCGAGGAGCAGCGACGGCGTTGATGTCATGTGTCGCCGCGTGGGTGGCGCGTCGTGCGACGCGGTACGAGTCTTTCGCATTGCGTATGCACGATCGGGGAACCACCGGACGCGGCACCGGTCTGACTCAACGCCATTAGCACAGCGTGGCAGTAGTAATTCCGGTATGCCCGTATCTTCGTGATACGGGCTTTTTTTCGCCACCGTGGCGTTGATGGCATGCAAGGCGCGCAACGGCAACGGCCGGCGCTGAACGCGTCGCCGCATGGTCGATGGGGAAGCCGAGAGTCGCCCGCGGACGCGCATAGCGACCGGCCGACAGTAGAGACCGCCCGCCGTGGGGGTGACAGGCCCGGGCGGACAGTGATTCAGATAAGCGATGAACCTTGAACTAAGGCCTGACTTCGGCTGTCGCTGCGGACTGCGTTTCAGCCGCGCCGAGAACGTAATCGTTCATGCGTTGCGCTGTCCATGTGAGCAGACGCTCGTCGTGCTCGAGCCGCGCAAACTCCGCTTTGCCGCGTTCGGTGAGCACGGCGATGTCGACGGGGGCATGAAAGCCCGGCGCCGGGGCTACGGTTCGCTGACGAACGGTGTCCATCAGTCCCAGCGCGCGAAGATATTGGAAGACACCCGGCCTTCTGGCCCAAGGCACCTGGCGATATTGCGCTCGCCGCAGCGCTTCAAGTACCGCTTCGTTGGAATACGTGGTCATCTCACTTCTTTCTTAAAGTGCAGCTATGACACATTCATGCCCACGCGTCGCTGCGCCACCGGCGACGCGCGTAGCACCCGCTCCTGGTCGGAAGCTCGCCGCCTGTTTGACGGCGGATTTCCGCCAGGTGCTGCCTGGTCTCGTTTTCGGAACCCCCGTCAGAACGGCATGTTAGCGTTCCCTCCCCGAACCGACGATGCAACCGCCGCGGCGCGATGGCCGGCCCGTGGATTTATCCCGAAGGACATACGTTACCCCATTTAAATTGATTCTATTCACTTTATTAGCGCTTTTTTTTGCAGCAATCGTGCTATGGAAACGTGCGCGACGGCCGCTCATCGTCTGCTTGATCGCGCTGTTCTGGCTGCTGGCGGCCGGCTGGCTGACCGCGCCACTGCTCGATCTGGCGCAGCCGCAACGACAGAGCGCCGAGGCCGCCACCTTCGCGCCACGCACCGGGATCATCCTGCTCGGCGGCGGCACGATCTACGACCACGACCACGTGCTGGTGCCACCGCGCGACGTGCTTTCGCGCATCAAAGTCAGCGCGCAGAACTATGCGGCCTGCAAGCGCACGGCGATCGTCTGCCGGGTGATCGTGAGTGGTGGCAATCCTCAGCGGCACAGCGCGACGGAAGCCGACACCTACCTGCCCTATCTACTGCGTCAGCAGGTGCCGCGCTCGGACATCGTGCTCGAGAAAAGCAGCCGCACGACCTACGAGAACGCGCGCAACGTCTCGGCCATTGTCGGTCAATCACAATACGACACGTTGATACTCGTCACTTCCGCGTATCACATGCCGCGTGCGCTGCTCGACTTTCACCGCTTCGGCGTCGAGCCGCAGCCGCAGATTTCGAGCGCGCGGCGCGTGCGGCTCGGCGTGCTGCCGCGCTTCGGTAATCTCGTGGCCGCGGAGATAGCGTTGCATGAGCTCATCGGCCTCGCGCAGTTTCACCTGTATCGCGCGATCGGCTGGTTCTGACGAACGATGTGGGCCGACGGAGTCATTACAAAACGTAACAAATGTCGAGCGCAGTTACAAAGCCATCCGTTGGAGCAGAGTTTGCTCGATAGAATGAATTGTCTTTCCCCTGGACAGCAATACTCGGGTCCACCACCACTCTATGGAGGTAACGATGAAGAAAGTGTCCATGGCGATCCTGGTTTCCCTGTGTGCCGCGGCCGGCGCAGCTTACGCGCAGGACCAGGGCATCACGACGAGCACCGATCCGGCCAAAGCCGCCGACGTCGAGCAGCGTGCGCAAGATTTGCAAAACCGCGAGCAGTCGATGGGAACCGCACCCGCCGCCCCGGCCAAACATCACAAGATGGCTCCGCATCATCCGAAGAAGGGTGCGGACGCGTCGGGTACCTGAGCGACTTCGCGGATCTCGCCTCGCGGCCTCGTCGTGAAGGTGAAAAAGCCGAAGCCGGCAGCGCCGGATTCGGCTTTTTTATTTGCGCGATCCGCTCCCCGCCGACGACACACTTCGAACGCGCACCGGTCTGGCAAAGCCTCCGGCGCACAGCATTCTGTATGCTAAAGTCGCGCACCGACCGGCGAGCCGCCGGCATCCCCTAACCCGTGCGCACCCTGGTGCGGAGGACAGCATGAGCAACATCCAGCTTGATATCGAATGGACCGAAGCAGCATCTCGCAAGATCGAAAAACTGATGCCGCGTGGCGGTCAGGAAGCGTACCTCGCGCTGCCGCCCGTCGAATGCCTGCCGATGGAAGGCGACGTGCTGTTTCTCGGACCGGCTGGCAAGCAGCAGCCGTTCATCGTCGCGGAGCGTCAGTATCACCATGACGGCGACGCCGACTGGACCATCATCCTGATTCTCGATGTCCCGCAAGCGACTCACTGATCGCTGACGGCGCGCCGGCGGCCTCGGTGCCGCCGCACCTGGCCGGCGTGTCGTCCGCGCGCCGCTGACGCCCGCCCGCCGAGCTCAGGCGATCTTCGACACCACGCGAATCTCCGCGTGCTCGATCCAATCCGCGGCCGCTTTCTTATAAGCCTGGATATGCGCGGATTTCGCATGCGCCGCGAGCGCATCCTGGCTTTCCCATCGCTCGATGAACACGAACCGGCGCGGCTCCTGCACGTCGCGGTGCAAGTCGTACTGCAGCACACCAGCTTCCTTGCGCGTCGGCCCGACGATGCCTTCGAGCGCCTCGCGCAACAGCTCCTCTTGCCCCGGTTTCGCCACCGAAATTGCGACCACCGCGATTTCCGCCATGCCTGATCTCCTCTTTACGAAAATCAGCAGCATACCCGCCAGTCGCTGAACCTGCCGACGACGGCGCTCACCAGCCTGGCGACGCATGAATCTCGCCTCCGCCCGCCATGCCAGACCACCGTCGCGTCAACACGGAATCCGCCCGGCAAGGCAGTGCCAAGCCCGCCGCCCGAACCGCAACATCAGCCTCCGCACCGGCACTAAGATGTGTGCACCGTCGGCGCCTGGAGTTTGGCGGGCGACCACTGGGCGCCCTGCTACCCTCGGCGTGGTACGGTAACTCATTGCGATTGAGAATCGGTTTCACGCGTGGCAAGCGCGCGAAACGCTCCGGCGCATGACCGCAACGGGTTGCCGCATGGCCGTTGGCAGCCGTTTTGCGGACAATTCTCGCGCTTATGCCTTTGTGATAACCCGCACATTGATGCACGCTGCAAACTGCTAGACTCATTTTGACCAATTCGCCGGAGTCCAGCGTAGCTGGTACTGCCCTCCGTGTTCGCGGGACGCGTTCGTGTCGTCCCGGCGACGCTTCGGGTGTGCGGGCGCTGCGCGCCGAATGGGTTTGCGAGCCCCTTTACCCCTTGCCGCAACAATCCCATGTCAGCTCTGATGCCCGCTTCTATGCCATCTGTCAGCGAATTGACCGTGAGCGGCGTGCTCCCGCACCTGGTCCGCGGCGAGTCGGGCTGGACCGCGACGTGGCGCGCGTTGACATTGCACAGCGTGTTCCAGCCGGTGCTGTCGGTCACGCATCAGTGCGTGGTTGGCTACGAGGGGCTGTTGCGCGCGTTCGATCCGGTCGGCCTGCCCGTTTCGCCCGAAGTGCTGTTCTCCGGCACGCGCTCGGCCGCCGAAGCGCGCGAACTCGACCGCATCGCGCGCTGCCTGCACGTGGCGAACTTCATGGAGCAAGGCATCAGCACCGGATGGCTGTTTCTGAACACACGCCCGCAGGTGTTCGAAACCGGCTGGCCGCAGCGCGCGTTCATCGACGAGTTGTCCGCGCATTTCGGGCTGCCGCAGGAGCGCATCGTGATCGAAGTGCTCGAGCAGCCCGCCGACGATGAATCCGCCGTCGCCAGCATGCTCGCCGCCTCCCAGCCGCGCGATTTCCTGATCGCGATCGACGACTTCGGCACCGGCTTCTCGAACTTCGACCGCGTATGGCGCTTCCGCCCCGACATCGTCAAGCTCGACCGTTCGCTCGTCGCGCGCGCAGGCAAGCGCGAGGGCGACGAATCGATGATCAGCCATCTGATCGCAATGTTGCATCAGTCGGGCACGCTGGTGCTCGCCGAAGGCGTCGAAACCGATGAAGAGCTGATGATCCTGATGCAGGCCGACGTCGATTTCGTGCAAGGCTTCTGGTTCGGCCAGCCGAAGAGCAGCGTGCGGGCCGCCTGCACGAAGGTGCCCGCGCTCGTCGAATCGATCTGGAGCAAGTTCGCCGACTACGAGCGCGCGCACGCCGGCCACCAGCGGCTCGGCTTCGAGGGCTTCGCGGAAGCGGTGCTGGCCGCCGCCGACACTTACAAGGCGACCGGCGACCTCGAACAGGCTGCGCAAAGGGTCTGGCATCTGCCCGAAGCACGCCGCGTATTCCTCACCGACGACCAGGGCGAGCAGACCCAGCCTTCGGTGACGGCGGCATCGGTCCCGCCGCCTCCGAAGCGGCTCGCGCCGCTCTATACGGAGACGCGCAGCAACTGGTCGCGTCGCGCGTATTTCCGGCACGCGCTCGCGGCGCCGGGCCGCGTCGCGGTGATGGGGCCGCACTATTCGCTCGCCGATGGTCAAGACTGCTACACCGCGGCGATCGCGTTCGAGCGCGACGGCACGAACGTGCTGTGCGTCGACTTCGTGCCGGAGGCATCGCCGCCGGATGTGCGCACCGGCCGACGCGGCACGAAGCGTTAGCGACCCGCGCCGCTACTCGTGCACGCGGCCGCGCCCCGACTTCACCTCGCTGCGCTTTGCCTTGCTGTCGAGCCGTCGCAGGTTCGACGCGCGAGTCGGCCGCGTCGCGACCCGATGCTTGCGGGTGACGCTGACACTTTCGATCAGTTCATCGAGCCGCGCGAGCGCCGCCGCGCGGTTCATCTCCTGGGTCCGATGTTCCTGCGCCTTGATGACCACGACTCCGTCGCGCGTGAGCCGGTGGTCGGACAGCGCGAGCAGACGCATTTTCAGCACTTCCGGCAGCGATGAGGCGCGCACGTCGAAACGCAGATGGATCGCGCTCGATACCTTGTTGACGTTCTGCCCACCCGCCCCTTGCGCGCGCACGGCGGTCAGTTCGATTTCGTTGGGCGGGATCGGGTAGCGGGATGTCATGGGCGGTCGGGAAGAAAGATGCATCAGTGTACAAGCGCTCGGCGCGAGATGCCCGAGGTCGCCGCAGCGCGCCGCAGCGCCGGGTGCAGTGCTGGGCGGCACCGGCACGCGATCGCTTACGAAAAAAACCATTTGCGTCGGCACGACCGGTTCATCGATACTGGCTCTTTCGCTTACGGCGTAAATTCAAATGAAAATCCGTCCCGGTTTCGTGCTCGAACTGGCGGTCAACTTTCTGCTGCCGTGGCTTGCCTACCGGCTCGCGATACCGCGAGTCGGCGAGACCGGCGCGCTGATCGCGTCCGCCGTGCCGCCGCTCATCTGGAGCGCGATCGAGCTCGCACGCTTCAGACGCGTCGATGCGCTCAGCGTGATGGTGGTCGCGGGCATCGTGTTGTCGGTCGCGGCCATGGCGCTCGGCGGCAGTCCGCGCATGCTGCTGTTGCGCGAGTCGCTGGTGTCCGGCGCGGTCGGCGTGGTGTTCCTGCTGTCGCTGCCGATGCGTCGTCCGCTGATCTTCTACCTCGCGCGCGCGACTCTCGCGCGCGAAATGGAAGGCGGCGCCGCGCATTTCGAGGCGCTGTGGCGCGAACGCCCCGGTCTCGCTCCCGCGTTGCGAACCATGACGCTCGTGTGGGGCGTCGGCCTGACCGCCGAGACCGCGCTACGCGCGTGGATGGCGCTGACGTGGCCGATCGAACGCTTCCTCGTCGTGTCGCCCTTTATTGGCTACGGCATCTACGCGGGACTGGCGCTGTGGACCCTGTGGTATCGCAAGACGATGCGCAGCCGCGTCGAGTCTATCGAGCGGGCGAGCGGCATGGCCGGTTGAGCGCCGCTCGCACTCTACGCCCTCCACTCCGCGTGTTCCGCCTGCGCTTGCGCAATCAACGCGACGCCTCCGCAATCCGCGCGGCCAGCCCCGAATCACGCTGCGTCGGCGTCGCGATCGCCTGCGCGAGCACGGCCCGCGCGCCGATCACCTCGACGCGTTCGCGTGCGCGAGTAATCGCCGTGTACACGAGCTCGCGCGACAACACCCGGCTGAACGCCGACGGCAGCACCAGCACCGCGTGCTCGAACTCCGAACCTTGCGACTTGTGGACCGTCAGCGCGAACGCGGTGTCGTGCGGCGGCAGCGCGGCCGGCGACACGGCGCGCACGCCGCCGTCGCCGGTGCGGAAGTACACGCGCAGCGCGCCGCCCGCGCCCGGCAGCGCAATGCCGATGTCGCCATTGAACAGCCCCAGCGCGTAGTCGTTGCGCGTCACCATCACCGGACGTCCCGCAAACCATTGCGCGCCGACCGCGAGTGTGACGCCCGCGGCGCGGCGCACCTGGGCCGCCATCGCCGCATTGACCTGATCGACGCCACGAGGTCCGAGCCGCGTCGCACAGAGGATGCGGAAGCGGTTGAGCGCGTCGAACAGCGGCAATGGATCGGGCGTATCGCTGGCGAGCGCCGCGGCAAGTGCGTCGGCGTACGGCCCGAAGCCGGCGGCAAGTCGCGTGACGGTGCGCTCGGCCAGCGTCGTGTGCGCGTCCTCGTGCAGCGCCGCGGCGCAGTCCTCGGTCGGATCGGTCCGTAATACGTCGAGCGCCGCGCTCGCCGAGCCGTTGCGAATCGCAACCGACAAACGGCCGATCGGCGACTCGAGGCCGAACCGGTAGTTGCGCTCGAGCCAGACGACGCAGTCCGCGAGCGGATTGCGTTCGTTCGCCAATTGCATATCGCGACCGGACTGCTCGTCAGTCGCCGCTGTCGCGACATCGGCGAACAGATCGCCCGATGCGTCCGGCGCGAACGTGCGCAGCGCCTCGGGCGGCACAAAAAAATCATCCAACGGCGCTGCATCGTCCTGACGCGACGCACGCGGCAAAGCCCGCGCAAGCCGCGCCTCGTCGATATCGAGCGCCTGCGCGACCCGTCGCAATCCGCTTGCGCTCAACGCCGGCCGCGCGCTGAGTTCGGCGAACACCGCGCCGGCTTCGACCGCGGCGAGCTGGTCCTTGTCACCGAGCATCACGAGCCGCGTTTGCGGTCCGATCGCGTCGAGCAGATGCGTGGCCATCGCGACGTCGATCATCGACGCCTCGTCGATCACGACCACGTCATACGGCAACGGATTATCGCGATGATGCCGGAAGCGTCCGCCCGGTCCCGAGCCCAGCAATCGATGCAGCGTGTACGACGTCTGCGGCAAACGCTCGGCGAGCTCCGGCGGCAGGTCGCCCGCGCGTGCGAGCAACGCTTCCTGCATCCGTTGCGCCGCCTTGCCGGTCGGCGCCGCGAGCGCAATACGCAAATCGGCGCGCGCATCGAGCAGACACGCGAGCACCCCGACCACGGTCGTGGTCTTGCCGGTGCCCGGACCGCCGCTGACGATCGTCAGCCGCCCCGACAGCGCCATCACGGCCGCGACGCGCTGCCAGTCGATTTCGTCGTCTTTCGGGGGGCCGAAGTAGCGCAGCAGGCGTTCGCGCAAAGCGGCGGGCGCGGAGCCGGCGTCGACATTCGCAGTGCTCGCGTCGCCCGTCGCCTGTGCGACCAGCGCGTGGGCCAGGCGCCGCTCGTAGTCGTAGTAGCGCGCGAGATAGAGACGCCCCTGCGCGTCGATCACGAGCGGCCGCAACGCCGCCGCACTCGCTGCGTCCGCGGCGCCATCGCTTGCCATGCCGCTCGCGAGCAGCGCCGCGCGCACTTCGGCGCTCGATGCGTCGAAGCGGCGCGCGAGCGCCGCGAGCGGCACGCACACGTGCCCTTCGGCGGTCGCGCGGCTCGCCGCGAACGCGCCGCGCGCGGCCCATTTCACCACCTCGGTCGATGCACCACCGCGCCGCGCCAGCATGCCGATCCGACGCGCGAACCCTTCGGCCAGCGCGATGCTGAAATCGGCGGGCGCGGGCAGGTTGACGCCGATGTCTTCCAGACCGAGCGGCGCGGCCGCGCGCTCGTCAAGCGTGCCGGACGTGCTCATGCGCCACCTCCGATCATCGCCGCGTCGAGCAGCGCCACCAGTTCGAACGGCGCGCGCCGCCTGTGCACGCCGGCGGCGCCGTCGACATCGCGCCAGTCCGGCCGCACGCCGCGCACGAACAGATACAGATAGCCGCCGATATGCGTGTCGTACGCGTAATCGCGCACGCGCGTCTTCAGATAGCGATGCAACGCGACCGTATAAAGCAGCGCCTGCAGGTGATACGCATGACTCGCCATCGCCGCTTCGAGCGGCGCGGCCGCGTAATCGGCCGCGCTGTCGCCGAGATGGTTCGATTTCCAGTCGACGATCCAGAAGCGGCCGTCGTGCTCGACGATCATGTCGATAAATCCTTTGATGTACCCACGCAGCACCCCGGGCTCCAGCGCGACGTCGGGATAGCCGTATTCGATCAGCAGCTCGCGCAGCGCCGGAAAATCGAGCGACGGCGCCGCGAACAGAAACTCGAGTTCGTTCAGGCGCCGACGCGGATCTAGCCGCGCGAGCGTCATGCCGGGCACGAGTTCGGTCGAGACGACGTCGGCGATCAGCCGATGCATCATCGCGGGCAAACGCGCGGCGAGCTCGGGCGCGGCCGGCGCCGGTCGCTCGCGCAGCGCGCCGCGGATCGCGTCGGGCCAGCTGCGCGCGTCGCTGAAATCGGCGAGCTCGAACATCCGATGCAGGCAATCGCCAGCCGCCGCACCGCGCGGGAACGCGAGGATGTCGTCGTCGGCATGCGCCGGGGCGTTGGTCGCGGCAACCGGCGCGAGCAACGGCGCGGACTGTAGCGCATCGGCGATCTCATCGTGATCGGGCCGCACGTCTTCCTGCGGCGCGTGCGCGTGGGCATCCCCGTTCCTCGTGCCGGCCGCGATCAGGCCGCTGAAACTCGCCATGCGCCACTGATCCCGCAACGGCCGCCGATTCGCGCGCGCGTGCAAATGCGCGCCCAGATCCTGCAGACTTTCGAGCGGCACGCGGCGCGTCACTTCGGGCAGCGCCCGCAAGGTGACCGGTCCGCCCGCCAGCGCATGCCAGCTCGCCGCGAGCGCGGCTTCGTCGGGCGGCTCGGCGAGCCATGCGTCGAAAGTGTGGCCGCTGCCGCCGACGAGCCAGTTCAGCACGCTGCGGCGCGACTCTTTGGTCGAGCGCGACGACAGATAGGTGCCCGCGACCAGGTAGCAGCGATACACCGCGCGCGTGAGCGCCACATAGACGAGCCGCGCGCGTTCCGCCGCCTGCTCGCGCACCGCATAACGCGACGCGCGCTCGGCTTCCTGTTCGTCGCAACCATAGTGCAGCACCGCGTCGCCGCTGTCGTCGTGGTACTCGCGCGCATCGGGCAAGCCCGACGACGGCGGCTCGCGCAAGCCACCATCGTTCAGGAACGGACAGAACACGACCGCGTATTCGAGTCCCTTCGATTTATGGACCGTGACGATCTGCACGAGATTGCGATCCGACTCGAGCCGCAGTTGCGCCTCTTCCCCGCCGCCCTGCTGGCGCTGCGCGGCGAGCCAGCGCAAGGTCGGCGCGATGCCGGGCTGGGTGGCCGCGCGCGCCTGTACGAGCTCGGCGAGATGGTTCACGTTGGTCAGCCGGCGCTCGCCGTCGACACCCGCGACGAGCCGCTGCGCAACCCGCAGCTCGCGCATCAGCGTGCGCCACATCACGGCGAAGCCGCGTTCGTGCCACAGCATCCGGTAGCGCGAAAAACGCTCGACCCAGCCCATTGCGTCGGCGGGATCGAGTGCTGGCGTGGGTTCGTCAAAGGCCTCGGCCGCGGGTGCATCGGCGACCTGCGTAAGACGCCACAGCGCGGCGGCGTCGAGCCCAAGCCAGTCGGTCGCGAGCGCGGCGCGCAGACGCCGCAAATCGCCGGGCGTGTCGATGGCGGCCAGCACGCGCTCGATCTGCTCGGCATCCAGCGTCGCGAACACCGACGCCTGCGCAAGCTCCACGCTGCCGACGCCCCATGACGCGAGCACGCGTTTGACGAGGCTGCCCTGCTTGTGCGTCTGCACGAGCACGGCGATATCGCCGGGCGCGAGCGGCTTGTCGCCGATCGTCACGACGCCTTCACGCGCCCCTCGCAGCAGCCGCACGATCTCGGCCGCGCACGCTTCGCTCGCCGCGCGCTGCGCGTCGCGTTTGCTCAGCGCGCTCTCGCCTCGCGGCAACGTCCAGATGCGGAAATCGCCGCCGCTCGCGTCGGGATCGGCGAACGGTGCACGCCGCCGCTCGCCCGCACGCACCGGCTGATAGTCGAGCCCGTCGAGCACGAAAGCTCGAGGGTTCGCTTCGAAGATCCGGTTGCACGCGTCGACGATCGGTGCGGTCGAGCGCTGGTTGACCGCGAGCGTGTAGCACGCGGACGCCGACTCGCGCGCCGCGAGATACGTATGCAGATCCGCCGCACGGAAACTGTAGATCGCCTGCTTCGGATCGCCGACGAGGAACAGCGGCCCGGCCGGCGCGAAGATGCGGCTGAAGATCGCGAATTGCAGCGGATCGGTGTCCTGGAACTCGTCGATCAGCGCGGCCGGATAGCGGCTGCGCAACGCATCGGCGAGCCACGGATGCGCGGCCAGCGCGCGATACAGATTCGCGAGCAGATCGTCGAACGACACGACGCGGCGCGTGCGCTTGCGCGTCACCAGCTCGGCCGGCGCGAAGTCGAGCCAGGTCTGCACGAGCCCGAGCCAGCGCGCGCGCTGCGCGGCCTCGGCGGCGACCACGGCCGCGGCCAGCGCGTCGGCATGCTCAAAGAAAGGATGCGCGGGCGGCTCGAAGCTGGCCTTGGTCGCCTTCTTCAACGCCGACGCCGTCAGCTTCAACGCCGCGCGCGGCGGCGGCGCATGGCAGTCGCCCCGCGCGAAGTAGTCGGTCCACGCGGCGATCGCGGCGCTGACGTGATCGGGCTTGTGCGTGGTCTTGCTCAGGCGCTCCTGGGCCTCGGCGAGCAGCGAGACGATCGTGTCGCGCTCGGCCTGCCAGATCGCGCACGCGACATCGAAGCCGGCCTGCGGATCGGCGCTAGCGCCGTGCGCGTCGACGCTGCCCCAGCGCAATTGCGCGAGCGGCTTTTTCAGCCGGCGCGCCAACTGCTCGTCGAGCGACGCCGGACCGGCGCGCCTCGCCACCAGCCACGCAGCGAACGCCGGATGCGCATGCGCGACCGGCTCGACCTGCTCGCGCCAGAAATCGGCGGCGAGTTCGAAGCGCAGCGCCGCGTCGTCGGCTTCCATCTCGAATGCGAACGGCATCGCGGCGGCGAACGGCGCTTCCTGCAACGCACGCTGACAGAACGCGTGGATCGTGTGGATCGCGGCCTGATCGAAGGTGCGCAGCGCGCGGCGCACGACCTTCAACGCCGCCTCGCGCTCGATACCGTTCTCCGGCGCGAGCGTCGTTTCGAACAGCCGGCGGATGAACGGATCGTCGCCGTCGTCGTCCATCTCGATCGCGCGATGCAGTTCCGCGAGACGGCCGCGAATGCGCTCGTGCAGCTCCGCGGTCGCCGCCTTCGTGAACGTGACGACGAGAATCTGATCCGCGTTCAGGTTCTTTTCGAGCAGCAGCCGCACGTACAGCGCGCAGATGTTCCACGTCTTGCCGGTGCCCGCCGACGCTTCGATCTGGTTCACGCCGTCGAGCGGGCACGCGAACACGTCGAGTTCGTCGGCGACGAGGTTTTGATGGCGCAGCGCTTCGCTCATGAGGCGCTCCGCACATGCTGGATCAGTGGCTTGAAGACGATCGCGGCGAGGCTGCCGAACGGCTCCGCGAGCGTGAGCGGCGTGCCGCGCAGCGCGATGCGCAACGCGGGGTCGTCGGACTCGCCGCGCACGCGGTCGTTGATCCATACGCCCTGTGCCGCCGATTCGCTTTCGCTGACTCTCGCCCATGCGCTCTTAGGGAAGAAGCGCAGCGGCAGCCGACGGCCGGCATTGAAGAGCGCCGCCAACGGCGCGAGTTCGTCGAGCGGCGCCGCGACGGGCGCGAGCTCGAAGCTCTCGCCGCTGCCGTGCCACACGGTGCGGCGCGGACCGTCCGGCTGCGCCGCGCAATAGACCAGATGCGCGAGCCACGCGGATAGATAATCGCGCGCGCTGGCTTTGGCATAACGAAAGATCACTTGTCCCGTTCCGGTCAGCAGGTTCAACGTGCCGCGCAATTGCAGCGGCGTTTCGGCGGCCTCGCGCAGCAGCGCGTCGTAGTCGCCGAACAGGGAATCGGCGCTATCGATGCCATCGCCGCCCTGCGGCCAGCGCGGCCTGATGTCGAGCACGAACGGCAAGCGCTCGACACCGGCGGCGACTTCGCGCCGCACGCTTTGCGCCAACTGCCGCAGCGCGGACAGTTCGCGAGCGCGCCACACCGCGCCGGTCGCGCCGCCCGGCAACTCGGGGCTCGCCTCGGCGACGCGCTGCACGCGGCTATACACCACGTCGTCTGCGGTGTCGGCGTCGAGCAGCACCGGCAGCAGGCGCTCGGCGAGCGCGTCGCGGCCCGCATAGTCGAGATCGAACGGCTCCGTATCGAGCAGTTCGCCTTGCGCGTCCGACAACGCGATGCCGAGCCGGTCGCGCAACAACGCGCGCGCCGGATGACGCCAGAAGCGCACGAAATCGTCGAACTGCACCTCGCGCAAATCTTCCGGCGGCAGCGGTTGATCGAAGAACGGCGCGGCGTCCGCATGCTGCGGTTCGGCGAGCAGCGTGGCCAGCTCGGCGCGATCGGCGTCGTAGGTGAACAGGTCCGCCTTCGCCGCAAAATAGTCCGACGCGAACGCCTGCAGCAGATGCTCGACGATGAACTCGCGCCGGGCGCGGTCGACGTCGGCCGGACTCGCGTCCTCGCCCGCCGACACCTGCGCGAGATGATCGAGCAATTCGTCGACGAGCGCGGCCGGCGGCAGTGGCGCGTTATCGCGAATGCTGCGGCCCGTGTACGCGATGAAGAGCCGCTCGCGCGCGGCGAGCAGCAGATCGAGGAACAGATTGCGCTCGTCGTCGCGGCGCTGACGGTCGCCGGCCTTGCCGAACGCGGCCATCAGATCGAACTCGTCGGCACGCGCGAGCGACGGCAGCACGCCGTCGTCCATGCCGAGCAGGCAGACCACCCGGAACGGCAAACCGCGCAAGCTCGTCAGCGAAGAAAATGTCACGCTGCCCCACGGCACGCCGCCGCGCGCGGGGTCGTCGAGCGCTTCGGTGAGCGCGGTGCGCACCACCGACGCCGGCAGCAACACGTCGTGCGCGCCGGCCTGCATCGCGGCAGTCATCGCATCGAGCGCGTCGCGCACGGCCGCGAGCGAATCGGCGAACTCGACGCCGCCGTCGAAGCACTGCCCGAGCGTTTCGAGCAGCAGCTGCGACCAGTCGGCGGGCGTGCGCTCGATCGCACAGCTCGCCGCGAAGCTGTCGATATCGTCGACGAAGCGCGACAGACGGCCGAGCAATTCGGCATCCGAACCGCCCGCGCCTTCGACCGGCAGCCATGCATCGACCGGCTCGCCGCCGGCCGGCATCGCATAGCCGAGGTACAGGCGCGTGAGCGCATCGGCGAACGTATGACGCGCGACCGGCACGTGCTCGCCGACCGGTTCGAGCGGCGCGAGCCCGCGCCGCGCGCCGGCGGCCGCGAGCCATTCCTGCGCGGCTTCGAGCGAATTCGCATCGATGCCGTAACGCACCGCGACCGCGTCGACGCGCAGCCATTCGATCAGATCTGGCGCACCCACACTGCGCTCGGGCAGCGCGAGCCAGTCGAGCAACAGACGCGCGACCGGATTGGCCTGCGACGGCGGCAAGCCGGTGATCCGGTACGGAATGCGGCGCGTGTCGCCGGCGGGCGTGGTGCCGAACACCGCATCGATCAGCGGACCGGCCGCCGCCAGATCGGACACCGCGACCAGCACGTCGGACGGCTGCAAATCGTCGAACTCGTCGAACCAGCCAAGCAGGCGATCGTGCAGCACTTCGAGCTGCCGGGACAGGCTATGGCAAACGTGGACCTCGATACCGCGCTCGACAGGCAACTCGTCGGCATCGGCTTCGTTGCGCAGATCGAGGATGCCGTTCTGCACGGCGGCAAGCCAGCTCGGTTCGGGGTTCTCGGTGAAGTCGCCGGTCTCGGCCGATGCCGCGCTTTCGGTCAGCTCGTGCAGCATATGCAGCTGCGCCTGAGTCTGCCGTCCCCATTCGGCGAGCAGCGGATGACCGACTTCCTGATAGTCGAGCTGCCCCGCCGCGTCGAGCGCCTGCACGCGCCCTTCGCTGACCACGTCGAACCAGAACTCGCGGCATGGGTTCATCACATAGAGACGCACGTCGATCCAGCGCGACAGCGCGCGCAGCAACGCAATGTGCAGCGGCGGCATGGTCGGCAGCGCGAACACGCTGACCGCCTCGGGCCATTGCGCGTTCGAGATCGCCTCGAGATCGAGCCCGGCGATTTCATCGAGGAACCGATACGCGGGTGGCAACGCGGCCGCGGATGTTTGCGCATGGCCGCCGGCTTGCGCGAGTTCGGCGAGCACCGCGCGCCACAGCGCCGCCTGCCAGCGCTCGTCTTCGCGCGCCGCATCGCTCGCGCCGGTCAGACGCGGACCGGTGTCGTCTGCCGCGCCACTCGCGAAGATCGAGCCGCCCTTCTGCCACTGCAGCAGCCATTCGGGGCGATAGGTCAGATAGTGATCGAGCACGGTCGCGACGCGCCGCGCGAGTTCGTAGCGCATCGACGCGTCGGCCGCATCGAGATAGGCGCGCAAACGCGGCGACGCATTCCACGGCAGCGCTTCGTCGGTGTCGTCGAGCAGCCGGTAGCAGCGCCACACGAGCCGGTCCGGCGCGAACGGCGAATGCTTCGGCACCTCGATCACGCCGCCGATCTGCGCCCACAACCATTGCGCGAGATAACCAAAGTTCACGTTCGCGCAGATGCCCTGGCGCGCGGCGATATCGAGTTCGAGCCGCCGGCGCACGGCCGCGCTCGGCACGATCACGGGACGCGCGGTCCATGGGTCGGACGGCGCCTGCGCGAGGTCGTCGAGCAGCGCGCCCACCAGCGTTTCGTAGCGGTTCGAGTAGAAGAGCTGAAGCATGGATTCCAGATCACATTTGGCACGCCGACGGCCCGCGAGTGATGCTCGCGAACCGCGGCGGACATTGAAGCGACAGCATAACAAACCGATCCCCACGGCATAACCTGGCCGAATGGACGAGGTCAGATCGCGCGCAAAATCAGTTAGACTCGACGGCAGTTTCGCGCTGTCTTTCCAACTGCGGTTTTCTCGGTGAATGGATTCAGTTAGTCGATGCGCTATTCGGTCGAAATAAGAAAATTCCTCTATAGCCAGTACTTTTATGGCGGCCTGCGCATCGCGGTCGGCGTGTCGTTACCGGCCATCCTGTGCCTGCTCGTGTTTGACAATCGTGAACTCGGCTTCACGATCGCGACCGGCGCGCTCGGCGCCTGCGTCGTCGACATGCCGGGCCCGCTCAAGTACAAGCACAACGAGATGCTGGCCTGCTCGGTGATCGGCTTTCTGTCCGCGCTCGCCACCGGCCTCGCCACCGTCAATCCGATCGCGCTGTGGTGCACGGTCGTGCCGCTCACGTTCGTGCTGTCGCTGATCGTCGTGTACGGCAACCGCTGGCCGCAAATCAGCTTCGCGACGCTGTTCATGATGATCCTGACGCTGGAGGAGCACTTCACGCCACAGCAGGCGCTCGTCAACGCGTCGTGGATCCTGCTCGGCGGCCTCTGGTACACATACTGGTCGACCTTCGTGAGCCAATGGATGGTGCATCGGATCGAGCAGCAGGCGCTCGCCGAAAGCGTGTTCGCGTGCGCGGACTATCTGCTCGCGCGCGCCGCGTTCTACGATCTCGACAACGATCTCGACGAGTGCTATCGCAACCTCGTCGACAAGCAGATCTCCGCGGTCGATCGCCAGGAGGCCGCGCGCGACATCGTGCTGCGCAATCTGCCCAGGCTCAAACGCGGCAAGCTCGAACCACGCCGCGCGATGCTGTACAACCTGTTCATCAATACCGTCGATCTGCACGAGCTGTTCGTCGGCGCGCAAACCGATTACACGCTCGTGCGCAGCACGTTCGGCGGCTCCGACCTGCTGGTGTTCTATCGCGATCTGATCCGCAAGGCGGCCGAAGATCTCGAGGAGATCGGCCTCGCGGTGCTGCAGAATCAGGCGCCGCGCAAGCGCGTGAATGTGAAGGCAGAGTTGCGCGCGATCGAGTATGAAATCGAGCTGATGCGCAAGCAGGAACTGCCGACGCAGAACCCGGAGGCGTATTCGGCGGTGTCGTCGAATTTCCGCCGCATCTGGAGCGCCACGCGGCTGATCGACAAGATGCGCCGCAGCCTCACCACCGAGCCGAGCCCGACCGAAACCGAACTGCGCATCGACCAGGCGCTGAGCCGCTTCGTGACGAGCCGGCGCGTGCCGTTCGGGCAGATCTTCTCGAATCTGACGATGGCCTCGCCGAGCTTTCGCCATGCGTTGCGCGTGACGATCGCGGTCGCCGTGGGCTTCTGGCTCGGCCGCCTGCTGCCGCTGACCAACGCGTACTGGATCGTGATGACCACCGTCATCATTCTGAAGCCCGGCTACTCGCTGACCAAGCAGCGCAACGGGCAGCGGATCATCGGCACGCTGATCGGCTGCGCGGCGAGCATCGCGCTGATCATCTTCGTGAAGGAGCCGCACATCCTGATGGTCGTGATGTTCGCGTCGATGGTGATGAGCTACAGCCTGCTGCTGTTCAACTACACGGCGAGCGTCGTGTTCACGTCGTCGTATGTGCTGCTGCTGTTCCATCTGCTTGCGCCGGGCAGCCTGCGCATCATCGGCGAGCGCGCGATCGACACCGTGGTCGGCTGCGCGATCGCGATCGCGGCGAGCCACCTGTTCCCGTACTGGGAGTACCGCTTGATGGGCAAGCTCGTCAACAACATGATCAGCGCGACGCGGCAGTATCTCGAAGCGAGCTGGTGGTGGAGCGGCAAGCCGGCCGCTGCGGTGGTCGCGGCCGTGACCGAAGCGGGCGCGCGTGCGCCGGCGGCCGCGATGGCGGACCCGGCGCTCGGCTTTGGCGGGCCGGCGCTCGCTGTCGCTGGAGCCGAAGCCGACGTAAAGAGTGGCGCCGGTGCGCGCCGCGCGGAGCGCGCAAGCCGTGCACAGCCGCTCGGCGACGCTGGTGCCGAGGCGAACGCTGGCGACGCCGCCCATGGCACCACCACGATCCGCAATCCGACCGCGCGCCCGGCAAGCGGCGCATCGGCTGCCGCCGCCGCGGCTGCGACCGCGCTCGACCGCGATTACCGCTATCGGCTCGCGCGCAAGAACGTTCACGTTGCGTTCGCGAATCTCGGTCAGGCATTCCAGCGCATGATGCTCGAACCGAAGTCCGCGCAGAAGTTCGTGCCGGAGTTGAACGGTCTGCTGGTGCGCAGCCACGTGCTCGCGTCGCAGATCACGGCTGCCGCGCCGCTGCTGCGCACCTCCGCGCAACAGCAGCAACAGGTCGAGGACGTCTCGCTACAGCCGCTGCAGCGCGCATTGAGCCTCGTGCGCGACAACCTGAGCGCTGCCGAAGCCGGCACCGCGTTGCCCGCAGAGCAGAGCGAGCAGATCAAACTGATGAGTCGCGAGCTCGATGCGATGGTCGTCAAAACGGAGAAATCACCCGACTATTCGGCCGATGCGGTGCACGACACGAAACTGCTTGCGCATCAATGCAAGCAGATGCTCGCGGCGTCCGCGCAGATTCGCAAGGACGCGAGCATCATCCGGTTGCCGGAGGAGTGAGCTGCGACGCGCGCGGGCGTTATTGCGCGGCGCCGCTCGCCGGTCTCAGCGCGTTGACCGCCGCCGCTGCCTCCGAGGCCACCGGCGGCACCTGCGTGGGCTGGCTCTCGAACTCGTGCTTTTGACGGATCGCGTTGTAGATCAGCGTTGCGGTCACGAGCAGAATCGCCACCACGATAAAGACGGCGATGCCAAAGGTCGGGTTCTTCTTGCGCGGCGGTCTGGTCATGAAGCGGGCTCGGTTCGCGTAGCAGTCGCGGATGGGTCGGAGAAGGCGGCATTCTACGCCCAGCGAGCTTGCACGCGGCTTGCAGCCGATGGGGTCGGCATGGATGCGCCGGAGCGCATTTGCTATCGAAACAGCAAGCGGCGCTCCTGGCGCTCACGGATGCTCCACGAGCATCACGTTACCGCCGACGAACGCACCGGCAACGCCGTCGAATACTTGATCTGCTCCATGCAAGAATTTTCTTTTTATTTATCAGGCACCTATGCCTCTAGCCGTCCGCTACGGCACCGTGCTGGCACCGCGCCGGTTTGCACGTATCAACGAGTGCGCCCGTCCCAGCGGCGCCGAAAACGGGGAACGTCATATATCATGAGGTAAGCTAGCCCGGCACGGGCAAATGACCGCGGGACACACTACAACAGGGCAAACGGGGAACGACGAAATGCAGTGGGCAATACCGGAAAACAGTCGCGAGCAGGTCAACGTCGCCGGACGCACTTTGGCGCAGGCTCTCGATATGCAAAACCTGGCGGACATGGACGCATATCTGGACGCCCATGCAATCATGTCGAACTGGCGCGCTTCGCACCAGTTCCCCCTGAACACTTTCAAAATCAACCTGCGCGAGCGCGCCAAGAGCATTGACGAAAATGCGTTCGTCGCCCAGCGCCTCAAGCGCGCGACATCAATCGTCGCAAAGCTGAGGCGATTTCCTAACATGCGTCTCACCCAGATGCAAGACATCGGCGGCTGCCGGGCCGTGTTGTCTTCCCTGCCCGATGTAATTCGGCTCCGGGACGCACTGAAAAATAGCCGAATAAAGCACCGCCTTGTCAACGAAAAAGACTACATCACCGCGCCGAAGGCAGACGGTTACCGGGGCATTCACCTTGTCTATCGATACGTTAGCGATAGAAAAGAAACCTACAACAATCACTCAGTAGAAATTCAGATCCGCACCAACCTGCAGCACGCTTGGGCCACCGCGGTCGAGACGGTGGGAACCCTCATCGGGCAAGGGCTGAAAGCGGATCAAGGCGAGAAGGTTTGGCTGGACTTTTTTGCAGCCGTATCGACGGCCTTCGCCATACGTGAGGGAGTCAACGACAGCCACGACATCGATCAGATTCGGGCGATGCTGCGTGATATGGAACGCGAACTCCATGTCATCGACAGACTGACCATGTTCCAAAGCGTAATGAAGGCAGCGATTGCAGACCCCGAACGTCGCCGCTCCGCCTATTTTCTGATGGTTCTGGACGCGCCGAATGAAGAGGTCACAGTCCGCGCCTACGCGGCCGCTGACTTCGACAAGGCGACGGCCGACTATAAAAGCGTAGAAGAAGCAGCAAAGGCCGGTGTCGACGCAGTGCTGGTCGTTGCGGACTCTGCGCACGCGTTACGCGTTGCATACCCAAACTACTTTGGCGACACCTCTCTGTTCATCGCCGAACTGCAGAACGTAATTCACGGCTAACGCACGGCCTCCCAAACCCGAGCCCTTTGCCAATCTGGATATGTCGTGTCGATCCCTGTCACCGAGACCGGAGACGCCTGCGGTGCCGGATACGGCAGGCGCTCCGGCGAGAATTCGCGTAGTTCCGACGTAGTTCCGACGTAATGCCGAAGTAGGTGACGCCACTCTCGCGGGCATGCTGGATCCGCCCGTGAAGGTTCGATCCGAATTTCGGTATGATGATTGCTCTTTAACTAGAATGAACCATCTATGGATCTTGACCTCGCTACCCAAGTAAACATCGAAAAAATCAAAGCGGAACTTGCTCCGCTGCAGCAGCAGCTGGCGGCTCGCAACCAGGCGTCCGTAAAGACCGCGCTTCAGGCAGCAGCCAACGACTTTAAAGCGCATTTTGAAAATGCCGGTTTTACGGTCATCGGCTCTTACCCGTCACGCATGACCGCGAAATTCCATACTCTTGAGTTTGCGCTCGGATTCGACGAAGCGCCGAGACTCGGTTGCTGGGCGCTCCTGCAGGTTCAGCAAATGAACCCGAAAAAACCGGAAGTCAAAGTCGCGCTGGTCAGGAAAGGGTCGAACGGGCCTCAGTTCAGCATGTCGGTTGGACGCCCCGATCCAGTCGCAGACGCACAAAAGCAACTTGTCGACGCTCAAGCGGCATTGGCCGGCCCGGGACTTCAATTCGATTTCCAAATCGACGATCCAGCAAAATCGACACGAACGGGGCGAGCCTTCAAAAATTTCGCGACGCTGGGTGACTTGCTACGCGAGCTCTACAAATAACTAACCCGCCCCATTATTTATCCAGCGAATTCCGGCACCTGCCTCCAGGCAGGTGCTCACGATGCAGCAACCTGCGCTCTCACCAGTTAGCCTCAATGGGCCAGCCTACGCCAAAACCAGCGCCGGACCATCCTGGCCCGGCTTAGCCGCCGCCTGCATTCCATCGAATCGCGATCCTGCAAATTCCGCAGATATTCCCGCCCTGTTCACCGCGTTGCTTTTCAGTACGGAAAGTTATACTCGGCATTTCGACAGCGCCATGCGGAGACGAGATGAGCGGGGATGCGAAATTGGCCGAAATGCTAGCTCAACAGTCGGTCGCCACCAAGGCGGAACGCGACTTGGATGCAGAAGAAAAGAAACTGGCGCGCATTGAAAAAGAGAAGCGCAGCCTCATGGACTCGCTCGCTAGCGGCGACTTTGCGCAGCAACGCACCCGCGTCGCGTTCATCCTCAACATGTATCCGGCCGCGCGAAATAGCGACGTCGCCCTATCCCTCAAATATTGGGAGACGTTCCAACCCGATCTGTATAACGAACATGGAATCAAGCCGGACGTCTTTTTTCAGCTCGAGCGTGTACCGTTAATAGTCCGCGCGCGGGCGAAAATCCAAAACGAGTATGGGCTGTTTCAGGCCGACGAAAAGATACGCAATCGTCGCCGGGGACGCGAAGAGGAGATGCGAGAAGCCGTGTTACAGGACGCTGCTCCGCGTCAAACGCTTCAGGTTTTCTCGGACGAAACAGGAAAGACGGAAGCACACGTGATTGTCGGATCCGTGTGGGTATTGAACGGCCGCGCGGTGTGGACGACCACGCAAGCAATCAACAATTGGAAGGAAAAGTCAACGTTTGCGAACAGAGAAATGCATTTCGCTCGATTCGGCAAAGGCGACATTGGTGCTGTGGCCGACTATCTCGACGTGATCCATGCCAACAGAGAATTTCTGAGCTTCAAGTTCATCGCTGTTGCTCGTGCGAACCTGAAGCGGAGCATTGAGGATGCCGTGCAGCGTCTTCACGAGTTCATGTTGTTAAAGGGTCTCACCCACGAGATTCACAACGGCCGCGTCGGAACACCGCGCCATCTCACGGTTACTCTCGACGAAGAGCAGTCTCTTGACAAGATTGCGATCGAAGAGATGAAGCGGCGAATTGCGGCCGGCCTGGAACAGGATCACGGGGAGCAGCTGATACTCGAACAGATAACCGCGGTGTCGTCTAAAAACAGTCCGCTGGTTCAGCTCGCAGACGTTATTGCCGGAGCGGTCAATCGGCGTCTTAATTTCACAGGTCAGCGTAACCATAAGGACGAAATCGCCGACCTCGTCATAGAGAAGCTCGGTATCGAGTTACAAGACGAGCGAGACCCCGAGCTGGACGTCACTGTCGTGTTCCGCATCTAGGTGGCGAAACGAACGGTCATTGCGGGTTTGCCGCGCGACGATATGCTGTCTAACCGTACAGGACCAGACATTCTCACCATGCGACTCACTCCCGAGGATTTCCCAGTGGTGATGGACGCCGAGTTGCGTTCTCTCTGGCACGAATATCACGACGACAACGTGCGGCGACTCATCCTCGAAGTGCATCGCGCGCGGCAGATCATGCGCGAGGCGCATGCGGGCGCTCTAGCTGCGCAGCTAGCAATGTGGAACCGCGAAGACGGGAACCTGAAGGCGTCGATTCAGAAGCTGATAGACGCCATGCTTGCCGAGAAGATCAGACTTGGCGCGATGGGCGGAAAGCCGGCGAGCCCGTGACCTCCCGCATGCATCACTTGCCAGTCGGCTTCCAGCCGCACTGCTTCGCCCCAGCGAGATTGTGCGTGAGAATCGCCTTCGCAGTTTCATCGGTGAGCACGTCCGACTTGCTCACGTAGATCGGCTTCGTCCAGTCACAGGCGGTGTCAACGAACCGGGTCTTGACCTGCACCAGCGGCTCCGCGGCCGGCGTCTTCGCCTGGTCGGCTCCATTCGTTGCGCAGCTGGTCAGCAGCGGCCCCAGCAGGCAAAGCAGCAACGTTGCTTTCAACATCGGTTCTCTCCTTCAGTGCTGCGGCGCCTTGGTGTGCGGCGGCCGCGTTCGCTTCGGCCTCGGCGTCGCGCACCTCGGCGGTTTGCGCTTGAGCCTGAGCGGCGCTCGTTTGAGCCTCTGCCACCTTCTGGCCGGCCGCTGCGACTATCGATTTGGCGTTCATGTGAGACAGCGCGGCGAACACCGCCGCGAGCCCCGCAATCAGCCAAGGCCCAACCTTGAACGCGAGTGCAATTGCTTCGGTCACGTCGAAATCCCCCCGCCTGCCGCTTGATAGGCGGCCTGCAAATGCGCCATCTGGTTTTCGTGCTGGCCGTATCCGGCGCCGGGAAGACTGGCCCACACGTTGGCGACCTTTGCGACCGCCTGCCGAAACTGCCCCGCGTCGATGAGCGGAAACGCGCCGCGCTCGCGCAACTGCTGCAGTGCGTACCGGTCCTGCGAGATCGGCGAGAAGTCGCGCAGAAACATCTGCGCTTTGTAGAGGCGCCACCACTTGAAGAGGATCTGGTACCGCCCGGCAGCCGTCGAATTGCACGCGGCGTTGTAGACGTTCGGATGATCGGCGTACGACGTGAACAGCAACGGCTTCGCTGGTGTGCTGCCCACGAGTACGTTGTACCCGTCGTCGCTCAGCACCAGCAGTTGGTTGCCGATTTCGCTGACCGCGATCATGTCGAGGAAGGCCACGCGGTTTTCGCCGCCCGCAGTCGCGGCGTCAATGCGAGCCATCGTCGCCCTCCCGCGGCACTCGGCGCACCGACGTGTAACGCAGCGCGAGGAACGTCGCGCACAGGATCGTGTAGCTGATCGCTTGCTGCACGCTATGCGGCAGATACTGCTTCAGGTCGTCAGGCATACCGTTCCACGTCTCGCGCAGCACCGCGCCGAGCGGCGCCACGACACCAACTGCCGTCGAGAAAATGACCGTGCCGCGCGTATGCAGCTTTTGCCAGCCGTCGGCCAGCGTGATTCGCAATCTCATTTGGTCCACCCTCGCGTTTCCGGACGCACGCCGGCGCGGTCATAGAGAAGCCGGTCCAGCTTCTCGTTGATCGCGCGCAGCTGTTCCTTGTTGTCGGATTTCTGCTCGCTCTGGTCCTTCTCGACGTGTGTCGTTCGATCTTCAAGACTGCTGATTCGTCGATCGAAGCTCAGATAAAGCCCGAAGCCCGAGCCCAAGCAGCCGGCCAGCAACGCGACCAGAGTCAAAAGCGTCGGCACATTCACTGATTTGTCGAACGACCATTGCCGCTCACCTCGCAGCACCACCCCCGGTTGTCGTTCTTGATTCACGCGCCCTCCTTTCAAAATCGCGCGGACATAAAAAAGGCCACCCGAAGGCGGCCAATAAAAAAGCCAGCTCGAAGGCTGGCTTTATTCGGTTGCTACTTGTGCTTTACGTCCCGGTGGCAGATGCCCCGCTCGCGGCGCTCGCCCCGCTCGCTGGGGCCACCGCCTCTTTGTAACCCTCTGCGATCGAATCGGCGACCGACTGCACCTGAAGATTCTGAACGTACCCGTCGGGCGTGCGGCAGTCGGCCCCCATATGCACTGTATCAGCAGAGGGGATCACTTGCCCCGTCCCCGAGAAGCTAAACCCGAATCCGGTTTGCCCGATAAATCGAATCGGCGCTCCATTGATCAGCGCGTTGTTTTCCGCAGACCAAAGCCCGGCCGACGCCGAGTAAGCCGTATCGCATGTGAATACCGGAACCACGACAAAGACAGCCTTTCCAGCCACCGCAGCCCACTGAGAGAAGATGAGCAGATCTTGACCGAACTGCGTCATCGCGGCTTGTTGCGCAGGATCAGTAGCCGGCGTCACCATGTCGTCGAGTTGGAAGTTGACGACCAGCCACGAGCTCGGGTCCGTCTTGAATTGATCGGCAGTTGGCGCGACGCCGTTATGCTCGGTCGTCACGATCTGGTGGAGCGTTGTTCCGTCCATCACTTGCGCGGTGACGTCTGCGGTCACACCGCGAGCGGCGAGCGCGTCGGTGAGGCTTTGCACGGTAGCTTGGGCATCCGTCGCGCCAGACGCGGGCGTCGCTGACGCGGCCTTGGATGCGACACTCGACTGCGCATGCGCAACGGCCGACGTTGAATTCGATACCAGCGGCTTGCCATACATCGAGATCGTCAGCGGCTTGGCCGCCGGCTGTGCCCCGTTGTTGCCGCTGTCACCGCCACCACCACATGCGCTGAGACACATCGCCACCAGCGCGCCTACCGCCATCAACCTCTTCATCGATTTCCCCGTTGGTTAATTTCCCTTTCTTCTTACGAAAGCTTACACGCAAATCAACGCGTCAGGACACGATTTCAGCGCCAGCAAATACGAAACGATTCGCATACGGGCCGCTGCCGTCTTGCTGCGCCCCGACGATGAGTTGCTGCTGCACGAACTCGAGCGCATCGACGCCAGCATCGGGCAAACCGGCGACGGCGATCTGCTGCGTATAGAGGGCGAATTTGCCCGCGTCGCGGGCGTCCTTCGACAGATACGACGCGACGGTCGCATTGGACCGCGACGACACAAAGTCGAGCGAGACTTGTTGGACAACGTGATAGCTCGCAGTCGCCCCGGTCGATGGCGTTTCGTAGTCTTTCTGGAGAGGCATATTTGCTCCTAGTTAGATGTTGCTGAGGTCGACCGCCATAAAGCGCCAATCAAACTGCGATCCAAAGCAGACATCATTCGAGGGGTGAGCCGGACCGCCGTTCTGGTAGTACTGGTATTTGAAGTTCACTGTATTGCCGACGGTCTGAAGACCACTGATGTTGTACCAACTGTTGCTACCGCCGCCTTCCGGGCAAATGAAGGCTGTGCCGATCGCGGCGACTCCAATTTTGCTGACGGTCGGGTAGCTCCACGAATAGGTTCGCGTGTCGACATGCGCCCATTGTCCCCAACCAGGCGATGTGTTGTTGATGTTCCCTGCCTGTGTATCGATCACCCTGGCAATGCGCTGGCGCGCATCGAAAACCAGAACACCGTTCTCGTTGAAGACCTGCAGGCCATAACCAGCGCCAGACGGCGCGGCCGCCGGCGCTTGATCGAAGATATAGACGGACACGGCTGCTGCGGCACTACTCCAGATCTTCACCGTCCACGTGCCGTTATTGTTGTTGATGCACTGAAGGATGGTTACGTACGCGTCCGAGCAATACAGTGCGATGAGTGGCTGCATCGCAGTGAACGTAAAGGTCGCGACATTGGCCGCGTAGTAGTACATTGTGCCGGCGTTCGACTTGCTGCCGTTCATACTTCCCGCCGCGGTCGCAACATCGAACTTCTGTCGCAGCGCATAGTTCGGCGTCGTTCCGTCGATCTGCACGAGCCCAGTATCGGTAAAGGCTTGGAATCCGACGGTCATTCAACTGGCTCCGTAGAAAAGCGTTCCGACCTGATAGATGTCGTACTGAGCACTATGCTTCGGAGCATAGGACCAGCTCAGGATTCCTGTATTTGGGTCGATCGAGAACTGCGGAATGATGACGCCGCCCGAGAGGTAGCCATCACCACAAGTGTTATTCGGCTGGAATGAAACGAAGCCACCCTGCTTGAGCCGATCGTCTTGCAGGCTACTGCTGCCTCCATCCATGACGCGATAGCCGATGATCCGCAGCACCCGGTAAGTCGCATCGAAGATGAGATTGCCGTTCTCATCCCAACATTGAAGGCCTGCTGGCATTACCACACCCCCCACCGCACGCGCAGCGTGCCGTTGTTGTCATAGGCGCGGCCGCCGCTGTTATCGCTTACGGCATAGCCGCTGCCGGCGTTTGCGCCATTGAAGGTAAGGCCGGAGTTCTTATTCAGCACCCATAGAGGCTGACCGTTCGCACCGAGCGCGGTCGATTGAATGACGTCGCCGATCATCAGATTCGTGATCCATCCGGTACCGATCAACGCCTGCGAAATGAACACCTGGCCACCCTGAATCACAAACGGCGACGTCACAGCGCTGCCGTTCGGGTCCAGCACCGCGAACCGGCTCGCAGATACGAGCACCTGAGATTCGACAGTGCCGCTGCTGTTGTCGACGCCGACGCCGAGACCCGCGATGTACGTGCGGCCGTTTGCCGTGATCTGGGTCTTGATCTGGTACGACGCCGCCACGCGGCCGTTGAGGTCCGCATACGACTGCGCGTTCGCCTGCACTGCGGCCGTGTTTGCATTGGCCTGAGCCTGCACGGTCGTGATCTGCGATGCCATGGCGCTATCAGCATCGGCACGCGCCTGAGTCTCCGTTTGAACCGCCGCGAGCAACGTCGCCTTCGTTGAGGAAATCTGAGCCGTCGTCGTATCGATGTTTTGCGCGAGCGCAAGGTCCGCCTCGGCGCGCGCGGACTGTTCCGACCAAACGCCGGCGTAGACCTGCGTCGAGCCGGCATAGTCGCCCGTGCTGCCCGCCATCTCAGGAATGACAACCTGAGCCGTCACCTGATCGATGCGGTTTGACAGCGCCGTGTCGCCGGCCGCGCGCGCCGTCTGTTCCGCCGTGATAGCTGCGGCGTTCGCCTCGACGCTCTGCTGCAGGTCAGGAATTGCATCGATCGGCGTGAGCAAGTCGGAGCCGAGCTGAGTCTTCGTGATCTCGCCCGTGAGCATCTCGAGGATCGGCGTCGCGTCGCTGCTGCTCTGACCATTCACGCCGGCGCCGGCCGGGTACCACGGCCCGATGTTGCCCGAGGTGTCGACGAGCCGCGCCCAGAAGAAAAACGACTGGCCGGCTGCCAGCCCCATAAGACTGGCGCGCGATTGCGGATACGGATAAGCCGAAAGCCGCGTCGCCGTGCTGCGATCGTTGGCCCGGCTGTACCAGACGTCCGTATATGACGTGTCGCCTGCTGAGCCATCCGCCGGAAAGGTCCAATCAAGCTGGATCGCGAAAACCTGTGTCGTCGTGGTGAGCGACGCCAGCGATGGGGGCGGACTCGTCTTACCGGTCAACGTCGTATCCACGCTATAGGCCGGAATCGACGTGACGCCCATGGCGTTCTCTGCGCGCACGCGCGCGAGGTACTTGCCCTGATAGATGCCCAACACTTCCACCTGCAGGCCCCCCGTCGGGTTGGCCGGCACCCAATCGCCGTTGTCCTTCCTCCATTCCGGAATGTAGTTCACCGCGCTCGACGCCGAGTCCCACGCGATCACCATGTTGGTTTTGGCGATGCCCTGATCGGTGTACGAGTACGTCGAGACGCGCACGTTCGTCGGCGGCGGCTGCACCGACGGCGGAATGACAGTGACCGGCCGCACCTGAATCTGCGCGCCGTTGTCGATCGCGTCGTATTTCCCCGGCTCGTACTTCGTAGCGTTGATCGTGTAGATGATCTGGCCTTCGTCGTCGCCTTCCTCAATACTCACGACGCGGAAGAGCTGCGCAGCAAGGTCGGCGCTTTCGAGCATCCACATCGCGCCCACGACCGCGTTTTGATCGAACGCCGCCGTCACCGTGATTGTGTTGCCGTTGACCGCCTGCACCGTGCGTTTCTGCGCGATGCCCGTCGGCATGATCACGGTGAGCGAGTCGCCTGCGGCAGCTGTTGGCGCGCGATCTAGCACGACGGTGGCGCCGCTCATCGAACGCACACGGCCGCCGGTCTGCCGCCCAGCCTTGTTCGCGTCTGCGACGGCAATCACCTCGCCCGGCGCCGCGAGCGTCCCGTCGAGTCCCACCTGAAACGAAACGGTGTTCGTCTCATAGCGGCTCGTGAGCAGCGTCCATAGCCCGAGGCGGTGCGCCTGCCCCTGCGACGTCGTACCGAACGCCGTAATCTGCGCCTTCACCACGCCATAGCGCGCAAGTCCGTCGTCGTCAGCCACATACTCGACGGCCTGCTTATACTGGTTCGCAGGGTCGTTCCAACTGATCTGCGCCGCCGTGTAGCGTGTCTTGCGTTCCGATCCGACGTATGAGAACTGACCGCCGACCACGTTCGCCTGCGTGTACACGTAGACCGGGTCGGACGGCATGTCAGCGGTCACCAGTACCGTGCCAGCACCCCAGTAAGCATTTCCGCGAAACACCCCCGCGAGATCCTGCAGCACCTTGAACGCGTCGGATTGCGACTGGATCACGCAGTTGCACGTGAAGCGCGGCTCGGTGCCTCCCTTTCCGTCAGGCACCATGACGTCGCTGTACTGCGCAATCTCGTAGAGCGTCCACTTATCGAGCGACGACGCGTCGACGAACCGACCGCCCCCGTAACGATCGTTCGTCACAAGGTCGTAGAAGATCCACGCCGGGTTGTTGGTCCACGCCTGCTTGAACGTGCCATCCCACGTGCCAGAGTATGTCCGCCGCTCAGGGTCGTAGTTCGACGGCACGCTGATGATGAGGCCCTTCACGTCGTACGAGCGCGTCGGCACCGAACTGAACGACCGCGCATCGAACGACATGCCGACCAGCGCGCTCATCGGATAGCGCAGCTTGCGATCGATGATCTCGGTGATCGCCTCGACGTTGACCGTGTCCTGAATGTACGTGTTGTGGGCGTTTGCCGTCAGGCGGCGCACGCGCACGAGCCAGCCCGTCTCTGCGGCCGGCAAGTCGATGCGAACGCTGCGCTCGTACAGCGACGTCGTCTTGCCATCGAACGCACCTGAAACCACCTGAGAGTACGACCCTCCATCTACCGCGACGTCGATCGCATACTCGACGCGGTATCCGGTTACGTCACCGCTCGAGGTGTTTGTCTGTTCAAGCGCGGGCACGCCGAATCGAATCCGCACTGCTGTGAGCTGCGTGTTTTCGACCTGCCTCAGCCACGGCGCGTCGCTCGTGAGAGCGACGCCGATCGCGGTTTCGTTCTCCACAGCGGGGAAGCCTGGCAGATACTCCTGATCCTGCGTGCCGACGCGCGTGTCGACCGTATAGCTCGAAAAGTTGGCCGAACCGTCGCCATTGAGAATCGGCGTGCCGTCGAGAAAGACAGACTGGTAGCCGTTCACCAGCCCGACGATCGGTCCTTCCGAAATCAGGTCGAGCACCCTCGCGTAGGCGATCGAGTGCAGGCTGTCCGGCGATTCAGTCGCCGTGGCGCTGCCACCGCCGCCTTTTGCTCCAGAGATGCGCATGCTTTAGCTCTCGTCTTCTGCGTAAATGCCGGAACTGATGACCTTCGAACCCACTACCATTCGCCCGTACACGAGCGGCACCGGCTCGCCCTGCGCCGCGCTGTTCACGGGGCCATTGAAGTAGTAGGAGGTGCCGTTGTCGACGACCCCGGCCAGGCCGCTCGTCTGCGGACTGAGCATCTGAACGACGCCGCCTAGCGCCATCGACGCGCCCAAGCCGATCAGCGTCGGCATCTGCGTGAAGACACCGACCGCAATCAATGCAACACCCAGAATCGTTTGGAAGAGACCACCCCGCTTGCTGCCGACGAGCACCGGCGCGATGCGGATCGGCTCGCGACCTGCCGGGTAATCGAGCTCGTCTTTCGCGAGGTTGCTTTTCCCGATGAAGACCGCGAACGTAAGGCCCATGCGCCGCGACGCGGCGAGGAACTGCTTAAAGCCGGGGACGACGACGCACAGTGCGCGAATCGCCTCGCGTGGCGATCGCACCGCAAGGTGGTGAACGCGGCCATAGCGCGTACCAGCGACGCCATACAGCTGGATCTCGCGAAGTTGGTCATTCATCGGGCGCCCCCTCGTAGCGCAGCACCGTGCGCAAAGATTGAAGCCACATGCCGCCCCACACTGCGCGGCGAGAAAGCTGTCCGTGCATGTGATGAAGGAACTGGCCATCGCCGATGTAAATGCCCGCATGATTCGGCACGTCGTTGCGGCTGCGGATCTGCATCAACAGCACGTCGCCCACTTCGAGAGCCGCGCCCGGGCCGACGTCCACGAAGCCGGCAGCGCGATAGTTCTCGAGGTAGAGCGACGATTTTCCGTCAGCCCACCATTCATCGCGCCGCTCGAAGTCGGGCAGCACCACGTCGCGCTCCAGGCGATACCAGTCCTGTACGATCGAGTAGCAATCGTGCACACCGTGGACGAACGGGCGACCCACGAGCGGCACAATGAAGCCCGTCGGGCCGAACTCGCACCACTCGTCGACACCGATAGAGCCATCGACCTGCACGCCGACCGATACGACCACCCAGCGCGCGATGCCACTGGCCTCGCACATCGCCTTGTCCGCGGCACTCGGATGCGCGCGGCCGCCCGGGTGTGAATGCACGATCGCGACAATCTCGCCGGCGTCCTCGGCGCACGCGTAGTCCTCGGCGGCAAGCACGAATTGCTCGGTCGGCGTGGCCGCCCGGTTCTCGCACGGCATGTAGGTCTCCTCGCCCTGGACGAGCGCCACCAGCCCGACGCACTCGCGCGGGTACTCCGCGATCGCGTGCGCGGCGATCGCGGCCTTCGTCGTTTCATTCATTCAGGAAAGTGTGTCGCTGAGAAAACCGCCGAACGGCAGCGGGTTGTTGACTCCGAAGCGGCATTCACAGCCGCTCGTGCGGAAACTGCATCGGTCAAGCGCGGGGTCACTGACTGGTTGGTCGTTCGCATCAAAATACGCGCTGCCGGTGTAACCGCAATTCGGCCCGCGATACGCAAATTGGCAAATGCTCACGATCTGGCGCGCGGGCACCTGCTGGCCACCGAAGTCCAGCGGCGTCGAGAGCGCGAACGCGACCTGCAGGCCCGGCTTCTCTTCGGTTTTCTGCTCGACACGCCAGATCTCTGCGAGCATTTCGGCCGTCGGGTCCGCCGTCGGATTGCCGCCCGGAAAATTGACCGCATCGAGGTAGCGCTTGAGCGTGCGCCGGCGGCGCACCGTCGCGCCCACCATGTCATCGAGGAAGACGCAGATCGCAGAGATGGTGCCGTTGATGTCGCCGACCGTGAGCGTCGGCGTCGGCTGCTGCGAATCCGTCGTGCGTCTGAATCCGTTCGCCTGAATCGGCCACGGCTTGTATTCAGCGCCCTGCCACCAGACCGACGCAGATTGCAGATGACCGTGAAAGCGCAGCATGTCTCCGCCAATCGACGTGCAGTCGACTTCGAACAACTCGATTAGCCTGCCCGGCTCAAGCTGCTGTATGTCAGCGGTAATCGTCATTTCGACTCCAATGTCTTAATCCGCTCTAGTGCCTGCTGAAGCGTCGCGTCCGTTTCAATCAAACCCTGAAGCAGGGGCGCAATAAAATTCGCGTACCTGACACCTAGCGCGTTGCGGCCTGGTGCGTCGTCGTTTACAGCTTCCCCGTCCTCGTTGATCCGCCATTGGAGTTCGTGTACAAGCTCCGGGAAGTGCGGCGCAACGTCTTGAGCGATAACGCCGAGGCGAGTGGCTTTGTCTTGGCTTTGTTTATCCACGTACGACACCGCGCGGAGCTTTCGGATTTTCTCCATTACGCCCGTAATAGGCACAATGTCCGTTTTAATTGCGCGATCGGATGCTTGAGTTAGCGCACCACAAACGATATTGACGTAGCCGGAATTGTTGTAATTATTAAAGTGAAACGAGTTATCCGCCACCAGGATAATTTGAGCGGCCTGCGCGGGTGTTGCGCCGCTGTTAGACATGAATCCAATGCCCGCTATCCCTGTCGATGTGGCGTATAGTGGTAAGGTATTCCAAGCGTTATTCCACGCGCTGTACGTAAAGTACGTAGAATTGTCGAACGCCTTTACTCCGGTAACATGCTGCGCGGTGTCCAGCGTCATCGGGCTAACCAAGTTTCCCGAGTCCCACGGCGTTTTACCCGCGAACGTAGGGCGGTTCGTGAAGTTGAAAACGCCACCCGTTGAGGTGCCGGGAACATTCCCACTGTCCCACGGCGTATTACCGTTAAAAGTTGGGCGCACGGGGAACGGGACAGGGTTAGCGGGTGTCGTGCTAAGTAGGCTACCGCCCATGGAGACATTACCGGTAAGAGTGCTTGCACCAGTAACGGCGAGCGTTCCTGTTACTGTCTCGTTTCCGCCCACGGTACAGTTACCGTTTACAACCTCATTATCCGAGTTAGTACGCCCTCGCATGAGGACAGACCACGTATGTACGCCGTCCGTGTCCATCAATGCGGATTCACCAGGATTGAGCTTTGAAAGCGCAATTGTGTCGCCCGATCCGGCAGTGATCGCCAGCGCGACGACTGTGGTGCCGATGTTCCGCAGAAGCAGAACACTATCTGCGGTGCACGTCGACGCCGACGGCAGGTTGATTGCGCCAGCCGAAGCCAAGGCGATGTTGATGCGCTTACCGACATGGGCAACGGTGAGCGCCTGCGCCGCGGTAATCCCTGTCGCGCTGGTCAGCGCCGCCTGCGAATTGAGCACATCGACGTTCGAGTTCATCCTAGTGTTCGCCGTGCGCGCGGTGTCACCGTCAACGGCAGTCGGCGGCGTACCGAGAATGATTTTCTGGAGTGCGGTCATAGTGCTCAGGGAGCGAAGGTCTGGGTGAAAGTCGCCGTCATGGTGTAGACGTCGCCGTCTTTGGTCGGACGGCTCCACGTCGCGCAGTAGAAAAGCAGCGGCGACGCTTCGAGCGGCGGAGTCCACAGGAACGACGTGGCGCCGCCGCGTGCGATGAAAAACGCGCGAATCGCCGAGATCTTCGCGGCATCGCCAATGAACTGAAGATCGAACGACGCTGCGATGTTGTTGATGCCATCGGCTGAGCGCTGCTCGTATCCGTCACCGAACTTTGCCGAGCGCACGCTAGCCGTGTCGGTGCCTGACGTCCCCGCGACTGTCGGCGGCCACGTGAAGGAGTCAGCCATTAGCCCACGCTCCCGTACTTCTGCTGCCACGCGTAACCGCCTTGGCCTTTCATCTTCTGCGCGAGTCGGCTATCGACAAGGGCTTTTATCTGGCTTTGCAGCCAGGACACGTCGCTCTGATCGAGAGAAGAACCGCCGGCCGTCACGTCGACCTGCACGTTGGTATCGCCGCCGCGCGCGGTCGGCGAGACGCTCGTCGCCGCTCCGACAACGCCGCCGGTCGCATAGCGCTGCAGATGGTCGATCGAGCCGCCGCTATTCAGCGCATCGATCGCTCTTTCGCCACCGAGTCGGCTCACAGTTTCCGCCGTCAGAACGCCCTCGCCATTGCTCAGCCGCGCGATGATGCTGTCGCTTGTTCCGCTGCCTGGGCCCGTGATAAGGCCACCGTCCGCATGCCCCGCCAGCGTAAAGCCGTAACTGTTGATCCCGCTCGTGGTGCCGTTAGCCAACGCACTGCTCGCTGTCGAGTCCCCACCAAAGAAGCTGCTCGCGTACGACACCGCGCTGCTGAAGAAACCGCTGATCGCGGCCTTGGCCGACATGCGTGCGAGGTCGGCAATGATCGAGTTTGCGAGAGACGTAAAGCTGAGCTTGCCCGTCTGCACGAAGCTGACCCAAGCGTCTTCCATGCCGTTCGTGACGTCGCCAACGATCCGCTCGGTCTGCTTCATCTTGTTGTCAGCTTCCGACACATAGTCGGCCCAGCCTGCGGTCAGACCGTTGACCCAATCGCCCTGCTTTTGCTTGAGCGCCGCGTAATAGTCCGTGTACGCCTTCAGCGACGTTTGCAGACCGGCCTGAATCTTCGCCGTCTCGTCCGTGTACACATCGTTCGACATGCCGGTCTCGCGCGCGGCCTTGTTCAGCTTCTCTTGCTCCTGCTGATATTTTGCGTAGATTGACTTCACAGCCGCGGCTTGTTGCTGAGCGTCGGAACCCAGGCCGATTGCGGTCAACTGCCGCTCATACTGCTCGGCCTGCGACTGCTGGTAGCTCGCGATGTCGGCATCGATAGACGCCGCGGCGGCTTTCAGCTTGTTCAGCGCCTGCTGCGCCTGCACCTGCTTTTCGAGTTCGGCGTTTTGCTTCAGCGCTGTTTCGATCTCCGACTGATGCGCTAGCAGGGATTTCTGATCGGCCGTGAGCGTCTTCTTCGTCTTGAGGTCAGCGATCTGCTGTTCGAACTTGAGCAGCTTTTCTGCCTCGGTTCCAATTTTCTCGTGCGCGTCGAGCTGGGCCTGCAACGTCGCCTGCGTCTGGCTCGCGGTCTGCAGTTCGCGCGTCGCCGCGTCGTCTGTCACCGCCTTCGCGTGCGCGGGCTTCGGATCCTTGTTCTGCGCATCGGAGATTTCAACGTCGCGCTGCGAAGCGAACTTCGCATCGAGCGCGGGCGTGTATGTGCCCGCCGTCTTCGCGAGCGCTACGCGCTTCGCATATGCAGCATTCGCTTCGTTTACCGCTTTCGTGCGCTTCTGCTCGTTTGTCGCGTTGTCTTCGAGGATCTTGTTCGCGCGCGTGTCGAGTTCGGCAAGCTGAGCCTTCGCCGCAGTCACGGCATCGGTTGCCGCCTTGTTCTGCTGCTGCGCCGCGATCTCCGCCTTGATCGCGTCGATACGGGCCTGGAGCTGCGGCTTGTCCATGCCGTAGTTATTAGCAGCGGTCGGCGGCGCATTCAACTGAGATTGCAGCTCAGCGAGCTGATCTTCTTTGGAAGACGTGCCCGCCAATTCACGCCTATATCGCCCGAACCCGTCAAGGAAGCCATTCCACAACTTGGTCATTGCACCAACTTGCGTGTCGGTTCCCGACTTCATCGTCTTCAACTCTTGCTCGTAGAGGATACGCAGAGCAGTCGTATGCTCCCCGGCCTTGTCGAGCGACTTGATGTGCTCCAGCGTCGCGGCGTCCATGTCGTGGTGCGCCGATTGCCACTCGTCGGCAGCCGCGGATACGCCGTTCTGCTGCTTGATCACCGAATCGAGCGCCTTATCGAAGCTCTCACCGGTCGACTTCGCCATCAGGAGCGCCAGTTCCGTGACGGTCTGCATATCGGTGCCGAGCACCTTGCCGGACGCGGAGGTTGCGTTCACTGCGTCGCGCGCGGCAGCGAAGGAAGTCCCGAGATCACCGGCAATGGTGTTCGCGAGAGTGGCCGCCGTGTCGTTCGTGAGGCCAGCCCAATTGTTGGTGAGGGTCAGCGACTCGTTGAACTTCTTGAACTCCTCGCTCGCCCCATGAATCGCGGTGTATGCGCCATACGCAGCAATTCCGACCGCAGCGAGTCCGAGCGCTACGGGATTGAGCAGGTACTTCATCGCGTCGATACGCTCGCCAAGGACAAGCAGCGAGCCGCCGAAATTGCTCCACGAACCCGTCGCGGCCTCGTGCGCGAGCACGAGAACTTCCTTTCGCGCGCCCGCTGAACTGTGTCCGAGCCTTTCGGCTGAAGCGGCAGACTGGGCCAAGGCGTCGCGGAACTGTTGCGTAGATGCAGAGATTCCGAGCTGCTCGGCGCGCATTGCACGGATGGCGGTCGTTCCGTACTCGACCCGTTGCGCCTGCTCGACGAGCGCCTTCACCTGCCGATTGATCTGCGAGACAGTCTGCGTTGCAACGGTCTCTCCGGTCGCCGCTGCGGCCGTTTGCGCTTCTTGTACGGCCCGCTCCTGCGCCCGCACGACCTCCGCTTTCAGCCGCTCGGCGGTCATGAAGTCCTGATTCAACTTGATGGCTTTCGCCATCTCGACCGAGAACTGCGAAGCGTCGGCGGTAAGGGTCGCCTTCAGTTTGGAGTCAGACATTCTTGGCCTCGTTGAGCTTTGCTCGCATCACATCAGACATCGCCTCAACCGCGGCGCCGGCCTTCGCGTCCACTGCGGGCCTGAAAAACGGGTGTGCAGGAACCCGCGATGAACCGTGCTCAACCTTCGCCACAAATCCGGAAAACGCGTGGCCGCCTTCAACCATCCGCCCATAAAAGCCATCGCTCGATAGAACCACGCCGTAGACCTGATAACCACCGGTCACGCTCGATTGCTCCGCGTCGTGATAGGCGATTACGCTTTTCTTCAACGTGCCGGGCGGATATGTCTTCCCGCTTCGGATGTGCGGGAACGGGCCGACCGGCGCGCGAAGCTTGACCTCATCCAGGATCACGCGCGCGCCAGCAACGGCCGCTTGACGGAGCGTCGATTCGCTTGCCGCCTCTGACATCTTGGCAAGCAGGTCGGCAAAACCGTCCGGGTTGCTGATCGTTGCCGATGCCTTATTTGACATTTGCTTTCCTCAGGCGCCTTCCAAACAGCGACGATCGGATCATGTTCGACTGCGCGGCTTTGTCCTTCAGCAGAATTGGGCCGGTCGCCTCTTCACGGTCCGGTTCAAGCGACCACGGAGCGAAATCGGATGGCACAAATGGTTCCTTCTTGCGCTTCGTGTCGCGGTGGAGATTCGCAAACAGGGACGCTAGCGTCCCCATGCGCAGATCGGCCATACGCTCGCCCCACGGTTCGCGCCGGTACATCTCAATCCAGTACGTGAATTCCTCGGAACTGATGGCGCGCATCAGTTCTTCGCGCGTTTTACCCAGCGCCAGAGCCAGGCGGAACGAAAACCGCAGCTCAGCGCTGGACCTCAGTTTTTTGCTGCGGTTTCCTCCGCAGCTTTGCCGAGCCCGTTGACGCGCTGGCATGCGAGGCCGATCGCCCTCACGAGCTCGGCGTGACTGCCGCGCAGCGTTTCGACTTCGGATTCGCTGAACATCGGCGAACCGTCGTCGTTCACGACGCACGTCGCGATCAGAGCACCGAAGTACGCGCTATCGGTAATGCCCTCGGCCTGAAGCACCTTCTGGAACGCGTCGCGGTCGTAGCCGCTCATCGCCCGAATGCGCAGCGTGCCGTCGAGACCCGGCACCGACACTTCCTCGGTGCGCGTCTTGAGCTGCGCGAGCAGTTGATCTTTGGTCAGCATGAGTCACGCTCCCGCCGGCGGCGTCTCGGTAACCGAGCCGGTAATCGTCATCTGGACGGTCGTCGCGAGGATCGCGTCAACCCCACCTTGCAACGGAAAGCTCTTCACGTAGCCATTAAAGGTGTACGAGTAGCCGTCGGGCGTTTCGAGCTTGAACGGCAGCTTTGCGCTCGAGCGCTGAGCGGCCTTCAGCGCGGCCTGTCCGGGGTCAGCCATGTTCGTGTTGATGTCGATCGAGAACGAGCCCTCGTCCATCAAACCGAGCAGCTTTTCCTTCGCCGTCGAGTCGAGGTCGGTCGCGTCGAGCTCCGTGGCGGTGCCGTCGAAGCCGGAGAACGACTTCACGTTCTTGACTTGGGTGTAGGTCGGCCCACCCCCGCCTTCGGGTACCGCGCCAACCGAAAATTTGCTGCCTTGCGCGCTAATTGCGGTGCTGGTCATAGATTCACTCCTGGAACCAAATTGAGAAGTCCTGCCGACTGCCGTACAGCTTCGTGTCGTCTTCGTAGACACTCACGGGCGCGCCAATTGGCGTGCCGACAACAGGCGCGGCAGTCAGCGCGGCGCGCACCTGTTGGATGATGGTTGCAGCCTCTGCGCGCGTGGTCGCCCACACCGCGACCTGCATGCGGCTATTTTTAAGCGTGTCGGCACCGTCGAACGTGGTTTCATCGACGCCGCCGACGCTCTGATAGACGATCCGCGGCAACGCCGCGGCCGCCGGCGCGACGTCCGGATAGACGCGACCGCCGGCCAGCGTCTTGAGTGCGCCGGAGGTGACGGATTCAGCGGTCGGCATCGTGCTCCTCACCCATCGTTTGCTCCTGTATTGCAGGCGAGGTCGATGTATTCGCGATCCCCCTCGTCCGGCAGCACTGCGAGAACGTTGAGAATCGTCGAGCCGTGCACGATCCGCATGCTGGCCGTGACGTCCTGTCGATACCGTATGCGTACGCTTGCCGTCGCCCCGCTGACTTCTGTTCCCGACGTTGCATATTCCTTGCCATTCAGATAGCGGACATACGCCCACGGTCTGGCAAGCTCACTCCAGCCCGGCATCGGCTGGCCCAGCTCGTCTCGAACTTCGGTCGGCTGCTGAAGAGATACTCGGCGATTGAGTTTTCCAATGCGCATGGCTAGACCGAATAGACGCGATAACGGTCGATCAGACCGTCAGTCCATCGCGCAGGCAGTTCGTATGTCTGAATGCTCTCGACCGTAGATCGGTTTTCGCTCATCGCACCGATCTGCAACAGCATCCACTCGACGATCGACTTCGGCACCGTCTCAACATCGAAAGCGCCGCACTCGAATTCGACAATGACCTCTCGCGCTTGAGGCAGATCACCGACGATGTTCAGTGTCCGCCCGCCGGTCATGTAGAACTGCATCTGACCGAGCGGGACTGGCTGACCCGTGTCGTCGACGTACGACACAGACGTGACCGCTGTCACGTCTTCCCATAAATCCATGCGCCGCTCGAACGCATCGAAGCGCTTTTCGCACGTCTGCGCGAGAAGCGGACGACCGAGCTCGTGCTCGACCCGCTCGCGGGCGGCGACGATCGCCAGGTCCAGCAACTGATCATTGTCCGGATCCGGCTCCGCTTTCACCTGGAACTGCGCCTGCTCGAGCGTGATCGCCTCGGTTGCCGGCGGCGTCGTCACCTTGCGTTGCATGGCAACCTCCCAATCAGCGCTTCAGCGCGAGCGCATACGCCACCGAATCCGGATGCGTGCTGACCTGACCGAGTTTCTCCGCCTGGCGCGCGGCCCGTGTGGCCAGTTCGACCACATCGTCGATCTGACCGTGCTCGCATCTGACAAGTACGCGCGCGGACACTTTCGCCACAACAGCAATGGACGCACGTGGCGGCGTCGCGCGCTCGACCTTCGCTGCGTTGTCACCCGTCGGCGCATCGTCACCCTTCGGCGCATCGTCACCGTTCGGTGCATCGCCACCGTCCGGTGCATCGCCACCGTTCGGTGCATCGCCACCGTTCGGTGCATCGCCAGCGCTCGGGGCATCGTCATCCTTAGCGGTTTGCCCCTGATCCTGAAGCACCCCCGCCAGCAGCTGCGATTGCGCCGCCGCGCCTTGATCCGTCGTTTCCATCGAATAATCCTTTGGGTGAGTAAATGCGGAAAACAAGGCGGTTGCCCGCCTTGCGCTACGCGGTCAATCAGGCGGCCGGATTCTGGTAGTACTTCACCGCTCCGCCGACGTCGACGAGGTTGCCGCCCTGACGGTTGAATGCGACAAAGCCGATCTGGCCGTTGAGCAGGAATGCGGAGTCGGCCATACGGAACAATGTCAGGTCCATCACGCGACGGACCATGTAGCGGCTCAGATCACCGAAGAGGATCGACTTGGCATTTGCCGCCATCGTCGGCATTTCCTGCGAAACCGTCAGCGAGCGGTTCAGCAGACGATCCGGCGCACCGCCCGGATTGCCCTGCTCGTAGCCCGGCACAAAGATCGGGCGACCATTGTCGTCCTTGATCTTGCGCACGATCTTGATGGAGTCGTCGTGCATCATGAAGCCGACGGCTTGCCCCTTGCGATACGCCGGGTCGACGCTGTGCTCAAGATCAACGAGATCGTCGTACGTCACCGTCGACGTCTGGCCGTCCGCACCGACCTTGCCGGCCGCTGCGGCGGTCACGATGCCGCGCGGCTGACCGACGCCCGAGCCGGTCGTGAAGTGCAGCGACGTGATGCGACCGATCCGCATCGCGAGCAGACCGTTGATGTAGCCTTCGATGTCGAACATGCTGTCCTGCAACAGTTCGAACGGTACCGCAATCTTTTTCGATGAGTATTTGAACACGCTCATCGACATGTTCGAGAACGACGTATCACCGGCGCTCGCAGGTGCGTTCTGCCCCACGATCTCGCCGATTTCCGCGGTCGCATCGGCCGCCGGGAAATTCATGTCGGCGCCCGTGCTGGTCGAAAACTGCGTCGCGACGTCGAGCACACCGCCATAGGCTTTCATCGCCTGGATCAGCTGGTTGTAATACTCGGTCGCGACCGTATAGCCGCCTTCGCCCGGTGTCGTCGTCGACATCGCGTTCTGCGGGCCAAAGCGCATTGCATTGGCAACTTCGGGGGACACGCGTGCGCGCATGCGCTGCATGTCTTCCTGCGACAGCGCGGAGATGCCGTTGCTCAGATAGGCGCGCAGCGCGCGCGTCTCTTCGCTCTCACCGCCGTGTTTTACGTGCTGGCTCGCGTATTCGCTGGTGTCGCCGTTCAGCGCATTCGCCGCCACCGACGCGATCAGTTGCTCGTTGCGCTTAATCTCGTTGGTGATGCGTTCGATTTCGGCCATGCCGTCGTCGTACGCTTTCTGATTTTCAGGCGTCCACTTGTCGCCAGGATTATTCTCGAGCAGCGCGTTGAGGTTTTTCGCGGTCGCGTCGCGACGCTCCCGCAGGGCTTTCAGATTGATAGCAGCCATTTGATTCCTTTTAGGAAAAGAAAAAGCCGCCCGAAGGCGGCTGCAGTTCGACGCGGGAAGCGTCAGAGGGAAACGCTCAACGCAAGTCGGCGTTGCAGCGCGGCGATGTCGACGGTCGGTTTCGGCGCCGGCTCAACTGGCGGGACGTGCTCGACCGGAGTCGTCTGTCGAGTATCCGGCGCGGGCACCGTTGGCGGCTCAATCGTCTGCGGCTTGCTGGACGCCAAGGGCGACTTGGCATAAGCCGACAGGTTCCAGGCCCCAGCGTTCGTCGGCGCCGAGTCGGCCGCGACTTCATCCGCGAAGCCCAGTTCAACCGCCTCAGCCGCCGAAAACCAAGTTTCTGCCGCCATCCATGCCGCAATGTCGTCTGCACGCTGCCCAGTCTTTTTCGCATAGGAATTCACCAGTGAGGCGTCCACTTTGTCGAGCAACGCCGCCGTCGCTCGGAGATCGTCACCGGTGCCCCATGCCATGCAGGAGCCTCGATGGATCATCATGAACGCGCCGTCAGCCATCACAACCTTGTCGCACGCGATCGCAACGAAACTCATCGCGCTCGCGGCCACGCCGTCGACGTGCGCAACGATGTTCGATGGATGCTCGCGTATCGCCAGCTCCATCGCGCGTGCGGAGAACACGTCTCCGCCGGGCGAATTCATACGCAAATGAATATTCGGCGCAGTAATTTGCGCGAGCTGCTGCACGAACGTCGCCGCAGAAATTCCGCCGTACCAGTCGTCCGAAACGATCACGTCGTACAGGTAGAGCGTCACATCGCCGTTCGCATCGTTCACCACTTCGAAGCGCCGCGCTGACTGGCGGTTGTCGTTAAGCAGTTTGAGGATCAGTCCCGCCATCGTCTTTCCCGTTGAACAGCTTGTCACCGCCCGGAACCGGCGGCAGGTTTTCTTGCTTGCGCACTTCGTTTTGCGTGACCCAGCCGGGCTCGCCCGCGCGGCCGAGCGCGCTGCGATATGCATCGTTGCGCGACTTGGCGTCGCCCTTCAGCAGGGCAGTCGGATCGTAGGTGATAAGCGACTTCCCGCGCGTCGCGAGTTTCCGCTGTGCCTCCTGCTGGATCTTCGTCATGTGTCGGGCAAGCGTGTACCGGACAAAACCGATACCCATCTGTTCGATGCCGCTGCCGAAGCTTGTCTGCTTCTCGAGCTGGCCGATCATGTAGGGCGGCACGCCGAAAATGCGCGCAACGTCGTCGACCGTCAGCTTCTCGCGCTCGACGAGTTGAGCATCCGCGGCACTCATCGCGATCTTTTGTGCTTTCAGCCCGCCGCCGAGCACCACCGGCATGTTCGAATTGGCTAGGCCGTTATAGCGCTCGCGCCATTGCGTGCGGATTCGGTCGACCTGATCACGATCGACTTTCGCGTCGGTCTCCAGGACGATGTCAGGCCGCAGGCCTTCCGTGAGCATGTTCTCGGCGACGTCGTTCGCAGCAAGCGCCGTGCTGACCGGTTGTCGCAACACGTGACGGATCTGCGACATACCGCGCAGCCCGTCAAATCCGGGGCCCGGCACGTGCAACATGTCGTCCTGGTCAACGGTTTCGACCGTACCGTCGAGATTGACGATCGTGTAGATCAACCGATTCTCATAGAGCATCGGCGTAACGCTGCGCGGATGCAGTGGTTCGAGCGACTCGACCTGCACCGAAAACGGCGTCGGCCGATGAATGCGAATATGCATGTTGCCCTCGAGTAGCAGCGACTGCGCGCCAAACTCCCACCCAAGCGCCGCGCTCCAGCGCGGATGCATTTCCTCGTTGAGCAGATACCAGAGATCGCCCTTGATCGGCGTCGCGAGGTCGCCGCTCAACGTGTACGTCTGCAACAACAACTGACCGAGAGCCCCGCCGATCAGTGATACGCATGCATACACGGCGCCAACTGCCATGGCGGTGCGCTCGCTCACCGTGCGATGCCCCGGCAAACCGCCCGTCATCCAGCCGTATCCCTCCGAACCGGCCGTAATTTCTGAAACTGGTATGGCCCGCGCGGTCTGCGCCGCAACGTTGCGCTGCGACTCACGCTCGGCCCGCCATCGGGTCAGGATCGTCGATCCGGTATTGTTCGGTGTGGTCATAGTGCGATGATTTCCGGAGTCGGTCCCGGCTGATGAACAAGCGCACGCGTCATCGCCATGCACGTTGCGACGATCGGGTCGATTCGCCCTTCTGACGTTTTCTTGTTCGGCCGGATGTTTTCGTTCGTATCGAGAAGCAGCGACACATTGCTCGCGCACCAGCGCAGCACCGGATTCGCGTTATGGCGGAGGCGCCGGCTGTAAACCAGACGTTCCAGATGCTTCGAACCCGGCGACAGGCCGCTGAAGTTCTGCGGCAACTGCACCATCGGCACATCCTTTTCGAGCAGCTCATTTGCAAGGTGCGTCGCGTTCCACACGTCAAACGCCACTTCTTCGACGTCGAACGCCTTGCATGCAGCGAGCACCGTCGAGCGAACGACGCCGTAATCGAGCACATCGCCCGGCGTTACCGTGAGCCAGCCGGCCTGCCGCCACTTTTCGTAAGGCGCAGCGTCGCTCTTCGACTGCTCGTCGACCTTGGATTGCGGACAGAAAATCCACGCCAGCACGTGCCAGTCGCCTTCTTCATCTTCCGGCGGAAACACCAGTACGAACGCGGTAAGGTCACGAGTACTCGAAAGGTCGAGCGCACCGAAGCAACGCCGTCCGCCGAGGCCGCGAGGATCAAACGACGCACCGCACTCGTCCCAGACGCGAATGTCAAACCAGCTCATCGCGCCGTTGACCCACACGTTCAGGTCTTTGGTCAGGTAGTTCGCCTTCGCGCTTGGGAGTTCTTTCGCCTTGGTCGCCTGCGCGACCAAATATTCATGCGTCTTCGCGCTCCCGAGACTGGGATTCGCCTTCGGCCATACGGCCGGATCGAATGGATCATCGCCATCGTCCAGCGTGAAGATGTAGCCGAAAAACGTGTCGTCGGTCACATCGCCGCGGAGCACGGAGACGAGATAGCCACGGATCTCGGTGCATATCCCGTCGAGGATATAGCCGGCCGTCGTGATCGCTGAGATCAGCGGCTGCTGGCGGGCACCGAGCGCGGACTCCATCACGTCCCAAACCTCGCGCGTGCGATGCGCGTGCAGCTCGTCGACCACGATCGCGGACGGGTTCAGACCGTCAAGCGATTCGGCGTTGGCCGGCAACGGTTTGAACACACCACCACCGCCAGCGATCCGCTCCTGGTTGGTGCCGTCGTAGATCTTGACCGACCGCGCAAAGCGCCGCGATCGCTTCGCTCGCCGCTTGTAGTTTTCCAGTGCTGGCTTGAACACGCTCATCGCCTGTTCACGCGTTGTGGCGATCGTGTACACCTCCGGACCCTGCTCGCGGTCCATCAGGAACAGGTAGTCGGCAATGCCCGCCTTCCAGGTGGATTTGCCGTTTTTGCGCGCAACCTCTTCATAGCCCGTGCGGAACCGGCGGAGCATCGTGGCGACGCGACGCCAGCCAAATAAAACCGCGGTGAAGAATCGTTGCCACGGATCGAGCACGAGCGGCTTGCGCGCCTCCTTGCCCTTGATGTGTTCGAACTGGGTCTCGATGTACTCGATGACGTGCAGCGCGTGCGGGGCACTGAACGCCAGGCCACGTCCGAATCCGCCGAGCAGATCCTCGTAATGCCGCAGTACCGCGAGAAACACGAATTCGCCAACAACGACTTCGCCGCGCAGCACCGGCAGCCCGTAGTCGGTGTCCCACTTGTAAAGCGTCGCCGGCGTCAGGCTGGCAAGGCGCTCGGGTGTGACTGAGCATGATCCAGCAGCGCATCGAACAAATCGTCCTGCGGATCCGGATCCTCCATCTTCGATTTCGCAATCAGCATCGATGGCACTGTCAGGCAGGCATCCGGCAGACATTTCAGCAATCCTTCCTTCAGGCCTTTGGCGACGAAGTACAGCTGGTGCGGCTGCACGTGCCCGTTCGGTGTCGTCACCATGAACGATCCACCGTTCACTGACTCGTAGTCGCGCAGTTGCAACTCGGCCTTTACCCAGCGCACGAAGTCGACGGCGGCGATCGCCAGCACGACACCGCCGACCTTATGCGGCACACCCTCCTCGCGCAACATCAGGCAGAGGTAGTCCCAAACCTTGCGATGCTGCGATGTGAAGTGCACGCCGGGCGGCGGCGGAGGAGATTCAATTCGCTTTCCACCGCGATCAGATAAAGGCTTTGCACCTGCAGCTTCGCCGACCGCCGTATTCGTATCATTCGGACCCATGGAGCGGCTCCCGTTGGTTGAGGTGACTGAAAACTCCGTCCTGCCGTTTTCAGCCCCTCTGCAAGGCGGGAATTTAGACCCCCCCTCTCTGAAAATTGCTCGCCGAAAAAATGGCCCTGAACGGGCGGTCCCCGGCGGCCGACCACAGGGTTTGACACCCCCCCCTGCCCGGCGGCCGGCCGCCAGATCGACGCGCCTAGCGCGCGCCGTCCTTGCCGTGCGATTCCCGGCCCGTCTTCAGCGCGTGGCACGCATGGCAGATTGATTCGAGATTCGATTCGTCGTCCGTGCCGCCGCGGGCCTTGTTGATGATGTGGTCGACGTGACTGGCCGACGTGATGCGACCGCGTCGACGGCAAGGTTGGCAAAGTCCGTTGTCGCGCGCGAGGATGCGCTTGCGCAACTTCTGCCACATGGCACCGTAGCCGCGCTGCTGTCGCGTGCCGCGCTGCCGGTCCGACTGCCAGCCGATCGACTCGCTCGCATGCTCGTCGCAATAGCCCGGGACTTCGACCAGCTTCGGACAGCCATGATGTCGGCACGGTGTTGGCGCTTTCTTCGGCATGGCATCGGCCCAATGCAAAAAGCCCTGACGCTTTCGCATTCAGGGCTCGCTGGATTTCTCTCGGCGTGCTGCAACCCGGCAAAGGCCGCACGCACTCGGTCGAAACCGGATCAGATTGTGGATCGGAGTGTAGTCGACCTATTTCGTTTCCGCAAGGGGCGAAGTTTTGAGCCGATCCAGTATCGCCTGCATGGAGACGAACTCCCGTTTCGGCTCAAGCAGCTTTTCCTCCATGGCGCGGCGCGCGTGCGCGAGCGCAAAATCGAACACCGTTGTTGGACGCACCTTCAGGCCCAGGCGGCGACAGATCACGAACGGCGGCTTGCGCCAGACGTAGTGCATCTGCAACAGCTTCCGGTCAAGCGGCATCAGTTTGCGCATCGCGACCTCGACATGGTGGGCATCTTCGAGATCCAGCGTGGAATCGACAGTCCGACCATGCACCGTCGGAAAGTAGATGCTCGCCACCAGCGAATCACGACCACCATCACCGCCACCACCGCCGCTCTGCGCCCGTGCCCAGTTGATCAGACGTTGCTCGATATTCATGGTATTCCCCCGGTCAATCCTCGTATTGGCCGATGTGCTGTCGGCAATAGCCGCGCCGCGATGAACCAGCGCCTATGATCGTGCTGGCCGCGTGCACGCAGCGGCAGCCGTTTTCGACATGAGCGCAGACCCGGTCGTCAGCGCCAGTCGGTGTTGGTTGCGTCGTCGCTCTCGCCTGCCCGGCGGCGATCGCGCTGTTGCGCCTGATGCGCAACTCGTCCCAGTTCTTGCGCAAGCGGCCGGGCGATGTGATGACTTTCGCCCAGAACTTGTCGCGCCTCGCAAAGCCGAACAGCTTTGCAATCGCATCCACTGCCCGACCGTCGAGTGCGATCATCGCGTCGACGTCAAGCATCCACGCCTCCATGTCCGGCTTTGCAATTCCTGGGGCATCGGCCTGCAGGCGGCCGAACATCCACTGCGCGATTGACAAACTCGATTCATCATGATTTTTTCTCTCATCGCCTATATCTTCGTTTACCACTGTGGGTTGAGAGAGAGAGGGTTTTATACAATCTCTGTTTACTGGGTACTTAGTAGGAACGTCGTTCAGGTAACTTTGCGATTCACAGCCCTCCGAAGCACCGTTTTCCGGATTACCTGCACGTGGTTCAGGTAATTCGCTGGAGTTACCTGAACGTGGTGCAGGTAACTCGTCGTGGTTACCGGAACGTAGTGCAGGCAATTCGGGATTACCGGAACGTGGTTCAGGTAACTCGCAAGGGTTACCGGTGCGCAGTTTCCGGCGGCCTGCTTTTTGTGCGCGAGAGGAACGGCGCTCATGCTTGCCCAAAATTTCATCAGCGTCCGAACCGGCAGCAAGATCCAGGTCGATCGCGTCGCGTTGCTGTTTCGCCACTGCCGCAGGAATGGAAAATCGGTAATGCGAGTGCGCCCACTGGCGATCCGGCCGCCGTGACTTCCATCGCGTCAACCAGCCCTCGCGCTCGGCGATCGCAAGGTGTTTCGCCACAGCACGATCCGACAGCGAAGCACGCTCCGCAAGGGATTCAATCGAGGGCCAGACGATGTCATCGACAGCATTCGCGTATTCCGCGACAACGAACAGGACGAGCTTCGTGGTCGACGAAAGATCGCTGACAGTCATCGCGCGTCGCCAGGTAAAAAACGGTGTTACGGTTGCCATAGATCAGTGCCCACTGCCCGGCGCCGCGAAATTCTCGAACCGGGTATATGCGTTTTGGAAGGTAAGGCGCACGGTGCCGATCGGTCCGTTGCGCTGCTTGGCGCAGATGATTTCGGCCGTCCCCCGATCAGCGCTGTCGGGGTTGTAGACCTCATCGCGATAGATAAAAAGAATGACGTCCGCGTCCTGCTCGATTGCACCGGATTCCCGAAGATCGGACATGATCGGCCGCTTGTTGGGGCGCTGCTCGAGGCCGCGATTCAGTTGGGAGAGCGCGATCACCGGCACGTCGAGCTCTTTGGCGATCTGCTTGAGCGAGCGGGAAATTTCACTGAGCTCTGACGCCCGCATGTCGTTGTGCGAGCTATCTCCACTCATCAACTGCAGGTAATCGATCACCACGGCACCGAGCTTGCCGGCCTCGCGCTTCAGACGCCGCAACTTGCCCTTGAGGTTGGAAGGCGTCAGGCCTGCGCCCTCGAACACGTGAATCGGCGCTTCGGCCATCAGCTGCACACCGTGAGTCAGCCGCGGCCAGTCCTCCTGTTCGAGCCTGCCGGTTCGGAGGCGATGCTGGTTGATCCTTGCCTGCGACGCCAGCATGCGCTGCGTGAGCTGCTCGGTAGGCATCTCAAGGGAGGCGACGGCCACGGCGAGATTGAGATGGATCGCAACGTGCTCCGCGATATTCATCGCAAACGATGTTTTGCCCATCGAAGGCCGTCCGCCGACGATGATCAGTTCACCGCCGTGCATTCCATCGAGCAGACGATCGAGGTCATCGAATCCGGTTGCAGTTCCGGTAATGCCCGCACCCGCTCCCTTGTGATACAGCTCGTCGACGCGCTCAATAACACGGGTCAACGCCGGCACGATCGGCATGAAGCCGTCTGCCCGCTGGTCAACATCGGACAGGCGCATGAACGCACCCTGCGCCTGATCGATGATGTCGACCGCCTCACGCCCTGCCGTGTTATGGCACAGATCGATGACTTGCCGCGCGGCAGCAAGGCACCCGCGAAGCATGGAGCGATTCCGCACGATCTCGGCATAACGCACGACATTGGCAGCACTCGGTGTCGACTGGACGATCTCATTGAGGTACTTCAGCGGCTGCTGGATGCGCGAGCCCGCCGCTGACAGGAATTCGAAAATGGTCACCACGTCGGCCTGCCGCCCGGCGACAATCAACCGCGATATGGCCCGAAAGATCGAGCGGTTTTCGGGCAGAGTGAAGTCCTTTTCGCTGACAAGATGGCCGATCCGCTCGAGCGCTTCGTTGTCGAGCATGAGCGCGCCAAGCACCGCCTGCTCCGACTCTATCGACGCGATAGGGTCGCGCGCTTCCAATGGGTCGTGTGCGCCCATGTATGTCCCCCGGTAAGCGAAGCGCGATTTAAAGTCGATCCAGGCCTGCAGCTGCGCGCGCAGTCGTGATCGTCTGTTCGATCTGACGTTGCCCTTCGCGGCCGATCTTTTCAATCGCCTCGGCTTCACGCGGCTCGATCAAGCCGTCTTCGGCCGCTCGCCGCACCTCTTCGGCGAGGCGCCCGGTTTTGTCGCTCACGCCCAGCGCAGCGGTGACGAGCGCCGGAATTCCATCTTCGCTATCAGGGCGCGGCGCCAACGCGGCGACAAGACCGAACCGCGCGTTGAATGCGTGGACCGCATCGAGCGCATGTGGCTGATTCTTTTCAAGCATCCACTCGACGAGTAGCTCGAACATCTCGCCCGAGATCCGCGCACCTTCGACCTCGCGCAGTTTCAGACGCAGCGATTCGCCCTTGATGCTGACGCCGCGCCGTTCGGTCAGATAACGCGCAGCGTCTTCCACCTTCCCCGGTGTTTTAAGCACGGAGGCGTAAAGCACATCGGTCCATGTTGTATCGCTGTATCGGCAGGTCACGCTAAACCCCTTGTGGATAACAATTTTTCATGCTGTTTACTCGCGGCTCGTTTTCATACGATTCGTCCGTCCGCAGCAAAATGGTGAATCAAATGAACAAAAAAGAGAGTGACCTCGAACATGCGAAAATGGCGAGCTTCCACACCAACCAACTACACGAACGAGGCACTCATGATCACGGACCAGTTTCAAGCAAAGGACGACAACGGGAACGTCTACGGGGTAGTCGTCCATCAGGACCGCATCGACACCAGCGATCTCTCCGGGCGAAGCAGTCTGCTCGGCATGAAGGAATTCCGCCTCTCGGACGGCCGCTCGGTCAATCGCATCTCGGAGACCGAATTCGAGATCGTTCAGACGCGGACGAAAATCAAGCGAATCTAGTCATCGGCCAAACCGGATATTCGCGACGACGATTGCAGTGTCGTGACGTCGATCTCGCGCCCGTACTTGGGCGCGAGATACCGCCACAACTCCCGCTCTATCGACGCCGGCATGGCGACTCCATCGACGTAGAGCTGTGCACCCTCATACCGAAGTTGCATCGCGTCTTTGACCGCGATACGCAATGTCACGATCGGCGGCTGCCCTGCCTCCACGGTGGCGCTCGCAGCTTGAACTGCCGGAATTTCGACTCCGTCGACGACAGCGCGACCGACGCCCGACCCATTCACCTCAATCATTACTGCAGATCCTTTTTTCACCTAAACCTCCTTTGCGCATTCAGCCAAGACAACAATAGAAATGACGGAACTCGAAGAACTCAGAGCACAGGCAATTGCGCATCGCCTGATTATCGAAATGCTGGTCAAACGAGCGGCGCTAACGCCGGCCGAACGCGCCGAAATGCTTGTGTCTGCACGGTCCGAACTTGCACTGAACGACTTTGCGGTGCCCCAACCTTTCCTTCAGGCGATCTTCGATTCATTCTCAAAATTCGTGATGCCAGCAAGTTCGTCGCTTCCACCGTGGATGACCTCGGACCCCGACTGATTCAGGAGACGCACCATGTTTAAGACTGTCGCAGCGCGCCGCATGGCCGCTAACGGCGTGAAAAAGGCGATAACACTCGGCCTGCGCCAGCGAAGATCTGAACTAGCATTTCATCGATTCTTGGGCCACCTATTCGAAAAAGCCGCTCCCGACCACTCGATGCACATAAGCCATCAAACAGATGCGCACGCCAACCTCGTCGAAACCCGCCGAGGCCAGTGCGGAGACCATCGCTTCGACGTGGTCAACGAGGGCCCCGTTTCGCACATAGGCCCAGTCGACAGTCCGGCTCAGTTCTTCACAACGGACCGATCGCCTCGTCAGTCTTTCCAAGGGTGGACAATACTCAGGCGGCAGTCCTTTCCTGCTCTTCAGCCACTTCGGCACATAGGGTTGGGACTTTCCCAAGGCTCGAGCGAGCGCGGACTGAGAGCCGACGATTTCGATGGCTCGAATCAGTGCGTCGCGACAGGTATCGGGCGTGTTCATGGCCGCGATAATAAATAACCACAGGTATGACTGTCAATAACTTTGGGTCTTTGACTGGGTATAGCCATGGTTATACCCTTCCCGGCATGGAAACTATGGGTGAACGCGTCCGCGCACGACGCAAACAATTGGGGATGAGCCAAGCCGAATTGGCTGTGGCCGTGGGTTGCTCGCAGCCAAGCATCAAGAAGATTGAAGCTGGAGGAAAGACCACCTTACTGCTTGAGCTTGCAAAAGCCCTTCAAGTTGATGTGCAATGGCTGAAGAGCGGCGGGAAATTAGCGGATAATTCGCAAGCAACGCATCAGGTCAGTGAAAACAATGGCGAATCACAGACAGTCAGCCTACGGCCGATCGTTGCGTGGGACTCCGAGGAAGAACTCGGCGACGAGTATATTTTCCTTCCGCGTTTGCGCGTGAAGCTTTCCGCAGGTGAAGGTACCTTGCTGTACGAAATTGACGAAAAAGGCCAGCGGCAGGCGTTCCGCAAGGCTTGGGCTCAAAGGCTCGGGGTAAAGCAAGAGAGCGCCGCAACCATGGTTGCCGACGGAATGAGCATGGAGCCGCGGATCCAGGACGGCGACTCACTCGTAGTTGACTACAAGGAAACGTGGATCACCAGCGGCAAGGTGTATGCCATTGCTTTCGCCGGCGAGGTCTATGTGAAACGGCTGTTCAAACGGCCTGACGGAGGCGTCCGTATCGTATCGGACAATCCCGATAAGACCCGCTATCCCGACTGGGACGTTGAACCGCAGATGCTCGCGAACCTACAGATCATCGCCCGCATCATCGCGGTAAGCGGAGCGGTCTAGAACGTCACTCCACTCGGTACAAAGCCACGCGGCGTTGCGTGGCTTTTTTTTCGCCTGCTCTGCGCCAACCGCAACAAAAAATAACAATGGGTATTGACTGATCGATACCCATCGTTATACATTTCGGCCGAAGTCAATAACCAAAGGACTTGACGAAATGAAAAGCTACCGCTGCTACTACCTGATGAAGGGCCAAGAGCCGGGCCCCCTCGCGCCCTTCGTCCAGATCAAGGCTGACGACGCCGTCAGCGCCGCCCAACAAGCCATGCTCGTCACCGGCTGCGTCGCCGTGACCGATGTCGTTCGCGTGCAGGGCTGATCACATGGCGCGCGACCGTCAAACCATCCTGCCGCTCTGGGCCATCTGGATCATTGCCGCGTTCGCCAGCTTCGCGCTGGCGGCGGTGCATTCCGTTGACGACACAGTGCCGCCGGTTCCCGTATCAGCTCACCGTACGTGAGGCCCGCCGTGCACAAGAGCTCGCTTCCCCGTCACCTGCTGCGCGTCGAGTGGCAGCTGCTGCACATGGTCGGCAATTTCGATCACGCGATCGAAAAACCCGAAGTGCGCCGCACCCTCGAGTCGTCGGCCCGCGCCCGCGAGGCTCGCGAGCAACGACGGCTCGTCGAACGCGGTGACGTGAAGCGGCGCGCCAGTGGCGACATCGACGACTGACCATGAAGCGATACCACGTCCGCTGCCGACATTGCGCGACACGTCGCTGTCTGCGCAAACATCCGGATCATTTCGACCGACTGCCGCGGTGCACCGTGTGCGGCAAGCGCACCTATCGACTCGACCGCTGGATGAATCGCCGCGACACGACGAAAGCACGCTGCGACTGCACCGGCTACTGGTTCCCGCATCGCCGCGGATCGCTGTTCTGCTGGTTCCGCGCTGACGGATCCGGACGCTATCCCGGCGACACGGATTTCGCGGACCGCAACTACGACGGCATCGCAGCCTGAAATGAAAACTGTATCCGTGACCCAGATGGCCGGCATGTTGCCGAGCAATCCTAAGTTTTGTGAATGGGTAAGCACGTTCGCTTCCGGCCAGTCAGTAACCACTGACGTCGCCGCGGCGTTTATCCGCGAGGTTTGCCGGATCAGGAGCCGCCGCGAGCTCGCGACCGACGCCCACGCGCGACATCGCTTCCAGACCATTCTGATGCGCCAGTTCAATGACTGGCGCACCCAGCAGCACTGACTTTAACCACCCGGAGAAACGCAGATGTCTCTCTTCACATCACTGTATCCGCTCGCCAAATCAGCGACGCTGACACTATTGATAACCGTCGAAGGCGACCAGCTTCGCGTCAACGTGACGCCGCGCGCCAACGGCGACACCAGAGGCGAAAAGACGCTCTATCCGCTGTCGATTCTCGCCACGCCCGAAGAACTCGACCGCGATTTTGCGGAAGCCGTGTCGATCTACGAGCCGAGCGTGCTCTCGGTGCTCGACCAGGCACGCGCCGCGAGCGCCGCGAGCGCCGCGAACGGCGCGGGCACGTCGGCCAAGGCCGCGCCGCTCCTTGCGGCCCCAACGAAGGGCAAGCCCGGCCGCAAACCGAAGGCGGCAACCACCACCAGCGATCCGACCAATGCACCAACCGAAAACACGAGCGACGAACCGGACGTCGACCCACGGCAAACCGCCATTCCCGGACTGGAAGGCGAGCCGGTCGATGCAGGTGCAGCAACGGCCACACCCGCCCCCGAAACCGGGGAGCTGGAGAACGAGGCGCAAGCAGCTGCCGACGCAGGCGGCGTGGACATTTTCTGAGGACCTGCCATGCAAACCACCGCCCTGGAACGCGAGTTCCGCTACAACGGCGCGAAGCTCACCGATCCGTCGCCCGCTTTCAGTCTCCAACAGGTTCGCGATTTCTATGCGAATACCTATCCGGAGATCGTCAACTCCGAGATCGAAGGGCCGGAGATCGTCGGCAACAAGAACGTCTTCACGTTCCGTCGCGCCGTTGGCACCAAAGGATCAGACCCGCTTCACCTGCTCAATCCGCTTAATTTCACACTCAAGGAACGGGTCGTCGCCGGCCGGACGTACATCGTCGGTATTGGCAGCGTCGAGGACGCAGACGCTGATCAGTTGGACGTCTGCTCGAAGATCAACGCGATCATGTTCGAGGCCAGAAACCTCCCGCCCGCGATCCGCACGTACCTCGAGGAGATTGACCGTTTCGCGAGCGCGCACGTTTGCCCGCTCCTGGACGAGGAGATTGCCTTCGTCGGCGCGCTTTACGCCCGCTACGCGAGCTGACGCCATGACGCTCGAACAGTTACGCACGGAGCTTGAAAGCGGCACGCTCGGCGGGCCGACCACGCCGGCCGTGCCCAGTACAGCCCTCGGCAGTCCACTCAATCGCCGCCTGCTCGAAATTGCCACGCGGCGCGTTCCGGGTCCGCGCGTGCAGTTGCCGCGCGAACTCATGCCGGTGCTGCCATGAGCACGTCCGCCGTCGCCCTGCCGTCGCTGGCTCACGTCCCGGCGCGCTACACCGCCCAGAGCGGCGTTGCGTTCGCGCGCCCGTTCGCTCTTTCGCTGCTCGACAGCGGTCTGATCACCGAGGCAGACATCGCGCGACGGCCAGCTTCCGAAATCGCCCTCTGCGCCAAGGTGTTGACGCGAAACTGGCGTGAAATCACTTCGCGGCTGACTCGCTTCGACTGGCACCTGCGCATTGAGCAGGATCAATGCCGCGGGTCAGATGGCATCTACTGGGGTTATTCGCGCGAAGCAGATCCGGACATCGTCTGGGCACTGCTCGGCACGCACGACGGCCCGTTCAGCTGCGGACAGGTTTGCGTCGGTCCGTCAGTAGAACACCTGGAAAACCTGCGACGCGGGTTCGGCCAGACCGTGCTCGCGGCGCTCTACGACGTGCTCGACATGCTGCCCTCGGTCTGCACTACGCGCACGGCAATCCGCATCGCCGAATATACATACTGGCACGGTTGCAGCGACGAAGAGGAAGCGTTCAGGGAGGCGCTGTTCTATCACGACGTCAAGACGAAAGAAGAACTCGCCGAAACCACCGATTTCGTCACGCACGCGCAGGTCTACGGGCGCATGCCGAAGTGGGTCCGCGAGCCTAGGCGTGTGCTATCGCGGGCGCAGTTGCAGCGCGCCGCAAGGCCTGACGCCTTTGCTCAGTCAGTGATTGAGGCCATGGACGAACTCTGGACGGTGCTCACCTTCTGCGCGCCGTTCGCTGACCATTCCTCTCCGGACGCCGGCGCCGACATGATCGACTTCACTCTCATTGTGCGCTGGACCGAGGACGACTCGATCAATCGGATCATCGACGACTACGGACACTACGCCGCCGAAGGCGATCACATTCCCGCCGCTTCAGTTACCGGCCTGCGGCTTTCCGATCGCTCCATCACGGAATGGCTGCAGAGCATGCGATCGACTGCTCTGTTGGCTGCCGCTGCCGAACGCGTGCTCGACCTGCTCGGCTCGATGGAATTCGAACAGCAACGAACCTTGGTACGGGTGTTCGCATGAAAGACGTAATCATTCATCACCGCGGCAACGTCGATCTCGAACTCGACGCTGCGCTCCTGCTCTACCGCTCGAGCGCCGGCCACGTCTACGCGACGCAGCACTCAGTCCGGATCGTCGACGAGCGCCCCGTGCTGCTGCCGGGCGTACCGATTACGCTCGAAGGCCTGGCCGATTTCGCGGACCTCGCGGCGAAGCGGACCAGCTATCGCGGATTTGTGCATGACCGCATCGTATACGTCGCGCCCAACGTGCTCGCATGGTGGGTGCCCGCGTGCACGCGCCGCGTGTGGTTCAGATCGGAGGATGCGATTGGCGAGCGCGCAGGCGACGCTAACCATCCGCCGCTGGTTTTCATCGTCAGCAAGTCGGGTTGGCTGATCTTCGCGCTGCGAGAAAACGTGCGGCCGGGCCCCGCAACAAAGATGTACACGGCGCCCTATTACAACGTCTGGGAAAACGGCGAGATCTGCGCCGGCAACGCCGAGACGCCCGACAGCATCAGCCCGGACAGCATCAAGGCCTTCGAAGACGCGTTCTTTCGTAGCCGCTTCACGCACCCGAATAACACCCGACTTATCCACCGGCGCGGTGGCGCTGAACGCCTGTGGCTCGATCTGCTCGACGGCGCCGAATTTCCCATTGATCGCCTGATCTCCCGCAGCCAGTCGCTCGCCGACGTCATCGACAACCTCAAACTACTGGATTGACACCATGGACCAACTCCTCGCCGATTTTCAGAACGCAACGCAGACCGGTCTGCAGAACATCGCTGCCGCACTGGAGCAATTCTCGAAGGGTGTCGCGGACGAACTGGCGCGCGCGAAACCGCGCGCGATCGCCGCGGCGGACGACGACGAAAAGCTTGCGCTCGATGTTGCCCTGTTCGACAGCGCGCCCACGGTTGCCGTGCCAAAGCACGCAGCGTTCGCGCCGCTCGCAGAAGTCGGCCACCGCTTTCTCATGACGGCCGAAGGCGTATTCATTGAAGTGCGCCGACCGTGGATGCATGTGATCCAGCAGCTTGCGAAGCATAACGACGCGGGCCCGAAGCCGCCCTACGGCAACATCGAGCCGAAGATCGAACTCGCGTTTGGCCGACTCGGCGCGGCGCTACCATTCATGCAGGCATTCGCCGAAGAAGCCCGCAATGCGCTGCCGAACGAACATGCCGCATGGATTGTCTGGGACCAGCAGAAACAGCAGCTCGCCTACAAGGCACTTCACGTGTCGAGTGCCACGCCGGGATCGATCACGTTCGAGCGTCCGCTCCTCGAACCGCACGAGAGCCTCGCGATCGACATTCACAGCCACGGCGACGGCGATGCTTATTTCAGCGCACAGGACAACGCCGACGACGCCGGCGAGGTCAAGATCTCAGCGGTGTTCGGCGGTCTGAAGGAAGGTTCAGAACCGTGCGTCGCGTTCCGTCTGTGCGTGCTCGGCATGTTCGTACCGCTCAAGGTGCCCGCATCCGCCATTTTCAAGACGGCGGAGTCGGCGTGAACGGACTGGAGATTGCCCATTACGCAGCGCGCGCGGCGAACTGGGAGTCGCGGCGCTATTTCGTTCGCGAGCTTGAGGTCGTCCACGTCCGCCCGCGAGACGTTGAGGCCGCAAGATGGCGGCTCTTCTCCCCGCTCGACAGCGATGCTGATGCCGCCGCGCTGGCCGCAGCCGCACGCATTGATGTCAGCCATCACGACGCCTATGTGGCGGCCATGGCCGGCGTCGGGCCGATGCGGATCTTCACGCACGACGACATCGACGTCGACCGACTACCCGACCTCGACTGCGCGGAGCGACGCCGCGCGACGCGACGCGCCGTCGCAGAATGCGCCGCGTTCATCGGACGCGACCTGGGCCCCTTCTGGTGGAGAACAGCATGACGCATATCACACCCGCCCATTTTCTCGACCGACGCGTGAACGTCGCGCTGATCGGTTGCGGCGGTAACGGCTCACAGATGCTCACCGGCCTCGCGCGCCTCAACCATGCGCTCACTGCGCTGGGTCATCCGGGCCTGCATGTGACGGCGTTTGACGGCGACACCGTCAGCGATGCGAACATCGGCCGGCAGATGTTCAGCCCGGCCGACGTGGGCCAGCACAAGAGCGTGATTCTCGTCCATCGTCTGAACGCGTTCTTCGGCCTCGACTGGCACGCACGCCCCAAACACGCAGGCGCCGACGAGCTGGTGCACGTCGGACCGGGCATCGCTGTCGTATGTGTCGACAGTGCGGCCGCCCGCGCGAAGCTTGCGACGATGCTGAAAAAGACCTCGACGTATGTCATGGATCTCGGCAACCGGGCCAGCGATGGACAGGTGATTTTCGGGTCAGGCCGCCCCGCACGCGAAGCAGGCAGCGCGGACCTGCGCTGGCCCTACGACGTGCTGCCGGAACTGATCGACACCGGCACTCCCGAAGACGACACGCCGAGCTGCGGACTCGCCGAGGCGCTCGAGCGGCAGGAGCTCTTCATCAATCAAGCGATCGTCACGCCGGCGCTCGGCATCCTGTGGGAGTTTTTCCGGCACGGCCGGCTCGACTGGTGTGGCGCCTTCGTCAATCTTAAAACCGGGCATGTCCGGCCGCTGGCCGTGACCAGCACCGATCTGCAAACGCCCAAGGAGATCTGAACAATGAATACGGTGTTTCTGCTCATGGCCCAGTTCGGCGCACGGGCCGTCATTCCGATCGACGAGGTCTGCCGTTCCTACTTCCCGCACCTCGAGGTCGACAAGCTGCTGCGCAAGATCACTTACGGCGAGATCAGGCTGCCGCTCGTCCGGATCGAAATGTCCCAGAAAAGCGCCAAGGGCGTCTATGTCCAGGACCTGGCGAATTACATCGACGAGCGGCGTGCCGCGGCGCAAAAAGAATGCAATCAGCTCGCCGGCGTCGTCTGAGCCGTGCCCGGCGCGATCACGTCGAGCCACTTCCAGTTCTCGTACTTGTCTCCCACCTTGCGCACGTGCGTATAGCGCTTCAGAGTATTCCAGCTGCGGTGGCCACTGACGGCGGCCACGCGCTGGATCGTCCATCCCATTTCTGACAGGCGGCTCGCGCCCTCATGGCGCAGGTCGTTCAGGTGCAGGTCGTCGATTTCGAGCAGCTGCACTGCATTCGTGAAGGCCGTGCTGGCGGTCAGAGGCCGATACGGAAAAATGCGATCCTCAACGCGCGGTTGCGCCTTCACGATCCGCAATGCCTCCGGCGTCAGGTCCACCCAGGTGTCGTTCCCGATCTTCGTGTTCGGGTGTTTCAGGTCGCGCACCATGACACGACAGCCTTCCTCATCCAGATCATCCCATCTGAGCCGGCAGATCTCGCTGATGCGTCGCAGCGAGTATATCGTGAACGCGGCCAGCGCCTGCATCGGAATGCTGTCCGGCGTGCCCTTCCGAACCTTGCCGAACTCGTCCATCAGCCGGTCCATCTCGTCGAGCGTTGGCCGCCGCTCGCGATGCTTCGACCGGCCAACCAGCCCCATGCGCGTGAGGGCAATCCGCGCGTCTGCGACGACCGACGCGTCGACCGGATACCCCCACGCCGGGCGCGCCAGGGTGATTACGCTCGAGAGGTGCGCGAGATAGTGTCCGCGCGTCGACGGCGCGACGTCCACGGTGCGCATGTAACCGACGACATCGGCGCTCTCGAGCTGCGCGGCCTTCACTTCCCCTAATGGCGATCCGCTGATCTGGTTCAGGATCATTTTTTTCGTGCGATCGAGCGGCTTGCCCAGTTCCTCGATATACCGCCTGATCATGTCCTTGACCGGCGGATTTTCCTGCAACGCCGCCTTCAGCCCATCCGCGTGCGACAGCGCGGCTTCGCGCTGCTTGATCCAGATCTGTGCGGCCTGCCGGCGCTCGAAGGTTTTGGTCTCCTGGTGCAGCACCTTGCCGCCCTTGCGGATGCGGACCTGCGCCTTGTACGAGGTGCTACCATCCCTGTTTTCTCTCGGCGTAATCGTGCCCACTCGCGCTCCTTGCTGTGTGTCGGGGTGCCACGGAAAAATGGCACCTATTTTGGAGCCTTGGCACCACAAAAACAAGGGAAAACGCGGGAAGACGCGGGCAAACGGGAGTCTCTGCGGCACCCATGAAAAGCCCGCCAGATAAGGCAATCGCCGCCAGACGCACGTTACAGCGTATAGCGCACCGGCAACGCCGTCGAATACTTGATCTGCTCCATCGCGAAGCTCGAACTCACGTCGTACAGCGGCACGGCCGTGATCAACTGCTTGTAGATCCGGTCGTAGTCATCGATATCGGAGACCACCACGCGCAGCAGATAGTCCGTCTCGCCGCTCATCCGGTAGACCTCGACCACTTCGGGGATATCGCGCACCGCCTGCGCGAACGCGGCGGCCCATGTGTCCGTGTGCTGGTTCGTGCGCACCGCCACGAACACCGTGGTTCCGACACCCAGCTTGCGCGCGTCGCACAGCGCCACCTGCGCGCGAATCACGCCCGCGTCCTTCAGGCGCTGCAGCCGCTTCCAGCATGGCGTCTGTGACAGGTTCACGCGCTGCGCGAGTTCGGCGATCGGCATCGTCGCGTCCGCCTGCAGCAATTCGAGCAGCTTCCGATCGATGATATCCATACCCATACCCCCACCCCTCATAGGAAATTATTCTACTTTTCTGACAGCGGAGGGAATTATATGGAAACTCTTTCTCCGGGCAAACCGGTATAAATATCCATACCGAAAATTGCCGACCAGCAGCGCCCGCGCTGCATCACCATCATGAGCGACGACCTTCGCGCCACCGCTTTCAAGCACCTTCCCGACTACCTGAAGTCGCTGCCGGACCCGGCCCGCCTCGAAGCGACCGCGTTACCTATGCACACGCTGCGCGATATGAAGCGCACACCGCTCGAGCGCCTGTGCGACACGCTCGACGCGATGTTCGAAGCCTGCGCGAAATTTCCGGAACCGTCGCATTCGACGTTCTTCGCGCGCACCATGCGGCTCGCGCTCGCCGAGGCGGCCGCCGACCCGGCGCTGCTCGCACCGGTGCAACGCGAAGGTTCCGCCGAAACTTATCGGCGCCATCTGCTCGTCGCCGATCCGCAAGGCCGCTATGCGATCGCCGCGCTGGTCTGGCAGCCCGGCCAGGCGAGCCCCGTGCATGCACATCACACGTGGTGCGGTTACACGGTGGTCGAAGGCCAGCTGAGCGAAACGGTCTTCGAATGGAACGACGCGCAGCAATGCGCGAGCGCGCTGCGCGCCCTGACGCGCAACCGCGGCGCGGTGTCGTACGTGCGCGGCGGCCGCGCAGCGATTCATCGGCTCGGCAACAGCAGTGACGCGCCGGCGGTGTCGCTGCATATCTATGGCGTCGAAGGCGCGCGGATCGGGACGCACGTGAACGACATCGTGCGCACGGCCGATGCCGCGGAGATGGTGTGACGACGGTGCACGTCACGACGGGACGTGACGTGACCTGACGTGTGACGGGATGTGACGTAACGCGTTCGCGCGACTACGCAGTCATGCGAGCACACAAGCACGCGACCGTCTTCGCGCGTTGCCCAACAAACCCCCGCCTCAACTCTTTCCTCCGACATCGCCCGCCGTCGGAATCTGCGGCGGAATCGGCGCGGTCTGTCCGGTCGGTGGCGGCGCCGGACGCGGATCGTGCGACACGTCACGCGCGGGCGCAAGCGGCACATGTGTCGATGCGCGCGCCGACGGGCCCACAGCGCCCACTTCATACTCCGCTTCGCGCGGATACTCGTGCGCCGCTTCGCGGGTTCGCTCGCGCGCGGGTTCATGGGTCCTTTGATGCGCTTTGCCGTGCGCGCCGTCGCGCGCCCGCTGGTGCGCGTCGGCACCGGCATCCACAGGCGCGACGAACCCGGTCATCTCATCGTCGCGCAACGGCTCGCCCTCGCTATCCTTCGACGACGTGTACACCCGCATCTGCGCGACCGGAATCTCGATGCCCGCCTCGTCCATCTTGCGCTTGAGCCGCAAATTGAACGCCCGCGCGACGCTCCATTGCTGCAGCGGCCGCGTCTTGATCTGCCCTTTGACGACCATCCAGTTCGGATCGAAGCGGTCGAGACCCCACACCTCGATCGGCCCGAGCATCTCGCGCCGGTAGCGGAAGTCGGCCATCAGCTCCGCGCCGACTTCGCGGATCAGCTGCGTGATCTCGTCGACATCGGTCGAGAACGACATGCGCACCTCGAACACCGCGTACGCGAAATCGCGCGACAGGTTCTTCACGATCTTGATCTGCGAGAACGGAATCGCGTGAATCGCGCCCTGCCCGTCGCGCAGCCGCACGGTGCGGATCGACAGATGCTCGACCGTGCCCGCATGGCCGCCATCGACGTCGATCCAGTCGCCGACCGAGATCGTGTCCTCGATGATGATGAAAAGCCCGGTGATCAGGTCGGTCACCAGCGACTGCGCGCCGAAGCCGATCGCCAGACCGATCACGCCCGCGCCGGCGAGCAGCGGCGTCACGTTGATGCCGAGGTTCGCCGCGGTGACGATGCCGCCGATCGTCATGATCGACACGAGCAACACGTTGCGCACCAGCGGCAGCATCGTGCGGGCGCGCGTGCTCGGGCTGCGCGCCTTGTTGCGCGGGCTGCCCGGATTGAGCGTTTCGGTGATCGCGGTGTCGACCAGAATCCACAGCAGCCACGCGATGAACACGGTGGCGACGATCGCCGTCATCGCATGCGCGATGCCGCGCGCCGCCACGTTCCTCTCGATCACCTCGGCCAGCGACACGTCCCACAGCCGCGCCGCCAATTCGAAGAAAAACAGCCAGATGAACAAGGTCAGCAAGGTGCCGCAAAAGCGCAGCAGCCGCGTCAGATACGGCGAGCGGCGCCGCGCGCGGGCGCTGCGCGGGCGCGTCATGCGCAGCACGATCGCCGACAGGAAAAACGCCAGCACCAGCAGCAGCGCGGTGACGATCGAAATCTGCAGCACATTTTCGCTGGAGCCGGAGCCGCCCAGCGTCGCGACCACCGACGCGGCCGCCAGCACCAGCACCGGCACGTGCCACATCGCGGCAAGCACCTCGAACGCATCGGTCGCGGCCCGGTGGTCGCTGCGCTGTTCGTACGGCCGGTTGCGGATCAGATGCGCGATCGGCCGGCGAAACGCGAGCGCGAAATAGCCGGTCAGCACGGCAGCCGTCATGTTGGCCGCGGTCGAAATCAGCGCGGCGAGATTGGTGCCGATCTGATGCTCGACGTCGTAATTGACGGCTGCGTCGCCGAGCGCGCCGCACACGCCGATCACGAACAGCACGCGGCGCGCGTGATCGATCAGCAATCGCACCGCGACGCGCCGGTGGCCCGAGCCGAACAGCGAAAACATGATCAGGCAGATCGCGGAAAACACCGCGCCCGCGACGATCGCATACGCGACCACCATGCCGAGCGTGCGGCCGAGCGCATCGGGCATCGCGCGCATGAACAGCAGCGCCGCGATGAACGCGATGATCCACGGACCGACGCGGCGCAACGCGAAGATCAGCAACTCGCGCGTGGTGGGATTGGGCCGCAGCACCAGTTCGATGCCGAAGCGTCTGTGCACCCGATGCTGCAGATAGATCAGCGCGCCGGCACAGGCACCCCAGCCGGCCAGCATCCCCAGCATCGCCAGCAGGATCGTGCCGACACCCTCGCGGCCCTGGCCGGAGACGATCGTGTACAGCTCGTTGCCGGCCGCGGTCACGCGCCCGCTCCAGTAGCGCACCGGCGTGCGGCCCTGGTGCACGTCGGATTCGAACGACGCGATACCCGATGCGATCGCGCCGAGCAGGCCCGGACTTGGTTGCACGGCCGCCGGCGCGGGCGGGCCGACGGTGTGAGCGGCGCTTTCCGATACGTCGCGCAACTTTTTCAGCTGGGCGACGAGCGCGCTGCGCTGGCGGTCGTTGTCGAGCGTGGCGATCACACTGTCGAGCGAGCGTGCGAGCTCCGCCTGGCTCGCGGGCGACGGGGCCGACGCCGACGCCGCCTCGGGCGCCGACGCACCCGAGGCCTCGGACGCGGGCGTCGCGTTCACCGTCGCGCTGTTGATCAGGCTCTGTAGTGCCGGGATCACCGGCGTGCCGCCGCCGACCGCGGGGCCGGCGGCCTGCGCGATGCGCGGCAGCGCGCCGAGGCACAGAATCAGCGTGGCGCACAGCAGCGCGGTAAACCAACCCAGCAGCGCATATGCGCTCACGCGCGGACGGACGTCGCCGCTGGCAGTGTCGCGAGCGGTGTGATCGGAGGAGAGATGAGTGGCGGTGAGAATCGCCGGCTGCTGCCCGCCGCCAGACGGCGCAGCCTCGGACTCACGCCGCGACGGGCATGACTGCATGGCAATCCGTGAGAAAACGGCAGACGCCAGTGTAGCCGCAGTTACGCCCGGCGCGCCCGAACATGCGTAACCGAATGTTAGTACGCTTGCGCGGCCGGCGGATTCGATGCGCCGGTCGTCAGTACGCGACCGTCGCGATCTGGCGGACGAAGCGGCCCTGCTCCAGTTCGTCGACGAACGCGATCGCGTAGTCTTCGGCCGAAATGCGGCTGTTGCCGTCCGCGTCCGCGATCAGCGTGTTCGCGCCCGTGCGGAACTTGCCGGTGCGCTCGCCCGGCGCGATCAGCGCGGCCGGCGCGAAGAACGTCCAGTCGAGATCGGTCACGCCGCGGTAGTAGTCGAACGCGTCGCGGTGCGCGAGCGCGATGCCCTTGTACGCGGGCGGAAAACTGTCGGTATCGACCAGCTGCTTGCCCGGCGCGACTTCGAGCGAGCCCGCGCCGCCTACCACGACGACGCGTTTCAGCCCCGCCGCGCGCACCCCTTCGACCAGCGCGCGCGTGGCTTGCGTCAGCGTGGCGAGATCGCCTTGCGGCGGCGCATACGCGCTTGCCACGACGTCCTGACCGCGCACCGCCGCGCCGACGCTCGCGGCGTCGAGCAGATCGGCCTGCGCCGCATGCAGATTCGCGACGCCGGCCGGCACGCGCGCCGGATCGCGCACCAGCGCCGTCACCTGATGCCCGCGACGCGCGGCTTCCGCGGCAATCCGCGATCCGATCGTGCCGGTCGCGCCAAACAAGGCGATCTTCAATTGCTTGCTCATATCAGCGTACTCCTCAGGTTGTTTTATATGTAACTGTCACAGTTACATATAGCGAGAAAAAAAGCGGGGCTCTCACCCCGTTCATTGCTTAGGCACCGTCAAGCCCGGCGCTTGCGCTCGCGATGCTTCTCCGAGCGGACCACGTCGGCGGTCGCATCGGCGAGCGTGCGTGCGGCGAGCGCCGCTTCCATCGCCTGCTGCGCTTCGTCGATGATTCCGCTCAGCACGCTCTGGATATTGCGCCCCACCATGCACTCGGGATTCGGCTCCTCGCGATGCAACGCGAACAACTGCGCGTCCTCTACGGCGCGATAGACGTCGAGCAGCGTGATCTGTTCCGGCCGCCGCGCGAGCAACGCGCCGCCACCGGCGCCCATCTGCGACGTGGTGAGGCCGGCCTCCGAGAGCATCGCCAGCAGCCGGCGGATCAGCGCGGGATTCGTGTTCACGCTGCCCGCAATTATCTCCGACGACAACGGCACGCCGCCCTGTAACGACAGCAGTGCGAGCACATGCACGGCAAAGGCAAACCGGCTACTCGTGTTCACAGCAGATCCGTCCCGCAACGACAATGTGTAACCATCGTAATTACATATACCTCTAAAGTCAAACGGCGAAAGCCGGATCGAACCGAGCGCGGGTCATTTGTCCATCTGCTTCTGCGCGTCGGCAGACTCGGTCGATGCGCTCGCCGAAGCCGACGAGGTCGCATTCTGCGCCGACCACGCCTGCAGCTTGCGCCCCGCCGTTTCGAGGCCTTGGCCCGTGATCGACGCGGCCCTGCCGAGCTGAGCGTTGGCCGCGCTCGCCGCGTTCTGCAGGTTGGCCTGCGCGCTCGACGCGAGCGCGGCCGGGTCGATCCTGATCGACGGCGCAGAGGCCGAGTCGAGGTTCTGCTGTGCGGCGTCCTTGGTCGCCGTGACCTGTTGGCCGACGTAGCTCGCTGCCTGATCGAGCTTCTGACCGGCAAGCTGCGCGGCGTCGTTGAGCTTGCCCGCGACCTGGCCGGCCGAAGCATCGTTTTTCTGGCACGCGGCCAGCGCGCCGAACACGAAGATGACGACCGCCGCGCGGCGCAATAAGGATGAGGAAACAAATGAAATCATGATCAGAAAGAAGCCGCGCCGAGCGGCTCGCAGATGCTAAGACGTGCTCATGATACCGCCGTTGCGCCGCGCGGCCGCTTCGAGTCACCGCGGCGAGGCAGACCGTGGTTCCGCCTGCCAATCCTGCCGGAGCCGTCGATTCGCAAATATAAGTTGATTATGTCTCCAGCGAAGTACGGCTAGTTTGTGTCAATCGCTGAGCCTACGATGGCATCACTTCATCACTCACACGTAGGAGACACATCATGGCAAACATTCAACAGGGCGGTTTCAAGCGGGTATGGTTCATCACCGGCGCGTCGCGAGGCATCGGCGCATTGATTGCCGAAGCCGCGCTTGCAGACGGCAACGCGGTGGTGGCCGCCGGACGCAAAGTCGCGGCGATCACCGAGCGGCTTGGCGAGTCGGCTGCGTTGCTGCCGGTGGAGCTGGACGTGACCAACGAAGCGCAGGCAAAGGCGGCGGTGCAGGCCGCAGTCGAAAAATTCGGCCGCATCGACGTGCTGGTCAACAACGCCGGGTTCGGTCTGCTCGGCGCGGTGGAAGAATCCGCCGACAAGGACGTGCGTCGCATGTACGACACCAACGTCTTCGGCTTGCTCAACGTCACCCGCGCCGTATTGCCGGCGATGCGCGCGAACCGCTCGGGCCACGTGATCAATATTTCGTCGATCGGCGGCTATCGTGCCGCGGCGGGCTTTGGCGTCTATTCGTCGACGAAGTTTGCCGTCGAAGGCATCACCGAAGCGCTGCATGCCGAGTTGAAACCGCTCGGCATTCACGCGACAGTCGTCGAGCCGGGGTATTTCCGCACGGACTTTCTCGATGCTTCGTCGCTGGTCGTTGCGCCGGACGTGATCGACGATTACGACGAAACCTCGGGTGCGGTTCGCCGCAAGGCCATGCAACTGAATCACAACCAGCCCGGCGACCCGGCCAGGCTTGCCGCCGCGATGATCGCGCTGGTCGACGCGGCGTCCCCGCCGTTGCGCCTGCCGCTCGGGACGGACACGCTGGCCGCGATCGCCGCGAAAAACGCTTATGTGACGCAGGAAACGGAAGCCTGGAAGGACCTGTCGTCATCCACCGACTTCGCTGCGTAGGCGAAGAAAAGCAGCGGTTCGGTATTCGCCGAGCCGCTGCTCGCCTGAATCGCGGTTGCGCGAATATCAACGGGCCAGTCAATTCGCCGGCGTCAGAATCGGCGCACCGGCATCCTTCAGCAGAAAAACCAGGAATTTAGCCGGCCTGGTCTTGCTGGCATTGCGCCCGACCGTGTGCACGTCGTTCGGACCTTCGTAAAAGGTCTGGCCCGGCTTCAGCGTGACGGTCTTGCCGCCGCGCACACCCATCACGATCGAGCCTTCCAGCACGTAGATGAAGCCGTGCGCATCATGCCGATGCACCGGGTCCGCACTGCCGGGCGGATACTCGACCGAGAGCACCGTGACTTCCTTGCCCGGATAGTCTGCCAGCGCCTTGGTCGTCAGCGGCGAAACTTGCGCCTGCGGCGGCTCGTGCGCGTGTGCGGCGCCCGCTGCCAGCAGCAGCGATGCGATCACCCATCTGGAAATATGCATGACGGTGCTCCTATGCTGATCGATCAGGCCAGACCGGACTTGTCCACGCCAAAAGCCTTGTCGTAGATGCCCGGCGGGATGCGGAAGCCGATGTTGACCCGATTCCACGCGTTGATCGACATCACCTGGAAGGTCAGGTCGGACAACTCCTTCTCCGAGAACTGGGTCCGCACGCGATCGTAGATTTCATCGCTCACACCGAGCGGCGAAATATGGGTCAGCGCCTCGGTCCAGGCGAGCGCCGCACGCTCGCGCGGCGTGAACAGGTTGGACTCGCGCCACACGGCCACGTGATGAAGGCGCAACGGACGCTCGTCATGGATCGTGGCTTCCTTCACGTGCATGTCGACGCAGAACGAGCAGCCGTTGAGCTGCGACGCGCGGATGTCGACGAGATGGCGGATGGTTTCCTCGATGGCCGACTTCTTGAGCACGAGGCTGAACTCGACGAACTTCTTGAACAGTTCCGGGGATTGCTGCTGGTAGTCGATGCGCTGGGTCATGGCATGTCCTTTGGGCGGTTGAAGAAAGGAAAAATCGTTGCGGGAATGCGGTTCAGTCTTTCGCGACGGAGCGGCTGAGCCAGGTGTGGAAGCGTGTCGGGCCGACGCGATGACCGCTGCCGGCGACCAACGTGCGGTCGTCCAGTCCGCTGCCGAAATAGCGGGCGTGGATATCGGCGATCACCGTGCGTGGATCCTTGTGCGCGGCGAGGAACTTGCGGGCGAGCTCGTCGAGTGGGAAGCGGTCCGGACCGGCGACTTCAGTCGTGTCGTTCAGCGGCACCCCCGCTGCGAGATCGGCGAGGACTGCGGAGACGTCGTCGGCGGCGACCGGCTGGATCAGCGCGGGCGAAAGACGCACCTCGCCTCGCTGGGAGCTGGCCTCGATGATGCCGCCGACGAATTCGAAGAACTGCGTCGCACGCAGCAGCGTGTACGGAACGGTCGACGCCTGGATCAGCGTCTCCTGCGCGGCCTTGGCGCGAAAATACCCGCTTTGCTGCAGGCGTTCCGTGCCTACGACCGACAGAGCGAGATGGTGCTCGACGCCCGCCGCGTGTTCGGCGGCCAACAGGTTGCGGCCCGCCGTCTGGAAGAAAGTCATCACGGCCTCGTCCTCGAAGGACGGTGCGTTGGCGACATCGACGACGACCTGCGCGCCTTCGAGCGCTTTCGCCAAGCCCTCGCCGGTCATCAAGTCCACTCCGGTCGACGGGGATGCGGCCACCACGTCGTGACCATCGCGGCGAAGCCGCCGCACCACGTTGGAGCCGATCAGTCCGCTGCCACCCATGACGACCACTTTCATGTTCCACTCCTCCGGTTCGGTTGACGAAGCGCTTGCTGGTTGATCCGATGGGTGCAGTATCATTTCCAGCCGCCGGCGCCGCTTTGCCTGCGCCTTGTATTTCCGTCCAAAATTCCTTGATCCGCTTCATCAGCGCGCCGGGTAGCGCGTAGCTGGCGGCTTTCTCGCTCTGGAGTCCCCAATGCAATGGGTTTTCGCTGACTGCACGCTGGACCTGGAGCGTCGCGACTTGCGCCGCGCTTCACAAGCGGTCGCCACGACGCCGAAAGTGTTCGATCTGCTGGTTTATCTGGCGAGCCATCGCAACCGGGTCGTGGGTCGTGATGAGTTGATCAATGCGGTGTGGGACGGCCGCGTGATTTCCGAATCCACCATGGCCAGTCACGTCAACGCCGCACGCAGCGCGGTCGGCGATGACGGTCAGCAGCAGCGCGTGATCAAAACCGTGGCGCGCAAGGGATTCCGGTTTGTCGCCGACGTCACCGAACATCCGGCATCTGATCAGGCCAGCGAGAAGACAGCGACGGCGACCGAGACGTCATCGCCGGATGCGGCGCAGGCCAGCAAGCCTTCCATCGCCATCCTTCCTTTCGTCAATCTCAGCGGCGACCCGGAGCAGGACTATCTGGCCGACGGCGTGATCGAGGACGTCATCACCGCGCTGTCGCGATACCGCTGGTTGTTCGTCGTCGCGCGCAATTCGAGCTTCACTTACAAGCATCGCAACGTGGACGTGAAGCAGATCGGCCGTGAGCTCGGCGTGCGCTACGTGCTCGAAGGCAGTTGGCGGCAGGCACAGGGGCGCGTTCGCATCACCGGCCAGCTCGTCGACGCGGGCACCGGCGCGACCCATTGGGCTGGCCGCTTCGAGGGCGTGCTCGACAATATTTTCGAGTTCCAGGACCAGATCGCCGACAGCGTGGTCGGTGCGATTGCGCCGCAGGTCGAACAGGCGGAGATCGCTCGCGCGCGGTTCAAACCGACCGAAAGTCTGCGTGCCTACGACTACTACCTGCGCGGCATGGCGCAGCTTCATCAAGGCAGCCGCGAAGCGATCGATGAAGCGTTGCCGTTATTTCAGCGCGCGTTTGCGTGCGACCCTGAGCTTGCATCGGCGTATGCGATGGCGGCCTGGTGTCACTGCTGGCGCAAGATCAATGGCTGGATGCACGATCGCCCAACGGAAATGGCCGAAGGCGCCCGGTGGGCGCGTCGTGCCGTGGAGTTGGGCAAGTACGACGCCGTAGCTCTCGCGCGCAGCGGTCATGCGCTATCGCATCTGGCCGGCAACCTGCCCGAAGGTATCGCCTTGCTGGATCGGGCGCTCGAGTTGAATCCCAATCTTGCCGCCGCGTGGTTTCTCAGCGCATTTCTCCGCTTGTGGCATGGCGAGACTGAACAGGCGATCGGGCAATTTGCCCATGCGATGCAGTTGAGCCCGCTGGATCCAGAACGCTACCGAATGCAGTTCGGCTTGTCGGCCGCGCATTTGTTCATGGGCAACTTCGTCGAAGCCGCCGCGTGGGCCGAGAAAGCCATCCGGGATTTGCCGGGTTTCGGCATGGCCTACGCAACGCTCGCCGCGAGCGAGGCCTGGCTCGGGAAAGCAGCGGAAGCTCGACAAGCCGCGATTCGCTTACGCGAACTGATTCCCGACTTGCGCCTCGGCAACTTGTCCGACTGGATGCCGATCCAGCGCGACGAAAACCTTGCCGTCTTCACTGAAGGCTTGGCAAAGGCTGGATTCGATCCTGAACCCCGCGAGGATTGATGCATCCCGCAAAGGGCGTCGACATGCAGCGGCGCTCGCCTCGATATCGTTCAGCGGCCTCCCACATTTCAGAAACTTCCGACGGTTGTAGACGAAACACCTCCCTATAGTCGCGGCTGCTTTTAGGGAGTGCTGTTTCGATGAAACTGATCGACTGGATCGTCACCCTCGTCGTCATGCTGATGATGATCGTCTTCTTCTGCGGGCGCCGACCGCCCACCTGGTCGCACGACACCCGCGCCCGGCATATGAAGGGAACGCGTTTGCTGATGCAGGCCGCGTGCGCGCTGTGGGCGGCGCTGCTGGCTGTGACGAACGGCCTGTTTGCCGTCGAGGGGATTGCCGGCGTTCGGACAACGCCGGCCGAGTCGTCCGCCGGCATCGCCGTGCTGCTGGCATGCAGTTGCTACTGGTCGGTGCGCGGCCGAAGACTGCTGAAGCCGCGGCGGATTTTCGCCGGTTAAGCGACGGCAGGACGCCATCCGCATCGCGCGATCGAGCGCCCCTACCGCGTAGTGATGCCTCGCACCGCGTCTATCGAAGGCGCGGGCAACCCGCTTCCGGCGCTGAAGCCCGACCCCGTGGCGCCCAGCATGCTCTCGCGCACACCGCGCGCCGCCGGAGCCGGAGCCGGAGCCGCCGCCAGACTTGCCGCGGCGAGCGCTGGCGCGCCAGCCGCGGCCGGTTCCGCGCGCGCGGCACCCGCCGCCTCTGGCAGCGACAGATAGAAGGTCGTGCCCGCCCCCTCCTTCGATTCCGCCCACACTCGCCCGCCATGCCGCTCGACCATCCGCCGCACGAGCGCGAGGCCGATGCCCTCGCCGTCGCCGGCCGTCGGGTTGCCGTGCAGGCGCTGGAACGCGGTGAACAGCCGCGGCAGCGCGATCGACGGAATGCCGAGGCCGTTGTCACGCACATAGAAGATTCGCAGCGAATGCACGCCCGGCGGTGCGGGCGTCGTGCCGATTTCGACGCGGCCCTCGCGCGCCGGGTCCAGATAATTGACCGCGTTGCCGATCAGGTTCGCGAAGATCTGTTCGAGCGCGGTCGGATCGCCCCATACCGCGGGCAATTCGCCGACCGTCACACGCGCGCGCCGCGCGCGGATCGAGCCCTGCATCGCATCGACGACGCGTTGCACGATGTCGCCCACATCGACCTTCTGGCGGCGGTACTCGACACGTCCGACACGCGACAGCCGCAGCAGCGCGTCGATGATGTGCGACGCGCGCAGCACCGCGGTCTGCAGATAGTGCAGCGCCTCGCCGATGTCCTCGTCGACGATCCGCTCGATCCGCTCGCGCGTGCTGAGCGCGAGGGACGAGCCGCGCACCGTGTCGCGCAATTCGTCGCAGGCGCGAATCAGCTCCTTCGAAAATCCCTGCAGGTTCACGAGCGGCGCACGCAGATCGTGCGACACGCTGTAGATGAACATTTCGTTTTCCTGAGTCTGCTGGCGCAGCGTCTCGTTGATGCGCGCGAGCTCGGCGGCGCGGCGCTCGAGGTCCGCGTGAAAACGCGCCTCGATGCGCTCGGCTTCGAGCAGACGGCGGCTCGTCTCGTGCAAGGTCAGATCGAGTCGCGCGATCTCATCGCGACCCGCGCCGAGCGGCGCGAGCGGCTCGTTGCCGGCAAGCCGCCCCGCGTTGTCGGACAGCAGCGCGAGCCGGCCGCGCACGCCGCGCGTGAACATCCAGATGGCGAGCGCGACGAACAGCAGCGAGCCCAACGCGGCCGCGACGATCAGCGTCTGCTCCCGCTCGCGCACGGCGGCGACGGCATTCGAGCGCGACATGTCGAGACGGCGCTCCTCGGCCTGGAACGCGCTCACCTGCAAACGGAAATGATCGAGCACGTCGGCCTGGGCGAGATCGTCGAAGCGCGCGAGAATCTCGGCGCGCCGCCCGGCGTGCAGCATGTCCTGGATGCGATCGGACCACTGGCGGTACGCCTGCACCGCCTGGCGCACCTCGACCACGCGCTCGACCTGCGCGGGATTGTCGCCGACGAGATCGACGAGCTCGTCGATGCGCCGGTCGACGTCCATCCATACCGCGATCGGGGTCGTGAAGCGCGCGTCGTTGGCAAGTACCGCGCCGCGCAGCGCGACCGATTCGGACAGCACCGGATCGAGAATCGCCGTGCTCTGGCGCAGCACCTCCTCGCTATGCATCGCCCGCTGCTCGGCCATCGTCGCATCGGCCTGCGCCTTCACCACGCCAGTGAGCAGCGCGAGTTCGAAGACGGCCGGGATCGCGATCAGCAGCAGGCCTTTAGTGGTCAGTCTCATGCGTGCCCATGGGAGGGTTGGCCGACGGATCTTTTATGGAGTCGGCACATTATGTGGGCGTTTGCGCGGGAAAAGAAAGAGGGGCACGAACCCGTCGATAGGCGCGGTTCCCGTTGGTCCACTGCGCGCCAGGATTGGGCATCGGCGCGCCCCGTCAGCATCTTATTGCGTCAGGATTCCGAATAAAGATGTAATTTAAATCGAATATTTCGCCCTTGTGTGGGTCATCCTTCGCAGCCTCGGCGATTTATGCACTTTTGTTGTGCTTCGCCTCTCTTTTGAGGTGCATGACGAGTTCAGACGGCGCATCGTTCGAAACCATCGGATTCCCAGCCCGGTGTCCGATTGCACCGGGTCGACGCGGCCGGCACAACTTTGGCCCGCTTCTTGCTCACATAGCGCACTTTTTTGGCACAAGCGGGACATATCGATGGAAAGTCTGAAATACGGCGCCGATACCGAGTTTCTTCTGATCGGCGCCGCCATGGTGCTGGCGATGCACGCAGGATTCGCCTTCCTGGAGCTCGGCACCGTGCGCAAGAAGAACCAGGTCAATGCACTGGTCAAGATTCTGGTGGACTTCGCGGTGTCGACGATCGCGTACTTCTTCATCGGCTACACGATCGCATACGGCGTGCAGTTTTTCGACGGCGCCGCGACGCTCGCCCAGCACAACGGCTATGCGCTCGTGCGCTTTTTCTTCCTGCTGACGTTCGCCGCCGCGATCCCCGCGATCGTGTCCGGCGGCATCGCCGAGCGCTCCAAGTTCAATCCGCAGCTGTTCGCGACGTTCGTACTGGTCGGCTTCGTCTATCCGTTCTTCGAAGGCATCGCGTGGAACGACCGTTTCGGCATTCAGGACTGGCTCACGCAGGCGTTCGGCGCGCCGTTCCATGACTTCGCGGGTTCGGTGGTGGTGCACGCGTTCGGCGGCTGGGTCGCGCTGCCGGCCGTGCTGCTGCTCGGCGCGCGCCACGGCCGCTATCACCGCGACGGCGGCATCGCCGCGCATCCGCCGTCGAACATTCCGTTTCTCGCGCTCGGCGCATGGGTGCTGACGGTCGGCTGGTTCGGCTTTAACGTGATGAGCTCGCAGACGCTCGACAAGATCAGCGGCCTCGTCGCGGTCAACTCGCTGATGGCGATGGTCGGCGGCACGCTGAGCGCGTGGTTCGCGGGCCGCAACGACCCGGGCTTCACGTACAACGGCCCGCTCGCGGGGCTCGTCGCGGTGTGCGCGGGCTCGGACATCATGCATCCGCTCGGCGCGCTGATCACGGGCGGCATCGCCGGCGTGCTGTTCGTCTATATGTTCACCTGCGTGCAGAACCGCTGGCGCATCGACGACGTGCTTGGCGTGTGGCCGCTGCACGGCCTGTGCGGCGCATGGGGCGGCATCGCGGCCGGCATCTTCGGCACCCACGCGCTCGGCGGGCTGGGCGGTGTGTCGTTCGCCTCGCAGATCATCGGCACGCTCGGCGGGATCGTCGTGTCGGGGATCGGCGGCACGGTCGTGTATGGCGTGATCCGCATGACGGTCGGTCTGCGGCTCGATCAGGAAGAGGAATACAACGGCGCCGATCTGTCGATTCACAAGATTTCGGCGACGCCGGAGTGAAAAGGCGGCGCTCGCGGGGAAAGGCACGGACCACACGCCTGTCCCCAAAATCCGCGCGCCGATGTTAGACTTCGCGGCTGGAGATGGCATTCTCCATTAACCGCCCATGGGGCTGATGATGCCTGCTACGCCCGGCTATGCGGACGCGGCATCATCTCGCCCGCATCAACCGGTTTGTCGACATTCCCGGTTCGATCCTCTTCCATGTATTGGTCTTTTCTCGCTGTCGCGATTGGCGGCGCACTCGGCTCGCTGTTTCGCTGGTTCCTCGGCTTTCGACTGAACCCACTCTTTACTGACCTGCCGCTTGGCACGCTCGCCGCCAACGTGATCGCCGGCTACATCATCGGCGTGGCGGTCGCGGGCTTCGCGCGGGTGCCCCAGCTCTCGCCGGAATGGCGGCTGTTCGTCATCACCGGTCTGATGGGCGGGCTGTCGACGTTCTCGACGTTCTCCGCGGAAGTCGTGCAGCGCCTGCAGGACGGCCGGCTCGGCTGGGCGGCTGGCGAAGTGGCGATTCACGTGAGCACGTCGCTGATCATGACGATTCTCGGCATCGCGACGGTTTCGCTGCTGGCGCGCTGAGGCGCGCGCCTGCCGCGCGAACCTAGGCCACTTGTACCGTCATTTCCAGTTCAAGGCACGCACCCAGCGGAATCTGAGCGACGCCGAAAGCGGAACGCGCATGCTTGCCGTCCTCTCCAAAGATTTCAGCCAGCAGTTCGGACGCGCCGTTGGTCACCAGATGCTGCTCGGTGTAGTCGGGCGCCGAATTGACGAGGCACATGAGCTTGATGATCCCCTGTACCCGATTCAGATCGCCCAGAAAGGTGTGCAGCGAGGCCAGTACATCGATCGCGGTCAATCGGGCGGCCTGTTTGCCTTCCTCCGTCGCCAATGTTTCGCCGAGTTTCCCCACCCAGACGTTGCCATCGCGCTTCGCAATGTGACCGGATAGATAGACGCTGCTTCCCGTCTGACGACACATCACGTAAGCGGCCGCCGGCGCGCCGGCAGTCGGCAGACTGATGCCGAGCTGGCTCAGTTTTTCATAGATATCGATACGACTCATCAAGACCTCCTCAATGGATCAGGTTCTGTGGTGATATAGCTGTTGCGTGCGCGTGATCAGTGCTTCGGAGACACGATCGACTTCGGCTCGAGGAATGCCTCGAGGCCATACACGCCGAATTCGCGGCCGATCCCGGACTGCTTTACGCCGCCAAAAGGCGCCATCGTTTCCGGGACGATGCGATTGACCAGCACACTGCCCGCCTCCAGCGCCGACGCAATCGCGACGCCATGTTCTTGCCGTCCGGAAAAGACATAGGCCTGCAGGCCGTAGCTCGAGTCGTTGGCTATGCTGATGGCTTCTTCTTCTGAGTCGTACGCGAGAACGCAAAGTACCGGGCCGAAGATTTCCTCTTTCGCGATATCCATCTCCGGATGCACGTCAGCGAAAACCGTCGGCTTGACGAAGAAGCCTTGGGTCAAACCGTCTGGGCGGCCTTCGCCGCCGGCTACCAGCGTAGCCCCTTGCGCAAGGCCGACATGAATGTACCGCTGGATGCGCTCGTACTGACTGCGCGTCGACAGCGGCCCAATTGCCGTCGCCGGGTCGCGTGGATCGCCAACCCGCATGGCCGAAACCGTACGTTCGACCAGAGACAGCACCTCTTTCAACCTGATCCGCGGAACCAGCAGACGCGTACCGTTCACGCAAGCCTGGCCGTTGTTCATGAAGGCCGCGTTCAGCGCGAGAGGAATTGCACTGTCGAGATCGGCATCGGGTAACACGATCGACGCCGATTTTCCCGACAATGACAGGCTCACCCGCTTCATCGTATCGACAGCGGCGCGGGCGATGTGCTTGCCCGTTGAAGTCGAACCCGTGAACGAGATTTTCCTGACGCCTGGGTTGATGCTCAGTTCGTCGCCGACGTCACTGCCGCGTCCCAGCACAACGTTCACGACGCCGGCAGGGAGCTTCGCTGCGTGCAAGGCTTCCGTCACCACCTGCGTCTGCAGAGGAGCCAGCTCGCTCGGCTTGATCACGGTTGCGCAGCCCGCCGCGAGCGCGGACGCCAGCTTGCTGCAAATCGTCCCCGCGATGCTGTTCCATGGAACGATCAGCGCGGAGACGCCCACTGGTTCGAGACGTACGCTTGCGTCGCCTATCTGTCGTTCGAACGGAAAATCCTTCAACAGGTCGGCCGTTCTCGACAGGCAATCGGACGCGTATTGACTGACCCACTGCGCCCGCGCCAATGGGCCGCCGTATTCCTCGATGGTGGCCTCACGAATGTCGTCGGTACGAGCGAGGATCGCTGACTGCAGGCTGTGCAGCATGCCGATGCGCTCGGCTTTCGACGTATCGCGCAAGAATGGCTGAACGGCACATGCCGCGGCGATTGCATTTCGGGCGTCGTCGCGATCGGCGAGCCGGGCCGTCGCAATCGGTTGCTCAGTGGCGGGGTTTAGAGACTCGATGGTCTCGGCGCCATGCAAGCGCGCGAACTCGCCATTGATATAGCCTCCATTGATTTCACGCATGGTCCTTTCTTCCATTCATTGCTCGATTCTGTTTCGCGGCTTCGTGTATGGATGGTCAGTCCGCTACCGGATCGACTACCGACACCGGCGCACTGCGCTCTTCGATTGCAAGACCGGCCTGCAGGCACAGGTCCTCCCTGAAATGCGCGGCAACGATCTGAACGCCTACCGGAACTCCATTCACCAGATCAGTCGTGACCGTGAGACCCGGCAAGCCCATCGCGGGTAGCGCTCGCATCGTGAGTTGCGACTCCCACACGCGCTCGAACCCTTCGATCCCCTCGCGATCCAGATCGTCAGGAAACGGCAGCTCCGCCGATACGGGCAGGATCAGAACCGGATAGCGATCGAAGAACGTCCGCCACTGCCGCATCAAGGTGGTACGTTTGACGAGCGAATCCTTGATGACATCGACCGGCAGGTCGACTACCTTCAGCCGCGCCGCCGCGACCACCGCGGCCGCGCCCGGGTCGCCATCGCTCTCGACCGAATTTGCCAGCGCATCGAATCCATCTCCAAGCCACAGCCGCTCCTGAACCTGCGCCGCGTCGCGAATCGGCGGCGTGTCATCGATTTCATCGACCGTCCAACCGGCATCGACGAGCTTGCGCGCGGCTTCGCGCAGCGCCGTTTCGACTTCCGGAGCGATCCGCAAACCGCCGGGACGCAGGCACAACGCCGCGCGCTTCGGCGCGTCGGCGCCGACCAGCGGCATCGGCACATACCAGGGGTCGCGAACGTCCGGTGCCGACAGCGCCAGCAGACCCAGTTGCAGGTCCGCGATCGTTCGACCCATCGGGCCCGCCGCCGACATCAGTTGAGGACCGATCGGGCGTTCCGGCCACGTCGCGTTATACGCTGGCACGCGTCCCAGGCTCGGGCGAATTCCATGAACACCGCAGGCATACGCGGGATAGCGGATCGAACCGCCGATATCGGTGCCGATCGCGAGTTGTCCAATGCCCGCCGCAACGGCGGCAGCGCCGCCGCCCGACGACCCACCCGGTGTGCGCGAGCGGTCTCGAGGATTGAAGGTTTTGCCGTGCACCTGGTTCGATGTGAACCAGCGCAACGCAAAGGTCGGCGAGTTACTGCGGCCCAGCAACACTGCGCCCGCCTTTTCCAGGTTGTCGACGAGCGGGCTGTTCACTTGCGCGACGAGGTTCTCGTGACTGCGCGCTCCGTTCGTCGTCGCAAAGCCGCGCTGGTCGATGTTGATCTTCACCGTCACCGGAACGCCGGCGAGCGGCCCCAGCTTGTCGCCACGAGCGCGCGCGCGGTCCACCGCCTCGGCCTGCTGAATCACCGCTTCTGGCCGGTACGCAACGATCGCATTCAGCACCGGATTCACCGATTCGAGACGCTCCAATGCGGATTGCGCGGCCTCTTTTGCCGATACGTCACCGTTCCTGATCCGCGTCGCAAGTTCGCTTGCACTCAGGCGCCAAAGTTCTTTCATGGATTCTCCCGGGAGTCGTCGTTGGTCTTCGCCAATCCGAACGATGGTTATGCCGCTTTGTCGGATTGATCGGTCATGCACGCAGGCATCATTTAGCGCGCACTTTGTATCCGCATGTTGTCTGGTACTTCGTTATTTGTAACGGGACATTATGAGTTTCTCCAGGTCGACAAATACGCATTGGTGATTGACGCGCAATTGCATGTGCGCAGGCTCGCAGCCATATCCAAAGGTATAACGCTGTGTTGACATCCGTATAGGGTTCGGCACCGAATGTCTGATAGAGAAGAGACGGACAGCAGACTATGCTTTCGAGCGGGCAAGACCCACATTCAAGACTCCTCCTCAATCCCTCGTCAACAGGTGATTCCATGACGTTACGCCACAAGGCACTCACGGGTGCTCTAGCCGTTTTGCTGTCATCGGCCGCACTCGTACAAGCCGCGACGCCCCCCGCCGACAACGCCGCTCCGACCAAAGAGCAGCTTCGCGCGGAGATGCGCGCCGATCGCGCCGCCAATCACGCACTGGCGAAGAAGGTCCGCGAGGCTCTGTTCAGCTCCAAACAACTGAACGACACGGACATCGCCGTATTCGCGAATACGCGCACGGGCAAGGTCACGCTGGCGGGCACCATTCTCGACGAATCGCAGGACCAGCTCGCTCAGGATGTCGCGTCGAAAGTGCCGGGCGTGCAGTCGGTGTCGAGCAAGCTGACGCTCTACGCAGCGCCCTGATCCTGCCGGTTTCATCGTGGGAGATCGCGCCGGCTATGCCGGCGCATTTCTATGGGCTCACCGAGCGGGAACGGCGGACTCGACGGCGCGCCCATGACTCCATGCGAAGCCGAACGATCACGAGCGAGCTGCCGCAAAGGCGTTCAGGTCAACGCGCGTATCGCGTGAAAACGTAGTCGCGATCCTTGACGAGCGCGGCATGGCACGCAAAGCACGTCTGATGCTGCGCGGCATCCGCGGGCACACCGTTGATGAAACGTCCAAAGCCCCAACCGCCCGTCGATGCATAGCGGCGCGAGTCTTTCACCATGACCTGCAGCGTGGTCGGTTCGCCCGGCACGGTCGCCGGCGCAAAGTCGTCCGACTGCTTCTTTCTGTACGCCAGCTTGACCAGAACGGTTCCGTCCGGAAACGGCTGCGTGGCGCTCTCGATTGCCTTGATCGCAAGCGGATTGCCCAGCACCACGCGCAGTTCGTCTAGCGGCGCGGCTTCCTCCGCCGGAGCGACCATCTGCCATTGCCGGTAGCCCTTGGGAATCGTCACGCCGTAGATGGGCGACTCGGCGCTCGTTGCATCCGCGGCAGCGGCGCCCTGATTCGCCGCTGCCGCAAGCACGAGCACCGCTGCGGCAAGCGGCGCCCCGAAGCGAGCGAGCATCATTTCGCGCACTCTTCCGTTAAAGACGCTGGACTCGCAGCAGCGCGTCCGCGAACGCCTTGGGCGCCTCTTGCGGCAGATTGTGGCCAATGCCGCCGCTGATGTCGCGGTGCTGGTACTTGCCGGTGAACTTCGCGGCGTACGCGGCCGGCTGCGGATGCGGCGCGCCGTTGGCGTCGCCTTCGAGTGTGATGGTCGGCACCGCGATCGCCGGCGATTGCGCAAGCTTTTTCTCGATGTCGTCGTACTTGGCCTCGCCATGCGCGAGCCCCAGACGCCAGCGATAGTTGTCGATCACCACCGCCACATGATCGGGGTTGTCGAACGAGGCCGCCGTGCGTTCGTAGGTTGCGTCATCGAAGCGCCACTGCGGCGACGCGAGACGCCAGATCAGCTTGTTGAAATCGTGACTGTTCTGCGCATAGCCCGCCTGGCCGCGCGCCGTGGAGAAATAGAACTGATACCACCAGGCCAGCTCGGCCTGCGGCGGCAATGGCTTCTCGTTGGCCGCCTGGCTGCCGATCAGATAACCGCTGACGGAGACGAGCGCCTTGCAGCGCTCGGGCCACAGCGCGGCGACGATGTTGGCGGTGCGCGCGCCCCAATCGAATCCGCCGATCACCGCCTGCCTGACGTTCAGCGCGTCCATGAACGCGACGATATCGACGGCGACAACGGCTTGCTGGCCATTGCGCGGGGTGTCCGCCGATAGAAATTGCGTCGGACCATAGCCGCGCAAATACGGCACGAGCACCCGATGTCCGGCCGCCACGAGTATCGGCGTGACCTCGGCGAAGCTGTAGATATCGTAGGGCCAGCCGTGCAGCAGGATGACGACCGGACCTTCTTTCGGGCCCACATCGGCGTAGCCGATGCTTAAGCCATTTGCGTGAACCCGGCGAATCTCACCGAAGGAGGCGGCGTTCGTGCTCGCGGACACCGGCTGCGCGCGAGCCAATCCGGCAACTCCCGATCCCGCTATCGCAACGCCTGCAAGGCCGGTTCGCAGGATTTGCCGGCGACGTTCGTCAATCAGTTTTGCCACGCTCCATCTCCTCTCGAGTAGTTTAAAGTCGACTCGATCAAGCTTATGGGCACACGTGACATGGCACCATCCGATCAACGGATCGGACTATACGGCGATCGGTTTAGCGCCCTATACGCAGGTATATCCGCACGCGGAGCTACGGCCTCGGTATTGCGCCGAAGTACCGGGCTACTTTCAGTTTTCACCTAGCGCAAGCTGGAGTGCCGCGAGAAGTGCGGTATCGCTAAAGGGCTTGAACAGACAATCAGACGCGCCCTGCATGAGCAGACGCTCGCGAATGGCTTCGTCCTTGTGGGCAGTGATGAAGACGACGGGAATCTTCTTGCCGAGACTTTTCAACTCGCAGAAAAGCCCGAGCCCGCCTTTCCCCGCCATGTTGACGTCGAGGACCAGACAGTCGGTCTGATCGACCACCTCGGATGCGAGGAAAGCTTCCGCGGACGGGAACTCGCTGACCGCATAACCGAACATTCTCACCAGATCTGGAAGCGATTCCCGCACCGCTTCGTCATCATCGACCACCGTTACCAGCATGATTACCCGCAATCAAGTCCCGTTGGATCCGCTACTCGGCTCGAAGCATGCATGAAGCCGGGCGGCCGATCCACGATACCTTGGTATCAATCGATTGAAAAACTCTTGGGCGAGCCGACACGCGAGCTGAACTGCCCGCCCACCTGGGCGGCCATGATCACGAGTTCCGGCAGCGAGTTCGCCGCCATTTTCTCCATCAGGCGGCCACGGTGACCCTTGACCGTGATCTCGCTGATACCGAGTTCGGCCGCCACCTGCTTGTTGAGCAACCCGGCAACCACCAACGCCATCACTTCCCGCTCGCGGCGAGTCAGCGCGGCATAGCGGGCCCGCAGCGAGGCATGTTCGCTCTCCGCTTGGATCGCGTGACGGCTATGTTCAATGCCGTCGCGAACGGCCTCGAGCAAGGCTTCACCGTTGAACGGCTTGGTGAAGAATTCGATCGCGCCGGCTTTCATGGCCCGCACGGTAACGGGCACATCGGGGTAGCCGGTGATGAAAATAATCGGCATGTCGGCGCGGTCGGCCACGATTTGCCGCTGCAGATCCAGACCATGCAGATCCGGCAGAGAAACGTCGAGCAGCAGGCAGCTTGGTCCGCAAACACGCGGGTGCGCGAGAAATTGCCGGGCTGATCCGAATACCTGCGGCTGCCATCCCGCGCTGCGAATCAGCAATTCCAGAGATTCGCGCACGGAGACGTCGTCATCCACGACGAACACGACAGGGACCGCCTGCGGGGTGCTCGTGGACACGCGGCCCTGGGTTTCACCAGGTCTCTTCATCGCATACCTCGCTAATATCGGTCGCCGATTCGTATAAAGGCTCCGAATGAATCCTGGTCCGAACACCGGACAATGCCGGATTCCCCGATGCGCTTCCATCATACAGAGGTATGTATATGCCCGTTATCCGCCTTTACCCGCCGTAAATGGGTAGACAGAATGCGAAGCTCGCGCCGGGCCCGTCATCCGGCAAAGCCGCCCACAGACGCCCGTTCTGGCTTTCGATGATCGACCGGCTGATCGCGAGACCAATGCCCATGCCGTCATTCTTGGTCGTATAAAAGGCATCGAAAAGCCGTTCCGCGTGTTGCGGATCGAAGCCGACCCCCGAGTCAAGCACGGTCAAACGAACCATCCCGTCGGAGTCGGCCTCGGTCTTGACCGATATGCGCCGCGGCCGATCGTCGACGCTGCTCATCGCATCGGCGGCATTGCGCAGCAAATTCATGATCACCTGTTGGACCTGCACCCGATCACAGCCGACCAACGGCAGCCCGTCCGCGAACTCCGCGCGCACGATGACCCGGGCCCGGTCCAGATCGGTCTGCATCAGGGCAACGACCTCGCGCGCCGTATGGTTGAGATCGACCGCCTCCAGCGTCACGCTGCGCTTGCTGAAGAGCGCACGCAAGCGCGCAATGACATCGGCCGCGCGGTTGCCGTCGCGGATCGTGCGCCGCGCGGTCTCCTGCGCCCCTTCGATGTTGGCGGGCACTGCCGCCAGCATGCGAAGACAGGTGCTGGCGTTGGTCACGATTCCCGACAGCGGCTGGTTGACTTCGTGGGCGATCGAAGCCGTCAACGCGCCGAGGCTCGTGATCCTCGCGACATTCAAAAGCTCCGAGCGCGCCTTGTCGAGCGCCTCTTCCGAGCGGCGGCGCTGGCTGATATCGAGGGCCGTGCCGATGTATTCGCGACCACCCGGACGGTCAGTCGCGCGATGCCCCAGCAAATGCACATGCTTGACCGACTGATCCGGCATCAGCAGGCGATACTGGCTCTCGACATCGCTATCGCCGCGTTGCACCTGTTCGATCAATTGAAACGCGAGACCGACGTCATCCGGGTGATAACGCGCGACGATACGATCGAGCGTCACCGTAGTGCCCGGCTCGAACTCGAAGATGTGATAAAGCTGATCCGACCAGGCAATCTCGCCCGTATCGACGTGCCACGAGAAGTTGCCCATTCGCGCCAGCGCCTGACCTTCGGCGAGAAATGCTTCGCTGCGCCGCAGCTCCTCCTCCGCGCGCTTGCGATCGTCGATGTCGATGTTGACGCCGTACCATTTGACGACCTTGCCGTGCTGGTCCCGCAATGGGCTGGTGCGAAACAGAAACCATCGGTACTGGCCGTCGTAGCGCTGCATTCGCGCCTCCGCCGCGCCGGGCAACTGACTGGCCATCACGGAGCTCCACACCGACATCAGCCCAGCCCGGTCGTCCGGATGCACCGAGTCCATCCATCCGTAATCTCGCACCTGCGACAGCGTTCTGCCGAGATAATCGAGGTAGTGCTGGTTGTAAAACTCGCCGGTGCCGTTCAGGCGCGCTGACCAGATCAGCGCGGGCAGTGCGTTGATCGTCTCGTTGAGGTGGCGCTCGCTCGCGGCGAGCGTGATTTCCGCACGCTTGCTGTCCTCGATATCGATCGACAGGAAGAACCAGCGCAAAATGCTGCCGTCCCGGCCGAGCAACGGAAATCCGCGCACGTTGAACCAGCGGTAGGTTCCGTCGGCACGCCGGTAACGGCTCTCTACATTGTGCGCGGTGCCGTTCGAGAGCGATGCTTCCTGCGCGGCGATCACCGCCTCGAGGTCTTCCGGATGAATGAATCCGCCGCTCCGCCAGGCTTTGAGTTCCTCGAACGACTTTCCGAAGTATTCCAGCGTGAGCCGATTCTGAGCTTCGACTTCGCCTGTCGGCGACATCACCGTGACGGGCACGGGAATGCTCTCGACGATCAACTGCAGGTCGAGCTCCTTTCGCTTCAGTGCCTCCTCCGCTCGCCGCAAGTCCTCGACATCATTGCAGACTCCGCACCACCGAACGATGCGCCCTTCGCCATCACGCAGCGGACTGATCTGAAGCACGAACCGACGGTACTGGCCGTCGAAGCGCCGTAGACGCGCCGCTATTTCACCCGGCTCTCCGGACGCCAGAATGGCGGTTTGCCGGTCGAGCAGCATCGGCAAGTCGTCGACGCAAATCACGTCGCGCCACTGCAAGTCGGATGATGTGTCGAGCACCCGTCCTGTGTATTCGGACCACTTTCGGTTCACGAAGTCGACCCGACCGTCGGGCAGCGCGGTCCAGGCCATCGCGGACAGCGCATCGAGGACGATGCCGGAATCAATTGCCAGTCCCATCATTGTTTTGATTTTGCGAGCAGGCGCGAGATTCTCAAACGTTCGCCGAAACCTGCGTTCAGGTGCGTAGTTTGGTGCCGACCAGAAAGTGGCGCGATTATCCCATGCGACGAAAGTCATCGCAATGCAATGGGTGCGCGAAAGGCGGGCTGATTAAAGCCGCATTGAGGTCGAATTGAAGACGGTGAAGTTGGCTGATCGCCACGTTGCGGGCTTCGTTCGCACCCGCCTTTACTGCCCGGATGGACCTACGCCGAGCGCAACCGTTTTACGCACGAGATCGGCAACGGAGCGCACATTCATTTTGCGCATTGCCTGGCCCCGATGAATCTTGACCGTCACCTCCGCGATGCGCATTCTGGAAGCGATCTGCTTGTTCATCAGACCGGACGCGACGTTGACCAGCACCTCCCGCTCGCGAGGCGTCAGCGCGCCCCACCGTTCGCGAGCCTCGAACAGCGAGCTATCCGCTTCGAGGCGTCGTGCGTCGCGCTGCAATGCCGCGACCACCGCGTCGATCATGTCCTGATCGCGGAACGGCTTGGTGAGAAAGTCCAGGGCCCCTGCTTTCATCGCCTCGACCGTCATGGCGATATCGCCATATCCCGTCATGAAGACAACGGGCATCGGAGCGCGCTGCTGCGTCAATAGCGACTTCTGCAACGCCAGTCCGCTTTGGCCACGCAAGCGCACGTCCAGCACGAGGCACGCTGGTCCCGGGCCCTTGGGCGCCGCGAGGAACTCTTCAGCGGAGCGGAACGCGTCGACTTCCAGGTCGATCGAGCGCAGCAGACCCGTTAGCGCTTCGCGTACCGAATCGTCGTCGTCTACGACATAGACGATGCCCGCGGTTCTGTTGGCTGCGGTCGTAGCGGACCACGCGGTCTCAGTGTTTAGCATCAAGATAGTCTTCTACTACGATACGGTCTGCGAATGGGCCATCGCAGACACCCTCGATATCAGTTGGACTTCAATAGCTGACTCGACCGTTGCAGGGAATAGCCGCCGGATTGCCGGCCGCGATGCGGTCATCCCTGTCACGTCAAGCCTGAAGCTTACATGGGGCGTAATGAAGAGGCTCTAGTACTTTGGTATTGGAAATTCGCGTCGAGCGGCCTGGATCGGAATGTCCAGGGCTTACTGATTTCTGGATGGCGAGCTAATACCTTGGTATGGGTTAATCATTCTGGAACCTCTGAGCGCCGGCTGGCGGATTAATATGTCTGCCCTTGTCGATCAACAGAGTTCGAAGCATGCAACCATTCCATGCTCTTTTCGTTCTACTCGGCACGCTGCTCGCCGCCAGCGGTTATGGCGCGACGTTTCTGCTCTCGATGCATTTCCGGACCGCCGGCGGAACCGACCTGAACACCGGCATTGCGTTGGCGCAAGCGGTGATCGGCACGTTCGTGAGCTTTCCGCTAGCCGACTGGTTCGCGCCGCGCGTCGGCGCGGCGCGCTTGACCGCGATTGCGGCGCTATGCCTGGGCGCGGGCGTTGCGGCTTTCACGGTCATCGCGCCAGAGAATGCGATCGGTTTCGTCCCCGGGTTCCTTGTCGGTTTCGGCTGGGGTTCTTTTAGTCTCGCCGCTCCAATGGCGCTTGCCGAACGAACCACGAATGCCGATCGTGGCTCGTGGTTCATGCGGTTCGGCACGATACAAATGCTGGGCATCGGCGCATGGCCGGCGCTAGCCGCGTTCGCGATCCGCTCGCTGCACTGGAGCGTTGCAAGCGTGCTGCTAGTCGTCGCGGGGCTGTGCATGGCTGGATCGTTGATGCTGGAAGCATTCGCACGGCTGTCGCCGAATCCCGCAACGCACACGCAAAAGCCATGGGCACTGAATTCGGGCGCCATTCTCCGCACGCGCGCGGTTTATTCGATCGCGATGATTGGCTTGTGCGCCTGTGTTTTCTCCGGCTTATTGACGTTCCAGATGCCGCTCGTTCAGGGCACTGGCTCGCACGCCGGCACGTTCTTCAGCTTCTATACCGTGACGGTCGTTCTCGCGCGCTGGCTGCTCGGACGGCTCGTGATCAGTTCGCGGCGTGAAATCACGACGAAACTCGTGCTGATGTTGATGCTGCTTGGCATTGCAGCAATGTTCGCCGTTCCGTATCACACGCTCTTTCACCCGACCAGCGCCGTGCTGTTCGGAACTGGCTATGGCCTCGCCTATCCCGTGATCCAGGAACAAGCCGTCAACGATTCCAATGCCATCCATCGTCACGCCGCGCTGACATGGTTCATCGTCGCTTACTCGCTCGGTGCGTTCGGCTTTCCGGCCGTCGGCGGCTGGGTGCTCGTGCACGCCGGGAAGAACGCGTTGACCGCGCTGATCGCGATATGCGGCATGTCGGCACTCGTGCTATCCGTACTCCGCGACAGGCGACGCCTCGCTGCGCAATTCAGTTCGTGACCACGACGGAATGTTGAACGACAGGGTTAAAGGGATTCCCCATTTGCAATAACCAATGGGAGTTCACAGACATTAATGCAACGCTCAGCATCAGCGTAATAACTTGGATTGGATAAATAATGCTAAAGCGGTTGGTAAAAAACTTCGAGGCCAAGCCCCTCATGGCGCAGCCCTTGCCTCGGTGTTGATGACGAGCGCATGAAAGACGACCAGAAGCAGGCGGAGCAATATAATTTACTTTTTACATTGAAAGTATTTAGTCGGGTCTGAAAAATTCGAAGAGCCGTGTGCAACAAGGGTTTAAAGAGGAAAGTGGTTGATGCATTTGCAGGAACCTGGCATTTTATGGGTAATTTCCTGCAAATTCTGTCGAGGTCTGGATGGGTCCGAAGGCAGTGGTGAGCGAAGGCGATTTGTTCCGGCATCCTCTGCGCGAGCAGATCAACCTGAAGCATCCGCTGGTGCGTCTGACCGATCTGATCAACTGGGATGGATTGAATGCGTCGATGAGCGCGAGCTTCGTCTCACGCAAAGGTCGGCCGGCCACCTCACCGAGGTTGATTGCTGGTTTGTTGTATCTGCAGCATGCGTTCGATCTGTCGGACGAGGAAGTGGTCTGGCAATGGGTGGAAAACCCGTATTGGCAGGTCTTTACTGGCGAAACGTTTTTGCAGACGGAGCCGCCGATCGATCCGTCGAGCCTGACCCGCTGGCGCAAGCGCCTGGGTGAGGCCGGAGTTGAAGAACTGCTGGCCGAGACGATCGAAGCGGCGAAGCGCGCGGGCGTGATCAAGGCTTCAAGCGCAAAGCGCGTCATCGTTGACACGACGGTCATGCAAAAGGCGGTCGCCCATCCAACCGATTCGCGTCTGCTCGAACGGTGTCGCGAACATCTCGTGAAGGCTGCGGCACGGCACGGGTTGAAGCTGCGGCAGAACTACAACCGCGAGGCGCCGCACCTGGCGCGTCAGATTGGCCGCTACGCGCATGCGAAGCAGTACAAGCGCATGAAGAAGGCGCTGCGCACGTTGCGCTCGCGCGTTGGGCGGGTGATGCGTGATGTCGAGCGTCAGCTCGATTCAGTCGCCGACACTGGGCGCATCGCGCTGCAGGAATTGATCAGCCGCACGAGGCGGATCCTGTCTCAGAAGCAGAAGGATAAAAACAAGCTGTACGCACTGCATGCGCCAGAAGTTGAATGTTTGGCGAAAGGCAAAGCCCGCACGCCCTACGAATTCGGTGTGAAAGTGTCGATCACGACGACACACAAGGAAGGGCTTGTTGTTGGCGCCCGCTCGATGCCCGGTAACCCATACGACGGTTACACGCTGGCTGAAGCGTTGGAGCAGGCGGCGATCTTGAGCGATGTGAAGCCCGACGTCGCCATTGTGGATCGCGGTTACAAGGGTGTCGCTGTCGAGGGAGTGAAGATCTACCACCCGGGATTGCGACGCGGAATCACGAGGGGCCTGCGCGCGATGATCCAAAGGCGAAGCGCAATCGAGCCTGCCATTGGTCACATGAAGGCCGACGGCAAACTCGACCGGAACTGGCTCAAAGGCGCACTCGGCGATGCAATACACGCAGTGCTGTGCGGCGCTGGCCACAACCTGAGGATGATCCTCAGAAAGCTGAGGCTTTTTTACGCCCTTGTTCTGATCGCCTGGCTTAGCCGATCAATCATCGTCGCCTTCCAGGCTTGAGGGCAAGCGCCGACCAAAACGAATTATTCAGACCCGACTATTTACATAGCTCAATTCGCGGAGCATGATTCATTGAATCGCGTAACCGGTATGCGCGCTTTCGCAGCTAGTGCGTTTGCAAATAAAAACGAAATGTAAAATGAGACGGGTGATTATCGGCGATTATTGCGTATCGCCTTTTTAGCTGGAGCGATTTAATGCCTGCATTTGGTGCCGATTTTTGCGACACAAAAAAAAGGCGTCACGTTGCCGTGACGCCTTAAAAGTTCTAGCCATTCCGAGGGCCGTGCTAGAACCTGAGAGAAGGTATTTCGAAAGGCGCAAGCGCTTTGGACAGGCAATCGATCCTGGACTCCGGGATTTTCCGCTCGCGTGCATCATATGCAGCGGGCAAAGGCGACTTTCGAAATGAGGTTCCATTTTTTATGGTTATGCTGACTAAGTCAAGCAAAAAGATATAGTCGCTCATCGATCGGCAATTTCTTCCGATACAATGATTTTCCCAAAAATATATGAAACGGATGCTCCGGTTTGGAGAGGCCCCCGCACCGCGCGGGCGGTCGTCAACAGGTTAACGAACGAGCAGCCTGAAATACTGTTCCAAAAAAACGCATGAACCGATCCGCACCGAATCAAACCGTCACCGCTAAAGCCCCCGCCAGCAAAGACCGAGACGGCCCGGGCGATGAAGTCACCGCGCTCGCGCGCGGCTTGACCGTATTGCGCGCCGTCGCCGCCGCGCACGCACCGCTCAGCAATCGCGAACTCGCCGAGTTGACCGGCATCCCGAAGCCCACCGTGTCGCGCATCACCGCGACGCTCGTGGGCACCGGTTTTCTCGTGCGACTGCCCGACAGCGAGCGCTTCGTGCTGACCTCGTCGGTGCTCGAACTAAGCAACGGCTTTCTGCGCAACTTCGACATCCGCTCCCGAGCGCGGCCGTTCCTGATCGAACTCGCGGAACGCACCGCGTTGTCGGTGCATCTCGCGGTGCGCGACCGCTACGACATGGTCGTCATCGACGCGATCCGGCCGCGTTCGGCGGTGCTTGTATCGCGACTCGAAATCGGCTCACGCATGAGCCTGACGCGGACTGCCGTCGGCCGGGCGTACCTCGCCGCGCTCACGCAAGCGGACCGCGACCGTCTGCTCATCGGCCTGCAGACGGCCGAGGGCGATGATTGGGGCTATATCGGCAGCCGTCTCGTCAGTGCGATCCAGGACACGCTCGAACGCGGTTTCGCCATCGCCACCGGCGAGTGGTACAACGGATTGAACGCGATCGCGCTCGGCTTCGTCGGACCGTCGGGCGAGCGCTACGCGGTCAATTGCGGCGGCGCGGCCGACCAGTGTCCGCGCGAATGGCTAATCTCGGACGCCGCACCCGCGCTGCTCGAATGCATCGACAAGATCGTGCTGGAGATCGGCGGCACGCCGGGGCGCCGGCTCGACGAGTGACCCGGCGGCGGCAACGGGCGCCAACGCGGCGCCCCGCCCAGACCGCACGCGGCGCCGGCCGCCTGCGGTCTGTGCAGTGACGAAGGCATCCCGCCCACCCTTGCCCTACAATTCGCCAACATCCTGTAACCTTCGTAATTAACCGAAAAATACGCGGCTGGACTGTTGCAGACGCCGCAACGTACGATCACGCATCCCGTCGCGGGACCGCGCCGCGAGCCGTGAGCGCCGTCAAAAAGGCCTCGCCGATCCGTGATGATTCCGCATTGCGTTAACATCTCTGTCCCGCGCCTCGGATAGCATCGCGCTAAATATTGCGCGGCGCGCGCCGCCACGACCGCCTGACATGCCGACCATATGCCGGCCCGCCGTCTTTCTAACGGCGGCGACCGTATCGGCGGCTCACATCACAAAGCCAGCCACCTGACCGAACCGATGGACGAACAACAAAAGCACCCGGAAACCCAACGCCCTGCCGCTTCCCAGCCGTCCGCGAGCGGCGCGCAATCGAGCGCGCCCGGCGCGGTGAAACGCCACCGCGGCCGCACCGTCGCGCTGATCGTCGCGGCGCTGGTCGTGCTCGGCGTCGTACTGTGGCGCTGGCATCCGTGGGCCGGGCCCGGCAGCGGCGCGAGCGCGCCGGGTGCCGAGAGCGGCGCGCGCAGCGGCCGCCTCGGCCGGGGCGGTCCGAACGCGATGGCCAACATGCCGCAGCCGGTGCACGTCGCTGCCGCGACGCACGGCGAGATGCCGGTCGTGCTGACCGCGCTCGGCACGGTCACGCCGCTCGCCACCGTCACGGTGCTGCCGCAACTGAGCGGCGTGCTGCAGGACGTCTATTTCAAGGAAGGCCAGATGGTCAAGAAGGGGGACGTGCTGGCCCAGATCGACCCGCGCCCGTATGAGATTTCGCTGCGCAACGCCGAGGGCACGCTGGTGCGCGACCAGGCGCTGCTCGCCACCGCGCGTCTCGATCTGAAGCGCTATCAGACGCTGCTCGCGCAAGACTCGATCGCGAGTCAGCAGGTCGACACGCAGGCGTCGCTGGTGCGGCAATACGAAGGCACGGTGAAGGCCGACCAGGCGAACGTCGACAGCTTCAAGCTCGACCTCGTGTACGCGCGCATCACCGCGCCGGTGTCGGGGCGCGTCGGTCTGCGTCAGGTCGACCCGGGCAACTACGTGACCTCGGGCCTCGCCAACGGCATCGTCGTGATTACGCAGCTCGATCCGATCAGCGTAGTGTTCTCGACCTCCGAAGACAATCTGCAGCAGATCATCCAGCACACGCGCAACGGCGAGTCGCTGTCGGCCACCGCGTACGACCGCAGCAACACGCATCCGCTCGAAGTCGGCTCGCTGAAGACGATGGACAACCAGATCGACACGACCACCGGCACGATCAAGCTGCGCGCGATCTTCGAGAACAAGGACAACGGCCTGTTCCCGAACCAGTTCGTCAATACGCGCCTGCTCGTCGATACGATCAAGGACGCGGTGATCGTGCCGACCTCGGCGGTGCTCAACGGCTCGATGGGTGCCTTCGTGTACGTCGTGAAGCCCGACAACACGGTCACCGTGCGCCAGGTCAAGGTCGGCCCGGTCGATGGCGAGCGCACCAGCATCCAGTCGGGTCTCGCGGTCGGCGAGCGCGTCGTGACCGACGGTTCGGACCGGCTGCGCGAAGGCGCGAAGATCACGATCCCGGCCGAACGGCCGCGTGGCGCGTCCGGCGCGCACGGCGCGAGCGCTCCCCCGGGCGCCGCGGCCGCCTCGGGCGCGCACGAGCGTCGCGGCCGGCGCGCGTCGCAAGCATCGCAATAAAGTAAAGCCACGGCACTTACCGCATGAATCCATCCCGCGCTTTTATTCTGCGTCCCGTCGGCACCGCGCTGCTGATGGCGGCGATCATGCTGGTCGGCCTCGTCGCGCTGCGCTTTCTGCCGCTGTCCGCGCTGCCCGAGGTCGACTATCCGACGATCCAGGTGCAGACCTTCTATCCGGGTGCGAGCCCGGACGTGATGACCTCGTCGGTGACGGCGCCGCTCGAGCGGCAGTTCGGGCAGATGCCGTCGCTGAACCAGATGTCGTCGCAAAGCTCGGCCGGCTCATCGATCATCACGCTGCAGTTCAGCCTCGACCTGCCGCTCGATATCGCCGAGCAGGAAGTCCAGGCGGCGATCAACGCGGCGGGCAACCTGCTGCCGTCCGACCTGCCCGCGCCGCCGATCTACGCGAAGGTCAACCCGGCCGACGCGCCGATCATTACACTCGCGATCACGTCTAAAACGCTGCCGCTCACGCAGGTGCAGGACCTCGCCGACACGCGTCTCGCGCAGAAGATCTCGCAGGTCGCGGGGGTGGGTCTCGTGAGCCTGTCGGGCGGCCAGCGCCCGGCGATCCGCATTCAGGCGAACCCGCGCGCGCTCGCCGCGTACGGGCTGAATCTCGACGACCTGCGCACCACCATCTCGAACCTGAACGTCAACACGCCGAAGGGCAATTTCGACGGCCCGACCCGCAACTACACGATCAACTCGAACGACCAGCTGACCGACGCCGACGAGTACAAGAGCGCGGTCGTCGCATACAAGAGCGGCCGCCCGGTGATGCTGACCGACGTCGCGAGCATCGTGCCGGGTCCGGAGAACACGAAGCTCGGCGCATGGGTTAACGACACGCCCGCGATCATCCTGAACGTGCAGCGCCAGCCGGGTGCGAACGTGATCCAGGTGGTCGACAGCATCAAGGCGCTGCTGCCGCGCTTGCAGCAGTCGCTGCCCGCCGCGCTCGACGTCGAGGTCGTCACCGACCGCACCACGACGATCCGCGCGTCGGTGCGCGACGTGCAGTTCGAACTGGCGATGTCGGTCGTACTGGTCGTGCTGGTGATGTACCTGTTCCTCGCCAACATCTACGCGACGATCATTCCGAGCCTGTCGGTGCCGCTGTCGCTGATCGGCACGCTCGCCGTGATGTACCTGTGCGGCTTCTCGCTGGACAATTTATCGCTGATGGCGCTGACCATCGCGACCGGCTTCGTCGTCGACGACGCGATCGTGATGATCGAGAACATCGCGCGCTACGTCGAGGAAGGCGACAGTGCGCTCGAAGCCGCGCTGAAGGGCTCGAAGCAGATCGGCTTCACGATCATTTCGCTAACGGTCTCGCTGATCGCGGTGCTGATTCCGCTGCTCTTCATGGGCGACGTGGTCGGCCGCCTGTTTCATGAATTCGCGATCACGCTCGCGGTGACGATCGTCATTTCGGCGGTCGTGTCGCTGACGCTGGTGCCGATGATGTGCGCGAAGCTGCTGCGCCACACGCCGCCGCACGACAGTCACCGTTTCGAGGCAAAGGCGCACCGCTTCATCGACTGGGTGATCGCGCGCTACGCGGTTGCCCTCACGTGGGTGCTGAACCGTCAGCGCTCCACGCTGGTCGTAGCTGTCCTCACGCTGGTGCTGACCGGCCTGCTGTACGTGTTCGTGCCGAAGGGCTTCTTCCCGGTGCAGGACACCGGCGTGATCCAGGCGATCACGCAGATGCCGCAGTCGGTGTCGTTCGCGTCGATGGCCGAGCGCCAGCAGGCGCTCGCCGACCAGATCCTGAAGAACCCGGACGTCGAAAGCCTGACCTCGTTCATCGGCGTCGACGGCAGCAATATCACGCTCAACAGCGGCCGCATGCTGATCAACCTGAAGCCGCGCGACGACCGCAGCAACACCGCGAGCGAAGTGATCCGGCAGTTGCAGAAGGACGTCGCGCATATTCCGGGCGCGTCGCTGTTCATGCAGCCGGTGCAGGACCTGACGATCGACTCGACGGTGAGCCCGACGCAGTATCAATTCATGCTGACCGATCCGAACATCGGCGAATTCACGACGTGGGTGCCGAAGCTGGTCGAGCGCCTGAAGCAGTCGCCCGAACTCGCGGACGTCGCGACCGATCTGCAGGACAACGGCCGCTCGGTATTCATCGAGATCGACCGCGCGACCGCCGCGCGCTTCGGCATCACGCCGGCCACGATCGACAGCGCGCTGTACGACGCGTTCGGCCAGCGCATCATTTCGACGATCTTCACGCAGTCGAACCAGTACCGCGTGATTCTCGAAGCGCAGCCGACGATGCAGCACTACACCACGTCGCTGAATTCGATCTACCTGCCCTCTTCGACGTCGGCGGGCGGCCAGGTGCCGCTGTCGTCGATCGCGAAGTTCATCGAGCGGCCCGCGCCGCTGCTGGTCACGCACCTGAGCCAGTTCCCGGCCACCACGGTGTCGTTCAACCTCGCACCGGGTTCATCGCTCGGCGCGGCCGTGAAGGCGATCGAACAGGCCGAAAAGGACATCGGCCTGCCCGCGTCGTTCCAGACGCGCTTCCAGGGCGCGGCGCTCGCGTTCCAGGCGTCGCTCGCGAACACGCTGTTCCTGATCCTCGCGGCGATCGTCACGATGTACATCGTGCTCGGCGTGCTGTACGAGAGCTTCATCCATCCGATCACGATTCTGTCCACTCTTCCGTCGGCCGGCGTCGGCGCGCTGCTCGCGCTGCTGATCACCGGCCACGATCTCGACATCATCGGCATCATCGGCATCGTGCTTTTGATCGGTATCGTGAAGAAGAACGCGATCATGATGATCGACTTCGCGCTCTACGCCGAGCGCGAGGAAGGCAAGCCGCCGCGCGAGGCGATCTACCAGGCATGTCTGCTGCGTTTCCGGCCGATTCTGATGACCACGCTCGCCGCGCTGCTCGGCGCTCTGCCGCTGATGCTCGGCACCGGCGCGGGCTCGGAGCTGCGCCGGCCGCTCGGTATCGCGATCGCCGGCGGCCTGATCGTGAGCCAGCTGCTGACGCTGTTCACGACGCCGGTGATCTACCTCGCGTTCGATTCGCTCGGCCGCAGGCTGCGCGCGCGCTTTAACCGCGGCAGTTCGTCCGGTAGCGCCACACCGCCCGCCACCGATGCAGGGAACTAGGCGATGAACCTGTCGCGTCCGTTTATTTCCCGCCCGGTCGCCACCACGCTGCTGGCGATCGGCATCGCGCTGTCGGGCGTCTTCGCGTTCACCAGGCTGCCGGTGGCGCCGTTGCCGCAGGTCGACTTCCCGACCATCTCGGTGCAGGCGACGCTGCCGGGCGCGAGCCCGGAGACCGTCGCGACCAGCGTCGCGAGTCCGCTCGAGCGGCACCTCGGCTCGATCGCCGACGTCACCGAGATGACGTCGCAAAGCTCGGTCGGCTCGACGCGCATCACGATGCAGTTCGGCCTGAACCGCGACATCGACGGCGCCGCGCGCGACGTGCAGGCCGCGATCAACGCGGCGCGCGCCGACCTGCCCGCGAGCCTGCGCAGCAATCCGACCTACCACAAGGTCAACCCGGCCGACGCGCCGATCCTGATTCTCGCGCTGACGTCGAATACGCGCACGCCCGGCCAGCTCTACGACTCGGCCGCCACGGTGCTGCAGCAGTCGCTGTCGCAGGTGCAGGGGGTCGGCGAAGTGGACGTGAGCGGCTCGGCGAATCCGGCGGTGCGCGTCGAGCTGATGCCGCATGCGCTGTCGCATTACGGCATCGGCCTCGAGGACGTGCGCGCGGCGCTCGCGTCGGCCAACGCGAACAGCCCGAAAGGGGCGATCGAGTTCGGCGAGAACCGCGTGCAGCTGTACACCAACGACCAGGCCACCAAGGCGTCGCAGTACAAGGATCTCGTCATCGCCTATCGCAATGGCGCGCCGGTCAAACTCTCCGACATGGGCGAGGTCGTCGATTCGGTCGAGGACCTGCGCAACCTCGGCCTCTTCAACGGCAAGCAGGCGGTGCTCGTGATCCTGTACCGGCAGCCGGGCGCCAACATCATCGAGACCGTCGACCGCGTGAAGGCGATGCTGCCCCAGCTACACGCGTCGCTGCCCGCCGACGTCGAAATCTCCCCGACCTCGGACCGCTCGACGACGATCCGCGCGTCGCTGAAGGACACCCAGCGCACGCTCGTGATCGCGGTCGCGCTCGTTGTGATGGTCGTGTTCCTGTTCCTGCGCAACTGGCGCGCGACGCTGATTCCGAGCGTGGCCGTGCCGATCTCGATCATCGGCACGTTCGGCGCGATGTACCTGATGGGCTTCTCGCTCGACAATCTGTCGCTGATGGCGCTGACCATCGCGACCGGCTTCGTCGTCGACGACGCGATCGTCGTGCTCGAAAACATCTCGCGCCACATCGAAGACGGCGTGCCGCGCATGAAGGCCGCGTTCCTCGGCGCGCGCGAGGTCGGCTTCACGGTGATGTCGATCAGCATCTCGCTCGTCGCCGTGTTCCTGCCGATCCTGCTGATGGGCGGCATCGTCGGGCGGCTGTTCCGCGAGTTCGCGCTGACGCTGTCGCTCGCGATCGCGGTGTCGCTGATCGTCTCGCTGACACTGACGCCGATGATGTGCTCGCGCCTGCTGCGCGAGCCGCACGAGAAAAAACAGGAAAGCCGCTTCGGCCGCTGGCTCGAACGCGGCTTCACGTCGATGCAGCGCGGCTACGAGCGCACGCTCGGCTGGGCGCTGCTGCATCCGAGGCTGATCCTGCTCGTGCTGCTGCTGACCATCGGGCTGAACGTCGTGCTCTACATCATCGTGCCGAAGGGCTTCTTCCCGCAGCAGGACACCGGGCGTCTGATCGGCGGCATCCAGGCCGACCAGAGCACGTCGTTCCAGGCGATGAAGGGCAAGTTCTCGCAGATGATGGAGATCGTCAGCAAGAACCCGGCGGTCGACAGCGTGGTCGGCTTCACCGGCGGCCGGCAGACCAACTCGGGCTTCATGTTCCTGTCGCTGAAGCCGAAGAGCGAACGCAAGCTGTCCGCCGACCAGGTGATCCAGCAGTTGCGCGCACCGCTCGGCGACGTGGCCGGCGCGCGCACCTTCCTGCAGGCGGTGCAGGACATCCGCGTCGGCGGCCGGCAATCGAACGCGCAGTATCAGTTCACGCTGCTCGCCGATTCGACGCCCGATCTGTACAAGTGGGGGCCGAAGCTCACCGAGGCGCTGCAGGCGCGCAAGGAGCTCGCGGACGTGAACTCCGACCAGCAGCAAGGCGGTCTCGAAGCGATGGTGACGATCGACCGCGCCACCGCCGCGCGCCTCGGCATCAAGCCCGCGCAGATCGACAACACGCTGTACGACGCGTTCGGCCAGCGCCAGGTGTCGACGATCTACAACCCGCTGAACCAGTATCACGTGGTGATGGAAGTCGCGCCGCGCTACTGGCAGAGCCCGGAAATGCTGAGCCAGATTTACGTCAGCACCTCGGGCGGCAGCGCGAGCGGCGCGCAGACCACCAACGCGCCGGCCGGCACCGTGACGTCCAGGGCGACCAGCACGGGCGCAACGACGAGCGCGGCAACCGGCGGCACCGCAGCCACCACCGCGACGAGCGCGGCCAGCATCGCGGCCGACTCCGCGCGCAACCAGGCGATCAACTCGATCGCGGCGAGCGGCAAGTCGAGCGCGTCGTCGGGCTCGCCGGTGTCGACCGCGAAGGAAACGATGGTGCCGCTGTCGGCGATCGCGAGCTTCGGGCCGGGCACCACGCCGCTGTCGGTCAATCACCAGAGCCAGTTCGTCGCCTCGACGATCTCGTTCAACCTGCCGCCGGGCGTGTCGCTATCCACCGCCACGCAGGTGATCTACGACACAATGGCCGAAATCGGTATGCCCGCCACGATCCACGGCAGCTTCCAGGGCACCGCGCAGGCGTTCCAGCAGTCGATGTCCGATCAGCCGATCCTGATCCTCGCCGCGCTCGCGGCGGTGTATATCGTGCTCGGCATCCTGTACGAGAGCTACATCCACCCGCTGACGATCCTGTCGACGCTGCCGTCCGCGGGCGTCGGCGCGCTGCTCGCGCTGCTGCTGTTCAAGACCGAGTTCAGCATCATCGCGCTGATCGGCGTGATCCTGCTGATCGGCATCGTCAAGAAGAACGCGATCATGATGGTGGACTTCGCGATCGACGCGTCGCGCAAAGGGTTGTCGTCGCGCGACGCGATCTACCAGGCCTGTCTGCTGCGCTTCCGGCCGATCATGATGACCACCTTCGCCGCGATGCTAGGCGCGTTGCCGCTCGCGTTCGGCAGCGGCGAAGGCGCGGAGATGCGCGCGCCGCTCGGCATTTCGATCGTCGGCGGGCTGATCGTCAGCCAGATGCTGACGCTCTATACGACGCCGGTCGTGTATCTGTACATGGATCGCATCCGCGTGCGCTGGGAGGCGAGAAAGGCGCGCCGCACGGGTGGCGCGGCGCCGACCTCGTCATGATGTCGTGAAGGCGGCGCTCACAGCTTCTGCTCGATGGCCAGCGAAAAGATCCGCTGCCATCGGCGCGCCGCCCGCTCGTTCGACATCGGCACGAGCCACTCGCCGCGCCGTGCGTCCTTGACCTTCACGGCGAGCCGCGCCTGCGCGTCGCGGCCCTGTGCTTCGGCGCCGAGCAGATCCGCGAAGATATACGCGCCCTGCTCGTCGCCGACGCGAATCTCGCAGAGCCGCTTGGCCGCCGCGAGCCGCACCGACCCCCAACTGCCCTTCAGCTCGTGCGTCCAGTCGCCGTCGCGCACGTTCGGCGCGACTTCGCGGCGCCGCTGCCGCCAGTAAGCGAGCGCACCGGCAATCAGCAACGCAACCAGGACCGCCACGCCTTCCGCCACCGCTAGCCCGAAACTGGCCTGCAACGCAGCGAAGGCGCGTACCGCGCCGTACCCCAGCGCAACCAGCGCGATCAACGCAACGAGAATCGGCATCGCAAGCTCGTCCGGTAAATGGTTTTGCCTGGCACGGGCCTGACACGAGCAATGCGCGATGCCGGCGCGGCCCCTTCACTGACCCTTGTGCGCGGCCGCCCATTCCTTGAGCGCGTTCAGCGTGTTCTCGACATGCTTGTCGGGCTGCAGGCTCGTGTATTCGTAGATGATCTTGCCGTCGGGCGAGATCACGTACGACACGCGATTCGCCATGCCGGCCTTCATCGGCATGGCCGCGTCGTATGCGTCGATCACCTTTGCGTCGGCGTCGGCCGCGACCGGGAATTTGCTGCGGCATTCGCTGATCGAGAACTTCGTCAGCGTATCGATGTTGTCGTGCGATACGCCGATCACAGTCGCGCCGTACTTTTTGTACTCGTCGACCGCATCGGCGAACTCGTGCGCCTCGATCGTGCAGCCCTTCGTGAACGCGGCCGGATAGAAGTACAGCACGACCGGCCCCTTCTTCAGCTGATCGGCGAGCGAATACGTGTAGGTCTTGCCGCCGAGCGAGGCCTCGGCAGTGAACGGCGGTGCCGTATCGCCGGGTTTCAGGGTTGCCGAGGCGAGCGGCGAATGCATTGCGAATCCGAACACCATGACGGCGGCCAATACCGCCGGTATGTGTTTTGTCTTCATCTGCTCCTCCATGCGTGAGCGCACGCAGTTGATCCCGTCCATCGAACACAGCTTCGGCCGGCGTGACAGGCCGCCGCTGAACGGCCTATTGGACCACGAATGCGCACGCGGCGTCGGTCGCCGCCAGGACCACAAGCCAATCGAAAGAATGCGGCGCGCGGGCCCGGCGCATCACGCGTCCGGCTCCGCCACGTGCGCGCCGAACCACGCCGCCGCCGACAGGTTCAGCTGCGATAGCACGTCGGGCGTCAGCGCGTGGAAGCCCGCCGCCGTCGCGACCGGCGCGGCGTCGCCGCCCTCGCCCGCGACCTCGGCGATCAGCAGCAGCGCGCCCAGCTCGCCCTTGCGCGCGACGATCGCCTCGCGGATCTGCGGCGCGAGGCCGAGCTTTTCGAGCACCGCGTCCGGGGTGCTGTCGAGCACGATGTGCACCAGCGAAAAAATCCCGGTCATGAACGCGGCATCGGCGAATTCGCCGTCGGCCGGACGCAGCCAGTTCGCGGCGAGCTCCATGAAGCGCGAGCGCGTCGCGGCCAGTTGCACGAGCGGATCGGCGCGCCACGGCAGGTCGCCGGTATCCGCGTACAGCAGCAGTTGCGCCCAGCGCGCGATCTGCCGGGTGCCAGTCGCGATGATCGCCTCGCGCAGCGACGCGATGTTGCGCCCGAGGCCGAACGCGCTCGAATTGACGAGCCGCAGCAGTTGCACGACCACGCCCGGATTGACCTTCAGCTCCGCCTCGAGCTCGACGATGCCGGCGTCGCGCGAGAGCAGCGCGAGCAGCCGCAGCAGCCCCGGGCGCAGCGAGCGGTTGCGCGGCGCGGCCAGCACCTGCGGCCGCGCGAAGAAGTAGCCCTGAAACAGATCAAAGCCGAGCTCGTGCGCGAGCGCGAAGTCCTCGCGCGTTTCGACCTTCTCGGCGAGCAGCGTCTTGCCGTAGCCGCGCAAGGCCGACGCGAGCTCGGCGACCTTGCGGCGCGGCGTTTGCAGGAAGTCGATCTTGACGATGTCGGCGTACGGCAGCATCGCCTTCAGCTCGTCGGTCAGGTCGTGCACGTCGTCGAGCGCGACCTGGAAACCGGCGCAGTGCAGCTCGTCGAGCCGACGCGCGAGCGAGGCGTCGTAACGCACGGTTTCGAGGATTTCGAGCACGAAGCGCTCGGGCGGCATCAGATGGACGATGTCGCTAAAGAGCAGCGCGCGGTCGATATTGACGAAGCCGCGATGCTGGCCGAGCACGGCCGGCACGCCGATTCCGCCGATCGTGCGCGCAACCACCTGCGCGGTGGCCTGCGCGTCGTCGCTGATTTCGGCGTAGTTGTAGGTGCCGGCGCGGAACAGCAGCTCGTACGCGTGAAGCGCCCCATCGCGATCCAGAATCGGCTGGCGGCCGACGTAGACATACTGCGGGACCGCGTCCGGGTGCCCGCGCTCAGGATAGCCGGCCGACGCGCCGGCGGAGACATCACGCACCTCGACGTCCCGCGGGACGGGCCGTGGGGCGCTGGCGGACCTGATGACGGAGCGTTCGAAGATGGATCATCGGTGCAAGGTTCGGAAAGTCTACGCAGCGCGACGCCATCAGCGTCGCCAAATTAAGGGAGATTCGCCGTATTAACGGCCGCGAAGCGGCGTCACTTTAACTGAATCGTCCCAGCGACGGCACCGGGCGCCTCATTACCGGATCTTTTCTCCGCGCGCAGCTAAAGATTTCCCCGCTTGCGTCGTTATCTCGTTCTGATGGGGCGGCCTGCTATTTCCCGGCCGCCCGGACCGGCGGACAAGCAGCCCAGCCCGCGGACGAACCCAGGTTGCCAGCGACGAACATGGAAGCGAACACGATCACCGCGCCCCGCCGGGGCTCCTTGCGCACGGTCATCGACCGGCTGCGGGCGTTCGGCCGGCGCGAGGACGACGACCGGCCGAGCAGCGCGAACCGCCCGCCCCCACTGGAACAGGTGGTCGGCGCGGTCGACCTGCTTGCGCACGTCGACGATGCGTTGCGCTTCATCTACGTGTCCGACGCGAGCCTGCGCTTCATCGGCTATCACCGCGAATACCTGAAAACCGCGACGCTGCCCGATCTGGTCGCCCCCGCCGACGTGCCGCGCCTCGATGCGCTGCTCAAGCAGGCGGCAGCCTCGGGCAGCGTCGAGAAAGCGACGCTCGGGCTCGTCAAGTCGCTGACCTATCCGATCACGGTCGAGTTGCGGGTCGTGCGCAGCAACCATGACGGCGTCGACGGCTACGCGATCGCCGGCTTCGACGTGTCGTCGTGGCGCGCGACCGAAGAGCGGCTGACCCAGGCGCTGCATCTGGACCGGCTGACCAGTCTGCCGAACCAGTCGGGTCTGGTGCATGCGCTGCTCGACGCACAACAGAAGGCCGACGCGCACGGCACGCCGGTCGCGCTGCTGCTGCTCGATCTCGACGACTATCAGCGGGTGAACCGCGCGCTCGGCTACGACGCCGGCGACGAGATGCTGCGCGATACGTCACGGCGCCTGTTGAACATGACGAGCCCGAACGAAACGATCGCGCGGATCGCCAGCGACGAGTTCGCGATCCTCGTGAAGCCGGCCGCGAGCCGCACCGACGCGGCCGCCGCCGCCGAAGCGCTGGCGCGGCGCCTGTTGACCGCGATCCAGCAGCCGTATGTGTTCAACGGTCAGCAGGTCCACCTGTCGGCCAGCATCGGCATCGCCCTGTACCCGGACGTGCGCCACGCCAACGACACCGGCGGCCACGACACGCACCTGCTGCGCTGGGCCGACCACGCGCTGCTGCAGGCGAAGGCCGCGGGCGGCAACACGCTCGCGTTCTACGTGCCGGACGACAACCCGGCCGACGCCGAGCGTCTGAAGCTCGAGGCCGACCTCTACGACGGCGTACGCAACGGCGAGTTTTCGCTACACTTCCAGCCGATCACGAGCAGCCGCACGCGGGGCGTGGTCGGTGTCGAGGCGTTGATCCGCTGGACGCATCCGGTGCACGGCCTCGTGCCGCCGTCGATGTTCATTCCGCTCGCGGAGTCGATCGGGCTCATCAACTTCCTCGGCAACTGGGTGATGAAGGTCGCGTGCATGCAGCTGATCCAGTGGGACGCGAAGGGCATCCCGCTGCAGTACGTGGCCGTCAACGTGTCGCCGCAGCAGTTTCGCGATCCGCGCTTCAAGGACTCGGTGCGCGAGGCGATCGAGCTGACCGGCATCGATCCGCGCCGGCTCGTGTTCGAGATCACCGAAAGTCTGCTGATGCACGACCCGGCGCACGCGAAGGGCTTGCTCGAAGACCTGACCGCGATGGGCATCCGCTTCGCCGTCGACGACTTCGGTACCGGCTATTCGAGCCTCGCGTACCTGCAGCGCTTTCCGCTCGCGAAGCTGAAGATCGACCGGAGTTTCGTCGAGAATCTGCTAACCTCGCGAAACGATCAGGCAATCGTTAGCGCTGTCGTCGGCCTTGCGCAGACGCTCGACCTCGAACTGGTTGCCGAGGGCGTCGAAACGGAAGCGCAGCGCACCCTGCTCACCGAGATGGGCTGCGATCACATTCAGGGCTGGCTCGTCTGCAAGGCGCTGCCGTCCGAAGAGCTCGCGCAGCGCTTCGAAACGCGCGAGCTTCAGCTGCACGGCGCGTAACGGGCGATGCAGACACGACGCCCAGGCAGCGGAACAAGCCGGCTCACGACCGGCACGGCATTCACTGGAACACGTATGGCTTTTGCGGGACACACATGGTAAAGGCGGCAGTGCTCGACCGGCTCTGGACGCGAATGAGCGAGCGCGGCGATTTCCCTATGCTGTCGCAATCGCTGCGCACCACCATGGCGGCAGTGACCAACGACGACCTCGACTTCACCGGCCTCGTGCAAGTGGTGCTGTCGGACTTCGCGCTCACGCAGAAGGTGCTGCGGCTCGCGAACTCGGCGATGTACATGGCGTTCGGCGGCAATATCACGACCGTGTCGCGCGCGCTGATGGTGCTCGGCATGGATGCGGTCGGCCACCTCGTGGTCGGTCTGAAGATCGTCGATCACTTTCATCAAAGCGTGCCGCGCCGCATCGACGCGAAACTCGAGTTGAACCGCACGCTGCTGTCGGGCTGCGTCGCGCGCAAGCTGACCGAGCGCGGCGACCTGCGCGCCGGCGAGGAAGCGGTGGTCTGCACGCTGATGCGGCAAATCGGCAAGCTGCTGGTCGTGTTCTATCTCGACGCCGAGTGGGACCAGATTCGCCGCCATATCGACGGCGGCGCACTCGAAGCCGATGCGTGCGTGCTCGTGCTCGGCGTCACCTTCGATGAAATCGGCGCCGAAGCGGCGGTTCGCTGGCGCCTGCCCGACACGATCCGCTCCGGCATGGGCGAGTTCGATCCGGAGGACGTGACGCAACCGCGCCAGGTGCAGTGGCTGCGCGCAATCACCAACTACTCGACCGCGGTCGCCGACGTGCTCACGCAGCAGAACATGCCCGAGGGCGAGCGCGAGGCACGCATCGGCGAGCTTGCGCACGAGTACGGCAGCGCGCTGAACACCGACCCCGAGGTGCTGCTGCAGATGAGCGTCGCGCTCGCGCGCGAGGATGGCGGCGACAGCGTGATGCGCGAAATCGTCGAGCTGCGCGCCAATGCCGATGCGATCGCGCGCGAGGCGCTCACGCCCGAGGCGCGCATCGAGGTCGGCGTGAAGGACTTGCGCGGCCTGCCCGAGGGCAGCCCGCTCGCGCCGGCGCTCGCGATGGCCGCCGAGACTGTGCTCGCGGCGCTCGGCTTCGCGCGCACCGTGGTCTACGTCAAACATAGCAACGGCACGTTCAGGGCGCGTCTCGGCTTCGGGCCGAAGATCGACGTGGCGCTGCCGAAGCTCGCGTTCAATACCGCGTTCGAGCCCGACGTGTTTCATCTCGCGATCGCGAACTCGGTGGGCATTTTCATCGAGAATGCGCGCGATCCGAAGATGGTCGCGCGGCTGCCCGAGTGGTTCCGGCGTTCGTTCGACGACGCGCGCGCGTTCGTGCTGCTGCCGATCATCGACGAAACCGATCAGACCGTCGCGCTGCTCTACGGCGACTGGTCGCATACGCAGGAGGCGCGCCGCATCTCACAGAAGGAGATGGGCGTGCTCAACGAACTGGCAAAGGAGTTAGGACGTTTTTTCGGCCGGGGGCAGATGCGGGAAATGGAGACGATGTGAAGACCTGGCGTGATCGCTGATCACTCCGCTTCACTTTGATTCTTTCCGTGTTTGCCCGAAAACGATTTTATGCGGGCATCCGTGGGGCTTTCACCCCACTCAATCCTCGATCCGCTCCAGCCCTTCCGCGCTGCGATCCGCAACACCGGCCCACGCGCCGGCCGCGAGACCCATCTGCGCGACCTCTTCCAGCGTCAACGGCGCAAGACGTTCGGACAGCGCGGCGACGCGCTCCCATGCGCCGCCTTCGAGCGCCTCGACCGCGCTCAGCAACAGACCCAGCCTGCCCTCGCGATGCAGGATCGCGGCCTGGATCGGCCGCGACAGCGTGAGGATATTCAGCGTTTTCTCGAGCGAGCCGCCGAACACCGCATCGACGAACGAAAACACGCCGGTCAGGAAGGCCGCGTCGGCTTCGTCGCGGCCCGCCTCGGGCATGCGCTCGATCGCGAGCTCCATGAAGCGCGCGCGCGTGGCCGCGAGTTGCAGCAGCGGATCGTCTTCGAGCGCGACCTTGCGGCCGTCGGCATAGAGCAGCAGCTGCGTCCAGCGCGCGATGCGATCGGTGCCCGTCGCGTTGATCGCGTCGCGCAGCGTCGTCACCTTGTGACCGACCGCGAGGCCGCTCGAATTCGCGAGCTTCATCAGATGCATGACGAGCACCGGATTGAGCTTCAGCTCGGCCTCGAGCTGCGCGACCGTCGGGTCGCCCGCGAGCAGTTGCAGCAGATTGAGCAGCGCGTGGCGCGGCGCGCTGACGCTGCGCGTCGACGCGCTTTGCGCCCGCGCGAAGTAATAGCCCTGGAAGCGGTCGAAGCCGAGTTCATGCACCGTTTCGAAGTCGGCCTGCGCATCGAGACCCGATGCGAGCAGCAGCTTGCCCGCCGACTTCAGCACGCTCGCGAGCTTCGACAGCAGCGCGCGCGGCGTGCGCGGGACGTCGATCTTGACGACTTCGGCGTACGGCAGCAGCTTCGCGAAAGTCTCGTCGGGCTGCGTGACATCGTCGAGCGCGAAGCGGTAGCGACGGCCATGCAGATACACGATACGCGCGATCAGCTCGTCATCGACTTCGAGCGATGAAGGCAGCTCGAGCATGAAGCGCTCGGCGGGCAGTCTCAGGATCGCGTCGTCGAGCAGCAGCTCGCGGCTCACGTCGACGTAGGCCGGATGGCCGGTCAGCGCGCCGCGCACGTCGCTTTGCACGAGCCCGCGCACGATCGCGCGCGCGACGCGTTGCACCGGCGTAGGCTCGCGGCCCGGCAACGCGTCCGCGTCGGCATGAGGATCGGTATTGGTTCGCGGGGCGCTGAGGTCTGCGTCGGCGAGCGGCAGCTCGGGCGCTCGCACCTTGATCTCGTACCCGCACAGCATGCCGTCCCGATTCAGAATGGGCTGCCGCGCGTAGCTGGCGATGAGCGACGCGTCGTCGGTCGTGCCGCTGTGGCTCAGAGTCTCGATTGCGATGGTGGTCATTCCGGTCCCCCGCTCGGCGCCGCTGGCGCCTGGCCGCTATGTTCTGTTTTTCGCTGCACATAGGCGCGTTTCCGTGACGTTGGAAGCTCGTCGACGCGCGGCAGCGTGCGTCGCAATTTTATCGCAGCGTCATTGGGCACGAACAGGCTTACAGGGCAATATCTCGAAATATTTGTTGAACGTTTGCGACACGCGTGCAAAAAGCAAAACGGCCGCATCAGCGGCCGTTTTGCACAATTAGATGCAGCGTTACTTCAGCACGACTTTCACGTCGAAGTATTTGGCGGCGAGATGGTCGATCGTGCCATCGGCCTTCAGCTCCTTCAACGCGCCGTTCAGCGCATCCTTGAGCGCCTTGTCGTTCTTGCGCACGCCGTAGCCGACACCCGCGCCAAGCAGCTTGTCGTCGCTCACGGCCGGACCGGCGAACTCGAAGCCCGCGCCTTGCGGCTTCTTCAGAAAGCCCTTCGATGCCGCTTCGGCGTCCTGGAACGACGCGTCGAGACGGCCCGACGCGAGGTCCGCGTAGATCTGGTCCTGAGTCTGATACGGCACGACGTCGACACCGGCCGGCGCCCAGCGCGCCTTCGCATAGGTCTCCTGGATCGTGCCCTGCAGCACGCCGACGTGCTTGCCCTTCAGCGATGCGGGCGTCGGCTGCAGAGCGCTGCCCTTCTTCGCGATCATCTGATTCGGGATCGTGTAGATCGGATCGGTGAAGTCGATCGCCTGGCGACGCTGGTCGGTGATCGTCATGTCCGAGTTGATCGCGCTGAACTTGCGCGCTTCGAGCGCCGGAATCAGACCGTCGAACGAATTCTCGACCCACACGCATCTGGCCTTCAGCTTCGCGCACACGGCATTGCCGACGTCGATGTCGAAGCCTTGCAGCTCGCCCGCGGGCGACTTCGATTCGAACGGCGCGTACGACGCTTCGACGCCGAAGCGCACTTCCTTGATCTCAGCAGCCGACGCGGTGCCTGCGGTCAACGCCGCCGTCGCGAACAGCGCGAGCGCGGCCAGGTTGGGCCAATTCTTCTTCATTACGGGTGTTCCTTTACGGTGTTGACTGAAACGGAGCCGACTTCGCGCGCACAGGCGGATGACGCCTGCCGCGCTTCGGACTCGCGCGGCCGGCGTAACCGGTAGGTGCGTCAGCCGCGAAGCCCGCGATTGTACACGGAACCTGTCTAGACAAGCTTGGGCAGCGTCTCGGCGGTGGTATCGACGACCAGCAGACCGGCGCGCAGGCCGGGCTTGACCGCCGGGTTCGGAAACACGATGCGCTCTTCGTCGCGCTGCACCGTGTATTGATAGTCACCGTCGCGCGCGAGCAGGGTGCCCTTGGCGAGCGGCGTGAAGTTCGGCACGTCGGGCGCGAGCAGCAGCTCGAATGCGTCGCTTTGCTTGGTCAGCTGATCGACGACGGTGAACACGCGCGGCAGCGTGGCTTGCGCGTCGCCGTGTGCGTTCATTCGGGTGCCGGCCAGCAGCGCGCGCACCGCGAGATCCGCGCCCTCGAAGCGCGTCAGGTCGTTGTGGCCGAACGGCCGCACCTTGCCGAGTTCGAGCGTGCACGCATCGGCGCCGCACGCTTGCGCGGTGAAGTGCGAATAGGTGTTGCCCTTCGTCGTGTGCAGCAGCACCGCGCTGATGCGCGCGTCGCCGAGCCATTCGAACATCGCCCGCGAAAAGGGCTTGCCGGTATGCGGCAACAGCGCGAAGCGCTCGAATACCGACGCGCGGATCGCCGTATGCATGTCGATATGCCAGCGCGCGCCGGGCGCGTCGGACGCGTCCGCGAAAAAGCGCGTTGCGGCCTGTTCGAGCGCGGCCGCGCGCGGCGCTTCATGACTGTGCGGCAGTTGCAGATGACGGCCGCTGAAGAGCCGGTTCAGATCGTCGTCGCGATAGCGGCCGCCGTCGCGCATCGCATCGATGTTGCCGAGAATCACGAGCAGCCGGCACGCGAGCGCCGCGCGGCCCTGTGCGATATCGGCGACGATGCGCGACAGCAGTTCGATCGGCGCGGTCTCGTCGCCATGCACGCCGGCCGAGACGAGCACGCTGCGCACGCCTGCATGCCGCTGTGCGGGCTCGATGACGAGCACGCCGTCGCCCTGCCACGTCCAGCGCACACCGTTCCCGCACGTGCCTTGCGCTCGATGCGCGGCAGGCCGCGAACCCGCGAGCGTCCACGCGAGAAAATCGTCGAGCATCGCGCTCGGGGCCGACATCGCGTAATCAGCGCTGGAAGTCATACAGCGAGCCCAGAGCGAGGATTTGCGTCAGCTCATCGAGCGCGGTGCGCGATTCGACCAGCAGTTGCGGATCGCTGAGATCGGCCGGTGCGAGACGATCGCGATAGTGCTTTTCGATCCACGCATCGAGACGGCCGAACAGCGTGTCGTCGATCCATACGCCCGGCGCAACCGCCGCGCGCTCGGTGTCGTCGAGTACGACGCGCAGACGCAGACAGGCCGGACCGCCCCCGTTCTTCATGCTCTCGCGAAGATCGAACACGAGCACTTCGTCGATCGGACCGCTGTGCGAAGTCAGCTCATCCAGATACGCGGCGACGCGCGGATTTTCGCGGCACTCCTGCGGCACGACCAGCACCTGCTTGCCATCGGGCCGAGTCAGCAGCTGGCTGTTGAACAGATACGACGTCACCGCATCGGCGACGCTGACCTGCGCGTCGGGCACTTCGATCACGTTGAAGCCCGCGTGAAGGTTCGCGAGCTTCGAGCGCAGGTCGTCGTACACCGCTTGCTGATCGACGAACGCGAGCTGATGGCAGAACAGTGTGTTGCGATTGCCGACCGCGATCACGTCGTTATGAAACACGCCCGCGTCGATCACTTCGGGGTTCTGCTGTGCATACACGGTCGCCGCTTCCTGCAAGCCATGACGATGCGCAACCGCGCGGCTCGCCTCGAACGTCTGGCGCGCCGGATAGCGCTTCGGCTCCGGCCCACGACGATACTCGCTGCGGCCGTACACGAAGAATTCGACGCCGCGCGCCTTGTACTGCTCGCAAAAGCGCGTGTGATTCGCCGCGCCTTCGTCGCCGAGCGCGGGCGTGCCGGGCAGCGCCTCGTGCACGACGAAGCGGTCGGTGTCGCTGAACATCGCCCGCAACGTGCGGCGCGTCGATTCATGCTCGATCGCGCGATGCAGCTTGCTGCACAGATTGGCCGGCGTGAAATGCACGCGGCCGTCGTGCGTATCCGCGGACGGGCTCACCGTCGCGGCGTTCGCGGTCCACATCGCCGAGGCCGAACTCGCCGCCGCGAGCAGCTCGGGCGCGTTCTTCGCGACGCGCGCGATCACCGAAGCGTCGTCGCCGGAAAAACCGAGCTCGCGCAACAGCCGCATCGACGGACGCTCTTGCGGCGGCAGCACGCCCTGATGAAAGCCGAGGTCCGCGAGCTGCTTCATCTTGCGCAGACCCTGGCGCGCCGCGGCCTTCGGATTCGCGACCGACTTCTCGTTGCTCTGCGACGCGACGTTGCCGAACGACAAGCCCGCGTAGTTGTGAGTCGGGCCGACCAGGCCGTCGAAATTGGCTTCAGTGGCTTGCAGCATCGTCGATCCTTAGAATTGAAGGCCCGGCGAGACGCTCGCGGGCATGTTCAGTTGCGCGCTTTCGACAGAGGCCATCGGGTACGCGCAGTAATCGGCCGCATAGTACGCGCTCGGCCGATGATTGCCCGAGCGGCCCGGCCCGCCGAACGGCGCGCCCGACGAAGCGCCATTGGTCGGCCGGTTCCAGTTGACGATGCCCGCGCGAATCGTGCGCTGGAAATGCGTCCACAGCGCTTCGTCGTCGGCGAGCAGGCCCGCGGACAGACCGAACTCCGTGTCGTTCGCCTGTTCGAGCGCATCGTCGAAGTTGCGGTAGCGGATGATCTGCGCGAGCGGGCCGAAGTGCTCCTCGTCGGGCAGGTCCTTCACGCCGGTCACGTCGAGAATCGCGGGCGTGACGAAGCCGAGTTGCGGATCGCGCTGCTCCATCTTCAACAGCGCCTTCGCGCCGCTCGCGAGCAGACGTTCCTGCGCGCTGATCAAACGCGAGGCCGCGCGCGCCGACACCACCGCGCCCATGAACGGCTGCGGCTCGGCGTTGTATTCGCCGACGCCGATGCGCGCGGTCACTTCCGTCAGGCGCGCGAGAAAACGCTCGCCGAACGCATCGTCGGGCACGAAGATGCGGCGCGCGCACGTGCAACGCTGCCCCGCCGACAGAAACGCCGATTGGATCGTGTGATGCACGGCGGCGTCGAGGTCCGCGACCGGGCCGATCACGAGCGGGTTGTTGCCGCCCATTTCGAGCGCGAGCACGATCTCCGGCCGGCCGCCGAACTGTTTGTGCAGCAATGTTCCCGTATCCGAACTACCGGTAAAGAACAGTCCGTCGATCTGACGGTGATTCGCGAGCGCGACGCCGGTGTCCTTCTCGCCCTGCACCAGATTCAGCACGCCGGCGGGCAGCCCCGCATCGCACCAGATCTGCACGGTGAGCGCCGCGACGCCGGGCGCCAGTTCGGACGGCTTGAACACGACCGCGTTACCGGCGATCAGCGCGGGCACGATATGCCCGTTCGGCAGATGGCCCGGAAAGTTGTACGGGCCGAACACCGCGACCACGCCATGCGGACGATGCCGCAGCACCGCGGTGCCATCGGCCATCGCCGAGCGCTTTTCGCCGGTGCGCTCGTTGTACGACTGGATCGAGATCTCGATCTTCGCGGCCATCGACGCCGCTTCGGTGCGCGCTTCCCACAGCGGTTTGCCGGTCTCGCGGCCGATCGCTTCGGCGAGCGCTTCCTTGCGCTCGGTCACGAGCGCGGCGAAGCGGCGCACCACCGCGCAGCGCTCGTCGAGCGTCAGTGCCGACCATGCGGCGAATGCGCGGCGCGCGCTGCGTACCGCGCGATCGACGTCGTCCGCCGATGCGCTATTGCCTTGCCACACCACCGCGCCCGTGCCGGGATTGTGCGACGCGAACACGGGTCCTGTGCCGGCGACCCACTCACCGGCGATGAAAAGCTCGCTCATGATCATCCTTGTTTGTGTTTCACCGGCAGCACCCGCAGCGGATCGCCTGCCTTTACCCGAAGCGCGTCGGCTTCGGCCGCGCTGAGGCGGAACACGCCGTTGCGCGCCACGCCCGCCACGACCCCGACGCGAAAATCGCCGAGCGACGTATTCGATACCATCGACTTCAGTCCGTCCTGCGCGGCCGGCTCCGCTGCGTCGCCGATCTCGGCCGCGACCAGCACGCTCTCGCGCACGGTGCGCAAATCGGCGATATGGCATTCGAGCACCGGACCCGCATCGAAAATATCGACGTGGTTCTCGTAGCGCAGCCCTTCGGCTTCGAGCATGCGGCGCGCGGGGATCGTGTCGCTATGCGTGAGGCCGACGCAGCGCTGTGCTTCTTCCGGCAACAGCTCGACGTACACCGGATAGCGCGGCATCAGCTCGGCGAGAAACGCCTTGCGGCCGTGCGAGCTCAGATAGTCGGCGGCGTTGAAATCGATCTGATAAAAGTGCGAGCCGACCGCGCGCCAGAACGGCGAGGTGCCCTGCTCGTCGAAATGGCCGCGCAGCTCCGCGCATAAACGCTGCGGAAAGCGCTCGCGGAACTGCGCGAGAAACATGAAGCGCGAACGCGACAGCAAGCCGCCGACGCCGCTCGTGCGATAACGCGGGCTCAGGAACAGCGAGCACACTTCCGCATAACCGGTGAGGTCGTGCGAGATGTTCAGCGCGTGCATGCGGGTCCAGATGCCGAGATCCTGGCTCGCGTGCACGACCGTGCTCACGCGATAGTTGTAGAACGGCTGCTGCAGCCCCACCTCTGCTTCGATCCCGCAGACACCGGCCACGTCGCCGGTCGTGGTGTCTTCCATCACGAAGAAATAGCCGGCCTCGTGCGGCTCGGCCCGATCTTCCATCGTGCGGCGCGCGCGTTCGACACGCGCTGCGAGCGCATCGCGATCCGGCTTGAACGTGGTCAGGCCCGGCCCGGTTTCCTGCGCGAGCCGCATCAGCGCATCCACATCGCCTCGTTGCACTACGCGAACGACGATCATTGCGCGTCTCCAGATTGTTCATCCTGCGGCTGATGCAGCGGCACGCACCGCACCGTATCGCCTTCGCGCACCCCGAGCGCGGCGAGCGCCGCCTGCGACAACACGGCGCCCGACTCCTTGCCGGGCGCGAGCTCGCCGAGCACGCAACGGAACTCGCCGTCGGCGCCGTTGTGCGCGATCAGGTAGGTTGCACCGTGCGGCGCCGGTGCCTCGCGCACGACGCGCGTTTCGTTGTGCTTCACGCTGACGCTGCGATCCATCTGCGCGGTCAGCACCGGACCCGCGTCGAAGATATCGACGTAGCGATCGGTCTCGAAGCCTTCCTCGAGATGAATCTCGTACGCGAGCAGCGCGTTCGCATCCGGCTCGCCGAGCACGCGCTGCGCCGCTTCGGGCAGCAGCGGCACATACACCGGATAGGTCGGCATCACTTCGGCGATGAAGGTGCGGCTGCGGCCGCCCGATTCGACTTCGATGTCCGCGAAATTGCGGCCGAAGAACTTGCGGCCCACCGCTTCCCAGAACGGCGACATGCCGTTTTCGTCGGTGACGCCGAGCAGCAGCGAGAACACTTCGGGCGTGAAGCGCTTGCGATTCGCGGCGATATACATCATCCGCGCGCGCGACATCAGTTGCGCGGCTGCGTCGCCGCGCAGCGACGGGTCGATGTAGTAGCCCGCGAGCCGGCTCTTGCCGGTCAGCTCGTGCGACATCGTCAGTGCGTGAATCTTGCGATTCACGTGCAACTCACGTGACGCATGAATCAGCGCGTCGTTGCGAAACACGTAGAACGGGTCCGCGTAACCGGCGGCCGCGACGATGCTCGCGGTTCCCATCAGCTTGCCGGTGTCCGAATCTTCGAGCACGAACAGATAGAACTCTTCGCCCGGAAAATCGACTTCCGCGCGAAATGAGTCTTCGGACAACGCGACGCGCGCTTCGAGCGCGCGCCGGTCGTGCGGCAGGGAATGCAGCACCGGTTGCGCGGTGCGCGCCATATGCTCGAGCGCATCGAGATCGGCAAGGCGGGCGGGACGTACGAAGTACATCATCGTTCCTGTTGAATGTGACGCATGAATCGCCGCATCGGCGTGGGCAGGCGTGGAGGATTGCACGGTCTGAACATCAACGCGACGCCGCCTGCGCATTCGCGCCGACGAGTTCGCCGAACGCCTTGTCGAGCCGCGCGAAGCCTTCGGCCATGTCGTCGAGCGGCATGATCAGCGACGGCACGAAGCGCAGCACGTCCGGGCCCGCCATCAGCATGATCACGCCGTGCTGGCCGGCCGCGGTGACGAAGTCCTTCGCGCGGCCCCGATACGCGTCGTTCAGTTCGGCGCCGATCAGCAGACCCTTGCCGCGCACTTCGCTGAAAAGCCCTAACCGCTGGTTCAACTTCGCGAGATGGCCTTTCAGCACTTCGCTGCGCGAGCGCACGCCTTCGAGCAGCTTCGGGTCGCTGACGAGCTCGACCACTTTTTCCGCGATCGCCGAGCCGAGCGGATTGCCGCCGTAGGTCGTGCCGTGCACGCCGACCTTGAAGTGCGCGGCGAGCTCTCTGGTGGTCAGCATCGCGCCGATCGGGAAGCCGTTGCCGAGCGCCTTCGCGGTGGTCAGGATGTCGGGCGTCACACCGGTGTCCTGGTACGCGTAGAAGTAGCCGCTGCGGCCCACGCCGGTTTGCACTTCGTCGAAAATCAGCACGGCGTTGTGCTGATCGCACGCTTCGCGCAGTGCTTTGAGGAACGCCGGATCGGCCGGGATCACGCCGCCCTCGCCCTGGATCGGCTCGACGATCACCGCGCAGGTCTGCGCGCCGATCGCCTTCTTCGCCGCTGCGATGTCGTTGTACGGCAGATGCTTGATGCCGGCGGGCACCGGGCCGAAGCCTTCCGAATACTTCGGTTGGCCGCCGACGCTGACGGTGAACAGCGTGCGGCCGTGGAACGACTGTGTAAACGAAATGATTTCGTCTTTCTGCGCGCCGTGACGGTCGAACGCGACGCGGCGCGCGAGCTTCAGCGCGGCCTCGTTCGCTTCGGCCCCCGAGTTCGCGAAGAACGCGCGATCGGCGAACGTGAGGCTTTCGAGGCGCTTCGCGAGACGCAGCACCGGCTCGTTCGTGTAGCCATTGCCGATGTGCCACAGCTTGCTGCCCTGCTCATGCAGTACCTTCAGCAGCTCCGGATGCGCATGACCGAGCGCGGTGACGGCGATGCCGCCGGCGAAGTCGATATAGTCGCGGCCTTGCGTGTCCCACACGCGCGAGCCGAGACCGCGATCCGGTACGAAGGCGGCGGGGGCAAACACCGGCACCATGACTTCGTCGAAGGTCTGGCGTGTCACAGTCAGGTCGTTCATGGCTAATCCTTTTACGGGTGACAGGTAATACAGCTAGTGTAGGAAACCGTGCGCGGCGCGTCTTGCGCATACGCGACGCTTTCTATGAGGTTCCGCGCGTCGTCGCGCCACGGCGGGTACCGCGGGTACTGTTCGTGCAGGTGTTTCGTTCTTACTGTGTGAGCGGTTCGTGTCGGGTTCGTGTCGCTCGTGTCGGACTTCGGCGGTGCGGCCGCGCCGCCCGCGCCGGACATGCCCCTGCTCCGCTTTCAGACGGCTTCCAGCTTGCGCACGAGCTATGCCCGACTGCGCGCGCCGCTGTGCATCAATCGAGCTCGGGCCGCTCGATCAGCGCGGCCGGCCGGGGCTCGCTCGCGCCGCCGTGCGCACCGGTCTGCCGCTCGATCCAGTTGCGGCGATCCTCGCGCGGCGTGACGCCGAAGTGCTCCCGATACGCATTCGAAAAATGCGCCGCCGACGAAAACCCGCACGCGAGGCTGATCTGCACGACCGATTTGCTGGTGCGCTGCAACTGCGTGCGCGCCTTCGACAGCCGCAGCCCCAGATAGTATTTGGAGGGCATCGAGCCGAGATACTGGCGAAACAGGCGTTCGAGCTGCCGCCGCGAGACGCCGACGAGGCCGGCGATTTCATCGGTGGTCAGCGGGTCCTCGATATTGGCTTCCATCAGCAGCAGCGCGTCGTTCAGGCGCGGATGACGCTCGCCCGGCGCAGTCACGAACGGGATGCGCTGACGCTCCTCGCCGGCGCGCAGCACACCGACGCCGAGCGTATCGGCGATGCGCTCCGCGAGTTCGGGCCCGTGCGCGCGGCCGATCATCGCGAGCATGAAGTCGACGGTCGCCTGACCGCCCGCGCAGGTCGCGCGATCGCGGTCGATTTCGAAGATCTGCTGCGTGACGATCGAGCGTTCGAACTGTTCGGAGAACTGCTGATAGGTTTCCCAGTTCACGCTGACGCGATAGCCGGACAACTGCCCCGCCATCGCGAGCCACCACACGCCGTGGTGGATGCCGGTGACAAGCGGCGTGCGTTGGCCGACGCGCGCGAGGCTCGCGAGAAACAACCGATAGTCGGCGAACTGCTGGAACCGCTCGCTGACGATGATCAGCCAGTCGCACGCGATCGCGTCGCCGAACGCGGCGTCGGCCGGCCATTGCGCGCCGCCCGACAGCGGCACCGCGCGGCCGTCCCACGAACAGACCTGCACGCGATACAGCGCGCGGCCGTCGATTTCATTGGCGAGATTGAGCGCGTCGACGATCGGCCCGACGCCCGACATCGACACGGGCGGCAATGCGACGATCGCGACCTGGGTCGTGCGAGCCGGGCTGGACGTGCGGGCCATCGGGTGTCCGTGAAAAGCGGGCCGCGCGTTACTTCAGGCTGCCGGACAGGAACTGCTTCAGGCGCTCGCTGCGCGGCGCGCTCAGCACCACGGCCGGATTGCCCTCTTCCTCGGTGCGGCCTTGGTGCAGGAACATCACATGGTTCGACACATTGCGCGCAAAGCCCATTTCGTGCGTGACGACGATCATCGTGCGACCTTCCTCGGCGAGCTTCTGCATCACCTTCAGCACTTCGCCGACGAGTTCGGGGTCGAGCGCGGAAGTCGGTTCGTCGAACAGCATCACGTCCGGGTGCATCGCGAGAGCCCGCGCAATCGCCACCCGCTGCTGCTGGCCGCCCGACAGATGCGACGGATACTGCTTCTCGAGACGCGGCGCGAGACCGACTTTCTCCAGATATTCGCGCGCACGGTCCTCGGCTTCCTTGCGCTTCAGACCGAGTACATGAATCGGCGCCTCGATGATGTTCTCGAGCACGTTCATGTGCGACCACAGATTGAAGTGCTGGAACACCATCGCAAGCTTCGTGCGGATGCGCTGCAACTGTTTGTGATCGGCGACTTCGAGATTGCCGGCGCGATCGGTCTTCGTCTTCACCGCCTCGCCATCGACGACGATCTGCCCGGCGTTCGGCCGCTCGAGAAAATTGATGCAACGCAGGAAGGTGCTCTTGCCCGAGCCGCTCGCGCCGATGATGCTGATCACGTCGCCTTTGTTCGCGTTCAGCGACACGCCCTTGAGCACTTCGTTGTCGCCGTAGCGCTTGTGGATGTCCTGTACGGCGAGCTTGCAAGCTTCGGTTTGAGTGGTATGGAGCAAGATGCTCTCCCAGTGAAGATACGGATCGGTCTGATGCGGACGCCGCGGTGCTCAAGCGCGCGGCGTCCGCTGCAATGTCAACGCGCGCTCAATGCGTGCGCACCGCGAGATGCGCGAGCCAGCGGCGCTCGGCGCGCCGGAACAACGCAACCAGCGCAAACGACACCACGAGGTAAATTAACGCCGCGAGCCCGAACGCGTTGAACGACTGGTAGGTCGCAGAGTTCACATCGCGCGCGACCTTCAGGATGTCGGGCACCGTGGCCGTGAACGCGACCGTGGTTGCGTGCAGCATCAGGATCACTTCGTTACTGTACAACGGCAACGCGCGACGCAGCGCGGACGGTATCACAATGCGCCGGTACATCGTGAACCAGCTCATGCCATAGGCGCGCGCCGCCTCGACTTCGCCGTGCGAGGTCGAGCGGATCGCGCCGGCGAAAATCTCGGTCGTGTACGCACAGGTGTTCAACGCGAACGCGAGGATCGCGCAATGAAAGCCGCTGCGAAAGAACGCGTCGAGCAGGCTGTGCGAGCGCACGAACGCGAGGCTGTACACGCCGGTGTAGATCAACAGCAGCTGCACGTAGAGCGGCGTGCCGCGAAACACGTAGGTGTACAGACGTACCGGCGTCGACAGCCAGCGCTTCTTCGACACGCGCGCGACCGCGAGCGGCACCGCGCACACGAAGCCGATCGCGATCGACGCTACCAGCAGCCACAGCGTGACCGCAAGACCCGACAGACGCTGCCCATCCCAGAACAGATACGCCTTCCAGAATTGATTGATGATGTCGATCATGACGTTCAAAGCTCCGCGTGTCGCACGCCGATCGAATAGCGGCGGTTCAGCCAGATCAGCGCGACGTTCGAGACGGTGGTGATCGCCAGATAGATCAGCGCGGCGACGAGGATGAAGAAGAACATGTTGAAGGTGCTCTTGCCGGCGTCCTGCGCGGCTTTGACGACGTCGGCGAGACCGATGATCGACACCAGCGCGGTCGCCTTTACGAGCACCTGCCAGTTGTTGCCGATGCCGGGCAAGGCGAAGCGCATCATCTGCGGAAACAGGATGCGGGTGAACACGCGCACGCCGCTCATGCCGTACGCGCTGCCCGCTTCGAGCTGGCCGCGCGGCACCGCGAGAAAAGCGCCGCGGAAGGTTTCGGTGAAATACGCGCCGTAGATGAAGCCGAGCGTCAGCACGCCGGCCACGAACGGATCGATGTCGAACTGCGGCAGATCGAGCGCGTCGGTCAGATCGTTGACCGCCATCTGGATGCTGTAGAACAGCAGCAGCATCAGCACGAGGTCGGGCACCGAGCGGATCAGCGTCGTGTAGCCGGTCGCGATGGCCCTGAGGGGCCGGTTGAACGAGAGTTTCGCCGCCGCGCCCGCGAGGCCGAGCAACACGGCGGCCGCCAGCGACAGAACGGACAGCTCGATCGTCTGCAGCGTGCCGGCGAGCAGCACGGGACCAAAGCCGTATAGGAACACGCGTGTCTCCATCCAGGTTCGTTGAATTGGCGCGGATGGCGGCAGCTTCGTGGGCGGCTCGCTGCTCCGGCATGGCGCGGAGTCTCGCAAGCGAAAATCAATTTCTCAAATACCGGGCGACTGGATTGCTGCGACGCAGCATGACGCTGCCGGCGCGCGCTGAACGCTCGTAGCGCTTGGTATCACGAGGGTTATCGTTTTGTCAGGTGCGCCGCGCGCGCTTCGCCGCGCCGCGATTTCGCAAATTTCGGGTCGCTTTTTCGATAGGCCGCGGCGACGAACAACCGGCGCTCAATCGAGCGCGAGCCGCGCGCGAATCGCCGGCAGCATGTGTTCGACCGCCGCGCGCCCTTCCGCGATGGCCGGCTCCCGCGCGATGAAAATCGAAGATGCCCATGCCGCCGAGACGCGGCTGAATCAGGATATCGGCCGGTTCGCCCGCAAGCCGGCTGCGCGTGATGCGCACCTGCATGATGTCGATGCTTTGCGCGATCGAGCTCAGCATCGACGGCACGTGCGCGCTCGGCTTCGGCGGCACGCGCACGTCGTCGGTGGCGCTCGCTTCGGCTGGCGCGAGCCAGCGCGGCCACGGCTTGCCGTTGCGGCGCAGCGCGACAGGCGGCGGCGCGGTGGGATCGAGCGCTGGCGTTTCGATGACCGGGCCGCCGAAGTCGCGGCCGTTCAGGATGTCGTTGTTCAGATCGATCGCGATCACGCAGTCCGCGCGCATGCCGCGCGCGACCGACACCGGCACCGGGTTGCACAGCCCGCCATCGACGAGCCACACGCCGTTGTGCCACACCGGCGTGAAGATGCCCGGAATCGCAATCGACGCGCGCACCGAGTCGACCGTGCTGCCGTCCTGCAGCCAGATTTCGCGGCCCGTGTCGAGTTCGGTCGCGACTGCCGCGAACGGCATGTTCAGTTGCGCGATCGAGCGGCCGGCGAATTTGTCGGCGAATAGCTGGATCACCTTGCGCCCGCCGAGCAGGCCGCCCGAGATGCGCAGATCGAGCAGCCGCACCACCGTCTGCCAGGTCAGACGCGACACCCACTCCTCGAGCCAGTCGAGATCGCCGTTCGCATAGACGGCGCCGACCAGCGCGCCGATCGACGTGCCGCACACGACGTCGGGCTTGATGCCCGCGTCTTGCAGCGCCCGAATCGCGCCGATATGCGCCCAGCCGCGCGCGGCGCCGCCCCCCAACACCAGCCCGATCCGGCTGTATCGACGTCGACGTATCATGCCTACCCCGCTCTTTCGGCCGGCTTATCCGGCCGTCTTCTATTCGACATTCTTCCCACCTATCGCCCACGAATCACGTCCGAGCGTGACGTGGTGTACACCCTCTGGTTGCGGTCGAAGTGAACGTTAAAAATGCCTTCCTCGGTCACGCCGCGCTCGCGCCATTTCCAGCTCCACACGGTTTCCGGCTTCAGTGGAAACACCGCGACCTCTCCAGGCTTACCAAGCAATCGACGCACCTCGTCCTCGGTCATGCCGGAGCGGATCTTCGCGAAGTTGTCCGCGGTCAGCACTTGCGTGATCGCCTGCAGCTTGCCGTCGCGATCGATGTCGACCATGTAGGTGTTGAGACCTTGCGGACCGCGCGGATACTCGAAGCGCTTCGAGCCGTCGGTGAAGGTGCGGGTGGTTTCGGGCTTGCCCATCTGCGCGAGGATTTGCGCTTCGGTCGTGACACCCGGCGTCATGTTCTTGAGCAACAACGCGTCCGGTTTGACCGCGTTGAAAAAATCCTTGAGTTTTTGCACGGCTTGATCGCTCTGCTGTTGGTCGCAGCCGGTCAGCGCAACGCACGCTATCAGCAGCGTGATGCCCAGCGGTTTGAGGCTCACTTCGATTCCTGTCCGGATGCGCGGCGTCTGCAATCGCTGCGCACGGCCGGTCTGTAGTGTGTACTACAAGGATAACCGCGCACGGAGAAAACCGCGAGCAACGCAGGCGCGACGAGTGCGGCTACGCACGTAACCTGTTGCGCGCAGCGCTAAAAGATCGGCTGGGGGTCGCTTGAAACGGGCACGCCAGAAGCAAAAAGGCGACGCTGTGTGCAGCGTCGCCATGTCGGTCGATACGATCAACCGGAAGTGACGGCGGCTCGACAGCCGCCCTGCGCGAAGTACCGCGGACGACGCGCAGCGGCCTGCTCCAGACGAAGCGATGAGCAACCTTGGCTACTCACCTTGCGCCATCGCCGAATGACAAACCGCTGCCTTTTACGGCCGCCCTGGTCCCTCGATAAGCCTTCCAGATGCGGATAATCTAAACGCATCGGAGGCTTTCGACGAGAGCGCGTTTACACCGAATCGGCAGAAGATTCGCGGCGCAACATGGCCGGCCTCCGGAAGGCCGGCCCCCGGATAGCCGGCCTCCGGATAGCCGGCCTCCGGACTGCCGGCCTCCGGACAGCCGGCCCCTTCAAATCACCCGAAAGCCGTGTGTGCCGTCGCGCGCGAGTTGCGCGACGAGCCCATGCTCCCACTCCAGATACGCGCTCATCGCTTCGCGCGCGTTCTCCGTGCCCTCATACGGCCGCTGATAACGATCGATGCGCGGCGACGCCATCCGCGCGCCGCCCGACTCCACCGGCAAGCCCGCGTCGATCCACGCGCGGGTGCCGCCGCGCAGCACCTGCACCGGCCGCTCGGTCGCCGCGGCGAGCTCCGGCGCGACGAAGCGCGCGAGCACGTCGCTGCCGCACGTCACCACATAGCGCTTCGCATCGGGCAGCGTGCGCAGCGCGTCGGCAAGCTGGCTGCGGATCACGAACCACGCGCCCGGAATGTGCCGCTTCAGATAATTCGTGCTGCTCGCGAAGTCGAGCACGACGGTTCCGGGCGACTGAAGCAGCGCGGCGAGCTCGGCCGGCTCGATGTCGTCGACGTCGGGCGGCGTGACCGCGTTACGCGAGAGCGGCGCCACGCCCTTCTCGGCGAAATCGCCCGCCGTCAGGCCATCGACCACGAACACCTCGACGTTCATCTGCGCGAGCCACGATGCGGTCATGTTCGCGCGAACGCCGTCGCTGTCCGCGAGGATCACGCGCGCGCCACGCACCGTCACGAACAGGTCGGTTTCCTGCACGAGCTGGCCGCCCGGCGCGCTGCGAAAGCCGGGCACGTGGCCCGCCTCGTATTCCTCGGGTGTGCGCACGTCGAAGCGATACACGGTGCGCACCGCCTCGTCGGCCCAGCGGCGCGCTTCGTCGCGCGAGGTGCGGCGCACGCGCGCGCGGTCGGCAAGCGCGCGCGCGCCGTCGGCCGCCGCGAGTCGGGATACGTCGTCGACCGCGCCTTCGACGCGCCGCGTGCTGCCATGCGCGAGCGGCTGACCGGCGAGCGTCCAGCCCATCGTGCCGTTGCGCAGCGCGGCCACCGGGTTGGGCACGCCCGCGTTGATCAGCGACTGCGCGCCGATGATGCTGCGCGTGCGTCCCGCGCAATTGACGATGATGCGCGTGGCCGGGTCCGGCGCGAGCTGCCGCGCGCGCAGCACCAGCTCCGCGCCCGGCACGCTGATGCTGCCGGGGATGTTCATGGTCTGAAACTCGTCGAAGCGGCGCGCGTCGAGCACCACGACATCGGCCTCGCGATCGAGCAGCGCCTGCACCTGCTGCGCGGACAGCGACGGCGTATGACGCACGCTTTCGACCAGTTCGCCGAACGCCTTGCTCGGCACGTTGACATCCTTGAACAACTCGCCGCCCGCTTCGCGCCAGCCCTGCAGACCGCCTTCGAGCAATGCGACGTTGCTATAGCCGAGCTCGTCGAGGCGCTCGGCCGCGCGCCTCGCGAGCCCTTCGCCGGCATCGAACACGACGATCGGCACGGCGAGGCGCGGCAGTCGCAACGGCGCATCGAGTTCGAGCCGCGACAGCGGCAGATTGGCGGCGAACAACGGATGACTGCGAGCGTGCGGATCTTCCTCACGCACGTCGACGAGCGCGATCTCCTCGCGGTCGAGCAATGCGTGGCACACGTCCTGGAACGACCGGGTACGAAACTCTTTGACGACATTCATGGGATCGGGAACTCCTTCGCTACATTCCAGATTTCGGGCAACGCGTCGCGTCACCGTACCGAATACTTAAACCGTACACTCGAATTCCGATCGGCGCACGGTCACTCGTGGGATTGCTTATTCGACCGCGCTGCGAATGCGAAGCACCGCCGCGCGAACACGCTAGGCGAGCGCAATTTCCGCGCCACACGACGGCCGTCGTCGCGGTTCGTCGGTCCTCAGCGCCGGCGACCCTTCCGCCGTCAGGGGCATCGCCGCGCCGCCAGCAGAAAAGCCGCCGCTTTGCCACAATGCCCCATCGCGCGAAAGCGCCGCCCATCGCAATCAATAGACAATGATTCCCTTCTCGGTTCTCGATCTTTCGCCGGTCACCGCGGGTGCCACGCCCGCTGACGCATTCAGGAACACACTGTCACTCGCGCAGCACGCGGAAAAACTGAATTACAAGCGTTACTGGCTCGCCGAGCATCACAACATGACCGGCATCGCGAGCGCAGCGACCTCGGTCGTGATCGGCTACGTGGCCGGCGGCACGAAGACGATTCGCGTCGGCTCCGGCGGCATCATGCTGCCGAACCATGCGCCGCTCGTGATCGCCGAACAGTTCGGCACGCTCGCGTCGCTGTATCCGGGCCGGATCGATCTCGGCCTCGGCCGCGCGCCCGGCACCGATCAGACCACCGCCCGCGCGCTGCGCCGCGATCTGCAGGCGAGCGCCGAAACTTTCCCCGACGATGTCGTCGAATTGCTACGCTACTTCGCCGAACCGGTCGCGGGCCAGCGCATTCGCGCGGTGCCGGGCGCGGGCCTGAACGTGCCGCTGTGGCTGCTCGGCTCGTCGCTGTACAGCGCGCAACTGGCCGCGGCGCTCGGGCTGCCGTTCGCGTTCGCGTCGCACTTCGCGCCCGATTACATGATGAGCGCGCTACAGGTGTATCGCTCGCAGTTCCGGCCGTCCGCGACGCTCGCGAAACCGTATGCGATGGTCGGCGTCAATCTGTTCGCCGCCGACACGAACGACGAAGCCGCGCGCCTCTTAACGTCGCTGCAACAGCAGTTCATCAATTTGCGGCGCGGCACGCCGGGGCAATTGCAGCCACCGGTCGAGCGGCTCGAGGCATCGGAGATGGAGCTGAACAACGTCGCGCGTGCGCTCGCGTGCACGGTGCTCGGCGATCGCGACGCGATCCGCGAAGGTCTGCAATCGATCATCGAGCAGACCGGCGCGAACGAGTTGATGCTGACCGCGCAGATTTACGATCATGAAGCGCGGCTGCGCTCGTTCGAGATCGGCGCCGAGGTGCGCGACGAATTGATGGCGGTCGAATAAGCGCTTCGCGAACCGATCGTCCGACACGGCCACGCACGAAAAGAGGGCGGCTCATGGCGAGCCGCCCTCGTCTTTTGCACTGAGTTGGACCAGTCGCATGAGAAGCCCGCCCCGGCGCCGGCATGGCCCTAGAAGGCGCTCTTTATAACGCCCCCGTCGGCGCGCAATGCAGCTCCCGTGGTGGCCGACGAAAGCGGACTGGCGATATAGGCCACCAGCGACGCGACTTCCTGCGGCGAACCAAATCGCTTGATCAGCGAGGTGGGACGGACCTTCTCGAAGAACTCTTTTTCGAACGCTTCGAACGATTTGCCGTCGGCCTTGGCAAGGGTCTCCACGAATTCACCGACTCCCCGCGATTTCGTGGGCCCCGGCAACACGCTATTGACGGTAATGCCGGTGCCGGCGACGGCTTCGGCGAGACCGCGCGCGACCGCCAGCTGCGCGGTTTTCGTCATTCCGTAGTGGATCATTTCAGCTGGGATCTGCACCGCGCTTTCGCTCGAAATGAAAATGATGCGCCCCCAGTTGGCCTGCCTCATCGCAGGCAGATACAGGCGAGCGAGGCGTACCCCGCTCAACACGTTGACATCGAAGAATCGCTGCCAGTCCGCGTCGGGGATCTCTTCAAACGGCTTGGGCTCGAAGATGCCCAGGTTGTTGACAAGAATTTCCACGCCCGGATAGCGTCGCGCGAGTTCTTCTGCTGAAGCGGCGGTTCCGAGATCGCCGGCAAATCCCAGCACGTCGCCGCCCGTCTGCGCTTTCAGCTGCGCGACCACGTCATCCACGGATGACTGCAGGCGGCCGTTCACGATTACACGAGCGCCCTCCTGCGCCAACGTGCTGGCGATAGCGAGACCGATGCCCGCTGTACTGCCGCTCACCAGTGCGAGTTTGCCTGTCAGGTTCAGGTCCATGGGTGATTTCCTTTCAATGGATGAATTAAAAATCGCAACGTTCGGTACAGCCTCGCTTTCGAACAGCAAAAAGACTAGATGATCTGACGCAGACGCCCGGGAGCAGGAAAGCGAGGCCATGTCAGCGATTTTCCGACTTCGTCTGGCTAAGTGATGGTCGCGCCCAAACTCGCATCATAGAGATTCCCCTTGAGATGCGCTCTGCACAGACCACGCGCAAATGGCATGACATGTGCGTACTGTGCTGCAAGCAGCCGGCCGCTTGAATGTTTCTACAACCCTCTTGTTCAAGGAGCGCCCATGAACACACTGACCATCGACGACATCGAGAACTGTGCAGAGCTCGATCATCAGGAGATGACCACCATTCAAGGTGGCCGGATGAAACTACCCGGCCAGCACGTCGGGTCAATCCTCACGACCGCGGATGGCGACCCTGTCGGCGTCTATGTCGACGGCGTGCTGCAAAATTCGGTTACCGACGGCTTCTACCACGGCTGACAGCAAGGCGGCGCGCAGCCCTGCGCGCCCCGATGCCGCAGGTTTGGCCCGTGCGTGCTTGAGAAGCGCTCGTCACCTGTCGTCAAGACGGCTCACCAGGTAATCGATCAACGCACGTGCTCGAGACGGTAAAAATCGATTCGGCGGATACAGCAGCCAGACCGGGCCCATATAGGGACGCGCCTCGAACTCCCAGTCGCTCAGCACCCGGACGATGTCACCCGCGGAAACCGCCTGCGCCGCGACAAAATCGGGCAAGCTCGCAATGCCCAGGCCATGCAGCGCGGCATCCAAGCGCGCACTCGTGTCGTTGGCGATGTAGCGCCCCTTCACTTCGACCGTCTGTGTCTCGGCGTCGCGGCGGAAATGCCACCGATTGTCGTCGACCGTCTCTCCCAGATACATGCATGCATGCCGCGCAAGGTCGCGCGGCTCGGCCGGCGTCCCCCGCTCCCGCAGATAAGCAGGCGACGCGCAGAGAACCCATTTGACCGCTCCGAGTCGCCGCGCAGCAAGACCCGGCGGAGGCGAACGCGTGAGCCGGATCACCAGATCGACATCGTCACGCAGCGGATCGACGTCGTGGTCGGCGAACACCAGATGGACATCCACGTCGGGCCACATGCGCAGAAATTCGGGAACCAGCGGATGGATGACGGAACGCGCAAATGAAATCGGCGCACTGATGCTGACCTTGCCTCGCGGATCACCCGCCCCTTGTCCCGCGACGTCGACAGCGCCCGACGCCGCGCCGACCATATCCCGGCAATACCGGTAAATCTGCGCGCCCGAATCCGTCAACCGGATGCTACGGGTCGAGCGCTCGAGCAGGCGCGTGCCCAGCGCATCCTCAAGGCGTTTGATTTGCCGACTGACAGTCGAGGGTGTACTGCCCAACTGCCGCGCGGCAATGGAGAAGTTGCCGGCGTCGACGACCCTCGCAAACATCGCCATGTCGGGTAGCAACGCAAAAAGCTCGTTCGGATTCATCGCGATCCTCGCACCTGGCCGGACATTTGTGCAATTCAGACATAAAAGATGTGCTGACGCCGTGGATTATAGTTTTCAGCGCAATACCCGACAATTTGGACCGTCCGAATGAAAACAGAAGGTCCGTCATGTCGAAGCAACAGAGTGCTTTATGGGTATCCGACCTGATGCTGCTTGCGGTCGCGATGGTGTGGGGCACGAGTTATGGGGTCGTGAAAGGCGCGCTCGAGATCTATCCGGTGCTCGGTCTGCTGGCGTTGCGCTTCGGGCTGACGTTCGTCGTGTTGTCGCCGGCGTTGCGCTCGCTTCGACACGTCAAAGCGTCCGCCTTGCTGGGGGCGTTAGGTTCCAGCGCAATCCTGCTCAGCATCTTTTTGGCCGAGACATTCGGGATCGCGCACACACGCGCGTCGAACGCGGCGTTCCTTATCAGTCTGTGTGTCGCGCTGACGCCGCTGGTCGAATGGGTGTTGCTGCGACGAAAGCCATCGCGTGGCGAATGGATCGCCGTGGGCTTGTCGCTGACGGGCGCCGCGTTCGTCAGCGGAGGCGCGATCATTCCGACCGCAGGCGATGCGCTGATTCTGGTTGCGGCGTTGCTGCGCGCGCTGATGGTCTGCGTGACCAAGCGCGTCATGCGCGAATCGAAACTTGCGCCGCTGTCGGTAACGGCGGTCCAGGCAGGCGTCGTTGCACTGGGCAGTGTGCTGGTGGCGTTCGTGTTGCCGTCACAACATTGGCAGGCGCTGCCGTCGCTCAGTGGGCACGGTGACTTCTGGGCGAGCATCGCTTACCTCGTGCTCGCCTGTACGTTGTTCGCATTTTTCGCACAGAACTTTGCCGTCAAGCGCAGCAACCCGACGCGCGTCGCTTTGCTGATGGGCAGCGAGCCCGCGCTCGGTGCGCTGTTCGCCTACGTATGGCTCGGGGAGCATCTTTCGGCCTCGGCATGGTTTGGCGGAGGTCTGATGGTGCTTGCGTCGGTGCTGGCGGCGGTGCCATTTAAAAGGGACCCTAACGCGAGGCTCGACATGCGTCCCGCCACTTCGGTCGACGCTTAGCCAATTTTCAGGCTAAGCGTTGTTCGAAGGTCCGGCTCGAGTGACAGATTTCGCACAGCACGCACCTGCCTCTTGCACGGACGGGCACTTGACCGAGCCATACGAACAGAAGACACAGCAGTCGCCGGACCTTGGAGAAAGCAAGCTTTTGCACCGCGGGCATTCATAGAAGTAGACGCAGGCTTCGGTGGGCATCGTCATGACTGACACGCCCCCGCAGTGCGGACAGGTCAACGCGGATTCCAGGATCGATGAGGTTTGCATGGATAGCGTCTGCATCCATATTTCTTGCACCTATCAATGTCAGCGCCGCCAAACGGTTGCGGGGCTCGCGCAAAGTCCGTGCGGCATCGAACTCCATCGTCCCGGCGCGATACGTGTCACAAATAACTATTGCGTTGGAATAAAGGCGCGCCGTCGGCGTTCGTAGATTAGGCGTCGCGTGCAAGCGCGCGGAGCCGTGGGACCGCGAAACGGAATCGTCGGCCGCGCATGGCGGTTGCTGGTTCGTTTTGCACAAGGTTTGTCTGTTCTTTTTGTAACCGTCGTCGGCGTCGCGGCACTTGCCGCCAGCGATCCGCGACTCGCCGGCTCAACGCGTGGCCGCGCGACAAGTCAGTCGCGTTGGCCGTGCAGGAGAGTTCTACATGAAAGTATCAAAACTGTTATCCGCCGTATCCGTGATCATCGCGCTAGGCGTCGCATCGTTGTCGTTGGCCGCGTGCCAATCCACGGGCGGCGACATGGGCTCGTCGGGCAGCAGCAGCAGCGGCGCCACCAACAGCGGCGGCTATTGATGCGCGCCCGCGCGCCCATCAGCGTCGCGTGAACTTCGAAGCGGAAGTGATACCGCGGCTCCCGTAGCCGCAGCGCTATGGGCGTGCGCTGACGTCCCTGGGCGGTCAGCCTGACCGGAACAGCCCGATCGGCTTACGCTGATCGGGCTGTTTCCTTTTTGGGAGGTTCGTCGGATACGCGACAAAATCCGTCCGAGCCCTCAGCGGTTCGTCGGCACCGCCGCCAACCCGTCCAGCAGCGCCTTATGAAACGCATCCGGGTCCTGCATCTGCGGCGCGTGACCAAGCGTCGCAAACTCCACGAGCGTCGCATGAGGAATCGCCTTCGCGGCCGCGCGACCCAGTTCCGGATAATGGCCGAGCTTTGCGCGCACCTCGGGCGGCGCCGCATCCTTACCGATCGCGGTGGTGTCCTTCTGACCAATCAACAGCAGCGTCGGCATGCTGAGCTGCCCTAGCTCATAAAAAATCGGCTGCGTGTAAATCATGTCGTACAGCAGCGCGGAATTCCACGCGACGATCTGCTTGCCCGGCCCGCGATACATGCCCGCGAGCATCTGCACCCATGGCTCATAGTCCGCGCGCCATTGCCCCGCGTAGTAGGTCGCCTGTTCGTAACGGCGGATACCGTCGGCGCTGGTCTTCAGTTCCCGCTGATACCAGTGGTCGACCGATAGCGACGGCACGCCCTTCGCCTTCCAGTCCTCGAGTCCGATCGGGTTCACCAGCACCAGTTGCTGCGTTTCGCGCGGATACATCAGCGCATAGCGAACCGCGAGCATGCCGCCCGTCGAATGGCCGACCACCGTCACGTCGCTGATGCCGAGCGACTCGAGCAGCGCACGTGTATTGCGCGCGAGTTGCTGGAAGCTGTACTGGTAATGCTCGGGCTTGCTCGATTTGCAAAAGCCGATCTGATCCGGTGCGATCACGCGATAGCCGGCGTCGCTCAGCCGGCGAATCGTCGTATCCCATGTTGCAGAACAAAAATTCTTTCCATGCAGCAACACCACCGTGCGTCCGTTCGCATGCGCGGGCTTCACGTCCATGTAGGCCATCTGCAAAGGCACCCCCTGCGACGTGAATTCGAAGCGTTCGACCGGCGCCGGATAGCTGAAGCCCTGTAGCTCCGGACCATAGGCCGGGCCGGAATCGTCGAGTGAGGAAGCGGCGCTTGCGGCGCCCGGGCTCGCCTCGCTGACGGGCGTGGCGGCCACGGCGACAGCCGCCGCGCACAGCACGACACAGGCGCAGACACTCGACAGGGCAAGCAGGAATGGGTGGCGAAGATTCATCGGGAGGGTCTGGAAAAAACGCAACAGGGATGCACGAGGTGTGGAGCGCACGATTCTACGATGCACCGCCGAACTCTGACGCCAGTCGCGCAGCGCGGACACGGCACGCGGCAGCGGCGATGTGGCATGCATATTGCGCCCCCGTGCTTGAGCATCGTCGGACACGACCTCGTGGCCAATGTGCTGCGCCGCACCGAGAAATTCGCCATAACACGCGATCGTTACAGGATGGTCGGCCACGCGGCCCCCGCAATAAACATTTATTCATTCGAGTCCAATCGGTGCTAGAACTGACTGACGGACTCGCGATAAACAGGCACCAAAGAACGGCAGTGCGGTGCGACTGCCAGGCAGCCCAAATCATCAGCGGAGAGGACGCGGCCAGATCATTCCCGGGGGTACATCAATCAAGCAACCATCTTGCATGAGGTCGACGTGAGTGATGAAGGGCTCGCGCCGATCGACAGGAGACAAATATGAATACTCCGGCACGGCTGAACGACTTACAGCGCACTACCCTGGCGATCGTCCTCGCCGGCGGACGCGGCACCCGGCTCGGGCCGCTGACGAACAAGCGTGTGAAGCCGGCGGTGCACTTCGGCGGCAAATACCGGATCATCGACTTTGCGCTTTCCAATTGCCTGAATTCCGGCATCCGCCGCATCGCGGTGGTCACGCAGTACAAGGCGCATTCGCTGCTGCGGCATCTGCAGCGCGGCTGGAGCTTCCTGCGCGGGGAGATGGGCGAATTCATCGATCTGTGGCCCGCGCAGCAGCGCGTCGAAGGCGCGCACTGGTATCGCGGCACCGCCGACGCTGTGTTCCAGAACCTCGACATCATCCGCTCGATCCGTCCGAAGTATGTGGTCGTGCTCGCGGGCGACCACATCTACAAGATGGACTACACGCGCATGATCGCCGATCACGCGGACAGCGGCGCCGACTGCACGGTCGGCTGCATCGAAGTGCCGCGCATGGACGCGGTCGCATTCGGCGTGATGGCCGTCGACGAAAACCGCCGCGTGACAGGCTTCGTCGAAAAACCGGCCGACCCGCCCGCGATGCCCGGCCGTCCCGACACCGCGCTCGCGAGCATGGGCATCTACGTGTTCAACGCCGACTATCTGTACACGCAACTCGAAGAGAACATCGCCGCGATCGATACCGACCACGACTTCGGCAAGGACATCCTGCCGCGCGTGGTCACGCAGGGCGTGGCGATCGCGCATCCGTTCAGCATGTCGTGCGTGTCGTCGGACCCGAGCGTCGAGCCGTACTGGCGCGACGTCGGCACGATCGACGCGTATTGGGCCGCGAACCTCGACCTCGCTTCGACGATTCCGACGCTCGACCTGTACGACGAGTCATGGCCGATCTGGACCTACCAGGAGCAGTTGCCGCCCGCGAAGTTCGTACGCGACATGAAGGGGCTGCAGGGTTCGGGCAACAACCTGATCGTCTGCGGCGGCTGCGTGATCTCGGGCTCGCAGATTTCGCGCTCGGTGCTGTCGTCGAACGTGAAAGTGAGTTCGTTCTGTAATATCAATGAGGCAGTCTTGCTGCCTCAGGTCACGGTCGGCGCGAGTTGCCGCCTGCAGAAGGTGGTGATCGACCGTGGCTGCACGATCCCGGAAGGCACCGTGATCGGCGAAGACCCGGCGCGCGATGCCGAGCGCTTCTATCGCACCGACGATGGCGTCGTGCTGGTCACGCAGGAAGCGCTGCGCACTCATCCGAAGTAGCGCGCCCGCCGCATGCCCGCGCCGGCGGCCGCACGCCGCCGGCTACGCCTTTGCTCGCTTCATCCGGCTTCACCCGCAGCACCGCTCACCTTTTTACCAACCCGAGCAACCCTGCCAACCCGACAGAGACCCGGTCTATGACGATTCGCGCCCTGCACGTCGCAAGCGAGCTGTATCCCCTTCTCAAAACGGGCGGTCTCGCCGACGTCGCGGGCGCGCTGCCGTCCGCGCTGATCGAGCGCGGCGCCGACGTGCGCGTGCTGCTGCCCGGCTTTCCCGCGGTGCTCGCGGGACTGCATGATCTGCAACCGGTCGCGCAACTCGGCAACCGCTTCGGCGCGCCGAACGTGACGCTCGAACGCGGCACGCTGCCCACCAACGGGCTCGCGGTCTACGTGATCCGCGCCGCGTCGCTGTATGACCGCCCCGGCAACCCGTATCTGAACGACGAACACGTGCCGTATGGCGACAACGCGCAGCGTTTCGCGCTGCTCGGCTGGGTCGCCGCGCAGCTCGCGCAGCAGATGGACCCGACGTGGTCGCCGCAGATCGTCCATGCGCACGATTGGCATGCTGGGCTCGCGCCTGCCTACCTGAAGGCCGCCGAACGCGAGCACGGCCGCGTGCCCGCGCACAGCGTGTTCACGATCCACAACCTCGCCTACCAAGGGATCTTTCCCGCGCATCAGTTCGGCCTGCTCGGCCTGCCGCACGATTTCTTCAACATGCACGGCGTCGAATTCTATGGACAGCTGTCGTTCCTGAAGGCCGGCCTCTATTACGCCGACCGCATCACGACCGTCAGCCCGAACTATGCGCGCGAAATCCAGACGCTCGCGCACGGCGGCGGGCTCGATGCGCTGCTGCGCCATCGCGCGCACGATCTGAGCGGGATCCTGAACGGCGTCGACTACACGGTGTGGAATCCCGCCAGCGATACGCTGCTGGCGACGCGCTACAGCTCGTCGCGGCTGGCCGGCAAGCTCGCCTGCAAGGAAGCGCTGCAAAAGCGCTTCGGCCTCGCGCAACGAAGCGACGCGCTGCTGTTCGGCGTGGTGAGCCGGCTGACCGAACAGAAAGGCCTCGATCTGCTGCTCGGCGCGGTGCCCGAAATCGTCAAGCGCGGCGGCCAACTGGTCGTGTTCGGCACCGGCGATCCGGCGCTCGAGAATGGCCTGAGGATGGTCGCGCAGGCGCATCCGGAATCGGTCGCGGTCGAACTCGGTTTCGACGAAGCGCTCGCGCATACGATCATCGCCGGCAGCGACGTGGTCGCGGTGCCGTCGCGCTTCGAGCCGTGCGGGCTCACGCAGCTCTATGCGCTCGCCTACGGGTCGCTGCCCCTCGTGCACAGCGTCGGCGGTCTCGCCGATACGGTCGCCGACGCATCGCTCGAAAACCTCGCCGACGATGTCGCGACTGGCTTCGTGTTCGACCGCTTCGATCCGACCGGCCTCGCCGCAGCGATCCGCCGCGCGTTCGCGCTGTACGGGCGCCGCACCGAATGGAAGGCCGCGCAGCGGCGCGCAATGCGCCAGGACTTCGGCTGGGGCACGTCGGCCGACCGCTATCTGGCCTTGTATCGCGAGCTCGTCTGAGGCATCGGCCACGCGGGAAACTGTCAGCTTTCGTTAAGGTTCACGCGCGTTTGATGGTTCGGCGCAACAGCACGGGGACGGATCAACTCGCGGCTGTCAAACTCCTGTATCGTTTGCTGACTTGCCGGCTATGCAGTTCGTGCGTTTTTCCTGCACCATCTGTATCAGGCATGTCTGCTGCGCGGCGCCGGGGCCATCGGCCCGCCCGCGTGAGACTCCCTTCCCGCTTTGTTGATCGCGCATGACCGGTTGCGCGAGCCTTACCATGACGAAAAACGTTCTGAGCATTCAGTCCCATGTCGTGTTCGGTCACGCCGGCAACAGCGCGGCCGTGTTTCCGATGTGCCGGCTCGGCGTCAACGTGTGGCCGCTCAACACCGTCCAGTTGTCGAATCACACGCAATACGGGCACTGGAGCGGCAGCGCGATCGACGCATCGAAGATGGAAGATCTCGTCGACAGCATCGGCGCGATCGGCATGCTGCCGCGCTGCGACGCGGTGCTCTCCGGCTATCTCGGCACGACGGAACAGGCGCAGGCGGTGATCGACATCGTCAAGGCCGTGAAGGCGGCCAATCCCCGCGCCTGGTACTTTTGCGATCCGGTGATGGGTGCGATGGGCGGCTACAAGGTCGATCCCGGCATCCAGGAATTCCTCGTCAACGAAATGCCGCAGGTCGCCGACGGGATCGCGCCGAATCACATCGAATTGCAGCGCCTCGTCGGCCGCGAGATCGAGACGCTCGAGGAAGCCGTCACCGCGTGCCGCGAGGTGCTCGCGCGCGGGCCGAAGCTCGTGCTCGTCAAGCATCTGCTCGATCGCAACAGTCCCGCCGACCGCTTCAACATGCTCGTCGTCACAGAGCGTGAAGCGTGGATGGGACAGCGCCCGCTCTATCCGTTCGCGCGCCAGCCGGTCGGCGTCGGCGATCTGACGAGCGCGGTCTTCGTCGCGCGCACGCTGCTCGGCGATTCGATCCGCTCGGCCTTCGAGCACACGCTCGCCGCCGTCAACGCGGTGGTCAAGGCGACCTGGCAGGCCGGACGCTACGAACTCGAACTGGTGGCGATGCAAAATGAAATCGCCCAGCCGCGCGAGTGGTTCGATGCGTGGGTTGCGGAGACGGCTTAAGGTCGAGCTCGGGTCACTGAGGCGCGTCCCCCGTTGCGGGGCGCTCGCCGCCAACGTCACGCGAGCAGCCGTCCTATAATGCGTGCCGCGTGGAACGGGGCTTGCGCCCGCATTCCACGGGATTTTTCAGCATCCGGCATTCAGCAGACGAGGCATTCGATGGACGGTCATATCCGCAGCGAGCGGGAAGAATTTTTTGAGCAGTTGTGCATCAGCGTCGACGCGGACGAAGCGCACGAACAGGAAGCGATCGAGTACTTCGAGAACCAGTTCGACCAGCCCGACTTCGATCCCGCGCAATGGCTCGATATCGCGCTCTACTACTCGCCTGCCGTCGCGCGCGGCATCGTCGAGATGGTGACGGCCGACGACAAGGCACGCAGCAACATCGCCGAAATCATCGCCGACAATCTCGACATCTCTTACGGCGAGGACGAGTGCCAGCAATTCGCCGAGACGATCGAATTCGCGCTGAACAACGGCGTGCCGGTCGATCTCGACGTGGTGCTCGACGGCTGCCAGCGCGCGATCGACGATCTGGACACGTGGGCCGACGAAGACACGAAGGCGCCGCTTCTGCGTCTGCGTGAGGAACTGCTGCGTCAGCAAGGCGAGCGCTAGGCAAGAGGCTCGAATCTCCCCGCCGCAACGCTAACTCCGCAACACTGCAACACCGGCCGGCGCGCGCTCGCGCCGGTTTCTTAAGCGTATGCCGTAATCCGCAGCCCCAGCGGAAATTCTCGCGGCAAGCCAGCCTGGATGCCTCACGCACGCTCCCTGTGGACGTGACGGACATCCCGCCGGCTATGCCGAAATGCTCATCCAAAACGCCACGAATTGCCAAGACGACGGCAATTTGGCTTTCTATATTCGCCCCAGATTGACCCCGCGAACACGCTGTGAAGCGCAACGTCACTGCGCGTATTCCAGCATTTGAGCGGCGACCGATCCTTCGTAGCCTTGCGATGCGCGAGGGCTCCCCTCGGCCTCACGTGTCGTACCGCATTGCTGTCGTACCGCTTTCATAACAACCGTCGATGCAAGGAGAGACCATGAGTCTTCGCAACACGCTGAAACCGCTGGCCATGCTCGTGGGTGCGATGTTTGCCGTCGCGCCTGTCGCCAGTTTTGCCGACGACCTGCCGGTCAAGATCGGTTTTGCCGCGCCGCTGACGGGCGCCAATGCCGGTTACGGCAAGGATCTGGAAAACGGTGTGCGGCTCGCGATCGACGAAGCCAACGCGCAGAAGATCAAGATCGGCGAGAAGGTCGCGCACTTCGAGATCGTCTCGCAGGACGACCAGGCCGACCCCCGCGTCGGCGTGCAGGCCGCGCAGAAGCTGGTCGATTCGGGCGTCGCGGTGGTGGTCGGCCACTTCAACTCGGGCACGACGATCCCGGCCTCGCAGGTCTACGAGCAGGCCGGCATTCCAGTGCTCGATCCCGCCGCGACGAATCCGATCATCACGGGCCGCGGCTTCGCGAATACCTTCATGGTGATTTCGACCGATGCGCAGAACGCCGGCAACGCAGGCATTTATGCGGTCGAGGTAACGAAGGCCAAGCGCATCGCGATCATCGACGATCGCACCGCGTTCGGCCAGGGCGAAGCCGACGAGTTCGAGAAGGCCGTAAAGGCACACGGCGGCACGATCGTCGCGCGCGACTACACCGACAACCACGCGGTCGACTTCAGCACGCAGATCACCAAGTTCAAGGGTGCCAATGCGGACCTCGTGTTCTTTGCCGGCCTCGACAGCCAGGCGGCGGGCTTCGCGCGGCGCATGAAGCAGCTCGGCCTGAACGCGCAACTGGTCGGCGGCGGCGGCGTGATGGACGAAGACTTCATCAAGCTCGCGGGCGACGCGTCCGACGGGGCGATGGCCTGGGAATACGGCCGCCCGCTCGCGCAACTGCCGGGTGGCAAGGACTTCAACGCGAAGTTCAAGAAGCGCTTCGGCGCGGATGTGCTGTCGTATGCGCCGTTCGGCTACGACGGCGCATGGGTCGCGATCAAGGCGATGCAGCAGGCCAAATCCGACTCGCCGAACGTGTACCGCCCGGTGCTCAAGTCGATCGACTACGACGGCGTGACCGGCAAGATCTCGTTCGACAACACCGGCGCGTTGAAGAGCGGCGCGTCGACGCTGTATCAGGTGAAGAACGGCGCGTGGGTGCCGGTGGTGACGAAGAGCGGCACCTAAGCTCGCCGTCCAGTGAATCGTAGCGGCCCTGCCCGGCTTACGGCCGGCGCGGGCGCGCTACTGCGTCGCGCTCGCCGCCCGGACGACCACCTCGGCATCCAGATCGCGCTCGATGCGCACGAGGTCGTCGCGAATCGCCGCGAACTCGTTAGCCGTACACATCTGGTGGCCGAACGCGGCGCGCAGATGCCGGGTGACCTGCAGCGCGCGCGTCGCCGGATCGAACACGTAGCGCGACGCAAATGAGAGCAGCGGGTCCTCGACCGTGCTGTCGGTCGGCAGGTCCGTCACGCGCACGAAGCGCGGCAAACTCATTTCCAGCGTCTCATCGAACTCCCCGCCGATGCATGCCCACGGCTGCGTTCTGACGGGCTCCGCTAGCCACGTCTCGATCTGCGAGTTCATGCCGCCGGCGAGGCTCGTCAGCGCCGGCACCGCGGTCGTGCCGTCCGGCCAGATCAGATGCGGCACGCTGCCCTGCATCGAGGTCGCGAACGGTCCGCCGGTCACGTCGACGTCGTCGGTCTGCAACTGCGCGGTGCCATGCAAGCCCGTTTTCAGCAGACGGCTCGCGGCAATCTGCTGCGCGCCCTGGCGCGTCGCGCGTCGGAACGTGTTGCGTTCGATCTCCGCGGGATAGCCCCGGTCTTCGACGCGGTACGCGTAACGCGCGGTGCCGTTTTCATCGATGTCGATCTGCACGCGCGCGTTGCGTTCGTGCCGCTGAGTGGTCGGCGTGCGCGCGAGCACGCCATCGCCGACGAGCAGCACCGGCCGGTCCATCACGCCGCCAGGCAGATAGCCGAACGCGGTGCCGCCCGCTGTCGTGTCCGCGAATTGCGCCAGCTCGGGAATCCAGATGATCGCGTGATTGATCGCGCTCGCGCCGTAGCCCGGCACCTCGGGCAGCGTGTAGTACGGGCCGAGATTCAGCAGCACCGGCTCGCTGCGAATGCCGACCGCCGCGAGCAACGCACCGTATAGCGCGACGTGGTCCTTGCAGTCGCCGTAGCGGTTGCGCAGGATATCGGCCGCCTTGTGCGGAATCGCCGCCGTCTCGCCGAGAAAAAGTGCGACGTAGCGGATGTTCAGACGCATCCAGTCGTATAACACGCGGGCTTTGTCGCGCGGATCACTGAGGCCGGCCGTCAGTTGCTGAGCGAGACTGACGATCGCCGGATCGTCGCGGGTCGCGTCGTTGTCGGCGGGACCGCGATAGCGCTCGGCGAAGCTCGCGAAGTCCGGCACCGTCGACACCATCAGCCGGTCGCCCCAATTCGCATAGCCGACCGCGCCCGCTTCGACGCGCGGATACGGGCCGTGCCGATAGTCGAACTCGTAGCGGGTGCGCCCGTTCGCGGTGACGGGCGGCACCGCGACGTAGCCGCGTGCATCCGTATAGAGCGGCACGTCGGCGGGCAGATCGAAGATCAGACGCTGCTCGTCGACGGGCTCGAGCGACGGCTCGACCAGATAACCGAAGGTGCCCACCTGCAGCGGCTTCGCGCGGGTCTTGCGAAACGCCAGATGCACGCGCGAGCCGGTCGTGACGCCGGGGAAGATCACCGTGCGCAATACCCCGTCCTCGAAGCTCGGCGCGCCGGACGAGCGCGGCTCCTGCACGTCGCGGATCGCTTCGGGACCGACCGCATGGGCGGTGCCGTCAGGGTCGATCGTCTCGGCGGCCAGCAGTTGCACCTGCTCGATGTCCTTGTTGAACCACACATAGCGTTGCGCGATCGCGTCGACGCCGCTCGCCGTGTCGGCGCGCATCACGGTGTCGTCGTGTTCCTCGATGGAGCCGTCTTTCTGGATCACGAACAAATGCACGTCGCGCTCGATCGTCGCAGGAGCGCGTTCGTTGGCGGAGGTGGCGATTTCGGCGGCGATCGCGCAAAGGGGCAACGCGATGCCGCTCGCGGCCGTCAGCGCCGCAAGCAACGCGGCGGCGCGCACGCTTCGCGTGAGCGCGCCGATGCATGCGGCGACCCTGCGCGCGCGCGTCATGAACGACGCACCCCGCTCCACGCGCGCCGCTCGTGGCACGCAAGCCCGATCTCCACGATCGATACGTGCGCCAACGTAACGACGATGTTCTCCAAGATCCACCTCGGCAAGATTCGTGTCGTCGTTGTAGCACATCGCCGGCCCGCGCGTTTCGGGCCGGGCCGGCGTGAATCGCGATCACTCGCCGTCGTCGAGCTGGCTCAGCAGCGCCTGCAGCTTTTCCACGTGCCGCAGCAGCATGTGCCGGTGCTTGTCGATCTGTTCGAGCCGCCCCTCCAGGTCGGCCTGAATGCGGTCGTCGAGCTCGGCCGCGGCCATGACGTCCTCGACCTTCGCACGCATCGACGCGAGTTCGACCGGCGCATGCAGCAGATGCCGCTCGAAGCGCCGCACTTCCTGCGTCGCGACATCGCGTACCTTGCGAAAATGCACATGACGGCGGTGCGCTTCGACATCGAGCGTTTCTTCCTCGACGCGACGCGCGGGCCCCGGCTGCCCAAAGATCGGCTCGGGCCGCAGCACGGTCTTCTTGCGCACCGGATGCGCGGTGCCGCGAAAGCGCGCGAGCGGCTGCTCGTTGTCGATCGCCTCGCGCGCATTCGGCGGAATCTCGTGACCGCTGTGCGGCACGTTCATCCAGCCGCCCGGCAAGCCGGTGACCGCCTCGACGCCGCGCACGAATTCCTCGCTGAATTCGCGCTGGCCGGACAGCATCAGCTTCAGATAGCTCGCGGAAAACGTCATCATGCGCGCGAGCCGGCTCGCGGCGCCAACCTCGCTGGTCAGCAACACCAGGTTCGCGCGCCAGACTGGCAGCAGCAATTCGTCGGAATCTTCCATCGCTGGGTCTTCCATCTTTTCGCCTGATGAATCGATGACCGCGTCGCGCATGTCATCGTTTTGAAAGGGTAGTCGTCTGGCGGTGTCGCGTGCAATGCCGCTGCGCCGCCTTGCTTGCGGTGAGGCCCCGATACCGAAGGTACACGTATGACACGGCAGGCACCGGCCAATTCAGCGCAAAGCACGCTAAAACAGGGCTTACAACACATCGCGTGTTGCATTGACACACGCAATTGCGCACCGTTCCTATCCGCGTCCCTTCGATGTGGCATGCTTACACGCCGATGCGGCACGCGTCGTGCTGCATTGGTCGCTCCACAACATTGACTTAAGGGTTTTGTAATGAAGAAAATCGTTCTCGCCATCGCCGCAGCCGTCGCTACCCTGAGCGCGATCGCTCCCGCTCAAGCTTATGAACATCACCACGAGTGCCATAAGGTGAAGGTTCATCATCACTGGGAAAAGCGCTGCCACTGATGGCGGTGAAACCGTGTCCAAGGACGCGGTGCACATAAAAAGCCCCGCTTTCGCGGGGCTTTTTTTTTCATGGCGCGCCGCGTCGTGAAACAGCCGGCGCACGATACGCTGTGCGCGCTCGACGCCCAAACCATTCCATATGATCGCGCCGATGTGCAATCACGGACACAAGCTGTTACACCTTCGCGATCCGCTAAGCGATGCACGCCGACGGGGCCTGCGAGGCACCCGTCAGGACACCTCTGCGTCAGGCGGCTTTCACGCGAGCGAGCGCCGTCGTCACCAGCGCTTCGAGCAGCGGCGCGACCTTCGCGGCGAGGGCTTCATCGTACGCATAAGGCAAGCGCTCTTCCATGTACGTGATCTGCGACAGTTCGAGTTGCACCGCATGCACACCCTCTTCGGGCTGGCCATATTGGCGCGTGATATAGCCTCCCTTGAAGCGGCCGTTCGCGACCGCCGTATAGCCGCCGTGGCGTTCGACCAGCGCGGCCAGTTCGTCAGCTAGTCCCGGCGCCGCGCTCGCACCGTTCGACGTGCCGAAGTTGAAGTCCGGCAGACGTCCGTCGAAAAAACGCGGCACGCGCGAGCGGATCGAATGCGCTTCCCACAGCAGCACCTTGCCGTGCTTCGCCTTCAGCGCCGCGATCTCGCCGGTGAGCGCGTCGTGATACGGCTTCCAGTACGCGTCGCGACGGCGCGCGACTTCGGCGTCGTCGGGCAGATGGCCGTCGCGATAGAGCGGCTCCTTGTCGAACGTATCGACCGGCAAGAGACCCGTGGTGTCCTGCCCCGGGTACAGATTCGCGCCGTCGGGCGGACGGTTCAGGTCGATCACGTAGCGCGCGTAGGTCGGTGTGAGGAACGACGCGCCGAGAACCTTCGCGAATGCGTAGAGGCGATCGAGATGCCAGTCGCAATCGTCGGTGCGTTGCGCGACAGGCGTCATCGTCGCGGCAATGTCGGCGGGGATTTGCGTGCCCAGATGCGGGATCGAGATCAGTAGCGGCAGGCTTCCCTGATGCAGCGAGAAAACCGGCGTGAGGTTCGAAGCAGTCATGTCAGTCCGGAATCAGTGGGATCGGAGAATCGGTTCGGCGCTGATCGGCGTTATTTGAGCAGTTCCGCGAACGCCGCGCGATAGCGCGCATATGCGCGCTCTTCGTCGCGATGCCGGCGCTCGTCGACAACCTTGATGCCGCCCGCATAGACGTCGCGGATCGGCGTATCGCCGTGCTCGCAGAATACAACGCCCGACAGCCACGCTTCTCGCTCGTGCTCGGCGATGCTTGGATGATCGGCGTCGAGCACGAGCCAGTCCGCGCGATGGCCGGGCTGCAACGCACCGACCGCGCGGCCGGTTGCGCGCGCGCCGCCGTCGAGCGCAGCCGCATACAGGCGGTCCGCGACATGCGGAGCCTGCGCCGACGCCAGCACGTTGCGCTGCCGGCGCGTCAGACGCTGGCCGTATTCGAGCAGACGCAATTCGGCGCGCCAGTCGACGCCGATATGGCTATCCGAGCCGACGCCGATGCGGCCGTGCGCATCGAGATAGTCGTACGCCGGGAAAATGCCGTCGCCGAGATTGGCCTCGGTGGTCAGACACAAACCGGCGACCGCGCCGCTCTTCGCGAGCGCGAGCGTTTCGTTCGCATCGACATGGGTCGCGTGCACGAGACACCAGCGGCTGTCCACGTCGAAACGATCGAGCAGCCATTGCACCGGCCGCGCGCCTTCGGTTTCGATGCACGCGTCGACCTCGGCAGTCTGTTCGGCGATATGGATATGCACGGGCGCGCTCGCGTCGATGCCGTCAAGCAGCGCGCGCAACGATGCGTCCGATACCGCGCGCAGCGAATGCGGCGCCACACCGTAACGCAGTGCCGCATGTTCGGGGCGCGCGGCGCGCAGCGTGCCGAGCAGATCGAGCAGGCTCTCCGGCGTATTGATGAAGCGCCGCTGATCGTCGCGCGGCGCCTGCGCGCCGAAGCCGCTGTACTGATACAGCACCGGCAGCATCGTCATGCCGATACCGCTCGCCGCTGCCGCATCGACCACGCGCTGCGCCAGCTCGGCCTGATTCGCGTAGCGCTGGCCGTCCTGCGCGTGATGCACGTAGTGGAACTCGCACACCGACGTATAGCCCGCCTTCAGCATTTCGATGTAAAGCCACTGCGCGACGCTCGCGAGGCCTTCCGGCGTGATGCGCGCGGCGAAGCGATACATCAGGTCGCGCCACGACCAGAAGTTATCGGTCGCGTTGGCGCGATATTCGGTGAGCCCAGCCATCGCGCGCTGAAACGCGTGCGAGTGAAGGTTGGGCATGCCTGGCATCAGCGGGCCGGCCGCTTTCGGCACACCGGCCGGCGCTCCGGGTTGATCCGGCGTGACGGCGCTCAGCGTGCCGCGCGCGTCCCATTCGAGCAGCACGTTGCGGCGCCAGCCCTCGGGCAGATACGCGTCGGCGGCGAACAGCGATTGATTGGATTGCGTCATCTCTCAGGTTCTAGTTCGGGTTCAGGTCACACTCGACCCGCGCCGCGTAAACGGTTTCGCCCGCGCGCACGACGCGCGCGCACAACGGCCGGCCAATCCAGTAAGCGAGCTCGGCCAGCGAATCGACCGACCACACCGCGAAGTCGGCCGCGCGACCCACCTGCAGCGCACCGTGCTCCCCGGCTTTGCCGAGCGCGCGCGCCGCATGCGTCGTGACGCCTTGCAGCGCCTCGGGCACGGTCATGCGAAACAACGTGCTCGCCATGTTCATCATCAGCAGCAACGAAGTCGCCGGCGACGTGCCCGGGTTGCTGTCGGTCGAAATCGCGATCGGCACCTCGTAGCGCCGCAGCAGTTCGAGCGGCGGCAACTGCGTCTCGCGGATGAAGTAGTACGCGCCCGGCAGCAGCACCGCGACGGTGCCCGCTTCCTTCATCGCGGCGACGCCGGCTTCGTCGAGAAACTCCAGGTGATCCGCCGACAGCGCGCGATGCCGCGCCGCGAGCGCGGCGCCGCCGGCGTTTGACAACTGCTCGGCGTGCATCTTGACCGGCAGTTGGTAGCGCGCGGCCGCGTTGAACACACGCTCGCTTTGCTCCAGCGAAAAACCGATGCGCTCGCAAAACACATCGACCGCATCGACGAGGCCTTCGTCCGCGAGCGCGGGCAGCATCGTGTTGCAGACTTCGTCGATATACGCGTCGGCGCGGCCCGCGAATTCGGGCGGCAGCGCGTGCGCGCCGAGAAACGTCGTATAGACCGTGACCGGATAGCGCTCGCCCAGTTGTCTCGCGACGCGCAGCATCTTGCGCTCGCTCGCGAGATCGAGACCGTAGCCCGATTTGATTTCGATCGCCGTCACGCCCTCGGCGAGCAGCGGTTCGAGCCGCGCCGCCGCTTGCGTGAACAGCGAAGCTTCGTCCGCCGCGCGCGTCGCACGCACCGTCGACACGATGCCGCCGCCCTGTCGCGCGATTTCTTCGTAGCTGACGCCCGCGAGCCGCTGCGCGAATTCGTCGGCGCGCTGGCCGCCATACACGAGGTGCGTATGACAATCGATCAGGCCCGGCGTCACCCACGCGCCGCGCAGATCTTCGCGCGGCCATCCGGCGTATTGCGCGGGTAACTCGGAGAGAGCGCCGAGCCACGCGATGCGGCCGTCTTCGACGGCGATCGCGGCATCGGCGAGCGTGTGGCGAGGATCGCCCTGCGGGCACAAATTCAGGTGATGCCAGACGGTTTGCTTCATCGGCTCTTTGCCGCTCGTTGCGTGTCTGTGGATTGGTTGGCCGTGATGGAGCGCATGCAATGCCTCATCACGTATGAATCGTCATCGCGTGTAGCGGATCGTGATGGCGAGCAACGCGCCGTCGCCCGTTAGCGTGCAAGCGAGCGCGCTCGGCCCGTCGACGCGCAGCGCGTCACCGGTGTCGAGCCGGACCGCTTGCGCGTGGTCCGCCGTCAACGCGACCGTGACCGCGCCGCCCGCGCAAAACAGCAGCGCCACGTCGCCATCGAGCACGCGCCGCTCATTCTGCTTTGCGCCGACACGCCACACGTCCAACTCGCCCTGCGCCACGTCACGGCGCACCATCAGGTTGAAGTCGCGCGTCGCGCCATCGACGAGCTGCGCGTCGATGCGCGTCTCGCCGCTAAAGCGCGCCAGATCGAGCGGCTGTCGCAACACATGCGTGTTGACGACGCCCGCATCGCCCAGCTCATCGAGCAGCATGCCCGCGCCCGATAGCAACACGAGCGTCCGGTCGACGCCGTCGAAGCGCGAGAACGGCCCAGCCTGCGCGACCTCGGCGACGCTCACGCGCCACACGAAGTCGGCGCTCGCCGCGCCCTGCCCGCCGCGTGGCGACGGAAACGCCGCGACCTCGCGCGTGACGCCGCCGCCGTTTTTCCACGGCGCCGCCACGAGCTCGGCGCCGCGAATCAGCGTGACGTTTGCGATGTCGCCCGCGTGGTGGGCCTGGATCACGATCAGCGGCCCAGCATCGGCAGATTGAGGCCAGCCTCGCGCGCCGTTTGCTGCGCGAGTTCATAGCCCGCATCCGCGTGACGCATCACGCCGGTGGCCGGATCGTTCAGCAGCACACGACCGAGGCGCTGGTGCGCGGCTTCGGTGCCGTCCGCGACGATCACGACGCCCGAGTGCTGCGAGAAGCCCATGCCGACGCCGCCACCGTGATGCAGCGACACCCACGATGCACCGCCCGCGGTATTGAGCAGCGCGTTCAGCAGCGGCCAGTCGCTGACCGCGTCCGAGCCGTCCTTCATCGATTCCGTTTCGCGGTTCGGGCTCGCGACCGAACCGGTGTCGAGATGATCGCGGCCGATCACGATCGGCGCCTTCAGCTCGCCGTTCTTGACCATTTCGTTGAACGCCTGGCCGAGACGATAACGATCCTTCACGCCGACCCAGCAAATCCGCGCCGGCAAGCCCTGGAACGCGATGCGTTCGCGCGCCATGTCGAGCCAGTTGTGCAGATGCGGATCGTCGGGGATCAGTTCCTTGACCTTCGCATCGGTCTTGTAGATGTCCTCGGGGTCTCCCGACAGCGCGACCCAGCGGAACGGGCCCTTGCCTTCGCAGAACAGCGGGCGGATATACGCCGGCACGAAGCCGGGGAAATCGAACGCGTCTTCGACGCCCATTTCGAGCGCCATCTGACGGATGTTGTTGCCGTAGTCGAGCGTGGCCGCGCCGCGTTCCTGCAGCGTCAGCATCGCCTGCACCTGCCTCGCCATCGACTGCTTGGCCGGCGTGACGATGCTGTCCGGCGCGGTCTTCTGACGCTCGCGCCAGTCTTCCACCGTCCAGCCCTGCGGCAGGTAGCCATGGATCGGATCGTGCGCGCTGGTCTGGTCGGTCACGCAGTCCGGCGTGATGCCGCGCGCGACGCACTCGGCGAACACATCCGCGGCGTTGCCGAGCAGGCCGACCGAGATCGGCTTGCCGGCCTTCTTCGCTTCGTCGATCATCGCGAGCGCTTCATCGAGCGTCTTCGCTTTCCTGTCGACGTAGCGCGTCTTCAGACGGAAGTCGATGCGCGTCTCGTCGCATTCGACCGCGATCATCGAGAAGCCCGCCATCGTCGCCGCGAGCGGCTGCGCGCCGCCCATGCCGCCGAGGCCGCCGGTCAAAATCCAGCGGCCCGCAGGCTCCCCGTTGAAGTGCTCGTTCGCGACCGCGAAGAAGGTCTCGTAGGTGCCCTGCACGATGCCTTGGCTGCCGATGTAGATCCAGCTGCCCGCGGTCATCTGGCCGTACATCATCAGGCCCTTGCGATCGAGTTCATGGAAGTGTTCCCAGGTCGCCCAATGCGGCACGAGGTTCGAATTCGCGAGCAGCACGCGCGGCGCGTCCGCATGCGTGCGAAACACGCCGACCGGCTTGCCCGATTGAATCAGCAGCGTTTCGTCTTCGTTCAAATCCTTCAGCGACGCGAGGATCTGGTCGAAGCAATCCCAGTTGCGCGCGGCACGGCCGATGCCGCCGTACACGACGAGCGCGTGCGGATGCTCGGCGACTTCGGGGTCCAGATTGTTCTGGATCATCCGGTACGCGGCTTCCGCGATCCAGGTCTTGCAGGTCTTTTCCGCGCCGCGCGGTGCGCGGATCGTGCGAGTCGGATCAAGACGCGGATCGATGTGTTTCGGATTGTTCATGGTGTCCCTCGGAATGCGTGACGATGTTCGATAAAGATTCGGCGAAGACGCAAAAGCGCGAAAAAGCGCGAAAAAGCGAATTCAGAAATGCCCAGTGAAGCGGTAACGGGTGCCCGGGTGCCACAGGTTCGCGATCGAAGCGACCGCGCCTTGCGACCACGTGCGCCGGTGCAGCACCAGACACGGCTCGCGTTCGCTCATGTTCAACAGCTCGCGCGTGATGTCGTCGGCGGCGAGCGCCTCGATGCGGTACTCGACGCGCTGCAGCGGCGCGACGCGCATGAGGTACTGGTTCGGCGTGGTGTTCGTGAAGTCCTGCAGCCCGTATTCGGGCGCGACGGCCGGATTGACCCAGCGTTCTTCGAGCTGCACCGGCTCGTCGTTTTCGAAATGCAGCAGACGCGAATGAAACACGGGGCTGCCCGCGCTCACCTGGATCTCTTCGGCGAGCGCCGCGTCGGCGATGCTGGCGCCGATGTTCAGCACCTTCGCCTGATAGCGGTGACCGCGCGCGACGATTTCATCGGAGATGCTGCGGATCGCCACCAGGGTGGACTCGTACTTGGGCCGGGCGACGAACGTGCCCGAGCCTTGTACGCGTGTCAGCACCTGCTCCGAGGTCAGCTCGCGCAACGCGCGGTTGACCGTCATGCGCGCAACGCTGAACTCGCGCGCAAGCTCGTTTTCGGAGGGCACCTGATCGCCTTCGGCCCATTCGCCCGCGTGGATGCGCGCGAGGATGAAGTCCTTGATGCCCTGATAAGCGGGTGCGTTCATTGTTTCGATCCGCGCTCTCGACGACTCATTGTTCCGACACGAACGAGAACGGGCTCAGCTTCGCGACCGCGCCTGCCTGCACGAGCTTCGTGACCGCCGCGATATCCGGTGCGAAGTAGTGGTCGAGCTCGTAGTGCGCGACGTCCTTGCGCACGAGGTCCATCACCTTCTGCAAGCTCGGGCCGGTCTTGTGCGGTGCGCGCAGATCGACGCCCTGAGCGGCGGCGAGCAGTTCGATCGACAGGATGTTCGCGGTGTTGTCGGCGATATCGCCGAGCTTGCGCGCGGCGAACGTCGCCATCGACACGTGGTCTTCCTGGTTCGCCGAAGTGGGCAGCGAATCCACCGAGGCCGGATGCGCGAGCGTCTTGTTCTCCGACGCGAGCGCGGCAGCCGTCACGTGCGCGATCATGAAGCCCGAGTTCACGCCGCCATCCTTGACGAGGAACGGCGGCAGGCCCGACAGCGTCGCGTCGATCAGGAGCGCGATGCGGCGCTCGGCGAGCGCGCCGATTTCCGACGCGGCGAGCGCAAGGTTGTCCGCCGCGAACGCGACCGGCTCGGCATGGAAGTTGCCGCCCGACAGCACTTCGCCGGTGTCCGGGAAAATCAGCGGATTGTCGGAAACCGCGTTCGCTTCTGTCAGCAGCGTTTCGGCGGCCTGACGCATCTGGTCGAGACACGCGCCCATCACCTGCGGCTGGCAGCGCAGGCTGTACGGGTCCTGCACCTTGTCGCAATCGGCGTGCGACACGTTGATCGCCGAGCCTTGCAGCAGCGAGCGATAAGCCGCGGCCGCGTCGATCTGGCCTTGATGGCCGCGCAGTTCGTGGATGCGCGCATCGAACGGCTTGACCGAGCCCATCGCCGCATCGACCGACAGCGCGCCGGCGACGAGCGCCGTGCGGAACAGGTCTTCGATCGCGAACATGTTGTAGAGCGCGAGCGCGGTCGACGCCTGCGTGCCGTTCAGCAGCGCGAGACCTTCCTTCGCCTGCAGCGTCATCGGCTTCAGGCCGACGAGCGCGAGACCTTCGGTGGCCGGCATGCGCTCGCCCTTCGCGAACACTTCGCCGACGCCGAGCAGGATCGCCGACATATGCGCGAGCGGCGCGAGGTCGCCCGAGGCGCCAACCGAGCCCTTGACCGGAATCACCGGCAGCACGTCGGCGTTGAACAGCGCGATCAGCGCTTCCATCACTTCGCGGCGGATGCCCGAGTGGCCGCGGCCGAGGCTCGACAGCTTAAGCGCGATCAGCAAACGCACGACCGGGCGCGACATCGGCTCGCCGACGCCGACCGCGTGCGACAGCACCAGATTGCGCTGCAGCAGTTCGAGCTGATCGCGCGGGATGTGCGTGCTGGCAAGGCGGCCAAAGCCGGTGTTGATGCCATAAGCCGGCTCGCCCTTGGCGGTGATGTCGGCGACTGCCTGCGCGCACGCGTCGATGGCGGCGTGGCTCGCGGGATCGAGTTGCAGGGTGACCTGCTCGCGTGCGATCTGGCGCAGTTGCGGGAGGGTCAGGTAGCCGGGCTTCAGAATCATGGTTGTCGTCCTGTCTATACAAGTTCAAATAAGTCTAGCCGGCGAGTCTTGTATATACAACTTCTTTTTCGAGATTTCCTGCCTGGGGATTTCCATTATTTGCGGCGTGGTTCGGTGCGGAATCGGCAAGTTTGGCCGTGGGTCGCATGCGGCGGAGGCGGGGCGCATGGGTCGGCGTGGGCTCGGCGGCCGAACCCACAGTTGTATATACACCTTCGCGGCGCGGCTCGGCCGATATCTGAGTTATAGGAGAGAAGGCGCCGCGACGCGGATCAGAGCTTGACCCGCGCCGCGATGAAATCGAGGAAGCACTGCACACGCCCCGCGAGCGATGCGCTCTGGTAGTACACCGCATGCACCGGCTGCCGTTCGTCGACGAGCAGGTTACCGAGAATCGGTACGAGGCGGTTGTCGCGCACGTCGGCGGCAGTCATGAAGTCGGCCAGACAGGCGATGCCCCAGCCGCTCAGCGCCAGTTGCCGCAAGGTTTCGCCGCTCGATGCGGTGATCGACGGTTCGATCTTCAGCAGCGCGGCTTCGTCCCGCGGTCCCTTGACGCGCTTCGTTCCGCGGCCCCCTTCCCTCAACGGCCAGCGATTCAGATGCTCCGGCGCCGTAAAGCCGATCAGCCGATGCGCGCGCAATGCATCGAGCGTGGTCGGCTCGCCATGCTCGGCCAGATACGCCGGGCTCGCGAGCACGCGCAGCCTGCTCTCGCCGAGCGCGCGCGCATGCAGCGTCGAATCCTGCAGCGCGCCGATCCGAATCGCGATGTCGACCTTCTGTTCGAGCAGATCGACGATCCGCTCGTTGCTGGTCAGTTCGAGCCGGATCTCCGGATACAGCGCCGAAAACGCGGTCATATGCGGCGCCACGCAATGCAGCATGAACGGCGACGCCGCATCGACGCGCAAGCGCCCCGACGGCCGTTCGCGGCGCGCGCGCGACCGACTCCTCGGCCTCTTCGAGCGCGTCGAGAATCGCGCGGGCGCGACGCAGGAACGCGTCGCCTTCCTCGGTCAGATGCAGACGCCGCGTCGTACGCCGCACCAGCGCGGTGTCGAGCTTCTGTTCGAGGCGCGTTAGCGCGCGGCTCACGCCTGAGACGGTCTGACCCAGCTTCTCGGCCGCCGCCGTGATCGAACCGCTGTCGATCACGGTGACGAATACGAGCAATTCGTCCGTGGAGGTTTTCATTATTGATTTCAAATCAAGATTGATTTGAGACTAACACGCTTTTTGCGAGAATCCGCGCGAGCGATACTGCGCACCTGTCCCAGCATTTCCCTCAGGAGAACGTCTTGAAGATTTTCGTTACTGGCGCAAGCGGTTTTATCGGCGGCTCGATCGCGGCGCATCTGGCGCGCGCCGGCCATCAGGTGCGCGGTCTGATCCGCAAGCCCGAACACAGCGCCGAGTTGCAACGGCTCGGCATCGAGCCGGTCATCGGCACGCTCGACGACCGCGCGTTGCTGATCGCCGAAGCGCAAGCGGCCGACGCGGTGATCAACGCCGCGAGCAGCGATCACGAAGGCGCGGTGCGCGCGCTGATCGACGGACTCGCGGGTTCGGGCAAGGTGTTCCTGCACACGAGCGGTTCGAGCATCGTCGGCGATGCGTCGGGCGGCGAAGCCGGTGAAGCGCGCATCTATCACGAGGACGCGCTGCCCACCCCGACCGCCGACAAAGCCGCGCGCGTCGCGATCGATCAGCTGGTGCTCGACGCCGCGCAACGCAACGTGCGCTCGGCCGTGCTGTGCAATACGCTGATCTACGGTCACGGCGCGGTGGCCGGCAGCGCGAGCGTGCAGTTGCCGCGGCTCGTGCGCCAGGCGCAAAAGAGCGGCGTCGTGCGTCATGTGGGCAGCGGCGGCAACATCTGGTCGAACGTGCATATCGACGACGTCGCCGAGCTGTATCGTCTCGCGCTCGATAAAACCCCTGCCGGCACGTTCTATTTCGTCGAAAGCGGCGAAGCGTCGTTCAGCGACATGAGCGCCGCGATCGCGCGCGCGATGAAGCTCGGCGCGCCGCAAAACTGGCCGCTCGAGGCCGCGAAACAGGAATGGGGCTACGAAATGGCCTCGTACGGTCTCGGCTCGAATAGCCGAGTGCGCGGCGAACGCGCGCGCAAGCTGCTTGGCTGGCAGCCGCGGCGCACGTCGGTGATCGAATGGATCGAACGCGACATGATGGTGCCGCAAAGCGCCGTCTGACGGGGCTTTGCGCGCTTCACGCACCGTAAACTGTGTAAGCGCGGCCGTTGCGAATCCGTAAGCTCATTTCGCTAGAATCGCGGGCACCTGACGGTGCGATTGCACCGTCGCATCCCCGCTCCGATTCGACCGATGAGCTTCGCGCTGAACTTCGACTGGCTGACCAACCTGATGGCGATTCTGTTCGTCGTCGCGTGTCTGTACGACACGCGCTACGACGAATACGGCGTTCTGACGCTGGCCGCCGCGGCGATGAGCCTCATCGTGATGGCGATGGAAATATTCCTCAAACCCGCCTTCGACATGGCGCTGTAACGAGCTTTGCAACGCTGATACAGCGCGAGGCAGCGCGCCTGCTTAGCGCGGCGCGCGCCCCTCACCCTCCGCGTCGACCCGCTTCACCGCTTCACACCGTGTACGATCCGCAGGCCGGGCACGCCGCGCGCGCGTGATCGTCGTAGCGGTCGTGATGCCTGACCCAGTCGGTCAGATTGCTCTGCTCGTTGCGGCCCTTCGGCGCGATGTCCAGCAGCGCGTAGGTGTTCACGAAGCGCTCGTCGCCGCGCGCGTAGCACGAGTACGTGTGGTACACGTCACCGTTTTCGTCCTTGTAGAACACGCTGTGGCCATGCTGTTCGTCGATGCCGACGTCCTGCTCGGTGAAGTTGTAGAACGCCTTTTTGCTCGCCAGCTGCTCGGGCGTGAACGACACGTGGTAGTCGAAATTGAAATCGCTGCCGCTCGACGACACCCACGGAAACATCCATCCCATGCGCCGCTTGAACGCGTCGATCTTCTCGAGCGGCGCGTGCGATACCGTCACATAGCTGACGTCGTGATGGACCAGATGCGTGAGAATGCCGGTCATATGGTCCGACAGGAACGAGCAGCCGACGCAGCCCTCCTCCCAGTCCGGGCCCAGCATGAAGTGATAAACGATCAGCTGGCTGCGGCCGTCGAACAGTTCGGCGAGCGTCTTGCGGCCGTCAGGCGTATCGAACGTATAAAGCTTGTCGACCTTGACCCAGGGCAATTCGCGGCGCTTGCGCGCGAGTTCGTCGCCGGCGCGCATATGCGCTTTTTCGTCGGCGAGAAGCGCGCGGCTCGCGGCCAGCCACTCTTCCCGGCTGCCGATGCGATGTTGCGGTTCCATCTGCGTCTCCTTTCCTGCGCATGCAGGACTTGACCATAAGGTTATGGTTTAGAAGCGCCGGCGCGGAAGTCAAGGACAGGTGGGCACCCAGGACCGGACAAAAAGATACGCGGCACGCCGCGGACCGAACCGCAACGCACCGCGTCAAGGTGGAGAACCACGACTACCTGCAACGAAACTCAGATCGCCCAGCCGCCGAGATAGAACCCGACCAGCACCACCGCGATCGCCACGGTGCCGACATTGAGCTTGCGATACTCGCCGCTGACGACGCGTCCGATCACGAGCGTCGCGAAGCCGAGCATGATGCCGGTCACGATGTTCGCGGTCAGCACGATGAACACCGCGCACACGAGCCCCGCCATCGCGTCGACCATGTCGTCCATATGCAGCTTGCTGACGTTCGACAGCATCAGCAGCCCGACGTACATCAGCGCGGGCGCGGTCGCGTACGAAGGCACCAGCGCGGCGAGCGGCGAGAAGAACATCACGACCAGGAACAGCAGACCGACGACCGCCGCCGCCATCCCGGTCTTCGCGCCCGCCGCGACCCCGACCGTCGATTCGATATACGCGGCCGCCGGCGCGCCGCCGAGCAGGCCCGAGAAGATCGAGCTCAGCGAATCGGCGGTCAGCGCGCGGCCGCCGTTGATGATGCGGCCGTTCTCGTCGAGTTGTCCCGCCTGACCGGCGACCGCGCGGATCGTGCCGGTCGCGTCGAACACGGCGGTCATCACGAGTGCGAGCACGCTCGGCAGCACCGCCATCGACAGCGCGCCTTTCACGTCCATCGCGCCGATCAGCGACGCATGACCCGGCGCGCTCAACGACGGCACCGCGAAGACGCCGTGGAACGCGACGGCCGGATCGATCGCGAGCCCGATCGCCGAGATCGCGACGATCACGATCAGGATCGAGCCCGGCACGCGCCGCCGCACCAGCCCGAAGATCGCGGCGAGTCCGGCGACCGACATCAGCGCCGGCAACGCCGTGATATTGCCGAGCGACACCGGCAGCCCCGCGCCCGGATTCTTGACGACGAGGCCGACGTCGTTCGCGGCGATCAGCAGCAGGAACAGGCCGATGCCGATGCCGGTGCCGTGCGCGATGCCGGTCGGCAGATTGCGCAGAATCCACGAGCGCACGCCGGTCACCGAAATCGTCGTGAACACGACGCCCATCAGGAACACCGCGCCGAGCGCGACGTTCGGATGCAGGCCCTTGCCGAGCACGAGGCCGAACGCGGTGAATGCGGTCAGCGAGATCGCGCAGCCGATCGCGATCGGCAGACGCGCCCACACGCCCATCAGCAGCGAGCCGAACGCCGTGGTCAGACACACGGCGACGAACACCGCGCTGGTGTCGAAGCCCGCCTTGCCGAACATGCCCGGCACGACGAATACCGAATAAACCATCGCTAGGAAGGTCGTGATGCCCGCGACGATCTCCTGGCGCTGCGTGCTGCCGCGCGCGGAAATGTCGAAGTAGCGGTCGAGCAAGCCCTTACCGCGCAATGATCCGGTGTCGAAGGATTCGCTCGCGACGTCGGAATTCGCGAGGGCCTGGGGTTCCATCATGATGAGTGCCTCCTTTATCAGCGCGCTGAAACGGCCGCCAGCGCGGCCGTCATCAGGTTCGTCTCGTGGATTTGTTGGTGTGGGTAACGCTTTTCTGAGTCGAAATGTAGGTGAAGAGAACTATGCGTCCAATCGCATGTATGGCATGCCGGGCATGTCGCGCGACTTATAACTTTTGCGTGACGGTCGCTCGCGCTAGCGCTGCGCGCGTTTACACCTACGGCATTCGAGCGGCCGCGAAACGCGCCGCACCCGCTTCGGTGATCGCGTTGCAGGCACGCGCCGTGCAGCGCAATATCGGCAGAGCATCGGCGAAACGCCTGCAAGCCCGTCCGCGAAAGCCTGTCCGCGCGGCAGCGCAGGTTAAACTCTGGGCCGTACCCCATTCCAACCGCGGCGGCTCATCGCGCCCGTCCGCACCTGCCCGTGGAGTTTTTCCTGATGACTGGCGGTTTTCCGCGCCCCGCCGGGCGCCTGCCGATTGTCCCGATTGGACCGCTTGGATCGCTTCGCCCGCTCGATTCGCCTGATTCGCTAGAGATGCTTCGACTTTTCCGCTGGCTATGCACCGTGGCCGCGCTGTTCGCGCTCGCCGCGCTGTCCGGTTGCAGCAGCCTGCTGTGGGGTACGCAGCAGGCGCCGATCGTCGACGCGCGGGTGATGCCGGTCGAGCCGGCCAGCGCGCCGGTCGCCGCTTCCGCGCCCGAGCCGGTCGAGACCGAGACGAACGAAGGGCCCGAGGAGCCGAAGAAGCCGAAGAAGCCGGTCGTCAAGCCGCACAAGGTCGAGCCGCCGCCGCCCGTCGTCGCGCCGGCTCCGCCGCCGCCCCCGCCACCGCCGCCGCTGATCGTGCTGCGCACGATCGAGCGCAGCGACGCGCGCACGCTGCTCGACAGCCAGGTGCAGAAGCCCGACGGCAAGGTGGTCGGCCGCGCGGTCGACATGACCACCGACGCGGCCGGCAAGCCGCGCGAGATGGTCGTCAATCTGCAGGGCTTTCTCGGCGTCGGCGATCGCAAGGTGAACTTCCCGTGGGGCACGTTCCACTTCACGCCGACCGCGAAGGGCGCGCCGATCACGCTGACGGCGACGGCGGTGCCGGCCGCCGCGAACAAGACGAACGCGCTGGAGCTGGCGCTGCTCGATGCGACCGTCGAGCGCGCGAACGGCGCGAAGGTGGGCCGCGTGGTCGACGTGCTGATCGACGGCAACGCGCAGCCGCAGGCGGTCGTGCTCGACGTGAGCGGCACCGTCAGCACCGACCGGCGCACGATCGCCGCGAACTGGTCGGCGCTGCGCTTCGTCACGCGCGACAAGGAGCTGCATCCGCAGCTCGATCTGAGCGACGCGCAGATCAACGCGACGCCGCCCTATGTGGCCGACAAGCCGATCCGCGCGGTGTCGCCCGCGCCGCCCCCCGGTCCGCCGGCGCAGCCTGCCGCGAGCGCCGCGCCGGCGAGCTCGGCGCCGCCGGCGGCGTCGGCCGTCGCGGTTTCCAACGCACGGGCGGTGCGATGACGGTCCGCACTCAGGTCACGGCGCGAAGTCTGCGCGCGCTCGATTGGCTCAACTTCTTCGTCGCCAATGTGCAGACGGGCTTCGGGCCGTTCATCGCGTCGTATCTCGCGTCGCACAAGTGGACCCAGGGCGAGATCGGCATGGTGCTCTCGGTCGGCACGATCAGCGCGATGGTCAGCCAGGTGCCCGGCGGCGCCGCGGTCGACGCACTGCGCAACAAGAAAGCGGCGGCCGCGTGGGCGATCACCGCGATCATCCTGAGCGCGATGCTGCTCGCGATGAGCCCGACCGTGCTGCCGGTGATCGCCGCCGAGGTGTTCCACGGCTTCGCGAGCTGCATGCTGACGCCGGCGCTCGCGGCGATCTCGTTCGCGCTGGTGGGTCGCGCGAATCTCGGCGACCGGCTCGGCCGCAATGCGCGCTGGGCGTCGATCGGCAGTGCGGTAGCGGCCGGTCTGATGGGTCTGTTCGGCGAGTACTACTCGCCGCGCGCGGTGTTCTTTCTGACCGCCGGTCTCGCGGTTCCCGCGCTGATCGCGCTATCGATGATCCAGCGCACCGACACGATCGAGCTGCCGCAAGCGCTGCCCACCCCTGAGCAGCTCGAGCGGCGCGAAAGCCTGCGCGAGCTGCTGCGCGACCGGCGCATGCTGCTGTTCGCCGCGTGCATCGTGCTGTTCCATCTGTCGAACGCGGCGATGCTGAACCTCGCAGCCGGCGAAGTGACGGCCGGCATGGGCGACAACGTGCAGCTCGTGATCGCGGCGTGCATCATCGTGCCGCAGGCGATCGTCGCGATGATGTCGCCGTGGGTCGGGCGCTCGGCCGAACGCTGGGGCCGCCGGCCGATCCTGCTGCTCGGCTTCTCCGCACTGCCGCTGCGCGCGCTGCTGTTCGCGGGCATCAGCAGCCCTTATCTGCTCGTGCCGGTGCAGATGCTCGACGGCTTGAGCGCCGCGGTGTTTGGCGTGATGCTGCCGCTGATCGCCGCCGACGTCGCCGGCGACAAGGGCCGCTACAACCTGTGTATCGGCCTGTTCGGACTCGCGGCCGGCATCGGCGCGACGCTGAGCACGACCGCGGCGGGCTTCGTCGCCGATCGTTTCGGCAACATGGTGAGCTTCTTCTGCCTCGCGGCGGCCGGTGCGCTCGCGGTGCTGCTGGTGTGGGCGGCGATGCCCGAGACGCGCGTGGCGGCGACCAGCAACGGCGATGGCAATGGCGCGGCGGTGCCTGGGCGGGGGAAGTCGGCGGCGCGGTGAGTCGCGTCAGGTGTATCAGTCGGGGCGTGAACTGACGGTCACAGTCAGTTCACGCCGCAAGCAGGCAATCGTGATTGAACCCAACCTGGGCGGCAAGGTTCATGGCTGTCCGGAACGTGACGAAACAAGGCTGCGGCTCCCCTTCTTGCAAACCTCACGGTTCCCCTCTGAAGGCTTCACTGCAAGGGGCACCGATGGGCTCGTCTCGACTGCTTCTCAGGGGAAGATCGGGGTCGTCGGCTCCGCACCTTCGAGATCGGCCTTCGGAAAATGATGCGCGACCATCTGCTCGATCTCCTGTTCGCGCGATCCAGGCACGTCGGCCATGATCAGGATCTGGCCGTCACGTATGGCGCCGCGAAAGCGCTCGAGTCGTGCGTTCGGTTCGTCGACGCCGATCATCGTGGCCGTCCAGGCCCCGAAGCCGGCACCTGTCAACGTCAATGCGACGACGGCTCCGCCCGCAATGGTGAGCCCCGCGGGAGGAAACACCAGTGCCACGAGGCCGAGAAGCGCGCCGGTCGCACCGCCGAGCGCCACGCCGCGTTCGAGCGAGTGCACGACGTCGCTGCTTTGCAGTAAGGATGCCTCGGGTAACTGTTCGAGTGCGACACTGTGATTCGCGAGGACATGGATATGTCGCCATGTGATCCGCGCCCGCAGCAAGTCGTCTACGATCGCCTTCGCCGTCGTCGTGTCAGGTACGAGGAAATAAAGACGTCTCATGTCGGCTCTCCATCGATCAAGGAGTCCCTCAACGGGTCATGCTGTTTATCGTACCCCTGCCGCGTGCCATCAGGAGGCGTAGGTGGCCTGGGAAATCGATGCAGGAGGCGGCCGTTTTGCATTGCATCGCAGCAAGCGACTCCTCCATTCATCCGCTCATACATGGGGCGCGCTTCCCCCTTGCGCAGCCTTGCACGATGCAAAGGAGAGGACTACCTTTGGTCTAAAGACGTGCCGGCGCGGACAGTACCGAAGTACGGCAAGGCGGCGCCGACGCCTGGAGCCTTTTGTTAGCGGCTCCCAGCGAGTGACGCGCAGCGAGGTGACCTATGTCGCTTGCGATTGCCCTGTTCCTGATCATCGTATTGGCGGTGGGGTTTCACTTTGCCAGCCCGTGGTGGACCACGCCGATCGCTTCGAACTGGGTGCGCATGGACGACATGCTGACGATCACGCTCGTCATTACCGGCGTGTTCTTCATCGCGATCAACCTGTTCATCGTGATCGCATTGCTGCGCTACCGCCACCGCAGGGGTCATCGCGCTGTTTACGAGCCGCACAACAGGCGCCTGGAATGGTGGCTGATCGGCCTGACCTCGGTAGGCGTGGCAGCGTTGCTGGCACCGGGACTCTTCGTCTACGCGGACTACGTACGGCCGCCGCGCAACGTGCTGCAGATGGAAGTGTTCGCCCAGCAATGGCAATGGCGCTTCCGCTTTGCCGGCCCCGGCGGCAAGCTGGGCACGACGGACGTGCGCTACATCAGCAACGACAACCCCTTCGGCATGAACCCCGGCGACCCCAACGGCCGTGACAACTACCTGATCGAGACACCCGAGGTGCACCTGCCGTTGAACCGGCCGATCCAGGTCCTGACACGGTCGCGCGACGTGCTGCATGACTTCTACGTACCGCCGTTCCGCGCGCGCATGAACATAGTGCCCGGCATGGTGACCACCTTCTGGTTCACGCCGACCAGGGCCGGGCGTTATGACATCCTGTGCGCGCAGCTTTGCGGTCTCGGGCACGCCAACATGCGCGGCGTGGTGGTGGTAGAAGACGAAGCATCGTTCTCGCGTTGGTTGGCGCAGCAGAGCACGTTCGCGCAGCAGCAGGCCAGGGTGCAGGCCGCAACCGCCGCTGCAGGCGGCGGCGCCCAGGCGCTCGCTAACCAGGGCAAGACGCTCGCGGAGGCCAAGGGCTGCTTCGCCTGCCATACCGTGGACGGCAGTCCGCGCGTGGGCCCCACCTGGAAGGGCCTGTACGGCAAGACCGAAACGATGGCCGACGGCAGCACCGCGAAGGTGGACGAAGCGTATCTGCGCGCCTTCATCCGCAACCCGACGGCCCGCGTCGTGAAGGGCTTCGCACCCATCATGCCGAAGTTCGACCTGAGCGAGCAGGAGCTGACCACGCTGGTGACCTACATCCAATCGCTAGGCGGCTCGGCCGCCACCAGCGCAGCCCAACCCTAGCGGAGCAGACGCAATGACCTACGCGCACCCCGAACACGGCCCGCAAAGCTTCTGGACCCGGTATGTCTGGAGCCAGGACCACAAGGTCATCGCCGTGCAGTACTCGCTGACGGCCATCGCCATCGGCCTGGTCGGCCTTGTCCTGTCGAACCTGATGCGCTTGCAGCTCGGCTTTCCGGGCAAGTTCAGCTTCATCGACGCCAACCACTACTACCAGTTCGTCACCATGCACGGGATGATCATGGTGATCTACCTGCTGACGGCGCTGTTTCTGGGCGGCTTCGGCAACTACCTGATTCCGCTGATGCTGGGCGCGCGCGACATGGTGTTCCCGTTTCTCAACATGCTGAGCTACTGGGTCTACCTGCTGGCCGTGCTGGTGCTGGTGTCGAGCTTCTTCGTGCCAGGCGGGCCGACCGGCGCGGGCTGGACGCTGTATCCACCCCAGGCGATCCTGCCGGGCACGCCGGGCGTGGAATGGGGCATCGTGTTGATGCTGGTGTCGCTGGCGATCTTCATCGTCGCGGCAACGATGGGCGGCTTGAATTACGTCACCACCACGCTGCAGGCGCGCACGCGCGGCATGACGCTCATGCGCATGCCGCTCACGGTGTGGGGCATCTTCACGGCGACCATTCTGGCGCTGCTGGCGTTTCCGGCGCTGTTCGTGTCGGCGGTGATGATGCTGCTCGACAGAACACTCGGCACCAGCTTCTTTGTGCCGGCCGTGGTGTCGATGGGGCAGACGCTCAAGCATGCCGGCGGCAGCCCGCTGCTGTTCCAGCACCTGTTCTGGTTCTTCGGGCATCCGGAGGTCTACATCGTCGCGCTGCCAGCCTTTGGCATCGCATCGGACCTGATCAGCACGCACGCGCGCAAGAGCATCTTCGGCTACAAGATGATGGTGTGGGCGATCGTCGCCATCGGTGCGCTGAGCTTCGTGGTCTGGGCGCACCACATGTTCATCGCCGGCATGAATCCGTACTTCGGCTTCTTCTTTGCCACGACCACGCTCATCATCGCCGTTCCGACCGCTCTCAAAGTCTATAACTGGGTGCTGACGCTGTGGCGCGGCGATATCCACCTGACCGTGCCGATGCTGTTTGCCATCGGCTTCATCAGCACCTTCGTCCTGGGCGGGCTAACCGGGCTCTATCTCGGCAACGTGAGCGTGGACATTCCGCTGTCGAACACGTACTTCGTGGTGGCGCACTTCCATATGGTGATGGCCGTGTCGCCGATCCTGGTGGTGTTTGGCGGCATTTACCATTGGTATCCGAAGGTGACGGGCCGCATGCTCAACGACACGATCGGGCGCGTGCACTTCTGGGTTACCTTCGTCGGCACCTATGCGATCTACTTCCCAATGCACTATCTCGGCATCCTCGGCATGCCGCGGCGGTATTACCAGTATGAGGGCTACAGCTTCATTCCACATTCGGCGCAGACGCTCAACACGTTCATCACCGTCGTTGCGCTGATCGTTGCGGCGGCGCAGTTGCTGTTCCTGTACAACCTGGCGTGGAGTCTCGCGCGCGGCAAGCGTGCCGACGGCAACCCGTGGCGGGCCACCACGCTGGAATGGCAGACGCCGCAAACGCCGCCCGTGCACGGCAACTGGGGCGCCGCGCTGCCCGTCGTCTACCGCTGGGCGTACGAATACAGCCCGCCGGGGCACGAGGAAGACTTCGTCCCGCAAAACCAGCCGCCTGAGACGGCGCCTGAACCGGCACCGGCCCACCCGACGCTGCAACCCGGCGAGGCAAGCGAATGACTACACTGCGCCGCTCCTTCGTTCCTGACACGCCACCTGTGTTGCCGAATGCGAGCCGCATCGGCCTGATCATCTTCATGGCGGTGGCAACGACATTGTTTTCACTGCTGCTGCTCGCCTATGCGATGCGCATGCGCGAGCCCGACTGGCAGCCGATCCCGCATCCGGCTCTGCTGTGGTGGAACACCGGCGCGCTGGTGCTGGCAAGCATCGCCATGCAGCGCGCCCGGCGGATTACCATGCACCGCGCGGCATGGCTGCTGTTCGGCGGTGTGCTCGCGGCCGTGTTCGTGATCGGACAACTGACCGCGTGGCGCATGCTGTCGGCGGCGGGGCAGACTGTCGCCGTCAATCCTTCCAATAGCTTCCTCTACCTGCTCACCGGCCTGCACGGGTTGCATGTGCTGGGCGGGCTGGTGGCCTGGGCCGTGACGATCGCGCGTCTGCAGCGTGGGAACCCGTTCCGGACCCAGCGTGCCATCGCGCTGTGCGCCATCTACTGGCATTTCCTGCTGGCTGTCTGGCTCGTGCTGCTGGCGGCGATGTGGTGGATCACCCCTGGGTTCGTCGCCGCCATCTGCGGGCCGCTGTATGGAGCTGCGCCATGACCACGCCCACGCTCCCGACCGAATCCGCTGTCACCCCGCCCACCGACGCCGGGCCTGACGGCTGGCGCGGCATCGTCACCGACTGGTCGGCCGACCGCCAGGCCTTCAAGGTGCCGTGGGGCAAGGCGATGATGTGGATCTTCCTGCTGTCGGACACCTTCATCTTCAGCAGTTTCCTGATCGGCTACATGACGGTGCGCATGTCGACCACCGTGCCGTGGCCCGACCCTTCCAAGGTGTTCGGGCTCACTGTCTTCGGCGTGGATGTGCCCTTGCTGCTGATCGCCATCATGACGTTCGTCCTGATCAGCAGCAGCGGCACCATGGCGATGGCTGTCAACTTTGGCTACCGGCGCAACGCCAGGCGCGCCGCCCAACTGTTGCTGGCGACCGCGCTGCTGGGCGCGACCTTCGTGTCGATGCAGGCCTTCGAATGGACCAAGCTGATCGTCCATGAAGGTATCCGCCCCTGGGGTAACCCGCTGGGCGCGGCGCAGTTTGGCGCGTGCTTTTTCATGATCACCGGGTTCCACGGCTTTCACGTGAGTTGCGGCGTGATCTACCTGCTGCTGATAAGACGCAAGATCCTGCAGCCGGGGTTCACCGAGCACGGCAACTTCCAGATCGTGGAGATTGCCGGCTTGTACTGGCACTTCGTCGACCTGGTGTGGGTGTTCATCTTTGCGCTGTTCTATTTGTGGTGAGGCAGACCATGGACCACACCGATCTCGCCCATCGACCCGACGCCGCGCACGGCCAGCAGCATCCGATCGGCATTTACCTGAAGATCTGGGGCCTGCTGTTCGTACTGAGCACGTTGTCGTACATGGTGGATTACTTCCACGTGCAGGGCCTGCTGCGCTGGACGCTGATCATTGTGCTGATGATCGCCAAGGCTGGGCTGATCGTGTCGATTTTCATGCACATGATGTGGGAGCGGCTGGCGCTGGTGTACGCGATCCTGATACCGCCCCTGTGCCTGCTGGTGCTGCTGGTGCTGATGGCTGCCGAAGCGCATCACACCTTCGGCATGCGCGAACTCTTCTTTCATTGATCTCTTCGCCGACCGTTCCTCAGGTGGCAGGCGTTGCGTCCAGCGCCCGGGTAGCAGACGCGCGCCACCGTGGGGTGCGCCGCCAGCGCGAGCGCATTGCTGCCGATGCGTTCCGCGCGCAGCGCCACGGTCTTGGCGCCGACGGCGATGCTTTGTCGACTGCTGAGTCAGTCCGACATGAGATTTTTCGATCAAGTCGTTCAGCACGGAAACAATGTTCGAAACCATTCAATACTTCCATTGGTTTCGTCAAGCATGGAATTCGCCGCCGGATACTTGCACGCATCAGCGGGGTTAATTCAGCACAGGCGCGTGCCTGGAACGCACCGCTCGAAATACAAAACGGCCCGACAAATTGCCGGGCCGTTCATGTTTCCTGGCTCGCTGAAAATTTCGGCGAAAAACACCTTCGAATCAGGCGTGCTTCTCACTAAATTCGCTGAGCGGCACAGGCTGCTTGAGCGGATCGAAGTCGGCCCACCGCCCTTGTTGCCAGTTGCCGGTCGCGCGTTCGATCGCCGCGCCTCCCGCATCGCGCAGCACCCGTGCGGCGTCCAACTGGTTGTCCGGCGACACGTGTACGGCCACCAGCACACCGGAACCACGGATTTCTTCGTCGCTGGCTTCCTGCGTGCGCATCATCGCGCCGACCAATGCACCGACATACGCACTCACCCCGGCTGCGATCAGCGACACGATGAGCGGCGCCGAAAACACCGCGAAGATCCCGACGCCGAGCACGGCGCCAACCGCTGCGCCAATCGTGACGCCTATCTCGGCACCCTTCGGCGCCTCTCTCGCGTTTGCGTCGGTGCTGGTACCACCGCCGGGCTGAAAACGTGCGTGCTGGCCGGGCGGATTGACGAAAAACAGGGTGACGTCCTCCTCGACGAAACCGGCATTGAAGAGCCGTTGCACCGCGTCTTCAGCGGCGGGGAATGTCGTAAAGCGTGCTGCGACGATGAGTGACATGTGGCCTCCTTCCATCATTGACTAGCGGTAGCAGACTATGCCGCCCCACCTCACCCGTGCCGAGGCAAAGGTGCACGCGGTGGCACGCACTGGGACTAGCCATGGTGCCGCGATCGGGTTCCATTCCGTCCACTCTGAGCAGTCCGCTATGTAACACTACGCCTTTGCCGCCGTTCTGGTTGATCACTTTCGCGCACACCGAACGGATACGCTTGCGGCCGTTGCCGAAAGCAGACATCAAGGCGGATTCCAGCGCCATAGCGCGATCCCGGCAGCCAGCTGTTGTGCTTTCGATTTCACAGGCATTTGATCCTCCACTGCGGGTTAAAAGATTAATTATCGATCCGCTGACACGACTGCACGCCACGTGGTCGCCAGCACGAAGATCATTCCTCGGGCTGACGATAGTCACGCGGCGCTATCAATCTCGCGACACGGAGAACTAGAATGAATTATCCGAATCAATCGGGAGAAAAATCGTGCAACTTCACATGGGTTCCCATCAATTCACACACGGCCTGCCCGACTGGCGGGCAGCCGTGCTGGCAGGCGTCATCGCGGGGGCTGTGTTCCTGGCGTTAGGAGTTGTCCTGATGGCAGTGATGACGGGCGGAAGTCTGCTGGAGCCCCCACGCATGGTCGCTGCGATCATGCTGGGACGAGGCGCATTGCAATCGCCGCAATCATTCTCAATTGGCATCGTGCTCGCGGCCTTTGTCGTGCATTTTGGCCTTGCCATCGTATTGGCGCTTATCCTCGGTCTGATCATGACGTCATTCAAGCTTGACTCGAGCATGGGAATGGCTTCACTGGCGGGCGGCGCTTTCGCTGTAGTCGTTTACCTGATCAATTTCTACGGCATGACACAGTTTTTTCCGTGGTTTGCAGAAGCGCGCAACGGCGCCAGCCTGTTCGTTCACATCGTCTTCGGTATCTGCGTCGCGAACCTGTACATGAGACTGGAGCGCAACAGGGTCAGGGCGGACGCGGGCGGCCCGTCGTAGTCCGGTCGTAATCAAACGAGCAGGTCACGAATTCACCGGTGATGCGCGGCGTTCGTATTGACACCGCGGTGCAAATGACAAAAGAGGCGCGATCGAAATCATCACGCCTCTTTTTTTGCAGCCGACCGCAGTCCCCGTCACGTCAATCGATCGCCCTGCCCGCGGTCTCGCGCATGAACGGCAACGGCAGCAACGACACGACACCGCAGCCGATCAGATACCACGCCGGCGCGAGATTGCTGCCCGAAACCTGGATCAGCCAGGTCGCGAAGAACTGCGCGAAGCCACCGAAAATCGACACGCCGAGGCAGTACACAATCGACATGCCGGTCGCGCGAATCGCGCGCGGAAACAGCTCGGGCAGCATCACGATGTTCGGCACCGCGCTGAACGTGACGAGCAGCGCGAGGCCCGCGACCGCCGCGAGCAGCACCGGCACCGTCGGCGACGCATTGATCGTCATGAACGCCGGATAGACGGCGAGAATCAGCAACACGCGCGATACCCACAGCACGCGTTTGCGGCCGACACGATCGGACAGCGCGCCCGCGAACGGCGAGCAGATCACCGTGACGACCGCGCCAGTCCACGCGGCCCACAGCGCGGTCGCCATCGGCAGATGCAGGATGCGGATCGCGTACGTCGACAGATAGAACAGCACGATGTAGTTCGCCGCGGTGCCGCCGATCGTCGTCAGCACGCCGGTCGTGATCGAGCGTGCGTGGTCGCGGAACAGGTCGCGGACCGGCAGCGACGGAGTTTGTGAAGCGGGCTGTGAAGCGGACTGTGAAGCGGGCTGTGAAGCTTCGACGCCCGGCAGCGTCTCGTCGAGATGCCGCCGGATATAGATGCCGATCGGCCCCATCGCCATGCCGATCACGAACGGCACGCGCCAGCCCCAGCTTTCGAGCGCGGCCGGCGACAGCGTCGCGGCCAACGCGACGCCGAGCAGCGACCCCACCACCGTGTTCATCCCCTGGCTCACGAACTGCCAGCTGCCGTAGAAGCCACGCGTGCGATCGCTGCCATATTCGAGCAGCAGCGCCGTCGATGCGCCCACCTCGCCGCCCAGCGCAAAGCCCTGGATCAGCCGCGCGAGGATCACGAGCAGCGGCGCCGCGACGCCGATCGCCGCATAGGTCGGCGCGAACGCGATGATCCCGGAACCGAGCGTCATCAGCCACAGCGTCAGGCTCATCGCGGCCTTGCGTCCCGCGCGGTCCGCGTAGCCGCCCAGCACGATGCCGCCCACCGGCCGCATGATGAAGCCGACGCCGAATGTGCCGACCGCGAGCATCAGTTGCACGAGTTGCCCTTCGACCGGGAAATACAGCTTGCCGATGATCGTCGCGAAGAAGCTGTAGATCGTGAAGTCGAAAAACTCGAGGCCGTTGCCGAGCGTGATCGCGGCGATCGCCTTTGCGTGGCCGACGCGTTTTCGAGGTTGATCGGCTACGCGCTGCGCATCGGGCGCATCGAGTCCGTTGGCGCTCGCGGGCCGCGGTGTGGCGGAATAGTCCATCTGTGTCTCCATCATTGTCTTTGTACTGCCAGGGCAACGCGCTCGCGCGCCGCCGCGTCAAACGAGGAACGTCTGCGCGAGCTTGACCCAGTAGGCCGCGCCGGTCGCGAGGCAAGCGTCGTTGAAGTCGTAGCCGGGGTTATGGACCATGCAGCCGCCCTCGCCGTCACCATTGCCGATGATCAGATAGCTGCCCGCGCAGCGTTCGAGCAGGAACGCGAAGTCCTCGCTGCCGGTCAGCGGCTGCATGTCGCGAATCAGACCGTCTTCGCCGAGCCAATCGAGCGCAACCTGGCGCGCGAGCGCGGTCATGGCCGCATCGTTGACGAGCACCGGGTAGCGGCGCTGATAGTCGACCTCGGCGCGCGCGCCGAACACGGCCGCCTGGCCGGTCGCGACCTCGATGATGCGCTGCTGCAGATGGTCGCGGACCTCGGTCCGCAGCGCGCGCACCGACAGGCGCATCTCGGCGGTCTCGGGAATCACGTTCGGCGCTTCGCCAGCATGAATCGCGCCGACCGTGATGATCGACATATCGAGCGGCGCGATATTGCGCGACACGATGGACTGCAGCGCGAGCACGATCTGCGCGCACACGACGACCGGATCGACCGCCTTGTGCGGCACCGCGCCATGACCGCCGCGGCCGATCACCTTGATGATCACCGTATCCGACGACGCCATGAACGAACCCGGCATGAAGCCCAGTTTGGCCGTAGGAAAGCCCGGCATGTTGTGCATCGCGAACACGGCGTCGCAGGGGAACTGCTCGAACAGGCCGTCGTCGAGCATTTTCTTCGCGCCGGCAAGCCCTTCCTCGGCCGGCTGGAAGATCAGATTCAGCGTGCCGTCGAAACTCTTTTCATGCGCCAGATGCCTGGCGGCGGCGAGCAGCATCGCCGTGTGGCCGTCGTGACCGCATGCGTGCATCTTGCCGGGCAGCTTGCTCGCGTACGGCAGGCCGGTGGTTTCCTGAATCGGCAGCGCGTCCATGTCGGCGCGCAGGCCGAGCCGGCGCGTGCCGTGGCCGAGCTTTAGTTGACCGACCACGCCGGTTTGCCCCATGCCGCGATGCAAGCTGTAGCCCCACTCCCGCAGACGCTCGGCGACCAGATCGCTGGTCGCGAACTCCTCGTAGGCGAGCTCCGGGTGCGCGTGGATGCTGTGTCGCAGCGCGATCATTTCTTCTTCGATTTCGGCGATGCCCGCCGGAATGACCATCGTGTTCATGCCGTCTGTCTCCATGTCAGCGTGAACCGAGCATAGCCGCGCCGAATTTCGAGAGGCAGGCGTAGAATCGTTGCGGGTGCCAACCACCGGTTGCCCCTTTCATACTCCTGATTCGCATGAAACTGCATCAACTCAGTACTTTGGCCGCGATCGCGGATACCGGAAGTATACGGGCCGCCGCCCGCTCGCTGCGGCTGTCGCCGGCCGCCGTGACCAAGGCGATGCGCGAACTCGAAGCCGATCTGCACGCGCCGCTGATCGTGCGCAGCGCGAGCGGCGTCGCATTCACCGAGTTCGGCCGCGCGCTCGTCGTGCATGCGCGGCTCGTGCTCGGCCAGTTGCAGCGCGCGCAAGCCGAGATCGAGGCATTGCGCGGAGCCGCGGCCGGCAAGCTGTCGATCGGCGTCACGCCGTGGGTCGCGCTGACATTTCTGCCGCCCGCCGTGCGGCGATTTCGCGAGCGGATGCCGGACGTGCAGCTGGAGTTTTTCGAAGGCCTGCTCGCGGTCGTGCAGCCGCGTCTGCGCGACGGCAGCCTCGATTTTTCGATCGGTCGGCCGCCGCCCGCGTCGCCGCAGTCGGAGTTTCAGAACGCGCCGCTCTTTTCGACGCACGCGGCGGTGGTCGCGCGGCGCGACCATCCGAAGGCCGGATGCCGCACGCTGCTCGACCTTCAGAACGAGGAATGGATCCTCAACTGGGACCCGGCGAGCCGCGAGTCGATGTCGAACAATCTGTTCGTCAAGCGCAGCATGCGGGTGCCACAAACGATCGTGCTAGCGCATTCGCTCGCGATCGTGCTGGGACTGCTCGCGCACACGGACATGGTCAGCATTTTTCCGTGGCCGCTCGTCGAGGCGATACGCGCGAAGGAGAACCTGTGGGCGCTGCCGCTGCGCGAAACGCTCGACGAAACCATCATCAGCATCACGTCGCGGCGCGGGGCGCCGACGAGCCCGGCGGCCGCCTGCTTTCTCGACTGCCTGCGCGAGACGATCGACGAAAGCGCGCGCTCGCCGGACCCCGAACAGCGCCGGCTGTTTCATTCGATCGAGCTGATGCTATAGCGGCTCCCGCATTTCTGCATGCGGCACCGCCGCGTAGTCAATCGAGAAACTCGCCCGCCCGCTTCCTGAGCATCGCGCTGAAATCGTCGAGCCAGCCGATCGACAGCCGCCAGCTCTGCCAGTACAGATCGACGTCGATATGCTTGCCCGGCGCGACTTCGACCAGTTCGCCGCGCTGCAGATGCCCGGCGACCATCCGCTCGGGGCACATACCCCAGCCGAGGCTCATCACGCACGCGCGCATAAAGCCGGCCACGTGCGGAATCCAGTGCAGCGGCGGATCGATCTCCGCGCGCGTGATGCGCCGCATGAAGCGCTTTTGCAGCTGATCTTTCGGATTGAAGTCGACGCACGGCGTGCGCCGCAGGCTGTCGCGCGTGACGCCGTCGGCGAAATAGCGCGCGAAAAACGCCGGTGAGCACACCGCCAGATATCGCATGCGGCCAAGCCGCGTCGAGCGGCAGCCCTGCACCGGTTCGGCCTGCGTCGTGATCGCGCCCTGCACGCTGCCGTCGCGGATGCGCTGCGCGGTGTAATCCTGGTCGTCGATCACGAGGTCGAGCAGCATCTCGCGTTCGACGCAGAACGGCGCGACCGCGTCGATGAACCAGGTGCCGACGCTGTCGTCGTTGACGGCGACGCGCAGCGCCGGCCACTGCTCGACGAGCGCGCCGGGCAGTGTCGGCAGGCGGCCGTTCAGCTCCGCTTCGAGCAACTGCACGCGCTCGGTATGGCGGCACAGCAGCGCGCCCGAGGTCGTCGCGACGCACGGCTGACCGCGCTTCACCAGCACGCTGCCGACGCGCTCCTCGAGCAGCTTGACCCGCTGCGACACCGCGGACGCAGTGATATTCAGCTCGCTTGCAGCACGGTCGAACGAGCCGTGGCGGACCACGGCGGCCAGCGCATCGAGCAAGGCGTAGTCGAGCATTAGCGTTCCTTAATCGGCATTAAATAAATTAGGTTCTCTTATGTGTCGCAATCACGCAGACTAGCGCGGCTGGAATATTCCGTCTATCCCCATTGCTTCCATTTTTCGGACCATTTATGAACTGGCTGTCTTTCTCCCACGGCGCGGCGCTGTGCGCATCACTGATCGTGACGATCGGCGCGCAGAATGCGTTCGTGCTGCGGCAGGGCATCATGCGCTCGCACGTCGGCAAGATCGTGCTGTTGTGCACGTTGTCGGATTTCATTCTGATCGGCGCGGGCGTCGGCGGCGCCGCGGCGCTGATGGAGCGCTACCCGCGCTTCGTGCACGCGATGCTCTACGTCGGGCTCGCGTATCTCGCCTGGTTCGGCATCAGCGCGCTGCGCCGCGCGGTACGGCCGGGACACGCAGTGCTCGACGGTTCGGGCGGCGCATCCGCCGATCAAGCCCCTGCCACGCAACGCGCGCTGCCGATCATCCTGATGACGCTCGCGTTCACGTGGCTCAATCCGCACGTCTATCTGGACACGTTCCTGTTGATCGGCACGGCCGGCGCGCGTGAACCGCAAGGCGCGCGGGTCGCCTTCGCGCTCGGCGCGATGACCGTCAGCGCGGTGTGGTTCGTTGCGCTCGGCTATGGCGCGCGCATGCTTGCGCCGCTGTTTCGCCGCGCGACTGCATGGCGTGTGCTGGATGGCGCGATCGGCAGCATGGTGTTGCTGCTGGCGGTCACGCAGTTGCGTTGAGCGTTCGACGCGGGCCTTATTCCACGCCCGATTCTTGCCGCGCATGTTGCGCGGCCTGCGCTTCGGCTTCGTCGCGCGGCACGAGATTCATCAGCCGCGCGAGCACCGGCCACTTCAGCAGCGACTGCTCGTAAGCTTCCTTCGCCTGGGCATCGAAATAGCGGCCCGCCTCGAGCTCCGGCAGACGCAGCGCGAGGCCGCTGATATCGTCGAAAGGCCAGCCGCGCGTAGTGTTTTTCGACGTATTGCGCGCGTTCGTCATTTGCCGTCCACCCACACGCCGTCCGGCGTCTTCACCACATAGCCGGACGCGGTCTTCATCGTCACCGTCCCCTCGTTTTCGCCGACCATCTGCGTTTGCGGCAGATTCGTAGCGTACTGCGACAGGCTCACACCCGGCTTGAACGGGCTGTTCGACACGAGATTCGAGAGCAACTGGGCGAGCGCGAGGAAGCTCGACGGATCGTCGATCACCGTGGTCGGCCCATGACTGCCCTGGAAGCCGACCACGCGCACGCCGACCGGCCCGTGCACGATGCGCGGCGTCGGAATCTCGCGCAGGCCCGCGACCTGGTTCGTGTCGCCGCGCAGCGCCGCGCCGTGCTCGGGCACGAACACGATCACCGCGCGCCGCCCGGACGATGCGATCAAATCGGCGAAGCGGTCGAAGTCGCTCATCAGCTTGTTCACGCGCAGCGGATACGAATCGATACTCGTCAGGCTGCTATTCGGCAGCCGGTTGCCGTCGTGCAGGCTGATCGTGTTGTAGTACAGCGCGACCGGCCCCGCGATGCTCGCGCGCTGCGCGTACCACGCGGCGAGCGTCTCGTAGTCGTCGCGGATCGGCGAGCCGTCGAACGCATGCATCGCGACCGGCACGCTCGTGTTCGGAATCAGCGGTACGTTCGGCATGCCGGCGTTGTCGTGGATCAGTTCCAGGAAGTTGTCGAAGTGGCCGTCGTGGTTCAGCATCGTCTGCGGCGTGTAGCCGGCCTGCGCGAGATCGGCGAGCAGATAACACTGCTGCGGCGCGTTCTTGTACAGGTCCGCGTGCGCCTGCTGGCCGCAGCTTGCGCGCAGCACACGAATCGCGGCCGGCCCGCTATAGCTCGCCGCGGTGCTGAAGTTCGTGAACAGATAGTCGAAGTGGGACAGCAGCGGATGATTGCGCGCCTTCGCGACATCGAGGTCGTCCCACGACAGCGAGCAGATGTGCAGCACGATCACGTCGAACTGCGCGTTCGGATCGGCGGCCAGATGGCCGAAGCTGACCTGCCGTTGCGACTCCTGCGTGCGGAACGCGGCAAGCGCAGCGTTATGGTCGAGCGGCTGCGCGGCGAGCGGGTTGTTCGCTCCATTCGCGCCGGCATTCGCCGCTGCGCTCGCCGACGCTCCACGCAATTGCGCCAGCACCACCCCGCCCTCGTGCCACAGCGGAATCGCGACCAGCGCGATCAGCACGAAGGTCGCGACGCGCACCCAGCGATTCACGATCAGATAGCCGACGAGCGCGCCGAGCGCGGCGAGCAGCAGCATCGGTGGCAGGAAGCGCTGCGCCAGTTCCAGCCAGTAGCCGTAGCTGAACGTGGTCAGATTGCCGAACTCCTCGGTCAGACGCGAGAACGGCGGCACGTTCGCCTCGTGGTACATCAGCGGTATGCCGAGCGCGAGACCGGCCAGGTTGCGCACGATGCGCAGCGCGCGCCGGCGCAGCGTCGAAGTCACGACGAGCGCGAGCGCGAAGCCGAGATTCGCGAGCCATAGCGGCTGCAGATGGCCGCCCGCGAACAGGTACAGCTTGAGGATGAAGTACAGGTTCCACAAAGTCATCGACAGGTTCTCTCATTGGCCTGCGCACGACACGATGCGCGCAGGCTGTATCAATAGCGGGTGCGGTCGAGCGCGAGCAGCGTCTCGCAGGCACGCGCGAGCCCGCCCCACAGTCGCGAATAGCCTTCGACGCCCATCGCGAGCACTTCCTTCAAACCGCGCAGCGGCGCGTCCTCGCTGGTTTGCTCATGCCAGTCGAGCCACGCGTCGGCGCGGCCGAACGTGCATTGCACGAGTTGCCGTTCCTGTTCGAGCGTGAGACCGTCGAAGCGCACGCCGAGGTGCCGGCCGACGCAGCGGCTCACGTACACCGGAAAATGGAACTGGCGATCGCCGCGGCTCAGGCACACGCCGAGACTGTCGCCCGGCGCCAGATTCAATCCCGGCTCGATATCGAGACCGAGGCCGCCGGTCGAATAGTCGCTGGTCGTGCAGGCGAGCGTCGTGCCGTCCGCGAGCAGCAGCGTCGCCGCCGCGCGCATCGCGATGCGATGTGTGACGCGCACCTGCTTCGCCTCGCGCGCAACGCTCGAGGCCGCGCCGAGCATCACGAGGTTGTAGAGCGTCCAGAACACGTTCATCAGGATCGTCGCCGTTTCGCCGCTTTGCCCGAACATCAGCCGGTACACGCCGGCTGCGAGCGCGCCGCTGTTCAGTGCGAGCAGCACCAGATACGGCTTCGACGTCGACCAGTCGAAGTAGCCCTCGCCGATGCGCCCGCCCTTGTCGGTCACGTTGAACTTGCCGTGCTTCGGGCTGAAGAACGCGATCGTGGTCGGCAGCACGATGTACCACGCAAGCACCGACTCGTAGACCTCGGCCCAGAACGAGTGACGGTACTTGCCTTGCATGCGCGAGTTCGCGATGTTCGCGAGCACGATGTACGGCAGCACGAATCCGGCGATCGTCGTCGCCGATGCGTTGATGAAGTACATCTGGAAGAACAGGTACGCCATCGGCATCGTCAGGAATACGAGCCGCGGCACGCCGTAGAAGAAATGCAGCATCGCGTTGCCGTAGCAGAGCCGCTGGAAAAAGCCCAGCCCGCGGCCGATGAACGGATTGTCGATGCGAAAGATCTGCGCCATGCCGCGCGCCCAGCGCGTGCGCTGCTGGATGTGGCCCGCGAGGCTTTCGGTCGCGAGACCGGCGGCCTGCACGGTCGGCAGATAGGCGGTCGTATAGCCGCGCCGGTGCAGCTTCAGCGCGGTGTGCGCGTCTTCGGTGACGGTCTCCACCGCGATGCCGCCCACTTCTTCGAGCGCTTCGCGTTTGAGGATCGCGCACGAGCCGCAGAAGAACGACGCGTTCCACAGATCGTTGCCCGACTGCACGAGCCCGTAGAACAGATTGCCCTCGTTCGGCACGCGCCGGAACGTGCCGAGGTTGCGCTCGAACGGGTCCGGCGAAAAGAAGTGATGCGGCGTCTGCACCATCGCGCAGCGCGCGTCGCGCAGGAACGTGCCCATCGTCGTTTGCAGGAACGAGCGCGTCGGCACGTGATCGCAATCGAAGATCGCGACGTACTCGCCCTGTGTGCGGCCGAGCGCGCTATTGATGTTGCCGGCTTTCGCGTGACGGTTGTCGTCGCGCGTCAGATAGCCGATGCCGCAGGCTTGCGCGAAGGCTCTGAATTCGTCGCGGCGGCCATCGTCGAGCAGATAGACGCGCAGCTTGTCGGCGGGCCAGTCGATGCCTTGCGCGGCGAACACGGTGGACCGCACGACTGCCAGGGGTTCGTTGTAGGTGGGGATATAGATGTCGACGCTCGGCCAGCTCGATGTGTCGGCGGGCAGCTTCGCGACCGCGCGCTTCAGCGGCCACGCGGTCTGCACGAAACCGAGCAGCAGAATCACCCATGTGTATGCTTCCGCGCCGAACAGCAGATAACCGAGTATCGCCTCCCCCGGCGTCTGGAACGACAGCGTCTGGGTGACGCGCCACCACACGTAGCGCACCATCGCCAGCATCGCGAGCGTGGTCAGGATCAGCACCGGCATGCGGCCCGGAAAGCGTCGCACGATCAGCGCGATGATCACTAGCACGGCGAAGAACTCGAACTGACCGTCGGACTGTAGCGGCGACGTACCGATCACCGCCCACAAACCGATGCCCGCGACAACCATCAACGGCAGCAGCCAGCGAATATGACCGACGCGCTGCGTCGCGTCTTCGAGCCGCGTGCCCCAGCGCTGCCACGGCAGGCTCGCCAGCAGCGCGTCGACGCGCTCGCGCCCGCGCCGCCCGAGCAACCAGAGCGGCACGAGCCAACGGTCGATCCAGGCGGCCAGCGCGCGTACAGTCGCCGCCGCGCTTCTCGATGACGAACGCGGCGCACGCACGAACGCGCGCCACAGCCACGCACGCAGTCGATGCGGTTCGAGCACGCCCCATTGCAGCGCGAAATGCAGCACGGCCGCGCGCATCCAGCGGCGCGCGTAATCGGGCTTGCCCGGCGCGGACGGCTGGAAGAACAGCCGCACGAACCAGTCGAGCGGCGTGCGCGTGGCGGGCACGCCAAGGCCACGCGCGACCCAGTCGAGCGCACGCGTGCGCAACGAACGCGTTTCCCGTTCGCTCATGACCCGCCGTCCCGCCGATCGAGCGGCGCCGTGGCGTCGGTGAGCCACGCGTCGAGCCAATTCGCGAGCCCCTGCAGATCGTGCGACGCCTGCGAATGCGGGGCGTCGTCGAACAGCCATGTGCCGCGCGCGAACGACTCGGGCAACGCGACATCGAGATGCACGCGCTGCGCGAGCGGCAGCTTGTCGCCGAGCGCCGCGCCGAGCATCGCCAGCACGTCGCGCTGCATGTCGCGCGCGGGGTTCAGCCGGTTCACGATGATGCGCAGTTGCGCGCACGCGTCGCGCAGCGCTCCGAGCCGCGCGACCAGCGTCGCGCACGCGGCCGGTTCGGGCGGGGTCACGCACAGCGCGAGGTCCGCGCAACGCAGCGCGTGCTCGGCCTGCTGCGACGGATAGCGCGCGGTGTCGATCAGCACGACGCCATCGCGCGGCAGATCGAGCTCGGCGAGCGCGTGGGCGAGCCAGCGCGGCTCGGCGGCGAGGCGTGCGTCGCACTGCGTGCTTTGCGCGGTGGACACCGCGCCGTACGGCACGAACAGCACGCCGTCCGCGTTGCGCCACGTGTGGGCATGCCATGCGGTGTCCGCATCGAGCAGCGCCTGCGACAGACCGGTCGCCGCGAGACCGTCGATGCCGAGCTGCGCGCCGAGCATGTTCTGCGGATCGAAGTCGAGCGCGACGACCTGGCGGCCGCGGCGCGCGAGCAATACCGCGAGCACGGCGGTCAAGGTGGTGCGGCCGGTGCCGCCCGCGGTCGAGACGATGGCGATCGTTTTCATCGCGTCACCTCGTCCGGGGTCGTGTCGAGCGCCGGCAGCAGACGCGCGCGCAGCGCGACCGGCTCGATCTCGCACGGCACCGCGTCGCGCGGATCGAAGTCGCGCATGGCCGCAAGACCGCGCCGTGCGCCGACGCGCTGCCAGACGATCCACACCGGCAGCGCGACGACCATGCCGGCCACGAAACACAGCAGAACCAGTTCGATCATTCGATGCTCCTCGCGCGCACCGGCATCGCGCTCGGTTCCGCGCGACGGCGCGCTGGCACGGATTGGGTTCGGCGGCGCTCAGTAGCGAGCGGCTTCGCTTCGGCTGATTCGCTCGGCCGGGTTGGCGCAGACGTTGGCGCGGCGTCGGCTTCGCACTCGGCACGCGCATGAACCAACGCCTCTTCCACCTGCGCAAGTTGCACAGCGGCCACGTGTGCGGCTTCGCCTGCGGCTGCGGCGAGCGGCGAGCTCAAAGGCGCGCCATCACGCATCGACGCCGTGAACATATCGCTGTAATCGGCAATCCGATTGCGCCGGTTGGCTGCGTCCAGCGCGTCGAGTTCGGCGCCGATGCTCTGCTCCGCCAGATGCACGAGCGAATCGGCGAGCTGTTCGACCGGCACATCGATGATCCGCGCCAGCGCGGCGTCCGCATCGGCAAGCCGGCAGGCGAACAGGAACACGTACAGATGCGATGCGTCGACGGTCAGCACGTCGCCCGCGCGGCGCGGCACGCAGTGCTTCAGCGCATCGACGTGCGCGCATTGCGGCAGCAGTGTCAGCTTCACGAGCACATGCGGCAGGTGCAGCACGGCGCTGCGTGCGAGCACGAGGCGCACGCGCTCGCAGAACGCTCCGGCCGGCAGATAGCCGCGCACGTCGTCGCTCAACGCGGCACTCAATGCGCTGCGATAGTCGGCGGCGACCGGCCGCGTGTGGAGTTGCCCCTGCAACGACTGCAGCAGCGACTGCATGCGCGAGAACGGCAGGTCGCGGCCGAGCACGAGGTTCGCACCGAGCGTCAACACGAGCAGCTCGTATTGATGGCGCAGCACTTCGCCCCGCTCGACGACGACGATCTTCAGCGCGCGCCCGGCCTGGCGGCGCAGCGTATGAACCGTCGCGCACAACGCGTCGAGCTGCGCGCCGCCCGCGTAATCGAGCACCACGGTCGCGGCCTGCGCATCGGCGCACGCGCTCAGCACCGCGGCCTGATCGGCGCACACTTCCCAATGCGGCGGCAGCCACGCCTCGTGACCGCGCACCACCGCGCGGCTCACGACGACACGCTGTTCGTCGCGCGCGAGCAGGCGTTCGCCGCGCGCGACGCTGCTGGCCAGCGCATCGGGCGCGACGCTGAGATGGCCACTCTCGGTAAACCGCAGCGAGCGGACTTCGCCCGTCACCAGCGTGCGATCCGCGCGCCAGAAGTCGGCATGCCACAGCAGCTCGCCGTGCGTGCGCTCCATCCGTGCGACGCCCGCGCATGCCGCATGGAACGCGTTGCGGCGTGACGCATCGACGACGCCATCCGGCGCGCCGCGCATGTCGAGTGAATCGTCGTCGCCATTTGCATCGACGCCGAGCAGCAGCACCAGCGTGATACGCCGTGCCGCGCACCAGTTCGCGAGCATGCGGCCTTCGCGCGCGAGCGCGGCGGCGTCGTGCCAGTTGAACCAGCGCTCGGCGCCTTCGATGAAATACAGCGAGCCCGCACGAAAACCGAAGCGCTTCAGCGCGCGCAGCCCGCCGAACAGTTTGCCGTGCGTCGCGGCGCTGTCGGCGGGCTGCTCCGACTCTTGCGCACCATCGACGGCAGGCATCGCGAGCACGTTCAGATTGCGCGGCCAGCCCGCGGCCGGCGCGTTGGCGCTGAAGCCCAACTCGCGCAAACGCTCGGCAACGGCCGCGCGTTCACGCGCGAGCACGACCGTCACGTCGCGTGTGAGCGCGGTACGCGCGCTTTCCCGGATCAGCGTGTCGACGCCCGGCGTGCGCGGCGCTGCATAGATCGCATACAGCTTGCCCGCTTCGAGCGCCGCCCATTCGCCCGGCAAGGCCTCGATCGCGAGAAGGCCGACCGGCTGTGCGCGACGCTGCGCGCCGGTGCCGCCGAACCTGCGCAGCCAGCGTCGCAGGAAAGCGCGCGCGGGAGTTTGAGTTGGATTCGAAACGGTGTTCACGTCTGCTGTCCCAGGTCTCGTTGCATCGCCGTTCAATAGCTCGAATAGAGTCGTACCGGCTGCGGCGACAGACGGTTGTCCTGCCTGCGCGCATCGAACGTATAGCGCAGATAGACGAGCGCGGCGCTCGGCGCGTAGTCGTGCGAGCGATCGATGCTCAACTGCGCGCCCAACACCAGATGCGGATCGGCGCGATACTCGACCACGCCCGCGAGCCCGTACGAAAACGCGACGCCGCGTGTCGAGCTGCCCGTATTGACGAGACTCTCGAGCCCCGGCGCCGCACCGAGACCGGCAGGCAGACCGTTCGGGTAGTACGGCGAATCCCGCTCGTACGAATTCGACACGCCGACGGTCGCGCTCAGATCCCACTTCAGCGCGCCATGCCGCCCCAGCCATTCGAGCGGCACGCCGAGCGAAAGATAGCGCTGCGGACTGTAGTAGCCGCCCTGCCCGAACGAATAGAAGCGCAGGTTGTTCGTGTAGTGCCACGCATTGCCGACGAGGCCGGTGCTCACCAGGGAATTCGCGCGCCGATAGACCGGCATCGTGAAGCCTGTGCGCAGCGTGAATTCCTGATTGCTCGCGACGTTGCGCCCCGTCAGTTCACCGGCGCCGAGATCGGCGAACAGGTTCGCTGTGCCGAGATCGAACGATGCATGCAGATCGATGCCATCGCGGCGCACGCCGCCCCACACCGTGCCGGTCACCGGATCGTGCATACCGGCATACGACAACTGGCTACCGGTTTCCGGACGGCGCGAGCCGCTGACCGAAAAGCTCGCCGGTCCCGCGTCGAACCGATAGCGCACGCCGCCGACGAGATAAGACACGGGGAAACCGAGCGGCGTCGTGCCGAAGTCGAAGCGCCACGCGTCGGACGTGTAGCCCGCGCCGAGCGCGACGCCGGTGGCCGACTGATGCAGATACGGCAAGCCCGCGGCCAGCGCGGCGAGTTGCTGCGGCGACAGGCCGAGCGACGTGCCGAGCTTGTCGGCCGCGCCGAAGCTGCCGAAGGTATCGCGCGTAAACGCGTTGCCTTCGCTGACATCCAGCGTGCCCGCGTCGAGATGCACGGTATCGATGTGCGCGAAGAAATGGCCGTCGTAGCGATACGGGATCTGCACGTACACCGGCACCTGCCACGCGCGCAGCTGCGAGATGCCCGCGTCGCCGGACTTATAGGCGGGCAGCCAGCCGGTCTCGATCGACGGATTGCGGCGCTGTTCGAGATCGTCGAGCGCGGCTCGCGCGGGGGTGCCATCGGGTCCCGCGCGCACGCCCGCCGAGCGTTCCTGCGCGAGCGACAAACGGTACAGCGAAGCGGCATCTTCGTACTGCCCGAGATCTTCGGCGATGCGGCCGCTTTGCACCGTCACGTCCGGCCGCGTCGGATACGCGACGCGCAGTGCCGTCGTGATCTGCTGCGCGTCGCGCGCTTCGTTCAACGCGGCGAGGCGGCGCGCGGCCGAGAGCCGCGTGTCGACGTCGTCGGGTGCGGCGCCGTCGAGCACGTCGTGCACCACGCGCAGCGCAGCGCCGCGCTGGCCGCTTTGCTCCAGCACGCGGGCCAGCGCGAGCTGTGCTTGCGCATCGTTGGGCTGTGCGGCGAGCAGTGGCGCCAACGTCGCCCGCGCGGCCGCGTAGTGGCCCTGCACGCGCTGCAGATCGGCGAGTTCGAGCGTGTAGCGCTTGTCGCGCCGACCGGCGGAGCTCACCGCCGCGAGTCGCTGCTCGGCCGCTTCGTAATCCCCATGATCGATCGCTTCGTCGGTTTGCCGTAAGGCCGCACGCAGCGCCTGATCCTCGAGGCGCGCGCGTTGAGCGGCGTCCAGCTTCAGCCGCGGATCGTCGCGCAACTGTTGTAGCCATGCGGACAGCTCTGTGTCGCGTCGCGCGCTGCCGAGCAGATCGCCGTAACGCAGCCGCACGTCCGCATCGGCCTCGCCCGGATGCGCATCGATCCAGTCGCGCAGCAACGCGAGGCCGCGTCCGGCGTCGCCCGCGTCGATCCACTGCGCGCCGACCGACGCGAGCAGATTCGGATCGTCGCCGGCCAAAGCGCGTGCGTCGTCGAGCAGGCGGAGCGCGCTTGCGCGATCGTCGCTGGCGAACGCGGCGCGCGCGTCGGCAAGCTTTCGTTGCGTTTGCAGATTGCGATCGAGCGCCCGCATACCATCGGTGCGCTCCTGCTCCGGGATCAGCGCGAGCGCCGCTTGCGCGCCGCTCAGGTCATCGAGCGAATTGCGGTAAAGCGCGCTCGCATAGCGCATCTCGGCCGATGGCGCGAACGCGAGACCCTCGTCCATCACGTTGCGGCCGAGTTGCGGCAGGCCGAGATCGCGGTACAGACGCGCGAGCGCGAAACGTGTCCACGCTGCGTCGGGCTCGCTGCGCAAGGCGGCTTCATAGCGTTGCGCGGCGGGACCGCGCTCGCCGTCGGCGAGCAACTGGTCCGCCTGTTTGGCAAGCAGATTGGCGCGCAGACGAGCGAGGCTCTGGCGATCGTCGGCGGCGGCGAAGCGGCTTTGCAACGCGTCGATCAGCGGCTCGACCTGCGCCGCGCGGCCGGTGTTTTCGTAGAGTGTCTGCGTGCTGCGCAGCGCCGCCACGCTCGGCGCATGGCCGCTCAGCATATCGCGCAGCAGCGGCTCGGCCGCGCGCCAGTCGTGCTGCGCGAGCAGCGCGTCGGCGAGCATCAGCTTCGCGTCCGCGTTGTCCGGCTCCATCGCGAGCGCCGCGCGCGCCGCCCGCTCCGACTCCTGTGCGTGGCCCGCCGCGGCGGCCGCGCGGCCTTGCGCGAGCGTGCCCCAGAATTGCGCGGTGCGCGCGAGGCTCTGCCATTTCGCGCGATTGTCGGGCGCGAGCGCGGCCGCGCGCAGAAACAGCGTGCGCGCTTCGTCGTGCCGCCCGGCCCGCATGCGCGCGATGCCGAGACCGCCGACCGCGTCGGCATCGTCGGGACGCGCGCTCGCGGCGCGCGCGAGCAGCGGCTCGGCGGCTGCGAGATCGTTGCGCTCGAGCGCCTGCAGACCGCGCTGCTGGGCGATGTAGTCAGGGTTGCGTCCGAGTTGCCGTTGCGCGTCGAGGCGCGCTTCGAGCGTCGCGACCCGCTCGCGGAATTCGGTGTCGTCGGGCACGAGTTGCAGATAGGCGCGCAACGCCGGCAGATACGCGAGGTCCGCACCCGCCGATTGCAGCACGTGACGCCACGTGTCGAGCGAGGCCGTGCGATCGGAGTCGGGCCGCGTCGCGAGATTCCACGCGATGCGGTTGGCCTCCGCGCGCGTATCGCCGCGCGTGTTCAGCAGATTCGCGAGCACCAGCGCGGCGCCGACGTCGGACGGATCGGCGGCGATCCGCCGATGCAGCGCGACCAGCGCCTGCTCGCGGCCCTCGGGCGTACCCGCGAGAATCTGGTAGTACTCGGCCCCGAGCGAGCCCGACGGTGCGCCGTGCGGAAACAGCAGTTGCAAACGCCGCGCCGCTTCGGCGGACTGGCCGCTGCGCGCGAGCAAACGCACGGTCGCGAATTCCTCGCGGCCGTTGGTGGCGACGCGGAATTCGTCGTCGAGCTGCTGGATCACTGCGCTGCCTGGCGCTTCGGCGCGCAAGCGTGCGAGCGTCGCCTGCGCGGCTTGCGCTTTGCCGAGGCGCAATTCGATGCGCACCTGCTCGGCGAGCAACAATGGATCGCCGGGCGCGGCGAGCAGCGCCTTGTTGATTGCCTGCAACGCAAGGTCGTCGCGATGTTTGGTCGACCACATGCGCGCGGTCGCGAGCAGGCGTTGCGCGGCGGGGCTTTGTGGCGGCGCTATGGTTGGCGGAGCAACGGGCGCCGCCAGTGATCCGATGGCAGCCGTGCGCGCGGCCGTCGTGCGCATCGCTTCGGCTTGGCCCGTGTCGCCGTATGCGTGACCCGTGATCGCCGCGGCGCATGCGCACGCGAGCACGCCGAAGCGCGCCACGCGCGTTACTGCGCTGCGGCGCTGCACGACGTGCTCCAGTGCGGATCGAGAGTGCCGTCGGCGGCGAAGCGATAGCGGCCTTCGCGCCAGCCGAGCGCGAACAGGCTCAGCACGCTCGTGTAGTAACCGGCGGCCGACTCGCGATCGAGCGCGGCGACGCGTGCGATCTGCGCATCGGCAAGCGCGCGCTGGCCGCGCGCATCGAGAAACGGCACGGCCGCTGCCGAAAAACCGGCGTTGCCCATGTTGATGCCGGCACGGCCACTGGTCGCGTCGACTTTCTCGGGCGGCGCGCCGTGCGCGGCGATGAAGTCCGCGAACGGCGCGAAGCGCGCGAGCAGCGCCGGCGCGAGCGGATCGCGCCGGTCGAGCATGCCGGCCCACAGGTACACGCGAATCGCGTTATAGGCGCTCTCGGCGTGGGTCTCGGCGTCGGGTGCGAAGCCGCGGTTCGCGCGGTACAACGCCCAATCCGGCGAGAAGCCCTGCGGCGCGGTATCGATCAGGATGCGGCGCGTGCTCGCGAGCAAACGCGGCCAGCGCGGATCGTCGGGCAGCCGCGTAGCGAGGCCGCGCAGCAGCTGCGGCGGCATGTAGCTCGGATTGACGCGCCACACGTCCGGTTCCGGATGAAAGCCGACCGGGCCCGGCAGCAAGGTCAAGCCGAGCCCCGGCGCGTTGGCCGTTTCCTCGTCGAGCACGCGGCGGGCGAGCACCGCGCCGCGCGCCGTGTAGCTGCGCTCGCGCCACGCGTCGCCCGCTTCGAGCAGCGCATAGGCGATCCACAGGTCGGCATCCGACGACGCATTCGCGTCGAGCACGGCCCAGTTGCCGTCGGACGAGCGGCCCCACAGCCATGCAGGCAGACGCGCGGTCAGATCGCCTTGCGCGAGATGCTGCTCGGTCCAGCGCAGGATCGTGTCGAAGGCAGCGCGGTCGTTCGCGACCAGCGCGAAAAACAGTGCATAAGATTGGCCCTCCGACACCGTGCGCTCGTCGGACGAACCGACGTCGATCACGCGGCCATCGGCGGAAAGGAAATCGCGCTTGAATTGCTGCCAGCGCGGCCAGGGCGCTGCGGTGCATGCGGTGATGTCGGTGCCGCTGGGCTGCGGCGCTTGCGTGGCGAACGCGTTGGGGCTGCTCGCGAGCGTCAGCATCGTGGCCAGCACCGTTGCTGAAACGGCCGCCGTTGTTCGTACGGGCCTGCTCGTAGACTTCGCGGGCAGGCCCGCGCCAGTTTCAACGCCCACCCCGTCGCGCGCTGCCCGCCACAGCGCCCCGCCCTTCGACTGACTCATCGATCAGACTCCCCGGCGCCGCGCCGCCAGTTCCTGCAACGCGGTGAACGCGCCGATCGCGAGCAGCAAACCGGCGAACGCGCCGAGCACGCCGAGCAGCACCGGATGCTGGATCGCCTTGCTCCACAGCCGCGCATACCAGGGCACATAGCCGACCAGATAGGTGTCGCCGACGCGCATGCTGTCCACCTTGCCATCGCGCAGCAAAGCGACGTCGCCCTGCAATTGCGCGACGCGGTCCGGCTTTTCGAGCATGTCGAGCATTTGCGACAACTGCTGCTGATCGGTGGCGCTCAGTGCGACGACGCTGCGTCCGTGGCTGCCCGGCAATTCGAAGCCCATCAGCGCGGCCAGCGGTCCGTCGCGTTCGATGCGCGCGCCACCGTCCGGCCGATGCACGTCGCTGTGCACGTCGCTGTGCGCGGCGCCGTCGCGCCGGGCGGTGCTGTGCCACTGCTCGTCGACCGCGAACGAGGCGCGGGCGAGCGGGCTCGACGCAGCGGCGCCCGACGCAGCGGCGTCGACCGGCTGGGCGCCGATCGTCAGCGGCAACGCATTCGGCCAGCGCGCGAGCCACGGCGCCGAACCGTTGCCGCCGATCACCAGCAGATCCTTGCCGCTCAGCTGCGCGAGCTCGCGCGGCCGCGCGACCTGCACGCGCAGCGCCGGATAGCCGGTCCATTGCCCCATGTGGCCGAGCATCGTCAGCAGGCTTTCCAGTTCCTGCGGCGCGGGATGCTCGGGAATCACGACGGCCGTTTGCGACAGGTCCGCGTAGCGCGTGAACGGAAAGCCGCTGTTCGCGAAGAACGCGAGGTTCGGCATCCGTGCGTAGTGGACGAAATCCGAGAAGTCGATCGTCGAGTCGGGATCGACCGCGGCCTGCACCGGGTTCGTCGCGACGCCCTGACAGAGCCCCGTCTTCTGCGAATCGAGATTGAAGCGCAGCTGCAACTGGTTCGAGCTGCCGACCCGGAATGCCGGAATGTCGAGCGCGCTCGTCGCACGGTTGGCGTTGTTCGACAGCACCGGCAATTGCAGGCGGCCTTGCGCGTCGTCGGCGGTCGCGAGCGCGAGCCGGTACGACTTGACCAGCTGATCGTTGATCTGCACCGCGAGCGCCGAGTTGTTCTGCACGGTCGGCGCCGTGTAGCGGTACTTCAGATTCAGCGGCACGCCCGCCCCGTTCCACGAGTACAAATCGGCGGGCACGCGCAGGTTCAAGCGGATCGCGTCGGGCGTGCTGCCGCGCACCTGCAGTTGCGACGGATCGTCGATCAGTTCCTTGAACGAGACGGGCCGGTCGACCGGCAGCCAGCGCGGCGCGTCGTAGGGCTTCCTCGGTGCGCCAGCGGCGAGCTGCGTGATGCGGACCGCGGGACCCGCGAGCGCGGTCGTGCCGAGCACCAGCGCGGTGCTCGCTTCATCGACTTCGGCGGCGCTGCGGCCGGTCACGATCAGCAGCTTGCGGTTGGGCGCGACGGGATTGTCGGCGACGATCAGCATCGGACCGTTGATCGGCGGCAGCGTGAGGCCGGCGGGCAACTGCTCGCTGCGCGCGACGACGACCGCGTGCGAGTCCGTGGGCAACGTCGACAGCGCCGGAAAGCGCGCCTGCCGGTAATCGGCCTGCGCACCGAACCACGAAGCGAGTACGCCCGCGCTGCGCAGCGTCGCGTTGTCGGCGGCGGCCGGCAGCACGAACGGCAGACGCAACCGGTTCGCGTCACGGTGATCGAAGAACGGCGCGGGCAGCAGCGCGAGATCGTCGGGCAAATGGATCGGCGCGGTATCGACGATGAATTCGCTCGACGGGCTCACGTCGGCCCACAGCGCCGAGTTTTCGGGGTCTTCGCAATGCTCGAGCGTGTAATGCGCGATCAGGCGCAGACCGATCTGGTTGTAGTCGGTCAGAAAGCGCGGATCGAGCAGGATGTCCTGGGTGACGAGCTTGCCGGCGTGCTCGCGATCGAATGGCACGGTCGCGATCACTTCGCTGTTGACCGACACCTTCAGATGCGACATCGCGAACACCAGCGATGGCGAATACGTGTAGCGCAAGCGCAGTCGCGCGGCCGTGACCACGCGATCGAGCCGCACGCCGAGATTGACGGTGCGCGCGTCTTCGACACCGCGCAGCGTCAGCGGCTGATACGCGCCGAGGGTCGCGAATGAAACGCGCGATGTGCTGGAGCCGGATGCGGGTGTCGGGACGCTGGCAACGTTGTCGAGGTAGTTGGCGCTGGGGCTGGCCTGTGCGGCACTCGCGCTCGCGACAGTGAGCGCGGCCGGCGGATTCGCCGCGGCGGCGACGACAGGCACCGATGGCGCGGCGCCCGACGCGACGGCATACAACGCGCCGACAACGGCGGTCAGCGAAACGCACAACGACACAACTGGTTTCATGAACAGCTCAGCTTGTTGGACCTCGACCGTGCGCGCCCGAGTGAGCCGCTCACGGTGCGAATCCGGTCTGCCGCGCGAACGCGCGAAGTGGGAAATCGGACTGCCGGGCGCGCACAGGAGAAACACGCGGCGCACCATTCCTCGTATACGGAAAATCCGGCGAAACCTTGAGCGGAACGAGCAACGGGAGTGACCAACATTTGAGATTCGAGCGTGATCGGCAGCAGCCCTAACCGATTACGCGTTCCTTTCATTTTTTCCGAAGCCGGTCGGTCAGGCGAGAAGTGCCAGGTGCCTGCCGCTGTTGGGCGGCGCAAAGATATCACAATTTGCAACCTGATCGACATCTTGTAACATCGACGGTCATTTGCTGCACATCAACCATCATCCCGAAACATGTCTGATCCGGCCGACTCCCCCGCTCACCCCGCCATCGCGCCGCCCGCGAAGCGCAGCGGTCTGCTGCGCGGGCTGTTCGCGTTGCGGCATTCGTACGCTGGCATCGTCGCGACATTGCGGGCGGAAAGCGCGTTCCGTCAGGAAGCCGCGCTCGCGGCGATCCTCGTGCCGGCCGCGTTCCTGATGCCGGTCGACGCCATCGCGCGCGTGCTGCTGATCGGCTCAGTGCTGCTCGTGCTGTTGGTGGAGCTATTGAATTCGGCGATCGAGGCTGCCATCGACCGGATCTCGTTCGAGCGGCATGAGTTGTCGAAACGCGCGAAGGACTGCGGCAGCGCGGCCGTAACCATTGCACTGCTGATGTGTGTGCTGACGTGGGGCGTGTTGTGCGGGCCGCTGGCGTATCACTGGCTGCGCGGATGACCCGCGACGGGCTTTACGTAGTCCGCAGCATGGTTGGCACCTGGCGCGCCTGGCGGGAGGGAATGCAAACGTTAGCGCCGACTCGACGGTAATTTCGCGCGCCGCGAAAGATTCGTCACGCAAACGTTGGCGTCAATCAAACGATGGCACATGTATTGCTGAATTCCGCTCGCCGGCATCTCACCCGTGAAGCCGCGTGACGTACGCAACGGGGCGCCGTTCAAACGTCATTTCAACAATCCACCGGTGGAGGCACCATGCTTCGATACGCTGTGATTTTCTTCATCATCGCCATCATCGCCGCAGTGTTCGGCTTTGGAGGCATTGCCGCGGGCGCAACTGAAATCGCCAAGGTGTTGTTCTTCATCTTCCTGGTGATCTTCCTCGTCACCCTGCTGATGGGCGTGATCCGACGCTGACGGCTGCATACAGCGTTCGGTGAATTCACCCCTCGCCCGATGCGAACCGGCGACGCTGCGTTGGGGCCGCGTTCAGGATTGCACCGCTGCGGTCGCCGCTGCCGCCGTTGCCGCCGTTGCCGCCGTTGCAATACTTGCCGCAGCATATTGCAATAGTTGCCGAAGCATCGGGCGCTTCCAGTCCGCTTTTTCTTCCGCTTCTCGTGCGCTGCTTTTCCACTGCTTTTCTCCGTATGCCGCGGACGTCTGCGGCTACGCTTCAGGCCGCATGCGCGATCCGCGGCGTCGCATGCAAACGCCGCGACCAGTTCGCGAGCGTGCGCATCGCAACCGGCGGCTTGCTCAGAATCGCGCTGTCGTAGCACTTGTCCGCGAAGCGCATGAAATCGACGATGCGAAACCCCTGCCCGCGATAGAACGCGATCTGCTGTGTGGCCGGTTGCGGTGTATCGAGTGCGAGTTGCGCATAGCCGCGTGTCGCGGCCCAGTGCTCGGCGAACGCGATCAGCAGCGTGCCGATGCCTCGCCCCTGCCACGCGGGATCGACCGCGAACTGGCGCAAGCTCGCGACATCGTCGTGCCGGTAGAGCTCGCATGATGCTTCGCCATCCGAAGCATAAAGCGTCATCGTGCCGACGATCTGGCCGTCACATACCGCGACATGGCAATCGCCGCGCAGCACACGTTCGCGGGTTGTCTCGATGGTCTGATCCACGCACGTGCAATTGAGCCCCTGCGCGCCGAGCGGCGCGAACGCGCGATGCAGCAGAGCCGTCAACGCAACGAACGAATCGCACGATGCGTCGAAGCGCCTGAGTTCGACGTGGCCGGCACCACCACATGCATAGCGGACCGGAACGGATTGCGGACGGCTTGCGCGACGCTTCACGTTGAGCACCTCGTACTGACTGGATGCCCGAAGTGTAGGGTCGGCCCTTGAGCCTCTCAAGAAAAAATGTCGTAAAAACCCAGGTCGATCACAAGTCGTTCACGAGATGTTTTCGGCTTCGTACAGACGGCGCCCCCCCGCATCCTTGCTGCCGAGAATGGGCTGAAAGTCGATCGGCCAGTCGATGCCGATGTCGGGATCGGACCACAGCAGGCAGCGTTCGAGTTCGGGAAACCAGTACTCGGTGGTCTTCCACACGCACTCGGCGACATCGGACAGCACGACGAAGCCGTGCGCGAAACCGGGCGGCACCCATATTTGCCGGTGGTTCTCTTCGCTCAGATACTCGCCGCTCCATTTGCCGAAGTTCGGTGAGTTCAGGCGCACGTCGACCGCGACGTCGAAGATCTCGCCGCGCACGACGCGCAGCAGCCGTCCCTGCGGCCGCTGCACCTGATAGTGCAAGCCGCGCAGCACGCCATGCACGGCGCGCAGATGGCGGTCTTGCACGAAGTTGAAACCCTGCGCGACGTCGTCCGAAAACTCGTCCGCGCTGAAACTCTCGAAGCAGAAGCCGTATTCGTCGATGAACACTTCCGGCTCGATGAGTTTCACCTCCGGCAATGCCGTCGCCATGACCCTGTTGCCCATCGCCACTGTGCTCGTAAAAAGGCTGGCCAGCGAACATACGGCCGCTTTCGCGACCGCGTCCAACAGACGAGGCGCGCCCGCGGCGCGGGCGCGATATCGCACGCTATAGATACATGCTACGCCTCAGTGGCCGCCCGGCTTCGGGCGCGATACTCGGTTGGAGACAAAGCCATGCGCTTGCGGAAGATTTTCGCGAGACGGTCCCCGTTGCCGGTGCCGCTGCGACGCGCGATCTTGTCGACCGGCAATTCGGTCTCGGTCAGGAAGTTGCACGCGATGCGCAGCCGCACCTGCAGCAGGTAGTCCGACGGCGTCACCTGCATCTCGTGCTTGAAACGGCGCAGGAAATTGCGCTCGCTCATTGCGGCGACCTGCGCGGCATCGGCGACCGAGACCGGACGGTCGCAGTTCGCCTCCATCCAGCGCGCGGCCGCGCGAATCTTTTCGGCGACGCTCAGCGTGCCGCCCTCGGCCGGCAGCGGCACCCACGTCGAGGCCATGCCGGGCATCACGCGATCGGCGACGCTGCGTGCGAGCTCCGCGCCCAGGTCGCGCTTGATGAACATCAGCGCGCTGCGCGCGCAGTCATGACGGTCGTTGGCCGCGCTGAACGCGCCTTCGCTCGCGCTCGCGCCCGGGTAGCGGCTCATCAGGCCATCATGCTCGGTCGGGCCGGCCGCTTCGAGCACGAGGCGTCCCTCGCCGATCGTTTCGATCGCGCGGGTGCGCGATTGCACGGCGCGCAGCCAGTTCAGCAGGCGTTCGTCGCGTGCGGCCACGTGGGCGCCGTAGCCGCCCGCAATGAACAGCACGTCGAAACCGCCGCCAAAGCGCGTGTCGATGCGATCAGTCCAGATGCGCGCCGACGACGAACTGGCGACATTGCCGCCTTCCATCGACAGGAACTGCACTTCGTAGGGCGGATCTTCGCCTGCACGCGTGCCCGCGAACTCGTTGGCGGTCTGGAACATTTCCACGACGGTACCGGGGCCGAGCAGCCAGAAGCCGTCGAACAGCAGTATGCCGATTCGCCGCGCTGCAGTACGGACGTTCAACGCAGGCGTGTGAAGCCACGTAATTCTCGTTGTATCAAGGTGCATGTGCGGCATGATCTTTCCCCAAACGGGCATACGTTGTGGACCCCGATTTGCCCCGTCAGCAGACGGAACGAGAGAATGCGTTATTACGGCGGGAAAACGGACTAACGCCGCATAAAGGATTAAGCGTGATGTTAGCGGAATGGATCGCTATAGTAAATTTGAAAAGGAGATTTCATCACGACTACCCATGTCTGACGAAAAGCGGTTATTGAGCGATTGATATGAGCGGCCTACAGGGCCGGCAACTATGCAAGGCTGAGCGCGCAGCGTGGGGATATCTTACCGCAAAGCCTTTGCGGACGGCACTCTCGCCCGTTCGGGCAAAGTTGCCGATAATGCGAAGCGCAGTGAACCCGCCTTACCGAGTACGTTTCTTGCCGGATCAAAAATGTTTCAATCGTGAACTGCTTATGGTCCCGATTATGTCCGCGCAATTCGGTAGTTTATTCGCAAAGCGTAAAGTTATTCCACGCGCCGATTAGGTATTTGTGCGGCACTCGTTCTGGGTCCGAAATTAATATCCAAATGCTGATTTATCGGGGGTTCTAAAAACGTTTCTATTTTGAAACATCGCCGGTCGCTTTCGTATGAATTAATCGCGCGGATGCGTCGCGTTTGGCGCACCTCTGGTGAGTGGATGCGGTGCAGCAATCACGTGTGGCGCACACGCGACGAAGCGCGGGCCGTTGCAACCTGACGAGTTGCAACGGCGCATCTGATGAGCGCGCCCGGAATGCGCACAAACAGTCGGTTGGGGACCGCAAAGCGCGGCGCGCAACGGCCGCGCCGCCGCTCGTCAGCTTGCCTCAGCCATTGGTCCCCTCTCCGGCCAGCGTCGCCGTAGCGGCCGTGCGCGCAAGCACCGGCCGCAAAGCCGCGCCGGTGTGACTCGCGGCCACGCGCGACAGGCTTTCCGGATCGGTTGCCGCGACGATCGTGCCGCCGCCCACGCCGCCCTCCGGACCGAGATCGATGATCCAGTCCGCCTCGGCGATCACATCGAGATCGTGCTCGATGACGACCACGCTATGCCCGCCATCCACGAGCCGATGCAGCACGCGAATCAGCTTCGCGACGTCCGCCATATGCAGGCCGACCGTCGGCTCGTCGAGCACGTATAGCGTATGCGGCGGCTTCTGGCCGCGCCGGGTGAGGTCGTCGCGCACCTTGCTCAGTTCGGTGACGAGCTTGATGCGCTGCGCCTCGCCGCCCGACAACGTAGGCGACGGCTGGCCGAGCGTCAGATAGCCGAGCCCGACGTCCTTCATCAGTTGCAGCGGATGCCCGATGTTCGTAATCGACGCGAAGAACTCGACCGCTTCGTCGATTTCCATCGTCAGCACATCGCCGATGTTCTTGCCACGCCACGTGACCGCGAGCGTCTCCGGATTGAAGCGTTGACCGTGACAGACATCGCACGGCACTTTCACGTCGGGCAGGAAGCTCATGCCGATCGTGCGCACGCCTTGGCCCTCGCACGCGGGGCAGCGGCCCTCACCGGTATTGAACGAGAAACGCGACGCGGTATAGCCACGCGCGCGCGCCTCCAGCGTGCCCGCGAACAGCTTTCGGATCGCATCCCAGACGCCGATGTAGGTGGCGGGACACGACCGCGGTGTCTTGCCGATCGGCGTCTGATCGACTTCGAGCACGCGGTCGATGCTTTCCCAGCCGGTAACCGAATCGCAGCCCTGCCACGTGTGCGTGACGTTCAGCGGCGCGCGCGGCGCCGAGCGCGCGAGCACGCTCGAACGCCGGTTCGCGGTAGGTTTCTGTTCGGCCGCCGCACGCGCGCGGCGGGTGGCCGGCGACGACAGCACCGAGCGCCCGACCGCATCGAGCAGATTGGTCATCAGCACGTCGCGCGCGAGCGTCGACTTGCCCGAGCCGCTGACGCCCGTGACCGCGACGAGCCGCGCGAGCGGAATGCCGACCGTCACGTCACGCAGGTTGTGCAACTTGCCGCCATGCACGGTCAGCCAGTTCTCCGGCACCGCGGCTGCGCGCTTGCCCGGCGCGACGACCTCGCGACGCGGCTGCAGCGGATGCACGATCGGCTGCGCGAGGAAGCGCCCGGTCAGCGAATCGGCCTGCGCGGACAGGTCAGCGACGCTGCCCTGCGCGATCAGCGTGCCGCCGCGCTTGCCCGCGCCCGGCCCGATATCGATGATGTGATCGGCGCGCCGGATCGTATCTTCGTCATGCTCGACGACGACGAGCGTATTGCCCTTGTCGCCGAGCTTGCGCAGCGCGTTGAGCAGGATCTGGTTGTCGCGCGGATGCAGGCCGATGGTCGGCTCGTCGAGCACGTAGCACACGCCCTGCAGGTTGCTGCCGAGCTGCGCGGCGAGCCGGATGCGCTGCGCTTCGCCGCCCGACAAACTCGGCGCCGCGCGATCGAGGCTCAGATAGCCGAGCCCGACTTCTTCGAGGAACTGCAGCCGGCTGCCGATTTCACTGATCACGTCGCGCGCGATTTCGGCATCGCGGCCCGTCATCTGCAGCGTATCGATCCATGCGCGGGTGTCGGACACGGTCCATTGCGCGACATCGACGATCGCCTGCGAGTCGAACGTCACGGCACGCGCGACCGGATTCAGACGCGTGCCCGCGCAATCCGGACACGGCTCGTCGACGAGCCCTTCCGGTTCCTGCTCTTCCGACGGCAAGCTCTGTTCGCGGCGGCCGCGATTGTCATCGACGACGATCGTGTCGTCGTACGCGGCGCGCTGCTCGCGCGTCAGAGACAACCCTGTGCCGACGCAGCTCGTGCACCAGCCATGCTTGCTGTTGTACGAGAACATGCGCGGATCGAGCTCGGGGTAGCTCGTGCCGCACACCGGACACGCACGCTTCGTCGACAGCACCTTCACGTCGCCGAGCTTCGCGGTGGACTTGCCGCCGTTGAGCGCGTCGTGCAGGCCGTCGAGCGGCGCGAGCAGATGCATGATGCCTTTGCCGATCTCGAGCGTTTGATCGAGCGCTTCGCGCAACTCGGCTTCGTGATCGGCCGAGATGACGAGGTCCGCGACCGGCAGCTCGATCGTGTGCTCGCGGAAACGGTCGAGCTTCGGCCACGGATCGACCGGCACGAACTCGCCGTCCACCCGCAGATGCGTATTGCCGCGCGCCTTCGCCCATTTCGCGAGGTCGGTATAGACGCCCTTGCGGTTCACGACCAGTGGCGCGAGGAAGCCGACATGCTGGCCCTTGTGATCGCGCAGCAACTGCGCCGCAATCGATTCGGCGCTTTGCGACGTGACCGGCGTGCCGTCGTGAACGCAGTGCTGCAAGCCAAGCTTCACGTACAGCAGACGCAGGAAGTGCCACACCTCAGAGGTGGTCGCGACGGTACTCTTGCGGCCGCCGCGCGACAGCCGCTGCTCGATCGCGACCGTCGGCGGAATGCCGTACACCGCGTCCACTTCGGGTCGCCCGGCCGGCTGTACGATCGAGCGCGCGTACGCATTCAACGATTCGAGGTAGCGCCGCTGACCTTCGTGGAACAGGATGTCGAACGCGAGCGTGGATTTGCCCGAGCCCGACACGCCGGTGATCACGTTGAACTTGCCGTGCGGGATGTCCACGTCGAGCGCCTTCAGGTTGTGCTCGCGCGCGTTGACGATGCGCACCACGTCCTCGCCTTCGATCGCGCGCCGCGCGCGGGCCGCGCTCAGTGCCTTCTGCAGCGGGATGCCTTGCGGCTCCGCTTCGGCTGCGAGGCCCATCGCGCGGTCGTATCGCAGCAACGCCTCGCCGGTATGCGACTCGGCACACGCTTTCACTTCGTCCGGCGTGCCCGCACACAGCACGCGGCCACCGCCGTCGCCGCCTTCGGGACCGAGGTCGATGATCCAGTCGGCCGCGCGGATCACGTCGAGGTTGTGCTCAATCACGATCAGCGAATGACCGCTCGCGAGCAGCTTGCCGAACGCCTGCATCAGCTTCGCGATGTCGCCGAAATGCAGGCCCGTGGTCGGCTCGTCGAACATGAACAGACGCTTCGCGACCGCCTGCTTCGCGCCACGCGGACTACGCGCCTGCGCCGATTCCGCGAGAAAGCCCGCGAGCTTGAGCCGCTGCGCCTCGCCGCCCGACAGCGTCGGCACCGGCTGGCCGAGCTTCACGTATTCGAGCCCGACGTCGACGATCGGCTGCAGCACGCGCAGTACTTCGGCGTCCTTGGCGAAGTACGCGGCAGCCCCGCTGACGGTCAATTCGAGCACGTCGGCAATACTCAATGCGCGCGCGGGCTCGCCTCGCTCGATCTTCACTTCGAGAATCTCCGCGCGATAACGACGCCCGTCGCAATCGGGGCAGCGCAGGTACACGTCGGAGAGGAACTGCATTTCGATGTGCTCGAAGCCCGAGCCGCCGCAAGTCGGGCAGCGGCCGTCGCCCGAGTTGAAGCTGAACATGCCTGGGCCGTAGCCGCGCTGCTGCGCGAGCGGCGCCTTCGCGAACAGCTTGCGGATTTCGTCGAACGCGCCGACGTAGCTGGCCGGATTCGAGCGCGCGGTCTTGCCGATCGGCGACTGGTCGACGAACACGACGTCGGTGACCTGGTCCGCGCCCATAAGCGACTTGAACGCGCCCGGCGCTTCGGTGGCGAGGCCGAAGTGGCGCGCCATCGCCGGATACAGCACGTCCTGCAGCAGCGTCGATTTGCCGGAACCGGACACGCCGGTCACGCAGACGAGCCGCTGCAATGGAATTTCGACCGTGACGTCACGCAGGTTGTGCTCGCTCGCGCCTTCGAGCACGATGCGCGGCGTGCTCGCGTCGACCGCGCGACGCGACCAGTGCGCGGCATCCGCGACATGGCGCCGGCCGCCGAGGTACTCACCGGTCAGCGTGCCGGTCGAGCGGATCGCGTCGGGCGCGCCGTCGAAAATGATCGAACCGCCGCGCTCGCCAGGCCCCGGACCCATATCGATGAGCCGGTCCGCCGCGAGCATCACCGATGGATCATGCTCGACCACGACCAGCGTATTGCCCGCGTCGCGCAGCCGGTGCATCGCCTCGACGATGCGGTTCAGGTCGCGCGGATGCAGGCCGATGCTAGGCTCGTCGAGCACGAACAGCGTCTTGGTCAGCGACGTGCCGAGCGCGGTGGTCAGGTTGATTCGCTGCACCTCGCCGCCCGACAGCGTGCGGCTTTGCCGATCGAGCGTCAGATAGCCGAGACCGACGTCGCAGAGATACTTGAGGCGCGTGCGCACTTCGGCGAGCAAGAGCTTCAGCGCGTCGTCGAGCAACGCGCTCGGCAGCGTGATGTCGTCGAAGAAGCGGCGGATGCGCTCGATCGGCATCAGCATCAGATCGTGCACGGTGAGACCCGGCAACGCTTCGAGCTGGGTGCGCGACCACTGCACGCCGCGCGGCATGAAGCGCTGCTCGGGCGCGAGCACGTCGTTCGCGTTCGCCTTGCTGCCGAGACGCCACAGCAGCGATTCGGTTTTCAGGCGCGCGCCGCCGCAGGTTTCGCATGGCGTATAGCTGCGGTACTTCGACAGCAGCACGCGGATATGCATCTTGTACGCCTTCGATTCCAGATAATCGAAGAAGCGTTTGACGCCGTACCAATGCGTCTGCCACTTGCCGTTCCAGTCCGGCGAGCCGTTGATGACCCAGTTGCGCTCGCGCTCGCTGAGCTCGCCCCACGGCGTGTCGCGGCGGATGTCGGCTTTCGCCGCGTAGCGCATCAGATCGTCCTGGCATTCCTTCCACGCGGGCGTCTGCATCGGCTTGACCGCGCCTTCACGCAGCGTCTTGCGCGCATCTGGAATCACCAGACCGAGGTCGACGCCGATCACGCGGCCGAAGCCGCGGCAGGCATCACAAGCGCCATAGGCCGAGTTGAACGAGAACAGCGCGGGCTGCGGATCGGCATAGCGCAGATCGCTTTCCGGGCTATGCAGACCGGTGGAGAAACGCCAGATGCGCGGCTCGGCGGCTTCGGCTTGCGGTTCGTCCGAGGTGGCCGGCAGCACGTAGATATTGACGCGCCCGCCGCCGCGCTTCAGCGATGCCTCGATCGCCTCGATCGCGCGCGCTTTATCGACCGAACGCAGCCGGAAGCGGTCGGCGACGACGTCGAGCAGCTTGCGCTTGCCAGTCGGTGAATCGACTTCCCGTTGCGCCTGCACGCGCGTATAGCCGCTCGCCGACAGCCACTGCTCGACCTCCTGCTCGGACGCCGACTCCGGCAGCTCGACCGGGAACGTGACGACGAGCCGCGGCTCCTCCAGCGCGGTGCGTTCGAGCAGTTCCGCGTAGATCGTCTCCGGCGTGTCGTGCCGCACCGGGTGCGCGGTCTGGCGGTCGAACAGCTCGGCCGCGCGCGCGTACAGCAGCTTCAGATGGTCGTTGAGCTCGGTCATCGTGCCGACCGTGGAGCGCGAGCTGCGCACCGGGTTGGTCTGGTCGATCGCGATGGCGGGCGGTACGCCGTCGACGCGGTCGACCTGCGGCCGATCCATCCGGTCAAGAAACTGGCGTGCGTACGCACTGAAGGTTTCGACGTAGCGGCGCTGGCCTTCCGCATACAGCGTGTCGAACACGAGGCTCGACTTGCCCGAGCCCGACGGCCCGGTGACGACCGTCATTTCGCCGGTGCGCACGTCGAGGTCGACGTTTTTCAGGTTGTGCTGGCGGGCGCCGCGAATGCGGATCGTGCCCTGGGTCTTGTTGCTGCTCGGGTTGCCGCCTTGGGGGGTGTCAGCGAGGGTGTCAGGGGTTGCGTCGTTGGAGGACAATTTTTCCGACCGTCTGAAGGAGTGGTTCACCTCTCACGGCCGGCTCTCGCGACCGCGCAAGTTCGGTGCAGCCGGGACGGCGCGACAAGCGCCCGGAAGCCTGGCTGTAGGGGGATACTATACTGTATGTTTATACAGTTTTCCATGACGGGCGGAGTTGCGCTGCGCGCGTGGTGCCTGGGGACGGAATTCGTGGGACTCGCGCGGGTTTTCGAGGCTGGAAGAATCGCGTTTAGCTCGGCCCTAAAGCGCCTCGACACACCTACCGCCGAAACGCAGCGCAATCACGCCGATCACCAGCGCGACGAGGGCGCGCGAGAACCACACCTTGAACGCGATCGGAATATCGAAGACGTCGAACGCTTGAAGCAAGCTATAGAGGCCGACGCAGATCGCCACGATGCCCAACGCGAGCAAGGAGACCGCGAGCGTTTGAAGCGCGGATCGGCGACGAACGTCTCGCCTTGCCACCGGCGCTGTCGCCGACGACTCCTGGCCCGGCCTACCAATCGGCCTCACGTGCTCAGCTTGCGCAGATGCTGGCCGGTGCCGGCGTCCGAGCCGCTGGTGTCGTCGTCCGGCTTGCCGGCCGTCACGAACTGCACCATGAAGCACAGCACGAAGCAAAGGATCATGACGCAGCGGCCCGTCGAGAAAAACGCGCTCTTTCCGGGGACCACGAAGTTCACGGTACCTGTTCTGTTGTGGGCGACGACGCCTTGTGCGATGGTGGATCGGGAGGTAGGGCCTTGCAGTGCTGCTGGTGCACCCTGGACAAAGCGGGTAATGGCTAGTGCGCCGGCGAACGCACAAGCTACGTGCAGAAGGGTCAACCAGGGCGGCTGAGGATGCCCCGGATCGACGAGCGTCAGATTCAGGCCGGCCACGATACCGGCACACGCGGCGCTCAATGCGAAGGCCAGCAGCCACGATTTCAATCGCAGGTTCATCGGTTTTCGCTTCGATAAAAAACGTTCCCTTTGGTTATCGGTAGAGCACGAATTTACTTTAGCGACGCCTCAATGAATCTCGCCGGATGCCGACGGACCTCACTTCATCTCCGTCGCGACATTGATTGCAGGAACGGTCATCAGCAGGTTTTCCGTCAAAAGATCCGCGCGTTCCCGCTCCGCTTCCGTGAGCCCGGCACGAACTCGGGCCTCGACGATCCGGGCAGGCTGCACGAAACACCGCCAGCCCGGTTGCGCCCCAAAGGCGGATTGCGCACGCCTGAGCCACGCGTCGCCGAGCGCCCTGTCCCGCATCACGCCGTCGCCTCGCCAGAACAGAATACCCATCTCGATCTGCGCGAACGGCATTCCGGCGAGTGCCTTGTTCAATGCCGACAACGCGTCGAAGTCGAGACGATCGCCTGCCTGCATCGCATCGGCAGGTGGCGTCGAAGTTGGTCCTCCAGCCTTCGTCGATGGATCGCCTTCGAGTGCGAGCCAGTATCGGGCTCGCGCAGTCAGCGCCACCGCCCCGTCGTCATCCTGCTGATGCAGTGCAACTGCAATCGCCGCCTGACGCGACCCGAGCGCGGCTGCCTTCCGATACCACTGAGCGGCAAGCGTGTCGTCGCATGCGACGCCATTTCCAGTCTGGTAGACATTGGCGAGTTCATTTGCCGCGTCTGCCGAGCCCGCGGTCGCAGCCTTCTCCAGCCAACGCCGGGCGATCTGCGGATTTCTTGCGACGCCTCTTCCATAGAGGTAGGCTTCGCCCGTCAGGTCCATCGCACTTGCGCTGGCCGCCGCCGCGCGGCTCGCCCACTCTAATGCCTCGAGATCGTCGGACTCCCCGCCGAGCCCACTGAACAGATGCGAAGCCAGGGCGGACTGCGCGTCCACATTGCCGTGCTCGGCAGCCCGTCGAAACCAGTACAGTGCCGCGCCGAAATCTACGGCGACACCGCGCCCCAGATCGTAGGAGTCTGCGAGCATCAATTCGTATGCCGCGTCGCCAGTCGACGCGAGCCGCCATTGCCAGTACGCGCGCGTCGCCGAGGGCAGAGGCGGGTCAGTCGCGAAACCGGTTGCCAGTTGCCGCATGGCGAGCGTATCGCCTGCCCCGGCCGCCGCCGTGCACCAGCGCTGAGCCTTCACCGCATCGGGGGCGACACCTGAACCGTTCGCATAGACGAGGCACAGAATGCGCTGCGAGACCTCGTCGTTCGACTCTGCGCCTCGTGTGAACCATTGCAGCGCGGTCGCCTGATCCGGCGCAGCGCCTTCGCCCTTCGCATACAGGGTGCCCATCGCAGCATAGGCCGGACCGAACCGCTGCGAGACCGCCTTGATCAACCACTCCCGTGCTGCGGACTGTTCGTCCGGTGACGGCCGTTTGAGCAACAATATTGCCAAAGCCGTTTGGGCCTGCGCGTCACCATGCATCGCCGCACGTTTCAGATAGGATTCACCTAGCTTCTCATCGCGCGGCACGCCATTGCCGTTGATATACAGCATGGCGACAATGCGTTCGGCTTCCCGATCACCGCCATCGGCAGCCTTGCGATACCAGGCGAATCCCGCCGCTTTATCCGCTGGCGCGCCCTCCCCCGCAAATAGCATCCCTCCCAGCATCACTTGCGCCTGCGCGTTGCCGCGCTGTGCGCCAAGTCGGGCGAGCCGGTAAGCTCGTGCGAGATCACGCGGCTCGCCGAGCCCGGCGCGGGCCAGCGACGCGAGGTTATACGAAGCAATGCCGAGTCCCTGCTCCGACGCCCGCTCGTACCAGAGCCGTGCCTCTCCGATATCGCGGCGGGTACCTTCGCCGGCCTGCAGCATCGTGCCGAGATCGTTCTGTGCAACCGCGAGGCCCGCCTGCGCCGCACCGCGCATCCAGCCAATCGCGGCGTCGAAGTCGACAGGACAACCTTGTCCCAGCCGGTATTGCACGGCCAGCGCGAACTGGGCATTCGTGTCGCCGTTGAGCGCGGCCTTGCGATGCCATTCAAGTGCCAATACATCGTTGCGTGTGACACCTGTGCCTTGCGCGTACAGATCGCCCGTGCGGCGTTGCGCGTAGGCCAGGCCACTGCGTGCCGCTTCCGTCATCAGCGAAAAGCCGCGCAGAGCATCCGGCGAAACCCCCTTTCCCGACAGATACAGTTCGGCCAGCATCGCCTTCGCCTCACGCTGGTTCCGCGCCGCCGCCGCGGCAAGCCAGCCAGCGGCACCATGCGCATCCGCGACGACGGCGCTGCCGCGCAGCAGCGCCATGCCGAGCTGAAATTGCGCGTCGGCGTCACCCTGCAGCGCACCCTGGATGAACCACGCGACACTGCCCGCCTCGTCGCGCGGCACACCGGGTTGGCCGACCAACAGCATCCGCCCCGCATTGGTCGCACCAAGCGGGTCGCCGTATCCGGCGGCACGGACGAACAGGCGATACGCCGAGGGAAAGTCGACCGAGCCGCCTTCGCCGTTGTAGTCCATCAGGCCGAGCGTTTCGGCAGATCTTCCATCGCCGCCTTCCGCCGCGCGACTAAGCCACTGACGCGCAAGGCGCGGATCCTTCGGCACCCGGTAGCCTTCGCGATAAAGGGAGCCGATAAGCCGTTGGGCGCGTGCATCGCCCTCGGCTGCCGTTTGAGTGAGAATCGCCAGCCCGGATTTGTCGGGCGGCGCGGCATATCCAAACAGGACCATCTGACCGTAGATCACGCGTGCGGCAGGATTGCCCCGGGCCGACTCGGCGGCGCACGTCTTGCGCAACTGTGCAGGCGTGCCGAGCGGTGCCAGCGAAAACGCATTGCGCGCTGTCATGAGCAAGAGGCAAGGCGACGCCGCGTCGTTGAACGACATGGCGGCCGGCGTGCCGGATACCTGATTCGCCGAACCCAATGGCGCCGATGGCAGCGCCTGCGTAACAGCAGGGCAGCTTGCGCCAACGACGAGCACGAGCGACAACAATCGTCTAGCAGCCGCTCCTGTCACACGGCTCCCCTTGTCGCCATTCCCCACTCGTTGGTCCCATACGGCTGAAGATCGTTGATCCGGCCGACGTAGGCCCGCGCGGCAGCATCGTCATGCTTCACAAAGCGTTCGTAGGCGGCGGCCATGAACCAGGTCTCCGCGAGCGCGTTTTCGAGCATCTCCGGCACTGGAATCATGACGGCTTGGGCATACACCATGTCGATCGTCGCGCGTCCCTGCATATATAGCAGCAGCCAGCGACGATAGTTGCCCAGTATTGGCTGTGCATTGCGCCGGATGTATTCATCGAAGTACGGATTCGCGGGCGCCGAGCCGCCGCTGCGCGCGCGTACATACAGGTAGGTCGAGGCCAGATAGTCCTGATCGAATGGCGCCGCACCTTGTGCGTTGTCCGCAAGTAACTCGATGCCGTTGACCCAGTCATGCTTCAGGATGTACGCCCAGGCGAGCGACATGGTCAGCTCGCTATACCTGCCGTAGACGCTCTTCTTATCCGTCGCGCCCTCCAGTTCGCCGCGCATCCTGGCGATCAGAGGAGCGGATTGATCGATAGCATCGTCTAACCGGTTCAGCCCGACAAGCGTGGTGATCCTCGACTGCCGGAACGCAATGTCGTCCGGTGCCAGAGCGATAGCCTGGTCGATAGCCTTGAGCGCCTCCTGATGCCGATTGGAATTGTCGAGGTAAGCTGAAATATCGCTATAGGCCGTGGCCTTCTGCTGCTGCGTTGTCGCTGTCTTCAGCGACAGCTGTGCCGTGCTCAGCGCATGGGCTGACAGTTCGCGCAACGGGTTGTCGGTGCCAAACGGATGCCGGCGCTCGCTCGCGGGATCGATCTTCAGCGCGGCCAGTTTGGCCCGCGTTGGCTCGTCGATGGCCGGGTCGATAGCCCAGCGCGCGAACGCCACATAATCTGCACGCGCACCCGCTGAATCTCCTATAGCCTCCCGTTCCACCGCGCGCAGCCGATAAGCCTCTGCGGACGCGCACTGGATCGCAAGTCCCTTCGAGGCCGCATCGATCGCTTCCTGATGCCGCCCCAGTCCCCCGAGCGCACGACCGAGCGCCACGTAGTACGGCGTGCCGAGTATTGTGTCCAGATTGTGTTTCGGCTCGTGCGCCGCCTGGATACGATCGAGCGTGTCGAGCGCCTCTTTGTAGCGAAGATTGGCGACATACAGTTGCGCGAGCATTAGCAGCTGCAAATCGGTCGGCGCCGGCGTCAACGCGACGCCTGCCTCTTGCGCGTCCAATGCCGCGGCAGGTTGCTTCAGAATCGTTTCGACCACCGCGAGTTGCTGCTGCATGGTTGCCCGCATTTCGACAGTCAGGCTCTGCGAGGCAAGACACTGTCTTGACAGTTCAACCGCTTCGTTGAATTTGCCCGCGCCCGTCGAGATGAAAACGCCACGACAGGCAGCCAGCACGTCGGGCGGCAAGCGGGACCATGCCTCTGCAGCCTTTGCGGCGGCATTACCGGTGGTCGGCGGTGAAACTGGCGGTGTGGGCGGGTGCGCACACGCACTCAGACCCAACGCAGCGAATGTGAAAACGGCCCGGCTAACGATGTTCTTCATGTTGTGTTCCGAAGGGCGTGTTCGGCCATGGTCATGCTTGCAACATGCATGGCCTTTCCTGGATGAACCAGGATCATCTATCGGCAAGTGCTTTGGGATTCTTGAGGAAAACCGTGGGGCCCGCCTTGGGCCGGGCTGTTAAAGGTATGATCGCTTGCGTTTGGCTGAGTTCGACCCATCGCTCGCAACCTCGCCAGAAGCGTTGCGTGCAATCGATCCCACACGTCGGCTTGTTGCCAATCGCGTAGCCTTCGCCAGCAACTGACGCCCGAGCCGCATCCCATCTCTGCCGGCAAATCTCGCCACCGGATACCGGTCTTCAGCACGAACAGGATGCCGGTCAGCGCAGCGCAATCCGGACAGGCTTGCGGCACGGATACTTGAAGCGGCGTGGCTTCGCTGGTGGTCGCAGTGGCTCGATCAGTACCCACAGTTCGTCGTCGATGATTGGTTTGCCCAACTCCTCGATCGAGGTTAATCTATGGTCACCCCCGTTTTTGCAATGCTGAATTTTTTGGCGCGTTGGGTTTGCGTAAATCTATCCGGCGTCAGAGCGGGATGAGCCGTCGCGCCTCGATGAGAATCGCGCCTGATGGTCCTGATAACAGGGGCAGCTTCAGAAGCTGGTTAACCTCTCAGGGTTTCCGTCAGGCCGGTTTGCCGTTCACGTCATCAGTATTCAGCAATCGCAAAACCAGATGGATCGACTTCGGTAAAGCAGTTCGGCGGGAGGTGGCTCATCGAGGGGCGCTTCGCGTGCATGGGTCGAATACAGCGTCGCGACTCGCAATGGCCCAGGCTATTCGCGCGAACTTGTTAGCGAGCGCACAGGCCACTACGTTTGAGTGTCGTCGCGCGAGCATTGAGCGCACCCAGTCGGCCATCTTGCCCGTGTGCCTGTTCAGATGCAGCATGAAGGCACGGGCACACTGGACGAGCAACCGGCGAATGTTCTTGTCCCCCCGCTTGGAAATTCCCAACAGGTTCGACCGGCCTCCCGTACTGTACTGGCGGGGGACCAGTCCGACGGCAGCGGCAAAGTCGCGGCCGCATCGATACTGCTTTCCATCGCCGAGTTCTGAGGCAAGTAAGCTTGCGGTAATCGGTCCAACTCCCGGAATGGTAAGCAGTCGCTGGGCTATAGCGTCATCCGCAAGCTGCCGGTTGAGCTCCTTCTCGATCTCGCCAATCTGCTCCGAAAGATATTTGAAATGCGCATGCAGGCGCTCAAGAATCGCGACGAGACGTGGCGGGAGGGAGTGCTCGGCCAGCAACGCGGGCAGGCGCCTGACAACGGCATTGCCGACAGGTAGCGTGACGCCGAATTCAAGCAGGAATCCATGCATCTGATTGGTCGTGCAAACCTTGTCCCGAACGAGTGAGTCGCGTACCCGGTGCAGGGCAGACAGTGTCTGCTGCGATACAGTCTTCGGCGTTACGAAGCGCATTGACGGTCGGGAAGCTGCTTCGCAGATTGCCTCGGCATCGACGAAATCGTTCTTGTTGCTCTTCACGAACGGGCGTACGAACTGCGGCGAGATCAGCTTTGCCTCGTGCCCGAGTTCGGCGATCTTGCGTGCCATGCAGTGCGCACCAGCACACGCCTCCATGACTATCGTGCATGGATGGAGCGTGGCGAAGAACTCAATCAGTTGCTTGCGCGATAACTTTCTGCGAAACACCGCTTTACCCGCCGCATCCTGACCATGAAGGTGAAAAGCGTGCTTACCCAGATCAATACCGACCAATGTGACGTTTTGCATGGCAGATCTCCCAAGGAATCCCGGCAGAGTACCCCTGCTGCGGGGAGGGGGTGACCATCCCATTACAGGTTGTGCTATGGGTTAACAGCCCCTACAAAGCCTTTTTGAAACCGTTTCTAAACCGCTATCATCGATGTTCGCCCTTAAGGAGAACAACCGATGAGCCGACCAGATTTCATCAAACACTGGACTGAACTCGAAGAACCGGATGCGCATTCCTATCGCGGCGATACCGAGCCAATGGCGCTAGACGCGCCGCTTTCCGCCGCACTCGGCATTACGCGTATTGGCATTCATCATGTGAGGCTTCTGCCCGGCCGGCGAACGTCATATCCGCACGCCGAAAGTACCGAGCAGGAGTTTGTGTACGTGCTCGAGGGCAAGCCCGACGTCTGGATCGACGGCGTGCTGCATCCCATTGCTGAAGGCGATTCCGTCGCGTTTCCGGCAGGCACCGGAATCTGCCACACCTTCATCAACAATACGAACGACGAAGTCAGGCTGATGGTGATCGGCGAACGTCCGCGCGACGACAACCGTATTCGTTACCCGCTCAACGAAGCGTACGAACTTACCCGCGAGGACCGCTGGGTGGACTGGCCCGCTAGACCACTCGGCGACCATAACGGGATGCCGGACTGAGGCTTACGCGGATGACCGCAATGGCGATTAAGCATGATTCGTCCACGCGAATTGAATGGCCGCTTGCTGGTTGGATCCGACATCTGACCGTCCGCGCAATGGTGCGGGCGAATGACGCTTCATGGCCGACGCCGGCAGTTTGCTAACAGCCCGCATGGTTCAACATGACCTCTGGGCGAACTACCGCAGTCGACCCTGAACCGCCGCTTGAGCAACCACAGCTTCGGCGGCAGCTATCGAAGTGATCCCGTCATCCGCGCCGGCGCCTCATGGGTAGCGCACGGTCTATTGCAGAAACCCTGCGTTACGCAGTGCTTCCTCAGCGGCCTCATGATCTTGAACGGATGCGCCGCCAGAAATGCCGATGCCCCCAACCAGATGCCCTTCGTGGAAGATCGGTACGCCACCGCCGACCGGCGTCAGCCGCGGATGGTGTGCCAGCGGGGCAACGGCGGGCTCGGCCATGTACTGATTCCATTGGTGCGTGGCCATGCCGAACGATGCGGCGGTCCATGCCTTGTCAATGGCGACGCCAACGGTGAGGAACGGGGCGGTATCCGCGCGCTCGAAAGCGCGCAGGTGACCTCCCGCGTCCGTAATGGCGATTGTCGCGGCGAATCCGCGCGCGGCGCAGGCGCGGCGCGCCTCGGCCAGCAGTGCTTGCGCGGCTTCCAGGCTGATCGTTGTCGTGCTGATGATTTGCGATGTCATGTTGATGCTCGTTCTCAGAAGGGTTCAGTGGTTGGCGACGACGACCTTGCCGATCATGTTGCCCGCCTCGACCAGCGCATGCGCTTCGATCAGACCTGCGGCGTTGATGCCGTCAATGCGGCGGGTCAGCGTGTGCTTGAGGCGGCCCAGATCGACCAGCTGCGCCGCGCGGCGCAGCAACGCTTGTTGCCGCGCGAGGGTGTCGGTGGTGAACATCGCGCGGGTGAACATCAGCTCCCAGTGAATCGAGATGGATTTTCCCTTGAACGGGCCGATGTCCAGACCCACCGGGTCGTCGATGAGGGCGAACTGGCCTTCCGGGCGCAGCACGGCGGCGATCTGAGGCACGTAGGCGGCGCTGTTGTTCAACCCCGCAACATGGGTGACGTGCTCGATACCGAGCGCGGCCAGTTGAGCTGCCCAGGGCTGATGGTGATCGAGGACGTAATGTGCGCCATGGGCCAGCACCCACTCGCGGGTTTCCGGCCGCGAGGCCGTGCCGATGACGGTCATACCAGTCAGCTCACGTGCCAGTTGGGTCAGAATCGAGCCGACGCCGCCCGCCGCTCCGATGACGAGCAGCACGTTGTTGTCGGTCGGATCCGCTGCCTGAACACGCAGACGGTCGAACAGCAGTTCCCACGCGGTGATCGCGGTCAGCGGCAACGAAGCGGCTTCTGCGAAATCCAGTGAGGTCGGCATGGGTCCGACGATGCGTTCGTCCACGGCGTGCAGTTCGCTGTTGCAGCCGGGCCGCTTGATGTCCCCCGCGTACCAGACACGGTCGCCTGGCTTGAAGCGGGTGGCCAGCGGACCGGTCGCGCGGACGATTCCCGCCGCGTCCCAGCCGGCGATGCGCGCACCGCCTTCCGGAACATCTCCACCGCGCCGGATCTTGGTATCGACCGGGTTGACCGATACCGCTTTCACCTCCACCAGCAGATCGTGGTCGCGCAGTTCCGGTGTCGGCAGCTCGATATCCTGCAGCGCCTGCGGGTGGCTGATGGGATGGTTCTGATAGAAGCCGATGGCTTTCATACACGTGGTCTCCAAGGGGCAATGAGACCATGTTATCTTTCGTCGATATACGGATAAATACGCGCCAAGCTCAAACAGTTTCGGCATTTCAATGAAAATGATTCGACTCGATGACGTCCAGATCTTCGTGCACACGGTGGACTACGGCAGCTTCTCGGAGGCGGCGCGCCAGTTGAATATCGCGCCCGCCCATGCGAGTGCGTCAGTGCAGCGACTCGAAAAGGCGCTGGACACGCGCCTGTTCACCCGTTCGACGCGAAGCATGCAACTGTCGGACGCCGGGGAGCGATATCTGCCGCATGCGCGGGTCATGATTGGTGCGCTGGAGCAAGGCGAGCAGGCCCTGGCAAACAGCCGGGGGGCGCTGACCGGGCCGCTGCGGCTGTCCGCTCCGTCTGACTTTGGTCGAAACCTGCTATTGCCGTGGCTCGATGAATTTCAGCACCTGCATCCTGGATTGTCGCTGCACCTGAAAATGAGCGACCGGGCGGCCGACCTGATCCGCCAGCCTCTGGATGCCGTCGTGCGCTACGGAGCGCTAGCTGATTCGTCTCTTCTGGCCATGAGGCTGGTCGACAGCAACCGACGTGCATTGTGTGCCGCGCCGTCATACCTCGAGCGGCATGGCGCACCGGCCAAAGTAGAGGACCTGCGGCGACACAACTGCCTTCGGTATGTCTGGAGCGAGCAGATACACGAACGCTGGTGCTTTACCCCGCCTGGTGGCGATCGCACCGTGGCAGTCACGGGTAATCGCATCAGCGACGATGCCGATGTCGTCCGTCGCTGGGCGATAGCCGGGGAAGGACTTGTCTATAAGTCGCGGCTGGACCTCATCGACGATCTGAAGGCAGGTCGACTGGTGGAGTTATTTCCCCCGGAGTATTGCGAACCTGCGCCGCTGCACCTGATTTGTGCTCACCGTGCGCAACTGTCGCCGGCGATCAACGCGTTGCATGCTTTCCTGCAGGAGCGATGTGCTGCATTGCTCGCCAGCTATCCATTGAGAGGGCACTCAGGCCGTACTCGCGATTTAAATGGCCGCCTCCAGGGCGCAACGGACGTCTGAATGTCCGAACGTCGTTGCCCGCGAAGGTCGTCTGTTGGCCGTACTGAGTCCGACAGCCCCTCACCAATTCCGTATCCTTGCGCCTCGATCTGCGGGAATGCGGCGAATCACTGCGCGGCGACGACAATACTTCGTTAGCCGACCGCGCTTTCCTTCGGCGACGCGCACCCTGCCACCGCCAGCACCGCACTACCCACCCGCGTCCCGCGTGTGGCACTGTCGTCAAGCGCATACTCGACGCAACGCCTCGCCAGCACGTCGGTCGGATCGACGAGCCGCACCACCCGCCCTCCCGCACACGCGAGCGCTTGCTCATGCAACAGCAACGGCAACTCGGTGCAAGCGAGCACGATGACCAGCACGCCCCGCGCGACCAGATCGTCGACGGCCGCCGCGAGGTCGTCGCAGCATTCGCCCGATGTATGCCCCGCCTTCGCGCCGCGCGGCCCATAGATCGCGTTCATCAGACGCGCTTGCGCGGCCGCGGACGGCGCGATCTGCACGAGGCCGCGCGCGTCGAGCGCCTGTTCGTAGACGCGGCTCGCGAGCGTGCCCGAAGTGGCCAGCACGCCCACTTCGCGCAGCTCCGGAAAGGTCTCGCGCAGATAATCGGCGGTACAGGTGAGCATATTGACGATCGGCACGCGCAGCGCCGGCTGAAGCCGCTCGACGAACGCATGCGCGGTATTGCACGGAATCGCGATCAGATCCGCGCCGCCCTCCTCGAGCGTCTTGCAGGCCGCGTACAGCGCGAGGGTGGGATCGTCGCCGCGACCGAACAGCGCCGCGGTACGGTCCGGGATCTGCGGATTCTGCTCGACCATGATCCGGATATGGTCCTGATCGCGCGAGGCCGGCGTGTTGCGCACGACCTTGGCCATGAAATCGACGGTCGCGGCCGGCCCGATGCCGCCGACCACGCCGAGGCGAAACGCCCGCTGCGGCTGCGGATACTGCGCCGCCGCGACATAGCGCGCGTACAGCTGGTTCGAATCGACGAGCGGCACCTCGATGCACCCGAGCGCGCCCAGCACGAGGCCGATTTCCGTGAGCCCCGGCACGATCACGTCGACGCCCTGTGCGACCAGGTCCGCGCACGCCGCGCATAGCAATTCGACGGGCCGCCCGTGCAGGCGGCCAGCGCGAATGCCCTCGTCGCCGAAGACGGCGCTCGTCACACAGTCGAAACCAGTGTCGTTGCGCGGATAGCACACGTCGAACTGGCCGGCTTCGAAGTAACGCTCGAACAGGCCGTTCGCGCGAATCGCCGCCGACGTCAGCACGCCGATGCGCCGGGCGCCGTCGCGCCGCGCCGACGGATAGGTGCGCCGCACGTGCTCGGACAACGCGGTCATGATGTTGGCGACCGGCACAGCGACGTTGGCCGTGAGTTCGTCGATGAAGGTGTGGCTCAGAAAGCATGGCAGCACGATCGCATCGACACCGCGCTTTTCGAACGCGCGCATCGTGTCGAGCACGTGGATCTTGAACCGCGCGTCCGTCGCATCGGGCGCGGCGAGCCCGGGCCACGAGCGCGGTTCGAGAATCAGATCGAAGGGGCGCGCGGCACCTGGCCGGCGCGACGCCGTGCTCAGCCGGCCGAGGATGTCGGCGCTGGCGAACTGGGCCGCGCCAGTCGCCACACCCAGCGAACGAAAACGCTTCATGGTCAGATCCCCCGGTCGTTCTGTGCGTCCACCCTCGCTCGCGGGTGGCTTTCTGCGCGCTTGAGAATGACACTATGCGAGACGCAGATGTCCAGGGGTTAACCACGTCAAAGCACCTTTGGGTTTGCGCTGGTTCAACTCACCGGCTCGAAAATCTCCCGCAGCCACTGCGCGAACACCCGCACCCGCGACGACAACTGCCGGTTCTGCGGATACAGCACCGACACCGGCATCGGCGGCGGCGGATAGTCCGCCAGAATGATCCGCAACCGTCCCGCCGCGAGTTCGTCATCGACACGGTAGCGCGGCACCTGCACGATGCCGAGCCCGGCAATCGCCGCGCCCGCGTACAGTTCTGCGCCGCTGACCGACACCGCCGACGGCAACACGAGCGCGGTATCCCGCCCGTCGACGCGGAATTCGAGCGTCAGCGGCTTGCCGGTCGCACTCGACACGTAGTTGACCGCGCGATGCGTCGACAGCGCGCCAGGATCGGCCGGCTCGCCATACGCGGCCAGATACGAAGGACTCGCGACCGTCACCTGCTGCAGCTGCGCGACGCGCCGCCCGACCATCGACGAATCCTGCAGCACGCCCGCGCGCAGCACGCAATCGATGCCCTCGCGCACGAGGTCGACGAGCCGGTCGTCCTCGCCGATCATCAGTTCGATGTCGGGAAAGCGTTCCAGAAACGCGGGCAGCGCCGGCACCACGAAATGCCGCGCGAGCGTGCCCTGCACGTTCACGCGTAACAGCCCCTTCGGCGCAACATTGGAGAACGCCCCCTCGGCCTCCTCCATGTCGGCGATCAGACGCACGCAGCGCTGGTAGTGCGCTTCGCCGTCGGGCGTGAGCCGTACCGTGCGCGTCGTGCGTTCGAGCAGCCGCGCGCCGAGCCGCTGCTCGAGACGCTTCATCAGGTTGGTGACGGTCGCGCGCGGGATTTGCAGATCGTCGGCGGCGCGCGTAAAGCTCTGGCGCTCGGCGATCCGCACGAACACCCGCATTTCCTCGAAACGGTCCATATCGGCGGATTATTAAAGCGAATGGAATGATGATGGCGAGTCTAACCGGATTATCACGACGCGGAAAGCGCTCATCATTCACCTCACCGATCCACCACCTTCTGTGAGGAAACGAATCATGAGCACGAACCAACAACCGAAAGTCGCCATCGTCACCGGCGCATCGCGCGGCATCGGCACGGCAATCGCACAGCGGCTCGCAAAGGACGGCTACGCGGTCGCCGTCAACTACGCATCGAGCGCGGGCGAGGCCGACGCGCTCGTCGGCGCGATCCGCGAAGCCGGCGGCAAGGCGGTCGCGGTGCAAGCGGACGTGTCGAAGCCCGACGACGTGCGTCGCATGTTCGAGATCACCGAACGAGAACTCGGCAAGGTCGACGTGCTCGTCAACAATGCGGGCGTGATGAAGCCCACGCCGCTCGCCGACACGTCCGACGCGCTGTACGACCAGACCTTCGAGATCAATGTGCGCGGCACCTTCAACACGCTGCGCGAAGCGGCCGCGCGCCTGAACGACGGCGGACGCATCGTCAATTTTTCGACCAGCGTGCTTGCGCTGAACCTGCCCGGCTACGGCATCTACACGGCGACCAAGGCGGCCGTCGAAGCGTTCACGCGTGTGTTCGCGAAGGAACTGCGCGGGCGCAACATCACCGTGAATGCGGTCGCGCCGGGACCGATCGCGACCGCGCTGTTCCTCGAAGGCAAGACCGACGAGCAGATCGAAACCTTCGCGAAGATGCCGCCGCTGCAACGCCTCGGCGAGCCGGAAGACGTGGCGGGCGTGGTCGCGTTTCTGGTCGGCCCGGATGCGAGCTGGGTCAATGGGCAGACGTTGCGGGCCAATGGCGGTCTGGCTTGATGGGATGCGGTGGTCCAGCGTGCTGCCGCGCTGGACCACCGCATGGCGCCCGCTGCGGCGCCTGGAACGTGATCGACCCGCCGCTCAAACCGCCTTCGGATTGCGTTCCGCGAAACCTTCCTGATGCCAGTACGGATACGCGGGGCGCACCGCGCTTGCCGCGTCGAGCTTCGCGACCTGCTCGGCCGTCAGATTCCAGCCGACCGCGCCGAGGTTCTGCCGCAGTTGCTCCTCGTTGCGCGCGCCGATCAGCAGCGTCGCGACGGTCGGCCGTTGCAGCAGCCAGTTCAGCGCGATCTGCGGCACGGTCTTGCCGGTTTCGGCGACGACTTCGTCGAGCGCGTCGAGCACGCGGAACAGATACTCTTCCGGCACCGGCGGCCCCATGTCGGCGGTCTTGTGCAGACGGCTCGTCTCGGGCAGCGCCTGGCCGCGCTTGAGCTTGCCGGTCAGACGCCCCCAGCCGAGCGGACTCCATATCACCGCACCCACGCCCTGGTCGACGCCGAGCGGCATCAGCTCCCATTCGTAGTCGCGTCCGACCAGCGAGTAGTAGGTCTGATTTGCGACATAGCGCGGATAGCCGTAGCGATCGGCGATATCGAGCGACTTCATCAGATGCCAGCCCGAGAAATTCGACACGCCGATATAGCGGATCTTGCCCGCCCGCACGAGGTCGTCGAGCGTGGACAGCACTTCGGGGATCGGCGTTTTCGCGTCGAAGCCGTGCAGCTGGAACAGGTCGATGTAATCGGTTTGCAGACGCTTGAGCGCCGCATCGACTGCGTTGATCAGATGGAAGCGTGACGAGCCGACGCCGTTCGGATCGCCGTCGAAACGGAAGGTCGCCTTGGTCGACAGGATCGCCTTGTCGCGCTTGCCTTTCAGCGCCTCGCCGAGCACCGACTCGGACGCGCCCTTCGAATAGATGTCGGCGGTGTCGAACATCGTGACGCCCGCGTCGAAGCAGATGTCGATCAGACGCCGCGCTTCGGCGACGTCGGTCGCGCCCCACGCCTCGAAAAATTCACCCTTGCCGCCGAACGTACCAGTACCGAAACTCAGCACCGGCACCTTGAAACCCGATGCACCCAGATGTCTGTATTCCATTGCAGAATCTCCGTGGCATTGCCGTCGATGAACGGAGATTCAGTCTACGCGCGTCGGCGCAAACGCGTCATGAAGGCGACGCGCTCAGATCGGCCAACGCATCACGCACGGCGTCGATCACGCTGTCCCAGGCGCCGAGCTGCGGTTGACGGAACAGACGCGCGGACGGGTACCACGGCGTGTCGCTGCGTTCGAGCAGCCAGCGCCAGCAGGTGTCGAAGCGGTTCAGAATCCAGACCGGTTTGTCTACCGCGCCGGCCAGATGCGCGGTGGACGTGTCGACCGAAATCAGCAGATCGAGACTGGCGACGAGCGCGGCGGTATCGGCGAAATCGTGCAGCAGCTCCGTGTAATCGGCGACGCGTTCACGGTAGGCGCTTTCCGCGAGTTGCGCTGCGGCCGCGCCCTTCTGCACGCTGAAGAAGCGTACGTTCGGCACGTCGAGGAGTGGCGCGAATTGCTCGAACGCGAGCGAGCGACGCGCATCGATCTTGCGCAGCTCCGCGACATGCGCGCGGTTCTCGCCGGCCCATACGAGGCCGACATTCAGCGGTTTGATTGCGTTGCGATCCGCATTGGTGTTGCCGTCGGATTCGATACGTTCGCGCCATGCACTGACGGCCGCTGACTGCGCGAAAAGATACGGCGTGGCTGCCGGAATGCTCGCTTCGTCGGTGCGGAACGCAAGCGGCAAGCTCAACAACGGGCAATGACAATCGAACCGCGGCAACGGCTGGCCCGCTTCGATCAACTGATCGACACCATCGAGCGTCGACAGCAGCCGCAACAACGGACCCGGAACTTCGAGCACGACCTTCGCGCCGAGCTTCGCGACGAGCGTCGCATAGCGGCAGAATTGCAGCGTGTCGCCAAGGCCCTGTTCCGCATGCAGCAGGATCGTTTTGCCGTCGAGCGGAAAATCGCCGAGCCACAGCGGCTGCGCGAACGCGCGCCGGCCGGCCTTGATGCGGCTACGCTCCCAACGCCATTCGTATTCGCGCCAGCCGCTCTCGAAGCGGCCCATTTGCAGCAGGCACAGCGCCTGGTTCCAGTGCGTTTCAACCGACGCCGGACTCAACGCAAGCGCGCGCTGATAGCTCGACAACGCCTGTTCGCGCTGATTCAGATCGATCTGCGCGAGACCGAGGTTGTTCCATGCATCGACGAAACCAGGAGAGAGTTCCAGCGCGCGCTGGTAGCAGCGCTCTGCTTCGTGCGGCTGGTTCAGATCGCCGAGCACGTTGCCGCGATTACTCCACGCATCCGGATAGCCGGGCTGCAATGCGAGCGCCTGGTCGCAGCTATCGAGTGCATCGGCGTAACGGCCGAGATCGCGCAGCACGCATGCGCGATTGTTCCAGGCCGGCGCGAACTCCGGCACGATAGACACCGCGCGCTCGTAGCTCGCGAGCGCTTCGAGCGGACGGTTCAGCGCCGCCAATGCGTTGCCGCGATTGTTCAATGCATCGGCGAATTTCGGCTGCATCACAAGCGCCCGCTCGGCGCACGCAAGCGCTTCGTCATGACGCTGCAACGCGTTCAGCGCATAGGCGAGATTCGAATGCACGGCCGGCTGTCTCGCGTTCACCGCGAGCGCCTTCTTCAGCAGATCGACGCCTTCCTGCAAACGGCCCGTTTGCAGCGCGAGTTCGCCGAGCCAGCGCAACGCGTCGCCGTGCTTCGGCTTCAGTTCGAGAATCTCGCGATACATCTCCTCTGCTTCGACGAGCGCGCCGTTCTGTTGAAGCGCGACGGCTTGTCGAAGCAGATGGTCCAACTGTTGCGGCAGACTGGCTTGCTTGCTCATGCGGTACCTGGAATCGAAGGCGCGAAGAATCGTCGGATGAAGCGCACGATTATCGCTGAAAAGCCTCGATTCGAAGTACCGCCGCCGTGTTGCGTCGCGCCGCCGCTTATTGCGCGGCCACGGACAGATGCTTGCGCTTCGCGAGTTCCTGCGCCATCGCGTAGTGCTGCTGGATCGTGGGCAGCGCCTGCTTCGCCGCGGCCTTCAACTTCTCGTCGCGGCCCGCTGCGATTTCCGCCTGGAACGCGGACAACGCTTTCTGCTCACCCGCGAGCGCGACCTGCTCGATATACCTCTTGTCGAAATCGGCGCCGCGCAGATTGTTGATACTGGCGAGCACGGCCTCGTCGGGATCGTTCTTCGGCACGTCGACACCGCGCGGACTCGCCGCGCGCAATGCGTCGGTGATCTTCGCGTCGTCATCCGACACGCGCTCGGCGAACGCCTTCACGTCGCGATCGGCCGAGCGCGCGGTGGCGATACGCGCGGCATCGCGCTGCGTCGCGACGGCTTTGGTGCCGTCCGCGATGAAGGTCTGATCGGCCGCATGCAGGCGGACTGCGTCCGCGGGCGCGGCGCTCTGCGCGCTGGCCACCGAGGCGGCCGTCAGAAGACCGCCGAAGCAGGCAGCAGCGGCGATGCGGGCAATAGCGACAGAAGGGACGGAAGGCAGGCGGATCATACGTTCTCCTTGAGGTGAAAGCATCTGAAAGCAAAACGAAGGACACGTGTGCGCCGCGAACGAAGCGTGCGATGCAAAACGCTGCGGACTGCTTGCGAGCCCAGCGCGGCGCCACGCTTTTATCGCTGCCGATTCTAGAAGCCATGCCATCGGGCAGGTGAAACGCTGCTGTCGCTTCTGTAACCTTAGGTAACCCTCATATGAATGCGCACACGTTTGCGTATCCGCGCCAATCACGCGCGCCGCTCGACACTGCGACGCAGTGCTGAATTTTTCGCCATCGGCGCCGATAACCAGAGACAGGCACCGCTTAGCACCGCTCAGCACCGCAATTCTGGAGAACGATTCCGATGGCAGACGACCACCGTGCCAATCACGAGCGCCACACCGAACGCAGCAACCTGACGAGTTCCAACAAGTTCGAACTGCTGCTATACCGCCTTGGCCACGTGCCGGGCAGCGACGCGCACGAACTGTATGGGATCAACGTGTTCAAGGTGCGCGAAATCTCGACGATGCCGACCATCACGCCGATCGCCGGATCGTCGCCGTACGTGATGGGCGCGGTCGACATTCGCGGGCAGATCATTCCCGTGATCGACCTGCCGCGGCTGATGGGCTGCGAGCCGACACGCGGCCTGAACATTCTGCTGGTCACCGAATTCGCGCGTTCGACGCAGGCGTTTGCGGTCGAAGAAGTCGACGAGATCGTGCGGCTCGAATGGAACCAGGTGCTGTCGGCCGATGGCTCGGCGGGCGGCAAGCTCGTCACGAGCATCGCGCGCATCGACGGCAATACCGGCGACTCGCGGCTCGCCCAGGTGATCGACGTCGAGCAGGTGTTGCGCGACGTGTTCCCGTCGCAGCATCCGAGCGTCGATCCGGCCTCGGTCGGTCAAGCGCTCGGCATCCGCCCCGGCGCGAAGATCCTCGCCGCCGACGACTCCGGCTTCGCGCGCAAGCTGATCGAGCAGGCGCTCACCGCGATCGGCGCCGACTACATCATGACGAAGACCGGCGAAGAAGCGTGGCAAACGCTGCAGGAGATCGCACGCGAAGCGCAGCAAAAAGGCATGCGCGCGAGAGACACCATCGCGCTGGTATTGACGGATCTGGAGATGCCGGAGATGGACGGCTTCATGCTGACGCGCCAGATCAAGGCCGATGCAAGCACGCGCGATATTCCGGTGCTCATCCACTCGTCGCTGACGGGCGCGGCTAACGAGGCGCATGTGAAGAACGCGGGCGCGAACGGCTATGTCGCGAAGTTCGCGGCGAGCGAGCTCGCCGATGCGATCCGTCAAGCGCTGGGCTGCGCGCCGGCGAAAGCGACGGCGGCTTGAGTCTCGCGAGCCGGGCGGTGAAGCGAATCGCCGCGCTCAACGATGCGCGGCAAGCTCGATCGAGAAATCCATCCGGCCGGTCTCGACGCCCATCGTGTTGAGCCGCTTCGGTGCATGAAAGCCGTCGAGCGTCGCGCGTTGTTCAGGCGTGCCGATGTCGAGCACCGCGAGCAACTCCGCAGTGACCGCGTAGAGCGCGGCGGCATTGCCGTCCTCGATCTTCAGCGCGATGCCTAGCGCGCCCTTGGCACCCAGGCGAGCGGTTTGCCGCGACCCGCGCACGCCGATCGCATAGCTGCCGTCCGCACCGACTTTGCCGACCAGCGCGCCATCGAAAGCCTGCATCAGCAGCGTGCAGAAGCGCCCTTCCCCGCCGACCAGTTCCGGGTGCGACGTCATTGCGCGATAGATGCGCGCGAGCGCGGCCGTGCGCGGCGGCGTCGCGGCAGCTTCGGCTTCCTGCTGATCCTGTGCCGCCGCGAGCTTCGCGAACAGACGCGCGAGCCGGTCGAGCGGAAACGCCGGGGTCGGCAGATTGCAGCCGTCGATCGCCCATTGCACGCCGTCGTCCGGCAGATCGCACACGCTCGCGACCGTCTGCTTCACGCGCACCTGCAACGGGTGCCCGGGCAGTTCATAGCCGGCCAGCGCCGCGCCGATCGAACGCGCGCCGGCCAGCATGCCCGCATGCTTGCCCGAACAGTTGCTGCACACGCCGGTGGGCGTGAAGCCGCGCCGGATCCAGTCGATGTACACCGCATCCGACAACGGCGGATGACCGCCGCAGCGCAGGTCGGCCTCGCTCGCCTGCGCTTTCGCGAGCATCGCGCGCGTGCGTTCGATATGACGCGGCTCGCTGCTGTGCGATGCGCACATCAGCGCGAGATCGGCTTCGTCGAAACCACAACGTTCGAGCGCGCCGGTTTCGAGCACCGCGAGCGCCTGGGCCGGCTTCGCCGCGGAACGCGCGAGCGTCACGCGCGCGGCGTCGCCGAACGAATACAGTAGACGGCCGTCCGCATCGACGACCGCGACATGCGCCAGATGCGTGTTCTCGACGGACTCGCCGCGATAGATCGTCGCCGCGACCGGCGCGGCAGCATGCAGTTCGGATTGGCTCATCGGTATCGTCTCCGCGTCGTTTATTGGATCGGGCCCAAGGCCCGGCATTCGATCAGGCGCTCGCCGCGAGCGCTTCTTCTTCTCGCTCCAGCGTGCGCGTGTGCCGCAGTTCGGGAAAGAATCGCATCCACAACAGCGCGATCGCGATCGTCGCGCAGCCGCCGACCAGCACCGCCGGCTGCGCGCCCCACCATCCGGCAGTCAGGCCCGATTCGAACTCGCCCAATTGATTCGACGTCCCGATGAACAGCGAATTGACCGCGCTGACGCGGCCGAGCATTTCATCGGGCGTGCGCAGTTGCACGAGCGACAGCCGCACCACCACGCTGATGGTGTCGGACGCGCCGAGCACTATCAGTGCGAGCAGCGACAGGAGGAACTGATGCGACAGCCCGAACACGATCGTCGCGATGCCGAACGCGATCACGCCGCCGAACATCGCAGCGCCGGGCCGGTTGCGCAATGGAAAATGCGCGAGCCAGATCGTGCCCGCGAGCGCGCCGATCGCCGTGCCCGAGCGCAACAGGCCGAGACCGATCGGGCCCGCGTGCAGCACGTCGCGCGCGAAGATCGGCAGCAGCGCGGTCGCGCCGCCGAACAGCACCGCGAACAGATCGAGCGACAGCGCGCCGAGAATCACCGGCTCGCGGCGAATGAACGCGATCCCCGAAAAGATCGATTCGAGCGTGACGGGCGCGCGGCTCGCCGGCTTCACTTGCAGCGGAATGCTCCACACCGACGCGGCGGCGGCCGCGAACGACAGCGTGCACGCGAGATACGCGGCACCGGGACCGATGCCGTACAGCAGGCCACCGAGCGCGGGCCCGGCGATCTGCGCGGTCTGATTGGCGGACGTGGACCATGCGGTCGCTTTCGGCAGATAGCCGCGCGGCACGACGGCCGGCAGCAGCGACGACACGGCCGGCGATTCGAACGCGCGCGATGCGCCCACGCAGGCAGCCAGCACGTAGATCACCGGCGCGCTGATCCAGCCGCTGAAGGCACCGATCGCGAACAGCAATGCAGCGACGCTTTCGAGGCTCTGACAGACGGCGGCGATGCGGCGGCGATCGTAACGATCGGCGACATGGCCGACGACGAGCGTCAGCAGAAACATCGGCAGAAACTGCGCGAGACCGACGAGGCCAAGTGCGAACGCGCTATGCGTGAGCGCGTAGACATGCCAGCCCATCGCGACGGCGAGCATCTGGAACGACAGCGACGACAGGATGCGGGTGCACCAGAAACGCTGGAACGGCGGGTGTTTTGGCAGACTGAAATGCGGCGAATCGGCGGGATCGGTGGAGGCTGGGGGCATCGGTCGTTGCTCGTGACGGGGTGCATCGCGGCGTGGATTGGGCGGGCGCTAGTTTAGAGCAAGATCTGGGGGCGTGCAGGAAGGCGGCTGGCGTGGGCGGCGTGATGGGAGGCCGTTTCTATACTCACGTCGTAAGACTTAGCGCAATGATCTGGCGGCATGATCGGAGATCGGTTGGTTCTCGGCCCGTTCGACTGCATATATCGATGCCTCATGCATCGATGCGAGAAGCCGACCCGGTTGCGGCTATGATTGTGTGCGTTGGGCAGCCGCCCGTCAGGTGCGATTCACGCCTACGCCACCGGCCAGCGACACCGCCTAACACTCGAACTCCCGGAGGGCATCGAATGGTATTGGCGTGGCTCGTCCTACTTCCATTCATGGCCGCGGCGCTCATCGCGCTCACGAGGCAGCGAGCCGCCGCGCTCAGCACCTGGATCGCGTTCGCGACGGCGCTGTTCGGCTGCGCGCTGCTGCTGAGCGAACGCGTGGGCATGGCCGACCACGACGTGCTGCAATGGCGCCATCAGTGGGTGCCCGACATCGGCCTCGCGCTGTCGCTGCGCCTCGATGGCCTGTCGTTCATGTTCGCGTTGCTCGTACTCGCGATCGGCCTGCTGATCTTCATCTACGCTCGCTACTACCTCGCCGGCAGCGATGCGTTGCCGCGTCTGTACCTGCAGCTTCTGCTCTTCATGGGCGCGATGCTCGGCATCGTGCTGTCGAACAACCTGCTGCTGCTCGTCGTCTTCTGGGAACTGACGAGCCTCGTGTCGTTCCTGCTGATCGGCTTCTGGCCATCGCGGCCCGACGCGAGGCGCGGCGCGCGCATGGCGCTCACCATCACCGGCGCGGGCGGACTCGCGCTGCTTGCGGCGGTGCTGCTGCTCGGCCATGTATGCGGCAGTTATGAGCTGAACGACGTGCTCGCCCAGCTTGCCAAGGTCCAGCACGATCCGCTCTATCCGGCGATTCTGCTGCTCACGCTATTCGCGGCGTTCACGAAATCCGCGCAGTTTCCTTTCCACTTCTGGCTACCGCACGCGATGTCCGCGCCCACGCCCGTGTCGGCCTATCTGCATTCGGCGACGATGGTGAAGGCCGGCGTGTTCCTGCTCGCGCGTCTCTATCCGGTCTTCGAAGGCACCCACCTGTGGGCGTACACGGCGACGGTGGCCGGGCTCGTCACGCTCGTCGGCGGCGCGGGGATGGCGTTGATCCAGCGCGATCTGAAGGGCCTGCTCGCTTATTCGACCATCAGCCATCTCGGCCTGATCGTGCTGCTGTTCGGCCTCGACACGCAACTGTCCACCGTCGCCGCGCTGTTCCACACGGTCAACCACGCGGTGTTCAAGGCGTCGCTCTTCATGGCGGCGGGCATCGTCGATCACGAAACCGGCACGCGCGATCTGGGCCGTCTGCGCGGCCTGCGCAGGTACATGCCGCATACGGCCTTACTCGCGAGCGTGGCGTCGCTGTCGATGGCCGGCGTGCCGCTGCTCAATGGCTTTCTGTCGAAGGAAATGTTCTTCGGCGAAACGCTCGCGCAAAACATGTTCGGGCCGCTGAACCTCGCCGTGCCGGTCATCGCGATCGCCGCGGCGGCGCTCTCCGTGGCGTACTCGCTGCGTTTCGTCTGGGGCGTGTTCTTCGACGGCGAGACGCCGCGCGACCTGCCGCACTATCCGCCGCACGAGGCGCCGCGCTTCATGAGGCTGCCGGTCGAGATTCTGGTGGCGCTGTGCCTGCTGATCGGCCTGTTCCCGCAGCAAAGCATCGGCAGGCTGCTCGAGTCGGCCGCGTGGATCACGCTCGGCGGCAAGCTGCCCGACTACAGCCTGAGCCTGTGGCACGGCGTCAACACGCCGCTGGTGATGAGCGTGGTGTCGTTCGCGGCGGGCGCGACGCTCTTTTTCCTGCGCCGCAATACGTTCCGTCACCGTCGTACGGCGCTCACCGAGTTGAACGCGAGCGAGATCTTCGACCGCTTCGTGCAGCGTCTGGAACAGAGCGCCGGCGTAATCGTGCGCGTGTTCGAGACGCGCTCGCTGCCGGCCTACCTCGCATGGCTGATCGCGGCGGTGCTGATCGTGCCGGGCGTGCCGCTCGTCGCGCTCGACACATGGAGCGGCAGCCACCCGCGCCTGCCGCCCGATCCGTTCACGCTTGGCGGGCTCGTGCTGATGGCGTTGCTCGCCATCGGCGTGGTGCTGGTGCGTGCGCGCACGCTTTACGCGCTCGTGATGCTGAGCACCTGCGGTCTGCTCGTGTCGCTCGCTTTCGTGCGCTTCTCCGCGCCGGATCTCGCGCTCACGCAGATCTCCGTCGAAGTGGTCACGATCCTGCTGCTCGTGCTGGCCGTCTATTTCCTGCCCGCGCTGCAACGCGCGGTCGAGCCGCTCCCCGTCCGGCTGCGCAACGGTGCGCTCGCGCTCGCGGGCGGCGCTCTGCTCGGCGCCGTGTCATACCGGATCATGACGAGCGCGCCGCTGCCTGGCATCGCACCGTACTTCCTCGCCAACGCGCTGCCCGGCAGCGGCGGCCATAACGTCGTCAACGTGATCCTCGTGGATTTCCGCGGCTTCGACACGATGGTCGAAATCAGCGTGCTGGTGGTCGCAGGGCTCGCCGTCAAGGCGCTGCTGCGCGGGCTGCGTCTGAAGTCGCCCGAGGCGGGGCCGGACGGCCGGCCGTGGTCGTCGCAATCGCATCCGCTGATGCTGGCGATCCTCGCGCGGCTGATGCTGCCGCTCACCGTGCTCGTCGCGGTGTTCGTATTCCTGCGCGGCCACAACCTGCCCGGCGGCGGCTTCATCGCATCGCTGATCGTCTCGATCGCGCTGTTGCTGCAGTACGTCGCAAGCGGGGTGCTGTGGACCGAGTCGCGCATCCACCTCAACTACCGCGCGCTCGCGGGCCTCGGCATTCTGATCGCCGCGGCCACGGGGCTCGGCAGCCTCGCGTTCGGCCAGCCGTTCTTGACCAGCGCGTTCGGGCATCTGCACGTGCCGCTGATCGGCGAAATCGAACTGTCCACGGCGATGCTGTTCGATCTCGGCGTGATGGGCGCGGTAGTCGGCACGACGCTCACGATCGTCTCGCACCTCGGCGTGCGCGACAAGGACATGCAGTCCGTGGAGAAAAGCTGATGGAAGCCGCCTTTGCCGTCGCGATCGGCGTGCTTTGCGCGTGCGGCATCTACCTGCTGCTGTGCGCGCGCGTGTTGCCGGTGATTCTCGGCATCACGCTGTTCTCCTATGCGATCAACCTGTTCCTGCTCGGCATGGGCCGGCTCGCGATCGGCAAACCCGCGGTGATCACGGCGGGGGCGCAATACGTCGATCCGGTGCCGCAGGCGCTCGTGCTGACGGCCATCGTGATCGGCTTCGCGATGACGGCCTTCACCGTGGTACTCGCGCTGCGCTCGTTCGCGAGCACGGGCAACGATCACGTCAATGACGAGGAGACGCGCGGCGAATGAACCACGTCCTCCTGCTCCCGATCCTGATTCCGCTCTTTTGCGCGGGCGTGATCGTCGCGCTGCCGCTGCGCGCGAAGCGCCTGCAGCGTGCGCTGAACGCGCTCGCCATCATCGCGCTGCTGCCTGTCGCGTGCCTGCTGATGGCTCGCGCCGCGCAAGGCGAGATCGTCAGCTACGCGCTCGGCGCATGGCCCGCGCCGTTCGGCATCGTGCTCGAACTCGACCGGCTCGGCGCGCTGATGCTGGTGCTCACCGCCGTGCTCGCGGTCTGCTGCCTGCTCGGCACGTCGAGCGAGGACGCGAGGCGCGGCCGCTATTTCCGCGCGCTGTTCCAGTTCGAGCTGATGGGCCTGAACGGCGCCTTCCTCGCGGGCGATCTCTTCAATCTGTTCGTGTTTTTCGAGCTGCTGCTGATCGCGTCGTACGCGCTGCTGCTGCATGGTGGCGGCGCGCGACGGGTGCGCAACGGACTGCACTATCTGTTGCTGAACCTCGTCGGTTCGTCGTTCTTCCTTGTTGGGATCGGCGTGCTCTACGGCGTCACGGGCACGCTGAACATGGTCGACATGGGCGAACGTCTGGCTCGGCTCGGCCCCGAGACGCTGCCGCTCGCGCAATTCGCGGGTGCGACGCTGATGCTGGTGTTCGGCCTCAAGGCCGCCGTGTTTCCGATGTCGTTCTGGTTGCCGCAGGCCTACCGCAGCGCCATCGGCCCGGTGGCCGCGCTGTTCGCGATCATGACCAAGGTCGGCATCTACGCGATGCTGCGCTGCGATGCACTCGTGTTCGGCGCGGCGGGCGGCTTGCTCCATGCGTTCATGCATCAGTGGGCATGGTGGCTCGCGATCGCGACGATCGTGTTCGGCGCGCTGGGTGCGCTGGCGGTGTCGAGTCTGAAGACCACGACGGGCTATCTCGTGCTGGTTTCGGTGGGGCTGCTGATCGCGGCGATCGCGCAACAGACGCCGCTTGCATGGAGCGCGCTGCTCTACTACCTGATCAGCACGACGCTCTGCACAGGCGCGCTGTTCCTGCTCGCCGACACGCTCGAACCCGAACAAGCATCGACAGCACACGCGATCCATCCAGCCGTTTCCGCCGATGCCGATGCCGATGCGGTCGAGCCCGGCTCGCTCGAAGCGCTCGACGACGCGGCCGCGGCGGTCTTCTCGCCCGACCCCGACGGCGAGGCGGTGGCGACGCGGGCGCGCATGCAGCCGCTGCAGGTCGAGACGGCCGGCGCGCTCGCCGTGCTCGCCGCGGAACCGGCTCGCGCCGACGCCGAAGCTCCGGTCGACGCCACCTCGCGCACGCGTGCACCGTGGCCGTCGAACCTTGCCGCGCTGCTCTATCTGATCGCCGCGGTGGGTGCCGCGGGCTTGCCGCCGCTCTCGGGTTTCCTCGGCAAGGCGATGGTGCTGGCCGCCACGCCGAGCGGCGCGGCCGTCGTGCTTTGGCCGGCCGTGCTGTTATCAGGCCTGCTGTCGATCGTCGCGCTGAGCCGCACGGGCACGCGCCTGTTATGGGCCGCGCCGGCCGCGCGCGCCGCCGAAGGCAAAGAGGAGCACACGCCGCGCGGCAGCAACGCGAAGCTCGCCGCCTGCGCGGTCCTGCTCGGCTGCGTCGTGGCGATCACGCTCGGCGCGGGCGCGGTACGGCACTATCTCGCCGATACTGCCGCGCAGCTATTCGATCGCGCCGCGTATGTGCACGCGATCCTGCCCGGGCCGCGATCTTCGCCACCAGCGGCCGCCGCACCCTCGGCCGACATTCAGGGGAACCGATGATGCTGAAAAGGCTCTTTCCCCACCCATGGCTCACCGCGTTGCTGATCATCTGCTGGGTGCTGCTGATGAACGACATCTCGCCGGGCAATCTACTGCTCGGCGCCGTGCTCGGCTGCGTGATCTCTTTTCGCGTCGCCGAAGGCTTGTGGCTGCGGCCGATGCATTTCGGCCGGCCGTGGCTGCTCGTGCGTCTTGCCTGGCATGTGTTGGTCGACATCATCGTGGCCAACGTCGAGGTCGCGCTGCTCGTGCTCGGCCCGACCAGGCGGCTGCGCCCGGCGTTCATCGAAGTGCCGCTCGACAGCACTCACGAGATCGCGCTCACGGTGCTCATCAGCGTGGTCTCGCTGAGCCCCGGCACGCTGTGCGCCGAACTCAGCGACGACCGCACGCGCCTCACCGTGCACGTGCTCGACCTCGACGACGAAGCGGCGCTCATCGCGCTGATCAAGTCCCGTTATGAAGCCCCGTTGATGGAGATCTTCGCATGCTAGCCATCGTGATTCCGATCTCGCTCGCGATCCTCGGCATCGCGTTCCTGCTCACGCTGTGGCGCCTCGTGCGCGGTCCGTCGCTGCCCGATCGCATCGTCGCACTCGACACGCTGAACATCAATGCGATCGCGATGATCGTCGTGTACGGCATCAGCCTGCGCTCGACGGTTCTCTTCGAGGTGGCGCTGCTGATTGCCGTAATGGGTTTCGTGGGCACGGTCGCGCTCACCAAGTACCTGCAGCGCGGCGACATCATCGAACTCAACTAGCGTGAAGTATGCCGATGGAAACCTTTGTCGAAGCGATCGTCTGTTTGCTGTTGCTCGCCGGCAGTCTGTTTACGCTGATCGGGGCGGTCGGGCTCGCGCGACTGCCTGACTTCTTCATGCGGCTGCACGGTCCGACCAAGTCGACCACGCTCGGTGTCGGCGGCATCGTGCTCGCGTCGGTGGTGTATTTCAGCGCGCATAACAACTTCGCGAGCCTGCATGAGTTACTGATTCCTGCGTTCCTGTTTCTTACCGCGCCGATCAGTGCACATATGCTGGCCAAGGCGGGGACCCAGCAGGGGGTGCCGCTGTGGCAGGCGACGCGGGGGCGGCCGCCTGCCACGGGGGCGAGTGCGAAACGGGGGGATACGGGGGAGTCGCGCGAGAGCGATGACGGGTGAGGCGTGCCGGGCGTCGGGCTTCGCTTGACGTTGATGCGCAAGCTCCGTGTCACGCAAACTCCTTTCTGAACTCCACCGACGACCACGACGTAATCGAAGGACCTTGCCTCGCCGAACGTCGTCCGCGGCGGAACCTGAATTCCGCAGTGACGGGTACATCGTGTTCCTGGCTCAATGCGATGGACGCAAGCTCGTGCAAGTCCGCATCGAGTGAAACCGCATTCACATCGCGGAGCAGCGCGTCACGTACCGGACGCGTATCTGCCTTATGAAGTGATGCTGGCGTGACGCAGCCCTGGTATCGACCTGCGCCGTCGCATACATAGCCGCACTCCACGCCCGTCCTTCATGATGCCAATCCGCCCGCGGATCTTGATGGCTTCTTCGATGTCGTGCGAAATGAACACGATGGTCCGCTGCTCTTCCTTCTGTAGCGGCAAAAGCTCGTTCTGCATTTCGAACCGAATCAGCGGGTCGAGTGCCGGGAACGCCTCGTCCATCAGAAGCACCGAAGGGTTCACGGCCAGTGCGCGTGCAAGGCCGACGCGCTGCCGCATGCCGCCGGACAATTCGCTGGGAAGCAGCTTTTCGTACGAGCCCAGACCGACTCGCGTCAGCGCGGCACGCGCGGTATCGTACCGCGCGGCCTTCTTCAGACCAGCGACCTCGAGTCCGTACGCGATGTTGTCGAGTACCGTGCGATTCGGCAGAAGCGCGAACGACAGGAGAACGACCTGGCCGGACGTGGGTTCAATCAGGCGATTGAGGAGTCGAACCGGCGTCGACTTACCGGAACCCGACAGGCCCACCACCGCGAAAATCTCGCCCGCCTTGACGGTGAGACTGACGTCATTGACTGCAACCATGTTGCCGGTCTTTTCGAAAATCTCGTTCCGACCGAGACCTTGCTTCACGAGTTCAGCGGCGCGCTCTGGCTTCGGCCCGAAGATCTTCGACAGATTCTGGACCGAAAGAATATCGGTCCCGGAGACTGCGATTGATTTCGCTGCGGCGGAAAGGTCTTCCGCGTTGATTGGACCGGGATGGGACTACGTCTGCTGGTGCGAACGTCAGGTTTGGGGCCATTCTGTCATCTCAACTGGCAGGCTCAAAAAATCGAAGCGCGTGACGTATTGACCTTTTCAGGGTGTCACTTGCGTGTCTCGCTCCTTTTAGCCGCCTCCGAGCCAGTTTCATCGCAGAAGTGCGAATGCAAGAGCCGAAAGCAAACATTGCGGCGCCGTGCAATTGAACGAAACGCTATATTTTGCGGAGGACGCAGAATAACCATGCGTAGATCGCGTTCAACGGTGCCTAATGCATGGGTTGCAGAGTAGCGCGTCAAATTGCACTACCCAGGTACATTTTCTGGGTGCTTTTCCATACATTTGGTAATAGAGGACTTTTGTGTAGTTCTTGCAGAAAAGCGCGACTGCAAATGGAATTCGTTTGAAGCCAAAGGGCTCGGGTTTGTGGCTGACCATTGCTGGCAGGAGGAAACCTCCGACGCTTACAAAGCGTGGGACGTCGTATAGGGGACTGTCCTAGGTCTATCGGAATGCTGCGTAACTTGCCTATCAAATCGATGGAACGAAACGCGAGAAGAAAGGTGCGATGAGCAGATCGTCCCCCGAAAGGGAGGGATTCCAGATCCCCCCAATGGAGCTACGATGGTCAAGACCGGGGAGGTGTCATGGACAATCTGTTTTTTCGCCGCGTTTTGCTGGTCGAAGACGAGGGGCTAACGCGCTCGGCGATGAAAAGCCTGATCCTCAGCTCGGAGCCGACGCTCGATATCGATGAAGCCGGCAGCTATGACGAGGCCGTCGAACGGTTGCAGCGCGACGCTTATGACCTGATCTTTCTCGACTATCAGCTAGGGCGCGAGCACACCGGGCTCGAGTTGTTGCATTGGGTGCAGCAGCAGGAACTGTCGTTACACGTCGTGATGCTCTCCGCGCGCGATGATCGCGAAACAGTGCTCGACTGCATCAAGAATGGCGCGGGTGGCTTCATTTCCAAAGCCAGCGAAGAAGGCGGCGCGGTATTTCGCGAAGCCTTACAAACAATTCTGAACGGACGCGTGTACCTGCCCAATAGCGTGCTCGGCAAAGGCGGACACACCCCACAAGCGCCGGCGCCCAGCAAAGGCATTCCGATCGACTCGCTGAATCTGCCGCCGCGACTCGCGCAGACCTTGCGCTACGTGCTGCATGGACTATCGAACAAGGCGATCGCGCGAAAAATGTGCATTACGGAGAACACGGCGAAAGAGTACATCAGCGATTTGTTGAGCCGTTTCAATGTATCGCGGCGCACGTTCCTGATCGTCGAGATGGCGCGCCGTGGCATCGAGATTCCCACCGCCGCGCAAGCATCGGCAACCTGAGGCGCTGGTTATACGCAAACGCCATGCGCAAGTACTAGACGACACTGCGTTGACGGCTCGCCAGTTCGACCATGCGCGCCGCCAGCGTTTCGGCGGAAAGCGGCTTGCTGAGTATGCAACGCTCCGGCAAAACGCCCTGCGCATTGATGCCGGCCTCGCCGGTGATGACGAGACATGGCACCGGCCGCGGCAATTGCACTGCAATCATATGGACCACGTCGTGCGCCGTGTGGCGCTCCGGCAGCCGATAGTCGGTAATCACGAGATCGGGCAAGCGTTCGATCGTATGCACCAAAGTCTCCAGCTCGGCGAGTGAATTCGCGGAATCGAACAACACGCCCCACTGCCCGAACAACGCCTCCGTCGACGCGCGCACCAGCCTGTCGTCTTCGACCAGCAGGATATACAGGCCGCGCAACGAAGCCCGCGAAGGCGCGACGTCCGTCATCGGCACAGCCACTTCGGTGCCGGCTTGCGCAACCGGCAAACGAATCGAAAAGCGCGAGCCTTTGCCCTCGATCGACTTGAACTCCATCCGGTGACCTTCCATCAGCGACACCGCGGCATTGACGATCGATAGCCCGAGACCCAAGCCTTTTTCCCGATCGCGTTCGGGATTGCTGATCTGCACGAAGGGTTGGAAAATCGCGTCCCAATGCTTCGACGCGATACCGATGCCGTTGTCGACGACATCGACGCGCACGTAATTGCGCATGCGCACGATCGCGACGATGACGGCGCAACGTCCGGCCTTCGCGCGATCGGCGTACTTGATGCCGTTTGAAACGAGGTTGCTCAGCACGCGCGGAATCCAGTCGGCGTCGGTCCTGACCATCGCGCAGTTGCGGCCGCCGCGCGAGTAGCGCAGCTTCACGCCGAGACTCGCCGCGAACGGCGCCAGCTGCTCGACGACATCCTGCGCGACGCGGTCCAGATCGACACCCGAATAGCTCGGTTTGACGTGGCCCGACTCGAGCTTCGACAGATCGAGCACGGCATTGAAGAGCCGCGCGCTCAGCGCCGACGCCTTGCGTGCATCGCCGATCAGTGCGGTCGAAGTCTCGATGTCGTGCTTCGCGAGCGCCTCGTCGGCAGCCGCGAGGAACATGTTCAGCGCGTGCATCGGCTGCCGCAGATCATGCGCCGCCGCGGCGAGAAAGCGCGATTTGGCGCAGCTCGCCTGCTCGGCGGCTTCTTTCTGCTGCTCGCGCAACGCCATCAGCGCATCCGAGCGCGTTTGCTGCTCGCGCCGCGCCTGCTCCAGATCCTGATGCTTGCGCGCGAGTTCCACATTGGCATCCTGCAACGCGCCATTGCTGTGCGCGAGCGCCTGCACGGCGAGATAGCGATCGCGCACATGCCGCTCCGCATTCACGTTCACGCTATGTCCGATCACCACGACGTTGGCGATGTAGAACATGCCCGCCCAGAAGAGGTCCGGATCGATTCCTTGCGACACAAGCTGGGCCAGCAGGATCGCGCCGGTTGCGCCGAGCGTCAGCAGTAACGTCGCCTTCGCACGCAAACGCAGAAAACCGAATTGATAGAACAGGATCAGGTAGAAGCCGACGAAGAAATGGGTGTAGTTGAAGGGCCGTGGTGCGAGGAAAGTCTGCACGGTCAGGCAGACGAACATGACCGCCATCCCGGACAGCATGACCCGATGCGCAGTCTCATCGCGCACGAACGTCGGCCGGAACGACAGCACGATTGCGGCCGTTGCGGCGAGCGTTCCCGCGACGCGGAAAAAGAAGATCTCGGCGAAGTACGGCCGGAATGCCTCGCTATGACGCGCAAGACTGATCTCCCACCAGCCGAAGCACATCCACACCAACGTACCGAGAATGATCGCCGCGCGGCGGAAATCGGCGAAACCGCGTCCATATTCGATGGTGAACTGGCGCTCGACCTCGGGGTCGGTAAAACGCGCGGGCCAGCACAATGTTTCGACGAGCCGCGCGATGAATGTCGCGAGCGCGGGCTGCTGTTGCAGGCGTTTCAAGGCAGACGCCTGCGGCAAGCTGAACAGGTTCATCGTCGTTGGTCGCGATCGGCGCTGGCCGGGCGCGTTGATGAAGGTAGCTCAATCATTCTAGGTCGCGCCTTCCCCCCGAACAATCGGCGCATCGGCGACCGCTGGGCGGCGTACGTTTTCGACGCTCGATTCCGCGGCTTATTCACTGATCATGTAAATCGCCGACACGAGGACATAGCCGGGAATGCGCGGAAATGCCGACGCATCCATCGCCCGCGATCCTGGTTTTCCTCATATGGAAGCGGCTGTCGGGCACGGCCAAGGCCGAGCACTCATTGGGCGTGCAAGCGATCTCTGCGTGACCTACCTGCAATTGAAACGGCTCCGCTTGGGGGGAGACGGTCCCCCCGGAGTGTGGGTTTTGCTCGAAGACGGTTAGGTCGATAGTGAAGCTCATCGAGAGACGGCCGCTCCTCGACCGAACGTACCGTTTGACACACCCTCAACAGCACGAATGGACGACCCCTACAGCGCGGCCAGCAAGGAGGTACTTAACATGAAAAACCCACTTATCAAACGCGCGGTGTTCGCCTTCGCAGCACTCATGACCCTCGAAGCTGCGTGCAGCATGGCTTTGGCTGCTACGCCCGTAGAGGGTGTCGTCATCGCGGGTGCGGATGCATCGGTGACGGCGAGCATGGACTCCCATGGCGCCCAGCCAGCGGACGTCAACGGAGGCCGGCTTACACTGACGCTGCAAACACCGTCAGGGGGAACGTCGCGGCTCACTTACGTCAATGAAGACGGTTGGCGGCTTGAAGAGCGCGCCGTGCCATTGAAACAGGACGAAGCGCGAATCACTCCCGCGTCGACTGAGCGACAACAGGAGGCGGCAAGATCCGATCGGCCCATGACCGTTTTCATCGACGGTCCGTCGGGCTTCACTTATGTTTGGGTAGCGGATCAGGGATGGAAGTTTGTCGGGCGATTGTCCGACCGGAATCGATGATCGATACGCAGGCATCAACACGCAAGCGCGATGGGCGTTTTGCTTGATCGTTACGCGCTGGAGGTCGTGCTGCAGGAAGAAATCACTGGCTGGCTAAGCTGTGACCAACCCTAAGGCTTTCGGAGTGTCTGGCTTGGACTGGTGGGCTGCCAGAAAAGGCAGTTTGGCGGAGAGAGGGGGATTCGCCACATGGCTCCAACGCCCCATCTCTAACCCGCTGATTTCAAAGGGTTCCAGCAAACTGGCTAACGTCAGTCTGGCACACTCGGCACACAGTGTAAACACACCGCACGCGGTCTAGCACGGCGGGCCAAGCTCGCGCCGTTCACCTGCGCGGCCGAGCAACCCGCCTGTAGACCCAAACCGTGGCAAACCCTCACGCTTGCCTGCGCCCTCACGCTTGCCTGCGCGGTTAAAGCGTCATTCAACTTCTCCGTCCCGGCCGCACTTCCGAAACGAGTTCGCAGTGCCTCATAGATTTGTGCCGGCCCCAGGAGCATGTCTTTCAGCCCGTCGCGCACGCGTTCCGGGTCGAGCGCTTGCTTCTCATCGTGGCATGCGCATCGAATGCGTCGATGATGGCGTGCATCAGCGCGTCCTTAAGGTCGGGGAGCTGGCGAACTGCTCCTTGCTGTTGCTCATGGCCTGCTGGACCAGCAGTTCGTTTTCGAGCAGCTTACCCTTGAGCACGCCGTTCACGTACAGGTTCCCTGATGCGCCATCTGGTTATCGCGATGTTTCAAAAGAGCTGCGATGAGAAAAATCTACATTCCCGGCCATAGCGCCGAAGACTGAACTCAATTCCTAGTTGAGCCCTTAAAGCATTGGCGAACCGGCTATTCGGCACGAAGCCTCGCTCATTGAGCTGTTAGGCTGGATTTCGTGCCAGACGGCTGCAGCCCAGCGGTGCGCAGTCGCCAGTAATGGCGCGTTACCATTCTCGCAAGACCGTTTCACCTGTGTCTAACATCCCCTCCTACACTTCGAGCCGTGGTCACTGACATTGCACTCAACGTGCGAGGAGTAGCAAAGATGAACAAGAAAATTCTTGGCGCGATTCTTGGTGTTGCGGTTCTGGCCGCCTCGACCGCAGCATCGGCGCACGTCGACGTCGCCATCGGATTGGGCATCCCCGGCGCCGTGTATGCGCCGGCAGAGCCAGTGTACGCACCGCCGCCTCCCGTCGTGTATGCTCCGGCGCCTGTCGCCGTCGCGTACGGCGGTGACGACGACTGGCGAGCCCGTGAATGGCGCGAACGTCGCGAGTGGCGTGAACGTGAATGGCGCCGCCAGGAATGGCGTGAGCACGAGTGGCGCGAGCATCGTGATTGGCGCGGGTATTGAAACGACGCCGGACAGCGCCACATCCGAAAAATCCAACCTCAGCGTACTCTCGAATGAAAGCTAACCCGATAAGAATCGCCCTGATTGCGGCCACGCTGGCCTTCGCAACGGCCGGCACGGCAAACGCCGCTGGCTGCCTCAAGGGGGCGGTGGTGGGCGGGGTCGCTGGTCACTACGCGGGGCATCACGCTGTCGTTGGTGCGGTCGGTGGCTGCATGGTAGGCAGGCACCTTGCGAAGCAGCACGCGCAACACGAAGCCCAACAGCAAGCCGCGCAACGTCAGGCAGCACGGGCGCAATAAAACGTCGTCGGCTTGGTGTGCCTCGTGGGACCAGGCATTCGCTGGTCCCACGGGCGACTAAGAACTACGCTTAGGTCGCCGACCCCGCGCCAGACTCGACTGTGCCCATCTGAGCAGTCACGGCCGCCTCTGTCATCGATACTTTCTTCGTCGATGCCTTCTTGCTTGCAGCCGGCACCGCCTTCTTCGCAGTCCCTTTCTTTACCGGTGCCTTCTTGGACGCAGATGTCTTTGCGCTCATCGTTGTCTTGGCGGTAGCCCTCTTCACGATGACCTTCTTCGCCGACGCCTTATCGGCTGCAACGGCCTTCGGCTCCGCCTTGCCTGCACCCGCCTCTGCAATCAGAAACTTGCTGCGGTCTTTCGCGTCAGCCATCCATGCCGGCGCACGACCACGACCGCTCCATGTCGTGCCCGTCTTGGGGTCAGCGAAAACAGCCGGCTGCGGGCCGCGCACGTAGTCTCCGGCCTTCGCGGGCTTCTTCGTGGCGGGCTTCTTCGTGGCAGGCGTCGAAGCGACAGACTTGCCTTCAACCAGAAACTTTGAGCGGTCCTTGGCGCTGGCAATCCAGGCCGGCGCGCGGCCATGGCCCGTCCACGTAGCACCCGTCTTCGGGTCACGGTACTTTGCCGTCGCAGCCGACGGTTTTGCTGCCAGCTTGATGCCCGGTTTACGACCACGCTTCCTCGCACCGCCGACGTGCGCTTCAATGTCGGCAGTCGTCAGCCCGTGTTTGTCCATGATGGCGCGGATTTTTGCGATGACAGCGGACGAGTCTTTTTTGACAATCGATTCCGCCTGCGCTTGCAGTTTCGCAATTTTTGCCTGCAGGCTTTCCAGTGTGGCCATTCTTCTCCCCTTTTCTGTTCACTGTTGCCGCACTATGCCACATGCCGACTTTAAGCGGCTACTGCGTGCGAGACAGCAACGGAAATCAATCTAAGGGCATTCTCCGAACGAACGCTGGCACGTTCGATTGCGGCCACCTATTGCCTGTACCTGTCGATAAACGCCCGATACTCCGGAAGTGCTTTCATATGCGCATGCAGAGGCTCATCCGCATGGCAACCGACGCAAAGGACCTCAAGATTTCCATCTCTGTTGTCATGTTTCTGACCATTTTGATGATGCACATGCAGATACTTGGATTCAACTCCGGCTAAAAAGATGCTGCACTTCTCGCATCTATAACCGCGTAGGCTGCGCGTTCTGGCCGACACTTCGGGCCAGTCGTCGGTGTAGGTGTTAATCGGTGCGGTATCCGAGGAATGCCCCGGTCGCAACGACATCAAATCGCGCGGATACTTAACGAAAAATTCTGTCAGCTTGAACTGCTCGACGATAGAGAGCCGACTTGGTCGGGCCGCCTGCATGTCGAAGCCCTTCCAGCGGATGTGAGCCAAGCAATTCTGACAAACCTGCAGCCGTACCTGCTGTGGTCGGACACCGCCGTCCATGACATTCACCTGGAACAGTCCACTGTCGGAGTTCGCAACAACATACCTCTCCGACCGTTGATTCCTGTACATCGTCTCAAGCGTCCGGCAGTGCGCGAAGTGATACTTAGGCATGCTGTCGCGATTACCCATGGCGTGGACGTCACGGATGTAGACCAGGACGCGGTAGCCCTTATAAGCGAGCGTGCCATCATCCAACACTTGAATCTGGTCGGCGGTGACATCAATGCCTGCGCCTTGCAGCCTGTCAATTACCGGTAGGTCTATCTCGGTGACAACGTGCTTAGCGCCGAATCGCTCAACCAGCGGGGCGCTCATTTTCTGCCGCAACCCATTAAAGGCGGACCACGTCAGGAAGTCGGGTAGCTTGAAAGTCATTTCTGCAGCTTCTGAGCAATGAGGTCCATCTTGTCGCTTGCGTTGGTAACAATGCGGAACTCCACCCGCTGGTTGGCGAGCTGCGCGGTCGGCGAATGCATATCCGGTGATATCGGATGCGACGACGACAGTCCATTGGCCGTCACGTGCTGAATTAGCCAGGTCTCCTGAGACTGCACTTTTTGCATCGACAGCAGGTATTCGAGCGTGCTACGGGTGCGCGCCTGCGATAATTCCATATTCTTGAAATACGCGGTGCGCGCATCCGTGGTACCGGTCCAAGTAGCACTTGTGTGCCCTTCAATCCGGATTTCTTTGACGGCATCCTTAAACTGCGGGGATGTCAGCAACGCCACGTAACGAGGGAAGAACTGACCCAGTACTTCCTTAAACCGGGGGCGCAACTCCGCAGAGCCTGTTGCAAACAATACTGTCGGGTCATTGAACCTGATGGTCATGTCACCAAGGATTTCGGCGTTCCACTGCTTGAGGTCCTTCTCAAACTCCTTCTGCAGCGCTAGCTGCATATCCTTCTTCGTCGTCTCATACTCCTTGACGACCAACGTCGTGGTCTTCTCAACACGAAGCATAAACGCTGCGGTCAAAAGCATGAAAACCAACATCAGGCCGGTCATCAAGTCGGCCATGGGTATCCAGTGAGACTGGTTGCTTTGCTCCACAATTCACCTCACGCCGCACCAGCAATACGAATGACCTCGCGCAGCCGGTCGGTAAGCGGCGTATAGTCCGCGACGAACTTTTCGGAAAGCGATGCGAGTTGGCGCCCAAGGGACTCGAGACTCTTATTGAGCTCCTCCTGCAAGCCCTTGTCGAGAGCGACGACGCTCTGACGCACGGCCTCCATGGAACGCGTCAGGCTGTCGTTTACTTCCGTCTGTGACTTGCGCAGCGTATCGGTGAGAAGCTGTTTCATTTCCGACGACGACGCCTGCATTTGGCTCCCTAGGTTCTTCACAACGTCGGACACATCAGACTGCACCTTAGCGACCCCTTGCTTCATCGCCTCTGTCATCTCGTCCACCTTGCGCGAGAACTGGGGCGTGACGTCCTTCATCTGTAGCAGCACCTCAGCCATCGACCGTTGCGACTGGTCAATCTGCTGATGTTGCTGTGCAAGGCCGCGAAGCGTGGTTTCGAGAGCAGCCGCAGTGGCGGCGAACCCGCCGGCTCTTTCAATGAAGACCCCAAGGCCTGCCGACGCGTTCCGCAAGTCCTCAGCCGACGCCTTTTGGAGCATTTGAAGTTTGTCGAGCTCATCCTTGTACTGCTGCTGCCAGACGACCAGCTTCTCGACCGCAGCGTTGAGGTGGCGAAAGTTCTCGCCGAACTGCTCGCTAATCTTGGTATTGAAGTCACGGATGACCTCTTTCAACGCCTCGATGAGTGCTTTCGAGCCGTCTTCGGACATCCGCTGAGCAAAGGTGTCGAAAGACGAACGGAGCGAGCGCAGTTCGTCACCTTGCTCCTGGCGTATCAGCTTCAGCTGGGTGAGCAGGCTCCCTTCCTCCGTGCCAGACAAGCTGCGGTGGAGAGCTTGCGTCGCGGCGACGACATCATCGAGCGTGGCCGACTTCGGCACGCCGTCAGTTTGGGGAATCGGGTCCTTGTGAGTATAGTGCCGATACCGAAGGATAAGCGAGCCAGCCACGCCGCTGACCGACGCCCAAAACGCCGTCTTGACCCCCTCCAGAAGATGCGGCACGCTGTCCGAGACGTTGGTCGCGTCAAAATGCAGCAACGCCAATGCGATGCTGAAGAAACATCCGAGGATGCCGACTGTCGTCAAAACTTCCGGACCGTGAGAAACGGAGAAACGATTAAACTTGTGGAAACCGAAATACCAGGTCAAGACGACGTTCACCGCGATGAAGAACAACGTCGGGCCATCAGTCAAAATTGACGTGGTCGCTTCAGCGGCGTAGACGTACGGGGCCAGCAGAAGGCCCGAAAGGCAAAACGCAACTCTCAACTTCATTGTTTGATTGGTCTCACAGTGTTTGGGATATATGCGTTTCGCATATATCCTAGGTTGAGACTCGTCCCACAAGCGGCCAGCGCTTGCCAGCCATCCGGGACGCGGTCTCTTTCTCTTGTTAGATGAGACGAGATTTTCGCAGAACTGAAAGGAACTGACTTTGTCGCGTCACCATTTTGATGCCGCCTTTCGTTGGTTTTCCCCGACAGCGCTCCGAAGCCAGTCATGTGTGTCCAAACGGCTTTCGTTCGCCCTTCGCCGGTTCGCCGTCCAATAGGACGACTGACCCCGAGGACACACTGGACGGCGCGGACGTCTGAGCGCGCCAGACGCGGAATTCGCTCACTGGCCAGAGGAATCCGTGTTCGCAATCTCTGACAGCGCGACCTTCTGGTCCGCGTACCAACGCACGAGACACTCCCGCTCGTGGCATGTCTGCTCACGGTAATTCCATTGGGTGCGAGTGCGCTCCCTGAACGCCGCTTCGTCGGTAGCTGCTGCTTTCGCCTTCGCATATAGGGCCGCCAATTCCACGTCGTCGGCAGCCAGTTCCGCATCGCCGCAAATTAAGTGCTCCGCATCGGAATGGGCCTTTGAGCAGTCGAAGCTTGTTTCGAGCGAAGGCACGTTTGCCTGCGAAGGCTGCGCCGCGGCCCCCGAAGCGGCCTGATGCTGCTGCTTCCAGTCCGCGAGCGGCGTCTGCGCGACGGGCATGTTCCGCCACTGGTACGTCGCGAAAGTGGGGCTATTGCTCGATGATGGTGTCTCCATGACGATAAGGTCACCCTTGCCGGTGCTTTCGTTGATGGCAAAAGCCGCCTTGTTCGAGTCGCACCCCTGCTTCATGCAGCCCTCGCCAACCAGGAAGCCATCCTTCGACTGGACAATGGCTACGTGAGAGACAGCCAGTCGCTCGCTGATTTTCTTCCATTCCACGCGCGACACGTTCCGAAATGCAGCCTTGAAGCGGCTGTCGTTGACGACGTCTGACGGCGATTTGCCTGCAAGCCACGAAAATTCGCTTTCCGCCTGTGTTCGCTGGGACCGTTGCATCTCCGTCGACGGACTCGCGCTGACAGAAGTTTCGGGCGCGTCACCGTCGGTGGGGTGGGCGCCGAGGCCTGTCGGATGCGTGAAGTGCATGACGACCGCGAAAAGTGTTGCGACAAGGACGACGCCTCCGGCTCCAACGGCTTTTGGAATGACGCAGTCCTCGCCCGTGAGAAGCGACGGGCGGGGCGTGACTTCTGCTGTCAGCAAGGAGTTGAATCGCTGGGTCGTTGGGTCAATTGCAGCAAGCGCTGCAGTCCGCATCCGCTTGTATCTGGAGACGTTCGACGCGCCATAGAGGAAAGCGAGCGCGGTCAGCCCCAGACCTGCCCAGAGATTGGCTGCGTAAGTGATGAACGAGCCGAGCAAAGCGACGACGAGCGGACTGCCGAGGCTAGGCGTCGATGGCCAGCTTCGCACTGCGCTCAGCAAAGCGGAGGCTGCTTCGCTCAGTTCTGCGCGCTCACCGTGGCGGTCCGCACACCGCTCTTCAATTTCATAGACCGCACGCATTGCCTTTTCTTTTTCGGCGAGCGATATCGAGCCGATATCGGCGGCGAGGCGGACTGCGTTGGTCGTGGCTTCGAATTCCGGGGCTAGCGATTCCAGGAATCCCTGGTGCTCCTCGAGGGTCACCGCTTCGCTCAGGTCGTCCTCGTGCACATAGACGCCGTGAGAGAAAAAGTAATCGACGAGTGCCGTCGACGTACGCGAGCGGACCTTCTGCACGAAGTCCTGTGTTTCCCGCTCTCGTTTGGAAAGGCGTTCCGTGACGTCGGCATCGAGGCTGCTGCTTCCTGACACGACGGAACTGACCGGGCGTGACGTCCGCGCACCTTTCAGATTGTGCGTGAAGCGGATTCCCGTGCCCGGAATACTGGCGGTCACGCGGCCCCGAGTGTTGTAGGTGAACCCCCTGCCACCGATAGACGTGCTCACGCCGCTCTTACTAAGGTTGATGCGAATCCCCGGCGCAACCTTGATGCTCTTTCTGAAGCTCCAGCCCATTATTGTTTTACCCCTCGTTTGGCCATCTTCTGTTCGCTATGCGTCAGATGGTACATGAGAGGCACGAAGAAAAGGCGGCCTACCGCTGCTCCCGCTAGGCGCTGGTCCGTCAGAAGAGCAGACTCGTAAAACGCTAGCTAATTGGCTAACGTTTGCGACTCTTCGTTAAAGAATACGCGATGACCGCAAACGATTGCGCAGATACTTGTACGTCCGCTCCCATGACAAGGTGTCGACACGACTCTTCGGGTTGAGTGCAGCCGTGCAATGCGACACCGACACGACAGGGCTTTATTTTCTCAAGTTCGTTCGGAGCGTGCCGATAAGTTTAGTTGGAGATGACACCGAGGCTCGCTCAACTTGTTCAAAAATCGTGCTTTCGTGGCTTCGGCGCTTGCCGTCCTAGTCCTTTCAGCTTGTGCACCCGCTATTCCGGTACAACGCACCGAGTTCACGTCATTCACGACAGCGCGTCAACAGCAGCGCTTCCGCATTGCGATGCCAGTTGCGCTCCAATTGACGACCGGGTACTCCCGGCAACTGAAAGAAGGTTCGGTTTGGCGACCCGTTGGTGAAGTTCCGCAAGGGCTCGTTCTCCGTCCTATCGATGGGATATTTACCATCGAAGGGCGCCAGGTCCATGAAGCCTATCTTGTCGTTAAGGAGAACAACCTGGTGGGATTCTATCTGGCCGGCGAATCGCACTTCTCCCCTTTGAAGCCATCTCAACCCATACTACTTGAGAAAATAAATGAATAAACTGTTCCGAGCTTTGGCAGCCAGCGCGTTTGTAGCGGTTGTTGCGTCTGGATGTGCTAGTGGCCCGCAATACAAGGACGTCGCTTCTTCTATCCCGACGTTGAAGGAAGCGCAGGGACGGATTTATTTCTATCGCTCAAGCTCGATGTTCGGCGCGGCCATGCAGCCGGCTATCAATCTCAATGGTCAAGATGTCGGTAAATCGCAGCCGGGGGGATTCTTCTTCGTCGATGAGCCTGCCGGTCAGTATGTCGTGTCGACAACAACCGAAACTAAGAAAACGCTGTCATTCAAACTCGACGCAGGTGAGACAAAATATGTAAAAACAAGCGTCGGCTTAGGGCTACTTGTAGGTCGCATCATCCCAACACTGGAGTCCTCCGACGAAGCGACGAAGGATATCCAAGACTTGCACTACACGGGTACTCCGACCACCGCTGCGTCGAAGTAACCGGGAAAGCGAAGCTCAAGTTGCAACCATAGGCATGAGTGACCGGTTGACCGAATCGAGTCGGTGACCGGTCTCGCTTTTTTTCAGCAATGGGACCACGTCCTCGCCGTGAATCTCACGGGAAGCTTCCTTGGTTTGCAGGCCGTCTTGCCGTCAATGCGAGCCGCCAAGCATGGCTCGATTATCAACTTCTCTTCCATTTGGGGAAACGTGGGCGTCCCCGGAGCTGCGGCGTACAACGCGGCCAAGGGCGGCGTTCGGAACATGACCAAGAACGCGGCCGTCACGTACGCTCCTGAGAACATAAGGGTGAACTCCGTCCATCCGGGGCTTATCTGCACGCCACTCGTCGAGGCTCAGTCGGACGACATGAACGCCGGAATCATCAAGAGCACACCGATGGCTCGGATGGGCACCCCCGAAGAAGTCGCAGCCGGATGCGTGTTTCTCGCCAGCGACGAGTCGTCCTTCATGACAGGCAGCGAACTCGTCATCGACGGCGGCTATCTGGCCCAGTAGCCGTCCGACGAAGCCGACCTTTTCAAGGGCGTCGACCTTCGGCAAGCCGGTTGCGACCGGCGCGCCCAAGCCCACAACTCCTGGTTGCGCGACGTCATTGCTTTGCCGTTCGGCGCTTCATGAGCCCGACAGCAATGGGGCGAGACTCATCGAATCGAAGTATCCAGAGCGTGCGGCCCCTGGCGCAGGCGCTTCATGATGAAGTTTGTGCAGGTGCGTAGCTTGGGCGAACTCTGAAGTTTGGCGGCGGTGACCGCCCACACGTTGGCCTCCTGGCGGTACTCGGGCAGGATGCGTTGCAGCTTTCCAGATTTGAGCGCAGGCGCGACGTCCCAACCGGCCAGCAGAATGATGCCGTGCCCAGCCAGCGCCCAGTTGCTAACGATGTCGCTGTGATTGGAACCGATGGGCCCCGTTACCTTCACCGCTTCCATCCCGTGCAGACCTTGAAGTCGCCAGACGCCGAAAGTCTGGTGCCGCTCGCGATAGAGAAGGCAGTCGTGGCCCGCGAGTTCAGCTGCCGTCTTCGGCGTGCCGCGTCTGGCGAGATATTCGGGCGCGGCGCAAAGCACCCGCGCGTTTTCGACCACGAGGTGCGTCACAAGGTGTGGCTCTGACACTTCGCCCATCCTGATGTCGATGTCAAAGCCTTCGGCAAGAAGGTCAACGCGCCGGTCCATCAGTTCGAGCCAGATTTCCAGCTCGGGATGTTCGCGGTGCAGGGCCGCCAGTATCGGAGACAGATGGTTGCGCCCCAGACGGAGGCTGGAACTGATTCGCAACTGGCCCGATAACCGTCTGTCCGTTCGCGACACGCTGTCATTCAACCCATCCGCCGCTTCCAGCACCCGGCGCGCCCACGCGTAGGCCGCCTCACCGGAATCGCTGATTCGAACGCGTCGGGTCGTCCGGTGGAACAGGGTTACACCTAGCGCCCGTTCGAGGTCCGCGACCCGCTTGCTCACATAGGCCGGGGAAATCCCCAGTTCGGTAGCTGCCGCGACGAAACTCGAGCGCCGAGCCACTTCGCAGAAGACCTTGAGGTCGATGAGGTCCCAGTCATTGTTCACGATTTGGAATGATTGAAGTGAATGATGCACGCATTGTAGACGCATCGGTTGACTTTATTCTCTGCTCCAAGACGAAGCCGCGCGTCATGGTTCGCGGTTCATATAAACGGAGACAGGTAATGAAGCAGCAAGCCACCAAGGCTATCGCCGACGGCGCGCATCCGACTCGTCAGACGCGACGAGCCGCTGCGAGCGGCTGGATAGGTTCAGCGCTCGAGTACTACGACTTCTTCATCTATGCGACCGCCGCGTCGCTTATCTTTCCGCAAACCTTCTTCCCGAAAGGCGACCCCACCGTCGCCATCGTTGCCTCGTTGGCCACCTATGGCGTCGGTTATGTAGCACGTCCGATTGGCGCTTTCTTCCTCGGTCACCTGGGCGATACGCACGGTCGCAAGAAAGTGCTCGTCGTTTGTATGTTCCTGATGGGCTTCTCGACCATGGCCGTAGGGTTGCTGCCGACCTATCAACAAGTCGGTGTTTTTGCCCCGACGCTGCTCGTCATCATGCGACTCATCCAGGGCTTCGCTGTCGCAGGCGAAATCTCCGGCGCGAGTTCGATGATTCTGGAACATGCTCCATTCGGGCGCCGGGGCTACTACGCCAGCTTCGCCCTTCAGGGCGTGCAGGCAGGTCAGATTCTCGCCGCAGCCGTTTTCCTTCCCCTGGCTCATTACATGCCGGAAGACGCATTCAACTCCTGGGGTTGGCGTATCCCGTTCCTGCTTAGCGTTGTGGTCGTCATCGCCGGATATCTCATCCGCCGCAATGTGGAAGAAACGCCAGCTTTCCAGGAAGAAGGCGAGAAGCATGCGGTACCGCGTTCTCCCATCGTCGATGCGTTCAAGTACAGCTGGCGCGACATGCTTCGCGTTGTTGGCATCGCGTTGATGAACGTCATCCCCGTTGTGACCACAGTGTTCGGCGCGGCATATGCGGTTCAGCCGGGCTACGGCGTCGGCTTCGCAAAGGACATCTATCTCTGGATTCCCGTGCTGGGAAACATCGTGGCCGTCCTCGTGATTCCGTTTATCGGCAACCTGTCGGACAGGGTCGGACGCAGACCGCTCGTCATCGGCGGTGCACTCGTGACCGGGTTGCTGTCGTTCGTCTACCTGTACGCAATCAGCATCAAGAGTGTTCCGCTCGCAATAGGCATGTCGCTCCTGATGTGGGGTGTCGTCTACCAGGGCTACAACGCGATTTTCCCCAGCCTGTACCCGGAACTCTTCCCGACGCGCACCCGTGTCACAGCGGTAGCAATCGCTCAAAACGTCGGTACCGCACTGACGGCACTCCTGCCCGCCCTGTTCGCGGCAATGGCCCCTCCGGGCGCATCCGGCATCCCGGTGACGATTGGAGTCGTGACGTTCGGCATCACGATTGTGTCGGCGGTGGCGGCCTGGAGCGCTCGTGAGACGTATCGAATTCCGTTGAAGGATTTGGGTAAGCCTGACGCGAGCCCTATCGGCAAACCTGAGTACCAAGAGATGCGCCAGCAGGCTCTTGAGCAATCGCGCGCCTGAGCGCAATCCATTGAGGAGCAGCAAGCATGAGCAAGACTCGAATCGCCGTTGCCGGAGCCGGTTATATCGGACAGGCACATATCGGCGCCGCCGTCGGAAGCAGCACCTGTATTCTCTCTGCCATCGTCGACCCGTCGCCAGCGGCGAAGGCGCTGGCAGAGAAGGAAAACGTGCCGCTGTATGCCACGCTCGACGAACTGTTCGAGAAAGACAAACCGGATGGCGTCGTTATCGCCACGCCGAACCAGTTGCATGTTGCACACGCCAAGCTGTCTCTCCAAGCGGGTGTACCAACGCTGCTCGAGAAGCCGATTGCGCCGACCGTCGCGGAAGCGGAAGCGTTGGTCCGCGTCGGCGAGGATGCACGTGTGCCCATTCTGATTGGTCACCATCGCGCCCACAGCCCCATCATGGCGAAGGCCCGCCAGGTGGTCCACTCCGGAGTGCTCGGGCGTCTGGTTGCGGTCACGGGTACGGCGATGTTCGTGAAACCCGACCACTACTACGTCGACGCTCCGTGGCGTCGCGAAATCGGCGCCGGCCCGATTCTGCTGAACATGATTCACGAAGTGCACAACCTCCGCATGCTTTGCGGTGACATCGTCGCGGTGCAGGCATTCAAGTCGCACGCAACCAGAGATTTCCCGGTCGAAGACACGGTTGCAATCAACCTTCGTTTCGAAAGTGGAGCGCTCGGTACGTTCATGCTGTCGGACACGGCGGCCAGCGCTCGCAGTTGGGAGCAGACCTCGCAGGAAAACAAGGCCTATCCTGCCTACGATGACGAAGACTGTTACCTCGTCGCAGGCACGAATGGTAGCCTCGCGATTCCGACGATGCGTCTGAAAACGTACCCGCGACACGAAGACCGCTCCTGGTGGAAGCCGTTCGAGGTAGGCATTGTCGGCATGGTGCGTGACGACCCCATCAAGCATCAGATGGAGCACTTCGGCGCGGTCGCTCGCGGTGAGGTGGCGCCCCTGGTATCGGCCCGCGATGGCCTCAAGAACCTGCGAATCACCGAAGCTATCTTGACCGCGGCAACGCAAGGCGCCATCGTCGAACTGCCGCGTGACTGAAAATCAACATGGAAGAGAGATTGAAATGAAAGTACTCATGCTTCACGGCATCAACCACAACATGTTCGGCAAACGCGACCCGGTTCAGTACGGGACGATTACTCTGGCCGAAATCGACGATAAGCTCAAAGCGCTCGGCGAGGAACTAAACGTCGAAGTCGACAGCTTTCAGACGAACCACGAAGGCGAAATGTGCGAGCGTATCCACAAGGCCTTCACCGACGGTGTTGATGCGGTGCTCATCAACGCCGGCGCGTGGACTCATTACAGCTATGGCATTCGTGACGCGCTGGCGATTCTCACGGTACCTGTCGTCGAGGTCCATATGTCGAATATCCACGCTCGTGAAGAATTTCGGCATCACTCCGTATTCGCGGAAGTAGTAAAGGGGCAAATCTGCGGGTTCGGCGTCGACAGCTACCTGCTCGCTCTGCGTGCGGCCGTTTCGGCAGCGAAGTAGCCGTTGAGTCACCGATTCCTACCGTCGGACAGGGCTGGGAGGGCGGCGTCGAATGACGCCACCCGATGGCCGTTTTGATAGATGTCCGGCTGCTGGACGACCAGGAATCAAAGTGGCCGACGCGCCACGAGCGCGTCGGCCGTACTGGAGAGCATCGGTGGCGTTAGGCCGCCGTAGTAGCCTTCCGTCGACCGAACCGCTCAAGCGGTGCAGCCAGGACCGCCCCCAGACGCCCGTCAAGCAAGACAACAATCAGAAGCAACAACCCATTGACGAGAAGAATCTGGGTCGAAGTTGCATTCAACAGTCCAAGTCCGTTGTTCAACACCGTGAGAATCAAAACGCCCATCGCCACGCCAAGCGGCGAGCCGATTCCGCCGCCAAGCGCAACGCCACCTACAATCGCCGCCGAGGCGGCCTGCAACAGGATATTGCTTCCCATAGTTGCCGACGCCGTCGCGAGGCTTAGGGAGAGCAGACCGCCGCCGAGTGCCGAAAGTCCGCCCGAGATGACGAAGCCGACCGTCAACGCCTTACCCACACGCGCACCGCTCTGAATCGCCGCCTTCCGATGTCCCCCCGAGGCGTAGATATCCCGTCCCAAGGTCGTGTAGCGCAGGAAGAGCGCTACAACAATAAAGCAGGCAATCGTGATAAAGCTACGCGGCGAAAAGATACCGAGGACGTTCTGGTCGAGGAAGTCGCTGACGTCGAGATTGCCGTAACTCAGCACGCGTCCACCCGCGAGCCAGTAGCCAATTCCGGTCAGGAACATCATCGAGCCCACGGTTGTCACCAACGAGGAGACGCCAAGCCAGGGCAGCAGCGCGGCGTTGGCGATGCCGACTACCACACCGAAGACAACCGCGTAAAGTACACCGAGCCACGCGCTATCGCCACCGAACTTAACGGTAATCAAGCCGGCGACCGTCGAGATTGCAGCGACGCTCAAGTCGAACTCGCCGTAAGCGGCTCAGCTGGGCCGTTCGTCCATTCGCGTGCGCGTAAGGCAAGATGGTGACTGGAACTGCCAGTCAGGTAGAGGGATCTGGCGGACTGCTTGGTGTGTGCAGCTTGTCGGCCACACGCCAAGGCAGGAGTTCGTCGATGCGATTGATTTTGTGACCGGCGATATGGGTTAGCACGTAGTCGAGGTAGGCACGCGGATCGATGTTATTCAGTCTGCAAGTGCCAATCAATGCGTACATCGCGGCTGCCCGTTCGCCGCCGCTGTCTGAACCGGCGAATAAAAAATTTTTCCGACCCAGGCTTACACAACGCAGCGCGTTCTCCGCGATGTTGTTGTCGATCTCGAGCGTACCGTCTTCGCAATACAACGTCAGTGCACTCCACCGGTTCAGCGTGTAGTTGATCGCCTTGGCCGTATCGGACTTCGACGACAGCGTTTCAAGCTTTGCCCTAAGCCACGCTTCGTAGATTTGAAGCAGTGGTCTGGCTTTCTCCTGCCGTATTCGCAACCGCTCGGCGGCTGGCCTGCCGCGAATGGAGGCCTCGATTTCGTAGAGCCCGCCAATATATTCGAGTGCCTTTTGTGTTGTGTCCGACGGCGTGCGCACGTGGATGTCGTAGAACTTTCTCCTCGCGTGGGCATGGCATGCCGCCTCGCGTATCGAGCCATCGCGGAACAATTCGTCGAAGCCTGCGTACGCGTCCGCTTGCAGAATCCCTTTGAAGCTGGCGAGATGGGTTTGAGGATGGATGCCTTGCCGGTTCGGCGAGTACGCGAACCAGACCGAAGCCGGTTGCGCCGAACCCGAGCGACGATCGTCGCGCACGTAGACCCATAGCCGGCCGGTACGGGTCTTCCTGTTGCCCGGTGAGAGCACCGGGATCGGCGTGTCATCCGCGTGCAGCTTGGTAGCGGCCACGGTATAGCGGCGCAGCGCCTCTGTTAGCGGAGCGCACAGCGCCTCACACTGGCCAACCCAGCGCCCCATACTGGCCCGGTCAAGCGTCACGCCATCGCGCGCCGCGATCGTCGATTGCCGGTACAACGGCTGGTGGTCTGCATACTTCGAGACGAGGATGTCTGCCAGCAAGCTCGGATGGGCGATGCTCCGCTCGATCGGCAGCCCAGGCATCGGCAGCTGCGTGATAGTGCTGCAGCACGGGCAAACCAGTTTGCGCCGGATCGTGCGAATGACCTTGAACGCCGCTGCAACCCGGGCGAGTTGTTCGGATGAGTCCTCGCCGAGCGCCTGCATTGGTTGACCGCAATCAGGGCAGCTTGATTCAGGCTCGAGCACATGATCCTCGCGCGGCAGATGCGCGGGAAGCGCTTGCCTGGAAGCCGCTTCGTCCGCCGTTGTGTTCGAGGTGGACGCATTTGCACCGAGGGCCTGCGCACGCTGCACATCCACAACGCCGCGCCCGGCGGCCAGATCCTCAAGTTGAGTCTCGAGCGTCTCGATTTGCCGCTGCAGCTGCTCGGACTTGCGACCGAACTGCATGCGTCTGAGCTTGTCGATCTGCGCCTTGAGCTGCTCAATCTCGACATCGCGTTCGGCAAGCAGACTACGGGCCTCGACCAGCAAGGCCTTCAGCAGTTCGATATCGTCAGGGAGATCGGCGCCGTTCGACATGCGCCGTAGTTTACGAGTCTGCCTCGCCGTTTACAACATCGATAATGCGGCGGTGCGGCGGGGCTGTCGCCAGTCGATGCCCTCAAGCAGCATCGACAGTTGTGCAGAACTCAGATGGACCTTGCCACCGTCGGCCTTGGGCCATATAAAACGGCCTCGTTCAAGCCGCTTCGCGAGCAGCCAGATTCCGTCCTCCGTTGCCCAGAGAATCTTTACCAGATCGCCGCGACGGCCCCGGAAGATGTAGACGTTGCCGCCCAGCGGGTTCTCCTCAAGAGCTGTTTGTACCTTTGCGGCCAACCCCTGAAACCCGCAGCGCATATCAGTAACGCCCGCAGCGATCCATATGCGCGTGCCTGCCGGTAGGGAGATCATGAGCGCAGACTACCCAGCACGATCCGCAGCATATCCGCGTCAACCAGGCCATCCACTTTAACCACCGCACGACCGATCCGGATCTCGATCGTGCCGACAGGTGACGCGGACTTCGCGCCTTGCGCTTGCGGCTCTACCGGAGCTGACGCAATGACCTCCGTCGGCGTGTCGCTGAGCAATACGACCGGAATGAGCCCGGCAGATCGAGCTTGCTGATCGGCCAGATATCGCCGCCGCCAGGTGAACAGCATGTTCGCGTTGATGCCATTCTCCCGGGCCAGCTTCGCGACTGATACGCCAGGCTCGCAAGCTGCTGCTGCCAGTCGCTCACGCAGCTCCCGTGGGTAGTTCGGGCGTCCCGTCCGGGAACCAGGCTTCTTCTCCGCAGACTGTGTCAAAGTGGTGCCCATCAGATTGGAAATGATGGGCATCACTTTGATGTCGCCCTCAGCCACCGTCTATAACGGCCGGCACGAGCCGCTTACAACTCGCCCGCAACCATCGTCACAGAGAGACCCAGCGCCACAATCCCGAGGAAGGCGAACGCCTAAAAATCGCGTACAGATTCGCCTGCGAAAAGTAGTGGTCAACGCTAAGAACAGGCATTCCCACGAGTACCGCCTCTGAGATTTCAATCTCTCGACAGTTATGCCAAAGGACGGGCGCCTTCCCAAGCGCGTTGCAGAAGTGCCCGGAGCGGCTTTTCCTCTATTGGTCGCGGGTTCCAGTAGGGATTCGATAAAGCGACCTCGCAGGCGTAGTCCAGGTCGCTTTCGCTCATGCCAATCTCCCGAAGGCCTCGTGGCACGCCCAACTCTCCATTCAACTCAAAGAGTCCGTCTGGCGCTGATTTCACATTGAGTGCCCTGGCAATTCGCTCCATCGCATCGTCTGCAACTGTGCTGTTGTATGCGAGGGCAAGTGGCAAAACGATTGCATGCGTTGCAGCATGAGGCAGGTTAAACGTCCCGCCCAGCGTGTGGCAGAGCTTGTGATGCAGGGCCATGCCAACGTTGCCGAGCACCATTCCGCACAACCATGCTCCATAGAGACACTCACTGCGTGCCTCCTTGTCCTTACCATTCTCCTTCACGCCACGGAGGCCATTGGCGAGTGAGCGGATGCCCTCCTCTGCCATCAGTGACATTACAGGATTACCATCCTTCGCATACAGTCCTTCGGCAGCATGGGCGATGGCATTCAGGCCGGTGACAATCGATAGCTTGACGGGCAGCCCGACTGTGAGTTCCGGGTCGTATAGGACTGTCTTGGGGATAACTTTGGCGTCGCGGCCCGTTTTTTCAGGCCGCCTTCGGTTATGCCGAAGATGGGGGTCATTTCGGAGCCGGCATACGTCGTCGGTATGGCAATGGTTGGTAGCGACGACTCGAGCGCAATCGCTTTTCCAAGCCCGATGGTGGAACCGCCGCCTATGGCCACCGCGCAGTCTGCGCCGACACTCTTTGCATGCTCGCGCGCGCGACGTGCGTTCTCGATGGGGACATGCATCTGGGCACCATCGAAGACTCCTGCGCTGGAAGGGCCTAAAAGGGACGAGACCACCTCGGCTTGAGCCGTCTGCTCTGGCGTACAAAGAATCAACGCCCGCTGTGCGCCCAACGTCACGACCTCCTGCTGAATCAGATTCATGCTTCCAGCGCCAAACACGACTCTCGACGCCTGCGTTGTATATGTGAACTCGTACATGAGATGTGCCTCCTTTGCCGGTCAATGGATTACGCTGCTCATACATAATCCACTTGGTGACGTGCAACTCGACAATCCGCAAGCGCCTTCTTAACACGTAGATGTTCGGGATGTGACGCGTACGCCTCGAGGGACTCTTGATTTTCAAACTCTGTGTACAGCACGACGTCGCAGGCGTAATCAACTCCGCTTACGTCCATGCCGACCTCAAGCTTAGTCAGACCGGGGACCTTTCCGACCAAGCTCTCGAAGGCCGTTTTCACCAGATGAGCCGTATCCTTCTTCTCCTGGGGCGTCTCGCCGCGAACGTCCCACATAACGATGTGCTTTATCATGTCGATTCCGTATCTGTTTCAAATGCGCGCGCAGTCATGATTGCTCGTATCTGCGAATTCTGAATTCTGTGGGGCATGAGTGTCCAACCGTCGGTACGACAGTGCTCTCGCATATCTATCAATGTTCGCTAGGAGGTAGCGTCGGACGATTGATGGATGCCGCGGACCCTCCGCAAGCAACTTGCTGCCTTCCCACTTCAAGAATTGCGATACAGCAGAAAATCAGACTTACGCCGAGTACTTCCATCAAACCGATGTGCTCACCGACTGTCCAGCCAATTGCCAGAGAGACAACTGGAGTGATATAGATGGCGCTTGCTGCAGCAACAGCGCTAAGCTCTTCCAGAAGCAAATAGTATAGGAACAAGGAGGCTCCGGTACCCAGCACTCCTAGTCCCAACGCCACGCCGGTAGCAGCCCGCCAATCCGAAAACAATTTTCCAATCCCACTTAAGTCTGTCACGCAGAAAAGCAGAATCAATGCGATACCCATCTGCCAGGTCACAATCGCAAGAGACCCAACGTTGATGCGAGACATGAAAAGCCGTACGTAGACATACGATAGACCGAAGGCCATTGCGCCGCTCAAAAGCCAGGCGACGCCCTGCATATCAATCGAACCGTGTGTGCTCGCGAGCGCCCACGGTCGGGAAATGAGTGTAATTCCACCCAAGCCCAAACCAACACCGAGCCCCATTAGCCCATTCATTCTCTCGTCCCGTATGAGGACGTGAGATGCCAAGGCTGTGAACAAAGGCGGTGTAGCCCCCAATACACCCGCGATACCTGACGGGAGCAAGGCCGTCCCCTTTGCCATCGAGAAATAGGTAAACGCGGTCGCAAGGGCTGCCAAAATCGTGAAGTGATGCGCGTAACGAATCTGGTCAAAACTGAGAATCCTTTTATGCCAAGAAAGGGCGAGAACCGGCACAAATGCAAAGAAAACTCTAAGAAGAGAAATCTTGCCCGCATCGATGATTTCGCCCGCCCACTTCATGTATATAAAATTTGACCCCCAAAAGATACCAAGGAGAAAGAAGGCGAAATATGTCTTTTTCATGGTGTCATGCAGGGGTTATCTTTAGAGCCTCATAAGTCAGTTGACCGCAATCGTCCAGTGCGACGCGAGGGTGCAGCCGGTATCCGACTTGCGTGCGGTTTGATTAAGGTGTCGGCGCGTCTGGCCGAATTAACTCCATGCTCCGGAGTTCAGACCAGAAGTCTTTCGGAATCTCGGCTCGGAACGTCGAGAGATTCTCGTTGAGTTGGGCGACACTACGCACGCCGGGGATGACCGTTGGAATGGCCGGATGGGCCAAGATGAAGTGCATCGCGGCTGATTTCAGCGGGACGTTGTACTTGGCGCAAACTCGCTCGATTCGCCGCACCCGTTCCAGGATGGGTTCTGTCGCAGGCGCATAGTTATACTTTGCAGTGGGAGTTGCACCCGTCGCGAGAATCCCGCTGTTGTAACCGCCACCGACAATGACAGACACCTGCTTCTGAATACACATTGGCAGAAAGCTGTCCAATGCGTCCTGCTCAAGCAATGTGTACCGACCGGCCAGCAGCACGCAATCAAAGTCGATTCGCTCGATTGCGGCCTGCGCCACACTGCATTCGTTCACGCCGACCCCGATTGCCTTGATAACACCCTCTTCGCGCAGGCGAAGAAGCGCCTTAGCAGCGCCAGACATAGCAACTTCGAAAACTTCAGGTTGACGGCTTCCATGGGTGTACTCATCGACCTCGTGAATAAGGGCGATGTCGACGTGCTCCAAACCCATGCGCTGCAAACTATCCTCAATCGAGCGCATGGCCCCGTCATAGCTATAGTCGAAATGCCACTCGAACGGCAGACCGTCGACCCAAGGCTTAAAGTTAATCTCCGAGCGTCTGCGCGGCTTCAGGAGTCGCCCCACTTTCGTCGATAAGACGAAATCTTCGCGAGGGTACCAGCGCAGACTCTGACCACACCGTGCCTCGCTCAGCCCGTGACCGTAGCTGGGTGCCGTGTCAAAATACCGGACACCAGCTTCCCACGCGGCCTTGACAAGCGAGGCAGACTCGTCGTCGCTGATAGGCCTAAAGAAATTGCCAATCGGTGCGGCCCCAAAGCCCATCACCGAAGTCTCCAAGTCGGAGCGTGGCCACTTTCGCTTGAGTACAGGGTCCATTGCTACTCTCTTCGATACAGTGCCATCTGGCGTTGCTGCCGATAAGTCCCGCGCGTCATGCCCAGTTCAATCTTCCAAGACGGCGAGCAAGTCATCGGGAAGCTCAATTGGGGCAGACTTGATATGGCTTCCAGGAATCCGAACGCCCTTCGAGGCGAGGCGCTCGATTTGAGCCGCCAGTCGCTCTTCGAAGTTTTTAACTACCAGGTCTGGCTTGATAGCAACGATGAACAGTCCGACTGAAGGGCACTCGTCGCCGGCGCAAAACGACGGTGCATCGATTGACCAATTCCCCCCAGTCATTCCGGCAGTCAATATTTCATTGATGAAAGCGATGTGGGCGCCTCGAGTGCCGCCAAAAGCAAGCAGGAGTCCCTTTACCGCCTCGCCGGCATCCGACGTAGGGCGCCCGGCAGCGTCGATTGCCCACCCTTCTGGGATTGGCTCATTCCGCTCGGCCGCGCGTCGCAGATTGACGAACGCGGTCGCGCTTGTTGCCTGGTCGATGACGAACGGTTTACTACCGGCGACCGGAGCCGCGAACGACAGAGGGTTCGTTCCAAACACAGCTCTGCCGCTTTCATGCGTCGTCATTTGCGCCGGCCCGTTCGTCGTCGCCAGTGCAACCAGTCCCGCTTCAGCGAGCCGTCGGGTGTAGTAACCGAGTTCGCCGACGGTAAAACTGTTTGACTGGACGAAGACGGTGACTCCGTAGGTATTCACCCGCGTTACCAACTCCTCGAACGCTCTATCGAATCCCAGCTGTGCAATTCCGCGGTCCGCATCAACTTCAATCATTGCGGCCGCTGGGTATGAGACTTTGGGCTCGCTATTTCCTGAGATGCGCCCGTCCCGCAAACCATTCAGATAGTCTGGGAGATGCGCAAAGCCGACCGTATGGCTTCCCGCCACCTCTGCGGAGACCGTCGCGTCGGCAAGCGAACCTGCAACGTCACTACTGGCTCCGGCCCTAAGCGCCGCCGTGCGCGCAAGCTCATGCGCTATGTCCATAGCTAACTGCATCTGTTTGCCCCGACAAATGTCTGTGTAAAAGGCATCCTGCGGCCACGGTGATTTGACCCGCAAACCAGGAGATTGCTCTGCTCGATGCCTGCTTCGCTTGCTGAAGCAAGCAAAAGACGACCGATATGGCGTATGACGGAAGCAGCGACGAAAGCGCGCTGAGGTCATCGACCCAACCACATCGGTCTCTATTGCCACAACAGCACGGCACCTAGGATGAGCTTTCTACTGCGCCAGCCACGCTTTGACTTTCTCCGGGTGAGCATCCACAAACTTCTTTGCTGCCTCCGCCCAGTCATTGGTAGTGTTGCCTTCGAGTTCCACAGACTCAACGTCAGCAAGAGTCATCTTGAAGTGATGGAAAAACACATCGGAACGTGGAAACTTGGTGGCAAACTGCTTGGATGCAAATCCGTGGACTTGCTCATCGACGCCCAAAGTTCCCTTCGGGTCCTTCAAGTAGCGCATTTTCCACTTCTGCCACAGCCAATGCGGATTCCAGACAGTGGCGACAATCCAACTCTTTGATTGGTATGCGCGGGACACGGATGCGAGCATCCCGGCCTCACTGGAAGCAAGAAGGTTGTAGCCATTGAGGTCGTAGTCTTTCAACGCCTTGTTCGAAGCCAGCATAAGACCGCCACCCCCTGGTTCGATTCCGGTAATGGTGGCGTTCAGCTTGCTCTTGACCTCCGGCTTGTTCAGGTCGTCGATAGTAGCGACCTCATTTTCGGGGATGTAGTCTGGGACGGCCCATCCGTTTTTCGCGCCCGAGTAGATGATGCCGGTATCTTCCATGTCGTTCTTATATTTTGCGTAGTAAGCTGCGTGCGCAACCGGCAACCAACCGCCGACCATAATGTCGAGGTCGCCACGCGCGATGCTTTGATACTGAATGCCGATATCCGCTTGAACAAAACTGACCGGCTGGTGGAGGTCTCGCTCAAGAACATACTTCGCCACGTTGGCGACAGCGAGCACGTCCGCCAAGTTTGTTACTGCCATCTTGATTGGCTCGGCAGCAATCGCTGAAACCGAGGCGAGACCAAGAGTCAAAGCTGTTAGCGAACTCGCCGCAATCGCCTTAAGAAAATTAATGCTCACGTTGTCTTCCTCCAGATATTTAAAGTGCAGGGACGTCTCCCGTCCTTTTGGCGTCTAAAGCAACAACATCAACTCGCCCTCGGTGAACTCCCGTTGCTGGCTTCTATTTATTCAGGTCCACCGCTTCGAACTTCGCCGAGGAGGGTGATGGCGCCGTTGCTAGCCAACGAACTGCGCCACCGACAGCGCGCCACGTGCTTCCTTCGACACGTGGACCGAATTGAGACTTACCAGATGTCCCCGACCGTAAATCCTTCGGGGAACGGGTCAGTCGGGTCAAGAACGTACGTATTGAATCCGTAAATCCACGATTGCCCGGAAACGGTCGGCACAACGGCCTTGTAGTCACCAATCTGTACCTCTTCAACCAGGCGGCCTGTGTACACGATGCCCAGGAAGTTCTCGTGTCGGAACGCCTCGTTCAGCTTTAGTTGACCTTTTGCATGGAGAGTTGCCATCTTTGCGCAGGTGCCTGTGCCGCATGGGCACCGGTCGAGCGCTCCCGTCCACGTCGCGGGATTGTCGAAATCTATGGGCCCGTTCGAGACGGTCACGGTATTGCGCCAATCCGCATTTGGGCTCTCGGTGGGGCCAGACAACTGGGCTACGGTGATGCCGATTCCAGGGTAATCGGGGTGGTCGACAGGCAGCTGGTCCTGCGCTGCCCGGAGAATGAGCGCCGAGATTCGATTAATTTCCCGACCTTGCTCAGGAACAAGTTTCAGACCTTCAAACTGCCGAACATCCGCGATGACATAAAACATGCCGCCCCAGGCAACATCGACCGTCACTTTGCCCAACGTTGGCACATCAATGACAGCATCCAGATGGACGGCGAATGCTGGAACGTTCTTGAACGTTACCTGCGTGACCTTTCCGTTGGAACACTCGGCCTTGATTCCGATAAGACCGGCTGGGGCCTCGAGAATGAACTCCGTCACAGGTTCTTCCATGGGAATCAAGCCGGTTTCCAGGAGGACAGTCGCCACCGAGATGGTGTTCCCGCCGCTCATGACCGGGTATTCCGTTTGCTCCATGATGATGTATCCGGCCTTGGCCTCCGGATGTTTGGCAGGAACAATCAGGTTGCAACAAACTGGCGGATAGCCTCGCGGTTCGCGAAGCATCAGCTTGCGTATCTGGTCGTCATTCTCTTCGAGCCACCTCATTTGCTCGTAGACTGAATTCCCGGGAATTTGCGGCACGCCCCCCGTGATGACTCGCATTGGCTCGCCGGAGTGCGTTTCAACCGCGTGGAACATTCTCTTGAACGTCATAAAATCTTACCTCTAGTGTCGAATGTAGCTTTGCCATGCGATCTGAAAACGAGGCCAACAGTGGGGTTGGCAGACCGATAGTGGCTGGAACGAATGTGACGCTGACGTGAGCTATTGAGAATCGCTCCGTGAGCCCAAGCGGCTCCGCCAGAAGCCGCAAGGCCCATCGTCTGTTTTGATTAGATATCCATATCAATTAGCAATCGTCTCTGTTTACCCACAGACTGTACCCATAGCCGAGGTGGTCTCCTCGAACCTCCGTTCCAAACCAGGCGGTCCAGACTCAAACTTTTCGAATCGTTGCCACCGGCCGTGAGTGCGAGCAGGTCAGGTACCGTGTGCTTTCAAGCGCGCGTCATACCAACGCGAAAACTGGTCGATGTATGCCTCGGTGAACTGCGAGAACGGGCCGGGAACGTATGCCGGGTCTTGCGTACCGCTATGCGCGTTGCCCACAAGCTCGGCGTCCTGAGCCGTCGTGGCTACCCAGACCTCGGTCAACTCCTTGAGGTCGTAGTCAACACCTTCGACGGCATCTTCGTGAACCAACCACACCGTGCGCACTTGCGTCTTATCCGGTGCGAGGGGAATTGCATAAGAAACCAGGACGTGGTCGCTCATGACATGGGTCCACGAATGATGTCCCCACATGTGGACGTCGCCAAGGTCTCGTCGCGTCAGCCCGCCCAGAAGCTTCTTGCAGGCCACTTTTGTGCTCATCGTCTGTGACTCACCGGCTCCTGCAATCACAAGTCGCTGAGTCCGGAAGTTCGTCTCCACGCTTTCATCGAGAGATTCGAAAGTGGCGCAGACGTACCCCTCGCTTTCCCAATTCGCTTGACTGGCGGCATTTCGTTGCTGATATTGCTCAAACGCCAGCAAGGACTCTTCGCTTTGTCCGTCAGGACAGAAGCCAAAATCCTCCGCGAGGAAGGAGTTGACGAGTTCAGGATGCGTGCCGGCGCAGTGATAGCACTCGCGGTTATTCTCCATGACGAGCTTCCAATTGCCGTTCTCGACAATGGTCATCTCGTGTGCGATTTTCGTGCGCAGCAGGTCATAGGGCGCGAATCGAGGTGTCATTTCGGATTCGAGCTTCGCGAAATCCTCGGGCGCCTTGTCCGCAAGACAAATGAAGATATGTGCACCCACCACTTTCAGGTGCACGGGGATGAGACTATGACAGCTGGCGTCAAAATCCTTCCCCATATGCGTGGAATGCCGAAGGCTGCCGTCGAGGTCGTAGGTCCACTGGTGGTATGGGCAGACAAGCATGCCGACGCTCGCCTTACCCTCGTTCTTCATGATGCGCGAACCGCGATGCCGACAGACGTTCCGGTAGGCGCGGATGCCCTCATCCTCGTCCCGCACAATCATGACCGACGCCTTTCCGATGTCGATTGTGAAGACATCGCCGGGTTCCGGCACGTCGGCCGTCACGGCAACGAGAAGCCAGAGCTTGTTGAAGAACACGTCGAAGTCGGTCTCAAAGACGTCTTGCCGTCCGAACAACTCACCAGGCATGCCATGTCCTGGTTTGCGGCTATCCAGCAGTTCGCGGTGCGTTTTGATTTGAATCTCAGACATTGTGGAGTCCCCTTGATTAATCGCGCTGCACGAGCAGGCGTGCGGCCTATGTGCTTGAGTATTGGGGGACCAAAGATAAGCGTCAATGCGCTTTTTTCGCCACGTCGCATTACTTTAAATTATGCTTATTCACGACGGCTCGAAGGGCTGCTCCCGCGTAGTTGAGCGGCACGGTTGGCGGCGTCGCGGATGCTTGGCCGGCCCCTGTCCATCACCGCGGATGGTCAGGCTGCGATGAGCAACAACCCTTGGCCGTCCGTGACCGCATCGTCGTACGGGCAGTTCGTCGACGGGGCCGCCAGGCGTCGAAGGCTCCTTGTGAGTCGTGCGTTTTAAGTAATATCTTCCCGATAGTAGCTACTTGATTAATTGACCGTTACTCACATCGACCATGGCAAAAGGGACAAAAGGATATCGGCGGATAGTTCCGTCGCTGACCGCGTTGGTTGAGTTTGAGGCGGTCGCGCGCTTAAGTAGCTTCACAAGCGCCGCGAAGGAACTGGGAGTCACGCAGGCAGCAGTGAGCCGACAAGTTCGGTTCTTGGAGGAGACACTAAAAACGCGCCTCTTCCATAGGCTACATCGTTCGATTGCGTTGACGAGTGACGGAGAGGCGTTGTATCTCGTCGTAGCCGAAAGCATGCAGAAGATTGCTGGCGTATTTGACCGTTTGTCCAACAGCATGCAGCAAAAGGAACTTGTTCTCGCCTCGACAGCCGCGTTCTCGCAGTTTCGTATGTGGCCTAGACTTGCCGGAGTTCGCAACTTGCAACAACCTCTGAGCATTCGGTTGAACACTCAGAACTTCAACTCGGACCTGAGGCATGTCGAGGTGGACGTTGCCGTGCGGTACGGCGACGGAAACTGGATAGACGGAACATCAACCTTTCTTTTCGACGAAGAAGTGTTCCCTGTGTGTTCGCCCAGTTTTCTCGAATGGAAGAAGGCACCGACGACACTTGCGGAACTAGCCGATTTGCCTCTCGTGGATTCTGACCCTACGTACGAGGGCTGGATGGGCTGGGAGGAATGGTTTCAGGCCGTTGGTTATCGACCGACAAAGCTCACCTATGCTCTGCGTTCAAGCCTGTACGCTGATTCAGTGCAAGCCGCGCGGCACGGTCAAGGCATCGCGCTCGGTTGGGCTAGGATTGTTCACGACCTGCTGGCCAGTGGCGAGCTTGTGCGTCTTCCGATTGGGACATACAAGCCCAAAGACGCGTACTACGTCGTGGTCCCTCACGGCCGCTCAATCACGCCGATGGCGGCGACCCTGATTGAATGGCTTCGAGCAGAAGAGCCCATCATGTAGGCGAGGATTTCTCTGAAGAAAAAAATGCCGGCAAAAGCCGGCACCAACCCTTCCTTGGGGAAGAATCCCTTCAATTAAGACAGTTCACCGCTACTGGGGCAGAAACCGCCATCGAATCACGCCGCTGTCCTGAAACTATCGTGCGGGTCTATGACAAATTTTTTCGGAACTCCCGAGTCAAACTCGGCGTAGCCGGCCGGCGCGTCGTCGAGTTTGATGACGTTGACGTTGACAACCTCTGCAATGTTCAGTCGGTCCCATAAGATTGCCCGCATGAGGTTCCGATTGTATTTCATGACAGGCGTCTGCCCAGTGAAGAACGAGTGAGATTTCGCCCAGCCTAGCCCCAACCTCACCGAGAGACTGCCTTTTTGTGCCGCTGCGTCGGTGGCACCCGGGTCATCGGTCACGTAAAGGCCCGGAATACCAATGCTGCCCGCAGCTCGAGTGACTTCCATGAGGGAGTTAAGAACCGTCGCGGGCGCCTCGACTTGTGACCCCGAGTGCCCATGCCCGCGCGCTTCGAAGCCAACACAATCGATGGCACAGTCCACCTCGGGCTCGCCGAGCAAACTCGCAATCTGCTCCGCGAGAGATGCGTCTTCCGATAGGTCGACGGTTCCGAATCCGACACGTCGGGCATGCTCCAGCCGCTTCGGGTTCACGTCACCAACGATAGTCACAGCGGCGCCGAGAAGTCTCGCGGATGCAGCAGCCGCCATCCCCACGGGCCCTGCGCCGGCAACGTAGACGGTCGCCCCAGGCTGTACACCGGCTGTCACCGCACCGTGATATCCCGTTGGAAGAATATCGGACAAGCAGGTAACGTCTCGAATCTTCGCCATCGCACGGTCGCGGTCTGGGAATTTGAGCAGGTTAAAGTCCGCGTACGGGACCATCACGAACTCAGCCTGACCACCAATCCAGCCGCCCATGTCGACATAGCCATAGGCACCCCCAGCGCGCGCAGGATTCACATTCAGGCAGACACCGGTGTTCTGTGCCTTGCACATCGGACAGCGCCCGCACGCAACGTTGAACGGCACAGATACAAGGTCACCCTTCTGGAGGGTCATGACATCTGAGCCTACCTCGATTACCTCACCCGTAATCTCGTGACCAAGTACAAGGCCCGCAGGAGCAGTGGTTCTTCCGCGTACCATATGCTGGTCCGACCCACAGATGTTTGTTGCGACTACTCGAAGAATGACGCCATGGTTAGCTTTCCGACCGGCCGGGTCCACCAGTTCGGGGAACGCGATGTTCTGTACCTCAACCTTCCCCGGTCCGATATAAACGACTCCACGATTTCCTGACATAGTGTCTCCTGGTTGTGTTTGCCAACTCGTTCGCGGTTTTAACGTGAGCCGCTCACAGCCACTCGGTCTCGAACCCGTACGACGTCAGCGGTAAGCAGCCATGGTCGGTCAAGACCACCTGCTGCTCGAGTTTCACCCCTTGGGTTCCTCCTTCTGCACCAATGTAGCTTTCAACGCAAAGTGTCATGCCTGATTCAAATTGGCCATCGTATCCACCACTTTCCCAATCCACCTGGTGCGCGATATTCGGGTACTCATCGACCATGCCAATGCCATGCGCCACACAGCTGTAGCGGTTTTTGACGTAGATTTCCGGAATCTTCCAGGCCTTCTCGGAAAACTCACGGAAGGTCATGCCTGGACGAAGCAAATCCATATTGAAATGAATCTGCGCATAGGCGGTCTCGTAGAGGCGACGCTGCTCGTCAGACGGACGTGTGTGGCCGACGGTCCATGTCCTCGAGATATCGGAACAGTAGCCATTCGGGCCCACTAAGTCAGTATCGAAAGCCAGCAACTCTCCACGTTGCAGAACCCGCGATGAGCACTCGTGCATCCACGGGTTGGTCCGGTCGCCCGATGCCAGCAGTCGAGTCTCAATCCACTCTCCACCATGTCGGATATTCTCGTAGTGAAGATGGGCCCACAGGTCCTGTTCTGTCATTCCCGGACGAAGTTCGCGATGCATGCGTTCAATTCCGCTTTCGCACGCACGGATTGATTCGCTCATAAGGACCAACTCGCCTGGCGACTTGATTGAGCGCGCCAATTCCATCATGGCTTGTCCGTCCAGGAGAGTCACCCCTCTTTTTGCCAGGAACGCAGCACCCATCGGGTCAAGCCGGTCCACTGCCAACCTCGTTTCGTTTGGTGCGCGCGCATGCAAGACATCGAAGATTTCTTCACCCCAAAGCTCCGCACGGCTTTCGGCGTTGGCGCCAGCACTAAAGAACGACCAACCCACTGCGCTGCGCAATTCAACGTCCAGACTTAAACCGTCCCACACGTGCTTGCAGCTGTGAAACTCCCATCCGATTACGCGGCCGTCAGCGAAAACCATCACATAGCGTGACGGGTTTCGCCCCGTCCATATCTGCATGTTCGAAGTGTCCGTTGCATAGCGAATATTGACGGGGTCGTATAGCAGAATCGCCGGACAGTTATTTCTCTTCAGTTGCTCCTGCACGCGTGACAGTCGCCAGGCGCGAACATCAGGGAGCGTTCGCTCCGTCCGCGCAGCATAGACGACATCAGTCGTGTCAATCACGTCGCCACTAAGCATGTAACCCTTCCTCGGGGACAATCGGTTCGAGTTCTATTGACGCTCAGGAAAACCTGAACACGGAGCACAAGCCGCAGGCTTGTACTATCGCGTGAGGTATTTGGAATGCGTGGATTGCGATTTCAAAGCTCAAGGACGAGGTCCGATGTGGGGCGGCTGCAACAAAGCAGACGGAAACCCTTTTGGACCTCTCTTTCACGAATCCCACCGTTGTGCTTCATATCCACAGTGCCCTCAAGCACCTTGGTTTTGCACGTCCCGCACATACCCTGACTGCAGGACGACGGTATCGGGACACCGTTCTTCTTCGCAGCAGCCAGCACTGTGTCAGACGGGTTCATTGTGAACGTCCTGGACGAGCGGGAAAGCCTGACCGTGAACACTTCCTGAGCCGCACCGCTCTTTTCCTGAACAGGCTCCGGTGCTACAGCCGGTGCAAAAGTGAAGCTTTCCTGGTGGTATCGGTCCGGGTCGTGACCGCCTTCCTGCAGCAAATCTCTTACTGCAGACATGTAGCCGGCAGGGCCGCAGGTGAAGACTTCTCGCTCCTTGAAGTCGGGCAACCATTCAGAAAGCTGTTGCAGACTAAGCCTGCCTGTGGCGCCTGCCCAATCGCTTTCGTCACCGACGCCTTCGCATACGAAGAACAGCTTCAGTTTTGGCGACAGCTTCGCCAGTCTCTGCAGTTCCGCGCGAAAGACGATATCAGCGGGCGTCCTCGCGCTGTGCACAAATGCGATATCCCGGTCAAGCCCAAGGTCGATGCTCGCCCGGGTCATCGACATCAGTGGTGTCACTCCCGAACCGGCTGACAGATACTGACTGGTGCATCAAATAGTGCCTCTTCTCAGGCTGCGTACCGGACATGTTTTTCTTTAAAGAGGTTGCGAATCATGTGAGGCTCCTTCTGTCGGCGATGCAGGTGTCGCCGGATCGCGCCGATCAGTTCCGCCTTGGTCGCCGGTCGGCTTTTGCCGAGCGCGTTGGTTTTGACGTCCTGGTTGAGCAGCTCGTCAGGATTGAGCTCGGGGCAATACCCCGGCAACCGGATCAGGCGCAGATGTGCAGCGTTATCGGCGACGTACCGCTTGACTGCTTTGGACCGGTGCACAGGATGCCCATCGACGATCAGGTAGATCATGCGCGTGGCCTGCTTGAGCAGGCGTTTCAGGAAATCGATGAAGGTCGCGTTTTTGAACGTCCCTTCGAAGACCATAAAGCTCAGTTCTCCACGATTCGTGATCGCAGAAATCATGTTGCAGCCGAAGCGCTTTCCGGTCGCCCTGACGACCGGCGTTTCGCCCTTCAGGGCAAAGCTGGTACCGCTCACGTGGTCGCTGCGCAAGCCCATTTCGTCGCCCCAATAGATGGTTGCCCCTTCCTGCTTCGCCTCTTTCGCAATGCCCGGATAGTCCTCGTTCAGCCAGCGCTCGATTTCCTCGTCCTTTCTCTCGTACGCGCGTCGAACAGGTTTCTGGGCGGTCATGCCCCATGCCTTGAGGTATCGGCCCGCCGTCCACTTCGACACTTTCACGCCGCACTCGCGCTCAATCAGCTTTGCCACCGATTCGCGGGTCCACAGGTAGAACGGCAGCGCAAGCTGGTCGGGCATGCGCTCGATGATAAGCTTGCGCATTTTCACGGCTTGTGGATGAGTCAGGTGGCCGCTTCCGTGCCGACGGCCACGCTTGCCGGACCTCAGTGCCCTCAAGCCACCCTCTCGTGCCAACTTCATCCAGTTGCCCACCGCACGCAGGCTAACGCCATACGTTCGAGCCGCTTCCACTCGCGTCATGCCGCTACGCACCGCTTGCACCACCATCTTCCTCAGGTGCGCCTGCGTTGCCTCGCCCAGCTTCCTTGCATCAGTTTGCGTATTCATACCTCTCTAACGCACAGGGCAGTATTTGGTGCACCGGTCAGTATATTGACTTTGGCGCGGCAGAAGCCGTAGACGTGAAGGTTCCGGACGGGCCGTATGCGCGCAACTGGTTTCCGGGCTTCATGTTGTCGTGAAGCCAGTTCGACATGACGCCGCCAGGCATGCGCTTGACGGTAATGGATACCAGATAGGGACGCGTTGGCGGAGAAGAAATGGTGTAGCAGCGTTCGACCGATTGTCCCTGTACGTTCGCGGACACCGTCATGAACTGCCCCGGCTCAAAGCGCACTGGCAAACCATCCTCCGTGCGGAACTCGAAGCTCTTGACGTCGTGCGTTTCGTCAACGACGCGGCAGCACGTCAGCGTTTGCTGTTCACTGCTCGGCCAATGGCGGGCGCCGCTTTCCCAGGTCGCGACGTTAGTGAGCCGGTCGGCAGCCTCTGTCGGCCGGTCAATCATTTTTTCTACAGAATTCATGATGGAGACTCTGCTTCAGATGCCGTGCGCGCTCAGGCGAGCTGCATACCAGCGTGAAAACTGGTCGACATAGGCTTCGGTGAACGGTGAGAACACACCCGGCACATAGGCCGGGTCTTGCGTACCTGCTTGAGTGATTTCCACCAGGTGCTTGTCCTGCGTGTTGGTCGCAATCCAGACTTCAGTCAAATCCTTGACGTTGTAATCTACACCTTCAACCGCGTCAGCATGAACGAGCCACTTGGTGCGCACCAGCGTCCTGTCTGGGGCAAGCGGAATGATGTAGGAGACGACTGCGTGGTCGCTCATGACGTGAGTCCATGAGTTGTGTGTCCACAGGTGCTGGTCACCGAGGTCGCGTCGCGTGATATTGCCGAACAGCTTCGTGCTGGCGACCTTGGTGCTGATGGTCTGCGACTCGCCTTCGCCAGCGATGACAAGTTGCTGCGTCCGGAACTGGGTAACCGCATCTTCGTCAAGCCACTCGACGGTTTCGCCAACGAATCCATCGCGTTGCCAGCTTGTCTGGCACGTCGCATTACGCGTCTTGTAGTCTTCGAGTGCACGCAAAGATTCTTCGCTCAGGTTCTCCGGGCAGAAGCCGAAGTCTTCTGGCAGGAATGACGCCGTCAGTTCCGGATGAGTGGCCTGGCAGTGGTAGCACTCGCGATTGTTCTCTATCACGAGTTTCCAGTTGCCGTTTTCGATGATTTCCTGCTCGAACGCAATCTTCGTGTTCCGCAAATCGTACGGTGCGAAACGCGGCATCATCGTCTCTTCGTGAACCGCCCCGGGTTTCCCGGAGACTATTTTGCTTGAGTCATGCCACGGCGGCAGACCCAGCGAGATTTGCATAATAAGCGGCTTCGGCCTGCGCGGGTGGAATGTTGCCGATGGGGCCGAAGAGCCGACGATTGTTGAACCAGTCCACCCATTCGAGCGTCGCCATTTCAACGGCCTGCAGATTGCGCCACGGTCCGAGGCGATGGATGACCTCTGCCTTGTACAAGCCGTTGATCGTTTCAGCCAGTGCGTTATCGTAGGAGTCGCCCACGCTGCCCACCGACGGCTCGATGCCCGCCTCGACCAGCCGATCCGTATAGCGGATCGATACGTATTGCACGCCGCGGTCGCTGTGATGGATCAGCCCGTCCTGCTGCGCCGGCTGTCGTTCGTACAAGGCCTGCTCCAGTGCGTCCAGAACGAAGTCCGTGCGCGCCGAGCTCGACACGCGCCAGCCGACAATGCGTCGGGCGAACACGTCGATGATGAACGCGACATAGACGAAGCCCTGCCAGCTCGATACATAGGTAAAATCTGAAACCCACAGCGCATTGGGCCGTTCGGCCGTGAATTGCCGCTTCACCAGATCCTTCGGGCACGGCGTCGAACCATCGCTCACTGTCGTACGTACCGTCTTGCCCCGCACCACGCCGCGCAGGCCCATCTGCTTCATCAGCCGCTCGACCGTGCAGCGCGCCACGACAATGCCTTCGCGCTTCAATTGCGTCCAGACCTTGTCTGCGCCATAGACCTGGAAGTTTTCTTCCCACGCGCGCCGGATCTCATCCTTGAGCATCCTGTCACGCTGGGCCCGCGGCGGCACCAGGTCAGGATTGGCGCGGCGAGCCACATGGGTGTAGTACGTCGACGGTGCGATTGGCAGCACCCTGCAGATCGGCTCGACCCCGTAGACGTGCCGGTGATCATCGATGAACGTGATCATCACTTCGGTCGGCGGTCGAGCTCCGCCTGTGCGAAATACGCTGACGCCTTGCGCAGGATTTCATTGACCTGCCGAAGCTCACGTACTTCCCGCTCCAGTTCCTTGAGCCGATCCTGCTCCTGCGTACTCGTGCCCGGGCGCAAACCCCGATCCCGCTCCTCCTTGCGCACCCAGCTACGCAGCGTCTCGCCCGAGCAGCCAAACTTCGCCGCAATCGACGCGATCACTTTCCATTGCGATTCCCGGTCGCCTTGATGTTCCAGCACCATTCGCACAGCCCGCTCACGCACTTCCGGCGAGTATCTTGGGGATTTCTTCTTCGTGTTTTCCATAGCTCCATTTTCTCAAGAAGTGGAGTCTCCGGAAAACCCGGGGCGGTTCAGGACTATACCGGTCAATTCCTCCACTTTTCCGGGGAGGCAGTGCTTGAAGCATTGCTTGACCAAGACACCGAGCTTCTTGGGGATGTCTTTGCCAGATATTTCCCGGGATGTCTCGCCCAGTTCGGAAAACTGCAATCAAACGATGGTCCAGATTGGCAAGTAACGCAAAATTTAAGGCTCGCAGTCGCACCTGTACTAGACCTAATGGAAGTTAGTGGCTATGCATTGCTGTTGTCCGAATATCATGGAAACAGAGCCCTCTGGAGCATCGTTCGGGCCACTTGGGAGCGACACCTTACCGACAGCAGAAGGCTCGCCGGCATCGTCGCCCTAGTCAATTTCATTGAGTCCGGCTTCGGCGCCAAACCCCGTGATATCCTCCGAATGAGATGGCAACGACGTGTTGAGGGCAAGCTTGAACAACTCCCTCGCGAGCCCGTCAAAGATGAGTCTTGGTACATTGCGAGCAAGACTAAAGCAGTACACGCAAGCCCATTGGTCCGAGCAATGGCATCACGCGCACATTCGCTGAGCTTTGAAGGCATTGACCTTTTCGTCGGACTTTACCTAGCCCGTAAGCCTGGCGCCGAAAGCCTGAGCAAATACTGGAAGCGAAGTAGCCTCGCGGATGAGCTTGCCGACGAACATTACGACATCGACACACCGGATGACGAGGAGAAGTCGAAATGAGGTTTGAGAAGGCACGGCCCAAATCGCCCCCTCGCCTTGCGAAGTTCCTCCCGAGTTTGCGCCAAACCGAAGACGACATCATGCAGAACATTTTTATGTTCGTAGAGGATATTTCTCATCCGATGCCGCTCTACCGCGCGAGAAATCAGGGATTTTCGGTTCGCCTGACTGGAACCGAAGAGGCGCAGCAAAAGGCCCTCCATGTGTTGGATGACCTATCCGACCATGAAGGCCATTCACCCGAAGACAAACTGACACGTGCGGTCGACACCCTCGCAAAGGGAATCGCATGGGAAGGCAGGATTCAGTTCGAGCTCATCCCGCGTGAGGACGGAACAACGTCCTTTCACCAAGTAACGACGAGAAGGCTGTATCGCTTCGCTGGGTTTGCAGTCCAGTATCTCAGCCAGGAGGACCGAGAGTTTTGGCAGGGTCGCGTGCTCCGCTGGGCTCCGCGTTCGGCAATGTGGCATATCGACGTACCCAAAGAACTAGGCGGTCGACGCGGCTATAGACGCCTGCTTGCTCGCCTAAGAAGGTTTAGTAACCTTGGCCCACAATTTTTCTCGCTCGATATGCAGAACGCCGGGAACCCCAGTAACTTCGACATCACAGCCTACACCCGCTTAAACAATATATTTCGCTTCAAACTTGCTCACTCCTGGGGATGGAACTGCCGCGACTTGTCGACCAACCGCACGACGGAGTTTTACAACATGTATCGGAGTGCCGCTGCCGAGCGGTCCAAGAGCATCTTCAGAAGCCACATCATCTCCCAGATTAACGCCCTGCTCGCGCGCTTGCAGATAGAGTGTGCTATCGCCGTAGAGGGTTTGCTGTCGACTGAAGACGCACAACGGATGATGCGCGAACTGGTCAACGGCGACCTAGGGTTCAAAGAATTCATCGACATCAAATATCGCAGCTAACTCCTCGCGAAGGTCATTCTCTTCCGGAGGCGGAACAGGATACCTTCGACAAGCGCAGCTCGTGTTTGCAGACGGCTTCGTGACACTCTTATGTAGACCAACGAGGAGCCGCATTGGTAGCCCGCTTGCGCCGCAAGATTGCTCCGCCGTCAAAATGCGGACCCGGCCCGGACCCTTCTCCGGCACCGCAGCACCGTCTGCAACCGCTTTATGTCCGATTCGTTGTCGGCAAGTCGTAACGCCATTCGGAAGCGTTTCCCACGCCGAAGCGACTGCACCGGGGCTCTTGTCGCCCAACGAAGCTCTGCGTCCGACCACGAAAAGGTATTTCGCCATCGCCGTCGTACGAGCCGACAGGCGTCTGAGTATCTTTTCGACCCGACGTTGGTCGAGCGAGCCCTCGGCCAGCACTGCAGAAAAGTACCGCTGGTGGTCAATGACGACCGAAAACACTTCTCCGCGTCGCCCTAGTTCTAGTAGACGCGCGTGAGATATACCCCCCTTCGTTGGCAAAACCTCGCAGGCGATAGCAGCTCCCCACGATAGACTCCCCGGCGTCGACGCAAGCGTATCCGCCACTCGGAGTTTTGCGACCATACTCGATGCCTCGATGCCATCATTGCTTCATAGCTGGAGATATGCGGCGAGGACTTTCCTCGCAATCGTGACAGCACCATCCTCCGGCCCGAAATGCGTCGGTGTGGTATCTGTCCGAGGCCCCAGGCCGACAACGCTCGCGCTTACGTACCCATCTTTGGCATACACATCCAGTCGCGCGACCGGCGACACTTCATTGCCCTTCTTGCGGCCAATAAAGACGGTCATGGCGCCCGAATTCGGGCAAGGAGTGCTGTAACGTTCCTCGCACAGGTCCAGCATGCGTAGTACCTCTTCAAGGGTGTGGTAAGGAGGTCTGTCATACGGCGTCACGCAGCCCTCGACGTCGCACAAATGTGCCAGCTCTCCAACATCGCCGGAGAATTCCCCATCGTAAAACGCGATTTTCAACGGCGCTTTGGTCATCTCGTGTCCTTAAAGTGTATGCCTCATTCTTTCGCCGGGCTCGGGCGGCTCGGACGGAGCTCAGACCGCTATGTACAACACCTCAATAAATTGCGCGCATTCAAATATTTAAAATCCCTCACGGTTAAATATAAATAATTAAACTTCCACTAATGATTTTGAAAATTCTCATTTTAAACCTTGATTTATACGCCTCATACAGATAATCTCATCTCACATCTTCCGCCGTATTGACAGAGATTATTTAAAATGACGACCTCCACAAAACGAAATTCGCCTTCTGACATTCCACTCGGTCTTATTCTGCCGGCAACCGAATACGGCTCTGCCGACCAACGATTCCGTGGAATCGTTCTCGAACAAGCCGTGGATTTCGACCCACGCAGCTGCGCTAACGCGCGTCGCTCAAGGTTTGCTACGCTTGTCATCGATGGCCCTCGCACGCCGATGCTTCTATTCGCAATTCGACTTGACGATGTGCTTGTGTCGTGGTTGGCTGACCCAGCAGAATCCGCAGTCTCGAATGCGATTGATAGTTGGAATACCAATGGGTCGGTCTCTATAGCATTGAGCGGCAAAGAGACGCATCTTTTTGTTATTCCCTTGATGCGGAAAATCGACAAAGACGAATTACTTCGTCCCGTTAGAGCTGTTCAGGCGTCGGATATCTTTACTACCCAAGCAATCGAGACTTTCACCTCTGGCGCCATAAGTGGTGCTATTAGTGTACCGGCTGGCACTAAGGTGAACTATTGCTTGACTCATACCGCGGGTGTCGCTGCGGCGTTGGAGCGTCAAGGCTACCAAGCCGAATACAGCGCCAAAGACAACAAATTTTTTGCGCAGAAGTGCCGCATAGCCACCGCGTACTCCGATTACGTGTGGACACCCGGACGCTAACTAGTCAACAACGTGGCGAAGCGATTCCATATCCAATTTGAACACCGTTTCCGCCACGTTGCCATGCTTGCGCATTCACGTCCTCACTACCAGAGTCTATCCAAATCGAATTTTCCAAGACATGAAAAACCAAGAACTACCACTAACTTATGACGTGACACCGCTAAAAAACGATGAAATCATTCAAAAAGTACTAGGTTTGATAGACGACTGTACGGAGTCCATGGAAGACGAAGTCGATATGTTCGTCACACCCGCGTGGACCATTCTAAAATCTATTCCACATTGTGACGGTCAGGATTGCATTGTCGTTAGCCTGCCCAATATGAGCATGAGTGATTTGATGGACGGTTCCAACGACGTTTGTGTGGGCGTCGCCACGTTGTGGTATGGGCTCCATCCATGCTTGATGCTGAACGATGGCTTGATTGGAATAGACGCTGAAACCATCCTCGACGCACATATTGAGGTTGGTGAGCCCCTTCTTATTGTCTTCGATTGCGAAGACGGATGCGTTCTCACTAGGACTGACTTTACGGCACAACTAGAAAATGAATTGAAAGCAATCGTCGCGGTAAAGAATTATCTGCCTCCTACTAAACGAGGCGAGGATGGACGAAGCATAGGTGAGACAAAGTACACTGCGCGAGACGCCGCTCATTTTGGCTTCGGTTAGCCGCCGAAATATTTCTAAGAGGTCTACGGTTGCGAAGTCACCCTCTGTCTATTCCGGGTTTCCTCTTCGCTAACCCCGAATTCGACTACGTCTTCGTCTGTGCTTTCGCCTCTCGTTGCCGCTCGAATTCTGCGTCTCGAACGGCTCGCTTAAACGCGCGACCAATTGCGACGCTAGATGTCGTCATCAACTCCACGTAGCAACGCGGGGTTACCGCTTCGATAACAGGTGCAAGACCGTGGTCGATTGCAGATGCGAGCTGCTTCTCTAAGCTTCGACTCAATTTGCTTGCAGGTCTCTGTCTATATGTGTCGTTCCGCATCCATCCTCCTCCTACGCGCGTCAGTCATTTTGAGTCGCAATGAGGTGAGTCTGCGAAGAATCGCTGTAATCGCTCGCGGAATTGCTCAACGACAGCAGAGTCGCCCAGACCGACTTCGGTCTGACAATGCACGAGCCTGTGCCGGTGCGCTTCGAATCCGTCCGTACGGTCATCAACAGCCAACCATCGCAGCGGCTCATTCCTTCTAACGTAGTCGAGAACTTGCCCACCACGTGGAAGGACCGACCAGACAATTGGGTCCAACGTGAATCCATCAAACGTCGCGCCGATGATGCGGTCCCGCAGACCTGGAGACGGGATTGTGTTGCGCGTCAACTCGGTCCCGAAAACGATGGACCAGTCACTCGATAAAACAATCTCAACATCCGGATATGGACGTAGCAAATCGTCGAGCACGGCAGCATATTCAAACAGCTTGATGTTGGGCGCACTACTCATCACACGGTTTCCAGAGCGACGAGCGATACCGCGATGAAGCACGCCGTCAATATCAAGAAAAACCACGTTTCGCATTATTTTTTCCTGCTATCGGGACGTTCAAACTGCTCTGCCAGTCGCACCCGCAATGCTTTTTGTGTCTCGAAGTCACCTAGCCCCAGGTTCTCGTCGCACTGGACGACGTGAGAGAAATACTCGCCAAAACCGCTGATGTCATCGTCAATTGCGAGCCACCTTACCAGCCGGTGTGTTCGGACATAGCGCAGGACCTGAAGCCCGCGCCGCGTCGATGGCCACGTCCCGGCGTCGAAATATTTGGAGTGGTAGGTTGCGCCGACCACCTTCTCGCGAAGCGGCGCGGGAAGCGCCCTTCTCGCGCGCTGATAACCCAGAGCCTGTACCCAGGAAGTCGACAGAACAATCTCTACGTGAACGTACGGCTCTAGAAATTCGGCCAGAACGGGGGCGAATTCAAACAGTTTGATAGACGGAGAGGCGCTTGTAATTCCACGCCGCGTCCGTAGTGCTCCAAGCCGGTGAATCACTCCGTCGAAGTCCAAAAACAAGACGTGTCGGTCCCTCTCCATCTTCCCGACGCTATGGCCAATGTCATTCATAGTCACTGCTCTGCACATACATCGCGTGATAGAAGGCTATTGGCACGCAATAGAGCCTGTGCCGTCAGGTTTTCTCGCAGCATGTCAACCCTTGATACCGGCAGGGTTGTCTGTTCGTCAAACGCATTCAAAGTTGCTTCGATGCTGCGCGTTCAAGCGCCTCAATATTCATGCTTTTTTCAATCGACCAACGATACGCGGCCACCGATTTCAATGTAGACCGTGGCACTCGTTTTCCCATCTACCCACAGCACCACTTGCCCATCTTCGAGCTCAAACGCGTGCATGTTCGGGCTTCCCACCGGCCTCAGTGCGACGACGCGCCTCAACGCCATTCGCCCCCCTCTTTCCTTCGAACAGATATACACATCTGCCTCAGTCTTATCGGCGCTTTCTTCAGTCAGCAACTTGTACAGGTCTGAATATGTCTGCACTACAAATCCGTCCCCCATACCCCTGCCTTCGCGCGAGCCGAAGCACACGTAAAACCAAGGACCACCCAATTTCAATAGCGATTTTAGGCTGGAATTGCTCATTGATGTCACTGCGTCGCGCCCTTTCTCAGGCAATTCTTCAACCCGCGGAGACTCAGGTGAACGACAGCGCCGCATCATTTGATATCTCTCCAAACTGGTTGGGGCCACTTTAGCCATATCGTCTGCTCCGCAATCAACGGTATGGTTTCGCCGACTGGGTAGTGCCCTCGGACGCGCACTTCTAACTCGCGAAAACCGCAGTCATCGGGTTCTGAAGGCAGCAGAGATAGCTGCAGAAGCAGGCCTCGCACCTCCCGAAGTGCTCTCGTTCTTTCATCCGGCATGGTCACGGGTTGTTTCCTTTATGCAGACGACGGCTAGGCTCGGCTTTCAAAGAAACGAAGCCGTCGCCTGAGAAATACCACCACAAGCGAGTGCCCACGCTCAACCTGAGCGCACTTCTGACTGCGCGGGGCACCGTCATCAGGCCACGGTTGCTCAATCTCGAAATTCCCAAGAATCTGTGCTTTCTTCGCTCAGCAAACGAATCTGTGTTCGTCGGAATCGGATTTTCGCTAGTCCACTTTCGGACCAGCCTCGATGGAGCATATCCTCCGAATGCTTGCGCCCACCTATGACTGGCAAGCGCACGTTCAACGAGTACTTGCTCACGCTCGCTCGGTTGGTACCGTGTCACGTATCTGAGGTTGGTTGGTCCGTCGGATAGAACGACAACGTGCTCGAGCAACTGAGATGTTATTTTGTGAGTCTCGCTTTCGGCCGACTCCGGGTCGCTCGGATAGCGGACTTCATAGCGCTCACCATGTCGCAACCCCGTCTCGTGCGTCCACAAGTCTGAATCTACGAAGACTTCACGAATCTCATCGGACTCGTCGACGTCTGCATACGAGTCTAGGTAAATTACAACGCCGTCCGGGTCGGCCTTGACGAGTTGCTCAATAAGTTCACTGACTTTCATGCACGTCCGTCCCTCAAAGTCCAGTTGCCCAGCGACCAGCGCAACGTACTGTTCGCTGCAATCGCTCGAAATTCACGGCGCACCGCTCGAATGACCTTGTGAAAAATGCGGCTTCCGGCATGTCGCCTCCACATTCGTGGGAATACCGCACGTAAAAGCTGGCATTGGCCGAAAGTCGGACGAGCGATGCTCCTGTTGTAGCTGTTTGAGTCGTTTGTGCGCGCTCCGCGCTGGGTTCCAATCTCGAACTTCTGCCATATCCACCGCCTCGGAATTCCATCCTCCCGCCTTAGGCTGTTGAGTTGAAAAAAACTTAACGGCGCGCAGTGTCGGCCGCCCCCTCAGAACCCGCTCGCGCCACTCGATGACGCACATTGATAACGCTGGTGGCATTCGGAAGTTCGCAAGAAATTTTTCAAGAACCATCGAGGGTTAATGTGAACGTTTCAAGGGCGTGGGAGCGGTCGCGGGAACGCGAACCGTAGCTCATGAATAAGTCGCAATCACTGTAAGCGGCCGCACGGCCTAGAAAAGTGCTTCGGGTGAGGTCACTCAGCGAACCTCAACAAGGACAGTCTAGATGCAAAGTCTGTAGATGTAAACTATGTAGATGTAAAATCTGTCGACACAACGACTGTAGATACAAACGGTGCGTTCCGCCATGCTCTGGTTCCATGAACCAACAACTAAAGGCTGGGCAAGTGGCACTCCGGAGCCGCCTTTCCAAAAATCTCAAACGACTCCGCGCGGCCCAAAAAATTTCGCAGGAGGAACTCGCCGACCGCGCGGGGCTGCATCGCACCTACATCAGCCAGATTGAGCGGTTGAAGACGAATGTTTCGCTCGACAATATCTACCTGCTCGCGGAGGCATTTAACGTGGACCCTTCCGAGTTGCTGGAAATTGCCGGCGAGGAGATACCGGATGGCGATTCCCCGACTCGAACGGCAACCGCTCGGAAATAGCGTCCGTTCACTTGCGAAAGCAAATCCCAATCTCGACGCTCTAGTTGCGGTGGCTCGTTGCCATGGCCCGGCGCGCTTGCAATACAAGCGACTTTGGCAAGGTTCCGACAGTTACCGCGAGCGCGGGGGCGGCAACGTGGCAGCAGGATGTGGCTTCGCGGTCAGTACACCGCTTAATCAGCAAACAATGCGAGGCGGCACCCAGAGTCAGCCTTCCTCTAAAAAGCACGAACTTAAGCGGACTATCGACCAAGCTCCTCCGGCAGTGAGGACCCTCACGTTTCTCTTCTGGCAATCATGCCGTCTTAAATCCTCGCGCACTTTGGGCGGCGCGCCGCCGACGCGGTGGCAGAAACGGTTCTCGCGCCAAAACGTCAAACCATGAATTAAAAGTCTTTTCAGTCAGACTCTCTTCAATATCGAAAAGAGCTTTTCTTGAAAGGTAGCGAACCGACTTTATCCCTGCTTGCAGCCTTCTGCATTCGCTCGCACCACAACATCCTGACGTTAGCTTTATTGGTATCGATTTCCGCCTACTGGCGCACTTGAGCGCCATTCCTTTGATATCTGAGTCGCAAGCTAAAACTTTTCAGCTTATTGGCTATACATCGGACCGCAAACGCTTCGCGATTGCCAGTCTAACGGTGTAACGATTCGCTGCCCATTTGCCTTCCAAGCATATGACGGCGGCAACATACGGAAACCTCCTTTACATTCAATGGGTAAGGAAAAGGTCGCCGAGCCTGTCGCGAACCGTCTTTATCCGACTAGCTGCCATCACGGCGAACTCTGATGCATTAGTGGCCGTCGGCACCCCAGCCATCGGGCTCGAACATTACAAACGAGCGGCGCACGCATAAGGCGCGAAATACAGGACCGAATCCGCAGCCGCACGTGTCGGCCACGCTGCCTAACGCAGCCGCGATGCTTCGGATGCGCGTAACGGATTCCCCACTTCGCAATTGACAGTCGGCCCCTCCGGGCATGTCCGCGCTCGCGTTTAAACCTCGAGGCTATACATGCGGTAACTAACCCTGCCCCCGCCTGGCACGTAACGAAACTCTGAGCACCGGACTGCAAATCCTGTGCATGGAGGAAATATGAGCGTTTCACGTGTAATCAATGACTTAGAGAATGTTCGTTATCACACGACCTATACCGATAACGAGTATGCTCGCACGTTGGCGAAAGGCTGGGGGCACAACGAACAGCCTATGACCCTCACTTATCACGAACTCATCTCGCGAGAAAAAGCGATTCACCAACAACACGACGTGCAGACAGCTACCGATGCAACGGTTTCGCAAGTCATGCGAAACCGACTATCGACGCTGAATTCCTACCTCACCTTCAATGGCAAGACGTTGGACTCGGTTGTCGGCCGCGAAATGCTTGGCGACTTCGACGCGAAGCTCAAATCGTATTGTGATTCGCTTGCAACGTCCGAGCATACGAAGGCTGACAGACGAAGTCACTTGGGAGCGTGGCGAAATGCCGCGCAATCGATGATGGCCGGCCATCGTCAGTCGCTATCAGGCAGCACTGAGGTCGGCGAGCGCAGCAGTTTCAACGTCGCGTTGCGGCATGCCATCGCGGCCATTGGTGAGGACCCCGTGGACTTGGCCAAACGCGCCGGCGCTTCGACTGCGACCCTAAAGCGTTGGATTAAGGGAGCCGAACCGGAACGTCGCGACCTCCCTGCAGTGCACCGGCTTGAACTGTGCCTTGGGTTGGAGGACAACTCCCTACGAAGTTTGATTCCATCGCATAGCCATCCAGCTAGTGCCTCAACAGAATTCAACGAACGCGCTGAGATACCGTATCGGACCAGGCTCCGGAAGCGCTGCGCTGATGCCTTTCGGCTCAAACCTGCCGACATCGGTGACAGCCTTGCTGCGGAATGGCAGGCATTCTTCGACTACAAGACAGCAAAGCATACGCAAATTGAGCGGTCACAACGCGGCAAATGGCGACTGTTGCCTGATGACAAGGTCGCAGTACCAGCTTCGAAATATACGCAAAAGCGGGGCCGGAAGTGCGAAACCGCCGATTTGAATTTCAATGTATTGCGCGGCTTTCTTGGCTTCCTTGCCCGACCTGCAGCCGACGGCGGTTTCGGTTGCGCACCTGAAAAAGCACAAACACTCGCATGGCTTGCTGTACCCCGCGCAGTGGACGCGTTTCTGGAGTTCCTCACGGAACGCTCTGACGGGCTAGAGCACGGTGGGCACGCCGCATTCGCAAACCTGGCCGGCAGCGTCACTCACCCTGTCACCGGCTATCTGTCCCAGCAGCCGGCCTTTCTCGAGTGCTTGCCCGTTGACTTCGCAGAAGCCTGGCAGACCATGTGCAAGGAGACACACACCTTGTGCACGGCTTGGAAGCATGACGCAAAGGGCTTCTCGCGCAACCCTGCCGAACCTATACAGGCGTTGCTTGACCTCTCAGAGCCTTTGAAACCGATTCTTCGCGCAATTGGCGAGTTGGACCGGCAGGCGGCCAGTGCGCCGACGGGCGGCCGTCGCGAAGCAGAAGCCAAGCGAGATGCGTTGCTGCTGTCGATGCTTATTGCGAATCCGCTGCGCAATCGTAACTACGTCACCATGACCTGGAGAAACGACAATGCCGGGGCATTGTATCGACGACAAGACGGTCAATGGCGCATTCGATTTAATGCGCCGGGAGACTTCAAAAACGACGGGCATTCTAACGAGAAGGCCTACGACGCGCCGCTACCGCGCGACCTTAGTCCTCGCATCGAGGAGTATCTCGAAGAGTACCGTCCCCGTCTAGTTCAGTCAAACCCGCGTGCCATCTGGCTGTTTCCCAACAACAAGGGCGAAAAGTGGCAGACCCAAAACACGCACGTCGCCAACTTGATGAAACGCCTAGTCCCTGAGACGCCCGGCTTCGGACCGCATGCTTTTCGTCATCTGGTCGCCACCGACTATCTGCGAAAGCATCCCAATGATTTCCTGACCGTAACGGTACTTCTCAATGACCGTCTAGAGACAGTCCTCAAGGCTTACGCTCACCTGCGACAAGATGAGTCCTTCGACAGGTACGAGGCATACATGCGTGGTAGCTACAGGTAAAAAGCATCAGACTTCAGGCTACGGCGTCAGACCTTCATACGCTTGACGAACGGTCAGCATGCCCTCAGTCGGGCATGTTTGGACATCAGGTAAAGCCCCTGCTCAATGACGTCTCGTCTGGAAAGATATCACTCCGTTCTCCTGCCTGGCGTCCAAGCAGGAAGTTGAACATGTAGGTCAATTTTCGATGCAAATTTCTAGCGGAAGTGGCTCAGTTTTATCCGCGTATCAACACCCCGACCTTCAGCGCGATGCGCTGAAAGAAACGGGCGCGACAACCATCTATGAAGACACGGCGAGCGGCAAGAATGCCGACGGCCGGAACTCGAGCACTGCCTGAAGGCGCTGCGGGAGGGCAACACCCTCGTCGTCTGGCGACTGGACCGGCTGGGGCGAAATCTCCAGGACCTCATCCGCATCGTCGGTGAACTCGACGAGCGCAGCGTGAAGCTCAGGTCTGTGAAGGAGTCAATTGACACGGGCGGCTTCGTCGGGAGGCTCGTCTTCCACCTATTCGGTGCGCTCGCTGAGTTCGAACGCGAACTCATCCGCGAGCGCACCCTCGCGGGCCTTGAAGGCGCCCGGGCACGCGGTCGCCGTGGTGGTCGGCCGCCCGCGCTGGACGCGAAGCAACGGAAAGCCGCGCTGGCGATGACGAAGAACAGTGACATGTCGGTCGGCGAAATCAGCCGCCAGTTCGGCGTGTCGCGCTCGACTCTGTACAGCATTCAGTCAGCAAGCAAGCGGGAAGCCAACCGGGGAATCACTGGCGAAATCCAACGCTGCGCCTGCGTTTGAACGTCGTTCGGTCTGAACCGCCCCGGGTTTTCCGGAGACTCCACTTCTTGAGAAAATGGAGCTATGGAAAACACGAAGAAGAAATCCCCAAGATACTCGCCGGAAGTGCGTGAGCGGGCTGTGCGAATGGTGCTGGAACATCAAGGCGACCGGGAATCGCAATGGAAAGTGATCGCGTCGATTGCGGCGAAGTTTGGCTGCTCGGGCGAGACGCTGCGTAGCTGGGTGCGCAAGGAGGAGCGGGATCGGGGTTTGCGCCCGGGCACGAGTACGCAGGAGCAGGATCGGCTCAAGGAACTGGAGCGGGAAGTACGTGAGCTTCGGCAGGTCAATGAAATCCTGCGCAAGGCGTCAGCGTATTTCGCACAGGCGGAGCTCGACCGCCGACCGAAGTGATGATCACGTTCATCGATGATCACCGGCACGTCTACGGGGTCGAGCCGATCTGCAGGGTGCTGCCAATCGCACCGTCGACGTACTACACCCATGTGGCTCGCCGCGCCAATCCTGACCTGGTGCCGCCGCGGGCCCAGCGTGACAGGATGCTCAAGGATGAGATCCGGCGCGCGTGGGAAGAAAACTTCCAGGTCTATGGCGCAGACAAGGTCTGGACGCAATTGAAGCGCGAAGGCATTGTCGTGGCGCGCTGCACGGTCGAGCGGCTGATGAAGCAGATGGGCCTGCGCGGCGTGGTGCGGGGCAAGACGGTACGTACGACAGTGAGCGATGGTTCGACGCCGTGCCCGAAGGATCTGGTGAAGCGGCAATTCACGGCCGAACGGCCCAATGCGCTGTGGGTTTCAGATTTTACCTATGTATCGAGCTGGCAGGGCTTCGTCTATGTCGCGTTCATCATCGACGTGTTCGCCCGACGCATTGTCGGCTGGCGCGTGTCGAGCTCGGCGCGCACGGACTTCGTTCTGGACGCACTGGAGCAGGCCTTGTACGAACGACAGCCGGCGCAGCAGGACGGGCTGATCCATCACAGCGACCGCGGCGTGCAATACGTATCGATCCGCTATACGGATCGGCTGGTCGAGGCGGGCATCGAGCCGTCGGTGGGCAGCGTGGGCGACTCCTACGATAACGCACTGGCTGAAACGATCAACGGCTTGTACAAGGCAGAGGTCATCCATCGCCTCGGACCGTGGCGCAATCTGCAGGCCGTTGAAATGGCGACGCTCGAATGGGTGGACTGGTTCAACAATCGTCGGCTCTTCGGCCCCATCGGCAACATTCCACCCGCGCAGGCCGAAGCCGCTTATTATGCAAATCTCGCTGGGTCTGCCGCCGTGGCATGACTCAAGCAAAATAGTCTCCGGGAAACCCGGGGCGGTTCAGTCCGACGTCGAAGTCCTACATGCGCGTGCGAGTCGCCCCGAAGTGTGCCTTTTAAGCGCACTCATGCATCTGGCATAGCCCCGGTTGCAGTCGGTGCAGTCTGCAGCAGCCCGCCCAGAAAGTTGACGCTGCGCTTGTTGGTGTATTCAGCGATGAGCGCATGGTGCTCTGCCATTTCGCTTGACGGACGACGCCAGGTCCACGCCGTTCGGCCACGTTCCGGTCGCCGCACTAGCTCGTATCCGAGCCACACCAGGCGCGGCTTGTCTGCGATGCTCAGCATCCTTTCACGTCGGTCCCGGCCACGAGTCTCAAATGCGTCACAGTGATGCTCCCAATCGCAATGTGTCGTACGGGCCCGCCCACGGCTATGGGCAGGTGTGCGAAGCCTAATCGCCTCGATTTTCAAGACAAGTCTCGAACTTGACTTAGGCGACTGCGCACAAACCGCGGGTTGGCTGCTCGGACTGGCAGGCCCACGGTAACGACATGCGACTCGGCAAGGACCGAGGGCAGCTGTTCTGTCGGACGTTGGATGTGCCAGCAGTTAACAGCAAATGGTGACCGAGCAGTATCATCTGCTCTCGCGCGCGGTGCCAAGCGCTTTTGGGAAGTCACCACATGGGTGTCGCCTGCGCGGGTAGCCTGTGCAGATAGATTTCCGCGGCCGCCAATCGCCTGGAGCGCAAATAAGATTGATGCAGGAAGCGTTGATATAACCTCTGAGAGACAAACCAGTGCAGTTCATCAAGAATGGGCCGACCATCCCCGAGACTCTTCTGCTAGCGCATGAGGAAGGCCGGGTCGTGTTCTTTTGTGGCGCGGGCATCTCGTTTCCCGCTGGCTTACCAGGTTTCAAGAGTCTCGTGAATAAGCTGTACGATTCACTGCAGCCAGTTCCGAACGATGTGCAAGAAGCCGCCATCACTAACCAACAGTACGACATTGCCGTCGGACTACTAGAAGACGAACTCGAGAGCAGAGAGGTAGTTCGCCGCGAAATGGCCAGAGTCCTGACGCCCGATTTAGCGGCTCGCGACGCTCTCACCACGCATCGCGCGCTTTTATCGCTGGCAAAAACAAGGAAGGGGTCGACGCGGCTCATCACAACGAACTTCGACCGCCTGTTTGAAGAGGTCATCGCGCGCGACGGTCTGAAGCTCGAGCCCTTCTGTGCTCCGCTGCTACCGGTCCCGAAGAACCGATGGAATGGACTTGTGTATCTGCATGGGCTCCTGAGCGAGAGCCCTACCAGTGATGAACTCGACCGCCTAGTCATTTCAAGCGGCGACTTCGGCCTTGCCTACTTGACCGAAAGATGGGCCGCACGCTTCGTGAGCGAACTCTTTCGCAACTATGTCGTCTGCTTCGTCGGTTATAGTCTGGCCGACCCTGTGCTCCGCTATATGACGGATGCTCTAGCCGCCGACCGACTACGCGGAGAAGCATCTCCGGAGATGTTTGCCTTCGGTTCCTATGCAGGAACAAAGGCGTCTCATGACAAGGCCTCACGGGAATGGCGGGCAAAGAATGTCGTGCCACTGCTGTATAAAGAAACGAAGGACCATTCCAACCTTCACAAGACCATCCGTGCCTGGGAAAACACATACAGCGCAGGAGCTCGTGGCAAAGGGAAAATCGTCCAGGATTGCATCCTTGCAGGCCCACTCGCGAGCACGGTCGAAGATGACCTAGTCGGCCGCATGCTATGGGCCTTTAGTGAGCCCGATGGAACGCCTGCGAGACTTTTTGCGGAACACTCCCCCGCGCCGACGCTGGACTGGCTTCCGCACTTTTGCGACACGCGGTTCGAGCACACAGACCTTTCCCGATTCGGCGTTGCGCCGGACAAAGAGGTCGACTCGAAACTAAGATTCAGCTTGGCACATCGGCCGATGCCGTACAGTCTAGCGCCCCAGATGAGCATCGTCAGCCACGGAGCCAACCCGCGCCCCATGGACCGCGTGATGTCCTATCTCGCCCTGTGGCTGGTGCGATATCTCGACGCCCCAGAACTGCTCCTCTGGCTTGCCAGTCGCGGCGGCCACCTCAGCGAGCAATTTGCCACCCAAGTCCGCACCAGGCTTGAAGAAACGGCGCAGATGGAGGACCGAGAGAGCACTGAGGAAATTAAGCGGTTCAAGGATGACTCGCCGAATGGCATTCCTCGACCCGCGATGCGCACGTTGTGGAACCTGGTTCTGCTGGGCCGCGTCGGGTCAGCCAATATGGACTTTCATATTTTCGAGTGGGTGAGGCACTTCCTGCGCGATGGCATGACCACTGCGCTGCGCTTGCAGTTCAAGCAATTCCTGAGTGCTCGAGTGATTCTCCGCAAGCCACTCCGGCTCCAGAGTGAAACGCCCGTCGATGCGGAGCACGAACAACAACTCCGACATCTTGTGAGTGCCGAAGTTGTACTGGCGGAGGACCATCTGCGGACCGCGATGGAGGAAGTCAGGGGTTCGCTGCAATGGCAAAACGCCCTTCCGCACCTATTTGGAATTGCATGCGAAGCGCTCCGTGACGTGCTAGACCTGATGAGAGAAATTGGGCAAGCGAATGAACATAGTGACTCAAGCATGTGGCACATGCCTTCCATCATTGAGCACTGGCAGAACCGACACTACAAAGACTGGACCCTTCTGATTGAACTTGTCCGAGATTCCTGGAGTGCCATCTTCCAGTCCAATCCGGAACAAGCACACGACCTCATGAATGCGTTGCGACAGATTCCGTATCCGACGTTTATGAGACTCGCGCTCAACGCGGCACGCGAGGAAGGTGACAAGTCGACTGGCGCTTGGGTCAAGTGGCTGCTGGAAGATGACGCATGGTGGCTATGGTCGACCGAAACACAGCGGGAGACGATGCGGCTTTTGGCAACCAGCTCAAAGTGGTTGACGCTGCACCCAGCGGCACGCCTGCAACAGGCAATCCTCGCTGGTCCCCCCCGGCGAATGTTCAAAGAAGACATCGACGATGTACGCTGGGACGAAATCGTTGAGCGGACGCAGTGGTTGCGGCTCGCAAAGTTCAAAGCTGGAGGTGGTGCTGTCATCGCAGGTGCGACGGAGCGGCTTGCTGAACTGGAGGCCAAGTATCCGCAATGGCAGGTTGGCGGCGATTTCGAGCGGGAAGAGTTTGCTCACTGGATGAGCGGTACCGGTGACCCTGACTATCACTTCCAGCCCCAAATTGACATCGCACCCAGACAGCGTAGCGCATTGACAACCTGGCTCCAGAAGGAGCCCGAAAGAGCGCTCTTCAGGGAGGATGACTGGAGAGAACTGTGCCGTACCGACTCCCCCGTTGCGATTGTCGCCCTGCTTGACCTCGCTGCGCGTCACGTGTGGCCAAAAGAGCGCTGGAGAGAAGCATTGAGCACATGGAGCAATGACGGTCTTGTCCGACGCACGTGGAATCGACTCGCGAACTGCGTGCTCTCGATGCCTGACGATGTCTTTGCGGAAGTGGTCGACGCGACAGCCTGGTGGTTGCACGAAGTGGGTAAGCAGCTGGCTGCACATCAAGCAACGTTCGTTTCCATCTGCGAGCGCGTACTGCGATTGCCGGCCGACGATTTCCCTGACGCCGACGACGCGGTGATGCGGTCAATGAGCAATCCCGTCGGACAGGTCACTCAGGCCCTCCTCAACTGGTGGTTCAGCGAACCGCTTAAAGACAATCAAGGACTGCCGCTGACCATAGCCTCGATTTTCACGCGGCTGTGCGACCCAGCGGTCAATCGCTTCCGCCACGGGCGAACTCTCCTCGCTTCCAATGTGGTCGCACTCTATAGGGTTGACCGTATGTGGGCGCAAGCGAATCTGCTCCCGCTTTTCAACTGGCAGAAGTCAGACCGAGAGGCATATGCCGCGTGGACGGGTTATCTTTGGGCGCCCCGACTTCACAGGGACCTGCTCATCGAATTGAAGGCACCGTTCTTAGAGTCGGCACATCAATACGAGCGATTTGGCGATGCCCGCGTGAACTACGCCTCAATGCTGACCCTTGCCGCACTCGACACGACAGACATTTTCAGCCGGTCAGAGCTGCAGAAGGCGGTGCGGACACTGCCGGACGATGGACTTTATGCCAGTGCACAAGCAGTGCATAGCGCATTGAAAGGTGCTAGCGCGAGGCACAGTGAATACTGGGCGCTGGCAGTGCACCCGTATCTCGCAAATGTCTGGCCGAAATCCCCGGCGTCATCAGGCGAGCGACTGCCGGAGATTTTTGCGAGGATAGCAGTGGCCGCCGACAGGGAGTTTCCAGATGCCCTCGACACCGTCAAGCGATGGCTCAAGCCGATTTCGTATCCCTACCAGATGCTCAAGGAGATGAACGCGCAGAAAATTGGCGAGCGGTTTCCAGGACCAGCGTTATCACTTCTGGTCGCGGTCATCGACAAAAATCGTTTCGCTCCGCCCGACCTTAACGAAAGTCTTCGCCAGATAGCGTCCTCAGACGAGAAGCTGACGCGCGAACTTGAGTTTCAAGCACTGGAGGATTTTGTACAGAGGCGCTGATGCGAAATGCATAGGCCAGCAGTTCGACGGTGGCCCGCAGCCTCGGCCATTCGGTCCGGGGGCTCGGCAGAGACGCAGTTTGCAGCGCTTCGCGCCGACGGCCATCGCATCGGGCGGTACTGCGGCCGAGGGAAGAGCGGCGCATTTATCACTTGGTTTTGATGCTACATTGGCTCGTCGCTACTCCCGACAGGGACCATATGACTAATACGATTCCTGAAGCCATCGGTACCCCCGAAACGCCTTCCACCGCCCTGACCCGCCGCTGGAAGATAGAAGCCCACGACCAGGACGGCACCAGGCACGCCAACGACGTAGAGGCCTTCATCCCGCGTACCGGGCTGGATACCATCGCTCCGGGGCGCTATAGCGCGCTGCTGGTCCTGAACCTATTTGCGGCATCAATCGCCGGCGTGATGGAACCGTCATGCGTCATCCGCGAAATCAAGGCGCTGGAAAGCGGCATGAATAGCGGTTTCAAGCCGGGTAGCCAACTGAACCACCTGCCGCTCAAAGGCCTCTGGCACAAGCATTACCAGGTCATGTCCCTACCTTCGCTGGCAAAGAACATCAAGCGCGAAATGGACATTCATGGGATGCCACTGTTCGAACAGCGCGTGAAAGAGGCCGAAGCCGTCGGAGTGGTTCGCTACGTGCAGGCGGAAGACTTAGCGGCGCTGGCGTCTGACGTCGTGCACGGCAACTACCTGCGCCTGCACGATGAAAACAGGCTTGCCGGTGAGTGGCTGATTTATGCGAAGCATGAAGGCCAAAATTACTACCTCACCGTCTGTACGCACGACAAGGCCATGCATGCCAACGTCAGACAACAGATTGAAGACGTATGCGGCATGGAATTCCCGTTCTTGAAAGACTTGCTCACCGCGGTGTAGTGTTGTCGACCCGGTAGGTGGCTGGGGCGGTCTGCTGAGAAATACGTCGGAGGCCGCTCCCTCGTTGTTGTGCCCCACGGTCGGCCTGCTGGTGTCCGCCGCCGCTTTGGCCGCGCGAGCCGGACCTATCCTGAACGCACGGTGCAAAATATGGTACAGATGACTGGTACAAACCGCCTTGCACTGCGACGCGTAAGTCTTTGATAATAAAGGCAACCTAACCGGTGGCGTCGAATCTCACCGCCTCCAGCACCACCAAAGAGCGGGCGACTACTAAGCCGTCAGCGATGTGCGCTGGCATCAGCCTCAGGCCCGAAGAATTTTGCCCATTCAGGCCAACGGGCAGGCCAGATGACGCCCTTGAACTGCAACTGGTCCAGAAAAAACTTCATGTCCTCGAGGTCGTAGCCTTCACCGTAGTTTGCTCCGGAACCCTCTTCTTTCTCGGTCGCAGCGCGGCCTGCAATCGCAAAGTATATCCCCGGCGGCCAAGTGCCGTGTGTGCTGGCAGCATGCGCCATGGCACGCCTCCGCTCGTCTTCCCACGAATGACGCAAGCCGTACTGCACCACATCAAGTCGCAGTCGCTTGTGAAGAAAATCATTGAACCGTTTGCCGAACGCATCGCTGTTGTTCTTGCCACGAGACAACTCGGGAAACAGCCAGCCCGTTGCCGACTCTGCCTTGCGCGCCGATACAAACTCCACCCAGCCCAAGTCCAGAAGAGTCTGATGCACGGGCAGCCACCTCTTGGACGCGTAAGACTTGACACTCTTTCGTCGCTCAAGCGCGCTACGACCATCGTCGACGTCGACTTCCTCCAACACCTCGTCCACGCGCAATGCGTGCGTACCATTCACAACCCCGACATCAGTCACCTCAAGCTGACATGCTTCCTCTGGCCGCAGGACCTGCAACAGTTCAAGCAGCGGTACCCAGTACCGGGCATTACCCTTGACGGCGGTGCTGGTCCCGACATCGCGCGCCGCGCCCGCATACCACGCAGAGGAAAATAGGGCGTTCAGTTGCTCGGCGGAAAAGGGGATACGCGGTTTCTGCTGCTGGGCGCGCTCGGCTTTGGACAGCTTCGGCTTGCTGATTCCCTGCGTGGGGTCTTGGTCGATAAGTTCAACCGATAGCGCATAGCCGAAAATGGACCGTAGCGCGGGCAGATAGCCGCCGTTCGCTGTCTTCTCGGTGAGCAGGCCGCCGTACACGCTGTCCTCGAGGAAGCGCGTTACATGCGTCCGGGTCACGATGCGGCTCGGGATGTCTTGCACATGTTCAACGAAGACGCGAAACCGCGACGCATACAGCTCGACCGTGCCGGGCTTCAGATTGCGGGTTCGATTGGCCCGCCACTGCGTCAACAGATAGTCCAGCTTGTGCGAACCCGCTGCGGGCGCGACGGCAGCAAACCCGTCCGCTTCACTGCCGTCGCCCTGGACGGCCTTGTAGGCACGTAGGTCGGCCCTGGCGAAGTTTCGGACAAACGCGACGAACGACGGGTCGTCGCTACCGACGCGATAGCCCAGCACAGCCGCAAACTCGACGGCTTCATCGGCCACGTCATCAAAATCATCACTGTTTCGCCCGCGCTCGATGACGCTCAGCAAACGGGGCTGCCATTCGCTGACGTGTTCATCAAACTTGGTGTTCTTGACTAGGCCGGGCGGCAATGGGCGGTGCGCAGGGTCGTCATGCTTCTGCGAGGCAGCTCTGTCTGACACTGGTTCGACACCCGTTTTGTCCTCTATCACCTGCTCAAGCCCGTCGAACGACACGCCGTTCGCGTCATCTTCCCTGCTCCACATCGTGGCCTCACGTCGCGCGCGACACAGCTCATCAATCAGTTCGTGGGTGAGGAGGACTGACCGCACGAACGGCTCGAGCAACCTATCTTCGGACTCGCTTTCTGGCGATACGTTCGTCGGAGGAGCGGGGTCAAGGAGGGGCGCACACCACTCGGCAACCCGACGCAGCGCTTCCTTGCGTGCGAGAACCTTGTCCGTATGTCCCGTGGACACGCGCTTCAGCGCGCCAAGTTGCGCATGCAATGGTTCCGGCACGACGAATTTCAGCCACCAATATGGTGACTTTCCGTCCTTGCGTCTGTAGAGGGAGAGCATCGAGTCAGCGACCATCTTGGCACACCATTTTGGCACACCAGCCTGCTGTAACTCTTTGACTGACAGGGATATCCGTTCCATCAGCGGATTATCCCAGAAGTGGCGGAGAGAGGGGGATTCGAACCCCCGATAGGCTATTAACCTATACACGCTTTCCAGGCGTGCGACTTAAACCGCTCATCCATCTCTCCGGCGGGGAGCCGAATTATAGCAAACTTCGCGCCGTGCGCCACACCCCCGCCAACGCCGCGAGAAAACCGCCTACGGATGCCGGATATAGTCGACCAGCGCGATCGTATAAGCGTCCGCTTTGCGATCGATCAAACTCACCCCGATCGCCACGAGAAACCCCGCCGGCACGCCGAACACGCCCGAGCTGATCGGCTCGATGCCGAACCAGCGCGCGCCCGTGAAGCCCGTCATCTGCGTGAAGAACGGATACGTCGACACGATGTAGTAGATGCACACGACGAGCCCCGCGACCATCCCCGCCACCGCGCCGAAGCGCGTGGTGCGTTTCCAGAACACGCCGAGCACCAGCGCCGGAAACAGACTCGACGCCGCCAGCGAAAACGCCGCGCCGACCAGAAACAGAATATTCCCCGTATTCAGCGACGCCACATACGACGCGAACAGCGCGACACCCAGCAGCAGAATCTTCGAGATCGTCACGCGCCGCTGGCTCGACGCATTCGGATCGACCATGTGGTAATAGACGTCGTGCGACAACGCATTCGCGATCGTCAGCAGCAGACCATCCGCGGTCGATAGCGCCGCCGCCAGCGCCCCCGCCGCGATCAAGCCCGACATCACATACGGCAGCCCCGCGATCTCGGGCGCCGCGAGCACGACCATATCGGGCTGCATCTGGATCTCGCTCCAGCGCACGATGCCGTCGCCGTTCGTGTCGGCAAGGCTGATCAGGCTCGGTTCGACCTTGCGCCATTGCATCAGCCACTGCGGCAGATCGGCAAAATGATGGCCGACCAGATTCGACAGGATCTCGTACTTGATCAGCACCGCCAGCACCGGCACGGTCAGATAGAACAGCGCGACGAAAAAGAGCGTCCACCCCACCGAGCGGCGCGCCGACGCGACCGACGTCGTCGTGTTATAGCGCGTCAGGATATGCGGCAGGCTCGCCGTGCCAAGCGACAGACACAGCAGCAGCGACAAAAAGTTACGCGCATGCGTGCCCCGGTCTTCATCGGCGACAGCAGGAAACGGTTCGTGCATTGGCACCGGGGCGGTCGCCCGCATCAGCATGTCGTCGCGCTTCTGGCTCCAGACGATCTGGGCAGCGGCGGCATCGCGCGGAAACTGTTCGAGCGCACGCTCACGTTCCTTGATCTCGCGCAACGGACCGTTATGGCGGCGCAGATCGCCGACCTCCTGCGTGAGCCGCTGCTTCTCGTCGATGAACGATTGCGGCAGCGTATCGAGCCGCATCTGCATCAGCGCGGCACGGCGTCGATAGTCGTCGCGCACGCGCTCCTCGAGCGGCGCGTCGCGCACCTGTTTCTCGAGCCCTTCCATGCGCTCCATCAGGCGCCCATAGCTGAATTGCGGCACCCAGCCGAGGCCGTCCTTGTGGGCGATCATCGACACCGGGATCAGCATCGCGAGGATCAGGATGATGTACTGCGCGACCTGGGTCCACGTCACCGCGCGCATGCCGCCCAGAAACGAGCACACCAGAATGCCCGCGAGCCCGCAGAAAATGCCGACCGCGAAATCGACGCCGATAAAGCGCGTCGCGATCAGCCCGACACCCTGAATCTGGGCGACCAGATAAACGAACGAGCACAGGATCGCGGCGAGCGCCGCGAGGCCGCGCACCGCGTTGCTCGAATAGCGCGTGCCGAGAAAGTCGGGAATCGTGTAGCGCGCCAGCTTGCGCACATACGGCGCGAGCAGGAACGCAACGAGACAATAGCCGCCGGTCCAGCCCATCAGGTACGCGAGGCCATCGTAGCCGGTCGCGTAGATCGAGCCCGCGAGACCGATGAACGACGCGGCCGACAGCCAGTCGGCCGCGGTCGCCATGCCATTGAACGCCGACGGCACGCGCCGCCCGGCCACGTAGTATTCGACCAGATCGGACGTGCGCGACAGCACGCCGATCACCGCATACACCGCGATCGGCACGAACAGGAACACATAGCCGATCCACACGCCGGGACCGGTGCTGCGCTCGATGCGCCACATCACATAGACGAACAGCAGAAAGCCGAGCGTATAGAGCGTGTACGAGCGGATCAGCCGATGCGTGAGCTTCATCGGTTCAGCGTCCGCGCGCGGCCGGCGCATCCGTGCCGACGTTGACTTCATCGTTCGCGCCGCGGGTGGAATCCGCGGCGGGAGCGCTTGCGGCATCGCGCTGCGAATCCGCTTCGAACGCGCGCTGCAACTGACGATCGGCGCGCTGCATCAGCACGATATAGACGACGATCAACGCGAGGTAGATCAGGATCGCGCCCTGCGCGCCAAAGTAGAACGGCAGGCTGAAGCCGCCAACGCGCACCTGCGCGAGCGCGGGCGCCAGCAACGGCACGACGAAGGAGACGAAGAAACCGAGCGTCATCAGCACCGCGATCAGCGCGAGGTTGAAGCGCCAGTACTTGCGATGCGCGAGCGCCATCGCCGCCGAGACCGGAGGCGGTTCGGGCGGGGGGTTCAACGTGGCATGGGAGGATAGGTGCGGCGCGGCCATGCGCCTATGTATCAAAAAGGCAACGGCGAGGCAATTGGGATTGTCCGCCCAATGACATGGTGCAGGCCGTCCGCTCGAACGACGGGTCTGCTCGATACACCGGCAGGTGTGTCGATCGACACACCGCCGCCGTCCAGCGGACCCGCTTACAACGCTTTAAATCGACTCGCCGAGCTGGTCGAGAATCGCCGGGTTTTCCAGCGTCGACACGTCCTGCGTAATCTCCTCGCCCTTCGCGAGCGAGCGCAACAGACGACGCATGATCTTGCCCGACCGCGTCTTCGGCAGGTTCTCGCCGAAGCGGATGTCCTTCGGTTTCGCGATCGGACCGATCTCCTTGCCGACCCAGTTGCGTAGTTCGTTCGCGAGCTTGACGGCCTCTTCGCCTTGCGGACGCGCACGCTTGAGCACGACGAACGCGCATACCGCCTCACCGGTCGTCGCATCGGGGCGGCCCACCACGGCAGCTTCCGCGACGAGCGGATTGGCGACCAGCGCCGACTCGATCTCCATCGTGCCGAGACGATGGCCCGACACATTCAGCACGTCGTCGATGCGGCCCATGATCGTGAAGTAGCCGGTTTCCTTGTCGCGCACCGCGCCGTCGCCGGCGAGGTAGAGCTTGCCGCCGAGTTCCTCGGGGAAGTAGCTCTTCTTGTAGCGGTCCGGATCGCCCCACACGTTGCGCAGCATCGCCGGCCACGGACGCTTGACCACCAGAATGCCGCCCTGCCCGTTCGGCACGTCCTGGCCCGTTTCGTCGACGACCGCGGCCATGATGCCCGGCAGGGGCAGCGTGCACGAACCCGGCACGAGCGGCGTCGCGCCGGGCATCGGCGCGATCATGTGGCCGCCGGTTTCGGTCTGCCACCACGTATCGACGACCGGACAACGGCCGCCGCCGACGTTCTCGTAGTACCACACCCACGCTTCCGGATTGATCGGCTCGCCGACCGTGCCGATGATGCGCAACGTCGACAGGTCGTAGCTCTTCGGATGCACTTTCGCGTCGGCCTCGGAGGCCTTGATCAGCGAGCGGATCGCCGTCGGCGCCGTATAGAACAGCGTGACCTTGTGCTTCGCGATCATCTGCCAGAAGCGTCCGGCGTTCGGATAGGTCGGTACGCCTTCGAACATGACCTGCGTGCCGCCGAGCGTCAGCGGTCCGTACGTGATGTAGCTATGGCCGGTGATCCAGCCGATGTCGGCGGTACACCAGAACACGTCGGAGGGACGCCAGTCGAAGGTCCACTTCAGCGTTTGCGCGGCCCACAGCAGATAGCCGCCAGTGCTGTGCTGCACGCCCTTCGGCTTGCCGGTCGAGCCCGACGTATAGAGGATGAAGAGCGGATGCTCGGCGTCGACCCATTCGGGCGCGCACTGGTCCGACTCGCCCTGCGTGAGTTCGTGCATCCACAGGTCGCGCGCCGCGTCCCACGCGACCTTGCCGCCGGTGCGCTGGTACACGATCACGCTCTTGACCTTCTCGCAGCCACCGAGCGCGAGCGCTTCGTCGGCGATGCTCTTCAGCGGCAAGGCCTTGCCGCCGCGCATCTGTTCGTCGGACGTGATCAGCGCGACCGCGCCGACGTCGACGAGCCGCTCGTTGAGCGACTTCGACGAGAAGCCGCCGAACACGACCGAGTGCGTCGCACCGATACGCGCGCATGCCTGCATCGCGACGACGGCCTCGATCGACATCGGCATATAGATGACGACCGGATCGCCCTTCTTCACGCCGCGTTTTTTCAGCGCATTCGCGAAGCGCGATACGCGTTGCAGCAGATCCTGATAGGTGACGTTGGTGACGGTGCCGTCGTCGGCTTCGAACACGATCGCGACGCGCCCGCCGTTGCCCGCCTCGACGTGACGGTCGATGCTGTTATACGACGCGTTCAGCTGGCCGTCCTCGAACCACGTGTAGAACGGCGCCTTCGATTCGTCGAGCACCTTCGTAAATGGCTTGTGCCAACTGAGCGTCTCCTTCGCAAGACGCCCCCAAAAGCCTTCGTAGTCGCGCTCCGCTTCGGCGGCGAGCGCCCGGTACGCGTCCATGCCAGAGATCGTGGCACCCTTCGCCGTGTCAGCGGAGGGCGGAAAAACGCGGCGTTCCTGAAGAACCGATTCAATCGCAGACATCGACAACCCCTTGGTGAAGATGAAAAACGGAAAAACCTGTACCGGCGCGCATCGCGCGCGCGCCTTATCCTGTTCGAGCCGCCACGAGCGGCGCTGCCTCCCACCTCGCAATGCCGTCAAACGCGCGTGCGTGCGGCATCGCAACATCCGTGCTTGCGGGCGCCCTGCTCGATCCATCACCCGCGTCAGGCTCAACCATAAGCGCCGCAACTTACCGGCCACTTACGTGCATCGTGTTGATCTGCAAGCGAAAACCCTTAGATCGGGCGAGCCACCGACGTGCTTGCACGTTGATCAGACGAGATGCGCGCGGAAAAGATCGCCCGTTCTACGTTCATCCGCAGCACATCGCATGCCGCTGATGCGAACCAAATGCACCCTCCGGTCGCCCGCTTTCGCACCCTTACGCCCGGTCGCACGGCCTCTTACAATGCTAACTGAACTAGCCGTCCGGATTCCAGCTTGAATCGCTACGCCCTGCTTCTCATTACCTCGATGCTGCTGGTCGGCAGCAATGTCGGAATCGGTAAATCGATCGTCGCCTTCGTTCCCGTCCCGCTGTTCGCGCTGCTGCGTTTCGTGATCGCGATGGCCGTGCTATGGCCGCTCCTGCGCGTGACAAAACTGCGCCGCGTCAAACGCGACGAATGGATCAACCTGTTTTTGCAAGCGCTATTCGGCACCTTCGGCTTCACGCTGCTGATGCTCAACGGCGTCGCGCGCACCAGCGCGGTCGCGGCCGGCGTGATCACGAGCACGATTCCGGCGGTCGTCGCACTGCTGTCGTGGCTGATCCTGAAGGAGCGGCCGGATGGCCGCGCGATCGCATCGATCGTGCTGGCGATCGTCGGCGTCGTCGTCATCAATGTCGCGCACGGCGAGGCGGGCGCGTATGCGACGGCCGGCACCGGCTCGCTCGCGGGCAACTTCATGGTGCTCGGCGCCGTGTGCTGCGAATCGCTGTACGTCATCCTGTCGCGCCGCCTCACGCAGACGCTCGCGCCGATCGACATCTGCGCGTACACGCATCTGTTCGGCCTGTTGCTGATGCTGCCGCTCGGCGCCGGCGCGCTCGCGCATTTCGACTATCGCGCGGTGCCGTCGAGCGTCTGGATGCTAGTGCTGTGGTACGGGCTGTCGGCGAGCATCTTCTCGTTCTGGCTGTGGATGAAAGGCATCCGCCACGTGCCAGGCAGTCTCGCCGGCGTGTTCAGCGCGGTGCTGCCGGTCGCCGCGGCGCTCTACGGCATCGTGTTCCTCGGCGAGCGGCCCACGCTCGCGCACGGCATCGCGCTTGCCTGCGTGGTCGCGGGTATCGCTCTCGCGAGCCTGAAGGCGCGCAGCGTGCCGCCGGTCGCATCGTAATTCCAGTATGGCCGGCGCGCTGCCCGCCGCGGAGCAGCAGATTCGACCGACGCTGTACAATACGGCGCCCGACGCGAGTCTCGCGATCCTTCGATGGCCGCGCCCCGCGCCGCCGTCGGCGCCTAGCCCGTGTTACATCACCCCCGCTTCATCTGACCGTTGCCTATGTCCGCTTCGCGACCCGCCTCTGCCCGTCCGCGCCGCCCTATGCGCGCGCTGCCCCACCTCGTTTTCATGAGCCGTTGGCTGCAGGTGCCGCTGTATCTCGGGCTGATCGTCGCGCAGGCAGTCTACGTCGTGCTGTTCCTGAAGGAAGTCTGGCATCTGGTGTCGGACGCGATGAAGCTCGACGAAACCAGCATCATGCTCGTCGTGCTGGGCCTGATCGACGTGGTGATGATCTCGAACCTGCTGATCATGGTGATCATCGGCGGGTATGAAACGTTCGTGTCGCGCCTGGGCCTCGACGGCCATCCGGACGAACCGGAATGGCTCGATCACGTGAACGCCGGCGTGCTGAAAGTAAAGCTGTCGATGGCGCTGATCAGCATCTCGTCGATCCATCTGCTGAAGACCTTCATCAGCCCCGACCAGAACACGACGCACACGATCATGTGGCAGGTGATAATCCACGTCACGTTCCTCGTTTCCGCGCTCGTGATGGCGCTCGTCGACCGCCTCACCACGCACACGCATCCCAAGCATTTCGAAGAGCCCGCGGCATTGCACGCCGTGGGCGGCATCAAGGTTTCCACTCCCCTGAAGGCGCAAGACTGACCGCACGCGCTGCGATCCGACAACAAGCGCCTCCCCACTGAGCTAGCCATGACCGTCATCAAACAGGAAGATCTGATCCAGAGCATCGCTGATTCGCTGCAGTACATCAGCTACTACCATCCGCTCGACTACATCGAAGCGCTCGGCCGCGCATACGAGCTCGAACAGAGCCCGGCAGCGAAAGACGCGATCGCGCAGATCCTGACCAACAGCCGCATGTGCGCCGAAGGCAAGCGCCCGATCTGCCAGGACACCGGCATCGTCACGGTGTTCGTGAAGGTCGGCATGGACGTGCGCTGGGACGGCGCCACGATGAGCGTCACCGACATGATCAACGAAGGCGTGCGCCGCGGTTACCTGAACCCGGACAACGTGCTGCGCGCCTCGATCGTGAGCCCGCCCGAAGGCGCGCGCAAGAACACCAAGGACAACACGCCGGCCGTGATCCACTACGAGATCGTGCCGGGCAACACCGTCGACGTGCAGGTGGCGGCCAAGGGCGGCGGCTCGGAGAACAAGTCGAAGTTCGCGATGCTGAACCCGTCGGACTCGATCGTCGACTGGATTCTGAAGACCGTGCCGACGATGGGCGCCGGCTGGTGCCCGCCGGGCATGCTGGGCATCGGCATCGGCGGCACCGCTGAGAAAGCGATGGTGATGGCGAAGGAATCGCTGATGGACCCGATCGACATCCAGGACGTGATCGCACGCGGCCCGAAGGACTGGATCGAAGAGCTGCGCGTCGAACTGCACGAGAAGGTCAACGCGCTCGGTATCGGCGCGCAGGGTCTCGGTGGCCTCTCCACTGTGCTCGACGTCAAGATCATGGCTGCGCCGACGCACGCCGCGTCCAAGCCGATCGCGATCATCCCGAACTGCGCGGCGACCCGCCACGCGCACTTCACGCTCGACGGTTCGGGCGTCGCCAGGCTCGAAGCGCCGTCGCTCGACGCATGGCCGAAGGTGCACTGGGAACCGAACACGGAAACCAGCAAGCGCGTCGATCTGAACACGCTGACGCCGGAAGAAGTGGCCGGCTGGAAGCCGGGCCAGACGCTGCTGCTGTCGGGCAAGATGTTGACGGGCCGCGACGCCGCGCACAAGCGCATTGCCGACATGCTCGCGAAGGGCGAGAAGCTGCCGGTCGATTTCACCAACCGCGTGATCTACTACGTCGGCCCGGTCGATCCGGTGCGCGACGAAGCGGTCGGCCCGGCAGGCCCCACCACCGCGACGCGGATGGACAAGTTCACCGAGACGATGCTCGCGCAAACGGGCCTGATTTCGATGATCGGCAAGGCCGAGCGCGGCCCGGTCGCGATCGAGGCGATCAAGAAGCACAAGGCCGCGTATCTGATGGCTGTCGGCGGCGCCGCGTATCTCGTGTCGAAGGCGATCCGCAGCGCGAAGGTGCTCGCGTTCGAAGACCTCGGCATGGAAGCGATCTACGAGTTCGACGTGCAAGACATGCCGGTCACGGTCGCCGTCGATTCGAACGGCACCTCCGTGCACCAGACCGGCCCGAAGGAATGGCAGGCCAAGATCGGCAAGATTCCGGTCGCCACGGCTTAATGAGTCGCGATTAACGCCACTCGGATCAGTCGAAAAGCCGGGGCTGCGGTCCCGGCTTTTTTTTGCCGCATCATGCATGCGCAAGGCGCCGCACGTACGAGGCCGCGAACGGCGCCAAAAGTTGTGACGGATTCTTGGCTTTTTTGGGCATGGCGTTTATTGTTGTTGGAAATTCAAGGTCCCCGAAAAAGGAAATACTGACTGGTGCATCAAATAGTGCCTCTTCTCAGGCTGCGTACCGGACATGTTTTTCTTTAAAGAGGTTGCGAATCATGTGAGGCTCCTTCTGTCGGCGATGCAGGTGTCGCCGGATCGCGCCGATCAGTTCCGCCTTGGTCGCCGGTCGGCTTTTGCCGAGCGCGTTGGTTTTGACGTCCTGGTTGAGCAGCTCGTCAGGATTGAGCTCGGGGCAATACCCCGGCAACCGGATCAGGCGCAGATGTGCAGCGTTATCGGCGACGTACCGCTTGACTGCTTTGGACCGGTGCACAGGATGCCCATCGACGATCAGGTAGATCATGCGCGTGGCCTGCTTGAGCAGGCGTTTCAGGAAATCGATGAAGGTCGCGTTTTTGAACGTCCCTTCGAAGACCATAAAGCTCAGTTCTCCACGATTCGTGATCGCAGAAATCATGTTGCAGCCGAAGCGCTTTCCGGTCGCCCTGACGACCGGCGTTTCGCCCTTCAGGGCAAAGCTGGTACCGCTCACGTGGTCGCTGCGCAAGCCCATTTCGTCGCCCCAATAGATGGTTGCCCCTTCCTGCTTCGCCTCTTTCGCAATGCCCGGATAGTCCTCGTTCAGCCAGCGCTCGATTTCCTCGTCCTTTCTCTCGTACGCGCGTCGAACAGGTTTCTGGGCGGTCATGCCCCATGCCTTGAGGTATCGGCCCGCCGTCCACTTCGACACTTTCACGCCGCACTCGCGCTCAATCAGCTTTGCCACCGATTCGCGGGTCCACAGGTAGAACGGCAGCGCAAGCTGGTCGGGCATGCGCTCGATGATAAGCTTGCGCATTTTCACGGCTTGTGGATGAGTCAGGTGGCCGCTTCCGTGCCGACGGCCACGCTTGCCGGACCTCAGTGCCCTCAAGCCACCCTCTCGTGCCAACTTCATCCAGTTGCCCACCGCACGCAGGCTAACGCCATACGTTCGAGCCGCTTCCACTCGCGTCATGCCGCTACGCACCGCTTGCACCACCATCTTCCTCAGGTGCGCCTGCGTTGCCTCGCCCAGCTTCCTTGCATCAGTTTGCGTATTCATACCTCTCTAACGCACAGGGCAGTATTTGGTGCACCGGTCAGTAACATGCAAGGCGACAAGAAGGTCATCGAATATCTGAACGCGCAGCTGAAGAACGAGCTGACCGCGATCAACCAGTACTTCCTGCATGCGCGGATGTACGGCCACTGGGGCCTCGACAAGCTCGGCAAGCACGAGTACGACGAGTCGATCGGCGAAATGAAGCATGCCGACATGCTGATCGAACGGATCTTCATGCTCGACGGTCTGCCGAATCTACAGGACCTGCACAAGCTGCTGATCGGTGAGGAAACCAAAGAGATCCTCGAATGCGATCTGAAGCTCGAACAGGTTTCGCAAAGCACCTGCAAGGAGGCGATTGCCTACTGCGAATCGGTGCGCGATTTCATCTCGCGTGAAATCTTCACGAAGATTCTCGACGACACCGAAGAGCACATCGACTGGCTCGAGACCCAGCTCGATCTGATCGACAAGGTCGGTATCCAGAACTACCAGCAAAGCGCGATGGGCTCGGTCGAGTCGTGAGCGAGGCACGTTGAAGCATCCCGCGCGGTAGCGGCCCAATGCCTGCCCAGCAGGCATTCGCGCCGGACCGTACCGCGTGGGCGATATACTTGCGCGCCTGCTCGCGCTTCGCCGCTGGCTCCGCCCGTTTCTTCGACCGCCACGTCACGCTCGTTTTCTTCACTATGCCCGTCCCCGCGCCGTCCCCGACTGTCCGCAGTGTTGCCGCTGGCGCCGCGTCGCAGGCGCCGATCGGTATTTTCGATTCGGGGCTCGGCGGACTGTCGGTGCTGCGTGCGGTGCGCGCGCAACTGCCTGACGAGGCGCTGCTGTACGTCGCCGATTCTCTGTACGCGCCCTATGGCGAGCGCGACGACGACTTCATCACCGACCGCACGCTAGCCATCGGCGAATGGCTCGCCGCACGAGGCGCGAAGGCGCTCGTGGTCGCGTGCAATACGGCGACCGCGCAGTCGATCGCGCTGGTGCGCGAAAAGCTGCCGATTCCTCTCATCGGCGTCGAACCGGGCGTCAAGCCCGCGGCACTGCAATCGAAAAGCCGCGTCGCCGGCGTGCTGGCGACCCAGGCGACGTTGCGCAGCGCCCGCTTCCAGGGGCTGCTCGAACGCTACGCCGCCGATTGCCGCTTTCTGTGCCAACCCGGGCACGGGCTCGTCCAGGCGGTCGAGCGCTGCGACGTCGGCTCGGCCGAGCTGCGCGCACTGCTGCGCAGCTACCTGCAACCGATGCTCGACGCCGGCGCCGATACGCTGGTGCTCGGCTGCACCCATTACCCGTTTCTCGACGCGGCGATCCGCGACATCGTCGGCGAGCGGCTCGCGCTGATCGACACGAGCGTGGCGATCGCGCGCCAGCTCGAACGCGTGCTCGAGCAGCACGGCCTGCGCGCCGCCCCGCCGGCCGCAAGCACGCCGCCACCAAGCTTCTACTCCACCGACGACGGCATCCATCAGCAGCAACTGGCCGCCACACTGCTTCGGATCGAGGCCGTGGTCGAGCAGGTATCGATACCGTCCCGCCGCACGGCCGCATCGGATTCCCGCGCCGCGTAGAGCTAGATCAGGGCGCCCGCTGCCGTTCCTCCGACGGAATCCATTCTAAGAGGCTGGTTTTGTTACAAAAAATCGCACGGGACGCTTGCCAAACGAATCAAACAAAATGATAATAATTCGCATTAACGTTAGCTATGACGCCTGCCATGATCGTCTGTGTCTGCAAATCCGTTTCCGACCGCACAATCCGCTCCTCGATTGCGGACGGCATCGACTCGTTCGACGAGTTGCAGTTTGAACTTGGCGTCGCCTCGTGCTGCGGCAAGTGCGAGGAATCCGTGCGCGACGTGATGCTGCAAAGCGGCGTGTGCGCGAGTCGTTGCGGCGTGGTCGAGCGTCATCAGCAGGTGCAGAGCGTCGCCGAGGTTGTGCAGGTCACGTTCTACGAGCGCAAGGCAGCTTGAGTTAGCTAGCGGGGCGCGGTGCAAGCCGTGTCGGTGTGTCCTAAAGCCCCCTATACTTCATGCACGTTTAATGTAACGCCTAATGCGACATTGAGAGTGCCGCATATCTGCAACACAACCGCAGTACAGTCCGCCGTACCGCGTTATCCCACTGCCGTCAGCAAGCCAGGATTCGTACCAGCCAGCTACCCCGCTCTCCCTTTCGAGAGGAGTCCGAGATGGAATTGCTGATTGGTTTCGTGACTACTTTGTTCATTTCGCTGCTGATTTTCCGAACATGACGATGTCCTGTCCGCCGCGCCGCCCGAACGGTGCGCTGCCACACTGACCATGCAGGCTCCGCACCCCGTTACCGCAGGCGCCCCGCTGGCGTCGTCTACCCGTCCGAATTCCCGCGCACTGGCGGCCACCGCCTTGGTCGCCGTGGTTCACGTCGCGCTGCTCGCCGTGATCATGACGCTGCGTCACGAGCCTGTGCAGGTCGCGCTCGAATCGCGCGTGATGACCGCCGAACTGCTGCCGCCCGCACCAGTCGCCGCGCCGGTCGCGCTGCAATCGATCGCACCGCCGCCGCCTCAGCCGACACCGCCCGTCCATACGAAGCCCAAAGTCCAGCCGAAGCCAGCGCCCACGCCGAAGCCGACGCCGACCCCGTTGCCCGAGGCCGCTGCGCCGTCGCCGACGCCCGTCGCGGCGCCCGATCCGACACCGCCCGCGCCTGCCGCACCAGCGACGCCGCCCGCCGGGGCAGCGCCCGCGATCGGCAAACAGACGATGGACATCAGCGCGCCAAAGAACGTGTCGCATCTCGATTGCAACATCGCCCATCCGGACTACCCCGCGCTGTCGCGGCGCCGCGGCGAGGCCGGCACGGCGTACGTCCATTTCGTGGTCGGCCTGACCGGCAAGCTCGAAGGCATCGAGTTGAAGAAGAGCAGCGGCTTTAGCCGTCTCGACGACGCGGCCGTCGCCGCCGTGCGCGCGAGCGCCTGCAAACCGTATCTCGAGAATGGCGAGCCCGTCAGGGCCGCGTACACCCAGCCTTTCAACTTCAATCTCACCGACTGAAGCAAGCTTTCAAAAACAAGGAATTGCGATGCAAAACTACGGATTGGCGCACGTGTGGGCGCAAGGGGATTTCGTGACGCGCGGTATCGCGCTCGCACTGTTGATCATGTCGGTGATGTCGTGGAGCGTGATCGTCGTCAAAGGCTGGAATGTGGTGCGTCTGAAGCGCCTGACGAAGAACGCCGAGCAGGCATTCTGGCATTCGGACGATCTCGCCGACGGCGTGAAGAAGCTCGGCGGCGGTGCCTCGACGCCGCATCACAACCCGTTCCTCGCACTCGCGCTGTCGGGCCAGGAAGCGGCCGACCATCATCACCAGACGCAGCCGCATCTGCATGACCGCATGGACGTGTCGGACTGGATCACGCGCTGCCTGAAAGACACGATGGACGAAAGCGTCGCGCGCATGCAGAGCGGTCTCGCGATTCTCGCGTCGATCGGCAGCACCGCGCCGTTCGTCGGCCTGTTCGGCACCGTGTGGGGCATCTATCACGCGCTGCTCGCGATCGGCGCGAGCGGCCAGTCATCGATCGACCAGGTCGCCGGCCCGGTCGGCGAAGCCCTGATCATGACCGCGTTCGGTCTGTTCGTCGCGATTCCGGCGGTGCTCGGCTACAACGCGCTGACGCGCGCCAATAAGGCGGTCGTCGCGAAGCTGAGCCGTTTCGCGCACGGCCTGCATGCGTTCTTCGTAACGGGTGCCCGTCTGTCGTCGACCAAGCGCGGCGACGGCCTGCGTCTCGCGACCCGCGCCAACTGATCGACGAGGCATTCCGATGGCAATGAGCCCTTTCGCCGGAGACGATGACGACGGCCTGATGAACGAAATCAACATGACGCCGCTCGTCGACGTGATGCTGGTTCTGCTGATCGTCTTCATGGTGACGATTCCGGTGATCCGCCACGCGGTCAAGATCGATCTGCCGCATGCGAGCAGTCAGAAGGAAGACACGAAGCCCGCGCAGGTGACGGTGTCGATCGACGCGGACGGCAACGTGCTGTGGGACAACACTAAGGTCGACGACGCGGCGCTCGCCGCGAAGATCGCCGCGGCCTCGCAGGCGAGCCCGCAGCCGGAGCTGCATCTCGATGCGGACCGCAAGGTGCCGTACGAGAAGGTCGCTCAGGTGATGTCCGCCGCGCAGGCTGGAGGACTGACGAAGATCGGTTTCGTCACGCAGCCCAAAGCGAAGTAACGGGTAGCGTGACACTCGAAGCAGAACGCTCGTCCACGCGAAAACCATGTTGAAACACGGCCCAAAAGTAAAAGGCCTTCATCGTTGGATGAAGGCCTTTTTTGTGCGCGCTCGGCGCCTTCGGGCGGCGGGATCATTTGCCATCGGCCGAAGACTGATAGCTTTTATCACCGCATGCGAGGGCCGTGGTCGACACGGACAACGCGGTCAGCCCTATCAGGCCCGCTATGATAGCGGCCATGAGTTTTCGCATAGGAGACTCCTTAGCGAAAGGGATTTCACTATATTCCTGTGCGCGCGCGCATTCAAGCAAACGGCCATTGAAAGTAACCATAACAGGCCACGCTTAAATGCTAAAAGCGATTTGCGAAGCGCGATAGCGCCCGCAGCGTACCGTGCGACTCTTGAGTTTCCTCGAGCTTCTTATCAAGCCACCGTCGACGCAACCGGAGCCGCCGCCGCAACCGATGCCTGCGCCACCGTTTTGTTGCCGTGCGCCGGACACTCGCCCATGATGTGCTTACCTTCATCCGGATCGAGCATCTCGACCAGATAATCGACGAACGCGCGCACCGCCGGCACCATGCCCTGACGCGATACGAACACCGCGTAAAGTTGCGGCGTCGGAAAACTCCAGCCCGGCATCACCGGTGACAACAGCCCTGCCCTCAGCGCGGCGCCATACATCATCTCGGGCAATGCGGCGATGCCGACACCGGCGAGCACCGCCTCTCGAATCGTCATCAGGTCGGCGGTCACGAGGCGCGGCTCGTGTTCGTGAGCATGGCGCGTACCGTCGGGCGAGATCAGGTTGTACACGTGGCGGCCGTCGCTCGTCGGTACGTCCAGTGTTTCGAAGCGGTTCAGGTCGGCCGGCGTCAGCGGCGGCGCATTCTGCTGCAGCAGGCTAGGCGCGCCGACCAGCATCTGCTCGGTGCGCCACAGCGGCCGCACGACGATGTTCGCGTTCTCCGGCGGATCTGAACGCACGCGCAACGCGACGTCGATCGAATCCTCGAACAGATCGACCACGCGATTGGTCACGCGCATCACGACGCGCACCTCCGGATAGCGGTGCATGAATTCCGGCAGGATCGTCGACAGAATCGTCTGCGAGATCGTGACCGGCACGCTGACGCGCACCGTGCCGCGCGGCGACGAGCGCAGCTGCTGCACGACATTGACCGCCGCCTGCGCTTCGCTGAGCATCGCCTGACAGTGCTGGTAGAACAGCTGCCCCGCTTCGGTCAGCGCGAGCTTGCGAGTGGAACGCTGCAACAGCCGAACGCCGAGCGACGCTTCCAGCTCCGTGAGCCGGCGCGACAGGCGCGACTTCGAGATGCCCAACACCCGCTCGGCGGCCGAAAATCCGCCATGTTCGACGACCTGCGAAAAGTACATCAGGTCGTTCAGGTTGTGTGAATCGATCTTCATCTCATCGTTCCATGAACAGAACAATCCATTGCTGAGGGGTGGCTGGCACCGCGAAAAACGGTCCCTATAATAGCTCCATGTTTCAGAAATAATGCTATTCCCCATTTTTCGAGGTGATATTGATGACTACGTCACGCACGATCGAACGCACGTTTCCGTCGGTTCGCACGGTGGAAGGCGGCGGATTCGTCGTTCATCGGCCGTTTCCGACGCGTCTCCTGATGGACTTCGATCCGTTCCTGCTGCTCGACGAAATGGGGCCGGTCGACTATGCGCCGGGCGAGGCCATCGGCGCGCCCGATCATCCGCATCGCGGCTTCGAGACGGTCACCTATGTGCTCGAGGGCCAGTTCGGCCACAAGGACTCGGCGGGCCATTCGGGCACGCTGCACGCCGGCGACGTCCAGTGGATGACAGCGGGCGCGGGCGTCGTGCATAGCGAAATGCCCGACCCGGAATTCACGCGCACCGGCGGCCGCGTGCACGGCTTGCAGTTGTGGGTGAACCTACCGCGTCGCGACAAGATGATCGCGCCGCGCTACCAGGAGATCCCGTCGGCACGTATCCCTGTCGCGACGTCGGAAGACGGCCAGGTGCGCGTCAAGGTCATCGCGGGCGAAGCGCTCGGCGTCAAGGCCGCGATCGAAACGCGTACGCCGATCCTGTATCAGCATTTCTCGCTGCAGCCCGGCGCGACGATCCGTCAGCCGGTGCCGGCCGACTATCGCGTGTTCGCGTATGGGCTGTCCGGCAAGGGCGTGTATGGCGAAGGCGAGGCGCGCGCCGGCATCGACGCGCGCACGATGGTCGTGTTCGCCAACGACGGCGACGCGGTGACGATCACGGCCGGCGACGAACCGCTCGAAGTGCTGCTGCTCGGCGGCGTGCCGCTGAAGGAGCCGGTCGTGCGCTATGGCCCGTTCGTGATGAATACCGAGGACGAGATCCGTCAGGCGGTGGTCGACTATCAGGCCGGGCGGATGGGCGCGATCACGCATTGACAGGCTAACGCGCGCCGCCAGATCGTCCCTCTCGGGGCGCGAACACCGGTAAATTCGGTCACAATATCGGCTCATGTCGCGCGGGCCGCGTTGATTGCAACAGTCCGCGGCGCGCGACCCAATATGATTCCTATCACAGGAGCGCGCATGGCAGAGCCCACCGTCACCGCCCACATCGGTTCGACGAATTTTCAGGTCGTGTTCGACGACGGCAAGCACACATGGATTGCCGACGAGCCCGAATCGGTAGGCGGCGGCGACCGCGGCCCGACGCCGGTCTCGCTGCTGCTGTCGAGCCTCGGCGCGTGCACGTCGATCACGCTGAAGATGTATGCGCAGCGCAAAGGCTGGCCGCTCGCGGGCGTACGGGTCAAACTGTCGATGGAAACCGGCGACGCGGGTTCGACGATCGACCGTCAGATCATGCTCGATGGCGACCTGTCCGACGAGCAGCGGGAACGGCTTTTGCAAATTGCCAATGCATGCCCGGTGCACAAGATCCTCACGCACACGATCTCGATCCGCTCCGCGCTCGCCGTCGCTTAACAGGCGCACCAGACGATGCATAGGACGGTCGGACGTCGCCCGTTCGGGCCACGGGCATTGCAATATTTTCATAGGACGCAGTCGACTTGAATTTCGAACACCTCATTCAGATCAACGATCCGTTGAATCCCCTCGTCGAATCGATGACCCGCGAGCAGTTGTGGGAAGGTCTCGTGTTGCGCGCCGAGCAGCCGCAACTGTTCGTGATGGGTCTCGACAGCTGCACGATCCTGTCGCGCGACGGCAATGTGCTCGAGCGTGAGTTGCACTACGGCCAGGCCACCGTGCGCGATCGCGTCACGCTGCGGGAAAGCGACAGCGTGCGCTACGACATCCTGCCGACCGCCGAGCACGTCGGCGGCTCACTGACGATGACGATCGAGCAACCCGACGAACTACAGCTGTTCCTGCGCTTCGAGTACGCGACCACGCTGCCCGTCTCGACCACCGATCAGGACGCCGTGCGGACACAGGAGATCGTCAAGTCCGCGTATCGCGAGAACGATATCGATACGGTGCGGCTGATCCGCCAGTTCGTCGCGACCAAACAGGAACCGGGACCGTTGCACTGAGAAACCGCGCGGGCGTCCTGCCCGCGCCGTCGCGGGGCCATGTCCACGATGGCCCCCCACGGTCGTCGTTTAGGCGCACATTTCATTCAGCTATCAAAAGTTCAATCCGATCAATTTCACGAGCTTGTAAATAGGAATAGTTATCATTTAAAATCCTCCCATCGAATCAACGAACAAGCTGAAACGAATGACCGATATGACTCGCTCCACCACGCTCAGCCTGCGCCGCTCAGCGGCCGCGCTGACCAGTCGCCCGAAGCCGTCGACGACGACCGCGCCCGCGGCGAAGCCCACCGCGGAACGCACCACCGGCCAGGGCGAGACGGCGGAACGGGTCGTGCGCAGCGACGCGCTGCTGCAAGGCCATAGTCACATCAGCATCGTGCACAACGGCGAGACGTACCGGTTACGTGCGACGCGCCTCGGTAAGCTGATCCTGACGAAGTAGCAACGCAACGCGAACGAAGTAAGTACTGGGTATTGTGGGGACCACCTCCGCGAGAGGTGTTAGGCATTAGCCAGCCACGACGGCTTGCACGCGAGAACTAGACCCCTTCGTGCAGACACCAAGCCAGCCGTCGCAGCCAGCCAGGCCTTTTTTTGGCTCTCACTCGAAAGCGGATGCGCGCACTGGCGCACATCGCTGGAGATGAAAATGAAAAAGCCGTGGGATGTTGCCATCCCACGGCTTTTTCTTTGCGCGTGCGCCTGCGTTCGCACCGAACGCAGGCCAGATACTTACTTCGACGCCCAGCCCCAGAACATCAGCCACCACGCGCTATTGACGACCGCCAGCGCCGCGACGAACCACAGCATCGCCAGCGCCCGCTGCACGAAGCGCTCGCTATAGCGACGCGTGACGAGCCACGCGAGCCATGCGCTCCACGCGCTGGCAATCACCAGAATCGCGATGCGCAGATCCGATGCCCACCACAGCGACACGTGCTCGGCGCGCAGCAATGACAGCGTCGTCGCCGACAAACCGAGGAACACGCCCGCGCCCGCGATCGGAATCAGCCCCTGCGTCAAGTGATGCAGCCGCGTTGTGTTGAAGCGCCCGAGCATGCGCGTGGCGCCCGCCAGCAACAGCAGCAGCGCGGTGCCATAGACGAGCGCCGTCGCGAGGATGTAGCCGATCAGCAGCGAGCCATCGAGCCACGAGAACACGTCGTTCTGATCGGGGTAATGCGTGAACAGGAACCACGGGGCGTTGGTTTCAAGCGGCCACGTGATGTCGTGGTCGACGAGCCAGGTCGCCGCGAACATCTTCAGGTCGATGAACCAGCGCGACGCGGTCCAGTGGAACGCACCGATCGCGATGCCGAGCAGGCCGTAGAGGATCAACGCGGTGTCCCATGGATTCGCCTTTTTGTCGCCCAACTGCACGACTTCCGTCGACGGCTTGCGCCAAGTCAGCGCGATCGCATCACGGTGTCCGCTGCAGCGGCCGCACATATGGCAGTCGGCCGCGCCCTTCATGTTGCGCAACGGCACGAGCGGCGCGCAGTTGATCGGAATCACCCGGTGCCCATGCTCGCCGTTCGTGTATGAACGGCGCCACGCGTCTTCGTCGACCTTGTAGTGAAATGGCGCGAGGCGCGCCAGAAGCGAAAAAACCCCGTTGACGGGGCACAGGTATTTGCACCAGACGCGCTTCTCGCGTCCGTACAGCAGACCGATCACGATGGCTGCGAAAGTCGAGCCGCCGAGCACCAGCAATACCGCTTTCGGATACTGGTAGACGCTCACCATCTGACCGTAGATCGTCGTGATGCCGAACGCAACGAAGGGCCATCCGCCCCAGCGCATCCAGTGCGGAATCGCGCGGCCGCGGCCGAACTTGCTCGCGAATTCGGCAAGTGCGCCCTCTGGGCACAGCACGCCGCACCAGACGCGGCCGAGCATCACCATCGACAGCAGCACGAACGGCCACCAGATGCCCCAGAACACGAACTGCGCGGCGAGCGTCAGGTTGCTCCAAAGGTGCGCGGTATCGTCCGGCAGCGGCATCAGCGCGGGCACGATGATCAGGAACGCGTATACCGCGACCACGATCCATTGGATGCCACGAATCACCGCCCCATGGCGCTGCATCCACTGGCCGACCGCCGCGAGGCGGCCCGACCGCGAAGCCATCACGGCGCTCATGCCGCGCGCCCTGCTGTTTGCTGCGCGGGCTTGCGAGTGGCGCGGCGCACCAGCAGATAAACGACCGCCCAGTACACGGCATAGGCAAGCAGATTCATCAGTGCCGGATGCGCACGGTAACCGGTCAGCGTCGCGACGAGCGAACCGAAGGTGCTCGAATCATCGAGGATCGCCGAAGAATTCCACAGCTGGTCGACGAGCGTGGGCAGGATTTCCTTGTCGATCAGTTTGTCGATGCCGGTCTGGAACAGCCCCGCGCCGAGGAACAGCAGCATGATTTCGGTGACGCGGAAAAAGAGCCGCCACGAGATGATCTTGCCGCCGAGCTGCAACACGTAGAAGGTCAGGAACGCGAGCGCAAGCCCGATCGCAACGGCGAGCATCTGGCTGCCGTCGACATGACCAGACTGGCCGAAGCCGAGGCCGTACAGGAAGATCACGGTTTCGCTGCCCTCACGCGCGATCGCCAGTGCGACCAGCACCGCGACACCCCACCAGTTCGAATCGCGCTTGCTCTTTTGCAGCGACTGTTCCATGTCGCGCTTCAGCGTGCGGCCGTGCTGCTTCATCCACAGCACCATCTGCACGATCAGCACGCAGGCGATGAGCACCATCGCGGTCTGGAAGTAATCCTGCGCGTCACCGGAGAGCACCTCGGTGAAGCCGACCAGCGCCGCGCCGAGCGCGACCGCCGCGATTACGCCGGCCGCCAGGCCGCCCCACAGGTACGGCAGGCCGCGGCGCGCGTCGTCGTCGCCATTTTTCAACCACGCGTACAGGATGCCGACGACCAGCAGCGCCTCGACACTTTCCCGCCACACGATGAACAGAATCTGACCCATTCAAGCTCTCCCTTCGATACTTCTACTGCCCGCTTCCGTTGTCTCGCGCGAACGACAGCGGCCGCTTGCCGCGGCGCTCGCCGCCGGTCGAGACCACTGCTTACTTCGCGACGATCACGCCCTGCGCCTGCTGGTGAAAGTCGTCGAAAAACTTGTATTCGCCCGGCGCCAGCGGAGCGATCACGACGAACGAATCGGCGCCCGGCGCCAGCACCTTCTCTTTGCGCAACTGCACGCTTTCGAATTCGGCTGCGCCCTTGCCGGTGTTACGCACTTCGATCTTGATACGCTGCCCCGCGGGCACTTCGATACGGGCCGGGTTCAGCTTGCCGTCGTTCATTTCGAGCTTGAAGGTCGGCAGGTCGGCTGCGTGAGCCGTGGCCGCCAGGCAAAACGTGGCGGCAAGCATCGTGATCTTTCGGTTGATTCCCATTGCCCTTTCCGGAAAACGCGACGCCCCGACGCCGGGTATCACACCGACTGTCCGCGCGCCGTCTGCTGCATTGACTGATACGTTGAGCGACCGCGTTGGCGCCGCGCGCCGATCAATAACCGCCCTTCTTGCCGATGCCAGCGAACGTGAAGTCGTATTCGAGCGTGATGGGCTTGAACCACGGACCCACGCCGGTTTCCTTGTCGACGTGGCGGCCGAACGCCATGTGGCCCGTCTGCATCGGCGCTTCGACGATCAGCTTCAGGTGATACTTGCCCGGGCCTTGCAGCTTGACGTTGTCGCCGTAGTGCGGACCGTCGTTCGCGACCATCGCCATCAGGTCGCCCTTCAACGGCTGGTTCGAGCCGGCCTTCGTCAGTTCGTAGCGCACCTGCAGATAAGGCATCCAGTCGCCTTCGGCGAATCCGGTCGGATTGTTTTTGACCGCGTGGATGTCGGACTCGAGATGGATGTCCGAATCCGACGCTTTGCGCATCATGCCTTCGGGCTCCATCGTGATCGGCTGCAGATAGACCACGCCGATTTCCATGCCACCCTGAATCTGCTGCTTGCCGATCGGATATTCGGCGGCCGAGGCCGACAGCGCCGCGACTGCGGCTACCGCTGCCGCGCCACCCCGCACAAAGGAAGAAATCCGCATTGATGCTCCGTTTTTATCAGACTGGAATCGATTTCGTTGAAACACAGCGGCCGCAAGTCAGATGTAAATTTAAATGCGAACCATTCTCAATATTGGTTGAGTTTATCATCGATCGCTGACGAGAACAAACCTCTTAGTGCGCTCGGCCTCATGCCAGCATGGTTTTAAGGTTCGCTTAAGGAAATCTTTGTGTGTCACTGAAGGTGGGACGGAATTCGGCACGGCCAAAGTGACCGCTTGGGACGGCTCCAACGGGAGCTTAAGTACTGGCCAATGAGAAAGGGCGTGGCGAGCGGCCGCGCCCTTTCACGGTGGACAAAAGCGGCGGAGGCAAACGTGAATTAGTCGACGCCGGACACGTGATCGCCGACGTTCGCGCCGAACACGCGCTGACGCAGCAGCGCCAATTGGTCGCGGGTCTGGGCAGCTTTCTCGAATTCGAGATTCTTCGCGTGCTCCATCATCTGCTTTTCGAGGCGCTTGATTTCCTTCGCGAGTTGCTTCTCGGACATATCCTCGAACTTCGCGCGGGTCTGCTGCTCCTTCAACTCGGCGCGTGCTTCGTCGACGTTGTACACGCCGTCGATGATGTCGCGAATCCGTTTCACGACCCCACGCGGCGTAATGCCGTGCGCGGCATTGAACGCGATCTGCTTGGCCCGCCGCCGCTCGGTTTCATCGATCGCGCGGCGCATCGAGTCGGTAATGTTGTCCGCGTACAGGATCGCCTTGCCGTTCACGTTACGCGCCGCCCGGCCGATGGTCTGGATCAGCGAACGCTCCGCGCGCAGGAAGCCTTCCTTGTCCGCGTCGAGAATCGCGACCAGCGACACCTCGGGAATATCGAGCCCCTCGCGCAGCAGGTTGATGCCGACCAGCACGTCGAACGCGCCGAGACGCAGATCGCGGATGATCTCGACGCGCTCGACCGTGTCGATGTCGCTGTGCAGGTAGCGCACCTTGATGCCATGGTCGGCCAGAAACTCGGTGAGTTGCTCGGCCATCCGCTTGGTCAGCGTCGTGACCAGCACGCGGTCGCCGGCCTTGATGCGCTCGTTGATCTCGCCGAGCACATCGTCGACCTGACTGCGTGCCGGCCGCACCTCGATTTCGGGGTCGACGAGGCCGGTCGGGCGCACCAGCTGTTCGGCGACCTGCCCCGACGTCTTCTTCTCGTAATCGGCGGGCGTCGCCGACACGAACACGACCTGGCGCATCTTGCGCTCGAACTCGTTGAACTTCAGCGGCCGGTTGTCGAGCGCCGACGGCAGCCGGAAGCCGTAGTCGACGAGGTTTTCCTTGCGCGCGCGGTCGCCGTTGTACATGCCGTTCAGCTGGCCGATCAGCACGTGCGATTCGTCGAGCATCATGATCGCGTCGGGCGGCAGGTAATCGACGAGCGTCGGCGGCGGCTCGCCCGGCGCCGCACCCGAGAAGTGCCGCGAATAGTTCTCGATGCCCTTGCAGAATCCGAGCTCCTGCAGCATTTCGAGGTCGAAGCGGGTGCGCTGCTCGAGCCGCTGCGCCTCGACGAGCTTGCCTTCGCTATAGAAGAACTCGAGCCGCTCACGCAGTTCGGCCTTGATCGTTTCGACCGCGCGCAGCACGGTGTCGCGCGGTGTCACGTAGTGCGACGACGGATACACGGTAAAGCGCGGAATCTTCTGCCGCACGCGACCGGTGAGCGGATCGAACAGCTGTAGCGTTTCAACTTCGTCGTCGAACAGCTCGACGCGCACCGCCATCTCGGCGTGCTCGGCCGGGAAGATATCGATCGTGTCGCCGCGCACGCGGAACGAGCCGCGCTGGAAGTCGGCTTCGTTGCGGCTGTACTGCATCGCGATCAGCCGCGCGATGACATCGCGCTGGCCGAGCCGGTCGCCGGTGCGCAGCGTGAGGATCATCTGGTGGTATTCGGACGGATTGCCGATACCGTAAATCGCCGAGACCGTCGCGACGATCACCACGTCGCGCCGCTCCATCAGGCTCTTGGTCGCCGACAGACGCATCTGCTCGATATGCTCGTTGATCGACGAGTCTTTCTCGATGAACAGATCGCGCTGCGGCACATACGCTTCCGGCTGGTAGTAGTCGTAGTACGAGACGAAGTACTCGACCGCGTTGCGCGGAAAGAACTCGCGGAATTCCGAGTACAGCTGCGCGGCGAGCGTCTTGTTCGGCGCGAACACGATTGCCGGCCGGCCGAGCCGCGCGATCGTGTTGGCCATCGTGAAGGTCTTGCCGGAGCCGGTCACGCCGAGCAGCGTCTGGAACGCGAGACCATCGCCGACGCCTTCGACGAGCGTCTCGATGGCCGTGGGCTGGTCGCCGGCGGGCGGATACGGCTGGTAGAGCTTGAACGGCGAACCGTCGAACGTGATGAATTTGGATTCGTCGAGCGTATCGTCGGCTTCAGTCAGATGGTGTTCGGACATGAGGGGCGGCACCGGGCCTTGGGCAAAGAATCATTCTAACGGGTTGCGGAAAGCGAAGATCGAGCGGGGTTACGTAGGGGAGGCGGTGGGCGTGCGGGCGGCGGCGTGTTATGGCCCTTTGCGGACTTCTGCGCGGCGAAGGACAGCGCACCTTGGCCGGGTCGCGCGGTCGGAATCGCCCCGTTCGCTCGAACTGCTTATTGCCACATGGCCCCCAATGCCTGTTTTTCAAGCAAATAATTGACGTTTGGCCATCCGGTCGTCCGAAAAAAGCGCCCGGATTCGTTACAATGCGAAGTTGCGCTCGCTCGCCGCTGTCCATAGGCCGTCCCCGATTTCCGCGTTTCGTCGATCTCACGCCGCACACCCGAAACGCCGCCGACGCGCCAGACGAGGCCGCCCGCGCGCGAAGCCGCCCTCTTTTCACTACTGCTGCCCACCCATCATGTCTCTGTTCTCCGCCGTCGAACTAGCTCCCCGCGACCCGATTCTGGGCCTGAACGAAGCTTTCAACGCCGACACGCGCGCCACCAAGGTCAACCTCGGCGTTGGTGTGTACTTCAATGAAGAAGGCAAGATTCCGCTGCTGCGCGCCGTGCGCGAGGCGGAAAAGGCCCGCGTCGATGCCGCGCTGCCGCGCGGCTATCTGCCGATCGAAGGTATCGCCGCTTACGATGCCGCCGTCCAAAAGCTGCTGCTCGGCAACGACTCGCCGCTGATCGCGGCCGGCCGCGTCGTCACGGCGCAGGCGCTGGGCGGCACGGGCGCGCTGAAGATCGGCGCGGACTTCCTGAAGCGCGTGAACCCCAACAGCAAGGTCGCGATCAGCGACCCGAGTTGGGAAAACCATCGCGCGCTGTTCGAAGGCGCCGGTTTCGTCGTCGAATCGTATCCGTACTATGACGCGCAGACGCATGGCGTGAACTTCGACGGCATGCTGAGCGCGCTGAACAGCTATGCAGCGGGCACGATCGTCGTGCTGCACGCGTGCTGCCACAACCCGACCGGCGTCGACCTGAGCGTCGAACAGTGGAAGCAGGTCGTCGAGGTCGTGAAGGCGCGCAATCTGGTGCCGTTCCTCGATATCGCCTACCAGGGCTTCGGTGACAACATCGAAGCGGACGCGGCAGCCGTGCGTCTGTTCGCGGCGCAGGAACTGAACGTGTTCGTGTCGTCGTCGTTCTCGAAGTCGTTCTCGCTGTACGGCGAGCGTGTCGGCGCGCTGTCGATCATCACCTCGAGCAAGGAAGAAGCGGCGCGCGTGCTGTCGCAACTGAAGCGCGTGATCCGCACCAACTACTCGAACCCGCCGACGCACGGCGGCTCGGTGGTCGCAGCCGTGCTCGCGTCGCCGGAACTGCGCGCGACGTGGGAAAGCGAACTGGGCGAAATGCGCGACCGTATCCGCGCAATGCGTAATGGTCTCGTCGAGCGCCTGAAGGCAAGCGGCGTCGATCGCGACTTCAGCTTCGTGAACGCACAGCGCGGGATGTTCTCGTACTCGGGTCTGACGGCTCCGCAGGTGGATCGTCTGCGCGAAGAGTTCGGCATCTATGCGGTCAGCACCGGCCGTATCTGCGTGGCTGCGCTCAATACGCGCAACCTCGACGTCGTCGCCAACGCGATTGCTCACGTGCTGAAGTAGGGCAATTCACGGCGCGGAGGTTTGCCGCGCTATTGCAGCAGGTTTGCCGCTGCAACTGTCTGTAGAAACGGCGCCCTTTTTCAGAAAAGGGCGCCGTTTTTTATGCCTGCCTGACTGTTCGTTCGGCCTTGCCGGCGCAGCGTCGGGTTGCTTTGCGAGGAATCAGCGCGAGTCCCGATGAATGTCGTGCGTGACGAAACCGGCATCGTTCTCCGGCATCTCGAGCCAGTTGGGCTGTTCGAGCGAACGGACAATGTCTTCGAGACCGCTTCGCCAATGCTCGCGCATCGTCGACAGACCGAATTGAAAGTCCTTGTAGTGTCCTTCGTATTCCTTGTGCCGGTAGATCAGGTGAATCACGTTGTAGCGCTTCGAGCACGACAGATCTTCGGCCAGCTTGCACCACGGATCGTCGCGTTGCTCTTCAGGCACACGGTCCAGCACCTCGCGCAGTACGTGACGGAAACGCTGCGAACGCTGCAGCATGTCGGTCACGAGACGCGTACGGCTCGAATACTGGATGTCTTTCATGCGCCCCTGCACGTCGGTGATGTTGTCCGGCACCGGCCCGATCGCGCTCCATAAATCGACCTGAAACGCGAGCGTATCGCGACGCGGCGTGGTCTGGAGCACCTCGTAGAGCGGCGTATTCGACATCAGGCCGCCGTCCCAGTAGAACTGACCGGCTATCTCGACGGCTGCGAAGCCCGGCGGCAACGCGCCCGACGCTATGAAATGCTCGGGCCTGAGCGTGGTGTGTGTATTGTCGAAGTACGCGAAGTTGCCCGTGCCGCAATTCACCGCGCCCACCGACACGCGTATTTCCCCGGAATTGATCCGGTCGAAATCGCACAGTGACTCGAGCGTGGCCTTCAGCGGCGTGGTGTCGTAGTAGCTCGCCAATTGCGGCGGACCGGACACCGTGGGCAACGGCGGCGGGAAACGCGGCACGAAAAAGCCCTTTTGACCTTCGACGATCGCGCTCATTGCCTGCGCTGCAGTAAATGCCTTGCGCACCGCTTCGCTCGAATTGAACAGCACGTGTTCGACCGGAGCCGGCAACGGCGGCCCGAACGCCGGCTGGCAGATCGTCTCCCAGAATTGCAGCAGACGCTCGACGCGTCGTTCCGGCGGATTACCTGCAATGATCGCCGTATTCAACGCGCCGATCGAAATCCCCGCGATCCAGTTCGGTTCGACGCCGGCTTCGTAAAGTCCCTGAAAGCCGCCTGCCTGGTAGGCGCCGAGCGCGCCACCGCCTTGCAGCATCAGCGCGACGGTTTCGTAGTTGGGCAATCGGGAGTGCCGGCGCGAGCGGGCGGCAATCGTCGGACCCGCACCCTCCCCGTCGCCGGACACGCCCACGCGCGCCCGCTTCAGATTGCGTTGCGCCACAGGCCGCCCCTTAGTGCATATACCAGCCGTGGCTCACGACGAACGACTGGCCCGTCAGCGCCGCAGTCGGGAAGGTCGACAGGAACAGCACGGTCTGAGCGACGTCTTCGACCGTCGTGAAGATACCGTCGACGGTACCGCCCAGCATCACGCGCTTGATCACTTCTTCTTCGCTGATGCCGAATTCCTTCGCCTGCTCGGGAATCTGCTTGTCCACCAGCGGCGTGCGCACGAAGCCCGGACACACGACGTGCGAACGCACGTTATGCGCAGCGCCCTCCTTGGCGAGCACGCGCGACAGACCCAGCAGAGCGTGCTTCGCGGTCACGTACGCCGACTTCAGCGGCGAGGCGAGATGCGAGTGGACCGAACCCATGTAGATCACGACGCCGCCGCGATTGTCCTTGTACATATGCTTGAGCGCGGCCTTGGTGGTCAGGAACGCGCCGTCCACGTGAATGGCCTGCATCTTCTTCCAGTCCGAGAACGAATAGTTTTCGATCGGATTGACGATCTGGATGCCGGCGTTGGAAACGAGAATGTCGATCGAGCCGAATTCCTCGGCGACCTTGTCGATACCCTGGTTGACGGCGTCTTCGCTCGTCACGTCCATTGCCACGCCGATTGCCTTACCGCCGCCCTTTCTGATTTCTTCAGCCACGGCGTTCGCGCCGTCCTGGTTCAGGTCGGCGATCGCGACCGCCGCACCCGCGGCCGACAGAGTCAACGCGATCTGCTTGCCGATACCACTCGCGGCGCCAGTGACGACGGCGACCTTGCCGTTCAGATTCGAGTTCAGAGACGACATCCAGAACCTCCATGCAGTTGTTGAGCAATGAGACCACGAAGCCGCGCGCGGCGAGAAGTCGGCCAAACGGTATAGACCGTTCGGCGGATGCAGCGCGGCGGCCGACTTTGCTATTGTGCATGAACCCTGTGAACGACATAGGTAAAACGCACTAAAACGCACGCCGAACCGGATCTATTTAAACTGAACGCTTTCCGGCTGAATCCGGGCTCCATTCCCGTGGCATCACCAAACCAGGAGACATGCATGAATTATCGACGTCTGGGCCGCTCTGGCCTGAAAGTGAGCGAGTTGTCGATCGGCTCATGGGTCACGTACGGCAACCAGGTGGATCACCGCGCCGCGCGCGAATCGCTTGCCGCGGCGCGCGACGCGGGCGTCAATTTCTTCGACAACGCCGAAGTCTATGCGGGCGGCAAATCCGAGGAAATCATGGGCCATGCGTTGAAAGAGCTCGCGTGGCCGCGCGTGAGCTACGTGGTGTCGACGAAATTTTTCTGGGGACTCAACGAAGCGCCTAATCAGTACCACACGCTGAACCGCAAGTACCTGATGAACGCGATCGACGGGTCGTTGAAGCGCCTGCAACTCGATTACGTCGATCTCGTGTTCTGTCATCGTCCCGACCCGAACACGCCGGTCGAGGAAACGGTCTGGGCAATGAGCGACATGATCGCGCGCGGCAAGGCGCTGTACTGGGGCACCTCGGAATGGAGCGCCGACGAGATTCGCGCCGCATATGAAATCGCCGAGCGGCACCATCTGCACAAGCCTGTCATGGAGCAGCCGCAATACAACCTGTTCCACCGCAAACGTGTCGAGCACGAATACAAGCGGCTTTACGAGGACATCGGCCTCGGCCTGACCACGTGGAGTCCCCTGGCATCGGGCCTGCTCACCGGCAAATACCGTGACGGCGTACCTGCCGACAGTCGCGCGCAGTTGCAGGGCTATGACTGGCTGCGTCAGCAGCTCACCGACCCGACGCGCAACAACGTGGTCGGCCAGCTCGGCGCGGTCGCCGACGAGCTCGGCTGCACGGTCGGTCAGCTCGCGATCGCGTGGATTCTGACGAATCCGAATGTCAGCACGGTGATCACGGGCGCCTCGCGGGTCGAACAGATCGGCGAAAACATGCAGTCCGCCGAGGTGGCCGAGCGTATTACGCCTGAGATCAAACAGCGGATCGAGGAGATCATCGGCGAGGCGCACGAGTAATCGCGCGCGCAGCGCCACGCACTGAGTGGCCAACCGGGCACGCGCGGTCGCGTACAATACGCGACCGCGCGTCGCCGGCTCCTTCGGGCCAGCCTGCGCTCTCTTAGCGTCCTCTCATCATGCTCAGCTACCGCCACGCCTTTCATGCCGGCAATCACGCCGACGTTCTGAAACACGCCGTCGTGTTGCAGCTCCTGCGCTACCTTGGCCAGAAGGACAAGGCCTACTGGTATATCGACACGCACGCGGGCGCCGGCGTCTACTCGCTGAAGGAAGGCTACGCGACGAAAACCGGCGAGTTCGAGACGGGTATCGCAAAACTGTGGGGCCGCAACGATCTGCCGCCGCTGTTCGCCGACTATGTCGACGAAGTCAGCGCGCTCAATGCGGATGGCCAGTTGCATTTCTATCCGGGCTCGCCGTATCTGGCGTGGCGACAGTTGCGCGCGCAGGATCGTATGCGGCTATTCGAATTGCACAGCACCGAAATCGATGTGCTGCGCCACAACTTTCGCGACGCGGGTCGCCGCGCGATGCTGTACGCGGGCGACGGCTTCGACGGCATTCTCGCGCTGTTGCCGCCGGCGCCGCGTCGCGCGCTGATCCTGCTCGACCCGTCGTATGAAGACAAGCGCGATTATGGACGCACGCTGCGCTGCGTCGAGGAAAGTCTGAAGCGGTTTCCGACCGGCACGTATGCGGTCTGGTATCCACAGGTCAAGCGCCCCGAGTCGCAGCGCTTCCCCGATCAGCTCAAGCAGTTGCAGAAGGACAACTGGCTGCACGTCAGCCTGACCGTCAGCAATCCGCCGGAAGACGGCTATGGGCTGTTCGGTAGCGGCATGTTCATCCTGAACCCGCCGTATACGCTTGCGAAGATGCTGAAGGATCAGATGCCATGGCTCGTCAAGACGCTCGGCGAGGACAAGGCTGCGACGTTCAAGATCGAATATCGCGGCAATTGAACGCGACGAGCGGCGCTTGAGCGGATTGCGCGTGCGGTCTGCAGTTGCCTGCCCGCGCAACCCGATCTGCGCTCAGGTTCACTTCAACTGCGCGGCTGCCTTGCTCGCGAACTGGTTCGTATAGGTCGCACTCAGTTCGATCTTCTTCGGATCGAGCCGGGTGTCGAACGACGACAACGCGCGCAGCGCCGTCGCCGGCCCATCCGCGGGCATCAGTCCGTCCGGCGAATACGCATCGCGCACATTGTGAAAGGCGTCGAGATAAAGCGTCGGGTCGCCCAACAGATAGGCTTGCGGCACCATCTTCAACAGATCGGCATCGCTCGCGGTCTGCAGCCAATGATTGGCGCGCACGATCGCATTGGTCAGCGCCTGCGTCGTCTTCGGATTTTTCTGGATGAAGCTTTCGGGCGCGTAAAGCGTTGCCGCAGGCATCGTACCGCCGAATACCTCCTGCGTGCCTTTGACCGTACGCGTATCCACCAGCACCTTAATTGCGCCGCTACGCGTGAGCTTGGTCATCATTGGATCGACATTGGATAGTGCGTCGATCTGCCCACTGCCCACCGCGGCCAGCACCGTCGCGCCGCTGCCGACGCCGATCGCCGAAATGTCGCTGCGCTGCACGCCGGCCTTGCGCAACGCAACGGTGAGCACGAGATCCGTCGACGAACCCGGTGCGCTCACGCCGACCTTCGCGCCTTTGAAGTCCGCGAGCGACTTGATCTGATCGGCCTTCGACTTCACCACGCCGATCACGATCTGCGGGGCTCGACCCATCAACACGAACGCGCGATAGTGCTGCCCCTTCGCCTGCATGAACAGCGTGTGCTCGAACGCGCCCGCGCCGACTTCGGCGCTGCCGCCCACCACCGCTTCGAGCGCCTTGGAGCCGCCCGCGAAATCTTCGAGCGTGACGTTCAGGCCTTCGTCCTTGAAGTAGCCGAGCTGCTGCGCGGCGAGGACCGGTAGATAGTAGAGGCCGGGTAAGCCGCCGACGGCCATCGTCAGTGCCGGCATTTCCGGCGCGTCCTTCGCGAATCCGGCACCCGGCAGCGTAGCCAGCGCGAGCAGCATCAGGCAGGCGCGCGTCGCACGCTGCATCCAGTGATTAGGCATGGTGACGTCTCCTTGAGTTTTCCGTTCGAAGCGGTGACGCGGGGCGCAGCCGGGATCCAAGCTCACGGCGACGAGGCGCGCAACGATTGTCGTCGGACGGTTTCATGGACGCCATGCGCCCAAACCCGAATGGGATTTTCGGGGGCGAAGGAAGCTGGCGTATTGGGGAGAAGCGAGACGCGTTAGCAGCGTCGCCGACGATCTGTCGCGCCCTCGCTGCCTATTGCGGAAACGGCACCGGGCGAGGCATCGGCCGCGGCGGCACGCCACCACCCGCCGGCAACTGGATATACGGCGCGACGACGAACGGCGGCGGCGATTCTACAGGCAGCTCGACCGGTGCCGCGATCGGCGGCGCGGAGACGATCGGCTCGGGCGCAGGCGGGGAGTTCAACAGTACGGTACCGCTCTGGCCATTATTGATGCCGCCAAGCGTATCGAGAATCACGGGAGGACGCTCGTAATCGGACACCGCATATGCGTCCGACGCGGCGCAGAGGGTGGCGAGCGTCGCCGTGGCGGCCGCGGCCATCACGGATCGGAAAGTTTGCAGCGAACGGACGGAGGACATGGGCGGCCCGATTGGTTATGAATACCGTCTTGCGCGAAAAACGTCCTACATTACCGCGGCCCGCGATACGAAGCTAGTCGATATTCGCCATGAGCAGCCTTCTCGCGACGATCGCTCGAAAAACGCCGAAGGCACGCGTTTTCGATGTCCAGATGCGACAAAGCCCCGCTTCGACGGGGCTCGACATTGGTACAGCAATGGCTGCGCAAAAGCAGGCGCCGCCGGGTCAAACTCGAAGCGGAAACTCAGCGCGAATAGCCCTTGGTTTCGAGCGAACGGATGCGCTGTTCGAGCTGGACGATATCCGACGACGATGCGAGATATGCCTCACGACGGCTACGTTCCGCGGTTTCGAACCAGGTGCTCAGCTTCTCAAGAATGAATGCAAACATGACGTTCTCCAAGGATCAGATCGAATCCCCGGTGATTTGACATCAGGGATTACCCCTAAAAGGGTTAACCCGCATTATAGTCCTGAGGTGCAACCTGACCAGTGAAATGCTCGCATGACGTGCATTCCGATTTGGAATGACGCACCGATCGGGTGCTCTGAGAGCGCTGATTTTATTGAGATTGATCGGTACGCTCGGCGCGAACATCATTGCCCCGATTTACAACGCACACTTTCGGTGCGCAATTCGCGGCTAAGTCAAATCCGCAGACTGGGTTGCAACTCTCTCTCCTCGATCCACCGGCTAAAGCGGGTGGCAACCTTGTCCCGAAACAAGGTCGGTGTCCGCTAGTCGCTCAATAATCGGACAATCTGGCCGCTCATCGCCGTTGCAATGATCGGCCAGATGCGCGAGGGTGTCGCGCATGTCCGTCAGCTCGGCGATTCGGCGATCGAGTTCTGCGACATGTTCGAGCGCGATCCGTTTTACTTCGGCGCTTGCACGCGAGCGGTCGTGCCATAGAGCAAGCAGTCGCCGGATATCTTCGACCAGAAATCCGAGCCGGCGCGCTTGGCGGATAAAACGGAGAGAATGTACTTCCTGCGGGCCATAGACGCGATAGCCGGCGCTGGTGCGCGCCTTCGCGGTCAATAGGCCGACGCTTTCGTAGTAGCGGATCATCTTTGCCGTAACGCCCGAGGCGCGGGCCGCTTCGCCGATGTTCATGACTGTTCCCAAGTTGCGACTGAACTCGAATCGATCCTACACCTTCCCGTCGTGGGAAGGTCAGCTAGCCAAACACGAAACGGCAGGCATAATCCTGCTATTCGCGATCCGATTCCGCCGAGGTCTTTGCAATGACAATCGAACTCCATGTAGAAGGCATGAGCTGCCAGCACTGTGTCGCCGCCGTCACGAACGCGATTCGCGAGCACGACGCCGCTGCGCAGGTTCAGGTGGATCTCGCAAGCGGCCGCGTGGTCGTGGAGTCGGCACAACCGATCGAGGAGCTGAAGGCCGCGATTGACGAAGCCGGATACACGGTCACGTCTCCGCGCTGAGGGTGCCGGGCATGTTCAAGGTTGCCGTAATCGGTGGTTCCGGGCTGCTCGGGCGCGCGCTCAACGACGAACTCGCTGGCCAGGCTGATTGGCACATCGTCTCCACTGCATTTAGCCGGCCGTCTCCGCAAATGGTCGAGTTGGACGTTCGCGATAGCCTTGCGGTCGGGCGTTTCATCGACCACGTGGCGCCGGATGCCGTCGTGATCGCAGCTGCGGAGCGCCGACCGGACGTATGCGAGCGCGATCCGGTACATGCTCATGCATTGAACGTTGATGCCGTGCGCACGATCGCCCGAGCGGCGAATCGACGCGGCGCGTGGACGCTGTCGATCTCAACCGACTACGTCTTCGACGGCAAGCAACCACCCTATTGTCACGACAGCACACCTGCGCCACTGAACGCGTATGGACATAGCAAGCTTGAAGGTGAACGAGCGCTAATCGAAACGGCCGAGCACGGATGCGTGCTGCGTCTGCCGCTTCTGTATGGGCCGATTGTGAAGTGGTCGGAGTCGGCCGTGACCAGCCTTGTGCCGGCGATCGTGGCGTCGGCAGCGCCGGACAGCCAAGCTGCAAAGATGGACGCTTGGGCGATCCGCTATCCTACGTTCACGCCTGATGTCGCGGTCGTGATCCGACAGATGCTCGAGCGACACGCGCGCGGCGAAACGATTTCCGGCATCGTGCAATGGTCGGGCGACGAGCCCATGAACAAATATGAGATCGCCATGCGCCTGGCAGAAGCATTGCAACTCCGCGCGCAATTGACGCCGCAGCACACGCCCACCGATGCGACGCCGCGCCCTCACAACTGCCATTTGGCATCGAGCCGTCTGGAGGCACTTGGAGTCGGCCAACGCACACCTTTCGATACCGCGATCCGGCAGGTGCTAGCCGCGTTTCCACGGCGGGGAACGGCGACTCCCGTTTGAGCTCGCGTGCTTGCGCACGGACAGCGAAGCAGGAGCCTAATAGCAGGTCGAATTTCACGGAGACCTCATCTCTGACGATTTCGGCCGCGTAAACGCAAAAACCCCACCGCTGGGGGTGGGGTTTCTGGCTTGTGGGGGAGCCTGACGATTACCTACTTTCACACGGGCAATCCGCACTATCATCGGCGTGGAGTCGTTTCACGGTCCTGTTCGGGATGGGAAGGGGTGGGACCGACTCGCTATGGTCATCAGGCATGACGGGTTGCTGCGTCGCTGTCAGGTTGGGGTCAACCTGGCGCCACAGCCAATCGGGAAGAAGCGTAAAGGATTCGTGTGTGGGTTGTGTTGTTTCTGGCGCAACACTGATCTCTCAACCGTGTGGGCTGGTGACTCCTGCGGGAGTTCCAGCGCATCCCTTTCGGGGATCGGACAGTCGCAAGCGCTAAAGCGCTAACTCATGTCGAAACACACCTGTTATAGGATCAAGCCTTACGGGCAATTAGTATCAGTTAGCTCAGTACATTACTGTACGTGCACACCTGACCTATCAACGTCCTGGTCTTGAACGACCCTTCAAGGGGCTCAAAGCCCCGGGGATATCTCATCTTAAGGCGAGTTTCCCGCTTAGATGCTTTCAGCGGTTATCTCTTCCGAACATAGCTACCCGGCGATGCCACTGGCGTGACAACCGGTACACCAGAGGTTCGTCCACTCCGGTCCTCTCGTACTAGGAGCAGCCCCCTTCAAATATCCAGCGCCCACGGCAGATAGGGACCAAACTGTCTCACGACGTTTTAAACCCAGCTCACGTACCTCTTTAAATGGCGAACAGCCATACCCTTGGGACCGGCTACAGCCCCAGGATGAGATGAGCCGACATCGAGGTGCCAAACACCGCCGTCGATATGAACTCTTGGGCGGTATCAGCCTGTTATCCCCAGAGTACCTTTTATCCGTTGAGCGATGGCCCTTCCATACAGAACCACCGGATCACTATGACCTGCTTTCGCACCTGTTCGACTTGTCAGTCTCACAGTCAAGCACGCTTATGCCATTGCACTATCAGCACGATTTCCGACCGTACCTAGCGTACCTTCGTACTCCTCCGTTACACTTTGGGAGGAGACCGCCCCAGTCAAACTGCCTACCATGCACTGTCCCCGATCCGGATCACGGACCAAGGTTAGAACCTCAAACAGATCAGGGTGGTATTTCAAGGACGGCTCCACGCAGACTGGCGTCCACGCTTCATAGCCTCCCACCTATCCTACACAGACCGGTTCAAAGTCCAATGCAAAGCTACAGTAAAGGTTCATGGGGTCTTTCCGTCTAGCCGCGGGGAGATTGCATCATCACAAACACTTCAACTTCGCTGAGTCTCGGGAGGAGACAGTGTGGCCATCGTTACGCCATTCGTGCAGGTCGGAACTTACCCGACAAGGAATTTCGCTACCTTAGGACCGTTATAGTTACGGCCGCCGTTTACCGGGACTTCAATCAGGAGCTTGCACCCCATCATTTAATCTTCCGGCACCGGGCAGGCGTCACACCCTATACGTCCACTTTCGTGTTTGCAGAGTGCTGTGTTTTTATTAAACAGTCGCAGCCACCAGTTTATTGCAACCCCTTCACCCTTCTGGCGCAGGCCAGTCAAGCTACCGGGGCGTACCTTATCCCGAAGTTACGGTACCAATTTGCCGAGTTCCTTCTCCCGAGTTCTCTCAAGCGCCTTAGAATACTCATCTCGCCCACCTGTGTCGGTTTGCGGTACGGTCACTGTGAAACTGAAGCTTAGAGGCTTTTCCTGGAACCCCTTCCAGTTGCTTCGCTTCCGAAGAAGCTCGCGCCACACCCTTGAGTCCTGTGCCCGGATTTGCCAGGGCACCCTCTCCAATGCAGCGACCGGGACTTCCAACACCCGGACAACCTTCCGCGATCCGTCCCCCCATCGCATTTCACAATGGTGCAGAAATATTAATCTGCTTCCCATCAGCTACGCATTTCTGCCTCGCCTTAGGGGCCGACTCACCCTACGCCGATGAACGTTGCGTAGGAAACCTTGGGCTTACGGCGAGGGGGCCTTTCACCCCCTTTATCGCTACTCATGTCAGCATTCGCACTTCCGATACCTCCAGCACACTTTCCAGTGCACCTTCGCAGGCTTACGGAACGCTCTCCTACCATGCACATAAATGTGCATCCGCAGCTTCGGTATATGGCTTAGCCCCGTTACATCTTCCGCGCAGGACGACTCGATCAGTGAGCTATTACGCTTTCTTTAAAGGGTGGCTGCTTCTAAGCCAACCTCCTGACTGTTTTAGCCTTCCCACTTCGTTTCCCACTTAGCCATATTTGGGGACCTTAGCTGGCGGTCTGGGTTGTTTCCCTCTTGACACCGGACGTTAGCACCCGATGTCTGTCTCCCGTGATTGCACTCTTCGGTATTCGGAGTTTGCTATGGCGAAGTAATCCGCAATGGACCCCACAACCATGACAGTGCTCTACCCCCGAAGGTGATACACGAGGCACTACCTAAATAGTTTTCGGAGAGAACCAGCTATTTCCAGGTTTGTTTAGCCTTTCACCCCTATCCACAGCTCATCCCCTAACTTTTCAACGTTAGTGGGTTCGGTCCTCCAGCACGTGTTACCGTGCCTTCAACCTGGCCATGGATAGATCACCTGGTTTCGGGTCTACACCCAGCGACTGGACGCCCTGTTCGGACTCGCTTTCGCTACGCCTGCCCTAATCGGTTAAGCTCGCCACTGAATGTAAGTCGCTGACCCATTATACAAAAGGTACGCCGTCACCCCTTGCGAGGCTCCGACTGTTTGTATGCATGCGGTTTCAGGATCTGTTTCACTCCCCTCCCGGGGTTCTTTTCGCCTTTCCCTCACGGTACTGGTTCACTATCGGTCGATCACGAGTATTTAGCCTTGGAGGATGGTCCCCCCATCTTCAGACAGGATTTCACGTGTCCCGCCCTACTTGTCGTACACCCAGTTCTTTCACAATGTTTTCGCCTACGGGGCTATCACCCGCTATGGCCGCACTTTCCAGAGCGTTCGGCTAACACTGCAAATAAAGAGTACAGGCTGATCCCATTTCGCTCGCCACTACTTTGGGAATCTCGGTTGATTTCTTTTCCTGCGGTTACTTAGATGTTTCAGTTCACCGCGTTCGCTTCACGCAGCCTATGGATTCAGCTACGGATACTCCATTAGGAGTGGGTTTCCCCATTCGGACATCTCCGGATCAAAGCTTGTTTGCCAGCTCCCCGGAGCTTTTCGCAGGCTACCGCGTCCTTCATCGCCTGTGATCGCCAAGGCATTCACCACATGCACTTGTTCGCTTGACCCTATAACGGGTGTGTCTCAGTTCAGACGCACGCGCTACAGGTTGAGTATTCGTGTTGCGCCGTATTCCAAAGCGATCTCTCGATCACTTATAAAATACATCGATACAATCACAACCCTGATTCACCTACTCACGCACCCATCTCCAGGTCCGCTTTCGTGAATCTCTTTACTACTTCTTCCTGATTGTTAAAGAACGACAGCCGATCATGAGTTGCCTCACATCGCGCTGACTGGCTCAATCGCCAATGCGCAACGCTCTGCATGTGTGCAGAACCCTGCGCATTGAGGATTGGTGGAGGATGACGGGATCGAACCGACGACCCCCTGCTTGCAAAGCAGGTGCTCTCCCAGCTGAGCTAATCCCCCAGTCATACAGCACACACTCCAGAGGGGCTCACCCGACCAGCTCACCAGACAAGACAGTGGTGGGTCTGGATGGATTCGAACCATCGACCCCCGCCTTATCAAGACGGTGCTCTAACCGACTGAGCTACAGACCCCTGAGTCTGTCTGCGTTGCTTCTCTAAACCACAGCCGATAAGCGTGAGCACTTGAATGCACTGAATGCATAGCTCTGGAAAGGAGGTGATCCAGCCGCACCTTCCGATACGGCTACCTTGTTACGACTTCACCCCAGTCATGAATCCTACCGTGGTGACCGTCCTCCTTGCGGTTAGACTAGCCACTTCTGGTAAAACCCACTCCCATGGTGTGACGGGCGGTGTGTACAAGACCCGGGAACGTATTCACCGCGGCATGCTGATCCGCGATTACTAGCGATTCCAGCTTCACGCACTCGAGTTGCAGAGTGCGATCCGGACTACGATCGGTTTTCTGGGATTGGCTCCACCTCGCGGCTTGGCAACCCTCTGTTCCGACCATTGTATGACGTGTGAAGCCCTACCCATAAGGGCCATGAGGACTTGACGTCATCCCCACCTTCCTCCGGTTTGTCACCGGCAGTCTCCCTGGAGTGCTCTTGCGTAGCAACTAGGGACAAGGGTTGCGCTCGTTGCGGGACTTAACCCAACATCTCACGACACGAGCTGACGACAGCCATGCAGCACCTGTGTGATGGCTCCCTTTCGGGCACTCCCGCCTCTCAGCAGGATTCCATCCATGTCAAGGGTAGGTAAGGTTTTTCGCGTTGCATCGAATTAATCCACATCATCCACCGCTTGTGCGGGTCCCCGTCAATTCCTTTGAGTTTTAATCTTGCGACCGTACTCCCCAGGCGGTCAACTTCACGCGTTAGCTACGTTACCAAGCCAATGAAGGCCCGACAACCAGTTGACATCGTTTAGGGCGTGGACTACCAGGGTATCTAATCCTGTTTGCTCCCCACGCTTTCGTGCATGAGCGTCAGTATTGGCCCAGGGGGCTGCCTTCGCCATCGGTGTTCCTCCACATCTCTACGCATTTCACTGCTACACGTGGAATTCCACCCCCCTCTGCCATACTCCAGCGCTGCAGTCACCAATGCAGTTCCCAGGTTAAGCCCGGGGATTTCACATCGGTCTTACAGCACCGCCTGCGCACGCTTTACGCCCAGTAATTCCGATTAACGCTCGCACCCTACGTATTACCGCGGCTGCTGGCACGTAGTTAGCCGGTGCTTATTCTTCCGGTACCGTCATCCCTCATGGATATTAGCCACGAGGTTTTCTTTCCGGACAAAAGTGCTTTACAACCCGAAGGCCTTCTTCACACACGCGGCATTGCTGGATCAGGCTTGCGCCCATTGTCCAAAATTCCCCACTGCTGCCTCCCGTAGGAGTCTGGGCCGTGTCTCAGTCCCAGTGTGGCTGGTCGTCCTCTCAGACCAGCTACAGATCGTCGGCTTGGTAGGCCTTTACCCCACCAACTACCTAATCTGCCATCGGCCGCCCCTTGAGCGCGAGGTCCCGAAAGATCCCCCGCTTTCCTCCACAGAGCGTATGCGGTATTAATCCGGCTTTCGCCGGGCTATCCCCCACTCCAGGACACGTTCCGATGTATTACTCACCCGTTCGCCACTCGCCACCAGACCGAAGTCCGTGCTGCCGTTCGACTTGCATGTGTAAGGCATGCCGCCAGCGTTCAATCTGAGCCAGGATCAAACTCTTCAGTTCAAACCTGTTACTGTTTTCGGTTTCGTCAGAAACCGGTCGCTCACTCAACGTACTGACGATGATCAATCCGTCTTTCGACAGATAAACCTTCCTCTAATACTGTGTGAGGCTTTCTGATACTTTTTGCCTTGCAGCAGATCCACAAGAATCCGCCGCCGCATTCCGCATCAAGCGCCCACACTTATCGGCTGTTAGTTTTTAAAGATCGATCCGCCCAACCCGCCGCGCCTGAACCACCACTACCCGGCACCGCTTCGTTTGCGTCGCTGCGTCTGCAGCAGAGAAACGAGATTATGGAGAACTTCCACCGGATCGTCAACAGGTTTTTATCACTTGCTTAACCTGCCACGCCGCTGAAGCCCTCGCCATAAAGGCTTCCCGCTTCCCCGCGCTCCGGTATCCGGAGCACGAAAGAGCGGAATTCTAGTCGCCACGGCCAGAACTTGCAAGTGAAATCTAGGGTTTTCCCTTAAGGGGTCTTTCCCACACGGCCCGGATCGTCTATCGCCGGCGTTTTTACTTCTGGCGCCGCCGTCTGCGCGGCGGATGCCCCGATCGTCCAATCATGCAGCACGGTATGAGCGACCGCCAACAACGTTGGGCCGATGAAAACGCCAAGGAAACCAAACGCAAACGCGCCGCCGAGGATGCCAAGCATGACCAGAATCAGGGGCATATCGCTGTTCTTGCCAATCAGGATCGGCTTGATGACGTTGTCGGCCATGCCGACTACCAGCAGACCCCATATAACCAGAAAAATCGCCCATCCAGTCGCCCCCCCCTGATAGAGCCAGATCGCTGCCGGCAACCAGACAACGACTGGACCGCCCGGTATCACCGACAGAAAGAACGTCACGAGCCCGAGCAACGCCGGCGCCGGCACGGCCGCCATCCAGAAACCGAATCCCGCGAGAACCCCCTGCACCAGGGCCGTACCAAGAATTCCGTAGACCACACCCTTCACGGTGCTGCCCGCCAGCGCCAGCAGATACTCGGCACGCTCGCCGGCGACTCGACGCATGCCAGCGTTCAGCCACGCGGCCGCACCCTCGCCCCCGGTATAAAAGAAGAACGCAAGCACGATGCTCAACGCGAGGAGCCCCAGCCCATGCGTCACCGCCAGCGCCGCCGCGAGAATCCACTTGCCAGCCGGCGCGGCGAGCGTGCGCAACTGCGCAATCAGCTCAGAATTGCTACTGGTCAAGCGCTCCCAAAAAGCTTCGATGCTCGAACCAACCAGCGGAATCCGCTGCACCCACGGCGGCAGATCGGGCAACCCCGACTCGAACAGTCTTTGCACCAGCGCGACGATCTCGTGAACATGGGTACCGAACGCGAAACCCGCATAGACGAACGGCCCGAGCACCACGACCAGGATGATCAGCACGATCAAGGTCGCGGCCAGCTTGCGCCGGCCCCCAACCACGCCAGTGAGTCGCCGGTAGAGTCCCCAGGAGCTGTAGCTGAGGATGGCGCCCCACAGCAGCGCGGTCGTAAATGGCGCCAGCACCAGCAACGACCCACCTACGAGCACAATTAACGCGAATACCGCGGCTAGTCGCTCGATTAGTTGGTCCGATTTCACGATGGATCTCCTATTGCACCAGACGTGGCGATGAAATGGCACACGCCCGTCAGGCGCCCGCTAAACGCCGTAAGTATAGAAGCGAGTCGGGTATCCGGGGTGTTGAATCCCATCCGGCCAGAGCGTTATCAGTCGCGTGCGTCGTGCCAGTGGCGAACGCATTTTTTGAGACGAAAGAACTCGAATCTGCCTCAAGATTGCCGACCAAGCCATATAGCTGCCTGGAAAAGACTAGAATATAAGGTTCCGTGCCCCCAATTTTTCTGGATTTATGCGCTCGCGAATCGCCAAACGTCTCCCTCCCGACGCCGACAAGCTCGTCGGTCTCTCGCTCGCGCTTTTCGCGTCGGGCAGCCGTACCGAAGATCGCTTCTGGGAAGCGAAGCTCGACGCGCTGCTGGCCAAAATTGTGCGCAACGCCAACCAGACTACGCTGGACGCCGCGCTCGACCATCTGCAGCAAAACCATCCGGATGCCTACGGCGCGCTCGCCGACATGGCGGAAACGCATAGCGAATCGTTCGTCATCGAACACGAAGGCGTGTCGTACGAAGCGCTGCTGATCGCGGCTCCCGTACTCGCCTGGACCCGCTACGTGATCCCGTCCGGCCCGCTCAAGTCGGACGCCGCCGACGCCCTGCGCGCACATCTGCAAGCGCACGTGCTCGCCGCCAACACGCGCGTGGCAATGGCTCCGTTCCTGTACAGCATCGACCAGTTGCCGCGCCATCACGTCGAAACGTGGCGCATCGCTCAGCAACTTGCGCAAGCCGCGGTCAGCGGCGGCAACGCGAAGCTCAATTTCGGAGAACTGCCGGAGACCTCGCCGATTCTGGCGGACCCGCGCTTTCTGCTTGCCGTAGTCGCCGCGCCCGTCGGCGAAGCGACGTTCCGCTGGCAGGAAGAAGAGCACGGCACGCGGATCGAACGCGGCCAATGTCTCGAGCAATGGGCCACGCAAGGCGGCGCGAACCTGTCGGTCGTGCTGCCGGGCTGCGAATTCGAATGTCTGCTGCCCGATGCTTACTACTCGGCCTGCCGCGACGCCGACGAGAGTGTGCGTCCTCACACCGTGCGTACCGCCGTGCGTTATCTTTTCGACACGATTGGCGCGGCGCCGCAGGATCTGCGCGCGGTGGTCGCCGGCTTCGGTGAACGGCGCATCGACGAGTACCGCGTCGGCTTCACCCGCAAGGGCAGCAACGAGGTGATTTATGGTGTCGTGTGGCCGCTCTACGGCCGCGAAAACGGCGAGGCCGGCATCGACGAGGAGCCGGAAGAAGTCACCGGCTCGGACGAGCCGCTCGAAGAAATCGTCGCGCTGCTGAAGGAAACCGGCATCACGGATGTGCGCCGCCACGCAGGCCGCTTCGAGCCGGAATACTGCGACGACTGCGGCGTGCCGCTGTATGCGGACCCGCTCGGCGAAATCGTCCACGCGGAAATGCCCGAGGATGCCGAGCCCGCGCAACCGCATTTCCACTAACCCCGACGTCGACATCCACGCCTTATCGCAAAAAGCCCCGTATAGACGGGGCTTTTTTCGTTGAATGTCCGCTTTTCTTATGCCTTTTGGACAGCCGTCAAAACGGAGGGAATTTGTCATCATAGGCACGGTGACGCATCGCCGTGATCGAGACAGCTTAACGAGTCCCTCAGATGCGTCGCGCCATTTCGCCCGACACATCTGGAGACATGCATGCGCTTCGCGATTCTCAATTCAAATGCAGAACGACGTGATGGACTCAAAGCCTTGCTGCGGCAGATCGACCGGCTGGCACGCTTCACCGAGGCCGACGAATGGCGTCTGCTCGAACGTCCGTTCAAGCGTTATCGGCCCGATCTCGTCGTGATCGACTGGGAGGACTGGATGTCGGTTGCACAAGTTCGCGCGCTGCTCAGCCACTTTCCCGACTTGCGCATCAGCGTGCTCACCGACGGGACCTTGCCAGCGCTCGTGCGTGCGCTAATGGACGAGGGTGTGCTCGGCGTCGTTCCACGCGACACCGATCCCTGCCTGATCGTGCGCGCATTGGAAATGGTGCTGCTCGGCGGTCACTACGTGCCGCCCGGCGCGCTGGCGATCGATCCGCCGCTGCCGACCGACACCACGATCCGTACGTTCGATGAAGAAAGTCCGCCGCCCCGCCGCAACAAACTCTCGAGCGGGCTGTCGCCGCGGCAAGAGCAGATCATGCGCTGCGTGCACATGGGCAGCACCAACAAGATGATCGCACGCACGCTCGGCATTAGCGAAGGCACGGTCAAGATCCACCTGACGAGCATATTCCAGCAACTCGGGGCGCCCAATCGCGCCGCCGCGGTCGCGCTTTACAACGGCTGGCTCACGAATCATTTGCAAGTGCTGCGCAACAACGGCGAGCACAGCGCGCGGCCGGTCATACGCGGGCAGCCCGGCCCGGTTCCGCTCCGGCGACGCCAACGCGCGCGCTTCCAGTATCCGTTGCCCGGCAGCGACGCCAGCGCCGCGCTGCCGATGGCCGCGGAGCCCGCCACGTCGTACAGTGAAACGCCACACGGCTGGCCCGCGCGCAAGTCGGTCAGGCCGGACTCCGCATGACGCGGGTCGCGCCGCGCAAATGGGTTAGAACATCCGCATGCCCGCAGCGGCATGCGCGCAGCGTCGCGGGTGAGCTGGCATGGAATCCGCTCACACCTTTTGTCGTCCAACGAGTAATATGAGACACATGGGTTTCCTCTACACACCGCTTCCGTTCTGGGTCGCTGTCGGTGGCTGGACTGCCACCGCGATGGTGATCGCGCTCGCGCTGTGGAAAAATCCTTTCAAAAGACTTCAGGACGGCACGCTCCAGCATGTCTGGCTCGCGATAATCGTCGCGGTGTCTGTGCTGTGGGCGAGCAACGCCTGGCTGGACGACGGCACCGTGATGCACCTGCTCGGCGCCACACTCGTCGTCACGCTATTCGACTGGGGGCTCGCCCTGATCGCGATGGCACTGGTCACGGGCCTCGCCGCCGTCGTCTTCGATGCACCGTGGCAAGGCATTGCGCTGACGTTCCTCGTGTACGGCGCCCTGCCCGTCGCCGTCTCCACCTTGCTCCAGCGCCTCTGCACCGCGTGGCTCCCGCGCAACCTTTTCATGTTCATCTTCGGCCAGGGCTTCGTTTCGCCCGCCATCGCCGTGTCCTTCACCGCCGCGGCTGCGCTCGGCATCCATATCGCAGTGTCCGGCGGCTCGATGACCGTGGTGCCAGTCGGCTACGCGCTCAGCGTGCTGCTGCTCGCCACCGGCGAAGCATGGTTCACCGGCATGGCGACCGCGCTGATCGCGGTCTACCGTCCGGCGTGGGTTACCACCTACGACGTCCGGCGCTATCGTCTGGGCGGCCCGCGCACCTGAGAATGCGCGCTTTGGCGTCGCGTGCGGCGGATCTGTGATAATCAGCGCCTCTTCGCTGGAGACTTTCCGGGCGCGCCCATCAGGACAAGACAGAATATTTGCTGCAACATTGAACTCAACCCTTGCGCGGGGCATCTTATTTGCCTCATCTCCCATTTGCGTCTAAAGAACTAGATGGATCGCACCAATGTACCGAGCCGGTTGCTGCGGGTGATCGGCCGGGTGGCAGCCTGCGCAGCGAGTCTCTCGCTCATCTGGGCGGCTCCCGCATTCGCTGATCAGCTCGAACAGCACAACGACCTCGTCAAAAGATTTATCACCGAAATGCACGCGGATCCGCTCGTCGCGGACTGCGCCGCCCACGGCGACTTCGTCGCCAGCACATCGACCGCGTTCGACCACGTCGAATTTCCGTCCAGTTCGTTCGACAGCGCGCACTCCTCCGTCACGCCGTGGAACGACTCGTTCGACGAAGGCAAGCAGCGCGTCAAGGTGGACAGCATCGTCACCGTCGAAGGCGTCGGTGTGCGCCAGAACAACTCGGGCGAGCCCGCCGATCTGAAATTCCGCTGCGGCTACGTGGGATCGCAAATGCTCGCGTTCAGCTGGAACGACCCGGTACCGCCGAACCGCGCGCGCAGCGAGGGATCGGGCAAGCACAAAAGCGGCAAAGGCAAGCACGCGGTCGGCGGCAAGACGCCGAAGAAGTCGTCGAAGTCAGGCTCGGGCCAATCGTCGCGCACGACGTCGAGCAAATCGGCAAACAAGAACTCGAAGAAGAAGAGCTAACTGCATCTGGCGCTGATCGAGTCGCGCCACCGTCCGATCAGTCGCCCCAATAAAAAACGAGGCACGCACTTTTCCCGTGCGTGTCTCGTTTTTTTGTCCAGCCGTCCGCTGCTTCAGGCGAACGTCTCCACATGACGCAGAATCGCCTGCAACATTGCGGCGCCAAGCGACGCGCTGCGCTCTCCGTTCCAGCCCACGCGCTCGTCGGGCAGATTCGCGTTGTCCTTGAACGGCATTTCCAACGTCAACGACAGACAGCCGAATTGATTGCCAATGTACTTCGACGCAAGCTTCAACGCATCCTCTCGATACTTGCTCGCCGCATAGCCATACTTGTCCTGAAAATCCGGACTCGCGTGCTTGAACGCCTCGATGAACGCCTTCTGCTCGCGCCCCTGCCGCTCGGTAAAGCCCGGCAGCATTTCGGAGCCCGCGACGAACACATACGGCAAAGCTTCGTCGCCGTGAATATCGAAGAACAGGTCGCAGCCTGCCGCGTGGATCGCGTCGCGCACCACCAGCACCTCGGGACTGCGCGCGGCGTCCGGCTCCATCCATTCGCGATTCAGGTTCGCGCCGGCCGCGTTGGTGCGCAGATTGCCGCGCACGCTGCCGTCCGGATTCATGTTCGGCACGATGTGGAACACCGCGTGATCGTACAGCTTGCGCGCGACCGGGTCGCCCGCCCAGTCTCCCCAGCCCACGAGCCGCTTCACCAACCCCTCGATGAACCACTCGGCCATCGTCTCGCCCGGATGCTGGCGCGCGATCAGCCAGATGTTCTTTTTGGGCACGGCGTTGGCGGCATCGTCCGCGGGCGGCGTGCCGAGCGTGAGCAGCGAAATCGGCCGCCCTTCGACCGTCTTGCCGAGCTCGGTCAGCGACGCGTGCGGCATCTGCTGCACGGCGCCGAGAAACTCGGCATGACGCTCCTCGCTGTACGGTTCGAAGTACGCGTAGTAGATGCTGTCGAATTCGGGCGTATGGTCGATCGTCAGCACGCGGCCGTCGTACGAGGTCGGCACGCGAAACCAGTTCACGCGGTCATAGCTCGCGACTGCCCGATAGTCGCGCCAGCCCTCCGCGAACGCGCACGCGGCGGCGTTCTCGAAGCTCATCACGCAGCGCTCGCCCGCCGCGCCCGACAGGCGGAAATAGAACCACTGCGCGAACTCGGCGTGGCTGTCGGGCCGCACGCGCAGGCGAATATGGCCGGCGTCCTCGCAGGACAGCACATCGATTGCGCCTGCGTCGAAATTGCTCGTAATCGATAAGGTCATCAGAGTCTTCCCTGCCTGATTGCACGCTGTCTTGTTAGCGCAGCGGCATGCTCATTCCGCAACGCGGCGGCGAAATACGAAAGTGGAGTCGTTCGAAGCTTCAGCGCTGAACGCGTAGCCTTCGGTGTCGAAGTCCTTCAGCTGCTCGGGACGATCGACGCGGTTTTCCACCGCGAAGCGCGCCATCAAGCCACGCGCACGTTTTGCATGGAAGCTGATGATCTTGTAGCGGCCGCCCTTCCAGTCTTCGAACACCGGCGTGACCACCGGCGCGTCGAGCAGCTTCGGCTTGACCGATTTGAAGTATTCGCTCGACGCGCAATTGACCAGCACGCGCGAGGTGGCCGCATTCTTCTTCAACTGCGCGTTCAACGCGTGCGTGATCCGCTCGCCCCAGAACGCGTAGAGATCCTTGCCGCGCGGATTGACGAAGCGCGTGCCCATTTCGAGCCGGTAAGGCTGCAGCAGATCAAGCGGACGCAGCAGGCCATAGAGGCCCGACAGCACGCGCACATGATTCTGCGCATAGTCGAGATCGGTCGACGACAACGACTTCGCATCGAAACCTTCATACACGTCGCCATTGAAAGCGAGCACCGCCTGCTTGGCGTTGTGCGTGCCGAATTGCGGCGACCAGTCCGCGTAACGCTGGAAATTGAGGTGCGCGAGCTGATCGGAAATGCTCATCAGCGAAGCGATCTGTTGCGGCGACAAACGGCGCAGGCCGCTGATCAGTTCGGCGGCGTCATCGACGAAATCGGGGATCGTGTGCTTTTTGACGTGCGGCGGGGTGTCGTAGTCGAGCGATTTCGCCGGCGACAGAACGATTATCATAGAGGCTTGCAGGCACGCCGTGCCTGGCGGTCAAAGACGAAAGCCCGATTGTAACGAATGCCCGGTTCCCTCGCCTCAAGCGGCGCGTTGCGCGTCGTACTCGATTCCAATGTGTGGATCGATATTCTCGTATTCGACGACCCGCACACGCGGCCGATCGCCGCCGCGCTCGAAAGCGGCGCGCTTATTGCGCTAATCGACGCGCGTTGCCTCGCCGAGCTCGCCTACGTGCTCGACTATCCGCAGTTCGCGCATCGCAACGTCGACAAAGCGGCTGCGCTCGCGGTCGTCGCGCGGCTGGCGCAACTGGTCGAACCGCCTGAGCCGACCGGGTCCAGCGATAACGCCCGGCCGCTGCCCCAATGCAAGGATCGCGACGACCAGAAGTTTCTCGAGCTCGCGCATGCGGCAGGGGCCGACTGGCTCGTGTCGAAAGACCGCGCGGTGTTGAAGCTCGCGAAACGCATCGCGCGCGATTTCAGCTTCAGGATCGCACAGCCGGCACCGTTCGCCGCGGAAGCCCGCATCGTGCAGAATGCTGGGGGCGAGGCCGTCAGCGCGTGAATCCGGCCGCCCGTAGGTGACACCCGCAGCGCGCACAGCGTGTCGCCATTCCCTACAATCAGGCTTCGCCCTTCGCAACGACAGTTCGAGAATCCCGGACAGATCAGGCCCACCTTATCGCCCCGCTACCTACGACGCCATGAACGCACCGCACGACACGCCCACGAGCCCCACGTTTCCGTCTCGCCTGCCGAACGTCGGCACGACGATTTTCACCGTGATGAGCGCGCTCGCCGCAGAAAAGGGCGCGGTCAATCTGGGTCAGGGCTTTCCCGACTTCGCCTGCGATCCGCGCATCGTCGACGCGGTCGCGAACGCGATGCGCGACGGCCACAACCAATATCCACCGATGGCCGGCGTACTGCCGCTGCGTCAGGCGATTTCGGACAAGATCGCGAATCTGTACGGCCGCCGCTACGACGCGAACAGCGAAATTACCGTGACCGCGGGCGCCACGCAGGCGTTGCTGACCGCGATTCTTTGCACGGTCCATGCGGGCGACGAAGTGATCGTGATCGAACCGACCTACGACAGCTATCTGCCGTCGATCGAACTGGCTGGCGGCAAGCCGGTCTTCGTCACGCTCGACGCACCCGACTACGCGATCCCGTTCGACAAGCTCGCCGCCGCGATCACGCCGAAGACGCGGCTCATCATGATCAACACGCCGCACAATCCGACCGGCACGGTGTGGCGCGAACAGGATATGCGCAAGCTCGAGGAGATCGTGCGCGGCACCAACGTGCTGATTTTGTCCGACGAGGTGTACGAGCACATGGTCTACGACGGCGCGCCGCATGAAAGCGTCGCCCGTTATCCGGAACTCGCGCAGCGCAGCTTCGTCGTGTCGAGCTTCGGCAAGACCTACCACGTGACCGGCTGGAAAGTCGGCTATGTGGCCGCGCCCGCCGCGCTGACCGCCGAGTTCCGCAAGGTGCACCAGTTCAACGTATTCACCGTCAACACGCCGATGCAGATCGGCCTTGCGGATTACATGAAGGACCCGGCGCCGTATGTCGAGCTACCGGCGTTCTATCAGCGCAAGCGCGACTTCTTCCGCGCTGGCCTCACGAATTCGCGCTTCCGGTTGCTGCCGTGCACGGGCACGTATTTTCAGTGCGTCGACTATTCGGCGATCAGTGACCTGCCTGAAGCCGAATTCGCGCAATGGCTGACCGGCGAGATCGGCGTCGCGGCGATTCCGGTCTCGGCGTTCTATCACGAGGCTCACGAATCGGGCGTCGTGCGCTTCTGCTTCGCCAAGCAGGAAGGCACGCTCGCTACCGCGCTCGAACGGCTCACGCGGCTCTAGGATGTCTTGCGCGATGCCACGAACGAACCTGCGTTCCTTGCCATCGCGCTCTGCGGCATGGGTGTGTCCTTGGCACCCATGCGCGCTTCACGACATCGCGGTCATACCCTCAGGACGCACGCGACGCCGCGACACAGGCCTTGCGATCCTCGCTCACGCGCTGCGCAGCCGGCCGCGCGTTGATCGTCTTCACGTAGCTCTTCCAGTCGATCCCCGCTTCGAGCAGAAAATCGCGGCCGTAAATCGTCCGCGTCGCCATGCCGACGAGCGGCAGGCTCACGTAACCGGCGGTATCCGCGACGCTGAATTGCTCGCCGCACAGATACGGCGCGAACTTCGCGATCCGCCTGAAGCCCGCGATGTGATGCGTGAGCAGCTTCTCGACGCGCCCTTTCGTCGCGTCGCTGACCGTGCCGCCGAAAAATGCTTCCTTGTACAGATTGCGCACCGTCAGTTCGAGATGCACATCGACGAAGAAGATCATTTCGCGCTCCTTGGCGGCCTGCCACGGATCGGCGGAGAAGATTCGCTTGTCGGGAAAACGCGCGGCCAGGTATTCGACGATGCACTGCGACTCGCACAGATCGCCGTGCTCGGTCTGCAGATATGGCACCTTGCCGAGCGGCGAATGCTCCAACAGCGCTTCGTCCTGGCTCGGCTTCACGAGATGCTCCTCGAACTCGATGCCATGCTCGAGCAACACGAACTTGACCTTGTTGTAGTAGTTGGAAAGTGCGAAACCGCACAGTTTGATCATCGGGTGTCTCCTTATGTCATGGTGTGTGAGACCGCGCGTCGAGGTTGAAGCAGCGGCTTTCCATCGAATCATCCAAGAAACTGCACGATCGTGCTATTCTAAAATTACCGTGGAGTCGGGCATCTCAATGAACTCTCGCAATTTCAGCATCGAGACCATCGGCATCGTCGGCACTGGCGCGATGGGCCGCGGGATCGCGCAGATCGCGGCGCTCGCTGGCCTGCGTGTGCGGCTCTACGACACCAACGCGGCCGCCGTCGGCGCCGCGCGCGACTATCTCGCGGAGACTTTCGCCACATTGACGGCCAAAGGCAAGCTCGAGCAGTCGCGCTCGCTCGCCGCGCTCGCCAACGTCAGCGGCGTGCAGGCGGTGAGCGAACTGGTCGGCTGCGATCTGATCGTCGAGGCAATCGTCGAAAAGCTCGAGATGAAGCAGGACCTGTTTCGCGAGCTCGAAACCGTGGTCAGCGGCCGCTGCATCCTCGCGTCGAATACGTCGTCGCTGTCGATCACCGCGATTGCCGCGGGCTGCACCGATCCGTCGCGCGTGGTCGGCTATCACTTCTTCAATCCGGTGCCGCTGATGAAGGTCGTCGAAGTCATCGACGGCCTGCGCAGCGACCCCGAGGCCGGTGACGCGCTGATGGATCTCGCGCGCCGCATGGGCCATACGCCGGTGCGCGCGAAGGACATGCCCGGCTTCATCGTCAATCACGCGGGCCGTGGCATGAATACCGAGGGTTTGCGCGTGGCGAGCGAAGGTGTCGCGAGCTTTGCGGATATCGACCGCATCATGCGCGAGCAGGCCGGCTTTCGCCTCGGACCGTTCGAGCTGCTGGACCTGACCGCGCTCGACGTGTCGCATCCGGTGATGGAGTCGATCTATCACCAGTTCTACGAAGAACCGCGCTATACGCCGTCGCCGATTACGGGCACGCGGCTGTCGGCCGGACTGCTCGGCCGCAAGAGCGGCGAAGGTTTTTATCGCTACGTGGACGGCCAACAACAGGTTCCCGCCGAAGCACCCGCGCCGGCCACGCTGCCGCAAAGCGTGTGGGTCAGCCAGCGCTATCGCGGCGCGTATCAGGCCGTCGTGCAACTGGTCGGCAAAGCGGGCGTGAAGCTCGACGAAGGCGCGACGCCTGCGGCCGGTTCACTGATCGTCGTCACGCCGTTCGGCCACGACGCGACCACGGCCGCGGTCGACGAAGCGCTCGACGCGAGCCGCGTGGTCGCCGTCGACGCGCTGTTCCCGCTCGTCGGCGCGCAACGCCGCACGCTGATGACCACGCCCGCCACGACACGCGCCGCGCGCGATAGCGCGCATGCGCTGTTCGCCGCCGACGGCATCCCCGTCACAGTGATCCGCGATTCGACCGGCTTCGTCGCGCAGCGGGTGGTCGCGACGATCGTCAACATCGGCTGCGACATCGCGCAAAAACAGATTGCAACGCCAGAGGACATCGACCTCGCCGTGATGCTCGGTCTCGGCTATCCGCGCGGACCGCTCGCGCTCGGCGATGCACTCGGCGCCACCACCATTCTCACGATCCTGCGCAACATGCACAGCGTGCTCGGCGAACCGCGCTATCGGCCGTCGCCGTGGCTCGCAAGACGCGCGCAACTCGGCCTCTCGCTCACCCAGCGAGACGCCGCCGACATTCGAACGGAGACCCCATCATGAGCGCCGCCCTGCTCGCTTCACGCCCCGCCAGCAGCGAATCCACGCTGGTCCTCACGCTCTCGAACCCCGGTGCGCGCAACGCGCTGCATCCGGATATGTACGCAGCCGGCATCGAGGCATTCGATACCGTCGAGCGCGATCCGTCGATTCGCGCCGTCGTGATCACCGGCGCCGACGACTTCTTCTGCGCGGGCGGCAACCTGAACCGGCTGCTCGAAAATCGCGCGAAAGATCCGTCCGTGCAGGCCGATAGCATCGACATGCTCGCGCAATGGATTTCGGCGCTGCGGCTGTCGTCGAAGCCGGTGATTGCCGCGGTGGAAGGCGCGGCGGCCGGCGCGGGGTTTTCGCTCGCGCTCGCCTGTGATCTGATCGTCGCCGCGGACAACGCGAAGTTCGCGATGTCCTACGCGCGCGTCGGCTTGACGCCCGACGGCGGCGGCTCGTGGTTCCTCGCGCAGTCGCTGCCGCGTCAGCTGGCCACCGAGGTACTGATCGAAGCCAAGCCGATCGGCGCCACGCGTCTGCACGAACTCGGCGTCGTCAACCGGCTCACCAAAGCCGGCGCCGCGCTCGATAACGCGCTCGCATGGGCCGATGAGCTCGGCGCGATCTCGCCCAATTCGGTCGCGCGCATCAAAGGGCTGATCGCCGCGGCCGGCACGCAGCCGCTCGCGGATCACCTGGTCGCCGAGCGCGATAACTTCGTCGCGTCGCTGCATCATCGCGACGGTCTCGAAGGCATCAGCGCGTTCCTCGAAAAGCGCGCGCCGATTTACAAATAAGCGACGAGAGAGCCGCCCGACATGCCCGACTATCAATTGCCGAAACGGCGCCGCGTTTTCCTGATGCGTCACGGCGACGTCACCTACTTCGACGACTCCGGCCGCGCGATCGATCCCGAAACCGTGCCGCTGAACGCGAACGGCCGCGAGCAGGCGAGCGCGGCCGGCCGTGTGTTCGCCGAGCAGCAGGTGCGCTTCGACCGCGTGATCGTCAGCGGCTTGCCGCGCACGATCGAAACCGCGCGGCGCGTGCTCGCCGAAACGGGTCAGCAGATCGAACCCGAGATCGACCCCGCATTGCAGGAGATTCGCGGCGGGCGGCTCGGCAGCATTCCGCCGAGCGATATCGAGGCGGCGTTTCTCGGCGTGTTCGACGGCATCGTGCCGGAGAGCATGCGCTTTCTCGACGGCGAAACGATCGGCGAGCTGTTCGATCGCGTGCTGCCGGCCATCGCGGCGCTGCGCGAAGACACCTCGTGGGACACCGTGCTGCTGGTGCTGCACGGCGGCGTCAATCGCGCGATCCTGTCGCACGCGCTGACGGCGGGTGGCCGCACCTTCTTCGGCCATCTGTCGCAGGCGACCGGCTGCATCAATGCGCTCGACGTCGGCGCCGCGCCGCGCGACTGGGTGCTGCGCATGCTCAACTATTCACCGCCGTCGCCGCTGCATCGCGACGTTCGCAACACCACGATGGAAATCCTCTACGCACAATTCATCCGATTCCAGCGTAGCTGACACCGAACTGGAGGAGACACATGGCGCAAGCCACGCAGACCGGCGAACCCGCAGGCAAACAGGACTACTCGGCTTTCGAGGGCACCCGCCCGGTCAACGAGCGGCAACGCTTCGACACCGACGCGCTCGCCGCGTGGCTGGCCGGCCATGTCGACGGCTTCGCGGGACCGCTGACGCTCGAGCAATTCGCGGGCGGACAATCCAATCCCACGTTCAAGCTGATCACGCCGTCGCGCTCGTACGTGATGCGCGCGAAGCCCGGACCCACCGCGAAACTGCTGCCATCCGCGCACGCGATAGAACGCGAATATCGCGTGATGCACGCGCTCGCCGCCACCGACGTGCCGGTCGCACGGATGCTCGCGCTGTGCGAAGACGAAACCGTGATCGGCCGCGCGTTCTACGTGATGGAGTTCGTCGACGGCCGCGTGCTGTGGGATCAATCGCTGCCCGGCATGACGCCCAGCGAGCGCGCGGCGATCTACGACGAAATGAATCGCGTGATCGCGGCGTTGCACAGTGTCGACGTCACCGCCGCCGGCCTCGCCGACTACGGCAAGCCAGGCAATTACTTCGCGCGCCAGATCGGCCGCTGGAGCAAGCAGTATCTGGCGTCCGAGACCGAACCGATCGACGCGATGCATCGCCTGATCGAATGGCTGCCGCAGCATATGCCGGCCGAAACGAACGAGCGCGTGTCGGTCGTGCACGGCGACTACCGGCTCGACAACCTGATCTTCGATCGCAACGAGCCGCGCGTGCTCGCGGTGCTCGACTGGGAACTGTCGACGCTCGGCGATCCGCTCGCCGATTTCGCGTATCACTGCATGGCGTGGCATGTCGACCCGACGCAGTTCCGCGGCATCGCGGGACTCGATTGGGCCGCGCTCGGCATCCCCGATGAAGCACGCTACGTGGAGCGTTATTGCCAACGCACCGGCTTCGAGATTCGTGGCGACTGGAATTTCTATCTGGCCTACAACATGTTCCGCATCGCCGCGATCCTGCAAGGAATCATGAAGCGCGCCGTCGACGGTACCGCGTCGAGCGCGCAGGCGCTCGACGCCGGCCGGCGCGCGAAGCCGATGGCCGAACTGGCCTGGCATTACGCGCAGAAGGTTCGCTAGACTCGAGGGCTCGCCCCGCTCCCCCATCATTCGCAGTCCGTTACCCGCGAGGTCCCAGATGAATTTCGATTACACCCCGAAGGTCCAGGCGTTGCGCGAAAAACTGCTCGCCTTTTTCGACGAGCACATTTACCCGAACGAGCAGGCCTTCTATGCGGAGATCGCGCGCAATCGCCAGAACGGCAACGCATGGGTGCCCACCGAACTGATCGAGCAACTGAAGCAGAAGGCGCGCGATGCCGGTCTGTGGAATCTGTTCCTGCCGCAATCGCAGCGCGGCGCCGGCCTGACGAATCTCGAATACGCGCCGCTGTGCGAGATCATGGGCCGCGTGCCTTGGGCGCCTGAAGTGTTCAACTGCAACGCGCCAGACACCGGCAACATGGAGACGATCGAGCGCTACGGCAGCGAAGACAACAAGCGCGAATGGCTCGAACCGCTGCTGCAAGGTCAGATCCGTTCGGCGTTTCTGATGACGGAGCCGGAGGTCGCGTCGTCGGATGCGACGAACATCCAGACCAGCATCGTGCGCGATGGCGACCATTACGTGATCAATGGCCACAAGTGGTGGTCGTCGGGTGCGGGCGACCCACGCTGCGCGATCTATATCGTGATGGGCAAGACCGATCCCGACGCGCCGCGCCATCAGCAGCAGTCGATGATCCTCGTGCCCGCCGACGCCACCGGCATCACCGTGCATCGTCCGCTCACCGTGTTCGGTTACGACGATGCGCCGCACGGCCACATGGAGATCACACTCGACAATGTGCGCGTGCCCGCCACCAACCTGCTGCTCGGCGAAGGCCGCGGCTTCGAAATCGCGCAAGGCCGTCTCGGCCCGGGGCGCATCCATCACTGCATGCGCCTGATCGGTCTCGCCGAACGCGCGCTCGAACTGATGGCGAAGCGCTCGCTGCAACGTGTCGCGTTCGGCAAGCCGGTTGCGTCGCAAGGCGTCACACAGGAGCGTCTCGCCGAAGCGCGCTGCATGATCGAGCAGGCGCGTCTGCTTACGTTGAAGACCGCGTACATGATGGACACCGTCGGCAACAAGGGCGCGCGCGGCGAGATCGCGATGATCAAGGTGGTCGCGCCGAACATGGCGTGTCAGGTGATCGACTGGGCGATTCAGGCGCACGGCGGCGGCGGCGTCAGCGACGATTTCCCGCTCGCGTATGCGTACGCGTCCGCGCGCACGCTGCGTTTCGCCGACGGCCCCGACGAAGTGCACCGCAACGCGATCGCAAAGCTCGAACTCGCGCGTCATATGGATGCGGGCGCGGCGGCTCGCGTGGAGATGCCGGTCACGCGCGTTTGAGTGCTTCGGCCCAAAGCGAGTGCGCCGTTGAGGTCACTGCAAGCAGCATCGCGCGATCTATGCTCTAATTTTCGACAACGGCGGCGCCCTCTTTGCGGCGCCGCTTTGACGAACAAGGAGCCAGGATGATCGATGTCTATAGCTGGGCGACCCCGAACGGCCACAAGGTTCATATCATGCTCGAGGAGACGGGCCTACCCTACAACGTGCATGCCGTGAATATCGGTGCAGGTGACCAGTTCAAGCCCGAATTTCTTGCCATCAGTCCCAACAACAAGATTCCCGCGCTGGTCGATTCCGAAGGTCCGAAAGGCGCCGACGGACGGCCGTTCGCGCTATTCGAATCGGGTGCGATCCTGATTTATCTGGCCGAGAAAACCGGTAAGTTTCTACCGACCGACCCGGCCGCGCGCTACGCGGCACTGCAATGGCTGATGTTCCAGATGGGCGGCCTGGGTCCGATGCTCGGCCAAACGCATCACTTCCGCGTGTATGCACCCGAGCAGATCGAATACGCGGTCAATCGCTACACCAACGAAGCGCGACGCCTGTACGGCGTGATGGACACGCAACTCGGCAAGACGCGTTACCTCGCGGGCAACGACTATACGATCGCGGACATCGCCGCGTTTCCGTGGACCCGCTCGTGGAAAAATCAGGGCGTCGACCTCGATTCGTTGCCGAACGTGAAGCGCTGGCATGAAGAGATCGCCGCGCGGCCGGCAGTAGTGCGCGGCGTCGACGTGCTCGCATCCGCGCGCGTGCCGCTGATGGACGACAAGGCGAAAGAGATTCTGTTTGGCGCGACACAGTACGCGAAACACTAGTTGCAGGCCGTCTGGCTGACGCGGCTGGACGCAACACAAAGCGCGAGCGGCATGTCTGCCGACTCGCGCTTTTTCATTGCATCTGCGAAGGGCAAACGCTAGAAGTAATGCCGTGTGATGAACTCCGCGACGCACACCGGTCGATCGCCGCCCTGACGCTCCAGCGTCACGTTCCACGCGACCTGCACGCCGTTGTTGTCTACGTCGGTCACCGACTCGACGGCGAACTTCGCGCGCAGCGATGACCCCACGAGTACCGGCGACATGAAACGTACGCGGTTCAAGCCGTAGTTGACGCCCATGCGCTGCTCGATTCTCAGGGTCTTACCGAGCAACGCCGGAATTAGCGACAACGTCAGAAACCCATGCGCAATCGGCCCGCCAAACGGCGACTCGCGTATGGCCCGCTCCGGATCGATGTGAATCCACTGATGATCGCCGGTCGCCTCGGCGAAACGGTTGACTCTGTCCTGATCGACGCTCAGCCATTCACTGACGAGCGACTGCGTGCCGACGAGTGCGCGCAGAGCGTCCGCACTGTCGAAGGCGGAGATCGTCGCCGCGCTCACCGTCATGCCGCCGCTCCCGGATTGCGCAGACCGAACATGCCGTTCGAGCGCACCGTGATCACCGTGTCGCCGTGCTGATTGATGCCCTCCCAGCGCGTCGACACGATGCCGCGATCGGGCTTGCTCTGCGACACGCGCTTGTCGACGATGACGTTCATTATCGTGATCGTGTCGCCGACTCGCACCGGCTTCAACCAGCGAATCTCGTCGATCCCGGGCGAACCCATCGACGTCGAATCCGCCAGCACCTTGCGCACGAGCATGCCCATCATCACCGAGCACGTGTGCCAGCCGCTCGCGACGAGGCCGCGGAACGGCGATTCGGCCGCGGCGGCTTCGTCGAGATGAAACGGCTGCGGATCGAACTTCTGCGCGAACTCGACAATCTCCTCGCGCGTGAACGTGTGCTTGCCGATTTCGTGGCTCGCGCCCACTTCCATGTCTTCGAAACTGATTTTCATCAGTGCATCTCCTTTGTTCGATGGAACGCCCCGATCAGACTTCGGCGACTGCAAATCCGGGCAGCGCGGCAAATCGCGCGAGATGATGATCTACGTCGCCGAGCGTGGTCTCGATGATCGCGAGGCGCTTGAACAGATGCGCGGCCGCCACTTCATTCGTGACGCCCATGCCGCCGTGCAACTGCACCGCCTGTTGACCGACGAAACGCGCGGCCTGGCCGACCCGAACCTTGGCCGCGGAGATCGCGCGACGGCGCTCGTTCGCGTCTTCGCTCGCGTAGCGCATCGCTGCGAGATACGTGATCGAGCGCGCCTGCTCCGCGTGGATCAGCATCTCGACCATGCGGTGCTGCAGCGCCTGGAAACGCGCGATCGGCTGACCGAACTGCTGGCGCGTTTTCGTGTATTCGACGGTGGCGTGATTGAGCGCGTCGAGCGCGCCGATCGCTTCCGCGCACAGCAGCAGGGTGCCGTAGTCGGCGATCTGCTCGAGCGTTGCCGCCCCCGCATGTTCGCCGGCGAGCCGGCGCGCGGGCGTGCCGTTGAATTCGAGCGTTGCGGCGCGTTGACCGTCGATCGTGCGGTACTCGGTGAGCGTAACGCCGGCCGCGTCGCGGGCGACGACGAAGAGTGCGATCTCGCCATCGAGGCGCGCCGGCACGATCCAGTGGTCCGCCTGCGCGCCGTGCAGCACGACAGATTTGCTGCCGCTCAGCATGTGCTGCGCGCCCTGCCGGCTCGCGTTCGTCGCGACGTCGAACAGATCGTAGCGGGCATGCGGCTCATGAAACGCCACGGCCAGTTTGCCTTCGCCCCGGGCCGCCCGTTCGAGCAGCGCGGCATCTTCGCCGTCGCCGGTGCCGGCGAGCCGCAGCGCTTCGATGCCGACCGCGGTCGCCCAATACGGCTCGACGACGAGCGCGCGGCCGAGCTCCTGCATGACCATGAGCATGTCGATCGGGCCGCCGCTGAAACCGCCTTGATCTTCCGGCACCGGCAACGCGGTCAGCCCCAACTCGGTGAACGCGGCCCAATGATCGGCCGATACGCCCGCCTCCGAGCGCACGATCGCCTGGCGTGCTTCGAAGCCGTAGTTCTTCTCGAGATAGCGGCGCAGCGCATCGGCAAATTGCTGCTGTTCGTCGTTGAAAGTGAAGTCCATGCGCCGCTCCTCAAAGTCCGAGAATCATCTGCGCGATGATGTTCTTTTGAATTTCGTTCGAGCCGCCGTAAATCGACGTCTTGCGGAAGTTGAAGTAGTACGCGGCAAGCGGCGCGGCATCGTCGTCGCCGGCAAGACTGTGCCCGCGTTCGCCTTCGAGGAACGGCACGTCGAACGGCGCGGCCAGCGGACCGATCGCTTCGAACATCAGTTCGGTGAGTCCCTGTTGCACTTCCGTGCCCTTGATCTTCAGCATCGACGCTTCCGGGCCCGGGCCGCGTCCGCCCGCCTCGTTCGCCACCACGCGTTGCACGGTGACTTCGAGCGCCATCAACTCGATTTCCAGACTCGCGACCTTTGCCGCAAACACCGGATCGTGCAGCAGCGGCTTGCCATTCTTTTTCTGATTCAGCGCGACACGCTTGAGAAACACCATTTCGCGCTTCGACGCACCGACTCGCGCGATACCGGTACGCTCGTGCCCGAGCAGATATTTCGCATAGGTCCAGCCGCGATTTTCTTCGCCGACCAGATTGTCGAGCGGCACTTTGACGTCCTCGAAGAACACTTCATTGACTTCGTGATCTTCGTCGAGCGTGATGATGGGCCGCACCGTGATGCCCGGCGTTTTCATGTCGATCAGCAGGAACGAGATGCCCTCCTGCTTTTTGGCGGCGCTGTCGGTGCGCACGAGGCAGAACATCATGTCGGCGTGCTGGCCGAGCGTGGTCCAGGTCTTCTGACCGTTGACCACGTAATGATCACGGACGCGCTCGGCGCGGGTGCGCAGCGACGCAAGGTCGGAACCCGATCCCGGCTCCGAATAGCCCTGACACCACCAGTCAGTGCCGTCGAGAATGCGCGGCAGATAATGGCGTTTCTGCGCCTCGGTACCGTATTTCATCAGCACTGGCGCAACCATCGACACGCCGAAAGGCAGCACGGTAGGTGCGCCAACACGCGCGCACTCTTCTTCCCAGATATGTCGTTGCGTCGCGTCCCAGCCGGGGCCGCCATATTCGCGCGGCCACGCGACCGCCGACCAGCCTCGCGTGCCGAGCAGCCTGTGCCAGCTTGCGAAGTCTTCGCGGGAAAGACGTTTGTGATTGAGAACCTTGTCGCTCAGCTCGCGAGGCAGATTCGCTTCGAGCCAGGCGCGGATGTCGGCGCGGAACGCGTCTTCAGCGGGAGAATAGTCCAGATTCATGCGTAGTGTCTCCTGGCCGCCACCGCCCAGCCGCCTGGAGCCACCGCGCTACTGCAGTGGTTCCTTCAGCGCAGCCGGGACCGGCAGCGGCATCACTTCGATGCCTTCCTCGACCAAGGCACGCGCATCCTCGGGTGTCGTGACACCGCGAATACTGCGCGCGGGCGCTTCGTTATAGTGAATGCGCCGCGCTTCCTCGGCGAAGCGGTCGCCCACGTTCTCGGTCTTCTCCAGTACCTCGCGCAGCGCGCGGATCATGTGCGCCTGCATTTGCTGCACACCCGCCGGCGCTTTTGAGTCGGTCGCGCCCGACAGATTCAGACGCGGTGCCGACGGCAAACGGCTCACCTCGTGCGCACCGCAGATCGGACATTCGACGAGTTTGCGGGACTGCTGCGACTCGAAGTCATCAGCCGAAGCAAACCAACCTTCGAACCGATGGCCATGCGGACACTGTAAATCGAGGACCTTCATGTGGAATCAGGGCTTGCGTGCCAGTTTAGCGCAAAATGGAAATTTGTGAACGATCGTTCGTAAAACCTTAGGGCCGACGCACAGCCGCCAGCTGCCGAAAGGGAATATCACGTGGGTGCGCGATTTTAACGCTTTACGGCATGTGCTGCCGAAGGCGGCCCGAGCGGTCACCGGTGCCACAATTGCTCCGTTCTCCAGCCCGCTTGAAGCGCACCGCTACACCACGAGATTGCCGAGTTGGCGACTTACGCGCGGTTCAATCTGACGGGCCTCCTTCGCCAGATTGATCTGCTTCGCCAGTTTTGCGACATCCGCGACACCGATCTCAATCTCGTACCCGCCGCGCGCGGTCAGCCATTCGAGCACGTCCGTCAGATGCCACACCGACGCACTGCCTTCGTGGACCGGCGGAGGGAAGTCGATGGCGTTATTCAGCATCAGCTTGCGCATGTTTTGCCGCGACACGCCCGCCATTTCGGCCACGTCTGTCAGCCCCACGAAGTCAGGTCCCGCCTCGACCAGTTGCGCGGACGGCACAGCGCGTTTCACGTCCTTGAGCGCGCTGATGACAGCCTCGAATGCGCTCGCGCCTTCACGGGTGAAAAGCAGCGCGAGGCGGCCTGCTTGCCCGACGCCAATCGTGGCGTCGTCGCACCCCGCTTCGCCCAGCCTCTCGACGATTGCGTCTGCATCGCAATCTTCCGCGGTGAGGCGGTACTTCAAGGTGAATACATATTCCATACGATACTCCTGTCTTTGTTGAGCCCAGGTTATTGCGATTCCTGTTTGCTGCCTACGAACGCACTAGCGCCGTGCCGCGCAGTTGCCGACGATGCGCCGCAGATGTCTGGCGTGATTGCCGGGATTCTTCGGCGTACTCCAGACGCTCGATATACAGAACTCACCGCACCGACATTCGGCGTCTTTGTACGGGCAATAGATTTTTCCCCACGCATGACCTTTTCCGCCTTCCTGAATGCGCCAGCCGTGCTGCTCCGCGTACGCCAATGCAGCCTCGATCTCTTTCTTCTTGTGCCTTCCTCGAACCATCGACACCTCCAATGTAGCCGCTCAATTTCGAGTTGTCAATTGACAACCCAGAGGTTGAGCTGGAATCAGATCGTTCCGATGAGTAGCGTCGGTTATCCCAAACAAAATCGACGACGCACTCGGTGATCGGAGGGTTCATACTAGCCGGCCGGCGGGGCCGCGACGAGCCAGCCAGATAGCATAGGGAACGGCATTTTGTTGAGCCAGAAAGAAACGGCGGAGCCAATGACAAAGCCCCTGCCGGTCATCGACCGACAGGGGCTTGGTTAAATCAGCTATCGGGCTGACGCGAACTTATACCGTCTCGGGCGCCTGCGTCGGCCACGTGCCCGACAGCACTTTCTCGAGCCAGAAAGTACCGATGATCGTCTTCACATCGGTGATCTTGCCCGTGCGCACCCACTCGGACACTTGTTCCACGGTCGCGGTGAACAGTTCGAGAAACTCACCTTCGTCGAGCTTGCGCTCGCCCGCGGTCAAGCCCCGCGCCAGATAGATATCAATGAATTCGGTCGAGTAAGAAATGATCGGGTGGATCCGTGTCAGGTATACGTATTCGCGCGCGGTATAGCCGGTTTCCTCGCGCAGTTCCCGCACCGCGCATGCCAGCGCGCCCTCGTTCGGGTCGAGCTTGCCGGCCGGATATTCGACCATCACCTTGCCCATCGGATAGCGATACTGACTTTCGAGCAGCACGCGACCGTCATCGAACAAGGGGATCACCATGACGGCGCCCGGGTGCTGAACATATTCGCGCGTCGCGTGTTTGCCGTCCGGGAGTCGGACCGTATCGTACTTGACCGTCATGAACGGCCCCTGATGGACCGTCTTGCTGTCGATACAAGTCTCGGTTAGCGCGGCGTCGTGATTGGGAAGTTCAGCCATGTGCGGACCTCAGAACAGCCAGGCGCGCGCGACGGCGGCACGCCGTCAGCGGCGTTTGACGAGATATTGGAAGGTAAAGCCGGGAAAAGCGAACACGACGAACAGAGCGAACGTGATCGCATAGAACTGCCAGCCCTGCTCGAAGCGATTTCCCGCGCGCGCTTCGAGCAGAAAGCCCAGCGCGCCGACCACGAAATACAGCACGATCAATTCGGCAATCCGGAGCCAGGCGCTTTTCTTCGCCGCTTTCAACGGCACCGCGGCGAAGAGGCGCTGATTCAGGAACGGCAGGTTGGCGCCGACCAGCGCCAACAGCACGATAAACCAGCCCGCAGCGGACATCAGAGCAGCAGCGTGTGCTGGATCGCCTGCAGGCAGGCGCGCAACAGCGGATCCGGCACGATACCGAGCGCCAGCACGGCGACGCCGTTCAACGCGAGCAACGCGCGCGTGCTCGTGTCTGCCGCGATCGTCGACTTGTCTTGCGGCTCGTCGAAGTACATCAGCTTGACGATACGCAGGTAGTAGAACGCGCCGAACAGCGACGTGATCACGGCAAGCACGGTGAGCCAGGTCAGGCCAGCGTTCATCGTCGCTTGCAGCACGGCGAGCTTCGCGTAGAAGCCGACTGCCGGCGGAATACCCGCGAGCGAGAACATCATGATCATCATCACGAACGCGAATACCGCGCTGCGCTGATTGAGGCCTTTGAAGTCCTCCAGCGTGTCCGCTTCGAAGTCGCGGCGCGCGAGCAGCATGATGACGCCGAAGGTACCGAGCGTGGTGATCAGGTAGATGATGCTGTAGAACATCGCCGAGCCGTACGCGCTCGCGGCGCCCGTGGTCTTCTGGTCGACCACGCCGGCGAGCAGGCCGAGCAGCACGAAGCCCATGTTCGAGATCGCCGAATACGCGAGCATCCGCTTGACGTTGCGCTGCACGATACCGGTGATGTTGCCGACGATCAGCGACAGCGCCGCCAGAATCACCAGCATCTGTTGCCATTCGACCGCCAGCGGCAGCAGGCCCATCACGAGGAAACGCAAACCCCACGCGAACGCCGCGACCTTCGGGCCGCCACCGACGATGAGCGTCATCGCCGTCGGTGCGCCCTGATACACGTCGGGCACCCACATATGGAACGGCACCGCGCCCATCTTGAACGCCACGCCCGCCACGATGAAGATCACGCCGAACAGCAGCACGGTCGGATCGTAGTGGCTCGTGTTAATCGCCTTGAACACTTCATTCAGGTCCAGCGAGCCGGTCGCGCCATACAGCATCGAAACACCATACAGCAGAAAACCGGAAGCCAGCGCGCCGAGCACGTAGTACTTCATCGCCGCTTCGTTCGACGACGCCACTTCGCGACGCAGCGCGATCACCGCGTACAGCGACAGCGACATCAGTTCCAGACCGAGATACAGCGTCAGGAAGTTGTTGCCCGAGATCATCACGATCTGGCCGAGCAGCGAGAACATGCCGAGCAGGAAGAAGTCACCGCGGAACAGGCTACGGTCTTCGAGGTAGCGACGCGAATAAACGATCGTCACCGCGTAGCCGAGCGACACCACCGCCTTCATCACGTTGGCGAACGGATCGACCACGTACATGTGATCGAAGAAGTAATGCACTTGCGGGTCGAACGCATTCACCGCGAACCAGATCCCGGCGACGAGCGTCGAGAAGAACGCGATGAAATACGTAGTACGGCGACCCTCCGGGCCGACGAACGTGTCGTTGAGCCACGCGATGACAATGGCGAACATCACCAATGCGTCAGGCAACAGAGCAGTCATAGGGGCGTTTTGCATGGTCTTAAATTCCTCCGCTCGTCGTTACTGAGGCAACGGCAGCTTCGATTGCGCAACGTGGGAGAGGAGGTTTTCCACGGATACGTGCATCACATCGGTAAAGGGCTTCGGATACAGGCCCATGAACAGCGTCAGTGCGGCGAGCACTGCCAGCATGAAAAATTCGCGACGGTCGATGTCGACCAGGCTCTTCACGTGGTCGTTCGCGACCGCGCCGAAGTAGACACGCTTGTACATCCACAGTGTGTAGGCCGCGCCGAGAATCAGCGTGACAGCCGCGCCACTCGCGATCCAGAAGTTGTACTGGACGGAAGCCAGAATCACCATGAATTCGCCGACGAAACCGGACGTGCCCGGCAAGCCGCAATTCGCCATCGCGAACAGCATCACGAACGCCGCGAACTTCGGCATCACGTTGACGACGCCGCCGTAATCGGCGATCTGACGCGAGTGCATGCGGTCGTACAGCACGCCGATGCACAGGAACATTGCGCCCGACACGAAGCCGTGCGAGATCATCTGCACGATCGCGCCTTCCGCGCCGAGCTGATTGAAGATAAAGAAGCCGAGCGTGACAAAGCCCATGTGTGCGATCGATGAATACGCGACCAGCTTCTTCATGTCGGCCTGCACCATCGCGACGAGACCGATGTAGATCACAGCGATCAACGACAGCGTGATGATGACCGGTGCAAGGAAATGGCTCGCATCAGGCGTGATCGGCAGCGAGAAGCGCAGGAAACCATACGCGCCGAGCTTCAGCATGATCGCGGCCAGCACGACCGAACCGCCGGTAGGCGCTTCCACGTGCGCGTCCGGCAACCACGTGTGCACCGGCCACATCGGCACCTTCACCGCGAAGGCCAGGAAGAACGCGATAAACAGTAGCACCTGCGGCGTCATCGCGATCTGCGCGTGCTGCCACGTGGCGATATCGAACGAGCCGGTCTCGTTGTACAGATAAATCAGCGCAACCAGCATCAGCAGCGAGCCCGCCAGCGTGTACAGGAAGAACTTGAACGCCGCGTACACGCGGTTCGCCCCACCCCACACGCCGATGATGATGTACATCGGGATCAGCGTCGCTTCGAAGAACACGTAGAACAGCATGCCGTCGGCCGCGCTGAACACGCCGACCATGATGCCCGACAGGATCAGAAAGGCCGCGAGGTACTGGCCGACGTTCTTCGTGATCACTTCCCACCCTGCGATCACGACGATCACCGTGATCAACGCGGTCAACGAGACGAACCACATCGAAATACCGTCCACACCGAGGTGATACATGATGTGGAAGCGCTGGATCCAGTTCGCCTGCTCGACGAACTGCAGGTCGGCGGTGCTCGAATCGAAGCTGGTGATCAGCGGCAGCGTGACGAGGAAGCTCAGGACCGAGCCGATCAGCGAGATCCAGCGCGCGGGAGCGGGGTTCTCGTCGTTGCCGATCGCGAGGACCAGCAGACCGAAGAAGATCGGCAACCAGATCGCGATGCTGAGAATCGGATAAGCGTGCATGAGTGTCCCTCGCCTTATTTGCCGCCGAGCGTTACAAACAGGGTCAGGAGCCCCAGCATGCCGATGATCATGGCGAACGCGTAGTGGTAGATGTAGCCGGATTGGAGGAAGCGGATCACGCTAGCGAACCAGCCGATAAAGCGTGCGCTGCCGTTGACGATGCCGTCGATCACGACCACGTCGCCTTCCTTCCACAAACCACGGCCAATGGCCACCGCGCCTCGCGCAAACACGACTTCGTTGATCTTGTCCATGTAGTACTTGTTATCGAGCAACGTGTAGATCGGGCCGAATGCGCGCTTGATGACAGCGGGCAGATCCGGACGGACCAGATACAGGAACCATGCGACTACCACGCCAGCCAGCGCGAGCCACACCGGCAGGCCCGACACCGAGTGCAGACCCATCGACGCCCAGCCCTGGAACTCTTCGGCCATCTCATGCAGCGCCGGATGGTTCTCGCTGATGTAGATCACCTTGTCGAACGCGACGCCGTGCTGGAAGAAGTCGCCGAACAGCATCGGACCGACGCCGATCGCGCCGATCACGATCGACGGAATCGCCAGCAGCACGAGCGGCACCCACACGACCCACGGCGTTTCGTGCGGTTCGTGAGCGTGGTCGCCGTGACCATGGCCATGGTCATCGCGGCCGTGCGCGCCATGTGCATGCGACGCGGCTTCTGCGCCCATCGGCGATTCAGGGTGCTTCGGATTGCGGAAGCGCTCCTCGCCGTGGAACACCATGAAATACATACGGAACGAATACAACGCGGTCACGAACACGCTTGCGACCACCGCGAAGTACGCGAAACCCGAGCCCGGCAGATGCGACAGCTTCACCGCGTCGATGATCGAGTCTTTCGAGTAGAAGCCCGAGAAGAACGGCGTACCGATCAGCGCGAGCGAACCGATCAGCGACGTGATCCACGTAATCGGCATGTACTTGCGCAGGCCGCCCATGTTGCGCATGTCCTGATCGTGATGCATGCCGATGATCACCGAACCCGCGCCGAGGAACAGCAGCGCCTTGAAGAACGCGTGCGTCATCAGGTGGAACACGGCGACCGAGTACGCCGACGCGCCGAGCGCGACGGTCATGTAACCGAGCTGCGACAGCGTGGAATAAGCGACCACACGCTTGATGTCGTTCTGGACGATGCCGAGAAAGCCCATGAACAGCGCGGTAATCGCACCAATGACCATGACGAACGACAACGCCGTATCCGACAGTTCGAACAGCGGCGACATGCGCGTAACCATGAAGATACCGGCCGTCACCATGGTCGCCGCGTGAATCAGCGCGGAGATCGGCGTCGGACCTTCCATCGAGTCCGGCAGCCACACGTGCAGCGGGAACTGAGCCGACTTACCCATCGCGCCGATGAACAGGCAAATGCAAGCCACCGTCAGCAGGCCCCAGTCGGTACCCGGGAAGTTCAGCGCGGCGAGTTCGGTACGCTTGGCGAAGACTTCGCCGTAGTTCATCGAACCAGCGAACGCGAACAGCAGACCGATGCCGAGCAGGAAACCGAAGTCGCCGACGCGGTTCACGATGAACGCCTTCATGTTCGCGTAAATCGCGCTCTCACGCTTGAAGTAGAAGCCGATCAGCAGGTACGAAACGAGACCCACCGCTTCCCAGCCGAAGAACAGCTGCAGGAAGTTGTTGCTCATCACGAGCATCAACATCGAGAACGTGAACAGCGAGATGTACGAGAAGAAGCGCTGGTAGCCGTCGTCGTCGGCCATGTAGCCGATCGTGTAGATGTGCACCATCAGCGACACGAAGTTGACCACGACGATCATCATCGCGGTCAGCGAGTCGACCAGGAAGCCGACTTCGAGCTGCGTCTTGCCGATCGACATCCATTGATAAACGGTCGCGTTGAAGCTCGCGCCGTCCATCACCTGGAAGAAGACCATCACCGACAGGATGAACGAAATCGCGACGCCGAGGATCGTGACCGAATGCGCACCCGCCCGCCCTATCGCCTTGCCGAACAGCCCTGCAACCAGGGAACCGGCGAGCGGTGCAAGCGGAATTGCCAACAGCAGGTTTTCATTGAGTATCGTGGACATAACCGCTTTTCCTGAAATTAACCTTTGAGCTGATCGAGATCCTCGACATTGATCGTGTCGAGACTACGGAACAGGGTCACCAGAATTGCGAGACCGATCGCCGCTTCGGCTGCCGCGACCGTCAGCACGAAGAAGACGAAAATCTGGCCGTGCACGTCGCCCAGGTAGTGCGAGAACGCGACAAAATTGGTGTTCACCGCGAGCAGCATCAGTTCGATTGCCATCAGGATGATGATGACGTTGCGGCGGTTCAGGAAAATGCCGACGATGCTGATCGCAAACAGGATCGCGCCGAGGACAAGGTAATGGGCAAGGGTCAACATGATTTCTATCTCCTGTCCGCTCAGCTGTTCTTGGCTGCTGCCGAGTCGGCTGCTGCTGCGGCCGCCGCGGCAGCCGCTTGTTCCGCCGCGATGGTCGCCGCGGTTTTCTCCGACGGCATCTTCACGACGCGCACGCGGTCCTGGGCACGCACCTTGACCTGTGCGCTGACGTTCTGACGCTTGCTGTCCTTCTTGTGGCTCGTGGTCAGCGCGATCGCCGCGATGATGGCGACCAGCAGAATCAGGCCGGCGATTTCGAACGCGAAGATGTAGTTGGTGTAGATGACCTTGCCGATCAGGCGCGTGTTCGACCAGTCGCCCATACCGGCAGCGGCCGAGGCCGTGTCGTGCAGCGCGGTGGCGGTCGCGCCGTAGCCGTGCCACAGAATCAGCGCGGTTTCGATCACGATGATTGCGCCCACCGCCGAGGCCATCGGCACGAAGCGTTTGAAGTCCTTGCGCAGCACGTCGAGATTGATGTCCAGCATCATCACGACGAACAGGAACAGCACCATCACCGCGCCGACGTAGACCAGCACCAGCAGGATCGCGAGGAACTCGGCCTCGAGCAGCATCCAGATCGCGGCTGCGTTGAAGAACGCCAGCACCAGAAACAGTGCGCACGCCACCGGGTTGCGCGAGGTGATCACCTTCAGCCCTGAAACCACGAGGAGCAGCGCGAAGATGTAGAACAGTACGGTCGTGAATTCCATGATTACCGGTTCATCGTTAGGCATTGTTCTTTGGCACGCGTGGTTGGCAAAAGCGGAGCAATCCGCCAGTACCGCCACACAGGTGCGCCGTGCCGCGGCGTTCAGGCCGCAGCGGTCGGCCCGACAGCAGGCCGTGTTACTGCTTTTGCTGCCGCATTTACTGCACCAGCGGGAAAGCGCTTCAACGATACGGTGCGTCGGCTGCCTTGTTGGCGGCGATTTGTGCTTCGTAGCGATCGCCAACGGCCAGCAGCATTTCCTTCGTGAAGTACAGGTCGCCGCGCTTCTCGCCGTGATACTCGAGAATGTGCGTCTCGACGATCGAGTCGACCGGGCAGCTCTCTTCGCAGAAACCGCAGAAGATGCACTTGGTCAGGTCGATGTCGTAGCGCGTCGTGCGGCGCGTGTTGTCCGCGCGCGTTTCCGATTCGATCGTGATCGCGAGCGCAGGGCACACTGCTTCGCACAGCTTGCATGCGATGCAGCGCTCTTCGCCGTTTTCATACCGGCGCAGCGCATGCAGACCGCGGAAACGCGGCGAGATCGGGGTCTTTTCTTCCGGGAACTGCACGGTGACCTTGCGCTGGAACGTGTAGCGTCCGGTCAGCGCGAGGCCTTTCAGCAGTTCCGTGAGGAAGAAAGTCTTGAAGAAGTTTTGGATTGCGGTCATAGGTTCGTCCGCCCTTTATTTCCAGATGTTCAACGGCGACATGATCCAGAAGCCGACCACCACCAGCCACACCACGCAGACCGGAATGAAGACCTTCCAGCCGAGACGCATGATCTGGTCATAGCGGTAGCGCGGGAACGTGGCACGCGCCCAGATGAACACCGACAACAGGAAGAAAACCTTGGCGACGAGCCAGACGATGCCCGGGATGAACGACAGGAACCCGAACGGTGCGCTCCAGCCGCCGAGGAACAGTGTTGCAGCCAATGCCGAGATCACGATCATGTTGATGTACTCGGCAAGGAAGAACAGCGCGAACGCCATACCCGAGTAATCGATCATGTGGCCCGCGACGATTTCCGATTCGCCTTCCACCACGTCGAACGGGTGACGGTTCGTTTCGGCGATGCCCGAGATGAAGTACACGACAAACATCGGCAGCAACGGCAGCCAGTTCCAAGACAGGAAATTCAGGCCGTGCGAGGCGAAGAAGCCCTGCTCCTGCGAGCCGACGATGCCCGACAGGTTCAGCGTACCGGCTGTCATCAGCACGACCACCAGCGCGAAGCCCATCGAGATTTCGTACGAGACCATCTGCGCGGCCGCGCGCATCGCGCCGAGGAACGCGTATTTCGAGTTCGACGCCCAGCCGGCCAGAATCACGCCATACACGCCGATCGACGAAATCGCCATCGCGTACAGCAGACCCGCGTTGATGTCACCGAGCACCGCGCCCGCCTGGAACGGAATCACCGCCCACACAGCGAACGCCGGCACCACCACCATGATCGGCGCGATGATGTAGATCCAGCGGCTCGCCTGGGCGGGCTGGATCACTTCCTTGAGTAGAAGCTTCAGCACGTCGGCGATCGGCTGCAACAGGCCGCCGGGGCCGACGCGGTTCGGACCGAGACGCACGTGCATCCAGCCGATCAGCTTACGCTCCCACAGGATCAGGTAAGCGACGCACAGCAGGATCACGACGGCCACCACCAGGATGCGCACGAGCGCCCACACCGTGGGCCATGCCACACCGAGAAGCTGGGCGCCGCCCGAGTTGATCGTATCGAACAAGCTCATTTACGCCTTCTCCACCACCAGTTCACCGAACAGGCTGCCCAGCGCTGCACCGGCAGGCGTAGCCGCCGATACGCGGACCACCGTCTCCGCAAGATTCGCGTCGCGCACGGCCGGCAACTGCACCGCTTGCTCGCCCTGACGAACGCGCACCGCGTCGCCCTCTTTCAAACCCAGTTTGTCGAACAGCGCAGCCGGCAGGCCGACCGAATTCGCCGTACGGGCCGCCGCGGTCAGATGCAGCGACTCCGCCCGACGCACCAGCGCGTCGGCATGATAGATCGGCACGTTCGCGAGACGCTCGAACTTGCCTTCCGCCGCCTTCACGGCGTGGCCGCGCGTCACCGCGACGCCGGTACGGTTCGACAGCCTCGAACTCAGGTCACCGTCGCCGAGCGCGGCTGTGCGCACTTCCTCGACCGTGTCGTATTCGAAGCCCGGCGCACCGAGCAGGCTGCCCAGCACGCGCAACACCTTCCACGCCGGACGCGTGTCGCCGAGCGGACGCACGACGCCGTTGAAAGCCTGCACCGTGCCTTCCGCGTTGACGAACGAACCGCCCGTTTCGGTGAACGGTGCAATCGGCAGCAGGACGTCGGCATAGTCCGCGCCGGTCTGGAACGGCGACATCACGACGACCATCTCGGCCTGCTTCAGAGCGGCAAGCGCTTGCGCCGGATTGGCCGTGTCGAATTCCGGCTCGAGATTCAACAGCAGATAACCCTTGCGCGGCTGTTCGAACACTTCGCGGGCATTCAGACCGCCTTCGCCCGGCAGCGCGTTCACGAGGTGCGCGCCGACCGTGTTGGCCGCTTCGGTCAGGAAACCGAGCGTAGCGCCGGTTGCCTCGGCAATCCATTGCGCCGCGGCGTGGATCGCCGCGAAGTCCGGATGGCGGACCGCTTCGTTGCCGAGCAGCACGACGCGCAGGGCGCCGTTGGTCAGCGATTTAGCGATCTGCTTGTGCGCGTCCGTCGGCTGCGTGCCCGCAAATGCTTCCGGCAGTGCGACGCCCTTCGCTTCGCCCACCGCGCCGGCGATCCCTGCCAACGCCTCAAGCCATGCCGACGGTGCGGCGACCACACGGTGCGCCTGCGGGATCATCGCGTCGTCGTTGGTGGCCTGGATCAGCGTGAGCGCCGAACCGCCGCGTGCGACCTGGCGCAGACGCGCGGCGAACAGCGGATGATCACGACGCAGATCCGAGCCGATCACGAGCGCCGCATCGACGTTCGACAGATCGGCGATTGTCGTACCGAGCCACGGCGCGCCCGTAACGGGAGCCGAGAAGTCCGACTGGCGCAGACGGAAGTCGACGTTCGGTGTGCCGACCGCTTGCGCAATCTGCTTGAGCAGGAACAGTTCTTCGACTGTGCTGTGCGCGCTCGCCAGCGCCGCAAGCGCGTTCGCGCCGTGGTCGCCCGCGATGCCCTTCAGACCCTTGACCACATAATCGAGCGCGGTTTGCCAGTCGGTTTCGACCCACTGGCCGCCCTGCTTGAGCATCGGTTTGGTCAGACGCTCGGGGCTGTTCAGACCTTCGTACGAGAAGCGGTCCTTGTCCGAAATCCAGCACTCGTTGATCGCTTCGTTTTCGAACGGCAGAACGCGCATCACGCGATTGTTCTTCACCTGCACGATGAGGTTCGCGCCGACGGAATCGTGCGGGCTCACCGACTTGCGGCGCGACAGCTCCCACGTACGGGCGCTGTAGCGGAACGGCTTGCTGGTCAGCGCGCCGACCGGGCACAGGTCGATCATGTTGCCCGACAGTTCCGAGTCGACCGTCTTGCCGACGAACGACGTGATTTCCGAATGCTCGCCGCGGCCCAGCATGCCGAGTTCCATCACGCCGGCGATTTCCTGGCCGAAGCGGACGCAACGCGTGCAGTGAATGCAGCGCGACATCTCTTCCATCGAGATCAGCGGGCCCACGTTCTTGTGGAAACACCACGCGCTTTTCTTCGCTATAGCGCGACGACGACTTGCCGTAACCGACGGCCAGATCCTGCAACTGGCATTCGCCGCCCTGGTCGCAGATCGGGCAGTCGAGCGGATGGTTGATCAGCAGGAATTCCATCACAGCTTGCTGGCCCTTCACCGCCTTGTCCGACTTGGTGCGCACGATCATGCCGGCCGACACCGGCGTCGCGCACGCGGGCACGGCCTTCGGCATCTTCTCGACATCGACCAGACACATCCGGCAGTTGGCCGCAATCGACAGCTTCTTGTGATAGCAGAAGTGAGGAATGTAGGTGTCGACCTTATGCGCAGCCTGGATCACCATGCTGCCTTCAGGCACCTGGACTTTCTTGCCGTCTATTTCCAGTTCAACCATGATGGTCAATCTTCCTTAACCTGTTACCGCTCAATCGTTCGCCTGTTCATCGCCCGCTTCGGGCGATGAATCCTGCGGTTGAGGTGTTCGTCTGGTAGTTATTCGTCAGCCAAATCTGTCGGCGCGACTCAGGCTGCCACTGTTTCGGGCGCCGCCGCCGTGCCGGCATGGCCGCCGACGAGGCAATGCTTGTGGGCGACGTGATATTCGAATTCGTCCCAGTAGTGCTTGAGCATGCCCCGAACCGGCATCGCTGCCGCGTCGCCGAGCGCGCAGATCGTGCGGCCCATGATGTTTTCGGCGACGGAGTTCAGCAGATCCAGATCTTCCTGGCGGCCGAGACCATGCTCGATACGATGTACGACGCGATACAGCCAGCCCGTGCCTTCACGGCAAGGCGTGCATTGACCGCACGACTCTTCGTAGTAGAAGTACGACAGGCGCAGCAACGAGCGCACCATGCAGCGCGTCTCGTCCATCACGATCACCGCGCCCGAGCCGAGCATCGAGCCGGCCTTCGCGATCGAGTCGTAATCCATGTCGGTCTGCATCATCATCTCGCCCGGAATCACCGGCGCGGATGAACCTCCAGGAATCACGGCCTTGATCTTCTTGCCGCCGCGCATGCCGCCGGCGAGTTCCATCAGCGTCGCGAACGGCGTGCCGAGCGGAATCTCGTAGTTGCCCGGACGCTCGACGTCGCCCGACACCGAGAAGATCTTCGTGCCGCCGTTGTTCGGCTTGCCGATTTCAAGGTAATTCTGCGGTCCGATCGCGAGCAGGAACGGCACCGCCGCGAAGGTCTCGGTGTTGTTGATCGTGGTGGGCTTGCCGTACACGCCAAAGCTCGCCGGGAACGGCGGTTTGAAGCGCGGTTGGCCCTTCTTGCCCTCGATCGATTCGAGCAGCGCGGTTTCCTCGCCGCAGATATACGCGCCGTAACCATGGTGCGCATGCAGCTGGAACGAGAAGCCCGAGCCCATGATGTTGTCGCCGAGGAACCCGGCGCGGCGAGCTTCTTCCAACGCTTCTTCGAAGCGCTTATAGACTTCCCAGATTTCGCCGTGGATATAGTTGTAGCCGACCGTGATGCCCATCGCGTACGCGCCGATCACCATACCTTCGATCAACGAATGCGGATTGAAGCGCAGAATGTCGCGGTCCTTGAACGTACCCGGCTCGCCCTCGTCCGAATTACAGACGAGGTACTTCTGGCCCGGGAACTGGCGCGGCATGAAGCTCCACTTGAGACCGGTCGGGAAGCCCGCGCCGCCGCGGCCGCGCAGACCCGACGCCTTGACGTCGGCGATCACCTGCTCGGGCGCGATCTTCTCTTCCAGGATGCGGCGCAGCTGGGCGTAACCGCCGCGCGCCACGTAGTCTTCGAGATGCCAGTTGTCGCCGTTCAGTCCGGCGAGAATCAGCGGTTTGATGTGACGATCGTGTAAAGCCGTCATTTCGAAAGTTCCTCGAGCAGCTGGTCGATCTTCTCGCGGCTCATGAAGCTGCACATGCGTTGGTTGTTCACCAGCATCACCGGCGCGTCGCCGCACGAACCCATGCACTCACCCTCTTTCAGCGTGAATTTGCCATCGGGCGTGGTTTCGCCGAAGTCGATGCCGAGCTTCTGCTTCAGGTATTCAGCGGCGCTTTCGGAACCGCCGTCCGGGCCGAGCTGGCACGGCAGGTTCGTGCAGAGCGTGATCTTGAACTTACCGACCGGCGAGGTCTCATACATCGTGTAGAAGGTCGCTACCTCCTGCACGGCGATTGCCGGCATGCCGAGATAATCCGCGACGAACTGCATGAGTTCGGGCGACAGCCAGCCATGCTCGGTTTGAGCAGTGGCCAACGCCGACATCACGGCGGACTGTTTCTGATCGGCGGGGTACTTTGCGACCGCACGATCGATTTCTTTCAGGCCTTCAGCTGAGATCATTTTCAGACACGACTCTTTCAATTCCTACCGAACGAAAACCTGTCGCTCACGTGATACTGCGACAGACCCGGCGTTCCTTTGCTTGACGCGCGTGGCGGTGCAACGACCGCGGACGCGCGTCGATGAATATGTCCTAGCGATCCACTTCGCCGAACACGATGTCCTGGGTGCCGATGATCGTCACGGCATCGGCGATCATGTGGCCGCGCGCCATTTCGTCGAGCGAGGACAGGTGTGCATAGCCCGGCGCGCGGATCTTCAGACGATATGGCTTGTTGGCGCCGTCCGAGATCAGATAGATGCCGAACTCCCCCTTCGGATGTTCGACTGCGGCGTACGCCTCGCCTTCCGGCACGTGGAAGCCCTCGGTGAACAGCTTGAAGTGATGGATCAGATCTTCCATGTTCGACTTCATGCCGACGCGAGACGGCGGCGCCACCTTGTGATTGTCCGTCATCACAGGGCCCGGATTTTTACGCAGCCACTCAATGCACTGTTTCGCGATCCGGCACGATTGACGCATTTCTTCGACGCGTACCAGATAGCGGTCGTAGCAATCGCCATTCACGCCGACCGGAATGTCGAAGTCGAGCTTGTCATAAACTTCATACGGTTGCTTCTTGCGCAGGTCCCACTCGACGCCCGAGCCACGCAGCATCGCGCCGGTCATGCCGAGTTGCAGCGCGCGCTCCGGACTGACCACACCGATGCCGACCAGACGCTGCTTCCATATCCGGTTGTCGGTGAGCAGCGTTTCGTATTCGTCCACGCACTTCGGGAAACGGGTGAAGAAGTCGTCGATGAAGTCGAGCAGCGAACCCTGACGGTTCTCATTCATCTTCGACAACGCCTTCGCATTGCGAATCTTCGACGCCTTGTATTGCGGCATTGCGTCAGGCAAATCGCGGTAGACGCCACCCGGACGGTAGTAGGCCGCGTGCATCCGTGCGCCGGACACCGCTTCGTACACGTCCATCAGGTCTTCGCGCTCGCGGAACGCATACAGGAACACCGCCATCGCACCGACGTCGAGCGCATGCGCGCCGATCCACATCAGGTGATTCAACACGCGCGTGACTTCGTCGAAGAGTACGCGAATGTATTGCGCGCGCAGCGGCACGTCGATGCCGAGTAACTTCTCGATTGCGAGCACGTAGCCGTGCTCGTTGGCCATCATCGACACGTAGTCGAGACGGTCCATGTACGGCACCGACTGGATAAACGTCTTGCTTTCGGCGAGCTTTTCAGTCGCGCGATGCAGTAGACCGATGTGCGGATCGGCGCGCTGAATCACTTCGCCGTCGAGTTCGAGCACGAGACGCAACACACCGTGCGCTGCCGGGTGTTGCGGACCGAAGTTGAGCGTGTAGTTCTTGATCTCTGCCATGACGTTCTCTTAGTGTTTCAGACCGCCATAGCGATCCTCGCGGATCACGCGCGGCGTGATTTCCCGCGGCTCGATCGTCACCGGTTGATAGACGACGCGCTTCTCTTCCGGGTCGTAACGCATCTCGACGTAGCCGGAGACAGGGAAATCCTTGCGGAACGGATGACCGATAAAACCGTAGTCGGTCAAAATGCGGCGCAAGTCCGGATGACCTTCGAAGACGATGCCGTACAGGTCGAACGCTTCGCGCTCGTACCAGTTGACCGAATTCCAGATATCGACGACGGACGGCAGGATCGGCATGTCGTCGTCCGGCGCGAATACGCGCAGACGCAGACGCCAGTTGTTCTGCACCGACAGCAGATGCAGCACTGCTGCAAAACGCGGGCCGTCGTAAGCGCCCTCAGCATAGGTCTGGTAATCGACGCCGCAAAGGTCGACACACTGCTCGAAACCGAGCGAGCGGTCGTCGCGCAGGCGCTTTGCCACGTTGAGGTAGTCGCCAGCCTTGACGACGATCGTCAATTCACCGACCGACTCGGTCACGCTCGTCAGGAGGCCGCCAAAGGCCACCTCGAGGTTCGCTTTCAGGGTCTCGAGTTTGCTTGCCATATTGTGGGGAGGCTTTGGCCTTATTGACGGGCGATGGTGTTGGTGCGGCGAATCTTGGCTTGCAGCTGGATCACGCCGTACACCAGCGCTTCCGCTGTGGGCGGACAACCCGGCACGTACACGTCGACCGGGACGATCCGGTCGCAGCCGCGCACCACCGAGTACGAGTAATGGTAATAGCCGCCGCCGTTCGCGCACGAGCCCATCGAGATCACCCAGCGCGGTTCCGCCATCTGGTCGTAGACCTTCCGCAGAGCGGGCGCCATCTTGTTGCACAGCGTACCGGCGACGATCATCACGTCCGACTGACGCGGACTCGGACGGAACACCACGCCGAAGCGGTCAAGGTCATAACGGGCGGCGCCCGCATGCATCATCTCGACCGCGCAGCATGCGAGACCGAACGTCATCGGCCACAGCGAGCCGGTGCGCGTCCAGTTGATCAGTTTGTCTGCCGTAGTGGTGACAAACCCTTCTTTCAAGACCCCTTCGATACTCATTTGCTTTCCACTCCAGACGGGGCGGCAAGCCTGGCCACCCACGCAAACCGGCGATTAATCCATCATTCCCAGTCGAGGCCGCCCTTCTTCCAGATGTAGGCAAAACCAAGCAGGAACTCGAGCAGGAAAATCATCATTGCCGTGAACCCGGCCCAGCCGATGTCACGCAATGCCACGCCCCACGGGAACAGGAACGCGGTTTCAAGATCGAAAATGATGAAGAGAATGGCGACGAGGTAGTAGCGCACATCGAACTTCATGCGCGCATCTTCGAATGCTTCGAAGCCGCACTCGTACGGTGCGTTTTTTTCGGTGTCGGGTTTGTTGGGACCAAGGAGCTTGCCGATACTGACCAGCGCTACGCCTAAACCGGTGCCCACAATAAGGAACAACAAAACGGGGAAATAGGCTGCGAGGTTCAAGACAATCCTCAATCGGTTGGTTCTGAGTGCCGTCAGGAGCATAGCACCCCTGACGCGAAATCACTTCCTGAACACGCATGACGTAAGCTCATAGCCATACGCCAGAAGTGAAAATGCCAGCCGAAGCGAAGCAAGCGGCTGGCATTTAGATAACATTTGGTGCCGACGGCGAGACTCGAACTCGCACAGCTTTCGCCACTACCCCCTCAAGATAGCGTGTCTACCAATTTCACCACGTCGGCACTATATGCAATCCGGGAAAACAACTTGTAAAACCCGCGAATCGCTTCAAGACTTGAATTGTAACTTGTTTAAACAGATTGTTCAACGCACAAGAGCACGCCTACCGAAAATTTATTTCGGCACACCCGTTGCTGGAACCGACGCAGGCGAAGCCGGCGCTGCGGGCGATGCCGCCACCGGAGCTGAACCTGCAGCCGGTGCGGAAGCAGGTGAAGCCGCGATCGGTGCAGTAGCTGCCGCGCCCAGCACGCCTGACGACGGCTTCACGTGATACGCACCAAGGTAAGTGAGCGCCAAGGTCGTGGCAAAAAACAGCGCTGCGAGCACCGCCGTGGTACGCGACAGGAAGTTCGCCGAACCCGTCGCACCGAACAGGCTACCCGATGCGCCGCTGCCGAAAGCCGCGCCCATGTCGGCCCCTTTGCCGTGCTGCAGCAACACGAGGCCGATGACCCCGAGCGCCGACAACAACTGAACGACGATAATCAATGTTTTCAAATACAGCATCACACTCACCTGAGTCTTTATTTAACCGCGCCGCACACTGTGTGTTGCGCGAAAAGGAGCCATCCTTGTCGAGACGCTCTACTTAACCAGCCACGCTGGTCGCAGCGGCCGCCTTGCAGATTGCCAGGAAATCCTGATCTTTCAACGACGCGCCGCCGATCAGGCCGCCGTCGATATCGTTCTGACGGAACAGTTCTTCCGCGTTGTCCGGCTTCACGCTGCCGCCGTACAGCAACGGCACGTCCGCCGCACCTTTTGCCGCGAGACGTGCGCGCAGGAACGCATGCACGGCCTGCGCCTGTGCCGCCGATGCGCTCTTGCCGGTGCCAATTGCCCACACCGGCTCATACGCGACGACGAGGCGAGCCGCTTCCTGGGCCGACAGCTTCGCGAGCACCTCGTCGAGCTGACCGCCGACGACCTGCTCGGTCGAGCCAGCCTCGCGTTCTTCGAGCGTTTCGCCGACGCACACGATCGGCGTCAACCCTGCCTCAAGCACACGCTGCGTTTTCACCGCGACCAGCTCGGCGCTTTCGCGATGATACGCGCGGCGCTCCGAGTGCCCGACGATCGCAAACGTGGCACCAAAGTCTGTCACCATCGGCGCAGCCACTTCGCCGGTATAGGCGCCATGCGTGAACGCGGACACGTCCTGCACGCCCCACACGACCGGACTGCCTTCGAGCAGCGACTGCGCCTGCGCGATATAGAGGCTCGGCACGCAGACACCGACGCGCACGTCGGCCGGCAATTCATTGGCCCCCTGCACCACTGCCTGCAACAACGCGGCGTTCGCGGCGAGCCGCCCATGCATCTTCCAATTACCGACTACCAGTTTGGCTCGTTGTTGATTCGACATCGTCTCGTATTGTCCTGTCTTGCCAGTCCGACCTGCTCCGGCGCGCGCAAAACGCGCAATTTTACTGCGTGGGGTGGATCGGGTCAAACCGGTGGTGTCAAGCCTCCTGACCCCACGTCAACACGAGCTTGCCAACGTGGGCGCTGCTTTCCATCAGCGTGTGGGCGTCGGCAGCCTGGGTGGCCGGAAACACGCGATGCACGACCGGCTTGATGCGCCCGGCTTCGAGATGCGGCCATACGCGCTCTTTCAGTTGCGCGGCGATCTGTGCCTTGAACTCGATCGGCCGTGGCCGCAGTGTCGAACCGGTAACGGTCAGGCGGCGACGCAGCACTTCGTTCAGGTTCAGCTCCGCCTTCGCGCCGCCGAGCAGCGCAATCAGCACGATGCGGCCACCGTCGGCGAGCGCCGACAGTTCGCGCGGCACGTAGCTGCCCGCGACCATATCGAGGATCACGTCGACCCCACGATCGTTGGTCAGCGACTTGATGACTTCGACAAAATCTTCCGTCTTGTAGTTGATGGCCCGTTCGGCGCCGAGCGCTTCGCACGCGCGGCACTTTTCGTCCGAGCCAGCGGTGGCGAACACACGGAACCCGAGCGCGTGCGCAATCTGGATCGCAGTCACGCCGATGCCGCTCGATCCGCCCTGTACGAGCAGCGTTTCGTTCGCGCCACCCTCACCCTGGCCGAGCTGCGCGCGATTGAATACGTTGCTCCACACCGTGAAGAAAGTCTCGGGCAGCGAAGCCGCTTCGACATCCGACAATCCCGCCGGCACGGGCAGGCATTGCAGAAGCGGCGCCGCCGCATACTCCGCATAGCCGCCGCCCGCGAGCAGCGCGCACACGCGGTCGCCAATCTTCAGACCGAACGGGTTGTTCTTCGCGTCGATCGTGCCGCCGACGATCTCGCCCGCCACCTCCAGCCCCGGCAGATCCGACGCTCCGGGTGGCGGCGCATAACCGCCCTTGCGCTGAAACACGTCCGGACGATTGATGCCGGATGCCGCCACCTTGATCAGCACCTCGCCAGCCTTGGGCTGCGGCGTCGGACGCTCCGCCAGCTTGAGGACTTCCGGGGCACCGAATTCAGTGATTTCGATCGCTTTCATCTGCGTCAACTCCAAGATTGGATTGCGTTGCCTATCCGTTGCTGCCGTTCGCCCTGGCACCCAGCTGCGATTCGAATGCGCAACGCAATCCATCCTGCATGAAAAACGGCCGGCGTGCATGACACGGCCGGCCGTTTGTCCGTTACCGCCTTACTGCGGCGTCGGTTCGCCTTGCGGCGCGTCGTTCAGCAGTGCCTTCGCCGACAGACGCACACGACCCTTCTCGTCCGTCTGGATGACCTTGACCTTCACCTGCTGGCCATCCTTCAGATAGTCGTTGATGTCCTTGATGCGCTCGTTCGCGATCTCGGAGATATGCAGCAGACCGTCCTTACCCGGCAGGATGTTCACGATCGCGCCGAAGTCGAGCAGCTTGAGCACGGTGCCTTCGTACACCTGGCCCACTTCGACTTCCATCGTGATCGCTTCGATACGACGCTTCGCTTCGGCCATGCCTTCGCTGTTCGTGCTCGCGATCGTGACGACGCCATCGTCCGAAATGTCGATCGTGGTGCCGGTTTCTTCGGTCAGCGCGCGGATTACCGAGCCACCCTTGCCGATCACGTCGCGGATCTTTTCCGGGTTGATCTTGATGGTGATCATGCGCGGGGCGAACTCCGACAGCTGGGTGTTCGCGCCCGACACCGCCGAGGTCATCTTGCCGAGGATGTGCATGCGGCCTTCCTTCGCCTGCGCGAGCGCGACCTGCATGATTTCCTTGGTAATACCCTGGATCTTGATGTCCATCTGCAGCGCGGTCACGCCTTGTTCCGTACCCGCGACCTTGAAGTCCATGTCGCCGAGGTGATCTTCGTCGCCGAGGATGTCGGTCAGCACCGCGAAGCGGTTGCCTTCGAGAATCAGGCCCATCGCGATGCCGGCGACGTGCGCCTTCATCGGCACGCCGGCGTCCATCAGCGCGAGGCAGCCGCCGCACACCGAGGCCATCGACGACGAGCCGTTCGACTCCGTGATTTCCGACACGACGCGGATGGAGTAGCCGAATTCGTCGGCGCTCGGCAGGCACGCGACGAGCGCGCGCTTGGCGAGACGGCCGTGACCGATTTCGCGGCGCTTCGGCGAACCGACGCGGCCCGTTTCGCCGGTCGCGAACGGAGGCATGTTGTAGTGGAGCATGAAGCGCTCACGGTATTCGCCTTCGAGCGCGTCGATGCTCTGCTCGTCACCCTTCGTGCCGAGCGTCGCAACCACCAGCGCCTGCGTCTCGCCGCGCGTGAACAGCGCCGAGCCGTGGGTACGCGGCAGCACGCCGGTGCGGATTTCGATCGGGCGCACGGTGCGCGTGTCGCGGCCGTCGATGCGCGGCTCGCCGTTCAGGATCTGGGTACGGACGATCTTCGCTTCGATGTCGAACAGCACGTTGCCGACCGACGCCTTGTCGGCCGCCACGGTACCGTCTGCCGCCGCTTCTTCCTCGAGCTTCGCCGAGGTCGCCGCGTAGACTTCCTTCAGCTTGGTCGAGCGAGCCTGCTTGTCGCGGATCTGGTAAGCCGCGAGCAGATCGGCTTGCGCGAGTTCCGTGACGCGCGCGATCAGCGCTTCGTTCTTCGCGGCCGGCTGCCAGTCCCACTCGGGCTTGCCGCCTTCGCGGACCAGTTCATGGATCGCGTCGATCGCGGTCTGCATCTGCTCATGACCGAACACGACGGCGCCGAGCATTACCTCTTCGCTCAGCTGCTGCGCTTCCGATTCGACCATCAGCACCGCGCGTTCCGTACCGGCGACGACCAGGTCGAGCGCCGATTCCTTCATCTGCGGACGCGTCGGGTTCAGCACGTATTCATTGTTGATGTAGGCCACGCGTGCCGCGCCGACCGGGCCGTTGAACGGCAGACCGGACACCGCGAGCGCCGCCGATGCGCCGATCAGCGCCGGGATGTCGGCGGGGATTTCCGGATTCAGCGACAGCACGTGAATCACGACCTGCACTTCGTTGTAGAAGCCTTCCGGGAAGAGCGGGCGCAGCGGACGGTCGATCAGGCGCGAGATCAGCGTCTCGCCTTCCGACGGACGGCCTTCGCGACGGAAGAAGCCACCCGGGATCTTGCCGGCGGCGTAGGTCTTTTCGATGTAATCGACGGTGAGGGGGAAGAAGTCCTGACCCGGCTTCGCGGTCTTCGCGCCGACCACGGTGGCGAGCACCACGGTGTCTTCGACGTCGACGATTACCGCGCCGCTCGCCTGGCGAGCGATTTCACCGGTTTCGAGGCGAACGTTGTGCTGCCCCCACTTAAACTCTTTGACGATCTTATTGAACATAGTCATTGCTTTTCCTCATCGTAATGCCGCGCAGACCGGAAGCGGCGCGGCAACGCCGGGGCCGGCGCCGCATGGGAAGAGTCGTGCTATGCCATTCCAGAGAGTCACGTGCTGCGAGCGCGCGCGAACCGCTGGAATGACACAAAACTCTGCCCTGAAGCCCGGCCTTGTTTCCTGTTACTGCTTTTCTACTGCTGCTCTGCTACTGCTACTACGCTTGCCCGTGGACGCCGCGCGACCCGGCATACGCCGCGGATCACAGGCGGTGCGCGTTACACGAAGCGCGCCGTGCAAAAACAAAATGCCTGTATCAGCGAAACTGACACAGGCATCTTGCTGAACGACTGGCCGATTACTTACGCAGACCCAGCTTCTCGATCAGGCTGCGGTAACGATCCGCGTCCTTGCCCTTCAGGTAGTCGAGCAGTTTGCGACGGCGGCTCACCATGCGCAGCAGACCGCGGCGGCTGTGGTGATCCTTCGTGTGCTCCTTGAAGTGGGAGGTCAGTTCGTTGATACGGGTCGTGAGCAGCGCGACCTGAACTTCGGGGGAGCCGGTGTCGTTGGCTGCGCGTGCAAATTGCGCGACGACTTCGGACTTCTTGCTTGCTTCAACTGCGGACATGTCAATTTCCTTGATAACTGGACAGGCGGTCACGGAAGAAAGGCCGTGCCGTGGGATACCCGTTTCACAATTTACTGAGCCCCGTTCGTGGCTGAATTAGCTGAATGAGAACCCAGCCCAACAACGGGACGCGTATTGTAGCACAGCCGACTTCGGCCGCGAAGCCCGCGCTAGCAAGGCGGATCGCGCGTCTCTCAGGGGCGTCGCATCCGACAGACTGTCGGCAATATCGTGCGCTCGGCTGGCAGCGCCAGCACCGTGCGAAAGCCATAGCCGGAACCTTCGTTATCGAAATGCACGCCGGGGGTGCCGGCTTTGTCCATCTGCATCACGTAAAGGGGCTGGATCAGCTGATGGTCGTCGGCGCGCATCCACGATGCGTGAAAACCGTTGTCGAAGCGGATGCCCTCGAGCGCTTTCGCGACCGCCGTCGGATCGGCGCTGCCGGCGCGGTTCATCGCGGCGGCGAGTGTGTCGATCAGCAGTGGCATACGCAGCACCGGATAGTCGTCCTGCGCGGCCGGATAGCGCGCGCGGAACGCCGCGTACCATGCATCGGAAGCCGCGCCGCCGACGTTCGGATGCCACTCGGCCACGGCGATCACGTGACCCACACCCGCGTCGCCGAGGGCGGCCGGCGCGCCGAGGCTGTTGCCGTAGAACGTGTAGAACTTCGTGTCGAGGCCCTGCTCGCGCGCCGCCTTCACGAGCAACGTCAGGTCGTTGCCCCAGTTGCCGGTGATCACGGCGTCCGCGCCGCTCGCGCGGATCTTCGCGATGTACGGCGCGAAGTCCTTCACTCGGCCGATCGGGTGGAATTCGTCGCCGACCACCGCGATGTCAGGCCGCTTCACCGCGAGCGTCGAGCGCGCGAGGCTGCTTACGTCGTGGCCGAAGCTATAGTCCTGATTCAGCAGGTAGACCTTTTTCACCGTCCTGTCGCGCTCGATCACCGCGGCGAGCGCGGCCATCCGCATGCCCGCGTGCGCGTCGAAGCGGAAGTGCCAGAAGCTGCAGTTCGTGTTGGTGAGCGCGGGGTCGTCGGCCGAGTAGTTCAGGAACAGTTCGCGGTTGTCCGGCTCGCGGCTGTTGTGCTTGTCGATCGCGCCGATGAGCGCCGCGGCGACCGCCGAGCTATTGCCCTGCAGGATGTAGCCGATATGGCGATCCGCGGCTGCGCGCAATTGCGTCAGCGCTTCCTCTGTGCTGCCTTTGCTGTCGAGCACGACGAGTTCGAACGGATGCGCGCCGTCTGCGAGCTTCACGCCGCCGTGCGCGTTGACCTGTTCGACACCGAAGCGCAGATTGCGCTCGACTGCCGTGCCCGCGTTCGCGAACGGGCCAGACATGCCTTCGATCAGCGCGAGCCGGATCGGGGCGCCCGTGGGTTTGCCGATCGGATTCACCTCCGAACTCGTCGCCCGCGCCACGCCCACGCCAACCGCCGCCATTGAGATCGCCGTCAGCGCAACCGCCGCCGCCCGTTGCCACATCGCCGTCATGGTCGTCCTGCCTGAATCTTCGAAGCGCGGATCATAGAACCACGCGCACGGAATAGGCAAGCCGGCGCATCCGTTCCCTTTGGAGGCGACGCACGTTCGAGCAGCGCCATTCTTTCGCCGTGGCGCGTGTCAAAATAGTGCGTCTCGATGATAAGAACCGCTATTCAAACGCCATCGGAGGAATACATGTCGAACCGCCATCACCGCACGGCGGCCTCTATCACAACCCCGGCCGGCGCGAGTCTGCGGCGCGCCGCGTTCGTTTGCCTGAGCGTGCTCGCGCTCGCCGGCTGCGCCCAGCCGTGGCAGCAGTATCAACAGGGAGCGGATGCATCGACGGTGATCGCGCGGCTCGGACCGCCGCGCGAAACCTACGACCTGCCCGACGGCGGCAAGCGCCTGATGTGGCCGACCCAACCGATGGGCGAAACCACCACCGCCGCCGACATCGACGCGGCCGGCAAGATCGTCAACATGCGCCAGGTGTTGCAACCCAACGAGTTCTACCGCGCCGAGATCGGCAAATGGACGCGCAGCGACGTGCTGGTGAACTTCGGCCGTCCGGTCGAAACGTCGTACTTCCCGATGATGAGGCGCGAAGTGTGGACCTATCGGTATCTCGAGGACAACGTCTGGTACATGCTGTACAGCTTCTACTTCGACGACCAGGGCATCTTGCGCCTCACGCAGAAGACTCCCGACCCGCTGCACGAGCCCGACCGCCGCAGCCTGTTCTGAGTCCAGAGCGCCGTTTTCGAAAGAAGAAGCCCATCTCAAAAAAGCCGCTAGCCATAGGCGGCTTTTTTATTCCTCGAGCATAAAGAAGAATTTTATCCTGCTCGCGTCAACCATTTCGCAAAAGAAAGGTTATCGTAAACACCGTTAGGCACCGGCTCGCGATCGACCGCACAGCCGCGGTTTCGATCCGGTGCCAGGTCAATTGCCTGTGTTACGGAGTTGCTACGATGAACCGCCCCAAACACCTGCTGGTCGCCAACGTCGCGTGGGCCCATGAAACCGCGACGCGCAATCCGGCATTCTTTCGCGACCTCATGCGCGGACAGAATCCGCACATTCTGTGGATAGGCTGCGCGGACAGCCGAGTGCCCGCCGAAACGATCACACATTGCGAGCCCGGCGATCTGTTCGTTCATCGCAACATCGCCAACCTGTTTGATCCCGGCGACGACAACGTCGCGAGCGTCCTCGAATACGCGGTGCGAGTGCTCAAGGTCGGCCATGTGATCGTCTGCGGGCACTATGGCTGCGGCGGCGTGCGCGCCGCGCTGCTGCCGCCCGACCCCGCGCTGCCCCATGTAAACCGGCGTATCGCGCCGCTCTGCGCGCTCGCGCGAACGCATCGCCCGGAACTGGACGGCGCGGCGAGCGAATCGGATCGCGTGAACCGCCTCGCCGAGCTGAATGTGTTCGAACAGGTGCGGCAGCTACGGGCGAGCCCGATCGTGCACGAGGCTGATGCGCCGCCGCTCGTGCACGGCTGGATCTTTGCGCTCGACGACGGGCGCATCAAGGTTCTCACCTCCGGCTATAGCGCCGACGACGCGATGACCTGCCCGACCGCCGCGCACAGCGCGGCCTAGCGAAGCGCGTCGCGCGCCCCATTCAAACCGCGGACGGAGCCGACAGCGGAATCGTCATCGAGCCACCGCTGTTCGTCGCCCGCCACCCTACTCCCGCTTCTGGACTCCATGGATACTCAAACCTCCTTCTCCGCGCTCCAGCGCGACGTGCTCGCCGGAACGGCCGTTTTTCTGGTCGCGCTGCCGCTTTGCCTCGGCATTGCTCATGCATCGGGCGTCGACCCGTTTGCCGGACTGGTGTCGGGCATCATTGGCGGGCTCGTGGTTGCCGCGCTGAGCGGCTCGCGTCTGAGCGTGAGCGGCCCGGCCGCCGGCCTCGTCGTGATCGTCGTCGACGGCATCGCGCGGCTTGGCGGCTTTTCCGCTTTCCTGCTGGCCGTACTGCTGTCGGGCGTCATCCAGTTCGGCTTCGGCATGCTCAGGGCTGGTCGGTTGGCGGCCTACGTGCCGTCGCCAGTGATCAAGGGGATGCTCGCGGCCATCGGCGTGCTGTTGATCCTGAAGCAGTTTCCCGTAGCGCTGGGGTTGTCCGGCACCGCTCACTCCGTCCTCTCGGCGGCGGAGGTCGCAACGCCGCTCGGCCCAATCTCGCTGACCGCCGTGCTGATCACACTGCTGTCGCTCGCAATCCTCGCCGGCTGGGAAACGCGCGCGCTGCGCCGCTTCGCCGTCGTGCGCATCATGCCGGCGCCGCTCGCGGTGGTGCTGCTCGGCATCGGCGCGACCCTCACGCTCGATCTCGTCGCGCCATCGTTGGCACCGCCCGCCGAACGGCGGGTCGCGTTGCCGTCGCTCGAATCGTTCGCGGCACTGCAGGCCGTGCTCGCGTCGGCCGACTTCGGACCGCGGTTCGCCCAGCTCATCAATCCAGACATATGGCGCGTCGCGATCACGATCGCCATCCTCGCAAGTCTCGAAACGCTACTGAGCCTCGAAGCGGTCGAACAGATCGATCCGGAACGCCGCCGCGCACCGCCCGATCGCGAACTGAAGGCGCAGGGCGTAGGCAATCTGATCGCGGGCGCGATCGGCGGACTGCCGATCACCGCAGTGATCGTGCGTAGCTCCGCGAACGTGCATGCCGGCGCAAAAAGCCGGCTCTCGGCGATCGTTCATGGGGTGTTGCTTCTCGTCAGCGTGTTCGCACTCACGAGCGTGATCAACCTGATCCCGCTTGCCTGCCTTGCCGCGATCCTGATCTTCACCGGCTTCAAACTCGCCAAGCCGTCGTTGTTCGCCGGGCTCGCGCGACAGGGATTCGCGCCGTTCGCACCGTTTATCGTCACGGTCGCCGGTGTGCTCGTCACCGATCTGCTGATCGGTATCGTGCTCGGCATCCTGTGCAGCATGCTGTTCGCGCTGTACGCAAACCTGCGCGGCCCGATCGTGCTCGCGCAGCATGGCGATCACTACCTGCTGTCGTTTCGCAAGGACGTGTCGTTTCTCGGCAAGGTGCCGCTCAAGCACTATCTGGAGCAGATTCCGGATGGCGCCACCGTCATCGTCGACGCGACACGCGCCGATTTCGTCGATCACGACGTGCGCGAACTGCTGGACGCGTTCGTCGCGGATGCGCCCCGCCGCGGGATCACCGTCGACCTCAGATATCAGGTCCGCGAGCAGGCGCGCGCAACGAACGGCTGGTCGCTGCGGCGCACGACGGCGGAGTAGTCCCGGCGTATCGGGTCGCCGCGCTTGCGCGATGACCGCGAAAAAAAGCCCCGCGTCCCAGGCATCGCGGGGCTTCTCATCGATTCACAGTCGACATTGCGCGCCACCGGCGCGCAATGTTCGCGTTACTCCGAGCGCTGCGGATTCAATTTGTCCGCATTCGAATAGAGTTTGTTGAGCGCCGAGAAATATGCCTTCGCGGACGCCGCGACGATATCCGGATCGGTGCCGGTGCCGTTGACGATGCGTCCGCTCTTCGACAACCGAACGGTCACTTCGCCCTGCGCCTGGGTGCCGGTCGTGATCGCGTTGACCGAGTACAGCAGCAGCTCGGAGCCGCTGCCCACTTCCGTTTCGATCGCGTTGAGCGTGGCGTCGACCGGGCCATTGCCGCGCGCTTCGCCGGTGATCTCTTTACCCTCTACCGAGAATACGACCTTCGCGTGCGGCTGCTCACCGGTTTCCGAATGCTGCGACATCGACAGGAATTTGTAGTGCTCCTTCTCGTGCGCTTCGGCCGATTCCTCGTTGACGATCGCGATGATGTCTTCGTCGAAAATCTCCGCCTTGCGATCCGCAAGTTCCTTGAAGCGCGCGAACGCGGTGTTCAGTTCGGCTTCGCTGTCGAGCGCGATGCCGAGCTCCTGCAGACGCTGTTTGAACGCATTGCGGCCCGACAGCTTGCCGAGCACGATCTTGTTCGCGGTCCAACCCACGTCTTCCGCACGCATGATTTCGTAGGTGTCGCGCGCCTTCAGCACGCCGTCCTGATGGATGCCCGACGCATGCGCGAATGCGTTCGCGCCGACCACGGCCTTGTTCGGCTGCACGACGAAGCCGGTGATCTGCGACACGAGCTTCGAGGCCGGCACGATTTGAGTCGTATCGAGACCGACGTCGAGTCCGAAGTAATCCTTGCGGGTCTTCACCGCCATCACGATTTCTTCGAGCGACGTGTTGCCCGCGCGCTCGCCGAGACCGTTGATCGTGCATTCGACCTGGCGTGCACCGCCGATCTGCACGCCGGCGAGCGAATTCGCGACCGCCATGCCGAGGTCGTTGTGGCAATGCACGGAGAACACCGCCTTGTGCGAGTTCGGAATGCGCTCGCGCAGCGTCTTCACGAGTTGGCCATAGAGCTCCGGCACACCGTAGCCGACCGTGTCCGCGATGTTGATCGTGGTCGCGCCTTCGGCGATCACCGCTTCGAGCACGCGGCACAGAAAGTCCATATCCGAGCGGCTGCCGTCTTCCGGCGAGAATTCGACGTCGTCGGTAAACTTGCGCGCGAAACGCACCGCGAGCTTGGCCTGCTCGAACACCTGCTCGGGCGTCATGCGCAGCTTCTTTTCCATGTGCAGCGGCGACGTCGCGATGAACGTGTGGATGCGGAAATGATCGGCCGGCTTCAGTGCGTCGGCGGCCTTCTGAATGTCCTTGTCGTTCGCGCGCGCAAGCGAGCAGATCGTGCTGTCCTTCACCAGGCCGGCGATCGTATGGATCGCGTCGAAGTCGCCGTTCGAGCTGGCCGCGAAGCCCGCTTCGATCACGTCGACTTTCATCCGTTCGAGTTGCTTGGCGATGCGGATCTTCTCTTCCTTCGTCATCGACGCGCCGGGCGATTGCTCGCCGTCACGCAGCGTGGTGTCGAAAATGATCAGTTTGTCGGACATGTCGGGCCTCCTCGGGAGTCGTTCAGATGTGTGACCTGGTTTTGGAATAGGACGATGGGTGCGGCCGCTGGCAAGGTAAGGCGATCGCGATGATCGCGGCCGGCGCGGACGGAACGCAAAGACGCATAAGGGCGAGAACCAAGCATGATGGCGCGGCGCAGCGAACGATCTCGCCGACTCGGCAAAATCGGCCACGTCAACGCACTGATCCGACGACTATAGCGGCATTCCAGCCACCACGCAATGCGCTCCGGCGCGGCCTGCCCCGCGCTCCGAAGCGGGCTCGTAACAGCATCAGCCAATGAAAAACGGCAGCGCGTGGGCTGCCGTTTTTCGTATGTCGCTGCGATGCAGCGAAGCTCAATTCGTCACCGGTCGTGCGACATCGAACGCGCCGGATTGGCCCGGCCGCGTATCGCCTGATAGGCCCAGAACACGTAGCCGGACAGACCGTACAGCACGAACAGACCGAACAGCATCAGCGGCGGATCGGACGACACGAGCACGAACGCGACCACGACCAGCAGGATCACGCCGAACGGCACGCGATGCCGCACGTCGAGCGCCTTGCCGCTGTAGAACGGTGCGTTCGACACCATCGTCACGCCCGCATAGATGGTCAGCACGAAGGCGACCCACGGCAGCCAGACGAGCTTCAGCGGCACGCGGTTGTCGGTGGCGAGCCACACGAAACCGGCGATCAGCGCCGCCGCGGCCGGGCTCGGCATGCCCTGGAAAAAACGCTTGTCGACCACGCCGATGTTCGTATTGAAGCGCGCGAGCCGCAGCGCCGCGCCCGAGCAATAGACGAACGCCGCGAGCCAGCCCCACCGGCCGAGGTCTTTCAGTATCCACTCGTACATCACGAGCGCGGGCGCAACACCGAACGACACCATGTCCGACAGGCTGTCGAACTGCTCGCCGAACGCGCTTTGCGTATGCGTCATGCGCGCGACGCGGCCGTCCATGCCATCGAGCACCATCGCGACGAAGATCGCGATCGCCGCGATCTCGAAGCGCACGTTCATCGCCTGCACGACGGCGAAGAAACCGCAGAACAGCGCGGCCGTGGTGAACGCGTTCGGCAGCAGGTAGATGCCGCGTTTTCTGAGGAACTGCTGACGCTGCGCGCGCCGGCTGTCGGCGGCCGGCGACTCCGTGACCACCGGCTTGTTGCGGCGAAACGGACGCGGCAGCGGTCCGCTGCTGCGAGGTCGACGCGGTTTGAATGCGGCCATTCGAACAACCTCCTGTATGCCGCTTTACAGCTCGGCGAGGATCGTGGACGACGCCGACACCTTCTCGCCGATCGATACGCGCGGACGGCTGCCCACCGGCAGATACACGTCGACGCGCGAACCGAAGCGGATGAATCCGTAACGCTGGCCGCGGGTCAGCGGCTCGCCGGCACGGACGTAGCAAAGAATGCGCCGTGCGATCAACCCGGCGATCTGCACCGAGGTGACCGTCTGGCCGCCGGCCATTTCGATCACGACCGCGTTGCGCTCGTTTTCGAGCGAGGCTTTGTCGACCGCGGCGTTCAGATACGCGCCAGGAAAGTATTCGACCTTCGAGATCGCGCCGTCGACCGGCGAGCGCTGCGAGTGCACGTTGAATACGTTCATGAAGACGCTGATCTTCAGCGCTTCACGATTCGCATAAGGGTCATGTGCGGTTTCTACCGCGACGATGCGACCGTCGGCGGGACACAGCACCGCGTTGGCCTGCGTCGGAATCGGACGCGCCGGGTCGCGGAAGAACTGCACGACGAAGATCAGGATCAGCCAGAAGAGCCACGCAAAGCCGAACCCCGCGAAGGCGTGAACCAGTAGTGCAACGACGGCCGCGATGGCGATGAACGGCCAGCCTTCTCGCGCGATGATCGGATGAGGGTAATTCATGGATGGCTTCTGTGTTTTTGTAAAACCGTAGGATAGCAAAAGCCGCCCAGGGTTCAGCACCCTTGGACGGCTTTTTGCATGGTCCGGCCGCCGCGCCGAGGCGCCGCGCCGGACCCCGTTACGTCGAGACGCTTAGTTCTTCGACTGGTCGACGAGCTTGTTCTTCGCGATCCACGGCATCATCGCGCGCAGCTTCGAGCCAACCTGCTCGATCTGGTGCTCGGCCGTCAGACGGCGACGCGATTGCAGCGTCGGTGCGCCAGCCTTGTTCTCGATGATGAAGCTCTTCGCGTATTCGCCGGTCTGGATGTCGGTCAGCACGGCCTTCATCGCCTTCTTCGTTTCGGCGGTCACGATGCGCGGACCCGTCACGTACTCGCCGTACTCGGCGTTGTTCGAGATCGAGTAGTTCATGTTCGCGATGCCGCCTTCGTAGATCAGGTCGACGATCAGCTTCAGTTCGTGCAGGCACTCGAAGTACGCCATTTCCGGCGCGTAACCCGCTTCGACCAGCGTTTCGAAGCCAGCCTTGATCAGGTCGACGGTACCGCCGCAAAGCACGGCCTGCTCGCCGAACAGGTCGGTTTCGGTTTCTTCGCGGAAGTTCGTTTCGATGATGCCGGCACGGCCGCCGCCGTTAGCCGCTGCGTACGACAAAGCGATGTCGCGCGCGGCGCCCGACTTGTCTTGCGCAACCGCGATCAGGTGCGGCACGCCGCCACCTTGCGAGTAGGTGCCGCGAACCGTGTGGCCCGGGGCCTTCGGCGCGATCATGATCACGTCGAGGTCAGCACGCGGGATCACCTGGCCGTAGTGAACGTTGAAGCCGTGCGCGAACGCGAGCGCTGCGCCCTGCTTGATGTTCGCGTGGACTTCCTTCGCGTACACGTCGGCGATCTGCTCGTCCGGCAGCAGCATCATCACGACGTCCGCGCCCTTCACCGCTTCTGCGACTTCCTTGACTTGCAGGCCGGCGTTTTCAGCCTTGCTCCACGATGCGCCGCCCTTACGCAGACCGACCGTGATGTTCACGCCGCTTTCCTTCAGGTTCAGCGCGTGCGCATGGCCTTGCGAGCCATAGCCGATGATGGTGACCTGCTTGCCCTTGATGAGGGAGAGATCGGCGTCCTTGTCGTAGAAAACTTTCATGTCGGTTCCTTGGCTAGATTCGATGATTCAGAGAAATTCAGGTACTGCGAATGTTGTTATTACAGCCGGGCGATGCCGCGTTGCCCGGCCTTTCGATCGGGACGTCAGACCTTCAGAATGCGCTCGCCGCGACCGATGCCCGAGCTGCCCGTGCGGACCGTCTCGAGAATCGCCGTGGAGTCGAGCCCCTCGATGAAGGCGTCGAGCTTGTCGCTCGCCCCCGTCAGTTCGATCGTGTAGGTCTTTTCTGTGACGTCGATGATGCGGCCGCGGAAAATGTCCGACATCCGCTTCATCTCCTCACGTTCCTTGCCGACCGCCCTCACCTTGATCAGCATCAGCTCGCGTTCGATGTGGGCGCCCTCGGTAAGGTCGACCACTTTCACCACCTCGATCAGGCGGTTCAGATGCTTCGTGATCTGTTCGATCACGTCGTCGGAGCCAACGGAGACGATGGTCATGCGCGACAGCGAACGATCTTCGGTCGGAGCCACCGTCAAGGTTTCAATGTTGTAGCCGCGTGCCGAGAACAGACCCACCACGCGCGACAGCGCGCCCGGTTCGTTTTCCAGCAGGACTGAAATGATGTGTCTCATGTTTCGCTTCTTCCAGATGATGTGTCGATGTCTGCGAGCGGAGCGGCGCCGCCTCGTCTGCTCTCGCCTTTTGTGAAGGCGCGCATCACGAAGCCGGCGCTGGATTCAACCAAACGCCCCGTCGTTAAAGATCTTCCGAACCCATGAGCATCTCGGTGATGCCCTTGCCGGCCTGAACCATCGGCCAGACGTTTTCGGTCGGGTCGGTCTGGAAGTCGAGAAACACCGTGCGATCCTTCAGGCGCAGCGCTTCCTTCAGCGCCGGTTCCACATCGGCCGTCCGCTCGATGCGCATGCCCACGTGACCGTACGCTTCGGCGAGCTTCACGAAGTCCGGCAGCGCATCCATGTACGAATGCGAATAGCGCTTGCTGTATTCGATCTGCTGCCACTGGCGCACCATGCCCAGATAGCGGTTATTCAGCGAAATAATCTTGATCGGCAGGTCGTACTGCTTGCAGGTCGACAGCTCCTGGATGCACATCTGGATCGAGCCTTCGCCCGTGATGCACAGCACGTCGTCGTCCGGATGGGCCATCTTCACGCCCATCGCGGCCGGCAAGCCGAAGCCCATCGTGCCGAGGCCACCGGAGTTGATCCAGCGACGCGGCTTGTTGAACTTGTAGAACTGCGCGGCCCACATCTGATGCTGGCCGACGTCGGAGCACACGAACGCGTTGCCGTCGGTCAGTTCCCACGCCTTTTCGACCACGTACTGCGGCTTGATGATGTCGCTCTTGCGGTCGAACTTCAGGCAGTCTTTCGCGCGCCAGCCTTCGATGTCCTTCCACCACTCGGCGAGCGCCGCGGTGTCTGGGCCATGCTCGGCCGTCTGCAACTGCTCGATCAGTTCCTTCAGCACTTCCTTCACGTCGCCGACGATCGGAATGTCGACCTTGACGCGCTTCGAAATGGAAGAAGGATCGATGTCGATATGAATGATCTTGCGCGGCCGCGACGCGAAGTGGTTCGGGTCACCGATCACGCGGTCGTCGAAGCGCGCGCCGATGGCGATCAGCACGTCGCAGTGCTGCATTGCCATGTTGGCTTCGTACGTACCGTGCATGCCGAGCATGCCGAGGAATTTCTTGTCGCTCGAGCGGTAGCCGCCCAGGCCCATCAGCGTATTGGTGACCGGATAGCCGAGCAGATCGGCAAACTGGTTCAGCTCACGCGACGCGTCCGCGAGCACGATGCCGCCGCCGGTGTAGATATAGGGGCGCTTCGCCGACAGCAGCAGCGACACCGCCTTGCGGATCTGACCGGAGTGGCCCTTCGTGACGGGGTTGTATGAGCGCAGCGACACGCTCTTGATCGGCTCGTACTGGCACGGCGCCTTCGACACGTCCTTCGGAATGTCGATCAGCACCGGGCCGGGACGGCCGGTACGGGCGATGTAGAAGGCTTTCTTGACGGTGGCCGCGAGGTCGCGCACGTCCTTCACGAGGAAGTTGTGCTTCACGCAGGGACGCGTGATGCCGACCGTGTCACATTCCTGGAATGCATCCTGACCGATCGCGGCAGTCGGCACCTGGCCGCTGATCACGACCATTGGGATCGAATCCATATAGGCGGTGGCGATGCCGGTCACCGCATTGGTGACGCCGGGGCCGGAGGTCACGAGACACACGCCGACCTTGCCGGTGGAGCGGGCGTAGGCGTCGGCAGCGTGCACGGCAGCCTGCTCGTGGCGCACCAGCACGTGCTGGAACTTGTCCTGCTTGTACAGCTCGTCGTAAATGTAGAGTACCGAGCCGCCGGGATAGCCCCAGATGAATTCGACGTCTTCGTCGGCCAGTGCCTTCATGAGCACGGTGGCGCCGATAGAGTCTGCTTCGTGAGGGGGGGTCGTATCCGACGTGGAGAATTCCGCGCTGGGCATATTCATTGATTCACCTTTCGAATTTTCGGCAAAAAATTGATCGGGTGCTCTCTGCCGGGCTTGTGGCTCGGGTTCAAGCGGCGCGTCCAGTTGACAGGCGGGCTTCTTGGGCCACACCTCAATTGAGACAACTCACTTATGTTGCGAACCAGCGACGATAGCTGTTGGCGCGCTCGCGGTCAAGAAAATATTGCCATTAGTACACGCGCGGGAGCGCGCGATCGGGCGGAATATCGACTGTCATGCAAATGCAAGGTTCAGCAGGTTTCACCCCAATCTGAGCAAAAGTTTGTTAGCATCCGCGGGTTTTACGACATTTTTCGACCGATTACGCGCACGCTTGCTGCGCCGACCCCACACGGATGGCATCAGACAAGGAACTCGCCGATTTTCTGGCGGGCGTCGAAAGGCGCGCGTTCAAGCAGACGGTCTACGCCGTGCGGGACGACGATGCGTCCCTCGACATCGTGCAGGACGCGATGATCAAGCTCGCCGAGAAATACGGCGACCGCCCGGCGGCAGAGCTGCCACTGCTGTTTCAGCGTATTCTGCAGAATGCGACACACGACTACTTCCGTCGTGCCAAAGTACGCAACACCTGGGTTAGTCTGTTCTCGTCGCTCGGCAACGCCGATGACGACGAATTCGATCCGCTGGAAACCTTCGAGGCGGAGGCGGGTTCGACTGGCGCCGAGAGCAACGAACAGAAGCTCGAGCGCGAGCAGGTCCTGCAGTTGATCGACGACGAGATCCAGAAATTACCGGCACGTCAACGGGAGGCGTTTCTCATGCGTTATTGGGAAGATATGGATGTCGCCGAGACTGCCGCCGCAATGGGCTGCTCCGAAGGCAGTGTGAAAACGCACTGCTCCCGGGCCACCCACACGCTTGCGCAAGCGCTCAAGGCGAAAGGAATCACGCTATGAGCTCCCTCGAAAACACAGAACTCGAGTTCGCGCGTCAACTGCGCCGCGCGCTCGACGAAAACACCGCCAGCCTCCCGCCCGCCACCGTCGACCGGCTCGCCGCCGCACGTCGCGCCGCGTTGGCGCGCAAAAAGCCTGAAGCCGTCAGCGCGCCGGTGTTCGTGCCTGCGTTCGCCGGCATGCCGGCGGGGCTGCCGCAGGGAGGCTTCGAGCCGCGCCGCCGCTGGTCGCTGCGCCGCTTCGCGCTCGCGTGGCCGCTCGCCGCGCTGGTGGTGAGCCTGATCGGCATCGCGTACTGGGAAGACCAGCAGCGCACCGCCGAACTCGCCGATATCGATGCCGCCATGCTTAGCGACGATCTGCCGCTCAATGCCTATCTCGACCACGGCTTCAACGCGTATCTTTCACGCGCACACTGAGCGGGAGATTCCTCGGGTGAGTTACAAGCGCGGCCTGGCCGTTGTTTTCGGATGCGCAATCGCGGCTCTGGTGTCCTTCGTCGCGACCTATCCGCGTTTTCATCCGAGCCCGTCCCCAGCGGGCCATCCGTCGCCTGACGTCAACGTCGCCGCGTCCGCGCCCGCCCCCGCACTTTCCGTCGACTTGCCTGGCCTGCCCGGCAGCAACAGCCCGCTCGCGTGGTCGCGTCTAAGCGCCGCTGAGCATATCGCGCTCGCGCCCTTCGCATCGCAGTGGGATTCGTTCAGCGACGAACGCAAGCGAAAGTGGATCAAGATCGCGTCGCGATACGCAAAGATGTCGCCGGATGCGCAAAAGCGTCTGCATGAGCGCATGAGCGAATGGGTGCGCATGACGCCCGATCAGCGCCGCGTCGCGCGCGAGAACTACCAGGTTTCGAAGGAATTGCCGCGCGAAGCGCGCCAGAATGCATGGAAGGCGTACCAACAACTGCCCGAGGAAACGAAGGAGCGGCTCGCCGCCAGTGAGCGCAAGCGCCGCCCCAGCGTCGTGAGCGCGCCGCCGTCGGCTCGCAATGAGATCAAGGGCATCGACCGGTTCGTGAACGCGCGCGAGCACGGCGCGGCCGCCAGCGCTGCCGCGGCGGCGAGCGCCGCGCCGGCCGCCTCCGCACCGGCCGCGGCCTCGCTGCCGGCTACCCCCGCGATTCCGGCGGCGGGCAGCTTCGTGCCGGCGACGCCCGTGCCGGTGTCGCCGGCCGAAGCGCCGGCGATTTTCCACGGCTCCTGATTCCCGACTCGAGCCCATTACGTGTCCCAGCCGCTCGTCACTCCCACCCTGCCCGCCGCCGCGCCCGGCGGCACGGCGCCCACCGTCCGGCGACGGCTGGCGGCGCTGCTCTACGAAGCGGTCATTCTGTTCGGCGTGGTGTTTCTCGCCGGCTATCTGTTCAGCACGCTGACGCAGCAGCGGAACGGGCTCGCGCATCACAACCTGCTCGCCGGCTGGATTGGCCTCGTGGTTGGCGTGTATTTCGTCTGGTTCTGGACGCATGGCGGCCAGACGCTGCCGATGAAAACCTGGCGGTTACGGGTTGTCGGCGCTGATGGCGAGCCGATTTCCATTGGACGGGCGATTGGGCGGTACTTGCTCGCCTGGTTGTGGTTTTTGCCGCCGTTGGCGGTGCATCCGCTTCTTGGGTTGCGGGTGCCGCAGACGCTTGTCGTTGCGGGGGTCTGGTTCGTGGTGTGGGCCACGAGTGGGCGGTTTGATTCGCAGCGGCAGTTTTTTCATGATCGGCTCGCGGGGACGCGGGTGGTCCAGGTTGTGCGCTAGCGCGCGTGCTGAATGCGTTGCCGCCTTTGGCGGGGTTAGGCTTTTTGTCGTTGTTCTGGCTTTTTTGGCCTTTCCTTGCTGACTTGTCGGTCTATTGGCGTTGCCCCTGTGCGGGGCAACGCCAATAGACCAATAACAAACAAGGAAAGGCCAAAGAAGCCAGAACAACGAAAAAACAGGCCCCGCCAAGGCTGCTCCGTAATAAGAACTTCTCGTGACTGTCATGGCAGAGTCACTCGCGCCTGGCCCAATACGGGCACCGCCACTCGACGCGTGAGCCATGGACCCCAATACGTCCGCGACTTCCCTGTTTCGTCAAACCGGACCGAGCGTCGACCCCGTCGCGTTCCGGCCCGCCCCGGGTTCTACTCATCACGGCTTGCCGCTGCCGGCGACGCCATCGCTCGACGCCCACGCCGATCATTCCGATGACGGCCACGACGATCCGCATCGCTATCGCACGATCTGGCTCTCGGATATCCATCTCGGCTCGAGCGGCTGCCAGGCGGGTTATCTGCTCGACTTCCTGCGCCACAACGAATCGGAGTACCTGTACCTCGTCGGCGACATCATCGACGGCTGGCAGTTGAAGAAAGGCTGGTACTGGCCGCAGGCCCACAACGACGTCGTGCAGAAAGTGCTGCGCAAGGCGCGCAAAGGCACCCAGGTCATCTACGTGCCCGGCAATCACGACGAAGCCGCGCGCCAGTTTTGCGACCTCGCGTTCGGCGACATCCACGTGCGCGGCGAAGCGTTCCACACGACGCTCGCCGGCAAGCGGCTGTGGATCGTGCACGGCGATCTGTTCGACGGCGTGATCCAGCATGCGAAGTGGCTCGCCTATCTCGGCGACACGCTGTACACGATGATCCTCGTGCTGAACCGCTGGTTCAACCGCATTCGCAGCAAGCTCGGCTTCCCGTACTGGTCACTGTCGCAATACCTGAAGCATCAGGTCAAGAACGCGGTCAACTTCATCTCGTCGTTCGAAACCGTGATGACCGACGAAGCGCGTCGCCGCGGCTGTGACGGTGTGGTCTGCGGGCACATCCACAAGGCCGAGATGCGCGAGATCGACGGCGTGCTCTATTGCAACGATGGCGATTGGGTCGAGAGTCTGTCGGCGCTCGTCGAGACCTATGAAGGCGAACTCAAGGTGATCTTCTGGACCGCGCTGCGCGCGCCCCAGGCGCGTGCGCAAAAAGCCCGCGCCACCGCCTGAGCACTTCCACTGTCCACTTCCACAGGGCCCGCAGCGATGAACAACGCGATGAAGATCATGATCGTCACCGACGCATGGGAGCCGCAGGTCAACGGCGTCGTGCGCACGCTGAAGAACACCCGGCGCGAACTGGCCGCGCTCGGCCACCAGGTCGATCTGCTGACACCGCTCGAATTCCGCACCATCCCGTGCCCGACTTATCCGGAGATACGCCTGTCGCTGCTGCCGCGCCGCCGGCTGCGCGAGCGCATCGACCGTTTCGCGCCCGATGCGTTGCACATCGCCACCGAAGGTCCGCTCGGCATGGCCGCGCGCGCGTATGCGCTGGAGCACAAGCTGCCGTTTACGACCGCGTATCACACGCGCTTTCCCGAGTACGTGCAGGCGCGCTTTCGCATCCCGCTCGCGGCGACCTACAAGTTTCTGCACTGGTTCCACAAGCCGTCGCTCGCGGTGATGGCGCCGACGCCCGTCGTCAAGCAGGACCTCGAAAAGTTCGGCTTCACCAACGTCGTGCTGTGGACGCGCGGCGTCGATCTCGAGATCTTCCGTCCGATGGACTCGAAGGTGCTCAACACCGCGCGGCCGATCTTCCTGTACGTGGGACGCGTGGCGGTCGAGAAGAACGTCGAGGCATTCTTGCAGCTCGATTTGCCCGGCTCGAAGTGGGTCGCGGGCGAAGGTCCGGCGCTCGCCGAGCTGAAGTCGCGCTACCCGCAGGTGAACTATCTGGGCGTGCTGTCGCAGGCCGAACTCGCGAAGGTCTACGCGGCCGCCGACGTCTTCGTGTTTCCGAGCCGCACCGACACGTTCGGGCTCGTGCTGCTCGAAGCGCTCGCATGCGGCACGCCGGTGGCCGCGTATCCGGTCACCGGCCCGATCGACGTGCTAGGCGACGGCGGCGCCGGTGCAATGCACGAGGATCTGCGCGAGGCCTGTCTCGAGGCACTGAAGATCGAGCGATCGCATGCGCGCGCGTGGGCCGAGCGCTTTTCGTGGGCAGCGGCGTCCGCACAATTCGCCGCGCATTTGAAGCCACTGCGCGGCACGGCGTATCGTGAGGAAAGCGCCGCTGCGTGATGCGGCGCGCGGAGCTATCCATGCGAAGCAGTCGATCCAGCGCCGAAGGCGCGTCGAACGGCGCACTGCGCGCCGTCGAGTCCAGCCGCGACACCGCGAGCATCGAACCGTTCGATGATGTCCGCGAGCCGGGTGTGAGCGGGCATGCGGACACCGTGCCTCGGGTGAACGGCGCGAGGTCCATGAACGGCGGCCCCAGCGTCTCGGGCGGCGTGCAGCATGACGCCAGCCACGACACAACTCGCGACTCGAGCCACGACGTCCCCAACGAACCGCTCAGTCCCGACGACCCGCTCGCCCCGCTGCCCTTCAACCCCTACAAGGGCAACCGCGGCCTCACGCGCGCATGGCACGCGATGAAAAACTCGCTGGCCGGTTTTCGGGTCGCGATTCGCGAGGAAAGCGCGTTTCGTCAGGAACTCACGCTGGCCGCGATCCTGATTCCGTGCGGCCTCGTGGTGCCCGTCGATCCCGTGTCGCGTGTGCTGCTGCTCGGCTCGGTGCTGCTCGTGCTGATCGTCGAGTTGCTCAATTCGAGCGTCGAAGCAGCCATCGACCGGATCTCGCTCGAACGTCACGAGCTGTCGCGGCGCGCGAAGGATCTCGGCAGCGCGGCCGTGATGGTCGCGCTCGGCATGTGTGTGATGACGTGGGGGGTGATCGTCGGGCCGCTGGTCGTCGGCTGGGTTCGCGCGTGGCTTTGAATCTCGACGCGGGTTGCAGCGCACGCTTGCCCCTGTCCGACATGGTTGAATATCCCCGCAGGCGGTTGGGTATTAGAACGCTCGGTTTATAATCGTTTAACGGTCTCACAGGAAAGGCGCTCGCGCAAACGTATCCGCGCATCGCCTCATCCTGCCCTTTCGGGGGGCCCGCCGCGTGCCGGCGGGTTCGGGAGAGCTCAATATACCAACCGCATCCGGGTGGAACACGCAGCGGCGGCACGCCGCCATGCGCCCAGCCCGGCATAACGAGGGCCGGACGACATGGAAGCCAAACCTCCCCGCCGCACGCGCGAACGGATTCTCGAACTGTCGTTGAAGCTGTTCAACGAAATCGGCGAGCCGAACGTCACGACGACGACGATCGCCGAGGAAATGGAAATCAGCCCAGGCAACCTGTACTACCACTTCCGCAACAAAGACGACATCATCAACAGCATCTTCAGCCAGTTCGAGCAGGAGATCGAGAAGCGTCTGCGTTTCCCCGACGACCATCGCGCGACCATCGACGAAATGTGGTCGTATCTGCAGTACATGGTCGATTTCACGTGGCGCTACCGCTTCCTGTACCGCGACCTGAACGACCTGCTCGCACGCAATCGCACGCTCGAGACGCACTTCAAGCAGATCATCAGCCACAAGGTGCGCTTCGCGAGCCAGTTCTGCGAGCAGCTCGTCGCCGATGGCGAAATGGTCGCGACGCCGCAGGAAATGCAGGTGATTGCGACCAACGTCGGCGTGATCGGCACGTACTGGCTGTCGTATCAGTTCGTGATGAATCCGCGCAAATACAACGAGCAGGAAGCGATCCGCGAGGAACTGCATCAGGTCAGCGTGCAGATCGTCTCGCTGATGGCGCCCTACCTGCGCGGCCGCTCGCGGCAGCTGTTCGACGACCTCGTATCGGGCATCGTGCCCAAGCGCGAGTTCTACGACTACCTGCCGCCGCGTGAAGGCGCCGCGCCTCGCAACGAATCGAAGGAAAGTTGAGTATGAAGTCGGTGTGTGTCTATTGCGGCTCTTCTATGGGAGCCAAACCGCTGTATGCGCAGGCGGCGCGCGCGTTCGGCCGCGCCCTCGTCGAGGCCGATCTCGCGCTCGTCTTTGGCGGCGGCAAAGTGGGACTGATGGGCGTGATCGCCGACACAGTGATGGCCGAAGGCGGCCGCGCGATCGGCGTGATTCCCGAGCTGCTCGTCAGCAAGGAAGTGGGTCATAACGGCCTGACCGAGCTGCACGTGGTGCCCGACATGCATCATCGCAAGAAGATGATGGCCGAGCTGTCCGATGCGTTCGTCGCGATGCCGGGCGGCGCGGGCACACTCGAGGAGCTGTTCGAGGTCTTCACGTGGGCGCAGCTCGGCTATCACGGCAAGCCGGTCGCGCTGCTGAACACGGGCGGCTTCTACGAACCGCTGATCCGCCTGCTCGAGCACACGGTCGACGAAGGCTTCCTGCGTAAGACCTATCTCGACATGCTGCAGATCGACGCCGATCCGCTCGCGTTGATCGGCAAGCTGCAACGTTACGCGCCGCCCGCTCGCGACAAATGGACCGCGGTCCAAAGCGACGCGATCTGAATCCGCGGCACGCCGCACACGCATCACCCCAACGACGAGGTTGCGATGACGAAAGCTGTTCTGATCACCGGCGGCAGCCGCGGCATTGGCCGAGCCACCGCGCGGCTGCTAGGCGCGCGCGGCTGGTATGTCGGCGTGAACTACGTGCGTGACCTCGCCGCCGCCCAGCAGACGGTCGCCGAGGTCGAACACGCGGGCGGCCGCGCGCTCCCGATCGCCGGCGATGTCGCGAACGAAGCCGACGTGACTCGCATGTTCGATATGCTGCAGCAATCCTTCGGCCGCATCGACGCGCTCGTCAACAACGCCGGCATCGTCGCGCCGTCGAGCCAGCTCGCCGATATGGACTTCGCGCGTCTGAAACGCGTGTTCGACGTCAATGTCCTCGGCGCTTATCTGTGCGCGCGCGAAGCGGCGCGGCGCATGTCGACTCAGCGCGGCGGCGCGGGCGGCGCGATCGTCAACGTTTCGTCGGCGGCGGCGCGGCTCGGTTCGCCGAACGAATACGTCGACTACGCCGGGTCGAAAGGCGCAATCGACACGATGACGATCGGCCTCGCAAAAGAACTCGGCCCGCAGGGCGTGCGCGTGAACGCGGTGCGTCCGGGTCTGATCGACACCGAGATCCATGCGAGCGGCGGCAAGCCCGAACGCGCCGCACAACTGGGCGCGACGACACCGCTCGGCCGCCCCGGCCGGGCCGACGAAGTCGCCGAGGCCATCGTATGGCTGCTCAGCGACGCGTCGTCGTACGTGACGGGCGCGCTGTTCGACGTCGCCGGCGGCCGCTGAGCGAACGTCGCGTTCAACGGGACACACAAGCCTCGAACGCATAGCGCGGTCCGCTACGGCCGCGCCTTTTTCCGCGCTCCCTCTCTCGTTCCACGAATCCCCGTCGATTTGTCGTGAAACCGACATAGCCGCGCATCGAATGCGCGCCTTTCTGCACCTGTAATCTTCCGTAATAATGCGGCGCTACAATCGGTCGGATCGAATGCATTCGCAGGCGACGTAAGCAAAACATAAGTACGAGGCCAACGCCGACGCGTACGCTGACCAGAGACTTCCATGCAAGACAAGCAGTCCACGCGCTGGCGCGCGCACAATGCCAGCGCGACGGCCGTGACCTCGGCCGCTCCAGCAGGCCGTGCGCAAGAGGCCGCGCTTAGCGCCAGCACCGCGCACCCGTTCGCCGGCGCGCAGGCCCAGCCCGCAATTGGAGACACCGCGGCTTCGGCGCTCGCGATCCATAGCGTCGACACAGCGCAGACATCGGGCTCAGCCGTTTCCGCCGACCGCGCCGCGCGCGGCCTGCAGCGTTGGCGCGCGCTCGCGGCGATTCGTCCGCTACTGTGGTTCGTCGCGCTGGCGATCCTGTGCGCGTGGCTCGTCCCCGGCATTCTCGGCCACGAGCCATGGAAGCAGGACGAAACCTACACATTCGGCATCGTGCAGCACATGCTCGATACCGGCGACCTCGTCGTGCCGACCAATGCCGGCCAGCCCTTCGTCGAAAAGCCGCCGATCTACGACTGGGTCGCCACCGGCCTCGCGTGGATGTTCGGCCGCTATTTGCCGCTGCACGATGCGGCACGGCTCGCGAGCGCGCTGTTCGCGGGCCTGACGGTGTACTACACCGCGCGCGTCGCGCGTCGCGCGGTCGCTGCGTCGAGCTGGTTCGACCTGCGCGTGATCGGCACGCTCGCGCTGTTCGGCGGCACGCTCGTCGTCGTCAAGCACGTGCACGACATGATGACCGACGTCGCGCTGATGGCCGGCGCCGCGCTCGGCTTTTGCGGACTATTCGAACTCGTGCTGGTGCATCTGCGTGACGACCCGCGCGCGGCCTCTTATTTCCCGCTGCATGCTCAGGCCGCCCGGCAGATCAAACCGCTCGATGCCCGCGCGCGGCGTCACGCGATCCTCAGCGGCGCGACGATGTTCGGCGCGGGCGTCGGCGTGTCGCTGCTCGCCAAGGGGCTGTTCGTGCCGCTCGTGTTCGGCGCCACCACCTGTGCTGCGCTGTTGCTCTATCCGGCTTGCCGCAGCCGCGGCTTCGCGGGCGCGCTGAGCCTGGCCGCGCTTGTCTGCGCGCCCTTCCCGCTGATCTGGCCAATCTGCTTCTACCTGCGCTCCGAGGCACTCTTCAAGGTGTGGCTGTGGGATAACAACGTCGGGCGCTTCTTCGGTTTTTCAGTCGCCGAGCTCGGCTCCGAAAACGAGAGTCACCTGTTCGTGCTGCGCACCGTGCTGAGCGTCGGCTTTCCGGTCGTGCCGCTCGCGCTGACCGCGCTCGCGGGTGGCGCATGGCGGCGCTGGCGCGATCCGCGCGTGGTGTTGCCGATGCTGTTCGCGGGCATAGGTTTCGCGGTGCTGCAAACTTCGGCGACGGTCCGCGAACTCTACATCCTGCCGTTCATCGCACCGCTCGCGCTGGTCGCGATGCAGGGCGTCGAACGCTTGCCGGCGCGCCTGCATACCGGCTGGGATATGACGAGCCGCGTGCTGTTCGGCAGCGCGGCCGCACTCGTGTGGATCGTCTGGTCCACCATGACGAACCCGGCGAGCAACCATGCGTCGCTGCATCTGCTCGGCCGCTGGCTGCCGCTCGACTGGGTGCTGCCGATTTCGCCCGCGCTGATCATCGGTGCACTCGTGCTGACGATCGGCTGGCTGTGGCTGCTGCCGTCGTTCAAGTACGCGGGCAAATGGCGCGGCGCGCTGAGCTGGTGCGCGGGCGCGATGCTCGTCTGGGGGCTCGTCAGCACGCTGCTGCTGCCTTGGCTCGACTACGCGAAAAGCTACCGCTCGGTGTTCCGCGACCTCGGCGCGAAGATGGATATCGAATGGAACGACGGCGACTGCATGGCGAGCTCCGGCCTCGGCGAATCCGAAGCGCCGATGCTCTTCTACTACACGGGCATCGTGCATCAGCCGAGCGAAGATCCGCGCACGACCGCCTGCACGTGGCTGATCGAGGAAAGCCGCCGCGAAAACGCGCGGCCGCCGGCCGGCGAATGGCGGCTGTTCTGGTCCGGCGCGCGGCCGGGTGATTCGGATGAGCTCTTGCGCGTGTTCGTGCGCACGCCGGTGGCGGGCAAGCTACGCGGCGACGAGTAAAGCCGCGCAACACGTCGCGCCGGCCGAGTGCTTCGCGTGCGCGTCCGCGCTGATTCAGAACCTCGAACCGGGCTCGCGGAGAAACGCGATCTCCTCATCGCTCGATTCACGTCCGAGCAACACGTTGCGATGCGGAAAGCGGCCAAACCGCTCGATCACTTTCGCGTGGCGCAGCGCGTGTTGATAGTAGCCGTCACCGCCCGGCTCCTGCGCCAGCTGTTTGAAGAGGCGCAGCGACTCCTGCTGGCTCGCGAGCGATTCAGCGTGCTCGAACGGCAGATACGCGAACGCCCGATGCTGCACGCCTGGCAGCAGCCGATCTGCGCCGCTCGCGATCATTCGTTGCGCGGTTTGCAGCGCCTTGCTGTCGGTCGCGAACGCGCGCGGCGTCCCACGATGGCAGTTGCGGGAAAACTGGTCCAGCACGATCACGAGCGCCAACGCGCCCAACGGCGTGGCCTGCCATGCGTCGAGCTCGCCCGCGTTGGCCGCATCGATCAGGTTGCCGAAACGCTCGCGCAGCATCGCATCCACGGCGTCATTGCGCTTGAACCAGAGCTTGCGCTCGGTGCCGTGCTCCGGCGTGCCCGGCGCGCCGAACCAGCAGTCGAGTATCTCCCGTGCGCGCGGCTCGAGCGCCGCATAGTCGGCTTCGACCGAGTACGGTGCCGAGGCGGCGTGCGGCGGCGTATCAGCCATTGCGGTTGCGCATCCAGTCGGCGGTTTCGAAGAACGAGCCGAGCAGCCGCTCGCGCAGCGGCTCCGGCAAGCCGATGTCCTCCATCGCCCACGCCATGCACCTCAACCACTGGTCGCGCTCGCTCGACGCGATCGCAAACGGCAGATGCCGCGCGCGCAAACGTGGATGGCCAAAGCGGCTGATGTAATGATCGGGACCGCCGAGCCAGCCGCACAAAAACCAGAACAGCTTGTCGCGCGAACCCTCGAGCGATGCCGGATGCAGCGCGCGAATCCCGGCGAAATCCGCCTCGAGATCCATCAGGTCGTAAAACCGGTCGACCAGTTCGCGCACGCGCGCCTCGCCGCCCACCAGTTCGAAGGCCGTCGGCTTGTCCGAGGACACTTCGTCGTTCAAATCGCTCATACCCTGCTCAACAGCAAATAAACATCACAAAGAAAGCTCACGCGTCGCGCAGCGATTGCAGCGCGGGCCGCGCCAACACATGCCGCAGACTCAGCCACCCGCCGACACCAGCACAAGCGATACCCGCGCAAATGCCCGCCGGCAGCAGCCACGGATCGAAGTCCAGATAGAACTCGAACACGTGCGTGGCCAGCAGCGAGCCGATGACCTGCGCGCCGACCGCCGCCATCAGGCCTGCTAGCGCACCGACCGCGACGAACTCGGCCACCTGCACCGCCCGCACCTGACGATGTGATGCGCCCAGCGCACGCAGCAGCGCGGATTCTCGCATACGCTCGTCGCGCGTACCGGCGAGCGCCGCGTACAGCACCAGCACGCCGGCCGCGAGCGTGAACGCGAACAGGAACTGCACCGCGCCGATCACCTGCTGCAACACGCGCTGCACCTGCGCGAGGATCGGGCCGGTGTCGATCGCGGTCAGATTGGGATACGCGGCGATCAGGCCGTCGATCGTCGACTGCTTATCCGCGGGCAGATGGAAGCTCGTGATGAATGTCGCCGGGAAGTCCTGCAACGAGACGGGCGGCATCAGCACGAAGAAATTGACCTTGAACGACCCCCAGTCGAGCTTGCGCACGCTCGTCACCGGCGCCTCGATGGTCAGTCCCGTCACGTCGAAGCGCAGTACGTCGCCGGGCTTCACGTTGATCAGCTTCGCGAGACCCTGCTCGATCGAAATCTGCGGCTTCGTCGTATCGCCGAACCAGCTGCCCGCGGCGATCCGGTTGTCGTCGGGCAGTTGCGTCGTGTACGACAGGTTGAACTCGCGGTCCACCAGACGCCTGGCGTCCGCGCCCTTGAACGAGTCCGGGTTGACTGCCTTGCCGTTGATCGCGACGAGCCGCCCGCGCACCATGGGCGACAACTCCACGCCAGCGATGCCGTGCGCGTCCAGATACTGCGTGACCGCGTCGCGCTGATCAGGCTGGATGTCGATGATGAACTCGTTGGGCGCATCGGGCGGCGTCGATTTGCGCCAGCCCTGCACGAGGTCGTTGCGCGTCATCGCGATCAGCAACAGGCACATCAGGCCGATGCCGAGCGCGGTGATTTGCAGCGCACTGGTGCTGCTGCGCCGCTCCAGCGACGCGAGCGCATAGCGCCAGCCGATGCCCGCATTGACGCGCTCGCTGCGCACCACGCGCGCCGCGCCCCACAGCGCGAGCCGCGCGATGCCTGCGAACACCAGCAAGCCGCCCGCGAATCCACCCGCGACGATGCCGCCGAGCTTCAATTCGCCGGCGGCGAGAATCAGCAACCCCGCGAACAGCACGATGCCGAACGCATAGGCGGCCCACGCGGTGCGCCCCTCCTCGCCCCATTCACGCCGTAGCACGCGCACCGGTGGTACGCGCGTGAGCGGCAACAGCGGCGGCAGCGCGAAGCCGAGCAGCAGCACGAGGCCGGCGGCAATGCCTTCGAACGCGGGCCACAGCGTCGGCTGCGGCAGCACCACGTCGATCAGGCCGCCGAGCCACGTCAGCAGCGCGAGATGCCCCAGATAACCGAGCGCCACGCCGAGCACCCCGCCGAGCAGGCCGAGCCCGACGAATTCGAGCGTGAACAGCGCCCGTAGCGCGGCCTGGCTCGCGCCGAGACAGCGCATCGCCGCGCAGCCGTCGAGATGCCGGCGCATGAAGCGGTGCGCGGCCATCGCGATCGCGACCGCTGCGAGCAGCGCGGTCAACAGCGACACGAGCGTCAGGAAATGGCCCGCGCGATCGAGCGTCTGACGCACCTGCGGCTGGCCGTCCTGCAGAGACTCGAGCGCGACGCCGCGCATCTTGCCGGCGTCGACGTGCTCGTGCGCAAACTGCGCGAAGCGCGCGACCGCGTCGTCGGAGCCGGCGACCAGCAACCGGTACGTGACCCGGCTGCCGTACGTGATCAGGCCGGTCGACTGCACTTCGTCGGCGCGCAGCATCAGGCGCGGCGAAAAGTTGACGAACGAGAAGCCGCGATCGAGCTCGCGCGTGATCAGCGCGCCGACCGTGAAGCTGCGATTGCCGACCTTCACCGCATCGCCGACCTTCAGCTTCAGCGCGTCGAGCAGTTCCTGGTCGACCCAGACGGTGCCCGGCGCCGGAATCGACGTTGCCGGATGATCGGCCGCACCCGGCGCCGCCGCGATGCGCAGCGCGCCGCGCAACGGATAGCCCGGCGACACCGCCTTGACGGCGGCGAGCCGCGACGCCGGCTGCGCGCCGGTCGAGTTGATCATGCTGGGAAAGATCGCCGTGGTGGCGGTGCGCAGGCCCAGGGCGTGCGCCTCGGCCGCGAATTGCGGATCGACTGGATGATCGGCGCGCACGATGAAGTCGGCGGCGATCATGCGCCGCGCATCGCGCTCGAGCCCCTGATGCAGCCGGTCGCCCAGAAACCCGACGCTCGACAACGCCGCGACCGCCAGTACGAGCGCGAGCAGCAACATCGTCAATTCGCCCGCGCGCCAGTCACGCGCCGTCATCCGCATGGCCTGGCGCAACAGATCGATGCCGCCGAGCCGGCGCGCCGGTCTGATGTCGGCGCGCGTTCTTGAACCCGCCTTAGATCCTGGCAGTGCTTCGCTCAATCGTGCCTGCTCCTCGCCAATCGCGACACCATGTGCGTGGCCATGCCGCGAAAACCGCCCTGCACGCCACGCCACAATCGCGGCAACGCCCACGCCGCGAGTAGCAGAAAGCCTACCATCAAGACCAGAAACGCGAGCGGCACGAACAGCGCAAGGAGTACCCCGCCGACCGCGAGGCCGTCCTCGGCGGTCGACGTGACGACGTTCGACACCGGTTCCGGCGACAGATTGATCAGCGCGCGGGTGCCCGCCTTCGCGAGATGCGCAGTGCCGGCGAGCGTGCCGCCCGCGAGCGCGGCGACGGTCAGCATCGTCGGATCGGCGTGGCCGAGCGCGCCGGCGGCCAGCACGGCGCCGGCGGGAATGCGGATGAAGGTGTGGATCGCGTCCCACAGCGAATCGAACGCGGGGATCTTGTCGGCGAGGAATTCGGTGAGCGTCAGCACGGCCGCCGCGCCGATCACCCATGGCGACGACAGCGCGGACAACGTGTCCGGCAAGTGAATCAGGCCAAGACGTTCCAATACGCCGGCCAAAAGGACCGTTAGATAGAGGCGCAGACCGCTGCCCCATGAAAGGCCCGCTGCAAGCGAAAGTGATTCAAGCATGGCCGCCTCCACGCGCTTTGTGCTTGCCTGACGGCTTCGGCGGGAACCAGCGGGGGTTCCGCGCCCAAGCCGTCAGGCTTGCCAAGCCGGCCGCGCCAGCCAGGCCGCGGGCAATCTCAACGTCGTTGCTGTCTCATTATAGCTACGATGATTCGCGGAACGTAGAGCGGCGAGGCCGCGCTGTGGCTTGCAGGCAATGGCGGCCGCGCGCCGGGCGGACGTGGCCGAGGGGTCAGTGCCCCGACGACAGCTTCAGCCCGACGAGGCCGATCACGATCAGCGACGCACTGGCGACGCGCGCGAGCGTCAACGCCTCGCCCATCATCACGACGCCGAAGATGAACGCGCCGACCGCGCCAATTCCTGTCCACACCGCATAGGCCGTGCCGAGCGGCAGTTGCCGCATCGCCAGCGCGAGCAGCGCGAAGCTGCCGAGCGCGGTCACGACCGTGAAGACGGACGGCCAGAAGCGGGTGAAACTTTCGGAAGTTTTGAGACCGGCCGCCCAGGCGACTTCGAGCAAACCGGCGATCAACAGAAGAAACCAGGACATTGAAACAGCTCCATGAAAAATGGGGCCGTCCCCGATGATCGACAGAAGCGTAAGGTCGTCCTTACGTCGGGAGATTATAACGGAGCGGCTTCGCGGACGAACTCACACCGCGCCCACCAGCCGATACCCGACGCCCGTCTCAGTGACGATATGCTCGGGCTGCGCCGGATCGCGCTCGAGCTTGCCGCGCAGATGCGCCATGTAGATGCGCAAATAGTGGTGACTCTCCACATGCGACGGCCCCCACACGTCGCGCAGCAGCTGCCGGTGCGTGAGCACGCGGCCGGCGTGGCGCACGAGCGTCGCGAGCAGCCGGTATTCGATCGGCGTCAAATGGACCGCGGCGCCGTCGCGCGTGACCTGGCGCAGCGCGAGGTCGACGGTGACCGCGCCGAAGCGCACCTGCGGCGATTCGTTCGCGCCGCCGTGATTGCGCCGCCGCAGATGCGCGCGGATGCGCGCGAGCAACTCGGACACGCCGAACGGCTTGGTCAGGTAGTCGTCGGCGCCGGCGTCGAGCGCGGCGACCTTTTCGCTTTCCTGGGTGCGCGCCGACAGCACGATCACCGGCAGTTCGCTCCAGCCGCGCAACTCGCGGATCACGTCGAGGCCGTCGGTGTCGGGCAGGCCCAGATCGACGATCACCAGATCGGGCTTGCGCGTCGCCGCTTCGACGAGCCCTTGCTTGCCGGTCTCGGCGTCGTACACGGCGATGCCCTCGCCTTCTAGCGCCGTGCGCACGAAGCGGCGAATCTGCTTTTCGTCTTCGATCAGAACGACGGTAATGCTCAGGTCACTCATGGGCGGGTCGGGTGAGCGGGTTGAGGTCGGCGGCGGTGTCGTCGGCGGCGCCTTCGTCTTCGAGCGTATCGAACGTTTCAGGAGCATCGGGCGGCGTCTTGACCGGTAGCGTGAACCAGAAGCGCGCGCCCTCGACGTGGCCATCCGCTGCCGTCCGGTTGAGCGCGCCGATTGTACCGCCGTGCGCCTCGACGATCGCGCGGCAGATCGCGAGCCCAAGGCCGATGCCCGGTTTCGCCGATTCCTTCTCGCCGCGCGTGAACTTCTCGAACACCCGCGCTTCCATGCCGGCGGGCAGACCGGGGCCGTTGTCGTCGATCGTCACGCGCACGAACGGCTCGCCGTCCGCGTCGATCTGCTGCGCGCCGATCATGAGCGGCGTGCCCGACGCCGTGTATTTGGCCGCGTTCTCGAACAGGTTCGAGAACAGCCGCTCCATCAGCACCGCGTCGAGATGCAGCAGCGGCAGATCGGCGGGCAGCGTGACCTGCACCGGATGATCGGCGAGCACGCGCTTGCACGCGCGCAGCGCGGCGCCGACCGTCTCCTCGAGCAGCGTCCATTGCTGGTTCAGTTGCAGGCTGCCGGCCTGCAGGCGCGCCATGTCGAGCAGATTCGTGACGATGTCGGTCATGCGCAGCGCTTCTTCGTGGATTGCATCGACGAGTTCGTCGTTGCGACGCGCGGCGGATTGCGGGTCGGTCGGCCCCTGCCCTCGCTGCCCCTGGGCGAGCATCGATGAAAACCCGACGATCGTCGTCAGCGGCGTGCGCAGATCGTGCGATATCGCCGACAGCAGCGAATTGCGAAGTCGTTCCGACTCCATGTTGACGAGCGCATCGCGCGCGATATCGACGTAATGCACGCGTTCGAGCGCGAGGGCGATCTGCGCGGCGAACGCATCGAGCATGCGCCGCTGTTCCGGCACGGTCAGCTCGCGCTCGTCACGCACGACGACCGCGAGCACGCCGCGTGTGCGCATCGGCGCCTTCAGCGGCAGGTACAGCGCCGCGGCGGCCGGCAGCGTGTCGGTGCCGTGGCCGGCCGGCTTCTGCTGATCGTAGACCCACTGGCCGACGTCGAGGTCGAGCGCGTCGCCTTCCAGCGTGATCGCCGGGTCCGGGTCCTCGATCTTCTGTTTGACCTGATCGGCGCTGTCCGGCAGCAGGATCGCGACTCGCGCGCCGAACACTTCGCTCAAGTGCCGGGTGCCGATGCCGACGATCTGCTCGGCCGCAAGCGCCGCGGCGAGCTCGCGCGCCATCTCATACATCGCGCCGGTGCGCTGCTCGCGGCGTCGCGCGACGCTCGCCTCGCGGCGCAGGCTCGAAGTCAGATGGCTAATCACGAGCGATGTCAGCAGCATGCCGAAGAACGTCAGCAGGTACTGCGTATCGGACACCGACAGCGACATGCGCGGCGGCACGAAAAAGAAATCGAACGCGGCGACGCTCGCGAACGACAGCACGACACCCGGCCCGCGTCCGAGCTTCACCGCGGTGAAGATCACGCCGAGCAGGTACAGCATCACGAGGTTGGTCAGATCGATGCGGTCGATCAACTGGCTCGACAGCAGCGTGATCGCCGCGCCGATCGCAAGCGCGCACGCATACGCGCGCGGCGGCGAGCGACGCTCGCGCGCCGCGCTCAACGCTTCGCGCCATGCGTTCGCGGTCGTGTTCAACAGCCGCCGCTGTTCGCCGGCGTCGCGCTCCGACGACACGCGAATCAGCGTGAGATCGAGATCGCCGCTCTTCTCGGCGATGCGCTCACCAAGCGGCCGGCGCAGCCAGCGGCTAATGCCGGTGCGCGACGATGCGCCCGCCACCAGCTTCGATACGTTGCGCGCCTGCGCGTAACCGATCAACGCGTCGAGCGCATCGGCGGCGGCGAGCGTCGCGGTTTCGGCGCCGAGTTCGGCGGCGAGCTTCAGCGCGTTCAGCGTGCGTGCGCGGCGCGCGTCGGGCAGACGCTGCAACGCGGGCGTTTCGACATAGACCGCGAGCCAGTCGGCCTTCAGGCTCGCGGCGAGGCGCGCAGCAGAACGCACCAGCGCCGGCGCCTCGGGACCAGGACCCACGCACACCAGCAGCCGCTCGCGCGCCTGCCAAATGCGCTGGATCGACCGGTCGGCGCGATACTCGCGCATCTGCGCGTCGACGCGATCGGCGGTGCGGCGCAGCGCGAGTTCGCGCAGCGCGATCAGGTTGCCCTTGCGAAAGAAGTTGCGCACCGCGCGCTCGGCCTGCTGCGCCATGTACACCTTGCCGTCGCGCATGCGGTCGAGCAGTTCCTCGGCCGGCAGATCGACGAGCGTGACTTCGTCGGCATGATCGAACACGCGATCGGGCACGGTCTCCCACACGCGGATGCCCGTGATCTGGCCGACCACGTCGTTCAGGCTCTCCAGGTGCTGCACGTTGACGGTCGTATAGACGTCGATGCCGGCGTCGAGCAGTTCGTAGACGTCCTGCCAGCGCTTCAGATGGCGCGCGCCCTGCACGTTCGAATGCGCGAGTTCGTCGACGAGGATCAATTGCGGCTTGCGCGCGAGCGCGGCGTCGAGATCGAACTCGCCGAGCTTGCGGCCGCGATAGTCGATATGCGCGAGCGGCAGCACGTCGAGTCCCGCGAGCAACGCGGCGGTTTCGCCGCGCCCGTGCGTTTCGGCGATGCCGACCAGCACGTCGACACCCTCTTCCTTGCGGCGGCGCGCGGCCTGCAACATCGCATACGTCTTGCCGACACCTGCCGACGCGCCAAAGAAAATTTTCAGCCTGCCGCGCAGACGCTTTTCTTCGTCGCGCTGCAGCTTGTCGAGCAGTTCGTCAGGATCGGGGCGGTTCATGCTCAGTGATTGTCATAGTCGTGCGAGCGGCGGTGCCTGCATGTTGGCACGGCCCGCGCCGGCCCGCAAATGGCGCAGCGGCGCCACGCGGACGCCGCTGTTTTGCCGATGAACCGCAATCGCGGTTGATGATTCGTCGTTTGCGTTTCGGGTCAACCGCGCTTCATTTCATCGAGCGCGAGATTGAGCTTGAGCACGTTCACGCGCGGCTCGCCGAGCACACCGAACTGGCGCGCCGTCGTATAACGCTCGACGAGCACCTGCACGTCGCTCGGCGCGAGGCGGCGCGCCTGCGCGACCCGCTCCACCTGGTACGCGGCCGCGGCCGGACTGATCTCCGGATCGAGCCCGCTGCCCGACGACGTGACCAGATCGACCGGCACCGGCTTCGACATGTCGGTGCCCGCAGCCTTAAGCGCCGCGAGCCGACCCTTGATCTCGTCGAGCAGCGCCGGGTTGTTCGGCCCGAGGTTCGAGCCGCCCGAGCCCTGCGGGTTGTACGGCATCGGGCTCGTCGCCGATAGCCGGCCCCAGAAATACTGGGGCGCGTCGAACTGCTGGCCGATCAGCTGCGAGCCGACCACCTTGCCGTTCTGCTCGATCAGGCTGCCGTTGGCCTTGTCGTGGAACGCCGCCTGGCCGAACGCGGTCATCACCGCGGGATAAGCGAGTCCGGTGACCGCGGTCAGCACCGCGAAGATCACGATCAGCGGACGGAACAGATTTTTCATGATGGGTCTCTTTCCCTTTTCATCAATGCTGGTTACCGCGTAGCGACGCGCTGCGCGCTCAAACCCAGCCGAACACGGCGAGCACCATATCGATCAGCTTGATGCCGATGAACGGCACGATGATCCCGCCGAGGCCGTAGATCAGCAGATTGCGGCGCAGCAGGATCGCAGCTCCTAGCGCGCGATAGCGCACGCCCTTAAGCGCAAGAGGAATCAGCAGCACGATGATCAGCGCGTTGAAGATCACCGCCGACATGATCGCCGAGGTCGGTGTCGCCAGATGCATCACGTTCAGCGCATTCAGCGCCGGATACGTCGACGCGAACGCGGCCGGGATGATCGCGAAGTACTTGGCGACGTCGTTGGCGATCGAGAACGTGGTTAGCGAACCGCGCGTCATCAGCATCTGTTTGCCGATCTCGACGATCTCGATCAGCTTGGTCGGATTCGAATCGAGGTCGACCATGTTGCCGGCCTCTTTCGCCGCCTGCGTGCCGGTGTTCATCGCGACCGCGACGTCGGCCTGCGCGAGCGCGGGCGCGTCGTTGGTGCCGTCGCCGGTCATCGCGACCAGACGCCCTTCGGCCTGGTGCGCGCGGATCGTCGCGAGCTTCGTCTCCGGTGTCGCTTCGGCGAGGAAGTCGTCGACGCCTGCTTCGGCCGCGATCGCGGCGGCGGTCAGACGGTTGTCGCCCGTCACCATCACGGTCTTGATGCCCATCTTGCGCAGCTCGGCGAAGCGCTCCTTGATGCCGCCCTTCACGACGTCCTTCAGCTCGATCACGCCGAGCACGCGCGCGCCCTGCTCGCCCTTCTCGGCGACCACGAGCGGCGTGCTGCCGCGTCGCGCGACCTCGGCGACCGCGTTGCTGACTTCGTTCGGGAAACGGCCGCCGTTCGCTTCGACGTAGTGCTTGACCGCATCGGCCGCGCCCTTGCGGATTTCTCGGCCATGCGTTCCGGCGGGCGTTCCTTGCGGCGACAGATCGACCCCGCTCATGCGGGTCTGCGCGGTGAACGCGAGAAACACCGCGTGCAGCGAGGCCATGTCGCGCTGGCGGATATTGAAACGCTGCTTTGCGAGCACGACGATGCTGCGGCCTTCCGGCGTTTCGTCGGCGAGCGACGACAACTGCGCGGCATCGGCAAGCGCTTCTTCGCTGAGACCCGGCGCGGGCAGGAACTGCGACGCCTGGCGGTTGCCGAGCGTGATCGTGCCGGTCTTGTCGAGCAGCAGCACGTCGACGTCGCCGGCCGCTTCGACCGCGCGGCCCGAGGTCGCGATCACGTTCGCCTGCATCATGCGGCTCATGCCGGCTACGCCGATCGCCGACAACAAGCCGCCGATCGTCGTCGGGATCAGACACACGAGCAGCGCGACGAGCGCGGTGATCGTCACCACGTGGCCCGCCGAATTGGCCAGGTGAGCGGCTTCGACCGAGAAGATCGAGAACGGCAGCAGCGTCGCGGTGGCGAGCAGCATCACGATCGTCAACGCGACGAGCAGGATGGTCAGCGCGATTTCGTTCGGCGTCTTCTGACGCTTCGCGCCTTCGACCATCGCGATCATGCGATCGAGGAACGCCTCGCCCGGGTTCGCCGTGACGCGCACGACGATCCAGTCCGACAGCACGCGCGTGCCGCCCGTCACCGACGAAAAGTCGCCGCCCGACTCGCGGATCACCGGTGCCGATTCGCCGGTGATCGCCGATTCGTCGACCGATGCGACACCGTCGATCACTTCGCCGTCGGCCGGAATTACGTCGCCGGTCTCGACCAGCACGACGTCGCCTTTACGCAGATCGGTCGCGGTCGTGATGCGGATCGGCGACTTCGGATGCGGCTCGTTGAGCTTCTTGGCCATCACGTCTTTCTTCGCGCTGCGCAGCGACGCGGCCTGCGCTTTCGAGCGGCCTTCGGCGAGCGCCTCCGCGAAGTTCGCGAACAGCACCGTGAACCACAGCCATAGCGTGACCGCGAGAATGAAGCCCGCGGGCGCTTCGGCCTGACCGCCGAGCGCGGCGATCCACAGAATGGTCGTCAGAATGCTGCCGACGTACACGCAGAACATCACCGGGTTGCGAAACTGCGTGCGCGGCGTGAGCTTTTTGAAGGAGTCCACGATCGCCGGACGCAGCAGCGCCGGGTCGAACATGGACCGCGTAGCGTTATGTTCAGTCATTGAATCCTCGAATATCCTTGTGCGCTTGCAGGCTTGCCGCGTGCAAGCGCCGGTTCGGTCGTCGGGAGTCGTTGATCGCGGCCCCCGCGTCAACCGTCACTGCACGCCGATCATCATCAGATGCTCGACGCCGGGACCGAGCGCGAGCGCCGGGACGTAGGTCAGCGCGCCGACCAGCAGCACCGTGCCGAGCAGCAGCACGACGAACAGCGGTCCGTGCGTCGGCAGCGTGCCGCCGGTCACGCCGATGCGCTTCTTCGCGGCGAGCGAGCCGGCGATCGCGAGCACCGGCACGATCGTGCCGAAACGGCCGAACCACATCGCGATCGCGGTGAGCCAGTTGTAGAACGGCGTATTCACCGAGAGACCCGCGAACGCGCTGCCGTTGTTGTTCGCGGCCGAGCTGAACGCGTAGAGGATTTCGGAGAAGCCGTGCGCGCCGGGGTTCGCGATGCCCGCCTTGCCGGCGTCGGTCAGCACCGCGATCGAGGTGCCGACGAGCACCAGCAGCGGCGTGAGCAGCACGACGATCGACACCATCTTCATCTCGTACGCCTCGATCTTCTTGCCGACGTATTCAGGAGTGCGCCCGATCATCAGTCCCGCGACGAACACCGCGAGCAGCGCGAACACGAGCATCCCGTACATGCCGGAACCGACGCCGCCGAAGATCACTTCGCCGAGCTGCATCAGCAGCATCGGGTATAGGCCGCCGATCGGCGTCAACGAATCGTGCGTATTGGCGACCGCTCCGCACGAAGCCGCCGTGGTCGCGACCGTGAAGATGCCCGACTGCGCGATACCGAAGCGCGTTTCCTTGCCCTCCGCATTGCCGCCCGCCTGCAGCACGTTCGCCGACTGGTCGACGTTGAGCGCGGTGAACGTGGGATTGCCGCTTTGCTCGGCGCTGATTTCGCCGAACACGCAGACGCCGAACGCGATCGTCATCGCCGCGAGCACGGCCACGCCCTGCCGGCGGTCGCCGATCACGCGGCCGAACACGAGCGCGAGCGCCGCCGGGATGATCAGGATCGAGAAGATCTGCACGAAGTTCGAGAACGGCGTCGGGTTTTCGTACGGATGCGCGGAGTTGCCGTTGAAGAAGCCGCCGCCGTTGGTGCCGAGCATCTTGATCGCTTCCTGCGACGCGACCGGTCCCATCGCGATGGTCTGCGTCTTCACGGGCGTGTCGACCGTTACCGGATTGCCCTTCGCGTCCTTCACCGGATTGCCTTGCGCGTCGAGCTTCGGCGCGGCGTAGATGGTGGTCTGCAGCGTCGGCACGTCCTGATACGCCTTGAAGTTCTGGATCACACCCTGGCTCATCAGCAGTGCCGCGACGATCGCCGCCATCGGCAGCAGCACGTACATCGTCACGCGGGTGATATCGACCCAGAAGTTGCCGATGGTCTGCGCGGTATGCCGCGCGAAGCCGCGAATCAGCGCCATCACGACGACGATGCCGGTCGCCGCCGACAGGAAGTTCTGCACGGTCAGGCCGAGCATCTGCGTCAGATAGCTGACCGTTTGCTCAGGCGTGTAGTCCTGCCAGTTGGTATTCGACACGAAGCTGACCGCGGTGTTGAACGCGCTGTCGACCGACATCGCGCCGAACTGCTGCGGATTGCCGGGCAGCCACCCTTGCACGCGCAGCAGCACGTACAGGAACGCCACGCCGAGCACGTTGAACGCGACCGCGGCGATCGCGTAGTGCTTCCAGCCCATTTCCGCCGCTGGATCGACGCCCGCGATACGGTAAAGCAGCCGTTCGAGCGGCGCGCAGAAGCGCACCACGCGAGAGCTGCCGTCCATCACGGCGCCCAGATAGCTCGCCACCGGCACCGCGGCGGCCAGTAGCACGACGATAAAAAGACTCGCCTGCAGGACATCATTCGTGTTCATTCAATGTCCTCCGCGCGCAGCAGCGCATACACGAGATAAATGAACAGCAGCGCGGTGGACGCGCCGGCCAGCCACAGCATCCAGGTCATCAGCGTGCTCCCTGTCCGCGACGGAACTGCATCAGCTTCTCGCAGCCGCCAATCAGCGCAAAGGTCAGCACGGCAAACAGCGCAAGGCCACCGACATACAACACATCCATTTGTGTTCCCCATTTACGGATTTTGGATAGGTAGAACGGTATGCCGATCCGCCTAAAGGGCTGGTCAAAGATTGCGCGGTGCCCATAAAAATCGCGTAAACGGACAAGGCCGTTTCATCTCGCGATGAAACGGCCCTGGTGGAGATCGGGTAGCGCGGCCGGAGGCCGCGAAGTTTCTTTACGGCAGCAGGATCGTCGAGCCCGTCGTGCGGCGCCCTTCGAGGTCGGCATGCGCCTGCCCGACGTCCGGCAGCGCATAGCGCTGATTGATACTCGTCTTGACCTTGCCCGAGCTCAGCACGTCGAACAACTCGGCCGACATCGCCTCGTAATCGGCGCGTTTCGCGATATAGGTGAAGAGCGTCGGTCGTGTAAAGAACAGCGAACCGCGTCCCGCGAATTCCGACGAATCGATCGGCGGCAGCGGACCCGACGCGTTGCCGAAGCTCACGAAGAGGCCGAGCGGCGCGAGGCAGTCGAGCGACTTTTCAAAGGTGTCCTTGCCGATCGAATCGTAGACGACCGGCACGCCCGCGCCGTTGGTGATCTCGCGTACGCGCTTCGTGAAATTCTCGCGCGTATATACGATCGCGTGATCGCAGCCGTGCGCTTTGGCGATCTCGGCTTTCTCGTCGGAACCGACCGTGCCGATCACCGTCGCGCCGAGCGCCTTCGCCCACTGGCACACGAGCAGGCCGACGCCGCCCGCCGCGGCCTGAATCAGGATCGTGTCGCCGGCCTTCACCCGATACGTGCGGCGCAGCAGATACTGCGCGGTCAAGCCTTGCAGCATCACGGATGCGGCCTGCTCGTTGCTGATCGCGTCGGGCAGCTTGACGACCTGCGCGGCCGGCAGCACGCGCTCCTGCGCATACGCGCCGGGCGGCCGCGCGACATACGCGACGCGGTCGCCCACCTTCAGACCGCTCACGCCCGAGCCGAGCGCGCTGACCTCGCCGGCCGCCTCCATGCCGAGCCCGCCCGGCAGCGGCAGCGGATACAGGCCGGTGCGGAAATACACGTCGATGTAATTGAGGCCGACCGCCGTCTGGCGAATGCGGATCTCGCCCGCACCGGGCTCGCCCACCTCGACGTCGACCCATTTCATTACTTCGGGGCCGCCGGTTTTGTCGAATCGGATTGCCTTGGCCATCATGTCTCCTTGATCTGTAGAAATGTGGGTGCGGCGACGCGCGCGCTCACGCCTCGCCCGACATGCGCAGCGTCAGCACGTCGAGCACCATGCGCGCGGTCGAAATATTCGTCGCGCACGGAATGTTGTGCACGTCGCACGCGCGCACCAGCGCGTTGATGTCCGGCTCGTGCGGCTGCGGCGTCATCGGGTCGCGCAGGAAAATCACCATGTCGACGCGCCCTTCGGCGAGCTGCGCGGCGATCTGCAGATCGCCGCCGTGCGGGCCCGACAACATGCGCTCGACCGTGAGGCCGTGAGCGTCGCTAATGCGTCCGCCGGTCGTGCCGGTCGCCACGATCTCGCAGCGCGCGAGCGTGTCGACGTATTCGCCGGCCAGTTTGACGATGTCGTCTTTCTTGTGATCGTGCGCGATCAGCGCAATGCGGGTGCTCATGACTTAAGACTCCTCAAACCGTTGTGAATATCGTTGTTGTGATGTCATGCGTGCCGTTCGCGCGCGGCGGCTCGGTACGTGCGTGCTCAGTACGTACCGGCTCAGTACGTCCCTGGATAAGCGCCGCCGTCGATCAGCCAGTTCTGCCCGGTGATGTAGCCAGCATGCGTGCTGCACAGGAACGCGCAGGCCCGGCCGAATTCTTCGCGATTGCCGAAGCGTCCGGCGGGGATCGTCTTCATGCGCTGCTTGCGCGCTTCGTCGATGGAAATGTTGTGCGTCTTCGCCTGCGCCTCGAACGTGACCGCGATGCGGTCGGTATCGAACAGACCCGGCAGCAGGTTGTTGATCGTCACGCCGGTCGGCGCGACCTTGCGCGCGAGACCCGCGACGAAACCGGTCAGCCCCGAGCGCGCGCCGTTCGACAGGCCCAGCACGTCGATCGGCGCCTTCACCGCCGAGCTCGTGATGTTGACGATGCGCCCGAAGCCGCGCGCGCTCATCGTGTCGATGGTCTGACGGATCAGCTCGATCGGCGTCAGCATGTTGGCTTCGAGCGCGCGAATCCAGTCGTCGTGCGTGAAGCTCCTAAAATCGCCCGGCGGCGGTCCGCCCGCGTTGTTGACGAGAATGTCCGGCTGCGGGCAGGCCGCGAGCGCGGCGGCGCGCCCTTCGGGCGTGGTGATGTCGCATGCGACTGTCTTCACCTCGACGCCGCTCTGCTTGCGGATCGCCTCGGCGGTCGCTTCGAGCGTTTCGGCGGTGCGCGCGACGATCGTCAGGTTGACGCCCTCGGCGGCGAGCGCTTCCGCGCAGCCGCGTCCCAGACCTTTGCTCGCCGCGCAAACCAGCGCGGTACGTCCTGCGATTCCCAAGTCCATGTGGATGCCCTCATTGCGAAGTTTCCCCAGATTCTAGAAGAATCGGTGCCGGACTGTGCCGCGTCGCTGCAATCTCAGGTATCGCCGGGCGCTACTCTTTCGGTAAACTTGCGCGGTGGCGCACATTTCCACCGTCCGTCCGGGCTTCGCGCGCGGACGGACGCAACGGATGGCCGCGCCGAACCGATCCACCTTGCCGCCGCGCGCGAGCCCGCCATGACCCAGGACAGCCGTTTCCCCAATCTTTTCATCCTCGATCACCCGCTGATCCAGCACAAGCTGTCGCACATGCGCGACCGGGACACGTCGACGCGCACGTTCCGCGAGTTGCTGCGCGAAATCACGCTGCTGATGGGCTACGAAATCACCCGCAACCTGCCGATGACGACGCGCCGCATCACCACGCCGCTGGTCGAGATCGACGCGCCGGTGATCGCCGGCAAAAAGCTCGCGATCGTGCCGGTGCTGCGCGCGGGCGTCGGCATGTCGGACGGCCTGCTCGAGCTGGTGCCGTCGGCGCGCGTCGGCCACATCGGCGTGTATCGCGCGGAGGATCATCGGCCGGTCGAATACCTGGTGCGGCTGCCGGATCTCGAAGATCGCGTGTTCATTCTCTGCGATCCGATGGTCGCGACCGGCTACTCGGCCGTGCACGCAGTCGATGTGCTCAAGCGCCGCAACGTGGCCGCCGAGAACATCCTGTTCCTCGCACTCGTCGCCGCGCCGGAAGGCGTCCAGGTATTCCAGGACGCGCACCCGGACGTCAAGCTGTTCGTCGCGTCGCTCGATTCGCATCTGAACGAGCATGCGTACATCGTGCCGGGTCTGGGCGACGCGGGCGACCGGTTGTTCGGCACGAAGAACTGACGCGCAGGGGCCGGCAGGGTGGCCCGGCAGTGCCGCTGCCCTGAGGGCGGACCGCTTTCGACCCCATCCGGCCGTCCGATGGCACATCCGCGCCGCCTTAATTCATTTTCGCTTCGATTTCATTGCATTTGCGGCCGGTTTCGCGCCGCGGCCCCCTCTGCCGCACCCTCGCGGCGTGATAAAATTCGAATCCGCTCGATGAGCGGCTCGACCCGCACGATCACTCGCACCACCGTCTGCAATTTCGACCGGCGCCCCGCGCCTTCATCAGGTCATGCGGCGCCTGGCCGCGCAAGCTGCCCCGCTTCCATCGCGCCGCCGCACTGCGGCCCCGCTTGGGCCGCGGCTCATGTATGAACCGGCTCGAACGCCTACCGGCGGGCAAGCTGGGAACGACGCGCGGGAACGGCCGGGCTGAGATCGGCGGCAGGAGTGGCCGCCGACGGGCGAACATGAGCAACGAGCACGAGCGGCCGGCAGCCTTTCACCTGACGGTTTGGGATCGGGACACGACACGCGAGGCGCAACCCGCGAGGCGCCCGACATCGCAACGACAATTGCACTATGCGTGCGCCCCGCTGGCGCGCGCAACGGAGAAAAGTATGGCGGGTCATTCGAAATGGGCCAACATCAAGCATAAGAAAGCAGCGGCCGATGCCAAGCGCGGCAAGGTCTGGACGCGGCTCATCAAGGAAATCCAGGTTGCGGCCCGTCTGGGCGGCGGCGAAATCGACTCGAACCCGCGTCTGCGGCTCGCGGTCGACAAGGCGTACGACGCCAACATGCCGAAGGACAACATCAACCGCGCGATCCAGCGCGGTGTCGGCGGGGCGGACGGCGCGAACTACGAGGAAATCCGCTACGAAGGCTACGGCATCGGCGGCGCGGCGGTGATCGTCGACACGATGACCGACAACCGCACCCGCACGGTCGCGGAAGTGCGTCACGCGTTCTCGAAGAACGGCGGCAACATGGGCACGGACGGCTCGGTGTCGTTCATGTTCGATCACGTCGGCCAGTTCCTGTTCGCGCCCGGCACCGCCGAAGACGCGCTGATGGAAGCCGCGCTCGAAGCGGGCGCCGACGACGTCCAGACCAACGAGGACGGCAGTATCGAAGTGCTGTGCCCGCCGCACGATTTTTCGAAGGTGAAGGCTGCTCTCGAAGCCGCGGGCTTCAAGGCCGAACTGGCCGAAGTCACGATGAAGCCGCAGACCGAAGTCGAATTCACCGGCGACGACGCCGTGAAAATGCAGAAGCTGCTCGACGCGCTGGAAAATCTGGACGACGTGCAGGAAGTCTATACAAACGCGTCGATCGCCGGCGAGTGATGGCGCGCCGGGCCTTCGCATCGTTTGCCCTTGCTGTTGATGGTTTATTGCACGGCCGAGCACAGCGCTCGGCCGTTTATGGTTTTTAAGTCTCGGGGATTCACATGAAGTTACTCGTCGTCGGTTCCGGCGGTCGCGAACATGCGCTGGCATGGAAGCTCGCGCAATCGCCGCGGGTCCAGCTCGTCTACGTCGCGCCCGGCAACGGCGGCACCGCTCAGGATGAGCGTCTGCTCAACGTCGACATCACCGATCCGGCCGCACTCGCCGATTTCGTCGAAAAAGAACAGATCGCGTTCACGCTGGTCGGGCCGGAAGCGCCGCTCGCGGCAGGCATCGTCAACCTGTTCCGCTCGCGCGGTCTGAAGATCTTCGGGCCGACCAAAGAAGCCGCTCAGCTCGAAAGCTCGAAAGATTTCGCCAAGGCGTTCATGAAGCGCCACGGCATCCCGACGGCCGAGTACGAAACCTTCGCCGACGTCGCCGCCGCGCACGCGTATCTGGACGCCAAGGGCGCGCCCATCGTGATCAAGGCCGACGGCCTCGCCGCGGGCAAGGGCGTGGTGGTCGCGCAAACGCTGGAAGAAGCGCACGCCGCGGTCGACATGATGCTGTCGGACAACAAGCTCGGCGACGCCGGCGCGCGCGTCGTGATCGAGGAGTTCCTCGCCGGCGAGGAAGCGAGCTTCATCGTGATGGTCGACGGCAAGCACGTGCTCGCGCTCGCGTCGAGCCAGGATCACAAGCGTCTGCTCGACGGCGACCAGGGCCCGAACACGGGCGGCATGGGCGCCTACTCGCCCGCGCCGATCGTCACGCCGCAGCTGCATGCGCGTGTGATGCGCGAAATCATCCTGCCGACGGTGCGCGGCATGGAAAAGGAAGGCATCCGCTACACCGGCTTCCTGTACGCGGGCCTGATGATCGACGCACAAGGCAACCCGAAGACGCTCGAATTCAACTGCCGGATGGGCGACCCCGAAACGCAGCCGATCATGGCGCGTCTGAAGGGCGACTTTTCGAAAGTGGTCGAACACGCGATCGCCGGCACCCTCGACACCGTCGAACTCGAATGGGACCGCCGCACCGCGCTCGGCGTCGTGCTCGCCGCGCACAACTATCCGGACACGCCGAGGAAGGGCGACCGCATCAACGGCATTCCCGCCGAAACCGCGGATTCGGTCACGTTCCACGCCGGCACCACGCTGACGGACGGCAAGCTGACCACCTCGGGCGGGCGCGTGCTGTGCGTCGTCGGTCTGGCGGATTCGGTGCGCACCGCGCAGGCGGCCGCGTATCACACGATCAACCAGATCGCGTTCGACGGCATGCAATACCGCCGTGACATCGGCTATCGCGCGCTCAATCGCAAGCACGACGGCAAATAAGCGCTACCGCCGGGCGCCGTGCGAGCGGCGCCCGCGCGCGACAGCGCGCCGCGGGCGCGCGACGCGACGCGCGCTACACTGCATTTTTCGCGCTCGTCGCAACAGACGGACACGGAGCCCGCGGATCGACCGGAGCGGCAAGCCGCCTCGCCCATCCGCCTCCCGGCTTCCGTGCAAGCCGAATGCGCGATCCGGGCGTCCCGGCAGCCAACCCGGCGCGAACGCAGCCGTCGCCCTCTTTCGAAGAACCCGCGGCACGACGAGCGTGCCGCCCTCAGAACCTGCATTCATGAGCAATTCGAGCTACGACGCACAAGCCGTGCGCAGCTGGCTGCAAGGCCTGCAATCGCACATCGCCGACACGCTGGGCGCCTTCGACGGCACCGCTTTCGCGACCGACGCATGGCAGCGCGGCCCCGGCGAAAAGCTGCGCGGCGGCGGCGTCACGCGGATTCTCGAAGGCGGCCAGTTCTTCGAGCGCGCCGGCATCGGCTTCTCGGACGTCGCCGGCGACGCGCTGCCGGGCTCGGCGAGCGCCGCGCGGCCGCAATTGGCCGGGCGCGGTTTCGAGGCGATGGGCGTGTCGCTCGTGCTGCACCCGCTTAATCCGCACTGCCCGACCGTTCACATGAACGTGCGCCTGCTCATTGCGACCAGGGAAGGCGAAGAGCCGGTGTTCTGGTTCGGCGGCGGCATGGATCTGACGCCCTACTACGGCTACGAAGAGGACGCGCGGCATTTCCATCAGGTGTGCCGCGACGCGCTCGCGCCGTATGGCGCAGACCTGTACCCGAGCTTCAAGCGCTGGTGCGACGAGTATTTCTTCCTGAAGCACCGCAACGAGGCGCGCGGCATCGGCGGGATTTTCTTCGACGATTTCTCGGCGCCGGGCTTCGAGCAATCGTTCGCGATGCTCAAAAGCGTCGGCGAAGGCTTTCTCAAGGCGTACCTGCCGATCATCGAGCGGCGCCGCAATACGCCCTACGGCGAAGCCGAACGCGCGTTCCAGGCCTACCGGCGCGGGCGCTACGTCGAGTTCAATCTGGTCTTCGACCGTGGCACACTATTTGGGCTGCAGAGCGGCGGACGCACCGAATCGATCCTGATGTCGATGCCGCCCGTGGTGAACTGGCGCTACAACTGGCACCCCGAGCCGGGCACGCCGGAAGCTCGCTTGTACAGCGATTTCCTCGTGCCGCGCGAGTGGGTGTGACGCGCCACCCGTGTCGCTTACGGTCACGACAAAGGATCCTCACCTGAAGCCGAACGCTCACCCTGTCGCGCTGCCCCGCCGGATTGGTCTTCTGGGCGGCACTTTCGATCCGATCCACGACGGCCATCTCGCGCTCGCGCGGCGGTTCGCCGACGTGCTGCGGCTGACCGAACTGGTGCTGCTGCCGGCCGGCCAGCCGTGGCAGAAAGCCGACGTATCGCCCGCCGAACATCGACTCGCAATGACGCGCGCGGCGGCCGCGTCGCTCGCGATCCCCGGCGTGACGGTGCGCGTCGCGACCGACGAGATCGAGCATGAAGGCGCGACCTACACGGTCGACACGCTGGAACGCTGGCGCGAGCGCGAAGGCGACGACGCATCGATCACGCTGCTGATCGGCGCGGATCAACTGGTTCATCTCGACACGTGGCGCGACTGGCGGCGCCTGTTCGAGCTTGCGCATATCGGCGCGGCCACGCGGCCCGGCTTCGACCTCGCGTCGGTGGCCCCCGCGGTGGCCACGGAAATCGCCGCGCGCCGTGCGAAAGCCGAGGTGCTGCAGGCCACGCCCTGCGGCCATCTGCTGATCGACACGACGCTCGCGTTCAACGTTTCGGCCACCGACATTCGCGCGCATCTGCGCGAGCAGGTCAACCAGCGGCTCGTCCACGCGGGTGCGAGCGACGCCGCCCAGGATCAGGCCACGAGTCACGTCCCCGCCGCGGTGTGGGACTATATTCTTCAACATCATCTGTACCACCGGTAACTCCATGGATATTCGCAAACTGCAGCGCGTAATCGTCGACGCTCTCGAAGACGTCAAGGCGCAAGACATCAAAGTGTTCAACACCAGCCACCTGACCTCGCTGTTCGATCGCGTGATCGTCGCGAGTGGCACGTCGAACCGGCAAACCAAGGCGCTCGCGTCGAGCGTGCGCGAAGGCGTGAAGGAAGCCGGCGGCGAGATCGTCAGCACCGAGGGCGAGGACATCGGCGAATGGGTGCTGGTCGATTGCGGCGACGCGATCGTCCACATCCTGCAGCCGGCGCTGCGCCAGTACTACAACCTCGAGGAAATCTGGGGTGACAAGCCGGTGCGCATCAAGCTGTCTACGCCGAGTCCGTTCGGCGGCGCGCGCGCAAGCGAGCCCGACGACGAGGAAGAAGAGGAAGCGCCCGCCGCGAAGCCAGCGCGCAAGACCACCGCGCGCCGCAAGTAAGCGAACCGTGTCAGGCGCACCGCCACTTTCCTTGCAATGAAACTGCATATCCTCGCCGTCGGCCACAAGATGCCGGACTGGATCGCGACCGGCTTCGACGAATACGCGAAGCGCATGCCGCCCGAGCTGCGCATCGAGCTGCGCGAGATCAAACCGGAGCAGCGCTCGTCGGGCCGTTCCGCCGAAAGCGTGATGGCCGCCGAGCGGCAGAAGATCGAAGCCGCGTTGCCGAAGAACGCGCGCATCGTCGCGCTCGACGAACGCGGCAAGGACTGGACCACGATGCAGCTTGCGGGCGCGTTGCCGGGCTGGCAACAGGACGGCCGCGACGTGGCCTTTCTGATCGGCGGCGCGGACGGTCTCGATCCCGAGCTGAAGGCGCGCGCCGATATGATGCTGCGCGTGTCGAGCCTCACGCTGCCGCACGCGATGGTGCGCGTGCTGCTGGCCGAGCAGCTTTACCGTGCGTGGAGCATCACGCAAAATCACCCGTATCATCGCGCGTGAGGGCTGGAGCCAGCGCGGCGACGCCTGGCAACCGTTCGTTGTTGATGGCACGTCGCCAGTGCTCTGCTCCTACGTTTAAGCGTATTGCCACCACTTCATGCGATGATGCGCCCGACGCGCTGTGCATCTATGCCATGAATGGATTCAGCGCATCGATTGCGTCGCCGAATCTAGCTCGCCCCGCCCACTCTTCCAAGCCATCCGCTTTCACCTCCCGCACGCCATCCGTTTCCGCTCCATCGAGACCCGTTCATGCCCACGCCCTCCGCTTCGCTGCATCCGTTCGTCTACCTCGCCTCGCAAAGTCCGCGCCGCCAGGAGCTGCTGCAACAGCTCGGCGTGCGTTTCGAATTGCTGCTGCCGCGCCCCGACGAAGACGCCGAAGCGCTCGAAGCCGAACGGCCCGGCGAACACGCGCGCGACTACGTGCAGCGCGTATGCGTCGCGAAAGCGCATGCGGCGCGCGCGCGTCTCGTGGCCGCTGGCCACGCGGTGCGGCCGATCCTCGTCGCCGACACCACCGTGACGATCGACGACGCGATTCTCGGCAAGCCCATCGACGCCGACGATGCGGTCGCGATGCTCACGCGCCTCGCGGGCCGCACGCACGAAGTGCTGACCGCGCTCGCCGTCATCGATGCCGACGGCGTGCTGCTGCCCGCGGCGTTGTCGGTGTCGAAGGTGCGTTTTGCTGCAGTGCACGCGGACGCGTTGCGTCGTTATGCGGCGAGCGGTGAGCCGCTCGGCAAGGCAGGAGCGTATGGCGTGCAGGGACGCGCGGCGGAGTTTATCGAGCATATAGACGGGTCCTATTCGGGTATCATGGGTTTGCCGCTCTTTGAAACCGCTGCCCTCCTGCGTGCAGCGCGCATCGACTTCTAGAACAACACCATGAATGAAGAAATCCTGATCAATGTCACGCCGCAGGAAACGCGCGTCGCGCTCGTTCAACAGGGCGCCGTCCAGGAACTTCATGTCGAACGAACGCTGTCGCGCGGGCGCGTCGGCAATGTCTATCTCGGCAAGGTCGTGCGCGTGCTGCCGGGCATGCAATCGGCGTTCATCGACATCGGCCTCGAACGCGCCGCGTTCCTTCACGTCGCCGACATCTGGCATCCGCGCATCGCCGGCGAAGCACAACACCAGGCACCGCATCAGCCGATCGAAAAGATCGTCTTCGAAGGTCAGACGCTGATGGTGCAGGTCGTCAAGGACCCGATCGGCACGAAGGGCGCGCGGCTGTCCACGCAAGTGAGCATCGCCGGGCGCACGCTCGTTTATCTGCCGCAGGAACCGCACATCGGCATTTCGCAGAAGATCGAAAGCGAAGCCGAGCGCGAGGCCGTGCGCGCGCGCCTGACCGCCGTGCTGCCCGCCGACGAGAAAGGCGGCTACATCGTGCGCACGATCGCCGAGGATGCGACGAGCGAAGAACTCGCCGCCGACGTCGCGTATCTGCGCAAGACGTGGGCGACGATTCTGTCGCAGGCGCAGCGCATGCCGCCCACCAGCCTGCTCTACCAGGATCTGAATCTCGCGCAGCGCGTGCTGCGCGATTTCGTCAACGATGAAACGTCGCGCATTCAGGTCGATTCACGCGAAACGCATCAGATGCTCGCCGATTTCGCGACCGAGTTCACGCCGGCGGTATCGTCGAAGCTGCACCACTACACCGGCGAGCGGCCGCTATTCGATCTGTACAACATCGAGGCCGAGATTCAGCGCGCGCTGTCGCGTCGCGTGGACCTGAAGTCGGGCGGCTACCTCGTGATCGACCAGACCGAGGCGATGACGACGATCGATGTGAACACCGGCGGTTACGTCGGCGCGCGCAACTTCGACGACACGATCTTCAAGACCAACCTCGAGGCCGCGCATACGATCGCGCGGCAACTGCGGCTGCGCAACCTGGGCGGCGTGATCATCATCGATTTCATCGATATGGAAAACGTCGAGCATCGCGATCAGGTGCTAGGAGAATTGAAGAAGGCGTTGTCGCGCGATCGCACGCGGGTGACCGTCAACGGCTTCTCGCAGCTCGGGCTCGTCGAGATGACACGCAAGCGTACGCGTGACTCGCTCGCGCATGTGCTGTGCGAACCGTGCCCGGTTTGCCAGGGCAAGGGGCAAGTGAAGACCGCGCGCACGGTGTGTTATGACGTGTTGCGCGAGATTTTGCGCGAGTCACGGCAGTTCAATCCGCGCGAGTTTCGCGTGGTCGCTTCGCAGCAGGTGATCGATCTGTTTCTCGAGGAAGAATCGCAGCATCTGGCGATGCTGATCGATTTCATCGGCAAGCCGGTGTCGTTGCAGGTGGAGTCGAATTTGAGTCAGGAGCAGTACGATATTGTGCTGATGTAGGTATTGGCCCCGGATCAGGCCGGATCATTAATACCGCGCAAAGAATCAATCTCGACTGTGCCGCCCATCGCGTCGGGCGGCTCGTCATTGTCACCACCGCCGGATAGAATCGAAAGGTGGTCTGGGCGCAGTGCCTGGATCGCCTTCTTGATTTTGTTGTCATATCGATGGTCATTCGGATCGAGGTGGGCAGTACGGCCGGATTTCCTGTTCGCCAGGAGCGCCGCCTGCACCCGAAGCTTGCCGCTTTGACACGACTGCGATCACATCGCCGCTTTCGACGGCGGACTGTAGCGCACGGATCAACTGCTCCGGCGCAGGACCACTCGCAGACCCGCGGCCGCGTACATTTCGCATGAAGCCGGTGAGCTGCGCTAGCTGGCGTGCGTCGCGGGTATACGTAGCAGAAGGCTGGAGACAGCGCGATAGAACCGAAAACAATCGATGACGTTCTTGTTCGCTGGTCGATCACGCGGAACCAATAAAGCGTCGCCATGCGCGCGTCGAAGCGCCCTGGAGTCCAGACAGATTCGGCATGAGCCGGCCCGCCGCTTTTGGAAGAACACCTTGGCGGTTGAGTGCGGAAATGCCTGTTGCAACGAGTCGAACGTATAAACTCAGCGCAACTTCCAGAGGGAGACATCTGATGCAGCTTCTCGATCACGTATCGATCGGCGTTCCCGACATCGACGCAGCCCGCCCTTTCTACGACGCCATCATGACAGCTCTCGGCGCGCGCAAAGTGTTCGACCGTCCCACCGCGTTAGGCTACGGCGAGCGTTGCACGATCGACGAAACCTCATCGACCTATTTGGCCGTGTATCTCGATCCAAATGAAATAACAGAAAACAAACGTCACTGGTGCTTCAAAGCCCCGTCCCGCGCGCACGTCGATGCATTCTTCAAAGCGGGACTCTCGAGTGGCGGCAAATCCGACGGCCAACCTGGCGCGAGGCCCCACTATCACTCCGGCTACTACGCGGCATTTCTGATCGACCCGGCCGGCAATCGCGTTGAGGCCGTATGCCATGCCGCGAAACCCTAATCCCGAACATCTCCAGGCCTAAGCCGCCACCTCACATCCCGCCTGCTCCAACACGGCCTGCGCCCGGTCATGCAGATCACCGCCAGCCAACGACGCATCCGGCGACCTGACCCACGCAGCGATCCTTAACGTCGCGCCGCCATCGGCCGGATAATCCGCAACCGAAACCACCGGCGCAAGCGTCGAACCGCTCAGCACACGCGGCTCGTCGGCCACGAGTTTCTGCAGTTGCCCGATCGCCGCATCCACGTCCTTGCGCTGCGCGAGTTCCACATCGACCTCGATGCGCTGCGTGCCGCCACAACTGTAGTTGATCACCGGATTGCTCCAGATCTGGCTATTCGGCACGAACACGATGTTGCCGTCGCCGCGCTCGATCCGCGTCGTGAAGAGCCCCACCTCGCGCACGATGCCAGCCGCGGCGCCGCTGCCTTCGATCACGTCGCCGACGCGAAACGGTCGCAGCAACAGCAGCATCATGCCGGCCGCGATGTTCTGCAACGTACCTTGCAGCGCGAGGCCGATCGCGAGGCCAGCCGCGCCTAGCACGGCCAATACGCTCGCGGTCGCGATGCCGACTTCGCCGAGCGCCGCAATGAAGGCGAGCACGCGCACGGCCCACGTGCCCATCGCGGCGAGCATCGGCGCGAGGGTCGGGTCCGCGTGCGTGCGTGCGAGCGCCTTCGCGAACATCGCACCGACGCGGTTCGACAACCACCAGCCGACCACGAGGACCAGCACGGCAATCGCGATATGAACGACGTCGTGTGTCAGCGTGACGAGCAGTGACGGCTGAAGATGAAAGAAACGGTAGAGGGAGTCGTTCATCGTCGGCGTGATTCGCTTGATCGATACCGATGCAGGGCAAGCACGACGCGTTCCTGTCCATCCGTCGCAAGATGCGGTACGCGGCTTGCTAACCGCAGGTCGATCTCGCTTCAGTGCTGCGCGTCGCGCTCGGCGCGATTCGCAAACTACACGCCGCGAGGCAGCGCTGCCTCGATGAACACCGCGCACAACGCTTCCATGCCCTTCGCGTCCTCCTCGTCGAAGCACGCGACGACTGGGCTATCGACATCCCACACGCCGATCAGCGTGCCGTCGGGCGCGACCAGCGGCACGACGATTTCCGATTGAGACGCCGAATCGCACGCGATATGACCGGGAAACTCGTGCACGTCGCGCACGACCTGGGTCTGACGGGTTTGCGCGGCCGTACCGCAGACGCCCTTGCCGAGTGCAATGCGTACGCACGCGGGCTTGCCCTGGAACGGGCCGACCACCAGTTCGCGGCCGTCGTGAAAGTAAAAGCCGGCCCAGTTCAGATCGCTCAACGAATGAAAGACGAACGACGCAAAGTTCGCGGCGTTGGCGATCCAGTCCGTTTCGCCGGCCAGGAGCGCGCGCGCCTGCGCAACCAGTTCTTCATATTGCGCGGCTTTCGGCAGATGCGAGGTGGAGGAAACTTCGAACATGACGGTGTCCGTGATCAGAGCGGGATGGTAAACGGCAAAGTTTAAAGCAAGCGCAATCCCCGCGCGCGGATGCCGACCGCGGTGACGCGCGCCTCTCGTCTACGGTCGCGCCCCTTCAGTTCTCAATTTGCCCTTTTTACGTTCTATCTTAATATTATAAATAACTTATTTCGCATTATTTTAATTCAAACTGATTTTTGCGAGTTATATTTTGTTATATTACCCACTCTAGGCAGCAGTTAAAGCCGTGGTAACGCAGTACGAATTGACTCAGGCACAGTTCGATGCTGCCGTGTCTTTTGCTTTTAACTCGTCACGCCAGAACAGACGCGACGCGCTAGGTCCCGCAAATACCGGAGACATAACAGCCGTTGCAGAAAAAATGATGCTCAATGTGATGATTACCCCGCGCGATGGCAATGGCCCAAAGATCGGTCCTGCGAAGAGAAGCCGGGGACTAACGAGCCGCCGCCAACGAGAATCCGCGCCCTTCCGGCAGTCCGCACAATGCCAGGCCACAAGTTTTTTGCATATGTGGCTCTCACACTGACCGCCTCGGTAAGCGTGTGCGCGACGCAAACACCGCACGCGACGATGAATGATTTCGTCGGCAATTGGGTCGTGACCGATGTAGTTGACTACGCCGATATTTCTGGTGGCATCCCCGAAGCAAAACGGATTCTCGGCATGACGATCGCAATTACGCCGCACTCCATGAGCTTCGACAGTGAAACCTGCAAGCCGAACAAAGGTTTTACCGTCAAACGAATCGACACGCTTTCGGCGTTGAAGAATCAGTTCGGGCTTCGCGCGAATGAAACCGGATTGCCCGCTACAACCGTTGTCGTAGATAGCGACAATTGTTTTGCGGTTTTCCGAATGGACGCTCACAGGATCGTTTTTGGATGGGACGGCATCATCGTTCGCGCGCTGCCGGGATCAGTGAGAACTCGCTGAGTACCCGTCCCAGAGGCCCGGGCCTGCTACTGATCGACCCCGATAATCACGCTCGACGCCTTGAAAATCGCCGTCGCCGTCTTGCCGCTCGCGAGACCAAGACGCTCGACACTGTCGTTCGTGATGATCGCCGCGATCTGTGCGCCGCCTGCACCGATCGTCACTTCCGAATTGACCGCGCCCTTCGTCACGGCCGCGACGGTCCCTTCGATACAGTTGCGCGCCGACACCTGGTGCTTCGCGACATCGACCATCACTATCACCGACGATGCCTTCACGAGCGAAAACGCCTGCTTGCCCGCCGCGAGCCCGAGCGACTTCGCGCTGCCGTGCGTGATGATCGCGACGATCTCGAGACCGTCCGACGTGCGCAGCGTGACTTCGTCGTTGACGGCGCCGTGCGTGACGTCGGTGATTTCGCCGCTGAACTGATTGCGTGCGCTGGTTTTCATAGCGTGCTCCCTGTTGATTGAAGCGCGTGGCAACGCGCCAGTGGACGGACAAAGCGAGTGTAGCGGATGCCGCGCGCGCCGCCCCGAACATCCGATGCGCCGCGGATATCGCCGACACCGTATCATCGTGGCCTTGCACCTCATACGCCGAATCTTTATGTCAGTCGCCGTTCTCTCCCGTCGTGCCTGCCGCACCGCCATGGTATGCGCCGCCGTCACGATGCTCGTCGCGTGCGGCACGCTAGCACCGCCGCATCGCACGCAAGCGTTCGTCGACAACGTCACGCTGTTTCCACTCGCCAATTACGACCAGAACGTCGATCACTGGCTCGATCCGAACAGCCCCGACTACGACCGGCCGTTTCTCAGCGCTGCCGAGCAGCGCGCACATTTCGACGCGCTGTTCGCGCGCTACTTCGGCACAGGCGAGAACGCGCCGTCGCCATGGAATCCCGCCTGGGTGACCGCACGCGTGTTTCGCGAGCAGGGCGAGGACATTGCCGCACTGCAACAGCGCCGCATCGACAAGTTCGACAACACCGGCAAGCATGGCAGCGTCATCGGTTACGGCGAAAACTTCCGGCCGCACGACAAGGCGTGGATCGAGGCGATCGCGCGCAACATCAACGTCGCGCAGTTCACGCAAGCGCCGGCGTATCAGCCCGAGCGGCGCGCGATCGCGACCGGCAACCTGATGGTGCGCGAGCTGCCGACCACCGATCCGTCGTTCTATGACCGTCACCTGGCCGGCGAAGGCTATCCGTTCGACAACCTGCAGATCTCGGCGGTCCGGCCCGGTACGCCGCTCTATGTGCTCGGCAGCAGCGTCGACGGTGCATGGCATTACGTGCAGACACCCGACGTGCAGGGCTGGGTGCGCAGCGACGGCGTCGCGTTCGCCGACGATCGTTTCATCGATCAATGGCGCGCGGCGGCGGGCAAGTCGCTGGGAGCGGTGATCGTCGCATCGGCGGCGGTCAACGACAGCCGCGGCGTGTTCCGCTTCAACGCGCCGGCCGGGACGATGCTGCCTCTGCTGACGGGCGCCTCGGCATCGCCGGCGGCGAGCAGCACCAACGCGGGCACGCTTCAGTTCCTCGTTCCCGCGCGCGACGTCGACGGCCGCGCGCTGATCCGCACCGCGTCGCTCGACGCCACGCAGATCACGCCGATGCCGCTCGCCGCGACGCCGCGCCATCTCGCGATGCTGTTAAAGGCGCTGATCGGCCGGCCGTACGGCTGGGGCAATAGCGGCTTGTACAACGACTGTTCGTCGGAACTGCAAAGCATCTTCGCCGCGTTCGGCGTGTGGCTGCCGCGCCATTCGTCGACGCAGATGAGCGCCGGCCGCATGGTCGATCTGTCGGACTCGACGCCCGCCGAGCGGCTCGACTATCTGGCGCGGCATGGCGTGCCGCTGCGCACGCTGATCTACATCGGCGGCCACGTGATGCTGTACCTCGGCAACACGACGCGCAACGACGCCACGGTCCCCGTCGTCTATCAGGACGTATGGGGCCTGCGTCCGGCCGACAACAGCCGGCGCGCGGTGATCGGCGGCTCGGTAATCCTGCCGCTCGACGAGCGCATCGCCGAGGACGCGACGCTGCAGTCGCTCGCCGCGACGCGGACCTTCCAGATCAGCATCCTCGGCGCACCGGCCGGCAGCGCGGCGCCCACGTCCGCGCCACCAGCGGACGAGGAGAATCCGGCGGGGTAAATCGCGAGGGCGGGTCGCCCTCGCCCGGGCCCAAAAATATTTTTCCCGGAGTGTCGATCCAACGGTCACAAACTCGTCGTAACGTTGAAGACCCAGCTCACGCAGCCGGTCTTTCCACTGAGGAACCGTTACTTCAAGGAGTCACCGTCATGTCCAGCGCCGCAGTCAAACCGATCCCGGAAGGGATGCACTCGCTCACGCCGTACCTGATCTGCAAGAACGCCGCCGAAGCGATCGCGTTCTACACGAAAGCCTTCAACGCCGTCGAACAGGTCCGTCTGCCGGGCCCCGACGGCAAGGTGATGCACGCGACCCTGAAAATCGGCGACTCGATGCTGATGCTGACCGACGAATGGCCCGAGCACCAAACCTTCGGCCCGAACACGCTGAAGGGCACGCCGGTCACGATTCATCACTACGTACCGGACGTCGACGCGAGTTTCAAACAGGCGGTCGACGCCGGCGCGACCGTCACGATGCCCGTCACCGATATGTTCTGGGGCGACCGCTACGGCCAGGTCAAAGACCCGTTCGGCCACAGCTGGTCGCTCGCGACGCACAAGCGCGACCTGAGCACCGAGGAAATCCAGAAGGCGATGGCCGAGATGGATTGTTCGTCGCAAGAGAAGAAGTGAGCTGAAGGTGGGCGTCGGGCGAACGCACGCCCGGCCCCACCGACACCCGTCCCGAAGGAGCAACGTCATGCAGAAAATCGCGCCGTGCCTGTGGTTCGACGGCAATGCGGAAGAAGCCGCGGAGTTCTACACGTCGGTGTTTCCGGCCTCGCGCATCGCCACTACGCTGCACTCCACGGACGCCGGCCCTGGACCGGCAGGCGAGGTCGTCGCCATCACATTCGAAATCGAAGGCCAGGAGTTCATGGTGCTGAACGGTGGCCCGCAATATAAATTCACGCCGGCCATCTCGCTGATGGTTCACTGCGACTCGCAGGAAGAAATCGACCACTACTGGTCGAAGCTGCTCGACGGCGGCGAGCCGGTGGCGTGCGGCTGGCTGCGGGACCGCTTCGGCGTGTCGTGGCAGATCACACCCAACGTTCTGCTGCGGATGCTGCGCGATCCGGATCGCGCAAAGGCAAGCCGCGTGATGGCGCAGATGATGAAGATGGTCAAGCTCGATATCGCGCCGCTGGAACAGGCGTATCGCGGCGAGTAGGACGGCGTCAGCAGCGAGCGCGCCGCCTTCCCCCGCTTGCGCGATCTTTTGATAGGATCGGTCTCGACCCCAACACGGCGAGACATCCACGGTGCGCGTCAACCATCAGGCGTTCTTCTGCTCGCTGTTCATCGCGCGTCTCGCCGATCAGATCCTGCTCTTTCTGGTGCCGCTCGTCGTCTATCAAACGACGCGCCAGGTCTCGTGGTCCGGCCTCGCGTTCTTTATCGAAACGCTGCCGCGCTACCTCGTGTTCCCATTCTTTGGCGCGCTGTGCGACCGCTTCCCACCGCTACGTCTGATGCGACTGAGCCAGGCAGTGCGCGCGCTCGCGTGCTTCGGCGGTATCGCCGCGTATGCGCTGTTCGGCGGCATCGGCTGGCTGATCGCGCTGTCGGCCGCGTGCGGTGTGCTGACGAGCCAGGGGCTCGTCGCGCGCGAGGTGATGCTGCCGCAGATCTTCAGCACGCAACAGATCCAGAAGGTGCTCGCGTATTCGCAACTGGCCGATCAGCTCGGCTTCGTGCTCGGGCCGATGCTCGCCGCGCTGCTGCTCGGTGTGTGGCGTTGGGAATGGGTGGTCGCCGCGACCGGCGTGCTGTTTCTGTTTGCCGACGCGGCGCTGTTCGTCTGGCAGCGACTGAGCGGTTTTCGCGCGCCCTCGCCCGGGTCCGCTCAATCGCTCGCGCCTGCCGCTCACTGGAGCACGCCGCTGCGCATCGCGCTCAATCACGTGTGGACGCTTCCGGGTTTGAAAAAGGTCATCATGCTCGCGGCCGCGGAGAACCTCGTGATCGGCGTCACGCTCGCGACATCGGCGGCGATGGTGACGGGCTTGCATGCGCAATCCAATCGCTACTACGCAGCTTTGCAAACGGCCGGCGCGGTCGCCACGGTGCTGGTGCTGCTGACGGTGGCGCGCGCCGGCTGGCCCGCGCGCGTGCTCGGTCTCGTCGCGTTCGTGACGATCTGCGCGGGCGGCGTGATCGCGGGCGCGAGCGCATCGCCGTGGGGCTATGCGTTGGGCTTTCTGCTGATCGTCGGCTTCGACAAGATGTTCAACGTCTACATTCGCAGCGCGCGTTTGCAGATCATTCCGCCCGAGGACTACGGCAAGACGATCGGCGTCGCGATTTTGCTGAACAATCTGACGCAGCCGCTCGCTGGCCTGCTGGTCGGCGTGTTCTCCGCTCGTACGCAAACGGGCCCACTGATCGTCGCGCTGTCGCTGACGATGGGCGGCATCGGCGCCGCGGTATCGATCGGCTCGGCGCTGCTGCGGCGCAAGCGCGCGTGGGCGCTCGAAGACTGACAGCGCTTCGACCCACGACGACACACGCGCCAAGTTACCCACAGATTTTGTTGGCAAATCTGTGCATAACTTCCCGGAAAAAGCCGCAAGCCTTTGATACGGCTGTCGTTTTTTCGTCTGCATCGAAGGTGCGGCAGCGCACGGAGTTTTACCGGGGTTCATGGTCGAACGGAAGCCATGATGCGTGACAGGTCGAAACGCAACCGGGAGCGCGCCCGCGCGCTGGACGGCGACGATCCGCGTGACCCAGCGAATAGTTTCAGCCGGCTTCACACACCAGTCAGCTAAACCCGGCACACTGTAATTCATGACGAAAAGGCTACGTTCGCTTGCGGCGCAATTAGCGGTACTTCACGCGAAACATTCATGAGAAAGTAAAGCCACATGCATAGCGTAGTTTTTTTGTATCGGTGACAATGTGTCTACCAGACCTGAAATTACCGAGTGCGCGCGCAATTCCAATGTGAACTCAGGTTCACATTCAATCGAAAATGGTCAATTCAATAGACATAAATTGTCAAATGTGATTTTCAAAATTGAATTGATAAATCACATCTGTCAATTGCGTTCAGAATGAAGCACATTTAATCAAAATGCTTCGCGAGTCGAATACGGAAAGACGAGCCAATCATGAATTGCGGCGCGAAGCCGGCACCGCGCTACGCGAAGACGCGGGGGTTGCCGGCATTTCGACGGGACGGCGACGCGCGCTGAAGGCGCTGTCGTGGCTCGCAATCGCCACGTCCGCTGGCTGGGTCGCGAGCCGCCCGCCGTGGCGCACTTGGACCGCCGACTTCCGCACCGCGACCGGCGAACTGCACGACCTACTGCTCGCGGACGGCTCCCAGATCACGCTGGCCAGCGCGAGCGCGATCGACGTTGCGTTCAAAGCGAACGTTCGGCGCATTCATCTGCTTGAAGGGGAAATCATGGTGCGGCCCGTGAGCGATGTCCGCGGCGCCGCAGGCACGCGGACGACTCATCCGCCTCTACTCGTGCAGACGGCCGAAGGCGTCGTCGAAGCGCGTGGCGCGCAGTTCAGTGTGCAGCAACGGGATGGTTTCACGCGCGTGGCCGCGTTTCGCGGCGACGCGCTGGTGACGCCGGCAGCAACCGCGGCGCTGATGCTGACGCAGGGCCAATGTTGCAGGTTCACGCGCGACGGCATCGCGGCACCGCTCACGCTCGACCCACGCGAGGCGATGTGGACACGTGGCCTGCTCTACGCGAACGACACGCGTATCGCGGACCTCGTCGATGAACTCGCGCGCTATCGCGCCGGCGTATTGCGCTGTACCGACGACGTCGCCGATCTGCGCGTGTCGGGCATTTATCAGCTCACCGATAGCGACGCGACGCTCGCGCTGCTGCAGCGGATCTACCCGATCCATCTGCGCTCGATCACGCCTTACTGGACTCTCGTCGAAGCGCTCGACAGCGCGAGAGTCTGACGCTCAAGCCGCCACGGCCTGCGGCAACGCGAACCCTTGCTCGCCCTGCTCGCCGCCGAGCGCATCGATCAGATCGCGCAGCATGCGGTCGAGTTCGGCCGTCATCAGCGCGACGTCGGAATCGAAGCGTTCGTCGTCGTTCTGCGCGGTCGGGTCGCTCGCTTCCTTGAGCACGTCGAGCGGCGCGATGCGCTTGATCGTCAGCGACGGCGTCAGCACGAACGACACGCGATCGTTCCACGTCATCGCCAGCCGCATGCATTGCTTGCCCGCCTCGATGTGGCGGCGCATGTCTTCGGCGTCGAGCGCGTGTCCGACATAGCGGACCGTCGCGTTGCCTTCGGCGGGCGAACGCAGCTCGGTGTCCTGATCGAGCGTGAAACCCGCCGGCGCGTCGCCGTCGAGCAGCCAGCCGGTCATCGCCGCGACCGGCGACTGCGCGACGCGCACCGTCATCAGCGGCAACTGGTCGATCGACTTGACGAGCAGACCGCGCACATCGTCGGCGAGCGCCTGCGACGCCGCGTCGATCACGAGCCAGCCATTCGTGCAATCGATCCACACGCGCGTATCGCGGCGGATGCTGAACGCGCGCGGGCGCAACTCGTCGGTGACCTGCTCCTTCAGGTCGCGCATCTGCTTGCGGCCCGGCTTGAAGCCCTGCTGCTCCTCGAGCTCGGCCGCGCGCTCGCGCGTGATCTGGGTGACCACCGACGCGGGCAGCAGCTTCTTCTCGGCCCGGAACGTCAGCAGCATCTGACCGTTCATTGCGTAGACGAGCGAGTCGCCGTCGCGCGGCGGCGCCCAGCCCTGGGCCTGCATCTCGACGCTCTGGCCGGGCGCGAACGCGTACGGCGCGAGCCACTTCTGCATCTGTTCAGGGGTGACGGACCACGGAGCGGGCAGACGGTGTAGCTGAAGGTTTTTGAACCACATGAGCGAAGTCGGATTTAGGCAAAGCGCAGCATTTTATCCGACGGGAACCAGCCGGGGCGTTCTGGCAGACGCGAACATGGAGGTGAGGTATTTTCAATTAAAAAATGAGAATCCTTCCATCGACAGGCCAATTATCAAACGCGACCGATGCCAGCAAACTGCGTTTCATCAACTCACTTCCAAGGAGCGCATCATGAGCAACGCTACGATTTCCCGTCTTGCCCGTCAGGCTCTCGTCGCCGTCAGCGTTGCCGGTGCGCTCGGCGCACAGGCTGCGGATTCCGCGCCAAGCGCCAACGACGCCACGCTGCCCACGCCGCACCATCTGGCCGTCGACAGCACTTCCCCGCAAGGCGCCGCAGTCGTGCTCGCTGCGCGCCGCTACGCCGGGTTCTGGAACACGGGCGACGAAGCGTATGCGCGGCTCGCGCTGTCGCCCGAGTTCATCGACCGGACGCTGCCGGACGGCCGCCCGCAGGGCCCGAACGGTCCGCTGGAAGCGTCGAAGGGATTCCGCGCGGCGGTGCCCGACCTGCACGCGGACATCGACGATCTCGTCGTCGCCGGCGACCGCGCGTCGGTGCATCTGCACTTTCGTGGCCACTTCACGGGCGAGTTTCAGAACCGGAAGGGCAACGGCCAGGCCGTCGACTTCCAGGCGTTCGATCTGTATCGCGTGCAGGATGGCCGGATCGTCGAAAACTGGCACCTCGAGGACAATCTGACGGTGCTGAAGCAGCTCGGCGCGATCAAACCGTAGTCCAAGCCGTCACGGTTTGGCCGTAGCCGCGCGCCCCGCGCGTTTTGGCGGCAAATCACCTAGACTTTTGGACAGGACAGACCCAGACGGAGGCGGTCATGGCCGACCAAACCGCAAGTTGGCAGACGGTGCAATACGAGGGCTTCGAGATACACGTGTCGCCCGTCGAGAAGGACCCGCCCGACCCGGCGCACGCCGCCGATTCGGCCGCGCATAAGAGCCGCTACACGTATCTCGGCTACGTCTGCCATCCGGGCGCCAATCCTCAGCTTCCCGGCCATGCGGTGCCGTTTCACGCGGACGGTGAAGAGAGCTTCGCGAGCCTCGACGACGCGCTATACGAAGCGGTGCACGTGGGGCGCAGCATTATCGACGGCACGCATCCGGACCTGACGGTGCTGCCGCTCGTGACAGGCGGCGTTTGACAGGCGTCGTACGTCGAGCATCCGCTGCTTTGCGGTTCGACGCCCGTCAGCCCAACGCGCGCTTGATGCGCGACTTCAGCAGCGCACGACGCAGCCGGCCGGTGCGCTCCGGCTCGCTGACCGCGAGCGCGCCGTCGATGGCGGTGCCGCGGCGCAGGTAATAGCGGTCGAACGTCGCCTGCGTCATTCCCCACTTGTTGAGAAACTGGCGGCGCCCGTCGTTCTTCACGATCTTGCCGGTGCTCTTCTGCTGGAAGTGATAGACGAGACTGTCGCCGACGCCGACGAACACGCGGCAGCCCGCGTCCCACAGCTTCATCGAGAAATCGTTGTCGCTGCTCATGCCGGGGCTCAGCTCGCTGCTGTAGCCGCCCAGCTTGAACCACCAGTCGCGATGCACGAGCGTCGGCGGCCACGTCGCGCCACGCCAGTCGGCACGCACGAGGCTGGGCGCGGCAGCGACCAGCTCGTCAGCGCGAAACACCTGCGCATCGCGGCCGAAGTCGCGCACGACCACGCATGGATTGCCCGAATCGACCGGCTCGATCATCGTGCCCGACAGCATGAATAGCCTGTCGGCCGGCATCTGCGCGAGACGCTTGACGAGCGCTTCATCCCAGCCGGGACAGCAGTACATGTCGTCGTTCATGTAGACGATGTAGTCCTGCGTCGCGCGCGCCGCCGCGATATTGACCGCGTGGCAGATGCCGATATTGCCTGGGGACGCCGTGTGCTCGATGCCCTCGTCGCGCACCCACGCGAGCGTACCGTCCGAGCCGTCGTTCACGTGCACGATGATCTGGTGCGGATACGTCGAATGACGGCGCAGGCTTTTGATCACGAGGCGCAGATAAGGCAGGTTGTTCCAGGTCGGGATGATGATTGAGAACATCGAGTCGGTCCGTTGAGCTGGGCGCGGGGCGCGGCACGCGCCGCACGCCGGCCATGAATGTCGCGCGATTGTACCGCCCCCCGCCCGCACGCACGACAGGCGCCGCCCGCCGCCGCGCCGCATACCGCGGGCCGACGGAACCTTAGCGCGTGCGGCGGCAAGCATTCCGCAAGGAAGCGCATGGTTATAATCCGGATCGCTCTGCCGTCTTGAAAAACCTCAAATGGTCCGGCGTCCCCTGCAATTTCACCACCGGAACGGTAGTGTGCTCATCGATAACGTAGACCTATGATTTTTGCTTCCAGTCTCGTCTGGCTCACGTCGGTGCTGCTGTTTCTCGCGCCCGCGGTCAATCTCATGTGGCGCGGCGGCACCGGCTACTGCTTTTTCGCACTCGTCGCGCTCGCGCTCGGCGCGGCCATCGTCAACCGGCGCATGCCGGGCTATTTCTCCGCGTTGCGCACCTATCGCTGGTTCACGATCGGCATGCTCGCGTTCGTCGTCGGGATCGGCGCGCAGCAGCTGGTGCTCGGCTACTGGATGCCACGCGAACTCGACTCGGTCGCGCGCTTCGTGTTCGCGCTGCTGGTGTTCCTGCTGCTGCGCCAGTTGCCGTCGCGCAATCTGCGCATGATCGGCTGGGGCTGTGCGGCCGGCGCGCTCGCGGTCGGCGCATGGGCGATCATCAATCAGCCGCCCGGCGGCTGGACCGATGCGAACCGCCTGAACAACTCGTACACGAACGCGATTCCGTTCGGCGATACCGCGCTGCTGCTCGCGTTCCTGTCGGTATTCACGCTCGGCTGGGATAATCCGCGCGACTGGCGCGTGCTCGTGCCACGCGTGCTCGCGCTCGTGTCGGGCGGCTATGCGTCGTTTCTGTCGGGCTCGCGCGGCGGCTGGCTTGCGGTGCCGGTGTTCGTCATGCTGCTCGGCATGCAGTACCACTGGTTCACGCGGAAAAAGCGCCTGCTGGTCGCGACGCTCGTGATCGCGATCGGCGCGGGCGGCCTGTTGTCGACCGAACGGGTTCAGAAGCGCTTCGCCGAAGTGCCGAACGATGTATCGATGATGCACAAGGGCGAGGACGCCACCGCCACCGGTCTGCGCCTGCAACTGTGGAACGCATCGCGGATGATCTTCGCGCGGCATCCGATGTGGGGCATCGGCAAGGGCCATCTGGTCGACGAGCTCGGCGCGATGGCCAGCCGCGGCGAAGTGAAGGCCGAGATCGTCAACGAGCGCGCGCATAGCGATTTTTTCTCGACGCTCGCCGAGATGGGCGCGGTCGGCGTGGTGTGCCTGCTGCTGTTTTACTACGGCATCACGGTGTATTTTTGGCGACACCGGCATGCGAGCGACCCGGTGATTCGCGCCGCATCGTATTCGGGTCTCGCGGTCGCAACGAGTACGGCAATCTTCGGACTCACGATCGACGTGCTGGTGCCGATCATGGTGACGGCACTAATCGCACTGCTGGTGGCGACGCTGCTGGCGGTAATAGACACGCGCAAACGCGAATGGGCGGCATCACAGTCGGCCACCATACGCTCCCCTAGCAGCGACGGCATCACCGCAGAGAGCGCTGCCAAGTTCCCATCTTCGGATTCGGCTACGGTCCAATGCAGCGGCGGCGAATTGGCCCGTCGACCAAGGTTACAGTGATCTGTCTGGAATTGCTCGCACGATTCCCGCTTGATAAACGCATTGCAGGAGCCGTTTCACCGCCCGTTCGTCGTCTCCATGATCATGGAGACGCAAAGTGTTTGAAGCACACAAGCGGAAATAAATAACCGAGGGAGAAGTGAGAGTGCGTTTAGTGTATTTTTGCACATCGCCGAGGGCAAACGAGCATGCTGGCGGGGTTAAAGTCATCTACGACCATTCCAGCCGCCTGAATAGTAGTGGCTTGATTACCTCAGCGATCATGCACGATAGGCGTGGTTATGAGTATCCTTGGGCCGAACACGGTGCCCAACTGACTTCCGACAGAAAGCTGCGTCCGACAGATCATCTGGTGTTGCCAGAGATCAAAGCGGCGCAGCTCGCGCGCATTCTGGTTCCGCGCAGACTGAAGTACTCGATTTTTGTTCAGAACGGCTACTATCTGCGTGACCGCGATAGCGGTTGTACCGATGCCGACGTAGATTACGCATACCAGAATGCGACTGCCATCCTGTCAATCTCCGAAGACACCTCCTCCCTGATTTCGCTTCACTATCCGCATCTGACAGGCCGGATAAGGCGAGTGTTTTGCTCCGTGAATGACAGCGAATTTAGTGCCGGCGGCAAGAAACGCAACCTCATCACGTTTATGCCGCGCAAGAACGGTGCACATGCGGCTGCGGTCGTCTTCGCATTGAAGAAGCGACTCCCTCCGAGTTGGGAAATTCGCGGCATCGACGGTATGAATGAAAGAGAAGTCGCAACCCTGCTTAAGGAATCGCGGATATTCATGTCGTTTTCAGGGTTGGAAGGATTGGGTCTGCCGCCAGTCGAGGCCGCGCTCTGTGGAAACTATGTGATTGGGTACCACGGCGGTGGCGGTCGGGAATACTGGGCATCACCGAACTTCGAAGAAGTCTCCGTTGGCGATCTTGGAGATTTCGTCCGTAGGATCGAGGCACGAGCGCGTTTACTGTCCAATAGCACGGACGATCTCAGTGAGCTTGAGCCTGGGATGGCCAGATTGCGCACGCTTTTTTCCCGAGAGAATGAGCTGGCCGCTCTTGAGCGGTTTGTTGACCAGATTAAGGTAGACGCAGCCCGCGAAGCGACGCGGCCCCCCGCCGTAGGATCCCCGCGAATTCGGCTGCAAAAGCGTATGCGTCTGGGCTGGCGGCTTGCGCTGCGGCGAGTGCGCGCACGAACACGCGCATTAGCATAGAGCAGCGGCGCCTCGAGAACTAAGCCCCGCCGTCATCCTCGCGTGAACACTTCGTAAAGCGCCGCGACATGCGCGTCGACGCTCGGGTCGTACACGAGGCTGTCGCGCGGCACCGCGATGCGCGCGGCGCCGCTCTTCACACGTTCGACCGCCTGCCCGATCGCGCGCTCGAAACTGCCGTCGGACTGCCGCGAAAACTCGATCTTCGCGGCGCCGGTCACGGTCTCCGCCGAGCCGACGTTCTCGGCGATCACGAGCGGCGTGCCGCACATCACCGACTCGACACCGACGAGCCCGAACGGCTCGTACGCCGACGCGACGACGGTGAAATCGGGCGGCCGCGAACAGCTTCTCGATCTCTTTGCTGTAACCCGCGTAACGGATTGTGTCGCCGGTTTTCGGCACCGGGCGGCCCGCGACGACGAGGCAGACCGGCAGCGTCGTGCGCGAGAAAAACGCTTCGAGCAACGGATAGCCCTTGCGCTCATGGCTCGTCGACGAGAACACGAACATCACGCGATCGTCGGGCACGCCGAGCTGGCGGCGCATGGCCGCGCGCGCGGCGGCGTCGAGCGGCTTGAAGCGCGCGGTGTCGACGGGCGGATAGAGCACGTCGATGCGCTGAGCCGGCACGTGATAGAAACGCTGCAACTCGCGGCTCATCAGTTGCGAATGCGCGACGATCGCACGCGCCCGCGTATAGACGCGCCGCTCGAGCTCGATCTGCCATTCGTCGCTGCGGCGCGGGGTGCGGCCCGCGGCTTCGAGCGAGCCCGGATGCGTGCCGCCGCACAACGCGACGTCGGCATGCGTCGAGTGATTGATCGAGAACACGCACGCCGGACGGTGCCGCTTCAAACGCTGCTTAAGACGCCAGTCGAACGCGAGGTTGCGCAGCTTGCGCGGCGCCCAGCGCACGTTGAGCGGCTGCGCATCGATCCACGCGGCCTCGGGAAGCGCGCGGTCGATCTCGCGCGCGAACAGCGTCGGGCGCAGACCGAGCCGATGCAGGCCGGCGATCACGTCGCGCGTGTAGCGCTCCGCGCCGCCGCTGTTCTTCAGCGCCTGCGCGGTCAGCGCGATATCGGTGAGGGGCCGGTGGTTCGGGTCGAGGGTCGGCTCTGACAAGGATCGGTCTCGGTGAGGCGCACGCGCGGACGAGGCCGTGGGTGCGCAGTTGCGGGGCAGCGGCAATTGTAAAGGATGGTTTTCGCCCGGTTCAGCACGTGTCGTTCGGGATTGCCGTGTGCGTCGCGCGGCGCGGCGGTCAGCGGCTAAAATCTAGGCCAATCGCCTTCTCCCCGACTCCATGACAGATAGCCTGCCGCACCTCGCAACTCCTGCAACGGCCGACACCAACCGCCCCCTCGTCTCGATGCTCGTGATCGCCTACAACCAGGCAGAGCAGATCGGTGACGCCGTGCGCAGCGCGCTCGCGCAAACCTACGAGCCGCTCGAAATCATCGTCTCCGACGACGCGTCCAGCGACGCGACCTACGCCGCTATCGAAGCGGCAATCGCCGGCTACAGCGGGCCGCATCGCGTGATCGCGCGGCGCAATACGGTAAACCAGGGCATCAGCGCGCACCTGTCGCAACTCGCGCAGTTGGCGCAAGGCGAGTTGCTGTTCGTCGCGGCCGGCGACGACATGTCCGCGCCCGAGCGCTGCAGGCGCGTCGTCGACTGCTGGCTCGCGCACGGACGCCGCCCCGACCTGATCGCCACCGACCTCGCCGACATGGACGATACAGGTCACGTGCACGAGCGCGTGAGCCCGACCGAGCTCGACCGCTATCGCAGCTTCGACGACTGGCTCGTCGCGCGTCCATGGCTGATCGGCGCCGCGCATACCTGGTCGCGACGCCTGATCGAGCGCTTCGGGCCGATGCTGCCGGGCGCCGCCGCCGAGGATCAGATCATGGTGCTGCGCGCGATCCTGTCGGGCGGCGCGATCAGCCTGCGCGAGCCGCTGGTGCGCTACCGGCGCGGCGGAGTCTCGCGCAAGCGCCGTTATCAGTCGGTCGATGAGCTGATCGCGCGGATGCGGCAGAGCAATCGCTACGGACTCGCGGAGCTCGCGCAGCTGCAGCGCGACGCTGAGATCGCCGGTGTCGGCGAACGCATGCGCGCGGCGATGGCGCCGAAGCTCGCGCGTGAGCAGTTCATCCACGCGATGTTCGAAGCGGGCAGCCTCGGCGAACGCATTGGCCTCGTGACGCGCAGCACCGGCGTGAAGCTCGGGCTGCGGATTCGGATGTTTCTGTACGCGAGTTGCCCGGTGGTTTATGCGCCGGGCATCTGGATCAAGCGGGTCGTGCGGGGCGGAAAGGCCTGAGGACGACGCCCGGGTCTGGGCGGTGCTTTGCGACGCGACCTGGGTCACGAAGCGCTGCGCGATGCGTCCGCAATGTGCCGGATCAAACCGGGCTTTGCTGGAACTGGATGCGATGCAGATGCGCGTACAAGCCGTCGTGTTCGAGCAGCTCGCGATGGCTGCCACGCTCGACGATCCGCCCCGCTTCCATCACGAGGATGCGGTCGGCGCGCTCGATGGTCGACAGACGGTGCGCGATCACGAGCGTCGTGCGGCCCTTCATCAGCGTTTCGAGCGCCGCCTGCACGTGGCGCTCGGACTCGGAATCGAGCGCCGACGTCGCTTCGTCGAGAATCAGGATCGGCGCGTCCTTGTAGATCGCGCGCGCGATCGCGAGACGCTGGCGCTGGCCACCCGACAGCATCATGCCGTTGTCGCCGACGAGCGTCTCTATACCCTGCGGCATCGCCTGCACGGTGTCCCACAGGTTCGCAGCGCGCAGCGCCGCCTTGACCTTCTCAGCATCGACCTCCTGGCCGTACGCGACGTTGTGCGCGATGGTGTCGTTGAACAGCACGACGTCCTGGCTCACCATCGCGATCTGGCTGCGCAGCGCATGCAGGTCGTACTCGGGCAGCGCGACGCCGTCGACCAGAATCGCACCGCCGGTAGGATCGAAGAAGCGCGGCAGCAGGTTCACGAGCGTGGTTTTGCCGCTGCCCGACGGACCCGCAAGCGCAACCATCTCGCCCGGGGCGACCTTGAACGACACCTGGTCGAGCGTGTGACGGTTGTGCGTGGAGCTGGTGCCATAGGTGAACGACACGTCGCGGAACTCGACCTCACCGCGCGCGCGAGCGAGCGGCTTGCCGCCGCCCTTCGGCTCGGCGGGTTCGTCAATCAGACCGAAGATCAGTTCGGCCGCGGTCATACCGCGCTGCAACGGCTGGTTCACGTCCATCAGATGCTTGAGCGGCGAAATGATCAGCAGCATCGACGTGACGAACGCGACGAAGCCGCCGACCGTCGTCTGATCCGACGACGACTGCACCACCGCGATCGTGATCACGACCGCGAGCGCGATCGACGCGAGGAACTGCGTCAACGGCTGCGCGAGGCCGCCGGACACCGTCATGCGCATCGCGTAGCCGCGCAGGCGCCGGCTCATCGAGTTGAAGCGGTCCATCTCGTACTGCTCGCCGTTATGCACCTTGACGACCTTGTAGCCGCCCACCGTCTCCTCGACGATGTACGACAGCTCGTTGGTGAGCAGCTGATGCTCGCGGTTCAGGCGCCGCAGCCGGCGATTGATCTTGCCGACCAACCAACCGATGCCCGGCAGCAGCACCGCGACTATCAACGTCAGCCGCCAGTTCAGATAGAACAGATAGCCGAGCAGGAAGATCACCGTCAGCGAGTCGCGCACGAGCGTGACCATCACGCTCAGCAGCACGTTCAGGATCTGGTTGACCTCGAAGACGATCGCGTTGATCACCGTGCTCGCGGTTTCACGCTGGAAGAACGCGACGCTCGTGTGGATCATGCGGTCGAACATCTTCAGACGCAGTTCGAGCAGGATCTTGTTCGACACGTACGCGAGCAGATAGCCGGATGCGTACTGCGACACGCCGCGAATCAGCGCGAGGCCGATCACCGCGATCGGTACGAGCCACTTGGTCTTGTCGACCGCGTGCGAGCCGAAGCCCTTGTCTAGCAGTGGCTTGAGCAGTGCGGGAATGGCGGCGTCGGTGCCGGCGCTCACCGCCATCGCGACAATCGCGCCGACCACGACCCACAGCAGCGGCTTGATGAATGGCCACAGGCGCCGCAGGACGACGGCCGGCGACGACGCATCGCCTGAACCCATGGGTTTGCTTAACGTTGGCTTCGCGCTCAAGGAATCCTCTGGAAATGCGGAACGGCGAGCACGCGGCGCAGGGTTGGGCGGCCGCGTGGAATATCAAAAAAGAGCATTGTAATCGGTTGCAGATGACGGCCGGCGCCCGGCGCGCGACGGCATGCGCGCAACACCTTGGCGGAAACGCGCTGTGGTGTAGGGCCGGATGGGATGTGTATACTCGCTGCTCGATTGCCGCATCGCGGGGCCCGCTCCGTCACTTCGTCCTCCACGCAACTCAGGTATGCAAGAAACCACTCTTGGCGTTGCCATCATCACCCGGAACGCTGCGGCGCGGCTCGCCGAATGCCTGCAGGCCGTGGCCTTCGCCGACCAGATCGTCGTGATCGACGGCGGCAGCACCGACGGCACCGCCGACATCGCTCGCGCGCACGGCGCACGCGTCATCGAACAAACGGACTGGCCGGGCTTCGGCCCGCAAAAGAACCGTGCGGTCGATGCACTGACCACCAACTGGATCCTGTCGCTCGACGCCGACGAAATCGTCACGCCGGAACTTGCCGCATCGATTCGCGCGGCGCTCGCCGCACCCACCGCCGACGTCTACGCGGTGGACCGTCTGTCGAGCTTCTGCGGCCAATGGGTCCATCACAGCGGCTGGTATCCGGACTGGATTCCGCGCCTTTTCAAACGCGGCGCCGCGCGCTTCTCCGACGATCTCGTGCACGAGCGCCTCGTGTTCGATACGCCCGCGCAACGCCTGACCGGCAAGCTGATGCACTACTCGTACGAGGACTTCGAGGGCGTGCTGCGCAAGCTCGACGCGTATTCGACGGCCGGCGCGCGGCAGCGTTACGAGGCCGGCCAAAAAGGCAGCATTCGTCTTGCTATCGGGCGCGGCCTGTGGGCGTTCGTACGGACTTATCTGCTGCGGCGCGGTTTTCTGGATGGCCGCGCCGGGCTGATGATCGCGCTGTTCAATGCGGAGACGGTGTACTACCGGTTTCTGAAGCTGGCGCGGCTCGAAAAAACCGGCGGGCGATAAGCCGAGCTCAGATTAGCCGGTACCCGCGGCACCGGCCGATCCACACCGCCGACCTCGCTCAATACACGATCTCGATCGAGCTTCCCGCAAACTCGCCGCGCAGCGCGGCGAGCAGTTCGTCGGTCGGCTTCACGCGCCACGCGTCGCCCAGACGCATTTCGCCTTGCGCATGCTCGCTGCGATAAACCACCTGCACCGCGAGCCCATTCGGAATCTGCACCGCCTGACGCTGACGGCCGCCATCGCCGCCGAAGCCGCCACGCCCACCGCCATTGCCGCCGCCGTTGCCACGTGTGGCGGCCGCCGGTGCGGCTTGCTCGTCCTTGCCGGCGGTGTGAGCTTCGAGCACCCGGCGCAATGCCTGCGCGTTAGCGTTGCCGTTCATCTGCACCTTCAGCGAGTCCGCGTAGCGGCAGCGTGCGCGGCCGAGATCCATCACCGTTTCGACGGTGAAGCGGATGCCGCCCGTAAACGCGTCGTTACGCGCCTGGCCCTGCACGATCAGCAGTTCGTCTTCCTTGAACAGCTGCTTGTGTTCTTCGAAGACCTCGTTGAAGACCGTCACTTCGCACTGACCGGTGCCGTCGTCGAGCAGCGCGATCAGCATCTTGCCGCGCTGGGTCATCTGCGTGCGCAGCGACACGATCACGCCCGCAACCAGCTTGTCGCGCCCTTCCTTCAGCTCGCCGATCTTCTGGCGCACGAAACGGCGCACTTCGTCCTTGTAGGCATCGAACAGATGGCCCGACAGGTAGAAACCGAGCGCGGCCTTTTCTTCCTGCAGCTTGCGCTTTTCCGGCCACTCGGGTTCGTCGACGAGTTCGTGGCCTTGCGACGGCGCGTCGCCCATGTCGAACAGACCCGCCTGCAGCGCATTGGCCGCTGCCTGCTCGGCCGCTTCCATCGCCAGCGACACCGAGGCGATCAGCTGCGCGCGGTTCGGATGCAATGTGTCGAACGCGCCGGCGCGAATCAGCGCTTCGATAGTGCGTCGATTGACGATGCGCCGGTCGACGCGATTGCAGAAATCGAAGATGTCGATGAAGCGGCCGTCCTCGCGCGCGCGCAGGATTTCTTCGATCGCGTTCTGGCCGCTCCCCTTGATCGCGCCCAGACCATAGCGGATCGTGCGCGAGCGCTTGCCGTCGGCTTCGGCGACCGGCTCGAAGCGATACGCGGACAGGTTCACGTCCGGCGGCAGCACGGCCATCTTGTTCGCGAGACAGTCTTCGAACAGGATCTTGACCTTGTCCGTGTCGTCCATCGCGAGCGACATGTTGGCCGCCATGAATTCGGCCGGATGGTGCGCCTTCAGCCACGCGGTGTAGTACGCGAGCAGCGCGTAGGCGGCCGCGTGCGACTTGTTGAAGCCGTAGCCCGCGAACTTCTCCATCAGGTCGAAGATTTCGTCGGACTTCTCCCGCGTGAGGCCGTTCCTGGCCGCGCCTTCCGCGAAAATCTCGCGGTGCTGGGCCATCTCCTCGGGCTTTTTCTTACCCATCGCGCGACGCAGCAGGTCGGCGCCGCCCAGCGAGTAGCCGCCAATGATCTGCGCCATCTGCATCACCTGCTCCTGGTAGACCATGATGCCGTAGGTCTCCTTCAGAACAGGTTCGACGCGCGGGTCCGGATATTCCACCACCTCGCGGCCGTGCTTACGCGCGCAGAAGCTCGGGATCAGGTCCATCGGACCCGGGCGGTACAACGCGACGAGCGCGATGATGTCTTCGAAGCGGTCGGGCTGCGCGTCCTTCAGCATGCCCTGCATGCCGCGGCTTTCCAGCTGGAACACGGCGACCGTGTTCGCTTTCTTCAGGATCGAGAACGACGCGGGGTCGTCGAGCGGCACCTGGCCTAGCGACCAGTCCTGCTTCGACGGATCGAGGCGGCGGATATAGCGCTCGGCCCAATCCAGAATGGTCAGCGTGGTCAGGCCCAGAAAGTCGAACTTCACGAGGCCGACCGCCTCGACGTCGTCCTTGTCGTACTGGCTGACGACGCCGCTGTCGTCGCCTTGGGTATAAAGCGGGCAGAAATCGGTCAGCTTGCCGGGCGCGATCAGCACGCCGCCCGCGTGCATACCGACGTTACGCGTCAAGCCCTCTACGCGCTGCGCGAGTTCGAGCAGCTGGTGCACTTCGTCTTCGTTGTCGAAGCGCTCCTGCAATAGCGGCTCTTCCTTCATCGCGTCGGCGATGGTCACGTGCTTGCCCGGCTTGAACGGGATCAGTTTCGCGACGCCGTCCGTGAACATGTAGCCGAGATCGAGCACGCGGCCGATGTCGCGCACCGCCGCCTTCGCCGCCATCGTGCCGAACGTCGCGATCTGCGACACCGCGTTCGCACCGTACTTTTCCTTCACGTACTGGATCACGCGATCGCGGCCGTGCTGGCAGAAGTCGATATCGAAGTCGGGCATCGACACCCGCTCCGGATTCAGGAAACGTTCGAACAGCAGGTTGTAGCGCAGCGGATCGAGATCGGTCACGCCGAGCGCATAGGCGACCAGCGAACCCGCGCCCGAACCGCGGCCAGGACCGACCGGCACGCCGTTGTTCTTCGCCCAGTTGATGAAGTCTGCAACGATCAGGAAGTAGCCCGGAAAGCCCATCTTGATGATCGTGCCGCACTCGAATTCGAGGCGCTGGTAGTACGTCGCGCGCTGCGCGTCGCGCTCGGCCTCGTCCGGGTACAACTGTTCGAGCCGCTTTTCGAGGCCTTCTTTCGACAGCTGCACCAGGTAGTCGTCGAGCGACATGCCGTCGGGCGTCGGAAAGAGCGGCAGCTTCGGCTTGCCGAGTTCGAGCGTCAGATTGCAGCGCCTCGCGATCTGCACTGTGTTCGCGAGCGCCGAAGGAATGTCCGCGAACAGCGTGGCCATTTCCTGTTGCGTGCGGAAGTACTGCTCGGCCGTGAAGCGCTTCTGGCGACGCGGATTCGCAAGAATATCGCCTTCGGAAATACACACGCGCGCTTCGTGCGCGGTGAAGTCGTCCGGCGTCATGAACTGCATCGGGTGCGTCGCGACGACCGGCAGTTTCAGCGATGCCGCGAGCGCGACCGCCTGTTGCACGTACTGCTCGCCGCCAGGCTGACCGTAGCGCTGCAGCTCGATATAAAAGCCGCCCGGGAACACCTTCGCCCAATGCCGTGCATTGCGCTTCGCCGCCTCTTCGTTGCCCGCCGCGAGCGCAAGACCGATGTCGCCCTGCTGTGCGCCCGACAGCGCGAGCAACCCTTCGCCCAACCCGGTTTCGAGCCAGCCGGCTTCGATTTCCGCGCGGCCGCGATACTGGTTCGTCAGCGAGGCCTTGCTGAGCAATTCGCAAAGGTTCAGGTAACCGCGGCGGTCTTTGACCAGCAGCAGCAGACGGGAAGGCTTGTCGCGGTCGTCCGGATTGGTGATCCAGACGTCGCAGCCGGCAATGGGTTTGACCCCTTTGCCACGCGCTTCCTTGTAGAAACGGACGAGGCCGAACGCGTTGCCGAGGTCGGTGAGCGCGAGCGCGCCCTGACCGTCTTTGGCCGCCGCCGCGACGATGTCGTCGAGACGCACGATGCCGTCGGCAATCGAGAATTCGGAGTGAACGCGGAGATGGACGAAGCGGGGATCTGACATGGGCGACATTGTAACCCCACCCTTCCGCAGATTTCAGGTCAAAACGGCGCGTTGGCCATCCGGCCAGGACGAGGTCGGCGAGAGCGTTGTTTGCGCTAGCGCAACCCATTAGCCATTCGGCCAGGCCGGGGAAAATCCCCGGTTGAGGGATAATAGAAGTTTCGCCTGTTTCGGCCTTGCCATTCAACTGGCAAATACGCGGCAAACGCGCGCGAAACCGCGCGCCAAACCCCGGGTCTTATACGGGGGGCGCGACAGCGGCGGCACGGCCCGCCGCCCTTTGCCACGCTGGCCATCTTTACCGCAGAACACACATGAGTATCGTCAACCTCGCCGCGTATCAATTCGCGACCATCGAAGACACCGCCGCCTGGCGCCCATTCGTCACCGAACGCTGCAATGCGCTCGGCCTGCGCGGCACTATCCTGCTCGCGCCGGAAGGCATCAACCTGTTCATCGCCGGCACGCGCGAGAACACCGACGCGTTCATCGACTACATCCGCCACGACGCGCTGTTCGAAGGCAAGTTCGCGAATCTGCAGTTCAAGGAAAGCCTGTCGGACAAGCAGCCGTTTACGCGCATGCTGGTCAAGCTCAAGCGCGAAATCATCACAATGAAAAAGCCGGCGATCCGCCCCGAACTCGGCCGCGCGCCGTTCGTCGACGCGCCCACGCTGAAGACCTGGCTCGACCGCGGTCACGACGACGAAGGCCGTCCGGTCGTGATGCTCGACACGCGCAACGCGTTCGAAGTCGACGTCGGCACGTTCGACAACGCGCTCGACTATCGGATCACGAAGTTCAGCGAATTCCCCGAGGTGATCGAGAATAACCGCGCCGACCTCGAAGGCAAGACGGTCGTGTCGTTCTGCACGGGCGGCATCCGCTGCGAGAAGGCCGCGATCCATATGAAGGACGTCGGCATCGAGAACGTGTACCAGCTCGAAGGCGGCATCCTCAAATACTTCGAGGAAGTGGGCGGCGCGCATTATCACGGCGACTGCTTCGTGTTCGACTATCGCACCGCGCTGAATCCGCAACTCGAACCGACCGCGACCGCGCAATGCTTCGGCTGCCGCGCGGTAGTCACGCCCGAGCAACAGCAATCGCCGATGTACGTCGCGGGCAAGACCTGCCCGGCGTGCCATCCGGACAGCAAGGCCGCGTGCGCCGCGTAATGACAGCCGGGGTGCCTCGCGGCGCGGGCGCCCCGCCTGACGTCCCCACGCCATGACCTATCGCGGACGCTTCGCACCCTCGCCGACCGGCCCGCTGCATTTCGGCTCGCTGGTGAGCGCGCTCGCGAGCTGGCTCGACGCGCGCGCGCAGCGCGGCGCGTGGCTGGTGCGTGTCGAAGATATCGACGGACCGCGCACGGTGCCCGGGGCCGCCGAGGACATCCTCGCGACCCTCGAACGCTTCGGCATGCGCGCCGACGAAACGCCGGTCTGGCAAAGCCAGCGTATCGCGCGCTATCAGCAGGCGCTTGAGCGGTTGAAATCGACCGGTCTCGTCTATCCGTGCGGCTGCACGCGCAAGGAAATCGCCGATTCGCTATTGCACGCGCACGCGCGCAACACCACGCTCGCCTACCCCGGCACCTGCCGCACCGGTCTGCACGGCAAGCCGGCGCGCGCGTGGCGCCTGCGCGTGCCCGACCGCGACTCGGCCGTGATCACGTTCGACGACCGCTGGCAGGGTCCGCAGACGCAAAACCTCGCGACTGAGGTCGGCGATTTCGTGCTGCGCCGCGCGGACGATCAATGGGCGTATCAGCTGGCGGTGGTGGTGGACGATGCGGACGCGGGCATCACGCACATCGTGCGCGGCGCGGATCTGATGGATTCGACGGCGCGGCAGATTTATCTGCAGCGTTGTCTGGGCGTGGCGACGCCCGAATATCTGCATGTGCCGGTCGTCACGAACGAGCACGGCGAGAAGCTGAGCAAACAGAACGGCGCGACCGCGCTCGATAGCGACAAGCCGCTCGAAGCATTAGGCGCGGCGGCACGGCATCTGGGACTGGAGCTGGGAAGCGAGCCGCGTGCGACGCTGGAGCAGTTCTACAGCGCCGCGACCGCGGCCTGGGCAAAACGGATGAACATTAGCGCATCGAGATGATGCTTATGCGTGGAGCCTGCTGCGTTCTCCGAAACATCAAAACGCGCGGCCCCACCGATTTTGCGCTCGGGGCGTTGCACCCCGAGCTCTGAATCCGACAGCCCGCCTTACGACGACGAGGGCGTCTTCCTCGGCATTCCGAAGCCACCGAGCAACGCGGCCAGTTGCCGCTTCGGCGCTGCCTTTTGCGGCGCGGCCGTCTCCTCGACCTTGTGCGCCGATGCCGGCGACGGCTCGTACGGCTTCAGGAAGAAATCGTCGATCGGTTGCGCGCGATGATGATGCGGACGGTCATACGAACCCGACGCCCCGCCCGTGCGGCGGCGGCTGCGCTCGTCGCGCGATTCGCTGCGCTCGCGGCGCAGCGAACGATCATCGTGATGATGGCGCACCGGCGCCTCGACGGTCAGGCGCTGCAGGTCGAGCGGGCGCTTGATCAGCTTCTCGATGTCGGCCAGTTGCTTGCGCTCGTTCGGGCTGCACAGCGACAGCGCGTCGCCCGATGCGCCCGCGCGGCCCGTCCGGCCGATCCGGTGCACGTAGTCTTCGGCGTTGAACGGCAGGTCGAAGTTGATCACCGCCGGCAGTTCGGCGATGTCGAGACCGCGCGCGGCGACATCGGTCGCGACCAGCGCCTCGACTTCGCCGCGCTTGAATGCGTCGAGCGCCTGCATGCGCTCGCTTTGCGAGCGGTCGCCGTGAATCGCCGTCGCGACCACTCCATCCCGTTCGAGGCTGCGCGCTAGCCGGCTCGCGCCGATCTTGCTGTTGCAGAACACGATCACCTGCTTCAGGCCGCGCTCGCGGATCAGTTGCACGACCGCGCCGGTCTTGTCGCCCTCGGCGACTTCGTAGACGATCTGCGTGACATTGGTCGCGGTCGAGTTGCTGCGCGCGACTTCGATGGTCTGCGGGTTGCGCAGATAGGTTGCGGCGAGCTTCTTGATTTCGCCCGAGAACGTCGCGGAGAAGAGCAGCGTCTGGCGCTCTTTCGGCAGCAGGTTCAGGATGCGCTGCAGGTCGGGCAGGAAGCCCATGTCGAGCATGCGGTCGGCTTCGTCGAGCACGAGCATCTGCACCTGGCCCAGATTCGCGGTTTTCTGTTGCACGTGATCGAGCAGACGGCCCGGCGTCGCGATCAGGATTTCGACGCCGCGGCGCAGCTGCTCCGACTGCGGATTCATATCGACGCCGCCGAACACGACCGCGCTACGCAGTGCCGTGTGCTTCGCATAGGCCTGCACGTTCGCGGCCACCTGGTCGGCGAGTTCGCGGGTCGGCGTGAGGATCAGCGCACGCACCGGATGGCGTGCCGGCGACGCGCTCGTATTGGCTTGCGGCAGCAGACGCTGGATGATCGGCAGCGAGAAGCTCGCGGTCTTGCCGGTGCCGGTCTGCGCGGCGCCCATCACGTCACGACCCGCCAGCACGACCGGGATCGCCTTCGCCTGGATCGGCGTTGGCGACGTGTAGCCCGATTCCTTGATGGCCTTCAGGATGTCGGGCGCGAGGCCGAATTGATCAAAAGTCTCGGTGCTGGGCGTGACGGCTGTGTCGGACATGGTGGCTTTCGCTAAAAAGGCGCGTGGCGCGGATGCGCGCGGCAGCGGTCGGAGCCGCGGAGGGCATCAGGATGAAGGCGGAGCCACGTCGTTCCGCGCGAGACCCGTCTGAGTTCGGTCAATGCGGCCGGCTCCGGTTGGCGGAAACACCCGCCGAAAGCCCAGTATTGTAGCACTTCAGCAAAAACGCTCGCGAAGGCCGGCCGGCCGCTCGCGGCCGTTGCTCCGGTCGCAGCGTAGTGCGCACAGACGACAGTGGCATGACAGCCGCGCGCCTGGGCGGGCGGCGCGCGGCGTTCGTCAGCCGCCCCCCCCCCCGCCCTGCCCGCGTCAGATCGACCGCTCACCACGTCTCGCGCATCACCATCAGCCGCAGCTCGGTCATATCCTCGATCGCGTAGCGCACGCCTTCGCGCCCAAGACCCGAATCCTTGACGCCGCCATACGGCATGTTGTCGACGCGAAACGACGGCACGTCGTTGATCACGACCCCGCCCACTTCGAGCGCATCCCAGGCGCGATGCGCATGCGCGAGCGAATCGGTGAACACGCCGGCCTGCAGGCCGAAGTCGCTATCGTTCACCTGCGCGAGCGCCGCTTCGAAATCGTTGAAGCGCTCGAGGATAGCGACCGGCCCGAACGCCTCCTTGCGATACAGATCGGTGTCGCGCTTCACGCCTTCGAGCAGCGTCGCTTCAAACATCGCGCCGTCGACCTTGCCGCCCGCGATGATCTGCGCGCCCGCCTGCACCGCCCCCTCCATCCAGCCGGCGAGCCGCTTCGCCTCCGATTCGGAGATCATCGGGCCGACGAAGGTCTTCTCGTTCTTCGGATCGCCCATCACCAGCGACTTCGTCTTCGCGATCAGCTTCTCGCGCAGCGCGTCGTAGACGCTCGCATGCGCGAGAATGCGCTGCACGCCGATGCAGCTCTGCCCCGACTGATAGAACGCGCCGAACGCGAGCCGCTCGACCACGTAGTCGAGCTTGCCGCCCTGATCGCCGTCGACGATCGCCGCCGCGTTGCCGCCCAGCTCCAGAATCACCTTCTTCTTGCCGGCTTTGCGCTTCAGCTCCCAGCCGACCGCCGGCGACCCGGTGAACGACAGCAGCTTGAAGCGCTCGTCGGTCGTAAACAGGTCGGCGCCGTCGCGGTGCGCGGGCAAAATCGAAAAGGCACCCTTCGGCAGATCGGTTTCCGCGAGAATTTCGCCCATGATCAGCGCGCCGACCGGCGTGCGGCTCGCCGGCTTCAGCACGAATGGCACGCCCGCCGCGATCGCCGGCGCGACCTTATGCGCAGTCAGGTTCAACGGAAAATTGAACGGCGAGATGAACGAGCACGGCCCGATCGGCACGCGCTTCACGTACGCGTGGTAACCGTTCGCGCGCGGCGAAATCTGCAGATTGATGATCTCGCCGTCGATGCGCACGCTCTCCTCGGCGGCGACCTTGAACGTATCGATCAGGCGCGTGACTTCGCCCTTCGAATCGTTGATCGGTTTGCCTGCCTCGATGCACAGCGCGAGCGCCAGTTCGTCGTAGCGCTCCCGAAAGCGCTTCACGCAGTGTTCGAGCACTGCCTGGCGCTTGAACGGCGGGTACGTGCGCATTGCGGGCATCGCATCGACCGCGAGGCCGATCGCCTTGTCGATCGCGGCCGCGTCGGCCATCGCGACGCGGGTGGCGACTTCGCCGCTGAATTTGTCGGTGACTTCGAGGTCGGTGTTCGCGGCCACCGGCTCATTCGCGAGGTAGTACGGATAGGTCTTTTGCAACATGTCGCGTTCTCCTTGAATCGAATCAAAGCGTCGATGCACAGAGACTCAAAGCCGCGCGGACAGCCGCTTGATCTCGCGATTGAGCACGCGCTCGTTGTCCGAATAGTCGATCGGCACGTCGATCACGTGCACGCCGGGCGTCACGAAGCACTCGCGCAACAGCGGCGCGAACTGTTCGGCGGCCTCGACCCGATGCCCCTGAGCACCATAGCTCTGCGCGTAGGCGACGAAATCCGGGTTCGCAAGCGTCATGCCGTAGTCCGGGAAGTTCATGTTCTCCTGCTTCCAGCGGATCATGCCGAACGCGTCGTCGCGCAGGATCAGGATCACCAGGTCGAGCTTCATGCGTACCGCCGTTTCGAGCTCCTGCGAGTTCATCATGAAGCCGCCGTCGCCGCACACGGCGATCACCTTGCGCTCCGGATGTACGATCTTGCTCGCGATCGCCGACGGCAGGCCCGCGCCCATCGACGCCAGCGCGTTGTCGAGCAGCAGCGAATTCGGTTCGTGCGCGCGGTAGTAGCGCGCGAACCAGATCTTGTACATACCGTTATCCAGACACACGATGCCGTCGACCGGCGTGGTCTCGTACACGTCGTTGACGATCCGCACCGGGTACATCGGGAAGCGGTCGTCGTGCTGGCCCTTCACCAGATGCGCTTCGAAGTGCTCTTTGATCTCCTTGAAGCGCGTGAAGTCCCAATGTTCCTGACGCGTCTTCAGGCTCTCCTTGAGCTGCCACACCGCATTCGCGATATCGCCGACCACTTCGATCTGCGGGAAATACACCGGATCGACTTCGGCGCCGAGGAAGTTCACGTGGATCACGGTTTTCTCGCCCGCCTCGCCGCTGCGCATGAAAAACGGCGGCTTTTCGATCACGTCGTGACCGACGTTGATGATGCAATCCGCGTGCTCGATCGCGCGATGCACGAAGTCACCGTCGGAGAGCGTCGCGTTGCCGAGCCACATCGGATGCGATTCGTCGATCACACCCTTGCCCATCTGCGTCGTGAAAAACGGAATGCCGATCTGGTCGACGAACTCGCGCAGCATCTTCGTCGTGGTCTTACGGTTGCCGCCCGCGCCGATCATCAGGAGCGGATGTTTCGCGGCGGTGATCGCCTCGACCGCGCGCGCGACCGCCTTCTCCTCGGCGACCGGACGGCGGCTGTAGCTCTTCGGAATCGGCTTGCCGTCGCCCTCCTCGTGCGCGACGTCCTCGGGCAATTCGAGGTGCGCGGCGCCCGGACGCTCCTCCTCGGCGCGGCGCACCGCCTCGCGCACCGCCGCCGGAATATTGCCGATCGACACGATCTGCCGCGTGTACTTGGTGAGCGGCTCCATCATCCGCACCACGTCGACGATCTGGAAGTGCCCCTGCTTGCTCGACTTGATCGGCTTCTGGCCGGTGACCATCAGCATCGGCATGCCGCCCAGTTGCGCGTACGCGGCCGCGGTCACGAAGTTGGTCGCGCCGGGGCCGAGCGTCGCCAGACAAACTCCGGTGCGGCCGGTGAGCCGCCCGTAGGTGGCGGCCATGAAGCCGGCCGCCTGCTCGTGGCGCGTGAGGATCAGACGGATTTTCGAGCGGCGCAGCGACTCGAGCAGATCGAGATTTTCTTCACCGGGGATGCCGAACACATACTCGACACCTTCGGCTTCCAGCGATTTGACGAACAGGTCCGATGCTTTCATTGAGGGTCTCGCTTGATGACTCGTGGGACGGACAATCGAAGACGACGACGGCTGCGCGCGAAACACCGCATCGCGCGCGCGGCATGGCAAACGGCATGGCGAACGCCATGCTGGACAGCTTACTACTCGAACGGAAACGATGCGCGCGACGGACAGGAGGCCGGACGCGGGAAGAAGCAGGCGGAGGCAGAGATCGAAGCCGCCACACGACGTGCAGGTATGCGCCGATCAATGAATCAGCGAATCACCGTGACGCAGTCGGAGAGAATCGGCGGCGCGTTCTCGCCGCTCGTCAGGTCGTATAGATTGGCGCGCGGACCCTTGGTCCACCACGTATAGCTGCCGGCCTGATACTTCACGCCGGACGCCGAGACCGTGCTGACGAACAGCATCGAGGTGCCTTTCACCGGCAGCACGGCGAAGCTCTGGCCGTTCTGCGCGTTCCAGTAGGTGACCTGCAGGATCTTGCCGGTCGCGCACGTGTATTTGCGCGTCTGGTGGTTCTTGCCTTCGATATGCTTGAACTGCAACGGCGCGGCCGAGGCGCCGCCGGAAGATGCCGCCAGCCAGGCCACCATCGATGCTGCCGCCGTGAGGAATGCAACACGCCATGTCTTCATCGAACACCTCGATTGTTGCGGGGGATCAGGCAAGGAAGGCATACCGGCCGCCACGCCGGTCACAGACGGGTTACTGGCGGGTTACAGGGCAGCTCAACGACGTTTCAAGGATCGATTACGTTGGCACACGCATCGGTCGGCGCGGCGGCGACGTGCCCGACTACCGGCACGATCTTCAGTCCCGCCGAAGCGACCCGGCACGGCGCCGCCGCGAGCCCGCAGCCGCTGATACCGGCACACAGCGCGAACGCCACGCCGAGTGCGCCGACCCGGCGAAGCGCGCCACGCCACGGATTGCTGCGCGATTCAAGCGCCATACGATCCTCTGCTCCGATCTCTTTGCTGCGCTAAGCCAGAAACGAATGCGGCCCACGCCGCGCGTCACCGCCTGCCGGTTACTTCGCCGATACCGGCCGAACCGCCGCCGCGGCCTGCTTCGCACGCGAGCGCGCTTCGTCGATATTCTCGCCGGTCGCGAGCGCGACACCCATGCGGCGTTTGACGAAGCTCTCCGGTTTGCCGAACAGGCGCAGGTCCGAGTTGGGTACCGCGAGTGCCGCCGCGACGCCTTCGAACGCGATGCCGGCTTCGTCACGTCCACCGTAGATCACCGCCGACGCACCCGGCGCACGCAACGACGTATCGACCGGCAAGCCGAGAATCGCGCGCGCATGCAGTTCGAACTCCGAGAAGCGCTGCGAGCACAGCGTGACGAGCCCCGTGTCGTGCGGACGCGGGCTGACTTCCGAAAACCATACGTCGTCGCCGCGCACGAAAAGTTCCACGCCAAAGAGGCCGCGGCCGCCGAGCGCCGCCGTCACCTTGTGCGCGATCTCGCGCGAACGCTCGAGCGCGAGCGGGCTCATCGGCTGCGGCTGCCACGATTCGACATAGTCGCCCGCGACCTGCACGTGGCCGATCGGGTCGCAGAAATACGTGCTGACCGCGCCGCTCGCCGGGTCGATCGCGCGCACGGTGAGCTGCGTGATTTCATATTCGAAGTCGATGAAACCCTCGACGATCACGCGCCCGAAATTCACGCGGCCGCCCGCCATCGCGTACTGCCACGCAGGTTCGACGTCGGCGTCGCTGCGCAATACCGACTGCCCCTTGCCCGACGACGACATCACCGGCTTCACGACGCACGGATAGCCGACCTTCGCGATGCCCGCGCGCAGCTCGTCGAGCGAATCGGCGAATGCGTACGGCGAGGTCGCGAGGCCGAGCTCCTCGGCGGCGAGGCGGCGGATGCCTTCGCGGTTCATCGTCAGCTGGGTGGCGCGGGCGGTCGGGATCACCTCGGCGAGCGCCTCGGTTTCGATCGCGGCGAGCTCGTCGGTGGCGATCGCCTCGATTTCAGGGACGATCAGATGCGGGCGCTCCTGCTCGACCAGTGCGCGCAGCGCGGCGCGGTCGGTCATGTCGATCACGTGCGCGCGATGCGCGACCTGATGGCCCGGCGCGTTCGGGTAACGGTCGACGGCGATCACTTCGACGCCCAGCCGTTGCAGCGCGATGATCACTTCCTTGCCGAGCTCGCCGGCGCCGAGCAGCATCACGCGCGTCGCGGATTCAGAAAGGGGGGTGCCGATCCGTTGGCCGATCTGCATGGGAACTCCAGATAAAAGTCGGGATGAGGGTGGGATTGGATAGACCGCGATGTTAACATGCGGCCCCCTTGCCGCGCGGCGCTCAGGGTGCGTTCAGGGTGCGCTCGGGGGCGCCGTTCGCGAGGCCGTGGCGGTCGGGCGCAAGCGTGCCGCCGCGTCGACGCTCTCAGCCGCGGTCGCGTCACCGCGCGCATCGCTCGCGCTCGACAAGCTTAGTACGTTACCCTTACGCCTTCGCCAGTTTGAACAGGAACGACGCCATGCTCATTTGCTCCCGCCCGCGACGTCTTGCGCGCATCACTCCGTGCCTGCGCACGGCCGTCGCCGCGTTGAGCATCGCCGCGCTGCTCGGTGCCTGCGCGATCCCGAAGCATCCGGATTCGTCGGCGCCGCCGCCCGATCCGTTCAACCCCGCCGCCGTGCAACTGCTCGACGACAGCAGCTGGGTGCTGAGCTCGTGGAAGAACGCCGACGGCACGGTGCGCGCGGTGCCGTCGAAGGATCAGGAGCCGCTCACGCTCACGTTGTCGACCGAAGGCGGCCGACGCCATGCGAGCGGCTTTTCGGGCTGCAACCGTTTCATGGGTTCGTACATGCTGAAGGACGGCAAGCTGAGCTTCGGCACCCTCGCCGGCACGCGCAAGGCCTGCGTGTCGCCGGGCGGCGACATCGAAAAGCCGTTCCTCGAAGCGCTCGAGCGCATCGCGCGCACCGGCGTGCAGATGCGCGCGCCACAGCAGATGCAGCTGATCCTCGACAACGGCGACACGCTGATGTTCGATCGCAGCGACAAATGATGCGAGTTTGCGCCGCGTTCGAGACTCGCGCCGGCCTTCGAAGCCGCGCGCTGCGCCGTTTAAACTCGACGGGTTGCGCTTCTCGCGCGCTCCGTCATTCGTAGATGTCTGGTATGCACACGGTAGTTTTCGGCTGGTTCGGCGGGTCGGCCGTCTGGTTCATTCCTCTTTTGTGGCGCCTCGTGAAGTCGATGCTGCCGGGCGGCGCGGGTCTGCGCGGCCGCGGCACGATCCGGCTTTGGCTCGGCTTCGTCTGCGTGCTGATCGCGAGTTGCACGCTCGAGGGCTCGCTGATCGGCATCGCCGGCGTCAACGGTTTCGGTCATGCGCTGGCCGCGGGGCTTGGGCATCTGGTCGGCCATATCGCTACGCCGCTCGCCGCGCTCGCGCTGCTTCTGATCAGCCTGCCATGGCTCATCGACTTCCACTGGAGCGACGTCGCCGCGTGGGCCGACGGCGCGTTCGGCCTTGGTCTGTCGCGCGGACTCGCGAAACGCGACGAGGATGCGCGCCGCCACCGCACCGTCGAAGACAGCGCGTCGTCGCATGTTTCGCCCGCAACCAACACGATGGCGCCGCGCAACAGCAAGGGTCGCTACGCGCGGCCGACGGTGTGGCGTCCGCCCGCGAGCGGGCGCGGCGCGGGCGCCGCCGCTGCGGGCGGTGCCGCGGCTGGCATCGCGGGTAGCAAGGAGGCTGCCGCCCGTGGCGCCGGCGCAAGCTGGCGCGCCGATGCGTCCGCTGGCTCGGCGCGTGGGCCGGCCAGGCAGATTGAGCCGGCGTTGCGCACCGGGTCGAGCGCGCCGCCGCGTCCGGCCGCGTCGATCGCAACGCAGGCGGCGCCGGTGGACAAAGCTCCGGACCGGTCCGCGGCACCATTCGTGCCGACCGAGCCGGTCGCGCCGGCCGGCTGGCTGCGCACGACAGAGCCGCGCGCGGCGACGGCGGCGGCGGGATCGCTGGGTGCATCCACCGCAGCGGGCATGTCGGTTCGTGACGGCGCTGCGCAGGCCGGCCGGCGCTCGGTCGGCGAACAGCGCGTGGCCGCGCCGTTCGGCTCCAGCGCCGCGCTGGCGGCGACGGCCGCCAATGCGTCCGGCGTGTCGGCGCGAGCGGCACAGGCGATGGCGGGCCGGTCCGCCGCATCGGGCGCTGGGATCGGCATGACGGCGGGATCCATGAATGCTTCGGGCCGCGGCAGCCGTCCGTCGTCGCTGCCACGGCCGGCAGACGGTAGCGCGCCGCTCAATCGCGGCGCGACTCCGCGTCAGCCGTTCCCGGCGGCTCAGCGCGCCAACGGCGTCACATTGCCATCGACCGTGCGCCGCCCTACACCGAACTTCACGCGAACGATGGCGAACGCGTCGACAGTCGCGCCGCCGGCGAGCGTCGAGGAGACGCTGCGCAGCATCGCGGAAAACACCGCGCGCTGGACCGACATGGCCGGCGTGAGCCTCGCGCGCAGCCGTGGCGCCGATGGCGCAAAGGTTGGCGATGTGGAGCGGGTGTCGACGACGTTCGATGTGCCGCCGGCGCCACATGACGTGCTGCCCGTCGAAAACAGCGAGACGGTCTCGCCGGCGCAGTCGCAGCAACAAGCGGCACCTGCGGAGTTGCCGGCTGAACAAGAGGTGGTCGAGTCGGATACGTCGGTCGAGAGCGCCAACGAAGCGGTTGCGCAATGGCCGACCGAACCACCGGTCATTCATCCGCCGCTTACGGCTGCGGCTGTCGAATCCACGATTGCAGAGCCCGTGTCTGTCGCAGAGACGCCGGCCGATCCCGTGTCCGCGGACACTGTTACCGGCATGCCCGCGGTTGTCGAGCCGTCGGCATCCGCTTCGGCTGAGCCTGCCGCCGCGGAACCTGCTGCTAGCGCGCCGCAACATGAGCCGGCGACGGCGACGCCGTTCCAGCGCTTTGCAGCCAGCTTGCAGGACGACGCTACGCACGAAGACGTACCGGCGATCGAAGACGATCCGACACAGACGGCGACAGACAACAGGGTCCCGTCATCGCAGGGTGAAGAATCCGAGCGAACAGTCGAACCTGCGGCCGCCGACTCCGCGACACCGCAGCAAGCCCTGGCGCCTGTCGCCGAAATCGTCATCGACAAAACGCTCGTACCGTGGGAGAGCAAGCTCGGCCCCACCGCGGCTCAACGCGCGGCCGCGCCAGCGGAATCACCGCGGGCCAAGACCGCCGCACCGTCGAGCGCAAGCGTGCCGCCGTGGTCCAGTGCGCCGTCACCGGAGATCGCGAGCGAAGGCGCGCAGCCCGATGAGCCCGCAACGCCGCCGACGCACCCGACGTCGCACGCCCCTGCCCTGCCCGCTGCGACCGAGCCCGCGAACGAGCCGACGAACGACTCGCCGTCGTCGACCTCGACGAGTGCGCCGAACCTCGCAACGCCGGCAATCGCACCAGCCGTCGTCTCGAACGTCGTCCGTTTCCCGGGCTTTGCGGCGCCGGCGACCAGCATCGAGCCTTCGATCGGCGCAAACGCAACGCCTGCCACGAACACACCGGCAGCCGAACCGTCGCCCGCTCCCGCGCCCGCACCGCAACCGCAGGCCCAACCCGCCAGCGAGCCCGCCGCCCGCGCGCCGCTGCGCGGCCATATGCCGGTCAACGGCTTCGAGTTCCATGCGCCGGCCGCCTCGATGGTCGAACTGCCGACGCTCGATCTGCTCGCCCCCGCCGACGCCGACGTCGAACCGATCTCGGACGAAAAGCTCCGCGAAACCGGCCAGCTAATCGAGCAGCGTCTGCAGGAATTCAAGGTGCCGGTGACGGTGGTCGGCGCATCGGCCGGTCCGGTCATCACGCGCTTCGAAGTCGAACCGGCGCTCGGCGTGCGCGGCAGCCAGATCGTCGGTCTGATGAAGGACCTGTCGCGCGGTCTCGGCCTCACGTCGATCCGCGTGGTCGAAACGATTCCCGGCAAGACCTGCATGGGCCTCGAACTGCCGAACGCGAAGCGGCAGACGATCCGGCTCTCCGAGATCCTCGAAGCGAGCGTCTACCAGAACTCGCACTCGCAACTGACGCTCGCGATGGGCAAGGACATCACCGGCCATCCGGTCGTCGCCGATCTCGCGAAGGCGCCGCACATGCTGGTGGCCGGCACGACCGGTTCGGGCAAGTCGGTCGCGATCAACGCGATGATCTGCTCGCTGCTGTTCAAGGCGACGCCCGAGGAAGTGCGCCTGATCATGATCGACCCGAAGATGCTCGAGCTTTCGGTCTACGAAGGGATTCCGCATCTGCTCGCGCCGGTCGTCACCGACATGAAGCTCGCTGCCAATGCGCTGAACTGGTGCGTCGGCGAAATGGAGAAGCGCTACCGGCTGATGTCGGCGGTCGGCGTGCGCAATCTCGCCGGCTTCAACCAGAAGATCCGCGACACCGAGGCGAAGGGCAAGAAGCTCGGCAACCCGTTCTCGCTGACGCCCGATGCACCCGAGCCGCTCGCGCCGCTGCCGCTGATCGTCGTCGTCATCGACGAGCTCGCCGACCTGATGATGGTCGCCGGCAAGAAGATCGAGGAACTGATCGCGCGGCTCGCGCAGAAGGCGCGCGCGGCCGGCATCCACCTGATTCTCGCGACGCAGCGGCCGTCTGTCGACGTGATCACCGGTCTGATCAAGGCGAACATTCCGACGCGCGTCGCGTTCCAGGTGTCGTCGAAGATCGACTCGCGCACGATTCTCGATCAGATGGGCGCCGAGTCGCTGCTCGGCCAGGGCGACATGCTGTTCCTGCCGCCGGGCACGGGCTACCCGCAGCGCGTGCACGGCGCGTTCGTCGCCGACGAGGAGGTGCATGCGATCGTCGAGTATCTGAAGCAGTTCGGCGAGCCGCAATACGAGGAAGGCATTCTCGACGGCCCGGCCACCGATGGCGGCGCGGCCCAGGACCTGTTCGGCGAAGCGCCGGATGCGGAAGCCGATCCGCTGTACGACGAAGCGGTCGCGTTCGTCGTGCGCACGCGGCGCGCGTCGATCTCATCGGTGCAGCGGCAATTGCGCATCGGCTATAACCGCGCGGCGCGGCTCGTCGAGCAGATGGAGACGGCCGGGCTCGTGTCGGCGATGAGCATCAACGGCAGCCGCGAGGTGCTGGCGCCGGGGCCGGCGGAATGAACGCGCGCTGAACCGCAATGAAAAACGGACAGCCTCACGACGTGAGCTGTCCGTTTTTTTCTTTACCCGCGCGTGCCGTGCGTTACGACGGCGACACCAGTTTGAAATCCACCGGCGCGCCGAGCTCGAAATGCTGCTTCGGATTTGGATCGAGCAGCCCCGTCTGCTGATCGCGCTTGAACACGTAGACCGTGTCGCTCAACTGATTGCCGACGATCAGCCAGTTGCCGGTCGGATCGATGGTGAACTCGCGCGGCGATTTGCCGAGGCTCGACTGCCGCCCGATCTGCTTCAGACGCCCATTGGCGGGATCGACCGAGAAGATCACGATCTCGTTCGCGTCGCCGCGATTGGACGCATACACGAAGCGTCCGTCCGGCGACATGTGGATCGCCGCCGCGGCCACCTGCCCCTTGAAGCCGGGCTCGCTCAATGGCAACGTCTGCACGAGCTTCAGTCTGCCGTCGTCGTAGTCGAACGTGCTGACGGTCGCCGCGAGTTCGCTCGTCAGATATGCGTGCCTGCCGTTCGCGCTGAAGATCAGATGGCGTGGACCCGTGCCGGCTTTCTGCTGCGCATAGCCCCAGTCCGTCACGACGAACGGGCCCGCGCCGGCGCTGCTCTGCGGCGCGTAACGGTACGAGTACAGCTTGTCGGCGCCGAGATCCTGCGCGAACAGATAGTGGCCGTCAGGCGAGAACACAGTCGAATGCACGTGCGAGTTGTCCTGCCGCCCTTTCACCGGCCCGCCACCCTCGCGATGCACGGTCTGCACCGAGGTGCCCACCTGGCCGTTCGCCTGCAGCGGAAACACCGCGAAGCTGCCGCCCGGGTCGGGCGCGACGGAATAGTTCGCGGTCAGCAGATATTTGCCGTCCGGCGAGATGCTCAGATAGCACGGGTCATTGCCATCGGACGACACCTTGTTCAGAAACGTCAGCTGGCCGCGCGCGGCATCGAAGCCGAACGCGCTGATGTTGCCGCGCTGCGTGGCCGGGCCATTGTCGCCGGGCAGTTCGTTGACCGAATAGACGAAGCGGCGGTCGCGGCTCACGACCAGGAACGACGGATTGACCGTCTGCGCGACCGACACCTGGGTCGCCGCGCCGGTCTTCGTGTCGAAGCGAAAGACGTAGATGCCCTCGCTCCTGCCGCTGGTGTAAGTGCCGACCAGCATCGTATAGACGCCGTCCGCGGGGACCGGGCCAGAATCTTGCGCATACGCGTGCGAAGCAAGCATCGAAACCATGAGCAGGAAACCTTTTATCATCGAACGGGCGACGCGGTCCGCGCCACGCGGACCCGAACCGCGTACGGCAACACTGGCAAGAACAGAAGTAAAAGCGGAAGTCGGAACTGGGCGCGCGGCAACACACCCGGCGGCACGGCGACGGTGAAGCATGAGACCTCCTCGACATCGGTTGTCTGTACGGGCTCGCGTACGAGCCGGGGTACGAGCGGTTATAACGGTGTCTGGTCTGCCGCGCCGCCAATCGAGCGTCGTTCCGCGTTTTATTGTCGAAGTCAGTATAAGAGCGTTGGGTCGGATCATGCAGTGAATCCACCGCTGACGTGCGGGCTGCGCCAGCGGCTTTGGTCCCGCAAGCCGGGGCGTTTTTCAAGCGTTTTCTCAATCGCGCATCACGCGTGTCAACTACGGAGTCTCCATGAACGTCACTCTCAGCCTGGGCCCGCTCGTTTCGCTGATCGCCGGCATTCTGATTCTGATCATGCCGCGCCTGTTGAACTACATCGTCGCGCTTTACCTGATCATCATCGGCGTCATCGGGATCTTCGGCGTGGGCTCGTCGCATCTGTAAGCGACAGGCGACGCGATACCGGGCGCGGTATTTGCGCCCGGTGTCGGGATCAATTTGCGAAAAAAGAGGGTTCGCGCGGTGCCAGCGGCACTCGCACGCATGAAAGCGCGGCCTACGTCATGCGGTTGACACAGGCGGAAAGCGGGCATCGCGCCACGCGAACAATCGACGTGACGTGGCGCGAAGGTGCGGATACGCGAACAACCCGCGCTACGAACGCCCGGCGCCGCGGCTCAACCGTTCGCCAGCTGTTCGAGGCGCAAGCGCCCCTGCAACGACAGCGCGCCGACCGCATAATGATCGGCATTCTGCTGATAGCGCCGGAAGCAGGCCCGTTCGACCAGGAAGGACGCGGCAGCCAGCATGCCATTGCGGCTCAGGCCGAGCCGCCCATGATCGAGTGGCAGCATGGAGTCGCCGGCAAGCTGGCTGGCGGCCGAGAGAATCGTGATGCAATCGGATTTCGAAGGGTTCAGCATGGCTTTCGTCCTCGGAAACGGCGTCTGCATGCGCCATGAGCAAGGCCGATTCGCAGTCCGGCAGGTCACCGGACATCGGCATGAATTCTGATTTTATGCATGGATTTGACAATTTTCCAACCCGCGTTTTGCCGCACTATGCGGTGAACCAAACACTGCCGATCGTGGTCCGGTAATTAACTCCCACTCGAAGCGCGGCTGCCGTCGCCGTCCGTAATAACGACTCGTTTTTCGACACGCTTTCCATGCCTGCACACCTCGAAGACTACGCACTCATCGGTGACGGCCATACCGCCGCGCTCATCTCCCGCGACGGTTCCGTCGACTGGCTCTGCTGGCCGCGCTTCGACTCGGGCGCCTGCTTCGCCGCGCTGCTCGGCACGCCCGACAACGGCCGCTGGCAGATCGCCCCCGCCACCCAGGGCGAGCACGGCGCGCCGACCATCACGCGGCGCTATCGCGGTGAAACGCTGATCCTCGAAACCGACTTCGAAACACCCGACGGCGCGGTCACGCTGATCGATTTCATGCCGCCCGGCAACGGCTGGTCGGAGCTGATCCGCATCGTCGTCGGCAAGCGCGGCACCGTGCGCATGAAGATGGAACTCGTGCTGCGCTTCGACTACGGCTTCTCGATTCCGTGGGTCGACAAGCTCAAGCACGACAGCGGCATCAAGGCGATCGTCGGCCCCGACAACGCGGTGCTGCGCACGCCGGTCGAACTGCACGGCGAAGATATGAAGACCGTCGCGGAATTCACGGTGACCGAGGGCGAGCGCGTGCCGTTCTCGCTCGCGTATGCGGCGTCGCATCTGCGCATTCCTCCCGCGCGCGACCCGCACACGTCGCTCGCGCGCACCGAGAACCACTGGCTCGAATGGGCGGCGCGCGGCACCGTCGAAGGACGCTGGGCCGAGCCGATCCGCCGTTCGCTGATCACACTGCGCGCGCTCGCCTACGAGCCGACCGGCGGCATCGTCGCGGCGCCTACCACGTCGCTGCCGGAGAAGCTCGGCGGCACGCGCAACTGGGACTATCGATACTGCTGGCTGCGCGACGCGACCATCACGCTGCTCGCGATGATGCGCGGCGGCTACTACGACGAAGCGCGCGCCTGGCGCAGCTGGCTCGGCCGCGTGATGGCGGGCGCGCCGGACCAGTTGCAGATCATGTACGGCATCGCCGGCGAGCGACGCCTGCCCGAATCCGAAATCGACTGGCTGCCCGGCTACGAGGGCGCGAAACCGGTGCGCATCGGCAACAACGCGGTCGGGCAGCGTCAGCTCGACGTTTACGGCGAAGTGATGAACGCGCTGCATCTCGCGCGCGTGGGCGGCCTGCAGGCGGACGTCACCGCGTGGAGCGTGCAGCGCGCGATGCTCGAGCATCTGACCACGATCTGGCGCGAACCCGACGAAGGCATCTGGGAGACTCGCGGCGGCCGCGAGCATTTCACCTTTTCGAAGGTGATGGCGTGGGTCGCGTTCGACCGCGCGATCCGCTCGGCCGAAATGTTCAAGCTCGACGGCCCGCTCGACGAATGGCGCGCGACGCGCGACACGATCCACGCCGAGGTCTGCGAGAAGGCGTGGAATCCGAAGCTGAACGCGTTCTCGCAGTACTACGGCAGCGACCAGCTCGACGCGAGCGTGCTGCTGATGCCGCTGGTCGCCTTCCTGCCGCCGCAGGACCCGCGCATCAAGGGCACCGTCGAGGCAATCGAGCGGGACCTGATGCATGGCGGCTTCGTGATGCGCTACCGCACCAACGAATACGATGACGGCCTGCCGCCCGGAGAAGGCACCTTTCTTGCGTGTTCGTTCTGGATGGTGGATAACCTCGCGCTGCAGGGGCGCGTGCAGGAAGCGATCGAGATGTACGAGCGGCTGCTCGCGCTGTGCAACGACGTCGGCCTGCTGTCCGAGGAGTACGATCCGGCCGAAAAACGTCTGGTCGGCAATTTTCCGCAGGCGTTCTCGCACGTGGCGCTCGTGCACACCGGCCTGAACCTGATGAAGCACGAGCAGGAGATGGCGCAGGCGACCGGCCATCCGGCACATAACGGCATGCGCTCGATGGAGCTTGAGGCTCAGGCAAGCCCTGATAGCGGCGGAGCAGCATCGCCACTAGCATGACGCCGTGACAGCTTGCGTACACTGAATGCGAGAATTGTTGCATTGCACAAGATTGCTTTGTTCGATATTATCGATCCGACTGTCGGCCAACAACAATGTGCCCACAACCACAATGGCCCGCCGCAACGCTTCACGCGTGTTTGCGAAGCCCAATGCGAACCGCTTAAAACGGAGCAAACATGCTCTATCAACTGCACGAATTCAGCCGGGCGATTTTGAGCCCCCTCACCGCCTGGGCCCAGGCCGCATCGAAATCATTTGCGAATCCGGCCAGTCCGTTAGCCTACGTGCCGGGCGCCACGCGCCTGTCCGCCGGCTACGAACTGCTTTACCGGCTCGGCAAGGATTATGAAAAGCCCGAGTTCAACATTCATCAGATCGTTAAAGACGGACATAACATTCCGATCGTCGAGCAGACGATCATCGAAAAGCCGTTCTGCCGTCTGATGCGCTTCAAGCGCTTCGCGGACGACAGCGAAGCCGTCAGCCAGTTGAAAGACGAACCGGTCGTGCTGGTCTGCGCACCGTTGTCAGGACACCACGCCACGCTGCTGCGCGACACCGTGCGCACGTTGCTGCAAGACCACAAGGTCTACATCACCGACTGGATCGACGCGCGCATGGTGCCGCTTGAGGCCGGCTGGTTCGGTCTGAACGACTACATCGCGTATATCCAGGAGTTCATTCGCCATATCGGCGCGAAGAATCTGCACGTGATCTCGGTGTGCCAGCCGACCGTGCCGGTGCTCGCCGCCATTTCGCTGATGGCGAGCCGCGGCGAGGACACGCCGCGCACGATGACGATGATGGGCGGCCCGATCGACGCGCGCAAAAGCCCGACCTCGGTCAATTCGCTCGCCACGCAGCATTCGTACGAATGGTTCGAGAACAACGTGATCTTCACGGTGCCGCCGAACTATCCGGGTACGGGCCGCAAGGTATATCCGGGCTTCCTGCAGCACACCGGCTTCGTCGCGATGAATCCGGAGCGTCACGCGGCATCGCACTGGGATTTCTACCAGAGCCTGCTGCGCGGCGACGAGGACGACGCCGAAGCGCACCGCCGCTTCTACGACGAGTACAACGCGGTGCTCGACATGGATGCCGACTATTACCTCGACACGATCCGCGTCGTGTTCCAGGAATTCCGTCTTGCCGAGGGCACGTGGGTCGTCAACGGCGAACCGGTACGGCCGCAAGACATCACGACGACCGCGCTGTTTACGATCGAAGGCGAACTCGACGACATTTCCGGCGACGGCCAGACCTACGCGGCGCACGACCTGTGCAGCGGCATTGCGGCGAAGAACAAGCGTCACTTCACCGCGGAGAAATGCGGCCACTACGGCATTTTCTCGGGCCGCCGCTGGCGCACGATCATTTACCCGCAATTGCGCGACTTCATTCTCGAGCACAACAAGACCGCAAAAACGGCTAAAGAAAAAGTCGAAGCCTGAGCATTAAACTTGCAACAGCATATAAAAAGCCAACGGTCTCCTTCGAGGCCGTTGGCTTTTTTATCGCGCTTTATTCGTGATACTGATGTTTGGCCGCGGCAATGATCACCGCCGCACGGGCCGTTACTTTCTCAACAGGTACGCGAGCAGCAGTTCGGTATTCATCTGAATCACCTCGCTGCGTTCGGCGGCGCTGCTGAAATCGCGCCCGAGCGTCGCTTCGAGCGTGAAGCGGTTCGACACGATGTAGTAACCCATGCCCGAAAGCGTCACGTAAAAACGCAACGGGTCGACGTTCGTGCGAAACAACCCCGCGCGTTGCCCGCGTTCGAGGATGCCGCCGAGCGTGGCGACGATCGGCGAAATCATTTCGCGTATGCGCGTCGATTTCTGCATGTAGCGTGCTTCATGCAGATTCTCGTTGTTGATGAGCCTCAATAACTCGGGATGATCGCGGTAGTAGTCCCACACGAAATGCGCGAGACGCGTAACCGCCTCGACGGGCGCGACCCCGTTGAGTTCGAGCGTGCGTTCCGCTTCATTGAGTGCGCTGAACGCGTGCTCGAGTACCGCGGTGAATAGCTGCTCCTTGCTACCGAAGTAGTAATAGAGCATTCGTTCATTGGTTTCGGCGCGGCGAGCGATCTGATCGACTCGTGCGCCGAACAGTCCTCCATTTGCAAACTCTTCCGCCGCCGCAAGCAAAATGCGGCGCCTCGTGCCTTCAGGATCTCTTTTGATTTTCGGCTGATTCATGGTGGCATCGTCTTCGTGAGCCGCGTTATCCGGATCGCGCCGCCGGCCTCTCCTCGAGCCTCTTTTTTGGCGGCGTTTAGCGGGCGCGTCGTGGTTGGGAAACACACCCTTTTCTGCGGTCTTTCGAATGAAGCGCTTCGATTATGGCACATGGATTGCGAATGGCAATCCGGGAAATCGGCGATAATGTGCTATTTAGTTCAGGTCGTGCGATCGCACGGCAAACCCCCGCGCCGTAACCGTGACAGACGTCAAAACACTCGCGGATCGCATCGAAGATCTGCTCCCCCAAACGCAATGCACGAAGTGCGGTTATCCCGCATGCCGTCCGTATGCCGAAGCCGTCGCCAGTGGCGAGGCGAACTATAACCAGTGCCCGCCCGGCGGTGCCGAGGGGATCGCGCGCCTCGCCGCGCTGCTCGGCAAGCCGGTGATTCCGCTCAATTCCGCCAATGGCGTCGAACGCCCGCGCCCCTTGGCGGTTATCGACGAACAGGTGTGCATCGGCTGCACGCTATGCATGCAGGCGTGTCCGGTCGACGCGATAGTTGGCGCACCGAAACAGATGCACACCGTGATCGCCGAGCTCTGCACCGGCTGCGACCTGTGCGTGCCGCCCTGCCCGGTCGACTGCATCGCGATGCTGCCCGTGACCGGCCAGGCCACCGGCTGGGATGCATGGAGCCAGAGCGAGGCAGACGCGGCGCGGGCGCGTCATAACCGCCACGAGAGCCGTCTCGCGCGCGAGCGCGACGCCGCCGAAGCGCGTGCTGCGGCGCGGCGAGCCGCGAGTGCGAGCGCGCCGGGGGCGGCCGCGTCGGGCGCGGCTCCAGCGAGCGGCGCGACAACGCCGTCCGAGGCCCCCGCCGCCCCGATCGCGGACGACGCCGAAGCGAAGAAACGCGCGATCATCCAGGCCGCGCTCGAACGCGCGCGCAAGAAGAAAGAAGAAATGGCCGCGAAAGGCCAGGGACCGCTGAACACCGAGAACGTCAGCGCCGACGTGCAGGCGCAGATCGACGCCGCCGAAGCGCGCCGCCGCCGTCTCGGTCTTGCCAGCGGCGACGACACACACGGCTCGGAGCCGTCGTCGAACGAGTCCGATGATTCAAAGCCGCCGTCCGGCTCGCCGCCGAGCGCGCGCTGACCGCCCCCGGCGCAACCTTCCCACCCACACGGACCCGCTCCGCATGAACGCGAACAAACGCCGCGCGATCTACGAAACGCTTCAGAGCCTGAATCCGCACCCGACCACCGAGCTCGAGTACACGACGCCGTTCGAGCTGCTGATCGCGGTGCTGCTGTCGGCACAAGCAACCGACGTGTCGGTCAACAAGGCGATGCGCAGGATGTTCCCGGTCGCGAACACGCCGCAGAAGGTGTTGGAACTCGGTGAGGAAGGTGTCGCGAGCTATATCAAGACGATCGGCCTGTATCGCACGAAGGCGAAGAACGTGATCGCGACCTGCCGCATCCTGCTCGACCAGTACGGCGGCGAGGTGCCCGAGGATCGCGAGGCCCTCGAAGGGCTGCCGGGTGTCGGCCGCAAAACGGCCAACGTGATCCTGAACACCGCGTTCGGCCATCCGACCATCGCGGTCGACACGCACATTTTCCGCGTCGCGAACCGCACCGGCCTCGCGCCCGGCAAGGACGTGCGCGCGGTCGAGGCGGCCCTCGAAAAATTCACGCCCGCCGAATTCAGGAAGGATGCGCACCACTGGCTGATCCTGCATGGACGGTACGTGTGCAAGGCGCGCCGGCCGGAATGCTGGCATTGCGTGATCGAGCCGCTGTGCGAGTTCCGGCCGAAGACTCCGCCGCCCGATCTTTAACGGCGGCCCAGTCGAAACCGCAGACCGCGCAGCGCGCCTGCAGCCCGAACGGCCGCCGCGTAAAATGATGCTTTACACGCGGTGCGCACTGCGTACACACGCCGTCGCGCTCCGCGCACGCCCCACTCCCACGCACCGGTTCCACGATGTTCAATCCCAGCCGCGACGAAGTTCGCCTCTTTTTCACCGACACCTGGCGCAAACAGCGCCAAGGCGAGATTCTGACGCCGCTCGAGGCGATCGCCGCCGATTGGATCGTCGAGCATCCCGAGTATCACGCCGACCTCGCCGACGCCCCCGCTGCCCAGGCGCAGGACTATTCGCCGGAGCGCGGCCAGACCAATCCGTTCCTGCACCTGTCGATGCATCTGGCGATCTCTGAACAACTGTCGATCGACCAGCCGCCCGGCATTCGCGCCGCCCATGAGCGGCTCGCCGCACGCCTCGGCTCGACGCACGAGGCGCAGCACGCGATCATGGACTGCCTCGGCGAAACCATCTGGGAAGCGCAGCGCACCGGCACGCCGCCGGACACGGACGCGTATTTGCAGCGTATCGAACGGCGCGCGACGCGCGACTGAAGCGGCTGGATACCCCGGCTCGATGCCCTCAAAGCAAAACACCCCGCCAAGGCGGGGTGTTTTGCTTTTGAAGCCGCGGCGCGAAACCCGCGCCCTACGCTTACTTCTTCTGCACGAGGTCGCCTTCCAGCGATTCGACGTAAGCGGCGATGTCCTTCATGTCGCCTAGCGACAGGCTCTGCACCTGTGCCTGCATGATCGGGTTGTTGCGGCCGAGGTGCGGATTGCCGGTGCCCATCTGGTACTGACGCAGCGCCCAGTACACATAGTCGGAGTGCTGACCGGCCAGCTTCGGATACTCCGGGCTCACCGGCTTGTTCAGGCCGGGACCGTGGCAGGCCGCGCAGTTATGACTGTCGGCGAGCACCTTGCCGTTGCCCGCGTCAGCCGCGTGCGCGACGTTCGCCATGGCCAGACCGATTACCGCCGCCGCGCCGACGGCCTTGAATACCGTGTGGAGTGCCTGTTGGGGCTTGATCATGAAATCTCCTATCCCGCGAATTGGATGTACTGTGACCGACGCCGATCACTTGTCGGGATTGTTTTTCGAAGCGGCAGTTTGCGCTGCGTAGTAGGCGGCAATGTCGGCAATGTCCTGATCCGACAGCGAGGTCGCGATCGCGTGCATCGTGTCGAAATGGCGGTCGCCCTTCTTGTAGGCGCGCAGCGCGATCTCGAGGTAGGCCTGATTTTGCCCGCCGAGCTTCGGCACGCGGAAAACCTCTGGATAAGCCGTGCGGTATTCAGGGATGCCGTGGCAGCCGATACACATCGCGACCTTGTCCTGGCCCGCCTTGGCGTTGCCTACGACATCCGCTGCCTGCGCACTGACCGCGTACCCCGCGAGCACCGACAGCGCTGCGATCACGACGTGTTTGCCGACGAATTTATTCATAGATGTAACCTGGCTTGAGGGGAAACGGGTGCCCACAAAGGCAGCGGTCCGGCCGTTCTTCTTATAAGGTGGCCACGCAGGCCAAAAAAATCGGGCCCATTGTACCGCGACGCCGCGCCGAACGTCCACAACGCGCGGGAGCCGCGCAACGCCCGTCTGGACGGGCCGCGCGCCCTGCTCGCGGCGGCTTCACGATGACGCCACAGCGGCACCAGCGCGTCTACCCGGCGCGGCTCACACCATACGTGAGCCGGTTTCAGGCCAACAGGCCTTCTGACTTATACTGGGTTTTTTCCCGCACAAGAGCATCTCGCCATGCGTTTCGAAGGCTCATCGCAGTACGTCGCCACCGACGACCTCAAGCTCGCGGTCAACGCCGCGATGACGCTCAAGCGTCCGCTCCTGATCAAGGGCGAGCCCGGCACCGGCAAGACCATGCTCGCCGAGGAAGTCGCCGCCGCGCTCGGCATGCCGCTTTTGCAATGGCACATCAAGTCGACCACCAAGGCCCAGCAGGGCCTGTACGAATACGACGCGGTGTCGCGTCTGCGCGATTCGCAGCTCGGCGACGAACGCGTGAAGGACATCCGCAACTACATTGTCAAGGGCGTGCTGTGGCAGGCGTTCGAATCGGACGAGCAGAGCGTGCTGCTGATCGACGAGATCGACAAGGCCGACATCGAATTCCCGAACGACCTGCTGCGCGAACTCGACCGCATGGAGTTCTACGTGTACGAGACGCGCGAGTTGGTGCGCGCGAAGCATCGCCCGCTCGTGATCATCACGTCGAACAACGAGAAGGAACTGCCCGACGCGTTCCTGCGCCGCTGCTTCTTTCACTACATCAAGTTTCCGGACGCGACGACGATGCAGCAGATCGTCGACGTGCACTACCCCGGCATCAAGAAGGATCTGCTCGCCGCCGCGCTGCAGAGCTTCTTCGAACTGCGCAACGTCGCCGGGCTGAAGAAGAAGCCGTCCACCTCCGAACTGCTCGACTGGCTCAAGCTGCTGCTCGCCGAAGACATTCCGCCCGAAGCGCTGCGCTCGGCCGACCACAAGCAGATCGTGCCGCCGCTGCACGGCGCGCTGCTGAAGAACGAACAGGACGTGGGCCTGTTCGAGCGGCTGCTGTTCATGAACCGCAACAACCGTTGAGCGCCCCCGCGCCGCAGGCCCTAGCATGCTGATCGACTTCTTCTACTCGCTGCGCGCCGCCAAGCTGCCGGTCTCGGTGAAGGAATACCTGACACTGCTCGAAGCGCTAAAGGCCAACGTGATCGCGCCGTCGCTCGACGAGTTCTACTACTTGTCGCGCATCACGCTCGTGAAAGACGAGCAGTACTTCGACAAGTTCGACCAGGCGTTCGGCGCCTTTTTCAACGGTGTCGCGGCGAGCTCGGAGCTCGCGTTCGAGATTCCGCTCGACTGGCTGAAGAAGCAGCTGCAACGCGATCTGTCGCCCGAGGAAAAAGCGCAGATCGAAGCGATGGGCGGCATCGACAAGCTGATGGAGCGTCTGAAGGAACTGTTCGACGAGCAGAAGGAGCGCCACGAGGGCGGCAACAAATGGATCGGCACGGGCGGCACGTCGCCGTTCGGCAACGGCGGCTATAACCCCGAGGGGGTGCGCATCGGCGGCGACGCGGCCGGCAATCGCACCGCCGTCAAGGTCTGGGAAGCGCGCGCGTATCGCGACTACGACGACCAGGTCGAAATCGGCACACGCAACATCAAGGTCGCGCTGCGGCGCTTGCGCCGCTTCGCGCGCGAAGGCGCCGCGGAAGAACTCGATCTGCCCGACACGATCCGCAGCACCGCCGCGAACGCCGGCTGGCTCGATCTGAAGATGGTGCCCGAGCGGCACAACAACGTGAAAGTGCTGATGCTGCTCGACGTCGGCGGCTCGATGGACGATCACGTGAAGCGCACCGAGGAGCTGTTCTCCGCCGCGAAGGCCGAGTTCAAGCACCTCGAGTTCTACTACTTCCACAACTGCGTGTACGACTTCCTGTGGAAGAACAACCGCCGCCGCCACGCCGAGCGCACGCCCACGTGGGACGTGCTGCACAGGTTCACGCCGGACTACAAGCTGATCTTCGTCGGCGACGCGACGATGAGCCCGTACGAAGTGTTGCAGCGGGGCGGCTCGGTCGAGTACAACAACGCCGAGGCCGGCGCCGTATGGCTGCGCCGGCTCGCCGATCACTTCCCGCACTTCGCGTGGCTGAACCCCGAACCGGAAGCACTGTGGCCGTATCGGCAGTCGGTCAGCGCGATACGCGAAGTGCTGGGCCACCGCATGTATCCGCTGACGCTCGCGGGCCTGGAGACGGCCATGCGGGTGCTGAGCAAGTAACGCCCGTCGTTCCGGAACCCGCGTCCCGACGCTTCAACTTCCACAACAACAAAGCCTTCGCATGAGTTCGTCCCCGTCGCCCCAGCTGTCCCCCGCCGCCGCGCCGCAGAGGCGCTTCAATCCGCTCGCCGATACGTCGCTGTCGACGATCGTCGCGGGCTTCGTCGCGGCGATGACCGGCTACACGAGCTCGCTCGTGCTGATGTTCCAGGCGGGCCAGGCCGCGCATCTGAGCGACGCGCAGATTTCGTCGTGGATCTGGGCGCTGTCGATCGGCATGGGCCTCTGTACGATCGGCCTGTCGCTGCGCTTTCGCGCGCCGATCGTGATCGCGTGGTCGACGCCGGGCGCGGCGCTCCTGGTGTCGTCGCTGCCGCATGTCGAGTATGCGCAGGCCATCGGCGCGTTCATCTTCTGCGCGGCGCTGCTGACGCTGGTCGGCGTCACCGGCTGGTTCGACGCGCTGATGAAGCGGATTCCGTCCGGCCTCGCGGCGGCGCTGCTCGCGGGCATCCTGTTCGAAATCGGCATCGAGATTTTCCGCGCCGCGCAGTACCAGACCGCGCTCGTGCTGACGATGTTCTTCACCTACCTGATCGTCAAACGGTTTGCGCCGCGTTACGCGATTCCGAGCACGCTCGTGGTCGGCACGGCAGCCGCCGGCGGCCTCGGGCTGCTCGACTTCAGCCACTTTCACGTCGCGCTCGCGCATCCGGTGCTGACGATGCCGTCGTTTTCGGTGGCGGCGTGCGTGAGCATCGGCATTCCGCTGTTCGTGGTCGCGATGGCCTCGCAGAACGTGCCGGGCATCGCGGTGCTGCGCGCCGACGGCTATACGACCCCGTCCGCGCCGCTGATCGCGACGACCGGCGTCGCGTCGCTGCTGCTCGCGCCGTTCGGCTCGCACGGCATCAATCTTGCGGCGATCACAGCGGCGATCTGCACCGGCCCGGAAGCGCACGAAAACCCCGCGCGCCGCTACACGGCGGCGGTATGGGGCGGCATTTTTTATCTGCTCGCGGGCGTGTTCGGCGCGACGATCGCCGCGCTGTTCGCGGCGTTTCCGAAGGAGCTGGTCGTCTCTGTCGCGGCGCTCGCGCTGTTCGGCTCGATCATGAGCGGCCTCGCCAATGCGATGCACGATACGCGGCAGCGCGAGGCGGCGCTCGTCACGTTCATGGTGACCGCCTCGGGGCTCACGCTGCTGTCGATCGGCTCGGCGTTCTGGGGGCTCGTCGCCGGCGTGATCACGCAAGTCGTGCTGAACGCGCGCCGCGTGTGAACGGAACACCGCGCCCGGCTGTCCGTACCCGGTGTTCATGCCGTCCTCGGCGATCCGCCATAGAATAGATGTATCCGGCAGCGTTTCCCGGCGCCATCGCGGGACGCGCTGCGGCTTGACCCGCGGCCGCCGGCGCCGGCTGATTGCTGTGTTTTGTCCAGCCGGCGCGGTGGCATCCTCATTTCTCCTGAACCACGGCGCACATGCGCCCTGAAGGCCCGAACATGACAACCGCACTCGACCAACTCAAGCAATACACCACCGTGGTGGCCGACACTGGCGACTTCCAGCAGCTCGCGCAGTACAAGCCGCGCGATGCGACCACTAATCCGTCGCTGATTCTGAAGGCCGTGCAGAAAGACGACTACCGGCCGCTGCTCGAAAAGACCGTGAAGGCGCATGCGTCGAAGCCGGTCGGTGCGATCATCGACCAGTTGCTGATCGCGTTCGGCACCGAAATCCTGAAGATCATCCCCGGGCGGGTGTCGACCGAAGTCGACGCGCGCCTGTCGTTCGACATCGAAGGTTCGATCAAGAAAGCCCATGAACTGATCGCGCTGTACAAGGAGCACGGCATCGAACGCGACCGCGTGCTGATCAAGCTCGCATCGACGTGGGAAGGCGTGCGCGCGGCCGAGGTGCTGCAGAAGGAAGGCATCAGCTGCAACATGACGCTGCTGTTCTCGCTCCCGCAGGCTGCCGCCTGCGCGGAAGCCGGCGCGCAGCTGATCTCGCCGTTCGTCGGCCGCATCTACGACTGGTACAAGAAGAGCGCCGGCAGCGCGTGGGACGAAGCGAAAGACGGCGGCCCCAACGATCCGGGCGTCAAGTCGGTGCGCCGCATCTATGCGTACTACAAGAAGTTCGGCTACAAGACCGAGGTGATGGGCGCGAGCTTCCGCACGACCTCGCAGATCCTGGAACTGGCTGGCTGCGATCTGCTGACGATCAGCCCGGACCTGCTGCAAAAACTGCACGACAGCACCGACAAGATCGAGCGCAAGCTGTCGCCGGAGGCATCGCACCAAGCGGACATCGAGCGCGTGCCGGTCGACGAAAAGTCGTTCCGCTTCCTCGTCAACGACGACGCGATGGCGACCGAGAAGCTCGCCGAAGGCATCCGCACGTTCGCCGCGGACGCAATCAAGCTGGAAAAGCTGATCGACACGCTGCGCTGAGGTGCCGCGGGCGACGGACGTGGCTGGCTGAGTGACTTTCACGTTCGCGCTCGCCGCGCTGCGCCCGCTCCGCTCGAAAGCCATCCATGACAGGCGGCGCTGAACCTCACGGCTCAGCGCCGCTCCCCGTTTACGCCGCGACTACAATCGACTGCACGCCCCTCCCCGCCCGAGCTGGCGAGGACCGACGGCGCCCGCCCAACGCCTGACCCAAGGAGACGATCATGTACGTTCAGCCCTACGTGTTCTTCAACGGCCGTTGCCAGGAAGCGCTCGACTACTACACCGACAAACTCGGCGCCCAGGTGACCTTCAAGATGCTGTTCAAGGACGCGCCACCCGATGCGCAAAACCCGCCCCGCCCCGAGCTCGCCGACAAGATCATGCACGCGAACGTGCAGCTGGGCTCGAGCACGTGGATGGCTTCCGACGGCAACTGCGATCCGGCGGCCGGCCCGTTCAATGGCTTCAGCCTGTCGCTGACCGTCGAAGACAGCGCGTCGGCGGAAAAATGCTTCAACGCGCTCGCCGATGGCGGCCAGGTCGTGATGCCGTTCCAGCCAACGTTCTGGAGCAAGGGCTTCGGTATGGTGGTGGATCGCTTCGGCATGATGTGGATGGTCACGCTGCCGCAGCAGGCTTGAGGCTTCGCGGCCGAGCCTTTGGGTTCGACCGCTCGACCACCTACCCGCCACGCGTCGCCCGCTCGTGCCGCTCGATGTTCCAGTTCGGCTCGGTCTCCAGCAATAGCGCACGCAGCCGGTCCACCCGCTCCGCGAGCCGCTGACCGAGCCAGTACGGCCCTTGCCAGTCGGGCGGCAACGCGGTGGTCACGTCGCCATGCCCCTTCGCGAGCGGCGCCGCGGCCGGAATGCCGAAGCGCGACGGACGGCCGAAGCGCAGCCCGCGCGCGGTGGACAACAGGATCGCGCGCACGGCCCGCACCTCGGCGCCGCACTGCGCTGCATAGGCGCTGCGCGCGGCGGCGGCGGCGTTCATCAGCGGCCCGGTGGCCAGCAGCTCGAGCGAGCTGAGCACTGAGCGATGCAGTCGCTGGATCTCCTCGAGCCTCGACTGCGGCACGTCGATTTCCTTTGCGACCGACGGCATCAACGAGCGCAGTTGCACGAGCCGCTTGTTGATCCGCAGAAAGCGCTTGACCTGCTCTTCTTCGGTGATCGTCTCGCCGTCGAGCAGGCGCGCGTAGATGCCAGCGCATTCGCGCAGATTGGCGGCCAGCCCGTAGCGCCACGAATACGTTGCGTGCAGCGGAAACGCGAACGAAAACGCCAGCGCGATCACGATGCCGATCAGCACGTTCAGCGTGCGCCACAGGCCGACATCGATCAGGTTGTCGCCGTGGCCCGCGACGATGCACATCGTGATCGCGGTCAGAAGCCCGATATAGCCGGACGAGCCGATCGCGAACCACGCGCAGATCGACGCGATGATCGCCTCCAGCACATAGGTGAGCGGCAGCGAGCCAATGAAGTTCTGCTGCACGATCAGCAACAGGCCGATCGACGCACCGAGCAGCGTACCGGCCGCGCGTTCGGCCGCCTTCTTGCGGATATTGCCGTGATGCTGCAAGCCGCCGATCACCACCAGCAGCGTCACCGACGACCAGATGCCGTGCGGGATATCGATTCCGGTCGTCGCCAGAATCGACACCAGCATCGCGAGGCCGACGCGCAGGCTATGCAGCACCTTCGCGTGGCGGTACCGGTAATACGGCGACGTGACCGCGCGCACCATCCGGCTCAGCGCCGCGCGGCGGGGGATCACAGTGGGAGTATCGGCAGCAGCCATGGTGGGGCGCGGCAAACGCGTGAAAGGACGGTTCCGCTATCCTGCCCTGGAGTACCCCGCAAACACAAACGCCCGCCGACTCGCGTCGGCGGGCGTTGCGTGTTTCAGACCGTAACGTTGCAGCCGGAATCAGCCTTCGACGACGTCCAGGTAGTCCTCCGGACGGGTGCGGTCCTCGGCGCGCTGCATGCCCACCGCGCGCACGATCAGGCTCACGACCACCGACACCACGAGGTTCACGATCAGCGACCACACCGCCGCATAGCCCGGAATCGCCATGCCGAACAGATGGATCGTGAAGATCGAGCCCGCGAGGTTCAACGAAATCGCCATCCACGTACCGGTCGCGATGCCTGCCGCCCAGCCGAGCAGCAGACCCCGATAGTCGAGCACCCGCGTGTAGAGACCGAGCACGATGGCCGGCAGCGTCTGGATGATCCAGATCCCGCCGAGCAGCTGCAGCTGGATCGCGTAGGTCAGCGGCAGACCCAGAATGAACGCAACCGCGCCGACCTTGACGATCAGCGACACCAGCTTCGCGACATTGGTCTCCTGCTCGTGCGTCATGTTGCGGTTGATGAACTCCTTGTGCACGTTGCGCGTGTACAGGTTCGCCGCCGCGATCGACATGATCGCCGCCGGCACCAGCGCGCCGATACCGATCGCCGCGAACGCGACGCCGACGAACCACGATGGGAAGAAGTGCAGGAACAGCGCCGGCACTGCGAAGTTCGGGCCGAAGGCCTTGAAGTACGGCGCAAACTCGGGCATGTCCTTCACGCCGGCCGCGAGCGCCATGAAGCCGAGCAGCGCGAGCAGGCCCAGCACCAGCGAATACGCCGGCAGCAACGCCATATTGCGGCGGATCGTGTTGCCCGACTTCGACGACAGCACCGCGGTAATCGAGTGCGGGTACAGGAACAGCGCGAGCGCCGAACCCACCGCGAGCGTCGCGTACGCGCTATAGCCGTTCAGGCTCGACACGTCCGGCGACTTCAGCAGCAGCTTGGCCGGTGGCACCGCGCCGAAGATATGGCCGAAGCCGCCCAACTGCGGCGGAATCACGATGATCGCGGCGAAGATCGTCACGTAGATCAGAATGTCCTTGACGACCGCGATCATTGCCGGCGCGCGCAGGCCCGACGTGTACGTGTACGCCGCGAGGATCGCGAACGCGATGATCAGCGGCAGATCGCCGACGAAGCCGGTGGTGTCGAAACCGAGCGCGCCGATCACCACTTCGATACCGACCAGCTGCAGCGCGATGTACGGCATCGTCGCGACGATGCCGGTCACGGCGACCGCGAGCGCCAGCATGCGGCTACCGTAGCGGGCCGACACGAAGTCCGCCGACGTCACGTAGCCGTGGCGCTTCGCGATGCTCCACAGCTTCGGGAACACGACGAACGCGAACGGATAGATCAGGATCGTGTACGGCAGCGCGAAGAAGCCGGTTGCGCCCGCGCCGAACACGAGCGCCGGCACCGCGATGAAGGTGTACGCGGTGTACAGGTCGCCGCCGAGCAGGAACCACGTGACGATCGTGCCGAAGCGCCGGCCGCCGAGACCCCACTCTTCGAGATGCGCGAGATCGCCGCGCCGCCAGTGGGCCGCGACGAAACCGAGAATCGTGACGCCGATGAAAAACAGAACGAAGACGAAAGTTGCAATGGGGTTCATCGTTGTGCGCCCCCGTTCGGGCGACCCGTATAGCGGGACTTGGTCTTCACATAGACGAACGCGGTGATGACCGCGCTGATCAGCACCCACAGCAGCTGGTACCAGTAGAAGAACGGGAAATCGAACAGCTGCGGCTCGATCCGGTTGTAGGACGGCACCCAGATCATCGCGATCCACGGTAGCAGCAATAGCCAGAGCCAGTGCTTGCTGGCTTTCTTCACGTCGGCGTCGTGAGCCATGACGTCTCCTGTTTTTTCCTATTTTGAATTTATCTGCCCGTGGTCGACGGGAGGAGGAACTCAGCGGGTGGTCGTCCCGCGGTCCGCCACGGGCTCCCCGAAAGCCTCGAAAGAGTATAGGAGTGGCGAACGCCCGGTCAAGCCGGGGCGACCCCGAGGCACATTGGCGTCCAACGATGCAGACTGGATGACGCCGCAGCATCGACGTGAAAAAAATACCGGAAGCAAAACGGCCGTGCCGACTGATACGCCGGCACGGCCGTCTGATTCTCCGTTCACGGACGGGAATTCAGCGCTCAGATCGCAAACGATGCGCCCGTTTGCCCCGTCGATTCGCGCAGGCCCTTGATCCACTTGCGCGCCGGCAAGCCGAGCTCGGCTTCGATCAGCTTCGCGCGCGCGTCGAGCGCGGCGAACGGCACGTCGAGCGCGGGGCCCGAGAACGCGATCGCGATGCGGTTGCCGTCGTGCACTTCGGGCAGCGCGACGACGCGGCCGTCGAAGGCTTCGTTCAGGCGCTTCATGTTGCGCACGAAGCTCGGGTGATCGCCGAACAGATTCACCGTGACGATGCCCGCGTCGGTCAGACACGCGCGCGCCGCGCGGTAAAAGCCGACGCTGTCGAGCACCGGGCCGCGCGCGGTCGCGTCGTAGACGTCGATCTGCAGCGCGCCGATGGTGCCGTGGTTCGCGCTCTCGTTGACGAAGTCCCACGCGTCGGTTTCGTGCACGGTCAGGCGCGCATCGTCGGGCGGCAGTTCGAACATCGTGCGCGCGGCCACCACGACCGCCGGATTCAGCTCGACGGCCTCGACCTTCGCGCTCTTCAGGAAGCGATGCGCGAACTTGGTCAGCGCCGCCGCGCCGAGCCCGAGCTGCACGATGCGCTTCGGCGTTTCGAGGAACAGCAGCCAGGCCATCATCTGCTGCGCGTATTCGAGTTCGATGTGATCCGGCTTGCGCAGGCGCATCGCGCCTTGCACCCATTCCGTGCCGAAATGCAGGTAGCGCACGCCGCCCTCTTCGGAGAACGTCACCGGTGCGAAGCGCGGCTTGCGCGGCGCTTCGATTTGCGGCGCGTCGTGAAGCTCATGATCGACGGCGCGGTTCGCGTTGCGCGCGGTTTTTGGCGCCTGTCTGGGCGCCATTTTCTGCTTACCGCCGATGGCTTCGGCGTCCCGGTTACGGAAAGCGCGCGCCTCGGCCGAAGCGCGCTTGATCAGTTTCGTCATGTGTGGATGTCGCGCCGCGGGCGCATGATTTTTGGTCGACCGAGAGCATAGCATTCGCGGCGCGCACGATCGCTCCGAGCCGCCCGCCGGCGGCCCGTGCGCACATCAGCACATCAGCACATCAGCTCACTTCACACCCATCACGTCACTCGACGCGCACCGCCTTGAGCGCCTCGTTCAGCGTGCGGCTCGGCCGCATCACCTCTTCGAGCTTGTTGAAGTCCGGCTTGTAATAGCCGCCGATGTCCGCCGGCGCGCCCTGCACCGACGCGAGCTCCGCCACGATCACCTGCTCGTTGGCGGTCAGCTGTGTCGCGAGCGGCGCGAACTGCGCGGCGAGCGCGGCATCGTCCGTTTGCGCGGCCAGCTCCTGCGCCCAGTACATCGCCAGATAGAACTGGCTGCCGCGATTGTCGAGCTCGCCCGTCTTCGGGCTCGGGCTGCGGTTGTTGTCGAGCAGCTTGCCGGTTGCGGTGTCGAGCGTCTTCGCGAGGATCTTCGCCCGGTTGTTGCCGGTCTTGATGCCCAGCTCTTCGAGCGACACCGCGAGCGCGAGGAATTCGCCGAGCGAGTCCCAGCGCAGATGGTTCTCTTCGACGAGCTGCTTTACGTGCTTCGGCGCCGAACCGCCCGCGCCGGTCTCGTACATGCCGCCGCCCGCCATCAACGGCACGATCGACAGCATCTTTGCGCTCGTGCCCAGCTCCATGATCGGGAACAGGTCGGTCAGATAATCGCGCAGGATGTTGCCGGTGACCGAGATCGTATCGAGCCCGCGCACGACGCGCTCGAGCGTGTAACGCATCGCGCGCACCTGCGACATGATCTGGATGTCGAGGCCGGTGGTGTCGTAATCCTTTAGGTAAGCCTCGACCTTCTTGATCAGCTCGGCTTCGTGCGGACGATACGGATCGAGCCAGAACACGGCAGGCGTGCGCGAATTGCGCACGCGCGTGACCGCGAGCTTGACCCAGTCGCGGATCGCCGCGTCTTTCACTTCGCACATGCGCCAGATGTCGCCCTGCTCGACGTTCTGCGTGAGCAGCACCTCGCCGCTCGCGAGATCGACGATGCGCGCCTCGCCGTCTTCCGGCACTTCGAAGGTCTTGTCGTGCGAGCCGTATTCTTCCGCCTTCTGCGCCATCAGGCCGACGTTCGGCACCGTGCCCATCGTGACCGGATCGAACGCGCCGTTGGTCTTGCAGAAGTTGATGATCTCCTGGTAGATGCGCGCGAAGGTGCTCTCCGGGATCACCGCCTTGGTGTCTTTCGGACGGCCGTCGGCGCCCCACATCTTGCCGCCGGCGCGAATCATCGCCGGCATCGACGCATCGACGATCACGTCGTTCGGCGCGTGCAGGTTCGAGATACCCTTCGCCGAATCGACCATCGCCAGTTCCGGACGATGCTCGTGGCACGCGTGCAGGTCGCGGATCACTTCCTCGCGCTGCGATTCCGGCAGCGTCTCGATCTTCTCGTACAGATTGACGAGGCCGTTGTTGACGTTCACGCCGAGTTCGTCGAACAGCTTGCCGTGCTTCGCGAACGCGTCCTTGTAGAACACCTTCACCGCGTGGCCGAAGACGATCGGATGCGAGATCTTCATCATCGTCGCCTTCACGTGCAGCGACAGCATCATGCCGGTCTTGCGAGCGTCTTCCATCTGGTCTTCATAGAACGCGAGCAGCGCCTTTTTGCTCATGAACATGCTGTCGATGATCTCGCCGTCCTCTAGCGCGACCTTCGGCTTCAGCACGATCGTCTTGCCGTCCTTGGTGACGAGTTCCATCTTCACGTCGCGCGCGCGATCGAGCGTCATCGACTTTTCGCCGTGATAGAAGTCGCCGTGCCGCATGGTGGCGACGTGCGTGCGCGACGCCATGCTCCATTCGGTCATGCTGTGCGGATGCTTGCGCGCGTAGTTCTTCACCGCGGCCGGCGCGCGACGGTCCGAGTTGCCCTCGCGCAGCACCGGGTTGACCGCGCTGCCGAGACACTTCGAGTAGCGTTGACGAATCGCCTTCTCGGCGTCGGTCTTCGGATCTTCCGGATAGTCGGGCACCTTGTAGCCCTTCGCCTGCAGTTCCTTGATCGCGCTCGTCAGTTGCGGCACCGATGCGCTGATGTTGGGCAGCTTGATGATGTTAGTGTCGGGCAACGAGGTCAGGCGACCCAGTTCAGCGAGGTTGTCGGGCACCCGCTGCGCTTCGGTCAGAAACTCGGGGAACTCACCGAGGATGCGGCCCGCGACCGAGATGTCGCTGGTCTCGACCTCGATGCCGGCCGGCCTGGTGAAGGTCCGGATGATCGGCAGGAACGCGGCGGTCGCGAGCAGCGGGGCCTCGTCGGTGAGGGTGTAGATGATGGTCGGTTGCTGGGTCGTCATTGCTAGGCTCTGGGCGGGCGGTTGAGAGGCATCTCGCGCGTGATACCGGCAGGATGCGCAAGCGTCGATCAGGAAAACGACAACACGAGGACACAAACGCTGTGCGCGGCGGATGGCGACGCGGGGCCCTGGAACCCCAAAGCGGAACGATTAAGCGAACACGGCGGACTGCGTCGCGCAGCGGGTCGCACGTCTTGATTCTGCCTCATTTTTGGGCTGACGGAAAAGCGCGCGGACCGGACCTCCCGTGCGTCGCACGTCCACATCGATACAATGAGCTGATGTACGGGGATTCCCGCAGATCTGTCAATCGAAGCCGGAGAGCGTCATGGACGGCGATACCAGCAAAGCCCAATCCGACTGGATTTCCCGTTCGGAAACCAGCGGCGGAGTCGAACGCATCGAAGCCTTTTTCCACGGCAATGCGTACTCGCTGCATCGGCACGACACCTACGCGATCGGCCTGACGCTCGCCGGCGTTCAGTGCTTTCACTACCGGCGCGGCTTGCGCACCAGCCTGCCCGGACAGACGATGGTGCTGCATCCCGACGAAGCGCACGACGGTCAGGCCGGCACGCAGGAGGGATTCCGTTATCAGATGATTTACGTGCAGCCAGCCGCCATCCAGGAGGTCCTCGGCGGCCGGCCGCTGCCATTCGTCGAAGGCGGAGTCACGAACGATCCACGGCTGTTCGAAGCGACGAAGACAGCACTGCGCCAGATGCGCGGCGACGCGGAGCCGCTCGAGCGCGACGACGCGCTCGCCGGTCTCGCGCTCGCGCTGGATAGCGTGTCGGACGCCCGAGCTGCGCGCAGGTCCGCGGATTTCGCGGCAGCGCAGCGGGCACGGGAATATCTTCATGCATCGAGCAGCCGCGTCGTCACGCTGGATGAACTTGCCGCCGTCAGCGGACAGGACCGCTGGAGCCTGTCGCGCGATTTTCGAACCTTTTACGGCACCAGCCCCTATCACTACCTGGTCATGCGCCGGCTCGAAGCGGCGCGCGCGATGATGCTGCGCGGCGTTTCCCTCGTGGACACGGCGGCAGCGGCCGGCTTCGCCGACCAGAGCCACATGACCCGGCATTTTCGTCACGCATACGGGATCCCGCCCGCGCGTTGGCTCGTGATGACGAGCGATCGTCGCGCCGGCTAGCACAAGCTTGCACGATCGTTCAAGACACTCGCCGGCGGCCAGCCTAAGCTCTGTTCCAGATATCCCCCGAATGGAGCCACCATGCACAGCGATTCCCAGCCGAAACCCGAGCAACGCGGCCAGTACAAGACGATCAATCTGCTCGACAAGATCCGTCAGATCGACGATCACTGGCAGCCGCGCGTCGTTGCCGAAATGAACGACTATCAGTTCAAGGTCGTAAAGATAGAGGGTGATTTCGTCTGGCACCGGCATGCCGACACCGACGAGACCTTCATCGTTCTCGAAGGCCGCTTGCGCATCGACTTTCGCGACCGCTCGATCGAACTGCTTGCCGGTGAAATGGCGGTGGTTCCAAAAGGAGTCGAGCACAAGCCGTATGCCGGCTCCGAAGTGAAGCTGCTGCTGATCGAACCGCGTGGCGTCGTGAACACCGGCGATACGACCAACGAAAGAACGGCCGAAAACGACGTATGGATTTGAGAGCCGCCATGCAAACGCCGCCGCCGATCGTTCGCGAAGCCGTTTTCCCCGCCGATACGTGCAAGCTCGTCGCCGTGATCCGCGAGTATGTCCAGTGGCTGGATCTGGATTTGTCGTACCGTGGATTCGATGCCGAAATGGACGCGTTCGAAGCGGTTTACACGTTGCCATCCGGCATGTTCTTCGTCGCCGATGCCGGCGGCGAACTCGCCGGTTGCGCGGGGCTGCTGCGCCATAGTGCCGGGACCGCCGAAATCAAGCGCCTCTTCGTTCGCGACGCATTCAGAGGGATGCGTCTCGGGGAAACGCTGGTGAACTCGGTGATCGGGAAGGCAAAATCGTTGGGCTTCTCGAAGCTGGTCCTCGACTCGGTGCCGAAAACCGCTTTCGCGCAGCGCATCTACGAGCGATTGGGGTTCGTAGAAATCGCGCCCTTCTACGCAAATCCGGTCGAGGGCACGAGGTTTCTTGCACTCGAGCTTTGACGGCGCGGCGCGCGCGGCGCGGCGTCGCTCATCTTGAACCTTCTCACAGCGCGCCTAAGTTGAATATACATCTACTGCTCCAGCGGCCGCTCCGATTCCGCTTTCGAATTTCGCTTAACGCGGAAACGCCCGCTCTTCTTGAATGCGTGTCGCTCGTCCTCAGCAAAATCCCTAGTTCCGCCACCCTCTTCAATTCGCTATCTTGTCTATACAACCAAGCCAATGAAACAGCCTAGTTGAATGTGCTGCGCGACACGGGCTCCTGAAGTCCGCGTGCGGCGCAGGTTCCGCGTTCACGGGCGGCGACCTGAGCGATTCGAAGGGCGCGCTCGGCGTACGGCAGCTGACAGGCAATGGCGTGGAGGATTCTCCGCCCCTACGCCGTCCGGCACATTCACACCATCATGCAAACACAAACCCATCCGTTGATTTCCCCGTCGCTCGGCACCGAGCGGTACCTGACGAGCTTCCACTACGGCCCCACGGGCGGACAGAAGATCTACATCCAGTCGTCGCTGCATGCCGACGAGTTGCCGGGGATGCTGGTCGCGTGGGAACTGCGTAAACGCGTCGCCGCCCTCGAGACGGCGGGCAGATTGCGCGGCGAAATCGTCATCGTGCCGGTACCCAATCCGATCGGCCTCAACCAGCGGGTGCTCGGGCACATGGTTGGCCGCTTCGAAAGCGGCACCGCGGCAAACTTCAATCGCAACTTTCATAATCTGGCCGAGCTCGTGATGCCGCGCATCGAGCCTCACCTGACCGGCGACGCGCAGCAAAATCTGCGCGCCGTGCGCGCCGCCATGCGCGAGGCGCTCGCCGAGCAAACGCCGAGCACCGAGCTCGAGTCGCAGCGCCTCGCGCTGCAGCGCCTGTCATACGATGCCGATGTCGTGCTCGACCTGCACTGCGACTTCGAAGCGGCGATGCATCTGTTCACGAATCCCGACACGTGGCCCGACGTCGAGCCACTCGCGCGCTATCTCGACGCGAAAACTTCGCTGCTCGCGCTCAATTCGATCGGCAATCCGTTCGACGAGATTCACAGCTTCAGCTGGTCGGAGCTGCGTGCGCGCTACGGCGAGCGCTATCCGATTCCGAACGGCTCGATCTCGGTGACGATCGAGCTGCGCGGCCAGGCGGACGTGAGCTACGCGTTCGCCGAGCGCGACGCGAACGCGATCGTCGAATACCTGACGTTGCGCGGCGTCATCGACGGCACACCCGCGCCGTTGCCGGAGCTCGCGTTCGAGGCCACGCCTTTCTCCGGCAGCGAGCCGCACGTCGCACCGATCTCCGGTGTGCTCGTGTTCCGCGCGCCGCTCGGTGTCTGGGTCGAGCCCGGCGAGGCGATCGCCGACATCGTCGATCCGCTGACCGGCCGCGTCGTCACGATCACGAACTCGGTTGCCGGCGTGCTCTATGCGCGGCAACGCACGCGCTTCGCCACCGCGGGGCTGGAGGTTGCGTGTGTCGCTGGAGCCGAGCCTATTCGGAGCGGCTCGCTGCTGCCGAACTGAGCCGGTCGCGTGAAGCGGCCCGGCGCACCGGCGATGCTTGGCCTGCGTCCGGAATGAATGCCGTCAGGAAAGAATCTCCCGCCAACACGAGAGCTTCTGTTCGAATGAAAGCGTCGCATTCGCGGGGCTCGACGACGGCAATACGAGTGTTCGATAGCCTGCCGCACCGATGACCGGCGCGAACCGCCCCGCCGTTTTCCCATTGAAGCAAACCTTATCCAGCAACGGCGCATGCTCGCGCAACGACTCGAAGTCGTTCGGCTGCGCATGGCGGATCGCCGAGTCGAGACTGCCTTGACGGTGGCATGCATCGAGCACATCCCAGATGCCGATCCGATGTGCGAGCACGCGCGCGAGACGCTCGTCATACGGCAACTCGTGCAGCGCGGGTTCGTCGAGCACCGCGCCGAGCAGGCGCCAGAACTGGTTGCGCGGATGCGCGTAATACTGCGCCGCGGCCAGTGACGCTTCACCGGGAAAGCTGCCGAGTATCAGCGTGCGCGTGTCGGCCGCGACGACCGGTGGAAAACCGCGCAACATCAGCGGCTCCGATCGTCCGACGCGCGCGGCGCGGCATGCGCGCGCGACGCGGTGTGATCGAGCGGACGGCCGTGGTCGCGTATCCGCTCGTGCGCGACATGCGCGCCTAAAACGGGCTCGGTTGCAGCGCCGCCCGAGGGCCCCGCCTGCTCCAGCCGGGCCAGATGCTCCCACAGTGCCGGCAACATGCATTCGGTCACCATCAAAGGCGCGCCATGGCGCTCGAACACCGAGCGCCGTGCGACCAGCGCATCCGGCGCATCGACGGCGCCGCCGCCGATCTCACGCGCGGCCAGCCGATACAACGGATGCCGTTGTCCCACCCTGCGGCTCACCAGCGACGAACGCGCGACGCTGCTATCGCTATACAGCAACTCGGCGAGCGGCCGCGTGCGCAGCCGCCGCGTGGCCTGCCAGATGCCGACGCTCGCGGCGCGCGGCGTCACGCTATGCGCGGCGACGAACGCCACACCATCGACCGACAGCACCACTTCGCGCACCCACACGGGCGCGCGCGGCGTGAGTCCGAGCGCGGCGGCTTCGTCGGGCCACGGCAGCGCGACCGCTTCGCGCGTCACGCGCACCGCGACCGCGCCGAGCACGCGCAGATGCGCGGTCAGTGAACCGCCGCGGGTCAGCCAGTCTTTCTGGGCAGCGCTGAAAGTGGGCAAAGGCGCGACGCGCCAGTGGGTGTCTGCGGGATCGAAACGGATAGGCATGGTGTCGGATTATAGCGGCGCGCTCCGACGGCATTTTTCGTGGCAACGCTTGCGCTGATCGCGCGCGCCGCTCCAGACAGAAGCCGGCGCAAACCGACGGCAAAAAAAATGCGCTGCCGAAGCAGCGCATTTCCGAACCACAGAGCGTCAATCCAATAAGAACACCATCAACGCTCCGGGTTCGCCTTCACTGAAACTCAACCCGCGCGCGACAGCAGCAACGCATTGGTCCGCTTCACGAAGCTCGCCGGATCTTCCAGCGCGCCGCCTTCGGCGAGCAGTGCCTGATCGAACAGCAGATGGCACCAGTCGTCGAAATTCGCGCTATCGGCATGCAGACCCTTGACGAGCGCATGCTCCGGATTCACTTCGAGAATCGGATGGAACTCCGGCGCCTGCTGGCCCGCGGCCTTCAGCATGCGCTGCAGGTAGCCGCTCATTTCGCCGTCGTCGGCAACGAGGCACGACGGCGAGTCGGTCAGGCGGAACGTCAGACGCACGTCCTTCGCCTTGTCCTTCAGCGCTTCCTTCATCTTCTCGACGAGCGGCTTGAACTCTTCGCCGATCTTCTCCTGCGCCTGCTTTTCCTCGTCGTTCAGCGCGCCGAGATCAAGGTCGCCGCGCGCGACGCTTTGCAACGGCTTGCCGTCGAATTCGTGGAGGAACGACAGCATCCATTCATCGACGCGATCGGTGAGCAGCAGCACTTCGACGCCCTTCTTGCAGAACACTTCGAGATGCGGGCTGTTCGACGCGGCTTGCCACGTGTCGGCGGTCACGTAGTAGATCTTGGTCTGCTCGGGCTTCATGCGAGCGACGTAGTCGGCCAGCGACACGGTCTGCTCGGCCGTGCCCGCATGCGTCGTCGCAAAGCGCAGGAGCTTCGCGACGCGCTCGCGATTGGCGAAGTCCTCGCCGATGCCTTCCTTCAGCACCTGGCCGAATTCCTTCCAGAAGCTGGCGTACTTTTCCTTGTCGGCGGCTTCATCCGAATTCGCCAGTTCTTCGAGCATCGACAGCGCGCGCTTGGTCACGCCTTCGCGGATCGCCTTCACGTCGCGGCTTTCCTGCAGGATTTCGCGCGACACGTTGAGCGGCAAATCGGCCGAATCGACCACACCCTTCACGAAACGCAGGTACGCGGGCAGCAGTTGCTCGGCGTCGTCCATGATGAACACGCGCTTCACGTACAGCTTCAGCCCGCCGCGCTGCTCGCGGTTCCACAGATCGAACGGTGCGTGCGACGGCACGTACAGCAGTTGCGTGTATTCGCTGCGGCCTTCGACGCGGTTATGCGTCCACGTCAGCGGGTCCTGATGGTCGTGCGAGATATGCTGGTAGAACTGCTTGTATTGATCTTCGGTGATGTCGTTCTTCGAACGCGTCCACAGCGCGCTCGCCTGGTTGACGGTCTCGTCCTCGTCCTTCGTGACCATCTCGCTCTTTTCCGCGTCCCACTCTTCCTTCTGCATCAGGATCGGCAGCGCGACGTGGTCCGAGTATTTCTGAATGATCGACTTCAGCCGATACGACGACAGCAGCTCGTCCTCGTCGGCACGCAGATGCAGCGTGATGGTCGTGCCGCGCGCGGCGCGCTCGATCGTCTCGACCGCGAAATCGCCCTCGCCCGCGCTGACCCAGCGCACGCCTTCCGAGGCCGGCAAACCGGCGCGGCGCGTCTCGACGGTGATCTTGTCGGCGACGATGAAGCCCGAGTAGAAGCCCACGCCAAACTGGCCGATCAGCGCTGCGTCCTTCTGCTGGTCGCCCGACAGCTTGCCGAAAAATTCCTTGGTGCCCGAACGCGCGATCGTGCCGAGGTGCGCGATCGTTTCGTCGCGGCTCATGCCGATGCCGTTGTCGTCGATCGTGACGGTGCGCGCGGCCTTGTCGTACGACACGCGAATCCGCAGGTTCGGATCGTTCTCGTACAGTGCGCTGTTTTCGATCGCCTCGAAGCGCAGCTTGTCGGCCGCGTCGGACGCGTTCGAGATCAGCTCGCGCAGAAAGATTTCCTTGTTGCTGTACAGCGAATGGATCATCAGTTGCAGAAGTTGTTTCACTTCTGCCTGAAAGCTCATGGTTTCTTGTGCCATGGTCGGACTTCCTCTCTGTTGCGAATGGGAGATGGGCGGCGGCCGGGATTCAAACCGCGGTTCGGCCCTGCAGTGCCGGTGCGCCGGACCGCCGGACCGCCGGTGCGCCGGACCGCCAGATCGTCCGCGCAAATGGGGACGCTCCGGCGCGGTTTCAAGAGGCGCGGCGCGCGACGCCGTCGAGATAACGGCTCAGGAACGCCGGCAATTCAGGGTCGCCGCAATTGGCGATGTTGAAGCGCATCCACGTGCTCGGCGACTGCTGCGGCGAAAACAGGCCGCCCGGCGTCAGCAGAAAGCCAGCTTCGTGCCCGGCCGCGGCGAGCGCGCCCGCGTCGACGCCGGTGTCGGCCCACAGGAACATGCCGGCCGTCGGCGTCAGGAAGAGCTTCATGCCGGCCTTCTCGATCATCCGCACGGCCTTCTCGCGCACGCCGTCGAGCCGCGCGCGAATGCGCTCGACGTGCCGCCGGTAGTGGCCCTCGGTCAGGATCTTGTAGATCACGCGCTCGTTGAGTTCGGGGCTCGTCATGCCAACCAGCATCTTCTGATTGCTGACCACCATTGCGACTTCCGGCGCGCACGCGATGAACCCCACGCGCAGATTCGGCGCGAGCGTCTTCGAAAAGCTGCCGAGGTAGATCACGCGCTTCAACTGATCGAGGCTCGCGAGCCGCGTGCCCGGGTAGCCGGGCGGGCACAGGTCGCCGTAGATATCGTCCTCGACGACGATGAAGTCGTACGCCTCGGCAAGCCGCAAGATGCGGAACGCCTGCGCGGCGGTCAGCGAGGTGCCGGTCGGGTTTTGCAGCACCGAGTTGATCACCAGCATTTTGGGGCGCCATTCCTGGACCAGCGCTTCGAGCGCGTCGAGATCGGGACCGTCCGGGGTGTACGGCATGCCGACCAATCGGGCGCCCTGCGACGCGAAGCAGCCGAACATCTGGAACCACGCCGGATCGCCGACGATCACCGCGTCGCCGGGCTTCACATAGATGCGCGAAATCAGGTCGATCGCCTGCGTGATGCCGGACACCATCACGATCTGCTCGGGCGACGCGCCGATTTCCAGCTCCTCGAGCCGCGTCTGCAACTGCTGGCGCAGCGGCAGGAAGCCTTGCGCGGTGCCAATGCCGAGCATCTGCATGCCGCTTTGCCGGCCGAGCGTGCGCAGCGCGTTGGTGATCAGGTCGCCGTCGAGCCAGCGGGCCGGCAGATAGCCGAGCCCCGGACTCCGTTCGGGCCGCGCGCCCGTATGCAGCATGTTGCGCAGCAGCCAGACGACGTCGATATTGGCCGGCGCGGGCAGCGTCTCGGCGCGCGGGCGCAGTTCGGAGACCGTGGCCGCGCCGCCCTGGCGCTCGCGCACATAGAAGCCAGAGCCGCGTCGCGACTCCAGAAAACCCTGCGCGACCAGCCGCTCGTACGCTTCGACCACCGTGAAGCGCGATACGCCCTTGTCGAGCGCGAGCTTGCGGATCGACGGCATGCGCATGCCGGGGCGGAACACGCGCTCCTCGATGCGGCGCCGCGCCCACTGGACGAGCTGTTCGACCAGCGTCAACGACGCGGTATCGTGCGGGGCGGGAATCTGCGCAAGCGGGACGGACATGACGGGCTCCAACTGTACCGAACAGTATCGAGTCGATTGTACCGTTACTGTGCAGGTCACGGCCGTTACATTTGAATCCTGCGAAGGATGGTCACGGCATACGAAACCATCCGCATGGCCCGCCGATCCGGCAAACGGTTATGCTTACGGCCCCGGCAGCGCAGCCTTAAAGCGTGGCGCGCAACTGGCCCTTGTGCAGAACAGCGTTTTCCGTCGATCCGCCATGACAGCCCTGACAGCCCCATCGCTCATCAGTCTCGATCACCTCGTCGTCTCCGCGCGCACGCTGGACGAAGGCGTCCAGTACGTCGCCGATGCGCTCGGCGTCGCGCCGGCCGGCGGCGGCGCGCATCCGCTGATGCGGACCCACAATCGCCTGCTCGGCCTGTGGGGCGGCGTCTATCTGGAAGTGATCGCGATCGATCCGCGCGCCGCAGCCGACGCGACCGATGGCACCGCGCCGCGCCCGCGTCTCTTCGCGCTCGACGACCCCGCGACGCAGGCGCGACTTGAAAACGGGCCGTATCTGTCGCATTGGGTCGCGCGCGTCGAGCGGCCGAAGCATCTGCCGACGTGGCAGGCGCAGTATCCGCAGCGCATCGCGCCGGTCGTGCCGATGACGCGCGGCGATTTCACGTGGGGCCTGACGGTGCCCGAGGACGGCTCGTTCCCCGCCTGGCAAGGCGCTGGCGACGGCGTGCTGCCCTCGCTGATCCAGTGGGACTCGACGCGGCATCCGTCGCAGTCGCTGGCGCCGACCAACCTCGCGCTGACAGCGTTAAAAGCCGTGCATCCGCGGCCGGAGCTGATTGGCGAACAACTGCGCTGGTTCGGCGCGGCGCACCTCCTCGACGTCCAGCCTACCGACGGCGCCGCGGCGCTCGTCGCCGAATTTGAAACACCCGAGGGTCCGCGAACCCTCGGATAAGCAGCGCGTGATTGAGCAAACCCGGGGCAACCCCGGGGGCAGCCCCAGCGGCAATGCTTGCCGAGTCGCGCGATAATTGAAGTTTTGACCGGTTCCAGAAATACCAGCAGAGGAGATCATGGACCAAAGCGACCTGAAAGCCCCGATGTGGCAATTGTCCGAACGCGCGCGCAAGCTCACCAGCTCCGCGATTCGCGAAATCCTGAAGGTCACGGAACGGCCCGAAGTCATCTCCTTCGCCGGCGGCCTGCCCTCGCCGGCCACCTTCCCGGCCGAGCGCATGCGCGAGGCATCCGACCGCATCCTGCGCGACACGCCCGCCGCTGCGCTGCAGTACAGCGCGACCGAAGGCTATCTGCCGCTGCGGGAGTGGGTCGCGCAACGCTATTCGATCAACGGCGCGCAGATCCGCCCGTCGCAGGTGCTGATCACGACCGGCTCGCAACAGGCGCTCGACCTGCTCGGCAAGGTGCTGGTCTGTGTCGATAGCCCGGTGCTGGTCGAAACGCCGACCTACCTCGGCGCGCTGCAATCGTTCTCGATGTACGAGCCGCACTACGTGCAGGTGCCGAGCGACGACCAGGGCCTGATCCCGGAAGGTCTGACGCCGGAACTGATCAAAGGCGCGCGTCTCTTGTACACGCAGCCGAATTTCCAGAATCCGACGGGCCGCCGCCTGCCGGTCGAGCGCCGCCGCGCGCTCGCCGAGTTCGCGAAGAGCGCGCCGTTCCCGGTGATCGAGGACGACCCCTACGGCGCGCTCGATTATGCGGGCGAACCGCTGCCGACCATGCTATCGATGGCGCCCGATCACATCGTCTATCTGGGCTCGTTCTCGAAGGTGCTCGCCCCGGGTCTTCGCGTCGGCTTCATCATCGCGCCCGAGGAACTGATCTTCAAACTCGTGCAGGCCAAGCAGGCCACCGACCTGCACACGCCGAGCTTCACGCAGCGCATCGTGCACGAAGTGGTCAAGGACGGCTTCCTCGACACGCACGTGCCGACGATCCGCGAGCTGTATCGCAACCAGTGCGACGCGATGCTCACCGCGCTGGAACGCTATATGCCCGAAGGCGTCAGCTGGAACCGTCCGGAAGGCGGCATGTTTATCTGGGTCAATCTGCCGGCGGGCATCGACACGATGAAGCTGCTCGAAGAAGCGGTCGCGCAGAACGTCGCATTCGTGCCGGGCGCTCCGTTTTTCGCGAGCGAGGCGCAGCACAATACGCTGCGTCTGTCGTTCGTCACCGTGCCGCCCGCTAAAATCGACGAAGGCGTGGCGCGTCTCGGCGCACTCGTGCGCGCGAAAATTTAAACGGCGTTAGCCGCACTGCCACCGGGGCGAAGTTTGCACGCGCGTTGCGTGCGGACTTCGCCCCGCCTGCATTCATGCAATCTCACCGAAACGAGGACACGACATGGCTCAATCGAATGTGTACGACAAGCTCAAGGAACTCGGCATCGATCTGCCGGCAGCGGGTGCGCCGGCAGCGGCCTATGTGATGAGCGCGCAAAGCGGCAACACGGTGTACCTGTCGGGCCACATCGCGAAGAAGGACGGCAAGGTCTGGGTCGGCAAGCTCGGCGCGACTCTCTCCACCGACGAAGGCAAGGCCGCCGCGCGCTCGATCGCGATCGATCTGCTCGCCACCTTGCATGCGCACGTCGGCGACCTGAATCGCGTCACGCGCATCGTCAAGCTGATGAGCCTCGTGAACTCGACGCTCGAGTTCACCGAGCAGCATGTGGTCACGAACGGCGCGTCCGAGCTGATCGCCGACGTGTTCGGCGAGCGCGGCAAGCACGCGCGCTCGGCGTTCGGCGTTGCGCAGATTCCGCTCGGCGCGTGCGTCGAGATCGAACTGATCGCCGAGGTCGAATAAGCATCGAAACGATATGACGATGCAGGCGATGCCGCGTGAGATTCGCAACTAATTCACGCCGCATCGCGATGCGAACGCGCCGTCCGGTGTCACGCACCGGCGGCGCGTTATTGTTTTATGGCGACGGTGGATCGCTGCCGCGCAGCCGGATAGAATCCGCGAGATCCCTCAACGTCCATTGCGCCGGGGCCTGTCGATGTCTGCTCACACCGTTCGTTTCAAACAGGTCGACGTGTTTTCGTCGACACCGTTCAAGGGCAATCCGCTCGCCGTCGTGTTCGATGCCGACGCGCTCGATACCGCGCAGATGCAGGCCATCGCGCGCTGGACCAATCTGTCCGAAACCACCTTTCTGCTGAAGCCGACCGATGCCGCCGCCGACTATCGCGTGCGCATCTTCACGACGGGCGGCGAGTTGCCGTTCGCCGGTCATCCGACGCTTGGCACCGCGCATGCTTTGCGCGAAAGCGGCTACCAGCCGAAGCAGGCCGGCAAGCTGATTCAGCAATGCGGCGTGGGTCTCGTCGAACTCGAAGCGCTCGATGGCGCCGACACGACGCACGGCGCATGGGCGTTCGCCGCGCCGCCCGCACGCGTGACGCCGCTCGCCGAGCATCGTTACGAGGCGCTGTCTACGGCTTTACGTAGTGAGGCGATCGACTTTACCGCGCCGCCATGCGCGGCGGATAACGGCGCGCCATGGCTCGTCGTGCGGGTCGATTCGGCGCGCGACTGCCTCGCGCTCGAACCCGATGCGGCGGCGCTAGCCGAGCTCGTGCATTCGGTCGACACGCACGGCGTCGCCGTATACGGGCCGCACGATGCCGATGGTCCGGCAACGTTCGAAGTCCGTTGCCTGATGGCGGGCGGCGGCTTCGGCACCGGCGAAGATCCGGTGACCGGCAGCGCCAACGCCGCGCTCGCGGGCCTGCTGAGCCTGCAGCAACGTCGGCCCGGCACACGCTATACGGCGCGTCAGGGCACCGTGCTCGGGCGCGCGGGCGACGTGTCGGTCCACTATGACGATGCACGCGGCAAGATCTGGATCGGCGGGCCTGCGGTGACGATCATCGACGGCACGTGTCGGCTCGCATAAGCGGACCGCGGCCTCGCGCGCAAGGCACCGCGACACGCCGCATGTCGCCGCGTCACACCACAAAAAGCCGCAGCACTATGGCGCCGCCATACCTGGTTGTCCGAATTCATGGCGACTGGATGGCAAAACCCTTGCCAGATACCGGCCATGCAGCACTCATGAACGGCGGGCCCGAGGCGCCCGCAGCGCCCGCGTATACCCCATGCCCGGACGCTTCCTTAATCGAGTCGCATTCAGTAATATCGAACGGTATATAGCGGTCGTATCCGATGACCTGTGGACGGTCAGGCGCGGCGCCACGCCCTCTCCTCCTGCGCAGCAGCTTTGGCACCTTGGTCACCATGCAGCCATCCATCTATTTCGCGCAGTCGATGCCCGTGCGTTTGCAAGCGACGCACCCCCGGCCAAGGGCCACGCGATGACTCAGTCCCGCTTCTCCGACCCGCGCGAAGCCATGCCGCGACGCGATCCGATGATCACGCGCCGGCGCGCGTTGCTCATCATTCCAGCGCTCGGCGTACTCGTATTGATCCTGCTGTGGACCGTGATCTTCGCGCGGCTATCGGTCGAGAAAGACGCGACGTATCGCGAAGCGATGGCGTCTTCCGCCATTCTTTCCTCGGCGCTCGAACAGCACACCATCAAGGCGATTCACCAGGTCGATCAGATCACGCGCTTCGTCAAGTACGAGTTCGAAAAGACGCCGAATCATTTCGATCTCGCGAGCACCGTCGAAAAAGGCGTCGTGCAAAGCGAAACGCTCGTGCAAGTGTCGCTGATCGACGAGCACGGCAGACTGATCGCCAACACGGCTGAACTGAATCCCGCTCACATCGACCTGTCCGACCGCGAACACTTCAAGGTCCACGAGCACGAGAACGACGACCAGCTATACATCAGCAAACCGGTGCTCGGTCGCATCTCAGGTCACTGGACGCTGCAGATGACGCGGCGCCTGAATCATCCTGACGGCTCGTTCGCTGGCGTCGTCGTGGTGTCCGAAGACCCGAGCTATTTCACGTCGGACTTCTACAACAACGCGGCGATCGGCCGAGAAGGCGTGATCGCGGTGATCTCCGACAACGGCACCGTGCTCGCGCGCCGTACGGGCAACGCCAACAAAGCCAGCAGCACGTTCACCGCGAGCGGCACGTATCCGACTTCGGAGCACGTGTCGGGTACCTACGTCGATTCGATCGACAACGTCACGCGCATCGTGTCATACCGGCACATCGACGGCTATCCGCTCGGCGTGCTCGTCGGTCTTTCGCAGGGCGAAGAATTCGCCGACTACAACCACACGCGCAACGTCTATCTGTTGATGGCGGGCTTCATCTCGCTTGCGATGCTGAGCTTCTTCGGCGTCGCGACCGGCCTGATCGGCAAGCTGCTCGGCCGCGAGCGCGAGATGACCCACCTCGTCGAATACGACCTGTTGACCGGGCTGCGCAATCGCTACGCGACGCTGCAGGCGCTGCGCCACGACGTCGCGCAGCCGTTCAATCTCGGCCGCCTCGCGATTCTTTTCATCGACCTCGACAACTTCAAGACCGTCAACGACACGCTCGGCCACAACGCCGGCGACATCGTGCTGCAGATGACGGCCTCGCGCCTCGCGACCGCGATCGGCGACGAAGGCACGCTGAGCCGCATCGGCGGCGACGAGTTCGTCGTCGTGATCAAGGGCGACGATGTCGAGAAGCGCGCGGTCGCGCTCGCCGAAGCCGCCGGGGAAGTGTTCTCGAAGCCGTTCGACGTGCGCGGCAGTTCGTTCGTGCTGCATGCGAGCATCGGCATCGCGCTGTACTCGGTCGCCAACGAAAGCGAGATCGACCTGCTGAAGAAAGCCGACCTCGCGATGTACAGCGCGAAGGACGCCGGCAAGAACTGCTACCAGTTCTATTCGCCGCATCTGTCGCATCGCGCGGACCATTTGATGAAGTGGGAACAGCAGCTGCGCGTCGCGCTGGCCGAAGGGCAACTGTTCCTCGCGTATCAGCCGAAGATCGATCTCGCGCGTCGCTGCATCACCGGCTTCGAAGCGCTCGTGCGCTGGAACCATCCGCAGCACGGGTTGATTCCGGCCAACGAGTTCATCCCCGTGGCCGAGTCGACCGGGCTCATCGTGCCGATCGGCGACTTCGTGATCGAGACCGCATGCCGTCAGCTCGCGCAGTGGCAGCAGCAGGGCTACGACACGCTGTCGCTCGCGGTGAACATTTCGGCGGTGCAGTTCTGGCGCGGCGACCTGTTCGAAACGATCTCGCGCGCGATCGAGGAAACCGGCATCTCCGCGCGCCGCCTCGAACTCGAAATCACCGAAACGACGATGATGGAATTTCCGGAAGTCGTCTCCGAAAAAATCTTCGCGTTGAAGCGTCTCGGCGTACGCATCGCGCTCGACGATTTCGGCACCGGCTATTCATCGCTGTCCTATCTGAACCGCTTCGCCGTCGATACGCTGAAGGTGGACCGCTCGTTCGTCCAGGCGATTCCGGGCGACCGCAGCGTCTGCGTGATGGTCACCGCGATCGTCAACCTCGCGCGCTCGCTCGGACTCACGGTAGTGGTCGAAGGCACGGAGACCGAAGAGCAGATTGCCTGGCTGGCCGCGCTCGGCCATATCGAGGCGCAGGGCTTCCTGTTCTCGCGTCCGGTGCCGGCAGAGGCGATTCCGGCGCTGCTCGAGCGTTTCGGGGTATGCGGCATGAACAGCACCAGCGGCCGCCGCGTCGCGCACGTAGCCGACAGCGCAAGCAGCGTATCCAGCACCAACAATTAAAGGACGGGCGCCCGCACGCCGGGCATCCACAGCGCCGATGCCGACCATCACCAGCGAGGAGGCTGCCCGCCGCGGGCGACGGGAACCGCTATGGACGCTGTTCCGGGTCGTGTGCGGCTTGTCGGCGCTGTCGTGGGGCGGCCTCGCGTTGATGGCGCAGCTCGAGCATCACTACGTCGAACGCGAGGGGCGGCTCTCGCGCGTGGCGTTCTCGGATCTGATCGCGCTCGCGTGGATGGTGCCGGGACCCGTCGGCTGCAACGTCGCCGTGCAGCTCGGGCACGCGCTGCGCGGGCGCGCGGGCGCGTGGGTCGCCGGTGTGGCGAGCGTGCTGCCCTTCTTCACACTGATGACGCTGTTCGCGATCTTCTACCGCACGCCCGTCGTGCATACGATCGCGTCGCAGACACTGTTGCATCACTTCAGCGTCGTGCTCGCGACACTGATTGCGCTCACCTGGTACAAGCAGACGCGCGCGCTGGTGCACGGCAAGCTCGAATGGGCGGCGGCGCTGCTCGGCAGCATCGCGCTGCTCTATGCGCACAGCGCCGCGGCGTATGTGGTGATGCTGGGAGCAGCCTTCGGCACCGGCTGGTTCGCGAGCCCGGAGCGCGACTCGCGGCTGGCAGTGTCGCTCCGGCGCGGCGATTATCGGCTGCTGGCCGCGCTCGGCGTGCTGCTCGTGCTGTTTGCACTGCCGCTGCCGCATCGCTATGACCTCGCGCTGCTGTGGCCGCGCCTCGCGGGTGCCGGCATGACGCTGTTCGGCGGCGGCTTCTCCGCGTTGCCAGTGCTGAAGACGCTGTTCGTCACGCCGGGGGTCGGCGTGTCCGATAACGACTTCACGCTCGCGTTTACGCTGTCGCCGTTGTCCCCTGGTCCGCTGCTGAACGTGGTGCCGTTCTTCGGCTATCTCGTCGATGGCTGGCTCGGCGCGCTGATCGCGACGCTCGCGCTATTCGTGCCGTCTGGCTGCCTCGTCGTGCTCGCGCAGCGGCATCTGCATCAATTGAAGGTGAACCCGCGCTTCGAGCACGGCATGAGAATACTGCGCGCGGTTACGACCGCCTTTCTCGCGGTCGCGGTACTGCGCATTGCCTCGCATGTACCGCTGGAACCGATCTACCTGTTGACCGCGACGTTCTCCGCGATGTGCTTCGCGAAGCTGAAGGTGCCGGTGTACGCCGTGTATGCAACGGTGGCGGTGGCGTGCGGCTTATGGCTCGCGTACGGCGTCACGACGTGACGCGTCGCGGGCCGCACGAAGCCCGTGGTGCCGTTGGCGATCGGCGGATCAGAAACCGCGCGACAGCACCGCGACGCCGATCGTCACGACGCCCAGCACGAGATTGATCAGCACGAGACGGCGGACCGAACCGACCGCCCGCGCGCCGTCGGGCCACTTCTGCGCCTGCACCGCGCGGCGAATGCGCGGATACACGGCGAAGCGGATATGCCCGAAGATCAGCATCATCACGATGCCGAGGCCGGCCATCGCATGCAGCGGCCACGTTGCATGACCGCCGCCGAACTGCATCAGCAGGAAGCCGCCGCTAATCAGAATGACGAGCACCGACACCCCGACCCAGTTGAAGAAGCGGCCAAACACCGACTCCCACAGCGGCAGGCGCAGTTGAGGCGACAGATCGCCGAGCGCCGGACGCAGGCAGAAATGCGCGAACACCATACCGCCGACCCACACCGCCACCCCGAGCAGATGCAGAAAAAGCGCGACTTCGATAGCCTTGTTCATGTAGTTTTCCTCTCCCGACGACGCCACACCGTTTTGGACACTTGATCCCGCTCAGCAGCAACTGAGCGCGTTCGACCATACGTGATACAGGCAGTTCCGGGTATCGACGTCTATTGCATCGTATTTTGTCGTTGTGATCGCGCCACCTTCATCTGGCCGCGACGCCGCCGCACCCCGTTTGCTTCCAACCCTTCGCGCGACGGACTTTTTGTGACAGGCCGCGAGCGCCCCGCATGCTAGCAGGCACCCGTGGCTTTCCAGCGTCAAACTTGGTTAAATCGATTCCACTAAGCCGGCAGCACCGGACGCATGCCGTCGAGCTTCAGCTTGCTGTCAGGCGCGCGACCCTTGCGCGCACGCTTGCCGACATGCGCCGCAAGCTCGGCGCCGGCCAGCTTCTCCTCGTCGACTCGGCCGCCGCGGCGTGTGCCGATCAGCACCAGGCCGGCCTTGTCGATCGCGAGCGCCTGCACCAGCGTCTCGTTGTCGTCGAGCGCCATCAGCGTGACGCCACGACCGCCGCCCGACAGCGTCTTCATCTCGTCGAGGCCGAACACCAGCAGACGCCCGCCCGACGACAGACACGCGACCTGCACCGCATCCGGCAGCATCGGCATCGGCGCGAGCGGTGCGGCGCCGGCGTCGATCGTCATGAACGACTTGCCGGCCTTCACGCGGCTCACCATGTCGCCGACCTTGGCGATAAAGCCGAAGCCGTTGCTCGACGCGAGCAGCAGCGCCTGGTCCGCCGACGCCGCGTAGTAGTGCATCAGATGGCTGCCCGATTCGAGCTCGATCAGCGAAGTGACCGGCACCCCGTCACCACGCCCGCCCGGCAGTTGCGCCACCGCGACTGAATAGACGCGCCCGTTGCTGCCCCACGCGATCAGCGTATCGGGCGTGCGGCACTGGAACGCCGCGTAGAGACCGTCGCCAGCCTTGAAGCTGAAGCCCGCGACATCGAGCCCGTGGCCCTTCAACGCGCGCACCCAGCCCTTCTGCGACACCACCACCGTGACCGGTTCGTCGACCACGCGCGCTTCGAACGTCGCGCGCTTTTCCTGCTGGATCAGCGTGCGGCGCTCGTCGCCGTACTGCTTCGCGTCGGCTTCGATTTCCTTGATCAGCTGGCGCTTCATCGCCGGTTCGCTGCCGAGCAGTTCTTCGAGCTTGGCCTTCTCTTCGCGCAGTTCGGCCAGTTCCTTCTCGATCTTGATCTTCTCGAGACGGGCCAACTGACGCAGCCGGATTTCGAGGATGTCCTCGGCCTGACGGTCCGTGAGGCCGAACGCGGCCATCAGCGCGACCTTCGGCTCGTCCGATTCGCGAATGATGCGGATGACTTCGTCGATATTCAGGAAGACGATCATCCGGCCTTCGAGAATATGGATGCGGTCGTCGACCTTCGACAGGCGATGCCGCGTGCGGCGCGTGACCGTCGCGAAACGGAACGCGATCCACTCGTGCAGGATTTCGCTCAAGCCCTTCTGACGCGGCCGGCCGTCGCCACCGACCATCACCATGTTCAGCGGCGCGTTCGATTCGAGGCTCGTATGCGCGAGCAGCGTATTGACGAACTCGGTCTGATCGATGCGGCTCGACTTCGGCTCGAACACGAGACGCACCGGCGCGTCCTTGCCCGATTCGTCACGCACCGCGTCGACGAGCGCGAGCAGCGTCTGCTTGGTCTGCAACTGCTCGGGCGTCAGCGCCTTCTTGCCGAGCTTGATCTTCGGGTTGGTCTGTTCTTCGATTTCCTCGAGCACCTTCTGCGCGGCCGTGTTCGGCGGCAGTTCGGTGATCACGAGCTGCCACTGGCCGCGTGCGAGGTCTTCGATCTTCCAGCGCGCGCGCACCTTCAGGCTGCCGCGGCCGGTTTCGTACGCGGCGGCGATTTCCGCCTCGCTCGAAATGATCTGGCCGCCGCCCGGGAAGTCCGGACCCGGCACATGCTGCATCAGTTCCGCGTGGGAGAGCTTCGGATGGCGGATCAGCGCGACCGCGGCGCTTGCGACTTCGCGCAGGTTGTGCGACGGAATTTCCGTCGCGAGACCGACCGCGATGCCCGATGCGCCATTGAGCAGCACGAACGGCAGACGCGCCGGCAGCACCTTCGGCTCGTCGAACGAGCCGTCGTAGTTCGGCATGAAGTCGACCGTGCCCTGGTCGATTTCGCTGAGCAGCAGCTTCGCGATCGGCGTCAGACGCGCTTCGGTGTATCGCATCGCCGCCGCGCCGTCGCCATCGCGCGAGCCGAAGTTGCCCTGGCCGTCGATCAGCGGATAGCGCATCGAGAAGTCCTGCGCGAGACGCACGAGTGCGTCGTACGCGGACTGGTCGCCGTGCGGGTGATACTTACCGAGCACGTCGCCGACCACGCGTGCCGATTTGACCGGCTTCGCGTTGTCGCCGAGGCCCATCTCGTTCATCGCGAACAGGATGCGGCGCTGCACCGGCTTCTGGCCGTCGCAAACGTCCGGCAGCGCGCGGCCCTTGACCACGCTGACCGCATACTCGAGATACGCGCGCTCCGCGTAGTTGCCGAGCGTCAGCACGTCGCCGTCCGACGGCGGCTCGTTGAAAAGGTCGAGAGTGTTATCGTCGTCCATCTAGATTCCGTGTCCGTGTTTGGCTTGAAGTGTCGTATGCCGCATCGAGGCGCAAATGCGCTCAGATGTCCGCTTCCACTTCGTTGCCCTTCTCTTCGAGCCAGCTGCGGCGCGACGCCGCTTCGCCCTTGCCCATCAGCATCGTCATGCGCGCGACGGTCGCGTCGTAGTCGAGTTCACCGAGCGCAACCGGTTGCAGGCGGCGCGTGTCGGGATTCATCGTGGTGTCCCACAGCTGCTCGGCGCTCATTTCACCGAGACCCTTGAAGCGGCTGATCGACCACTGGTTGTCGCGCACGCCGTCCTTGCGCAGCTTGTCGAGAATCGCCTCGAGTTCGCCTTCGTCGAGCGCATAGAGCTTCTGCGCGGGCTTCTTGCCGCGCGCGGGTGCATCGACGCGAAACAGCGGCGGCCGCGCGACGCACACATGGCCACGCTCGATCAGCTGCGGGAAGTGCTTGAAGAACAGCGTGAGCAGCAGCACCTGAATGTGGGAGCCGTCGACGTCCGCATCCGACAGAATGCAGATCTTGCCGTAGCGCAGATTCGACAGATCGACCTTGTCGTCCGGATTATGCGGATCGACGCCGATCGCTACCGAAATGTCGTGCACCTCGTTGTTCGCGAACAGACGATCACGCTCGGTTTCCCACGTGTTCAGCACCTTGCCGCGCAGCGGCAGAATGGCCTGGTATTCCTTGTCGCGGCCCATCTTCGCGGAGCCGCCCGCCGAGTCACCCTCGACGAGGAACAGCTCGTTGCGTCCGATTTCCGTCGATTCGCAATCGGTCAGCTTGCCGGGCAGCACCGCGACACCCGAGCTCTTGCGCTTCTCGATTTTCTGGCCCGCGCGCGTGCGCGCCTGGGCCTGTTTGATCACGAGGTCTGCGAGCTTCTTGCCGTGCTCGACGTGCTGGTTCAACCACAGTTCGAGCGCCGGCCGCGCGAATGACGACACCAGCTTGACCGCGTCGCGGCTATTCAGGCGCTCCTTGATCTGCCCTTGAAACTGCGGATCGAGCACCTTCGCCGACAGCACGAACGACACGCGCGCGAACACGTCTTCGGCAAGCAGCTTCACGCCTTTCGGCTGCAGGTTGTGCAACTCGACGAAGCTCTTGACCGCCTGATAAAGACCGTCGCGCAAACCCGACTCATGCGTGCCGCCCGCGGGCGTCGGAATCAGGTTCACGTACGACTCGCGCGTGAGCGGCCCTTCCTCGCTCCACGCGACGACCCACGCTGCGCCCTCGCCTTCGGCGAACGTCTCTTCGCTCGAACGCGAGCTTTCCGCATAGCGCTCGCCCTCGAACAGCGGAATCAGCAGATCGCTGCCGTTCATGCCTTCGAGCAGATAGCCGCGCAGGCCGTCTTCGTATTTCCAGCTTTGCTGCTCGCCGGTCTTTTCGTTGACGAGCGTGACTTCGACGCCCGGCAGCAGCACCGCTTTCGAGCGCAATAGACGCTGCAACTCGCCGAGCGGCAGGTTCGGCGAATCGAAGTACTTCGGATCGGCCCACGCGGTCACCCGCGTGCCGGATTTCTTGTCGGCCTTGGTGGCGGCACGCACCTGGAGCGGCTTCGCGACGTCGCCGTGCGCGAAGCTCAGTTCGGCCACCTTGCCGTCGCGCCACACGGTGACGTCGAGCCGCGTGGACAGCGCGTTCGTGACCGACACGCCGACGCCGTGCAAACCGCCCGAGAACGTATAGGCGCCGCCGGCGGCCTTGTCGAATTTGCCGCCCGCATGCAGGCGCGTGAAAACGATTTCGACGACCGGTACGCCTTCGTCGGGGTGCAGGCCGAACGGAATGCCGCGGCCGTCGTCGTCGACCGAGACCGAATGGTCCGCGTGCAGTGTGACCGTGATTTGCCGGCCGTAGCCGCCGAGGGCTTCGTCCGATGCGTTGTCGATGACTTCCTGGATGATGTGCAGCGGATTCTCGGTGCGGGTGTACATGCCGGGTCGTTGCTTGACCGGCTCAAGACCCTTCAACACCTTGATCGACGCTTCGCTATACGCGGCGTTTGGCTTTTTCGTAGACATGATTGACTCGGTGCGTCGGTTCATCGTTGTCCACAGGTCCTGTGGACAGGGCCGTGGACAATGCGTTGAGTTTTCAAAAAAAGCGAAACGAAACAACAGGGTTAGGCGGAGTGCCCGCAGTGCGGGCAAGCTGTTTTGTTGCGCGGCTTCCGCTGGCGCGCTCAGAGGCCGAGCATCGACGCTCAGCCCGCCGGGGAAGCCTGTTCGCGGGGTATTGTACTGATTTCGATCACGGCGGCAATTGACGTCGCGCTGAATTGGCCGACTGGATAAGGCGCGGCGGGCGCTGGGGGACATGCGCCGGAGGATGGACGTCTCGCGGGACGGCGGCGCAATGGCTATCGGCAGGTAGCGGCGGAACTGCACGGACGTGCGCCCGCTGAACATTCAATGCATGCGCAGCGGCGTTCTCTGTTGTTTTCGTGCCGCCCGCGCATGCTGCATCAGCTCATGCGTGAGGAAGCGCGCCATGCGGCGCGCGCACCGCGTTGCGTCACTTGACGCGGTTTTCCAACTCGTCCCACCGCTCGAGCGCGAGCATCAGTTCTTCGTCGATCTCGGCATAGCGCTCGGTCAGACGCGCGCCTTCGCGTGCATCCTTCGCGAACACCGAGCCGTCTTCGAGCTGCGCGCCGATCGCCTTCTGTTCGGCTTCGAGGTCGGCAATCATTTTCGGCAGCGCCTCCAGTTCGCGCTGCTCCTTGAACGACAGCTTCGCGCTGCGCTGCGCATTGCGGCCCGTGGCGCTTTCCTTCGGCGCCGCTTCTTTCGGTGCTTCCTTGCTCGATTCCTTCTGTGCTTCGAGCGCGAGTTGCTCCGATCGATCGCGCTGCGTCTGCCAGTCCGTAAAGCCGCCGACGTATTCGCGCCACTTGCCGCCGCCTTCCGATGCGATCACCGACGTCACCACGTTATCGAGAAACGCGCGGTCGTGGCTGACGAGCAGCACCGTGCCGTCGTAATCGATCAGCAGTTCTTCGAGCAGTTCGAGCGTCGGAATGTCGAGGTCGTTGGTCGGTTCATCGAGCACCAGCACGTTGGCCGGACGCGCGAACAGACGCGCGAGCAACAGCCGGTTGCGCTCGCCGCCCGACAGCGACTTGACCGGCGAACGCGCGCGCTCCGGCGCGAACAGGAAGTCGCCGAGGTAGCTCATCACGTGCTTCTTCTGGCCGTTGATTTCGACCCACTCGCTGCCCGGGCTGATCGTGTCGGCGAGACTCTTTTCCAGATCGAGCGCAGCGCGCATCTGATCGAAATAGGCGACCTGCAGATTGGTGCCGACGCGCACATTGCCTTCATCTGGCGCGAGTTCGCCGAGGATCAGCTTCAGCAGCGTGGTCTTGCCCGCGCCGTTCGGACCGACGAAGCCGATCTTGTCGCCGCGCATCACCGTAGCCGTGAAGCGGTCCACCACCGTGCGCTCGCCATAGCGCTTCGTCACGTCCGTCAGTTCCGCGACGATCTTGCCGGACTTCTCGCCCTGACCGACGTCGAGCTTCACGTTGCCTTGCACGTTGCGGCGCTCGGCGCGCTCGTTGCGCATCTGCACGAGCCGCGCGATGCGCCCCACGCTGCGCGTGCGGCGTGCCTCGACACCCTTGCGAATCCACACTTCTTCCTGCGCGAGCAGCTTGTCGAACTTCTCGTTCTCGATACGCTCGACTTCGAGCTGCTGCGCCTTGCGCGTCTGGTACGCGGAGAAATTGCCCGGATACGACAGCAGCCGCCCGCGATCGAGTTCGACGATGCGCGTCGCGACGCGGTCAAGAAACGCGCGATCGTGCGTGATGAACAGCAGCCCCGCGCGCAGCGACACCAGCAGGTCTTCGAGCCAGCGGATGCCGTCGAAGTCGAGATGGTTGGTCGGCTCGTCAAGCAGCAGCACGTCGGGCTGCACGACGAGCGCGCGCGCGAGCGCGGCGCGCTTTTGCATGCCGCCCGACAGCGAGCCGACGCGCGCTTCGCCGTTCAGGCCGATCTGCTGCAGCGTGGTCGCGACGCGGGTGCTCCAGTTCCATGCGTCCGCGGCGTCCAGCGACGATTGCAGCGTGTTCATGCGCGCAAGCAGCGCGTCGTGTTCCGCGCCTTCCGGCGTGTCGGCGAGCTGATGCGCGACCGCGTCGTATTCTTCGAGCAGCGCGCGCGCCTCGGTGAGACCGGCGGCGACCGCGTCGAACACGGTGTCGTCGGCGTTGAACTCGGGCTCCTGCGGCACGTACACCGTGCTCAGATGCTGTTGACGCGAGACGAGGCCGTCGTCGGGTTTGGCCAGATCGGCGACGATCTTCAACAGCGACGACTTGCCCGCGCCGTTGCGCCCGATCAGCCCGACGCGCTCGCCCGCTTCGAGCGAGAAATCCGCGTGGTCGAGCAGCGCGACGTGACCGAACGCGAGCTGGGCTCCGGTAATGGTGTAAAGCGACATGGGAATGGGAGAAGACAGCGATGAGTCGGAACTGCTCATTGTACCGGGCGCGGGGCCGGTCGCAGGGATGCCTGGGGGGAGATGCGTGCAAGGCGGCGTGCAACGCAATCGGTGCGGCCGGCGACACCCGCGCGCCGGCCCGGCTTTTCGAACAACGGCTTACTTCACATGCACCGTGATCGTCTTGCTCATCTGCGGCCCATACGAGCGATGCGCGCCGTCGCCGAATTGCAGCGTCAGCGTATGGTCGCCCGGCGGCAGCGTCAGATCGGTTTCGGTCTGGCCTTTGCCGAAGTGCAGCGACTTGTCGGTCGCGGCGATAACCTCGCCTTTCGGCAGCGGCTTGCCGTCGACCAGCAGATGATGATGTCCGGTGCCCTCCGTCATCGTGCCGGCAGGCGCGATCTTCATGCCGTCGAGGCCGAACACGACGTGCACCGGGTTGGTGACGGTCGCCCCGTCCGCCGGTTGCACGAAGGTCACGCCCTCCGCCTGCGCCACGCCCGACACGGCGAGCAGTCCTGCCGCCACGATGCCGACCAACCGTCTGTTTTTAAACATCGTTTTCTCCTTTGGAAGCGAAACTCGTCCACGCGATACCGCCAGCAGCCTGGTCCTGAGACCGATCGTCGCAATCCATGCCAGGCGGGCGCCACATCTGTCGAATCAGATAGCTTGCAGAGCAAAGCGTACACGCTTTGTGTGACGAGACCGGTCGCCGCGAGCCCGGGCCTCGCGGATGCGTTGCGACCGCGGCGCACAGGTCGTCTGCGGCTGAATTGACTAATTCCGGTAATATTGCGGGTCGCCGCGCCGCCCCATAAAGGGGCAGAGCAGCCGGCCATTGCATTGAACGAGAGAGTGTGTCGTGAGTGAAGTAATCGAAGTGACGGAATACAAGAGCTGGGTCTGCCTGATTTGCGGCTGGATCTACAACGAGGAAGACGGCCTGCCCGAAGAAGGCATCGCGCCGGGCACGCGCTTCGCCGACATCCCGGAAGACTGGCGCTGCCCGCTGTGCGACGTGGGCAAGGCGGAGTTCGCGGTAGTCGAGTTTTAATGTTGTCATGACGTCGGGCGATGGGCGCGGTTGGGTGCCCTTCGCCGGATGGTCAGGTGGTTTGCACGGCCCGGCAGGCGATGTCTGCGGGGCCGTTTCTTTTTGAGGTTGTTGGGGCGCGCGGGCCGGTTGCTGGCTTGGCTCTCCTTTTGCCCGCGCCGGTTTGATATACTCTGCGCTCGCCGGTCAGTGTGGACTCACCGAGTCCTCGCCGATCTGTCCGGCCCGGTCCTCTCCCTGTAGTTCAATGGATAGAACAAGTGCCTCCTAAGCGCTAGATACAGGTTCGATTCCTGTCAGGGGGACCAGATAGCTTCCCGGCGTTGCCCGCAAAAGTATTACAACATGGGCTCCCACAGCGCTGACTAATCGCCGCGAATGTGAATCTCCATCGTCCCGCTCAGTTCTTCTGGTAGTTGGTCCTCGTTGCCGTCGCCGGACAGCGGTTCGGAAAGCTCGATTCTGCCCGATGAGCACGCTGTCCAGAAACCAATCGTGGAAATAGCCCCAAGCCTTCAGCATTTCCTCTGTCATCTGCTGGATCGATCGTTCGTGAAACAGCTAAGCGCAAAAAAGAATCTCGACCTTGCGAGTTCGACGACGGTGATCGCGAAACGCGTCTGAGGCGACGCCAGTCCAACGGCCCCGTTATTTTTGCATCGGCCGACGCAGACTTTGCTCGTATATCGAAGGATCGACGACGTTCATGTGATCCTTTGGGCGTTCACCGAATACTCGCTCGAAGTCCTCGGCACCCAGAATGTCGGCGGCGTCGTGGAGAAAAGACGATTAGGCCTGATTGAGCTCCGAGGCCGACGGAGCATCGCTACCCTGCGGGGCGTATTGCAAACGCTCGACCTGCACCATAAATGCGCGGCGATGATTCATCAACGACTTGATCTTCGCTTGCGCGTCGGGACCCTTCAAGGTCGCCTGAAGATGCTCCTGAAAATCGTCGACATCGGATTCCTGATGTGCTGACTTCATGGCGTTACTCCCGCTTGGTGTCGAGCACTGAATCTTTTTGCTCGCCCATGCAGCATGCTGCTTGCCGTACGTTCCGAAGATCGCGTTGCTCAACCAGTAGCCCCTGGACGCGCGCACCGTAGCTGGAGCTGCTCCAGCGCCACCGGTCGCCCAAAGAATCTGGTTCGACAGCTGATGGCATACACCATCGCGACCATAGCTGAAGATCGTTCCACGAGCGGCCGGATCGATGTTCGAGTCCACATCGGGCTTACATAAGCAACTAGCATAAAGCAGATTTGCCGCGCCGGAAGCCAGAAAACCATCCGCACTGACCGGCGTCCCACCTCGGGCGTGGAAGCTGCCCCAGCTGTACCAATAATGCTCGCCCGCGAGCAGGACATCCGCCAGCGCCGGATATATCTTCACGCGGCTGTCGTAAGTCGTGACCCAGGTGTGATCGACCACGGAATCCTGGAAATACGCCGGAACGGACCATGCGAACAATGTAACGGCGCTCATTGCTCCACCTTTTTGTCCGGTCGCATCACGGCGCTGCCGCGCGAAGGCCGCCCGAAAAGCCGCCCGAAAAGCCGGTAAGAACTTTACTCAGCTAAAAAGTTATACGCGCTCAGCGGTACTAATTTCAAGGACACGAAGAACCGCCGAGGCGACGCAGGCCATCAGGCCGGCCGCTGCGGAATATTCAGGCCGCGCGCTACCGCCGGACGCTCGACGAACGCAGCCAGCACGCGCCGCACGTTCGGGAAGTCCTGAATGCCGACCAGCTCTCCGGCCTCATAAAAGCCGACCAGATTGCGCACCCACGGGAAGATCGCGATATCGGCGATCGAATACTGGTCGCCCATCACCCAGGCGCGTCCGTCGAGGCGTTGTTCCAGCACGCCGAGCAGCCGCTTCGATTCGGCGATGTAGCGATCGCGCGGACGCTTATCCTCGTATTCCTTGCCGGCGAATTTGTGGAAGAAACCGACCTGGCCGAACATCGGACCGATGCCGCCCATCTGGAACATCACCCACTGGATCGTCTCGTAGCGCCCAGCGGCGTCCTGTGGGATCAGCTGGCCGCTTTTGTCGGCCAGATAGATCAGGATCGCGCCCGATTCGAACAGCGGCAGCGGTTTGCCGTCGGGACCGTGCGGATCGAGGATCGCCGGAATCTTGTTGTTCGGGTTCAGCGACAGAAACGCCGGCGTCATCTGATCGTTGGTGTCGAAGCGCACCAGATGCGGCTCGTACGGCAAGCCGGTTTCCTCGAGCATGATCGAGATTTTTACGCCATTGGGCGTCGGCAGCGAATAGAGCTGAATCCGGTCCGGATGCTCGGCCGGCCATTTCTTCGTGATCGCGAAAGCGGATAAATCGGTCATGGGTTCGGGTCGCCCTAGGGTCAGAAATTGCAAGACCGCCCAATATAAACCGACTCGCCACAACGCGTGCGAGGCCGCGCGAAGACCTTACAGACGCCGCGGCAACAGCGCCGTTCGCGATCGGCGGATCACCACAAGTCCTTCGTCGCCGTGCCCGCGCGCAGGTTGAAGCCCTCTCGCCACAACGTCGCGCCGACCGTCACCAGCAGCGTCTTCTCGGTGCCGTCGAGCAGTTCCCACGCGGCCGCAAGCCACGTCGCGAAGCTCGCACAGGTCGCTTCGAGATCGGGCGGCGCCTTGCCTTCCAGGTACTGCCGTTCGAACATCGAAAGTATCTTTTCGGGTGTCATTGGCGCGACCTCCTGCTGGGATTTCCGCCAAGTCTAAAGGGCTGGCGGCGCGTGCGGAATGCCCATCATCGTGATCACGGGTTACTCCCAGGCCGGCCGCCGCGCGAGCGTCAGCCGCGACCCAAACAGTGAAATCGGACTGGCGCGCTCCGATCTGCACCGTCCGAAAAACAAAGGCGCCGCGACAGTCGCGACGCCTCGCCGTTACGGCAACCTACGCCGAACGGGGTCAGTGATGACCGCGCTTTGCATTGTCCTTGGCGTCCTCCTTCGCATCGCCATAGGCCTTCTGCACCTTGCCGGCGCCCTGCTGCACATCGCCCTTGAGTTCCTTCGCGGGGTCGTTCGTGGCCTTGCCGACGGCCTCGTTGACCTTGCCCTTGACCTGCTCGCCAACGCCCTTCACTTGATCCTTGTTCATGTTCGGCTCCCATATGCGTAGTCGACAGAGATGCCGGCGCGGTATTCCGCCGGTATGTGGGATTTAGCAACGGCTGTTCCCGGGGGCCGTGCCGCGCGCGGCACGGCGCCATCGTCGAATGCCGATGGGCGATCGGGCAAGTTTTTTATCAAATTAGGCCTAAAGTCTCGCCGCGCACCGCCGTAAATGCGTTCAGGGAGGAGTCATGGACCATACGGACACTACGATTTCGGGATCATCGCAAGCTGCGTTGATCGACCACGATATCGCGCACATCGCACGCGTGATGCACGTATCGCTGCGTGGCGATTTCGGCGGTCCGATCCTGCCCGCCACCTATTGGCGCAAACGGCTGACCGCGCTGGTCGACAGCGGCCAGCTATCTCCCGCCCAATTGGATAAAGTCGACAGCCTGCTGCTGCAGCTCGATCGGCTCGCCTCGACGCCGCTGCCCGAATGGGAACGCTTCGCGCCCGCTCCGACCTCGCGATTCGAACCGGCTCAGCCGGCGAAGAAGGCGAAGTCGGCCTGATCTCGCCAGCCCACACACTGCCTCACCGCTCCTACGCCGCCGACAATCACAGCAACGCGACATATCGCGAAAAAATCCTGATCAATCCGCGCTAAAAATAGGGAAAGGGGACGACCTTAGGTCATAATGTCCGCAAAAATTCCCAGCCAGGACGCCACGTGACCCTCGTCGCCCCATTCGACCTGCTCAAGCAGGCGCGCGCCCGTTTCACCCAACGCGAAATCGCAGCCCATGTCGGCAAGGACATCAAGACGGTGCGTCGCTGGGAAAAAGGTGAAACGCGTTGTCCCGCGATGCTCGAACCCGCGTTGCGCGATCTGCTGCGGCAAGGCGCGCGTGAGGCGCAACAGGCGGGCGACACGGCGCGCTTCCGCTTCATCGATCTGTTCGCGGGTATCGGCGGCATTCGGATGGGCTTCGAGGCGCACGGCGGCGAATGCGTGTTCACCAGCGAGTGGAACGAATTCTCGACGCGGACTTATCGCGAGAACTACGGTCAGAACTACGGCGACAGCGCCGCGAGCGGCAGCGCGCACGCGCTGATCGGCGACATCGTCACGTTTCCCGCCGAGGACGTGCCGAGCCACGACGTGCTGCTCGGCGGCTTTCCGTGCCAGCCGTTTTCGATCGCCGGCGTCAGCAAGAAAAACGCGCTTGGCCGGCCGCACGGTTTCGAATGCACGACCCAAGGCACGCTGTTTTTCGACGTCGCGCGGATCATCGCCGCGAAGCGCCCCGCCGCATTCCTGCTCGAAAACGTGAAAAATCTGCTGTCGCACGACAAGGGCCGCACCTTCGACGTGATCCTGCAAACGCTGCGCGACGAGCTCGGCTACGAAGTGCACTACCGCGTGATCGATGGCCAGCATTTCACGCCGCAGCATCGCGAGCGCATCATCATCGTCGGCTTTCGCGGCAAGACCGCGTTCACGTGGGACGATCTGCGGCTGCCCGACGAGGGTCCGCGGCTCGGCGCGATCCTGCATCGCACGGACGGCACGGAACCCGTGCTGCCGTGGGACCACGACCGCTTCTTCGATCACGCCGCGCGCCGCGTGCAGCCGAAGTACACGCTCACCCCGAAGCTGTGGGCGTATCTGCAGAACTACGCGGCCAAGCATCGCGCGGCGGGCAACGGCTTCGGTTTCGGCATGGCGTATCCGGAGAGCGTGACGCGCACGCTGTCCGCGCGTTATCACAAGGACGGCTCCGAAATACTCGTCTATCAGGGCGAGGCGCTGCGCCCGCGTCGTCTGACGCCGCGCGAATGCGCGCGGCTGATGGGCTTTCCCGACACCTTCAGGATTCCGGTCAGCGATACGCAGGCCTACCGGCAGTTCGGCAACAGCGTCGTGATGCCGGTGATGCGCGAAGTGGCGCGTATCATGCTGCCGCATGTGCAGACCCTGCTCGCCCACCCGACCCGCGATGCGTCGAAACACTCCCTGCCGCTCTACGCCTGAGCGGCCGCGCGACCCGTTGGCCCTCTGACGATGGTCGATATCGTCGATAGCGCGACGCGCAGCCGGATGATGTCCGGCATTCGCGGCCGCAACACCAAGCCGGAGGTGCTGATCCGCAGCCTGCTGCATCGGCGGGGTCTGCGCTTCAGGCTCGACGCGCGCGATCTGCCCGGCCGCCCCGACGTCGTGCTGCCGCGTTATCGCGCCGTGGTGCTCGTGCATGGCTGCTTCTGGCATGGCCACGACTGTCATCTGTTCAAATGGCCGCAGACGCGGCCCGACTTCTGGCGCGACAAGATCGGCCGCAATCGCAGCAACGACGACAAGGTGCGCGCCGCGTTGCTGGCGAGCGGCTGGCGCGTCGCGGTTGTGTGGGAATGCGCTTTGCGGGGTGCGAATCGCGATATCGCGGGTGTGATCGAGCGGCTCGTCGCGTGGATTAGAAGCGACGCGCCGGAGTTCGAGGAACGCGGCTGAAACCACACGCGGGCTGCCTTGTGCGCGAGTCTCCGGCCGCTGGTGCTACACTCGAAAAGCTCACCCGGCATGCTTTCGAGATACCTTCGAGGCACGCTTCGGCGGCGTTTTCCGGGTGCTTTCTTGGCGCTTTCACGGCACGTCCTCACGCGCTCCGGCATGCCCGCGAGATGCGCCTCGCCGCCGGGACATCGCGCACTCCGACGATCCCAGAAGCAATCAACAAGGGAGGCACATCATGGCTGACTTCCGTCTCTGGTCCGACGACTTTCCCAACAACGGCTTCATGCCGAGAGACCACGAGTACAACGACAAGGCGTTCGGCGGCGACGGCGAAAACATCTCGCCGTCACTGCAATGGGAAGCGCCACCCGCGGACACGCAAAGCTTCGCGCTCACCGTTCACGATCCCGACGCGCCGACCGGCAGCGGCTTCTGGCATTGGGTCGTCGTCAACATCCCGGCCGACGCGCGCTCGCTGCCGCGCAACGCCGGCAAGGCCGACGGCTCGCTGCTGCCGCAGGGCGCGATACAGTTGCGCAACGACTATGGGACAGTCGGCTTCGGCGGCGCCGCGCCGCCGCGCGGCGATCGCACGCATCGGTTTATTTTCCGGCTGCATGCGCTGAAGGTGCCGCATCTGCCGGTCAGCGCGGAGACCACCAACGCGGTCGCGCGCTTCATGACGCATCTGAACGAAATCGACTCGACGACCCACACCGGCCTTTACGAACTCAAATGACGCGAGCGCGGCGCCGGCGTGCTGGTAACGCCACCGCCGCGACGACCGGTATGCCCAGAGCGGCCAGCGCGTGAGCCGCGCACAGGCGCGGCAACATCTCCGACAAATCGAACAATCGATGCACGCACCCTCCCCGCGCACGGATGGCCCGACGTCCTCCACTCCCCGCTTCGAAGGCAAGGAACTGGGCCTGCCGGTTCCACAACGCTACTGGGCGATGCTCGTCATCGCGCTGTCGCTGACGCTCGCGGTGCTCGATAGCGCAATCGCCAACGTCGCGCTGCCGACGATCGCGCGCAATCTCAACGCGAGCGCCGCTGCGTCGATCTGGGTCGTCAACGCGTATCAGCTCGCGATCACGATCTCGCTGCTGCCAATGGCGTCGCTCGGCGACCGCATCGGCTATCGGCGCATTTATCTATCCGGTCTGATCCTGTTCACGGTCGCGTCGCTCGGCTGCTCGCTGTCGAACTCGCTCGCGACGCTCGCGCTCGCGCGCGTGGTCCAAGGCTTCGGCGCGGCCGGCATCATGAGCGTGAACACCGCGATCGTCCGCATGATCTATCCGCCGGCGCAGCTCGGGCGCGGCGTCTCCATCAATGCGATCGTGGTGGCGGTGTCGTCGGCGGTCGGACCGACGGTCGCATCTGGCGTGCTCGCGATCGCGACGTGGCCGTGGCTGTTTGCGATCAACGTGCCGATCGGGATCGCGGCGATCGTCGGCGGCTTCAAGGCGCTGCCGATGAACCCCGGCCACGAATCACCGTATGACTATCTGAGCGCGGTGATGAACGCGATCGTGTTCGGCCTGCTGATTTTCGCGGTCGATGGCCTCGGCCACGGCCAGCGCTTCGGCTACGTGACGCTCGAAGCACTCGGTGCTCTGGTGGTCGGCTACTTCTTCGTGCGCCGGCAACTGACGCGGCCCGCGCCGCTGCTGCCGATCGACCTGCTGCGTATTCCGGTGTTCGCGCTGTCGATCGGGACGTCGGTCTGCTCGTTCTGCGCGCAGATGCTCGCGTTCGTGTCGCTACCGTTCCTGCTGCAGGAAACGCTCGGTATGTCGCAGGTCGAAACCGGTCTTTTGATGACGCCGTGGCCCGCGATCATCATCATCGCGGCGCCGATTGCAGGGGTCCTGTCGGACAGGATATCGTCCGGCTGGCTCGGCGGCGTCGGGCTCGCCGCGATGACGGTCGGCCTGCTGCTGCTCGCGACGCTCGGCCCTCATCCCGACGCACTGCAGATTTCGTGGCGCATGGCGCTGTGCGGCGCGGGCTTCGGCATCTTCCAGTCGCCGAACAATCGGACGATGCTGTCGTCCGCGCCGCGCGAACGCAGCGGCGGCGCGAGCGGCATGCTCGGCACCGCGCGCCTGACCGGGCAAACGCTCGGCGCGGCGCTGGTCGCGCTGATCTTCGGCGTCGCGCCGCAAAGCGGGACGGTCATCGCGCTGTATGTGGCCGCGGGGTTCTCGGCGGTCGCGGCGGTCGTCAGCACGATGCGGGTCATGCAGAAGGCGACGCAGCCGGCTTGAGGGTTGTGGCCGCGTTGCGGCTGGGTTTGTGGCCGCTCGACGCGCAACGCACCCACGAAAAAGGGCGCGCATCGCACGACGCGATGCACGCCCTTTTTGCTTCGATCTTCGTTGTCACTTCATTCACGACGTGACCGGCCCCCGCGTCGCCCGCCCACGCGCGGGCCGCGACTGTCCGCTCAGGAGGATGCCGTCACGTCAGCGAGCTTTACCGCTTTGGCCGTCACCGAAGAAGCGGTCGCGACGTGGCGCAGATCGTCCAGGAAGGTATCGCGCCAAACCGACAGATTGTTCTCGCGCATCGGCTCCATCATGTCCGCATGACGCGCCTGACGCTCGGCGAGCGGCATCGACAGCGCGCGTTCGAGCGCTTCGGCCATCTGCGACAGATCGAACGGATTCACGACGAGCGCGCCCGGCAGCTGCTCGGCCGCGCCCGCGAATTGCGATAGCACGAGCACGCCCGGATCGGCCGGGTCCTGCGACGCGACGTACTCCTTGGCCACCAGGTTCATGCCGTCGCGCAGCGGCGTTACATAGCCGACCTGCGACTGGCGGAATAGCGCCATCAGCAGATTGCGCTCGTACTTGCGGTTCAGGTACTGGATCGGCGTCCAGTCGAGTTGCGCGAACCGGCCGTTGATGCGGCCCGCTTCGCCTTCGAGCGTCTGCCGGATGCGCTGATAAGTCTGCACGTCCGCGCGGGTCGGCGGCGCAATCTGCACGAGCGACACGCGGCCGTGCCAGCCCGGCGCGTTCTGCAACAGCCGCTCGAATGCCTGGAAGCGCTCGACCAGCCCCTTCGAATAATCGAGCCGGTCGACGCTCATGATCAGCTTGCGCCCGCGCATGCCGTCACGCAGGCTGCGCACCGCCTTGCGGTCGGTGAACTGCTCGGCGGCCTTCGCGATCGCATCCGGATAGATGCCGATCGGGTACGCGCCGACCTTCAGGAAGCGGTTGTACGCGTGCACCATGCCGTCTTCGCTCGACGTGCCGTGGTGACCGCGCTCGATATAGTCGACGAACGACTGGCGATCCGCCTCGGTTTGAAAACCGATCACGTCGTAGCTGCACATCGCCTTGACGAGCTCTTCGTGCGGCGGAATCGTGCGCAGTACCTCGGGCACCGGAAACGGAATGTGCAGGAAGAAGCCGATCGGGTTCTTCACGCCGAGATCGCGCAGGCAACGCGCGAACGGCAGCAGATGGTAGTCGTGCACCCAGATGATGTCGCTGGGCTTGAGCAGTTCCTTCAACTGCTTCGCGAGCGTCGCGTTGACGCGCTGGTAGCCCGCGTAGTCCTCGCGGTTGTAGCGGGACAGGTCGTTGCGATAGTGGAAGGTCGGCCACAACGTGGTGTTCGAAAAACCGCGGTAGTACTCGTCGTAATCGCGCTTGGTGAGGCCCACCGTCGCGTAGGTGACGTTGCCCTGCTTCTCGATCACGGGCGCGGATGGCTCGCTGACCGTTTCGCCGCTCCAGCCGAACCAGACGCCGCCGGTTTCCTTCAGTGCGTCCAGCACGCCGATCGCGAGCCCGCCCGCTGCCGGACGCGCTTCCTGAATCGGTGCGACACGATTCGATACCACGATCAATCTGCTCATTAGTGCTCCATTGTTTCGTTGTATGCGGGATTGCGCCAAAACGGTGCATGCAAGCAACGTGCCGATATTTGAGATATCGGAAATAAAGTTGTATGGAAATGTGACAAACGAGCTAATCCCCGCAATCATCACTTATTGCGAAGAAAATTTTTCTGTTAAATCTGACCAAAGCGGAGGTCTTCTTACCGGCGTCATAGTCGCCGGAACACTCCGCCCGGGTACTGCGCTGCGTCAGGCGTCCTGTTCCGAGCCGAGATCGCGCTGGTATTCGAGGCCTTCCTGACGCACCCCGCCCTGGTTGTGCTCGCCGTCCGGCGGCGTATGCGGGGCGATCCGGTTCTGCGCGGCCGGGTCCGGCGACTCCGCCGGTTCAGTCTTGACATCGGCCGGCCGTGGTCCGCGCTTGGAGTGCCGGGCGGAACGTCGCAATGCGGGGTGTCTCATGATCGTGCCTCCGGGGGAAGCCTGCCGCTTGTTGCGGCATCCCTACAGTCTAGGGGGCGAAACCGTAAATTGCCGGTAAAACATGCGCCGGCTTTGTAACAAGTACAGCAATGCACTGCAGCGGACCAAGGTCCGCTGCAGTGCGGGGGCGGTTGGATCGAGCGCGCGATAGTACGTCATCGAGGGCCGTATCAGCGTTCCGGTGGTCGCGACCATTGGACGGCGGCCTGAGGCGTTTGTGTCGGCTGCGGCGGCGGATCGCCGATCGGCGGCGTGACCGGTTCCACGGGCTCGATCGGCTCGGGTGTCGGGCCGGGAATCGTGTCGGGTTCGGCCGGGTTCGGCGGCGTGGCGGGAGGCTCGACCGGTTCGGGCCGGTGAGCGCGCAACGGCCCGGACGGCGGGGAAACGGCAGCGGAATGCGGCAGGTGCGGCATGTCGGTGACCTCGTTTTGCGTTCCACTGGAGCGCAGCAAGGCCTGTGCCGTTCGAATGCCCGCCCAGAAGCCCGGGCGGGCGATCGCTGATGATGCAGATGACGCGCGAACGAGCGCGAATCAGGCGTCCGCGTCGCCGAGCGCGCGTGATTCGTCGGTGGGATCGCCGTCGTCGCGCGCATCGTTGCCGTACTCGACGAGCCGGTTGTACAGCGTCTTCAGGCTGATGCCGAGAATTTCCGCGGCGCGCGTCTTCACGCCGCCGCATTGCTCGAGCGTCGCCAGGATCAGCTGACGGTCGGCCTCCGCGAGCGAGGTGCCGAACGGGATCGTGATCGCGGTGCCGGTCGCGGGCTTCGATAGCGTGATCTGCAACGGCACGGTCGCCGTGGTATCCGAATCCGCGCTCGACATGATGTGCGCACGCTGCACGTAGTTTTTCAGCTCGCGCACATTGCCCGGCCACGGATACGACAGCAGCATCTCCTTCACCGCGACCGGGAAATGCTTCTTCGTGCCGTGACGCTCGTTGAGCTCATCGAGGAACGATTGCGCGAGCAGTTCGACGTCCTTGCCGCGATCGCGCAGCGGCGGCAGGCTGATCGGAAACACGTTCAGCCGGTGGTAAAGGTCCAGCCGCAGCTTGCCTTCGAGCACCGCCTGCTCCGGATCGCGATTGGTGGCCGCAATCAGGCGCACATCGGTTTCGATTTCCTTGGTCGTGCCGACACGCATGAACATGCCGGTCTCGAGCACGCGCAGCAGCTTCACCTGCAACTCGATCGGCATCTCGGTGATTTCGTCGAGGAACAGCGTGCCGCCGTTCGCGCGCTCGAAATAGCCCTTGTGCTGCCGGTCAGCGCCGGTGAACGAACCGCGCTCGTGGCCGAACATTTCCGACTCGATCAAGTTCGGGGAAATCGCGCCGCAGTTGACCGCGAGGAACGCGTGCTTGCGGCGCAGGCTCAGCTCGTGCAGGGTCTGCGCGGCGACTTCCTTGCCGGTGCCCGATTCGCCGACCAGCATCACCGAGGCCGCCGTCGGCGCGACGCGGCTGATCTGGTCGTAGACCTCCTGCATCGCCGGCGAATTGCCGAGCATCAGACCAAAGCGGCCCATGCGGCGCAACTCGCCGCGCAGCGTGCCGATCTCGGCCTTCAGGTCGCCGGCGCGCGGCAGACGCGACAGGATCGCCTTCACCCGCTGCATGTTGATCGGTTTCACGAGGTAGTCGGCCGCGCCCATTTTCAGCGCGCTGACCGCCGACTCGACCGTTGCGTGACCGGTGATCACGATCACTTCGACGCCGGAGCGCGGATCGAGATCTTCGAACAGATCGACCCCGCTGCCGTCGGGCAGCTTCAGGTCGGTAAATACGACGTCCGGCATCTGCCGGATCAGTTGAATACGCGCTTCGCGCAGATCGCCCGCGGTGGCGGTGGTCAGCCCGTCTTCCCCAATGATGGCGGAAAGCGCCTCGCGGGTACTTGCGTCGTCATCGACAATCAGTACATGTGGCATCGCGTTTCGAAAGCCTGCAAGCGTGGGTCAGAAAATATGCGGAACATCCCCATGGGCATGCCGCTGGATCGGGTCGGCTGAATGACGCGGATTCGACGTGCGTCCCGCCCCGCCGACCATTTGATGAAAAAGCGCAACAATAAAGGCCAAATTCCGGCCGATTGCTGCGTGATTGTTGTCTATTTGCCTATTATACGGGTTTATCGAACTTCATTTAACAATCCTTCCAGGCGCCGACCGCCGATCTGGCTGCACCGCCGCCCACCCTGGGATTCGAGCGCAGCGCGTTAGCCACGCGGAAACGGCCATGCGCGGTGTTCGCCGTCAGCCTGCCCTGAACCGTTCGTACTCTGGGAGGCGGGCGCGAGCTCCGTCGACAAGGTTGCCGGCGCCGCTACCGCACCGCCCTCGTTTTCCCAGCGGCTGAGCTCTCGGGCCGGGGAAATCTGGCCCGTGCGTTTGTGCTGCACGTAGCGAACCGCCAGAAAGCCGCCGAGTGCCATCAATGCGCCAAAAAAACCAATCGTGGGTCGTGTCATCATGAACTCCTTGGATCGTGATGCGGATGAGTGCGGCTCGTGCCAGACGTCCCCCGCCATCCAGCGAGCCGATGCGAGCGTCGCTCGCCGCGCCGCCTCTAACGAGCAACCAGCACGCCGAGCAGAAATCCGGTGCCCGCCGCGAGCGCGAGCGAACGCCACGGGTTGTGGCGCACATAGTGCTCGGTGCTGACCGCCGCCTCGCGATAGCGTCGATGCACGTTGCGTTGCGCGTCGCCGAGCGTCGATTGCAGCGTTTCCACATGCGTGCCGAGCCGGTCGCGCAACGCATTGACGCCTTCGCCCGGCACGTTGGCGGCGAGCCGCAGCATTTCCTCCGAGTCCCTCAGCAGCACCCGAAGATCCTCGACGATCTTCTGTCCGCCGAGTGCAAGTTGTTGCGTGGTGTCAGTCATCGTTTACTCCTCGTCTGCTTCGGCGTTCGTGGCGTTGCCGCGGAATTGCCGCTTCAAGCGGTGCGATCGTTTGGGCTTAGCCGCGCGATGCGGGTTGACGGGTTGCCGCTTTGCGCTGGTCGGCAGCGCTGCGACGTAGCCGTCAAAAGCTCGCACGACTCGGTCAAACGGTCAATGATGCAATGCATGTGCCCGGTATATTTACCGCTTCAGCGCGCTGAAAAAGGCCAATTTCGAGCACTTTCGACCGATTGCGCGCACCGCTGCCGCCGCGGCTGCCAGTTCGATTGCGGGAAGCCGTGTCGAAGTGGTTAAATCGTCTTTTATGAGATAGTGGCTGTACGGTCTATCGCATTCAAGGCCTGCGCGCCGCATCACGAACTTCATTTGCACAGGACTCCCCTTTTTATGGCGTCAATCGATCTGGACTCGCCCACCGTGTCCGCCGGCGGCAATGCTTCGCCACAAGCGAAGCAGCGCGTCGGGGATGCCGTCGCGGGACTGAAATCGTACGGGCTGCTGTACGGCTCGTCGCCGGTGATGCTCGATCTGTACGAGCAGATCGAACGCGTCGCCGATACCGACGCGACCGCGCTGATCATCGGCGAATCCGGCACCGGCAAGGAGCTGATCGCCCGCACCATCCACGAGCGCAGCGGCCGCAAGGACGGCGCGTTCGTCGCCGTGAACTGCGGCGCGATTCCCGATGAGCTGATCGAAGCCGAGCTGTTCGGCCACGAAAAAGGCAGCTTCACCGGCGCGGTCCAAGGCCGCATCGGCTACTTCGAACATGCGAACGGCGGCACGCTGTTTCTCGACGAAATCACCGAAATGGCGCCGGTGCGCCAGGTCAAGCTGCTGCGCGCGCTCGAAACCGGCACGTTCTATCGGGTCGGCGGCAACGAGCTGATCAGCGGCAACGTGCGCGTGATCGCCGCGACCAATCGCGACCCGGCGGTGGCGGTCAAGGAAAACGGCTTGCGCGAGGATCTGATGTACCGGCTCGCGGTGTTTCCGCTGCGCGCGCCGCCGCTGCGCGAGCGCGAAAACGATCGCGAGTTGCTTGCGCAATACTTCCTCGCGCAATTGAATCAGCAGGAAACCACCAACAAGAGCTTCAGCAAACGCTCGATCGAAACGCTGCGTTCATGGTCGTGGCCGGGCAACGTGCGAGAGTTGAAGAACGCCGTGTATCGCGCGTTCATTCTCGCGGAGAAGACCGTCGAATTGCCGCATCCGCATCTTGCGTCGCGAGTCAAGAAAGCGGTCACGCAAGGCGACGCGATGAGCGTGTGGATCGGCACGCCGCTCGCCGACGCGCAGAAGCAGATCATTCTCGGCACCCTCAAGTACTGCGGCGGCGACAAGCGGCGCGCGGCCAAGGCGCTCGGCGTGAGCCTCAAAACGCTGTACAACCGGCTGAGCGCATACGGCGACGAAAGCGGCGAAGACGAAGCCGACTCATAGGCGCGCTGCAACGTAGGCCGTTCGCCCATGGCGGCGGCCGTTCCCAAATACCTGGCAGAGCCAGGCAAGCCTTCCCGCCCATGCAGCAGAAAACATCGCGGCGCACGATGTTTTGCAATTTCTTGCATTTTTTCGCTGCCAATTACAAAACGCATCCTGCACAATGCGGCAGCGTAATAAACGACGTGTCCTTCGTTTACACGCGCGACGCGTGAACGCAGGCACCTGTACGGGCAGGGACAGGAGAAATGCAAAAGAACATGGTGTGGGCCGACAACGCGAACTCCGTTGTCGCAGGCAAACGCCCCCACGTAGCAGCGCTGATCGCGCTGGCGCTGGCAATATCGTCGGCATTGAGCGGCTGCAGCTCGTTGTACTCGGAAGGCGCGGTCGCGGGCGCCGGTATCGCGGGTGCCGCGGTCGCGGGCAAGGTCACCAGCAATGCGGCGGTCGCGACCGGTATCGGTCTCGGCGCGGTCGCCGCCGCGCGCGCCGGCGTGCAGTATTCGGAGCGCGTGGTCCACACGAATACGCAGAACAGCATCGCGCAGGCGGCCGGTCCGCTCGAGATCGGGGCGGTCGCTCCCTGGAGCATCACCCACTCTTTCCCGATCGAAGACGACGAGCACGGCCGCGTGACCGTCAGCCGCCTGATCAGCACCGGCGCGCTCGACTGCAAGGAAATCGTTTTTTCCGTCGATCAGACCGCAACGCGCGACAAGCCCGCGAGCAGCGCGTTTTACATCGCATCGGTTTGCCGTGACGGTAAGGACTGGCGTTGGGCATCGGCCGAACCCGCCACCGAGCGCTGGGGTGCGCTGCAATGAAATTGCGTTCGCCTGGCGTTCCGTGGGGTGATCGGCTTCGGCTCGTCGCGGCCGGCGCGCTATGCGTCGGCGCGAGCCTGCTGGCGAGCGGCTGCGCGTCGATCGGCGCCGCGAGCGGCGCGGCGGCGGGTGTCGCTTCGGGCATCGTGACCAGCAATCCGGCCGTCGCGCTCGGCGTCGGCGTGGCGGTGCAGGCCGCCACCGACGAAGCGGTCGCGCGCTACATGCGCAGCATGCACAAAGACCAGCAGGATCTGATGGCGGCGCTGGTCGGCACGATGCCGGTCGGCGAAACGAAACCATGGTCGGTCAAGCACACGTTGCCGATCGAGAACGGTCACGGCCAGGTGCGCGTGACGCGCGCGGTTAACTCGGCGCTCGCGCTGTGCAAAGACTTCGTGTTCTCGGTGCAGGACGGCGACGGCCCGAACGCGCCCGAGAGGTGGTTCACGGCCAGCGCGTGCCAGCAGGACAAGGGCTGGAAGTGGGCGACGGCCGAGCCGGCGGTCCCACGCTGGGGCAACCTGCAATAAAAAAGCGGCGAGGTTTTCCTCGCCGCTTTTTTGTCTGAACCGCGATCGTTTCCGCGGCAACCCAGACTCAAGATTCCACGTCTTCCAGACTGAAGATTTCCGTCTGGTCGTTATACGAAAAGATCTCGCCGTAACGGCCCCAGTTGATCACCGCGTCGAGCGTCTCTTCCGCCGCGCTGTCCGACAGGAAGTCTTCCAGCTCCTGCTCGAAGCGCACGCGCGGCGCACGATGCCCCGGCCGCTCGTTCAACACCTTCTTGATCCGCGCCGCGAGCGGCACGTGCCGCAGCAGATGCTCGGCGAACATCATCTTCCGTTCCTGCGTACCGAACTCGGAGAACACGCGCGCCGGCGGCGTCAGGAAAATGTCGCCCTCGCGCACGTCGGCGAAACCGAGGTGCTGCAGCACTTCGGCGATCGGGAACAGATCGTCGACCTCGAGATGCAGAGACCGCGCGATTTCCGGCATGTCCGCGCGGCCGTGATACGGCGCGGCGGCGAGCGTCTCGATCAGACCGGCCATCAGGTTGGTCGACACGTGCGGCAGCCAGCTGCCGAGCTCGAGCCCCTTCTTGGTCTTTTCGTCGGTCTGGCGCGCGGTCATCTTCGCGTAGATCTCGTCGACGAGGCGGCGGAACGCCGGGTCGAGACGATTGCGCGGATGCTTGAACGGCACCTTGATCTCGGCGATCACGCGGCCCGGGTTCGACGACAGCACCAGAATGCGGTCGCACATGAACACCGCTTCCTCGATGTTGTGCGTGACGATCAGCACCGCCTTGATCGGCATGCGCCCTTGCGTCCACAGATCGAGCAGGTCGGTACGCAGCGTTTCCGCGGTCAACACGTCGAGTGCGGAGAACGGCTCGTCCATCAGCAACAGCGTCGGATCGACGACGAGCGCCCGCGCGAAGCCGACGCGCTGGCGCATGCCGCCCGACAGCTCGCGCGGATACGCGTTTTCGAAGCCGTCGAGACCGATCAGGTCGATCGCCGCGAGCGCGCGCGTGCGCCGCTCCGACGCGCCGACACCTTGCGCCTCGAGACCCGCTTCCACGTTCTGCAGCACGGTCAGCCACGGAAACAGCGCGAAGGTCTGGAACACCATCGCGACACCCTTCGCCGGGCCTTCGAGCGGCTTGCCCATGTACGTGACTTCGCCGTCGGTCGGCTCGATCAGGCCGGCGATGATACGCAACAGCGTCGACTTGCCCGAGCCCGAACGGCCGAGCAAACCGACGATCTCGCCTTCGCGCAGCGACAGATTCGCGTCGTCGAGGACGAGCAGTTCACCCTGAGTCTTGTTGAAGCCGCGGCACACGTCCTTGACGCGCAGGATTTCCTCGCCGAGGCGCGGGGGCTTCGGCGGCGTCTGGATCGGCGCGGCGGTCATAGCAGCTTTAGGATTTTGCATCGCGTTAAGCCTTCATTTCTCAATCTAGACGGAGCTTGCCTTCGGCGTAGGCGTACATCGGGCGCCACAGCAGACGGTTGAACAGGGTCACGAACAGGGACATCACGGCGATGCCCACGATGATCTTCGGATAGTCGCCGGCCGCGGTGGTCTGCGCGATATAGGCGCCGAGGCCATGCGCGGCAACCCTGGTATCGCCCCATTGCACGAACTCCGCGACGATGCTCGCGTTCCAAGCGCCTCCCGACGCGGTGATCGCGCCCGTCACGTAGTACGGAAAAATGCCCGGCAGCATCGCCTGACGCCACCACTGCCAGCCGCGGATGTGAAAATTCTTGGCCGCCTCGCGGTAGTCGTTCGGATACGAGCTTGCACCGGCAATCACGTTGAACAGGATATACCACTGCGTGCCGAGCACGATCAGCGGTGACAGCCAGATGTCCGGATTCAGGTGAAAGCGCACGATGACGATCACGAACACCGGGAACAGCAGGTTCGCCGGGAACGCCGCGAGGAACTGCGCGAGCGGCTGCACCTTCTCCGCGAGCGCCGGGCGCAGGCCGATCAGCACGCCGACCGGCACCCAGATCACGGACGCGATCGCGATCAGCACGACCACGCGCAGAAGCGTGATCAGGCCCAGCACGAGCACGTGGCCGATTTCGTCGAGCGTCACGCCGGTACGCACATACAGGAACACGCGGTACACCACGTACACCGTGGCGAGCAGCACGATCGTCGCCCAGATGATGTCACCGAGCTTCGAGTTCTTCTCCCGCTGCGGCATGTGAAAGCGCGGCGCGCTGAACGCGGGCAACTGGAAGCGCACGCGAGCCGCGCGCGCGAACATCCAGCCGAGCGGCACCAGCAGGCGGTGAATCAGCCGCGTGCGGCGGATCAGATCGAGCAGCCACGATTCCGGCGCATCGCCCGAACTCGTGAACTCCATGCGGAACTTGTCGGCCCACGCGACGAGCGGACGGAACAGCAGCTGGTCATACGCGAGGATCACGACCGTCATCGCGAGGATGACCCAGCCGATCGCGTGCAGGTTCTTGTCGCCGATCGCCTGCGCCAGGTAGGCGCCGATGCCCGGCAGCGTAATCGTGTTGTTGCCGACCGTGATCGCTTCGGAAGCGACCACGAAGAACCAGCCGCCCGACATCGACATCATCATGTTCCAGATCAGGCCCGGCATCGAGAACGGCACTTCGAGCTTCCAGAAGCGCTGCCACGAGGTCAGGTGAAAGCCGCGCGACACTTCATCGAGGTCGCGCGGCACCGTGCGCAGCGACTGGTAGAAGCTGAACGTCATGTTCCACGCCTGGCTCGTGAAGATCGCGAAGATCGCGGCGAGCTCGGCGCCGAGCACGCGGCCCGGGAACATCGCGAGGAAGAAGGTGACCGTAAACGAGATGTAGCCGAGCACCGGCACCGACTGCAGGATGTCGAGAATCGGCACCAGCACGAGGCCGGCGCGGCGGCTCTTGGCGGCCAGCGTGCCGTAGACCAGCGTGAAGATCAGCGAGGCGACCATCGCCGCGAGCATGCGCAGCGTGGTGCGCATCGCGTACTCGGGCAGGTTGGCCGGATCGAGCGAGATCGCCTGGGTCTTTAGCGTCGACATCGGCGCGAGCGTCTCGTGAAAGCCGATCGACGCCATCGCGATCAGGCAGATGATCAGCGGGAATGCGACGAAGTCCCAGCGGTTGGGCAACACCCGCCATGCCGACGCATTGGCGGTGCGCTTCAGGTTGAAGCTGAAATCCATCAGATGCCCTCCCTCTTGAAACAGGCATTCGAACGCTCGAAGGAGGCCGCGGCTGCTCCGCGGCGGTCTATGGGTCGGTCCGGAAAGCGGAAATCAGGCATGGCAAAACGCGCGTGCGTGGTAAATCGTTAGCGTTGGAGGCACATGGGCCGGCAATGGACAGCTACGTGGACGCGTCGCCCACGACCACAACCATCACGCCGAACTCCTGTCGCCGCGTGCGCCGCCCGAGGGCTGGCGGGCTTTCCTCGTTTTGGACGGCACGACACTACACCATCCTATGTTTCAGGCACAACCTTTCGCCGCAAATCGCGAGACGACGTCGCAAGGCCGTGGCGTAAGGCTTCAGCAAGCCCCGGCACGCGCCGCCGCGCCGCACTGTACCCTGCTCGCGCGTACGTCAGCGTGACAGGTCGCGGGACTGTCTCGTCGCGTGGTGCGCAAGCTACATCGGCGCGACACCGCGGCCGTCGCCGCTCATTCGCTCCATCCGTCCACACACCTATCAAGAATGCCGCGCGGATGCCGTTAAGAATCTGATCGGCGCGGCATATGCAGACAGCATCCCAGCAATAACGGTGGCAACGTGCTTCGCGACGGTTAAAATCGGGAAACGACGTACCTGTTTATCAGCGGTTCAATCCGGGCATGGCGGCGGCGCAACGCACGTCGCTCGTGACGGAACGAAACCGCAGCTGACGCAGATAACGACACAGCGTTGAGAGCGCGCTGCCCACCAACAAGCAAGTTGCATGTCACAGCCAGACGGATCAGAGGGTCGATGAACAGGACAACCTTGCGCCAGGTAGCCGGGCCGGTCAGTTTCGTGCTGATCGTCCTCGTCTGCTGGTTCGTGGCTGGCATGGTCGCGGACCGGATGGTACAGCAAGAGCTGGACGCGGCGTTGCACACGCAGCGGCAAATGTCCACGTCGATCGTCGACAACATGGCTGAAGTGATTGCCAGCGACCTCGCGATGTCCCGCGCCATCCCCGCAACCATGGCCGAAATGGACGTGGTCCAGCGTGCCCTCGTGCAATCGCAGAATTATGCCGTGAACGGCGAGGCGGCGGAACCCGCCGTGCGCGCCGCATTGCTGAAGGATCCGCAGATGGCCGCGGTCAGCCGATTCCTGCATGAAGCGCAAGGCTTCTCCGGGCTCGATCAGGTCTGGATCGTCAACGCGAACGGCATTTGCGTCGCCTCCAGCAATACGATGTCGAACCCCGAGGGCGCGCAGCAATCGTTCGTCGGCGTGGATATGCGCGCGCGCGGCTATCTGACGAGCGCACTGCTCGGCGCGTTCGCCGAAGCCTACGGCGTCGGTCGCGCGAGCGGCGAGCCGGGCATCTTCATCGCCGCGCCGGTGTACTCGGACGGGCTGCTGGTCGGCGCGGTGGTCGCGAAGGTCGGCATCGCGCGGTTGCGCCACTGGGTCGCGCACGCGGGCACCTTCGTCTCCGACGACAACGGCGTCATCATCATGGCGCACAACAGCGCGCTCGAAGGCCACGCATTGCCGAACTCCCGCGTCACGCAGATGAGCCCCGCCGAGCGGCGCATCATCTACCGCCGTGAGACATTCCCCGATATGCTGATCCGCGAAGACACGCAAGTGCGTGAGCAGGCGCCGTGGGTACCGGCCTCGGTCGCCGCGCAGCTATTCGGCATGATCGAGCAGCCGGCCCCGGCGCTCTATCAGAACCGCGGCGGCCTGAACTCCGGACTTTCCGCGCATCTGGTCGATCCGCTCGCCGCGTGGCCGGAGCTGCTGCGCAACCACAAACGCGACCATCTGCTGGTGTTCCTGACACTGTCCGGCACCGTCGCGCTCGCGTGGGTGATCACCGTGTCCTACGTGCGCGAGCGGCGCCACCACCGCGCGACCCGCGATCTCGCCGAGCAGTTGCAGTCGGCCAATACGCTGCTCTCCGCGGAGGCGCGGCACGATGCGTTGACCGGCGCGCTGTCGCGGCGCTATTTCCTCGACCTGCTGCGCCACGAGATCGATCGCGCGCACGCGGGCCGCGAGCCGCTGTGCATGGCGATCGCCGATCTCGACCACTTCAAGCAGATCAACGACCGCTTCGGGCACGCCGCCGGCGACCGCGCGCTCGAACATTTCGTCGATACGTGTCGCGCCGAGCTGCGCAGCTCCGACGCGATCGGCCGGCTCGGCGGCGAAGAGTTCGGCCTGCTGCTGCCGGCCACCGATCTGGCAGGCGGGCGCGAAGTCGTCGAGCGGCTGCGGCTGCGGCTGAAAGCGATACCCTCGCCGAAGCTGCCGGCCGCGGCGGGGCTGAGTGTGAGCATCGGCATCACCGAGCTGTCGCCCGACGATCTGCCCGAGCGCCTGATGAGCCGTGCCGATACCGCGCTGTACGCGGCGAAGACCGGCGGGCGCGACCGCACCGAAGCGCTGCCGCCCGACGATACCGCGCCGCCTGCGCGCACGGCGGTGAATGCATGGTGAATGCCTGACGCTCGCCGAAATACTCAGCGCGACGGTATCGCCCTCTCCGCATAGCCAACCCACGCCAAGCCCTGCCCGCGCGAAAACGACGCCGAGCTTCCCGCAACGAAGCAGGTATCATCAATCCTGATATCGGAGTGTCACTACCGCTCTAACGGGAGATTCGCATGAAGGGAAATCTGGTGATCGTCTGTCGCGATCAGGACGCTGAGGCATTCGACCATCTGCTCGCCGAATACGGCGCGTTCCAGACGCGTCTGTCGTCGACCGCGTGGTATCTGAAACTGGAGGTCGCGCCGGAACTGATTCAGGAGGAAATACTCGCGCGTCTCGGCAAATATACGACGCACTATATTTTCGAGGCGGAATCGGTGACGTGGAATACCGTCGATAGCGAAACGGCGAATGCGTTGAATACGCTGTTTTCGGACTGACCGCTCGCCGCGCGCGATGCCGACGCCCCCGCGCGCGCATCGCGACTGCAACACCCTGCTCCTACCACGCGTTTTCCGAGGCCGTCGCAACCCGCGGCAGCACTTCGAACGGAAAGCTCATCAACACCCGCAAACCGCGGCCGTCGTGATTGCCGATTTCCCACTCACCGCCCGCGCGCCGCACCAGCCGCTCGACGATCGCAAGACCCAGCCCGCTGTGGCCGTTGCCGCCGCGCGCCGGATCGAGCCGCACGAACGGCCGGCTCGCGCTGATCAGATCCTGGGCGGCGATGCCCTTGCCGTTGTCGCTAACGGATAGCGTAAAGCCCTGCGGTGTGCGCGCAGTCGCCACGACCACCGGCGGCGCCCCATATGCATGCGCGTTGTCGATCAGATTCGACAGGATCCGGTCGAGCGTGGCGGCCGGCAACAGAAACGACGGCCCGGCGTTCAGCTCCGTGTGAACGGTCGGAGCATCGCTGGACACCGCCCGATAGCTGCGCACGACACGCTCGCACTGCGCATCGACTTCCACGGGTTCGCTGCGGTCCGCGCCGTCGTGCGCGAACAGCAGGAACTGCTCGACGATATGCGTCATCGAATCGACGTCGCGCACGACGCCGTCGCGCATCTTCGCGTCGTCCATCATTTCGGCGCGCAGCCGCAGACGCGCGAGCGGCGTCTTCAGGTCATGCGCGACACCGGCCAGCATCACCGCGCGATCGTTCTCGGTGCGCGCGACTTCCTGCACCATCTGATTGAAGCCGTGCGTGAGTTGCCGCAATTCGCGCGGCCCGCGCTCCGGCACCGGCGGCACCGGCAGCCCGCGGCCGAAGCGCGCGACCGCCTGCGCGAGCAAGCGCAGTGGCCGCTGCAGCGCCCAGGCGGCGAACAGCGCCGCCATCACCGCGAACGAGAAAATAATGACGAGCCACAACACCGTGCGGTCGAGCGAGCGCGGCATGCGCAGCGGCTGAACCGGCACGACGATCCAGTTCCGATCAGTCGCGGCGCGCACCCATAGCGTGGGCGGTCCGCCGGGCGGACCGACGCGCACCTGGGTGTCGGCCGGCATGCGGTCGCGCACGTCCTCGACGAAACGCTCGAGCGGCGGCGGCATGCTCGCGCGGGCTGCCGGCACGTCCGGGCTGGCCGGGTCGACCAGCTTCACTCGCGATGGCAGCGGTTGATCCGGTGTGCGGGCGACGTGCTGACGCACCGCGTCGACGAGGAAGGTCGCTTCCTCGACCGCGTAGCGCGTTTGCAGTTGCGAACGTTCTAGCCGCATCAGCGCGTACCACGCGAAATGAGACAGCATCAGCACCGCGACGACGAGCAGTGCGAGCCGCCCGAACAGCGAATCAATGGGCCGACGCATGCTGCTCGCCGTCCGGCACGAACACGTAACCGCGGCCGCGCACGGTCTGGATGAAGCGCGGTGTGGATGGATCGGTTTCGAGAATGCGACGCAGGCGCCACACCTGCACGTCGATGCCGCGGTCGGTGCCGTCGTACTCGGGACCGTGCAGCAGTTCCAGCAGGCGCTCGCGCGTGAGCGTGCGCATGGGGTGATTGACGAAGATCTTCAGCAGCGCGAACTCGCTGCCCGACAGCGTGAGCGGCTTGTCTTCGAGATGCAGCGTGCGCGATTGGAAATCGAGCGTGAAGCGGCCGAAGCTGAACGGCTCGCGCTGCTCGGGCGCAGCGGCCGACGGCAGCGTGCGGCGGCGGCGCAGCACCGCCTGCACGCGCGCGAGCAGTTCGCGCGGATTGAACGGCTTGCCGAGGTAGTCGTCCGCGCCGAGTTCGAGTCCGACGATACGGTCGACGTCGTCGGCGCGCGCGGTCAGCATGATGACGGGAATATCGTCGCCCGATGCGCGCAGCTTGCGCAGCGCGGTGAGGCCGTCCACGCCGGGCATCATCAGGTCCAGCACGATGAGGTCGGGGCGCTCGCGCTCGAGGCGCCGTTCGAGTGAGCCCGCGTCGTGCAGCACCGAAACTTCGATGCCCTGACGGGCCAGATAGTCGCGCAGCAGATCGCGCAGTTCGACGTCGTCGTCGACGACCAGGATTTGAGTAGCCATGAAATGAAGTTTAACGCGCGGCAGAAAGGGATTTCGTTTTCCAAACGGTCTGAAGGGTTACCGGGTGTTACGGTGAAAGCCGCGCGTAATTGCTGGTAATGGCGGCGTCCTGGCGCGTAACACAGCGGCGCACGCGGTTCTCTACGCTGTGCCTTACCGAGTGCAGGCAGTCCAAAGACCGGTTGCATCGTCGGCTATTCCATTACAAGGAGCCTCATATGTCCACCAAAAAGATGTCGCGCGTTCTCGCCGTTGCCGCCACCGCTCTCGCCATCGGCGCGGGCGCCGCTTACGCCGCTCAACCCGCCGAGCAGGCGCACGGCGGCCCCGGCGGCTGGCACGGCCACTTCATGAAGGAACTGACCCAACTCCACGATCAGCTGAAGCTGAACGCGGATCAGGAAAAGCTGTGGCAAAGCGCGCTCGATACGATGAAGCAGAATCACGAAGCGATGCGCGCGAATCACAAGCAGGCTCACGACCAGTTCAAGGCCGCGCAGCAACAGCCGATCCTCGATCTGAACGCGATGGCCGCGACGCATCAGCAGATCGAGCAGAAGGACGCGCAACTGCATCAGCAAACCACCGACGCATGGCTCAAGTTCTATAACGGCCTGAACGACCAGCAGAAGACCACTGTCAGCACGGCGATCAAGCAGCGCTTCGCGCGGATGGAACAGCGTCACGAGAAGATGCGCGAGGGTTGGGAGCATCACAAGGGCGCGGCGTCGGCGCCGGCCGCTAATCAGTAAGCGGCTCGTTGCATCCGCGAGGCGTGCCAGGGAGGGCGCCTCGCTAATAGAAAAAACGCCACGGAAGAGGTTTTCCGTGGCGTCGTCGTTTTGGTGCTGCTCGCGGCTCGATCCGCGGGCCGCGGGCCGCGCGAATCAACCGCTCGGATCAGCCGTTCAACTGACCGAGATCGAACAGCAGCACTTCCGCGCCGTCGCCCTTTTCGAGCGTGACCGTGTCGACGTCGCTGAGCTTCGCGGCATCGCCCGCTTCGAGCACCGTGCCGTTCACGCTCAGCGTGCCGCGCGCGACGTGCAGATAGGCGAGGCGCCCCGCCGGTATGGCGAACGTCGCGTGTTCGGCGCCGTCGAACAGTCCCGCGTAGATCGACGCGTCCGCATGGATCGTCACCGAGCCGTCGCGGCCGTCGGGCGACGCGATCACGCGCAGACGGCCGCGCTTGCTGTCGGCGTCGAAGCGCTTTTCCTCGTAGCCGGGCTGATCGCCCGCGCGGCGCGGAATGATCCAGATCTGCAGCAGATGCGCGGGTTCGTCGCGCGACGCGTTGAACTCGCTATGCTGCACCCCGGTGCCCGCGCTCATGCGCTGCACGTCGCCGGGACGGATCGTCGAGCCGTTGCCCATGCTGTCGCGATGCGCGAGCGCGCCCTCGAGCACATACGTGACGATCTCCATGTCCCGATGCCCATGCGCGCCGAAACCCTGGCCGCCGGCGATGCGGTCTTCGTTGATCACGCGCAGCGGCCCGAAGTGCACATGCTCGGGGTCGCGGTAATCGGCAAACGAGAAGCTGTGATACGAGTCGAGCCAGCCGTGGTTGGCGTGGCCGCGTTCGGCGGAGCGGCGAATCTCGATCATGGAAAGTCTCCCGGTAAGTACTCAATCAGAGCGATGCGTGGAATGTAGGGGCTGCGTGGCCACTAAACAATCGTGCGCGACCGCACTGCAGCGTTCCACCGCTGCATGCAATCGCGCGGACGGCACGGATGCCCGGCGCCCGGCAGCCCGGCACCAGCCCGGCGCCCCCAAAACCGCGCCGGCGTCGCGCACGCACAACGCGCTGCGCGGCGTCTTGCCGCTCGCTGCCGCCCCGCGCTGGCAGCTTGCCGCTCTTCGGGTAAAATACCGCGCTTTTCAAGCCGCGTGGACGTCCAGCGGGGCGTGCAGGCCGCGCCGGCAAGCCTCTCCGGGCCGGCCGCAACCGGCGCGCGACGGGCTCCGACCCGGCGCCACGCCCGCGCGAGGCATGTCCGGCAAACACGGAACGCGCCGGAGCAGCGCGCCGCGTCGCACGAACCGCCCGCGCAAGGAAGACGAGCGCGCGGCGACAATCCCTGCGGCACGGCAATTTTGACCGCCTAGAATAGCGACCGTCGGCCCTCGGCCGGCGCTCGTCGGGTCGAGTCATCACGACGATCAGTTTGGTTCAGGAGAAACATGAAGAAGTTCGCACTGTGCGTGGCTCTGGCAGTCATGGCCACCAGCGCGATGGCGAAAGAATGGAAGACGGTGCGCATCGGGGTCGACGCCAGTTATCCGCCATTCGAATCGAAGGCGCCTAATGGCGACATCCTCGGTTTCGATGCCGACCTGGCCCGCGCGCTGTGCGCGAAGATGAACGTGAAGTGCGTGTGGGTCGCGCAGGATCTGGACGGCCTCATTCCGGCGCTGAAAGCTCGCAAGTTCGACGCGATCATCTCCTCGCTCAGCGTCACCGACAAGCGCCGCGAGCAGATCGACTTCTCCGACAAGATGTTCGACGCGCCCGCCCGCATGATCGCGAAGACCGGTTCTCCGCTTCTGCCCACCCCTGAATCGCTGAAAGGCAAGCGCGTCGGCGTCGAGCAGGGCTCGACGCAGGAACAGTACGCGAAGGTCTGGTGGGAACCGAAGGGTGTGGTCGTCGTGCCGTACCAGAATCAGGACCAGGTGTACGCGGATCTCGCATCAGGCCGTCTCGACGCCGCGCTGCAGGACGAAGTGCAGGCCGACGCCGGCTTTCTGAAGACACCGCGCGGCAAGGGCTTCGGCTGGGCCGGTCCGGAAGTGAAGGACCCGAAGACGATCGGCGAAGGCACCGCGATCGGTCTGCGCAAGAGCGATGCCGAACTGAAGGCGAAGTTCAATCAGACGCTCGCCGAGGTTCATCGGGACGGCACGTTCAAAAAGCTCGAGAAGCAGTACTTCGACTTCGACATTTATCCTGGCCGTTGAGCAAAACAGGCAGGATACTGAGTGGTAGGCCAGCTCGGGCCGGTGGCGATGGCAGTGCAAGTGGCACCGAAGGCGGCAATCGCAGGTAGCAACACAAGGCAGTAGATTCAAAACAATCCGAGACGAAAGTCCCAAAAGCGCGCTGCAGGAGCCACCAACGTTTCTGCGGCATGATTTGCACAGCGGCACGCTGTGCGCCGCGGATCACGGCGAGCCAGGCGCTCGTCCCCGACGCGGCGCAGCGCGGGCCGCGTCTTTCGCGGTGCGCGAGAAACGCATCGTCGAGGACTTCCTATGTTCCTTCAAGGCTACGGCCCGCTACTCCTCAGCGGCACCTGGCAAACCGTCAAGCTGGCGGTGTTCTCGCTCGCGCTCGCGTTCGTGCTCGGCCTGCTCGGCGCAGCGGCGAAACTGTCGAAGAATCGCCTGTCGAACGGCGTCGGCACCGTCTACACGACGCTCGTGCGCGGCGTGCCCGATCTCGTGCTGATGCTGCTGCTGTTCTATAGCATCCAGATCTGGCTGAACAACCTGACCGACGCGATGGGCTGGGACCAGATCGACATCGACCCGTTCGTGGCCGGCGTCGCGGTACTTGGCTTCATCTACGGCGCGTACTTCACCGAGACGTTCCGCGGCGCGTTTCTCGCGGTGCCGCGCGGCCAGCTCGAAGCGGGTGCGGCGTATGGCATGACGAGCTGGCAGGTGTTCTCGCGCGTGATGTTCCCGCAGATGATGCGCTTCGCGCTGCCCGGCATCGGCAACAACTGGCAGGTGATGGTCAAGGCGACCGCGCTCGTGTCGATCATCGGTCTCGCCGACGTCGTCAAGGCCTCGCAGGACGCCGGCAAGGGCACCCTGCGGTTCTTCTTCTTCACCCTGCTCGCGGGGGCGATCTATCTCGTCATCACCACAGTGTCGAACTTCGTGCTGATGTACCTCGAAAAGCGTTACTCGACCGGCGTGCGAAAGGCGGATCTATGATCGAGATCATTCAGCAATACTGGCGCAACTATCTGTTCACCGACGGCTATCGCTTTACCGGTGTCGCCATCACGTTGTGGCTGCTGGTCGTGTCGATCGGCCTGGGCTTCTGTCTGTCGGTGCCGCTCGCGGTCGCGCGCGTGTCGAAGAAGAAATGGCTCGCGGGCCTCGTGTGGCTCTATACCTATATCTTCCGCGGCACGCCGCTCTATGTGCAGCTGCTGCTGTGCTACACGGGCCTCTACAGCCTCGAGATCATCCGCAACAACGAGCTGACCAACGCGTTTTTCCGTGACGGCATGCACTGCACGCTGCTCGCGTTCACGCTGAACACCTGCGCGTACACCACCGAAATCTTCGCGGGCGCGATCAAGGCAACGCCCTATGGCGAAATCGAAGCGGCGCGCGCGTACGGCATGTCGTCGTTCACGCTGTACCGGCGCGTGATTCTGCCGTCGGCGCTGCGCCGCGCACTGCCCTACTACAGCAACGAAGTGATCCTGATGCTGCACGCGACCACGGTCGCGTTCACGGCCACGGTGCCGGACATCCTGAAGATCGCGCGCGACGTGAACTCCGCGACGTATCAGTCGTTCAACGCGTTCGGCATCGCCGCGCTGCTGTATCTGTGTATTTCTTTCGCGCTCGTGTGGCTGTTCCGCCGCGCCGAGCGTCGCTGGCTCGCTTACCTGCGGCCGCAAGGCAAGTAACTGCGCGTCCCTGGACAAGCAAGAAGCGTTAAGGATCCTGATGAACTCCAAGAAGCAGAAGCTCTTCGTCGACGAGCTTCACAAAAAGTATGGCGACAACGAAGTCCTCAAGGGCGTGTCGCTGAAAGCCAATGCCGGCGACGTGATCAGCGTGATCGGTTCGTCCGGTTCGGGCAAGAGCACGATGCTCCGCTGCATCAACTTTCTGGAACAGCCGAACGCGGGGCGCATTTTCGTCGACGGCGAGGAAGTGCGCACGCAGACCGCCAAGGACGGCGCGTTGCGCGTGTCGGACCCGAAGCAGTTGCAGCGCGTGCGCACCAAGCTTTCGATGGTGTTCCAGCACTTCAACCTGTGGTCGCACATGAACGTGCTCGAGAACATCATCGAGGCGCCGGTGCATGTACTCGGTCTGAAGCGCAAAGAAGCCGAGGACCGCGCGCGCGAATATCTGGAGAAGGTCGGTCTCGCGCCGCGTCTCGAGAAGCAATATCCGTCGCATCTGTCGGGCGGCCAGCAGCAGCGCGTGGCGATTGCGCGGGCGCTGGCGATGCACCCGGACGTGATGCTGTTCGACGAACCCACCTCGGCGCTCGACCCGGAGCTCGTCGGCGAAGTGCTGAAGGTGATGCAGAAGCTCGCCGAGGAAGGCCGCACGATGATCGTCGTCACACACGAAATGGGCTTCGCGCGCAACGTGTCGAATCACGTGATGTTCCTGCATCAGGGCCGCGTCGAGGAAGAAGGCCATCCGGACGAAGTGTTCAAAAACACGAAAAGCGAGCGTCTGAAGCAATTCCTGTCGGGCAGTCTCAAGTAATAAAAATTACCCGCGACTTACGATGCGAATAAACATCGAAAATGTAGTCAATGTAGTTTTACAAGGCGCTTACGAGCGCCTTTTTCGTTTTTGCCGCGTCCTTTCCCCTGGCCATCCGAACGACGGAAAAGCGCCGAAAATCCCACAGAACGGGCTGTACAGGCCTGGTTTTCGCCCTAACCTGCCACTTTTGGCTCGTCAATAGTGACAATCCTTAATGCGACCCTTTCCGAGCCGCGCTTCCCTTGCCGGACAAGGCGCTGCGCCATTTTCCGAGGGGTTCCTCCGGGTCCGGGCGCACATTCGTATTGCAATTTGGCGACACCGCCTGTGGGCGGTACTAATTTCTTCTCCCAGTTAAAGTTATTTTTGATAAATTGGTAACCAAAGTAGCAAAACAAAGTTGATTAAAAGTAGTTTCACTTCAAACACAGAGGAGAACCGGTCGGCGTGGGATCGGCATGACGCAAAGATAGCTCGACGCTACATGTCATGACAGGAGCACCCCTATCCACCCGCCACTCTCCCCTGGTACCGCTTCCTGTTCGGTGCTGATCGCGTCCGAACACCACTCGCAGTACTGGGTTTCTTTTTTTGACAGGGTATGGAGGAGAAGATGAAGAAAGCTTTGCTCGTCGCTGCGCTGATGTCGGCCGGCGTTGTTGCACACGCTCAGAGCAGCGTTACGCTGTATGGTCGTTTGGATGCAGGTCTCGAGTACATGTCGGGCGTCCCGACCGGCGCTAACGCCAACGGCGCGGCCAACACCAGCTCGAACCGCTTCAAGGCGGAAAGCGGCGACTGGGGCACCAGCCTGTGGGGCATGAAGGGTGTCGAAGACATCGGCGCCGGCAACAAGATTCTGTTCCAGTTGGAAGGCTCGTTCAACACGATGACGGGCGCAGGTCCTAGCGGTGGCGGTCTCTTCAATCGCTGGGCAACGGTCGGCATCTCGAACGACCAGTACGGTACGTTCACGATGGGCCGCATGCTCTTCATCTCGAACGGCGTGTGGGACTTCGACCCGTTCGGTCAGTCGTCCTGGTCGTCGGCATCGCTGGTGCGTGGCCGCAACTGGCCGCAGTCGAGCAACAACTTCGCGTACCAGTCGCCGAAGATCGCGGGCTTTGACTTCTACGGTCAATACGCGCTGTCGAATGCGACGAGCTGGAACGGTAACGGCACGACGGCGCAAGGTCGCGAAGCTGGCGCGCAGATCACCTACACGACCTCGCTGTTCCAGATCCGCGGTCTGTACGACGAAATCCGCAACAAGAATAACGGCCAGCTGTGGGGTGGCCCGGTCGCCAACAACGGCATCAATACGGATAACACGGCCAACGGCGTCTTCGCAGCATCGCGCGAGTACTCGGCTCTCGTGAACGTGTTCCTCGGCCAGTTCAAGATTCAGGCCGCTTACCAGGCAATCCGTTCGGCAGGTGCGACGGGCGTTGCACCTGGTCAGCCGACTACCCTGGATCACGAATGGGGCGGTGTGACGTGGCAGGCAACGCCGGCTGCAGCGCTGATCGCGGCGGTCTACCACGTGAACGGCAACAACGGCGCGGGCAATGCGACGATCTACACGATCGGCGGTTCGTACAACCTGTCGAAGCGCACGCTGCTCGACCTGCAGGCAGCAACGGTACGCAACAGCCGCAATGCTAACTTCGGTCTGAACGCGAACAATGCGGGCTTCGCCGCTGCAACGGACAACCCGCTGCAAGGCCGCCAGCAAAGCGGCGTGTACGCAGGCATCCAGCACTCGTTCTAATCGAACGGTGCGCCCCGAGGGTCACACCTCGGGGAGTAACACAGGTTTCTTCGAGAGAATCTTTTTCACGCTGCTGCGAGAGGCGCGTATCGGTGCAATATCCGCAAGGGTATTGCACCGTTTTTTCTTCGGCGGCCGAATTTGAGTTCTTGCGCGCACCGGGCCGGTGCGTGCTTGCGCGGCTTCAGACGGCCGCTTCGTTCTCTTCGCCGGTACGGATGCGGATGACGCGCTCGACGTCCGCGACGAAGATCTTGCCGTCGCCGATCTTGCCGGTGCGCGCCGCGCCGATGATCGCGTCGATGACCTGATCGCACTGGTTGTCCGCGACCACGACTTCGATCTTCACTTTCGGCAGAAAGTCGACCACGTACTCCGCACCACGATACAGCTCGGTATGCCCTTTCTGGCGACCGAATCCCTTGACCTCGGTAACGGTCAGGCCGGTGAGGCCGACTTCCGCGAGCGCCTCGCGCACTTCGTCGAGTTTGAACGGTTTGATGACTGCGGTGATGCGCTTCATGGCGACCTCGTCTCTTGATGGGAAGAGTGGAAAGGAAAGGATGATTTTTATTCTACGCCGCGCCGGATGCATTGCGGCATCCGCGCGCGGGTGCCGTCTTTCACTCCACCGGTTCGGTGTAGCGCGACGTGATCGGATAACGCCAGTCGCGGCCGAACGCACGATGCGTGACGCGAATGCCGATCGGCGCCTGACGGCGCTTGTACTCGTTGATCTTGATCAGGCGCGTGACGCGCTTCACGTCGTCGACCCGATAGCCCGCCGCGATGATTTCCGCGAGCGAACGGTCCTCCTCCATGTACATGCGCATGATCGCGTCGAGTACTTCGTATTCGGGCAGGCTGTCCTGGTCGGTCTGGTTCTCGCGCAACTCGGCGGACGGCGCGCGCGTCAGAATCCGCTCCGGAATCACGTCGCGCGTCGCAAACGTGGTGGCCGCGTTGCGATAGCGGCACAGCCGGTACACGAGCGTCTTCGCGATGTCCTTGATCACCGCGAAGCCGCCGGCCATGTCGCCGTACAGCGTGCAGTAGCCGACCGCCATCTCGCTCTTGTTGCCGGTGGTCAGCACGATCGAGCCGAACTTGTTCGACAGCGCCATCAACAGCGTGCCGCGAATGCGCGCCTGAATGTTCTCTTCGGTCGCGTCTTCGGCGCGGCCCGCGAACTCTGCGGCGAGCGAGCCGCGAAACGCATCGAACATCGGGGCGATCGCGATCTCGTCGTAACGCACGCCGACGCGGCGCGCCATCTCGGCGGCGTCGGTCGTGGAAATGTCGGCCGTGTAGCGCGACGGCATCATCACCGCACGCACCTTGTCGGCGCCGAGCGCATCGCACGCAACGGCCAGCACGAGCGCCGAATCGACGCCGCCCGACAAACCGATCAGCGCGCCCGGAAAACCGTTCTTGCCGATGTAGTCGCGCACGCCCATCACGAGCGCCGCGTACACCTGCGCTTCAATCGACTGCTCCGGCGCGATTGCGGCCGGCAGCGGTTTGCCGTCCTCGAACTCGACGATCGCCGTGGCTTCCTCGAACTGCGCGAGCTTCGCGACGAGTGCGCCCTGCGCGTCGAGCACGAACGAGCCGCCATCGAACACGAGTTCGTCCTGCCCGCCGACCATGTTCACGTAGACCATTGGAATACCGGTCTCGCGAATGCGCGCGCGCAGGATGTCGAAGCGCACCGCCTCCTTGTTCAGGTGATACGGCGAGCCGTTCGGAATCAGCAGCACCTGGGCGCCCGCGGCCTTCGCCATCTGCGCGGCCGACGCATGCCATGCGTCTTCGCAGATCACGACGCCGTACTTGAGCCCATCGAGTTCGAACACGAACGGCTGCGGATCGGCTGCGAAGTAGCGCTTCTCGTCGAACACCTCGGTGTTCGGCAGATCCTGCTTGCGATAGGTGCCCTTCACTTCGCCGTCGACGATCAGCGACGCCGCGTTGAACGTGTCGACCGGCGGCACGCCGCGCTCGATCGGCGCGTTTGCATTACCATGGCCGTTCGCCGCGTTGTGCACGAGCTTGTGCGCGAGGTTGTCCGACCCGTCGCGCAGCGGATGGCCGACGATCACATGCAGACCGGTGAACGGCTTCAGTTGCGCGGCGAGATCGGCCAACGCGGCCGCGCTTGCGGTATAAAACGCGGGGCGCAGCAGCAGGTCTTCGGGCGGATAACCCGACAGCGCGAGTTCAGGCGCGACCAGCAGCTTCGCACCATCGCCGTGCGCGGCGCGCGCGGCGGCGACGATCTTCGCGACGTTGCCGGCGAAGTCGCCGACGGTGACATTGATTTGAGCAAGAGCGATTCGGGTCTTCATGGCAGGATCGACAGGCAAGCCTTCACGGCTCGCGGTACCGCGGCTCGATGGCTCGACGGAATTGAACAAACCGGATAAACGAACTCAACGAACGACGTGGCAGCTTCAGCTTCATCGCGCCGCGCCGGTCATTGCAAACAGTCACTCAGATTGAACCAGCAACGTATCGATTATCGCACGGGCATTCTGGCATCGCCCTCCGAGGTAGACGCCGCCGAATGGAACGCCCTCCTCGCCGCGCAGCCGCACCCCACGCCGTTTTTGCGGCATGAGTTTCTGAGCGCGCTCAATGCGACGCAATGCGCGGTTCCCGACACCGGTTGGGCGCCGCAATTCGTCACGCTGACCGACGCGCGCACGGGCAAGCTCGCGGCGGCGGCCCCGGTCTATCTGAAGGGTCACTCGTACGGCGAGTACGTGTTCGACTGGGCCTGGGCCGACGCGTACAAGCGCAACGGCCTGCCCTACTACCCGAAGCTGCTGTGCGCGGTCCCGTTCACGCCGGTGCAGGGCAACCGGCTGCTATCGGCGAACGGGCACGCGTTGCGCCATCTCGCGGCCACCTTGATGGCGTTCGCCGAGCAAGCCGAGGTATCGTCGCTGCATGTGCTGTTTCCGACGCAGAGCGAAGCCGACGCGCTCACCGATATCGGCATGATGCAACGCGAAGGCGTGCAGTTTCACTGGCTCAACGACGGCTATCGCGACTTCGAAGACTTTCTGTCGACGCTCGAACAGAAGAAGCGCAAGAACATTCGCGCCGAACGTCGCAAGGTGCGCGAGGCCGGCATCACGATGCGGCGCATCCGCGGTGAAGACATCAAGGATGCCGACTGGCGCTTCTTCAGCAAGTGCTATCGGCAAACCTATCGCGAGCATTTTTCGAGTCCATATCTGAACCTCGATTTCTTCCGGATGATCGGCGAATCGATGCCGGAGAATCTGCTGCTGGTGATCGCCGAATACGAAGGCAAGCCGATCGCGAGTTCGCTCGTCGTCTATCAGCGCGACGACAAAACCGGCGGCACGTTGTACGGCCGCTACTGGGGCGCGCTCGAACATGTGCCGTGCCTGCACTTCGAAACCGCCTACTATCAGCCGCTCGAATTCTGCATCGAAGAGCAGCTCGGCGCATTCGAAGGCGGCGCGCAGGGTGAACACAAGATGGCGCGCGGCTTTCTGCCGACGGTCACGCGTTCGACGCATTGGCTCGCGCATCCTGCGTTCGCCGATGCGGTCGGCCATTTCCTCGACAACGAAAAGAACAGCATCCACGCATACGTGGACGAGCTGCGCGAACACAATCCGTTCAAAGGCTAGAAGCGCGGTTATGGCGTGGTTTCTCTATCTGCTCGAATGCTCGGACGGCAGCGTCTATACCGGCATCGCGACCGACGTCGCTGCCCGCTTCGACAAACACGTGAGCGGCACGGGCGCGCGCTATACGCGCTCGCGCAAGCCGGTGCGGGTACTCGCGTCGTTCGAGCTGGCGGACCGCTCGAGCGCATCGAGCGCCGAGTATTGGGTCAAACGGCTCACGGCCGCCGACAAGCGGGCGCTGGCGGCCGGGGTGTTCACGCTGCAGTCGGTGTTGCCGGTGGTGGCGGTGAACGACGCGGCCGAAGACGGCGAGAGTACCGAGGGCTGAGTCGCGCTACCCCCTCGCCTCCCGCATCCTCTCAGTCAACAACCGATGCACGCGCGCCAGTTCGCCCACCACATCCGCCTCCAGCGACGTCAACTGCTCGCGCGCGGGTAACCCGAGCCGCACCGGCCGCAACGTGCGGTTTAGCGCGGCCTCGATCGCCGCGCTCATCGCCACGACCCATTCGTCGAGTTCGCTATGCATGTCGCGACGGTTCGCGGTGAGGCGCAACTGCGTCGCGGTGCCGGCCATCCGTCGCAGCAGGCTCAGCACCGTCAGCGTGACCGTATCGGCCATCGAATCTTCGAGCTTTTCGAGCCGCACGCGGCCGATCGCTTCTTCCGCGTTGTTGCTGGTGAGACCCGCCGCGCGGCGCAATTGCTCGATCTCCTTGCCGCTGTGCCGCGGCGCTTCGAGCGACGCGCGCAGATACGCGAGATTCGCGCGCACCGCGTCGCCGAGATAGACGCGCAGGTCGAGCTTCTCGCGCGTCGGCCACAGAAGGAAGGTCGCGAGCAGCGCGAGCACGCAGCCGAGCACGTTGTTGCCGAGCCGGGTCAGCGCGAACGACAGTTCGTTGGCGCCCGGTGTCGCGAAGTCGGCGACGAGCACGAAGGTCGGCGTGAGGAATAGCACAAACAGGCTGTAGCTGACGGGGCGCAGCGCCATCGTCGCCATCACGAGCGGGAACACCGCGAGCGAGATGCCGAGCGGCGAATGAATCGCATAGCCGATCGCCGCCGCGAGCACGCCGCCGACGATACTGCCCGCCGCGCGTTCGATGCTGCGCGGCCAGGTCGCTGCAATCGACGGCTGCAGGATCAGAAGAGTGGCCATCGTCGCCCAATAGCCGAACGGCAGACCGAGGGCGCGAATCACGACGAAGCCCGCGGTCGTCGTCACGCCGACACGCGCCGCATGGCGCAAGCCGACCGACTGCCACGACAGGTTCGCCTTCAGCGTCGACCATGCGCGCGCCGTATAACGCGCGACGCATGCGCTCCACGGCTCAACGTGCACCTCACGCGGCGCGAAATCGACGAGCTCGAAACCGGATTGCAGCTTCACCGGTTCGAGCAACGCGCTTTCGAGCCGATGCGCGAGACGCCGCAGACGCGCCTGCGGCTCCCCGAGACGTTCCCAACGCGCGTCGCCGGTCGCGCTGCCGATGTCGCTGAGCACTTCGCCGATCGCATTGAGCAGGCGCACCGCGCGTTGCGTGCGGCGCGGATCGTCGGGCAATTTCTCGCCCGCGCCCGACACCGCGATCAGATACGCGAACAACGCTTCGCCATCGGTCAGCAAGCCGAGCAGCGTGTCGTAGACGGCCGCGCCGCCTGCTTTCGATGCGGGCACGTTCGCGAGCGCATCGCGCGCGCGTTCGAGCGACGCGCGCGCATCGGCGCGAAAGCGCGCGGCATGCGTGGCCCACTCACGCGGCGCGGCCCGTCCGCCGACGAGCCGCGCGCTATCGAACGCGATATCGGCGAGGCGCAGATACACCGCGCGCAGCGAAGCGCGGCTCGCGCCGAACGGATGGATGCGCCACACGGTCAGGCTCAGCACGATCGCGAACAGACAGCCGGCCAGATACACGCCGAGAAACTCGACACCGGAACGCGCGTCGTGCATCGGCCGATCGACCATCACGACGCAGGCGGTCGCCGCGAGGATGGTCACCTGCGAAGTGGCCGCGCCCCAGATGCGGCCGAACGCGCCGAGCGTCGTGAACGCCAGCACCGCGAGCGCGGCCCACGCGGTGCCCGACGCCGATGCGAACGCGGCGATGCCGCCGCACAGCGTCGACAGCAGCGCGAAGCCCATCATCGACATGAAGCGCGCGCGGTTCGAGCCGGCCGCATCGGCGAGGCAGGTCCAGAACGCGCCGATCGCGGCCCACGCGAACACCGGATCGTGCAGCACGTTGCCGAGCGCGAGCATCGCCGTCGACGCGCACGCCGCCCGCAAACCCTCCGACAGATTCGCCTCGCTAGCCGCGAACGACACCATCCAGACCGGCCGCTTGCGATAGATCGCGGTGACGACCGAATGGAAGCGGGTCGACCAGCGCGGCGATGTCGAGTGGGACTTGCTGCGGTTCATCATCCGGACGGTGGTTGTTGAAGTGATGGAAAGGCGCGTAGATGCGGTGAGTTCGCGCGCAAGCTCGTGCGGCGAATGATAAGGGTTTACACCTAAATATAAAAATGCGTTCCGTTCATCGGAGCGATGCGTTCAGGTTATGCGCGCAATATGAAGCGTGCGGGACGACGCTCGCGGCGCTGGTTGCACGGTAGTCGAGCGCCGCGCAAAGCGCACAAAAAAACCGCGCTGTCCTTGCGGACTCGCGCGGTTTTCGTACTGCATGCAGCGAGCGGATGAACCGCGGCGCGCTTACTTCTTGTAGTTCGCCACGCCTTCGCTGATTTCCTTGTGGGCGGCGTCGACGTCGGCCCAGCCTTCGACCTTGACCCACTTGCCCTTCTCAAGCGCTTTGTATTGCTCGAAGAAGTGCTTGATCTGGTCCTTCAGGTAAGCCGGCACGTCGTCGACCGACTTCAGGTTCGCCGTCATCGGGCAGATCTTGTCGTGCGGCACGGCGATCAGCTTCGCGTCCACGCCCGATTCATCGGTCATCTGCAGCATGCCGAGCGCGCGGGCACGCACGACCGAGCCTGCCAGCAGCGGGAACGGCGTGATCACCAGCACGTCGACCGGGTCGCCGTCGCCCGACAGCGTCTGCGGAATGAAGCCGTAGTTGGCCGGATAGCGCATGCCGGTACCGATGAAACGGTCGACGACGAGCAGGCCCAGCTCCTTGTCGGCTTCGTACTTCACCGGGTCGCTTTGCGCCGGGATTTCGATGATGACGTTGAAATCGTGCGGAAGGTCTTTGCCTGCGGGAACGTGATTGAAGCTCATGAGCGCTCTCTGAAGGGGATGGAAATCGGAAGGCGGCGAACGGCGCGCGGGCTGCGGATGCGGTGCGAACTGCGTGCGAACCGCGAACGCCGGGCCCTGAAACCCTCTCGCCCCGAACGACGGGGCCGCGCACCGGACCGTACGGAATGCGCCATTATAGCCAATCGGCAGGTGGCATCCGCGGTCGGATCGGCGCGATAATCGTCTGGCGAGTCTGGCTTCGCGTCTCTACCGTTTTGTGTCTCCCCTTCGAACCCGCGCCGCCGCACGCCGGCCGCACGTCATCAAGGAGCATGCATGGAAGAAGCACGGCATTTCATTGGCGGCGAGTGGTGCGCCGCTTCCGGCGGCGAGTCGATCGCCGTACTCGATCCATCGGACGGCCAGCCGTTCACGCGCATCGCGCGCGGCACCGAGGCCGATATCGACACCGGCGTGCACGCGGCGCGCCGCGCGTTCGACGGCGCCTGGGGCGCGCTCGCCGCCGCCGAGCGCGGCCGTGTGCTGTATCGGCTGTCGCTGCTGGTGGCCGCGCGCCAGGAAGACCTGGCCCAGCTCGAAGCGCGCGACACCGGCAAGCCGCTCAAGCAGGCGCGCGCCGACGCCGCCGCCCTCACCCGCTACTTCGAGTTCTACGCCGGCGCGGCCGACAAGCTGCACGGCGAGACCCTGCCGTACCAATCCGGCTACACGGTGCTGACGATCCGCGAGCCGCACGGCGTGACCGGCCACATCGTGCCGTGGAATTACCCGATGCAGATCTTCGGGCGCAGCGTCGGCGCGGCTCTGGCGACCGGCAATGCGTGCGTCGTCAAACCGGCCGAGGACGCTTGCCTTTCCGTCCTGCGTGTCGCCGAACTCGCCGCCGAAGCCGGCCTGCCGGCCGGTGCGCTGAACATCGTGACCGGCTACGGACACGAAGCGGGCGCCGCGCTCGCGCGTCATCCGGGCATCGATCACATCTCGTTCACGGGCTCGCCCGAAACCGGCAAGCTCGTCACGCAGATGGCCGCCGAAAACCACGTCCCCGTCACACTCGAACTCGGCGGCAAGTCGCCGCAAATCGTCTTCGCCGACGCCGATCTCGACGCCGCGCTGCCGGTGCTGATCTCCGCGATCGTGCAGAACGCCGGGCAAACCTGCTCGGCGGGCAGTCGCGTGCTGATCGAGCAGGCCATTTACGAGCCGCTGCTCGAGCGGCTCAGCAGCGCTTTTCAGGCGCTGCGCGTCGGGCCGTCGAAGGCCGATCTCGATTGCGGACCGCTGATCAGCGCGAAACAGCAGCAACGCGTGTGGGACTTCCTGTCGGATGCGCAACACGACGGCATCGCGATGGCCGCGCACGGCGAGGTGATTCCCGAAGCGCCCGAAAGCGGCTTCTATCAGGCCCCGACCTTGCTGCGCGACGTCCCCGCGAGCCACCGCCTTGCGCGCGACGAAGTGTTCGGCCCGGTGCTCGCCGCGATGTCGTTCCGCGACGAAGCCGAAGCGCTCGCGCTCGCGAACGGCACGCAGTTCGGGCTCGTTGCCGGGATCTGGACCCGCGATGGCGCGCGCCAGATGCGGCTCGCGCGACGCGTGCGCTCGGGCCAGGTGTTCATCAACAACTATGGCGCGGGCGGCGGCGTCGAGTTGCCGTTCGGCGGCGTCAAGCATTCGGGGCATGGCCGCGAGAAGGGCTTCGAGGCGCTGTACGGCTTTACGGTGCTGAAGACGATCGCGATCCGGCACGGCTAGCGGGTCCGGCAGGGATCGCTCGCGATCAACGCGATCAGCGCGTTACATGCAGCAACGCATCGCTCTATCCATCACAAACAACGGAGACATCATGCGGTTGACAGGTAAAACGGCCATCGTCACGGGCGGCGGTTCGGGTTTCGGCGAAGGCATCGCGAAGGCCTTTGCGCGCGAAGGCGCGAACGTCGTGGTCAACGACCTCAACGGGCCGGCCGCCGAACGCGTCGCGAGTGAGATCGCGATTGCGGGCGGCAAGGCGATCGCGGTGCCCGGCAACGTCGCGCAACGCGACGACTGGCGCACGCTGCGCGAAGCCGCGCTCGAAGACTTCGGCAGCGTGCAGATCGTCGTCAATAACGCGGGCACTACGCATCGCAACAAGCCGGTGCTCGAAGTGACCGAGGCCGAGTTCGATCGCGTCTATGCGGTGAACGTGAAAAGCATCTACTGGAGCGTGCAGGAGTTCGTGCCGTATTTCCGCGAGCAAGGCGGTGGCAGCTTTATCAATATCGCGTCGACGGCGGGCGTGCGGCCGCGGCCGGGGCTCGTCTGGTACAACGGCAGCAAGGGTGCGGTGATCGTCGCCAGCAAGTCGCTCGCCGTCGAACTCGGGCCGGAGCGGATTCGCGTGAACTGCGTGAATCCGGTGATCGGTGAGACCGCGCTGCTGTCCGAGTTCATGGGGGTCGAGGATACCCCGCAGAATCGGCAGAAGTTCCTCGCGGGGATACCGCTCGGACGGTTTTCGACGCCGCAGGATATTGCGAATGCCGCGCTGTATCTGGCTTCGGATGAGGCGGAGTTCATTACCGGCGTTTGCCTCGAAGTGGACGGCGGGCGCTGCGTGTAGTGATGGGTTAGCCGCTGCGCATGCGCTGCGTGCGCAGTCGGTGTTTTCCCCCAATACCGATTCGTCGTGCAAATGGCCTGGCGCGGATAGAATCGATCGGCGGTGGCATTTCAATTCCATAACAAGAGGAGACACAGTCATGGCGAGTCCTGCGGATCCGCTCCACCATCCCGGCGCTGGCGCGCCGCCTTCCACGTTCGAAGAGGCGACTTATCGCAAGGTTACCTGGCGGCTCGCGCCGCTGTTGATGCTGTGCTACATCGTCGCGTATCTGGACCGCGTGAACGTTGGCTTCGCGAAGCTGGGGATGAGCACGGATCTTGGCTTGAGCGATGCGGTGTACGGCTTCGGCGCGGGGATTTTCTTTATCGGCTATTTCATCTTCGAAGTGCCGAGCAACGTGATTCTGCACAAGGTCGGCGCGCGGGTCTGGATCGCGCGGATCATGGTTTCGTGGGGCGTGATATCGATGCTGACGATGTTCGTCACGACGCCGACGATGTTTTATGTGATGCGCTTTTTGCTCGGGCTTGCCGAGGCAGGGTTCTTTCCTGGGATTATTTTGTACCTAACCTACTGGTATCCGGCGCATCGGCGTGGGCGGATGACGACCTGGTTTATGACGGCGATTGCGCTGTCTGGAGTGATCGGCGGGCCGGTGTCTGGGTACATCCTGAAGAACTTTAATGGCGTGAATGGGTGGCACGGGTGGCAGTGGCTGTTTCTGCTCGAAGGGATACCTTCGGTGCTCGTCGGGATCATCGTGTTCGTGGTGCTCGATGATCGGATTTCGAACGCCAAGTGGCTTACTCGGGAAGAGCAGCAGTTGCTCGAGAGTCAGGTGTCGGCCGAGGAAGCGACCAAGCACGATATGCCGATTCGGCAGGTGTTCACGAGCGGACGGGTGTTGATGCTGAGCCTCACCTACTTCTCGTTTGTGATGGGGCTTTATGGGGTGAGTTTCTGGTTGCCGACGATCATCAAATCGACCGGCGTTACCGATGCGTTTTTGATCGGCTTGCTGTCGGCGGTTCCATTTGCGGCGGCTGTGGTGGCAATGGTGTTCGTTGCGCGGAGTGCGGACCGGTCGAGGGAACGGCGGTGGCATATTGCGGTTCCGGCGTTTCTTGGTGCCGTGGGGCTCGTGCTTTCCGTCGTTTGGACGCATAACACCGTGCTCGCTATGACCGGCTTGACGCTGGCCACGATGGGCATCCTCACCACCCTGCCGTTGTTCTGGAGTTTGCCGACGGCGATTCTTGCGGGGACTGGGGCTGCTGCGGGGATTGCGATGATCAATTCGATTGGGAACCTGGCGGGGTTCCTTAGTCCCTATGCGGTGGGGTGGTTGAAAGAGGTTACCGCCGCTAATGACTCGGGGATGTATATGCTCGCGGCGTTCATGGTGCTCGGCGGTTTGCTTGCTATCAGTGTGCCGGCGAGGATCGTTAATAGATAAGACAGACTCGCAGATGAGAAAAGCCCTGGCGATGTTTCTACGCCAGGGCTTTTTTGTTGGCATAGGTGCGAGCATCTAATCATCGAAGGGCCGCTTTTCCGACGTTGTATCGAATGAGCGAGGCAGCAAGGGGCAGAGTCGCGAATGGTTGCCTATCATGTGTGAAGCACCGTTCGTTTTGCAGTTCAGACGACGTGATAGGCAGGAGAAGTATCGATGATCGAATCTGCAGATGTGATCGTCATTGGCTCCGGCGGGTTAGGCGCAGCGACAGCCTTCCACTTGTCGAAGAGAGGCGCTCACCGGGTCGCGATGATCGAGCGGCTCGAAATCGGCTCACAGACGTCACCGCGAGCGGCTGGTATGGTCAGCTGCCTGCGCAAGAGTGACTTGATGATCGACCTGATCAAGCTGGCGGCTGACAGGCTCAGGCAATTCTCTGAGGACACCGGTCAGCCGCTGGATTGGGTGCACTCGGGCAGCCTCAAAGTGGCGCGCAGACCGGCGGATGCGGAAGTCATTCAGGAAGACATCCTGCGTGGCCGGCGTCACGGCCTGGAGGTGGAGGAAGTTTCCGTCGACGCGGCCCACCGGCTCAACCCGTTTCTTCAAACAACGGGAGTTGCCGCGGTGATGCACATCGCCGACGACATGTATTTCAATCCCGCACAGGTGGCCATCGGCTTCGCTCGTGCAGCGCAGGCAAACGGAGCTGTGTTACTGCCGAACACTGCGGTGACGCGCGTCCTGATCGACGACGGCGAGGTGACCGGGGTCGACACCACGTGCGGCCGTATCCACGCACCTGCCGTGGTCGATGCGGCCGGCGCCTGGACGCGACAAGTGGCCGAGGCCAGCGGAATTCGAGTTCCTCTTGTTACAACAGCGCAGCAATTGTTCGTCACCGAGCCCGTGCCGGATGCCCGAGCCGAATTGCCGATGGTCCGAATTATGGATGCCGCGGTGTATATGAGACCTTGCGACGGAGGATTTCTGTGGGGCGTCTACGAGGAAAATCCGAGGTTCTTCGACATGAATGGCTTCGACGCCAACTTCGACGTCAAGGATCTGTCGCTCGATGCCGACGTTCTCTGGCACTACGCGCGGGACGTCGAGGCTCAGCTTCCGGTGCTTCTGAACACCGGGATCCGCGAGCATCGTGGCGGGCTGCCAACGATGACGGCCGATGGCCAGCACGTCGTCGGCCCCGCGCCGGCCATTCGGGGGTTTTACTTCGCGAGCGGTTGCAATGTCGCAGGACTCTCAATCGCCCCGGCACTGGGGGAGATGCTCGCCGCGTGGATCGTCGACGGTGCTCCCCTCATCGATTTATCGCCTCTATCGATTGCCAGATTTGGAACCGGGCCATGGCCGGATGACGAGTTGATCAGGCAGTCCGCGTGGCAGTACCGTCATTTCTACGGGGCAAGATAACTCAGGCATCGACGCGTTCTTCATCGAGCGCTGCGATATCGCGAACTGGATGCAGTGCCGGACTAGTCGTCATCGTCCCGGTGATGACGGTGCTCCCAGCCCCTGTGCCAGCCATGATCATGGCGCCAGTGCCTGTCACGGTCGTCGTTGTATTCGTACCCATAGCCATAGCCGTAGCCATAGGCCGGAGCAGGCACGTAGGTCACCGGCGGCGCCTCGTAGACTACTGGGGGCGGCGCGACATAAACCGGCCCCGGCGCGCCGAGGTAGACACCAAGGTCGACATGAGCCAGCGCAGCGCTGGAAGCGCACGCAGCGCAAAGGCCTGCAGTCCACAAAATGAAGCTGCGCTTCATGTTTCTCTCCCTGTTCGCTGGCATCGGGTGTTGATGCGATTTAGCGATATCGATTGTATGTGTAGCTCTAGTTGGCAAATAAACGCGAAGTGTCAGTCTGGTAACCCTTTGTAAGTCCTTGTGCCCCACGGTTGTCCGTGTGCTTACGAAGCACTCAGCGAATCGCCATAGACATGCACCCGCTCACCGACCTGAACGGTAGGCTGCGTGTCGTAGTTGAAGTTTCGATAACTGCCGTCCTGCATCCTGACTTGCACCTGGTAGGTGGCAACTTTGCGTACCGCATGTTCGATGCCGTTACCGGCAAGGCCGCCGCCAACCGCACCCGCAATCGTCGCCAGAACACGGCCGCGACCTTGACCGACCTGATTGCCCAGCAGGCCGCCTGCCACCGCACCGCCTACTGCACCGAGTCCGGTGGTCGGCTCTTGCGTTTGGACTGCGTTGACCGCCACGACTTCACCTGCATCACGGTCGACGGCAACGGGTCGCGGTGACGGCTGGGTGGTATCACGGTAACTATCGTCGTGCGCGTACCTGGGCGCTGGCGACGACGCATTGCTATGGCGGGGATGAACATGTGATTCGAGCGGCGTGCTGGCTGGCTGCACCGCGACCGCGGCAGTTTGCGACGACGGCGGCGTTACCGCTCGGGATGTCGGAAGCAGGCCGGTCATCGCGGCAATGCCGGTGCCGCTGGCGAGAATCACGGCAACGGCAGCTGCGGCGACCAGAGGATGAATGCGGCTGCGCGGGGATGAATCGGAAGGCAAGTTGGTGTTCATTGCTGGCTCCGTGGTATGTGCCTGCAAGAACGCGGATGCCATCGAGCCGGTGGACCGGGCTATTGTGAGATGTGTAAGCAGTTGTAGATCGCCGGGACACGCTGACATCCAATCGACTTATTGAAAAAACAATGGCCGGTCTCCCGGCCATCGTCGATTGGTGCCGCGAAAACTCCCGCGTCAATCCTTTTCCGCAACCCGCCCCGCTTGGGCCGCTGGCATCCGGCGATAAATGGTGTTCCGCGACACCCCAAGCGCACGCGCCGCCGCCGAAACGTTGCCGCCGTATCGCGCCAGCGTCATCGCGACTACCGATGCGGCGACATCCTGCAGCCGCGAGCCGTCGCGCACCGACGCTTCGCCTGTGGCCAGCGCGTCCGCATTCGCAACGTCCGAGACGGCCGAGACGGCAGAATCGCCTTCACTTGCGTGGCCGCCGCCACAAGCCGTACCACGAACATCATCCAAAAAATCGTCCGGCAAATGCTCCCACCGGATCACCCCATCCTCTTCCACCATCGCCGCAGCAGTCCGCAGCAGATTAGCCAGTTGCCGGCAGTTACCCGGCCACGCATGCCGCCCGAACGCCGCCATCACATCAGCCGCAACGCTAAGCGCCTGCCGCCCCCCGCTTTCCACCGATTCCCACTGCAACATCTTTTGAACGACGACCGCCAGATCGCTCCGCTCACGCAACGCCGGCAACCGAACCGCAAGCCCGTTGATCCGATAATAGAGATCCTCACGAAACTGATTCTGCGCAATCATCTCGCGCAAGTTGCGGTGAGTCGCGCAAATAACGGAGACATCGACAGGAACCGCCCGCGTCGCCCCAAGCGGCGTCACCACCCGCTCCTGCAAAACACGCAGCAACCGCACCTGCAACGAATACGGCATATCCCCGATCTCATCGAGAAACAGCGTGCCTCCATTCGCTTGCATCAGCCTGCCGATCGCCCCTTTACGCCGCGCGCCGGTAAACGCGCCATCTTCATATCCGAATAGCTCGGATTCGATCAGCGACTCCGGAATCGAAGCACAGTTGACCGCCACAAACGGCCCGTCACGTCGCGGCGAATCGTTGTGAATCGCCTGCGCGAGCAGCTCCTTGCCGGTACCGGTCTCGCCGGTGATAAGGATCGGAATATCCTTGCCGAGCATCTTGCGAACCTTCGCAATCAGTGCGGACACACGAGCATCACCGGTATCGAGATCGCTGAGCCGCGACAGTCCCGCAGCCGGTTGACGCGCATTCACACACACCGGTCGCGGCGCGGCTGCACCCTGCACATCGACGGCCCCGCGCTCGAGCCCAAACGACGCCCGCCTGAACTGCCCACGCGCGCATACCACCGCACCGTTGTGCAGATTCAGCATCAGATGCGGCGCAACGCCATGCATCAAACGATCGATCAGTTGCGCATACGAGATCTGAAACAGCGACGACAGCGTATGCGCGCGCAGCGCAGCGAGCGACAAGCCCAACTGAAATTGCGCACTCCGGTTCGCGGACAGAAAGCGGCCATCGTCGGTAAACGCAATGATCCCTTCCATCAGCGTGCCGAGAAACTCCGGCCGTCCGTGAAAAGACACTTGCAGCACGTTGCGAAACGCAGTCGAGAACAGATGGTTTTCGATCATCTGCACCGACATCTTCGCAAGCGCCATCGTGTGCTGGTGATAGCTGCGGTGGTCGCCCGTCACGTCGAGCACGCCGATCAGATCACCATACGGATCGAGAATCGGCACACTCGAACAGGTCAGGAAGCGGTTCGCCGCCAGATAGTGCTGATCGCCATGAACGACCATCGCACACCCCTCGGCGAGCGAGGTACCGATTGCATTGGTGCCCTGACGATCCTCGGCCCAGTTCGCGCCAGGCCGCAGCGCCACTTTTTCCGCGCGATGCAAAAAGTCGTCATCGCCGATCGAATGCAGGATCAAGCCTTCGGCGTTGGTCAACACGATCATGCTTTGCGTATTGACGATCTGCTCGCGCAGCGTCTCCATGACCGGCATCGCATGCGCGCACAGCACCCGGTTCTGTTCGCGCTTCAACGCGAGTCCCGTGTCGGACAGGATGTCGTAATCCGGCCGGAACGATGCGCGCAGGCCGAACGTCTCGGAACGTTCGTGGGCTTTCTGGATCGCCGGTGCAGGCCAACCTTTGGGGCGGTTAGCCGCCGCCACGCTGAGCGGATGAACGTCGTCGCGCATTGTCTCCTCCTGAATGCGCCCGGGTCGTGCCGGACGCTTTGGTGCATGTCGACAGAATACTCCGTTTGACAGTCCGCCCGACGCCCGCCGTGACCCCGCGCGGGCTCGCATCGTTGATCTGTATCAGCGTCGGCCGAATCTGCGGCGTTTCTGAACAACCGCTGCCCGCGCAACTGCTCCGAAACGGAACACTTCCGTTTTATAGCCCGGCCCAATCCCTGAAATTTCGCATGCCGATGCATTGGTATGGTTCCTGCCTGATGTGGTCCCGCGCAGTCACCCGATCACCATCACAAAACGGAGACAAGTGATGAATCCATTTGACCTGAAAGCTCTTGGCATCGACATCGAGTATCCCTATCGCCAGCGTTATGAAAACTACATCGGCGGCAAGTGGGTGCCGCCGGTCGGCGGCGACTATTTCGACAACGTGTCGCCGATCAACGGGCAGCCGTTTTGCCGCGTGCCTCGCTCGAGCGCCGCGGACATCGACCTCGCGATCGACGCCGCGCACGCGGCGCGCCGCAAATGGGCGAAGACGTCGGTGACAGAGCGCGCGAATCTGCTGCTCGCGGTGGCCGAGCGCATGGAAAAGAACCTGAAGCTGCTCGCGGTCGCGGAGACGATCGATAACGGCAAGCCGCTGCGCGAAACCATGGCCGCGGACCTGCCGCTCGCCGTCGATCATTTCCGCTATTTCGCGGGCTGCATCCGCGCGCAGGAAGGCGGCATCTCCGAGATCGACGACAACACGGTCGCTTATCACTTTCACGAGCCGGCTGGCGTGGTGGGTCAGATCATCCCGTGGAATTTCCCGCTGCTGATGGCCGCATGGAAGCTCGCGCCCGCGCTCGCGGCCGGCTGCTGCATCGTGATGAAACCCGCCGAGCAGACGCCGGCTTCGGTACTCGTGCTGATCGAACTGATCGGCGACCTGTTCCCTGCCGGGGTCATCAATATCGTCAACGGCTTCGGCAGGGAAGCGGGCGAAGCGCTCGCCACCAGCAAGCGCATCGCGAAGATCGCGTTCACCGGCTCGACGCCGGTCGGCAGGCGCATCCTGCACGCAGCCGCGGACAACCTGATTCCGTCGACGGTCGAACTCGGCGGCAAGAGCCCGAACATCTTCTTCGCCGACGTGCTCGATCGCGACGACGCGTTCCTCGACAAGGCGCTCGAAGGTCTCGCGATGTTCGCGCTGAATCAGGGCGAAGTGTGCACGTGCCCGTCGCGCGTGCTGGTCCAGGAGTCGATTTACGAGCGCTTCATCGAGAAGGCGATTGCCCGTGTGGAACGCATCAAGGCTGGCCATCCGCTGAACCTCGAAACGATGATCGGCGCGCAGGCCTCGCAGCAGCAGCTCGACAAGATCCTGTCGTATATCGACATCGGCCGGGACGAAGGCGCGCGGTGCCTCGTCGGTGGCGAGCGCGCGACGCCCGGCGCGGGGCTCGGCGAAGGCTTCTACGTGAAGCCGACGATGCTGTTCGGCAACAACGATATGCGCGTGTTCCAGGAGGAAATCTTCGGGCCGGTCGCCTCGGTGATGACGTTCAAGGACGAACAGCAAGCGATCGAACTCGCGAACGACACATACTATGGGTTAGGTGCGGGCGTGTGGACGCGCGACGGTACCCGCGCTTACAAGATGGGACGCGAGATCGAGGCGGGACGCGTGTGGACCAACTGCTATCACCTGTATCCGGCGCATGCGGCATTCGGTGGCTATAAGCAGTCGGGGATCGGGCGGGAAACGCACAAGATGGCGTTGTCGAATTACCAGCAGACGAAGTGTCTGCTGGTCAGCTATCAGGCTGAGGCGCTTGGCTTCTTCTGAGCGGAGGGCGCGCGTCGTTCACTGACGACGCGCGCTCTACCCCGCGCGTGCCACAGAGGTTGTGGTATGCGCGGGAGCCAGCAATTGCGCTGGCATCCCACCCGTCGCTCAGATCACGCCCTGCGCCAGCACGCGTCGGCGACCCGCACAAAGCCGGCGATATTCGCTCCGTTCACATAGCTGACCGAACCGTCGTCGCGACGGCCATGTCGCAGGCAGACCTCATGAATGCTGCGCATGATGTCGTGCAGACGCGCATCGACTTCTTCGCGCGGCCAGGAGATGCGCATAGCGTTCTGACTCATTTCCAGACCCGACGTGGCGACACCACCCGCGTTGCTGGCCTTGCCAGGGGCGTACAGAACGCCGTTGCTTTCGAAGCAGCTGGTAGGAATCGAGCTTGTCCCGGGATGTAGTGCCAAATGAACCGACTCGTGGCATAACGATCGCCGGCAATTGGCAGGAACCCATGATGGCCGTGAGGCATCCGTTCGCCCGACGAATCGAATTTATCGCCCAATCACGCTAAAAATTCATCCAATTCCGATCGCGGCGGGCCATCTCCCTCCCGATACTTGTCGTTCGCACATAACAAGGAACGACGATGACGAACGGCAACGGCCGGCCAATGATCCGGCTCGCAGGCAATAGCACGGGCTGCGGCGCGATTCTGATTGCATCGTGAGCGTGCCAATTGCGAGAACTTGCTCACCTCCGTGAACACATCCTGGGTCTTTCCTGTGACGCACTACCCACATGGGGCAATGCGCCTTTGTTGTTTCCGCTCCGTCTGCGCGGCACCGAAACCTTAGGCAAGCTTTATCGATACACGCTCGATGTCGCGACGATCGAAAGTCCGACGCTCGGAGTGTGGCAAGCACAGGAACTCGTCGTGCCTGATCGCCTGATCGGCAAGGTCATCGACATTTCGATCGCTTTGGACGGCAACGGATTGGTCGGTCGTGACGGGTTGGTACGCGGCGACGCGGCATACGCGAGCGCCGACCGCCGCACGATGTCGGGCCTCATCACAGGCATCAAACAGATGGGCGCCGACGAACGGCGCGCCTATTACCGGCTCGTCGTCCGTCCCTGGCTGTGGCTGGCCACGAAGAATTGCGACAGCAGGATCTTCCAGGACGCCAGCGTGGTGGACATCACTGACCGGGTGCTCAAGGAGCGATATCACTTTCCGGTCGTGATGGAATTCGGCGCACCGGGCCTGCGCAACGGCTACCCGAAGCGGGACTATGTCCGGCAGATGTGGGAATCCGACTTCAATTTCCTCACGCGGATCTGGAGAGAATGGGGAATCTACTACCTGTTCGACGGAATGACCCTGGTACTGTGCGATTCGCCCGGCTCGCACAAACGACACGACAACGCATACGACACACTGCGCTACCACGCGCCGGACAGCAGGCACGTCGACGAGGAGCACGTTCACAAGCTCGAGGCATCGCATCAGATCACGACAGGCAAGGTCAGCCTCATCGATTACGACTACACGCGCCCCGGCGCGCGCTTCGAGGGCGAGTACGAAAGCCACAGCGAGCGGGCCTACGACAACAGCGAGCAATACGGCTGGGGCGACTACTCGCAGCCGCTTGCCGGTGCGACGGGACTGTCAGGTGAGCGAAGCGACTTCCGCGATGAAGCCGGGCACCTCGCGAGCGTGCGTGTCGATGCAATGCGCGGTCATCGTCTGCGGCTGAAGGGTCAAGGGAATCTGCGCGGTCTGACAACGGGGAAAACATTCTGGCTCGACAAGCATCCGCAGCGGGAAGTCAACGCCGAGTATCTGGTCGTATCGACGACCCTCGATATCCGCAACGCACTGCAGAACACGCGGTCACCCGGCGCAGACAGGAACGATGCGCTGCGCCAGTGCGTGACCGATTTCGTGCTCCAACCCGTCAATACGTTCTTCAAGAACCGTCCGAAGAAAAAGCCGCGTTGCGCGGCGGAAACGGCAATCGTGGTCGGCCCCGAGGATCAGCCGATATGGGTCGATGGATATGCACGCGTGAAGGTGCGCTTTGGGTGGGAGCGGCGTGCCCCGAAGAACGACAGCGCCAGTTGCTGGCTGCGGGTGTCGTCGCCGTGGCAAGGCAACGGCTTCGGCGCGATCTATCCGCCGCGCGTCGGTCAAGAGGTCACGGTCAGTTATCACGAAGGCGACCCGGACAAGCCTTACGTGTCGGACCGGATGGTCAACGGCCAGAATCAGCCGCCATGGAAGCTGCCCGACAACCAGGCGCTCTCGGGCGTCCTTAGCAGCGAACTTAAAGCGGGCTGTGCGAGCCAGACCAATCACGTCGTACTGGATGACACGCCGGGCCAACTGCAGGCACAGATCGCCAGCGACCACGCACAGTCGCGCCTCGTGCTGGGCTACAACACGCATGTCGTGCGCGACGCAGGCCGGCAGCAGGCACGCGGTGAAGGCTGGGAACTCGCGACGAACGCATGGGGTGTTGCGCGGGCCAACCGAGGCATGCTGATCACCACCGAGGCGCGTCACGGCGCGAGCGCGCCGGCAAAGGATGCCGGTGAGACCGTGGCGCGCCTCGCTCAGGCGCGCGACACCCACGAGAACCTCGCGAGTCTCGCGCGGCGGCACGAGGCACAGGAACAGCAGACCAGTCAAAGCGAGGTCGCGCAGGCCATCAAGGCGCAGAACGACGCGATTCGCGGCGGCAAGGCAAGCGCGGAGCTTCCCTTTCCGCAACTGACCCAGCCCGAGTTGGTGCTGGCCAGCGCGGCGGGTGTCGGTCTCACCGCAGCGCAAAGCACGCACGTGGCGAGTGCCGAACACATCGCGCTCAGCGCGGGCGGACACGTCAGCGTCGCGGCGGTGAAATCGCTGCTGGCGTCCGCGGTCAACGGCGTGCGGGTGTTTGCGCAACATCTCGGCATCCGGCTCAAGGCCGCATCGGGCAAGGTGCAGATCGACGCACAAAGCGATGACGTCGAGGTCATCGCGCAACGCGTCGTCAGCATCATCAGTAGAACCGATTCGATCAATCTGATGGCCAGCAGGGAAATCGTCTTTCATGCGGGTAACACGAAGGTGGTCATCAATTCGGATGGGTACAAGGTCTATACGGGTGGGGAACATCGGGTCCATGCGAGCGGTCATCGGACCGAGGGGCCAGCGGCACGGCCTGTCAGTCTGCCCGTCACGCCAGACGATCCCGGCAGGCTGGCGGCGCATCACGTGCTGATCGAACACGATTCCGGCTTCGCGCTACCGAACCAGCCGTATCGGATCACGCTCGACGATGGTCAACTGATTCAAGGTGTGACCAACGCGCTTGGCGAGGCGAGTCTCGTCACCAGCAACATGCTTGCGTTCGCGACGGTCGAACTGCTTGCCGCCAGCGAGCCGGATAAAGTGATTGCGGTTAGCAGAGGCGCGGTGATCAGGGCGGCGAACGAGCCATTCGCTGGCGCGGTACCCAATGCCGAGAAGCGCGGTGCGACGGTCGCAGGAAAGGACGTGACCTCTCCCAACCAGAGCGCGACGACGGAACATAGACCACCCGAATTCGTCTCGTGCGATCCGATGAACTTCGGGCTGCGGTTTTATCACTTCGTCAACGGTGCGGCCGAGAGCGACACGCCAGTAGGTATGTCGATGCGCAAGGGTGTCGAGTACCCGGTGACCAAGGCTTATGCGGCTGCGATTAAGGCCGCGTTGCAGGGGATCGATTGGGGCGGGGTGGCTTGGCCGTTGACTCCCAATTCGATAAGAATGATTCAAAACGCGGTCATGCCGAAATTGGAAGACGCGCTCGGTGCCGGGCCCTTTGGATTGCCGCGAGGCTTTGCTGCTAGCCCGGAAACCAGCGGCGCCATGCCACGGGTTGTGATTGTCGATCCAGAGCGTGCAACGCAGTACAAGCTGCGACAGGATGTTAGCGCCGCATTCATCGGTGGGGATTGGGCGATCGTCGTCAACGAGAGCGAGATTGCGCGCATTGTTGAACTTAGGGACAAACCGGCCGCTCTCGATAACCGGCTCAGAGCATTTGCCGACACGTTGTATCACGAGTCTCGCCACTGCCAGCAGTACTTCTGGATGTTCTCTTTGCTTCAGCACTTTCTAGACGACTACAGGGACCTGCCGAACATTCGGTCGTTGTATTGGACAACGATGCTGAAAAAAGCCTACACAGCGGCTGAAAACACGCCGCTACCCGACGATCACCGCGTTCACATTGGTCTGCACAGGATGCTTGTATTTCACTACTACTGGCTAATTTCCTACCTACAGAACAAGCCGGGCTGGGAATACGTCAAGCGAGATATCCAGCGTGCTGAAAGGCAGGTGTGTGAGCTGCTGAATGTCTCTGCTGAAACAGCTCAAAGAATGGCGCAATTCGAAACTGGGTACAGGAGCCAACTTCACGAAGAAGATGCCTACGCCTGCGCGGAAGTGGTTCAGGCCTACTGGCGCAATTCTGCTGATCCTCTTGTTCGCAATCCCGGTACATGCACGGCTCAGTATGCCGACGCTCTCAGGACCGTCAAGGAGCTGAGATGAGACAGGCTGTGACTGACACCCAGCGCGACATGGCATTCAGAATATTGACCACCGCAATGGCGATCCTGCGGGACGACCAGCCCTTCGATCCCGCGCACACGATATTCGGGCAGATTCTTGCGGCTGATCCTCTGCGTGGTCAAGTAGGTGGTACGGAGTATTCCTTCGTGAATCCGGCTTTCCCGCGGACGCAAATTATTCTATTTGTGGCGCCGGATCCTGCCTCCCCCTCTGCCGACCGCACGAAAGTCACGCAAGTCGTGACCCACTTCACAGTCCGCTTCAGTCCGCTTTTGACAGACATTAACCGCTCGACGCTGGAAGATCTCCTCCAGGTCGATATCGGCTACTGGATCGACGGCAACGGCGAGCGGCGCCCGGGCAATGATATGGGAACGGTGCCGCCGCAGGTTCGTCTGCATCACTATCGCTATCGCGCTTCCACTCTGCCAACGAGCCGGTTCCCAGTGGACGTCGAGTTTGCTTTCGGCGACCCAGACCCAAACGATCCGGCGCCTGACGAACCCAACACGCCGGTCCTGATGGACGTTCACCTTGATCGTGACTATTCCGCGCTGCGCCCGCGACACCATGATTAGAGGCCGTCTTGATGTGACCTGCTAAACGTGCCTGCTCCCACACAAAAAATGGCGAAATTCGAAACCGGCTATAGAGCCAACTTCATGAAGAACATGCCGACGCTTGCGCGGAGGTGGTTAAGACCTACTGTCAGGGTTCTGATGATCCTCTCGTTCGCAACCTCAGTACCTGCACAGCCCAGTACGTCGACGCTCACAGGACCGTCAGCGCCAGAAACTGAGACGAGAGAGACTGTGACCGACGCGCAGCGCGACATTGCCTTCAGCATATCGACCACTGCAATCCTGCGGGACGACCAGCCCTTCGATCCCGCTCGTACGATATTCGGCCGCATTCTTGCGGCGCGGCCTGAGCGCGGTGTGGTGGGTGTTACGGAGTATTCCTTCGTGAATCCGGTCTTGCCGGATACGCAAATCATTGTAGTTGCGATACCCGATCCGCTGCCCCCTCCGCCGACCGCGCAAAAGTGAAGCAAGTCGCGACGCACTTCACGATCCGCTTCAGTCCACTATCGACCGGCATTAACCGCTCGACACTGGAAGATCTCCTCCAGGTCGATATCGGTTACTGGATCGACGGCAATGGCGAGCGGCGGCCCGGCAATGATATGGGCACGGCTCTGTCGCAGATCCGGCTGCATAGCTATCGCTATCGTGCTTCGAATCTGCCGACGAGCCGATTTCCGGTGGACGTCGAATTTGCTTTCGGCGCCCGCGATCCAAAGGATCCAGCGCCGGACGCACCCAAAACGCCCGTCCTGATGGACGTTCTTCTGAATCGCGACTATTCCGCGCTGCGACCGCGACACCGTGAACAGAATCCGTCGTGAACAACTGGTGGCAAAGGGCGTCTATTCCTCCCCAACCGTCTCGACATAGTTATCGACCGCACTACTGACCGTCGGATGAAAGCGCGCATCGCCAATCAGATCGGTCAACTCGAAGCGTTTTAGCTTGTCGCGAACCGGATCTTTCATCTCCGCGAAGTGCAATGCAATCCCGCGCTCGTCGAGCGTGCGCGTCAGCTCCCGCAGCATATCGGCCGAGGTGACGTCCACGCTCGTCACCGGTTCGGCCGCCACCACCACGCGCTTGACCGGTGCCGGCGATTCCGCGACGGCTTCGAGCAGGCGCTCCTGAAACTGCTCGGCATTCGCAAAGAACAGCGGCGCATCCCAGCGAAACAGCACCAGTCCGGGGATTCGCTTCGCGTCCGGATAACGCTCCACGTCGTGATAGCCGCGCAAACCCTCGACGCGGCCGAGCACCGCGTAGTGTGGTCGCCAGCCGTCCCACAGAAACTCGATAACCGCGATCACCACCGCGAAGCCGATGCCCGGAATCGCGCCGAACACCGCGACGCCGGCAAAGCAGGCCATCGACAGCCAGAACTCCCATTGCTGGATGCGAAATATCCGCTTCAGGTCCGTGATCTCGAACAGACCGATCGCCGCCGCGATGACAACCGCGGCAAGCGCGCTGTTGGGCAGGTAGTGCATCAGGTTCGGCGCGACCAGCAGCAGCGCCGCGACCGCCAGCGCGCCGACGACGCCCGTCAGTTGCGTCTTCGCGCCCGCCGCCTCGGCGACCGGCGTGCGCGACGAACTGCTGCTGATCGGGAAACCGTGAAACAGGCCGGCCGCGAGATTGGCCGCGCCGAGCCCGACCATCTCCTGATTAGGGTCGACGCGGCTGCGAAAACGTGCCGCGAAAGTCCGCGACAGCACGCTGGTATCGGCGAACGAAATCAGCGCGACCGCGCAGCCGCCGAGCAGTATCTTCACCAGATCGGCGTCGGTGACCCACGGTAGCGCAAAGGTCGGCAGGCCTTGAGGGATCTTGCCGAGCACTTTCACGCCGACGCTATCGAGGTGCAATGCGGTCACGCACAACGTCGCGACGATCACGGCGATCAGAATGCCCGGCAACTTCTCGAAGCGCTTGAGAAACAGGATCAGCACGAGGCTTCCCGCGCCCACCGCGAAGCTGTACCAGTTGGATTTGCCATCGGCGATGGCCTGCACGAGGCTCACGATGTCCCGCAATGGCCCGCGCTCTTCGATCGAAATGGCAAACAGTTTGGGTAGCTGACTGATCAGCACCGCGAGCGCGATGCCATTCATATAGCCGTATCGAATGGGCTTAGACAGCAATTCAGTGATGAATCCCAGCCGCAGCAAGCCCATCACGATACAGAACACGCCGGACACGATCGCCATCATGCTGGCCGCCGCAATCGCGCGCGACGGGTCGCCCGCCGCGACTTGCACGACCACCGCCAGAATCGGAGCCGCGAGCGCGGAGTCGGGGCCGAGCACGAGAATCCGGCTCGGGCCGAACAGCGCATACGCCAACAAAGGGACGATCGTCGCGTACAGGCCGAACACGCCGGGGACCCCCGATGCCTCCGCGTAAGCGATCCCGACCGGCACCAGCATCGTGGTCAGTACCAGTCCGGCCGTCAGATCGCTCGGCAGCCAGCTCAAGCGGTACGCCTTGAGCACCGTCAGTCCCGGCAGCCAGCGCATCCAGCGGTGCGCGCTGCTTGCAATGGTCTGCTCTTTGTGAGGAACGGGCCTGTCCGCTTCCATTTTTGGAATGTTCGCAGTCGAGGACGCCGCGCCACGGATTGCGGGCGGCACTGTCCTTCGTAGGATAGTCCAGAGCTTTCATCGGCGACAGGGAGGACGCACACCGATTGCGCATCAAGGCCGCCTGCGCCTCAGCAGCCACCCGACGCCCCCAGCCAGCGCCAGCACCGCCGCGCCATACACCGCATTGCGATGGCGGTCGGTAAACAACTCCCAGCAGTACGCGCGCGCTTCATCATCGAAGCGGCCATGCGCGGTGTAGTGGCCGGGCACCGGCTCGTAGAGATTCGCGGGCGCATCGGCGGGCAATGGTTCATCGGTCAGTTGCCCGTCGTAACCCGCCCGCGCGAGATAGTGGTCGAGCAGCGTCGGCGCGATCCGGTTCGCGAGGATCGCCTTGACCGTCGACCACCCGACCCACACCTGCCGCCGCCGATGGGTGGCCGCAAAGTAAATCGCCCGCGCCGCCACCTCGGGCTGAAATACCGGCGCCACCGGCCGCGCCCTGCGCCCCATGCGATTGAGCGCCCAGTCGAATTGCGGGGTATTGACCGCGGGCAGATCGACCATCGTCAGATGGATATCGACTCCGTCGTGCAGCAACTCGGAACGCAATGAATCGGTAAAGCCGCGCACGGCGAACTTCGCGCCGCAATAGATCGACTGCAATGGCACCGACCGGTACCCGAGCGCCGAGCCGACATTGACGATCGTCCCGTGTCCCCGCGCGCGCATCACGGGGAGCGCCGCCAGCATGCCGTTGACCTGCCCCAGATAGGTCACCTGCGTGCCGCGTTCGACATCGCGCGCACTGAGCGCGGACACCGGCGCAAACGCGGTCGCCATCGCGACGTTGACCCACACGTCGATGCCGCCCAACTCGCGATCCACGCGCTGCGCGGCGCGCTCGATCGCATCCGCATCGGCGACGTCGGCGGGCAGCGCGAGTGCCCGCACGCCATAGGTCGCGGCGATCTCCTCGGCGGCACGCGCGAGCCGTCGCGGTTCGCGCGCGATCAGCCCAACGTCATAGCCCTGCCGCGCGAACTCGGACGCGGTGGCGCGCCCCACGCCGGCACTTGCCCCAGTAATGACGACGACGCCCTTGCGCTCGACGTCGCCGCCGCGGGTGTCGGTTTGCACGGTCATAGTGTCGCTGGCCACTTTGAACACCTCCCAGGTTGCGCATCCAGTGAGGTGTGAAGCAAAGCGCAGTCCCGCCGATTCGAGCCGGACAGCGGCGCCGATCGGCATAGGGGGCAGCCATCGGGCTGCGCCCCTGCCACACCACCCGGCATGCGGGTCCGCACCGGGCGGTTCGGGAAGTTGAGGTCATGAGAGACGGGGCAAACCCAGCCGGTCGAACCACGCCACCGTGAACAGTCTGCTTAGCAGCCTGCCGCTGTTGCGCCACCAGCGACGGCCGTTGGCCGCCACCCGTCGCGCCACATCAACGGCGGCGCCCATCGCGCGCAGTTCGCGGTACATCGTCGTACCGCGCTTCCACTGCTTGAGCTGGATTGCGCGCAGTCGGTGACGCAACCACTTGTCCAGCTCACGCCAGACCTTCGGTGTCTGCGCCAGACGGAAGTACGCCTTCCAGCCCAGCAGGTACGCGCGTACCTGTCGCACCACTTCCCGCAGGCTGCGCCCGCATGAACGAGCGGTCAGTTCCCGGATGCGTTGCCGAAACGTCGCCAGCGGTTTGTCCGCCACGCGGCGCTTGACCTCGCGTCCGGGTGCCACCCAGAAGCTGTAGCCCAGGAACTTGCGTCCAAACACGCTGGCCACTGCGCTTTTGGTCTCGTTGACCTTCAAACGCAGTCGCCCGTACAGCCGCCGCAGCAACGCCATCACCCGTTCGCCCGCGCGCCGACTGCGAACGTACACGTTCGCGTCGTCGGCATAGCGCGCGAAGCAGTGACCGCGCCGCTCCAGTTCCTTGTCCACCTCGTCGAGCAACACGTTGGCCAGCAACGGCGATAGCGGCCCGCCCTGCGGCGTGCCCTGTTCGCGCTGCTGAACCACACCGCCATCCATGATGCCGCTCGTCAGATACGCCCGGATCAGCCGGATCACCCCGGCGTCCCCAATACGTTTCTGTAGACGGTCGATCAGGATGTCGTGGTTGACCCGGTCGAAGAACTTCTCCAGATCAACGTCCACCACGATTCGCCGGCCCGACTGCACGTACGACTGCGCGGCAAGCACCGCATCGTGCGCACGCCGTCCGGGCCGGAAACCATAGCTGTGCGCGCTGAAGGTGGGGTCCAGAACCGGTTGCAGCACCTGCAGCAGCGCCTGCTGGATCAGCCGGTCCGTCACCGTCGGGATGCCAAGCTCGCGCTCGCTTCCGTCCGGTTTCGGGATCGTCACCCGCCGTACCGGGCTGGGCCGGTACGTCCCCTTCAGCAACTGTTCACGGATCGCCGGCCACGCCGTCACCAGATGGCGCGACGTCTGGTCAATGTCCAGACCGTCCACGCCAGCGGCTCCCTTGTTGGCCCGTACCCGTTTGAATGCCTGCTTCAGGTTCTCTCTCGTCAGCGCCGCCATCAGCAGCGCTGACCCTGTGTCCCCGGATTCATGGCGCGGGCAACAGGCTTCGTCGCTCACGGGCATAGACGCAGCTTCACCGCGTGTGCCTCCCGCTCGCCCCGCTTGCACGGGCTTCTGACGCAGTACCTGTCGCATCGACATGACGCTGGACACTCCTTCCCGTTTGGCCCTTCGTCACCAGCTTCGGACTCATCGACCTGTCCTGTGACTACTACGGCCTCTGCTGACTCCTCGCTCCGGCTCGACGCCGTCACCCTTTCAGGCATGAGGCGAGGCCTCCCCAGGTAAGAACGCACTCCTTCATCGCACAACCGCCGCATCTACGCCACTTCACCTTGGTCACGAGAGCTTCGCGGTTTTTCGCCCGCTCGCCCTGCTCGGCAGCGCCTTCTATACGGTTCTTGTTCATCGGCTCGCGATTTACGCTCCACGCTTCCTCCCCACATCCGGTCGCCCTCGTGCAGTTGCGCTTCACTTCATTCGCTGTGACCAGCTTATGGCGGGACTTACACCCGCAGGAATGCGCCCATGCTGGGCGCACGAAAAACAAATGGCCGCAGCACGAGGCTGCGGCCATCTGGTAGCGGCTAAAGAGACTTAACTCACGTCACGTTCATCGCCAACGCACTCTCGCGATAGTGCTCGCTCGCCTTGTCGGTGTCTCCAAGCTGCTCGTGCAGACGCGCGAGCGCGCGATGCGAGCGGATTTTCAGCGTCTCGTTGTCGGCGAGCTTCAGCGCGCGTTCGAGGAACGACTGCGCCTTGCCCCACAACTGCTGATGCAGGCACAGACGCCCCAGCGCGAACATCAGGTCCGCGTCTTCCGGCCGATCCTTCTGCCACGCCTCGGCCTTCTGAATCAGCGGCAACGCATCGCCGCCGGCCGTGTCCGGATAGCGGCGCAACAGCCGCGCATCCCAGTTCTGTGCAAGCGCTTCCTCGACGATCTTGCGCGCCTCCTGCGGGCGGTTCAGCGCGACCAGCAGTTCGGCGGCGGTATCGGCGAGGCGCGGCGAATGACGCTCGGTCGCCGACAGCGAATTCCACAATTCGAGCAGCGCCTCGGCATTGTGGCGACGGTCGCGCAGCAGATTTTCCGCCGCCAGCTGACGCAGCCGCACCGCGACCGCCGGATGAATCGCCTCGCGCTTCTCGAGCGTCTTCACGAGCTTCAGCACTTCGCCCCAGTTCTTCAATTGCTGCTGCGCTCGCAGCATGATCTGCTGCGCGTGGATGCGCCGCGCGCCTTGCGATTGCATCTCGGTCAGCGCATGGAGCGCGCCGTCGGCGTCGCGGCCGTCGGCGCGCATGTCGGCGGTGGCCATCAGGCGCGCGTCCTGCCACTCGGCTTCGTCGATCTGCGCGAGCCATTCGTCGCGCCGCCCGTATTCATGCATGCGATGCGCGGCTGTCGCCGCGATCAAACCGGCCGCGCCCTTGTTGTCGCCATTCGTGAGCGCGTCCTTGGCGGCCTTTTCCGCGCGCGAGAAACGGCCCGCGTACAGGTTGCCGATCGCGTCGCGCAACGCCGCGTGCGCCTTCGCGACACGCGCGCGGGCGCGGTACGCGGCGACGCGCTGCGGCATGCGCCAGATATTGCGGATGATGCGCAACAGCGCGTAGAGCAGGATGAACAGCACCACCAGCCCGACGATGAACAGATTCAGCGACATGTCGACACGGTACGGCGGATAGATCAGCAGCACCTGCCCCGCGTCGAAGCGCCCACCCACCGCGAGCATGACCGCGACGGCGAACAGTGCCGCGAGCCATAGAAGTCCCCGGATCGCCATGATTAACCCCGGTTCCGGTATTGATTGACGGCCTGCAGGCTCGTATCGAGGTTCGGCAGCTCGACCGCGGCCGAACCGGCGTCCACCTGCTTGACGAGATCGATAACCATCTGCGTGTCTTTCGACGAAGTGTCAAAGTAGCGCGTCAACGCGGACTGCGCCGCCTGCAGATCGGACTTCAGCGTGGTCTGGTTGCGCGACAGCAGCGCGAGGCGCGCCGACAGCAGACGCAGCTTCAGGTTCTGGCGCACGAAGTAGCCTTGATCCGGCGAGACCAGCATCGCGTCGGCGTTATCTATACGGCGCACCTGCACGAGGCTCGACAGCTGTTCGCCGATGCCGTGCGTGACCTCGTCGATCCACACTTCCCAGCGCGGCTTGCCGGTGGCGGCGGCCACCTTCGCGGTGTCGGCCCACGTGGCCGCGTGCGGCGTGGCACGCGGAATCGGTGCTTCACCCGACAGCGGCAGGCCGCTCACGTGATCGATCGCGTTGTCGAGTTTGATCGCGAGGCCGGTCAGATCGGTGGACGGCGCGGCCTTCAGCTTGTCGATGTCTTGCGCGATCGCCTTGCGCACCGCAAGCGCCTGCGGGCTATCGGACGCCGCGAGGCGCGTATCGGCGCTTTGCAATGCGAACAGCGCGAGCTGCGTATTGCCGGTCAACTGCAACTGCTGGCTGGCCGCCGACAGCATCTGCCCGACTTCGGCGAGCGTCCAGTCGTCGCGATTGCGCGCGAGGTCCGCGTACTGCTGTTGCAGCGCCTGCTGCGCGGCCTGCGCATCGGCGAGCTTGCCTTCGAGCTGCGCGACCTGCGAGTCCGATTGATGCACGGTGGCGAGCGCCTGGTCGATCTTGATGCGCAGTTCGTTGGTCTGCGTGTCGTTGGCCTGCTGACGCTGCGCGAGTTCCTGCTCGGTGCGCACCAGCTTGTGGTTCATCGCGAAGCCGCCCACGCCCACCGCGCACGCGATCACCACGATGACAAACCACAGCAGCGGTCCGCTCGTGCTGCTGCGCTTTTGCGCTTCGTACGGCGTGAAAGGTTGGTTCGGCGGCAAGGCGGCGCTTGCCGGCGGCTGAGGTGAGGCGTTCGTGGATGCGTTCGTTTCAGTCATGCGTGGTTGAGCCGGGTTGGACGATACCGGTTGGACGACGGGAGGCACGGCGGCCGCGGCCACGAGGGCGCGGACTATGCGCTCGTCGCCCGCGCCGGACACCGTAATCCTATCAAAACCCAATGCCCGCGCGGTCTGCGCGATGCGGGGATGCGGCGTGACGAGCGGCGCGTGTTTGAGCTGCTCGATCTCGCCAGCGGTCAGATGCTCGTGGGCAAGTTCCTGCAGATTGCGTACGCCCTCGGAGCTGGTCAGAAGCCATGCGTGCGGCGCGCCCGCGAGCAGTTCGTGCACGCGCGCCCAAGCGCCGATCGACGGCTCCGGCACGATGCGCCGGTACGCGGCGACCGTGTCGACTTCGGCGCCGGCTTCGCGCAGGCGCTCGCTCAGCCATTCGCGGCCGCCGTCGCCGCGCACGATCAGCACGCGCTTGCCTTCGAAGCCCGCGGCGCCGAATTGCGCCTCGATCGCGGCAAACAGGCCCTCGGAGTCGAAGCTCGTGGATTCGTCGTCGGCGCCCGCCGCGGGGCTGATCACGCGATGCTCCGGCGCGCTGACACCGTGGCGCGCGAGCGCATGCACGCTGCCCGGGCCGACCACGCCGACCGGCAGCGCGTGCGGCCAGATTTCGTGATGGCGCGCGAACGCGTGATCGACCGCGTTCGGCGACACGAACACGACCAGCGCGTAGCGTTCGAGCGACGCGAGCGCGGCGCACAACGGCGCGTCGTCGATGACGGGTGCGATGTCGATCAGCGGGAAGTCGAGCGACGCGAGGCCGGCTGCTTCGAGCCGTTCGACGAGCTCGCTCGACTGGCCGGCCGGCCGTGTGATCACGACCGTGAACGGCGCCTTCTCGGGCGTACCGGCGGCCATCACTCGCTGGCCGCCGCGCCGGGCGCGGCCGCTGGACCGCTCGCGGTGCTGAGCGCGCGGACGATCTCGAGTGCCCCTTGCTGCGCGAGCGAATGCGCCACTTCCTCGCCGAGCGCGAGCGCGCGTTCGATGGTGGGCGCCGGCGCCGACGCCTGCGCGCTCAACACGCGCTGGCCGTCCGGCGTCGCGACGATGCCGCGCAGATGCAGCGCGCCGTCGCCCCACGTTGCGTAGGCGGCGAGCGGCACCTCGCAGCTGCCGCCGAGCGCGCGCGACACCATCCGCTCCGCTTCGACGGCCGCCGCCGTGTGCTGATGATGCAGCGGCGCAAGCCATGCGGCGAGCTCCGCGCGATCGGCGCGAATCTCGATGCCGAGCGCGCCCTGGCCAGCCGCGGGCAGACTATCTTCCGGATCGAGCAGCGCGCGGATGCGCTCGGCGAGACCGAGACGCTTCAGCCCGGCCGCGGCCAGAATGATCGCCGCGTAGTCGCCGCGATCGAGCTTGGCGAGTCGGGTATCGAGATTGCCGCGCAACGGCCGCACGTCGAGATGCGGATAGCGCATGCGCAGCATCGCTTCACGCCGCAGGCTCGAGGTGCCGACCACCGCACCGGCCGGCAACGCGGCGAGCGAGTCGTACTGATTGGATACGAGCGCATCGCGCGGGTCCTCGCGCTCCATGATGGTGGACAACGCGAAACCGGCGGGCAACTCCATCGGCACGTCTTTCAGCGAATGCGCCGCGAGGTCGGCGCGGCCATCGGCGAGCGCGGCTTCGAGCTCTTTCACGAAGAGCCCTTTACCACCAACCTTGGACAGCGTGCGATCGAGAATCTGATCACCACGTGTCGTCATTCCGAGGATTTTTACGTCACAAGATGGATATAATTTGTGCAGCGCACATCGCACGTGCTCGGCTTGCCACATGGCAAGACGGCTCTCTCGCGACGCAATCACAAGCGTGTGGGGTGGCGTGGAAAACGTCTCGGTGTTCATTAGCTTGCTGCTTGATGTCGGGATGGAATAACAATCAATGTTAGCACGCGCCCTTATTTGTGCCCTTGGGTTCCAGAGCACCGCGGGGCGCCGTGCGCAAGCGGTATCGACGGAGGAGACGGGCTTCGCGCCGCGCGCGAAGGCCCCCATTCAGCGTTGTCACGCACGGTCGTTCGCGCGCCGCGCGGCGGCATGCGGGATGATGCAATGCGGCGAACATGCTGCGGCAATGTGTGCCGCGCGTTCAGTCTCTTCGCGGGCTGGCTGCCCGTGGCTCCCTTCTCCCTCGTCGGCGTCGCGCGATCGGCAGCGCTTGCGTCGTTCCTCGCACGCGGTGCGGCACGCGCGGCTCGCTTCGAAGTGGGTCGGCAAGCGCCGTTTGCGGTCGCCGTCTCGACTCTTTGTTGCAGTCGCATTAGCAGTCTGTCTTGTAGTCCGTTGCGCAGTCCCTGTTGCACGCAGTTCACGTTGTACTTGCTGGTTGCAGTTCCGCAGTCGCAGTTCATCAATCAACAGACCCTGGCTTCCCCGAGGAAACTCATCGTGACGTCTTCCGGATCGGCGCGCCCCGCCCGCCGCAACACTGCCTCGCCCACCGCTCGCCCGGCCGACGCCGCGGCGCCCGACGTCCTGTCCAACGCTGCCGCGCAAGCCGCCAAGGCCTCGAAGGCCTCGCAAACCTCTGTGCCCGTCAAGCAGGACAAGGCGCCAAAAGCAAACAAATCCGGCAAGGCCGAAAAGGCCGCGACTTCGGCCACCGCCAGCAAGCCGGCCAAGGTCAAGATCAAGATCGAAGGCGACGCGACACTCCCGCGCGCCGCGAAGACGGCAGAGCTCCAGGGCGTGCCGCAAGCTGAGCCAGCCGCCGCGCCCGCCGTGAAGAACGGCGGCCGCACGCGCGAGGACAAGGACCACCCGCTGTTCCAGGACATCCGCTATCTCGGCCGGCTGCTCGGCGACGTGCTGCGCGAGCAGGAAGGCGACGCCATATTCGACGTCGTCGAAACGATCCGGCAGAACGCGGTGCGCTTCCGTCGCGAGGACGACAGCGCCGCCGCGCAGACGCTCGACAAGAAGCTGCGCTCGCTGACGCCCGAGCAGACCGTCAGCGTCGTGCGCGCGTTCAGCTATTTTTCGCATCTCGCGAACATCGCCGAGGACCGCCACCGCAACCGTCGTCACCGCATTCACGCGCTCGCGGGCTCGGCCTCGCAGCCGGGCACGATCGCGCATGCGCTCGAGCGGCTCGTCGCGGCCGGCGCCGCCGCGACGCCGGTGCTGCAGCGGTTTTTCGACGACGCGCTGATCATGCCGGTGCTGACCGCGCACCCGACCGAGGTGCAGCGCAAGAGCATTCTCGACGCGCAGCACGACATCGCGCGGCTGCTCGCCGAGCGCGACCAGCCGCTCACGAACCGCGAGCGCGCACACAACGAAGCGATGCTGCGCGCGCGCGTCACGTCGCTGTGGCAAACGCGGATGCTGCGCGACGCGCGTCTGACGGTCGCCGATGAAATCGAGAACGCGCTGTCGTACTACCGCAGCACCTTCCTCGAAGAACTGCCGGCGCTGTACGCCGACATCGAGGAGGCGCTGAAGGAGCATGGCCTCGAAGCGCGCCTGCCGCCGTTCTTCCAGATGGGCAGCTGGATCGGCGGCGATCGCGACGGCAATCCGAACGTCACCGCCGACACGCTCGAAAACGCGATCACCCGTCAGGCCGCGGTGATTTTCGAGCACTACCTGGTGCAGGTGCACAAGCTCGGCGAGGAGCTGTCGATGTCGAATGTGCTCGTCGGCGTGAGCGATGCGCTCAATGAGCTCGCGGACATCTCGCCCGACCACTCGCCGCATCGCACCGACGAGCCGTATCGTCGCGCGCTGATCGGCATCTACACGCGGCTCGCGGCGAGCGCGCGCGTGCGTCTCGGCGAAGGCAGCGTGCCGCTGCGCAGCGCCGGCCGCGGCGTCGCGCCGATTCGCGCGACCCCCTACGACGACGCCGCCGACTTCGTGCGCGACCTGCACGTGCTGATCGACTCGCTCGCCGAGCATCACGGCGCGCCGCTCGCCGCGCCGCGTCTCGCACCGCTCGCTCGCGCGGCCGAAGTGTTCGGCTTCCATCTCGCGAGCATCGATCTGCGGCAAAGCTCGGACATCCACGAAGCGGTGATCGCCGAGCTGCTCAAGTGCGCAGGCGTCGAAGACGATTACGCGGCGCTCTCCGAAGCGGACAAGCTGAACGTGCTGCTCGCCGAACTCGCGCAGCCGCGCGCGCTGCGCGTGCCCTACGCCGAGTACTCCGAGCTCGTGAAGAGCGAGCTCGCGGTGCTCGAAGAAGCACGCCTCACGCGCGAGAAATTCGGCGCGCGCGCGGTGCGCAACTACATCATTTCGCACACGGAAACCGTCAGCGATCTGGTCGAGGTGATGCTGCTGCAGAAGGAAACGGGTCTGTTGCGCGGGCGTCTGGGCGACGAGCACGACCCCGCGCGCGCGGGCCTGATGGTGATCCCGCTGTTCGAGACGATCCCCGATCTGCGCAACGCGCCGCACATCATGCGCGATCTCTTCGCGCTGCCGGGCATCAGCACGCTGATCGAACATCAGGGCAACGAGCAGGAAGTGATGCTCGGCTACTCGGACAGCAACAAGGACGGCGGCTTCCTGACGTCGAACTGGGAGCTGTATCGCGCGGAGCTGGCGCTCCTGTCGCTGTTCAACGAACGCGGCGTGACGCTGCGTCTATTCCATGGACGCGGCGGCACCGTCGGCCGCGGCGGCGGCCCGACCTATCAGGCGATCCTGTCGCAGCCGCCTGGCACCGTCGACGGTCAGATCCGTTTGACCGAGCAGGGCGAGGTGATCGCGAGCAAGTTCGCGAATCCGGAAATCGGCCGGCGCAACCTGGAGACCGTCGTGGCAGCGACACTCGAAGCGTCGCTGCTGCCGCACGACCACACGTTGGCCGAGCTGCCGGTGTACGAGGAAACGATGCAGCAGTTGTCCGATACGGCGATGGCCGCGTATCGCGCGCTCGTCTACGAAACGCCGGGCTTCAAGGAATATTTCTTCGAGTCGACGCCGATCGCGGAGATCGCCGAGCTGAACATCGGCAGCCGCCCCGCGTCGCGCAAGCTGCAGGACCCGAAGCAGCGCAAGATCGAGGATCTGCGTGCGATTCCGTGGGGCTTCTCGTGGGGCCAATGCCGGCTGCTGCTGACCGGCTGGTACGGCTTCGGCAGCGCGGTCACCGAGCATCTGGACAGCGCGCCGTCGGACGCCGAGCGCGCGCGCCGTCTCGCGCTGCTGAAGAAGATGCACAAGAGCTGGCCGTTCTTTTCCAACCTGATGTCGAACATGGACATGGTCATCGCGAAGACCGACCTCGCGGTCGCGTCGCGCTATGCCGCGCTCGTGACCGACAAGAAGCTGCGCAAGCACGTGTTCGAGCGCATCGTTGCCGAGTGGGAACGCACGTCGAAGGTGCTGTCGGAGATCACCGGCAAGAGCGAGCGGCTCGCCGAGAACCCGCTGCTCGCGCGTTCGATCAAGAACCGCTTCCCGTACCTCGACCCGCTCAACCACCTGCAGGTCGAACTGCTCAAACGCTATCGCGCGGGCGACACCAATGCGCGCGTGCGGCGCGGCATTCATTTGTGCATCAACGGGATCGCGGCGGGGTTGCGCAATACCGGTTGAGATCGACGCTGAAGCAGGCAGAAGCCGGGTGTGGTCCACACAGGCCACACCCGGCTTTTTTCATTGCGCGTCGAGATGGCGAACAACGCGTTGCGCGAATCCAGCCGCTACAATAGAGCCCGCCGTGTACCAGTACAAGTTCGGCAATTATTCTGGTATCTCTATTACTCCCCTCCACGCGCAGCCGATAGCATGACGACGCCGTCCTCCGCCGATCACCCGCCGCCGCTCGACGCCACGCCGGCGCGCGCGCTCGGCGACTTCATCCGCGCCCATCGCGAGCGGCTGTCGCCGCAGGCGGTCGGTCTGCCGCCGGGGCCGCGCCGCCGCACGCCCGGTCTGCGGCGCGAGGAAGTCGCGCAGTTATGCGGCGTGAGCCCGACCTGGTACACGTGGATCGAGCAGGGCCGGCCGGTGTCCGCTTCCGCCGATGCGCTCGCGCGCATCGCGGTCGCGTTGCAGCTGTCGCGCGCCGAGCGCGCGTATCTGTTCGAGCTGGCCGCGCAGCGCGATCCGGCCGAGCCCGACCCCGCCGCCGCCGATGCGCCCGCCACGCTGCTGCAAACCGTGCAGCTCATCGACACGCCGGCCTATGTGCTCGACCGGCAGTGGAATGCGCTCGCGTGGAACGGGCGCGCGGCCGATCTGTTCGTCGGCTGGCTCGACGGCGCGCACGACCGCAACCTGCTGCGCTACACGTTCACCGAGCCGGCCGCGCGCGCGTTGATCGTCGATTGGGAAACGCGCGCGCGGCGGCTCGCCGCCGAATTCCGCGCCGACTCGATCCGCCATCTGAACGATGCGCCCACGCGCGGGCTGATCGATTCGCTGTCGGCCGCGAGCGACGAGTTCGCGCGCTACTGGGCCTCGCAGGACGTCGGCGGGCGCGAGGGCGGCAGGCGCGAGTTCAACCATCCGCGCGACGGGCGCATCGTTTATGACCAGATCACGTTCAAGCCCGCGCATCGCGAAGATCTGAAGCTGGTGGTGCTGGTGCGCGAATAGGCTCGCGAATGGGTCCGCTAATGGGTCCGCGAGCGGCGGCAGCGCCTTGGCCGCCCTCGCCCGGTGTTAAAATCTCCGTCTTTCTTCGCTGCGGCGGCGCTTCTGCACGACTCGCGCACTCGCGTTGCCAGCCTCCTCACCGCTCGTTCTTACCGCCCAACACCATGACGTCCCAATTGCACAAAAAAGGCGAAGCCTGGTCGGCTCGCTTCTCGGAGCCGATGTCGGAGCTCGTCAAACGCTATACGTCGTCGGTCTTCTTCGACAAGCGTCTGGCGTTCGTCGACATCGAAGGGTCGCTCGCGCACGCGTCGATGCTCGCCGCGCAGAAGATCATTTCCGCCGACGACCTCGCCGCGATCCAGCGCGGCATGGCGCAGATCAAGGGTGAAATCGAGCGCGGCGAGTTCGAATGGCAGCTCGATCTCGAAGACGTGCACCTGAACATCGAAGCGCGCCTGACCGCGCTGATCGGCGATGCCGGCAAGCGCCTCCATACCGGCCGCTCGCGCAACGACCAGGTCGCGACCGACATCCGCCTGTGGCTGCGCGGCGAGATCGACCGCATCGGCGAACTGCTGACCGAACTTCGCGTAGCGCTGCTCGAAATCGCCGAGAAGAACGCCGCGACCATCATGCCGGGCTTCACGCACCTGCAGGTCGCGCAGCCGGTCACGTTCGGCCACCATCTGCTCGCCTACGTCGAGATGTTCTCGCGCGACGCCGAGCGCATGGTCGACTGCCGCAAGCGCGTGAACCGTCTGCCGCTCGGCGCGGCCGCGCTCGCCGGCACCAGCTATCCGATCGACCGTCACGCCGTCGCGAAGACGCTCGGCTTCGACGGCATCTGCGCGAATTCGCTGGATGCGGTTTCCGACCGTGACTTCGCGATCGAATTCACGGCCGCGTCCGCGCTGGTGATGACGCACGTGTCGCGCTTCTCCGAAGAACTGGTGCTGTGGATGAGCCCGCGCGTCGGCTTCATCGATCTGGCCGACCGTTTCTGCACCGGCTCGTCGATCATGCCGCAGAAGAAGAACCCGGATGTGCCCGAACTCGCACGCGGCAAGACCGGCCGCGTGAACGGCCATCTGATGGCGCTGCTCACGCTGATGAAAGGCCAGCCGCTCGCGTACAACAAGGACAACCAGGAAGACAAGGAGCCGCTGTTCGACACCGTCGATACGGTCGCCGACACGCTGCGCATCTTCGCTGAAATGGTCGCCGGCATCACGGTCAAGCCGCAGGCGATGCGCGAGGCCGCGCTGCAAGGCTTCTCGACCGCGACGGACCTCGCCGACTATCTGGTCAAGCGAGGCCTGCCGTTCCGCGACGCGCACGAAGCCGTCGCGCTCGCGGTTCGCGTCTGTGCCGATCGCGGCTGCGATCTCGCCGACCTGACGCTCGACGAAATGCGCAGCGAACTGCCGAACGTCGCGCATCTGATCGGCGACGACGTGTTCTCGTATCTGACGCTCGAGGGCTCGGTGGCGAGCCGCAATCATCCGGGCGGCACCGCGCCCGAGCAGGTGCTGGCCGCGGTGAAGGCGGCGCGTGCGGCTTTGAAGTAATCGATGATCGTGCAGCGCCGTGAGCCTGGCTTGCGGCGCGGCCGGTTGAACCGAGAGCGAAAAGGCGGACCCGTTTGGCGGGTTCGCCTTTTTTGTTGCCGCGTGTAATTGGCGAATCGCAGGTAAAAGAAAGCCCGCGAGAAGCGGGCTGAAAAGACTTCCACCGATGCCTCAGCATGAGGCCGCCAGAGTGTAGGCGGGTTCCGCCCGCCGACCAACGCGTGCATATTTCCGGCCAGTACATCGGAAAGCAAAGCGCGTCGTCGCGGCACGCGCAATGACATTCAGCGGGCGAACGCCAATTGAATCCCGCCGGTTTTTGACTACCATTCAATCAGGTTCTTCTCGCGGTTCGTCGACGATGCTCTCGCGCACTTCTCCCCGTCCTGTTCCCCGTGTGGCCCCGCACTTCTTCACCGCAGCACCCAGGCATCGGCTGTTGCTCGCCGCGCTTGGTGTCGTTGCCGTGGCCGGTTGCACGATCACTCCGCTGACGAAGCACGAAACCGTCAGCACACCGGTCGCCGCGATCAACAGCGCGACGCTCGATCAATATCGCGACGCGGTCGCCCGACGAATCGTCGAGCGTAATCCGTCGTATGTGCTCCAAGGCAGGCCTCAGCCGATGCTGCGCTCGCTGGTGGTGGTGTCGTTCACGGTCGATCGTGATGGACGCATCGTCCAGTCGTCGGTGTATCGCACCAACGGCGACGACGAAGCCGAAAGCACCGCGCTCGCGTCGCTGCGCCGCTCGGCGCCGCTGCCGCTACCGCCCGGCAAGCTGCTGAACGGGCGCGGCCAGCTCGAGCTGTTCGAAGACTGGCTGTTCAACGACAACGGCAAGTTCCAGCTGCGCGAGCTCGCCTCGCCGCAAGCGGAAACGTACGACTGAGCGCGGTTGGCGCGTGCGCCAGCCCGCGCCATCACGCGCATCGCCGCGTTCGAGCAGGCCACACATGACCTGCTCGAGTCATTGCGCATCGCTCTTAACGCACCCCTCGTTGCCGCGCAAGCTTACGCCGCCATTGCTGCGCGACGAGCGCGCTCGCTATAATTTTCGGATTCCCCGCGCCGGAGCCTTCCGGCATGGCTCACGCCGCCCGCACACCCGCCGGCGCGGCGCATGAGCCGACTGCAGTGCCGCGGCGCCACCCGCGTGCGGCGCCCAAACCTATACCTCAACGAGGATGCCGCCGTCGCGCGCCGCCAGTCTGCGAAGCAAGGCTCAGCGCGCCGCGGCCTCACGACAATTGGAGACCCCTGCATGTCCACTTCGCCGATTTCCGCGGCTCAGCCCGCAAGCGGGCAAAACAGTAGCGCGCGGATCATCTTCGCGAGCTTCATCGGCACCGCGATCGAGTTCTACGATTTCTATGTCTACGCGACCGCAGCGGCGCTCGTGATCGGACCGGTGTTCTTCCCGCACGGCTCGGCCACCGCGCAAGCGCTGTCGGCCTTCGTCACGTTCGGCATCGCGTTCGTCGCGCGACCGATCGGCTCGTTCCTGTTCGGCCACTTCGGCGACCGCATCGGCCGTAAGTCGACTTTGGTTGCGTCGCTGCTCGTGATGGGCGTGTCGACCACGCTGATCGGCTTCGTGCCCGGCTACGACGCGATCGGCAGCCTCGCGCCGATCCTGCTGTGCGTGCTGCGTTTCGGCCAGGGTATCGGCCTCGGCGGCGAATGGGGCGGTGCCGCGCTGCTCGCCACCGAAAACGCGCCGGCCGGCAAACGCGGCTGGTTCGGCATGTTCCCGCAGCTTGGACCGTCGATCGGCTTTCTCGCATCCAACGGCCTGTTCTTCGCGCTCGCCATGTCGCTGTCCGACGAGCAGTTCCGCAGCTGGGGCTGGCGCGTGCCGTTCCTCGTCAGCTCGGTGCTGGTCGCGCTCGGCCTGTACGTGCGGCTGAAGATCGCCGAGACGCCCGCGTTCCAGGCAGCGATCGAGCGCAAGGAACGCGTGCGCGTGCCGATCGCGACGCTGTTCTCGCAGCACTGGGTGCCAACCGTGCTCGGCGCGCTCGCGATGGTGGTCTGCTACACGCTGTTCTACAACGCGACGACCTTCTCGCTGTCGTACGGCGTCGGCTCGCTGCATATTCCGCGGCAGACGTTCCTCGGCCTGCTGTGTATCGCGGTCGTGTTCATGGCAATCGCGACGCCGCTGTCGGCCCGCGCGAGCGACCGCTTCGGGCGCAAGCCGGTGCTGATCGTCGGCATCATCGCGGCGATCCTGTCGGGCTTCACGATGGCGCCGCTGCTCGGCAGCGGTGAGCCGCTGCTGGTGCTGCTGTTCCTCGTGATCCAGCTGTTCCTGATGGGCGTGACGTTCGCGCCGATGGGCGCGCTGCTGCCGGAGCTGTTTCCGACCAACGTACGCTATACGGGCGCCGGCGTTGCATACAACCTCGGCGGGATTCTCGGCGCGTCGGTCGCGCCGTATATCGCCCAGGTGCTGGCCGCGCATGGCGGCTTGCCGTGGGTTGGCGCGTACGTCTCGGTCGCGGCGGCCGTGAGCCTCGTCGGCGTGCTGTGCATGCGCGAGACGCGTGACGCGAGTCTGATGAAGTGATGCATTGCGAATCGACGCAACCCCGCTTGCGTCGATTCGCGTTTGGTAAATCCCCCGCCTTGCGCGTCTTTTTGACTTGCCTATACTCCCTGACATAACCCTATAAAAACCAGGGAGACTCGCATGAACGTCCATCTTCACAATGCCGATATCGTGATGATCATCGCGCTGGCCTTGCTCGGCTCGCTGCTGCTCGCGCTGCGCTTTCGTCCGGCGTCGTGGAAATCCATCGTCGTCGAAGCGCTGGCCGCGAACGCCGCGGCTATTGCCGCGGTGGTCGCATTCGAAATGCTGGTCGCCTGAGGCCAGCGGCTCGATGAACTCGAGCGCGGCTTAGCGGTAGTAGCCGTGATGGTAGTAGCCACCGCCGCCGTAGTAGTAGCCCGGCGCCGGCGCGATGACGCAGCCGCCGAGCGCCGACGCCAGCAGTGCGCCGGCCACGAGAGTCAGGATCAGGCGTTTCATGTTGTTCTCCATCGAGTCAGATTGATTCGAGCGCAAACCCCGAATGACCCGATTGGACACGATGCGCGCCCCGGCGAACGTTGCCATTTGTAAGGGAAGATCACTGGGCTGTTACAGGATCGGCGCGTTGGACGGGCGTGTTCGAACGACCTGCCCCGCTCTCACCTGATCGCGCCACCATGGCGAAAAACAGCGCCTATACTCGATTGAGCGCACTGTCGCGATAGAAGCCTTGCTGGCCGCGCCAGCGTCGCCGTAATTGAGCGGTTCGACGCGCGCCGCGCGAGCCTCGATGCACCGCGAGCTGCCAGCTGGCCGCCTTGGCGTGTGCGCATCGGACACTGCGGCGTCCAACGAAAAGCGACAGTTTTAACAGACGTGTAATCGATTCCTCTCCGCCCGCTGTTCCCCGACACGGGCGTTCTTTGAGGCGCGACGATGCAGTCCCCGCCCGCAAGGGTGGACTACGCGTCGCGCCTCTTTTTCTTTTGCGCAAACGATTGCGCGATCTCAGGCGGCGGCCGATCCTTGCTGCATCGCGAGCACCGGCTCCGCCCCGTGAACGTAGTCGATCGCGTCGAGCGCCGCGCTAACGGGCGGTACCGAGCGACCGTCACCGATCGATGTCGAGCGATACGGCGTCTCGACGCCGCAATGCGATGGCGACGTCGCGACGAAGATCATCACGGTGCGCTTCTGCAGCGCATGCGCGAGGTGCACGAAGCCCGTATCGGTACCGACCACGAGCGCGCACGCGTCGATCATCTGCGCGACTTCGGTCACGCTCATTTGCGGCAGCACGGTCGCGCCCGGTACCTGTGCGCAGATCTGCGAGGCTTCGGCAAGCTCGCCGTCCGAGCCCCACGGCAGAACCACACGAAAACCGCGCTCGCTCAACTCGCGCCCGACAGCCACCCAATGCGTGAGCGGCCATTTCTTGTCGGCTTTCGAGGTGGCATGAAAGAGCGCGGCGACAGGCGCGTCCTGTGTCGCGAACGGCTGCGGGACGGCTGCGGGTAGCCGCAGGTCGTAGATGGGCGGGCCTTCCACTTCGTAGCCGAGCGCCTCGCTAGCGCTGATGCGCATGCCGTGCCACGCGCTGCCTTGCGGACGTGGACCGAAACGCCCGGTATAGGCGAACGCGGCGCCCCGCTCGCCAAGATCCTGAGATTGATAGCCGAAGCGCCGCGACGAGCGCGCGAGGAAGGCGATGATCGCGCTCTTGTAGACGCCGTGAATGTCGATGATGTAGTCGTAGTGGTATGCGCGCAGCTCGCCGATCGATGCCAAGATCGCCTTCAGATCGCTCCAGCGACGCGCCTTCTTGAAGCGGCGCAGCGGCGCGCATAGCACGCGGTCGACGCCCTGGCTCCACTGCACGACTTGCGCAAATGCTTCGTCCGCCGCCCAATCCACCTGAACACCAGGAAATGCGCGTTTGATATCGGCGACGACTGGCAACGCCTGCACGATATCGCCTAGTGAAGTGACCTTGACGATTAGGATTCGCTTCATTGAGGGTCTCTTCGTTTTCCGAAGTGGAAACTATTCTAGCCGACGTTTTTACCGCCTCCCTGCCAAATGGGCATCGTGCCCGGTCCTGTTTTCAATACGGCGAATTACAACAAAAGATACCCCTGACGATCCAGCGTAGTTCATTTTTTCAAATGTCTTTCACGCATTCTGGTCGGTCCCGTACGTTTTATACTTGGCCCTTTGCACGAACCCAATTCATGTCCCGGCCCTTCCCCTCCCGTTCACACGCTGTCATGCGTCGCACGAAACGCCTGTGGCGGCAATACGGCATCTTCTGGCTCGGTGCCATCGCCGTCGGCCTGGTCGCGGTGCTCTATGCGCGTCTGATCGACTGGGGCTATGACGCGTTTCTCGATGTCCGGCAGCGGTATCCGTGGGCACCGCTCGTGATCACACCCGCGGTCGCGGCACTCGCGGTCTGGCTCACGCGCAAGTTCTTTCGCGGCTCCGAGGGCAGCGGCATCCCGCAGGTCATCGCAACGCTGCACACGAAGCAGCGCGGGTATGGCGCGAGGCTGCTATCGCTGCGGATTCTGCTCGGCAAGATCGGCGTGTCTTTTATCGCGATTCTCGGCGGCTTGACGATCGGCCGTGAAGGACCGACCGTGCAGGTCGGCGCCGCGCTGATGTTCAATCTGCGCCGCTTCTATCCGCGCTCGAATGCGCAGATCGAACGGCAGCTCGCACTGGCGGGCGCGGCAGCGGGTTTATCCGCGGCGTTCAATACGCCGCTCGCGGGCGTCGTGTTCGCAATCGAGGAATTGACGCGCAGCTTCGAGGCGCGCACGAGCGGTGTGCTGATCACCGCGATCGTCGTTGCGGGTGTCGTCGCGCTCGGCCTGAACGGCAACTACACATATTTCGGCACGATCAGGATCGGCGCGCATTTCCCCGATCTGCTCGCCGTCGCGGTGGTGATCACCGCAATCGTCACGGGAATCGCGGGCGGCATTTTCGGCTGGCTGCTGCTCAATACCGCGCGCTGGATTCCGGCGCCGCTGCGCCAGTTGCACGGCGAGCGGCCGGTCGTGTTCGCCGCGCTGTGCGGCTTCGCGATCGCCGTGGTCGGCGTGATCGCGGGCGGCACGACGTTCGGCAGCGGCTATACCGAAGCGCGTGGCCTGCTGGAGGGACACGGGCAGTTGTCGGTGTTCTATCCGTTCCTGAAGATGATCGCGATGGTGGGCTCGTACCTGCCAGGCATTCCGGGCGGCATCTTCGCGCCGTCGCTGTCGATCGGCGCGGGCTTCGGCAATCTGCTGCACATGGTGTTCGATTCGATGCAGTTGCCGATGCTGATCGCACTCGCGATGGTCGGTTATCTGGCCGCGGTCACGCAGTCGCCGATCACGTCGTTCGTGATCGTGATGGAGATGATCGACGGTCACGCGCTCGTGATTTCGCTGATGGCCACCGCGTTGATCGCGAGCCGCGTGTCGCGCCTGTTCGCGCCGCCGCTCTACGAGTCGCTCGCCCAGCGCTACATGGCACCGCTGCCGCAACCGGCGCCCGCGCCGGTGCCGGAAGTGCCCGAGGCCGAGGTGCCGGAAGCGCAAAGCGTCGACGGCGAGCCGCCCGCCGGTGATGCCGCCGACGACATCACGACGGATACTTCCGGCTCGCCGCGTCAGTAGACGACCACGCGCGGCGCATGCACATATAGCGGCCGCGCCGGCACGACGACGCAGCCGGCCAGCATCACCGCCAGCGCGGCGAGCACGAGCAGGTTCTTTTTCATGCGCATTTCTCCACGGTCAAAGGCGCGTCGCAAGCACGATCGTCGGCCGCATCACGCCCAGTGTCCCGGTACCCAGCGATAGTTCGGGCCATGCTCGATCCAGTGGCCGGGCATCCAGCGATAGCCGACGCGCTCGGCCTGCCAGTGTCCGGCGATCCACACGTAGCGGCCGCGATCCCAGCGCCAGTGACCGTGATCCCACACATAGCCGGCGCGCGCCGTGGGCACCGCTTCGAAGCGTTCGACGGGCGGCGCGGACGGCGCGACGATGACGACTTCCGCGGCCGAAGCCGAGGCCATCGCGGCGGCACCCGCGGCAATCAGAACGGTGTTGGCAAGCAGCAGGCGAAAGGTTCGGTTCATGATTTCCCTCTCAAGTTGAACACCGGATGCGGCGTTACCGGTTTAATGCGCGAGGGCGACACGAGGCTGACGATGTGCGTGTAACGGCACCCGCTGAAGTGCAACGGTTTATTTCGACCGGGAAATGACGAGCGCCGTGGGGGCGCGAAGAGAGGGCTTCAGACAGAAGCCAGAGGAACAGCCGAACGCCGCACGCCATCGCGTCGATCCAACGCGATGCAATGCGGCGTCCTGCACATGAGGCGAGATGGACCGCGGTCCATCGGAAGCTCAGGCCTGCGGTATTTCGATCTTGACTTCGAGCACTTCGAGATCGTCCTGACGCTCGAGACTCACGCGTATGTCGTCATCGGAAATCTTCACATACTTCGAGATCACGGCCACCAGTTCGCGTTGCAACGCAGGCAGATAATCGGCTGGCGCATGGCCGCCGGCGCGCTCGTGCGCGATGATCAACTGCAGGCGTTCCTTCGCTACCGACGCGGACTTCTTTTTCTCGCCCAGCAAAAACGAAAGAATCGACATTACGTGCGCTCCCCTTACTTGGTGCCGAAGAGGCGCTGCAGCAGCCCGGGCTTCTGGTAATCGACAAAGCGAAGCGATTTCTGCTCGCCGAGGAAACGCGACACGACGTCCTTATAGGCTTCGGCCACATCTGTGCCGTCCAGATGCACGGCCGGCAGACCCTGGTTCGACGCGTGCAGCACCGCTTCCGACTCCGGAATCACGCCGATCAGATCGATGCGCAGAATCTCCTGGATGTCGGTCAGCGACAGCATTTCGCCTTCGCTGACGCGCTTCGGGTTGTAGCGGGTAATCAGCAGATGCTCCTTGATCGGCTCCTTGCCTTCGATCGCACGCTTGGTCTTCGACGACAGGATGCCGAGAATGCGATCGGAGTCGCGCACCGACGACACTTCCGGGTTCGTCACGATCAGCGCTTCGTCGGCGAAGTGCATCGCAAGCAGCGCGCCCGACTCGATTCCGGCCGGCGAATCGCAGACGATGTATTCGAAGTCCATCGCGATCAGATCATTGATGACCTTCTCGACGCCTTCCATCGTCAGCGCGTCCTTATCGCGCGTCTGCGAGGCCGGCAGGATGAACAGGTTCTCGCACTTCTTGTCCTTGATCAGCGCCTGGTTCAGATTCGCTTCGCCCTGGATCACGTTGATCAGGTCGTACACGACGCGGCGCTCGCAGCCCATGATGAGGTCGAGGTTGCGCAGGCCGACGTCGAAGTCGATCACGGCGGTCTTGCTGCCGCGCAACGCGAGGGCCGACGCAAAGCTCGCGCTCGTGGTCGTCTTGCCCACGCCACCCTTGCCCGAAGTCACCACAATGATTTTTGCCATTACCCTTACCTTGTGTTCGTCAAATGCGTCAATTGATGCGCGGCGCGCGTCGCCCTGAAACGCCGCATGCCGAAATCGCTCGGGCAGCGCGCGTTTCCCGGCGCATTACGTGAGCCGCAGCGGTTCGATCATCAGTTTTTCGTCTTCGAGCCAGATCTGCACCGGCTTGCCGAGCACGTCGGCCGGCAGCGGGTTCTCGGTCGTTCGATAGATGCCCGCGATCGAGATCAGTTCCGGTTCGAGACACGTACAGAAGATGCGCGCGTCGTGATTGCCCTGCACGCCGGCCAATGCCCGGCCGCGCAGCGGCGCGTAAATATGGATGTTGCCTTCCGCGATCACCTCGGCGCCATAGCTGACGAGACCGAGCACGACCAGATCGCCTTTCGCGTAGATGCGCTGGCCGGAGCGCAGCGGCTTGTCGACCACCATCGTTTGCGGCGACGTGGCGAGGCGCACCGGCTCGACGGCGGAGGTGGGTTCGACGGCGCCGGAAGCGGTGCTGGTGGATGCGCTCGTGCCGGCGGCTGCATCGGGGCCCGCCGCCGCGCTTGCCGCGCTCGCCGTGCCGTCCTCATCGGTCTGTCTGGCCGGCGCGCCGCGTCGGTCGCGCGCTTCGAGCAGCGGCAATCCCGACTCCGTCGCCCACTGTTGCTCCGCATTCGCGACCACGCCGACCGGACGCATGCGCACGCTGTCGAGCAGTTGCGCGATGTCGGCGAGCGGCACGCGTTCGTTGTCGGCGAGACGCCGTACGTCGATCGCGACGACGTCGTTAGCGAAGAATTCGGGCGTCGCCTCGAAGCGTCGCGTCAGTTCGGCACGCATCGCATCGAGGTCGGTCGTTTTGACCACGAACATCAGCGTGTCGACAGAGCCGCTGCGCAGTTCGAAAAAGGGCGATTTCTTGGGCGACATAGCGTTCGGCAAAAAATTTTGCGTATTTTACAGGCGTACGTGCGCGCGGCCACTTTTTTTCCCGGGAGAATCGGTGCTCGCGCGTGGGCGCGACGCGTGTCGTCGATGCGATCGACGCGCGACGGCGCAAAGAAATACTGGCGGGAGAAAAACCGTGATGAACGGACGGCGAAGACGAGCGGCACGCGTGACGCGCCGCTTGGGTGATCACTGTTGAAGCACCTGCGAGGTAGTCGGCACGTGCCGCACCAGCAGACTTTCGACCTGCTCGGGCGCGCGCTCGACGCGCCGGTGCTCGCCGGTCGGGCCAAAGCCGAGCGCCTCGTAGAAGCGCATTGCGTTGCGGTTCGTGTCGGCGACCCACGCGTAGATTTCCGTGGCGCCCGCATTCGCGAGCCAGCTGCTCGCCGTGTCGACGAGCAGTTCGCCGCCGCGCAGATGACGCACGGCCGGCGCCACCCACAATTCGCAGACGAACGCGCGGCGCGCCGCGGTGTCGTCGAAATGCGCCTCGACGAGGCCGGCCGGATGGCCCTCGGTGTAAAGCAGGAACGTGCCGACGGACTGCGAAACCGCGTGATTCGCCGCGGTCGCGTCGAAACTGGCGGCATCGGCCGACAACGCATCCTCGAGCGTCGCGCCAAAGGCATATGGCGCCTCCCGCAGCGAGGCGGTGCGGAGTTCGCGAAATACGGCGCCCTGATCAGCAGTGATGCGGCGAACGGTCAATGACGGACTCATGCAGACGAAAACCCCTGGAAACCCTAACGCGTAGCTTTAACCGAACCGGCCGGCGAGTCAAATTTATTATTGACCAGAATATGCGATCCCGCTCACGGCGCGTCGTAGTTGCCGGTGCCGTCCGGCCACGGCGTCAGCAGCTCATAGCCGTCGTCGGTCACGGCGACCATGTGTTCCCATTGCGCCGACAGCGAGCGGTCCTTCGTGATCACCGTCCAGCCGTCGCGCTGCACCGACGTGCCGGCGCGGCCCGCGTTGATCATCGGCTCGATCGTGAAGACCATGCCCGGCTTCAGCCGCACTCCCTGCCCCGGCTGGCCATAGTGCAGCACCTGCGGGTCCTCGTGATAGATCTTGCCAATGCCGTGCCCGCAGTAGTCGCGCACGATCGAGAAGCCCTCGCGCTGCGCGACCTTCTGGATCGCGTGGCCGACGTCGCCGAGCGTCGCGCCCGGCTTCACCTCGCGGATGCCGGCCACCATTGCCTCGTAGGTCGTGTCGATCAGCGCGCGCGCGACCGTGCTCGGCTGGCCGACGCAGTACATGCGGCTGGTGTCGCCGAAATAACCGTCCTTGATGATCGCGACGTCGATGTTGATGATGTCGCCGTCCTTCAGGATCTCGCCGCGATTCGGAATGCCGTGACACACGACATGGTTGACCGACGTGCAGACGGTCTTCGGAAAGCCCAGGTAGCCGACGTTGGCCGGAATCGCCTTCTGCGTGTGGACGATGTAGTCGTTGCACAGCGCGTCGAGGTCGTCGGTGGAGACGCCTGCCTTGACGTGCTCGCCGATCATTGCCAGCACATCGGCGGCGAGGCGGCCCGCAATGCGCAGTTTCGCGATATCGTCGGGAGTCTTGTAGGTAATGGCCATGAATTCAGTCGATGTGAGTCGCGGGTCAAACGCGAAATGACCCGCCGCGCCCGAAAGCCCGGCGGCCCGCAACCGCCGCTCGATGGGCGATTTCGGGCAATTGTACAGAGGATCGCGGAGGGACCCCGAGCAAACCGGCTGAAGAGATGCTCGGCAGGCGGCGGCGCTGGCGGGGCGATTTCGGGCTCGCGCCCGAATCAGAGTGACCCCGTTCGTGCGTGGTGGGCTTGCCCGGCCTGCGCGCTCACATGGACTTTGGGAAAAAAGCTCGAACGTTCATCGAGCCATGCAACGCCATCGCTCAGTTTCCCGAACTAAATCGCGGACGTCCAGTCAGGCCGACCGCTGCATCCCGCTCTTCGCATATCGTACGGATCACGCGAATTGCGTGTGGCTGCTTCGGGGAAAGCGCGGCGGCGGCCGCGTCGCTCGCGGATGGTGATGAAGGGGTTGCGGGTGGCATGAGGCGCCCACCCCCTCGCCTCGATACGCTGAGGCAAGGGGTCGGGCGCGATTCTTACCGACGCTCAGGGTTGCTTGCGTCGATATCTGGGCTTAGTTGTCGGGATTCGCCGCCGTAAAGCTTTGGAACGCACTGTACGCCGGATTCAACGGTGTGCCGTTTTTCATGATGCCGAACGTCTGGTCGCCGCTGTCGAGCACGTAGTACATGACGCCCTGGATATTGTGCGTCTTGCGATTCTGATAGAACTCGCCGAGCCTCGTCGTGATGTAGTTCCCACGATAGGTCTCGTCTCGTTCCGGTCCGGTGTTCCACTCGGTGATGAGGAACGGCACGCCGTAACGGGCCTTGCAATAGATCGGCAGATCGAAGCCCGGTTGGGCGCCGTCCGCACCGAGGGAGAACACGTCGCCATACACCTCGTAGTTGTGCCACGTGGTGATGTCCCAGCGCACGGTCGGGTGGCCGCTGCTACCATCGGGCTGCATACCGTCCCACAGCGCGTCCGCCGCGCCGACATCGTTCACACAGAAATTGATGCCGCATTTCGCGTTGGACTGAACCGACTTCACACCGTCGATCATGCCGCGCATCACGCCGCGCATCACCGGCCAGTTCGTGTTGTTGAAGTCCGACGCCTTCGTGCCCGCACAGGTGAAGTCCAACACTGTGGCGTTAGTGCGCGTCAACTCGTTGCCGCATTCGTAAATGGTCACGCCATATGGCTTCAGTGCGTTCGCGATGCCTTGGGCGACCGAGTAACCCTGGTTGTAAGCGGCACTCTCGTTGGCGAACAGGTTGCCATTGGAGTCGTAGACGCCCTGATTGACCAGCACGATCAACGTCATGCCCGCCGACTGGAAAGCCTGCGCAAGCCCGATCAGTGCGTTCAGCTGGGTCGAAGTGTTGGTGCAGCCCACGCGATAGCTGGTGCAGCCCATGCCCTTCAGGATCGATACGACCTGTTGAGGCGTGTAGGTGTAGTCGAAGTGGCCGTTCATGCCGTAGAACATGCCCGCGGCCGGTGCGATCGCGGTGCGCGGATCGTTACATGGCAGCCAATGACCGGCGGTTTCGTTGTTCACGTAGAACTGGCCACCCGTGCCGCAATGCCAGATCTTGCCGCCGTACCACAACAGAAGCGAGACGTTGTACGTGTTGCCTACGGTCGCCCCATTGCAGTAAATGACACCGTTGGTCACCGTCCAGATGTTGTTGGACTTGTCGATGATGTACGACGAACCGGGGATCGTGGTGCCATCAGCCGAGGTGCCGCCGAGGCGCGGGTCGAGGCAACCCTTCCAGCCCGAGCCCGTCCATTGATAGAACTGACCACCCGTGCCCTCGTGATAGATCACGCCGGCGTAAAACAGGACCATCTGCACGTTGTAGGTGTTGCTTGCCGGCGAACCGTTGCGGTAGACCGAGCCACCGACACCTCCGGACAGCGTCCAGACGTTGCCGGAGTTGTCCGTGATGGACGAGGCGGGCGGAATGGAGACACTGTTCGGATCGCTCGTCTTCGCGACGGCCGTTTTGGAAGCCGCGGTACCTGAAGCGCCGCTTGCAGCGGCAGCAGCGGCAGTCTTGTCGTCCGCGGTTCCGGATCCGCCGCCACCGCATGCGGCCAAAAGATAACTTGCGCTCAGGGCCGTCAGGCCCCCAATGAATTGACGTCGTTTTATCATCGCGGAGTAATTCCAAATGTCGGGAAAATTCCCGATAAAAAGACCAAAGGTGAATTCGCTGTGATTCGGACGGACAATGCGTAAGGATTCGATGCAAACGAATTTGCATTCCTTAAAAACATTTGTCCCGAGGTGCCGTGGAACGCACGTCTGTGATGTCCGATTGAACCGATGCTCGCGAAGAGGCTCCTCGCGGTGGTCCAGATTGACAATGCTGGTGCGCGTCAGTCCGCAAACGTTTGCCTTGCGAACCTTTTACCGATTACTGCCGCAGCTGTTGTTTTCCAGGAAAATTCTTCCCGTAAAAGCTGCTGACGGCGTAAATCGTACCCTGAATGAATGACCGAGCCCAACCAAAAATCGTATTTATTTGTAAAAAAGGGCAGATCTTGCCGAGATCTGTGGGGTCGGCGAAGATTCGCGCTTTAAGAAGTCGATCGGGGGGCGGGTCGCCCGCAAATTTTCCGACTTCGACCCCTTATAGCGCGCGGCGGCCATGTCCTGAATGCGTCCCCGCATATGATTCAGGGGAGAGCACAGCACGTATCGCTTAAGGGATTTGTACGGAAATGGGAATGAAAAAGACCACGAGCAACGAATAGCTCATGTACAAGAAATTGAAACAATCGATTTCGCCAATAGAAATGATGCTTCAACAATATCGGATTGACTTGACAAAACAATTCGAAAACCAAAAAACAAAAAAACCCTTGATCACGATGATCAAGGGGTTTCAGAATTTGGCGGAAAGGGTGGGATTCGAACCCACGGTACGGGGAAACCGTACGCCTGATTTCGAGTCAGGTACATTCGACCACTCTGCCACCTTTCCGGGTATTCCAACTTGTTGCTGCTTCGTCGGATCCAAGCGGGCCGTTGCTTGGGAGAAAAAGATTATAAAACAGCTCGAATCAGTTTTCCAAGCCCCTCGACGAAAAAACTTCTAAATTTTTTCCGAGAGGCGTGGGTGCCGGCAGCGGCACTGTCAGCCAAGCTGACGATACCGCGTCTACGCACACGCCGGTGACGCTCAGGCCGCCGGCACTTCCAGCCGCTCCACTCCGCCGAGGTATGGCCGCAATGCCGTGGGCACCGTCACCGAGCCATCGGCGTTCTGGAAGTTCTCGAGCACCGCGACGAGCGTGCGGCCCACCGCGAGACCCGAGCCGTTCAGCGTATGCACGAGTTCCGGCTTGCCCTGCGCGTTGCGGAAACGCGCCTGCATGCGTCGCGCCTGGAACGACTCGGTATTCGAACAGCTCGAAATCTCACGATAGGTGTTCTGCGCGGGCAGCCATACTTCGAGGTCATAGGTTTTCGCTGCGGAGAAACCCATGTCGCCGGTGCACAGCGTGATCACGCGATACGGCAGTTCGAGCTTCTGCAGAATCGCCTCGGCATGGCCGACCATCTGCTCGAGCGCGTCGTACGATGCATCAGGAGCGACGATCTGCACCATCTCGACCTTGTCGAACTGATGCTGGCGGATCATGCCGCGCGTGTCGCGGCCGTACGAGCCCGCCTCCGAGCGGAAGCACGGCGAGTGCGCGGTCAGCTTGATCGGCAGTGCGTCCGCTTCGACGATGCTCTCACGCACCGTGTTGGTCAGCGAAATTTCCGAGGTCGAGATGAGGTACTGCGTGACCGTGCTTTCACCGCCGCCCTTCTCGACGCGGAACATATCGTCCGCGAACTTCGGCAGCTGGCCCGTGCCGTACAGGATGTCCGGATTCACGATGTACGGCGTGTAGATCTCGGTATAGCCGTGCTGCTGCGTGTGCGTGTCGATCATGAACTGCGCGAGCGCGCGATGCAGCCGCGCAATCTGGCCGCGCAGCATCGTGAAGCGCGCGCCGGACAGCTTCGCGCCTGTCTCGAAGTCGAGGCCGAGCGGCGTGCCGACGTCGACGTGATCCTTGACCTCGAAGTCGAACTGGCGCGGCGTACCCCACCGGCGCACTTCGACGTTATGGGCTTCGTCGTTGCCGACCGGCACGCTTTCGTGCGCAAGGTTCGGCACGCCGAGCAGCAGGTCCGACAGACGCTTCTGGATGTCTTCGAGCTTGACCGCCGACGCCTTCATCTCGTCGCCGATGCCGCTCACTTCGGCCATTACCGCCGACGTATCTTCGCCACGCCCTTTCATCGCGCCGATCTGCTTCGACAGGCTGTTGCGGCGCGCCTGCAGTTCTTCGGTACGGGTCTGGGTATCGCGGCGTTCCGCTTCGAGCGCGGCGAAGGCCGCGACGTCGAGGGTATAGCCGCGGTCGGCGAGGCGCTTGGCGACGCCGTCGAGGTCTTTGCGCAGCAACTGGATGTCGAGCATGGGATGGGACGGATGTTCGTTGTATGAAAACGCGATTTTAGCGCACCGGCACAGGCGAAACGCCTCAAGCCTTCTTCGGCTTGTTCTCGGCGCGCCACCGCGCATCGAGCTCGCCAAGGCGCGCGAGCTTTTCGCCGATCTTGCCTTCCAGGCCCCGCGGCGTCGGCTCGTACCAATGCGGCTCGCGCATGCCGTCTGGCAGATAGGTCTCGCCGGCCGCGTACGCATCGGGTTCATCGTGCGCATAGCGATAATCGTGGCCGTAGCCGAGTTCCTTCATCAGCTTGGTCGGCGCGTTGCGCAGATGCACCGGCACCGCGCGCGACTGGTCCTTGCCGACGAAGCGCCGCGCCTCGTTGTACGCGTTGTACCCGGCATTCGATTTCGGCGCGACCGCCAGATAGATGATCGCCTGCGCGAGCGCGAGTTCGCCTTCGGGCGAGCCGAGACGCTCGTAGGTCTCGGCGGCGTCGAGCGTGATGCGCGCGGCGCGCGGGTCCGCGAGGCCGATGTCTTCCCACGCCATGCGCACGATGCGCCGCGCCAGATAACGCGGGTCCGCGCCGCCGTCGAGCATGCGGCAGAACCAGTACAGCGCGCCGTCCGGGTTGCTGCCGCGCACCGATTTATGCAGCGCGCTGATCTGGTCGTAGAACGCGTCGCCGCCCTTGTCGAAGCGGCGCAGATTTTCCGCAAGCGCACTGCCCAACAGCGCGCCGTCGATTTCAGTGGTCTTCTGCTGGGCGGCCGCGCGCGCGACGATCTCGAGGTTGTTCAGCAGCTTGCGGCCGTCGCCGTCGGCGGAGCCGATCAGCGCGGCGCGTGCTTCGTCGGTGAACGTGAGGCCGCCGAGCTCCTTCTGCGCGCGTTCGAGCAGCTCGCGCTGTTCGTCGTCGGTCAGGCTCTTCAGCACGTAGACCGCGGCGCGCGACAGCAACGCGCTATTGACCTCGAACGACGGATTCTCGGTCGTCGCGCCAACGAACACGAACAGGCCCGACTCGACGTGCGGCAAGAACGCGTCTTGCTGGCTCTTGTTGAAGCGATGCACTTCGTCGACGAACACCAGCGTCTGATGGCCGTTCGCGCGATGGATCTGCGCGGTCTCGACCGCCTCGCGGATATCCTTCACGCCCGACAGCACCGCGGACAACGCGATGAACTGTGCGTCGAACGCATCGGCCATCAGCCGCGCGAGCGTGGTCTTGCCGACGCCGGGCGGGCCCCACAGGATCATCGAATGGGCCTCGCCCGATTCGAACGCGACCCTGAGCGGCTTGTTCGGCCCGAGCAGATGCGACTGGCCGATCACTTCGTCGATATTGCGTGGCCGCAGGCGTTCGGCAAGCGGAACATTGGCACGGGTTTCTTCAAACATGACGTTTTGGGGATAATCTCGGCTTTCCGGGTACGCGCCGCGTTGAAGCGGCGCCGCGCGGGACAAGCGCAAAGCCCGCGCACGGCCGCAAGCAGACGCAACAACGCGGGCAACGTCCTGCATTATGACAGTGACGGCGGCGGCGCGACGGCCGACCCGGCGCGCCGACAGCGCATAAATTCACAGCACAGAGCTTCACCGCACCACCACGAGGAACACACATCAGATGGCTCAAGATTCTGTCGCCGGCGAGGCCGGCTCCACCTACGCGCCGCTCACGCCGGTGCCCGACGCGCGCCGCGCGTTCCGTACCGGCGACGCGTTCGCGCTGTGGTTCTCACTCGGCATCGGCCTGCTCGTCGCCCAGGCGGGCGCGCTGCTGGTGCCGGGGCTGTCGCTGCCGCACGCGCTCGTCGCAATCGTACTGGGCAGCGTGATCGGCGTCGTGCTGCTCGCGCTCGCGGGCGTGATCGGCACCGACACCGGCCTCGCGGCGATGTCGTCGCTGCGTCCGACGCTCGGCGTGCGCGGCGCGTCGGTGCCGGCCGTGCTGAACATGGTGCAACTGGTCGGCTGGGGCTCGTTCGAAGTGATCGTGATGCGCGATTCCGCCGATGCGCTCGCGAAACAGGCATTCGGCCTGTCGATGCCGCTCGTGTGGACCGTGATCTTCGGCCTGCTCGCAACCTTGCTCGCGATCAGCGGCCCGCTGTCGTTCGTGCGGCGCTTTCTGCGCAAGTGGGGGATCTGGCTGCTACTCGCGGGCGCCGCGTGGCTCACGTGGAACCTGCTCGCGCGCCACAATCTCGCGGACCTGATGCAGCGCCCCGGCACCGGCGAGATGTCGTTCGGCGGCGCGGTCGACCTCGTGGTCGCGATGCCGCTGTCGTGGCTGCCGCTGATCGCCGACTACACGCGCTTCGGCCGTCGCGCTGGCGAGACGTTCCGCGGCACGCTGTACGGCTATGGCATCGCGAACATCTGGTTCTATGCGCTCGGCGCGGTCTATGGCCTCGCGGCCGGCGGCGGCGATGCATTGCTCACCGGTGCGCTCGCGCAAGCAGGCGGCGGGTTTGCGCTGCTGCTGATCCTGATCGACGAAATCGACAATGCGTTCGCCGATATCCATTCGGCCGCGGTGTCGACCGGCACGTTCTGGAGTCGCGCGAGCGTGCCGCTGCTGTCGGCTGCGTTCGGCGCGCTGTGCACGCTGATCGCGCTGCTCGTGCCGATGGCGAAGTACCAGAACTTCCTGCTGTTGATCGGCTCGGTATTCGCGCCGCTGTTCGGCGTCGTGCTGATGGATCACTTCATCGTGCGCAAGCGCCGCATCGATGCCGCGATCCTCGCCGATGTGCGCGGCCGCTACGGCTTCTCGGGCGGTTGGCACCTGAGCGCGTTCGTCGCGTGGGCGATCGGCATCGCGTCGTATCAGGTGATCAATCAATGGCTGCCGAATCTCGGCGCCACGCTGCCGTCGCTCGCGATCGGCGCGGTGTGCTACTACGTGTTCGTATCGGCGCGCAAGACTGCGTATGCATGAGCGCGCCAGTCTGAGCGCGTTGCATTAGACGCGGCCGCCAGAAAATAAAAAGACCTGCGATGCAGTTGCAGGTCTTTTTTATGGCGGTAAAACCGCCTGCCGCCGTTCGCGCCGCCGGCTATTTCTTCGCGGCTTTGCGCCGACGCGATTCGACCTTTCGACACAGGTCCGTGAGCAGCCAACGGGCGACAGTCTCGGGGCGGTTCGGCGCGTACGACGCGAATTTGCTCTCGTTCGAGAAATGGACGACGACGGTGCCCGTCATGATGCGATAGGTTCCGGCATAGTTCACGCCATCCAATTCGACACTGAGCGCGTGGGTGGTTTCGTATTCCGCGAAAGTCAAAGGAAGAGCGATATCTCAAAAACGAGTATCTCTACGATTTTTCGGAAGTCAAAAAGGATATGCAATTCGTTGCATATTGAAATATTACCGACAGGTAATCATTGCGGTTTTTGCCCGACAAACCCAAATAATGTGCACGCTATGTGCATGAAAAATCTCAGAGCTATTGCCGTTCAAGGGAAACCGACGGCGCATCGGCAAAACGTTCAAGCGCGCGATTGCCTTCCCGATGGGCTTCGGCCTCATCGATAAAAGTTTTTTCGCTATATGCAATGACCTTGAAACCACTTCCCGCCGACCGTGGAACCGTGATACCCCAATGCCACCCGCCCTCCTGTTCGAATACATGGAGGGACGGGGACAAGCGTAAATCGTGTGACGTAGACAATCTCATGACATGCCTCACCTTTCCAGACATTCGAAGCGACAACCAGCTTCGACCAGTTTAGGCGTTATTTTGTTGCGTTGCAGCAAAAAATTGTTAGAGACTGCGAGCCCAATTCTGGAAATGATCGGACGCGCTAACTCAGCCCATCAGCGATGCCGGTCTTTACAGTCTCGCACTAAATCATTACGTCTGCCGGTACGACGATTTGATTTTCATCGCGGCACAGAGCGCGCATCTTAAGCAATCCGCGCGCCTCGTGCCAGGCGAAACAAAAAAGCCGCGCTCGACAAGCGCGGCTTCGCCGGCGCGCACCGCGCGATTCATCCGTTGATCACGTCCGCGCCCTTCGGCACCGTGAACTTGAATGCATCGGACGGCAGTTGCGGATTTTTCTGGATGTTCGAGAAAGTCAGCAGGGTGACGTTACCGAACACGTCGTGCAATTCCATCGCTTCGAGATTACCGTCCTTGAAACCGATGCCGACCCGTTCGAACTGCGTGTCCTTCGCCTTCGGCGTCAGTTCAAGCCAGTCGATGCCGGCCTTCACGCCCGCGTCGCGCAGCGTGAAATTCTTGTCCAGATCGTTGCTGCCGAACAGGATCGCCGCCGGGCTCGCGCCGAGCGCGTTGCCGAGCGCGCGCACCGTCACCTGGTTCAGATCCTTGTCATAGACGAACAGCTTGTCGCCATCCGCCTGCAGCAATTGCGAGTAGGGCTTCTCGTATTGCCAGATGAACTTGCCGGGCCGCGCGAACATGAACGTGCCGCTCGACGTGGTCGGCTTGCCCGGATTCGCGGTAGACAGCGCGGCGCTCGCACCCTGCGCCTTGCTCGGCGCGCGCACTTCCTGCTGCACGAAGGTGCCGCGCGCGGAATGGACCTGCGAGACGAAGGCCTTCAGTTGCTCGGTGCCGCTCGCGAACGCGTGCGACGCGACGAGCAGCGACGCACCGATCGCGACACTGCCGGCGGCGCGCGCGATCTTGCGCATGCCGCGGCACACGCGCTCGCCGAGGCGGCCCGCTCGACGCTGTCGGGCATCCTGCTGCGCGATTGCTTGCATAGGTATTTCTCCGTTGAATGAATTCGGTGATGGGCTGCGCCGGTTCGCCGCACTCGCTGAACACAAAGTGACCTGGGCCGGCGTCGAGCCGCGATGGCGCACATGGCGCACATGGCGCACATGGCGCTAGACCCAGCGGCGCTCGCAATAGCTGCAATGGCTTGTTGCGGCTATTCCGCTTCGCGCGCCGGCGCCAGAATCTCGCGATTGCCGTTCGACGACATCGCCGACACCACGCCCGAATTCTCCATCTGTTCGAGCAGACGCGCCGCCCGGTTGTAGCCGATGCGCAGGTGCCGCTGCACCAGCGAAATCGACGCCCGACGATTCTTCAGCACGACGTCGACCGCCTGATCGTATAACGGGTCCGACTCGCCTTCGGTGGACGCGGTTCCCGCCGAGCCTTCGTCGCCCTCGCCGCTCACGCCGCCCTCGAGAATGCCCTCGATATAGTTCGGCTCGCCCTGCTCCTTGAGCTTGTCGACGACGCGATGCACTTCGTCATCCGACACGAACGCGCCGTGCACCCGCACCGGCAAACCAGTGCCCGGCGGCAGATACAGCATGTCGCCCATGCCGAGCAGCGACTCGGCGCCCTGCTGATCGAGGATCGTGCGCGAGTCGATTTTCGACGACACCTGGAACGCCATGCGGGTCGGCACGTTGGCCTTGATCAGGCCGGTGATCACGTCGACCGACGGACGCTGCGTCGCGAGGATCAGATGGATGCCGGCCGCGCGTGCCTTCTGCGCGATTCGCGCGATCAGCTCTTCGACCTTCTTGCCGACGACCATCATCAGGTCGGCCAGTTCGTCGATGACGATCACGATGTTCGGCAAACGCATGAGCGGTTCGGGATCGTCAGGCGTCAGACTGAACGGATTCGGCAGCTTCTCTTCGCGCTTGGCCGCTTCGTCGATCTTGTTGTTGTAGCCGGCGAGGTTGCGCACGCCGACCTTGCTCATCAGCTTGTAGCGGCGCTCCATTTCGGCGACCGCCCAGTTCAGCGCATGGCCCGCCTGACGCATGTCGGTGACGACCGGACACAGCAAATGCGGAATGCCTTCGTAGACGCTCATTTCGAGCATCTTCGGATCGATCAGGATCATGCGCACCTGCTCGGCGCTCGCCTTGTACAACAGCGACAGGATCATCGCGTTGATACCGACCGACTTGCCCGAACCGGTCGTGCCGGCGACGAGCAAATGCGGCATCTTCGCGAGGTCAGCGCACACCGGCTTGCCGCCGATGTCCTTGCCGAGGCCCATCGTGAGCGGCGACGCGGCATCCGCATACACGGTCGAGCCGAGAATTTCGGACAGGCTCACGGTCTGACGGCGCTGGTTCGGCAGCTCCAACGCCATGTAGTTCTTGCCCGGAATCGTTTCGACGACGCGGATCGACACGAGCGACAGCGAACGCGCGAGGTCCTTCGCGAGGTTGACGATCTGACTGCCCTTCACACCGGTGGCCGGCTCGATTTCATAGCGCGTGACGACCGGGCCCGGATACGCGGCGACCACGCTCACTTCGACGCCGAAGTCCTTCAGCTTCTTCTCGATCAGGCGCGAAGTGAATTCGAGCGTGTCCGCGGAAATGGTTTCCTGCGCGGCGGGCGCGGGGTCGAGCAACGAGATGGGCGGCAGCGTGGAGTCGCCTGGCAGATCGGTGAAGAGCGGCACCTGGCGTTCCTTCTCGACACGCTCCGACTTCGCCGGCGCGGCGAGCGGCGGCACGATCACCACGGGCTCGTGCTCCTCGATGCGCACGCGGCCCTTCTCGACCTTGCCTTCGCGCTTCACGGCGGCCGCTTCACCGAGCTTGCGATCGAGCCCGGCCTCGCGGCGCAGCTTCGCGAAGGTCACCGCAGAAATGATCGATTCGCCGACCTTCTCCGCGACCGACAGCCACGAAAAACGGAAGTACAGCGACAGCCCGATGCCGAGACCGAGCAGAAGCGCGAGCGTGCCGCCGGTGAAGCCGAGCGCATGCGAGATGCCGCGCGCGACAGCCTCGCCGATCACGCCGCCAGGCGCACGCGGCAACTGCACTCTCAGCGACCACATGCGCAGCGCCTCCAGGCCGTTGCACGACAGCAGCACGAGCATGAACGCGAACGCGTCCGCGAGCCAGCTGACGCCGCGCGGCGCGTCGTCGTCCTGCGGCTCTTCGTTGCGGGTGATGCGCTTGTAGTTCGCGGAGATGTGGCGGCCGAGCAGCACGATCCACCAGTAGGCGGACAGGCCGAACAGCAGCAGCAGGATGTCTGAAGTCCATGCGCCGACGCGGCCCGCCCAGTTCGAGATATGGTCGACCTGCGCTGCATGGGTCCAGCTCGGGTCGTGCCTGCTGTAGCTGACGAGGGACATCAGCAGGAACACGCCGAGGGCCACCTGCAGAATCCAGCGGATTTCGGTGAGGAGGCGCGACATGCGGTGAGGCAATGCCTGCGCGCTCGCGGTATAGGGAGCTTTTGCCATTGATCCTGTTGCCTGGGGTAGCCGGTTCAGGCTGAAACTGCCGCCGGGAACGCGGCCCGAGCCTCGCCGCGCGCGGCTTCGGGCCCGATCCCGGCTACCGGAAACTTCGATCCGGGCTATTGTAAACGCTGTGTCCCGCGCGAGGCTGTAAATGACGGTAACTTGGCGGTTTGACCACAATGGATGCGCGACGCGCGCTAAATTCGTCGTATCGCGCCGCGTGCTCACCCCGCGCGCCCACGCCGCCACGCTATCGCGGCGATGAGAAAGCTTGATGGCGCAGCCCTACGCCCCGCCCTTTATAATGCCGGTCTGATATCCATCTACAGTTTCAGTTCAAAAACGCACGGCTACGCAATGGCGAGCCGCGCGCCGTACAAGGATTCGATCATGCCCGCAACTGCAACGAAACACGCCAAGGTTCTGATTCTCGGTTCCGGCCCCGCCGGCTATACGGCGGCGGTTTACGCGGCGCGCGCCAACCTCGCGCCGGTACTCGTCACCGGCCTCGCGCAAGGCGGCCAGCTGATGACCACGACCGACGTCGAAAACTGGCCCGCCGACGCCAACGGCGTGCAAGGCCCGGAACTGATGGCGCGCTTCCTCGAGCACGCCGAGCGCTTCAACACAGAAATCATCTTCGACCACATCCACACGGCGAAGCTCGATGAGAAGCCGATTCGCCTGATCGGCGATTCGGGCGAATACACCTGCGACTCGCTGATCATCTCGACGGGTGCATCGGCGCAATATCTCGGCCTGCCGTCGGAAGAGGCGTTCATGGGCAAGGGCGTGTCGGCCTGCGCGACCTGCGACGGCTTCTTCTACAAGCAGCAGCACGTCGCCGTGATCGGCGGCGGCAATACGGCCGTCGAAGAGGCGCTGTACCTCGCCGGCATCGCGAAGAAGGTCACCGTGATCCATCGCCGCGACAAATTCCGCGCCGAGCCGATCCTGATCGACCGTCTGCTCGCGAAGGAGAAGGAAGGCGTCGTCGAGATCAAGTGGAACCATGTGCTCGAAGAAGTGACCGGTGACAATTCCGGCGTGACCGGCCTGCGCATCAAGCACACGCAGACTGGCGAGACCACCGACATCGCGCTGCAGGGCCTGTTCGTCGCGATCGGTCACAAGCCGAACACGGACATCTTCGAAGGCCAGCTCGAGATGAAGAACGGCTACATCATCACCAAGGGCGGCCTGAACGGTTTCGCGACCGCGACCAGCGTGCCGGGTGTGTTCGCCGCCGGCGACGTGCAGGACCATATCTATCGCCAGGCGATCACGAGCGCGGGCACCGGCTGTATGGCCGCACTGGATGCGCAGCGCTATCTCGAGACCATCAACGAGATGGCCGGCGAGCACGCGATGAGCGCGGAAGCGGACCGGTGATCCGCTGATCCACGGCGCGCCGCCATCGGGCGGCGCGAACTCGCGACCACGGTCGCGACAGTAAAATGACGGTAGCGCGCAGCGCAGCCGTCATTGGCTCACGAAGGCCGCGGCTGCAATGCCGGCGGCCTTTGTCGTTTTTGCCGCCTCGGCTTCGCACCACCCACCGACCTTTCCGCCTGTATTGCCGACATGCCGAAGAATCAGCCCCATCCGAACGAACCGAAACGTCCGCAGCCCCCCGCGCGCCCCGCGCCCGCGACGGCTGCACCCGCCGTCGCGCCGAAGCTCGATCGCGCGTCCGGGCTCGCCGGGCTCGGCGCGTTGCGTAACGCGTTGAAGGGTGACGCCGAGCGACGCGAGCGTGAACAGGCTGCGGCGCGAGCGGCGCAGCGCGAAGCGGCCGCCGACGCCGATCTGTTCCGCCGCGAGATCGGCAAAGTCGCGCCGCTCGCGATTCCGCCACGTGCGACGCTCACGCGCAATCCCCCGCCGCCCCTGCCGGTGCAGACGCTGCTCGATGAGGAAGCGGTGCTGCACGAAGCGATCTCCGACGAATTCGACCCCGAAGTGCTGCTGGAAACCGACGAAACGCTGTCGTATTGCCGCCCCGGCGTGAGCCGCGACGTCGTGCGCAAGCTGCGGCGTGGCGACTGGATCGTGCAGGCGCAGATCGACCTGCATGGCATGCGGCGCGAAGAAGCACGCGAGGCGCTCGCGGAATTCATTCGCGAATCGGTCAAGCGCGGCCTGCGCTGCCTGCGCGTGATTCACGGCAAGGGTTTGGGGTCGATCGGCAAGGAGCCGGTGCTGAAAGGCAAGGTGCGCGCGTGGCTCGTGCAGAAAGCCGAAGTGATCGCGTTCTGTCAGGCGCGCCCGCATGACGGCGGCGCCGGCGCGGTGGTCGTGCTGCTGCAGCCGGGGTCGTTGCCGCCGCATGGGGCAAACGTGAAGGTCTGAGGTCGATTTTTTCGGCCGTCGTTCGTCGTGGGGTAAACGGCCAGCCTGGCCGTCGCGCGGTGGCTCTCGCCGCCACCGTGGATTCGTGCTGTGCAACCTTCAAAGGTGATCGCGATGCCCCTGAAGCTTTATGCCCATCCGTTCTCGTCGTACTGCCAGAAGGCCCTGACCGCGTTGTACGAAAACCACACGCCGTTCGAGATGCGCGTGCTCGCATACGACGACCCGCAGATCATGGCCGAATTCGCCGCGCTGTGGCCGATCAAGCGCTTCCCGGTGCTCGTCGACGGCGGGCGCACGGTGGTCGAGGCGACCATCATCATCGAATATCTGGGCCTGCATTATCCGGGGCCTGTCGCGTTGTTGCCGGCCGACCCGCGCGCCGCGCTCGAGGTGCGCATGCTGGACCGCTTCTTCGACAACTACATTTCGACGCCGCAGCAAAAGGTCGTGTTCGATAGCCTGCGCCCCGAAGCCGAGCGCGACGCGCGTGGCGTCGCCGATGCGCGCGCGATGCTCGACACCGCTTACGCCTGGCTCAATCGCCACATGGCCGAGCGCGAATGGGCCGCTGGCGACAGCTTCAGCCTCGCCGACTGCGGCGCCGCCCCGTTCCTGTTCTACGCCGACTGGACGCATCCGATCGACCCCGCGTTCGCGCACGTGCGCGCGTACCGGCAGCGGCTGCTCGCGCGGCCGTCGTTCGCCCGCGCGGTCGACGAGGCGCGGCCGTATCGGCCGCTATTTCCGCTCGGCGCGCCGGACCGGGATTGAGCCGCGAGCGGCGGTGGCTGATTCGCGCGAAAGAGGCGCGGCAGACAACCTGATTTCGTGGCTGTAGACTTCCTGTCGTGTCGCAAACCTGCCCCGCTCTTCTCTTGGCTCACCACCACAAGGCACCCTATGGACCGTTTCGAAGCGATGGAGATCTTCGCGCGCGTGGTCGAAGCGAACAGCTTCACCAAGGTTTCGGAATCGCTCGATCTGCCGCGCGCGAAGGTCAGCCGCACGATCCAGGCGCTCGAGGAACACGTCGGCGTGCGGCTCCTGAACCGCTCGACGCGCCAGGTCAGCGTGACCGAAGACGGCGCGTCGTTCTACGAGCGTTGCGTGCGCATTCTCGCCGACGTCGCCGATGCCGAGTCGTCGCTATCGAACAAGCGTGAGAATCCGGCCGGCACGATCCGCGTCGACACGTCCGGCACGCTCGCGCGCTCGCTGCTGCTGCCCGCGCTCGACGACTTCTACGAACAATATCCCGCGATCGACGTACGTCTCGGTCTCGCGGATCGCAACATCGATCTGATTCAGGACGGCGTCGATTGCGTGATCCGCATGGGCACGCTCGAAGAGTCGAGCCTCGTCGCGAAGCGCATCGGGCTTGCGCGCATCGTCACATGCGCGTCTCCCGCGTATCTGCAGAAGTTCGGCACGCCGACCACGCTGGCCGACCTCGGCGAGCATCGCGCGGTCAACTACGTGTCCGCGCGCAGCGGCCGCACCTTCCCGTTCGAATTCGAAGTGGACGGCGAAATCGAGCGCGTCGCGATGGATAGCACGCTCGCCGTCAACGACGGCTCGGTCTACATCACCGCGGGCGTGCTGGGCCACGGCATCATCCAGCCGTCGCGCTTCATGGTCGCCGAGCTGATCGAGCAAGGCGCGCTCACGGAGATTCTCGGCAACTACACGAGCCCCGGCACGCCGCTGTCGATCCTGTATGCGCATCGCCGCAATCTGAGTTCGCGGCTGCGCGCGTTCATCGATTGGGTCGGCGAGCTCGCGCGCAGCAATCCGGATTTGCGTTTGCCCGAGTCGGCATGACGGCTCCAAAAGCAAAAGCCCCATGCGCAACTGAACGCATGGGGCTTTTCTGATGCGACGTCTCTAGCGCGTATGCGACCGCTTACGCAATCCGCTCTTCATTCGACGGATCGAACAACACCGCCTTCGACGTATCGAACAGCAGCGTCGCATTCTTCTCCGGTTGCGGGTTCGACGCCGGGTGCACGCGGCTCACGATGCGCTTGCCGTTGACCTGTGCGAACACCAGCGTGTCCGGACCGGTCGGCTCGATCACGTCGACCTTCACTTCGACCGGCTGCAGCTTCGAGTCGTCGCCGTGCGCGCTGCGCGCATCGGTGATGCGCTCCGGACGCAGACCGAGAATCACGTTGTTGCCGATGTGCGAGCGCACCTTCGCCGAATCGAACGGCAGCACCAGCACCTTGCGCGCGATGCCCGTATCGAGTTCGATGCCGACACCCGAGCCCTGCTCGACCAGCTTGCCTTCGATGAAGTTCATCGGAGGCGCGCCGATGAAGCCCGCGACGAACAGGTTCGACGGCGAGTCGTAGATTTCCTGCGGCGCGCCGAACTGCTGGACGATGCCGTCCTTCATCACCGCGATGCGGTCGCCGAGCGTCATCGCTTCGATCTGGTCGTGCGTCACGTAGACGATCGTCGTGCCGAGGCGCTGATGCAGCAGCTTGATTTCCGAGCGCATCTCGATACGCAGCTTCGCGTCGAGGTTCGACAGCGGCTCGTCGAACAGGAACATCACCGGATCGCGCGCCAGTGCGCGGCCCATCGCGACGCGCTGACGCTGGCCGCCCGACAGCTGACCCGGCTTGCGGTCGAGCAGATGCTTGATCTGCAGCGTGTTCGACACGCGCTCGACGATCTGCGTCTGCTCCTGCTTCGGCACCTTGCGGATGTTCAGCCCGAACGAGATGTTGTCGCGCACCGTCATCGACGGATACAGCGCGTACGACTGGAACACCATCGCGATGTCGCGATCTTTCGGCGACAGGTTGTTGACGGTCTTGCCGTCGATCTGGATCTCGCCCTTGGTCACGGTTTCGAGACCGGCAATCATGTTGAGCAGCGTCGACTTACCGCAGCCCGAGCCGCCGACCAGAATCAGGAACTGGCCGTCTTCGATGTCGATATTGACACCCTTCAGAACCGGCACCCCGTTCGGGTAGGTCTTGTACACGTCACGGATGGAAAGGCTTGCCATGCTGTGAATCCTCTAGTCTCTGGTACTGCTTGAAAACGTCTTGTCAGGTGACGGCGGCACGCATTCGGTGAAACGCCGTCGCTCTACGATGATTTAACCCTTCACCGCGCCCGCGGTCAGGCCGCGCACGAAGTAACGTCCGGCGATGATGTAGACGAGCAGCGTGGGCAGCGCCGCGATGATCGCGCCGGCCATGTCCACGTTGTATTCCTTCACGCCGGTCGAGGTGTTCACGAGATTGTTCAGCGCCACGGTGATCGGCATCGAATCGACGCCGGAGAACACGATACCGAACAGGAAGTCGTTCCAGATCTGCGTGAATTGCCAGATCAGGCACACCATGAAGATCGGCAGCGACACCGGCAGCAGAATCTTCGTGAAGATCGTGAAGAAGCCCGCACCGTCGATACGCGCGGCCTTCACGAGTTCAGCCGGCACGCTCACGTAGAAGTTGCGGAAGAACATCGTCGTGAACGCGATACCGTAGATCACGTGCACGAGCACCAGACCGCTCACCGTGTTCGACAGGCCGAGGATGCCTTCGAGGCGCGCCATCGGCAGCAGGATCGCCTGGAACGGGATGAAGCAGCCGACCAGCAGCATCGTGAAAATCGGATCGGCGCCGCGAAAACGCCAGTGCGTGAGCACGTAGCCGTTGAACGCGCCGATGATCGACGAGATCAGCACGGCCGGAATCACCATGCGCACCGAGTTCATGAAGAACGGCTGCATGCCTTCGCAACGCACCCCCGTACACGCGCCGCTCCACGCCTTGACCCACGGCGCGAAGGTCCAGCTCGTCGGCGGCGTCAGCAGGTTGCCGGTGCGCAGCTGATCGATGTCCTTGAACGATGTCGACAGCATCACGTACAACGGAAACAGGAAGTACAGCGCGAACAGAAGCAGGGCCGCGTAAATGACGGCACGGCTCATCGTCATCTTAGGTTGCATTGCGGGTGCTCCTCGATTCCAGATACATCAGCGGCACGAGCACGGCCACCACGGTGGCGAGCATCATGATCGACGAGGCCGCGCCGACGCCGAGCTGCCCGCGATTGAACGAAAACGTGTACATGAAGATGGCCGGCAGCGACGACGACGTGCCCGGACCGCCGGCGGTCAGCGCGACGACCAGGTCGAACGTCTTGATGGTGATGTGGCAAAGAATCAGCAGCACGGAGAAGAACACCGGCCGCATGCTCGGAATCACGATCTTGCGGTAGATGGTCGGCAGGCCCGCGCCGTCCATCTGCGCGGCCTTGAAGATTTCACTGTCGACGCCGCGCAAACCGGCGAGGAACAGCGCCATCACGAAGCCGGTGGACTGCCAGACCGCGGCGATCACGATACAGAAGATCGCCCGGTCCGGGTCGCCGAGCCAGTTGAACTCGAAGCTCGTCCAGCCCCAGTCGTGAAACACCTTCTCGATGCCAATGCCCGGCGACAGAATCCATTGCCACGCGGTGCCGGTCACGATGAACGACAGCGCCATCGGATACAGGAACACGGCGCGCAGCGCGCCTTCGTTGCGGATCTGCTGATCGAGCAGGATCGCGAGCAACAGACCCAGACCGATGCAGATACCGATGAACGGAATGCCGAACCAGCCGAGGTTCTCGGCCGAAGTCCAGAACACGTCGTTCTGGAACAGCTCGCGATAGCGGTCGAGACCCGCGAATTCCCAACGAGGCATCAGTCGCGAAGTAGACAGCGACAGATAGCCGGTGATTGCGATAAAGCCATATACGAAGATCAGGCTGATCACGACGCTGGGTGCGAGCACCAGCTTCGGAATATAGCGATCGGCAAGGGCCGCCATGGGCGACGTGCGGCGGGCGACGGTGGCCGTTTTCCCGTTCCCGCTGATGGAAGCAGTCACTACTCGACTCCTGCTGAAACTGTACCGCCGGGCTGCCCGTGCGCACATGGCGCGGGACCGCGACGGCCTGGGTGTGACTCCATGAAACCCGGGTAAGCCGCGTCCTGCCGGACTGCGCTGCGAACCGAAGCAGCTCGAGGTCCGACCCGACACGGCCCGAAGGGCGCGCCCGGCGCTTCAGATGCAAGCGGCCGGGCGCAACGCTTCGTACCTACGCTTACTTGGTCTTCGCTGCCTTCGCGAGAGCCTGAACCGCGGTCTTCGAATCTTGCTGCGAGTTCATGAACTTCGTCACGACGTCGGAGATCGCGCCTGCAGCGGCATCCGGCTGAGCCATACCGTGAGCGAGCGACGGCACATAACCGCCGGCCTTGATCGCGATTTGCTCATCCGCGTACGACTTCTTCGCGCAGTCGTCGAACTTGTCCATCGGCACGCCGAGACGCACCGGGATCGAACCCTTGTACAGGCTGAACTGCTCCTGGAACTCCGGCGACATGATCGTCTTGGCGAGCGAGAGCTGGCCCGGCGTCGCCGCCTTCTGGCCCTTCTGCTGGAAGAACACGAACGAGTCGACGTTGAACGTGTACGCCTTGTCCGTTTGCGGCACCACCGCGCAGATGTAGTCCGTGCCCGACTTCTTGCCGGCGTTGGTAAACTCGCCCTTCGCCCAGTCGCCCATGAACTGCATGCCGGCCTTGCCGTTGATGACCATCGCCGTGGCGAGGTTCCAGTCACGGCCCGTGCGGCCCGCGTCGAAGTAGCCCTGGATCTTGCGGACCGTGTCGAACACCTGAACCATCTTCTCCGAGGTCAGCGTCTTCTCGTCGAGGTCGACGAGCGCCTTCTTGTAGAAGTCCGCGCCTTCCGACAGCACGACGTCTTCCCACAGCGTCAGGTCTTGCCACGGCTGGCCGCCCATCGCGATCGGCTGGATGCCCGCGGCCTTCATCTTGTCGGCCACCGCGAAGAACTCAGGCCACGTGGTCGGCACCTTGCCGCCTGCCTTGTCCAGCGCTGCCTTGTTGATGTACAGCCAGTTCACGCGATGCACCGAGAACGGCGCGCCGACATAGTGGCCGTCCGCTTGCATGATCTTGTCGATTTGCGGCGGCAGGTTCTTCTTCCAGTCGCCCGCGACCGAGTCGATCGGCACCAGCACGCCCTGCGAAGCCCAGTCCTGGATCAGCGGACCCTTGATCTGCGCGGCGCTCGGCGCGTTGCCCGAGATCACCTGCGTCTTCAGTGCCGTCATCGCAGCCGCGCCAGCGCCGCCTGCGACCGCGAAGTCCTTCCACGTGTAGCCCTGCTTCGTCATGTCGTCCTTGAGGACGCCGACGGCCTTGGATTCGCCGCCCGAAGTCCACCAGTGCAGCACTTCGATCGACTCGGCGGCCTGCACGGCCGACACGCCACACATCAGACCCGCAGCGCACAGAGCGCCCATGATCGCGCGAAATTTCATTGCTTATCTCCTCCAGACACCTGAACAAAAAAACGAATGGCCCCTGATGTCGCCAGGGTGCTGTGGTTGGTTCTAACAGGCAAAACACCGGGCGATCGAGCACGGTCGGGCGCATGCGCGAGGGCATGTGCCGGCGGACCGATGTCCGGCCGCTGGACGCTCAAGAGGTGAGTGGTTCGGGATGCAACTGACTGTCTCCTCTTTTGATTTTTGCCTGCCCGCATCGCGCGGCAGACTCGAGGTACCTCATACACCAATCCGACGCCAGCCTGACGTCGGCCACGGAAACGATCCGCAGGCCCGTCGACTCCCCGACTTTCCGTAAGGTCCGCCGGCACCCTGCTGGCGCGTACCGGAAAGCGTTGCCCCATTGTCCGTTCGCATGCCGGGGACGCCCGCCGATTCGCAAAAAGCGTGCATTTCGTCTGCACAGCGCACGCTCTTTTTCTTCGAATTAACGCTACCTCTTGATTTGGATTGTAGTTAAACTACAATTCAGTGTCAAAAAATATTTTATTGGACTACGGTCGCTTTTCCGGGTCGCTGCACGTGCAGTGTCCGATCAGCGCGGCGGCCTTTCAGGACATCGACGGAGACTCATGCATACCGACTCAAGCTTCACCTTCGTTCTCTTCGGCGGCACCGGCGATCTGTCGATGCGCAAGATCCTGCCCGCGCTGTTCGAGGCGCACCGCGCGGGCGGCATGCTCGCCGACAACGGCAAGATCGTCGCGGTCGCGCGGCACATCGCGGATCGCGGCGAGTACCTGCAGTGGGTCGAGGGGCACGTCAAGCCGCACGTGTCGAAAAACGGCCTCGACGAAGCCGCGTGGACGAGCTTCCTCGCGCGCATCGAGTTCGTGAAGATCGATCTCGGCAATCCGGATGACTTCGCGCAACTGCGCGACGCGATCCAGGATATGCCCGGCATCCGAGTGTTCTATCTGGCGACCGGTCCGTCGCTGTTCGTGCCGATCTGCCATGCGCTCGCCGCGGTGGGTCTGAATAACAACGCGCGCATCGTGCTCGAGAAGCCGCTCGGCTACGATCTGAAGTCGTCGAATGCGATCAATGACGCGGTCGGCGAAATCTTCGCGGAAGAGCAGATCTACCGGATCGACCATTACCTCGGCAAGGAGCCGGTGCAGAACCTGCTCGCGCTGCGTTTCGGCAATGCGCTGTTCGAACCGCTGTGGCGCCGCGAGTGGGTGGAGAGCATCCAGATCACGATCGCCGAGGAACTCGGTGTCGAAGCGCGCGGCGATTTCTACGACAATACTGGCGCGCTGCGCGACATGGTGCAGAACCACCTGCTGCAACTGCTGTCGATCGTCGCGATGGAGCCGCCCCACTCGATGGACTCCGACTCGGTTCGCGACGAAAAGCTGCGCGTGCTGCGCGCGCTAAAACCGGTCGATTCGCAGGAAATCGGCAAGGTCGCGGTGCGCGGCCAGTATCATTCGGGCGTGATCCGCGGCAACACGGTGCCGGCCTACGCGACCGAGCAAGGCGTGAAGCCGGATAGCTCGACCGAGACCTTCGTCGCGCTGAAGGTCGAGATCGAGAACTGGCGCTGGGCCGGCGTGCCGTTTTTTCTGCGCACCGGCAAGCGGCTCGCCGATCGCGTCGCCGAGATCGTCGTGAATTTCCGTGCGGTGCCGCATTCGGCGCTTGGCGCGTCGGCGCTGCGCGCGGGTGCGAACCGCCTCGTGATCCGGCTGCAGCCGAACGAGACGATCCGTCTGTACTGTCTCGCGAAGCAGCCCGGCGAGGGTATGAACCTCGCGAGCGTATACCTCGATCTCGCGTTCGACCGGTTCTTCCGCGAAGGCCAGATGGAGGCGTATCAACGGCTGCTGCTCGACGTGATTCACGGGCGCCTCGCGCTGTTCGTGCGGCGCGACGAACAGGAAGCCGCGTGGCGTTGGGTCGAGCCGATCCTGAACGAATGGAAGGCCTCCACCAAGCCGCCCAAGCCGTACGCGGCGGGCACGTGGGGACCGGCCGCGGCGAGCGCGATGCTCGCCCAGCACGGCACCTGCTGGCTCGAAGAAGAGAATTGAGTTTGATGAATTGACGGACGGCGCCGCGCGCGATGAACATCTCGGCGCGCGGCGACGGCAACACCACCGACGAACTGAACGGAGTCGCGCCGGTATCGCGTCAGGCGTCTGCGGGCCACCCCGCCATGCAGGCATCGCGCGAGAGCAGTCAGGCTGATTCCGCAGATCCAACAAGAATGCAGCACGGAGGAGAAGTGATCGAGCTTCACGCTTTCGACGACCAGCGCGCCCAATCCGACGCGCTGGCGAAAGCGGTGGGCGATGCGTTACATGCGTCGCTTGCCGCACAGGCAGCCGGCACCGGCACGTCAACCCCGCTCGCGCGCCCGGCCATGCTGGCCGTGTCCGGCGGCAGCAGCCCGCGTCCGTTTCTGCAAACGTTGTCGACGCAGACGTTCGACTGGCCCCGCATCGCGATCACGCTGGTCGACGACCGCTGGGTGCCGGAGACCGATAGCGCGAGCAACGCGCAGCTCGCGCGCGCCATGTTGCTGCAGAACGCCGCGCAACAAGCGACCTTCTGGCCGCTCGTCGACACCAGCCAGGATCTGCACTCGCACGTCGCCGCGCTGAACGCGGACGCGCGCTTTGCCACGGCGCCCGACGTCGCGGTGCTGGGCATGGGCGAAGACGGCCACACCGCGTCGATCTTCGCCGACGCGCCCGAATGGGATCACGCGATCACCACGACCGAGCGTTTCGTCGCCGTGCATCCGGGCGCCGCGCCGCACGCGCGGGTGAGCTGGTCGCTGTCCGCGCTGAAGGACGTGAAGCATCTGTTTCTGCTGATCGCAGGACCGCGCAAGATGGACGTGCTCAACGCCGCATCCGCTGCGCTACAAAAAAATGCCATCTCGCAACTGGCAAACGACAAGGGAGTGAGACTCGATGTCTACTGGTGTGCAAACTAAAGCTGTGCCGGGGGCGGCCCAGCACGCCGATGGACCGAGGCTGCTGGCCGACATCGGCGGTACCAATGCGCGTTTCGCGCTCGAGACGGGCCCTGGCGAAATCGGTTCGGTGCAGGTCTATCCTTGCGCCGAGTATCCGAGCGTCGCCGACGTCATCAAGAAGTATCTGAAGGACACGAAGATCGGCCGCGTCAATCACGCGGCGATCGCAATTGCGAACCCGGTCGACGGCGACCAGGTCAGCATGACCAATCACGACTGGACCTTTTCGATCGAAGCGACGCGCCGCACGCTCGGCTTCGACACGCTGCTCGTCGTCAACGACTTCACCGCGCTCGCGATGGCGCTGCCCGGTCTCACCGACACGCAGCGCGTGCAGGTGGGCGGCGGCCAGCGCCGGCCCAACAGCGTGATCGGCCTGCTCGGCCCCGGCACCGGCATGGGCGTGTCGGGCCTGATCCCCGCCGACGACCGCTGGATCGCGCTCGGCAGCGAAGGCGGCCACGCCACCTTCGCGCCCGCCGACGAACGCGAAGAGATCGTGCTGCACTACGCGCGCAAGAAGTGGTCGCACGTGTCGTTCGAACGGGTGGCCGCGGGTCCGGGCCTCGAGGTGATCTATCGCGCGCTCGCGGGCCGCGACAAGAAACGCGTGCCGGCCAGCGTCAATCCGGCCGAGGTGGTCAAGCGCGCGCACGAAGGCGAGCCGCTCGCGGCCGAATCGGTCGACGTGTTCTGCGGCATTCTCGGCACCTTCGCCGGGAATATCGCGGTGACGCTCGGCGCGCTCGGCGGCATCTATATCGGCGGCGGTGTGGTGCCGCGCCTCGGCGAGTTGTTCGCGCGTTCGTCGTTCCGCAAGCGCTTCGAGGCGAAGGGCCGCTTCGAGGCGTATCTGCAGAACGTGCCGACCTATGTGATCACCGCCGAATACCCAGCGTTTCTCGGCGTATCGGCGATTCTCGCGGAGCAGCTGTCGAACCGCGCGGGCGGCAGCTCGTCGGCGGTGTTCGAGCGGATTCGCCAGATGCGCGACGCGCTGACGCCGGCCGAGCGCCGCGTCGCCGATCTCGCGCTGAACCATCCGCGTTCGATCATCAACGATCCGATCGTCGACATCGCGCGCAAGGCCGACGTCAGTCAGCCGACCGTGATCCGCTTCTGCCGCTCGCTCGGCTGCCAGGGGTTGTCGGATTTCAAGCTGAAGCTCGCGACCGGCTTGACCGGCACGATTCCGGTCAGCCACAGCCAGGTGCATCTCGGCGACACCGCGACCGATTTCGGCGCGAAGGTGCTCGACAACACGGTGTCGGCGATCCTGCAGTTGCGCGAGCATCTGAACTTCGAGCACGTGGAGCGCGCGATCGACCTGCTGAACGGCGCGCGGCGCATCGAGTTCTACGGGCTCGGCAATTCGAACATCGTCGCGCAGGACGCGCACTACAAATTCTTCCGCTTCGGCATTCCGACCATCGCGTATGGTGACCTGTACATGCAGGCGGCCTCGGCCGCGCTGCTCGGCAAGGGCGACGTGATCGTCGCGGTGTCGAAGTCGGGGCGCGCGCCCGAGCTGCTGCGCGTGCTCGACGTCGCGATGCAGGCCGGCGCGCAGGTGATCGCGATCACCTCGAGCAACACGCCGCTCGCGAAGCGCGCGACCGTCGCGCTGGAAACCGATCACATCGAGATTCGCGAGTCGCAACTGTCGATGATCTCGCGCATCCTGCACCTCGTGATGATCGACATTCTGGCGGTCGGCGTGGCGATTCGCCGCGCGGTGCCGAGCGATGAGGTGGCCGAGACGGTCGAGAAAGCGCGCGAAGGCGCCGACGACGACGCAACGGCCGTACTCGACTGGCTGAGCCACGGCGCGGCTTCGTCGGCGCGCGACTGACGCGCGGTTAGCTGCTGTCCCGCTGCGCTTGCGGTGAACGAACCCGCGGCGTGTGCATCGTCTGTGATGCGCACGCCGCGGGTTTTTCTGTTCGGGGGACGCGAAAAGCGATCGATAATAAGCGCTCTATCGCTTCAGACGAACCGCGCGTCCATGATCATTCGCCCGCATCTCCACTGGTTCCGCATGCTGCTCGCGTGGCGCGGCTCGGTGCTGCCGCAGTTGCTGCCGCGGCTTTTCCTGATCTTTGTCATCTCGATCATTGCGCTCGCCGCGCACGATCATCTGCTGCCCGTCAGCCTGAACCTGAACTCGATCGCGCCGTTCTCGCTGGTCGGCATTGCGCTCGCGGTGTTTCTCGGCTTTCGCAACAACGCGAGCTACGACCGCTGGTGGGAAGCGCGCAAGCTGTGGGGACAATTGCTCAATGAGTCGCGCTCGCTGACGCGCCAGGCGCTGACGCTGCCGTCGCGCGAATTGCCCAAAGAGGAAGCCGCCGCGTTTCTGGCGATACTGAGCGCGCTTCCGCATGCGCTGCGTCACCAGTTGCGCAAGACCGAAGCCCGCGACGACCTTGCCGCGCGGCTGCCGGGCGCACTGTTCGAACGTGTAATGGGATCGCGCTACAAGCCGGCCACGCTGATGCTGTGCCTCGGCGAATGGGTGCAGCGCGCGGCGCGCGCGGGCGCACTCGATCCGATCACGGTGCTCGCGTTCGACCGCAATCTGAACGGACTATCGGACGTGATCGGCGGCTGCGAGCGCATCGCTTCGACGCCGTTGCCGTTCGCGTATTCGGTGATGATCCACCGCACCGTGTACTTCTTCTGCGCGTCGCTGCCGTTCGGGCTCGTCAACAGCATCGGCATTTTCACGCCGGTGTTCGCGGTGTTCGTCGCGTACACGTTCATGGCGCACGAAGCGATCGCGTCGCAGCTCGAAGAGCCGTTCGGCACCGACGACAACGACCTCGCGCTCAACACGATGTCCGCGATCATCGAGGATGCGATGCGCGATCTGCGCGGCGAGCCGGCGCTCGCGCCGCCGCAGCCGCGCGCAGACGGTGTTCAATGGGATTGAAGCTGCGGCGGGTCGCGCCGCTCGGCGGCCGTCAGTGGTTGCCGGCCGTTTCGGAGAGCCGTTTGATCGTCGCGACGCGCGCGCCGATGATGTCGATTCGTCCGCGTTCGTCCACGAGCGGCGTCGATGCCGTCAGATACGCATTCCACGCGCGTTGCGCGTGCACCAGCGTGGGCCGCGACTTCGCCGGCATCTTCGATTCGAGCACACGGTAGTAGCGGTTCAGATCAAACATCGCGTGTTCGCAGCGCGCATCGGCGTTGCACGCGCGCGGCCGGCGCGGCGCCGGACCGCTCGCATCGGCGAGCGCGCTGCGCAGCACGAGCGCGCGGTCGCGTACCGGCTGCAGCTGCATGTCGGCTTCGGAAAGCACGTACATCGAGCCCTGGGTCGTCGCGAAGACCGCGGCGAGCAACTGCTTCTCGGCATCGCGCGACGCGAGCCAGCTCGACTGGCTCTTTTCCCACAGCCTGCGCCGCGCGGGCGGCACCTTCGCGAGCAACTGCTGGTACGCGCTATCGACCGCGGCCATCCAGCCGATGCGCGCATTGTCCATGCACTGCACCTGCCCGATCGTCGTCGACATGTCGGCGCGCGCGAGACAGGTGCGCATCGCCGCATCGATCGGATCGGCGGCGGCCACTTCGGCATGCGCCGCCGGACTCGCGATGGCGCCGAGCACCAGCGTGCCGGCCGCGAGCGCGAACGCCAGCACGCCGGCCCCGCGCCGCCAGCGCCCGATGGCGGGCAGGCCCGTCAGCAACTTCACCCACGCCATCGTCAGATGCGCACGCAATCGACGAAATATTCGATGCGCCCGTTGACCATTTCGCCGACGAGCCCGTGGATATCCGTATGGAAGCCCGGGAAGCGCTCGTTGAACTCGCGCGCGAAACGCAGGTAGTTGACGATGGTCTTGTTGAAGCGCTCGCCCGGAATCAGCAGCGGAATGCCCGGCGGATACGGCGTCAACAGGATCGATGTGACGCGGCCTTCGAGTTCGTCGATCGGTACCCGGTCGATCTCGCGGTGCGCGAGCTTCGCGAATGCGTCGGACGGCTTCATCGCCGGCTCCATGCTCGACAGGTACATCTCGGTCGTCAGACGCGCGATGTCGTTCGCGCGATATACGCCGTGGATCTGCTGGCACAGATCGCGCAGGCCGACACGCTCGTACATCGGATGATGCGCGACGAACTCGGGCAGCACGCGCCACAGCGGCTGGTTGGTGTCGTAGTCGTCCTTGAACTGCTGCAACTCGGTCACCATCGAGTTCCAGCGGCCCTTCGTGATGCCGATCGTGAACATGATGAAGAACGAGTACAGGCCCGTCTTCTCGACGATGATGCCGTGCTCGGCCAGGTACTTCGTGACGATCGCCGCGGGAATGCCGGTGTCGTCGAAGCCGCCGTCCATGTTGAGACCCGGCGTGACGATCGTCGCCTTGATCGGGTCGAGCATGTTGAAGCCTTCGGCGAGCGGGCCGAAGCCGTGCCACGCGTCGTCCGGACGCAGCATCCAGTCTTCGCGCGAGCCGATGCCTTCCTCGGCGAACTGGTCCGGGCCCCACACCTTGAAGAACCAGTCGTCGCCGTATTCGGTGTCGACCTTGGTCATCGCGCGGCGGAAGTCGAGCGCTTCGGCGATCGATTCCTCCACGAGCGCGGTGCCGCCCGGCGCTTCCATCATCGCCGCGGCGACGTCGCACGAAGCGATGATCGCGTACTGCGGGCTTGTCGACGTATGCATCAGATAGGCCTCGTTGAAGCGATGCTTGTCGAAGCGGCTGTTCTTTGAATCCTGCACGACGATCTGCGACGCCTGCGAGATGCCGGCGAGCAGCTTGTGCGTGGAGTGCGTCGCGTAGATCATCGCGCCGATGCGCGGACGGCCCGCGCCGATCGCGTGCATGTCCTGATAGAACTCGTGGAATTCCGCGTGCGGCAGCCACGCTTCGTCGAAGTGCAGCGTGTCGAGCCATTCGCCCAACATCTCCTTGATCATCTCGACGTTGTAGACCACGCCGTCGTACGTGCTTTGCGTGATCGTCAGGATGCGCGGCTTCAGGTTCGGGTTCTTCGCGAGCGCTTCGCGCGCGAACGGATTCGCCTCGATCTTCTTGCGGATGTTCTCCGGTTCGAACTCGCTGCGCGGGATCGGGCCGATGATGCCGAAGTTGTTGCGCGTCGGCGTCAGGAACACCGGAATCGCGCCGGTCATCGTGATCGCGTGCAGGATCGACTTGTGGCAGTTGCGGTCGACCAGCACGATGTCGCCCGGCGCAACCGTGCCGTGCCAGACGATCTTGTTCGACGTCGACGTGCCGTTGGTCACGAAGAACACATGGTCGGCGCTGAAGATGCGCGCGGCGTTGCGCTCCGAGGCCGCGACCGGACCGGTGTGGTCGAGCAGCTGGCCGAGTTCGTCGACCGCGTTGCAGACGTCGGCGCGCAGCATGTTCTCGCCGAAGAACTGGTGGAACATCTGGCCGAGCGGGCTCTTCAGGAACGCGACGCCGCCCGAGTGGCCCGGGCAGTGCCACGAGTACGAACCCTCTTCCGCGTACTGCACCAGTTCCTTGAAGAACGGCGGCGCGAGCGAATCCAGGTACACCTTCGCCTCGCGGATGATATGGCGTGCGACGAACTCCGGCGTGTCCTCGAACATGTGGATGAAGCCGTGCAGTTCGCGCAGGATGTCGTTCGGCAGATGGCGCGAGGTGCGCGTCTCGCCGTACAGGAAGATCGGGATGTCGGCGTTGCGGCGGCGCACTTCGGTCACGAACGCGCGCAGCGCGACGATCGCGGCCGCTAGCTCGGGTGTCTCGCCTTCGACGACCACGTTGTCGACGTACGGCAGCAGTTCGTCGTCGTCGATCGACAGGATGAAGCACGACGCGCGGCTCGACTGCTGCGCGAACGAGGTCAGATCGCCGTAGCTCGTCAACCCGAGCACTTCCGCGCCTTCTTTCTCGATGGCTTCGGCCAAAGCCCGGATGCCGGAACCCGAGATGTTCTCGGAGCGGAAATCTTCGTCGATGATGACGACGGGGAAACGGAACTTCATGGGCGATTCTCCAAAAAGAAAACGACCGCTGCGTTATGTAGAAAGCGCAGCGGTCACCCGAATAACTGGTGGGTCGGGACGCTGCCGACGTCAGGTCTTCGGCAACGTGACGCCGTGCTGACCTTGATACTTGCCGCCGCGATCCGCGTACGACGTTTCACAAATCTCATCGCTTTCGAAGAAAAGCACCTGGGCGACGCCTTCGTTCGCGTAGATTTTCGCAGGCAAAGGTGTCGTATTCGAGAATTCGAGCGTGACGTGCCCTTCCCATTCCGGCTCGAACGGCGTCACGTTGACGATGATCCCGCAGCGCGCATACGTCGATTTGCCGAGGCAGACGGTCAGCACGCTACGCGGAATGCGGAAGTACTCGACCGTGCGCGCGAGCGCGAACGAATTCGGCGGGATGATGCAGACGTCGCCCTTGAAATCGACGAACGACTTCTCGTCGAAGTTCTTCGGATCGACGATCGTCGAGTTGATGTTGGTGAAGATCTTGAATTCGTCGGCGCAGCGGATGTCGTAGCCGTAGCTCGAGGTGCCGTAGCTGACAATCTTCCGGCCGTCTTGTGAGACGCGAACCTGATCGGGCGCAAACGGCTCGATCATCTTGTGCGACTCGGCCATGCGCCGGATCCACTTGTCAGATTTGATGGTCATAGGTGAACGCTGCTCGACGTGAATGTCAGGTGTGACGAAAAGATAGATGAAAACTGCCGGCGGCGCTGCGGCGCTCAGCCGGCGAAGGCCGCTTATTTTACGCGATCACGGAATCGCTGCCGCCGATGGCGTCATGTATGCCACCGAGCGGTGGCCTGGCGGCGAAAGCGCGCTCGCCGTTCACTGCTGGCGAATCACGCCGCAGGCGATGGCCGTGCCAGCGCCGTGCTGAGGGTACGCGTAGGGATCGGTCGCGTCGCGGTGCAGCAAAACCGCGCGCTGCAGTACCGAGCGGATGCCGTCGAGCGCGACGTCCGGCGCGACGATGAAGCCGGTGGCCACGCCGTTCGCGTCCGCATGGATGTTGCCGAGATCGCCCTCGACGCGCGCGCCGGCCTTGAGCCGTTCGGCCGCCGGCGAAAACACCGGACCGGCGCTTGAGCCGTCGGCGGCGTTGCAGTCGCCGCGCTCGTGCACCTGCAGCGCGTGGTCGCTATTGGGCGGCAAGCCGGGGAGATTGTAGGTGACCTGCACGCCGTCCGAGCGCTCGATAAAGGTCACGAGGCCGTGTGCCTGATTGCCCACGGTGGGCAGTAACTGCGCGTCGGCGCGCTTTTCCTGTGGTCTCAGGAAGACGCCACAGCCGCTCAACAGCACACAGCCGGCAGTCAGGACGATGAACGCATGTACCGCGTGCCCGTCGATTCGTTTTCCCATGCGATCCTCTTGTCGGCCTGGCGGCCGCCCCTGCGGCCGCCGAGCCGAACCCGTGAAGTCGACATGATACCGCGAGAGCTCATGAAAATAGGGATCGAGATCGCCCCTAATCCCTTGCCCGGACGGCCGCTCAGGTGTTCTGCACGACGATGTTCGGAAACTTCGAGCTCATGTCGCGCGCACGTTCGGCGATATGCACCGCGACCTTGCGCGCGATCGAGCGATAGATCTCCGCGATGCGCCCGTTCGGGTCCGCGGCGACCGTCGGATGGCCCGAGTCGGCCTGCTCGCGGATCGTGATGTCGAGCGGCAGGCTGCCGAGCACGTCGACGCCATACTCCTTGCTCATGCGCTCGGCGCCGCCGGCGCCGAAGATGTGCTCCTCGTGGCCGCAGTTCGAGCAGATGTGCAGACCCATGTTCTCGACGATGCCGAGGATCGGGATGCCGACCTTCTCGAACATCTTGAGGCCCTTCTTCGCGTCGAGCAGCGCGATGTCCTGCGGCGTCGTGACGATCACGGCGCCCGTGACCGGCACGCGCTGCGCGAGCGTCAGCTGGATGTCGCCGGTGCCGGGCGGCATGTCGACGATCAGGTAGTCGAGTTCGTGCCAGTTGGTCTGGCGCAGCAGCTGTTCGAGCGCCGAGGTCGCCATCGGGCCGCGCCATACCATCGGGTTGTCCGCCTCGATCAGGAAGCCGATCGAGTTGGCCTGCACGCCGTGGCCGGTCATCGGGTTCATCGATTTGTCGTCCGGCGATTCAGGGCGGCCCTCGATACCGAGCATGGTAGGCAGCGACGGACCGTAGATGTCGGCGTCGAGAATGCCGACCGACGCGCCCTCGCTCGCCAGCGCGAGCGCGAGATTCACGGCGGTCGTGCTCTTGCCGACGCCGCCCTTGCCCGACGCAACCGCGACGATGTTCTTCACGCCGGGCAGCAGCTTCACGCCGCGCTGCACCGTGTGCGCGGCGATCTGCTGCGAAACCTCGACGTGCACGTTCGCGACGCCGGGCAGCGCGCGCAGCGCGTCGGCGAACTGCTGGCGGATCGCGTCGAACTGGCTTTTCGCCGGATAGCCGAGCGTCACCTGAAGGCTGACCGCGTCGCCCTCCACAACCACGTTGCGGATGCTCTTCGCGGCCGCATACGGTGCGCCCGTGTTGGGGTCAGTGACGGCCGCGACAGCGGCGTCGACCAAAGCCCGATCGATACTCATTGATACTCCGTGGGGAAGAGGTGCGGCGTGAGGATGGACGAATCGCCCACGCGGCGGAATTGCAAGAAATTGTTATGCGGCATTGCGAAAATCTAACGTGCCGGGCACCCTTCGGGGCACGCGGGACGCCGTAGGGTCGCATCGCTGCGTGTTCAGGCATTATTGTAGTGTCTGACGGCAGACGGTGCCCGAAGACCCTGCTTCGCTGTCGGACCGCGCGAAGCAAGGCGCAGGAATCGTTCCTGAACTTTCTGGGTGGTCGCTGCGTTGCCGTAATGTTCGGTGCATAGACTGACCGCTACCCGCTGGTTTATTCGCACACGAAAGGAAACCAAGATGAATGCAAGAATCATGACTCGCGTGGCCGTACTCGCCGTGGCAGGCTCATTGGTGGCAGGCTGCGCGACCCAACAGGGCACCAACACCGCAGTCGGCACCGGCGTGGGCGCCGGTGCCGGCGCCGCGCTCGGCGCGATCTTCGGCGGTGGCAAGGGCGCGGCGATCGGCGCGGCGACCGGCGCCGCGGTGGGCGGCATCACCGGTTACAACTGGGACAACATCCGCAACCGCATGTCGGGCGCGACCAAGGGCACCGGCACGCAGATCACCGAGCAGCCGGACGGCTCGCTCAAGCTGAACATCCCGAGTTCGGTCACGTTCGACACTAGCAGCTACGCGATCAAGCCGACGTTCGCGCCGGTGCTCGACCAGCTCGCGCAGACGCTGCAGCAGAATCCGGAAGTCGTCGCATCGGTCGTCGGCCATACGGACAACACCGGCTCGCTGCAATACAACCAGACGCTGTCGGTCAACCGCGCGCAGAGCGTGACCGGCTATCTGACGCAACGCGGTATCGCGCCGCAGCGCCTGTCGGCGACCGGCATGGGCCCGAACCAGCCGATCGCCGACAACAACACCGAAGCCGGCCGTGCGGCGAACCGTCGCGTCGAGATCTACCTGCGCGCCACCGCCCAGCACGCGACGCAATAAGCGCAAGTCAACAGGAGAAGGCGCCGCCGGGCCGGCCGGGCGTTGCGGCCAAACGAGCCCGGCTGGCGTCCGGAATGAGCCGCCGGACCGGTTTGTCGGTAAATCGAAAAAAATTTCGAACTCTACGGAAAATCCGCGGTCTGTCTTTACGGTACGTGACTGGCGAAGCCGTCACGTCACCATTCTCCTCTTGTCGTTGTTGCTCCGGGGTTTATCGACCCCGGTTTTTTTTTGCCCGCGCGGTTTTACATCTCGCTCGCGAGGCGTCGCCCCCGGTTGTCCCTCACCGCAGCGCCCATCCCCCTCTGCTCCGCTCGTCCAGCCCGCCGCGCTTGGCCCGCGTGCGGCGTGCGCCCTGCTAAAATCATCGTTTCGTCCCACCGCAGGCACCCCGATCCTTATGTCAGCACCCGCCACCGACCTCCCCGCAGGCGCGCCGTCCGGCCGCCGTCAGATTCTCGTCACGTCGGCCCTTCCGTATGCGAACGGGCAGATTCATATCGGCCATCTGGTCGAATATATCCAGACGGACATCTGGGTCCGGGCGCTGCGAATGCACGGTCATGAGGTCTACTACGTCGGCGCCGACGACACGCACGGCACGCCGGTCATGCTGCGCGCGGAAAAAGAAGGACTGACGCCGAAACAGCTGATCGATCGCGTGTGGCTGGAGCACAAGCGCGACTTCGACAGCTTCGGCATTTCGTTCGACAACTACTACTCGACCGATTCCGACGAAAACCGCGTGCTCAGCGAAAGCGTCTACCTCGCGCTGAAAGAAGCGGGGCTGATCGACGCGCGCGAGATCGAACAGGCATACGACCCGGTCAAGGAAATGTTCCTGCCGGACCGTTTCATCAAGGGCGAGTGCCCGAAATGCGGCGCCAAGGACCAATATGGCGACAGCTGCGAAGTCTGCGGCTCGACCTATCAACCCACCGAGCTCGTCAATCCGTACTCGGTCGTCTCCGGCGCGACGCCGATTCGCAAGACCTCGACGCACTACTTCTTCCGCCTGTCCGATCCGCGTTGCGAGAACTTCCTGCGCGCGTGGGTCGGCGGCCTTGCGCAGCCGGAAGCGACCAACAAGATGCGCGAGTGGCTCGGCGACGCCGGCGAAGCCAAGCTCGCCGACTGGGACATCTCGCGCGACGCGCCGTACTTCGGCTTCGAGATTCCGGGCGCACCCGGCAAATATTTCTACGTGTGGCTGGACGCGCCGGTCGGTTACTACGCGAGCTTCAAGAACCTCGCCGAAAAGCGCGGCCTCGATTTCGACGCGTGGGTCCGCAAGGGCTCGACCGCCGAGCAGTACCACTTCATCGGCAAGGACATCCTGTATTTCCATACGCTGTTCTGGCCCGCGATGCTCGAATTCTCGGGCCATCGCACGCCGACCAACGTGTTCGCGCACGGCTTTCTGACCGTCGACGGCGCGAAGATGTCGAAGTCGCGCGGCACCTTCATCACCGCGCAAAGCGTGATCGACACCGGCCTGAACCCGGAATGGCTGCGCTACTACTTCGCGGCCAAGCTGAACAGCACGATGGAAGACCTCGACCTGAACCTGGACGACTTCCAGGCGCGCGTGAACAGCGATCTGGTCGGCAAGTACGTGAACATCGCGAGCCGCGCGGCCGGCTTCCTGATCAAGCGCTTCGACGGCCGCGTGCAGGACAGCGCGATGCACCATCCGCTGCTGGGCACGCTGCGCGCGGCGCTGCCCCAGATCGCCGCGCACTACGAGGCTCGCGAGTACAGCCGCGCGCTGCGTCAGACCATGGAGCTCGCCGACGCGGTCAACGCCTACGTCGATACCGCGAAGCCCTGGGATCAGGCGAAAGATCTGGCCAACGCGGTCGCGCTGCACGAGACCTGCAGCGTCAGCATCGAGGCGTTCCGTCTGCTGTCGCTCGCGCTGAAGCCGGTGCTGCCGAAGCTCGCCGAAGCGGTCGAGGCGTTCCTCGGCATCGAGCCACTGGTGTGGGCCGACGCCGCCGTGCCGCTCAGCTCGGCGCGCCCGATCAACGCGTACAAGCATCTGATGACGCGCGTCGATCCGAAGCAGATCGAGGCGCTGCTCGCGGCCAATCGCGAGTCGCTGCAGGCCACGCCGGAAGCGGCGGCGGCCGACGCGAAGGCTAAGGCGAAGGCACACGCCAAGGCCGCCGCCGCCGCGAAGGAAGAAGAGTCCGGCATCATCTCTATCGACGACTTCGCGAAAGTCGATCTGCGCATCGCGAAAATCGTCGACTGCAAGGCGGTGGAAGGCTCGGACAAGCTGCTGCAACTGACGCTCGACGTCGGCGAAGAGAAGACCCGCAACGTGTTCTCGGGCATCAAGTCCGCGTATCAGCCGGAGCAGCTGATCGGCAAACTGACCGTGATGGTCGCGAACCTCGCACCGCGCAAGATGAAGTTCGGCATGTCCGAAGGTATGGTGCTGGCGGCCTCGGCCGCGGACGAGAAGGCCGAACCGGGCCTCTACGTGCTCGAGCCGCATAGCGGCGCGAAGCCCGGCATGCGCGTGAAGTAACGCGCGGCGCGCTCGGGCGCCCCACCCCACCTCGCAGCAAGCAGGTATGACGAAAACGGCACGCTTCCAGGCGTGCCGTTTTTTTATGCTGCCCTCATCACCAGGCGATCCGATCGAAGCGCCGTGTGTACAACACGTCGGCGCCATAGAACGTGCCGCCGTAGACGACCAGCGACCAGTACCGCGTCAGATTGATCGTCGCCTTGATCGCATTGCTGGCCGACTGCAGCCCCTGCTCATAGCCGATCACGAGCCACTCGTTGATCGCCTTCGACACCATCACGACTTGCGGATCGGTCAGACCGACGTCGCTGCGGCCGATCGAAAACTCGTCGAGCCCGACGGTCTGCGCGATCCGCGCGCCCGTCGCACTGCCGAGCAGCGCGAGCGCCGTCGTCATCGTGCTCTGCTGGCCGAGGTTGTTGCCCTGGTCGGTGCCGTGGCCGAACAGCAGCCACGACAGCTTTTCGTTGTCCGGCACGCTCGGCTCCGACACGAGCCGCGCGACCGGCGCCTGGAGCGTGCCGGTCACCTGCACGCCGGCCTCGACCTGCTGGTTGCGGCGCATCGCGAGAATGTTGATGCCCGGATTCGTGACCGGCCCGTTGAACGTGAAGAAGCCGTTCTCGATCGCGAGCTTGCGGCCGAATGCGGTGTAGGTCGAACCCGGCGTGACGCGCACATTGCCGACCGCGCGCAGCGGCGTATTCGGCGCGCTCGTCGCGGTGATCGTGCCGGCGAGGCCGAGATCGGCGCCCTTGCCGCGGAAGCGGAAGTCGTTACCGAGGCCGATCTCGATGTTCGCGCGCGGCGCGAACGGGCTGGCCGGCGGCTGACCGCCTTCGGTCGGACGCGGCCGGCCGCCCGAGCGCGTGCCGTCCGGGCGGATGATCACGACGTCGTCGCCGAGGCTCGGCGCGGCCTGCTCGGGCAGATCGAACAGCGCGCTATCGACCACGAACTTGCCGTCGATCACAGGACCGCGCTCCACGCCGCCGTTCGAAATGTTCGCGCTGCCCGACAGCGACAGATGGCGGTCCGGCGACGCGAACACATCGAGCTTGTCCGCGACGATGCTCGCGGTCATGTCGGGCTCCGCGCTGTCGAGGCGCACGCGCCCGGTCGCGCGCAGCGTGCCGCTCGCGCCGTGGAACTCGACCTGCTGGAAGTCCACCGTGTTCTGCGACAGCGCGATGCGCACGACGCCGTCCTTCAGTTGCACGCCCTGGCTCACGACCGTCGCGGACAGACCGTCGCCGGTCAGCGAGCCGGTCACGTTCGGCTTCGCGACCGTGCCGCCGAGCGCGAGTTGCAGCGCGAGACGGCCGTCGAGCAGGTAGCTCGGGCCGAGCAGGCCGCCCGTCGTGCGCAGCGACGGCACGTTCGCGTTGACGTTGCCCGACAGCGCGCTCTGCGGATCGACGGTCAACATGCCGTCGCGCAGCACGAGCGGCGTGTGCGCGTCGGCATCGATCACGCCGATGCGGCTCGCCTGCGCATGCACGGTCGCGTTGAGCCGGTTGCCGCCGGTGAATTCGGCGCGCGCGCGGATCGCGCCAATGCCCATCGACGCTAGACCGCGGCCGATTTCGACCGTCACGTCGCCGCTGCGCCGGCGCAGCTCGAGGTGGCCGCTCGCCGTCGCGCCGAGCGAGAAGTCCCAGTCGCCGTCGAACACGAGGTCGGTGCGCACGGCGGGCGGCTCGCCGGTGATCTGGCGACGCAACTCCTGCAAGTGCGCGAGCGACACGTCGGTCAGGCTGCCGGCCGACTGGATGCGGCCATGATCGAATGCGAACGACTTCAGCGCCAGCGCCGAGCCTTCGATCGTCAGACGCGTCGCGCCGAGCGTCAGGTGGCCCGGCCCGGCACTGACCGCGAGCGGCGATTCGAGATTGAGCGCCGGCGTGCCGCGATTCTGCAGACGCGTGACGGTGCCGTCCCAGCGCGAGCCGTCGCGCGTGTCGGTCAGCTTGCCGTTGGCGGCGAGCGTCAGATCGAGCGGACGGTCCTGCAGCTTGCCGGTCGCGGCGGCTTCGAGCGTGTGATTCGCGCGTGTGCCGGACAGCCGGGCAGTCAGCGTGGCGAGGTCGACGCCGCCCGCGCTGACATTGCGCGCGTCGGTCGTGAACGCGAGTGCGCCGTTCGCGCCGTCGCGCAACTCGGCGTGGCCTTGTGCGTGACCGACACGGTTGCTCGCGAACACGACGCTGTCGGCCTTGTAGTTCAGCGTCACGTTCGGATGCGCGAACGAGCCGGTCACGTCGCCGTCGGCGGCGACCGCGCCCGCGAGGCCGAAGCCGAGCCGATCGAGCTGTGGGGCGTCGATGGCGAAGTGCAGCCGGTCGCCGGCCGCGCCGAAGCTGCCTTGCAGATTGACCTGATTGCCCGCTATGGAAAGATTCGCGCGGCTCGGCAGGATTCGCGAGCCGGCCAACTGGATCATGCCGCCGCCCGTCAGCGGCAGGTCGTTGTAAACGCTCGGGCCGAGCGTGAATTCGGCGCGCGTCGTGAAGACCGGCGCGAGCACGCCGGCCGCGCTGAGCGTGGCGGTCACGCGCGCCTCGATCCTGCGCGCGGGCGTGGCCGGGCGTGGGGCCGCGCGCGCGGCTGCGCGATGCGCGGGCGCCGGCGTCCTGCGCTCGAGCACTTCGGTCTGCACCGCGGCCTGCGCGGTGTTCTTCGCGATGGCCGCGGCCTGATCGCCGGGCGCCGCGCTCTTCGCGCCAGCGGTGCTGCCCGCGAGCGCCGCGGCCTGCGCTTGCCGCTCGCTCCGCGCGCCGCGCGCGGCGGGCGCGGCGGAACTCGTGACCGGCGTGCGCGCCGGCATCTGCGAGGTCAGCGACAGCGGATCGAAATCGGTCAGTTGCGCCTTCAGGTTGTAGGTCGAATTCGCATCGTGTTTGAGCGCGCCCGATAGATCGATGCGGCCGCGGCCCGACGTGACGCGCACGTCGTTGAAGCTGATGCGCGCCGGATCGAACGTGATCTTGCCCTGTGCGCGCAGCGCGGCGGCGGGGTCGGCGAGGTCGAGCGTGAGGCTCTGGATGTCGTCGTTCAGGCGGATGCCGATCGGGCCGGACAGTTGCGTCGGCCGCACGGTCGCCTGCAGCGCGTTCAGGTCGAGCCGCGCGACGTTCAAATCGAGCTGGCCGTGCCGGCCGCTCAGCGTGCCGCCCCCGGTGAGCGTCGCGTTGCGCACGAGCCGCACGTTCAGGTTCGAGATGCTCTGCGTGCGGGCGTCGAGCCGCACGTCGGCGTTCGCGTCGATCAGCGGCAGCAGTTTCTGGTCGATTGCGCCGGGTTTCGCGTTGACGATCGAGATGTGGCCCGCGACGGCGAAACCCGCCGCCGGTTCGGCCGGCGCGTGGTGGCCGCCGAAGAGGTGGTGCGGATGGCTGGCGGCCGACGGTTCGGCCGCGCTGGCCATGCTAGCCGCGCTGGCAGCGCCCGCCGCGCCGGACTCCACCGGCTGCAACTCCGCGCGCACCGCCAGATCGGCCAACGGCGCACCGGGCGCGAAAGCCTGCGGATTCACATGATCGAAGCTCAGCGTCGCGCGCTGCAACGGCACCGCGGCAAACGGCGCCGCCTCGACCCGCGCGTGGCCGGCGAGCTTCATGCCACTCGCATCGAGCTCGGCGACCAGTTGCTCGAGCCTGCCGCTCAGGTGACCGGCCACCTGCACCGCTTCATCGTTGACCTTGCCCGCATAACCGACTTCGCCGGTGAGCGGAAACGGCGGCACGCCATCGAGTTTCGCCGCTGCCGTCAGTGCGCCGAACGGCGTCTCGAGCCGATCGATCGCGGCCTCGTGATGACGCCCGTCGCTGCGTCCGTGAAACGCGAAGCTAGAGAGCTCCGTCGTCGACGCGCCCTGGTGCAGCAGCAGCCGCTCGACCCGCACGTCGCGGATCTCCAGCCGCATCGGCAATTGCAGATCCTGCGGCAGTTTCATCGGCTCGTTGCTGCTCGGCGACGATGGGCCCATGCGCGCCTCGATCGTGCCGACGTGCAGGTAATCGATCGTGAACCGCCACGGCTCGCGCGCGAGCGCCCAGCTACCCGCGACGCGGTCGATCTGGATGTCGGTGCCGTTGCCGTCGAGGCTGCGCCAGCGCACGTCGCGCAGTTGCACGCCGTGCGCGAGCGTGCCGCCGTCGAGCGTGCCGGTGAGCCGGCCGCCCAGCAGCTTCACGGCCGCGTGCCACGCGTACGCGGTGCCGCGCTCGGTCGTCAGCGCGCCGTACAGCAGGCCGACCGCGAGTACGGCCAGCAGCGCCAGCATGATCACCGTGCCCGCGATCGCCTTCAGCAGCAGCCGGCCCCAGCGCCGTTTCGGCGGCGGCGTGTCGGGCGGCTGCTGCCCGTCCGGCGGTCCTGGCGGCGTGGCGCCGGGCGGCTGCGCGGGGGGCGGGTCGGTGACGTCGGTGGTCATGCGTGAATACGGTGGCAAATAAGGTGGCGGGTTGTCGTCAAACGTCAGAACGCGATGCCGAGCGTGATGTACGGCCGCACCCTGTTGTCGCGAATCCCGTAGGCGACATCGAGATTGACCGGGCCGACCGGGCTGCGCCAGCGCGCGCCGACGCCGGCGCCAGGATAGAAGATTTTCTCGCCCCAGGTGTCGGTCGCGGTGCCGATGTCGAAGAACACGGCCGCGCCCCAGTTGTGCGAGAACCAGTGCTGATATTCGGCCGCGCTCGTCACCAGGTATTTGGTCGGCAGGACCGAGCCGGCGACGTTGTTGCCGATGCTCTGGAAGCCGTAGCCGCGCACCGAGTTCGAACCGCCCGCGCGGAACAGCAGCGACGCCGGAACGCCGCTCGAGCTGCCGCTGGTGAATACGCCGCCGAGCTCGGCGCGGATCAGCACGATGTCGTTGTCGCCGATCGGGAAGTACTGCTGGCCGCGCGCGTAGCCGCGGATGAACGACTGGTCGGCGAGCACTCCCTTGACCGCGAAGCCCGCCTCGACGTGGATCAGGTTGCCACGGCGCGGGAACAGCGGGTCATCGGTGTCGCGCCGGGTCCAAGACCACCCCGGCACCAGCGCGTGCGCGCGGGTCGGCGGCGCGGCGTTCTGGTTCAGCTGATCGTTGTAGAACAGCAGCGAATAGCTGTAATCGAGGAACTGCGACGTGCGCGAGCGCTGCACGCCGCCGCGGATGCTGTAGATGCGCGTGTCGGAGACGTCGGTGGTCGTGTACGACGCGAGCACGCTGTTGGTCCAGCCGCGTTGGCCCGGCGGCATCGATAGCTGGACCTGGCCGTATTGCTGCGTCTGGTCGGCGCGGCCTTCGACGGTGAACGGCCACGCCGCGCCGAACGTGTTCAGATACGTGTAGCCGCCTTGCACGAGCGGACCGTTGTCGGTCGAATAGCCGACCCCGCCGCGGAAGCTGTGATACGGAAACTCCGACACCTTCACGTGCACCGGCGTGTCGAGCGGCTTGCTGGGGTCGTTGTCGAGGTCGATCGCCACGCTCGCAAAGTACGGCGTGTTCTGCAGTTGCCGCTGCAGTTCGGCGACGGTGCGCGTGTCGTAGATGTCGCCCGGCGAGATCGGATTGACGTTATGGACGATGCGTTCCGGATAGCGCTTCGTGCCCTGCACGTCGAGTTGGCCCATCGTGAAGGTCGGCCCGCTGTCGTAGATCACCGACAGCTTCGCGGTGTGCGTGCGCGGATCGATCAGCGCCTCCGAGTGGTAGATCTTCGCGGCGAGGTAGCGGCGCGATTGCAGCTCGCGCAGCGACGCGTTCTTCGCGTCGTCCCAGTCGCCCTGCGAGAACGGCTGGCCCTCGTGCAGCGAGAACGCGAAGCGCGTCGCGTTTTCGCGCGACGGGTCTTCGGTCAGCACCGCGCCGCGAAACGACAGATCGACCGACGTGACTTTGGTCTGTGGGCCCGGCTCGACGCGCACGGTGACCTGGCGCATGTTGTCGACGGTGCGCACGTCGGTGCTGACGAGCGGTGAGAAATAGCCCTGCGTCGCGGCGAGATCGCGCGCCTGCTGCGGCGTCGCGGTAATCAGGAACGAGAACTGGTCGTCGCTGACGTCGGGGCGCTTCGCGAAACGCGAGATATCGAGGTGCTGTTGGAGCAGCCGGCGCAGCGCGCGCGGCTCGGCGACCACCTCGACTTTATAGCTGGGCGCCTTGCTCGCCGCGTAGGCCTCGCCTCCGGCGAGCAGCAACATCAGGAGGCCGAAGGCGAACGACACGCGCAGCCAGCACCGCGCGAGCGCCTCGCGCTCGCGCGCGGGCCCTCGCGTCTGGCCGGTCTCGCCGCGCCACACACGCGGCTTGTCGATCGTACCTCCCGCCAAACAGGACCTCCGGCCTCAATGAGTGAATTCTTGCGCCCCGGCCGCGCTGCGCGATCGAGGCATGCTATTTGACCACAATGCGACCCCAATCGACCCGTATCGTGCTCCAGGCGGCGCCCCGCGCTTCATCTCAAAAATAGACGGCTTGTGGCGATTTTCGACCGCGCGCGGCGCATGCGGTAAAATCGCGGATGACGGCGCCCTCCTAGCGGCACCGCGCAGCGGCCAGCGGAGAGCCGCCACCTTACCCACCACGGACGTCGAGCCATGTATCAATCGGACATCACCCAGTTCCTGAACCAGCTCAAGCAACAGAAGCCCAATCTCGAGGCCGAGCAACGCAAAGGCCGCGCACTGCTGTGGGACAAACAGCCGATCGATCTGGAAGAGCGCGCCGAGCAGAAAGCTTCGCGCGTGCAGCAGACGCCTTACTCGTACTACCAGAACTTCTAAGCGCCCCAGTCACGCCGACGATGAGTCACGCTGACGAGGTGCATGGTCCGCTTCACGGCCCAGTTCACGAACCGGTCCACGGCCCGGTTCATGGCCCAGCGCCGGCACCGTCCGACACCGCGCTTTCCACGCCCGCGACCGATTCGACGCCCGATACGGTCGACGGCGTCGCTTTCGCGCGTCTGTACGGCGAGCCGCTGTTCAAGCTGCCGAACGACCTGTACATCCCGCCGGACGCGCTCGAAGTGTTCCTCGAAACCTTCGAGGGGCCGCTCGACCTGCTGCTGTACCTGATCCGCAAGCAGAACTTCAACGTGCTCGACATCCCGATGGCGGATGTCACCGAGCAATATCTCGGCTACGTCGAGCAACTGCGCAAGACCAATCTCGAACTCGCGTCCGAGTATCTGCTGATGGCCGCGATGCTGATCGAGATCAAGTCGCGCATGCTGCTGCCGGTCAAGAAGGCCGACACCGGCGAAGAAGCCGAAGACCCACGCGCCGAACTGGTGCGCCGCCTGCTCGAATACGAGCAGATCAAGCTCGCCGCGCAACGCATCGACCAATTGCCGCAGCTCGGGCGCGACTTTCTGCGCGCCGAGGTCTACATCGAGCAGAGCGTCACGCCGCGGTTCCCGGACGTGAACAGCGACGACCTGCGCGCCGCGTGGGCCGACGTGATCAAGCGCGCGAAGCTGGTCCAGCATCACAAGATTTCGCGCGAGGAACTGTCGGTGCGCGAGCACATGAGCCTGATACTGCGGCAGTTGCAGAACGCGCGCTTCATCGAGTTTTCCGATCTGTTCGACACGAGCCGCGGCGTGCCGGTGGTCGTGGTGAACTTCATCGCCGTGCTCGAACTGTGCCGCGAATCGCTCGTCGAAATCACCCAGGCGGAGCCGTTCGCGCCGATTTACGTGCGACTGGCGTATCTGCCGGCCTGATTGCGAAATAGCGGCCGGATCGCGGGAAAATCGTTAGGAACCGTCGCAGCGAAGACTGGCGGGCCTCAGCGGGAACCGCGCGGCAAGCTCGCGGCGCGCCGCTCCGAGGAGCCGCCGCGATTCGGTGCGCCCGCTGCCCAAATCCACTACAATCCGCGCTCCGAACCCGTCATTTGCCGGCGAGGCGATGACCCGCGCGATTCCGCCAGGTGTCGCGCCAACCGGATCGCGCGCCGCGCGAGCCTTTCCCTGTCCGATCATGAAAGTCATCAGCTCGATCCATGAATTGCGCGACCAGTTGCGCGGCCAGAACCGCACGGCCTTTGTGCCGACGATGGGCAACCTGCACGAGGGCCATCTGTCGCTGATGCGCCTCGCGCGCCAGCATGGCGACCCGGTCGTGGCGAGCATTTTCGTCAATCGCCTGCAGTTCGGCCCGAACGAGGATTTCGACAAATATCCGCGCACGCTCGAAGCCGACATCGAGAAGCTGCAGAAGGAAGGCGTCTACGTGTTGTTCGCGCCGACCGAAAAGGACATGTATCCGGAGCCGCAGGAGTATCGCGTCCATCCGCCGCACGATCTCGGCGACATCCTCGAGGGCGAATTCCGTCCCGGCTTCTTCCACGGCGTCTGTACCGTGGTGATGAAGCTGATGTCGTGCGTGCAGCCGCGCGTCGCGGTGTTCGGCAAGAAGGATTATCAGCAGCTGATGATCGTGCGCCAGATGTGCCACCAATTCGCGCTGCCGACCGACATCGTCGCCGCCGAAACCGTGCGCGACACCGACGGCCTCGCGCTCAGCTCGCGCAACCGCTACCTTTCGGCCGCCGAGCGCGCCGAGGCGCCGATGCTGGCCGCCGAACTCAATCGCGTGCGCGACGCAGTGCTCGCGGGCGAGCGCGACTTCGCGAAGCTCGAGGAGTCGGCCAAAGCGACGCTCGCGGCGCGCGGCTGGAATCCCGATTACATCGCGATCCGCAAGCGCTCGAACCTGATCGCGCCCGGCGCGCAGGACGCCAACGCACCGCTCGTCGTGCTGGCCGCCGCCAAGCTCGGCGCGACCCGGCTCATCGACAACCTCGAAATCTGACGCCGCACCCGCCCGCGCGAACCTGATTACACTGCGCAGTCACACAGGATTGGATTGATCATGCAACGCAATATGCTGAAGTCGAAGATTCACCGCGTCGCGGTCACGCACTGCGAGCTCCACTACGAGGGCTCGTGCGCGATCGACGAAGACCTGCTCGAAGCAGCGAACATCGTCGAAAACGAACGGATCGACATCTGGAACATCAACAACGGCGAGCGCTTCTCGACCTACGCGATCAAGGGTGAGCGCGGCAGCGGGATGATTTCGCTGAACGGCTCGGCCGCGCGTCGCGCGCAGCTCGGCGATCTGGTCATCATCGCGGCGTTCGCGGTGGTCGACGAGGCGGAGCTGAAGGCGGGCTGGAAGCCGGACCTGGTGTTCGTCGATGAAAACAACAAAATCAAGGGCAGCCGCGACCATGTGCCCACCCAGGCCTGGAGCTGAGCGCAGCTCGTGATGCGCGACTGATGGCGGGCAGCCCCCCGCCCTCAGCCCTTCTTCCCCGTGCCGTTCGTCCACTCGACGATCGGCTGCCACTGCTCCAGATCCTTCTCCACGCGGCTTTTCGCGACGTCCCACAGCGTCAGGCCGTGCGCCGCGAGCTGCACGTAGTTCTGCGTGTCGCGCAGAAAGCCGAGCACCGGCAGCTTCAATCCCTCGACGAAACGATGCAGCTGCTCGGCCGAGCGCGTGCGTGCATCGACGCGCATGCCGACCACGCCGATCTCGATCGCGCCCTTCCTGACCGCCTTTTCCTTCGCGAGCCGCTCGAGAAATTCCTGGGTCGCGAGAATATCGAACATCGACGGCTGGAGCGGCACGATCACCTTGTCGGCGAGATCGAGCGCGATGTTCATGCGATTGCCATGCAAGCCGGCCGGCGTGTCGACGACCGCGTGCTCGAGGCCTTTCGGCGGCTTGGCCGGCGTGTCGGGATTGACCTCCCAGGTTTCGATGGCCGGCAGCGTGGAGGGCCGCAATTCGAGCCACGCATGCGCGGAGTGCTGCTTGTCGAGGTCGGCCAGCGCGACCCATTCGCCCTCCGCGGCGAAATAGCCGGCCAGATTGGTCGATAGCGTGCTCTTGCCCACGCCGCCCTTCGGATTCGCCACCACGATCACCGACATGAAATCTCCCGGAAAGAAGGCTGGACCGCTGCCAGCCGGTTTGCCGCGCTATTGCTCCGTACCCGCCGATCCGCTGTGACCGGCGCCGGCGGGCTCCATGATCGCTGCCGTTCGAAGATCGGTCTCCAGGTACGCCCACCGGTTCAGCCGTTGATAATATCGACAAATCCCGCGCGGCCGAAACCCCCGCATCGCGAATCAGCCGCCGCAAACCGCCGTTTTTATCGACAAGGACCTGAAATCTCATGAGCAAACTGCGCCCGGAATACACCGTCGAACGCCTGCAGGAGCGCCAGAAGGGCACGCTGCCGGACTTGCTGGGCCTACGCGTGCTGACCGTGGACCAGGGCACGCTGATCGCCGAACTGACCGTGCGCGACGAGCTGCTCGCGCCGAACGGCTTCCTGCACGCGGCCACCGTGATCGGCCTCGCCGACACCGCCTGCGGCTACGCGTGCATCGCGCATCTGCCCGAAAATTCGCGCAATTTCACGACGGTCGAGCTGAAGAGCAACTTCCTCGGCACCGCCACGCAGGGCACGATCCGCGCGGTCGCGAAGAGTGTGCACCTTGGGCGCAGCACGCAGGTCTGGGACGCGACGGTCATTGGTCCCGATGGTAAGACCATCGCACTGTTTCGTTGCACGCAGATGGTGTTGTACTAAGCGCCCCGCCCGCGCAGCAATGGCTTTCGATCCGATCGAAAGGCCGGCGCAAAGCGTCACCCCAGCGCCGCGAACAGCCCGCGCATATCGACGTGCTCGGCGAGCGTATCGGCCAGCCGCTCCAGCGACGCCTCGCGCAACGCCGGATAGTCCACCGTTTCGGCATCGCTCAACCCCGCCCACGCGAGCAGCGCCGCGCACGCGGCCGGCGTGTCGAACAGGCCATGCACGTAGGTCGTGAGAATCTGGCCGTCGGCGGACAACGCGCCATCGGGACGGCCAAGATCCGCGCCGCCCTCGCGCGGACCAGCACGGTCGAGCCGCAGCGCCGGCGTGTCCAATGCCGGCCCGCGCGTTTCGCCCATGTGAATCTCGTAGCCGGCGACATCCGGTGCGCCGGGCAGCGCGAGGCGCCCAGTCACGTTCTTCAGCGTCTTGTCGCGCGTGAGCACCGTCGCGTAGTCGAGCCAGCCGAAGCCTGCGAAGGTGCCGGGTGCGCCCTCGACACCATGCGGATCGGCGATCTCGCGGCCCAGCATCTGCATGCCGCCGCAAATGCCGATCACGCGGCCGCCATACCGCAGATGCCGCGCGAGCACGTCGCCCCAGCCCTGCGCGCGCAGAAACGCGAGGTCGTCCGGCACGTTCTTCGAGCCCGGCAGGATGATCAGATCGGCGGCCGGCGGCGGCGTGCCCGCGCGCACATAGTGAAAATCGACCTGCGGATGCGCGCGCAGCGCGTCGAAGTCGGTGTGGTTGCTGATGTGCGGCAGCACCGGCACGACCACGCGCAGCAGACGGCGCGCTTCCCCGCTCGCCGCCGCGCGCAGCTCGGGCGGCAGCATGTCCTCGGCGTCGAGCGTCAGGCCGTGCAGATACGGCACGACCCCGAGCACCGGCTTGCCGGTCTTCGCTTCCAGCCAGTCGAGCCCGGGCTTGAGCAGACCGATGTCGCCGCGAAAGCGGTTGATGATGAAGCCGCGCACGCGCGCCTGCTCGCTGTCGGACAGACACGCGAGCGTGCCGGTCAGGTGCGCGAACACGCCGCCGCGATCGATGTCGGCGACCAGCACGACCGGACAATCGACCGCCTCCGCGAAACCCATGTTCGCGATGTCGCGCTCGCGCAGATTGATCTCGGCCGGACTGCCCGCGCCTTCGACAAAAATCGTGTCGTACGACGCGCGCAGCCGCGCATACGACTCCAGCACCGCCTCGAACGCGACCGGCTTGTAGTCGTGATACGCGCGCGCGTCGAGATTGATGCGCGCCTTGCCGTGGGTGATCACCTGCGCACCGCGATCGCTGGTCGGCTTCAACAGCACCGGGTTCAGATCGGTATGCGCGTCGATGCCCGCGGCAAGCGCCTGCAGTGCCTGCGCGCGGCCGATCTCGCCGCCGTCGACGGTGACCGCGCTGTTCAGCGCCATGTTCTGCGGCTTGAACGGCGCGACCCGCGCGCCCGCGCGCCGCGCGAGGCGGCACAGTCCCGCGACCAGCGTGCTCTTGCCCGCATCGGACGTGGTGCCCTGGATCATCAGCGTGCCGCGCGGCACAGGCAGGGTGTCGGGGGAAATGGGCATTCGGGTCACGGCGGTGCAGGTGGAGGGTGGACAGTGGCGTTGTAATGGAATCGAGCGGCATTATCCCATCGCGCCGGTACAATCATAGGATGACTCCCCGCGACCTCACCTTCGTCCTCGGTGGCGCCCGCTCGGGCAAGAGCGCGCATGCCGAGCGGCTCGCCAGCGACAGCGCCCTCCCCGTCACCTACATCGCCACCGCCCGCGTCACCGACGACGCCGAATTCAAGGCGCGCATCGCGCATCATCGCGAGCGGCGGCCCGCGCATTGGGGGCTCGTCGAAGCGGACGACGATCTCGCGGGCGCGCTAGCGCAACACGACGCGCCGGGCCAGTGTCTACTGATCGACTGCCTGACGCTGTGGCTCGCCAACCTGCTGTGTCCCGCCGACGGCGCCGCACCGCCGCTGTCGCACTACTACGAGCAGGCCACCGCGTTCGAAGCCGCGCTCGCCGGCGCGCGCGGCAAGATCATCATCGTCAGCAACGAGATCGGGCTCGGCGTCGTGCCGCTCGGCGAAGCCACCCGCCTTTACGTCGACGAACTCGGCCGCCTCAATCAGCGCATCGCCGCATTGAGCAGCGTGGCCACGTTGATGGTGGCGGGACTGCCGCTCGCGCTGAAAAGCGCGAGCCACGCGTGATGCCGCCGCTGACGATGCCGCTGGTCGCGACACTCGCGGTCGCGGGCATCGCCGTCGATCGGTGGTTCGGCGAGCCGAGCCGCCGCCATCCGCTGGTCGGCTTCGGCAACTGGGCCACGCGCATCGAGGCGCGCTTCGATCACGACCGGCGTCTGCGGCTCAAGGGGCTGCTCGCATGGGCGCTCGCGGTGCTGCCGCCGGTGTTGACCGCGTGGTGGCTGGTCGCCGTGCTGCCGTTGTTCGCGGCCTGCGCGCTGCATGTCGCGCTGCTGTGGTTCGCGCTCGGCGCGCGCAGCCTGCGCGACCACATCGCGCCGATCTCGAGGGCGCTGGGCCAACACGATCTCGCCGCCGCACGTGAGCTGACCGCGCGGATCGTGTCGCGCGACACCAGTCAGTCCGACGAAGCCGCGCTCGCGCGCGCCGCGGTCGAATCGGCGCTCGAAAACGGCAACGACGCGATCTTCGGCGCGCTGTTCTGGTTCGCGCTCGCGGGCGGGCCTGGCGCGCTCGGCTTTCGCCTCGCCAATACGCTCGACGCGATGTGGGGTTATCGCACGCCGCGCTATCTGCGCTTCGGCTGGGCCGCCGCGCGCATCGACGACGTGCTGAACTGGATTCCCGCACGGCTGACCGCCACCAGCTACGCGCTGCTCGGCGACACACTGACCGCATGGCGCTGCTGGCGCGAGCAGGCGCCGCGCTGGGACAGCCCGAACGCAGGACCGGTGATGGCGTCCGGCGCCGGCAGCCTGAACGTGCTGATCGGCGGGCCGGCCGTGTATCACGGCACGCTCGAGCATCGGCCGACGCTGGGCTTCGGGCATCGCGCCGAGGCGCGTCATGTGGGCGCCGCGTTGATGCTGGTCGAACGCACGGTGATTCTGTGGCTGGCCGTGCTGATCGTGCTGGCCTTGTTGAGCGTGCCGTTTCATGGCTGAGCGAAACGACACGCGTAGCGATGGGACGAGCGCATGACCGACCGGATACACGCGCGCGAGCAAACCGCAAGCGACACGATCGCACACGGCGGCAACCTGCACGAAGCGGCGACGCGCTACGGCATTCCGTACGCACATTGGCTCGATCTGTCGACCGGCATCAATCCGCACGGCTACCCGGTGCCGCCGCTGCCCGCCGACGCATGGCGCCGTTTGCCCGACGAAGGCGACGGCTTCGCCGAGCGGGCCGCGCGCTACTACGGCGCACCCGATGCCGCGCACGTGCTGCCGGTGGCCGGCAGCCAGGCGGGGATTCGCGCGCTGCCCGCGCTGCTGCCGCGCGCCACGGTCGGCATCGCGCCGCTGACCTACGGCGAGTACGCGCCGGCGTTCGCGCGCGCCGGACACGAGGTCGCGCCGCTCGACGTGCAGCTCGACACGCTGCCCGCCGCGCTCACGCATGTCGTGATCGTCAATCCCGACAATCCGACGGCTACCCATATCGATGCCGCGAGGCTGCTGCACTGGCACGCGCAGCTGCGCGAACGCGGCGGCACGCTGCTGGTCGACGAAGCTTTCGCCGATACGCTGCCGGCCGCGCGCGTCGCGTCGCTGGCGGCGCATACGGGGCGAGACGGGCTCGTCGTATTACGCTCGCCCGGCAAGTTCTTCGGGCTCGCGGGGGTGCGCGCCGGCTTCGTGCTGGGTGCGCCGGCCTTGCTCGCCGCGTTGCGCGACAGTTTGGGCGCGTGGACGGTCAGCGGTCCCGCACGTCATGCGGTGAGCGCCGCGTTCGCCGATGCCGCATGGCAAACGCGGATGCGTGAGCGGCTGACCACCGAAAGCGCGCGGCTTGCCGGGCTGTTGCATGCGCACGGTTTCGCGACACGCGGGACCCCGCTTTTCGCATGGACCGACGATGCGCGCGCCGCCGCATTGCACGAAGCGCTCGCGCGGCGCGGCGTGTGGACGCGTCTTTTTCCGCCATCTCCGCGGATGCCATCGGCCAGCGTACGCTTCGGGCTGCCGGGCGATGAAGCCGAATGGACCCGCTTCGAACAACAGCTGCAACAGGCGGTTGATTCGATCGATACCGCGCGCTCCGGTTAGCGCACCGTCCTTCGCACCGCAGCCGTTCAACGCTTCGTGATCCGCCCTCGCCCGATGACCCGCTTCACTCGCTCCACCCGCCTTGCCGCGCCCGCGCGCCGATCGATCCAGTGGTTCAGCGCCGCGGCGCTCGCTCTATCTGCGCTGAGCGCGCACGCCGCGATCACCGTCACCGACGACAGCGGCGCGACCGTCACGCTCGCCGCGCCCGCGCAACGCGTGATCAGCCTCGCCCCGCACGTGACCGAATTGCTGTACGCCGCGGGCGGCGGCCCAAAGATGGTCGGCGCGGTGTCATACAGCGACTATCCGCCCGAAGCGAAGCAACTGCCGCGCGTCGGCGACAACAAGGCGCTCGACCTCGAACGCATCGTCGCGCTGAAACCGGATTTGATCGTCGTTTGGCGGCATGGCAATGCGCAGCGCCAGCTCGAGCGCTTGCGCGAGCTGCACGTGCCGCTCTTTTTCAGCGAGCCGCGCCGTCTCGACGATATCGCCGTGACGCTGACGAAGCTCGGCCGGCTGCTCGGCACCTCGGCGAGCGCGGACGCGGCGGCGGCCGCCTATCGCGACGACATCGCCCGTCTGCGCGCGCGGTATGCGAATCGCCCGGTAGTCAGCGTGTTCTATCAGGTATGGGACCGGCCGCTGATGACGCTAAACGGCGAGCACATGATCAGCGACGTGATCACGCTATGCGGCGGCCGCAACGTGTTCGCGGACCTGCAGCCGCTCGTGCCGACCGTATCGACCGAAGCGGTGCTCGCGGCGAATCCGCAGGCGATCGTCACGGCCGCGCCCGGCGCGACGCAGCCCGACACGACGCTGCCGCAACTCGACACATGGCGCGCGTGGCCGCGTCTCGCGGCCGTCGCGAACAACAACCTGTTTGCGATCGACGGCGATCTGATCAATCGCCCCGCGCCGCGCATCGCGCAAGGCGCACGGCAACTGTGCGAGGACCTTGAACTGGCGCGCTCGCGCACAAACAAAACCGCGCCATGACGCGCCGCGGGACGCGCAAAAAATACGCTCAGTTCTCCGGATGAGCACGCGGGTCACGCATTCCATCGCACCAGCGACCACTGCAGCGTCTCGTCGTTACGCCGCAACCAGACGATCCCCGCCATATCGAGCGACCACTGCAGGCAACGTGCGAGCGGCACCTCCAGCACCCACGACGCGATCGCGCGCATCACGCCCGCGTGCGTGACCACGTACGCGGGCGACAGCTCGCGCGTCAGCGCGAACGCATCGAACCACGCTCGCACACGAGCGACGAATTGCGCGACGCTCTCGCCGCCATGCGCGCGCGCATGTTCGAAATTGGCGGCCCAGTCGTCGAGCTGGGCGCGATCGATCGTATCCCAGCGCTGCGCTTCCCATTCGCCGAAATCCATCTCCTTCAGACGCTCGTCGTGGCTGACCACGCAGCCGAAGTCGTTGGCGATCTCGTTCGCGAGCGCGGCGCAGCGCGTGAGCGGACTCGTGATCAGCACGCGCGGCGCCGGCACCTGCAAGCTCGCGAGCTTCACCGCCAACGCGTTGGACGTGACCTCGGCGCTTTCCGCCAACGCGACATCACTATGGCCATAACAAACCCCCGCCTCGAGCGCGACAGCGGGATGTCGAATCAGGACGATATCCATGCAAGCCCCACCAGATAGATGCTCAATTCGAAGATCTGCTGCGCGAAGCCGAGACAGTCGCCGGTATAGCCGCCGATGCGTCTGACGAAATAACGGGCCATCGCGAAGCGCAGCGCCAACAGCACGACACACGTGAGCGCGGCGAAACGCCAGTCGGGCGCGCCGGGGCCGTTCGGCCACAGCAGCCACGGCAGCCCGAACAGCGCGGCGCACAGCAGGGCTGGCCCGCTCAGACGCTGCGCGACCGGCTTGGCTTTGCCCGCGGTGCGCACATAGTCGAGCGTGGCCAGATAACTGATCGCGCACGCGCGGCTCGCGCCATGCGCCGCACCCATCAGACTTGCGGCGGAAAGCGGCGGCAACGCGGCGAGCGTTTGCCACTTGATCGCCAACGCGATCACGAGCGCGATGGCACCGAAAGCACCGATGCGCGAGTCGTGCATGATGCGCAACGCATCGTCGCGCGTATAGGCGCCACCGAACGCATCGACGCAATCGGCCAGACCGTCCTCGTGGAACGCGCCCGTCACGAGCAGCGATGCGGCCATCGACAGCAGCACCGCGACGCCCGCCGGAAACACGCGCAGCGCGGCCAGGTAGACGAGCGCGCTGAAGCCGCCGACCAGCACGCCGACGAGTGGAAAATAGCGCGCCGCCGCGTTCAGATAATGCGGCTCGTAGCCGACCCAGCGCGGCACGGGCACGCGCGTGAAGTAACCGAGCGCCGTGAAGAAATAGCGCAATTCCGCGAGCGGGTTCATGGACGTGTCGAGTGCATGTTCGCAGCGATGCGAGCCGGGCTTCGCGTTGCCGCGAAGCGTGGGTTCGAGTGCATCACGGTTCGCGATCCGCGACGCCCGCGGAATCGAAGCTGGCCATCTCATTGATGAAGGCCGCCGCCGCGCGCAGCACCGGCACCGCGAGCGCGGCGCCGGTGCCCTCGCCGAGCCGCATGTCGAGCGACAGCAGCGGCTGCGCGCCGAAATGGTCGAGCATGCGCCGATGCCCGGCCTCGTTCGACGCATGCGCAAACACGCAGTACTCGCGCACGTCGGGCGAGAGCGCATCGGCGACCAGCAGCGCGGAGGTCGCGATGAAACCATCGACGAGGATCGTCATGCGCGCCTCGGCGGCCGCCAGAAACGCGCCTGTCATCATCGCGATTTCGAAGCCGCCGAAGGTCGCGAGCACGTCGAGCGGCGCGCAGGCGTCCGGATGACGCGCGAGCGCCGCCGCGAGCACGTTGCGCTTCTTCGCGAGTCCGGCATTGTCGAGACCGGTGCCGCGGCCGACGCAGTCGTCGATCGGCACGCCGCACAGGCGGCTCATCAGACAGGCGGACGCCGACGTGTTCGCGATGCCCATCTCGCCGAAGCCGATCACGTTGGTGCCGAGCGCCGCGTGATGACGCACGCGCGCGGCGCCTGCCTGCATCGCGGCGAGCGCTTCGGCGTGCGTCATCGCGGCTTCGTGCGCGAAGTTGCGCGTGCCGCGCCCGATCGGAATATCGACGAGTCCGTCGGTGGACGGCAGCGGCGTGGCGATGCCCGCGTTGACCACTTCGAGTTCGAGACCGGCGACGCGGCTGAGCGCATTGATCGCCGCGCCGCCCGCGATGAAGTTCGCGACCATCTGCGCGGTCACCGCTTGCGGGTACGGGCTCACGCCTTCGGCGGCGATGCCGTGATCGCCCGCGAACACGATCATCGCGGGACGCTGCACACTGGGACGCGTACTGCGCTGGATCAGACCCATCTGACGCGCGAGCGTTTCGAGCCGGCCGAGGCTGCCGGGCGGTTTGGTGCGCGTATCGATGATCCGTTGCAGCTCGGCGCGCAGCGTCTGATCGAGCGGCGCGACTTCGGGCAAACCGGCCGGGAGTGGGATGCGAGTCATAGGTGTGATCGAGACAAGGTATGGGGGATGAATAGTCAGCCTGACTGTCCGTCATGACCGGCAGGCGATTCATGACGCGCGCGCGGCGCGGGAATCAGCGCCTCGTGCTCGCCATCGCGAATCAGAATCAGCGGATAGCCGAACGCGCGGCTCGTCAACGCGGGCGTCAGCACGTCGCGCACCGGGCCCGCATACGCGCCGCCCGCGCCGTCGAGCAGCAACGCGTGCGTCGCGAAGCGGCGCGCGAGGTTAAGGTCGTGGCATGAGAACAGCACGCTGCGCGGTATCTTGCGTCCCGGTTCGCTCGTCCATGCGACGAGCGCTTCGAGGCAATCGATCTGATGATGCAGATCGAGATGCGACAACGGTTCGTCGAGCAGCAATAGCGGCGCGTCCTGGCACAGCACTGCCGCGAGCGCGACGCGCTGACGCTCGCCGCCCGATAGCGACAGCACATCGCGCGCCGCAAAGTCCGCAAGGCCGAGCGATTCGAGCGCCGCCTGCGCGGCCGCACGATCTTCATCGCGCTCCCAGCCCCAGCTGCCCAGATGCGGGAAGCGGTTCAGCAGCACGATGTCGAGCACGCTGGCATTGAACGCATCGGCCGCGCTTTGCGGCATCAGCGCGCGGCGCCGCGCGAGCGGCAGCGGCTGCCAGTCGGCCACGCGCACGCCATCGAGTTCGACATGGCCCGCCGCCGGATGCAACAGGCCTGCCAGTGTCGACAGCAAGGTGGTCTTGCCCGCGCCGTTCGGCCCGGCGATACACCAGATTTCTCCCGCATGGAAGGTGTGCGTGAACGCATCGAGCAAGGTGCGCGCGCCGGCGCGCAGCGTCAGGCGTTGCGTGCTCAGCATCGAAGAGGTGGGTCTAGGTTCGGCTTGCATCATCGGCGGCGTTTGAGCAGCATCCACAAAAACACCGGCACGCCGACCAGCGAAGTAATCACGCCGACCGGCAATTGCGCGGGTGCGATCACGGTACGCGCGATCAGATCCGCGCCCATCACCGCGACACCGCCGCCGAGCGCGGCCGCCGGCAGCAGCATGCGCTGGTCGTTGCCGAACGCGAGCCGCAGCATGTGCGGCACGACGAGACCGACGAAGCCGATCGTGCCGGCGGTCGTCACCGCCGCGGCCGCCGCCAGCGAAGCGACCAGGTACACGCGCAAACGCAGCGGCATCACCGCAACGCCCAACGCTTGCGCGGCCGCGTCGCCGCGCAGCAGCAGGTTCAAACGCGGCGCGGCCGGCACGATCGCGAGCAACACGAGCGCGAGCGCGATCAGCGCGGTCCACGGCAGCGCGCCGCCGTTGAGGTCGCCGGTCAGCCAGAACAGCATGCCGCGCAGACGGCTATCGGGCGCGAGATTGAGCAGCAGCGTGATCATCGCGCCCCACCCGGCCGCGATCACCGCCCCGGTCAGCAGCAAACGCGGCGACGTGTCCTGCGGCTCGCCGCGCCACAGTTCGCGACGCGCGAGTCCGAGCACCAGCAGGATCGACACGAACGCACCGGCGAACGCGCTCGCATCGACGATCCACCAGGCGCCGCCCGCGATCATCGCGACCAGCGCGAAGCTGGCAGCGCCGCCCGACACGCCGAGCACGTACGGCTCGGCCAGCGGATTGCGCAGCAGCACCTGCAGCAGCGCGCCGGCGAGCGCCAGCAACGCGCCGCACGCGAAGCCCGCGAGCGCGCGCGGCAATCGCAACGTGCGCACGATTTCGCCGGCGAGATCGTCGCTGCCCGTGGCGCCGAACGTGTGCGTTGGCACGAGCGCCGCAAGCACGCGCGACGGCGCGAGCGGCACGCTGCCGAGCACGAGCGACGCGCCGAGCAGCGCGACGGCGGCGAGCGCGAGTCCGAGCCAGATCGCGGCCGCGCGTTTCGCATTCATCGGGCGTGGCGTTGCCATCGCGGCGGACAGCGAACCGGACGCGCGACTCATCCGCGTGCGCTCACGCATGCGGGCAACCCGGCGCGCGCGTCACTGCTGCTGCCAGCCGAGCGTGACATACGCACCGCGTCGCGGCGAGTTATACGAGTAGGCCGTTTCATAGTCCTTGTTGAACAGATTGTCGATTTGCGCGCTGACGTACCACGCCTTCGTGATGTTGTAGCGCGCCGATAGATTCACGATGCCATAACCGCCGAGGTTGCCGGTGCTGTCTGGACGCGGACCACTGACGATCCACTCGCCGCCGACCCGCCATCCACCGATGCTGCGATTCACCGCGAACGACCCAAAGCGTCGCGCGCGCCGCACGAGGTCGGTACCGCTGTCGAGATCGACCGGGTTCTGCAGCGTCAACGTCGCGCGTACGTCGGTCTTGCCGACATGACCGCTCCACGATCCTTCGAGTCCCTGCACCTTCGCATGGCCGACGTTCTCCGCGAGATAGATGCCGGGGATCGTCTGTACGTAGTTGATCAGATTCGTATAGCGCGTCTGGAATGCGTTCAGACGCATCACGCCGAGCGCATCGGTCGCGTACTGCAAACCGGCTTCGACCGAGTGACTGCGCTCGGGCTGGATCGACGGGTTGCCGCTGATCGGATAGTACAGATCGTCGAAGCTCGGCGCGCGGAAAGCATCCGAATAGCTTGCGGTTACCTTCCAGTGCGACGTGATGTCGAAACCGTAGCCGAGATAGTAACTGTTCGCTCCGCCGAAATCGGAGTACTGATCGCGGCGTACGTTGGCCTGAATCTGGTTGCGGCCGAAGCGCGCGCTGTAGCCGGCGAAGACCGAATCGACGTGACGGTCGGGCGCGGCGAACGTGTCGGAGTCGAGAGTCTGGTCGAGATGCTCGTAGCCGAGCTGCAGCTTCTGGTTCGCGGCGAGCGCGAAATCGTTCTGCCACGTGTACTGGCGATTGTCGGTATCGAAGCGGTCGTCGTAGATGCCATTGGTGTTCGAGACGCTGCGGTCGTCGCCCTCGGCGAGCGTGAAGTGGGTGGTCCACCAGTCGGTCAGCTTGCCGTTCGCGAACACGGACGCCTGGCGAACCTTGCTATAGAGGTTGTTCAGATCGGTCGGCACGCCGTACGCATTGTCGTAGCTGTTGTTGTTGTTCGACTGGAAGTAGCTGACGCCCGCGTCCCACTTGTCGTTGAACTTGTGGCGCAGCGACGCGCTGATGCTCTCGTTCAGATTGCCGTTCGGGTTCGGATTTGCGGCCGGCGCCTCGAGCGGATTGAGCGACGAAAAGCCGTCGCCCTTCGTGCGCGCGAGCGAAATGTTGAAGGTCGTGCGGCCGTCCTGATCGAGCGCGCCGTTCACGCCGGCCGTTTGCGTCTGCGTGTGATAGCTGCCGTAGCCGACAGAAAAATTGAAGCGCGGCGGATGATCGCCGCCGTCTTTCGTGAACACCTGCACGACACCGCCGATCGCGCCCGAACCGTACAACGCCGACACGTTGCCGTTCACGACTTCGACGTGATCGACCTGGTCGAGCGGGATCTGTGCGAGCTGAGCGGAGCCGAGACTCACAGAATCGACGCGCACGCCGTCGATCAGCAGCAGCGATTGTGTCGACGACGCGCCGCGCAGAAAGAGGCTCGTGGTCGAACCGGGGCCACCCGTGCGCGAGATTTGCGCGCCGGGCGCGAGTCGCAGCAAGCCGGGCAGATCGGTCGCGGTCGTGTCGGCGATGTCCTGCTGATCGAACTGCGTGGTCTGCGGGATCGCATCGCGCAACGCTTGCGCGCCGCGCTGCGCGGTCACGACGATCGGCGACAGCACGTTGCCCGACGCATCGGCGGAAGCGGGATTTGACGAATCGGCAACGTTTGCGGCGTTCGCGGTGCTTGCATCCGCAGTGGACGATGAAGACACAGGCTCGGCGCTTTGCGCATGCACGACGAGCGGCAGGCTCGCGAACGCGAGCAGCGTCGCGCGGGCGATGGGGGACAACATGGGATGACATTCCTGTGGATAGCGTGCGCGGCCTGCTTCCCCGCGGGCCGACGCGTCACGAGGCGTCCCCTTGTTTAACGTTTTCGCGGGGGACGTCCCTCTTTTCTGGCCGGTATCCGGGCTACGACACATCGATCCCGCCTTCCCACGCGTGACGCGCAGTGGCACACTCGCAGATTGAACTTCCAACCTTGCGACCAGGACCGACCTGCATGAGCACATCACATGCGGTCGTTTACCGTTGCGGGGGCAGCGCAGGTTCGCGCATCCGGTTTGGCACCGCGCGCGCCCTGCTTCCCGTTTAACTGCGCGCGCCGAAAAGCGCGCGCGGGCACCAGAGTGCGGGAAGTGTAGGAGCGGCTTCGCGGGGCGTCAAGAAACGCCAACCGGAGCGCAATCCGTTCTGTCGAATGCAGGTTATTGTCCGATGGATTGCCGGTCTTTTATCTTATGGTCGACGACACGACTCGCAACGAACCTGCACGAAGCGATGCTGTTACGTCTCGAAACGAGACAATTGTCGGAACCTGTAATATTCCGCGCTAAAATGCGATGTCTTTAGAGGACGCAGCACATGCTCACCGAACTCGAATCACTCTCCCAGAACATCGGCAAGCTGATTGCGATCAGCCAGCGCCACAATGAAGCGCGGATCGCGCTCGAAGAGCAGCTCGCGCAAACGCGTGCGGAAGTACAAGCCACGCACGCAGAACTCGCGCAATTGCGTGCCGAGCGCGACGCACTGCAAGCTGAACGCGACGCGCTGTCCGCCAAGATCGACGACGCTCAGGTGCGCCTGAATGCGATTCTCGAAAAATTGCCGCGCGCACGCGCGAGCAGCGAACCGGATAACCAGCTCGATCTGCTCGAGTCCGCCCAGCCCGAACACGAGGAAGCGGCAAGCGACGTGAGCCGACACGGAGAAAGCGCATGACCACCAAGCAGATCGAAGTATCGATTCTCGAAGTACCCTACCGTCTCGCCTGTTCGCCTGAAACGGAAGGCGCGCTGCTCGAGGCGGTCGCGCGCGTCGACGCCGAGATGAAGAAAATCCGCAGCGGCAGCAATGTGCGCGGCACCGATCGCATCGCGGTGATGGCGGCGCTGTCGCTGGCATCGGAACTGCTTAAGCTGCAAAGCAGCGTGCGACACGGAGAAGCATTTCCTGCTGAAGAAATCCGGCGTACAATGCAGCAAATGAACGAACAATTAGGTACTGTGATTGAGCAGTACAGCATGCAGTAAGCAGTAGTTGACTCAATAGCAGGCCGGTTTCGAACCGGTCACTTGTTCAACGGTTTGTGTTGTAGCTTCATCTGTTTAGCTTCCCTGCCTGGTTCGCCAAGGTCATATATTCCTTGAACCAATGCCATGTGCACGGTTGCGGAAATTTGTAGCACGGGTGTGCGCGTCACTCTGTCTGATGTACCCGAAGTGTTGCTAACTGCGACCAATTCTGAACCCTCGGTTCAGGATGCCGGCCTAGCGGCTAAGGCGGGGACCTTATCTGGAACGGCATCGGACTTCGGTTCGATGCCGTTTTTCTTTGGTCGTCGTTTTTTCGTTTGAGTGCCTGTTTCAGGGGCTTTTCCGCACGCGCCTGTTGTTGGCGCCTCGTTCAATCTCACACGCTCACTCCGATTCATGCGCTACTGGCTGATGAAGTCCGAACCGGACGAAGCAAGCATCGACGACCTCGCCAACGCACCGCATCGCACCTTGCCGTGGACCGGCGTGCGCAACTATCAGGCGCGCAACTTCATGCGAGACGTGATGCAGGTCGGCGACGGCGTGCTCTTCTACCATTCGAGCTGTCCGGAGCCCGGCATCGCGGGCATCGCGGAAGTCTCGTCGACCGCGTATCCGGATCCGACGCAGTTCGATAAAAAGAGTCCATACTACGACGCGAAATCGTCGCCGGAAACGCCGCGCTGGATGCTCGTCGACGTCGTCTTCAAGAAGAAAATCCCATTGATTCCGCTGGCCGCGCTGCGCGAACATGCCGAATTGCAGGACATGCGCGTGCTCGCCAAAGGCAACCGTCTGTCGATCACACCGGTGACCGACGCCGAATGGCGCTTCATCACTAAACAGCTGGTTTAAGGGCAAATGCGCGACGCGGCACGTGTCGTGATCGCGTCCAGGCCATCATTCCCGATGCGGCGGCGAAACACTAATTGGGGAACCAAGCGTCAATAAAACGCGCCTAATCGGTCGACGAAAGCGCGAGCTCGAATCAACCGTTCGACGGCACCCCGATCCATTCGCTAGCGCTTCCGTCAAACCGCGCGCCGCCATCGCGTCATCACTCGGCGCACGCGTCGAACGTGCACAACCTGTTCAAACAAGGATTCCAGCCATGACGACAAAAACCGCACGGGCCCTCGCACTCGCGCTCGCCTTTGGCGCGCCTGTGGCGCTCGCGCTGAACCCTGCGCCCGCTCGCGCGCAGACCATGATGCCGCAGCCTTCGGGCGTGCTGTCGCTGAATGCGCAGGCGAGCGCGGAAGTCCCGCAGGACGAAGTCGAAATCACGCTGTTTTACGAGCAGGAAGCGAGCGAGCCGTCCGCGTTGACGTCGACGCTGAACCAGCGCGCCGACGCCGCATTGCAGAAGGCGCGCGGCGTGGCCGGCGTGACTGCACGCTCGGGTGCGTTCTCGATCTTCCCGTCGACGGACCGCGACGGACGTATCTCGGCGTGGCGCGGCCGCACCGAAGTCGTGCTCGAATCGCGCGACTTCGCCGCGGCCTCGAAGCTCGCCGGACAGATGGCATCGATCATGCAGGTGGGCAACGTGCGTTTCTCGCTGTCGCCGGAAGCGCAACGCGCGGCCGAACAGCGGCTCAGCGGCGAGGCAATCAAATCGTTTCGCGAGCAGGCCGCGGCGTCCTCGCAGGCCTTCGGCTTTAGCGGCTATTCGATCCGCGAGGTCAACGTGAATCACAGCGGCGCGATGCCGCGTCCGATGATGATGATGAGCGCACGCGCGATGGGCGCCGACGCGAAGAGCGCGCCGATGCCGCTCGAAGGCGGTACGTCGACGGTGACGGTCAACGTGTCGGGGTCGGTGCAGATGAAGTGACGCGCACGCGCGAACTTCAGCGCCTCAGTCTGCGCCCCAAAGAGAAACGCCACGGCATCCATCGATGCCGTGGCGTTTTTTCATGCAGCGTTCGCTGCGCTAGCCGGGCGCAGCTCAGTTCGCGCCAACCGCCTGCGCCGGCTCGCGGCGTCCCCGGCGATACGCCCACACCATCAGGCCGATGCCCGCGAGGATCATCGGCAGCGACAGCCATTGACCCATTGACAGACCCATCGCGAGCAGGCCGAGGAAATCGTCCGGCTCGCGCGCGAATTCGACCGTGAAGCGCGCGAGGCCATAGCCGATCAGGAACATCGCGGAAATCGCGCCGAGCGGCTTGGGCTTGCGCGAGAAAAAGATCAACACGAAAAACAGCGCCACGCCTTCGAGCGCGATCTCGTACAGCTCCGACGGATGCCGCGGCAGCATGTGATATTGCGCAAACACTTCGTTCAGATGCCATTGCGCGGCCAGTTGCGGATGCGCGGCGAGCCAGTTGGCGTCGTCGGACGCGGCGCCCGGGAACAGCATCGCCCACGGCGCGGCCGGATCGGTCACGCGGCCCCACAGCTCGCCGTTGATGAAGTTGCCGAGGCGTCCCGCCGCGAGGCCCGTGGGCACCATCGGCGCGACGAAATCGGTGACCTGCAACCACGAGCGCTTGCGCTGATACGCGAACAGCATCATCGCGATGGTGACGCCGAGAAAGCCGCCGTGAAACGACATGCCGCCTTCCCACACCTTGAAGATGTCGAGCGGATGCGCGAAATAGAAGCTCGCCTTGTAGAACAGCACATAGCCGAGCCGGCCGCCGAGGATCGTGCCCAACACGCCGAAGAACAGCATGTCGTCGATGTCCTTCGCGGTCCAGCCTTGCGCGGCGACGTACGGCAGCCGCAGCCGCAGCCGGGCGACCACGATCGCCGCGACGAACGCGACGAGGTACATCAAGCCATACCAGCGCACGGCGAGCGGCCCCAGATGGATGGCGACAGGGTCGAAATTCGGGTGAATGAGCATCGTGTAGTTATGGGCAGTTCAGGTTCGAAAGCAGTTTTACAGGGACCAGAAGCGGGATCTAGACACGCGACGCCACGCTCGCCGCATGGGCGCGCACGATCTCGATGAAGCCCGCCAGCACCGGGCTGACCTCGTCGGTGCGCCAGACGAGTCCCGTTTCGATCGCGGGCACCGACTCGGACAACGGCCGGTAGACGACGCCCGTGCGCCGCAGGTTACGCAACGATTGCGGCACCAGTGCGACGCCCATGCCGGCCGACACGAGACTCACGATGGTCTGCATCTGGATCGCCTCCTGGCCGATCCGCGGCGCGAGGCCCGCGACGCCGTAGCAATCCATAATGATGTCATAAAAGCCTGGCGCGAGACGTCTTGGGAAGATCACGAGCGGCGCGTCGCCGAGATCGCGCAGGCTGACGGGCGTGTCGAGCCATTCGGCGGCGGGGTCTTCTTTTGGCTTGCCCTTGCCGTTTTTGTTCACGCTGCCTTGCAAGCGTTGCGCCATCTCCGTCGACATCGCGATCACCAGCGGCTCACGCGCGATCGGCAGCCACGACAGCTGCGCCGCATGCCGCGACGGCAACGGCGCGATCACCAGACCCGCGTCGATACGCCCGGCTACCAGTTCGTCCACCTGCACGTCGCTGGTCGCCTCGGTCAGCTCGAGCCGCACGCGTGGATGCCGCGCGCCGAAATCGCGCAACAGCAGAGGCAGCAGGCCGTAATCCGCGGTCGACACGAATGCGAGCGACAGCACGCCCGCCTCGCCGCGCGCGAGGCTCTGCGCGAGCGGCCTCAACCCTTCCGCGGCCGCGAGCAGCCGCTGCACCTCGGGCAGCAGATCGGCGCCGACTGCGGTCAGCTCGACCGAACGCTTGGTGCGCGCGAACAGCTCAACGCCGAGCGTCTCCTCCAGCGCGCGGATCGCCTGCGACAGCGGCGGCTGCGTCATCGACAGACGCGCGGCCGCGCGCCCGAAGTGCTTTTCCTCGGCGACGGTGACGAAATAGCGCAACTGGCGCAGATCGGGAATCGTCGGCAGCATGATTAATATATTTTACGACCTAAACAGCCGCGAATAATACACGCGACGCCGGTCACGCAAAACCGCCTGTTTGCACGGTCTGGCGGAACTACACTGAACGGATGCGCGCGCGGACGCCGTCGCGCGCATTCATCAGAACAGCCAGACTTGGAGTTCCCCATGGCCTACAACCGTCGTTCAAAAGAACATCACGCAAGGCATCGCGCGTTCCCCGAATCGCTCGATGTACTACGCGCTCGGCTACCAGAAGGAGGATTTCGACAAACCGATGATCGGCGTCGCCAACGGCCACTCGACGATCACGCCATGCAACGCCGGCCTGCAGCGCCTCGCCGACGCGGCCGTCACCGCGATCAAGCGCGCCGACGCGAATCCGCAGACTTTCGGCACGCCGACGATCTCCGACGGCATGTCGATGGGCACCGAAGGCATGAAGTACTCGCTGGTGTCGCGCGAGGTGATTGCCGACTGCATCGAGACTTGCGTGCAGGGGCAATGGATGGACGGCGTGGTCGTGATCGGCGGCTGCGACAAGAACATGCCGGGCGGCATGATCGGCCTCGCGCGCATGAACGTGCCGGGCATCTACGTGTATGGCGGCACGATCCGGCCGGGCAACTGGAAAGGCACCGATCTGACGATCGTGTCGTCGTTCGAGGCGGTCGGCGAATTCACGGCGGGCCGCATGTCGCAGGAGGACTTCGAGGGCATCGAGAAGAACGCGTGTCCGTCGACCGGTTCGTGCGGCGGCATGTACACGGCCAATACGATGAGCTCGTCGTTCGAGGCGCTCGGCATGTCGCTACTGTATTCGTCGACGATGGCGAACCCGGATCAGGAGAAGGTCGATTCGGCCGCCGAATCGGCGCGCGTACTCGTCGAGGCGGTGAAAAAGGATCTGAAGCCGCGCGACATCATCACGAAGAAGTCGATCGAGAACGCGGTCGCGCTGATCATGGCGACCGGCGGCTCGACCAACGCGGTGCTGCACTATCTGGCGATCGCACACGCGGCCGAGGTCGAATGGACGATCGAGGACTTCGAGCGCATGCGCAAGAAAGTGCCGGTGATCTGCAACCTGAAACCGTCGGGCCAGTATGTCGCCACCGATCTGCACAAGGCGGGCGGCATTCCGCAGGTGCTGAAGATTCTGCTCGATGCCGGGCTTCTGCATGGCGATTGCATGACGATCACCGGCAAAACGCTCGCCGAGGAACTGAAGGACGTACCCGGCAAACCGCGCAGCGATCAGCAGGTGATCTTCCCCGTCGACCAGGCGCTGTACGCGGAAGGCCACCTCGCGATCCTGAAGGGCAATCTCGCCGAAGACGGCGCGGTCGCCAAGATCACCGGGCTGAAGAACCCGGTCATCACAGGTCCGGCGCGCGTATTCGACGACGAGCAGAGCGCGCTCGAAGCGATCCTCGCCGACAGGATCGTCGCCGGCGATGTCGTGGTGCTGCGCTATCTGGGCCCGAAGGGCGGCCCCGGTATGCCGGAAATGCTTGCGCCGACCTCGGCGATCATCGGCAAGGGGCTCGGCGAGTCGGTCGGACTGATCACCGACGGCCGCTTCTCGGGGGGCACGTGGGGCATGGTGGTCGGGCACGTCGCGCCGGAGGCGTTCGTCGGCGGCACGATCGCGCTCGTGCAGGAAGGCGATTCGATCACGATCGACGCACACCGGCTGCTGCTGCAATTGAACATCGACGACGCCGAGTTGCAGCGCCGCCGCGCCGCATGGCAGGCGCCGAAGCCGCGCTACACCCGCGGCGTGTTGGCGAAGTATTTCGCGCTCGCGCTACCGGCGAATCGGGGGGCGGTGACGGGTTAATACTACGGGCCGGCGCGCCCGCTTCGCTGGACGAACCCGCCGCCACGCCACGCAAAAGCGCAAGGGGCGCACGAAAATCCGTGCGCCCCTTTGCTCTTATAATGCGTGCACCACGAGCCGGGCATCTGCACTGGCGGAGACCATAATGAAATCGATGTCGTACGCAGCCGTAGCAGCTTCTGTTGCGCTCGCCGCCGCATTGAGCGCCGCCAGTCCCGCAGCCAACGCCGAAGCAGCCGGCCTTGCGCTCGCCCAGCAGAAGAACTGCATGAGCTGCCACTCGGTCAACCGCCCGTTCATGGGGCCGGCGCTGCACGACGTCGCTATCCGGTATGCGGGGCGCGACGACGCCGCGACCTATCTGAAGCACAAGATCCTCGATGGCAGCACCGGTGCATGGGGAACCGTGCCGATGCCCGCGAACACGCAGCTGACGCCCGATCAGGCGGCCACGCTGGCGGCCTGGGTGCTGACGCTCAAATAACGGACCTCTCGTGTCGCCGCGGCCTCAACGCGAGCGCCGCGCGATTTCTTCTTCCACCGCTTCACGTACCCAATCGGTCATCTCGGCTTCGAGCGTCTGCGCGACCTCGCGCGTGATCTGACTCACGAGCAGGCTCGTGTGCTGCTGCACTGCGTCGCGGCAGCGCGCCTCGATGATGCCGCGCCCCTCGCCCGTCAGAAAACGCTGGAAGCGTCCATGCAAACGTTCGGCGAGCGCGTCGGCGTCGAATGGGAGCTGAGCGGGGGCGGCTTCGTGCGCGCCCTCCTCGAGATCCGGCGGCACGGTCGCGCCGGCTTCGAGCGGTATGAAGGGCTCGGTGCGATCGAACACGCCGGCCGACACCTCGGCCACGTCCTCATGCAGGCCTTCATGCAACTCCTCATGCCCATGTCGCGCATGAATGCCGTGATGCGGCCGGGCCTGCTTTCTCGCGTGCGTGTGATCGGCCACGTGCGGCTGATGAAGTTCCGTCTGCGCCGGCTGCGGCGCGAGAACCGGCTCCGGCGAACTCAGTTGCTCGGGTGTGGGCACGGGCTGCGGCGCGAGCACGGGCTCGGGCGCCAGCGTCGGTTCGGCCGGATGTGCGGCCGGCGGCGCGAACGCGGGCTCGGTGCGCAATCCCGGCTCGCGCGCCGCCGGCTGCGCGGCGGCTGGGGCTGCGGGCTTGGTGCCCTGGGGCGCGGGTGCGGCCGCATCGGCCGACGCGTCGCGCGTTTCGCGCGCGCGGCCCGGCACGATGACCTCGTTCAGGATCGGGATCGAATTGTCGTTGGGATCGGACACGTGCGCTCTCCGTGTTTGAGTCGAAGCCAGGGCTGGCGGTCCGCATGCCGCGCTCCTCGCGGCCATGACGCGAGAGCGGAACGAATTAGCCGCCCTGCTTGTAGTTGTTCAAAGCATAGCCGCGATCGCGATAGAAGCGATAGCGCTCGCGGCCCGCAGCGAGTTCCTCGTGTGCGTTACCGACCACTTCGAGCAATCTTTCAAAGCGCGCAAACTGCGCTGGCACCGTTGCGCCCAGATTGAGCAGCACCTGATGATGCGGCACGTCGTCGAGATTCGTGGCCAGCACGACGGGTGTATCGGCGGCAAGCGGCGTGCCCGCCATGCAGTGCGGCACGAAGTCGAGCGGCGAGAAGGTCCACAGCATTTCGTCGAACGCGCGCAGGCGCGCAGGCTCGGCCAGCACGACGAGCGGCTGGCCCGCCAGATATGCCTTGCGCGCGAGGCGGCACGCGTACAGCAGCGAATCGCCGACGTTCGAGTGAAAGTCGATTCTCGTCATCGGCCGCTCCGCCCCGCTTGCCGCGCGCCGTGTGCGCACTTACCGCACTGCGTCATTGGCCGGCGCGGTCGATCAGGAACTGCGCGAGCAGCGGCACCGGACGACCCGTCGCACCCTTCGCCGCGCCGCTCTTCCACGCGGTGCCGGCGATGTCGAGATGCGCCCACGGGTACGAATCGGTGAAGCGCGACAGGAAGCACGCAGCCGTCACGCTGCCCGCCGGACGCCCGCCGATGTTCGCGACGTCGGCGAAATTCGACTTCAGCTGATCCTGGTACTCGTCGTCGAGCGGCAGGCGCCAGGCTGGGTCGGCCGCTTCGCGCGATGCGTCGAGCAGTTCGCCCGCGAGCGCGTCGTCCTTCGAGAACAGGCCGCTGTTGTGATGGCCGAGCGCGATGATGCAGGCGCCCGTCAGCGTCGCGATGTCGATCACCGCGGCCGGCTTGAAGCGCTCCGCGTAGGTGAGCGCGTCACACAGAATCAGGCGGCCCTCGGCGTCGGTGTTCAGCACTTCGATCGTGATGCCCTTCATGCTGGTGACGATGTCGCCCGGCTTGGTGGCCGTGCCCGACGGCATGTTCTCGACGGCCGGGATGATGCCGACCACGTTGATCTTCAGCCCCATTTCGGCGACCGCGCGCAGCGTGCCGAGCACCGAGCCCGCGCCGCACATGTCGTACTTCATCTCGTCCATGCCCTCGCCCGGCTTCAGCGAGATGCCGCCCGTGTCGAACGTGACGCCCTTGCCGACCAGCACGACCGGCGCGGCCTTCGCGGCGCCGCCCTGGTACTGCAGCACGATGAACTGCGCCGGTTCGACCGCGCCCGCGGTAACCGACAGGAACGATCCCATCTTCAGCGCTTCGCACTGCTTCTCGCCGAGCACCTCGACCTTCAGCTTCCAGTCTTTCGCGAGCTTCTTCGCGGTGTTCGCAATGTAGGTCGGCGTGCAGACGTTGCTCGGCAGATTGCCGAGGTCGCGCGTCAGGTCCATGCCGTTCGCAAGCGCGGCGCCCTGCTTGGCGGCCAGCTTGGCGGCCTTCTCGTCGCCGGTGTTGACGCTGATCACGACGCGCTTCAACGCGCGCGGCGTGTTCTCCGCCTTGCTCTTCATCTGCGTGAAGCGGTAGGTCAGCTCGCGCAGCGCGAGGATCGCGGCGCGCACGCACCAGTCGGCCGTGCGTTCGAGCACCGGCAGTTGCGCCAGCGTGAAAGTGACCTGCACGATCTTCGTGCCGAGCAGCGCGCGCCAGGCAGCGCGGACCGCCTCGCCGTAGGCTTTCTGACTGAAAGCATCCTGTTTGCCGAGGCCGACGAGCAGCACGCGCGACGCGCCGATGCCCGACACTTCGTGCAGGAACAGCGTGGTACCCGCCTTGCCGTCCATGTCGCCCGCCTTGATGATGCGCGTGAGCAGGCCCTTGGTGGCCGCGTCGATCTCCAGCGCGGCGCCCGACAGCGTTTGCGACTCGAACACACCGATCACGATGCAATCGGATTTCCCGGTGAGGAAACCGTTCGTCGAGCCTTTGGTCCAATCACAGGCTTTTATGCTAAAGTCCATCGCGCTTGTCCTCGGATAAAATCTGGGCTTAGGATGAAAGCCGCAATTATCCGCTATTTTTCCCGCGGCGGCTGCACCGGAGGCGTGACGGGAACGAACCCCCGCGTCGCCGTGAGCGCCCCCTCTCGTCACCAATAATGATCTTTGAACGCTCCCTCCAGCGCGAGCTCGCGTACACGGCTGGCGCCGTGTTCATGGTTCTCCTCACGCTCGTGCTGACGACGATGATGATCCGCATCGTCGGCTTCGCGGCCTCGGGTGAGATCGATCCGCGCGACGTGCTGGTCCTGATCGGCCTCACCGTGATCGGCTATCTGGCCATCATGCTCGTCGCGACGCTGTTCGTGTCGATCCTGTTCGTGCTCACACGCTGGTACAAGGACTCCGAGATGGTCGTGTGGCTATCTTCGGGCGTCAGTCTCACGCAATTCATCAAGCCGATCGGCATCTTCGCCACGCCGATCATCATCCTGATCATGTTCTTCGTGTTCGTCGGCTGGCCGTGGTCGAACCAGCAGAGCAAGCTGATCCGCGCGCGCTTCCAGCAGCGCGACGAGGTCTCGCTGCTGGCTCCCGGGCAGTTCCGCGAATCCCCGACCACACACCGCGTGTTCTTCATCGAGAAGATGTCGCCCGACCAGGGGCACGTGGAAAACGTGTTCGTGACGAGCACCGAGGGCGGCAAGGTCAACGTCGTGGTGTCGAAGAACGGCCACATCGAGACGCACAAGAACGGCGACCGCTTCGTCGTGCTGGAAAACGGCCGCCGCTACGACGGCGAGCCGGGCCACCCCGATTTCCGCATCATGGAGTTCGAGCGCTACGGCGTGAAGATCCAGAGCCAGCCGGTCGTCAATACACCGACCACCACCGGCTTGCCGACAATGACGCTGCTGCGCAATCCGACCAACGAGAACCTCGCCGAATTTGCGTGGCGCGCGGGTCTGCCGTTGATCGCGATCAACCTGATGCTGCTCGCGATTCCGCTCGCGCACCAGAACCCGCGGCGCAGCCGTACGATCAACCTCGTGATGGCCGTGTTGATCTACCTCACCTATTCGAATTTGCTGAACGTCGTGCAGGCGTGGATCGAGCAGGGCAAGATGTCGTTCGGCATCGGGCTCGTGATCCTGCACGTGATCGTGCTCGGCATCGTCGCGTTCATCTTCTGGATGCGGGTGCGCAACCGGCCGCTGTTCACGCGCGCCATGTTCAGCCGTTCGCAGGGAGCCTGACCGATGCGCATTTATGAAAGGTATTTCGCGCGTCAGATCTATCTCACGTTCGTCTTCATCCTGTTTGCATTTTCAGGTCTGTTCTTCTTTTTCGATCTGATCAACGAACTGAACTCGGTCGGCCACGGCAACTACAAGTTTCAGTACGCGGTGCTGCGCGTCGCGCTGCAAACGCCGTCGCGTTTCTATGAAATCATTCCGGTCGCGGCGCTGATCAGCGCGATCTACGTGTTCGCGCAGATGGCGGCCAACTCCGAGTACACGATCTTCCGCGTGTCCGGTCTCGCCACCAACCGGGCGCTGCGCTCGCTGCTGAAGATCGGCATTCCGCTCGTGATCGTCACCTATCTGATCGGCGAAGTGGTCGGGCCGTACACGGACCAGCTGTCCGAGCGCGTGCGGCTCGAGGCGCTCGGCTCGTCGGTGTCGAGCAACTTCCAGTCGGGCGTGTGGGTCAAGGACACGCTGACCGAGCGCGCCGACGGCGAGCAGGTCACGCGCTTCGTCAACGTCGGCGAACTCAGACCCGACGCGACGATCAGCAACGTGCGCATCTACGAGTTCGATTCGAAGTTCCGTCTGTCGAACATCCGCATCGCGCAGAGCGGCCGGTATCAACCGCCGGGTCACTGGCTGCTGACCGGCGTGACCGACACGCAACTGCTCGACGTGGCCCGAGTTCCCGGCACGCCGGCCGATGCGCTCAATCCGGTGTATCGCGCCAACCAGGTCACGCTGCCCGAGTATTCGCTGCGCTCTGAGCTGACGCCGCAGATTCTGTCGGTGCTGCTGGTGTCGCCGGACCGCATGTCGATGTTCAATCTGTTCCGCTATATCCAGCATCTGACCGAAAACCATCAGGACACGCAGCGCTATGAAATCGCGCTGTGGAAAAAGGTACTGTATCCGTTCGCGGTGTTCGTGATGCTGGTGCTGTCGCTGCCGTTCGCGTATCTGCATACGCGCGCGGGCGTGGTCGGCATGAAGGTGTTCGGCGGCATCATGCTCGGCATGAGCTTCCAGCTGTTCAACACGCTGTTCTCGCACATCGGCACGCTCAATACGTGGCCTGCGCCATTGACTGCGGCGACGCCGGGGCTCATTTACCTGGTGCTCGGGCTCGTCGGGTTGAAGTGGGTCGACCGGCACTAACTCGCAACGCCAGAGGGCGTTGAAGGGCATCGTCAGGAGCTGACGCGATGGCTACGCACGGACTGATTCTGTTTGGCCACGGCGCACGCGATGCGCGCTGGCGCGAGCCGTTCGAGCGGCTCGCCGACAAGCTGCGCACCGCGCGCGCGGCGACGGGCGAAGCGCAGGCGGTTACGCTTGCCTTTCTGGAACTGATGGAACCCAGCCTGCCGACGGCCGTCACACAACTCGTTGCGCAAGGCTGCGCCGCGATCACCGTGGTGCCGGTGTTCTTCGGGCAAGGCGGACATGTGCGCCAGGATTTGCCCGCGCTCGTCGAGCAATGCCGCGCCGCGCATCCCGGTGTCGAGATTCGCTGCGCGGTGGCGGCCGGTGAGGATGATTCGGTGCTGGATGCGCTCGCGCAGTATTGCTTGCGGCAACTCTGATTTTTTCGTTCTGCTTGCTCAGATTCGCCGCTGTCAGGCCGGCCCTGCCGGGGACCTTCAGGCCGCGACCAGCATCCCGTTCGACGAGCGCTTTGCCTCGGTCTGCCGCGCCGCGAATGCCTCGCCGATCATCAACAGACTCGGCTGCGACGCATCGACCCAGCGCTGCGCTTCTCCCGCAGCCAGATCTTCCAGTGTCAGCGTCAGCATGCGTTCGCGCGGCGTGCTGCACGCCTCGACGATCGCCACGGGCGTAGCCGCGGGCTTGCCGGCGTCGATCAGTTGCTGCGCGATCTCAACACCGCTGTCGCGGCCCATGTAGAACACCAGTGAATCGGCGTTGACCTGCTCGCGAATCTCGTCAGAACCGGGTGCGCGGCTGAACGTCGCGAGCGCGACGCTGCGCGACACGCCGCGCAACGTCAGCGAACGCTTCAGCGTGGCCGCGCTCGCCAGTGCGGCGGTAATGCCCGGCACCACTTCATACTCGATGCCCGCGGCTTCCAGCGCGCGCATCTCTTCGTCGGCGCGGCCGAACAGCATCGGATCGCCGCCCTTCAGACGCACGACCACGCCGTGCTCCAATGCCGCATCGACGATCTGCTTGTTGATGAACTGCTGGGCCGTCGATAGCTGGCCGCAGCGCTTGCCGACCGCGATGCGCTTTGCGTGCGCGGGCGCGTAGTCGAGCATCGCCGGCTCGACCAGCGCGTCGTGCAGCACCACATCGGCGGCGCCGAGCAGCCGCGCGCCGCGTACCGTAATCAGGTCCGCGGCACCGGGTCCCGCGCCGATCAGATAAACCTTACCCATTGACCTCAACCTGTTCGTTGGAGCGAACGCAGGCGGCGCGTTGCGCCGCCCGCCTGGCCCTTCCGTTACCTACCGGCCTATCCCGAACTCAGGCGGAAAACGCCCGGATCATGCCGGCCGCGACGGTGTGGTTCGTCGCCTCGTCGATCAGCACGAACGCGCCCGTGCCCTGATGCGCGTCGTATGCGTCGCACACGAGCGGCTTCTGCAAGGTCAGCGCGACACGACCGATGTCGTTCATCGCCAGTTCCTTGCGATCGGTCGCCTGCGACAGCGTATGCACGTCGAGCACTTCCTTGATCGCGCCGATCTTCGCGAACACCGTGTTGGTGGTCTGCTTCAGCAGATACTTGCGTTGCGTCGACAGCGGCGTGTCGTCGAACCAGCACAGGTCCGCTTCGAGCTTCTTTGCCGGCTCCGGCGCCGCTGCGCGCAGCACGAAGGTGTCGCCGCGCGACACGTCGACGTCTTCCGCGAGGCGGATCGTCACCGTCTGACCGGCGAACGCGCGGTCCACCTGCGCGGTGCCGCCGACCACCGGCGCGATGATCTCGGCCACGGTCGCTTCGCGATTGGCCGGCAGCACGACGATCGTGTCACCGAGCTTCACTTCGCCCGATTCGACGCGGCCCATGTAGCCGCGGAAATCGTCGGCCTGGCTGCCGTCCTGGCGCGCGACCCACTGCACCGGAAAGCGCAGCGCCTCGCCGCTCGCGGTTTCGACGGGCAGCGCTTCGAGCACGTCGAGCAGCGGCTGGCCCGCGTACCACGGCATCCGCTCGCTGGCCGTGACGATGTTGTCGCCCTTCAGCGCCGACACCGGCACGAAGCGCACGTCCTCGAGACCGAGGTGACGCGCGAGCTCGACATACGCGTCGCGGATCTCGTTGAAGCGCGCTTCGCTGTAGTCGACGAGGTCCATCTTGTTGATCGCGACGATCACGTGCTGCAGACCGAGCAGCTTGACGATCGCGCTATGACGCTTGGTTTGCGGCAGCAGTTGCGCGACGCCGTTCTCGAACGTCACGCGCGTCGCGTCGACGAGGATGATCGCCGCATGCGCGGTCGAGGCACCCGTCACCATGTTGCGCGTGTACTGCTCGTGCCCCGGCGTATCGGCGATGATGAACTTGCGCCTGGCGGTCGCGAAGTAGCGATACGCGACGTCGATCGTGATGCCCTGCTCGCGCTCGGCTTCGAGGCCGTCGGTCAGGAGCGACAGATCGATCTCGTCGCCGACGGTGCGCTTGTTCTTCGCGCGCGACAGCGCCGAGAGCTGGTCGCTCAATACGGCCTTGCTGTCGTACAGCAGGCGGCCGATCAGCGTGCTCTTGCCATCGTCGACGCTGCCCGCGGTGATGAAACGCAGCACGCCGAGGTCTTCTGGTTGATGAATACTGCTCATGGTTACGTTACCCTCGTCGTGTGCTTAGAAATAACCCTGCTTCTTGCGCTGTTCCATCGCCGCTTCAGAGACCTGATCGTCCATCCGCGTCGCGCCGCGTTCCGTGATTTCCGTAACGGCGGTCTCGGCGATGATCTTCTCGATGTCGTCCGCGTCGCTTTCGACCGGGCACGTGCAGCTGATGTCGCCGACCGTACGGAAACGCACGAGCGCCTGTTCGCTCGTCTCGCCTTCGCGCATCGGCGTGAGCGGCGTGACCGGCACGAGCAGGCCATTGCGGCGCACGATCTCGCGCTGGTGCGCGTAGTAGATCGACGGCAGTTCGAGCTGTTCGCGCGCGATGTACTGCCAAACGTCGAGCTCGGTCCAGTTCGAGATCGGGAACACGCGCATGTGTTCGCCGTTGTGCAGACGCGCGTTGTACAGGCTCCACAGTTCCGGGCGCTGCGCCTTCGGGTCCCACTGGCCGAATTCGTCGCGGAACGAGAAGATGCGCTCTTTCGCGCGGGCCTTTTCTTCGTCGCGGCGCGCGCCGCCGATCATCGCGGTATAGCCGTATTGCTCGATCGTTTCGAGCAGCGTGACCGCCTGCGCGGCATTGCGCGAATCCGTTTCGCGACGCAGACGCACGGTGCCGCGCTTGATCGAATCTTCGACATGGCCGACCACCAGTTCCGCGCCGATCTCCTGCGCGCGACGATCGCGGAAGTCGATCACTTCGTCATAGTTATGACCGGTGTCGATATGCACGAGCGGGAACGGCAGCTGGGTCTTGCGGTTCGCGCCGAGGCCGAACGCCTTCAGTGCGAGCGCGAGCACCACGACGGAATCCTTGCCGCCCGAAAACAGCAGCGCCGGCTTGCTGCACTCGGCGACCAGTTCGCGCAGGATGTGAATCGACTCGGCTTCGAGCCAATCGAGGTGATCCATCCGGTTGACCGTGTTGGCAAGCGGAGCGTTGACAGCGGAATCGAGCGTGGTGCTCATAGCGGGTCCTTCGTTGGTTCGCCCGGCAAGCGCATGCGTGCGGACGGAAGTATTCAGATCGGTTTCGGCGGCGGTCGACCGCAAGCTCGTGCGCGGCGCTCAGGCCGGCGCGTTTTCGTTGCGTTCGACCGCAATCGGGGTAATCGCCGTGATATGCAAGCCGCATTCCTTCGTATCGCGCGACTCCCACCACCAGCGCCCCGCCCGGCTGTCTTCGCCGGGGCGGATCGCACGCGTACACGGCTCGCAGCCGATGCTCGGATAACCGCGCGCATGCAGCGGATTGACCGGCACATCGAACGCCTTCAGATAATCCCAGACTTCGGCTTCGGTCCAGTCCGCGAGCGGGTTGAACTTGGCGATGTTGCGCGCGCCGTCGTGCTCTTCCTCGTGCAGTTCAGCACGCGTGACCGACTGCTCGCGGCGCTGCCCGGTCACCCACGCGCTGACGTCGGCGAGCGCGCGATTGAGCGGCTCGACCTTGCGGATCTCGCAGCAGCGCTTGCGCAGCTCGACGCTTTCGTAAAACGCGTTCAGGCCGTGTTCGCCCACGTACTGCTCGACCGCGGCCGCCTGCGGATGAAACTGCTCGATGTCGTAACCGTAGCGCTCTTTCACGCGATCGAGCATGCCGAGCGTTTCCGCATGCAGACGGCCGGTGTTCAGCGAGAAGATGCCGATCTGCACGCCGCGCGACAGGATTGCGTGCGTGAGCAGCATGTCTTCGGCGGCAAGGCTGCTCGCGAGCTTCACGTTCGCGTGGCGCGCGGCGATCGAGTCGAGCAGCGCGTCGAGTCGCTCGACCTTCGCTGCCAGCTCCGGGCTCAACGATTGGGCGGTGTTCATGCCGGCACCTTGCCGGCGCCAGCCTGGGCGGCACGGCGGCGGAACAGCGGCGACGGGTCATCGACGGCGCCCTGGTACTGCACGGTGAAGTCGTCGAACGCCTTCAGCGCGTCGTTGATGTCCTTGTCCGCGCGCACCGCGAACGCGTCGAAGCCGCAGCGGAACATCAGCCTGACCTGGTCGCGCAGCACGTCGCCAATCGCGCGCAGCTCGCCCTTGTAGCCATAGCGCTCGCGCAGCAGACGGCCGATGCTGTAGCCGCGGCCGTCGCGGAACACCGGGAAGTCCACGGCGATCAGCGCGAGTTTGTCGAAGTCGCCGGCGATGTCCGCCGGTTCGCTATCCGGCGCGAGCCACACGCCGATTTCGGTGGCGCCGCGCGCGGCGATCAGCGCTTCACGCTCGGCCTGCCACAGCACCAGCGGCACGATGACCTTGCCGGCCGGCAGTTCGCTCACCGCCGGCAAAGCGCCGTCTTCCGCGGCACGCACGACGCTCCAGTCGTCGTTGACGATGTCGCGGTTCTTGATGATAGAAGCCATCTGTTCAGTATCCTTTGCGCGGTTACGCGTGAGCCGGTTGACGCGCGGCGTACACGCGCTCCTTGAACGGCGCGATGCCGATGCGGGTGTACGTATCGATGAAACGCTCGCCTTCCTGGCGGTTGTCCACGAACGTATCGATCACCTTCGTTATCACGTCGGGCATTTCCTCGGCCGAGAACGACGGGCCGATCACGCGGCCAAGGTGAGCGCCGGTCGCGCCCGTACCCTGCTCGCCGCCGAGCGTCACCTGGTACCACTCGGAGCCGTCCTTGTCGACGCCCAGAATGCCGATGTTGCCGACGTGGTGGTGACCACACGCGTTGATGCAGCCCGAGATGTTCAGCGACACGTCGCCGAGGTCGTACACGTAGTCCAGATCGTTGAAACGTTCCTGGATCGCGAGCGCGATCGGGATCGACTTCGCATTCGCGAGCGAGCAGAAGTCACCGCCCGGGCACGAGATGATGTCGGTCAACAAGCCGATGTTCGGCGTCGCGAAACCCTGCGCCTTGGCCTTTTCCCACAGCGCGAACAGGTCGCGCTTCTTCACGTCGGCGAGGATCAGGTTCTGTTCGTGCGACACGCGGATCTGGCCGAACGAGTATTCGTCGGCCCAGTCGGCGACCGCTTCCATCTGCGCGTCCGTCGCGTCGCCCGGCGCGACCGTGGTCGGCTTCAGCGACAGCGTGACCGACGCATAGCCCGCGACCTTGTGCGGACGCACGTTGCGCTCGACCCAGCGCGCGAACGCGCGGTTTTCCAGCAGATGCTTTTCGAACGACGCATCGGTATCCGGCAGCTTGTCGTAAGCGGGCGGCGCAAAGTACTGCGACACGCGATCGACTTCGGCTTGCGTCAGCGTCGACGGGCCGTCCTTCAGGTGCTGCCACTCTTCCTCGACCTGCGCGGAGAACTTCTCCGGCGACAGCGCCTTCACCAGGATCTTGATCCGCGCCTTGTACATGTTGTCGCGGCGGCCGTAGCGGTTGTACACACGCAGCACGGCTTCGCTGTAGGTCAGCAGATGCTGCCACGGCAGATCGCGGCGGATGATCGCGCCGACGATCGGCGTACGGCCCAAACCGCCGCCCGCCAGAATGTCGACCACCAGTTCGCCTTGCGCGTTCTTCTTCAGATACACGCCCATGTCGTGGATCTGCACGGCCGCGCGGTCTTCCTTCGAACCGGACACGGCGATCTTGAACTTACGCGGCAGCCACGCGAATTCCGGGTGGAACGTCGACCACTGACGCAGAATTTCGGCCCACGGACGTGGATCGACCACTTCGTCGGGCGCGACGCCGGCGAATTGATCGGCGGTGATATTGCGGATGCAGTTGCCCGAGGTCTGAATGCCGTGCATCTGCACGGCAGCGAGCTTGCGCAGGATTTCCGGCGTTTCTTCGAGCTTGATCCAGTTGTACTGGATGTTCGAGCGGGTCGAGAAATGGCCGTAGCCGCGGTCGTGTTCACGCGCGATCTGGGCGAGCACGCGCAGCTGGTCGCTGCGCAGGTTGCCGTACGGAATCGCGATGCGGTGCATGTACGCGTGGCGCTGGTAGTACAGGCCGTTCTGCAGACGCAGCGGACGGAACTCCTCTTCGCTCAATTCGCCCGACAAGCGGCGGCGAACCTGATCGGCGTACTGCGCGACCCGTTCATCGACGATGGTCTGGTCGTATTGATCGTATTGGTACATTCGGGGACCCCAATTTTTTTCGAAACTTGCGTGACACACGGCAGTCCGGCGGCCGGCGCTCCGGTTCTGCTGCGGCTCGAACATCCGTGTTTGTCAGCTGCCGCAAGCAAGCGTTTAGACCCATCGCTCATTTGCTTATAACAAATACAGATATCCATATTGAAAAAGATGGACAGATCGTAATAAACTCGCCTTATATTTCAAACGACTAAAAAATTCTTTTTATATGCGGCGAGGTTATATATGAACCTGCACCAATTCCGCTTCGTCCGCGAGGCTGTGCGGCAGAACTTCAACCTCACCGAAGCGGCCAAGGCCCTGTTTACGAGTCAGCCGGGGGTCTCGAAGGCGATCATCGAGCTGGAGGACGAACTCGGCGTCGAAATCTTCACCCGCCACGGCAAGCGCGTGCGCTCGCTGACCGAGCCGGGCCGCATCATATTGCAATCGATCGAAAAAATTCTGCAGGAAGTCGAAAGCCTGAAGCGGGTCGGCAAGGACTACGCGGCGCAGGATCAGGGCAACCTGACGATCGCCGCGACCCACACGCAGGCGCGCTACTCGCTGCCGGCGGCGATCGCCGAGTTCAAGAAGCGCTTCCCGAAGGTCCACCTTTCGATTCTGCAAGGCAGCCCGACCCAGGTCGCCGAAATGGTGCTGCACGACCAGGCCGACCTCGCAATCGCGACCGAGGCGATCTCGAACTACAAGGATCTGGTGTCGCTACCTTGCTTCCAGTGGCACCACGTCGCCGTGATGCAGCCGGACCATCCGCTGCTCGACCGCAAGCTGCTGTCGCTCGACGACCTGACCCAGTACCCGCTGATTACGTACGACAACGCGTTCGCCGGCCGCACCAAGATCAACGAGGCGTTCCGCCTGCGCGGGCTGCATCCGGACATCGTGCTCGAGGCGATCGACGCCGACGTGATCAAGACCTACGTTGAGCTGGGCCTCGGCATCGGCATCATGGCCGACATCGCGTTCAACGGCGAGCGCGACCGCCATTTGCGCGCGATGCCGGTCGGCCATCTGTTCGGCAGCAACGTGACGCGCGTCGCGCTGAAACAGGGCGCGTATCTGCGCAGCTACGTGTACACGCTCGTCGAGCTGCTGTCGCCGAGCCTGAACCGCAAGCTGATCGAGCAGGCGCTGAAGGGCGTACACGAGACCTATGAGCTTTGAACCGCTTTCATACCGCTTCCATACCGCTCTCTCGCTACGGAGACACTTCTGATGAAGTTGCACAACAATAAAGTACGCAACACCCTGCGCGGCCTCGGGGCCGCGGCGCTACTCGTCGCCGGCGCGGCGCACGCCGACCTGAAAGTCGGCATCGATCTGTCGAACACGGGGCCGGCCGCCGTGATCGGCATCACCAGCAAGAACGCAATGCTGATGTGGCCGCAGACGATCGCCGGCCAGAAAGCCGACTACATCTTCCTCGACGACGCATCCGACCCCGGCAACGCGGTGCGCAACATCCGCAAGCTGATCAACGAGGACCACGTCGATGTGGTCGTCGGGCCGAACATCACGCCGGCCGCAATGGCCGCGCTCGATCCGGTCGCCGACAGCCAGACGCCGATGATCACGCTGATCGGCTCGGCGAGCGTCGTCGAGCCGCAGGAAGGCAAGAAGGTCTGGGCCTACAAGATGGCGCAGACCGATAGCGCCATGGCCGACGTGATGACGCGCTACATGTCGAATCACAACGTGAAAACGGTCGGCTTCATCGGTTTCGCGGACGGCTACGGCGAAAGCTGGCTCAACGAATTCAGCAAGTTCGCGGCGCTGCGTCATATCCAGCTGGTCGCGACCGAGCGCTACAACCGCACCGACGCGAGCGTCACCGGCCAGATCCTGAAGCTGATGGCCGCGAAGCCCGACGCGATTCTAATCGCCGGCGCGGGCACGCCGACGGTGCTGCCGCAGCGCACGCTGATCGAGCGCGGCTACAAGGGGCCGATCTATCAGACGCATGGCATCGCGACGCCGGAGTTCATCAAGCTCGGCGGCAAGGACGTGGAAGGCACGCTGTTCCCGACGCAGCCGGTCGTCGTCGCGCGCACGCTGCCGGCCGATCATCCGTCGAAGAAGGCGGCGCTCGCGTTCGTCGACGCGTACGAGGCGAAGTACGGTCCCGGCAGCGTCACGCAGTTCGCGGGCGACGCGGCCGGCGTGTACCCGCGCCTGCAGGACGCCGTCGCGCGCGCGTTGAAGACCGCGCAGCCGGGCACGCCGGCGTTTCGCGTCGCGTTGCGCGATGAACTCGAGCACGCGCATGAGCTGGTGGTGCCGAACGGGGTCGTCAATACGAGCCCGAAGGATCACGTCGGTCTCGATCAGCGGGCTAGCGTGATGGGCACCATCAAGAATGGCAAGTTCGTTTATCTGAGCCAGTAATCCGGCAGCGGGGCGTCGATGACGCTCCGCCTTTCGGTAGAACTGCCCGCCCGGCGCCTCCGCACGATCGGCCACACCGCGCCGGCGAACGCCTACACTGCATGGGTTCGCGTCACCGTTGGCGCACGGGAGGCAAGATGGCTACCGCTTCGATCGCAGAGAACGCCAGTACTGGCATCGTCACCGTTCCAAGCGCCCACGCGGGCAGCGCAACGGCCGAGCGTCTGCAAACCCTGATTCTGGAGCGCGGACTGACGGTTTTCGCGTGCATCGATTTCAGCGGCGACGCTGCGCGCGCGGGACTGGCGATGCCGTTCAGCCGGCTCCTGATCTTCGGCAATCCCAAAGCCGGCACACCTTTGATGCAACTCGCGCCGACCGCGGCGCTCGATCTCCCCCTGAAGGTGCTCGTCTGGGAGGACGCGGACGGCCGCGCGTGGCTGTCGTTCAACTCGACGGCCTATCTTCGCGAGCGTCATGGTCTGCCGGACGACGTGATGAAGCCGGTGAGCGGTGTGGCCGCCCTCGTGGATGCGGTCGCGCGGTAAAGCGTCGAACGGTCACGAACAACGCAGCGAAATCAGCGCCGTCACGCGACTCAGGTATGCTGGGCCCTTTGTAACTGCTTCCGTTCAAGGGGAGACCATGCGGCGCGTTGTATTCAATCAGAAAGGTGGCGTAGGCAAATCGACCATTGTCTGCAACCTGGCGGCCATCAGCGCGAGCGAAGGACTGCGCACGCTGGTGATCGACCTCGATGCCCAGGCGAATTCGACCCAGTATCTGCTCGGCCCGCAGGCGAGCGAAGTCCACCCCACTGTCGCAGGCTTCTTCGAAACCGCGCTCGGCTTCAGCTTCAAGCCCGTCGAAGCGACCTCGTACATCCATCCGACGCGCTTCGAGAATCTGGACGTGATGCCCGCCCATCCCGACCTCGACTCGCTGCACGGCAAGCTCGAATCGCGCTACAAGATCTACAAGCTGCGCGACGCGCTGAACGAACTCGACATGTACGACGCGATTTACATCGACACGCCGCCCGCGCTGAACTTCTACACGCGCTCGGCGCTGATTGCCGTCGAGCGTTGTCTGATTCCGTTCGACTGCGACGACTTCTCGCGTCGCGCGCTCTACACGCTGCTCGAAAACGTCAAGGAGATCCAGCAGGATCACAACGACGCGCTGCAGGTGGAAGGCATCGTCATCAACCAGTTCCAGCCGCGCGCGAGCCTGCCGCAGAAGCTCGTCGACGAACTGATCGGCGAAGGCTTGCCGGTGCTGGGGTCGCGCTTGTCATCGTCGGTGAAGATCCGCGAGTCGCATCAGTTGGCGACGCCCGTCATTCATCTCGATCCGGGGCATAAGCTCGCGCAGGAGTATCGGGCGTTGCATCGCGAATTGAGCGAGTAAGCCCGAGCGACGTCATTGCCCCAGCGATCTCAGCAGCCGCGCGAGGTTTTGCGGCTCGATATGAATGATCCCGCCTCGCGGACTGTCGATGTCCGCGATCAGCGTCAGCGACAGCGCAACCGTGACGGGAAGCACGATGATCAGGATGCCTCGTCGAACGCTGCCCCTCGCTCCATAACCTTGCACGACGCACGCAAATAGTCCGATCAGGATCATCAGCGTCCACGCGCCCAGCGGAATCCGGTTCAACAGCGCCGCCTCGGAATAGTCCTGCGAATTGAGGACGTCGTTCATGCCGGTCATCACGACCGCGCCGATCGGCGTCGGCTGGTCCTTCGCGACCTGCGCCGCGAGGCGCCAAAGTACGGCCTGAGACTTCGCTGTGTCTGCCTCGATGCGAGCGATGTCCTGCGCATCTCGGGTTTGAAAATGCGCGAGTCTCAATTGCGCGTAATGCGTCAATTCAGCCTTCATCTGCGCGCCGATGGGCGGCGCGACCACATCGGCCCGGGCGTACTCGGTTCCGATCGCGTTCGCTTCGTTTTCTTCCAGGTTCTTGCGCTGGTCGTAGCGATTGACCGCCATCGACAGATTGAAGCCGATCAGCAGCGCGAGCAACGTCAACGTCGACGTCTCCACGATCGTGAAATCTTCGCGCTCCTCGCTCTTCAGTGCGAAAACGCGTCGCAGCGCCAATGCGCCGAACGTGATCGCGCCGATGAACGCGACCAGCAGTACCACGAACAGCGTGCCAGGACGATCGACGAATGCTTGCATGCCATGCCTCCGTTGCGGACATCTGCGTGAGACGCGGTAACCTGCGGCGGCCGGCTAGCCGGTCGCTCGCGCGCGAAAAATCACCGACGCCGGTTTGCCGGTTCGCGGATGCAACGGCTCTTGCATCTGCTGCAGGGTCAGCCCGCTTGTTGCCAGCAGTTCGACCCACGTTTGCAAGGTCCGAAAGAACCACGGCGGGGCATCGCTGAATGCGTCACCGAAGCCCGCCCACGCACCCGCTCGCCAGCCATTCACGTACGGCAGTTCACCGCATGCGACGAGCGGATGCAGCGTCTGTATGACCAGCGATCCACGGTGTGTGAGCAGCGTCGGCATCGCACGCAGCAGTCCGTCGACCGACTCCTTGCCGAGCAGCGAAAAATTGCAAACGACGACGTCGGCGCGCAGCTCTAGCCCGCCTGCCGCGATCTGTTCATACGACAGCGTTCTCGCGTCAGTCACGCCGGCATCGGTCGCGGCACGCACTAGCTCGGCAATCGCGTCCACCGCCGTCACCCGGATGCCGTGGCGCTGAAGCGCAAGCGCGAGCCAGCCTTCTCCGCAACCCAGGTCGAGGACCGTGGCCGGGTCGCAAGCAAGGACCGCGTCGAGCACGGCCTGATCGGTGACCAGTCGGCGGCTGTCGATCTCACCCGCGCGCACCGCATTCGTCCACGGCGACGCGTTGCGCTGCCAGCTTTCGATGATCTTGTCGTCGCTGAGCGGGTCGAGGTTCATCGCGTGTTTTGATTCGTTGGCGCCAACCGCACACCGTCAGCAAAATTGTTAAAGTAACGCTCTCGTCAATCAGCAGCCGCAGTCCCCATCATGCGCACCACCCGAGCCATCCACGCCGTCGAGCGCCTGAAAACGCGCACCGGTAACCCGCGCTTCGCCGCGATCAGCCTGTCCGGCGGCCTGTTCTACCTGGTCGACAAATCGAGCGGGGTCGACAAGAAGGTGTCCGACCCGCTGGCGCTCGACGACTTCGTCAAGTTCGTCGACGCGTACGGCCCGCAGAAACCGCGCAAGGCCAGCAAGCTCGACATCGCATTCGAAGCGCAGATCAAGAAAAGCAAGGGGGGTTGACGCTCCGGCTTCGCCGACCTGGCGCTTCGCTGCAACGCTTTACGCCCCTTCGATCTCCACCCACCGTCCATCCGCCGCACTGCTTCTCAGCACCGCGTCGATAAACCGCAATCCGTCGACGCCATCATCGACCGTCGTCAACAGCAGGCTTTCCGCCGGCGGTGCACGACCTTCGTTCAGTGCATCGATCTGCAACGCCGCATCTTTGTACAACTGCGCGAACGCTTCCAGATAGCCTTCCGGATGCCCGGCCGGCACGCGCGTCGCATGCGCGGCAATCGGACTTTTCACACGGGCGCGGGTCAATCGTTCGGCAGCGCCGCCCAGCGGCGTGAACCACAACGCGTTCGGCTCCTCCTGATCGAACGCAAGGCCCGCCTTGGTGCCATACACCCGCAAGCGCAGCGCGTTCTCCGCGCCGCTCGCCACCTGGCTCGCCCACAACATGCCGCGCGCGCCGTTCGCATAACGCAGCATCGCCTGCACGTGATCGTCGATACGACGCCCCGGCACGAACGTGTGCAGCTCGGCCGACAGCGCGCGCGGCATCATCCCCGTCACGAAGGCGGCCAGCTGATACGCGTGCGTGCCAATATCGCCAAGGCACCCGGCCGGCCCCGCCAACGCCGGATCGGTACGCCAGCCCGCCTGCTTGTTCGCGCCGCCCGTTTCGAGCGGCTCGGCGAGCCAGTCCTGCGCATATTCGACCTGCACGACGCGTATCTCGCCCAGCTCGCCACCTTCGACCAGCTCGCGCGCATGCCGCACCAGCGGGTAGCCCGAATAGGTATGGGTCAGCGCAAAGAGCCGCTTGGTGGACTGCGCGAGCTTCGTGAGCGCTTCGCCTTCGGCGAGCGAAACCGCGAGCGGCTTGTCGCAGATCACGTGGATGCCCGCTTCGAGAAACGCCGTCGCGACCGGCGCGTGCAGATGATTCGGCGTGACGATCGCGACCGCGTCGATGCCGTCGTCGCGCGCGGCCTCGGCGCGCGCCATCTCGCGCCAGTCCGCGTAGCTGCGCGCGATGCCCGCTTCGGCGGCGCTCGCCCGCGCACGCTCGGGATCGGACGATAACGCGCCCGCCACCAGTTCGAAACGATCGTCTAGCCGCGCGGCGATCCGATGCACGGCGCCGATGAACGCGCCCTGCCCGCCGCCGACCATGCCCAGCCTGAGCCTTCTTCTCTGCATCGTTTGCGCTCCCATGTCAGATGCCCAGCACGCTCTTCAACTGCGCGGTATCGACACCGCTGCCCGCGAAGTCATCGAATGCATGCTCGGCCACGCGGATGATGTGCCGGCGAATGAACTCCGCGCCTTCGCGCGCGCCGTCGTGCGGATGCTTCAACGCACATTCCCATTCGAGCACGGCCCAGCCCGGAAAATCGAACTGCGCCATCTTCGAGAAGATCGCGCCGAAGTCGATCTGCCCGTCGCCGAGCGAACGAAAGCGCCCCGCGCGTTCGACCCAGCCGCTATACCCGCCGTACACGCCCTGCTTGCCGGTCGGACGGAACTCCGCGTCCTTCACATGAAACGCCTTGATGCGCTCGTGATAGATATCGATGAACGCGAGATAGTCGAGCTGCTGCAGCACGAAATGGCTGGGGTCGTACAAGATGTTCGCGCGCGGATGCTGTTTGACTGCCGCGAGAAAGCGCTCGAACGTAACGCCGTCGTGCAGGTCTTCGCCCGGATGCAGTTCGTAGCAGACGTCGACGCCTGCCGCGTCGAACGCATCGAGAATCGGCGTCCAGCGGCGCGCCAGTTCGTCGAACGCGGTTTCGACGAGGCCGGCCGGCCGCTGCGGCCACGGGTAGATATACGGCCACGCTAGTGCGCCCGAAAACGACACGTGCGTGCTCAGCCCCAAACGGCGCGACGCCTGCGCCGCGAACTTCATCTGTGCGATCGCCCACTCGGTGCGCGCCGCCGGCTTGCCGCGCACGTGCGGTGCGGCGAAGCCGTCGAACAGCGTGTCGTACGCCGGATGCACGGCAACCAGTTGCCCTTGCAGATGCGTCGATAGTTCGGTGATCGCGACGCCCGCGTTGTCGACGGTCTCGCGCAATTCGTCGCAATATGCGTCGCTCACGGCGGCTTTCTCGAGATCGATCAGACGCGGGTCGCACGGCACCTGGATGCCCTTGAAGCCGAGGCCCGCGGCCCATTCGGCGAGATGCGCGAGATTGTCGAACGGCGCGTCGTCGCCCATGAACTGCGCGAGAAAAATCGCCGGCCCTTTGATGGTTTTCATCTTTACGGTTCCTCGAACGTTGCGCGCGGGCCGCACCCGCGCGCGTTAGACGATGCGTGGAGCGCCGCTCAGAACGGCGAGTCGGGGAAATAGAACTGCTGCGCGTTTTCCTTCGTGATCAACACCGACGGGATGATCGTCGTGGCGGGCAGCTTGTCGCCCTTCAGCCGCGCTTCGGCGGTCAGCTTGATCGCGTCATAGATGAATTTCGGCGAGTACGACACGTCGGCCTTGATCATCGGCGCGCCGTCCATCACGTTCTTCACCATGCCCTTCGAGCCCGCGCCGCCGAACACGATCTTGATGTCGTTGCGCTTGGCCTGATCGATCGCCTTCAGCACGCCGACCGCCATGTCGTCGTCGGCGGCCCACACGGCGTCGATGTGCTTGAAGCGCGTCAGGTAGTCCTGCATCACCTTGAACGCGTCGTCGCGATTCCAGTTCGCGTACTTCGCGTCGAGAATCTTGATGTCCGGATAGTTTTTCATCACGCCGGTGAAGGCGGTCCAGCGCTCGTTGTCGAGCGTGGTCGGAATGCCGCGCAGCGCGACGACGTTGCCTTTGCCGTCGAGCGCCTTCGCCAGGTACTCGGCCGGAATCTTGCCGAACGCGGTGTTGTCGCCGGCGACGTACGCATCCTGCGCACTCGTGTTCGTCAGACCGCGATCGACCACCGTCACGTACACGCCTTTGCGCTTCACCTGTTCGACCGGCTGCGTCAGCGTCGCCGATTCGTACGGGAAGATCACGAGCGCATTGATCTTGTTGACGGTCACCAGATCCTGCAACTGGTTCGCCTGCTCGGGCGCGTTGGCCGCCGTTTTCACGATCACTTTCAGATCGGGATGCGCTTTCTCGAGATCCTCCTTCGCCTTGTTCGCCCACCAGACGATGCCGCCGGTGAAGCCGTGATCGGCCGTCGGAATCGCGACGCCCAGCGTGACCTTGTCGTCGGCGCGCGCCGCGCCGCTCGTGCCCAGCATCCCCAACGCCAGCACGCCGGCGCCGATCGCTCGAATGACTTGCTTCATGGTGTGTGTCTCCAATCAAGAGGCGTTCGTTCGCCCCGATTTATCGGACCTGCCGTTGGTTTTACCGCGCCTGCCTTGCTACACCTGCTTGAAACGCCCGCCTACCGCCGCCCACGCTGCACGAACGCGACGAAAATAATCACGACGCCCTGCACCGCCGCGTTCAGATACACACTGATGATGCTGGTCAGGTTCAGGATGTTCGCGATCACCGACAGCAGGATCGCGCCGATCACGGTGCCGATCACGCGTCCCTCGCCGCCCTTGAGCGCCGTGCCGCCGACCACCACCGATGCAATCGCTTCGAGCTCCCACAACAGGCCCGTGGTCGGCGTGGCGGAGCCGAGGCGCGGCACGTAGAGCACGGTGGCCACGCCCACGCAGATCCCGAGCAGCACGTACGTGACGATCTTGACCGTATCGACGCGAATTGCCGCATAACGCGCGACCTGTTCGTTCGAACCGATCGCCTGCACGTGCCGGCCGAACGCGGTGCGATTCAGGATCAGCGCGCCGCCCGCCGCGACCACGAGAAATACCCAGATCGGCACCGGCACACCGAACAGGCTCGCGTAATAGACGGGACCATACAGATTGGAGAGTGAATCATTGAGCGTCAGCGCGCCGCCATCGGCGAGCCATGTCAGCACCGCGCGAAAAATCCCCAGCGTGCCGAGCGTGACGATGAACGGCTCGATGCGCCCTTTGGTGATCAGCAGCCCATGCGCGCAGCCGAACAGCGCGCCGAGCACGAGTGCCGCGACGATGCCGATCGTCACGATCAGCAACGGCGGCAACGCATGACCGGTAGCACCGGCCGCGAGCCCGTTCATCAGCCAGATCATGATGCCGGCGATCAACGCGGCCATCGACCCGACCGACAGATCGATGCCGCCCGAGATGATCACGAAGGTCATGCCGACCGCGATGATGCCGATGAACGACGTGCGCGTGAGCACGTTCATCAGGTTGTCGAGCGTCGCGAAGTCGCGATTGAGCAGCGTGCCGACGATGCACAGCACGATCAGCCCGGCGAGCGGCCCGAGCGTGTAGAGCCGCTGCGCGACGCGCAGCGCGCGCCGTGATTGCACGGCTTCAGTGGGTGCCGGTCGCATGAGCGATCAACTCCTCTTCGGTCAGATGCTCGAGCGTCAGCGTCGCTTGCAGGTGTCCCGCGCGCATTACCGCGACACGATGGCACAAGCCGATCAGCTCGATCAGTTCGGATGAAATGACGATCACCGCGCGGCCCTGCGCGGCGAGACGATGAATCAGGAAGTAAATGTCGCGTTTCGCGCCGACGTCGACGCCGCGTGTCGGCTCGTCGAGCACGATCACGTTCGGGTCGGGCTGCAGGAACTTCGCGAGCGCGAGCTTCTGCTGGTTGCCGCCCGACAGCATGCGCGCGCGGCTCGACAGGTCGCCGGTACGAATGCCGAATTCACCGACGGCCTTCTGCAACGCCGCGCGCCCCGCTTTCAGGTCGAGCAGCGGATGCGCGTAGCGTTCGAGCGTCATCAGCGTGACGTTGTCCTGCAGGCTCATGTTGACGTGCAGGCCTTTGCCTTTGCGGTCCTCGCTCAGATACGTGAGACCGTGGCGCATCGCGTCGCGCGGGTTCTTCAGATCGACTGCCCGGCCGGCGATTTCGATCGTGCCGCCGGTGCGTTTGCGCAAGCCGATGATCGCCTCGAACGCCTCGGTGCGGCCCGCACCGACGAGGCCCGCGAAGCCGAGCACTTCGCCCGCGCGCACGTCGAAGCTCAGATCCTCGACCCAGTCGGGCACCGTCAGGCCGCTCACGCGCAACGCGACCGGCGTGTCGGCAGGCACCGTCTGCTTGTCGGGGAACATGTCGGACACATCGCGCCCGACCATCAGGTTCGCCATCTGCTGACGCGCGAGCCCCGCGGTTTCACCGCGCGCGACGAAGCGGCCGTCGCGCATCACGATCACTTCGTCGGTGATGCGCTCCACTTCATCGAGCTTGTGCGAGATGTAGACGATCGTCACGCCATCGGCCTTCAGCTTCAGCATCAGCGCAAAGAGCCGCTCGGTTTCGGCCGGCGTCAGCGTCGCGGTCGGCTCGTCCATGATCAACAGACGCGCGCGGCGCGACAGCGCCTTCGCGATCTCGACCATCTGCTTTTCCGCGACGATCAGCTCGCGCACTTTGGTGTCCGGCGCGCGCTCGAGCCCGACCTGCGCGAGATAGCGCGCGGCGTCGCTGCGCATCGCGGCATCGTCGACGAACCAGCCGCGGCGCTTCTCGTGGCCGAGGTACATGTTCTGCGCGATCGTCAGATGCTCGGCGAGGTTGAATTCCTGGTGGATCAGCACGATGCCCTGTGCCTCGGCGTCGCGCGAACCGGCGAAGCGCTGCGCGTGACCATCGACCAGCACGCTGCCCGAGGTTGCCGCTTCATAGCCGGCGAGAATTTTCATCAGCGTCGATTTGCCCGCGCCGTTCTCGCCGAGCAGACCGTAGATGCGGCCGGGTGCGAGCTCGAAGCTCACACCGTGCAGTACGCGCACGGGACCGAAGTCCTTGCGGATGTCGTCGAAGCGGATCGCGAGGCTCATGGTTCACGCGCTCCCACGAATCACCAGACGATGCGGCAGCAGCACGCCCGGCACGTTGGCCTGCGGATTCGCGAGGCGTTGCAGCAGCAGACGCGCGGCGGTCTCGCCGAGCTCGCGCATCGGCTGCGCGATCGTCGTGAGCGGCGGATCGATCTGCGCGGCGAGTGAGATGTCGTCGAAGCCGGCCACCGCGACGTCGTCGGGCACGCGCTTGCCGACGCTGCGCAAGCCGTGGATCACGCCGATCGCGAGCGTGTCCGACACCGCGAAGATCGCGCTCGGCGCATCGGACTGCTGCATCAACCCGGCTGCGGCCGACGCGCCCGCCTCGTAATCGAGGCTGTTCAGATTCATGCGCCAGCGCGGATCGGGCGCGATGCCGGCGTCGCTCAACGCGTCGAGGTAGCCCTGCTGACGCTGGCGCGCATACAGATAGTCGACGTCGGAGTTGATCAGGCCGATACGCCGGTGGCCGCGCGCGAGCAGATGGCGCACCGCGTCGCCGGCCGCGCGGTAGTTGTCGATGCCGACGTATGGCACACCCATCTCCGGATCGAACTCGCAGCACGCGACCCACGGCAGCGCCTGCGACGCCTCGCCGAGCGCCTGCTGGATCGTCGCCGGATCGAGGCAGATCGCGCCGTCCGCGCGGCGACGCCGCAGCATGTCGAAGTAGCTGCGCTCGCGGCCCGGGTCCGCGCCGGTGTCGCATAGCAGCATGAAGTAGCCGTGCTGACGCGCGACGCTGTCGATGCCGCGCACGATCTCCGCGTAAAACGGATTGCCGAAGTCCGGCACCATCGTCAGCAGCAGGCGGCTTACGGCCGTGCGCAGATTGCGTGCGAGTTCGTTGACGCGGTAGCCGCTCGCGTCGATCGCGGCGAGCACCTTGTCGCGCGTGGCGGGCCGCACATTGCCGTGGCCGTTCAGCACGCGCGACACCGTCGCCACCGACACGCCCGCCTGCTCGGCCACGCCGGCGATCGACGACCCGTCCTCCGTACGCGGCGAGCGCCTCTGCGGCGGACGTAGCGGTTGACTGCTCGCGCCGGACAGCGTGGCCGGCGACGATCGGGACGGCGTTCGGGACACACGACCTCGCAGCGAAATGTAATCGATTACATTTTGTAGCGATCGCGATGCGAATCGCAAGCTCGGATCGCTAGGGATTAACACGGGGGCGGCCCGGCCGGCACTTGCCCGCGAGCGTCCGGCGCGAGTCCGCCATTTGGTACAATCCCGCAGTTCCCCTGACGCGGCTTGCAAAGCGAACGCCTTTCGGAGGCCTCCGCCGCCGGCAATCCGCCGGGGCCGGGTCAGGAAAAAAGTCAGCGGCAATCGTCGCCCGCTCGCCAAACCAAAACCGCCGAATCCACCATGAACATCGAGCAAGCGCGTTTCAACATGATCGAACAGCAGATCCGCCCCTGGGAAGTGCTCGACCAGGACGTGCTGAATCTGCTGTCGATCGTCAAACGTGAGAAATTCGTCCCCGCCGCTTACCGTGATCTCGCTTTCGCCGACTTCGAAGTGCCGCTGCCGGCCGGCCAGCACATGCTGGCGCCGCGCGTCGAGGCGCGCGTGCTGCAGGAGCTGGCGGTGAAGAAGCACGAAAGCGTGCTCGAAATCGGCGCGGGTTCGGGCTACATGGCGGCGCTGCTCGCGCATCGCGCGCAACACGTGTTGACCGTCGACATCGAGCCGGAACTGGCCGAGCTCGCGAAGAGCAACCTGATCGCCAACGGCGTGCTGAACGTCGAAGTCGCGACCGGCGACGCTTCGCGCGGCTGGAGCGGCGCGGCGCCGTACGACGTGATCTGCGTGTCGGGCGGTCTGCCGGTGCTGCCGCAGGAAATCCTCGAACAGCTGAAAGTCGGCGGCCGTCTCGCGGCATTCGTCGGCAGCGCGCCGGTGATGAAGGCGCAGATCATTACGCGCATCGACGAGAAGCAATACCGCATCTCCGACGTGTTCGAAACCTATGTCGAGCCGCTCGCCAATGCAGTGCAGCCGGCGCGGTTCAGGTTCTAAGCGGCGGTTTTCGCTGCGTTTCGAGTTGTATTGTTGATCCGGACGGGCGGCGAGCAAGCCCACCGTCCCACGAACTGGATGTCCCGCTGATGCAAAACCTGACCGCTCCCGCACTCGCCGAATGGCTCGCCGATACCTCGCGTCCCGCACCCGTGCTGCTCGACGTGCGCGAGCCGTGGGAACTGCAAACCGCGTCAATGGCCGGCGTCGTGTCGATTCCGATGCGCGAGATTCCCGCGCGCAGCGAAGAACTCGATGACGATGCGCAGATCGTCTGCATTTGCCATCACGGCGCGCGCAGTGCGCAAGTCGCGATGTTCCTCGAATCGCGCGGACACACCAATGTGTTCAATCTGCAGGGTGGGATCGACGCGTGGTCGCGTCAGGTCGATCCGTCGGTTCCGACTTATTGAGGTTTGCGCGAAGGTAGTGCGATGATGCGGCGCAAGGGCTGATGGTCCTTGCGCCGTTTTTCTTTTGTGCTGCGCCAGGATGGGTGCAAAGACCCCGCAAGCCATGGTTTTGGCTTGCGGGGTCTTTGTTTTTGCTGACGCGTTATTCAGCCCATCGGATGAGCAAGGACTAACGGTCCGTCGAGGAACTCCTGGCCGTGCCACGACTGGTGTGCACTTAGGAAAGTCGAGGAAATTTGGGCCATCGCCCATGTACATACAACCTGTCGCGAGGTGATTATCTGATCGCTGCCGATCCGAGAAGCGACTTTGCATAGATCTTCGACATACCGAAGTCCCTGTCCGTATTTGAGTCGTTTATTGGACACTATTGCTTCGGATTCCGGCGCTATGTTGAGTTCAACCCTAGGCAGGAGTCGTATGGCTGTTCAAGCACCACCGAAGACTGGCTATGAAAAATGGCAAGAGGGCATCAGCAGCGCTGTGGGCAATGCCAAATGGGACCTCTACGATTGCGCAATCCAGATGACCGTGAACCAGTACAACCGTCATCTGTCGGGGACTGCCGGGTACAGGCCATTGGATTGGCGGCTCATCAAGGCGATGATTTGGGTGGAGACCGGTGCGGAAAGCAAAAAATGGGAATCGAATCCGATTCAAATAGGCAATCCCGGCGATCCAGGACTGCGAGCGCTATCAGCTGGCAATGAAGGAGGTGATTTGATTATTCCCCCAACGTGGAAAAATCGACTCACCCTTGGTAATGCGATAACGAATCCCCCTCACAATATCGCCGCTGGTATTGGCTACTTGCTGATGCGAACGGCGAACTATGCGATCAAAAACGTCCCAGACGCAGACGCCACAATCTACGAAGTCAGGGCACTGGCAGGGGATAGCATCGCCAAGATTACCAAGACAAATGGAAGCACTATTGAAGTGATACAGAAACTGAATCCCTCCTCTCATTTATTGAGAGCGGGTCAAGTACTGAAATATCAGAAAGCTTCGCTAAGGAAAGTCATTGTTAGCTGGAAAATCATTACGACATCAAGCATCGCGAAACACTATAACTCTGGCGATTCACTCTATGCCAAGAAGCTGGATTATGCGCTGAGCCTGATCCACAAGGGGGAGTCTGCATTTTGTGCTCAGTGAAGATTACGGCGATGTGCATCATTCTCTACAGCATATCAAGCATAGCGATTGGCGCCGAAGTCGGTTTTAAAGGGAATTTCGAGGGAACAGGTCGTGCGTGTTCCGGTGCGCTCTATGTGCGAGCCAACACAATTGAATGGAATTCAACATATAGCGTCTGTAAGCCGACACGCTACGAAATCACGGAAAAGAATTTCAGCGATGAGCAAAGACGCATTGTCTTTCACTTGAAAAATCCAAGTCGCCAGTGTCGATTCAGGATTGTGGAAGTTGAGCACGCAAGTGGGCACAACTGGAATGTGAGTGGTTACCAGTCCCCGGAAGGATTTCAAAAAAGGGATTTGCCAGACTGGAATAATTCCCCGCTACCCGAACGGCAAGTTTTGTCGTGTTTAATGGTAGGACCAGACTAAGCTCATTGCGTGGTGTAGTACATCGCTTTCGCGCTCGCGAGCAGCCGCGGCGTGCTCTCTAACTGACGGTTCGCGGTGAAGGGCATTCAGAAAGCGGACTTATCGGGCGGGCTGGCGACGGCGCGTTCGATCATGTCCGGTCTCCCTGATCGGCAGTCAGTATCACTGGTGTTCCGGTGTGGGCAGCGCCCACGCCATGCACAAAAGCGCGGCGTCCCCAAGGCGCCCATGCACCGCCGATGCCCCACCTGCGCCAGCGACGCTTCACTGGCGTCGAAGCACGCTTCGTCGCGGCGCGACGCGCACCCGAACGAGGCGCGGCGCGCGCGACTGCACCAGTTTCGCGCCGCGCCATCGATGGACCGACTCGCCACCTCCGCTCCGATAACCGCGCCACCACAGGCATCGCACACGCATCGCGTCGAATGCATCACATGGCATGTGCCTTGCAGTAGACGAGCGGCAAGCCGTGCGAGCTCAGCCTGCTGGCTGAAATCGACGCTCATAAACAGTGACCATCAATGACAAGGGGAAAGCACATGAAACGTCGCAGTCTGTTGAAGTTCGGCTCCATGTCCGGCGCGCTCGCGCTCGCGGGCCGCGTGCCGTTCGCGCACGCGCAGTCCGATAGCGGTCCGATCAAGGTGGGCATCCTGCATTCGCTGTCCGGCACGATGGCGATCTCCGAGACGTCGCTGAAAGACACCGCGTTGATGACGATCGCCGACATCAACAAGAACGGCGGTGTGATGGGCCGTCAAATCCAGCCGGTGGTCGTCGACCCGGCGTCGAACTGGCCGCTGTTCGCCGAGAAGGCGCGCCAGCTTCTGACGCAGGACAAATGCGCGGTCGTGTTCGGCTGCTGGACCTCGGTGTCGCGCAAGTCGGTGCTGCCGGTGTTCGAGGAACTGAACGGCCTGCTGTTCTATCCGGTGCAGTACGAAGGCGAAGAAATGTCGCGCAACGTGTTCTATACGGGCGCAGCTCCTAACCAGCAGGCGATTCCCGCGACCGAATACCTGATGAGCGCCGAAGGCGGCGGCGCGAAGCGCTTCTTCCTGCTCGGCACCGACTATGTGTATCCGCGCACGACCAACAAGATCCTGCGCGCGTTCCTCAAATCGAAGGGCGTGCAGGAAACCGACATCCAGGAGGTCTATACGCCGTTCGGTCACAGCGACTATCAGACCATCGTCGCCAACATCAAGAGCTTCTCGCAAGGCGGCAAGACCGCGGTGATCTCGACCGTGAACGGCGATTCGAACGTGCCGTTCTACAAGGAACTCGGCAACCAGGGGCTGAAGGCGTCGGATGTGCCGGTCGTCGCGTTCTCGGTCGGCGAAGAGGAACTGCGTGGCATCGATACGAAGCCGCTCGTCGGCAATCTCGCGGCATGGAACTACTTCATGTCGGTGCGCAATCCGTCCAACGAGAAGTTCAAGAAACAATGGGCCACGTGGGTCAAGGACAACAACCTGCCGGGCGGCACGAAGCGCGTGACCAACGACCCGATGGAGGCGACCTTCGTCGGCATCCATATGTGGAAGCAGGCGGTCGAGAAAGCAAAGAGCACTGAGGTCGACAAGGTGCGCGTCGCGATGGTCGGGCAGACCTTCGCGGCACCGTCGGGCTTCACGCTGGAGATGGACGGCAACCACCATCTGCACAAGCCGGTGATGATCGGCGAGGTACGCGCAGATGGCCAGTTCAACGTCGTGTGGCGCACCAAGGGGCCAATCCGCGCGCAACCGTGGAGCCCGTTCATCGCCGGCAATGCGGGCAAGCCGGATGTGGTCAGCTCGATTCCGGCGTTCCTGCGGCGCTCGCGCGTTGCGTGACGTGCCGGCGTGAGCCGCGTCGCGGCACGCGGCGAACCGCCCGTGCCGCGCCGCAACAGCCGCCTGCCGCGACGTGCGGCCTGCGTACCGGCACGCGCGGCGCTCGCGCGGCGGCGTCCCGCTGAAGCGGCAGCGGCACCCTCGCGCGCTGAGCGGCTCACCGATTCAACCCAGTGCAAAAGGCCATCATGGCGTTTTCATTTCCGACTTCCGTACGACGACGCGGCGCGGCGCTCCTGCTGCCGCTCGCGGTTCTTCTCGCCGCCGCGCCGGGCGCCGCATTCGCGCTGACCCAGGCCGACGTCGCGCCGCTCGCCGGCGACGACTTCGAGGCAAAGTCCGCCGCGATCGACAAACTGATCGCCACGCATGACACCGCATCGCGCGCGGTGCTGAAGGCCCTCGCCGACGACAGCGCGCTCGCCACCGACTCAGGCGCGGTACTGCTGCAGGACGGCGACGCCACCCGCGATGCCGTCACCGGCCAGCCGGTCGCAGCGAGCGACGCGCAACCCGTCACGCTGAACAACCTGCTGCGCTCGAAAGTGGCGGGCGCGCTGTCGGGTCTGCAACTCGCGTCGCCCGACCAGGCGACACGCGCAGCCGCCATCGATGCGCTGCTAAAAAACCCCGATCCATCGATCAAACCGCTCGTCGACGCGGCGCGCGCGAAAGAAACCGATCCCGCGCTGAAGAAGCGTCTCGACACGCTGTGGGCGATGAGCGCATTGCACGACCCGGACCCTTCGAAGCGTCTCGAAGCAGTGCAACTGGTCGCCGCGCGTCACGATCTCGATATGAACGAGTTGCTGCGCCCGCTAGTCGCGAAGAAAGCCGACGGCACATTTGCCGAAACCGACGAACGCGTGCGCGCGGCCGCGCAAAGCGGCATCGATGAGCTCGATGCGATCCAGCGCCGCAGCCAGATCGCGGGCACGCTGTTCGCGGGGCTGTCGCTCGGCAGCGTGCTGCTGCTCGCCGCGCTCGGCCTCGCAATCACGTATGGCCTGATCGGCGTGATCAACATGGCGCACGGCGAATTCCTGATGATCGGCGCGTACGCGACCTACGTCGTGCAAAACCTCGTTCAGCGCTTTGCACCCAACGCGTTCGACTGGTATCCGCTCGTCGCGATACCGGCCTCCTTCGTCGCGGCCGCGCTGGCCGGCATCGTGCTCGAGCGGCTCGTGCTGAAGCACCTGTATGGCCGCCCGCTCGAAACGCTGCTGACCACCTTCGGCGTGAGCCTGATCCTGATTCAGGCGACCCGCATGCTGTTCGGCGCGCAGAACGTCCAGGTCGTCAATCCGTCGTGGATGAGCGGCGGCGTGACCGTGCTGCCGAACCTGATCCTGCCGTACAACCGGCTCGCGATTCTCGCGTTCTCGCTGATCGTCGTCGCGATCGCGTGGGCCGTGCTCACGCGCACGCGCCTGGGTCTGTTCGTGCGCGCGGTCACGCAGAACCGCCGCATGGCCGCGTGCGTCGGCGTGAAAACCGCGCGTGTCGATTCGTATGCGTTCGCATTCGGCGCGGGCATCGCGGGGCTCGGCGGCTGCGCGCTGTCGCAGATCGGCAATGTCGGGCCCGATCTAGGCCAGAGCTACATCATCGATTCGTTCATGGCGGTCGTGCTCGGCGGTGTCGGCCAGCTTGCGGGCACCGTGCTCGGCGGCTTCGGCCTCGGGCTCGTCAGCAAGGCGATCGAACCGTTCTGGGGCGCGGTGCTCGCGAAGATCGCGGTGCTCGTGCTGATCGTGCTGTTCATCCAGAAGCGTCCGCAGGGCATGTTCGCCTTGAAGGGCCGTAGCGCGGAGGCATGAGATGACATCGGCTACTTCGTCGTCGAACCCTTCTTCCGCCGCGTCGTCGCGCGCGGGTGCAGGCGCCGCGCGCGAGTTCAACACCGGCTTTGCGCTCGGTCTGCCACCGCGGCCCGCGTTGCTGTCGCGTCGCGCGTGGCTCGCGCTGATCGCGTTGATCATCGCGTTCGGCCTCGGCGTGCCGTTCGCCGCGCTGGTGATTCCGCAGACGAGCGCCTTGCATCTGTCCGCGTATGCGATGACGCTGACCGGCAAGTTCATGTGCTATGCGATCGCCGCGCTCGCGCTCGATCTGGTGTGGGGCTACTGCGGCATCCTGAGTCTGGGCCACGCGTTGTTCTTCGCGCTCGGCGGCTATGCGATCGGTATGTACCTGATGCGCGCGATCGGTCACGACGGCAAGTACGGCAGCGATCTGCCCGACTTCATGGTGTTTCTCGACTGGCACCAGTTGCCGTGGTACTGGCAAGGCACGCAGCATCTCGGCTATGCGCTGCTGCTGGTCGTGCTGGTGCCGGCCGTGGTCGCGTGGGTATTCGGCTTCTTCACGTTCCGTTCGCGCGTGAAGGGCGTGTATCTGTCGATCATCACGCAGGCGATGACCTTCGCCGCGATGCTGCTGTTCTATCGCAACGAAACGGGCTTTGGCGGCAATAACGGCTTTACCGACTTCAAGCGCATCGGCGGTTTTCCGATCACGCATCAGGGCACACGCGCCGCGTTGCTGCTGATCACCTTCGCGGTGCTGATCGCCGCGTTCCTCGGCGCGCGCGCGATCGTCACGTCGAAGCTCGGCCGCGTGGTGACCGCGGTGCGCGACGGCGAAACGCGGCTGATGTTTCTCGGCTACAGCCCGCTCGCGTACAAGCTGTTCGTGTGGACCGTGTCGGCGGTGCTTTGCGGCATCGCGGGCGCGTTGTACGTGCCGCAGGTCGGCATCATCAATCCGGGCGAGATGTCGCCGGGCAACTCGATCGAAATGGCGATCTGGGTCGCGGTCGGCGGACGCGGCACGCTGATCGGGCCGATCATCGGCGCGTTCGCGGTCAACGGCGCAAAGAGCTTCTTCACGGCGAACTTCCCCGAATACTGGCTGTTCTTTCTCGGCCTGATCTTCGTGCTGGTGCCGCTGCTGCTGCCGAACGGCATCATGGGTCTCGCCGATCTGCTGACGCGCAAAAGAAACCGCTGAGGAACCGCTGATGAACGAAAACCCGATGGTTCCCGATCTGGATTTGCCCGAAGCACCGGCGGAACGCTCGCTGAGCGGCGTCGCGAGCATGGGGCACACGGTCGTGCCCGGCGAGATCGACGTATCGCATGGCACGATCCTGTACCTCGAAGACGTGACGGTCAGCTTCGACGGCTTTCGCGCACTCAACGCGTTGTCGCTCGCGATCGACGCGGGCGAACTGCGCTGCATCATCGGCCCGAATGGCGCGGGCAAGACGACGATGATGGACGTGATCACGGGCAAGACCGCGCCCGATCAAGGCAAGGTGTTTCTCGGCCAGTCGATCGATCTGACGCGGATGAACGAACCGGCGATCGCGCGCGCCGGCATCGGCCGCAAGTTCCAGAAGCCGACCGTGTTCGAGCAGCATCCGGTGTGGGAAAACCTCGAACTCGCGATGAAAACCGACAAAGGCTGGTGGGCGTCGCTGCGCGCACGGCTCGATCGAGACGCGCAGGCGCGCATCGAGCAAACGCTCGCGCTGATCGGACTGGAAAGCGAAGCGCGCAGGCTCGCCGGAGAGCTATCGCACGGCCAGAAGCAGCGCCTCGAAATCGGCATGCTGCTCATGCAACGCCCTGCGCTGCTGCTGCTCGACGAACCCGCGGCCGGCATGACCGACGACGAGACGATGCAACTCGCCGAATTGCTAAACCACCTGCGCGGCACCTGCTCGATGATGGTCGTCGAGCACGACATGGAGTTCGTCGCGGCGCTCGCGGGCGATACGGGCAAGGTGACGGTCATGGCCGAAGGACGCGTGCTCGCGCACGGCACGCTCGACGAAGTGAAGCGCGATGAGACCGTGATCGAGTCTTATCTCGGCCGCTGATCGAAGCTCAAGGCGGTACCGCATCGTCAACCCGACAGGATGACTGAAACATGCTCGAAGTAGACCGACTGAACCAGTACTACGGCGGCAGCCATATTCTGCGCGACGTGAAACTCACGGTGCCCGACGGCAAGCTCACGGTGCTGCTCGGGCGCAATGGCGTCGGCAAGACCACGCTGCTGCGTTGCCTGATGGGCGTCGTGCCCGCGAAAAGCGGCGCGATCGCGTGGCGCGGCGAACCGCTGATGAAACTGCCCACGCATGCGCGCGTCGCCCAGGGGCTCGCCTACGTGCCGCAGGGCCGCGATATTTTTCCGCGCTTGACCGTCGAGGAAAACCTGCTGGTGGGCGCCGCCAGCAGAAAGGCGCCGAAGAAAATCCCCGAGCGCATCTACGAGCTGTTCCCGGTGCTGAAGGACATGCGCAACCGCCGCGGCGGCGATCTGTCCGGCGGTCAGCAGCAACAGCTCGCGATCGGCCGCGCGCTGATGAGCGAGCCGCAACTGCTGATCCTCGACGAGCCGACCGAGGGCATCCAGCCGTCGATCATTCAGGACATCGGCCGCACGCTGCGGCAGCTCGTCGAGGACATGGGCATGACGGTGCTGCTCGTCGAGCAGTACTACGACTTCGCCAAAGCGATCGCCGATCGTTACTGGGTGATGAGTCGCGGCGAAATCATCGCGGGCGGCGAAGGGGCGAACATGGATGCCGATGGAGTGCGGGGGTTGATTGCCGTGTAAGCGTTTTTTCAATCTGCGACAGCAGTTAGAAAGCTTGCGGCCCGCGCCGTCGGCCCCGTCTAACGCGACTGAAGCTCACCGCTCAAGTTATCCGCCGCGCAACCGTTACACAGGCTAGGCAGCGCCGCAACGGTTCGACAGGTGGACACCATGGACGACAACAAGCAGGTCAGACGCGAGTTTTACAGAAACCCAGCCTCCTATTGCCGGGTGATGAACGTGGTGTCGGCGGTCACCTTTGGTTTATTCGAGGTGGACAGCGGCGGTACGGTCGGCATGCTGTCGGTGCGCTGGGAGAAGCTCGGCAACGAACTCGCGCCCCAGCTGCACGCGTACTACGACAGCTGGCACGTGCTCGCGTCGTTCCAGGACGTCCTCGCGAGAATGGCTGAGACGACCGGTCCGTCGTGTTCGCCGGAAGCTTTCTGTCAGCTCCTGCTCGACTGCGGATTCATCAATCGCGCGGAACGCGGCGTGGACGATCACGCCGCGCCGAGCCGCGTGCGCTAGACGCTGCCGCTGTAAAACCCGGGTTAGCAACACAACATCGTTAGAGAAGAGAAGGGAGAAAAGCATGTCCGTGACGGTTAACGTCGAGTATCAGTACTGCCGACATGGCAAGAAAGCAATCGAGACAGGCAGCGACTCGTTGACCGTCCAGGAAAACACCCCGCGCGCTATCGTCGCGTTGCTCCGGCTGCTGCATCCGCAGTGGGAGGGCATCAAGGTGCTGTCGGTGACCGAGGCCTCGCCTGAAGACACTGCGTCGTAGTCGCTAGCGCGCGGCTCTCGCGCCGCGACCCGCGTGCTATCCTCGCCGCACGCCGGTTCCCCCTTTCATCCGCATGTCGCTCCACGAAAACCACGCCACGCTCGCCACCGCTCACTCACCGTGGCGCGCGCGACTCGAACTCGGCTTCGTCGGCGGCGACGCTCGCACGACGCTTGCGCACCGGCTGCACGATGGGCCGCTGCGCGTGCAACGGCCACTCTATCCGGAAGGCCCGGCGATCTGTCACGCGGTGATCGTGCATCCGCCCGGCGGCGTCGCGGGTGGCGATCAGCTCGACATCGACATCACCCTCGGCGCGCACACGCATGCGGTGCTGACGACGCCGGGCGCAACCAAGTGGTACAAGTCGAACGGCCGCGCGGCGCGGCAGCGCATTGCGCTGCAGGTCGGCGAACAGGCGAAGCTCGACTGGCTGCCGCAGAACAACATCGTGTTCGATCACGCGAACGCGCAACTCGATTTTTCGCTGACGCTCGGCGCCGGCGCGAGCGCGATCGGCTGGGATGCAACGCAGCTCGGACGCCAGGCGGCCGGCGAACGCTGGTCGGCGGGTAGCTTGCGCGCGGTGTCGCGTATCGTCGGCGCGAATGGCGAGCCGCTGTGGTTCGAACGCGCGACGCTTAGCGCCGACGATCCGCTGCGCGACGCGCCGCAGGGCCTCGCGGGCTTTCCGGCCTACGGCACGCTGTGGGCCGTAGGCGCTGCTTGCGACGACGCGCTCGCCGAGTCGCTCACCGCGCAACTGCCGTTCGACGACACGTTGCGAGCGGCAGCCTCGTGCGTGACCAACGGCGTACTGCTCGTGCGCGCGGTGTCACGCTCGATGGAAACGCTGCAGCACGCGCTCACGCGCTGCTGGCTGCAATTGCGGCCGGTTGTGCATGGTGTCGCGGCGGTGCCGTTGCGGATCTGGTCGACCTGAGCGCGCGGCTTCCCGCTTTCGTCTTCAATGCCCTCCTCACGCACCAAGGCGGCGCACGCGCACGCCCCAAGCATGTGCGCGAACCGGCGCAGCATGCCGCCCAATCGGGGCGATGCACGATGGCACACAGCTTGCATTGGATTCGCCACTTCGCGGCCGGACACGAAGAAGCCAGCCACGACCCGACTCCAACGACACCACCACGCTCACGCCAATGACCCGCACTCTGTCCCGCTCCGCGCGCCGCGCCTTGCTGGCCGCGCTACTCGCCCTACCCATCTTCGCCGACCTCGCGTTTCACGCGGGCGCCGCGCACGCCGACACGCTCGACAACATCGCCAAGGCCGGCGTGCTGAAGGTCGCCGTGCCCGAGGACTATCCGCCGTTCGGCTCGGTCGGTCCCGACATGAAGCCGCAGGGCTACGACATCGACACCGCCGCGCTGCTCGCCAAAGCGATGAACGTGAAGCTCGAACTGGTGCCGGTCAACAGCGCGAATCGCATTCCGTATCTGCAAACGGGCAAGGTCGATCTGGTGATCTCGTCGCTCGGCAAAACGCCTGAGCGCGAGAAGGTGATCGACTTCTCGAGCGCGTACGCGCCGTATTACCAGGGCGTGTTCGGTCCCGCCGATATCAAGGTGAGCGCTCCCGCCGATCTGACAGGCAAGACGGTCGGCGCAACGCGCGGCGCGCTCGAGGAAATCGGTCTCACACAGATGGCGCCGAACGCGACGATCAAACGCTTCGAGGACAACAACGCGACGATCGCCGCGTTCCTGTCCGGCCAGGTGCAGCTGATCGCGGCCGGCAACATCGTCGCGGCCGCGATCCTCGCGAAGAACCCGTCGCGCCGTCCGGAACCGAAGTTCGTGATCAAGAACTCGCCCTGCTTCGTCGGCATGAACAAGAACGAGCCGCGCCTGCAACAGAAGGTCGATGCCGCAATCGCGCAGGCCAAACACGACGGTACGCTCGGTGCGATGTCGAAGAAGTGGTTCGGCGCTCCACTGCCCGCCGACCTGTAATCGTGCAAGCGCGTTTGTAAGCGCGCCGTTAGCCGGGCTTGATACCTTGACCGGCTGATGGCGCGACGAGCACGCCGCCACGACACCTCAACGCCGAGACCCACACCCCGATGAAGCTGACACCTCGCGAGAAGGACAAGCTGCTGATCTTCACCGCCGCGCTGCTCGCCGAACGGCGCCGCGCGCGCGGCCTAAAGCTGAACTATCCGGAGGCGGTCGCCTTCATCACCGCCGCGCTGATGGAAGCCGCGCGCGACGGCAAGAGCGTCGCCGAGGTGATGCACTACGGCACCACGCTGCTCACGCGCGCCGACGTGATGGAGGGGGTGCCCGAAATGATCCCCGACATCCAGGTCGAAGCGACGTTTCCCGACGGCACCAAGCTCGTCACCGTCCATCATCCGATTCCCTGAACTCCTCTTCGTCAAGGCAGGCCCCATGATTCCCGGCGAACTCCTCATCGACGACGGCGAGCACGAACTGAACGCGGGCCGCGCGACGGTCACGATGGTCGTGTCGAATACCGGCGACCGTCCCGTGCAGATCGGCTCGCATTACCACTTCTACGAAGTGAATGACGCGCTGTCGTTCGATCGCGAAGCGGCGCGCGGCTTTCGCCTGAATATCGCGGCGGGCACCGCGGTGCGCTTCGAGCCCGGCCAGGAGCGCACGGTAGAACTCGTCGCGCTGGCGGGCGAGCGCGTCGTGTACGGCTTCAACGGCAAGGTGATGGGCAAGCTGTGATGCGCTGCCCGCGCCCTCGCGTTTCGACCGCCCTGCTCCGCCTTGCGTTGCTTGTAGCTCGCTTGTAGCTCACTCCGGACCCACACCATGACACTACGCATTGGCCGCCGCGCGTACGCGGAGATGTTCGGCCCCACCACCGGCGACCGCGTGCGCCTCGCCGACACCGAACTGCTGATCGAGATCGAGCGCGACTTTACGACCTACGGCGAAGAGGTCAAGTTCGGCGGCGGCAAGGTGATCCGCGACGGCATGGGCCAGTCGCAGCGCGTGCATGCCGATGTCGTCGATACCGTCGTGACGAACGCGGTGATCCTCGATCACTGGGGCATCGTGAAGGCCGACATCGGCATCAAGGACGGCCGCATCGCGGCGATCGGCAAGGCCGGCAATCCGGACATCCAGCCGAACGTGACGATCGCGATTGGCGCGGCCACCGAAGTGATCGCCGGCGAAGGGCTGATCGTGACCGCGGGCGGCATCGATACGCACATCCACTTCATCAGCCCGCAGCAGATCGAGGAAGCGCTCGCGAGCGGCGTGACGACGATGCTCGGCGGCGGCACCGGCCCCGCGACCGGCACCAATGCGACGACCTGCACGCCAGGGCCGTGGCATCTCGAGCGCATGCTGCAAGCGGCCGACGGCTATCCGATGAACCTCGGCTTTCTCGGCAAGGGCAACGTGAGCCAGCCGGCACCGCTGACCGAGCAGATCGCCGCGGGCGCGATCGGCCTGAAGCTGCACGAGGACTGGGGCACGACGCCCGCGGCGATCGACAACTGTCTTTCCGTCGCCGACGATACCGACACGCAGGTCGCGATCCACACCGATACGCTGAACGAAGCGGGCTTCGTCGAAACGACGGTGGCCGCGTTCAAGGGCCGCACGATCCACACGTATCACACCGAAGGCGCGGGCGGTGGACATGCACCGGACATCATCAAGGTGTGCGGCGAAACGAACGTGCTGCCGTCGTCGACGAATCCGACGCGGCCCTATACGGTCAACACGCTCGACGAGCATCTCGACATGCTGATGGTGTGCCATCACCTCGATCCGTCGATTGCCGAAGACATCGCATTCGCCGAATCGCGGATTCGCCGCGAGACGATCGCGGCCGAGGACATCCTGCACGATCTCGGCGCGCTGTCGATGCTGTCTTCCGATTCGCAGGCGATGGGCCGGGTCGGCGAAGTGATCATCCGCACGTGGCAGACCGCGCACAAGATGAAGGTGCAACGCGGCGCGCTGCCCGAGGACAACGCGCGTCACGACAATTTCCGCGCGAAACGCTACGTCGCGAAGTACACGATCAATCCGGCGATCACGCACGGCATCGCGCACGAGGTCGGCTCGATCGAGCCGGGCAAGTGGGCCGATCTGGTGTTCTGGGAGCCGGCGTTTTTCGGCATCAAGCCGTCGCTGATCCTGAAGGGCGGCATGATCGCGATGGCGCAGATGGGCGACCCGAATGCATCGATTCCGACGCCGCAGCCCGTGCATTATCGCGAGATGTTCGCGACGCGCGGTGGCGCGCTCGGTCGCACGTCGCTGACTTTCGTGTCGCAACTCGCCGCCGATGCGAACGTCGCCGAACGCTATGGTTTGGAAAAGCGCATCGTCGCGGTCAAGAACTGCCGCAACGTGACGAAGGCCGACATGATTCACAACGCGTGGCGCCCGAACATCAGCGTCGATCCGGAAACCTACCAGGTGATCGCCGACGGCCAGTTGCTGAGCTGCGATCCGGCCACCGTGCTGCCGATGGCGCAACGCTATTTCCTGTTCTGATCATGCGTACACTGAACAAACTTCTCGCGCCGCATCTGAAGATCGCGCCCGTACTCGTCAAGCGAGCGCCGACGTTGACGCTCGCGTTCGATGAACGTCGCAAGAGCCGTCTTGCCGCGACGCTCGATAACGGCGAGGAAATTGCATTGCTGTTGCCGCGCGGCACCGTGCTGCGCGATGGCGACATGCTCGTCGCCGATGATGGCGGGCTCGTGCGTGTCGTTGCGGCTGACGAAGCCGTGCTTGTGGTACGCGCTTCGGACGCGTTAACGTTGACGCGCGCCGCGTATCACCTCGGCAATCGTCATACGCCGGTCGAAGTGGGCGCCGATTATCTGAAGCTCGAATACGATCCGGTGCTCGCCGACATGCTCGAGCGCATCGGCGCGACGCTCGAGCGGGTGTCGCTGCCGTTTCAGCCTGAGGCCGGCGCATATGGCGGTGGGCACAAGCACGGGCACGATGAGACTTTCGCCGAGGACTATGCGATCGCACAGCAGGTGTTTGGTGAGCATCATGGGCATGAGCATGCGCGTGAAGGCTCTTCGCACTCGCACTCGCAGGACCACGATCATGACCACGTGCACGACGAATCGTGCGGACATGGGCATCACTCGCATCACCATGCGCATCGCTGAACTGACCGCGCTGCTGCATCTCGCGTCGCCGGCGCTGCCGATCGGCGCGTTCAGCTATTCGCAGGGTCTCGAAGCGGCGATCGAAGCGCAACTCATCACCGACGCCGACTCCGCGCGCACGTGGATCGAACGCGGGCTGACCGACGTGCTCGCGCGCGGCGAGTTGCCATTCCTCGCGCAGCAGATCGAACGCTGGCGCACGCACGACGCGATCGAACTCGCCGACGCCAACGCCGAATTTCTAGCGAGCCGCGAGTCCGCCGAACTGCGCCGCGAAACCGAGCAGATGGGCTGGTCGCTGCGGCAGTTGTGCGTGTCGCTCGAATGGGGCGATGCAGCGAGGCGCGAAACGCTCGCGTCGCTGACGCCGCTCGCGCAGCCGAGCGCGTTCGCATTCGCCGCCTACGCGCATGATGCGTCCACCGATGCCGCGCTCGCCGCCTATGCGTTCAGCTGGGTCGAGAACCAGGCCGCCGCCGCGTTGAAGGCGGTGCCGCTCGGCCAGCTCGCGGGGCAGCGCATCATCGTCGCGCTGCGCGAACCGCTCGATGCGGCCGTCCCGCGCGCGCTCGCCATTTCGCGTGACGATCTCAACACATTCGCGCCGCAGCTCGGCATTCTGTCGGCGCGCCACGAGTCGCAGTATTCGCGGCTCTTCCGCTCGTAACACGATTCCCACGATCCATCATGAACGCACCTCATCATCCGGCTCCCCATACCTCGACCCAGACCCGCACCAAGAAGCTGCCGCCGCTGCGCGTGGGCGTCGGCGGCCCGGTCGGCTCGGGCAAGACCACGCTGCTCGAAATGCTGTGCAAGGCGATGCGCGACCAGTACGACCTCGTCGCGATCACGAACGACATCTATACGAAAGAGGATCAGCGTCTGCTGACGGTCGCGGGTGCGCTGCCGGCCGAACGCATCATGGGCGTCGAGACGGGCGGCTGCCCGCACACGGCGATCCGCGAGGACGCGTCGATCAACCTCGAGGCCGTCGACCGCATGCTCACGCGTTTTCCGGACGCGGACATCGTGTTCATCGAATCGGGTGGTGACAACCTCGCGGCAACCTTCAGTCCGGAGCTGTCGGACCTGACGATCTACGTGATCGATGTCGCGGGCGGCGAGAAGATCCCGCGCAAGGGCGGACCCGGAATCACGAAGTCGGATCTGCTCGTGGTCAACAAGACCGATCTCGCGCCGCTGGTGGGCGCGAACCTCGACGTGATGGCGTCGGATGCGAAGAAGATGCGCGGCGAGCGGCCCTTCGTGATGTGCAATCTGAAGGCGCTCGAAGGGCTCGACGAGGTGGTGAAGTTTATTGAAAAGAAGGGGTTGTTGAAGGTGTGAGGGGAGGATTTTTATTCTCGTCAAAAGAATATCGCTTACGTATAGCCTCCTCGGCCATTCCGGAATCGAGGCAATGCCAATAAAACCTCCGCGTGACTTCGTCGCAATCGCCACCCTGAGTCACCAGTCGAAAGCCATGAGTGAGGATCGCCTTTTGACGGTTTTGGCGCTAGCCATGTGGGACCAAGTGTCGCCCCCAATCTACAGGCCTCACTAGTCGCGACAAACCATGTAAATATGAGACTAACCTATGACAGCGCAATTTTTTCTCTACATTTTGCAATTCAGCGATCCATAAGGTTTGAAGGAGATGTCTGATTCATGGTTGAGCGAATTACTTGCGGGACCGGCCCAAGGTCTTGAATTTCCGCGAATGCAAGAGGCCGGGAAGCGTATGCAAAAACAGGTTGCACAGGCCGCCCAAGAATTAGCAGCATCGCTTTCATTGGCTACCCTCAGTCCGCCACTTTAGAACATACCCTATTCAAGACAAGATCGAATACTGGCATACCTTGAGCTCCGAATTTTCCTTTCCGCCGTAAGCCAGACTGGGCCGTCATGGTGATACGCGTCTGTCATCCAAAAATATCCCTCCCAGTGCCGACCGACGGTCCCAGCGAGCTAGACAGCTGAGTTGAAAATCAAGAGCACCCTAGTGCGCTACTCGCATCGCACTTCAAATGATCAATAACGTTTGAGAGATGATCTACCACTTTAGATTGGCATTTAATCTGCACTTCATCGCCTCCACGACGAGCAACGGCAACTCCATAACGTGGAACCCGAGATTCAGTTGCATCATAGCTCCTAAACACCGAATACTCGCACCCCCCCTTCACGAAAGAAATTCGCGCATAATCAACATCCGCCCGAAAATAATGATTATAAGTAAAGCCATTCTCGCTCGCCTCGTTTGCGGAGTACGCCATCTCTATATTTCCAACCCCTCCAAACAGATATGTCATTATCTTTGTTCGATTATCCACACACAAAGCGATCTTCTTTGATTCTCTAGTTGCACAGGAGAAAATCACTGATTCTTCCGGAGCGCATAGCGAACGGGCAGCAAAAGCATCCCCGCAAGTTGCATTTGCAAAAAAAATCCCAATACAAATCCAGTATCTTATCAATCTCATTTTTCACCTAACTCCCGATAATTTCTCGTGATCGTCGCATCATAGCCCTGCTGGGCGGGCCCGTTATATCGAACTGCAAACGCGTGCCAATCCTCATTGCAAATGGCCTTCGTTAAAATCGGATCCGCCTTTATAAATGAGACAAACGCCCTAAGTTGATTAGATTCCGACTGACTTACCGATGCAACATAGTCTTGCACTCTTTGAAAGCCCGCGGCCTTGAAGTTGCTCCCCAATATCTGAAATCGTCCCCAGGATGCGGAGAGCAATGCCGCGGTTTGGTCAAGTGCGTAAGCTTCCATCATTTCTCATATTGAATTGCCTTGATTCCGTAGCCCCCTTGTGTGGGATTGGAAATGTGAGGATGGCTTTGATCGAATTTGCCATGGGTAGCACGATGAAATAGATGTCGCTCAAAGAGAATGGCTGGCACCAGATCATCCCCTGAAGCCAAATCTTGGCCTGGCTTGAAGTAGGCGCCTGACGAACCGGATTCCGTTTTTGCAACAGCCTTTATTGCGTGCGAGTGACAGCCCAGTTCTGTAGCCGCCTCTGCGTAGTCTCTTTCATTAAGCGACTGACCACTGTATTTCCACAAAAACTGCAGTTCGATTCGTTGACCCTGAATGGTAATGAATGGATGCGCCTCTCTCCGCGCAAAATTCCCCACCAGCCCGATCGGATTGATGTGATACACATCCGATCCGGGGAAGCCAGGGACGCCCGCCGCCACCTCGTCCCACCACACCAGCTTCGCGATGCGCTTCTTCTCCTCCTCATGCTCGGGCCTGTGTCCGGTGCGCTCTTCGATGGCACTGACCAGCGCCTGCCACTTCGCCGGATTGGCCCATTCACTTTCGTGTTTCGCGATGAGGCGCGATGCGCGAAACGCGGCCCACGGAAATCCGGAACGCTGAGGGCTTTGTCCCGCGCTGCAAAGCTCGTCCGCCGCGTAAAGACCGTCACCGCCCGGATACAGGACGCGATAGATTGCGGCTATCAATGGGCTCAGCTTGCCAAGTGAACCCGCACCGGATGCCTCAGTGCGAAGCGCATAGTCCACATAGTCGCCCGTGGTTGCAAAAATGGTGTGCGTCGGATCGTGGTCCTCGTCGTAACACTCGAAGTCGATCCAGCTTTGCGAAAACTCCCGCGTCACGCGACCGCCCTCGAAGCTCTGCTCACGTACCCATCCGCGAATAGGGTTGCCTCGCACATCCGCGCTGTCTACCTTCCACCAGCGCCGTTTCGTCCCGTCGCTGCCGGGGTCTTGTTCCATGAACCTGTGACCGTCATCCTGCGGCAGCGCGGCAAATCGATAAGCCTGGACCACATCGGTCTGTTTCGGGTCCTTGCCGGATCGCCCATTGGCATGGTCATGGTAGAGGGTCGTTCCACGCGCCACGCGCAGAATGGTGGGCTCCGGTGACAGGCCCAGCTCGCTCCACCGGTCCTCGTGCGCACAGTTGGCCCGAACCCAGTCGCGTCCGGACTTGATGAACTGCCTGATGCCCCCGTCGCAGAACACCTCGATGTGCGCCATCCGCGTTCCGCTCGTACATGCGTTGAGCGAGTCATAGCGGCCAGGGTGGCCGATCAGGTCACCGGCCTTGACCGGGACGCCACCGGCCGTTCCTTGTGGATCGCCCGCGCTGCACGTCCGGTTGGTCGTGACAATCACCCGGTCGAACATCGAATCCGGAATCCGCTCTTTCGCGACCGGCCCGCCATTCTGCGCGCCCAGGCAAATCCATCCGCCCACCGCCGCGGAAGCTGCGACGTAGCCGCCCGCCTCGGGCGCATACAGCGTTGCTCCGTTCAGGTCCGTTAGCTGGCCCCACGTTGCACCATGCACCGTGTCAGTCTTGCCGATGCTGACACTTGCCCCCTGCGGCACGATGCCAACGATGGAGCCATTCGGCGTCCTGCGCACAGGCAGACCCACCTGCGACGGATCCGCAACCTGCCCACTGCGACCCGGCCGTGGCCTGTCCTGCGCAAACTGCGTCACCTGCCACTGCCGCGACCAGTACGCCGGTTTCTGCCGCTTCGGGAAGTTGTCATAGTCAGCGTTGGACATCAGGTGCATGTACAGGCTGTAGAACGTCAGCTGCGTGCCGCGCGGAAACTCCATCTCGTGCCGCACCAGCGCAAAGCCCGTGCTGTACGGAGCCCGAAGCGGCACGTTACTGCCGTCCACGCTTGCCTCGCTGACCGGATAGTCCTGGTTGGCGCGATACGCGATCAGCACACCATCCGCGATGCAGCGTAGTCCCGCGTCGAGGTCGAGCGCCTGCCCCGCGCCCGCCTCCGTGATGTGGATGCCACCGTGCCACATGCCCTTGCGGCTGACGAGATACGAGCCGGACGGCTCGTTCGTGGCAAGAAGGCGGTAAATGTCGTGCTCGTCGGTGAAACGGGTGGATGCACTGGCATTGCCTTGCGCCTTGCGCAGAAACGGAAAGGCAAAGGCCAGTTGTTTGAGGACGGGAGGTTGCGGCGTCTGCGGGCGGTGAGGTGCCGGTTTGCTCGTCATGGATTCGGTGCTCTCCTGGATGAGAAGGACCGCACGAATATGACGGACAAACAAGCATCGTCAATTAGCCAAGTTCTGATTTCATACAAACACTAATATGAAAGAGCGTCTGCTGACGGTCGCGGGCGCGTTGCCGGCCGAACGCATCATGGGCGTCGAGACGGGCGGCTGCCCGCACACGGCGATCCGCGAGGACGCGTCGATCAACCTCGAGGCCGTCGACCGCATGCTCACGCGTTTTCCGGACGCGGACATCGTGTTCATCGAATCGGGTGGCGACAACCTCGCGGCAACCTTCAGCCCGGAGCTGTCGGACCTGACGATCTACGTGATCGATGTCGCGGGCGGCGAGAAGATCCCGCGCAAGGGCGGACCCGGCATCACGAAATCGGATCTGCTCGTGATCAACAAGACCGATCTCGCGCCGCTGGTGGGCGCGAACCTCGACGTGATGGCGTCGGATGCGAAGAAGATGCGCGGCGAGCGGCCCTTCGTGATGTGCAATCTGAAGGCGCTCGAAGGGCTCGACGAGGTGGTGAAGTTTATTGAAAAGAAGGGGTTGTTGAAGGTGTGAGGGGAGGATTTGGGAATGCGCGTGGTGTCGTCTTTACACGCCACGCTGCTAATCCCTACTCCGGCAACAACGCCGCCAACACATCCACCGTCCTCGCCGTCGCCCCGCGATGCCTCGCCGCGAACGCGGCAGCCGCACCGCCCATCGCGAGCCGCCGCGACTTGTCGCCGAATAGCTCGCGCAGCGCGCGCGCCAGATCGGCGGGGTCCTGCACCTGCACGGCGGCACCGGCCGCGACCGCATCGGCGGTGGCCTGCGTGAAGTTGAAAACGTGCGGTCCGATCAGCACCGGTACGCCGACCGCGCACGCTTCGATCAGGTTCTGTCCGCCGAGCGGCAACAGACTGCCGCCGATAAACGCAAGATCCGACGCCGCGTAGTAAGCGCCCAATTCGCCCATCGAATCGCCGAGCAGCACGTTCACGTCGCGAGGCAGCGGCGGCACGCCATCGTCGACAGTACGCGCCGCCGACGCGACCTTCGCATCGGGTGCCCAGTTCGATCGGCGTTCGAGCCGCAACCCCGCCTTCTCGACGAGCGCCGCGACTTCATTGAAGCGTTGCGGGTGACGCGGCACCAGAATCAGCAGCGCATCGTCGACGCCGAGCGCCGCGAACGCGTCGAGCACCATCGCTTCTTCGCCCTCGCGCGTGCTCGCCGCGACCCACACGGGCCGCGTGCCGATCGCCGCGCGCCACGCGTGGCCGCGCGCCGCGAGTTCGGGCGGCGTGTTCATGTCGAACTTCAGATTGCCGAGCACCGCGACGTTGCGCGCGCCGAGCGAGGTCAGCCGCTCGGCATCGGACGGGCTCTGCGCGAGCACGCGCGCGAAGCCGCCGAACACGTCCTTGGTCGCGCCGCCGAACTTTGCCGCGCGCTTGAACGAACGCGCCGACATCCGCGCATTGGTCAGCACGAGCGGCACGTCGGCGCGCCGGCATTCGTCGATCAAGGTCGGCCATACCTCGGTTTCCATCACGAGACCGAGCGACGGCCGCCACGCGCGCAAAAAGCGCCGTACCGCATGCGGCATGTCATAAGGTAGATAACTGCGCAACACGCGGTCGCCGAAAATCTCGGTGCCGGTCGCGCGGCCGCTCGGCGTCATGTGCGTGAGCAGAATGCGAGCGTCGGGGCGCGCCTTCATCAGCGCATCGATCAGCGGCTGCGCGGCGCGCGTCTCGCCGACCGACACCGCATGCACCCAGATCAACGGCGCGTTGTCTTCAGGCAAGCGTCCACGCGAATAACCGAAGCGCTCGCCGATATGCTCGCGATATCCGCGCTCCTTGCGCGAACGGATCAACAGACGCAGCACGGCAAGCGGCGCGATCAGCCACCAGAGCGCGCGATAGATCGCTCTTAGCATCGGCGCTCCGCGTGGTTCGTCTTCGTCGCAAAGTCCACGACGCTGATACGCGCGATGCGGACCGGCACCTGCCCGGCCCTCGAAACGACCGCCGCGCTCAAACCAGCGCCCTGCCCTTCAGGCGCTCGAGAATGCCTAGCGGCGCGCATTCCGGCTGCGCCATCGCCTTCACCGGCAGGAAGAAAGTCTGCTCCAGCATGAACTGGCCGGACATCACCGCATGCGAGGTCTGATCGGAGAAGCACACCCACACGCTGCCCGGCGGGAACGGCATGGTCTGCTGCGGGCTCGTCTTCTGATAGTCGAGGTCGGCCTTCATGCCGTCGTGCAGATTGAGCATCAGATGGTCGTACTCGCTGCGCGGTGACTTCGTCACATGCAGCAGGTTCAGCAGCCACGCGGAGCCCGGCATCTGCGGCTTGATGCGCGGCAGGAAGCGCTGCGCCATGTCCTCGAACGGCTCGCCGACGCGCCACACCCGCGGCACGCCGTGCGGATTCACATTGGTGAACACGCGCAGGATGCGTTCGCCGTAATTCGGCCGCGACGGAAACGCGTCGACGTGCAGACGGCTATCGTCTTTGCGCCACGAGGTTTCGCGTGTCTCGACCTGATGCAGCCGCAGGCTCGTCGGCGCGACGCGCAGCTTGCCGTTGTACTCGGGAAAGAGCCCGTCGACGAGCGTGCGCGCATTCGCCTGATAACGCGCGATCAACGCGCGCACCGCCGATTGCGTGACCGCATCGCCGGCCACGCCATGCAACGCGCCGCCGTTCGGTTCGAGGCTGATGTTCTTGCGGCTCGGATCGGCGATCGCGGGATCGAGCAACGCCTGCTCGCCGCCGTCGATCGCGAAGCGCAGGTTCGGGAAGTACAGCACCTTACCGCGCTCGACGCCGGCGAGCAGCGTTTCGCGCGGCACGGACAGGTTGCAGCCGTGCCAGTCGGCGTTCGCTACTTCGATGATCTGGGTTTCGTTCATGGTCGCCCTTTGGAACGGAGGTGCGCAAGGCGAAGCGCACCGACAGGTTGCAGCAGGTGCTGATGACTGCCGGCCCGGGTTACAGCAAACCAAATGCGGCCAGCGCCGACTTGACCTGCTGCAGCGTGGGCGGCTGCCCGGCCGCGCCGAGATTGACGACGTTCGGCGACCAGTAGCCGCCGGTGCGCCACGCGGTCGAGAAATTGTACAACTCGACCGTAGGCCGCTTCAGCGCCGCCGCGATGTGGACCAGACCTGTGTCGACCCCGACCGTCGCGGCCGCGCCATCGATCAGCCCCACCACCGCCGGCAGCGACAGCTTCGGCGGCACGATCGCGGCCGCGCCGAACTCCTTCGCGAGCCGCTCGCTGGTCGCGCGCTCGGCGTCGCTGCCCCACGGCAGCACGATCGACGCGCCGCGCCGCACCAGCGTTTGCCCGAGTTCGATCCACGCGGCGTCGGGCCACTGCTTGTCGGCGCGCGAAGTCGCGTGCACGAACACCACGTACGGCACCGGCAGATTCAGATTGGCTTGCGACAGCGCGAGCGCGGCGCGGCCCGTATCGAGACCGAAGTCGATGTCGTCGGTGGGTTGCGGCGGCGGATCGTTCAGCGCCGCGGCCACCAGTTGCCGCGTGCGTTCGACCACGTGCGTGCGTGGCGCGATCGGCACGCGCCGTCCGTAGAAGAAGCGCACCGGCCATTCGTAGCCGGCGCCGTCGGTGCGGTTGCCGAGCCCGACGAGCGGTCCGCGCGCCATGCTCGCGACCCACGCGGTCTTGATCAGCCCCTGACAGTCGATCACCAGATCGTAGTGCTCGGCGGCGAGCGCGCGCCGAAACGCACCGATCTCGCGCCAATTGTCGACGGACAGGATGCGCTTGCGCCAGCGCCGCAGCGACACCGGAATCGCGCGCCGCACGCCGCTCACGAGCTCCACGAGCCCGAGGAAGCTTTCCTCGACGAGCCAGTCGATCTGCGCGTCGGGATGGCGGCGCCGGATATCGGCGATCACGGGCATGTTGTGAACGACGTCGCCCAGCGACGACACCCTCACGATCAGAATCTTTTGCGCGCTCAAGAGTGGGAAAACCGGCTATCCGGCTCGAAGATGCGTTGAAAGGACCGCAATTCTAGCGCGTCGGATATCAAAGACATGAAAAACGCGGCGCGGTAAGGCAACCCGCGCCGCGTTGGGTAGCGGCGACGCTTCGACCCGTGTTGACGAAGTTCGAAGCGCGCCGCCGCATCAGCCGTCAGAACGGCAGTTTCGCATCGGCCTTCTCCGCGAGAATCACGCGGCGGAAGTCGTCCTGGATGCGCTTGAGCGCCGTGTCGTTGTCGGCTTCGAAACGCATCACGACGACCGGCGTCGTGTTCGACGAACGCGCGAGGCCGAAGCCGTCCGGATACTCGACGCGCAGACCGTCGATCTTCACGACGTTGTCCGCGCCGGTGAACTTCGCGTTCTGCTGCAAGCGCGCGATCAGCTCGAAGTTCTCGCCTTCCTCGAGCTTCAGTTGCAGCTCGGGCGTGGAGTGCGAGTTCGGCAGCGAGTTCAGCAGCTTGCTCGGGTCGGCGACGCGCGTGAGGATCTCGAGCAGACGCGCACCGGTGTACAGGCCGTCGTCGAAACCGTACCAGCGGTCCTTGAAGAACACGTGGCCGCTCATTTCACCCGCCAGCGGCGCGCCGGTTTCCCGCAGCTTCGCCTTCACGAGCGAGTGGCCGGTCTTCCACATCAGCGGCTCGCCGCCCTTGTCCTTGACCCACTTCGCGAGATTGCGCGTGCACTTCACGTCGTAGATGATCTGCGCGCCCTTGTTGCGCGACAGCACTTCTTCGGCGAACAGCATCAGCTGACGGTCCGGGTAGATGATCTGGCCATCTTTGGTGACGACGCCCAGGCGGTCGCCGTCGCCGTCGAACGCGAAGCCGATTTCCGCATCCGTTTCCTTCAGCGCGCGAATCACGTCTTCGAGGTTCTCCGGGTGCGCCGGGTCCGGGTGGTGATTCGGGAAGTTGCCGTCGACTTCGGTGAACAGTTCGACCAGTTCGCAGCCGAGCTTTTTGAACAGCTTGGGCGCGAGCCCGCCGGCCACGCCGTTGCCGGTATCGACGACGATCTTGATCGGACGCGCGAGCTTCACGTCGCTCGCAATGCGTTCGAGATACGCGTCGGCGATGTCGTATTCGGTGTAGCTGCCGTTACCGTCGGCGAAGTTCTCGTCGACGATGCGCTGATGCAGCGCGAGGATCTGCTCGCCGTAAATGGCGGCGCCGCGCAGCACCATCTTGAAGCCGTTGTAGTCCGGCGGATTGTGGCTGCCCGTCACGACGATGCACGAGTCGACGCGGCGCTCGCCGCCCGCGAGCTTCAACGGTACGCTCGCCGCGAAGTAGCCGACCGGCGTGGGCACCATACCCACGTTCACGACGTCGACGCCGGCCGCACGCAGGCCGTCGGACAGCGCGCCGATCAGTTCGGGGCCCGACAGGCGCCCGTCGCGCGCGACCACGACCGCGTCGCCGCCCTGCGCGCGCACTTCGCTGCCGAACGCGCGGCCGATGGAACGCGCGGCGTCGGCGTCGAGCGTCTTGCCAATGACGCCACGAATGTCATACGCCTTGAAAATCGATTTGGAGATCATGTTGGCTCACTTGCGTGCAATGGAAAATTTTGACCTGCGCATAGACGATAACCGGTAAAAACGCGGAAAAAATCGCATTAAAAACCACGGTAATACGCGCGTTAAAAAACCGCGTTATCACGCCTCGTTGCGCCCTTGCCGGAAGCGGTCCGGTTCCAACTTATAATTGCGTTCTTCTGACCAGCCTGAATAACGCCATTCTAATGCTTAGACGCCCTCCTTTTGTAAAGTTGCCGCGGCTGCCGGCCGGGCGGGCGAACGCGCACAGCGCCGCATGCATGGCCGCAAGAGGTGGCTTGAGCGGCGCGCAGCGGCGAGCGGCCAACGGATGCTGATGCTCAAACGCTTCGCCAATCCCGACGTCACGCGCGCGTTTACGAACATCGTCTGGCTGGGTCTCGAGCGGCTCACGCAGATCGGCGTGGCGATCGTGATCAGCGGCATGCTCGCGCGTTACTTCGGGCCCGATACCTTCGGCAAATGGCAGTACGCGAACACGCTGCTGCTGGTGCTGTCGCCGATCACATGGGTGTGCGGCGCGGAAATCCTCGTGCCGACCATCGTCAACCGGCCGCCCGCACAACTCGGCACCGTACTCGGCAGCGCGTTCGCGTTGCGTTTCTCCGTCTCCACCGTTGCACTGCTGCTCACGTGGCTCGGCATTGCGCTGCATTTCTTCGAGCCGCTCGTCGGTGCGATGCTCGCCGGCCTCGCGCTCACGATGCTGTTTCGCGAGCCGTTCGTCGGCGTAATCAACGCGTGGCTGCAAAGCATGACCTACAGCAAGCCGCAGTTGCTGACCAGCATGAGCACCGCTGTGATCAAGGCCGGTCTCGTCTATCTGCTGGTGCGCGCGACGGCCGCGCCCGCGCGCTTCGGCTGGCTGTGGGCGCTCGAATCGGCGGCGATCGGCGCGGTGCTGTTGCTCTATTTCATGCACCGGCATGGCGGCAAGCTGGGCTGGCATGTCGAACGTTCGCTCTTCAAGCACTTCGCGAGCGCGGGCACGGTATTCTGGCTCGGGCTCATCTGTATGTATCTGTTCCTGAAACTGGACCGGCTGATGCTGGAGCGCGCGATTACTTTCGCCGACCTCGGGCGCTACTCGGCCGCCCAGCAGTTGAATGAAAACTGGATCACGCTCGCACTGATGCTCGCGCAAACCATTGCGCCCGCATTCGTCTATCGAGTCCGAGGCATCGCGCAACTGCGCCGCAACCTTTGGCGGCTCACCGCACTGACCGCCGTGCTGATGGTGTGCGGCGCATTCGTGCTCGATCTGCTCGCGGGCTTCATCATCCGCCGTGTGTTCGGGCCGGACTTCGAAGGCGCGATCGAGATCTTCCGCTGGGCCGTGTGGCTGTCGGTGCCCGCCGGTATCGAGGCGATCGGCAATCTGGTCGTGCTCAAGTATCAGGCCAAGTTCGTGTTGCTGGCGAAGTGGCTGCTCGCGCTCGCCGTCGCGTTCGCCGTCAATCTGTTGGCGATCCCGCGACTCGGTGCGTATGGCGCGCTGGTCGGCCTCGCGGCCGGCTATCTGGCGGCCGCCTCGGTTAATCTTTATTACATCCGTTTCAAATTGCGCCCATGACGAATTCATCCGCCACCGCGCAAACCACGCTCGACGACGTCGCGGTGCTGATGCCCGCCTACAACGGCCAGGCGGACGTCGATTCTACGCTCGCGTCGTTTGAAGAAAGTGCGCTGGTGCACGTTTTGATCGTCGATGACGGCAGCACGCCGCCGATCGTCGCGCCCGCGCTGCCGAACCTGAAGATCGAAGTGCTGCGCATGGCGCGCAACAGCGGCATCGAGCGCGCGCTGCAAACCGGGATCGATGCGCTCGCACAGCGCGGCTTTCGCTTTGCCGCGCGCATCGACGCGGGGGATCGCGCGGTGCCGCAGCGGCTCGCGAAGCAGCGCGCGTTCATGGGAGCGCATCCGAACGTGGCGGGTCTCGGCATGTGGACCCAGGTCGTCACGCGCGCGGGCGAGCCGCTTTTCATGCTGACGCCGCCGGCCGAGCCGAACGTGATCCGGCGCCAGCGCTTTTTCCGTTCCTGCCTCGCGCATCCGTCGATGATGCTGCGTATCGATGCCGTCCGCACAGTCGGCAACTACCGCGCCGCGTATCCTTCGGCCGAGGACCTCGATCTGTTCTTACGTCTGATGGAACGCTACGATTGCGCGAACCTGCCGGAACTCGGCCTTTTCTATGAGCTGAACGAAGGCGGCATCAGCGCGACGAAGCGGCGCCGGCAGATCGGTTCGACGCTGCGTTTGCAGTTGCGCTACTTCAACGTGGCCAATCCATATGACTGGCTGGGCCTCGCGAAGAACCTGTCGCATCTGCTGCTGCCTTATCGCACGTTGCAGCGGGTCAAGCGCGCGCTGCTCACGCCGCGCGCGAGCCGTTGAGGCGCGCCGCGTGTGAGCGCTGTCGCTGTCGCTTCGTTCGCTGAACTTCGCGCCGCTGCGTGCGGCGCCGTATTCGTATCACTGGTCCACACTTCATTCAACGCCGTGCCTTTTTCCGCATGAAGCCCTCTTTCAAGTCGACGCCCGCGCTGCGCATTACACTCGTCTGCAACACGGCCTGGGCAATCTATACGTATCGGCAAGGGCTGATCCGCACACTGATCGGGCGCGGAGTCGATGTAACGGTGCTTGCGCCGCGCGACCGCACGTTCGAGTTGCTTGCCGCGATGGGCTGCCGTTGCATCGAGTTGCCGATGGCGTCGAAGGGCACGAGTCCGGGCGAAGATCTGCGCACGCTCTTTGCGCTCTATCGGCAGTACAGGAGGATCCGTCCGCACGTCGTGTTTCACTACACGATCAAGCCGAACATCTACGGCTCGATCGCGGCGAAGCTGGCTGGCGTGCAGTCGGTGGCGGTCACCACCGGGCTCGGCTATGTGTTCATCCAGCATAGCCGCGCCGCGCAGATCGCCAAAAGGCTGTATCGTTTCGCGTTCCGCTTTCCGCGTGAAGTATGGTTCCTGAATCGCGACGATCAGGCCGCGTTCATCGACGGCAAGCTGCTCGTGCATCCGGAGCGCGCGCGGCTGTTGCACGGCGAGGGCGTCGATCTCGAGCAGTTCGCGTTCACGCCGCTGCGCGCTCGCGCGGAGTTTCGCTTCGTGCTGATCGGACGGCTGCTGTGGGACAAAGGCGTCGGCGAATACGTCGAGGCCGCGCGGCAATTGCGCGAGCGCTATCCCCATGCGCGCTTCCAGTTGCTCGGGCCGGTCGGCGTCGACAATCCGAGCGCGATCACGGGCGACGAAGTCGCCGCGTGGGAACAGGAAGGCGTGATCGAATATCTGGGCGAAGCGCACGACGTGCGGCCGTTCATCGCCGATGCCGATTGCGTGGTGCTGCCGTCATATCGCGAAGGCGTGCCGCGCACCCTGATGGAGGCGTCGGCGATGGGCCGGCCGATCGTCGCGACCGACGTGCCCGGCTGCCGCGAAGTGGTGGCCGACGGTGTCAACGGTTTGTTGTGTGAAGCGCGCAATGCGCAGAGCCTCGCCGCGAGTCTCGCGCGCATGCTCGATATGAGCGGCGCGCAGCGGCGCGCGATGGCGGAAAGCGGCCGGCAGAAAGTCGCGACCGAATTCGACGAACGCATGGTCGTCGATACGTATAAAGACCTGGTGCAGAAAATCACGGGTGTTTTACTTTAATGGGAGCAACAGCATGACCACGAAGGGCACGATTCTGGTAACCGGCGGCGCGGGTTTCATCGGCTCGCACACCTGCGTCGAACTGCTGAACGGCGGCTACGACGTTGTGGTGATCGACAACCTCGTGAATAGCAAGCGCGAATCGTTGCGGCGCGTCGAGCAGATCACCGGCCGTGCGGTGAGCTTCTATGACAACGACGCACGCGACGCAGCCGCGCTGCAGCGCATTTTCGACGCGCATCCGATCACCGGCGCGATCCATTTCGCGGCGCTAAAAGCGGTCGGCGAATCGGTCGCGAAGCCGATCGAGTACTACGCGAACAACGTGGGCAGCCTGCTGACGCTGCTCGGCGTGATGCGCGATCGCAACGTCAAGCAGTTCGTGTTCAGTTCGTCGGCAACGGTGTATGGCGTGCCTGAAAGCTCGCCGATCGACGAATCGTTCCCGCTGTCGGCGACCAATCCGTATGGTCAATCGAAGCTGATCGCCGAGCAGATCCTGCGCGATCTGGAAGTGTCGGACCCGTCGTGGCGCATTGCGACGCTGCGCTACTTCAATCCGGTCGGCGCGCATGAGAGCGGCCTGATCGGCGAAGATCCGGCCGGCATTCCGAACAACCTGATGCCGTACGTCGCACAGGTCGCGGTCGGTAAGCTCGAAAAGCTGCGCGTGTTCGGCGGCGACTACGAGACGCCCGACGGCACCGGCGTGCGCGATTACATTCATGTGGTCGATCTCGCGCGCGGGCATCTCGCCGCGCTCGATGCGCTCGTCAAGCGCGATGCGAGCTTCGTCGTCAATCTCGGCACGGGCCAGGGCTATAGCGTGCTCGACGTGGTGCGCTCGTTCGAGAAGGCGTCGGGCCGGCCGGTGCCGTACGAGATCGTCGCGCGCCGCCCGGGCGACGTCGCGCAGTGTTTCGCGGACCCGAGCGCGGCCGAGAAGATCATCGGCTGGCGCGCGCAGTTCGGCATCGAGCGCATGTGCGCGGACCACTGGCGCTGGCAGTCGACGAATCCGCAGGGGTTTGCTTAAAGCGCTTCGGCGTCATCGCGTCGGGGGTAAAAAACGGCGGCGGCATTCGCATCGCGCGGATGCCGCCGTTTGCTCGCCTACTGCGCGGATTCGCGCGGATTCGCGCGGATAAAAATACAAACCGGCAACGTTCAACGCACCGGTCATTCCTTCCTTCGGCACCGCCGACACCAGAAAACGCCCGTGGGCGATTCGCATTTCGACAGGCGTGCAGCGCGTCGCCCGGGTGAACACGAGCTGCCAGTTTTGCGCGATGCAAAACGGTACGCTGCCCTGACGCTTCGTATACGCTTCGATGCCCACGAGAATCGGCCACAGCCGTTCCCAATCCGCGGAACCATCGAGGTCGACGACTGCGACGCCGCCCCCCGCATCGAGATTGCGGATAGTCGAGTAAGCAGCGGGAATTCGCGGATCGTCGTACTGGGAAACGTTTTCAGGCGGCTGATGAATCCGGATCGCCGTCAAAGCCGCGACGATCACACAAACGATCACGGCAACGGGCACGGTCGCCGCCGTCACATTGTCGAGGAAACGCTTGACCAGCAACGTCAGCGCCAGAGCAGGAACGACGTAGTAGAAGATCCCAACATAGATCAGCGAAAGATCGTCGACGCCGAAAACGGCATAAAAGACGAAGGCGACTGTCGCACTCGCTAGCGCCAGCGACAATGCACGCTCAGGCGCAACGCGGCTTTCATGGTCGCGCGCAGGGTCGTTCGTCACCAGCACAGCACAAGCCGCCGCGCCCAGAAGAATGCCGAAGAGTCCGTTACTCCAGAAAACGCCGGCGAAGCGCGCGGCGTCCACTAAACGATTGGCTCGGTGGACATGGCTAAAAGCGGCATATTCAGCGAGCGGTCCGGGAAAGTGAAGGATCGTCTGGATCGCGAGAGGAATGAGGAAAAGCACCACGATCGCCAGTGCAACGGCAATCGTTCGAACATTGCCGGCGAGGAAATGCCGGCTCAACACCCAGCTTTTACCGGAACCCGATCGAACGGAAATTCAGGCATTGGCTATCAGCGCGCACGCCAGCATCACGGCCGTCATACCCAGAAAAGATGCATGACCGTTCAGCAGAAATCCAAGGCTCACCGCACGGAGGAGAAGTCCGTCTGCGCGTCCCATGATCTGGCCGGAAAACGGCGACGCAACCGCGTGCGTCAGATCGAAAAATACGATCTCGCCCGCGGCCAGCGCGTAAAGAAGCGCGGGACCAGGATGATTGAACCCCCGCTATGTCATCGACAGCCACGCATTTCTTCGGCTGGACGCTAGGCTGCCGCCCCCGACTCTTCGAGCCGGAACACCGCAATGGCGTCCTTCAGAATGACGGCCTGCTCCTCCAGCGACTTCGCCGCGGCCGCCGCCTGCTCGACGAGCGCCGCGTTGTGCTGGGTGACCTCGTCGATCTGCGACACCGCCTTGTTGACCTGCTCGATGCCGTCGCTCTGTTCGAGCGCCGACGCCTCGATCTCGCTCATCACGCCGGTCACGCGCTCGACGGCCTTCATCGCTTCCTGAATCGTCTTCTGCGCATCCGACACCAGCGACGCGCCCTCCTCGACCTTCGCCGCCGACTCGCCGATCAACTCCTTGATCTCCCTGGCCGCCGCGCCCGAGCGCTGCGCGAGGCTGCGCACTTCCGAGGCCACCACCGCGAAGCCGCGGCCCTGCTCGCCCGCGCGAGCCGCTTCGACGGCCGCGTTCAGCGCGAGTATGTTGGTCTGGAACGCGATCCCCTCGATCATGCCGATGATCTCGGTGACCTTGCGCGACGAATCGCTGATGCCGTCCATCGTCTCCGTCACGCGCGACACCACCTTGCCGCCGCGCGTGACCGTATCGAGCGCGCCGTGCGCGAGGCGGTTCGCCTGCTTCGCGTTATCGGCATTCTGCTTCACGGTCGCCGACAGCTGCTCCATGCTCGCCGCGGTCTCCTGCAGCGCGGCCGCCTGCTGCTCGGTACGCGCCGACAGATCGGCATTGCCCGACGCGATCTCGTTCGCGCCCTGCGTGATCGCGCTCGTGCTGCCGCGCACCTTGCCGACCGTTTCGACGAGGCCGTCGCGCATCCGGGTCAGCGCGCCGAGCAGCTGACCCATCTCGTTGCGCGATTTGACCTTGATCGCGACGCTCAGGTCACCGGCCGCGATGCGCTCGAAGTGCTTGACCGTCGCGTTGACCGGCTTGATCAGCGCCGACGACAGCGCGACGCGCGCGCCCACGGCAATCACGAGCGCGATCACCGCGATCGCGCCGAACAGCACTGTCGCGAGCTGGAAGCGTCGCGCGCCGGTCGCGGCCTGCTGATGCTGATTGTCCATCTGCGCCTGTTCTAGCGCGTCGATCGCTTTCGAGTAAGACGCGTACAGGCCGTTCGCGGTATCCCCCTGGATGGTGCGGAAGGTGTTGAAGTCGAAGTCGGTCAATGCCTTGAATTCCGGTTCGATCGCCTTGTCGACGAGCGCCGCGCGCGCCTCGCCGACGCTGTGCGCGAGCTTGCGCTCGGCGTCGCTCGCGAACGGGCCGGCCATGTAGTTGTGGAAGTCGTTGTTCGATTCGACCAGCACCTTGTGCGCTGCCGGCAGCAGATCGTCGGTCTGCTTGCCGATACTGAACAACGTCTGATAGGTGCCCAGCGCGAGCTGCACCTGCAGGAGCTTCTCGGAACTCGCCTTCAGATGCGACAGCGCGGCCTCGCTGCGCTGCGTGTCGTCGAGGCTGTCGTTGGCGAGCTTCAGCGCGCCGTAACCGACAGCGATTACTGTCAGCAGGAAGGCGACGAATACGCTGATCACGAGCGTCAGTCCGCCGCGAATTGTGATGTTGTTTAGCATTGGGTCTCCGGAACGCCTTTGTTGCGCGCGACTGACACTTCGTCGCATCCAGGTTTACGGTTGCGGCGCGCGTGCGGCGCATAGGGGGAATCCATGAGAAGCCAGCGCTGACGGGCCTCTGCGGGCCGCTTCGATCTCGCTATCTGGGATATTTCTGCTGGCCCGCATGAAAGCTTTGCGTCCCAGCCGCGCGCCGGCCGCCGTACGTTTCGTTTGTATAATTCCGCGTCTTCGCTCAGGCCCATTTTCATGCTTAGTTTTGCGCTCGGCTTTCTCGTCTCTCTGCTGATCACGCTGTTGATCGTGCGCTATGCGCATCTGCATGAAAAATTCTCGACCGATACCGATCTGGCCGGCGTGCAGAAATTCCATGTGCGTCCGGTGCCGCGCATCGGCGGGACCGGGATTCTGCTCGGGCTGCTCGCCTCCGCGGTGCAATTGCATCGCGCGTATCCGGCCGTGTCGGGCAGCATTCTCGGGTTGATCGCGTGCGGCATGCCGGCGTTCGGCTCGGGGCTCCTCGAGGATCTGACCAAACGCGTGTCGCCGCTCGCGCGCCTCGTCTGCACGATGGCGGCCGCCGCGCTCGCCTGGTTCTTTCTCGACATCGCGGTCACGCGCATCAGCGTGCCGCCGCTCGACTTTCTGCTGTCATATGCGGCGATCTCGTTCGTGGTCACGGTGCTCGCGGTCGCGGCGCTCGCCAACGCGATCAATATCATCGATGGCTTCAACGGCCTCGCGTCGATGGTCGCGTTCATGATGTTCGCGTCGCTCGCGTATGTGGCGTTCCAGGTGCACGACCCGGTCGTGCTGTCCGCGTCGTTCATGATGATGGGCGCGGTGCTCGGCTTCTTCATCTGGAACTTCCCGGCCGGGCTGATTTTTCTCGGCGACGGCGGCGCTTACTTCATCGGCTTCATGCTCGCCGAGCTGTCGATTCTGCTCGTGATGCGCAATCGTGACGTATCCGCGTGGTATCCGGTGCTGCTTTTCATGTACCCGATCTTCGAGACCTGCTTCTCGATCTACCGCAAGAAGTTCATTCGCGGCATGTCGCCGGGCATTCCGGACGGCGTGCATCTGCATATGCTGGTCTACAAGCGGCTGATGCGCTGGGCGGTCGGCGCGCGCACCGCGCGCGAGCTGACGCGCCGCAACTCGCTGACGTCGCCGTACCTGTGGCTGCTGTGCCTGATCGCGGTCGTGCCGGCGACGCTGTTCTGGCGGCACACGCTGCATCTGTTCTGCTTCGTTGTCGTATTTGCGGCGACTTATGTGTGGCTTTACGTGAGCATCGTGCGGTTCAAGTCGCCGAGGTGGATGGTGGTGAGGAAGGGGAAGCGGTAGGCAGGAACGACAAAGGCGCCCGGTGGGCGCCTTTTTGTTGGACGAAATAGACGGAGCCGCATCCAAAGCGGCTCATGTGTGTCATGGATATCGGCCGAAAATTCGAAATCCGTTCATTCGGCTCGAGAAATGGCAATAAAACCCGCTCGTCACAGAGATTCCTCGAGATTCATCAATGCACGGGATAAAGAAGAGCCCTGTCGCCGGGGCTTTCGTCTAATTCGTGCGATACCACCGCCATAGCTTCATGATCGCCACATACGCCAACACCGCCGCGATCAGTTCGATAGTCATCCATACCCCGATATACAGGTTTTCGGGGTCGCGGACACCGAGCCTCTCCGAAGCCCCCCACCATACTCGCGCTTCACCTTCTGTCCACGGATCGGATATTCGGACATAACGGAATGAAAGAAGAAACAACCCAATAAACAGCGCGATCTTGAAGAGCCTACGGACAAGTGTTGCCATATGTGATGACCTCAATTGTTCCGTAGGCGCGAAGCCCGGAATTGCCGGCAGGAATCGTCATAGTGTGCAGCAGTGAGTTGCGGATTCTCAGGAAGTCCGTACGGCTCGGCAAGGTAATGCAGCCAAGCGAAATACCCCGACCACCTGCCGGATGCAACCGGAACTGGCCACGCTTGACGCCGTTGACCCATGTCCAGTCATCAATCACACCATCGTCACGATATAACGCGAACCATTCACTGTGATCGGTTGGACTCCCATCATAGGCACTAAACGCATCTTTCATCCACGCTAATGCCCTGGAGCCTACACCGCCAGCGGGACGCGCGACGATCCAGTATTTACCGGCGGGGATCGGCCCCTTGTCAGGTACAGCCGTGCAGCCGCCCCGATTGCCGTATTGCCGGTCGCCCGAATAAGCGTCGAAGGTGCCGATGCCGGAAATGATGAGCGGTGATAGGGGCTCGTGCTTCACGAGAGATTTGCCGGTGTCGTAAACTCTCCTGAGCAAAAAAATCCCCGTCGCCCGGGCTTTCGTCTACTTGGTGCGATACCACCGCCATAGCTTCATGATCGCCACATACGCCAGCGCCGCCGCAATCAGTTCAATCGATACCCACACCACGAAATACAAATCTTCAGGATCGCGCACGCCAAGCCAGCGCGAAGCAACAAACCATGCCCGCGACTCGCTTTCTGTCCACTCATAGGGGTATGGACGGACATAGAGCAGGGAGAGATAGAACAGGCAGATGAACAGTGCGACCTTGAACACCCTACGGGCAAGTGTTGCCATATGTGATGACCTCAATTGTTCCGTAGGCGCGAAGCCCCGAAGTGCGTGCGGGAATTTTCGCGGTGTGCAGCAGCGCGTTGCGGATTCTCATGAAATCGCTCTGGCTCGGCAGCGTGATGCAGCCTAGAGAAATCCCGCGTCCGCCTGCCGGATGCAAACGGAACTGCCCGCGTTTGACGCCATTAATCCACGTCACATCATCAATCGTCCCATCATCACGATACAGCGCGAACCATTCACCGTGATTCGATGGGTGACGCATTGCTGTATTCCACTCATCTTTTGCCCATGCAAACACCTGAGACCGGATGCCGCCCGTAGGGCGGTCGACGATCCAGTATCTACCGGCAGGGAGTGGCCCATCATTAGGCACCATCGTGCAGCCGCCCCGATTACGATATTGATTGTTGCCTGAATAAGCGTCGAAGGTGCCGATGCCAGAAATGGTGAGCGGTGATAGTGGCTCGTTATTTACGAGAAATTTGCCGGCGTAGGCCATGTGTCACGCCCCCTCATTGCGCTGACTGTAGGTCATTGCGTCCTGCATAGGTTCTCCCCGTTGGTGCGCCTAGACCGCAAGCGCGCGTGCCACTGGCGCGCTACTGGTCGATTCCGGATTTGCCGTCTCTTTCGCCTGCACAAAAAAAGCGCGCCTCAAGTGCGCGCAAAACATTTGCATCACGGATAAAAGAGCCAACAGAGCCGCCACCTCAGCGGGCCGACACACCGGGCAGCGACGGTTCAATGCTAGGTGTATGTGCCGGGCGCAGGCTTCAGACGACTCCGAAAAGCCGGGGCTTGTGCGAAGGTTGTCAACTCTGATCGGCAATCGGCATAGGGGGCAGCCATCGGGCTGCGCCCCTGCCACACCACCCGGCATGCGGGTCCGCACCGGGCGGTTCGGGAAGTTGAGGTCATGAGAGACGGGGCAAACCCAGCCGGTCGAACCACGCCACCGTGAACAGTCTGCTTAGCAGCCTGCCGCTGTTGCGCCACCAGCGACGGCCGTTGGCCGCCACCCGTCGCGCCACATCAACGGCGGCGCCCATCGCGCGCAGTTCGCGGTACATCGTCGTACCGCGCTTCCACTGCTTGAGCTGGATTGCGCGCAGTCGGTGACGCAACCACTTGTCCAGCTCACGCCAGACCTTCGGTGTCTGCGCCAGACGGAAGTACGCCTTCCAGCCCAGCAGGTACGCGCGTACCTGTCGCACCACTTCCCGCAGGCTGCGCCCGCATGAACGAGCGGTCAGTTCCCGGATGCGTTGCCGAAACGTCGCCAGCGGTTTGTCCGCCACGCGGCGCTTGACCTCGCGTCCGGGTGCCACCCAGAAGCTGTAGCCCAGGAACTTGCGTCCAAACACGCTGGCCACTGCGCTTTTGGTCTCGTTGACCTTCAAACGCAGTCGCCCGTACAGCCGCCGCAGCAACGCCATCACCCGTTCGCCCGCGCGCCGACTGCGAACGTACACGTTCGCGTCGTCGGCATAGCGCGCGAAGCAGTGACCGCGCCGCTCCAGTTCCTTGTCCACCTCGTCGAGCAACACGTTGGCCAGCAACGGCGATAGAGCCCCGGCAACAACATAGCAAACTCGCGGGTAAGATGGGGCCTTCGCATATCGAGGGAGTGTCTGGCGCCATGGTCCAGAGAATGTCCTGCCAGTAATGCGGTTCTCGTGCTTGAGGCCGTTGCTCCCGCTAACCGGGAGCCCAGTCGATGACACGGGGACGACGCAAACACTGGCGAGTGCGTCTCGCTTTCGAGCCGAACCGCTATTCCAGCGAACAACTGGAGAAGGCCTATGATCAGCTCAGTCCGATTGATGCCCGAAGCACGAGGCGCGCATCGGATGCAAGGCCAGCAACGGCGAAAGCGATGAAGCGAGGGAAACGATGAGCAACGTTGCCATGGTCGCGCTTTACGCGCGCGTGTCATCCGAGCAGCAAAGCAAACGCGGCACGATAGACAGCCAGATCGCTGCATTGAAAGAACGAATTCAGGCCGACGGGGCGCAGATTGTGGAGGACATGTGCTTCGTCGATGCCGGGGTGAGCGGTGCAACGCTGGTCAGGCCGCAATTGGAGCGCCTGCGCGACGCCGCCGCGCTCGGGACGGTCGATCGGCTGTACATCCTCGCGCCAGACCGCCTGGCGCGCAAATATGCGCACCAGGCCCTGTTGATGGAGGAATTCTCCTCGTGCGGCGTACAGGTCGTGTTTCTCAATCATGCAATTGGCACGACGCCGGAAGAATCACTGCTGCTGCAGATGCAGGGCATGATAGCGGAGTACGAGCGGGCAAAAATCGCAGAGCGTCACCGCCGCGGCAAGCTTCACGGCGCGAAACGCGGTACCGTCAACGTGCTATCAGGGGCGCCTTACGGCTACCGCTATATCCGAAGACAGCTCGACGGGACGCCAGCCCGGTACGTCATCGAACTGCCGCAAGCCGCCACGGTGAAAGCGATCTTCGAGTGGGTCGGGCTGGAGCGCCTGAGCCTCGGAGAAGTGATACGTCGGCTTGGCGAGGCCGGTACCGTGACGGCATCGGGCAAGCCGTACTGGGACCGCAGCGTGGTATGGGGCATCTTGCGTAATCCGGCGTACATGGGGCGGGCTGCGTTTGGCAAAACGCAGGCGTGCGATCATCAGGTGCGCGTGCGTGCCCAGCGTCACAGCGCCTGCGTGCCCAGGAAACCGTATTCAGCGAAACGCGCGGACCGGCAGCAGTGGATCGAAATTCCGGTGCCAGCAATCGTCAGCGAAGCACTGTTCGAAATCGTTCAGGAGCAGCTTGCCGAGAACCGCAAGCTGGCACGCCAGCGCCGGGATAATGCGCCGCTTCGCCTGCTGCAGGGGCTCACTGTTTGTGGGCAGTGCCGTTACGCCTACTACGCGAAGAAAGTGAGCAAGTCGGCGGCCAAGGGACATCATCGAGACTATGCCTATTACCGCTGCGTTGGAACCGACGCCTACCGGTTCGGCGGCGAACGTATCTGCGACAACCTGCAGGTACGGACAGACAAGCTCGATGAGCTGGTATGGCATCAGGTTGTGGAATTGCTCAGGCATCCCGATCGACTGAAAGAAGAGTATGAACGTCGACTCGACGTGATGGAGCGTAGCGAAAAGCGCGGCTTCGATACCGGCAGTCTGGAAAAGCAGCGGCTTCAGCTCCAAAAGAGCAAATCGCGACTGATCGACGGCTACTCCGACGGTATCATCGACAAGGCTGACTTCGAGCCAAGGATGCAGCAGTTGAAGAGTCGGCTCGCACAGATTGAACAGCAGATCCAGGAATCACGGCGCCACGGCGCGATGCAAAGCGAGCTGTTTCTCGTCATTAACCGGCTTGAGGAGTTTGCAGCCGCCGTCACTGAAAAGCTGGATGCGATTGATCTTGAAACGAAACGCAAGATCGTTCTGGGCCTGGTCAAGCGCGTAGAAATCCACAAGGACGAGATCGTCGTCGTGTTCCGTGTCGATCCGCAACCGCCGGTTCGCGGCAGCGAAAATTCGACCGACTCAGACGCAGGAGAGAAAAGTATGCAACATTGTAGGCGGCGTAACCGGCCCGCCCTGCGGCGTGCCCTGTTCGCGCTGCTGAACCACACCGCCATCCATGATGCCGCTCGTCAGATACGCCCGGATCAGCCGGATCACCCCGGCGTCCCCAATACGTTTCTGTAGACGGTCGATCAGGATGTCGTGGTTGACCCGGTCGAAGAACTTCTCCAGATCAACGTCCACCACGATTCGCCGGCCCGACTGCACGTACGACTGCGCGGCAAGCACCGCATCGTGCGCACGCCGTCCGGGCCGGAAACCATAGCTGTGCGCGCTGAAGGTGGGGTCCAGAACCGGTTGCAGCACCTGCAGCAGCGCCTGCTGGATCAGCCGGTCCGTCACCGTCGGGATGCCAAGCTCGCGCTCGCTTCCGTCCGGTTTCGGGATCGTCACCCGCCGTACCGGGCTGGGCCGGTACGTCCCCTTCAGCAACTGTTCACGGATCGCCGGCCACGCCGTCACCAGATGGCGCGACGTCTGGTCAATGTCCAGACCGTCCACGCCAGCGGCTCCCTTGTTGGCCCGTACCCGTTTGAATGCCTGCTTCAGGTTCTCTCTCGTCAGCGCCGCCATCAGCAGCGCTGACCCTGTGTCCCCGGATTCATGGCGCGGGCAACAGGCTTCGTCGCTCACGGGCATAGACGCAGCTTCACCGCGTGTGCCTCCCGCTCGCCCCGCTTGCACGGGCTTCTGACGCAGTACCTGTCGCATCGACATGACGCTGGACACTCCTTCCCGTTTGGCCCTTCGTCACCAGCTTCGGACTCATCGACCTGTCCTGTGACTACTACGGCCTCTGCTGACTCCTCGCTCCGGCTCGACGCCGTCACCCTTTCAGGCATGAGGCGAGGCCTCCCCAGGTAAGAACGCACTCCTTCATCGCACAACCGCCGCATCTACGCCACTTCACCTTGGTCACGAGAGCTTCGCGGTTTTTCGCCCGCTCGCCCTGCTCGGCAGCGCCTTCTATACGGTTCTTGTTCATCGGCTCGCGATTTACGCTCCACGCTTCCTCCCCACATCCGGTCGCCCTCGTGCAGTTGCGCTTCACTTCATTCGCTGTGACCAGCTTATGGCGGGACTTACACCCGCAGGAATGCGCCCATGCTGGGCGCACAAAATAAAAAAGCCCCAGCAACTCTGCTGGGGCTCTTATCGATAAACATCCAACGGCCAATTTCAACGGGTCGAACGACCCGCATTCGCGGTTACTGATTCAAGGCTTCGACTACTCCGACGACTCGCGGCAGCGGAACGCCTACGACACCCGCGTCGCCGGCGCCACACTACGCAGCGTCGTCGCCGTCGCCGGCAGATACTCCGGCACCCAGCGCCGCAGATCGCGCCGCACTTCATCGTCAGCCGGCACGCGATGCTGCATGAGCCACGGCAGCAGGTTATCGATCAGGCTGTCCGGCACTTCGCGCGCCTGCGCGATGCGCAGCTTCGGGTGCGGCGTGCGCGTGGTGGTTTCGTCGTCGGCGAGCAGTTCTTCGTAAAGCTTCTCGCCCGGGCGCAAACCCGTGAACACGACCCGAATCTGCTCTTCGGTGAAACCGTACAGGCGAATCAGATCGTGCGCGAGATCGGCGATACGCACCGGCTTGCCCATGTCGAGAATGAAAATCTCGCCGCCGCGCCCCATGCTCGACGCCTGCAACACGAGTTGCGACGCCTCCGGAATCGTCATGAAGAAGCGTGTGATTTCCGGATGCGTGACCGTCACCGGTCCGCCGCGCGCGATCTGTTCCTGGAACTTGGGAATCACGCTGCCCGCGCTGCCGAGCACGTTGCCGAAGCGCACGGTCTCGAACTGCGTGCGCCGCGCGCCCTGCTGCTGCAGCGCCGAGCACGCCATCTCCGCGAGCCGCTTGCTCGCGCCCATCACGTTGGTCGGGTTGACGGCCTTGTCGGTCGAGATCAGCACGAAATGCGCGACGTCGTGGCGGATCGCCGCGCGCGCGACGCGGTACGTGCCAAGCACGTTGTTGCGCACCGCCTGCCAGGTGTTGACCTCTTCCATCAACGGCACGTGCTTGTAGGCCGCCGCATGAAACACGATGTGCGGACAGTAGCGCGCCATCACCTGATCGAGCAGCAGCGAATCCTTCACGTCACCGACGAGCGGCACCACCGACACTTCCGGATACTTGTCGCGGAGCTCTTCGTTCAGGCGGTAGATCGAGAACTCGGAGATGTCGAACGCGACCAGTTGCACCGGACCGAAACGCAGGATCTGCCGGCACAGCTCCGAGCCGATCGAGCCACCCGCGCCCGTCACCATTACGACGCGGTTTTTCAGCAGCGCGGCGACGTGCTCGGTGTCGATCGTCACGGGGTCGCGGCCGAGCAGGTCTTCGAGATCGATCTGCCGCACCCGCGACAGGAACGCCTGGCCTTGCGTGAGCGGCGTGAGCGCGGGCAGTGTCATCGCGCGTACGCCGGCGCGCACGCACAGGGTGGCGATGCGCCGATGCGCCTCCACCGACGCCGACGGCACCGCGATGATCACGTGCTCGACCTTCAGCTCCGTGCAGATTTTCTGCAGATCGCTGATCGCGCCAACCACGCGATAGCCGTAGATTTCACGGCCCTGCTTGATCGGATCGTCGTCGAGCAGACCGACGAGGCGCCATTGGCCCGAGCGCTTCAGCTCGCGCACGAGGTTCGCGCCGGCATTGCCCGCGCCCAGCACGAGCACCGGCTTGCCCTGGCCGACCAGCCCGCCGTAGCGATAGAACTCCTTGGCCGCGCGATACAGCGCGCGTGAGCCGCCCATGGTCAGGAACAGCAGCATCGGCGACACGATCAGCACCGAGCGCGGCACCACCGGCGCCGGCTGCAACAGCGCCGAGCCGATCACGACGACGAGCGCGCCGACGCCGATCGCCTTCGCGATCCGCACCAGATCGGGCAGGCTCGCGAACACCCACATGCCGCGATAGAGGCCGTAGCTGCGAAACATCACCGCATAGATCAGCAGCACCCACACGAGTGCATGCAGCCCGCTCGACCAGAACGGCGCGGGCACCGGTCCGTTGAACCGGATCACATAGGCCAGCAGCCAGGCCATGGCCACCGCGCACAGGTCGAACGCAAACGCACTGAACGAAAGCCATCTGGCTTTGAAGCTTTTCATTGCGCAGAACCTCAGATTGGCCCGGAACGGGACACATGGCGCCGCCAGCGGCGATCAATACACAGCCCCGCTATGACCAGCACGGCAGCCCATGCGACGACAACCAGCCATTGATACAGAAGAGCGAATTGTAGCGCCCAGACAGCAAGCATTATGCCCGCCGCCATGAACAAATACCAAATCCACGCGGTCGATGCGTGCCCCAAACCCGACTGCACCAGTCTTTGATAGTAGTGTTCACGATGCGCCTGCCAAAATTTTTCACCGCGCAGCAGGCGCTTGAGCAGCGTGACCGACGCATCGCCGATGAATGGCGCGAAGCACAGCGCTGGAAACCACACCGGCCAGACGCCCTCGCGCCAGCCCCAATAGCCGAGCGCGCCGGCCAGAAAGCCGAGCGGGATCGAGCCGGCGTCACCGAGAAAGATGCGCGCTGGGTGAAAGTTGAACAGCAGAAAACCCGCGGCCGTGCCTGCGACGATCAGGCTCGCCGTGGCGAGCGCAGGGTCCGCGTGCCTCGACAGCGAGGCCGCCACTGCGTAGCCGCCGAAACCGAACAGCGCCATGCCGCCCGCCAGGCCGTCCGAGCCATCCATAAAGTTGTAGAGATTGACGAGCCACACCAGTAGCACCGCCATGCATGCGAGCGCCCACCAGGGCACGTCGGCCGGATAGACGGCGATCAGCGCCGCCACCGCCGCCGCATGGCCGCCGAAGCGCACGCGCGCTGGCAGGCCGCGTCGATCGTCGATCTGCGAGAGCGCCGCGAGCAGCGCCGCGGCAAGCGCCGCCAGCCACAGCGACGGCGCCGCGAGCACGATCAGCAGCACCGCGACCGGCACGATGCCCCAGCCGCCGACGCGCGGCGTCGGGCGCGTGTGCAGCGAGCGGTCGTTGGGGATGTCGGTGGCGAGCCGCCACGCGAGGCCGGTGCGCAAGAGCGTCCACAGGATCGCGGCGCAGGCGGCAAGTGCGGCGACGGCCCACACGAGCAGATGGAACAACGGGCAAGTGGTGAGTGCAGCGACTGGCATCGCCTTTTGTGGAAGCCAAAAGCTTAGAATTCTAAACCACCGCGTGTGTGCCGGCAGTCTGCATGGGGCAGCGCCATACGCGAGTCTTCCAACTGTGGGTCGCTCCGACGCACTTCGCGCCTGCGGTGTTACCAGACTGTACGTGCGACGCAGTCGCTTGGCCCTCCCGGCAACCAACCAAGGATGTCCTGGAACCCGGTATGATCGGAGCCCCAATTGAACCCTGCCTCAGAGGATGAATGTGAGCATAAATCAGGTGTGGATTGAAGTCTCACTTCTGGAGCACTGGGGACCAAAACCGCACGGCATCCCGCGCGTCACGCAAAACATCTTCCTGCAAAGCTTGCGTCGCGACGATGTGCGGTATTTTTACTACCACCGCACGGAAGAATCGTTCATTGCCATCCGGGACGTCGCGTACTTCAAGCGGCTTGCCGCTGGAGACGAACCGTTCAACGCGGACCGCTGCCCCGCAGGTCACCCGCTCACATCGCAGCTTGCGGAAGGCGATCGGATCTTCTTTTGCGAAGTCGGCTGGGACCACGCGCCGTACTATGGTTGTATGGCCGAATTGAGGCGTGAGCACCCGCGTACGATCTTCGAGTATCTTGTCCACGACCTGATCCCGATCAAATCGCCGATGTTTTTCGAGCAGGAATTCGGCAACCGTGCGGCTCAATTCCTCAGGTTGCTTCCGACTGTCGTCGACCGGTACGTCTGTGTATCGGATAGCACAGCCCGCGATGTGCGCAGCATCCTGGCACCGCGGGCCGAGACGGTCGTGATGAAGAGCGGCAACGATATGGGCCAGACGGGCGTCGCGCCGGACATCGACCGGCCATATGTGCTCAGCGTTGGAACGATAGAGATACGAAAAAATCATCTGCTGCTGTACTACGTCTGGCGAAAACTTGCGGCAGACCTCGCTGAACGCTGCCCAAAGCTGGTTCTGGTAGGTCGCGCGGGATGGCTGGCGAGCGATCTCGTCTATCTGCTTTCGCATGACCCGCTCGTCAAGGATCTGATCGAGATCCGTCACGGCATCACGGACGAACAGCTGGTCGGCTTGCTGAAAGGCTGCATGTTTACGGCATTCCCGTCGCATGCCGAAGGATGGGGTTTGCCTGCGAGCGAAAGCCTGTTTTACGGCAAAGTATGCGTCACCTCGAACAACACGAGCCTTCCGGAGATCAATCCGTTCCCTGCGCTGATGTTCGACTCGTACGACACGGGCCAGGCCTATAGGGTGATTCGCGGTCTGATCGACGACCCCGAACGACTGAAGGCCTATGAAGCGCAGATTCCACAGTGGTTCGAGCGACAAACGTGGGAAAAAAGCTTTGACGAACTCTTTGGCCTAATCGAAGCATAGTCGTCTAAAGCAAGTGCAACTCGGCGTCGCCTCATGGAGGACCGACGTAAATCCGTTCGGCAACGCGTTCGCCCGCGCTGGCGCATCGGGCGGCGCGCGTTCCGCGGGATCGGCTGCGCCTACTCGGTGAAAGAGGACTTGCGGTCATGCTTCTCCCTTGCGCAACCAGGACAGCCAAACGGCCTCTCGCAGCGCTCGCAGAGTGGATTATCGCGGCATGATAGTTAGCGATTCGATGCCGATTCCGATGCGGCGGGGATCTTCGATGCCGAGCCCAGGCAGATCTTTCGGCCGGCAAGGATGGGGAATGACGAACTCCAGCGCATTTGCGTCCACATCGTTGAAGCAAAATTCATAGGTCGTCGCCTCTTCGATCGGCGCGAGCTTCTTAGCGGACGTCTTTGCGCCGACGCGTACCTGCAGGTCTTTTCTCACGTTGGGACCGAAGACGCTCTTGAGTTCCAACCTGAGCGCAAAGTCGCGTGGCAGCTTGTGCGTAAATTCAAGCTTCACGATATCGCCGATAGTCCATCGTCCCCAACTTTCCGCTACCGAGAGTCCCGAAAACGAGGAGACATAGGCTGGCATTCCGTCGATGGATAGAGCTATTCCATCCTCCAGCGCAGCGGCATAGCGGCTCCCGTTATCAATCGTCCGATTGACGGTATTGAGAGGCTTTTGGCCAATGACGACTTGAGAAAGCGGGAGCGCGTCGACACAGCTGAACGTTTCGATGGAAAGCCCGAAATCGTCGAATAGCCGCTTGATATACGCACGCGTAAATCCCAATTCGAGCCAGCCCCAGCGGCGCATCGCCCGCAAGGACTCCCCGTCGAGGCGCGGCCCCCAAGGATAGGGAAGCAGCGAGTTCTCCTGTTCAAGGATAGGTTCCGCCGCCAGTATTATCTTTGCATCGAGCTCCAGGTGATTAATGAGCATTTCGCGCAGACAGTCTCGATGATCGATGACGTGATGGAACGACTCGAAAAAGATAACCGCGTCGTACTTGTAGTTTGCAGTCCTGGACGCTAACCATTGGTCCAATGTTTGCGCGATGACGTTTGGCGGCTCGGGATAGTGCTTCGTTGCATCGCGAATGATCTTGCACTGCAACTCGTTCGGATCGAGAGCGTCGACGCGATATCCCATGCGCGACAGATTCGTGGTCAGCGAACCCACACCGCAACCCACTTCAAGAATGCGCGCGCTCGGCGGAAGGTTGGCGACCTTGATAAGAAACCCATATGCAATCAGCGATATACCCACGGTCCCTGCGGATTTGGTACCCCAAGGATACGGCCAGTCCCGTTCATGCTCCGGATTGAGGTTCGCGTCCGGCAACCCTTCGAGATGGGCGTCATGCGTCCGACCAATGATTTCCTCGTGTACCGATTTCACACGGGCAATATAAGTATCGGAAACCGGGTCGAGGCGTTTCATTTCAGAAAGATCGCCACTGGGTGAGATAGAAAACGCCGCCAAGCGCCGAATGAGATCAGCATTATCCTGAGCAGCATGCTCGACATCTGCAAGCATGCGATCCAACTCTGCGAATTCGGCTTGATTAAAGAGAGTCATGGGTGCTCCTTTCTGCTCATGAGTTAAGTCGCACGGACGGCGGGTTCTATTCAGCCATTCAGAACGCCGCACGGTCTTCGCGGCGCCCCGCTCATTCGGCACTCGCGCTGGAGTTGCCGGCGCAGTCTGGTCTATTTCCGAGCGAGCTTTTCTTCAAGTGCCCAGATCAATCGCTCCTTGTCATTGACGACCTTCTCCAGCACTTCGGAACGGTACTCATAAATCCTCGCGCGTTCTTCCGCGGCTTTCGCTCGAGCGATCAATGCATCGATCTCATGCGGCAAAAGCCCCGCCCACGCTGGCAAATGGGCAGCGCGCCGCTCCTTGTATCGTTCGATGGCCGTAGCGACGCGATCCTTGTCGAACCCGGCAATGAGGTTGGTAAATTTGTTCTGCGTCAGGTGCTCATGAGCGACGTAATAGGCGACATTCTCGACGCGCATATCGCACGCTTCCAAACCGTGGATGGCGTAGATGTAAGGAAAGATGGAGAGGAGCCGTTCGCGAAAATCTGGAATAGTCATTCGTCGAAACATGGAAAGACACCAGTGATTCATCTCCATGAACACCAGAGGCTTGAAAGTTTCGAGGGTTGCGCGGGCGCCTTCGAAGACATCGAGCTCGAAACCCTCGACATCGACTTTCATCGCGTCAACACGCGCGAGGCCCATGGATTCGAATGCTTCGTCCAGACGATAGACCGGCACAGTGTCTACGAAATGGATGCCGTCGTTGATCGAGAACTTGTCGGCAACGAACGATCCAGCCAGGAAGTCAGGATTTCCCTGCATTTTCAATTCGCCAGCCTGCGCGCCCAACGCGAAATTAAGACGCGACACGTTAGTCACTCCAGCTGCGGACAGGTTTTTCTCCAATAGCTCGAAAGTTCGAGGCACAGGTTCAACGGCGGCAATCTTGCCGTTTGGGCAGAATGTAGAAAAAGCGATGGACGTAAATCCGATGTTCGCGCCTACGTCGATAACATGCGACTCGTTGGTAACCAGGGAGTGCAGCACGTCGAGCGTCGCCGGCTCGAATGTGTCGCCCATGCTGGTGAGATAGCCGCTGTCGCCAGTAATGTCGAAAATGGCATCAACAATGCGTACCTTCCTGCTTTGTAGACTCATTTGCAATCCTGAGGTGTAAGTATTTGTATACGATCAGAGCTAGACAACGATTCTCTATAAGCAGAAGCGCAAATATGGCGTCACCCGAAGTCCTGAACCGCCCCGGGTTTCCCGGAGACTATTTTGCTTGAGTCATGCCACGGCGGCAGACCCAGCGAGATTTGCATAATAAGCGGCTTCGGCCTGCGCGGGTGGAATGTTGCCGATGGGGCCGAAGAGCCGACGATTGTTGAACCAGTCCACCCATTCGAGCGTCGCCATTTCAACGGCCTGCAGATTGCGCCACGGTCCGAGGCGATGGATGACCTCTGCCTTGTACAAGCCGTTGATCGTTTCAGCCAGTGCGTTATCGTAGGAGTCGCCCACGCTGCCCACCGACGGCTCGATGCCCGCCTCGACCAGCCGATCCGTATAGCGGATCGATACGTATTGCACGCCGCGGTCGCTGTGATGGATCAGCCCGTCCTGCTGCGCCGGCTGTCGTTCGTACAAGGCCTGCTCCAGTGCGTCCAGAACGAAGTCCGTGCGCGCCGAGCTCGACACGCGCCAGCCGACAATGCGTCGGGCGAACACGTCGATGATGAACGCGACATAGACGAAGCCCTGCCAGCTCGATACATAGGTAAAATCTGAAACCCACAGCGCATTGGGCCGTTCGGCCGTGAATTGCCGCTTCACCAGATCCTTCGGGCACGGCGTCGAACCATCGCTCACTGTCGTACGTACCGTCTTGCCCCGCACCACGCCGCGCAGGCCCATCTGCTTCATCAGCCGCTCGACCGTGCAGCGCGCCACGACAATGCCTTCGCGCTTCAATTGCGTCCAGACCTTGTCTGCGCCATAGACCTGGAAGTTTTCTTCCCACGCGCGCCGGATCTCATCCTTGAGCATCCTGTCACGCTGGGCCCGCGGCGGCACCAGGTCAGGATTGGCGCGGCGAGCCACATGGGTGTAGTACGTCGACGGTGCGATTGGCAGCACCCTGCAGATCGGCTCGACCCCGTAGACGTGCCGGTGATCATCGATGAACGTGATCATCACTTCGGTCGGCGGTCGAGCTCCGCCTGTGCGAAATACGCTGACGCCTTGCGCAGGATTTCATTGACCTGCCGAAGCTCACGTACTTCCCGCTCCAGTTCCTTGAGCCGATCCTGCTCCTGCGTACTCGTGCCCGGGCGCAAACCCCGATCCCGCTCCTCCTTGCGCACCCAGCTACGCAGCGTCTCGCCCGAGCAGCCAAACTTCGCCGCAATCGACGCGATCACTTTCCATTGCGATTCCCGGTCGCCTTGATGTTCCAGCACCATTCGCACAGCCCGCTCACGCACTTCCGGCGAGTATCTTGGGGATTTCTTCTTCGTGTTTTCCATAGCTCCATTTTCTCAAGAAGTGGAGTCTCCGGAAAACCCGGGGCGGTTCATCCCCACGCACCCGCCCGGCTTTGACATAGACGCGATCCCGTGACTCGAGCGGTACTCAACGATGAAATCGGCGAACGAGACTGCCACCATCTGTTGCCGGAGGTTTGGGCGTCGATCGCCGATACCATCTTTGCGATGATGTGCACGTCCCCTCGCCTGCAGTCAAAAGCTTTTCTCCGCACCGGACGATTCGCTACAGTTCGCGGAACGCAATTGAGCGAATTCCGACTCCGATCTGGCGGGCGTCCTCATTGCCCCACTCTGGCACTTCTTTGGGGGCGGATTCAACCGGTCGATGCAATAGTTTGGTTAAACCGCTCGGCTGGCGTTTCGTAATTCAGTGTCTTCCTCGGACGTTCATTGAGCCGTCTCGCCACAGCATTGAGCCTAGTCTGTGAATACACCGACAGGTCGGTACCTTTCGGGAAGTATTGCCTCAACAGTCCATTCGTGTTCTCGTTCGACCCACGCTGCCAGGGATGTTGTGGGTCGCAGAAGTAGACGGCAATGTCCGTGGCAACAGTAAAGCGTTTGTGGCTGGCCATCTCAGTGCCGCGATCCCAGGTTAGCGATTTGTAGAGTTCCTGGGGCAATTTGCAGGCATGTTTGATGAGCGCATCGGCAACCACCTCGCTGTCCTTGCTGGCAATCTTCACCAGCATCACATAGCGTGTCTGGCGCTCGACGAGCGTCGCAATCTGGCTGCTCCCGCTGCCGCAAAGCAGATCACCCTCCCAATGTCCCGGCACTGCGCGGTCCTCGATCGTGGCTGGACGTTCGCTGATCGACACCGTGTCGCGGATCCTGCCGTGGTCGCCCGTCTTCTGCGTGTAATGGCGGGAACGCCGCATGACCCGGGTACGCCGCAAATGTTCGAGCAATTCCTTCTTCAAGACACCACGGGCCTGGATGAAGAGACTGCGGTAGATGGTCTCGTGTGACACGTGGTAATCCTCGTTGTCCGGGTACGCGCGCCTGAGCCATCCCGCGATCTGCTCGGGCGACCACTCCAGTTGAAGTTTGTCTGCCACGATGCGTGCCAACATCCGGTGTTCGACCAGCTTACAGACTTTGGGCCGCTGCGCCCGATCCCAGGCAAGCTGATCGGCGTGACTTGCCCGATAGCCATCCTGCCCACTGTTGCGTTTGATCTCGCGGCAGATGGTAGAGGGAGCCCGCGCAAGCCGACTGGCGATTGACTGGATCGAATCGCCAGCAACAAGCGCGCTCGATATCTCTTCCCGCTCGGCTAATGTTAGCGCCAGCCGCGAACGATGTCGCTTTGCCGGCGGGATTCCACCGGCTTCGCCGATGATCCGCTGCACGGACGAGTGGTGGCGATCGAAGAGCTGGGCGATATGCTCGAGAGACTCACCCTTTCGCCAGCGCTCCCACATCAGCGCTTTCTGCTTCTCGCTGTAGTAAATCCGGTGTCGCTGTTTCATTTGCAACACTCCCGCCGCTCATGCAGCGTTCATTGTGTTGCATCGACCGGTTGAATCCGCCGGGTCTGCCTGGACACGGGATCAGCAGCGTCAGCATCTTTGTCTTTACGTCACGAAACCTGAACGAATATGACTTTTTGTCTTCTACCATCCTTAGAGTCTCGACCTGAGACTTCTGGTCGATCACTACAGTGAGGTACTTGCCGACATTTGGCCCAAAGACTTGATGAAGTTCGAGCAGTATTTCCACGTTTGACGGTAACTGCTCGTTAAACACCAACTCAACGCGAGAGCCGACCGTCCATCGCCCCCAGTCCTCCCTGAACGAGAGGCCAGAGGCCCATTTGAGGAAGCTTGGGAACCCTTCTGCGGCGAGATTGAACCCCTCTTCGATCGTAGCCTTGTAACGACGAGAGTCGTCTTTCAGTAGAACTTCACAATATGGACGTTGAATGCGGCGCGATCCGACGACGATTTGCGATAACGGAAGGGCCAGGTCCGTTTCGAGACGCTTATATTGCATGCCAACCCGAGCCAATAAGTCTTGCAGATACCTTCGTGTAAACCCGAGTTCAAGCCGCCCCCATTTGCGCATCGAGCGCAGTGATGCGCCATCCAGACGAGGCCCCCAAGGATACGGGAGCAGCTCGGAAGTGCTCGGAAAAATTGACTCTGCGGCAATGATGATTTTGGCGTTATCTTCAATGTGCCCGTCTCGCGTAAGCTTCTCGAGACAAGACTTGTGATCCATGATACGGCGGAACGATTCAAAAAAAATCACTGCGTCGTATTTATAGCTTTTTTGGCGTTTATCGATCCAGTCGTTAAGCGTCGACGCGATGACATTCGGCACGAATGGCAGATCCCTGGTCGTGGCGACGACCGAATCGCATTGCGCGAAGCTCGGGTCCAGCGCGTCGACTCGATATCCCTTACGCGCCAGATTCCAGGTCAGCGAACCCGTACCGCAACCGACTTCGAGGATGCGTCCGTGACGCGGGATGTCTGCAACCTGGATCAGGAACCCGCATGCGATAAGCATCGCAGCAACCGACTTCGGATGTCGGGCATCCCATGGATACGGCCCCGAACTTTCACCTTCATGGTTCGACTGACGCGTGGCTCGCGGCTCCAAAGTATGCATTTGACCCACGATCTCTTCGTGAACTTGGCGAATTTTCGTCAGGTACTCGTCGGAGAAGGGATCCATCTCGTTCAGCGTACGAAGTTCGCCGGCAGCTCTGATCGAAATCCTCGCCAAGCGGTCCTGCAGGTTGACGTCACGAGTGGCTCCGTTCTCGATGGAGGCCAGAATCTCGTCGATTTCTTTCAGTTCTCCCTGGTCGAAAATTGCCATAGAATCCTCGGAAAGTTAATGGACCGTTGCCTGGTCGGCATCCCGGCGCGGCCTGAAATAAGCCAGCGGAATACTCAATGGCGGAGCACGAAAGGTAGTTTTCGCGGTCAATCAAGCTGCATATGTGCTATCGAAAAGTTCGTCTCGCAACCTTACCTCAAAAGGTGTGTTCATGGTTCGCAGTCGAAACCGTTGGGGATATTTACGCTCGCCAATATATCTATCCGCATTCATTGTCCTCACGGTAACGTACTTTTCGCTGTTTCATTTTTTGGCACGAACCAGCGATGACGTGAACTCGTTGTTGGCAGCCCGAGACATAGTGCTCGGCAATCCTCTGCTTCGCGGTTGGGAATTCCCCCCCGACCCATTCTATTTCACGGATTTGCTTCCAGAGGGTGTGTTGACTCTCTTCCTGGGGTTAACCCCTCGAATCCTGTTTATTTTTCCAGCGATGGTCTGGGCAGCTGTTGTCTGCTCCTGCATCTGGATGACCGGTCAGATCACCCCGGATAGCCGATGGCAACAGGCAGCGGTGTTCGTGTGCCTGGGACTTCCAATCGTCATCGACGACCACTCGATGCGTGTTCTCGGCACCGCACCCACGCACATCACGACGATCCTTCTCGGGGCAGGTCTGTTCTGGTTCGCGTATCGTCAATGGTGCGCGCCACAGCTTTCGAAGGCAATTTTTTTTTGGCTGGCGTTGCTCGCGTTCATGGGGAGCTTCAGCGACCCCTTTATCGTATCCGCCGCGATCGGACCCGCAATCGTGGTTTGCGGATTGCACTGGCTCGCTGCAGTCAAGCGCGACAAATGTGTCTGGGTCGCCGCTTCACTGGCGCTCGGCCTCGTCATTGGAAGGTTGGCCATTGCGGTGGTGGCAAAGGTCCACGGCTTCGCGATTTCGCCTCAACCTGCGGCCTTCGCGGATTTCGAACGGCTTTCGGGTAACTTCGCACTAGTGACTCGCGGCTTGCTGATGATCTTTGGCGCGGACTTCACAGGCAGACCGCTAGCTCCCAGCGGCGGCATGAGCTTCAGAGAGGCTCTGGCCGCGACGCCGGCTACGATGTTCGCTCGCGTCGTATTTCTGGTCGCCGCGATCGCTGGTAGCCTGCTGATGGTCAGACGCATGTTCTCCGGCAGGCTCGAGCAGCTCAGAAACACAGACTTTCTATTGATGTGCTTCGCGTGGTCTAGCGTCATCGCCATGCTCGCCGCGCTTCTCAGCGACCAGATGCAGAACCTGACGTCGTATCGCTATCTTTTGCCGACGTTGGTGTATGGATCGATCGTAGGTGCAAAGCTGCTTGGCGGCAGCACTTTGGGACGATTGCTAATCGTTGCTGCCGGCATATTGTCGGCCGGATCGTTTTGGGGAACGCTCCATGTAGCGCGTGAAAACCCGACTTACTTTGGCCCTGCAATCCAGGGTCTTGCAGCGTGGCTTCAAGAGAATCGCTTGACTGACGGGTATGGGCCATATTGGTCTGCCTCGTCGACCACGCTCGCGTCAGGCAACTCCGTGCGTACGCGCGCCGTAATAAAAGGTGCGGATGGCTTGATCCGGCCATACTTGTGGCTATCGCGGCACGAGTGGTACGGATCTCCCACCGGGAAGCGATTCATCCTCGTCGACACGGTTAATCCGGACAACTACACCACAGCCGATGTTATCGCGCAGTTCGGCCAGCCCTCTGTGCTAAAGCGCGTGAACGGTTACGACATACTCATCTATGCCGACCCGGACTCGCGCCTTTCTCAGCTTGTGGCCAAGTGATGCCGGACGACGGATGGCGGAAAAAAATGTCGGCCGTTAACGGGAGCGCTGGGAAGGTGGTGGAATCGAGATTCGCCAGCAGCGATTTTCAGCGCGTCGCCCGATACCATGCTGCAGTTTGCAACAGTCCTTGTTCGACAGTGTGCGGCGGATACCAGCCGAGCGTCTTACCGATGTGCGAGCTATCGAGCCGTAACTCGCCGATCAGCCGGTCGACTTGCGCGGAACGCCCGCTAATCTTGCCCAGCATGCGCAGGACGCTTGGCGGCACAGGCACGAGACGGCACGGCGCGTGAAGTTGCGTCGCGAGCATGCGAGCCAGTTCGGCGACGCTCAAATCGTGCCGGTCCGTCACGTGAAACGTCTCCCCCGCCGCGCGCGGATCGGTCACGGATTGGACGATCGCATCGGCGAGATTATCGACGAACACGAGGCTGCGCCGCGCGGTAATCGCGCCAAGCGGCAGTGGAAGACCTCGGGATATTGCATCCATCAGCTGCAGGAAATTCGCCCGCACGCCCGGCCCATAAACCAGCGGCGGGCGCACCACGACCACTTCCAGTCCGCTTTCACGCGACAAGGCGAAAAGCGCCCGTTCAGCTTCGAGCTTGGATACACCATAAGGATCGCATGGGGCCGGCTCGTCGCTCTCGCGCAGCGGACGGCCCTCATCGCGTTCGCCAATCGCCTTGATACTGCTAACGAATACGAACCGGCGCGCACCGGCGTGGAGCGCTGCCTTGGCAACACGCAACGTCCCTGCAACATTGGTCTCGCGGTAGGCGGCCAGTGGATCGGTACTGGTGTCGCGCATCATGTGCACTCGCGCTGCCAGATGCACCACCGTATCGGGAACGAGCGCCGCAGGCCAGCGACTGCCGACCTCCAGGAAGTCACTGGTTTCGAGAACCCACTCGCGCACTCCGTCGCAAGTAGTGCCCGGCTGGCGCACGACGCCTGTGACGGCGTCTCCGCGCTGCAGGAGAGCACGCGAAACGGCATGACCGACGAAACCGTTCGCGCCAGTGATGAGTACGGTGTGAGTCATGGTGGAATGCGCAAAATAAGGTGGTCCGGCACGAACCTCTGCACGCCGTAAGGTATGCGCGGGCTATGATCCGCGCATCGGCGTCGTTTCGGCCGGCAGAACAGTTCCGGGTTCGGTGCGGATGCACCCGATCGAACAGCAACCCATACGCGGTCTCTCCCGATCCGGTTCACACTCGCTCAGCGGTCGCTACCTGGTCGTACAGCCGTCGGTACGCGCGGCCTAGGGCGGGCGCTGAACACAACCGCTCATAACGGGCCCGCGCCGCCAGTCCCATCTGTCCAGCCAATGTTTCGTCGGCGAGCAACTGGCAAGCAGCCGCGGCGAACTCACGCGGAGATTCGGGCGGAACGACGAAACCAGTCACATTGTGCTCGTTCACAAACGACGTGCCCGAACCGACCTCACAGCAAACCATGGGTTTGCCGAACATCGATGCTTCGACCAGCACCATCCCGAACGCTTCCGAGCGGAGGTGCGAAGGCAGGAGCATCGCACGGCACCCCTTCAGCAATGCGATTTTCTCTTCTTCGCTGACCTGGCCGGCAAAGATGACATTGGAAGCACCGACATCCGCCGCGAGTTTCTTCAGGTTTTGCATCTCTGGCCCCGATCCCGCGATTACCAGGGTTGCCGGAATCAAGGGCGCGGCTTCGATCAGCGTGTGCAAACCCTTGTAGTAGCGCAGTACACCAAGCGAAAGAAAATACGGTTTATCGCCGAGTGCCATGCGGGCGAGCGTTTGCGGTCCGCATCGCTGGGCGAAATCGCTGTTCGCGTAGTCGCCGATCCCTAGCGGTATGACTTGCAGCCGCTGCGGCGCGACCAGCGAAGCCAGTACGGTGCTCGATTTCGCGTAAGCCGGCGAGGTCGCGACGACGGCCGACATCGAAGACAACATGCGCGCCATCAACGGCCCGTATATGGAGCCGAGGAAGCGCTGACGGACGACATCGGAGTGATACGTCATGACGGCGGGTTTGCCGCTGCCGCCCATCATGCGCAACACATCGCCGAACGGCCAGGGGAAATGGAAATGCAGAACGTCGGCCCAGTCCGCGAGCCTACGATACTGCCGGAACGCATCGAGACCGCCAAGATCGCAAGACGCGGGCGCCGCCCATGATTTGGATCGAATCACCTGCCCTTCTGCAACCGTCAGTTCGCGCGGCACAGGCTGAGGTGAAAGCGTAAATATCTTCGATTCGACGCCGCACGCCTTCGTCGCCAGGCTGATTTGCCGGATCGCCTCCTGAAGGCCGCCAGGGGGATCGGGAAAATAAGTGCGGTATATATGCAGCGCCTTCATACGGCTTCCTTCGCGCGGCAGACACGCATGGTTACGGAGCGCTCCGCGCTGGGCGTCCGATTCCGTCGTCGCGTGGTCTGGTGGATTTCGTCGCCCAGCCGGTAAAAGAGCGGGCTCGTGGATTCGCGAGAACGTGGCCGAGCCCGGGCAGCGTTCTCCACCGCACGGTCACGACCGGACATCCTGTCGCGCAAGACTGCCGACATGCGGCTACGCGCGTTGCTGCAATTGCGCCGCGGCCAGACGAGCAAAGCGTTGTGCGCTCAGCGCCCACGTGTCGAATGTGAGACGACGCGGGTCCGGCACCTTGCCTTGCGCGTGCAATTCGAGCCAGCGGTGAATGGCCTGCTCGAGATCCGCCGCCTGCGTGCCGGTGAAATAGAAAGCCGCGTCGCCCGCGACTTCGCGAAAAACCTCGATGTCACGCGCGATCATGGGAAGACCGTGCTTGGCAGCTTCGATCAGCGGCAAACCGTACCCCTCACCTTCCGACGGCGATAGCAGGCAGGATGAAACGGCATAGACCCGTTCGAGATATTCGTCGCTGATGCCTTCCAGCCAGAAAAGGCGCTTGCCGAGTTCCGGGGCGTTGCGGATCGCCTCGACCGTCGCGGGAATGGTGCGCCGGTCGCTGGCAGGCAACGACTTCCACCCCTCGTAACCGACGATCACGAGATTGACGTCCACCCCCGCCTTCCACAGCTGCTCGAAAGCCTGAACCGCCTGCAAGTGCCCTTTGCGCGGTTCGATCGTGCCGACCATCAGAAACGTTGGACGCAGCTTCATCTGCTCCAGGGTCGCCTCCGCGTCGTCGGGCAGACCCGAGCTCGGGAACGATGCGTTGACATCAGCACCGTGATGCGACACCAGCAGGACCGGCTTGCGCGCCTGCGACGCATGGTGATCGGCCAGCCATTGAGCGACGTCTTTGCGCACATGTTCGGAGATGCAGAAAAGCATGTCGGAGTTAGCGCAGATCGTCGCAGCCCACGTCTTATGCGTGTCATGCGCCCACGGCGGGAAAAACTCGGGACGGGTAACTGGCAACAGGTCGTGTACAACGAACCCGATCTGGGCTCCCGCTGAGCGCCAATAGTTATACAGACCGTTCCCAGCCGCGGCAGCGACACCGTCCGAGTACAGGTCGAGCGCGATCAACGCATCGCCTCGTGCGGGGATGACGAGCTCGTCGATCGGATCGACAAGCTCGTAACCGGGCTGCTTCGACAGGTACGTCTGCGCCTTCCGCACGCGCCAGCGGCCGTTTTCCTGATTCAGATACACGGGAACGATGTTGTAGCCGTTCGGCGGGGTCACGAGCAACTCGCGCAGCAGCGAGCGGGCCACGCGCTCGATGCCGGTCTTCAGATCGTTGCGAGCGGTCGCCGAAATATCCAGGTAGATGCTCGGCTTGACGGGCGACGCAAGCAGATTGGTGGCGACCTGCACGCTATGGCGGTCCAGCGCCGCGGAAGGCGGGAACTGACGCCAGAACCGGGTCGCGGTCTGCTTCGTCTGCTGAAGCGCCCGCGTCTCGTACACATGCTCGATCACCGCCGCATAGCCAGCAGTGGTCTTGTGCGGCTCATGATTGTCGTAGATGTACTCTTTCGCTCGTGCGCCGAGCCGCTCGCGCAGCGACGCGTCGCGCCACAGGCGTTCTAGCGCGGCGACGAGATCGCCGGTCTTGAACTCGTCGTCGAGCTTGATCAGCGTGTCATGGGGATACTCGGCCATTGGACCGTTCGCGTTCACGATCAGCGAAACACCATGCACGAGACAGTCGAGCACGGTGCGGGACGTTTCTCCACGCGAACACGTGCGCAACTGTACCGCCACGTCGACAACCGACAGATAGTCGACGAACGACTCGTGGTCGACGAACCCCGTGATGGTGATGCGCGATGCACCTTCACTGCGGCTGATCGTCTCGTCGATGCTGAGGCCGTAGTCCGACTCTTCGCGGCCACCGACGAAAATCAGTTTGCAATGCTTGTCCTTGACGAGCGCCGAACGATCCCACGCTTCGAGCAACGTGTGATTCAGCTTCGTGAAGTCCATGAAGCCGAACGCGCAGACGACGAAATCGTCACTGGCAAGGCCGAGCTTGCGTCGTGCCTCGTTTCGCCGCGTGGTGTCGACAGCCGCTCGATGCTGACGGACGACGCGCATCTTGCCCATGAACGCTTTGCCATAGAAACTGCCGGCGAGTTCACGACTATAGTTCGAGTGAACGATCACCCCGAGCGCGTTCGACATCACGTCCACGCTGCAGGGCCACTGACGCTTCGCGGCCTGGCCGCCTTCGCGCGCATACTGCTCGAGCGCGCCGTAGCCATGCGAACGGACCAGCGCGTGCTTCATCGCGTCCGGCTCGCGACCGGTCATATCCATCCAGAGCACCAGCGAACTCAGATAGAAGTCGTGCGCCACGACAACGCCGGGATAGCGACGCATCAGATCGAACATGTGTTCGTGGAATGGCGAATTGCCCATCTGATACACGACACGATCGAACAGGTCCGCGTTTTGTTCGAACCACGCGATAGGCTTGACGTCGAAGATCTCGCCCGCTGGGCCGGGCAAAACTTCATCTCCCTGCTGATCCGAAATCACAGTGATTTCATACGTCTCGCCGAGCGTCGGCAATAATTCCGACACGTAATCGGCAATGCCCGTGCGTTCGGGCGGCAGCGGCGACACCATCGCAAGGCGTGGCCGACCCACCGGCGTCGCGGCACCGGGCTGCCCGGCACCGCGCCGCGCATCGTGTGCACGACGTTCGAGTTGCGCGGCCACGCCCGACTCGATCGCGCGCAAGGCGCGCTGCGCCGTCTTGTCCCACGAAAATTCCTGTGCCTGCTGAAGCGCGCTTGCGCGCAGAGACTGGCGGAACGAGTCGTCAGTAAGCGCTTTGGTCATCAACTCGCGAAGCTGCGAAAGCGACGCCGGATCGAACATCGCGTCTTCGCGCCCGATGACCTCGGGTACGCTCGTCGCATTCGAGCCGAGTACCACCGCACCGCACGCCATCGCCTCGAGCGGCGGCAGCCCGAAGCCTTCATGAAACGACGGAAAGACGAACAGTTCGCATGCCCGATACAGCGAAAGCAGGTCCTGGTCCGTTACATGCCCCAGTACGCGCAGCTGATCCGGTTCGAGCCCGACTTCCGCGGCGAGAGTCTCGATCTGTCTGATCCGCTCTTCGTCGGCGCCCCCGACGAGGACGACCTGACGCCCGTTGCGCAGCTCGGCCGGCATCGATGCGAAGGCCCGGACGAGTTGCGCAAAATTCTTGCGCGGTTCGAGATTACCGGCGCTCATGACGAACCGTTCGGCAAGACCGAACTTGTCGCGTAGCGCAGCAAGTTCGCCTGGCGCAAACCCTCCCGGTGTGAACATACTGTCGCAAGCTGTCGACATGTTCACAATTCGGCCTTCCATCTCCGGCAGTGCGCCAAGGCACTCCAACCGCGCGTAATCCGAGATCGACAGAAGCAGATCTGCGCGTCTTAGCGATTCGATCTTGAGATCGTAGTAATTCTTGTAGTGAGCGGGCCAGTGAGGATCCGGATTCAAATAGGGAATCAGATCGTACAAGGTCACGGCCGTGAATGGACCATCCCCGAGCAAGCCCACGGAAGTTACCGCGTCGTCGACGAAACCTTCGAACAGACTGGTGAGGAACACCGCGTCCGGATTGATCGACTGGATCAGACGCTCGCGGGCCAACTCCGCCAGACGCGCGCGGGCCTCGTTAGCCGTATCGAATGCGGCAACAGGACCTTCAGCATCGAAAACGATGATGTCTTCGGCAGGCACATCGGCCTGCAGCTGCTGGCGCAGCTCGTCGAGTCCTTCGGTGTATAGACCATTAAGCAGCAACTTGATCGAATGGTCTCCGCGGTTGCGTAGCACACCCTTGACGAGCGCGAGCGAATAGCGACCGATACCACGAAAACGGCTGGCCGATTGACAACCTTGAAGGTCTAGTACGATTTTCACAGTTATTTCTTCGCGAGCAGGATGGATTATCCGAGCAGTGACCGGTAGCAACGCACGATTTCAGGCATGACGAGCGGCCAAAGCAAACGATGGCGCGCAGCCCATATCGAGCGATCCGGCGACGATGCGATGGCCGCAGCAATCCCCGCACGCAACGAGTCTCTTGACTTCGGATCGACCCAGGTGACGGAGTCACCGAAATATTCTGTCGTGGAGCCGACTTGCGTCAGCAGCACTTTGGCGCCCAGCGCAGCGGCCTCAATCGCAGCGATGCTCGGCGTCTCGAGCAGGCTCGGCATGGCGAAGAACTCGCAACCGGCCATCGCCGAGCGCAACATCTCCGACGCGTACGGAAGCGTTCCAACGATTTTCAACTGATCGCCACCCGCCTCGATACAGGCACGTGCGTATTGCTTGTCGCGCGCGGCCCCGGCGATGACGAACTGCAGGTCAGGCCGCTCTTCGCGCAACACCCGAATAAACTCGAGCTGGTTTTTGCGCGGCTCGAGATTCGCAACATTCAGTACAAACGGGCCATCGATATCGTGAGCTTCGCGAAACACGTTGGTGTCGGCGGGCACGAGAAAATCCGCCTCGGCGGCGTTGTACACGCAATGAAATTTTTCGCGCGCGATGCCGAAAACATCGCTCAACGCGTCGCCTTCCATGTGCGAATTGACGATCACCCGATCAGCCAATTCCAGGATATTCCATATCGCCGCATAGGGATAGTCGTCTTTCGTCTCGCGCGTGATCCACAGGTTCGGATTCACGACGAGCTTGAGCCCGCGCTTCTTCGCGAAATCACACATTTCGACAACGCCGGGCATGACCGAGAACGCGTGGAAGATCTGATAGTCATCCAACGAGGGGTTCCACATGTCGTACAGATCGGCCTGCACGCCGAACCGCGGCAGGTGATGCGCATACGCCGCCATCTGCCGCTCACCGCCGCCGGGGACGTCCATCGCCCAAGGGTAGTTGTAGAAAAGCGCTTTCATTCATTGTCCCGAGTCAACGCGTCACGAGACGCAACAATTGTTATTTGCAGAATCACGACTGGTTCCACACCGTATGCATCAACCAGTCACGCCCCGTCACACCCGATGCCTCATCCGAAACAAGAAACGCCACCAGGTTGGCCACTTCGGCTGGCGTATTGAACCGCTTCAACTCGAGCGGCGCACAGGTTTCTTCATAAAACTGCTGCGCGCTGATACCTCGTTCGGAAGCCATCCGTTCGATATCCTTGAATGACATCTCCGTGCCCACCCAACCCGGACACACAGCATTCACGGTAATGCCTTCGGCGCCCAGCTCTTTCGCCCAGCATTTCGTCATGCCGATCAGGCCGAACTTCGACGCGCAATAGGCCGAATAGCCGGCCCGGCCTTCCTGCCCAAGTTGCGATGCAATGTTGACGATACGTCCCGGACGCGCCAGCCGAGCGATCAGGCCCTTCGTCAGCAGATATGGGCCGATGAGGTTGGTGCCCAATACTTCGTCCAACGGATCGTCGCCACTGTCCAGCAGGCCGAAGGTCTTGCAAATCCCGGCGTTATTGACAATGGCCCACAGTTCATCCCGCCAGCTGCTCGCGAATCGACTGACCGCCTGGGCGTCGGCAAGATCCAGCGCATGAACGCGCGCCTGCATATCGGTCACGAACGGCTCGCCGCGAAGTGCGTCTGCCGATGCTTCGCTGCTCGTCAACAGGTCCAGAGCATACCCCTTCCCTGCCAGCGTTTGCGCGATCGACAGCCCGATGCCGCGACTCGCACCTGTCACGAGAATGCGTTTCGTCATGTTCCGATACTCCAGAAAAATTCGTCGCCGCGCATCTTTCCGACTGCGCGCATCAACTGCATCGCCGACTCGGGCCACGACAGCACTTCCATGTTGTCCGGAAAGAGTATCTCGCCGTTCGCGCGCTGGCTGATCCACTGCTGAAGCAGCGCGTGCAACTCAGTGTGCGACGAACCGGTGAAATAGGTCGCCGCATCTGCGCAAATTTCGCGGAACACCGGAATGCTGCGGGCGATCAACGGAAGCCGGTAGTGCGCGGCCTCGACGAGCGGCAAGCCGAAGCCTTCGGCGCACGACAGCGCAAGCAGCGCCGACGACGCCATGTACACTTCTCTCAGATACTCGTCGCTAATGCCGTCGAGCCAGAACAACTGCCTGCCCAGGCGCGGATGGGTCTTGAGCCGCTCGATCAGCCGCTCGATCTTCCAGCCCGCCCGCCCGACGAAGACCAGATTGACGTCTTTGCCTTCGGCCCACAGTGCCTCGATCGCATCGAGCGCCAGTTCATGCCCTTTGCGCGGTTCGAGCGTGCCCACCATCAGGAAAGTCGTAGCGGACTTGAGGCGCGCCAGTACTTCGCCAGCTTCTGCTGGCAGTCCAGTCGAGGGAATGCTTTCCGCGATGTCTGAACCGAGATGGAAGTAACCTAGCTGAGGCGGCTCGGGGCGCCTCAACGGATGTTGCCTGATCCATGCCTGCACGTCGGTTCGCACCGACTCCGAGATACAGATCAGTCCATCGCCTTCCTCGCTGACGCAATCGAACCAGTAGTTGAAAAGCTGCAGGTAGTCATTGCCTTCGAACCAGGCATTCGTCCCTTCGAACCATTCTGGGTACATCAGAGGTATCAGGTCGTAGACGACGAAGTAAATGCCGACTCCGTGCGAGCGAAAACGAACCAGTTCCTCGCGCAACGACCGCGTGATGTTGTACGCGAGGTCGACGCTCAGAAAGATGTCGCCCGCAGCGGGCTCGATCGCAATTTCGTCGGGCGATTCCGGTTGCCCTGTCAATTGGTGCTCAGCCAGAGAAGTCGCCGTCACGAACCGGCCGCTCGAGCCGTCGCCACGTACGGCCACTACTTTCCAGTCTTTCGGAGGTCGCTGCCTCAACGCTTGAAGCAATGCCCGCGTGACCCGCTGGATGCCCGTGCCCTTGTCGAAGCCGGCAAGTTCGGTCACGTCAAAATATAGTCGATGGCGCATGAACCGTTCGTATCAATAGTGTGCTTGACGTTGTCCCCAAAGGAATCCATCGTCTATCTGGGTTGTCGCCCCCATCTACGCAAAGTCCGGCATCGCGTGTGACTCGATGCCGGACTCGCGCACAACCCGTCGACCGCAGTTAGCTGACGCGCCGTGCGTCGCGCTGGCCCTGCTGGCGATTCTTTTCGATGGCTTCGAAGATCACGGATTGCTCAATGTAGTGACCGAAGTTGCCATTGTTGGTCGGCGCCATGACGCCGGCCGTCCGGACGAGACCCATATAAGCCTTGCCGCTCAAAAAGTGCTTGTCATAGCGGATTTTTTCCCATAGATCCGACAGCGAGAAAGCTTCCGGTACCGTGGTGGGCAAGCCCATACGGCGGAACACGTCGTAATGTAGCTCGACCGTTTCCTCGTCGGACAAGCCGAGCAGCAATGCCACTTCCGCCGATACGCACATGCCGATCGATATCGCCTCTCCGTGGTACACGTCGCCCTCGGACAGGTGTTCGACGGCATGGCCGATCGCGTGCCCGTATTGCTTGAGCGTTTCATCGTAATCCGAATCGAGATCGCCGCTCATCACCTCGAGCTTCAGTTCAATCGACTTCTTTACAACTTCGGTCAGGAAGTCCGGATCCACCAGATGCTCGCTGTTGGACATCAGGTACGACAGGAATTTGGTGTCCTGACAGATCGCATGCTTGATCGTTTCGGCAAGGCCGTCGCGAATCAGACGAACGTCGAGTGTTCGCAGCACGAGCGGATCGACCACGATCTTCGACGCCGGGTAATAACTGCCGATCAGGTTCTTGCCGTGATCGAAGTTGATCGCCTGCTTGAAGTCGATCGCCGCGTCCACCTGCGACAGCAGGCTCGTCGGAAAATGCACGAGGCCGATACCGCGATACAGCGTCGAGGCGAGAAAGCCCGCGAGATTGTTCACCACGCCGCCGCCCAGACTGAAGATCACGGAATGCTTGTCGAATCCGTAGTCGAGCGCCTTCTCGACCAGCTGAGAGTAGATCTTGAAGCTCTTTGAGGCTTCGCTTGCCGGCACGACCAACGTACGCACCGACCGCCCCGAGCGCTCGATTCCTTCGAGCACGCGGCGCAGGTACAGCTTTTCCACATTCTTGTCCGTCACCAGCAGGTGCTTGGACTCTTTCCGGATGTGGTTGAACACGCCCATTTCGTCGAGATGACGCAGGGAATCCTTCTGAACAATGACCTCGCTAACCAGCCTCTTGTCAGCGTGGAAATTGAAGTGGCGTACGTCTGTCTGGTCGCTCATATGAATCTGATGCACGGCAGCCCGTGCCGAATGAATTGAAGACGCGGTTAAGACCGCACGCGCAAGACCCGGACCAACGGCTCCAGACATTGCGGCATCAGGTACTGGTTGTGTACATTGCGCTGCAACTGGGGCGACACCGGCGTATTAAGCGCCGCTTCGACGCCCTTCTGGATCGATTCGGTCGACATCGGATCGACCTGATGAACCAGTTCGTTGCCGAAATGCTCTTGCGTCCACGGCCCGCTCGACAGCACCATCGGTACGCGTGCCAGCGCCGCCTCGAACGCGGAGAAGCCGGCGGGCTCGAGCGACACTTCGATGAACGCCTTGCAGCCGCGCACAGCCGAGCGAAGAATTTCCGACTTCGGCGCCAGGTACGGGAGGAACTTGAAGTGCGCCGGCGCGGCTTTCACACAAGCTTCGTAATATTCGCGGTCGCGGTAGTCGCCTACGAATACGAGCGGAATTCTGGAGTCGCGCAGAGCATGGATAGCCGCAAGCTGGTTCTTACGCTCTTCGATGATACCGACCGACAGCAGATAATCGTCGACCTTATAAGCCTGTTTGAAGAGATCGCCGCTGATCAGCTCTTCGAAGCAGGAATCAGCGCCCCAACGACAAAACGCGACTTTCGACTGGTCGACGGGAACGTGCGCGTTGACATTCTCAAACTCTGATTTCGACTTGAAAACGATCATGTCGGCCAGAGCGAAGAACGCCGCGGCGGAATTCTTCTCCCCTTGCGACGGCTCCTTCGACCACCACAGGCTCGGCATCAGCACGAGCTTCTTGCCCTCCGCCTTGACTTCGCGAACGAATTCCATGCCGGTTGGGATAACGGAATAGTGCAGCACGACGTCGTATTTGTTCAGCGGTTGGGCCGTCGGGCCATACAGGTCCGCTCGCACACCAAGCTGCCGCAGGTTCACCATCAGGTCGACGAGTTCGAGCTCACCGCCGCCGCGATGCAAGAACGCAGCCGGATAAGTGGTAATAAGTACACGCGAATCGGTCATTCAACGCTCCATTTAATGTCGCCAGCCAACGGGTCGGTGCTCGACTCGACCGGCTCGGCCCATACCAGATCCAGCATTTTAGCGGTTCGGGCATCCCAGGTATTATCGCCCACGTATTGGCGCGCCTCCACGGGATCGAGCCTGCCGCGTTGCAACTGCCGCTCGATAGCGGCGATGAACGCTTCGGGCGAGCCGCCCACCTCCAGCCCCGCGAGGCGTTCCTTCGTAAAGTCGAGCGGCGTCGCGACGACCGGCAGCCCGGCCGCGAGGTACTCGAAGAACTTCATCGGAAACATCGACCGGGTGTAATTGTTCAGCAGCGTCGGCAGCAGGCCGACGTTCATGCCTCGCAAATACGAGGGCAGTTGCTGATAGCTCCGATACCCCAGGAAATGAACGTTCGGCAGCGCCCTGAGCCGCGCAACCATTTCGCTTCGCTGACCTTCCCGCTCTTCACCGATAAAAATCCACTGCCAGTCCGGTCGCCGTTTCGCCGCTTCGTGGATCAGCGGAAAGTCGACCTTAAAGTCCGACAGCACACCGTGATAAATCAGCCGGGGGGCGGGGATCGATGCGACATCGGGCGGCAGTTCGCTTCCTTCGAATGCTCGCCCGAAATGGCGCGCATCCACCACATTCGCGAAGTAATGAGTGTTGGCGTTGTAGCGCAGACAGTGATCGCGAAGCGCGACTGCCGTGGTGAAAACGGCCTTGCTCTGCGCCAACAATTGCTGCTGCGCGACATCGAAAGCCTCGACGTCGACGCCCGGGATGGCCGCCAGATCGTCCACACAGTGATAGACGAAGGCGCCATGCGGCAAGTCTTCGATCGCGCCCAGCATGAAAGGGTGATACGTCCAGACGAGCGGATCGGCAAACCGATGCTTCCGCGTGAACCGGGCAATGCTCCATTTCAGCAAGGCCTGATTGAACATCCGGAACATCGGCATGTGATGCCTGGCCGGAATCATCAGTGGCGATAGGACCCAGACGTTTTTCTCGCGCTGCGGTGGCGCAACGAAATTCGAACGCAAGCCGCTCCACAGCCGCCGCCAGATTCTTGCCCAATCCTTCCCGCTCGACACCTTCGGCGAGCGCAGCCCCGGACTTTCCACATACAGCACGCGCCAGCCATTCTGCGCGAGGATATGCGCGGTGTGCTGCTTGTTCGTCCAGTAGGGTTCGTCCCAATCGGCGGTCGAAAACAGAATGCAATCGGTCGTTCGCCGCCTGGCGTGCACGCCCTCACCCATTGAAGGCCTCGACTGCATGATCCAACAGGCTCGCCACCATACGTTCGGAGGCGCGACCATCTCCATACGGATTCGGCCGGTTGCGCAGCGCCCGGCGCCGCTCCGGATCGTCGAGCCAGTCGATCACCGCGGCTTCGATGCTTTCCGGACGCTGACCGGCAAGCGTCGAGAAGCCGGCATCGACGCCTTCCCTTCGCTCGGTATGACTGCGCATCACGACGACGGGTACGCCGAAGGTCGGCGCCTCTTCCTGGATGCCGCCCGAATCGCTGATCACCAGCGCACTGCGGCTCATCAGGTACAAGCTGGACGGGTAATCGACGGGCTCGATCAGTGCGAGATTGCGAATGTTGCCGAGTTCTTGCATGACCGGCTCACGCACGGCGGGATTCAGATGGACGGGGAAAACCCATTGGTATTGCCCGTATCGGCTGCACAACGTGCGTAGCACATGGCAAATCCCCAGCAGCGTGTCGCCGAAATTCTCTCGCCGGTGACACGTCACCAGGATCGTCTCGCGGCCTGCCTCGCCGCCCGCAGGCAGCACCAGACTCTGCGATGCGCGCTGCCACGAATCGCGCGCCATCATGATCGCATCGACGACGGTATTTCCGGTCACCATGATCTTCGAGTCGTCGATGCCTTCGCGCAGCAGATTTTGCCGCGCGAGTTGCGTAGGTGCGAAATGACGGCTGACGATGCGGCCAAGCAGACTCCGATTGGCTTCTTCGGGGAACGGGTTCTGCAGGTCACCGGTACGCAGGCCGGCTTCCACGTGGGCGACCCGAATGCCCCGGTGAAACGCCGCGAGGCCCGCGCAAAACGCCGTGGTCGTATCACCTTGCACGACGACCCAGTCAGGCCGCACGCGGGAGAATACCTCGTCCATTTCCGTGAGCAGACGCGCCGAGAGGATGTTCAGCGAACTGCCAGGGCTCATCGTTTCCACACTGACATCGGGCACGATGCCGAAGAAATCCAGTGCCTGCGCGAGCATTTCGCGATGCTGGCCGGTCGCGCACACGATCGTATCGACCTGCTTGCGCAGTGCCGCGACGACGGGCGCCAGCTTGATGACTTCGGGGCGCGTCCCCATGACGACCATGATTTTCATGTCAGGCGTGTCCCGTTCAAGGCTTGCACCGATTCGCCCTGCCATTCGAGCGTCATGCCATACGGCGTCGGCGCCGCCGCCGAAAGCTGCACGCGCCACGCTCCGTCATCGGCAATCACATTGGCCAGCGATTTCGCGCGCAGGAAATCCATTGCGTCGTCTTCGTGCATGAAGAGCGGCTTGCGAGCCCGCGCCTGCATATAAGCGATGAACTGCTGGTGCGCCTCGATTCGCGCATCCTCGTCTGGCCAGCCATATTGATACCGCTCGGAGAATGGATGATCGAGATAGCCGAATAGCGTGTGACTGTCGAAGGCCAGATCGAAAGCCTGTTTGAATACCGCGAGCGGGTCGCCCGAAGCCAGCATGCAGTCGCCATGCAGCATCGTTTGCTGGCTATGGCCGATGAACCCGGCGGGAAGGCCTGCAAGGCCACCACCACGGGCTATCAGGAACTCGGGGTCGTTGCGGATGATGCCGCCGATACAGCCGGCGTAGCCCGCATCCGATAGGGCCGCGAGCGCATAGGGCGGACTTTGGTGAAAGGGCGATACGGCATACCGCACCGGCTTGCGAATCACCTCTTCAATGAGCCGCATGGATTCGCTGCCTTCGACCAGTGCGGCCTCCAAAGAGCCGCCCCAGTTGGGCGCGTGCGTCGCTGTATGCGACAGGATTGCGGCGAGCGGATCGGCGGCCAGTTCGCGCAGGATTCTGTGATTAGCCTCGTTGCCGAGATTGCTCGTATGCACGGCCAGCGAGAACGGAACGCCGAGACGGCGGTACGCATTCCACAGCGGCCGTGCCGATTCGACGTCCTCGTCGCAATCGAGTCGTGAAGTGATTGCCGCATCGTGGCCCCAAGGAATCTCTGTGAGCACAGGCTGGCATGCGGTTCGATCGCTCCGATGCGATGACACGAAGTTTTCGACCAGGCGCCATTCGAACGAATCGATGGGTCCAACTGGCCGGTTGAACCACAACACGCTGGCGGCATGGCGTTCCCACAGCGCGGCATAGGTAAAACCGCGCTCGTCGTCGATATCCACCGAAGCGAGACGGCAATCTTGCGGCGCGTCGATCGGTGCGCTGGTCGCCCAAATCGAGCCGTCTGCGCGAATGGCCCCGAAGCCGAGGTTGTTCCACTCGTCGGTAAAGTCAAAGCGCTCGAACGGCCGGAGCCACGCGCGCCCGCCAAGTTGCGACGCGCGTTTCGTATAACGCACGACGGCGCGGCTTTGCGCGGTCTCGCGACTGGGAGCCGAAGGACTGCGCGCTGCCTGCTGGAAGCCGTCCGGCCAGGGGCGTTCCTGGCAGCCGAGCTCGCTTGCCAGCGAAAGAGGCAGCCGCCCGAATACGATGAGCTTGTTGCGCGGTTTGCCCAACCATTGCACCAGCGCATCGCCCCATGCATCGGGAACGTCGACGGCCGTAACGATCGTCGCTCCAAGATCGCGCAACATGCCCGGCGAAATGGCGCGAGCACCGGTCGAGCTGACCGAGCGGCGCAGTGCGGCCAGCACATACTCGCCGGCTTCCTTCGAGGCGCAGGAGTGGAGTACGCCGATCATGCGGTCACCACATGGCGGAATTTGGCCCGGCGTCCGACGCGAAGGAGTTCGCCGTGACCGACATACGAAATCGCGAAGGCGTCCTTCCAGTAACCCTTCAGCTTGCGCGTCGTATCCTCCTCGTTCGCCCACGGTTCGAGCACGATGCGCAGTGTCGGCGGAGAAGTGCGCAGGTCGATCTGGAACTCCTGGATGCCGCCGACGCGATGGTCGAGCATGTCCTGAATATGGTGCGTCGGATGTGCGACGCCGTTGATCGGAACCACATCGTGAATTCGCCCGACGACGTCGGTCAGGAACAGACCGGTGCTGCGTTCTTCGACGGTCGCGAGGTCGCCCGTGGCATAGCGGATCAGCGGCATCAGGCGGTTTCGGAAACCGGTGAAAACCAGTTCATTCCTGCCGTCCGCGCCGTCGCCCGCATCGCTGGGGACCGGACGGTTTTCCGGCCACCCCTCGGATTCGAGGATCTGGAAACCGTTCTGGTGTCCATCGAGCTCGTAGGCCATCACGCCCAGCTCTGCCAGACCGTAGCGATTGATCACGCGGCAGCGCAGCGCTCTTTCGATCACTTCGCGCTGATGCGCCTCGAGCAGCTCCCCGCTGGATTCGAATATTTCGAAGGCTTTGCCGGTTTGGTATTTGCGCTCGATATAGCATGCGAGCGCGTACATCGTCGACGGGTGGCCATGCGCGAGATAAGGCCTGCGTCGCTTGAGCGTGCGCCACATCTCCTCGAGTCCTTCGTCATCGATCCGATCGAAAAAGATGTTGCTGCGGTTCATCGCGAAGCATTTGAAATCCTCGCGCGATGGCCATTGGGGCACGACCTCGTCGGGAAACCGGCAGGCGAAATGCAATTCGGATCGGTAACCGCGCTTGCCTGCGCGGCGTCGCGCGTAGAACGTGACGGCCGACGAATAGTCGGCGGCTTCCTGGTCGTAAAAGATCGTGCAGGACAATCCCGTCGAACCGCCGGTCTTGCAGGCGTGATGGCGCGTACCTTCAAGCGGGCGAGAGAACAGGCGTGCGCCCTGCTCGCGAATGACGTCCTTGGTCAGATACGGGAGTTCTTCCAGATAGCGCGGGTCCTTCCCTGCCTTGATGGGATCGAACTGCTTTTCGCGAAACAGATCGCGATAGTAAGGAACGTGCTCGCCAGCGAATTGCAGGATCGATGTGAGGCGCTCAAGCGCGATGCGGCGCCGCGCTTCGAATGGCAGCTGGTAGTGCCGACGGAGTTCGGCGATCTTCGGCCGCACGCTGCGCTTTTCCCGGCTTTCGGCAATCGGATAGGCGACGTATGCGCCTGCAACGCCCTTCAACAGGCGGAACGGTTGATGCAAAAACAACGATTCGCCATAGCGAACCAGAGGGTGATCTGCGCGCATGGATGCATGCCTTAGCTTTGCCCCGGTTTAGCAGGAGCCGAAATAGAATAAGCTTCGAGCCACGCGGCCCGGACGGGCCGCGGCCTTTCGCTTGACACAGGTCAAACGGACGAAGCCGGAAGGCTCAGAGCTTCCGCTTCCACCGGACGAACCACCGGTTCGTCCGCTGTCACTTTCCCATGCTCGAGGCTGATCTTGCGGGTGCAGACCCGCTCGATCAAACCCGGATCGTGCGTTGCGACGACCACGATGGATGCATTACCGACAAGCGTCTCGAGACGTTGCGCAGCCTTGACGCTGAAATCGGCGTCACCGACGCTCAGCCATTCGTCCATAATCAGAATGTCTGCTTCGATGCTGGTCGAAATAGCAAACGCAAGCCGCAGCATCATCCCGCTGGAATACGTTCGAACCGGCAGATTCAGGTATTCGCCGAGATCGCTGAATTCGGCAATTTCATCGATTTTGGCTCGGATCCTGGCCGGCTTCAAACCGTCGATCACGCCTCGCAGATAGATGTTTTCGAAGCCGGTGGCATCTGGATCGAGGCCCATCGACACATCGAGCAGCGAAGCAATCTTGCCACGCACCGTCAGCTTGCCACGCACCGGCTCATAGACGCCGGAGAGCGTTCGCAACAACGTCGTCTTGCCGGAGCCGTTGTGCCCGACGAGTCCGACGCGCTCACCGTCCTGGAAGGTGAAATTGAGGTCGTCGAGAGCCCGTACGATCGCGTGATGGCCGGCATCCTGCCCGATGCGACCGCCCGTCGTCAGATTCAGCACAGCCTTTTTCAGAGAACGATGAGAATTCTCGTAAATCGGGAACTCGACGTAAATTCCCTCGGCAACAATAGATGAACTCACGATATCAAAGCCAATAGGGAACGCGATTGCGAGCGCGACGCATCAGGAACTGCGAAAAAGCAAAGCCGACGATCAGCAAGCCGATCGACCAGACCCACGACTCCCAATGGATCGGGCGGCCGGTGATCGGCGCACGCACCGTTTCGATCAGGTGATACAGCGGATTGTATTCGGCAACCCATGCACGGTCTTTCAGGATTTCCGGCGACCACATGACAGGGGTAAAAAAGAAAACCACCTGAATGAGATTGGTCACGATCGGCGGAATATCGCGGAAACGCGCACACAGCACACCCAATGTGACACCAACCCAGATGCCATGCAGCAGCAGCATGAACAACCCGATAGGCACCAGCAGGAACTCGAAAGTTGGCCAACGACCGAAGACAATCAGCAGAACCACCACGACGGGCAGGCTGTGCAGCAGAATCACGAAATTGCGCCACACGATTCTGCACACATGAATGGTCAGCGGTATGCGTATCTGCTTGATCAGATAGGATGCGCCAATGAACGCATTGCAGCCCTCGTTCGCGACTGAAGACAGATAGCCCCAGATGACCAGCCCCACGGCCAGATAAGGCAGATAGTCCTCGACGTTCTGGTGCAGCAGCGTCGAGTACAACGCGCCCAACACCAGAACCATGATGGCCGTGCTGAGCGTGAACCAGAACGGGCCGATGACCGAGCGGCGGTAGCGCTGACGAATGTCGTGCCAGCCGAGCGTTCCCCACACGCGCACGGACCTGATTCCGACCGCCAGGTCATCGCTTCCGCTATGAGCTGCAAGGTCGGACTTGCCGCGATCGATTGCTGCTATGTCCATCTCAGGCCCTTCCGTACACGTCCTCGAAGCGGACAATGTCGTCCTCGCCGAGGTATTCGCCACTCTGCACCTCGATCATCACGAGACCGATCACGCCAGGGTTCTCGAGCCGATGCTTGTGGCCGGCAGGAATATACGTCGACTCGTTGGTCGAAACGAATAGCGTGTTCTCGCCGTTGGTCACCTTCGCCATGCCGCTGACGACGATCCAGTGCTCGCTACGATGATGATGCATCTGCAGGCTGAGACTGGCGCCCGGCTTGACCTCGATGCGCTTGATCTTGAACCGCGACGCGTCTTCGAGGACCGTATAAGTACCCCATGGCCGATGTACCGTGCGATGCAACTTGTGCGCCTCATGGCCGCGGGCCTTGAGTTTCGAATAGATGTGACGAACGTCCTGCGCACGGTCCCGGTCCGCCACGAGCAGCGCATCCGGCGTATCGATCACGATCAAGTTTTGTACACCCACCGCACCGATGACCCTTTCGCGGCTCATCAAATAACAGTTCTCGACGTCGTGCAGCATCGCATCGCCTTCTACCCGATTGCCGTTGCCATCGGGCTTGCACAGATCGCTGAGCGCGGTCCATGAACCGATGTCGCTCCAGCCGATAGAACACGGTACGACCGCCGCCTTATCACAACTCTCCATGACTGCGTAGTCGATGGAATCATCCGGTACGGCGCTGAAGGTTTTCGGTTCGAGTTGAACCTGCGTCCAGCCGTTGCCCTCGGAAATGCGGGAGACCTTCATGCAAGCGTCGACCGCCTCGACGATTTGCGGACAGTGTCGACGCATCTCGCTCAGCATGGCGGCAGCGGTGAAACAGAACATTCCCGAGTTCCACAAGAAACGCTCGCAGGCCACATATTCGCGCGCCGTTTCAAGCGGCGGCTTTTCAATAAAACGCACGACCGCGTTGCCGTCCGCCTCGATGTATCCGTAACCCGTCTCGGGCCGGTCAGGCTGGATACCAAACGTTACAATTTTACCTTCCTGCGCGAGCGCCGTTGCGCGCTCGACGGCAGCCGCAAAAGCGGCCTGGTCGGAGATGAGGTGGTCGGCGGCCAGCACGAGCATGACCGCGTCCGGGCCTTTCTTTCCGGCGATATGGAGAGCGGCTGCCGCAATCGCAGCGGCGGTGTTGCGGCCGAAAGGCTCGCAGATGAACGACGCGGCCACATTGTCGGTATTCACCTCGCGGAACTCGTCCTCGGCTTTGAAAAAGAGTTCGCGGTTCGCGACCGTCAGAACCTCATTCACATGCGGCAGAGCGACAGCCCTCAAGAAAGCCTTCTGCAGCAGACTTTGTCCATCCGAAAGACGAATGAAAGGCTTGGGGTGCAGCTCACGGGAGACCGGCCACAGTCGGGATCCCGCACCTCCGCATAGGATGATAGGTGTCAAACTCACAAATTCCTCTCTGTCAACTTTGGAAGCGGCGCTTCGCAGTCTTGATATTGGTGCGGCCAAGGGTTTGACGGGTGCGCGTTGCGCAAACCAAGTTCATACATTCGGCCGCTTTAACCTCGAACGAATTGATCATTCTATCGTACGGCGTAGGGCGCTGAACACAGCGAAGGGATTGTAGGGCCGCATTGACACTGGCGGAGCGTGGCAATGCTACAAATTGCAAGCGGCAGAAACCCGAGAAGCGGTAAATAACGGACCGAGTCGTGCCGCCGCGCCCGGTTTCGACGAACGTCGCCACGCTCAACAGTGAATGATGCGTTCCGTTGTCGGCCCGCATACCTAGGCCCATGAACTGGAGGCGTGACATGGTGGCATCCACATCCCGCAATTGAACGGTGTTTCGAATTTGTTGCGAATGACGGTTCGGCATCTGCAGCGATGCCCCCGGTGCGCTGGAATCCAGATTGCCTACCATCCGGCGTGACGGCCGCAATGGTATGAGTCCGCACTGTTTAGCGCCAGCCACCCGCCAACGGGGCAGACGCTGCTGGCTTTCCCCAGCGCGGCCGCTCGCCAGGCAGCGCTGGCGCTTACAATCGCGGGTCTTCGCCGCCAACCATCCATTTGATGGTTTCGGAAAAGTCGAATGGCTGCACGCCGGGCACGAGACGACGCAATTTCTCGGTCGAACCCACCAGGACTCTGACCTCGTTGGCCCGAACGAACGCCGGATTGACACGCACCTCGAGCTGGTGTCCGGAGACCTCGCTCACTGCCTCGAGCACTTGCTGAAGCGTATAAGGCTTGCCGCTGCACACATTCACTACCTCGGATTCGACATTCGACTCCAGCAGTCCGCGATAGACCTTCGCGACCGTGCGCACGTCGGAAAAGTCGCGCGCCACATCCAGATTGCCTAATTCGATGACAGGCAGTCGCTTGACGAAGTGCGAAACGATCTTTGGGATCAGGAAACGCTCAGCCTGGCCACGCCCGGTGTAGTTGAACGGACGCACGATCACGATCGGCAACCGGTCAAACCACGTCTTGACCAGATGCTCCATCGCAAGCTTGCTGGCCGCGTAATGATTAATGGGCGCCGGGATCACACCTTCGTCGATCACGCCGCCGGAATTGCCATAGACGTTCGCGCTGCTGACAATCAGAATCTTGTCCGGCCGGTGGCCGACGTCGGCGCAGGCCTGAAGCAGATTGAGCGTACCAAGCACGTTGACCCGGTACATGTCGAGTGTCACTTCGTGCGCGACGAAGCTGATTGCAGCCAGATGCGCGATGCAATCAGGGCGGACCGCCTCGATCACGCGACGGCAATCGTCGAGCGACGTGATGTCGAGCTGCAGCTCGCTTCCTTGCCGAAGATCGCCGACACAGGTACCCGTCACCTCATACCCGGCGCTCAGCAGTTCCTCGCGAAGATAAGCGCCCGTAAAGCCATGGGCACCTGTGATCAAGACGCGGCGCATAGGCATATCAGAACGAGAAACCAATCTGGTTGCGGCGCCGATCCGACTCGACCATCAGTGTGCACAACTCTTCGAGCGTAGTGCGTGGCGTCCAGCCAAGTTTTTCCTTCGCCTTGGTGGCGTCGCCGATCAACAGATCGACTTCCGCCGGACGATAGAACTCCGGATTCACACGCACCAGTACCTTGCCGTTGGATACGTCGAGCCCTTCTTCTTTCTCCGCCTTGCCACGCCACTCGATGTCCGTGCCGATAGCACGGAAGGCCATCGATACGAAATCGCGCACGGTCTCAGTGCGGTTGGTCGCAAGAACGAAGGTGTCCGGCTCGTCGGCTTGCAGCATGCGGTACATGCCTTCGACGTATTCCTTCGCGAAACCCCAGTCGCGCTTCGCGTCGATATTGCCGAGTTCCAGCACGTCGAGCTTGCCGAGCGAAATCTTGGCGACCGAGTCCGTAATCTTCCGTGTGACGAATTCACGGCCGCGCAGCGGCGATTCGTGATTGAACAGAATGCCGCTCGAGCCAAAAATATCGTAAGACTCGCGATAATTGACCGTGATCCAGTGTGCGTAAAGTTTCGCTACGCCGTACGGACTGCGCGGATGGAACGGGGTGTCTTCCTTTTGGGGGATCGCCTGCACCTTGCCGAACATTTCGGAGGTGGACGCCTGATAGAAGCGAATCGAGCGATCGACGATGCGGATCGCCTCGAGCACGTTCAGCGCCCCGACACCGGTGATCTCAGCCGTAGTGGCCGGCTGCTGGAACGACACGCCGACGAAGCTCTGCGCCGCCAAGTTATACACCTCGCGCGGCTTGGCCATTTCGAGCAGGCGAATCGTTGCGCCGAGATCGGTCAGGTCGTGCTCGACCAGATGAAGCTTCGGATGCTGCAATACACCCACTTCATCGAGACGCCAAAAGTTGACCGAGCTGGTACGCCGATACGTGCCATAGACGTCGTAGCCACGTTCGAGGAGCAATTGCGTCAGATACGCACCATCTTGCCCGGTAATGCCAGTCACCACAGCGCTCGTCAAGTCCTTCTCCTTCAGTAAGCCGCTCACGCAAGTCCCCGCGTTGAGCATGGGTAATAATGAACGCCGATTATAGCCGACGGGGCAACCCTGCCGGGGCGCCGAGATAGTCGCGGACGGCGCACGTGCCAGCTGCCGACCGATTCCGCTGGGTATCGATGGACGGGCTCCGGGACCGAATCCGCCGGCACGCTGACACGCGACGAGCATGCGATTCGCCCCGGCACCGAGTCCGTCACTCAGCCCGCGAACGCGCACCACGCTGGCAGAAGCTCGATCTTCCTGGCGGTAAGCGCGCGCTCGCAAGACTGGGTGATGACGAGCCCGTGCGCGTCCAGCGTGTCCTGGATGTGATCCCGGCCGGAATAGCGCAGGTTCTCGCGCACATTCGGCGCTGGAGAAATGCTTACGCGCCGCCCTGCCAGCTCGGCAGTGAGCGGCGCAAATACATCCTTGTTCGTTTCGATGTCCGGGACGTCGATAAAGATCGGCCCTCTGAAGCCGCTAGCCAACACGTACGCTGCCACCGTCCTGGCCACTGCAACCCCGGCCGGCAGCGTCGGCGGGGGCGCGCCACGCCTGAGGACCAATACCGACCTGATATCTTCGAATTGCACGACAGTGAGCAGAGCGACGACGAGCGCGAACACGGTGATGCCGGACCGCCACGATCCGCTCGATCGGGCGCGCACATGCCGGTAGAGGTTCGAGAATACGACGAGCAAAACCGGATAGACCACGAACCATCCATAGCGCCCCGAGGCGCGGAAGGGCGACACCAGCCCCAGTAACGCGCGTGGAAGCTCGATTCCGAACACCAGCGAGGAGCCCAGATAGACCTGATTCGAAAGACTCAGTATCGTCAGCGCCAGCCATAGCGACCAGACGGGTGCGTCGACGCCTGCAACGATCCGGCGCCCGAGCATGAACCCCGCCATCAGGACGAACAGCAAGAGGCCGAGACCGAGATATTGATAACCCTCGTACTGTCCGGCAGTGCCGATCGGCAGCGTCGATACATACCTCGACGTATCTTCTCCGTCTGCGCCTAGCGGATTGATGAACGCATTCAGGTTCATCGAGTAGAAGCCGAAGCCGCTGCTGTCATCACGGAAATGCTGGAAATAGCCGGCCGCGAACATTGCCGACAGCATGAGCGCGAGAATGATGCAAGCCTGACGCGCAACGAAGCGCAGCGTTGCCGTATCAGCGCGGTAGCTGCATGGACGCCACTGTGTCAGCACCGCCATCAGCACGAGAGGCGGCGTGAAATAGAAGTGCGTGAATACCGAAAAGACGATTAGCGCGAGAAAAATGCGCAACCGGTCGCTAGACGTCATCGACGCGGACAGAAGCGTGCCCCAACCGATGATGATCAGAAAATGCGGCAACAGGTTGAGATGGCCTACCCGGTAGTAAAACGTCGGCAGAAGCCCGATCAACAGCGCGCCCAGGAACGCGCACACCGATGAGACTGCGAGCTGCCTCAGCGCCCAATAAATGGACCAGAATTGCAGCAACGCGCACAGATAAACCCAGGCGCCGTAGGTCTGCGCCGCCGGGCCGAGGAACGGCGCGAGCAACTTCGTGACGATCGCCAATAGCAGGTTACCGTCCATGAACACGATGTTTGCGCCCACCGGAAAATCGCTCGTCTCGATATGTCCTAGCGGAAACTGCCACGACGAGCTACGGAACAGGTTGAGCGCGGCCAGATTCCTCCGGTAGTCGCCGAGGTACAACCATTCGAGATGCGAAGGATGCAATGCCGACAGACCCATCCAACCGTCAAAGATGAATACCGATACCGCCAACAGCAGCGCGTACGCGACGAGATCGAGCGATACGCGCGGCGCACGCTTGGGTGCGGGCGCATCGACGAGGCCATTCGGTCTTGAATCGACGGACATGGATCGAAGACGTCCAGTGACGATGATTCGGATGCGGGGCGCCGCCGCACGCTTGCATCAGGCAAAGACGAACCGCCTGTCGAGTCGGTACTTCACGACATAGCCGATCGTCAGGCCGATGGCGCCGCCGAGGAAGCGTGCCGGCTCGGAATGAAAGATGGCGTCGGCGCCAAACTCGAATCCCCAGAAGATGAACGTGGTCGCCACGCCCATCAACGAATACAGAAAGAAGCTCGCCACCCCATGCGAAAGATTATTGTGGCGGTAGCGAAAAATCCAGATCTTGTCGAGGACGAACTTCAGTACGAGACCGCCTCCGGTGCCGACCACCACCGAGAGCATGACGTCGAAAGGACCCTCGTACACAATCAGCGACAGCTTTTGCAGGCCGATGTTCACGACGATCGACAGGGCCGCGAAGACTGCATAAAGAATGACGAGGTGGGGGGTGGCGAGAGGTTTGGCCGATGAATTCACGGTATCGTTGCGTTGATCTATCGACTGTCTGAAAGCGGTCGGCCTGCGCGAGCGCGACTGGCCCGCCGGCCGGCTTCCATTACAGCGACAGCCGGTTGAAGATGCGGCGCGGAATCGAGCGAATGATCAGCATAATGCCCGCCCAGAACCACGGGGTATACAGCACGTCGCGGTGACGCGCCACGGCCTTCACGATGTCGGCGGCCACAGCCTGCGGTGTCGCCACGAGCGGCTTGGGCAACGGCAGGCCCTGCGTCATCGGTGTAGCGACGAAGCCAGGCTTGATCGTCACCACATGTCCACCGACCTTTTTCAGGCGTGCATTGAGTCCTTCGCAGAACGTGGCAAGTGCGGCTTTCGCACTGCCGTAAAGGTAGTTCGACGGACGTCCACGATCGCCGGCGACCGAGGCGATCACCGCCAATGTGCCGCTGCGCTGTTCCTCGACGATATTAGCGAAACGCGTCAGTAGCGCGATCACCGAAACGACGTTCGTCGTGAACTCGCGCACCGCGACGGCTGCGTCGCGCTCGCATTCGCGCTGATCGGGCAAGGTGCCCGGCGCAACCAGCACGATGTCGATGCTGCCGAGAGCGGCCCGGCATGCCTGCACGACCGCCTCCTGCGCGCCGAGATCGTCGATATCCAACTGGTGGCAGCTAACGAACCCGGCGCCGCGCGCCTTCAGATCGTCGGCGGTTTCCTGAAGGCGCCGCGCGTTGCGGGCGACCAGCGCGAAGCGTACACCCGGTCCATTCCATGCACGCGCGCAGGCCGAAGCGATGGCCGAAGTGGCTCCAATGATGACGATGTTCTTCATGAGCGAGTCGTTCGTTCCCAGAATCGAGAAAGCAAAGCAGGATCCCTCAGTGTCTCCAGGTCGGTCCACCGCGGGTAGGCCGCGCGGAAATCCTCCCCCGACATGTGCGCATCCTTTGCCGGATACAGACGTCCACCGCTCGCGCGGACGATCGCGTCGAGCGTATCGAACAGGCGCCGGTTGGACGCCTCGCGCTGCGGGAAGTCGAGCGCCAGCGAAGTGCCCTCCCGCGGAAAGGAAAGCCACCCCGGCGACCGAAGATCACCGCACCGCTTGAGCACGGCAAGAAACGAGCCGGTGCCGCTGCGCGAAATCGCATCGAGCACGTCGCGTATCGCCGCGCGCGCGCAATCTGGCGGGATTACGCATTGATATTGCTGGAAGCCGGAGCGTCCATAGATGCGGTTCCACTGCAGTAGCGCGTCGAGCGGATAGAAATAGCTATCGTATCCGACCTTCGCCTTGGTCTCGCCAGCGGCCTGGCGGCGATAATACGCCTCGTTGAAAAGACGCAGCGTCAGTTTGTTGAACACAGGAACGGGCGAGACGATGGGGACCGTGTGCTTTTTGCGGCGCTCGACTGCGAGCGGCCCTTCCGGCGCATGATCGCCGACCATGAAAATCCCCCGTCCCAGCGCCGCGCCACGGCTCTGGCAATCGATCCACGCGACGCTGTATTCATGATGCGGATCGAGGCGCTCGGACAGGACGAAGAATTCGTCGACATTGTCGAAGCGGATGCTCGATACATCCATCAGGCTCGTGCGGATTCGCATCAGTTGAATCTCGACCCACGTGATCAGTCCCGTGAGCCCCAGTCCGCCGATAGTCGCACCGAAAAAATCGGGCTCGGCGTCCGTCGCGTTTCTGGGCGCGCATTCGCGCTCGCTGCCATCGCTGCGCAACAGGCCGAAGCGGCGCACATGACGGCCGAAGGTGCCTCGGACGTGATGGTTCTTGCCGTGAACATCGTTGGCCACAGCGCCACCAAGCGTCACATATTTGGTTCCCGGCGTGACCGGCAGCATCCAGCCGCGCGGAATCGCGAGCTCGAGAATCGTCTCCAGCGTGACGCCCGCCTCGGCGCGCAGCACGCCACTCGACGCGTCGAAGTCGATGAGCCTATCGAGACCCCGCATGCACACGACCTGGCCCGAGGACGCGAGACAGCTGTCGCCGTAGCTGCGGCCCTGGCCGAATCCGAGCGTCGTGCCGCTAGCCGACGCCGCCGAGCGCCAGGCTGGCGCTACGCCGTCGCGCCACGCCGGTGTGTGCGGATTCTGCGGCGCATAGGGATAAAGCCCCCAGGACTGAACGTGCGCCATGTTTCAGATGGCCAGCCAGAACACGACAGCGCACAACCCGATGACGGCCCAGCTACCTCGATCCTTGGCGGCGAAAACGACAGGATCGTCGTGCATCTGGCCACGATGGGCGATGATCCAGATACGGCTGACCCAATAGAGCAGAAGCGGACAGGCCAGCCAGATGAACTGGGGATGGCGATACAGCAAAAGCGTGTTGGCGTCCTGGATATACAGCGCCAGCACCAGCACGGATAGATAGCCAGCCGCCGCTCCGAGCGATGAGACCAGCGAAAGATCACCCGCCACATATCCCCGGCCCCGCGACGTGACGAGCCCGCGCGCCTGCAGCAGGTGCAGTTCGGCAAAGCGCTTGACCAGGGCGAGACTGAGGAAAATGAACATCGAGAAAGCGAGCAGCCAGAAGCTCAGCCGTGCATCGATGGCCGCGCTCCCCGCCACGATTCGCGATGTGTAGAGGCAAGCGAGCGCCACGACGTCCACCATGACGTGCCGCTTCAGATAGAAAGAGTAGGCGAGCGTCAGCGCGTAGTAGGCGATCAGCGCCAAGGTGAATCGGTACGGCAGTAACGCGTGGGCGATTCCGAACCCGATCACCAATAGAACCGGAAACAACATCGCGCCCTGCCATAGCGGCAAGGTTCCTGCCGCGAGCGGGCGCCGACGCTTGGTCGGGTGGTGCCGATCGTCCTCGAGATCGAGCAGATCATTCAGCAGGTAGACGCTCGATGCGCACAGCCCGAACGATATGAAACCGAGGGCGGCCATGGCGAGCAGATGCATCGACGTTGCCTCGTGCGCGGCCAACAGCGGCAAGAAAATCAGCAGGTTCTTGAGCCACTGATGTAACCGCAGTGACTTCGCCCACACCCGGGTGCGAGGCGGACGCGTCTCGATGACGGTCTCGACGTTGCCCCGCCTGCGCGCGACCCGCTCGACGCCGACCGATGGGTTGACCACGTAGGCGCGGTCGGCAACCTCCCACACGGGAACGTCCGCATGCGAATTGCCGGCGTAGTCGAAGCCCTTTTCGCTGAATTCCGCGACCAGCCGATCCCGCTTGTTGCGCGAGCTCAGGTTCACGTTGCCATTGGTCGCGAAGGTTTGGTCGAACAGACTCAGGTGATCGGCAATCGCATGCGCGAAGCGCTCATGGCTCGCGGTGGCAAGCACGAGGCGGCGACCGGCGGCGCGCTCCTGCTTGAGCCAGTCCAGGACCGTCTCGTCATAGGGCAGCACCGTCACGTCGATATTGGTCGTCTGCGCGAGACGCGACTTGAGCCCAGGCTTGCCAAAGCGCAACAGCCAGAGTAGCGGCTCATAAAAACGGTGAGGCGCGGCTTTGAAAAATGCGAATGCGCTTTCGATCAGCACATCGGAGCGCATCAGCGTTCCGTCGAGATCGACTACGAGGGGCTTTTGACTCATTTGAGCGGGCCTAAACAGAGAAAAGTGTGATCACGCGAAACGCTCTTCCGCTCCCCCACTCCCCGAATGATGGCAATCGCTGGCGGCCAACAAGGATCTCGTTCGCCGAGTGATATTTACACCGCCCTTCCCGGCATAGGGTTGGCAACATGGGCGCCCGCATTATGCGAGGCGCTCGTCGCGCGACAGGCACAACTTCAACGCCTCCTTCCAATGCGGCGCGGCGAGCCCGAACACACGCGCCAGTTTGTCGTTCGACATCCTCGAATTGGCGGGGCGCTTTGCGGGCGTCGGGTAGTCCGCGGCCGGAATCGGCAGCGTGTTCGGCCTGTTCGGCAAATCCGCGAGTTCGAAGATGGCCGACGCGAAGCCGTGCCACGACGTCGAGCCGCCCGCGCACAGGTGATAGATGCCGGAACGCTCGTTCCACCACTTCACGCCGTCTTCGGCGGCGAAGCCCTGCGCGCACAGATGCGCGGTCAGCGTCGCGATCGTGTTGCACCACGTGGGCGCGCCGAACTGGTCGGCCACCACCTTCAACTCGGCACGATCGGCGCCTAGCCGCAGCATCGTCAGCAGAAAGTTCTTGCCGCGCGTGCCGTACACCCAGCTGGTGCGCAACACGAGATGATTGACGCCGCTCGCCGCGATTGCCTGCTCGCCCGCGAGCTTGCTGGCACCGTAGACGTTCTGCGGATCGGTCGGATCGTCCTCGACGTACGCGCCTTCCTTGGCGCCGTTGAACACGTAGTCCGTCGAATAGTGGATCAGCGCGGCGCCGACCTTTCTCGCTTCGTCGGCGAGCACGCCCGGCGCTTCGCCGTTGATGCGCATTGCCAGCTCGCGCTCCTCGTCGGCCTTGTCCACCGCCGTGTACGCGGCCGGATTGACGATCAGCGCGGGACGCAGCTCGCGCACCACTGCGCGAATCTGATCGAGGTTCGACAGATCAAGCCGTGTGCGATCGACCGCCACCACGTTGCCGAGCCCTTGCAGCGTGCGAGCGAGCTCATAGCCGACCTGGCCGTTTACGCCGGTGACGAGAATCGTCCGTGTCGCGTGGTGTGCGCTCATGCGATCCCCTTATGCGTAGACTTCGGCGTCGGCGAGACGCTTGCCCGCCGCATCCTTGGCCGCGAGCAGCGGCTCGAAGTCGATCGGCCATTCGATGCCGATCGCCGGATCGTTCCAGGCGATGCTGCGCTCGTGTTCCGGGAACCAGTAGTCGGTGGTCTTGTACAGGAACTGCGCGGACTCCGACAGCACGACGAAGCCGTGCGCGAAACCGGGCGGCACCCACAGCTGCCGGTGGTTCTCCACCGACAACGTCACGCCGACCCACTTGCCGAAGTTCGGCGAACTCTTGCGGATGTCGACGGCGACGTCCAACACCTCGCCCTCGACCACGCGCACGAGCTTGCCCTGTGCATGCTGGATCTGATAGTGCAGACCGCGCAGCACGCCGCGAGCCGAGCGCGAGTGATTGTCCTGCACGAACTCGACGCCCGGCTCGACTTTCTCGGCGAATTCGAGCGCATTGAAGCTTTCGAAGAAAAAGCCGCGCGCATCGCCGAACACCTTCGGCTCGATGATCTTGACTTCGGGCAGCGAGGTTGGGGTTACCTGGATGGCCATGCGACTCGATCCGTCAGAATGTTTTGCAGGTACTGGCCGTAGCCATTTTTCGCGAGCGGCCTGGCGAGCGCGAGCAGTTGCTCGCCGTCGATCCACTGGCGCCGGTACGCGATCTCTTCCGGACACGCGACCACCAGACCCTGGCGCTTCTGCAGCGTCGCGATGAAGGTCGCGGCTTCGATCAACGAGTCGTGCGTGCCGGTGTCGAGCCACGCGTAACCGCGGCCCATGATCTCGACGTTGAGCGCCGCGTTCGCGAGGTAGCGCGAGTTCACGTCGGTGATTTCGAGCTCGCCGCGCGCGGACGGCTTGATGTCCGCGGCGATGTCGCAGACCTGCTTGTCGTAGAAGTACAGGCCGGTGACCGCGTAGTTCGAACGCGGCTTGGCGGGCTTTTCCTCGATCGACAACGCGCGGAACTGCTTGTCGAATTCGACCACGCCGTAGCGCTCCGGGTCCTGCACGTGATATGCGAACACGGTGGCGCCTTCGGTCTGATCGTCCGCGCGTTCGAGCTGCTTCGCGAGATCGTGGCCGTAGAAGATGTTGTCGCCGAGAATCAGCGCCGACGGATCGTTGTTCACGAACTCGCGGCCGATGATGAACGCCTGCGCGAGCCCATCCGGCGACGGCTGCACCGCGTACTGGATGTTCATGCCCCACTGGCTGCCGTCGCCGAGCATCGCCTCGAAGCGCGGCGTGTCCTGCGGCGTGGAGATGATCAGCACGTCGCGAATACCCGCCACCATCAGCGTGGACAGCGGGTAGTAGATCATCGGCTTGTCGTACACCGGCAGCAGCTGCTTGGAGACGACGTGCGTGATCGGATACAGGCGAGTGCCCGAACCGCCCGCGAGAATAATGCCTTTGCGCGCCATTGCCGTGCCTTTACGCGCGCTGCGCGTAGTTGGTCTCTACCCACTTCCGGTATTCGCCCGAAGCGACTTCGTCGACCCATTGCTGGTTGTCGAGATACCACTGGACCGTTTTGGCGAGCCCCGTCTCGAACGTTTCCGCCGGCTTCCAGCCGAGTTCCCGCTCGAGCTTGCGGGCGTCGATCGCGTAACGGCGGTCGTGGCCCGGACGATCCGTCACATAGGTGATCTGGTCGCGATAGGAGCCCGCCGCCTTCGGACGCTGCTGGTCGAGCAGGTCGCACAGCGTGTGCACGACCTCGAGATTCTTCTTCTCGTTCCAGCCGCCGACGTTGTACGTCTCGCCCGGCGTGCCGCGCGCGAGCACTTCGCGGATCGCGCTGCAATGGTCGCCGACGTACAGCCAGTCGCGCACGTTCTGCCCGTCGCCATACACCGGCAGCGGCTTGCCGCCGAGCGCGTTGGCGATCATCAGCGGAATCAGTTTTTCGGGGAACTGGTACGGACCGTAGTTGTTCGAGCAGTTGGTGGTCAGCACCGGCAGGCCATACGTGTGATGGTAGGCACGCACGAGGTGATCCGAGCCGGCCTTGGTCGCCGAATAGGGGCTATTCGGCGCATAAGGCGTCGTTTCGGAGAACTGCGGATCGGTTGCGGACAGCGAGCCGAACACTTCGTCGGTCGACACGTGCAGGAAGCGGAATGCGGCGCGCTCCGCTTCACCCAGCGTGTTCCAGTAGCTGCGCGTCGCATCGAGCAACGTGAAGGTGCCGACCACGTTGGTCTGCACGAAATCGGCCGGACCGTGAATCGAGCGATCCACATGGCTCTCGGCCGCGAAATGCAGCACGGCGCGCGGCTTGTGTTCGGCCAATAGCGCGTCGAGCGCAGCGCGATCGCAGATGTCGACGCGCGCGAAAATGTGTTTGGAATTGCCCTGTAGCGACTTCAGCGTGCCCAGGTTGCCGGCGTAGGTCAGTTTGTCTACGTTGAGCACCGCTTCGTCCGACGCATTCAGCCAGTCGAGCACGAAATTGGCGCCGATAAATCCGGCACCGCCCGTTACGAGGATCATGTAATTCCCTTGTGGGTGTGAGCGGCGCCCGAAATCGACTCGCCGACCTTCTCACGATGCGTAATGGTTTCCGATTCTGCAGCAATCCGTTGCATTCGCTTGTGCGCAAGCATACGCTCGGACGCTATTCTTATGATGACCCGATTATACGGTTGTCCACGCCAAAAATTCGAATTCAACCATTTGAAACAGCCTCACCATTCTGGCTGCCGTTTGCTGTCCTAGTGACTGTTTATGCGGTCGCTAACACGAACCGAGCACAGAAACGCCATGACATGTCGCGCTCGACACCGTTAATGGATCGTATCCAGTCGACCGGACGCCGCCGCGGCGTGTGCTGTGCCCTGCGTGTCAGGCTCACCCGCCCCACACCGCTTCGATCACGGTGTGCCCACGCCCGCTCAACTTCTCGACCAGATAGCGGCCGGTAAAACCGTTCGCACCGGTGACGAGCGTGCGAAACAATTGCTTCGCGACGGGAGACGACATGCTGGCTTCGTTCACGAGAGAGTCATCCTGTTGTTGTATTGGAATAGCGCACGCGGTCCATGCGAGGTTGTCCGCGTCCCACAACGTGATCGCGCAATATCCGAACCCCAAACCGGCTATTATGTCACGCTAGCTTGCTGCTCTGCCGTGGCACGCGTCGTGCAACACCGCGCGTATCGAATCGACCTGATTTCCTCGATGACACCCCACAACGCTTCCAGTACGTCCGCTCCCCTCGTTCCCCTTGCTTTCGGCGATCTGCAAGGCTGCCGCGCGCCGTTTCAGCAACTGCTCGCCAAAGCCGCGCCGCCGGACGGCACACCGCTGTGGTTCGCCGGCGATCTGATCAACCGCGGTCCCGACTCGCTCGACACTTTGCGGGACGTCATCGCGTTCGGCGAGCGCGCGGTGCCGGTGCTCGGCAATCACGATCTGCATCTGCTGTCGGTGTCGGCGGGGATTCGCAAGTCGAAGAAAGGCGACACGATCGAAGACATCCTCGCCGCGCCCGATGCTGCCGATCTGCTGGAGTGGATTCGCCACCGGCCGCTCGCGCATTTCGACAACGGCATGCTGATGGTGCATGCGGGCGTGCTGCCGCAATGGGATACGACGCTGACGCTGGAACTCGCCGACGAATTGCAGCGCGCGCTGCGTGCGCCGAACTGGAAAGAAACGCTTGCCGGCCTGTACGGCAACGAGCCGAACCGCTGGAAGCCGGGCCTGAAGGGAATCGAGCGTCTGCGCGTGACGTGCAGCGCGTTGACACGCATGCGCTTTTGCAGCGCCGATGGGGTGATGGATTTCAGCAGCAGCGGCACGCTCGCATCCACGCCGAGCGGTTGCATGCCATGGTTCGACGTGCCGTCGCGCCAGACCGCCGACGTGACCGTCGTGTTCGGTCATTGGGCCGCGCTGGGCCTGATGCTGCGCGATAACCTGATCGGCCTCGATTCGGGTTGCGTGTGGGGGCAGAAGTTGTCGGCGGTACGGCTCGCACAAAATCCGTCAGAGCGTACGTTGACGCAGGTCGATTGCGATTCGTGCGGCGTGCCGCGCGGGGGCAATTGAACAGAAGGCGGCGACGCTGCCCGGCAGCACCGCCGCTCAGGCCGAGCGGCGCGGCTGATCGACGGGCTCGATCAGCGTTTCCGGCGTCTCGGCGGCGTCGCACGACGGCGCGGCAGTTGCCACGTCGCCCTCTTGCGCGACTGTCCCCGCCACTGCGTTGCCGGCCTGCATGTCCCGCAACGCGTTCGCCACCACGTTCTGAGCCTGCGCCGCGAGCACCCGCCGGTCGGCGTTCGGGGCGAGCGGTGCGCCGACATAGACGTGAGCGGTTAGCGGACCGCCACGCAACAGCATGTCGAGCGAGTCGGACAATGACACATCGTCGATATACGCGGGTGCGGTCGACTGCCGGCCCTGCGCATCCTCGTACATGATGCACAGCGGCTGCACCGGCACACCGGCCGACACCGCCGCCTGGAACATGTTCGCGTGAAAGGGCAGCAACTCGAGCCCGTTCGACGTCGTGCCTTCGGGGAACACGCACATCAGTTCACCCGCACTGAGCCGATCGGCGAGTTCGTGCATGATCCGCTTCGCGTCGCTGCGCTTCTCGCGCTGGATGAACACCGTATCGAGCTGCTGCGCGAGCCAGCCGACCACTGGCCATTGCCGGATCTCCGCCTTCGACACGAACGGCGTCGGCCGCCACGCGTTGATCACGTAGATGTCGATCCACGAGACGTGATTGGCGACGACGAGCGCGCCACGATCGAGCCGCACCGCATCGTTATGCACGACGAGGCGCATGCCGCACAGCCGCAGCATCTTCAACGACCACGCGCGATTGAGCGCGTGTCGCCGCTCGGCGCTCGCGTTCGGAAAGCGCGTCGCGACGGTCCACATGCCGTGCAGCAGATGCGTGATGAGACGGATCTTGCGTAACGCGAGCTTCATGGCCGGAGCTTTCCTTGACTGGACCGAGACGATACCCGCTCAGCGCTGTTCGTACGCGAGCTGACCGGACACGACGGTCGCGCGCACCTGCGCCGGCAGCTCGTAGCCGAGGAACGGCGTGTTGTGCCCCTGGCTCTTCAGCGCGCGCGGCTCGACGCGCCAGTGAGCATGACGGTCGAACACGCAGAGGTCGGCCACCGCGCCGACCGCGATGCGGCCAGCCGCTTCGAGGCTGAGCACCTGCGCCGGCGCCGCGGTGATGCGATTGAGCGCGCTCGCGAGCGGCACGCCCGCTTCGTCGGCCCACTTGACCGTCAGCGACAGGAACAGTTCGAGGCCGGTTGCGCCGGGCGTCGCTTCGGCGAACGGCAGCAGCTTTTCGTCGTCGTCGACCGGCGTGTGCGCCGAGCAGATCGCGTCGATCGTGCCGTCGACGAGGCCTGCGCGGATCGCTTCGCGATCGCGCTGTTGACGCAGTGGCGGATCGAGCCTGAACTGCGCGTCGAAATAGCCGATGTCGAGGTCGATCAGATGCACGTGGTTGACCGTGACGTCGCACGACACCGGCAGGCCTTCGGCCTTCGCCGCGCGCACGAGCGCGACGCCCGCCGCCGACGACACATGCGACACATGCACACGCGCGCCGGTCACGCGCACGAGTTCGAAGATCGTATGCAGCGCGATCGTTTCGGCCGACACCGGCACGCCCGACAGACCGAGCCGCGACGCCAGCGCGCCGCTCGCGGCGACGCCGCCCTTGCCGAGGTACGCATCGACGGGACGCAGCCACACGGTGAAGCCATAGGTCTTCGCGTATTGCAGCGCGCGCATCAGCACCTGGGTATCGACGATCGGCGTGTCGGCCTGCGAGAAGCCGACGCAGCCCGCCTCGGTCAGCTGGACCATCTCGGTGATGACTTGCCCCTTCAGACCGACCGTCAGCGCACCGAGCGGATACACGTGCGCCTTGTTCAGATTGCGCGCGCGGAACTTCAGCATTTCGACGAGGCCCGGCTCGTCGAGCGTCGGATCGGTGTCCGGCGGACATACGAGGCTCGTCACGCCGCCCGCGAGCGCCGCGGCCATTTCCGAGCCGAGCGTCGCCTTGTGCTCGTAGCCCGGCTCGCGCAAACGCGCGCACAGGTCGACGAGACCCGGCGCGATCGACAGACCGTGGGCGTCGATCGTGCGCTCCGCCTGGAAGCCGGCCGGCGCCTGGCCGAGAGCGGCGATCTTGCCCGCCTCGATAAAAATGTCCTGCTGCTGTTCGGTGCCCGCTGCCGGATCGATCAGCGTGCCGCCTTGAATATGAATCTTCATGCGCTGCCTTTGTTAAACCTGTGGTTCAGCCCTGTGGTTCAGCCTATCGTTCGGCTTCCCGGTCAGTCGTCGCTCAGTCGTTATTGCCCGCGACGATCCCCATCACCGCCATGCGCACCGCGATACCGAACGTCACCTGATTCAGGATCACCGATTGCGGGCCGTCCGCGACCTGCGAGTCGATCTCGACGCCGCGGTTCATCGGACCGGGATGCATCACGATCGCATCGGGGGCGGCGAGCGCGAGTCGCTCGGGCGTCAGCCCCCAGCTCTTGAAGTACTCCTGCGACGACGGCAGCAACGCGCCGCTCATGCGTTCGTTCTGCAGGCGCAGCATGATGATCACGTCGACATCCTTCAGCCCTTCGTCGAGGTTGTGGAACACGCGCACGCCCATCTGTTCGAGGCCGCCCGGCAGCAGCGTGCGCGGACCGATCGCGCGCACTTCGGGCACGCCGAGCGTGGTCAGCGCATGAATGTCCGAGCGCGCGACGCGCGAATGCAGGATGTCGCCGACGATCGCCACGCGCAGCTTCGTGAAGTCTTTCTTGTAGTGGCGGATCGTGTACATATCGAGCAGACCCTGCGTCGGGTGCGCGTGACGGCCGTCGCCGGCGTTGATCACGTGCACGTGCGGCGCGCAGTGCTGCGCGATCAGGAACGGCGCGCCGCTCGACGCATGACGCACGACGAACAGATCGGCGTGCATCGCCGACAGGTTGTTGATCGTGTCGAGCAGCGATTCGCCCTTGCTCGTCGACGACGCGTTGATGTTCAGATTCAGCACGTCGGCCGACAGCCGCGTGGCCGCGATCTCGAACGTGGTACGGGTGCGCGTGGAGTTCTCGAAGAACAGGTTGAACACCGACTTGCCGCGCAGCAGCGGTACCTTCTTCACTTCGCGATCGGTCACGCTGACGAACTGGTCGGCGGTCTCGAGAATGTGATTGACGATGGCCTTCGGCAAGCCCTCGATCGACAGCAGATGCTTGAGCTCGCCGTTCTTCGTGAGCTGCGGGTTGCCCTTCAGGAAGCCGTAGCGGAAGCGCTCGGATGCGCTAGCGGAGGAATCTTGCGGAGCCTGGGTGGCGGTGTTCATGATGTACCTGCTTCAAATACGGGCGTCAACGTGATCGAGGTCGGCGCGTCGCTCGCGCGAGTTTCAATCGACGCGTGCTTCAGTGTGAAAAGAGAACCGCTGGCCGCCCGCGCCGTCGTCTTCGTGGGCCAGCACGAGCGTCGCGTCGGCCGGCACGTCGACCACGCCGCCGACGAAGCGCGCCGCCACCGGCAACTCGCGTCCGCCGCGATCGGCGAGCACCGCGAGTTCGACTGATGCCGGCCGGCCATAGTCATACAGCTCGTTTACCGCCGCGCGAATCGTGCGGCCCGTGTACAGCACGTCGTCGACCAGCACGATGCGGCTGCCATCCACCGCGAACGGCAGCGAGGTCGGGCTCGCCTGCGAGTGCAGCCCTTTCTTCGCGTAGTCGTCGCGATGCAGCGCGACATTCACCACGCCGAAGCTCGCCAGGTGCAGGTCGCGCGCGAGCCGCTCGGCGAGCCATGCGCCGCCGCTATGGATACCCGCTAGCACCGCCGCCTGGGCGCCGTCGTGCGCTGCGGCGAGCTGGTCGCCATAGGCCGCGCGAATCTGGTCGAGCAACGCGCGATACAGCGCTTCGGCGTCAATGGAACTCATGATCGTCGGAAAGTCCGTCAAGATATTGCTGGAGGATGATGCTCGCGGCTTCGGCATCGAGCATGTCGGCGCGGGCGTTGCCGGCGCGGATTTCCGCCTCGGCCTCGACCGACGAATAGCGCTCGTCGACCCACGTGACCGGCAGATTGAAGCGGCCGTTCAGCTGGTTGCCAAAGCGCTTCGCGAGTTGGGTGCGTTCGTGCGGCGTGCCGTCGGGGTGCATCGGCAGGCCGACCACCAGCGCATCGGGCTTCCATTCGGCAATCAGCTTGCCGAGCGCCTCGAAACGGTAATCCTTGCTGCGGTTCTGCACGACGACGAGCGGCCGCGCGCGGCGCGTCAGCGAATTGCCGACCGCCACGCCGATGCGTTTCACGCCGTAGTCGAACGCAAGCAGCGTCGCCTCACGTCCGGCCGGCAGATTCATGCGCGGCCCCTCATGCGTGCCCGGCCTCGCCCGACAGCATCGACAGCGACACGCCGAGCAGCGCGAGCGCCGCTTCGAGACGATCTTCGGCCGGCACGTCGAAGACGATCTTCGGATCGGCCTCGACCGTCAGCCAGCCGTTCTTCGAGATTTCGTCTTCGAGCTGACCGGCGCCCCAGCCGGCGTGGCCGAGCGTCAGCAGAAAACGCTCGGGACCGTTGCCGCTCGCAACGGCCTCGAGCACGTCTTTCGACGTGGTCATTTCGAGCCCGCCCGGCACCGACATCGACGACGTGTACGCGCTGCCGCCTTTCGGATCGTGCAGCACGAAGCCGCGCTCGGTTTGCACCGGGCCGCCGAAATACACGGGAACATGGAGAAGAGGTTCGATCTCGAGCTTCAGATCGATGCGATTGAAGAGCGCTTCCAGGTCGATATCGGTCGGCCGGTTGATCACGAGGCCGAGCGCGCCGCGCTCACTGTGATCGCAAAGGTAGACCACCGTTCCTGAAAACGTCGGATCGGCCATGTTCGGCATGGCGATCAGGAACTGGTTGGTCAGATTGATGCGATCGGTACTCTTGGACATAGTTCGGATTTTAGCAAAGACGATGCGCGATGGCGGGCTGCTTTGAGCATGGCAACGCGTTGGGTTGCACGCTACGTGCGGCGTCATCGACGCCGGATCAAGTTCCACTCTATCACGCGCGCGACTTGCGCCATGCCGCGATCAGGCGCCGAAACACCGCGTAGAACGGCAGGTTTGACGCGCGTCGCGTAGTAGCGCAATTGTGACTTGTCACAATGGGTTTCAGCGGATTCGGCACGCGTCGGTCGAGACGTAGCCGACGCAATTCGCGCGCCACGTCGCGCGTTTGGTTCAAGTTTGCTTGCGCTTCACGCGCCGCCCTGCTCGATTGCGCGCGTGAGCGCGGCGAGCGCCGCCTGCGTGGAGCTGCCCCCGGCCGGCCCAACACCCGCGGCGACCTTGTGCAGCGACGCGCGCAACGCCTCGGCGGCCTGTTCGAGCGTGTCGGCCGCCGGCGCGCCGACGATCACGTGTACGCGCACCGCCGGCGTCGCGACCGCCGCATGCGCACGACGTCGCCATGCGAGCCCGAGCGCATCGGCGAGCAGGGCCACGTGACCAAGGCCGAGCGCGCAGGCGGCCGAGCCGAGCCGGTAGGCGGCGTCGCCCGCCTGCAGCGCTTCACTCGGGTCGGCTTTCTCCGGCTGATCGGCCGCGCGGGCATGGGCGGCGAGCGCCTCGATCGACGCTTCGGCGGTCTGCAGGAAATCTTCGTATGCGTTCGCGTTGACGCTCAGCGCGCCGAGATCACGCGTGTGCGGCAGCGACTGCGCTTCGAGCGCGCGCGCCTCCCACAGCGCTTCCGACGACTGCGTGCCGGCGACGTGCCAGTCGACGGTCAAGCCGTAATCGTGCAGCACCTCGACCTGGTCGGCGTCTTGCGCGGCCGCGCCGAACAGCGCGTAGTCGCGCCACAGCAGCGCGAGCGTGGCGCGCACCAGCGAACGCGGCGCCCGCTCGATGCCGCGCGCGTGATCGGCGAGCGCCAGGTTGCAGCGCGCGTAGAAGCGCCGTGCGTCGATATCGCGAATTGCATGGCCGCGCGCGCGCAGCGCCTTGGCGCAGGCGCGCGCGAGCCGCCAGAAGTCGTAGGGATCGGGGCCGGCGAGTTCGGCGAAGACGGCGTCGAGCTCGTCGAGCGCGGCGTTCGTGACCGCAAGCGCCACCGCGCTACCCGTGTCGGCCTGCGAGCGCAGCACCGGCAGCAGAGCGCGCTCGTAGCGTGCCCGCAGATGCGCCAGCTGGTCGGCGGATTGCGCGTGCAGCGACGCGGGCGGCACCGGCCGCGCGCACAGCGCGAGGTCTTCGAACGCGACGGCGGCGCCCGGCGTGGGTTCGACGAGTTGCGCGCACAACTCGCGGTAGTGGTTGAACAGCGTCGGCGAGCAGCTGAGCTCACGCAGATTGTGACGTTCGAGCGCCGCGCGGAAGTCCCGCAGCGCCGCGCCGAACACCGGCCGGGCGCTTTGCGCTTCGGCCGACTCGTCGCTCGCGAGCGGCGAGAGGCGCACCAGCGCGTCGGCGAAACGCTGCGCGCTGAGCCAGCCCGCCGTGCGCAATGCATGCGACGCGCGCAGCAGCGCGGCGCCGCTCTCGTGGCGCTGCTCAAACGCGAGCGACGCCTCGGCGAGCGCAAGTTCCGCGGAGCGGACAGCGCCGCCGCGCGGATTCGGCAGTGCATCGATGGAAACGGGTGCAGCGGATCGAAGAGTCATGGGCAGGCGACACGAAGCTGACGGCGCCGTCGCTTCGCGCCGCGTGCCGAGTGAGCGGCCACCGCGCGAACCGGCGACAGGACAATGACAGACTACCGTTGCGACACGACGCGTCCGGCGATGTTCCGCGCCAGCGCGCTCTGACAGGCGCCGGGCGCGCCGGACGCATCAAGCGATTGCAGCAATTGTGCGGTGGAGACACCGCTCACCTTCGGGATTGAAGCTCAGGGTTCAGGTTGGGGACCGAACCTCGGGACCCCGTTTGGAGGCCGAAGCTTGCGGCGGGTTGCCGTGCTTCAGATCTGGACCATTTCGAAGTCTTCCTTGCGCGCTCCGCACTCAGGACACGTCCAGTTGATGGGCACGTCTTCCCAGCGCGTGCCCGGCGCAATGCCTTCGTCGGGCAAGCCGGCCTCTTCGTCGTAAATCCAGCCGCAAATCAGGCACATCCAGCTTTGATATTCCATTCTTTTGTCGCGTCGTTGAGTCCGTGGAAACGGGAGCCATGATGGTACCGTGTTGCCGCCCCCATGCCTAGCAATCGAAAACGCGCAATCGTAGCGTGGACCGGCCTTCGGCGGGGCGCCCACGCGCCGTGCCGGCGCCGCTTGCGGCGTCTTGCCACGCGTTGGGCGGGTGCCAGCGGCACCGTAGAGTGGGCCCTCGGGCAAGCTGCGCGAAAAAACGCCCTGTCAACGGTTTAGGCCGCATAATTGAGCCACTTGCGCACTGTGCGCCGAAATCCTGCTTTTCTCATCCATTTTCATGCCCAGCGACACGCCTCCGATCGTCCTCACCTTCGGCCTCTCCGATCCCACTGGCGGCTCCGGCCTGCAGGCGGACCTGATGACACTTGCCAGCATGGGCTGCCACGGCGTCTCCGTGCTCACGGGCTACACCGTGCGCGACTCGGCGAGCTGCGATGAAGTGACGGGCCTTGACCCGGACATCGTCGCGACGCAGGCGCGCATGCTGCTCGAGGACATGCCGATCGCCGCCTTCAAGGTCGGCGCGTGCACGCGCGCCGAAGTGGTCAGCGCGATCGCGGAAGTGGTGGCCGACTACGACGATGTCCCGCTGATCCTCGCCCCGGACTTCACGCTCGACGACGAACACGTGCTCGCCGCCGACGAACTGCGCGAAGCCATCGCCGATCTGCTCGCACCGCAAACCACACTGCTGGTCGCCGACGCGTCGACGCTGCTCGCGCTTGCGCAGCCCGACGGCGACGCCGAGGCGCCGAGCCTCGACGCCGCGATCTCGCACCTGCTGTCGCAGGGCTGCGAATACATTCTGTCGACGGAAACCGGCACGCACCGGCTCGTCAACACGCTCTTCAGCGAGGACGGCCAGTTGCGTCAGGATATGTGGGACCGCGCGCCCCATCGGCTGACAGGCCTGACCGATACGCTCGGCGCAGCGATCGCCGCGCTGCTCGCCAACGGCCAGGAGCCCGCGGAAGCGGTGCGCGAAAGCCAGGAGTATCTGTATCAGGCGGTGCGCAATGCGTTCCGACCCGGCATGGGGGCGTACATGCCCGATCGGTTCTTCTGGGCACGCAGCAGCGACGACGACGAAACCCCGCCCGCGCAAGGCAAGGGCGCAGCGCCCGGGGAAGCGCGGCACTGACCTGGTCATTCATCGGTAATCGATCGCGGATTCCACGGAACGCCCGCACAACGCTGGCACGTGGCGACAAGGCTGGCACTGCGAGTGAGCCAGAGGAGTCAGGAGAACTTTTACATGAAAGAGCCGCCCAGCTTCGTGCAACGCTTCCCCGGCAAAATCGCGGCGCAGGACCGCCTGCGCATATTCGATCAGACGCCCGCCACGATCTGGCTGACCGGCCTGTCCGGCGCCGGTAAATCGACACTGGCGTTCGCGCTCGAGGAGCGGCTGATCGCGCTCGGTCATGCCTGCTATGTGCTCGACGGCGACAACATCCGCCAAGGTCTGGCGAGCGATCTGGGCTTCGAGCGCGACGACCGGCGCGAAAACATCCGCCGCGTCGCGCACGTCGCCCAGTTGATGAACGACGCGGGTTTGATCGTGATCACCGCGCTGATTTCACCGCTACGCGAAGACCGCGCAATGGCGCGCGAGATCATCGGAGCAGACAAGTTCGTCGAAACCTACGTCTCCGCCTCGCTCGCCACCTGCGCGAGCCGCGATCCCAAAGGTCTTTACGCGAAGGCGAGGTCAGGCGAGATCAGCTCGTTCACCGGCGTATCGGCACCCTATGAAGCACCGATCGATCCCGACCTGCACGTCGACACCGGAACGCTGAGCCCCGCGCAAAGCGTCGCGCAGATCTTCCACTACCTGCGCGAAAAGTGTCTCGGAGGATCGGCTCAGCGTACGGCTCACGCCGCGGGCGCCTGATCCGGATTCGGGGCGTCCCGAAGCGCTCACCGGCCGCCACATCAACCCGACGCCCAAACGAAAAAACCCGCCTGAGCGGGTTTTTTCGTTTGGGGAAACGCCTCGCGGCGCACTCCCCCTCATGGACTTCCAACCGGGCCTCGTCCGTGATCCAGACGCGCGGCAATTCAACCACGCGACCGGACCACGAGGCCCGAGCGGAATTACATGTCCATGCCCATGCCGCCCATGCCGCCGGGCATGCCGCCAGGCATCGGAGCATCTTCCTTCGGCAGTTCGCAGACAGCTGCGTCGGTCGTCAGCAGCAGGCCAGCAACCGAAGCTGCGTTTTGCAGCGCCGTGCGCGTCACCTTCGTCGGGTCCACGACACCTGCGTCAACCAGGTCGACGTACTCGCCGGTCGCTGCGTTGTAGCCGTAGTTGCCCTTGCCAGCAGCAACCGCTGCCACGACGACGCTCGCTTCTTCGCCACCGTTGGTGACGATCTGGCGCAGCGGCTCTTCCATTGCGCGCAGAACGATCTTGATACCTGCGTCCTGATCGGCGTTAGCGCCCTTCAGGCCAGCGATCGCCGTACGTGCACGGATCAGCGCGACGCCGCCACCAGCGACGATGCCTTCTTCCACAGCTGCGCGCGTTGCGTGCAGTGCGTCTTCGACACGTGCCTTCTTTTCCTTCATTTCGACTTCAGTCGCAGCACCGACCTTGATCACTGCAACGCCGCCTGCCAGCTTGGCAACGCGTTCTTGCAGCTTTTCACGGTCGTAGTCCGAGGTCGCTTCTTCGATCTGCTTGCGCACTTGCTTGACGCGAGCTTCGATGTTCGCTGCTTCGCCAGCGCCGTCGATGATCGTGGTGTTTTCCTTGCCCACTTCGATACGCTTCGCCTGGCCCAGTTCAGCCAGCGTTGCCTTCTCGAGCGTGAGGCCGGTTTCTTCAGCGATGACCTGACCGCCGGTCAGGATCGCGATGTCTTCCAGCATCGCCTTACGACGATCGCCGAAGCCCGGCGCCTTGACAGCAACGGTCTTCAGGATGCCGCGGATGTTGTTGACCACCAGCGTTGCGAGCGCTTCGCCTTCGACGTCTTCAGCGATGATCAGCAGCGGACGGCCAGCCTTCGCGACTTGTTCCAGAACCGGCAGCAGATCACGGATGTTCGACACCTTCTTGTCGTGCAGCAGCACGAACGGGTTGTCGAGCACGGCAACTTGCTTGTCCGGGTTGTTGATGAAGTACGGCGACAGGTAGCCGCGGTCGAATTGCATACCTTCGACGACGTCAAGTTCGTCTTGCAGCGACTTGCCGTCTTCGACGGTGATCACGCCTTCCTTGCCGACCTTGTCCATTGCCTCAGCGATGCGCTCGCCGATCGACGAATCGCTGTTCGCCGAGATCGCGCCAACCTGGGCGATTTCCTTGTTGGTCGTGCACGGCTTGCTGATCTTGCGCAGTTCTTCGATTGCGGCTGCAACAGCCTTGTCGATGCCGCGCTTCAGGTCCATCGGGTTCATGCCCGATGCGACGTACTTCATGCCTTCGCGGACGATCGATTGCGCGAGAACCGTAGCGGTCGTCGTGCCGTCGCCTGCGTTGTCGCTGGTCTTGGAAGCGACTTCCTTGACCATTTGCGCGCCCATGTTCTGGAGCTTGTCTTTCAGTTCGATCTCTTTTGCGACCGACACACCGTCCTTGGTGACCGTCGGGCCGCCGAAGCTGCGCTCGAGGACCACGTTGCGGCCCTTCGGACCCAGCGTGACCTTCACGGCGTTGGCGAGAATGTTCACGCCTTCGACCATCTTGGCACGGGCGGAATCACCGAATACGACGTCTTTAGCTGCCATCTTCTAACTCCTTGAATACTTTGGATATAACCGGGGAAGTAGCGACGTTGCGCTTACTTCTGCACCACGGCCATGATGTCTTCTTCGCGCATCACAAGCAGTTCGTTGCCGTCGACCTTGACGGTCTGGCCTGCGTACTTGCCGAACAGGACGCGGTCGCCGACCTTCACGTCGAGGGCGATCGCTGCGCCCTTGTCGTCGCGCTTGCCCGGGCCGACTGCGAGGATTTCACCTTGATCCGGCTTTTCCGCTGCGGCTTCGGGGATCACGATGCCCGACGCGGTCTTGGTTTCCTGATCCAGACGCTTGACGATCACGCGATCATGCAAAGGACGAAGGTTCATACATACTCCTCTCTGATTGAGACTGAAGAACGCTGAGAAAACCCGGCTGGACGAGCCAACCGGAGATGTTGTTAGCACTCTCGTGCAGCGAGTGCTAATTATATGGACGGGTAGTGACAAATTCAAGAAGTGCGGAGGAGCGACACCGCGGGCGGGGTTTTGCCCGACCGGCGGGGTGCGGGCGCATCGGCGCAGTCATGCGCGTGACCTGCGAACCCGAGCAAAAACAAATACTTGCAGCGAGGTTCGTGGCCTATCGCCGCAGCGAGAAGGGGCGGTATCGCAGACAAACAACAACCGCGCACCGTACTCCATCCCGTCGGATCTCCTATTTCCAGGGAAAACCCCCGTCCGGTCGAGCATAAGGTCGCAAGGCCCGTACGGCCCGCGACACCGACCGGCTCATCCGGTTCGACTCACTTCTGCGCAGGCGGGCGCAACGCATTACCTGCCATCCACTTGAGCCGTTCGCAATTGAGCTTGATGCGCGCTGCGAATTCCTTCGGATCTCGCTCGCGCAGTGCGTTCATCTGGCTATTGGTGTCGTCGCCGCGATGCCAGCCCGCGTCCCAGCGCTGATCGAAATCGGTCGCTCCGGTCAGCACCTTTCGGAGCCGCTCCTTATAGGCGCCGATCCGCTCGGGCGACGCGCCGCAAAACGCCTGCGCGAAATTCGCCCGCTCGCCCGCCGTCTCCGCGCTCATGTTGGCGTCGCTCGCGCCGCTCGCGAGCGGCGCCGCGAGCGACAGCATCGACCAACAAAGCGCAGCGCAAAGCGGTCGATAGCGATACGATAGGTTCTTCATCTTCGACTCCTGACGATCCTTCGTGGCGACCAGGGATTGTCCCGATCTGCAACGCCGCTTCGCCGATTGTGTCCTGATTGCACTGCACGATGGCGTTTTCGCGCGCTATTCGATGCATCGCGCGGCCAAGCCGCGGTGCTACGCTCGTTAAAGCGGCATTCGCGACGTGCCCTTCCGGGGAGCCGTGGCACGAGCACCGCAACGCCACGGCCTATCGGCAGGCCGCGACAGAAACACGAGCGCCAGGCATCAACAACAAGCTCGAAACGACACGAAATCAAACACAAAAAGGCGAGACATCGCTGCGGGAGTGACTGCGATGGCATTTAAAACATATACCGTACTGACGCTATTGGTGACGAGCACAGCCGCGTTCGCGTGGCGGCCAGTCACCTATCCGATCCGAAGTCAGAGCCCTTACGAGCGCAGCATCGATAACGCGATGTGCTACGCCGAGGCGAACCGCGTGACCGGGGTCAACATGGCCCACGAGTCGCAGATTCCGCCGCGTCATCCGCCGGCGGCCAAAGGTGCGTCGACCGGCGTACCGTCGAAACCCCCGCTTCCCCCCAGTTCCTTCTCGGCCACGCCGCTGCCGTGGAACGCGAGCGCGCCCGAAGCCGCGAGCGCGCCGCTCGCCGGCGCGCAAGCGCCTGGCGGCGCATCGTCGACGAAACCCGTGAACGAAGCCGCGGCCGGCGCCAGCGCGCCTGGCGCGCCGGCCACCGCGGCGGCGAATGCACCGCCGAACGCATCGGCGGCGGCACCGGGCGCAACGTCGGTAGCCGGCGCATCGGACGGAGCGGCCGCTTCGACGCAGGCCAACGCGGCGTCGAACGTGAAGCTGCCGCCGCTGCCCGCGCCCGAGCCTCCGATGACCCGCTATTGGGCCGCCTACGGCGCGTGCATGCAGGCGCGCGGTTACGTCGTCCAGTAGTTCGGCCGACGCCGCCTGCGAGCGTCGTCGCATTCATTCTTTTTGATGGCGCCGGCCTTCGGCGCCAGTGGAGCGACACGGCCATGCCGCGCGACTCGACTTCCGACCAGCCGTTTTTCCATCACTGCGCATACTGCGGCGTGCCGCTGCCGGGCCGTTTTTCGCCGTGTCCCGCATGCCATGCGCTACCGATCGATTCGTTCGATACCGACGACAAGCCCGGCGAGCGCGCCGCGCGATCCCGGGCGCTGAGCACATCGCGCGCGCAACTCGACCCGCTGCCAGCGGCCGCGAGCTTGCCCGCGGACCGTGCGTCGCGACGCTCTGCGCAAACGAAGATGAGCCCCTACGAACTGCTCGACGAGGCCACGTTCGAGCCGGGCGGGCGTCGACGGCGGCACCCGCTCGCGCTAACCGCGGCCGCGCTCGCGACGCTCGGCGCGGTGTATATCGGCTTCGCTCTTCTCGACGACGATGCGAACGTCGACACGCCGGTGACGGTCTTCGGCACGGTGCACCCGGACAACCCTAGGCAAGTCCCTGCGCAGGACGTTGCGCAGAATGCGGCGCCGCCGGTTGCCGCGGCGCCTACGCCCGTGGCGCCGCAGCCCGCGTCGATGGTCGCGCAAGCGCCGCGTCCTGTTGTCGTCGCGCGGCAGCAACCGGCGAACGTGCGGGCGCCTGTCGCGCCATCGGCGCCACAGGTCGTGGCGACCGCGCCTGCCGTGGCGCCTTCGGCATCGTCCGTCGTTTCGAACGGGCCTACCGTAACGCGCTCGTCAACGCCAGTCGTGGCGGCGGCGCCGAACGTGGCGCCATCCTCGTCGCCCATCGTTGCGACGGCGCCGACCGTCGCAGCAACCTCACCGCCCGTCATAGCGACCGCGCCAACCATGACGCGGTCGTCGCCGACCGTTGTGGCGACCACGCCGACCGCCGCGCCATTCTCACCGCCCGCCGTGACGACCGCGCCTACCGTGACGCGATCGACGCCGACCGTCGTGGCGACCACGCCGACCGTCGCGCCATCCCCACCGCCCGTCATGGCGACCCCGCCAACAGTGGCGCGCACGGCACCGACCGTCGTCGCGTCCCCGCTTACCGTGACGCGATCGGCGCCGCCCGTCGCGGCGTCCGCGCACACCGTAGCGCGATCGGCACCGCCCGTCGTCGCGTCCGCGCCTACCGTGACGCGTTCGTCACCGCCCGTCGTGGCGACCGCGCCGACCGTCGCGCCATCCTCACCACCCACCGTGACGCGCTCGTCACCGCCCGTCGAGGCGACCACGCCCACCGTAGCGCGCTCATCACCACCCGTAGTCGCGACCGCACCCGTCCCAGCGCGACCGTCAACGCCAGTCGTTGCGACCACGCCGCCCGTCGTGCCATCGTCTCCACTCGTCGTCACGACCGCACCCACCGCAGCACCAACGCCGAAATCGAGCGCGGCCGTCGCCGCGCCCACGCCGCGCGGTACGGCGGTCGCGTCGATCAACACCAACCCCAGCAGCAACACCGACACGATGGCCGCCCCGCTCACGCTAGCCGACAAACAGCGCGCCGATGCAGAGCGCAATCTGATCGCCGCGCGCGGCTACCTGCAACGAGGCAATCTGTCGGCGACCAAAGTGCGCATCGCGGCGGCCATCACCGCGCAGCCCGATAATCGCGACGCGCGCCGCATGCGCGCCCAGGTGAGCACGCTAGAGCAGCAGCGCGACGCGTTGCTGAGTCTCGCGCGCGGTTGCGGCAACGTCGGACATTGGGAGTGCGCGTCGCGCAACGCCAACGAAGCGTTGCGGATCGATTCGAGCAGCAAGGCCGCGCAGCGGCTCGCCGCGCTCGCGGCGAACGAGTCGGCGTGGCAGACCATGCAGCCGACGGCGGAAGAATCGCGCGCATTGCGCGATCTGCTGCGCCACCACTAAGCTAAGGATTGCAAGGGATCCCGCGAGATGGCGGCACAAAGATGCCGCCAATCACGCCCGCCCGCACGGCGCCCCGAGAGATGCGCCGCGCGGTCGGCCGTGTCAGCCGGCGATGCTGTCGTAGCCGTAATAGCCGCCCTGATACCCCGAGCCGAGGAACGCGGCTTCCTGCGGCACGTCGGTGAGCAGCACGCCGCGCAAGCCGACGCCACCGTTACGCAGGCGTTTGGCGGTTTCGATGATCTCGTGCAGCGGCTGACGCCCATGCCGCACGACGAGCAGCGACGTCGCCGCGTATTTGCCGATCAGTGTCGAATCGGTCACGGCGAGCACCGGCGGCGTATCGATGATCACGACGTCGTATTGCGGCTTCAGCAGCTCGAGCATCGCCTCGAAGCGTCGGCTCATCAACAGCTCGGCCGGGTGCGATGGCAGCGTGCCTTTCGCGAGCACGTCGAGGCCGGGCAGCACGTCGCGCTGGATCATCGCATTGAGATCGCCGCCGCACAGCACGTCGGACAGTCCCGGCCGATGGCTGACGCCGAAATGCGAATGCACGTCGCCGCGCCGCATGTCGCCGTCGATGATCAGCACGCGCTTGTTCGCCGACGCGACCAGCGTCGCCAGATTCACCGACAGGAACGACTTGCCCGCATCGGGCCGCGAGCCGGTGATCATCACGACGTTATTGGCCGCATGATCGAGCGACAACTGCAGCGACGTGCGCAGATTGCGCACGCCTTCCACCGCGAGGTCCTCGGGCGCCTGCTGCGCGAGCACATGCTGCCCGCGCAGGCGCAGCGACACCTTTTCCTGCAGGCGCAATTGCGTCTGGCTGCGCGGCACCACCGCGAATACCGGCACGCCGAGCATCCCCTCGAGTTCGTCCGGGCGTTCCACGCCGCCGCGCATCGCGCGCTTCAGGAACACCAGCAGCAAGCCGAGCACGAGGCCGCCGCCGAGCGACATCAAAATCACCAGCATCCGCTTCGGCCGCACCGGATCGTCGGGCGTTTCGGCGAAGTCCACCACGCGCACGCCGCCCACCTGCCCGGCCTGCGCCACCCGCAGCCGCTGCACGCTGTTGAGCAGGTTCGTGTACAGATCGGTGTTCACGTGCACGTCGCGCTGCAGACGCAACGCGGTCTGCTCGGTGTCGGGCATCGTCGAGACGCTGCGGTTCATCGTGCTCTGCGCGCCCTGCAATGCGGCGATCTGCGCATCGAGCGCGGCGACCGTCGGATGGTTCGGCGTGAACTTCTGCAATAGCTCCGCGCGCTGCTGCTGCAAATCGAGCAGCTTCGTCTTGTTGTCGACGATCTGCTGCAGCAGCAGCCTGCTTTCCTCGCCGAGATCGACGGTGCCATGGGTATTGCGGAACTTGCCGTAGCGCTCTTCCGCATCGTCGAGCGCCTTGCGCGCGGCGGGCAGTTGCTGCTCGAGATACGCGAGCGTGTGATCGGACTCGCTCGAACGGCTCGCCAGATCCTGGCGCACGAACTGGCGCGCCACGTTGTTGACGGTCGCCGCGGTCAGCGCCGGGTCGGCGCCTTCGAGGCTCACGCGGATCACGCCGGAGTCCTCGGCCGTCTCCTGCACGACCATCGTCTTCGCCAGACGCTCCACCGTGCCGAGCGTCGAAGCGCGCGTCAGTTCGAAACGCGAGCCCGGTGCGCCGACCAGTGTGTCGACGTGCAGCGTGATCGGCCCGACCGCGGTGTCGGTCCGCACGGTCTCGCCGACGCGCCCCGACAGAATCGCGCTGCCGTGAGGATCGCGCAGCATGAAGGTGTTGCCGGCGCCCGCAATCAGCGTGAAGGTCTCGCCATACAGGTCCTTCGACACGTCGAAGCGCGACACCGCGATGCTCTCGTTGCCCCACGCGAAGCCGCGCAGGTTGATGAACGACGGCAGCCGGAACCACCAGTGCCCGTTCACGAGTCCCGCGATCTTGCTGCCGATCACCGGCAGATAACGCGGCTTCGCCGTGATGTCGAGGTGCAGCGCGCGGACCGCTTCCTCGGTGACGAGACGCGACTTCAAAAGCTCGATCTGCGCCGCGGTCGACGGCTTCGAGTCGTACGCGCCGGGAAGCGGCGATGCCGCATCCCGGCCGTTCGCATTGACGTTCGCCGCGTTCGCCGTCCTGTCCTGAACGTGAAACAGCACGTCCGAACGATAGACCGGCGGCGTGAGGAACGCGTACGCGCTACCGAGCGCGAGCGCGATCAGCGTCACGATGAGGATCGTGCGCCAACCGCGCACGACCGTGCGCACGTAGTCCGACAGATGCAACTGCCCCGGTTCATACACGCCGGCGTAGCGATTTTCGTAATTGATTGCCATGTTTTTCACCCAACAAGGCCTGCCGGTTCAGATATCGCGTCACACCTGCGTCACTTCGACACGACGACTCCCGTCACTGCCGCGTTGATCGCCGGCAACAGCAGGTTCAGCACGCGGTTGAAGCGAACGAGACCGCCCTGGCCGACGTACACGATGTCCTTCGGCTGCAGCTCGAACTGGTTCGCGAGCAGCATCGCCACCGGCGAGGTCGCATCGAGATGATAGATCTGCGGCGACTCGCTGGTCGAATTGCGGATCACGAACAGTTGCTGCCCCGAGGCCGTGTTCGAGTCGAAACTGCCACCGTCGGAGATCGCCTGCGACAGCGTCAGCGAACCGTTGCGCAGCGGCAGCACCGTGGCCGGCTTGTTGACTTCGCCCATCACGTAGACGCCGCTGTCTTCGCGCGCGTTCACGCGCACGGTATCGCCCGGCTGCAGATAGATTTCCGACGGATTGCGGCCGCGTTTGACGAGGTCGTCGATGTTCAGCCTATAGGTCGTGCCGTTGCGGATCAGATCGACGCGGCTGCGATCCGCGGTCGTGGTGAAGCCGCCGCCCAGGCCGATCGCGTTCGTCAGCGACATCGGGACGTCGTTGATCGATTGCGTGCCCGGCGTGCGCACTTCGCCATCGACATAGACCGTCGCGTTACGGAACGACGCGACGCGCACCGTTATCTCAGGCTTCTGGTACACCTTGCTCAAACGCTGATTCAATTCGCGCTGGATCTGCGAGACGGTCTTGCCCACGACGTGCAGTGTGCCCGCATACGGAAACTGGATGTCGCCGGTTTCATCGATCAGGAAGCCCGGCATCGCATCGCTAGGGCGTGAATTGCTCGGCGGCTGGCCCAGAGCGGCCGCGAGTTCCGGGTGATCCCACACGACGATCTGCAGCACGTCGCCGGGGCCCAGCTTGTACGGCGCCGGCTTGCCGAACAGCCCCGCCGTCTCCGGCGGAAGTTGGGAAGCCTTCTGATCGGCACCAATCTTCCTCAGCAGTTCCAGATTGATATCGGTGATCGGAATCTGCTTCTGCTGCGAAGCTTCGGTACTGAATTCGCCACCCGTGTCCTGAATCCCGGCCGGCGTGATCATCCGTTGTCCCGGCACGATTTGGCATCCGGAAAGCAATACTGCTGCACTAGCGAAAACCACAAGACTTCCTGTGCGAAAACCAAGTGAGCTCATGATCTTTACTCCTTCGCCCCGAGGCGTTGTTATGACTTTCTAATAAGCGTTTCGATGCACCAGTCCGGCGACAATCGTCGCGCCGATGATCCGCATATCGAGTGCGAACGACCAGTGACCCAGGTAGTACAGGTCATGTTCGACGCGACGCTCCATCTTCTCGATGCGGTCGGTTTCGCCACGGAAGCCGTTGATCTGCGCCCAGCCCGTGATTCCCGGTTTGATCCGGTAGCGATTGATATAGCCCGCGACCACCTTCTGATAGAGGTCGTCGTGCTCGAGTGCATGGGGACGCGGTCCTACGACCGACATGTCGCCACGCAACACGTTGAAAAATTGCGGCAGCTCGTCGAGGCTCGTGCGGCGCAAAAACGCGCCCACTTTCGTCACGCGCTTGTCGTTGCGCGTCGCCTGGCTCAAGGTGCCCTTCGCTTCGGTATGCACGCGCATCGAGCGGAACTTGTAGATCGTAAACACGCGGCCGTCCGCGCCCTTGCGCTTCTGTTTGAACAGCACCGGTCCGCGCGACGAGAGCTTCACCGCGATCGCGATGCAAACGAGCAGCGGCGCGAGGGCCACGATCGCGGTCGCCGCGAACAGCCGGTCGAAAATTTCCTTCTTCAGCATCGCGTTGGCCGACAGCGGCGAGGCGACCAGATTGATCGCCGGCACGCCGAGCAGATCGACCACGCCGCTGCCTTCGAACAGCGAATGGCTGCGCACGTCCGGCATGAAGCGGATATTCACGAGGTCGTCGCGGAACTCGTCGATCAGCGCGCAGATCAGCGGCTCCTCGGACAGCGACAGCATCAGCCATAGCTCGTGCACGTCGTTGGTGCGGATGTAGTCGGCCAGCAGATCGACGCGATCGAACACCGGCACGCGCGGGTTCGTCACGCCGGAGTCGTCCGGGCGCGTGTTGTAGACGGCGGTCGCGCGAAAGCCCGCGCTCGGCGCCGACTCGATGCGGCGCAGGATCGCATCGCACTGCGAGCCGCTGCCGACGATCGCGACCTGATGCAGGTTCATGCCCGCGCCGCGCGCCCGCGCGAGCACCGCGTGCGCGATCACCCGATTCGCGATCAGCAGGCCGCCCGTCGTCGCGGTCCAGTACGAGAACCACAGCCGCGACACGATATCGATGCGATGCAGCGAGTACATCAGCACCAGCGCGCAGGCCTGCACGATCAGCCACGCGAGCGACACCTGCCCGGCGAGCCCGAGCTTCGAGCGACCGCGCCATGATTCATACACCCCGAACGCGGGGAAGATCGCGAGCGCGAACGCAGCCGAAAACATCACCAGCGCCCAGTAGAAACCCGACTGGCCGAGATAGTCGAAACGGATCCGCGACGCCACGGTCGCACCCGCCAATACCAAAGCGACATCGAAAATCCGCGCGAGCAGATCCTGAAACTTGCGCATTTTCCTTACCTCGTTCTGCCTTCCTGTACGCAAAAAGGGTGTACATGGGCTGCCTACGGGCAGCGGCCGTAGTTGTCGTCAAACCTCACGATGTCGTCTTCGCCGAGATAGGTACCCGACTGAATTTCGATGATTTCGAGCGGCACCCTGCCCGGGTTTTCGAGCCGGTGACGCGTGCCGAGCGGAATGTAGGTCGATTCGTTTTCGCTGAGCAGGAACTGCTCTTCGCCGCGCGTGACGAGCGCAGTGCCTCGCACGACCACCCAATGCTCGGCGCGGTGATGATGCAGTTGCAATGACAGCTTCGCGCCGGGCGTCACGACGATGCGCTTGACCTGGAAGCGCTCGCCGCGATCGATCGAGTCGTAGAAGCCCCACGGGCGCCGCACCTTGCGGTGCGCGTCGGCCTCCGGCGCGTGCTGCGCCTTGATGCGCGACACGAGCCCCTTGACGTCCTGCACATGCGAACGATCCACCACGAGCACCGCGTCGGCGGTCTCGACCACGACGACGTTGGCCGTGCCGACGCACGCGACGAGCCGCCCTTCCGAATGGGCATAGCAGGACACCGCGCCTTCGAACGTCACGCGGCCGCGCCCGGCATTGCCGTTCGGGTCCTTCTCCATCGCGGCCCATACCGCGTCCCACGAACCGAGGTCGGACCAGCCGGCTTCGAGCGGGATCACGACGCCGGGCGGCATGTCTGCAGCCGGGCTTCGCGCTTGCGTCTCGCTCTGCGCCGCGCCTTGCGTTTCAGCGTTGCTCGCGCTGTCGCCTTCTGCCGGCGGCGGTTCGGTCAGGCGCTCCATCACCGCGTAGTCGATCGAATCGGCGGGCACGTCGAGGAACGCGTCGTGCGACGGCCGGAACACGTCGCCGTCCTGCTTGCCGCTCGCGAACGCGCTCGTGCACGGCGCATGCATGTCGGGCCGCAGCGACGCGAGCGTGTCGAGCCACACGCGCGCGCGCACGATGAAGATGCCGCTATTCCACCAGTAGGTGCCTGCCGTCAGGTATTGCCGCGCGATTTCCTCGGCGGGCTTCTCGACGAAGCCGTCGATCGCGTGGCCGCCAGCGGCCAATGCCGCGCCGATGCGGATATAGCCGAAGCCGGTGTCGGGACGCGTCGGCGGCACGCCGAGCGTCGCGATCGCGCCCTCGCTCGCGTGGTGCGCCGCGCACGCCAGTGCGCGCTGCAGCGCGGGCACGTCGGCAATCGCGTGATCGGCGGGCATCACGATCAGGATCGCGTCGTCGCCGGCGGCGCACGCGAGCGAGGCCGCGAGTGTCAGCGCTGGCGCCGTGTCACGGCGCGCAGGCTCGACGATCAGACGCGCGTCGACGCCGTTTTCATGCAACTGTTCGGCGATCACGAAGCGATGCTCCTCGCCGCACACGACGATCGGCGATGCGTCGATGCTCCAGCCCGCCGGGAAGCCCTCGAGCCGCCGCGCGGTCGCCTGCAGCAGCGAGTCGGAGCCGACCACGTCGATCAGCTGCTTCGGAAAGTTTTCGCGCGACACCGGCCAAAGCCGCGTGCCCGAGCCGCCCGCGAGAATGACCGGGACGATGTGCGCGCAGCGCGCGCCAGCAACCCCGGCGCTTGCGCCGTTCGGCTCGACGGATCGGGCGCTCACACCTGCCTGCGTCAACATGTCTGGAATCCTCATCGGTCTGCAAGGTACAACGAACAACGGACCGGTCCCCGCCTGCACTGCGCGGTGACCGGGCTGGCTCCGTCGGCGCTACTCGCCCGCCATGCGGCGGCTTTGAATCCTGAACTCGGTCGGCGAAATCCTCATCCGCTTGCGAAACACTTTCGCGAGCCGGTCGCCGTTGCCCATCCCGGTGCGACGGGCGATCTTGTCGACCGGCAGTTCCGATTCGGTCAACAGGCTGCACGTCACCGCGAGGCGCTCGTGCAACAGGAAACTCGACGGCGTGATACCCATTTCCATCTTGAAGCGACGCAGGAAGTTGCGCTCGCTCATCGCCGCGAACTGCGCGGCATCCGCAATCGAAATCGCCTGCTGGCAGTTTTCCTGCAGCCAGCGCGCCGCAGCGCGAACCTTGTCGCCGGGACTCATGCCGCCGTCCTCGCCGAGCAGCGGCGCGAGGTTCGTGCACGAGTCCGACAGCAGCCGTTCGGCAGCCGAGCGCGCGGTCGCGTTGCCCAGATCGCGCTTAATCATCGCGAGCGCACTGCGCATCGATTCCAGCCGGTCGCTCAGTTCGACGGCGCCCTGCTCTGCGGGACCCGCACCATTCCTCGCCACAGTTGGCTGGCGCAGGTCGCTGCCATCCTTGTCCTCGGGCAGCGCCGCCGCGTCGAGCACCGCGCGCCCTTCGGCGATCGAGCGGATCATCGAGGTGTTGTGGCGCACCCGCCGCAGCCATCCGAGCAGCCGCTCATCGCGCGCCGCCGACGCCGCGCCCTTGCCGCCCGCCACATAGAGCGCATCGAAGCCGACGTAATGGCGCGCGTCGAGTCCGTCGGTCCATACGCGCAACCCCGACGACGAACTCACCATGCCGCCGTCGGCGGATAAAAACGAAACGTCGTACAGCCACGCGCCCGAACCGGAAGTGGAGAGCTCGTTGGCAGCCTGGAAAACCTCGGCGATAACTCCCGCTCCTTGCAGCGAGCAGTCGTTGAACAACAGAATCGCGACACGACGCACGCCCTTGTTCGGCGCATGCACCCAGCGCAGCATTGCAGACTCCAGACTCGCGCAGGTCATAGTCATCCTCTCGACAGAAAACGATCAACTACACCTTTTACGATCACGCACAATGCGAACTCCGCGCAGTGCATCATAGCGACCACCTCCGGCGCTCTGCCGCCATGTCCGAAAGTGCAGACATATTGGCACTATGACTACGTGATCGGCCAGTGCAATTCGGCTCAATACCGAAACGACCGTCTTTTCAATGGATTAATCGTCTATCCGCATATGGTTGAATATGCACTCGTGAATCTTAATGCAATTTAAAAAATGAATGCGTACGCCAGCGCACACTGCGGGGCTACTCGAAAAACGGCGTGTCTCCGCTTAATCCACCTGGCAGAGCGTATTTTAAAAGCGATTTTTTGCCGGAAGTCGCCGGCGATGAGTGGAACAAACTCCACCCTCTCATGTGAGGCCGGCTTCTCGGCAAGCTCCCGTAACCCATCGACGCAAGCACGGCGCCACCGCCCATTCCACCGTTCAATACAAGCACTCAACGCGCCAGAAAAAATTATTTAAATCATTTTTATTGACGGCCGGAATATAAAGACGGCGATTAACGTTTCAGACCTGAAACATGGATATCGGACAACTTTAGCGCCACCGCAATAGGCGCGCCAATGGCGGAATACATCGGGTGCGGCCGGGTGCATTTCCGCCAACCGATTGCGGAAATGCACTATGAGGTTCTTCGCAAGGATGGTCGCGGACAGCGAACGAAGTCCGCTTTCCCGTTACGCAACGACGGTGACACCATCGAGAACGCGCCGCGTCATGGCACGTTGCGACGATAGTTCGGCGTCGCCTGACAGGCTTACGGCGGGCAAGCGCACATAGATGTGATGTTGAACGGGTTACGATGCCCCCGACCAACGCGCTGGAACCGCGCACATGAACGGCATTTCATGGATCACGCTGATACTTGCCACGATGATCGGCGGGTTCCTGTTCGCGATGATCGGCGTCGTGCTGCTTGCGCTGCTGCTCGGCAACGTGTCCGACCGGCTGTCGAGCAACGACGAGACTCGCCAGGACTCCTAAGGCCTGTCAGACCCGGGCTACTTCGAAATATCCTCGAGCGCGACATCGCGCGTCTTCGGCCCCAGCGTACCGATCGCGACCATGACGACCGCCATCGCCGCCGAGATGAACACGAACACACCGTTCACGCCGAAGCGGCCGAGGCAGGCGGCGATCACGAACGCCGAGAACATCGCCGAAATCCGGCTCCACGAATAAACGAAGCCCACCGCGCGCGCCCGGATGCCGGTCGGAAACAGCTCGGCCTGGTACGCGTGATAGCTGTACGAAATGATGTTGCCCGCGAGCACGAGGCACACGCCGAGACTCACGAGCAGCACCGTCTCGCGCGCCTGGCTGAACGCGAGTCCGCACACGACGTTGACCGCCGCCATCCAGATGATGACGCTCTTGCGCTCGAAGCGATCGGCGATCAGCAATCCCAGCAACGGCCCGAGCGGCGCCGCAATCGCGATGATGCTCGCGTACATCAGACTCGTCGTCACCGTAATGCCTTGCTTGATCAGCAGCGTCGGAATCCAGTTCGCGAAGCCGTAGTAGCCCATCGTCTGGAACACGTGAAAGAGGATCAGCATCAGCGTGCGCTTGCGATACGGCGGCACCAGCAGATCGCGAAACGCCGCCCGCGCGCGCACCGGTTCGGGCAGCGCGGGCTCGGGCAACGGCAGGCCGCATTGGCGCTGATACTCGCGCGCGACGCGTGCTTCGAGACGCGTCATCACCGCGTCGGCTTCTGCGAGGCGGCCCTTTTGCGCGAGCCAGCGCGGGCTCTCCGGCAAACCCCTGCGAATCCACCACACGACGATCGCGCCAATCGCGCCGATCAGCACGACCACACGCCAGCCATCGAGACCGAACACGCGTTGCGGCACCAGCAGATATGACAGGAACGCGACGATCGGCACCGCGCAGAAGCCGACCGCCTGCGAACACGCCGAAGCGCGCCCGCGAATGTGCTTCGGCACGAGTTCGGAGATATACGCGCCGATCGTGACGATCTCGACACCGATGCCGATCCCCGCGATGAAGCGCCAGCAGTTCAAGCCGAGCGCCGTGTGCTGGAACGCCATCACGACGTTGGCCGCCGTGTACCACAGCAGCGACCACGTGAAGATCGCACGGCGGCCGAAGCGGTCGGCGAGAAAGCCGCACGCCGCCGTGCCGATGAACAGGCCCGCGAACAGCGCGGCGATGAAACTCGCGACGCCGCTCGTGCCGAACAGACCACGCGTCGTGGCGGTGAGCAGGCCGCTGTGCACGAGGCCCGGCGCGATGTAGCCGGAGTACATCAGGTCGTAGAGTTCGAAGAACATGCCGAAGCTCAGCAGCATCACGAGCTGCCAGATCGTGCGGGTCGCGGGCAGCCGGTCGAGCCGCGCGGAAATCCGCGCGCCATCGAGCGCGATCGCGGCGGCGCGGTCCGGCGCTGACGCATCGGCGCCCGCGTCCGTGGGTGAGCCATCGAGCGCGCCGGCCGCCTCGCCGAGCGCAGTGGCGTACATCGCCTGATTCGACGATTTCATCGTCCGTCTCCAGAGTTTTTGGTTTATTGCCCGTTGCAATGGGCCAAGCGCGGCATGACGCTCACGCAGCCGCTCATGCAGCCGCGCCCGGCGCCCGCGATTGCACGCCACCGCTCAGCTCCGCGATCCGCGCGTCGTCGAAGCCGAGTTCGCGCAGCACGTCGACGGTGTGCTCGCCGATCTTCGCGATCGGCTGGCGCGGCCCGAGACGCGCACCGTCGAGCGAAATCGGCAGTAATGGCATCGCGGTTTCGCTGCCGTCGTCGAGCGTCAGCGGCACGAGGCCGCCGCTCGCATTCAGGTGCGGATCGTCGAACAGTTCTTCGGGCTTCGTGATCGACGCGAACGGAATGTGATTGCGCTCGAACAGCGGCACGAGCGTCGCGCCGTCGAAGCGGCTCAGGCTTTCGCCGAGCGTCTGCAGCAGCCAGCCGCGCGCGAGCACGCGGTCGTTGTTGGTCGCAAGGCGCGCATCGGCGAGCAGATCGTCGCGCTCGAGAATCGCGCACAGCGCGCGCCACTGCGCGTCGCCGGTCGCGGCGACGAACATCTGCTCGCCATGCGCGAGCGTGAACACGTCGTAGACGGCCCAGGCGCTGATGCGCTCGGGCATCGGCGCGGCGGCCACGCCGGTCGCCGCGAACTGCTGCATGTGCTGCGCACTCAGCAGCACGCAATTCTCGAACAGCGCGCTCTGCACCTCCTTGCCGCGGCCGCTCGCGTGCCGCTCGTGCAGCGCGGCCAGCACGCCGATCGCGCCGAACATGCCGCCCATGATGTCGTTGACCGAGCTGCCCGCGCGCAGCGGACGGCCCACCGGCCCGGTCATGTACGCGAGACCCGCCATCATCTGCACGACTTCGTCGAGCGCCAGACGATGTTCGTACGGACCATTGAGAAAGCCCTTATGCGACACGTAGATCAGCTTCGGATTGCGCTCGCGCAGCGTCGCGTAATCGAGGCCGAGACTCGCCATGCGGCCGGGTTTGAAGTTTTCGACGAAGACGTCGGCGCTATCGACGAGTTGCTTCAGCGCGGCGAGACCGGCTTCGCTGTCGAGATCGAGCGCGACGCTTTTCTTGTTGCGGTTGAAGGTGCGGAAAAAGCCCGCGCCGGTGCCGAGCAGCCGGCGTGTGCTGTCGCCGCGCGGCGGCTCGACCTTGATTACTTCGGCGCCGAGGTCGCCGAGAATCATGCCGCAGGTCGGGCCCATCACCATATGCGACAACTCGATCACGCGGATGCCCGCGAGCGGCAACGTGCCCGGCTGCGGCGAAGACGTCGAAGACGAAGCGGAGGTAGCGGAGGAAAGCGGAGTCATTGCGGCACCTGCGGAATGGAACAATGGGAATCACGTAAAGATCCGGAGGACCCGGCGGATTCGCGCGCGGCCGGTTGCGCGTGCGCGAACTGCTTCGGCAATCCCGCTCGCGCGAGATAGCCATACAGCGGTTCGCCCGGCAGCGCCTGGGCGAGCACCGCGCGCGAGGCGAGCAGCCGCGCGATGTCGATACCAGTGTCGTAGCCCATGCTGTCGAGCATGAACACGAGGTCTTCGGTATTGACGTTGCCGGTCGCGCCTGGTGCATGCGGACAGCCGCCGAGACCGGCCAGCGACGCATCGAATTCCCGAATCCCGTGCTGCAGCGCGACCAGCGTGTTGGCGAGACCGAGGCCGCGCGTGTCGTGGAAATGCAGCGAACGCAGTTTGTTGCCCGCGACGTCGCGCACCAGCTCGATCACCTCGCCGACCTGGCGCGGCGTCGCCTCGCCGGTCGTGTCACCGAGCGCGATCACGTCGGCGCCGGACTGCATCGCGGCGCGCGCGATCGCGGCGATATCCGCGTACGGCACGGCGCCTTGCAGCGTGCAGCCGAACACCGTCGACAAACCGGCGATCAACTCGACGCGGCGAGCACCAGCCGAAGACGCGCGATCGATCAGCTCACGCATCGCGGAGAACGCATCGATCATCTCGGCGGGCGTCTTGTGCACGTTCGCGACGCTATGCGCGACGCTCACCGAAATCGGCACGACGATGCGCTGTACACCGGCATCGAGCGCGTGCTGCGCGCCCTTCAGGTTCGGCACGAGCGCCGTGACGCTCAGATCGTCATAGCTACGGGCGTGCGCGACGACGGCGGCGGCGTCGGCCATTTGCGGCAGCAGCTTTGCCGGCACGAACGACGCGACTTCCATATGGCGCACGCCGGCCGCATACGCGGCGTCGATCCAGCGACGCTTGTCGTCGGTGGACATGATGCGGGCAATGCTTTGCAGACCGTCGCGCAGACCGACTTCGGTCACGACGACACGCTCGCGGGCGTCATTCATCGGTTTGAATCCTGGATGTGGACGCGGGTTTCGGAGATCCGCTGAGTACAAGTGATGCGCTAACCGGATCACAGCGTGCCCGCGTGCCGGCGCGCGGCAAAGTCTGCATTGACGACGCCCGACATCGCCGCTCGCGATGGCCGCCCAGGCCGAGGCGGCGGGCTTTCGCGCCCGCCTGGGTGAAATGCTTAGGGGTTTGTCTGGAGAGGTGAGGAAGGGCGTCGCCCGGGAGGTATCAGGGACTGTCGGTGCGAGTGACCGGGTGCGCTGTCCGTCTTACCTGGCGCCCAGTAAATGCTCGAGCAAACGCGCGGCCGCCAGCGTCAACGCCGCGCGATCGCGCATGCAAATAACAAAACGCCGCTCGGCCCACGCCTCGCGCAAGGGCACGGCGACGATGCCGTACTCGTCGGCCGCATGGCGCGGCAGAGCCTCGCGCGGCAGGATCGCGACCGCGAGTCCCGCCTGGATGAAGCGGTAGGCGGCATCGAACGTCGATACATAGGTGCGGTAATTCAACTCGCCGCCCTTCTCCAGCGCGATGCGCTGCATCAGCGCATTGACCGACGCATTCGAGGCGAGCCCCAGATGATCGAATCCGAGCGTCTGCTCAAAGCCGACCTGCGTCTCACCCGCGAGCGGATGCGCGCGCGGCACGATCAGCGCCAGATGGTCGGCGCGATACGGCAGCGTGTCGAGACTGCCGAGCGGCACCGTGTCGCGACAGATGCCCAGATCGGCGACGCCCTCTTCGAGCCCGCGCACGATGTCCGCGCTGACGCGCTCCTCGACATCGACCCGGATCGCCGGATTCGCCTGCAAAAACGCGGACAATGCCTCGGGCAGAAACTCCACCATCGACGATACGTTCGCCAGCACCCGCACATGGCCACGCGCGCCGGCCGCGTATTCGCTGAGTTCGGCCTGCAGGCGTTCGTGGCCGCGCATGATGAGCCGCGCGTGGCGCAACAGCGCTTCGCCGGCGGCGGTCGGGCGCACGCCGCGCTGGCTGCGCGACAGCAGTGCAACGTCGACGAGCGCTTCGAGATCGGCGAGCCGCTTGCTGACCGCCGACGGCGCGATGAACTCGCGCTCCGCCGCGCGCGCGATCGTGCCTTCCTCGCACACGGCGATGAACAAGCGCAGCGTGACCTGATCGATTTGCCACATCGGCGGAGCGGATTCGGGAGTTGGGAGTGGGGGAATTATGGTTCATCGCGGAAGGCCGTGGAGGGCTTCTGTCGCTTGCGGTGCGGCTATAACCACGGCTTGCCGGGCAGAAACAAGCAGTTGAACAAGCAATTGACGCTCGAATGGAAAGCCTCGCAAGGCGAGGCGACTCGTGTGAGGCGCGGTTGCCTTTCCTTAGTCTTCAGTGCTCTGAAGATCACTTATCCGCTCTTTCGTTATGCGCGCCATGCAATCCCAAAACGTCACATAACGCATCGATGCTTCGCCTAATGAATAGGTCTCAGCGTAACACTGATTGTCGCGATATTCGACCCATGCCCTTTGTCCATTCTCAAAGTAAGGCAATGCGACAGGATTGTTATCGGCCTTCAAATCAACATCGCCTTTGCTCAACTCAGCTTCCGACGTTTTGATTGTGGAATTCAATTTTGCGTAAATTTGCTCGAAATTCCTTTGGCTGCAAACAGCGATATCGGCAGTTGATGCGTGCTCACCAGTCCTGCAGAGGCGGTCGATCTCGTCGTTACTGCTGCTCAAAGCGCATCAGGCATTACACCACCTCTCTATGACCATATAACCTCTTTTGATTTCCCGAAAAATACCTGGCGAATTAACCATGCAAACAGAGGCGCGGTCACCCCCTATAATTTGAGACAAAATTTTCTTGACAGACATTAACGATTGCTCTGGCCATCTCATTTTTTGACGAATTTTTACGATATAACGACAAAAAAGGCGGCATTGAGCCGCAATACCGTTCAGTTGAACAACTCAGCGGCATTGTTGTTTTTCTCTGGCTAAAACCGTTGTAACCGACGCGGCGATATTAGCTTTCATCGCCATGCTGGCCGATCCGCTGAAGCGAATCATCGCGCGGTGAGTCTTACCCTCCACCCTTGCCCGCGATTTCCGGTCTGGCTATGCTGGCGAGTGCGCCCGCAGCCTGCAGGCGACTGCCCCAACCAGAACAACCGCTCGAGAACCTGCTCATGTCCACGACCAGTTTGTTTTTCACCGCTGCAGGCGTCGGGCTGGCGATCGCCGCGCCGGTCGGCCCGATGGGCATGCTGTGCATTCGTCGCACGCTGACCGGCGGCCCACGCGCGGGACTCGCGATCGGCTTCGGCATCGCGAGCGGCGACGCGGCCTACGGGCTGATCGCCGCGCTCGGCCTCGTCGGCATTTCGCAGTTCATGCTCGCGTACGACCGTCCGCTGCATCTGCTCGCCGGCCTGTTCCTGCTGTATCTCGGCGTGCGCGCACTGCTGCAGAAACCGCCCGCCGAAAGCGCCGACGGCAACGGCAACAGCAATGGCAAGCTCGCGCAGATCGGCCGCGCCGGCGCGCTGCGTGCGTACGCGAGCGCGCTGCTGCTGACGCTGACCAATCCGCAGACCATCATCATGTTCGCGGCGCTGTTCACGACGCTCGCACCGCGCGGCGCGTTCTCGCCAGCCATCGCGCTGACGACGGTCGGCGGCGTGTTCGCCGGTTCGATCGCGTGGTGGTGCTGTCTGGTGACGATCGTGTCGCTCGCGCGTCATGCGATCGGCAGCAGGCTGCGCCACGCGATCGATCGCGTGGTCGGCCTCATGCTCGCGGCGTTCGGCGTCGTCGAAATCCGCCGCGCGCTCTGAGCGGCGCCTCGCACCCGATGCGGCGCACCCGCGCCGTAGCCACCGAACGCGGCCCGTTGCCGGCCGCGACGCGCTCCCCTGAGTAAGTGCCGCACGCGGGCGCGGCAGTTTTGCGACAATAGCGCCTTTCGCCGCTCAGGCGTCGGCCGACGCGGCCGTGCAGCGCACCGCACACCGCCGCCGCCAGCCGCCAGCCGCCCGGCGCGTCCGCCGGCCTTGCCGCCCAACCCTTCACCCGCGCTGCGTCAGCTGTCCGCTTAATGGCACTTCCCCACATCGATCTGCTGTACTCCGTCTCCGGCCTGTTCGTCGGCTTTCTGGTCGGGCTGACGGGCGTCGGCGGCGGCTCGCTGATGACGCCGATCCTCGTCCTGCTATTCAACGTGCACCCTGCCACCGCGGTCGGCACCGACCTGTTGTACGCGGCCGCCACCAAGGCGACCGGCACGCTGGTGCACGGCCTGAAGGGCTCGGTCGACTGGCTGGTCACGCTGCGTCTCGCCGCCGGCAGCGTGCCCGCGGCCACCATCACGCTGATCCTGCTGCATCGCTACGGAATGGACACGCCGCGCGCGGGCCGGCTGATCCAGGTCGTGCTCGGCGCGGCGCTACTGGTTACCGCGATCGCGCTGGTGTTCCGTCCGCAGCTTGCGGCGCTCGGCGCGCGCAAGCTACGCGCGCCGAGCCAAGGGCGCACGCTAGCGCTGACGATGCTGACCGGCGCGATCCTCGGTGCGCTGGTGTCGTTGACGTCGGTGGGTGCGGGCGCGATCGGCGTGACGGTGTTGCTGCTGCTGTATCCGATGCTGCCGACCACACGCATCGTCGGCTCCGACATCGCGCACGCGGTGCCGCTGACCTTGCTCGCGGGTGCCGGACATTGGCTGCTCGGCTCGATCGACTGGTCGATGCTGCTGTCGCTGCTGGTGGGATCGCTGCCCGGCATCGCGATCGGCAGCTTTCTGGCCTCGCGCGCGCCGGAAGTGCTGCTGCGCAATCTGCTCGCGGCGACGCTGACGCTGGTCGGCGTGCGGCTGGTGTTGTCGTGAGCCGCCCGCTGAAGACGCGTCAAGCGCGCACGCGGCGACCGGTGTCTATTTGAAAAACCGGCTGGTCAGATCCGCCTCGAACTGCCGGACCCACTGACCGTGGCCATCGCGATACGACCGTGACCAGTCGACACGCCGCACGGTGACGACGCGTTCGTGCGCCGGCTCACCGGGCGCCGCGCTCGCGCTGATGTCGAAATGCGCGGGCGCGAAACCGTGTCTTGCGCACACCAGTTCAAATGCCGCGCGATCGCCGATCGGCAGATCGATGTAGCGAAACTGCGTGGTTTGCATAAGCTTGGCTCCCCGTTCCCTCCTCGTCACAGTACGCCCCGCGATGCGTCGGTACTGTGCCGCAGCGCACGAAGCCGGGACAGCCGCGCCTCGATCAGCACCAGTGAGTGCGGCAAGCCGCATTGCTGCGGTCCCGCAAACGTCGCAAGTGCTGTGCCCAAAACCGGCGCACGAAAAAAAAGCTCCGGCGAAAATGCCGGAGCCTCCGAACTGATTGATAGACCTCGCGACGCGGGCCTTGCGGCGCCGCGCTCGCGCGCACCGCTTACTGTTGCTTCGCCGTCAGCTTGTTCGTCACCGACGTCACGCCCTCGACGCCCTTGGCGGCTTCGCCGGCCTTCTCGGCCTGCCTCTGGTCCGGCACCGTGCCGGTCAGCGTCACTGCGCCGCCACGCGCGCGCACGGCGATGTGCGACACGTCGAGACCCTGGGTCTTGGTCAGCGCGTGGCGCACCTTACGGCCAAGTTCATGATTCGCTGCCTTGCCGGCCTTGACGGTGGCTGCCGCCGACGCCGTATCCGGAGCGTTTTGGGCGTAGACGCTGCACGCCGCCACCATTGCCACGACCGCACCCAGTGTTTTCAGAAAACCGACCGTTTTCATAGCTCTCTTCTCCTTGGTTTCACATTGGACCGCATCAACAAGCGGCTTCGTTACGACTACGGGCGGCCGTCATCGCGCGAATGCGCGCGTGCGCGACGGCCGTCAACGGTTGACACGATGTGCAAGAGACGAGAGAGGCTGATTACCGGTAATCGGCAAACCGCGAAGTCCGCCGACGTGCCCGGTTCTTGTCCGTCTTGCCGGGATATCGCCGCAAACGTTGGATCGCGGTAACGATGCACAATTTAATCTAGCCGGCACAGAAGCGCAAAGGGCGCGCGGCGTGGCGCACCGACAGCGGGTGCGTCATGCTTGCCGGATAAAGACGGACACGCTACGTGGTCGCGCAAAATTTGCATGGACGTCATGCTGGCGCGCACCCGCGACGCTCACCATTTGTTACGCGTTTGTCGGCGTGACGGGCGGCTACGCGATTCGCGGCCGTGCCAATCTCAGGTACCATCGGCGCGACGCGTGCTGGCGCGCCGCCCAAGCCGCCTGCGCGCATTCGCGCCCGACCGACCGCCGTTTTCAGAAGATCCGATGAAGCCTGACACCGGCCGCAGCCGCCCTACCCATCTCGTCGCCCGTTTTGTCGCGATCTCGTGGCGCGACCTGGCGGTCTCGTTCGGCCCGCTCGTGCTGCTCGTGATCGTCGGCATCTGGGCCGCCGTGCGGCTGATCCAGCCCGCTCCGCCGAATACGCTGACGATTAGCGCCGGCCCGGTCGGCAGCACGTTCTGGATCGCCGCGCAGAAGTACAAGGCGATCCTCGCGCGCAACCGCATCACGCTGAACGTGCTGGCCTCGCAGGGTTCGCAGGAAAATCTGAAGCGGCTGTTGGACCCGAAGGCCAACGTCGATGTCGGCTTCGTGCAGAGCGGCATCGCGCCCGCCGCGGTCGACAAGGACAAAAGCCTGATGTCGCTCGGCAGCGTCGCTTACGTGCCGCTCGCGATCTTCTATCGCGGCGCGCCGGTCGACTGGCTGTCCGGCTTCAAGGGCGAACGCCTCGCGATCGGCCCCGAGGGCAGCGGCACGCGCGAGCTCGCGCTCGCGCTGCTGAAGGCCAACGGCATCGTGCCGGGCGGCCCGACCCGGCTGCTGCCGCTGACGGGCGACGCAGCCGCCGACGCGCTGATCGACGGCACGATCGACGCAACCTTCCTCGCCGGCGACTCGGCGCAACCGGCCGTGATGGGCAAGCTCTACCGCACGGGGAATGTGCGCTTCTACGATTTCTCGCAGGCCGACGCGTACACGCGCCGCTTTCCGTACCTGACGCAGCTGAAGGTGCCGATGGGCGCCTTCGACCTCGGCAAGAACCTGCCGGCGAACTCGATCAGCATCGTCGCGCCGACCGCCGAGCTGATCGCGCGCGATTCGCTGCATCCGGCGCTGTCGGATCTGCTGATCGAAGCCGCGCGCGAGGTGCACGGCGGCGCGACGACGATGCAGCGCGCCGGCGAATTCCCCGCGCCGCTCGCGCACGACTTCCCGCTGTCCGACGACGCCGCGCGCTACTACAAGTCGGGCAAGAGCTTCCTGTACCGGACGCTGCCGTTCTGGATCGCGAGCCTCGCGGACCGCCTGCTGGTGATCGTCGTGCCGCTGATCGTGCTGCTGGTGCCGGCGCTGCGCGTCGTGCCGGGCTTGTACGCATGGCGCGTCAAGTCGCGCATCTATCGCTGGTACGGCGCGCTGATCGCGATCGAGCGCAGCGCGCTCAGCGAACACTCGCCGGCCGAACGCGCGTCGCTGATCGAGCGGCTCGACGCGATCGAAGACTCGGTCAACGGCATGAAGATGCCGCTCGCATACGCGGACCAGTTCTACGTGCTGCGCGAGCACATCGGCTTCGTGCGGCGGCGGCTCATGGCAAGCCGCGACACGCCGGCCGGGCTGGACGAAGCCGACGAGCAGGCGGCCGATCAAGTCAAAGGCTGAGCGCGCCGGCGACACCGCCTGAACCCGCACCCGCCGCCCGCCACCAGGGGATATCGACCGGTGCAAGCCGGGAGCGCACCGCGTAAGATCGCTACAATTTTGATGAGATAACGGACCCACCCTCCGCTCCGTCCGACACAGGCAATCCGGGAGACCTTTATGACCGTTGGCATCGACGCCCAACAGCCGCTGTGGTTTTACGATTTCGTCTCGCCGTTCACGTACCTGTTGCTCGAGCAACACGACAAATGGCCCGGCATGGACTTCGCATTCACGCCGGTCGTGCTGAACGATCTGTATCGCCACTGGGGCCAGCGCTCCGCGTACAGCGTGCCCGCCAAGCGCACCTTCATGTACCGGCATGCGCTGTTTCGCGCGGAGCAGCTCGGCATCCCGTACAAGATGCCGCCCGCCCATCCGTTCGATTCGATGAAACCGCTGCTGCTCGCAACCGCCGCGAACGGCGACGTGCAATTCGTGCGCGAGATTTTCCGCTTCATCTGGCGCGACGGGCGCGACCCGTCGAGCGACGAAGCGTTCGCCGAGCTGTGCGAGCGCGTCGGCAAGCCGGACGGCCCCGAGCTGATCCAGGACGAAGCGGTGAAGGCGCAACTGCAGCGCAATACCGCCGATGCGATCGACCTCGGCGTCTATGGCGTGCCGACGTTTCGTCTGAACGATCAGCTGTTCTGGGGCGAGGACGCGCTGCCGATGGTGCTGTACTGCGCGCGCACGCCGAACTGGCTCGAATCGCGCGAAGTGAAGCGGATCAGTTCGCTGCCGTGGGGCCTCGCGGACAAGCCGGCACCGGCGCCATAACACGGCGGCGGCGGCGGCGGGCCGCGCTGCGGCTGCCGCTTCGGCCCGCGCGAAGCGCCGCCGGCACGCGCCGCGCTGATGCCGGCCATACCGCGCCCGCTATGCCGCCGACGCGCAAACGGGCCTAAGGTTATAAGCTTTCGCACCCCACGCGCGCGCCGCGCGGCGAGCCGATCGGCGGCGCCCGCGTCACCACGCTTCGACCATGGACGACACCGCCGCCTCACTCGATATCTGGCTCGTGCGCGTGCTGCGCACGCTGCTCGTCGAGCGCAGCGTCACGCAGACCGCGATGCGGCTGAACCAGACCCAGCCCGCGATCAGCACCGCGCTGCGCAAGCTGCGCGATACGCTCGGCGATCCGATTCTGGTGCGCGGCAAGTCGGGCATGGTGCCGACCGAATACGGCGAGTCGCTGCTCGCGGCCGCGCAGCGCGTGCTGCGCGATGTCGATTTCGTCGCGACGCCGCACGGCGATTTCGACCCGGGCCGCTCGCGCCGCACGTTTCGCGTCGCCGCGCCCGACTATCTGAACGACTTCTTCATGCCGACCGTGATCGCGCGATTTCGCGAGGCGGCGCCGCATGCGCGGCTCGAAATCGAGTCGCTGGGGCCGCTGCTCGATCATTCGGCCGCGCTCGACGCCGGCGAACTCGATCTCGTGATCGGCAACTGGCCGAAGCCCGATCCGCGCTTCGAGCGCAGCGACCTGTTCGCCGATACCGTCGTGTGCATGATGCGCGCGGACCATCCGCTGACCCGCGAGCCGCTCACGCGCGACGCCTATCTGGCCGCGCCGCATCTGGCGCCGACCCCGTACAGCGGCACGCGCGGCGGGGCGATCGATATCGGCTTCGCGCGCGCGAAGGCGAGCCGGCGCATCGTCGCGACGCTGCCCTACTTCGGGCTCGTCGCGCAGACGCTGCTGCAATCCGATCTGATCTTCACGACCACGCGGCGCTTCGCGATGCATTACGCGAGCATGCTGCCGCTTGCGGTCGTCGATGTGCCGATCGCGTTTCCGCGCATCCGCTGCTATCAGTTGTGGCATCCGCAGCCGGATCGGCCGAGCGATGTCGGCTGGCTGAGGACGTTGATGTCCGAGGTGTCGAGTGAGCTGGTCGCGCGCAAAGCGCCGCGCGTGAAGACGCCGCAGCGGGGCCAACAACGAGTGTCCAGCGGCAAATGAAGAAGGGGGACGGCGCATGAGCCCCGTCCCCCTCGAACACTCGCGCAAGCCCGTTGCGCCGTGTGGCCTAAGCCATGATCTGCTCCGTTGCGCGGATCTGGCTCGCGGCCCGTTGTGCCCTCAATCGCAGCAGTTGGGCGCACACCGCAATCGCGATCGCGGCGGGCGCCTTGTCGACGATGCCCTCGACGCCGATCGGGCACGTCATGTCCGCGAGCCGCTCCAGCTCCACGCCTCGTTCGAGCAGACGCCGCTCGAATTTCACGCGCTTCGTCTTCGAGCCGATCATGCCGAAATAGCTAAAATCGCGCCGTCGCATGATGCGCGCGGCCAGCGAAAAATCGAGCGCATGGTTGTGCGTCATCACCAGAAACCACGCGCCGGGCGGCGCCGCGTCGACGATCGCATCGGGCGTGTCGGTCGCTTCGACCTGCACGTTGGGCGGCGTTTCGTCGGGGAACAGCTCGTCGCGCTCGTCGACCCACTGGACCACGCACGGCAGGCTGCCGAGCAATTGCACGAGCGCATGGCCGACATGTCCCGCGCCGAACAGCACGATATGCATCGGCGCGGGCCGCGGTGCCATTTCGGATGCGACGCTACGCCGGCCGATCCGCACCGGCGCGCGGTCGTCACTGGCGCCGGTGCCGTTCAGAGAATTGTTCAGGCGTACTTCCATATCGCGCTCCCGCTCGTCCGCCATTCGCATCAAGCCTGCCGCGCGGCCGTGGTCGCGGCGCGCACCGCGCCGACCGCCTTCAGGATTTCCTCGCTGGTCGCGGGCGCATTGAGCGGCGGATTGACCCGGTGGCCGCCCACCGCCGACACTGCGTCGCGCACCGCGAAGAACACCGAGAACGGCAGCAGCAGAGGCGGCTCGCCGGTCGCCTTCGAACGATGGATGCTGTCCTCCACGTTGCGGTTCTTGAACAGCTTCACGTTGAAGACCGGCGGCACGTCGTTGACGGTCGGAATCTTGTACGTCGACGGCGCGTGCGTCATCAGCTTGCCGCCCGCGTTCCACCACAGTTCTTCCGTGGTGAGCCAGCCCATGCCCTGGATGAACGCGCCTTCCACCTGGCCGACGTCGAGCGCCGGATTCAGCGATGCGCCGACGTCGTGCAGCGCATCGGCGCGCAGCACGCGCATTTCGCCGGTCAGCGTGTCGATCACGACTTCCGATACCGCCGCGCCATACGAGTAGTAATAGAACGGCCGGCCTTGCAGCTTCGACTGATCCCAGTAGAGCTTCGGTGTCGCGTAGAAACCGTCGGACCACAGCTGGATGCGCGCGAGATACGCCTTCGCGATCACTTCCTCGAACGGCACGGCGACCTCGCCGACCACCACGCGATCATGCGCGAAGCGCACGTCGCGCGCGTTCACGCTGCCCGCGCCGTAGCGTTCGGCCGCGAAAGCGGCGAGCCGCTCGCGCAGCTGGCGCGCGGCGTCCTGCGCGGCCTTGCCGTTCAGGTCGGAGCCGGTCGACGCGGCCGTCGCCGACGTATTGGCGACCTTGCTCGTATCGGTCGCACTCACGCGAATGCGCTTGAAGCCGACCCCGAGTTCATGCGCGACGACCTGCGCGACCTTGGTGTTCAGCCCCTGGCCCATTTCGGTGCCGCCGTGATTCACGAGCACCGAGCCGTCGGTGTAGATATGCACGAGCGCGCCGGCCTGGTTGAAGTGCGTGACGTTGAACGCGATGCCGAACTTGACCGGCGTCAGCGCGAGGCCTTTCTTCAGGATCTCGTTGTTCGCGTTGAATGCGTCGATCTCCTTGCGGCGCGCGCGATAGTCGCTGGTCGCTTCGAGTTCGTCGATCAGTTCGTGAATCACGTTGTCTTCGACCACCTGGCCGTACGGCGTCTGATTGCGTTCGGTCTTGCCGTACAGATTGCGGCGGCGCACGTCGAGCGAATCCATGCCGCACGAGCGCGCGACGTTGTCGAGGATGTACTCGATCGCGAATGCGCCCTGCGGGCCGCCGAAGCCGCGAAACGCGGTGTTCGACTGCGTGTTGGTCTTGCCGCAGAAGCCGTCGATCGATACATCCGACAGCCAGTACGCGTTGTCGAAGTGGCACAGCGCGCGCGTCATCACCGGGCCCGACAGGTCCGCGGAAAAGCCGCAGCGCGAGGTCATGTCGACGGCGACGCCTTCGATTACGCCGTCGTCGGCGTAGCCGACTTCGTACGTGTAGTGGAAATCGTGGCGCTTGCCGGTCACCATCATGTCGTCGTCGCGATCGGGGCGCAGCTTCACTGGGCACAGCAGCTTCCATGCGGCGAGCGCGGCGCAGCAGGCAAATAGCGCTGACTGCGATTCCTTGCCGCCGAACCCGCCGCCCATGCGCCGGCATTCGATCAACACGTTATGTGATGCAACGCCCAACGTGTGCGCGACGAGGTGCTGCATTTCGGTCGGATGCTGGGTCGAGCAGTAGACGTGCATGCCGTCGTCATCTTTCGGCACCGCGTACGAGATCTGCCCTTCCAGATAGAACTGCTCCTGGCCGCCGAGCAGCATCGCACCGGCCTCGCGATGCGCGGCGCGCGCGATCTTCGTGCCGGCGTCGCCGCGCGCGAGCTTCATCGGCGGCAGCACGTACTGGTTCGCGGCGCGCGCCTGCTGCGCGGTCAGTACCGCCGGCAGTTCCTCGTAGACCACCTCGGCGCGCCGCGCGCCGAGCCGCGCCGCTTCGTGCGAGCTCGCGACCACGATGAACATCGGCTGGCCGACGTATTGCACGACGCCGTCGGCGAGGATCGGATCGTCGCCATGAACGATCGGGGCAACGTCGTTGACGCCGGGGATGTCGTCGGCGGTGAAGACCGCGACCACGCCGGGCGACGCGCGCACCTGGTCGAGTGCGATCGACACGATCTTCGCGTGCGCCTTCGACGACAGCCCCAGCGCCGCGTGCAGCGTGCCCGCGAGTTCGGGGATATCGTCGGTGTAGGTCGCGCGGCCGCTCACGTGCAGATGCGCGGACTCGTGCGGACGCGACACGTGCACCTGGGTGAAGTCGTCGAGATCCTGAAGCTCTTTCAGGAACGGTTCGGCTTGCTGGTTCATTGTTGGGTTCTCCGTATCCGTGGACGCGCGGCGCTCAAATGCTCGCGCCGGCCGGCGCGACCGCGCGCACATCGAGTGCGCTCTTCGGCAGCGGCTCCCGCGCGCGCGTTTCGAGCCAGAAGCGGTACAGCGTGTTCTTCGCCGCTTCGAGGCGGTAGTCGCTGGTCGCGCGCATGTCGGTGAGCGGCGCGTAGTCGTTGCCGAGCGCGAGCATCGCGGCCTGTGCGGTCGCCTCGTGCCAATCAGCATCGCGCAGCACGGCTTCGGCATTGAGCGCGCGCTTCGGCGTCGCGGCCATGCCGCCGAACGCGATACGCGGCTCGCGGATCACGTCGCCGTCGGCGACGAACGAGAACGCCGCGCACACGGCCGAGATATCCGAGTCGAAACGCTTCGACAGCTTGTAGGTGCGAAAGCGCAGGTTCTTGCGCGCGCCGCCGCGCGCGGGCACCTTCAGGCCGACGACCAACTCGTGCTCAGCCATGTCCTTCTTCTGATATGCGAGGTACAGGTCTTCGAGCGGCATGTCGCGCTCGATGTCGCCGCCGCGCACGATCACGCGCGCGCCGAGCGCGATCAGCCCGGGCATCGAATCGCCGATCGGCGAGCCGTTCGCGATGTTGCCGCCGAGCGTGCCGGCGTTGCGGATCGGCAGCGACGCGAAGCGCTGCCACATTTCGGTAAGCTCCGGATACTGCTTCGCGATCTCGGCGTACGCTCTTTCGACGCTGACGCCGGCGCCGATCTCGATCCAGTCGTCATTGGTTTCGAGCTTTTGCAGCTCGGCGATCTGCCCGACGTAGACGAGGTTGCCGAGTTCGCGCATCTGCTTGGTGACCCACAGGCCGATATCGGTGCTGCCCGCGAGGATGCGCGTGGCCGGTTCCTGCTCCTTGATCTGCGCGAGCGCCGCGACCGTGCGCGGCGCGGCGAACCGCTGGCCCATGTGCTCGTACTCGAACGTGTCGCGGCGCTCGAGCGTCGCGAGCGTGCCGGCGAGCGCCTTCACGTCGAGCGGCGCTGTCGGCGCGGGCGCGTCGAACATGCGCTCGGCCGCATCGACGATCGGCCGGTAACCGGTGCAGCGGCAAAGGTTGCCGGTCAGCGCATTGCCGATCGCCTCGCGCGACGGCACCGTGCGGTTCGCGCAGCCATGCTCGTGGCCGTGCTTCTCGTAGAGCGCCCACATCGACATGATGAAGCCCGGCGTGCAGAAGCCGCACTGCGAGCCGTGACAATCGACCATCGCTTGCTGCACCGGATGCAGCGAGCCGTCCGGCTGGCGCAGGTCTTCGACCGTGAAGAGCGCGCGGCCGTCGAGCGTCGGCACGAACTGGATGCAGGCGTTGACCGCCTTGAAGTCGACGCCGCCCGCCGCGTTGCGCTCGCCGATCACGACGGTGCAGGCGCCGCAGTCACCCTCGGCGCAGCCTTCCTTGGTGCCGGTGCAATGCGCGTCCTCGCGCAGATACTGCAGCACCGTGCGGGTGATGGGCGCGTCCTGGATTTCGCGGATCGCGTTGCGGTGATAGAAGCGAATCGGCTCAGTCATGTCTCGATGCTCTCGTCTGTTCTGTGTTCGCGCGGACCCGCCGCGTCGATGGTTTGAAAGCTATCACCGTCAATAAACGCAACCCATAGCCTGAATCGCATGGGGGACATATTCGTCGCGCGATATGGAGATGGATTTGCGCGTGGCAACGCTTATGTTGATCCGACGTTTTTGCCGTTTTTTTAGATGTTTTGCAGGTGAAATGACATGTCTTATCCCGGCAAGCCGCGCGAAACCGGACCTTTACCAAGTCGCGACCCGCCATTTATTCGTCCCATTTTTTAAGCAAGCCCTGCAAGGGAATCGGTTCCATGGGAGAATCACGGCTCTTCGCCGATTTCAAGTCTCGTTTTCCCGATGTCCACCGACTCCGCGCCCGCCCGCAGCGAATTTGCGACGACCCTGCAGATCATTCCAGTCGTCTTTTTCACCTTCCTTTGCTACCTCGCGATCGGAATTCCGCTCGCGGTGTTGCCCGGCTACGTGCACGGCGACCTCGGCTACAGCGCGGTGCTGGCCGGCGCGGCGATCAGCGTGCAGTACCTCGCGACACTCGCGTCGCGGCCGCTCGCGGGCCGTTCGGCCGACACGCTCGGGCCGAAGCGCACGGTATCGATCGGTCTGCTCGGCTGCGGCGCGAGCGGCGTGCTGCTGTTGCTCGCCGCGCTGGCCGGTCAGTGGCCGGTGCTGAGCCTCGCGCTGCTGGTGTGCAGCCGCCTCGTGCTCGGTTTCGGCGAGAGTCTGTGCGGCACCGGCGCAATCCTGTGGGGGATCGGCCGGGTCGGCACGTCGAACAACGCCCGGGTCATTTCGTGGAACGGCATCGCGACCTACGGCGCTCGCGATCGGCGCGCCGCTCGGCGTGATGATCTCGCGCTCGATCGGCTTCACCGCGCTCGGCATTCTGGTGATCGCGCTCGCGGGGCTCGGCTATTACCTCGCGCGTCTGATCGCGCCCGTGCCGGTCGTGCACGGCGAGCGGATGTCGTATCGCAGCGTGTTCACGCGCGTGCTGCCGCACGGCATGGGTCTCGCGCTCGGCTCGGCCGGCTTCGGCTCGATCGCGACCTTCATCACGCTGTTCTATGCGGCGAAGCACTGGCCGAACGCGGCGCTGTCGCTGACGCTGTTCGGCACGCTGTTCATCGGCGCGCGCCTGCTGTTCGCGAACACGATCAAGACCTACGGCGGCTTTCGCGTCGCGATCGCATCGTTCTCGTTCGAATGCGCGGGTCTGTTGATGCTGTGGCTCGCGCCCGAGCCGCATATCGCGCTCGCGGGCGCCGCGCTGACCGGCTTCGGCTTCGCGCTGGTGTTTCCAGCGCTCGGCGTCGAGGCGGTCGGGCTGGTGCCGCCGGCGAGCCGCGGCGCGGCACTGTCCGCGTACTCGGTGTTCCTCGATCTGTCGCTCGGCATCACCGGGCCGCTGGCGGGGTATATCGCCGGCGAGTTCGGTTACGGCTCGGTGTTCCTGTTTGCCGCGCTCGCGGCTGCCGCGGCGGTCGTGCTGTCGACGGTGCTGTATCTGCGCAACGCGAAAGTGACCAATCTGTCCACCGCGCAGTAAGCACCGTTCGCCTCGGCGGCTAATCCCGCTCCGCCGCCATTTCCTGCTTGATCGCCGTCTGCGAGCGCACCGCGATCTGGCCGTGATTGATCCGGCTCGCCACGTTGTACACGCCGATCAGCATGAACAGTTCGGTCGCGGCCACCGAGCACGCGGTGCCGACACCGCCCCAGAAGTAGATGCTGATCGGTGCCTGCACCAGATGGAACAGCGCGCCGTAGATATAGATCCGCTTCAGCAACGACTGATTGCCCGACGCGATCACCGTCAGCATCACCTGGGTCGTCGTCATGCCGACGATTGCCGGCACGAACACGAGGACGCGCAAAATGCGGAACGTCTCGCCGAACGCCTCGCCGAGAAAACGTCCGACGAACCATTCCCCGAGCACCGTGAAGCCGACCAGGATCAGCACCGCCGACGCCGCGAACGCGAGCATGAAGCCGCGGTTGACCTTGTGGATATAGCCGAAGTCGTTGCGCTCGTACGCGACGCAGATCTTCGGAAAGAACGCCTGGATGGCCGGCGCCGTGCACGCGCGCAGCGCGTTGGTGAGCCGCTCGGCCGCCACGTAATAGCCGACCGCGCCCGGGCCGCTGATCATGCGCAGCATGATCACGTTTGCGTACATGTACACGGACGTCAGCGCCGAGCCGAGGAAGATGTGATACGCCTCTTTCGCCTCGGCCATCACGTCGGCCCAGCGGACCCGCACGGTCAGCAGAATCTCGCGCTTCCAGATCAGCACGCCCATGAGGATCAACCCGCACACGAAGGTCGGCGCATATTGCAGCGCGGCCGCGAGCATCACGTCGTCGCGAGTCTTCACGAACAGGAAGAGCGGAATCAGCAGACCTACGCGCGTGGCGAGCAGCGTGCCCGCGAGCACCGGCAGGCGCTGCGTGCCTTCGTAGAAGCAGCCGGGCGTCAGCACGCCGCCCCAGATCACGAGCGAGCCGAGCAGCGTCGCAGCGCGCTCCTGCGGCGACATGTGAGCGGCGAACGCCCAGACGACCAGCACCAGCGAGCACAGCAACGCGAGAATCGCGCGGCCGATCGTGGTCGACCAGTAGATGCGGTTCACGACTTCCGGGTTGTCGATGTGCACCGCCACCTTGCGCGCGCTCGACAGGCCGAAGCCGAAGTCGACGATGACGAGAAGAATCTGCGAAATCGATTGCGCGTAACCGATCACGCCCAACCCGGCCGGCCCAAGTACGTGCGACAGATACGGCAACGTAACGAGCGGCAGCACGTAGTTCAGCGCATACACCGAATACAGCGCGATGATGACGTTTCTCGTCGACACAATCGTCCTGTTTGCAGTTAAAACTCAAGTCGAAAAAACAGAATACGACACGAAAGCAGGTTCACTTAGTGCGATATCGATCTTGTTGTAGCGATCGTCTTCACTATTTGCGTTCAACACCGCGCTCTTCACCGCATTGCCGATCAGATTGCTGACCACGGTCTTGTAATTGGCATCGCTTGCGTCGGTTGCGAACAGGATTTCGGCGAGTAGAGCATGGCCGCGTGTGGCCGCACGCAACACCACGCGGCCCGAGGTCGAGCGCAGCACGTTGATCGAGATGCGCGTCGTCTCCTGCGACACCGTCTGGTTTCCGCAATGCAGTGCCGCCGCGACGCCGCCGCGTTCGTAGCCGACGCCGAGATTCAGCGCATGCACGAGGCTCGCGTCCTTGCCGCCCGCGATCGCGCCGCCGCCCGGATACGCCTTCGCGTAACCGACGATCGAATCGCCGGCGCGATCGCCGAAATTGCCCTGAATCGTGATGCCGTCGAGCGGCGTGCTGCCCGGCGCGGTGGAACTGCCGTACACGAACTGCGGGCCGTCGCAGCCGGCGTTCTCGTCGTCCTGGCCGGGACGGTAGCGATTGCCGACGATCGTCGCGCCCTGCTGGTAGTCGATCTGGATGTGGCAGCTCTGACCGGGCGGCACATCGAGGTACGACGGATGGCCGCGCGTCGAGAACTTCCAGCGCCCGATCTTGCCGTCGCCGCCGCAACCGTTGCGCGAGAAGTAGTTGCCGTTCACCACCTTGCCCCAGTTGCCGCTCTTCATATAGACGCCGGCAAAGCCATTGCGATCGAACACCGCGCCGACGATCAGCGACTCCGCGCCGAGAATCACGCCATGCCGCGCGTTCCATTCCCAGCGTCCGCCGATCACCTGCCAGAAGTTGTCGACGATATCCGCGCCGGCCGTATGGCAGAACATGCCGATGCAGTTGATCAGCGAGCCATCGGTATGCTCGGTCGCGTAGAAGCCGCGCTCGCACATGTACGCATAGCAGCGCTCGAGCGTCGACGTGACGCCGAGCTCGTAGCCCGCGCGCGAAAAACCGATCGCCGTGCAACGACTCGCTCCGGCCGACGTGCCGAAGTGGATGCCGATCGCCGTGTTGCCGGTGTGCGCCGGATAGTTGGCGAGGTAGTAGATGACCTTGTCGTAATGCGCGGGCCGCACCTGCACATGCTCGACGAACGCCGAGTCGCCGAGCTTCAGCGCCGCCGATGTCGGGCCGCCCGCGTCCTGTCTCTCCAGCACGGTCGCGCCCATCGCGATGTCGGTGATCACTACGTATTCGCCGCCGCCGTCGCCGCGCAGTCTCGAACCGTTGGCGGTGGTCAGGTCGCCGGTGTAACGCCAGATGCCGCGCGGCAGATAGAGCCCGCGCGCGCCGCTCGCGAACGCCTCGCGGAGTTCGGCGCCGACATCGTAGCCGGACGCGCCGCGCTGGATCGCCGCCAGCCTGCGCGGATCGACGAAGCGCGCGACGCTGACCTCGAGTCCCGCGACGATGTCGCTCAGCGTCTTCAGATAGCTCGGCGCCACCGGTTCCGATGCGGCACGCTCGGGCACGGACGCGGCGACGCGCAGGATGCCGCCTGCGCCGTCGTCCGCGCCGTTACCCGGAGTCGCGAACGCGCCGGGCGCGCGCGGCGCGTGCCCCGTCGCGCGCGCGATGCCCAGATCGGCTGCACTTGCACTGGCCCCGGCCAGGCCGCCGAGCAGGAACGTCTTGAGCGCCTGTCGCCGGGTTTTCATCTACTCCTCCCCCATTGCGTTACTCCTTCTTTTTTCACGTCGATACGGCGCGAGGCGTCACTCGACCGTGATGCTTTGCGCCTGCTCGGCGGCCGCCGGACGCGCGCTCACGGCGCTCATCGGGACCGGCAGCGCACGCGCCTTCGCGCCGCGAATCAGGCCCTGCACGCCTGGCGGTCTGAACAGCGGCACACGATACTTGCGGCTGAAGCGCCACAAGCTGTTCATATGCCGGCGTCCCGCCTTGCTGAGGAAGCCCGCTGCCGACGCACGCTGATGCTCGTGCGTGAGCCGCGCGCCCGGCACGCACAGCACGCGGTAGCCCGCCTGCCAGATGCGCGCGCAAAAATCGACGTCCTCCATATAGAGGAAGAAGTGCTCGTCCATGCCGCCGAGTTCGCCGAACAACGCGCGCCGCACGATGAAGCCCGTGCCCAGCACCCACTCGGCTTCGAACGGCGTGCCCGCGGCCCATGCTTCGCGCATCATGTGGATGTCGATGCGGCGCTTGAACACGCCGAGCCGCCCGAGCGGCGAACGCCGGCCGAGTATGTCGAGCACCGAATAGAAGCGCCGCGCGGAAAACTGCCGCTCGCCATCCGGATAGACCAGATCGAGACCGACGAGGCCGACGTCCTTCTCCGTGTTGAACAACTGCACCGCCTTTTCGAGCGATGTATCGACGAAATAGGTGTCCGGGTTCAGCACCAGCACGAGTTCGCGCAGACAACCGACCATGCCGAAATTGACGCCGGCTCCGAAGCCGCGATTGATCGAAGTTTTGACGAGTCTCACTCCTGTCGGAAGCGTCTCCCGCAGATAGGAAAAGGAATTGTCCGGTGAAGCGTTGTCCACTACGACGATGTCCTCCTTATCCGCAATCGAAAGTTCCAGCACGGAGCGCACGCAATTTCCGACCAGTTTCGGCGTGTTGTAATTGACGATCACCACGCTAAACATTCCCTTCAGGTTCATCCCCACCTCCTGCTTTGCATCAGGTGTTCGTGGAATTACCCCCAAACACGGCTTTCCAGTTCGTTCACCATGCTTCGCGCTCGTCGCGCGCACTATCGACTACCCACTGCTCGTCCGCGCGATGCGGACGATCTGGCATGCACTGCCTTGCGGTTCGCTACGCGTTGTTTCGACGCGGTCCGTCCACGTAATCGAACACTGGCAATGTCATCAGGATGAAGACAAACGGAATCACTTCGATCGATTGATAGAAGAGCGTTTGAAATAAAGCGGCCCAGACACACAGCGCAATGCGGCTTGCGCTGCTCACGAGTTTCGTCACCGATATCAGCACGCCGTAATAGAAGATCGCGCCCATCAGGCCGATATTCAGGATCTGCTGCAGCACGCTCGATTCGACGATGCCGAACTCCTGTTTCACCGGCTCGGGCGCCGAGTTCGTGACGAGCCCGAAGTAGGTGCCGGCGATCGCGTTGACCGGCAATACGAGCGACTTGGCCTTTTCCCATGCTTCGGCGCGGCCGTCGTTGCCGTCCGATTGCAGGTCGGTCGCGCCGATCATCCGTTCGGTGCCGACGTTGACGACACTATCGTTCTGACTGCTCAGCGCGACGCCGAAGATCATGATCGCCATCGTCGCAAGCACCGTGGCGACGATCAGCTTCGCGTTTCTGGTGATGAACTGGATCGGTCCCTGCACGAACGCGAGCCCGAACGTGCCGAGAATGATCAGCATGCCGCTGCGCGACAGCGCGGAGAAAATCGCGAAGCTGAGCACCGCGCATGCGAGGCCCGACAGCACGTTCTTGCGCACCAGATAATCGACGCCGCACAGCGACGCGGCAATCGCGACGAACAGCGGGTAATGCAGATAGCTGCCGGTCAGCGACGGCGCGCGCAGGTTGTCGAAGCCGTAAGTCGCGCCGGGCAGATCGATAGGGAAGACGTTCTGCTGCTGCGCGAGCGCGACGCCCGCCTCGATCAGCGCGATCAGCACGAGCCCGACATAGGCGACGCGGGGCCGCACGAAGCGTCTTTGATAGTTCGAGATCGCGTAGAAATAGATGAACAGCGTGAAGATGAAGACGAACAGATAGGACTGCCCGAGCTGATCGGTGACTGCGAGCGTCGCGACGATCGACAGCCCGATCGAGAACAGCATGCCCACGAGCAAGCCGAACGACAGGCGTCCTTCGTCGCGGAAGTAAGCGGCGATCGCCGTCGGCGAGATGTACCACACGAGCAGTCCGACGATGCCGCCGACCTGGATCAGATAGGCGGCGTCCTTGCCGATCAGATACTCGAGCACGCCGCGCGATGCGCACAGCACGACGGCCAGCAGATAGGCGATGGTCGCGATCATGGCGTCACGCCTGATACGCCACGGAGGCGTTGACGTTGACCGGTTCCCCGCGGTAGATGCGCTCGATCACGTGCTGGAACTCATCGATCTCGCACACGTTGAGCAAGGTGCCGTCGTGCTCGACGCCTTCCGCGCCGAGCGGCGTCGACACGACCGGCAGTTTCGCCGCGAGCATTTCGAGCGTCTTCAGCTTGACGCCTGCGCCGGACAGCAGCGGCACCACGCCGATATCGGCGGACTCGAAGTACTTGCCCGGATTTTCGACGAAACCGGTCACGCAGATATCGTCGCTATTCAGCCGCTTCACGCGCTCGCTCGGATCGGAGCCGACCACGAACAGCTTGAGTTGCAGACCGCGCTGGCGCAGCGGCAAAAAGATCGCGTCGATGAAATTGAGCAGCGCTTCTTCGTTTTCGCGGCGCTGCATCGCCCCCCAGAACAGGATGTTGCCTTTCTCGATCGTGTCTTTGGAGCGCCGCACTTCCTTCAGAAACGCCGGCAGCGAGATCGGCACGACCTGCACCGTGCCGACCCCGGGATACAGGCCGTTGATCAGCTGCGCGTCCTTGCTCGACAGCACGAGCACCTTGTCGGCCAGCTTCAGCAGACGCTGTTCGAGCATGAAGGTCTGCCGGGTAAACAGCCATCCTTCGATGGACTTGATGCGCAGCATGACCTGGATCTGCACGTCATGCGCGCACATCACGATCTTCACGCCGTCGTGGAAACGCTCGCGCAGGTTCTGTGCATACGTGAAGCATTGTGAGAACTCGAGCCGCACCGTGTCGTAACGGTGCCTGTCGACGAGCTCGCAAAGGAACTTGCCGATCGCGGGTTTATAGCGCGAGTACAGGCGCGGTGAAAACGTCATCGGATTCGCGAGGAACGACGGAATCAGGTCGAACCGGCTCACGTACTGGATATAGACGTTGCGTACGTTCGCGCGGAACTCGATGTCCTTTTCGTCGACCGGCACGCGCGACACGATCAGCACGTCCAGCTCCGATTCCGCGCTCAGTTTGATCAGGTAGTCGTAGGCCAACCGGTGGCCAGCTTGCGGCGCGTTTTTCTGAGGCAGAAAAGGCGTGACAAATAGCTGTTTCATCCGAGTAGTCCCTTGCCTGTACGGTGTGCGCTCGGCAAGCGCGGCCGTAAGATCCCTTCGCATTGCTATGTTGGTTTTTCTGATCGGTCCATTCGGGCGCTACGCCCCGCACCGCGGGAGCGTCGCGAACCACGCGCCCGGGTTCATCGGTCGTACGGTTTGTAGATGTAGGCCGCGTAGCGATAGCGTCCGTAGCCGTAGCTGTAGCGTCCCGGCCGCATCTTCAGTCCGTTCATGATCACGCCGCGCACCGGCAGGCCGACCTTCTGCATCTGGCGGACCGACTCACGCAGCTCGCCGATGCCCGTCACACCCTGACGCGCGACGAAGAACGTCGTGCCTGCCACGCACGCGAGCCGCACCGCATCCGCGGCGAGCAGCACCGGCGGGCCGTCGAGCAGCACGACGTCGTAGCCGGTCGCGACCTGGCGCAGCACCGACTCGAGCCGCGCGTTCGACAGCACGTCGCTCGGGCTCGCCACCTGGCGGCCGCTCGCGATGAAATCGACACCCTGGAAACGGGTCGCGCGAATCAGCTCTTCGGGGCGGTACGCGCCCTGGATCAAATCGGACAGGCCGGGACCGCGATCGCCGCCGAGATGCCGATGCAGGAAGCCGCGGCGCAGGTCACCGTCGACCAGCAGCACGCGCTTGCCGGTCGCACCGATGACTGCGGCGAGATTCAGCGACACGAACGACTTGCCGATGCCCGGCGTCGGGCCCGTGATCAGCACGATATGGTTGCGCGCCTTGGTCATCGTGAATTCGAGCGCGGTGCGAAAGCCACGCAGACTTTCGATCGCCGGATCGATCACCGCTTCGCCCGCGAGCACGAGCGCCTTCGATTCCGGACGGCGACGGCTGTGCGCGAAGCGCTCTTCCTGACGGCTGAACGGCACGCTCGCGTAGACCGGCAGACCGGTGCGCAGCTCGACTTCGTACGGATCGTCGATCGCATCGAACAGACGCTGACGCACCAGCGCGATCACCGCGCCGACGAACACGCCGAGCATCATCGCGCCGATGATGATCAGGAGCGGCTTGGGCCGCACCGGCGTATCGGGCGCGACGGCGCCGTCGACGATGCGCACATTGCCGGCCTTGCCCGCCTTGATCAGCTTCAGCTGTTCGAGCGTATTGCGCAGCGACGTGTCGAGTTCGGTGCCGACCTGCACGTCGCGCTGCAGGCGCAGCACGTTCTGTTCGAGCGGCGGCAGCGACTGCGTCCGGCTCGCGAGATCTTTCGCTTCCTGTTGCGCCGCACGCAACTGCGCGTTGACCGACTGCACCGCCGGATGCTGGTCGGTGAAGCGCGACAGCAGTTCATTGCGCTTCTGCTGGAGTTCCGCGAGCCGCGTCTGCGCCTGAACCGACAGTTGAAGCAGGTTGGTCGCTTCCTCGCCGAGATCGACGGTGCCATGCTTCGCGCGGAAGTCGTTGAAGCGCGTTTCCGAATCCGAAAGCTGCTGGCGCATTTCCGGAAGCTGCATTTCGAGGAAACGGATCGAACGCTCCGCTTCCTCGGATTTGCGCTTCAGGTTCTGGCTCACGTATTCGCCCGCGATGGTCCCGAGAATCGCGCTGATCTTATTCGGATCGCTGCCCTCGAGCGACACGCCGAGGATGTCGGACTCCTTGCCTTTTTCGGAGATCGTCAATTCCTTGCGCAGCTTTTCGGTCGTCGTCAGCGCGGACTGGCGCCGCAATTCGAAGGTCGCGCCGGGCTTCGCGTCGATCCGGTCGACGACGAGCGTGAGCGGCCCGTAGTTGGTCGTCGCGGTAAGCGCCTGGCCGACCGTGCCGTCGAGCTTCAGCTTGCCGTATTGCAGCTCGTAGCTCGAACCCTCGCCCATCCTCAGCACGAACGGACGGTCGAACAGCTCTTCCGGCACGTCGAATTTCGACACCGTGATGCGCTCGTTGCCGTACACGTAGCCGTGCGGTCCCGGCGTCGACAGATGATCGGAATGGCGGGCGAGCCAGCGGCCGAACAGCGGGAAGTAGCGCGGCGCCGCTTCGATGTCGAGATTGAGCTTGTCGACCGCGCGGCCCACCACCATGCGCGAGCCGATCACCTGGGCCTCGCCGGACGTCGCGGTCTTTACGTCGAACATCGCGGACACGTCGCCGATCACGCTCTTGGACGAGGTTCCCGCGTTCTCCTCGACCTGCACCAGGATGTCCGCGCGATAGACGGGTTGGGAGAACACCGAATAACCGATGCCGAGCGCGACCGCGATGGCCGTCGTGATGGCAATCAGCTTGCGGTTGTCATACAGCGCATCCAGATAGTTCGCGAAGCCTGCCGGCGGATGTTCGCTGTTGTTGTTCCGGCTATCGAATGGTGCACTGCTTTGGTTCATGCGAGTTCTCCCAAAGTCCCGACGGTTTCCCACTACTTCGCGGCGCCCGGACCGGCACGTCGCCGCATCCAGTCACGCCCGTGTCCGTCGAGCCGACCGCCTCGATCGGACGGGGTAGCTGATTTACGCCACATCGGCTACCTTGTGTGTAACAGCACCTATGCGAGCTCGGCTCTTTTCCCTAACATCGCACCACTCGCTTTTTTACGGAGACCGAAATGAAAAAACTTCTTGCCGCCGTATTACCGGTATTACTGACTGCCCAGGTGGGACACGCCCAGAGCATCGTGTCCGCCTCCTCTTCCGCTTATGCGCCGCGTTATGTCGCCAAGCACTCGCAACTCGACGCGATGACGCCTCATGCGGCCAGTTCCACGACGCTTTACGGCTCCCCGTCGGATTTCGCGTACGCAAAAAAGAACCGCTATGTCGCGCCCAACGTGTACACCCAAACTAAAAACAGCCTTCCGAAGCAGAAACGTACAAGCGTTGCGCAGCCTGTCCGCGGCAAGAACTCAGCGGACCCCTACGGCAGCGATTTGTGGAATTCAGACCAGACCTACGCCTCTCCCGAGTCCTCTGATCCGTACGGCGTGCGCTGAGCTTTAGCGCACCACCGTTTGGATCCCCCGTATCGCTGATGTGGCCGCATGCGGCCACATTCTGTTTGGGTTGAGCTGACTGCCGGGCCCGGTAGCGAATATTTCCCCGATTAGCCGCGTCTCGTCCGCCGTTTTTCCACGCAAACGCTCACGACCTGCACATGCTCTTGTTCTGATGAGTCTGCGGTTTGGTCGGCCATCGAGCCGATCATCGCCAGCTACGCGCCCTCGCTTACCCTGTCGAGCCGCGCGCTTCAATGCTCGAAAAAAAGCCTTTCCTTGGCGATCATAATATTCAGAGAGCCCGTCCTTACAACGTTCGGCAGCGCACACAAAAGCTGATTGCTACAGGATTGCTTCAGACAAATCACGCAATAAAAAACGCATGTTTAAAGCGACGATAACCGTGCGGATATACACGCCGTTTGCCACAATCAGCACCGACTATTTTCAGGGCGCCGGACGCGGATTATCTGCATAGCGCGCGCGCCGGCGCGACGGTGCGATGGGCGCCGAGCTTTCGCCGATGTGCATGATTTCTGCCAGACGCCGCGCGTAATGCTCGGGCAGATATTCGCCGACGTCGTACTTTCTGTGCTCATCGGCCAGATGAACGGCCAATTCGCCGAGCGCCTGTTTCAGACTGCCCGGATCGAACTTGAACTTGATCTTGTTGCCGACCGATTCCGCTGTCACCGCCATGCTGCCGCCATCGCGAATCAGCACCGGCAGGCCGAGCATCGCCGCCTCGACGACGACGAGGGGCGCGTTCTCCGCGCCCACCGACGGCACGACCACCGCATCGGCGAACTCGCGCATCGCGGGAAACAGCTGCTGCTGCGGCATCGTGCCGAACAGGATCAGCTTGCGCTCGGCGATCAGCGACGCGTAGCGCTGTTCGATCGCCGCGCGATCCGGCCCGTCGCCATACACGCCGATGCTATTGATGCGTTCGAAGCCCGCCGCCTCACAAAGCGTCAGAAATTGCAGCAGGCCTTTCTCCGGCGAGATCCGTCCGACGAACGCGATGTTGAAGCGCTCCTTGTCGCGCACCGTGACGATCGGCATCGCACTCGGCACCGCCGACGGATTGTGCACGATCACCGTGTTCTCGATGCCCACGCGATGCAGCGCCTGCTGCATGAACAGGCTCGGGCACAGGATCTTGTCGAACACGCGCGCGGGCTGATAAGCCGCGCGGACCGCGTGCCACCACGCCTTGGTCATCAGATCGTGCACGAGGCCCTTCGGCGTCGGCCGCAACGTGAAGACCGCGCGTGTGCGCAACACGTCGAGCGGCAGAATGATCGGCCGCTTGTCCTTGTCGAAGTACTGCAGCGACGGGTTGTAGTAGACGAGGTGATAGTCGTGGCAGGTGTGATACGCGCGGTAGCCGAACTGACGCTGGTTGCGCGCGATCACGCTGAGAATCGAAGGCGATAGCACGTTGTGGTAGTTGTGCACCATCAGCCGATGCGGCCGGAAACGGTGCAGCGCCTTTTCGAGCGCGCGCGCGGCGGTCGTGTTCCAGGAGCGCGTCAGCATCGTCGAGCGGCCGGAGAACTGGCTATCGTCGAAACGCTCGACCTCGACGCCGCGCAGCGTGCCCAACAGCTCGGCCGATTGTTGATAGACCACTTCCGCGCCGCCCATGTGCGCGTAATCGTTGATCACCAGTACCCTGCAGCGCTGCATGTTCCCCTCCTGTTGTCTGCCTCTCGAGCCGTCTCGCGAAGAACCCGGACGGCTTTGCCCGGACCATTCGCGTGGTCCGGGCGCTCCCTCTGTTCAAAACTGCGGAAACTTGCCGCGCCAGCCGCCGCCCTCGCGCAGATAGCGCAGGAACAGTGCAATGCCGCTCAATTGCGCCGCGAAGCGCAGCGTCGACGCCGCATCGTCGATGATGATCGTGCGCAGCCGGTACGGATCGGTGTGCTGATCGTTCCAGCCGATGTCGCAGGTACGCGCGGTTTTGAAGCCCGCCGCGCGCACGAACTCCACTTCGCGCTCGCCGTAATTGCCGTTCGGATACGCGAAGTGCTCGCACGGCTGTTGCAGCAGCGCCGCGATTTCATGGCGGCTGTCGCTGATTTCGGCCTGGCTTTCAGCGTCGCTGCAATGCGTGAGGATCGGATGGAAGCGCGTATGCGCCTGGAAGTCGATGTGCTCGCGCATCGCCTGCATCTGTTCGATCGACAGGCCGGTCGGCCGGTCGTCGCCGTCCTGCTGGTAGCCTTCAGCCGCCAGCGCGGCGAGGCGCTCTTCGTTCGTCATGCGCTTCAGACGTTCATGGCCGACGCGCAGCGAACCCGGATGCAGCCACCAGTGACTGCGCGGCCGTCCGACGATGCGGCTGCACAGGAAGATCGTCGGGCGCACCTTGTGCTTGATGAACACCGGCAACAGCTTCGCGTTGCCCGCGTGGCCGTCGTCGAGCGTGATCGCCACGCGCGGGCGGCCGCGGCCGGGCGCGCTGACGTCGGTCAACGGCACGAACTCGCACAGCTTGCTCAGATAAGTCAGATGACGGTCGAGCGTGTCCGGATCAGGATCGTGATAAAGCAGCACGGCCACGCGATCGCGCCACAGTAGCTTGCGCGTGCACCACGCAAGACCCGACCACAACACGAAGCCCGCGAGCATCTCTTTCACGAGCGCCTTGTAGCGCTTCATGCGGGGTCCGCGGTAGCTATCGGAGAGGCGCGAGCGGAAAGACGCGCCCGTTGTTTGGGTCTTATTCACCTGAGCGCTCCGGCATGGGTGCATGGACGACGGGCCACGCGCGTTGCCGCGAGCCCGCTTTCAACGAGCCGATCAGGTGCCGCGCCACGGTCGGCGACGCGTGCTTGGTTCCATAGACGAAGCGCATCACGGGCCCGAAGCTGTGGGCGGACGCCGGACCGATCACATAGAGGCCGCGCACGCGCGTTTCGTAGTGCGAGTTCAGGTCGGGCATGCCGCCCTGATTCGAAATCGCGTCGGCCAGATCTTTCGACAGGAACGCGTGCTGCCGCATGTCGGTTTTGAAACCGGTCGCGGCGATCACGTGATCGGCGCTCACGCGCGCTTCCTTGCCGTCGGTCAGCACGTTCAGGACGACGCGGTCGTTTTCGATCGCGGCGGAGCGCACCACGGTGCGATGCGAGATCTGTACCTTGCCGACCACGCGATCGTGCAGCCACCATGCGCCGGACGCGCCATAAGTGTGCTCCATGATCAGCTTGCGGCGTCGCGGGTCGAGCATGTGGAACACGCCGGGAAACTCGGACAGGAACAGGGAGCGCCAGCCGCGCCCGAGCCCCGCGTCGGGTCTCTTGATGCGCGACAGGATGTTGCGCCCGCCGTGCGGCCGCTCATGCCACACCACGCTGCTCTCGCGCATCAGCACGTGCGCGCGTGCGCCGAGCTCGTTGAGCAACGCGGACAGCCCGAGCGCCGACTGCCCGCCGCCGACGATCGCAATGTCCTTGCCGCGCGCCCATTCGAGGTTCCCGTACAGCTCCGAATGCGACGCATACTGCGGCGGCAAGTCCTGCAGCGCCGGCGGAGTTTGCGCGAAGCCCTTCAGGCCGAGCGCGATCACGACCCGGCGCGCGGCGAGCGAGCGGCCGTCGCTCAGCGATAGCTGGAACTGATCGCCGACGCGGCGCAATGCGAGTACATCGACTGGCTGGATTTCGCCGACCAGATTCGACTGGAACCACAGCCCGTACTCGACGAAGGTCTCGAGCGGCAGCGCCATGCCGAGCGGCCGGTAAGGCAGCCCTTTGAGGCGGCAGTAGTCTTCGACGGTAAAGCCGCTGCGCGGCGCGTGCATGCTCGACGCAAAAGCTTCGGAGCGCAGCAGCATGCCGGGCGGCATGTAGTTTCGCCACGCTCCCATCGGTTCGCCGAGGATCTGGTGATCCACGCCGGCGGCCTTCAGATGCGCGGCAAGAGATGACCCGTACGGCCCCGCGCCAATGATGATGGTATCGGTCAAAGACATTGCTGGTCTCCAGGGGGAACGGCTTTTTTGTCGTTAGCGTTAGGCTTTGGCCTGACGCGACTCGGGCGCCCTGATCGCTTTTTTCCAGCTGCGCTTCATGCGTCGCAGCGGATTCATCACGACATAGTGCTGCAACGCTGGCAACGGATCATTCCAGCGAAAATAGCCATCGAAAATTTTGGTGCGCTCGCTCAGCAGTTCGGGCGGCGGCCGGTCGGAAAACGTCGCGCGCCACGCGACCGGTACCCGGCTCAGGCGCTCGACAGGTAACGGCAGGCCGAGTTCATGGCGGTACGCGGCAAGCGGAATGTTGACGCCGCACAGCGTCGCGATCTCCTCCTGCCAGTCCGTGCGGCCGACCGTCGGCTCGACCATCACGAACTCGTTGTAGTTGTCGTCCCATTTGTACTCGATGCTGCCCATGCCGTCGAAACCGGCCGCCTCGGCGAAGCGCCGCGTCAGCGGTTCGAGCGTCCCGCGCGCTTCGGGCGCGGCCACGCAGATGGCGGTGTTGCCGACGCCCGGGGGCGAGCTCAACACCTTGCGGCCGGTGAACATGCTGACCATCTTGCCGTCGGCGCCGCGATAGAACAGCGTGAAGTGGATGTTGCTGTCGGGCCCCTCGATCCACTCCTGCGCGATGATGCCGCCTGGCGTCGCCAGCATCGCGATCGCGCGATCGCGTGCATGCTGCAGCGTGTCGACGCGCACCGCGCGTTCTTTCTCGCCGCGCAGCACGTTGCGCTTGTCATCTGGTTTCAGCACGCACGGGTAGCGCAGTTCGGCCAGCCGTTCGATGTCGGCAAGCTTTTCGAGCACGACCGAGCGCGGCACCCGAAAGCCATGGCTCTGTGCGAATTCGTGAAAGCGCGCCTTGCTCGACAACATCTTGACGGTGTCGTCGGCGGGCAAACGGAATCGATACCAGTGCGACAAAGCCAGCCGATTTTCCGATACCGCATGCACCGCGTCTTCGTCCGTCAGAATCAGAACCGGCAGACGATCGAACCGCTTGCCGAGTTCGATCATTTCGTCGACGAATATTTTTCCAACGAAACTTTTTACCTGATGCGCGTGAACGTGTCGGCACCACGTCGCCGCGCGGCTCCTCGTATCAACTGCGACAACCGGAACGCGGGCCTGCGCGAGCGATCGCGCTACCCCCAGTCCGTTCAACTCTGCTCCAACAATAACCGCTGCCGATTGACCTGAGTCGTATGCGCTCGCCATAGTGTCGATTTCCTTGCTTCGTACGTGCATGGGCCCTCGAAGACATGCTTCGAGACTCCACGCGATCGAACTATCGAATTGGATAGAAATCCTTTTTATCGCCTCGCGGGGGCGCTTGGGCGTTAAAGCTATGTTTCGGCGGAAAGCATGCATGAGCGCGGCAGGCGCGTCCTGGCACGCGCCGTGTGTCGAATCATGGTCTTGCGATTTACCGCAGCGAGCGCATTGCGCTGCTCTCGCCGTGACCTACTTTACGTTTCCGCCTGATCTGGATACGTGCGCCGCCGCACAGAGGACAATAGAAAGTAAGAAGAGAAAAAAACCCTTTAGAAAGGCGCAGAGCCTTATTCCGTAAGGGTTTCAGCGATGCCGCAATTGTTATGTAAAAACCTTGCGAAGCATTAATTTATTGCGACGCGATAATGGCGGAAAAAAACTTTCTAATGGGACTATAAAGTGCTGGATCGCACAAAAAATATGCGCTACGAATGCTATTCGTAGCGCGTCGTCAAATGCCTTATTTACCTTCGCTCAATCCGCGCTCGAGCGCCGCGACACCCGCCGGCAAATCGACCTTGACGCCGAGATCGACCATCGTGCGGCCGAGCGCGTGCACGGTGCGAAACAGGTTGTGCTCGCGGCACTGCTCGCCCATCTGGCCGATCCGCACGATCGGCAAACCGAACGAGCCGGCGATTTCCACCTGATGCTGTCGCGAGATATGCGCGCAGACGTCGGCGGGACTCAGGCCGTCCGGCACCTCGATGCCGATCACCGAGTTGAGCCGGCAATTCTCCGGCGCATACAGTTGCAGGCCCATCGCGGTGACGCCCTGCTGCAACGCGAGCGAGCATTTCAGATGGCGCGCGAAACGCTTCTCCAGTGTTTCCGCGCAGACGAGCCGCAGCGCCTCGTGCAAAGCGAGTACGCCCGACACCGGCGCCGTGTAGTGATAACCAGCGTTGTGCCAGAAGTTTTCCGCCAGCGACGCATCGAGGCACCAGTGCGTGTTGGGCACCGTGCGGCCTTTGACGCGCGCCCACGCCGCGTCTGAGAACGCGATCAGCGACACACCCGGAATCGACGACAAGCCCTTCTGCCCGCCGGTAATCACCGCGTCGATGCCCCAGTTGTCCATTTCGAGCGGCATCGTGCTCAGCGTGCAGACGGCGTCGACGATCACGAGCGCGCCGGCTTCCTTCGCGAGCGCGACGATGTCTTTCAGATGATGGTTCCACACGGTGTTCGAGGTCTCGCCCTGCACGACCGTGACGACCTCGGGACGCTCGCGGCGCAGCGCTTCGGCGACCTGATCGAGACTCGCGACCGTGCGGTCCGCGACTTCGAGCGTGGTCACCCTCGCGCCGACGCGCCGGCCCATTTCGCCCATGCGGTCGCTGAAGAAGCCGTTCTTGATGCACAGCATGCGCGTGCCTTCCCACGCGAGATTGCAGATCGCCATCTCCATCGCGCCCGATCCCGGTCCCGCTACGCCGAGCACCCACTTCGACTGCGTCTGGAACACGTAGCGCGCCATCGTCTTCACCTGGTTCACCACCTTCGCCATCGTGCCGCCCAGATGGTTGATCACGATCGCATTGGCCTTCGCGACCGCGGCGGGAATCGGCACGGGGCCGGCGCCCATCATCAGCAGCGGTTCTTCGGGAAGGATGGCGTCGAGCGATTCGACAACCGGACAGGGGACGGACGCAGCAACGGTAGTAGGAGTGGAAGTCGGCATGATCGGTGTGTGAATGTGAAGCGCAAAGGAGCGAACGGCCTCGCCGCAGATACGCCGCTCGAGGCCGTTCGTCCGATCATTCACCGAACCGCGCGATTGCGCAAGTTTTTTGGCCAGGGTAGCCGGCGCGCTAAGCGCGCGTCCGAATGCCCGACAGTTACTCTTTCCTCGCGAAGTCGCCTAACATCGTGAGAAAGATAATCTGCTGTTTGACCCGTTTCTTGCCGCATGTTTGTGCATTCGATATTGCAGTTCGGCACCTCTGTCACTGTTATTCATTTACGAAAAACCGACTTCGCAAATCACGTCTAAAGCACGCTTCTTCGGAGCCTCATATGCGCACGATCCTGTTCAGCAGCCGTCAATACGACGTCGATACATTCACCGAAGCCAATGCCGCGCATGGCTATGAACTGCATTTCCATGAATCCCCTCTCGACAGCGAGACCGCGATCCTCGCGCATGGCTACGACGTGGTCTGCCCGTTCGTCAACGACAAGGTCGACGCCGCCACGCTCGAACGGCTTCATGCGGGCGGCACGCGCATGATCGCGCTGCGCTCGGCGGGCTTCAATCACGTCGACCTCGCGGCGGCCGAGCGGCTCGGCCTGCCGGTCGCGCGCGTGCCGGCCTATTCGCCGTATGCGGTCGCCGAACATGCGGTCGGGCTGATTCTCGCGTTGAACCGGCGCCTGCCGCGCGCGGTCGCGCGGACGCGCGAAGGCGACTTCTCGCTGCATGGGCTGCTCGGCTTCGACCTGCACGGCAAGACGGTCGGCGTAATCGGCACCGGCATCATCGGCCGGGTATTCGGGCGCATCATGGCGGGCTTCGGCATGCAGGTGCTCGCCTACGACCCGGGGCCGCACGCCGACGAACTGATCGCGCTCGGCGCGCGCTACGTGCCGCTCGATACCTTGCTCGCCGAATCGGACATCGTCAGTCTGCATTGCCCGCTGCTGCCCGACACCTATCATCTGATCAACCGCGCCGCGCTCGCGAAGATGAAGCGCGGCGCGATGCTGATCAACACCGGGCGCGGCGGGCTCGTCGAGGCGAACGCGCTGATCGGCGCGTTGAAGGACGGCCAGCTAGGCCATCTCGGGCTCGATGTGTACGAGGAAGAAGGCGGCATCTTCTTCGAGGATCATTCGAATCTGCCGCTGCAGGACGACGTGCTCGCGCGTCTGTTGATGTTCCCGAACGTGATCGTCACCGCGCACCAGGCGTTCTTCACGCGCGAGGCGATGACCGAGATCGCGCAAACCACGCTCGCGAACATCGCGGCGTGGCAGGCGGGCACGCCGCGCAACGTCGTGCAGGCGGGGTAGCGGTGATAACCGAGGTCTATGCGAGTTGCCGCGGACCGCGAAACTCAGACGTCGCTGTCGCTCAGTGGGGTCGCGCGAATCTCGGTGCGGGCATCATCGGCCGCGCCGCACAGCTCACGCAGCAATGCTGCCTCGCGCTCGTGCACTTCGACCGGACACCAGCGCGCGCCCGCGTCGGCCAGGTAGCGCGCGCGATGCTGGCCGTTGCGAAACGCCACCACCCCCTCGCGCTCTATGCCGATCCAGCCGAGCAATCCCGGCGCGCGACGCGTGGAGATCGTCACGTAGGGCATCTGCGGAATGCGCGCGCTGTCGGGATCGAGAAACTCGCGAATGCCGCGGATCTTGCCCGCGTGCCATTCGGCGACCGGCTTCAGCACGTAATCGGTGTTGTCGCGATTCGCGCACACGAGCAGCTTGCGCAGATCGACGAGCACCACCTGGTGACGGGTGCCGTCGGTAACGAATACGCGCTTCAGACGCACGTGGTCGTACCATGAATGCTCGCGCAACGGCACGATCCAGACCGTTTCGGCGCTGGTCGGTGCGGAGGCCGGCGATGAATTGGGCAAAGGCAGGGACAAAGGCACACTCGGCAAGCTGGCGGCGGGACACCAGCGCATTAATAGAGCGCTAACGCTACGAGCCGGATGTGACGAAAACATGACGGCCTACCGGATTAATCGCGCTGCATGAGCGGTTGGCAACACTTCCTGATCATCACGCGAACTCGGCGTTTCAGATACCCGTTCAAGTATACCTAACGATGATAGCCACCGAACATTTCAATCATCATGTGCGAATCGAGTCGCATGACGTCAACGGCGTCGCGACGATCGTGCTGGACAGGCCCGCGCGGCGCAACGCGGTCGACCGGCAGGTGGCCGACGCGTTGAGCGCCGCGTTCAGCCGTTTCGAGACCGAGCCCGCATGGCGCGCGGCCGTGCTGTTCGGAGCGGGCGGCACGTTTTGCGCGGGCGCAGACCTGAGCGCGCTCGCCGACGACACGCGTCGCAACGAACTGCACGCCGACGGCAGCGGCCCGGGTCCGATGGGACCGACCCGCACACGCTTGAGCAAGCCGGTGATCGCCGCGATCGCCGGCTACGCGGTCGCGGGTGGACTCGAGCTTGCCGCGATGTGCGATCTGCGCGTCGTCGAGGAAGACGCGGTGCTCGGTGTGTTCTGCCGGCGCGTCGGCATTCCGCTGATCGACGGTGGCACGATCCGGCTGCCGCGGCTGATCGGTTTGTCGCGCGCGCTCGATCTGATCCTGACCGGCCGCGCGGTCGATGCGCACGAGGCCCTAGGGTTCGGGCTCGCCAATCGCGTAGTGCCGAAGGGCGAAGCGCGCGCGGCCGCCGAGCAACTGGCCGCGGAGCTCGCCGCGTTTCCGCAGGCGGCGCTGCTCGCCGATCGCCGTTCCGTGCTCGAGAACAGCACGCTTGACGATCTCGCCGAGGCGTTGCGGCGCGAAGGCGCGGGCGGCTACGCGGCGGTCTTCGCCGAGGGCGCGGCGGGCGCGGCGCGCTTTGCATCGGGCGCGGGCCGTCATGGCGACAGGTTCGACGCAGATCAGCCGGCGCCGCCGAATCGTTGAGACATGCTTACCTGACACGTATAAGAGGAACTGCGATGGCTACGATCTACCGGGAAATTGCCGTGGAAACCGCCGCGGCCGATGCATGGGCGGCGCTGCGCGACCCCGCCGACGTCGCCCGCGCGTTCGCGGGCGTGCTGACCGAGGCGCGCATGGAAGGAGAACTGCGCTGGGTCACGTTCGCCGACGGCACCGTGGTCGAGGAACGGGTGATCGCCGTCGACGATGCGCACCTGCGGCTCGCCTACTCGGTGGGCGGCGGACGCTTCGAGCATCATCACTCGACGTTGCAGGTCGTCGCCGACACGCCCACGCGTTGCCGCGTGATCTGGATCAGCGACTTCAAGCCCGACGAGCGCGCCAACGTGGTCGAAATGCTGGTGGATGCGGGCTGCGCGGCGCTGCAACGCAACCTCGCGCGACGCTGAGCGCCGCTTTCCACAAAAACAACAGCTTTCCTGACGGCCTGCAAGGCAGAATTGACTTAGGTAGAATCCCCTACTGTTTTCCCCTATCCGGCGACAGCGTTTCCGCCTTCGGAACGCCCGCCCGGCGCCCGTTTTTCGCGCCGCTTCACGCGTCACACCCCATCATCGCCATGCCTTTGCCTCTGCTTGCCCTTGCCGTTGCCGCGTTTGGAATCGGTACCACAGAGTTCGTCATCATGGGGCTGTTGCCCGACGTCGCGCGCGATCTGTCCGTGTCGATTCCGGCGGCTGGCATGCTGGTGTCCGCTTATGCGCTCGGTGTGACGATCGGCGCGCCGATCGTCGCGATCGCGGTCGCCAACATGCCGCGCAAGAAGGCGCTGATGAGCCTGATCGGCGTGTTCATCGTCGGCAATCTGCTGTGCGCGATCGCGCCGGGTTACGCGGTGCTGATGGCCGCGCGCATTGTCACCGCGTTCTGCCACGGCGCGTTTTTCGGCATCGGCTCGGTGGTCGCGGCAGGCCTCGTCGCGCCCAATCGCCGCGCGCAGGCAATCGCGCTGATGTTCACCGGCCTCACGCTCGCCAACGTGTTGGGCGTGCCGCTCGGCACCGCGCTCGGCCAGGCGGTCGGCTGGCGCGCCACCTTTTGGGCCGTGACCGGCATCGGCGTGCTGGCGGCGGCCGCGCTCGCGGTGTGCCTGCCCGCGAAGATCGAGATGCAAAAGGCGAGCCTCGTGCGCGAATTCAGCGTGCTGAAGAACCCGCAGGTGCTGATGGTGCTCGGCATCAGCGTGCTCGCGTCGGCGAGCCTGTTCTCGACCTTCACCTACATCACGCCGATTCTCGAAGACGTGACCGGCTTCACGCCGCACGCGGTCACGCTGGTGCTGCTGTTGTTCGGCCTCGGGCTGACGGTCGGCAGCACGCTCGGCGGCAAGCTCGCGGACTGGCGGCTGATGCCGTCGCTAGTCGCGTTCCTGATGGCGATCGTCGTGATTCTGTGCGTGTTCGCGGGCACCATGCACGCGCGCATTCCGGCGATGCTGACCGTGTTCGTGTGGGGTGTGCTCGCATTCGCAATCGTGCCGCCGCTGCAGATGCTGATCGTCGATCGCGCAAGCCACGCGCCGAATCTTGCGTCGACGCTCAATCAGGGCGCTTTCAACCTCGGCAACGCAACCGGCGCATGGCTCGGCGGCATGGCGATCGGCGCGGGCGCGCCGCTGACGACGCTGCCGTGGGTCGGCGTCGCGACCGCGCTGGGTGCGCTGCTGCTGACGTTGTGGTCGGTGTCGATCGAGCGGCGGGTGGTGGTGGCGGGGTGAGCTTGCCGACCGAAGTCGTGGTTCGCGAGAGCGATCACACCGTTCTGCACTTTGCCTATAAACCTCTTGGATGAAGCATCCCACCGTCTACACGACTACCCCTGCCACCGGCGTTTCCGCCGTCGTGCGGTGGGATGAACAAAGCTCTACGCTGACCTGTGAGGTCACATATCCGCCTTGGGCTTCGCCGCAGGCACAGCAAAACAATCTCAGCGACTTGCTGGATGCACGCTTCGGCATTGGCGCCCCGCTATGTCCTCACGGCGGGCACCTTATCGATGCTTGTCGACCGGCATCACCGGTTAACCGGATTGGACTTTTACACGAATCCTGAGCGATGGGCCGTCCGCACGTCCGAACTGGCGGACCCAAGCGACGAAACTCCGCACATCGAGTGAGAATTCGACGCGCACGGACATGCAGAAGACATGGGCGCGCCGGAGGTCTTTTACGAGCCTCGCGACGGCACCCTTTATCTGTCGTGGGGTAACGTCTCTCACCGGTACGGTATTGCGCCAACGCTCGCGATCGGCGTCGATGACGACGAGCGGCCGTCAGGTGATCGTCGGCGCGGTGCTGGTGGTGGCCTGCGCGACTGCGTTGATGCAAATGAAATCGGTCGGCCACGATGCGGTGGTCGGCGTGCTGTTGTGCGCGGCGCTCGCGTTTCTGGTGGCGGTGTGGTGGGAGCGTCGGCGGATCACGCTGCGGACGGCGAGTTGACGATTAGACGCTAGTTGCTGGCTTTTACGATCTATACGCCGGGTGATAATCTTCAACCCACGTTGCGCGGGCACTCGACACGGCCCATATTTTGTGGTGCCACCGCAAGCAACGGGGAGTCCGCCATGGTCGCGATGCGCTTGTTGCTCCGTGCCAGCCTGTTGGGCACGGCGATCGCGGTAGCCGCGATCGTCGCCGCAAACTGTGGTGGCGGCGGAGGCGGAAACAGCAGTGCCCCGACGGGCACGAGCGCCGGCGGCAGCGCCTCATCGGGCGCATCGACCCCAGCCGCGGCAAGCGGCGGCGGCACCACCACTGGTGGCACCACGAGCGGCGGCACCGGTAGCACCGGCACCGCGGGCAGCGGCTCGGCCACGTCGATGGGTGGCACGTCGACGGCAGCCGTGCAGGACGTGCTCACCTATCACAACGACATCGCGCGCACCGGCCAGAACCTCGGCGAAACCACGCTGACGCCCGCCAACGTGACGGCCGCGACATTCGGCAAGGTCGGCTTCTTTAGCGTCGACGGCAAGGTCGACGCGCAGCCGCTATTCGTCGCTTCGCTGGCGATCGCGGGTGGCACGCACAACGTGCTGTACGTCGCGACCGAGAACGACACCGTGTACGCATTCGATGCCGACACCGGCGCGACCCTGTGGCAGGTGCGCACACTCGGCAGCGGCGAAACCCCGAGCGACGACCGCGGCTGCAGCCAGATCGTGAACACGATCGGCATCACCTCGACACCGGTGATCGACCGTTCGCGCGGCACGCACGGCACGATCTATGTCGTCGCGATGTCGAAGGACCCGGCCGGCGGCTACCATCATCGCGTTCACGCGCTCGACCTCGCGACCGGCGCCGAACTGCTGAACGGTCCCACCGAAGTCGCCGTCGCCTCTTACCCGGGCACCGGCGCGGGCAATACGAACGGCGTCCTGCCGTTCACCCCGTCGTTGTACGCGGAGCGCGCGGGGCTGCTATTGCTCGGCAACACGGTCTACACGACATGGACCTCGCACTGCGACGACGGCGGCTATACGGGATGGATCATGGGCTACGCCGCCGACACGTTGCAGCAGACCACGGTACTCAACGTGACGCCTAACGGCATCGGCGGCGCGATCTGGATGAGCGGCGCGGGGCCGGCGTCGGACGGCTCGTCGATCTATCTGCTCGATGCCAACGGCACTTTCGAAACGACGATGAGCCCGAGCGGCTTTCCGGCCAACAACGATTTCGGCAATTCGTTCCTGAAGCTCGGCACGTCGGGCGGCCTGTCGGTCACGGACTACTTCGCGATGACGAACGTCGTGCAGGAGGCCAACGACGACATCGACCTCGGCTCCGGCGGCGCACTGGTGCTGCCGGACCTGACCGACGCGAACGGCGTCGTGCAGCATCTGACGCTCGGCGCGGGCAAGGACAGCACCATCTACGTGCTGAATCGCGATTCGATGGGCAAGTTCAACCCGACGACCGACAACATCTATCAGGAGATTACCGCGCAGCTGGCGGGCGGCGAGTTCGGCATGCCCGCCTATTTCAACGGGCGCGTGTATTTCGGCTCGGTCGGCGATCATCTGAAGGCATTCACCGTGACCAATGCGAAGCTGTCCATCACACCCACCGCGCAAAGCGCGATGACGTTCGCCTATCCCGGCACGACGCCGAGCGTCTCGGCGAATGGCACGTCGAATGGCATCGTATGGGCCGCCGAAAACGGCAACGTCGCGGCACTCCATGCGTTCGACCCGGTCACGCTCAACGAGCTGTACAACAGCAACCAGATGGGCACGCGCGATCAGTTCGGCACCGGCAACAAGTTCATTACACCGATGATCGCGAACGGCAAGGTGTATGTCGGCACGACGAATGGCGTGGCGGTGTTCGGGTTGCTCGGTAGATGAAGCGGACGACGCGCCGAGTCATTGCGACACGGCACGGCCAAGGTCTCGCACAAACGACGAGGGCCGGCATTCGCTGCCGGCCCTCGTTCATCGTGACTGCCGCGCGCTCACTCTCGCGCCGGCAGAATCTCTCCGGCACACGCGCCGAACCCGACGCGATACCCGTCGCCCTGGCACCAGCCCACCAGCGTCAGCACATCGCCGTCCTCGATGAACGTGCGCGTACCGCCCTCGTGCAGCTCCAGCGGCTTCTTGCCGTTCCACGTCAGTTCGAGCAGGCTGCCGTACGAATCCTCGGTCGGCCCGCTGATCGTCCCCGAGCCCATCAGGTCGCCCACCCGCGTATTGCAACCCGACACCGTGTGATGCGCGAGCTGCTGCGCCATCGTCCAGTACATGTATTTGAAGTTGGTCCGCGCGATCGTGCTCGCTTGCCGCGCGTGTGGCGCGCGCAAGCTCACTTCGAGATGAATGTCGAACGCATGCTTTCCTCGATGCCGCAGATACGCGAGCGGCTCCGGCTCCTGCACCGGCTGCGCGACGCGGAATGGTTCGAGCGCATCGAGCGTGACGACCCACGGCGAGATCGTCGTCGCGAAGGTCTTCGCGTTGAACGGACCGAGCGGCACGTATTCCCATTGCTGGATGTCGCGCGCGCTCCAGTCATTCAGCAGCACCATGCCGAAGATGTGCGCCTCCGCGTCCTCGCATGCGATCGGCTCGCCCAGCGCATTGCCGCCGCCGATAATGAAACCCGTCTCCAGTTCGATATCGAGCTTGCGGCACGCGCCGAACACCGGGCGCTCCTGATCGGGCAACTTGAGTTGACCATTGGGGCGACGCACCGGCGTGCCGCTCACGACCACCGACGACGCCCGTCCGTTGTAGCCGATCGGCATCTCCGACCAGTTCGGCAGCAGCGCATTCTTCGGATCGCGGAACATCGAGCCGACATTGGTCGCGTGCTCCTTCGACGAATAGAAATCCGTGTAGCCCGGAATCTGCACCGGCAGATGCAGACGCGCATCGGCCTGATTCACCAGCACCTTCGCGCGCAACACGGCATCGTCGCGTAGCGTCGCGGTGTCGCGCGCGAGCAGTTGGCTCAGCTGGATTCGAACGCTGCGCCATGCGTCGCGGCCAAGCGCGATGAAATCGTTCAGCGCATCGCGCGCGAACACGTTCTGCGCCGGCACGTTCAGCAGACCCGCTGCCTGCAACGCGCCGAGATCGACGATCTGATCGCCGATCGCGACGCCGACGCGCCGCGCGTCGTTGCCACGATCGCTGAAAATGCCGAACGGCAGGTTCTGGATCGGGAAGTCGCTCGCCGGCTCGTTGGCCGACTCGATCCAGCTCTTGCGCGACGCATCGAGCGTCGCCTGGAGATCGTTCACCGCGTTCATCGTTGCTCCGGATTGAAGTGTTTCTTGAGGCCTTGCCAGCACTCGTAGTAATGCGCCTGCAGTTGCGCGGTTTCGAGCGCGAAGCGCGTCGGCTTGATCAGCGTGCGCGTCTCGAACATGAAGGCCATGGTGTCGTCGACCTTCTTCGGCATCGAGGTATCGACATGCGACGCTTTCTCGAACGTGTCCGCGTCCGGACCGTGGCCCGTCATGCAGTTGTGCAGGCTCGCGCCGCCGGGCACGAAGCCCTCGGCCTTCGCGTCGTAGACGCCATGCACGAGACCCATGAACTCGCTCGCGACGTTGCGATGGAACCATGGCGGGCGGAATGTATCTTCAGCCGCGAGCCAGCGCGGCGGGAAGATCACGAAGTCGATCGTATCGACGCCCGGCGTGTCGCTTTGCGATTGCAGCACGAGGAAGATCGACGGGTCCGGATGGTCGAAGCTGATCGAGCCGATCGTGTTGAAGCGGCGCAGGTCGTACTTGTACGGCGCGTAGTTGCCGTGCCATGCCACGACGTCGAGCGGCGAATGGCCGATGTCCGCGCGCCACAGATTGCCGTTCATCTTCGCGACGAGTTCGAACGCGCCCTCGCGGTCTTCGTACGCGGCGTGCGGCGTCAGGAAATCGCGCGGATTCGCGAGACCGTTGGAGCCGATAGGCCCCAGTTCCGGCAGACGCAGCAACGCACCGAAGTTCTCGCAGATATAGCCGCGCGCGCTGCCGTCCGGCAGGCTCACCGCGAAGCGCACGCCGCGCGGAATCACCGCGATCTCGAACGGCTCGATATCGATGCGGCCCATTTCGGTCGCGATATACAGGCGGCCCTGTTGCGGCACGATCAGCAGTTCGCCGTCGGCGTTGTAGAAGAAGCGGTCCTGCATCGAACGGTTCGCTGCGTACAGATGGATCGCGCAACCGTTCATCGCTTCGGCCGAGCCGTTGCCTGCCATGGTCACCCAGCCGTCGATGAAATCGGTCGGTTCGGACGGCATTGGCAGCGGGTCCCAGCGCAGCTGGTTCGGCGGCGTCGGCGGCACCTCGGCGAAGTTCGCGACGAGCCGCTCCGACGGCATCATCGTGAACGGCTTGTGCATCGCCGCGGGACGAATCCGGTACAGCCACGAGCGACGGTTGTGACCGCGTGGCGCCGTAAACGCGGTACCCGAAATCTGCTCGGCATACAAACCATAGGCCGCGCGCTGCGGCGAGTTGCGGCCGGTCGGCAGCGCGCCAGGCAACGCCTCGGTTGCGAATTCGTTCGCGAAACCCGACTGATAGCCGGGCTCGATTTCAGGTCGCAGGCGTTGGTCGGCCGGCGTACGTGTTGAGGTATCCATACAAGGTTCTCCGCGAGTTGCTCGATTCTTTCCCGATTACGTGATCTTTGCAGTCACGCTCAGGCCGGCTCGGCTTCGGACGCGCGAACTGGTGAAATCACGTTTTACGCATAGTAAAACTAATTACGAATAGTGAAACTAACGTATACCCTTGGAAGCGGGCATGCCAACCTCGTGATTGCACGCTGAGCCCCGGCCCATAAGCGTCAGGCCAATAACGTTATGAGCATTTTGTTAATCCGCGCAGGGCGCGTACTGCTACCATCAATGGATGCGGCCATCGCGTCGCGCAGCCACGCGCCCGGTGCGCGTTCATCGTCGCCTTTCACTCGCCTTCATGATTTCGCCGACCATCCCCGATCTGATCGCCCGCGCCGCTCATCACCCGTTTCTCGGCGAGCATCTGGCCATGGGACAAGGCGCGCACGCAGGCATCGCGCTCGCGCATTTCGACGGCATCGAGCTCACGAGCGCCTACGAGCCGATCTTCGACATCAGCGTGCATGGGCTCGCGCAGTCGCTATCATGCGGCGCGGAAGGAGTCGACCGTTTCGGCGATGAGCTCGGCTTTCAGGCGGTCACGCACCGGCTCGGCGCACCGCCGTTCGACGTGTTCGATCCGTTCGACAACATCGCCGACGATCAGCAGCTGGTCGCGCTTGATCGCATGTCGCGCGCGCTGCACGCAATCAACTTCTTTGGCCCGCAGCGGCATGGGCTGCTGTTTCTACGCGTGCACGAGAGGCTGCTGAAGAGTGTGAAGTACGATCACGGCCGGCATTTTTCGAGCGTGCTGACGTCGTTCAATCTGAATCCGACGCGCATCGTCATCGAACTGCCGGCGGCGGCGGTCGCGCACAAGACGTTTCTGGGTTATCTGACGCGCAGCTATCAGCACTACGGCTTCAAGGTGGCGGGCAATCTGTCGAACGCGGGGCAGATCCTGTCGGTATCGGAAACCGCGCGGCTCGATTTCATCAAGATGGATGCGACGGCCGCATTGCGCGACGCGACCGTGAAGCCGCTCGTCGGCTACGCGGGCCGGCTGCGGGTGCCGCTGATTTTCAATCGCGTGATGGACGAGACGCAGTTCTCCGCGCTACAGCAGTACGACGTGCGGTTCGTGCAAGGTCCATTGTTCAACGCGCATTATCACGACCGGGCGGCGTGACACGGCGTGGGCCCGGTTGGCCCGGGCGCCCCGGCCTTCGCTCAGCCCGGCTCCCCCAGCCGCGCCGCGAGCGCCTTCAGACGCGGCGCGACGTTCTCGCGAAACACCTCCTCCCCCATCGACGACGCCGGCCCGCTACAGCTGAGCACGAGCCAGCGGTTTTCGCGCGGCTCGCGAAACGGCACCGCGACCGCGTTCACGTCGTCATGCCACGCACGAAACGAGTAGCAGCAGCGTTCGGTCGCGAACGCGGCGATCTCCTGTTCGGCTTCGGCGACCAGCATCGCGCCCGCCCTGCCTGCCGCTTTTTTCAGTTCCGCGAGTAACGCAGTACGCGCGTCGAGCGGCTGCACGGCGAGATATGCGCGGCCCATCGAGCTCGTCAGCATCGACAGTTTCGAGCCGGATGCGAGGCCGAGCGTCAACGCGGTTTCGCTGCGGATCGTCTCCAGATACACCATGTCGAGCCCATCCCGGCAGCCGAGCGAAACCGCCGCGCCGACCTCGCGCGCGAGGCTGCGAAGGTGCGGGCGCGCGAGTTCGAGTATGTCGCTGCCCGATAGCAGCGCGAAGCCGAGCGACAGCACGCCCGCATCGAGCGCATATTTGCCGTGTCTTTCGTCGAGCCGCAGATAGCCGAGCACGGTCAGCGTGTAGGCGAGCCGGTTCACGGTTGCCTTCGGCAAACCCGTGCGTTCGACGAAATCGCGATTGCCGAGCATCGTGTCGCCCGGCTGGAACGCGCGCAACAGGTCCAGCCCGCGGGCAAGGGCGACGACGAATTTGCGTTCGTCGAGCGGAGCGGAGAAAGTGGATGGCAGCGTCATAGGGTGCTACACTCGGGCGTCGTTTGCAAAACATTGTTTCGCAAGGCGGAACTCAAGTCAAGCTTGTTCTGAGCGTGAAATCAGGAGATACGTCATGGCCGTAGCCGCGCAGTTTCACTGGGAAGACCCGTTGCTGCTGGATCAGCAGTTGACCGAAGACGAACGCATGGTGCGCGATGCCGCCGCGGCTTACTCGCAGGACAAGCTGCTGCCGCGCGTGCTAGAAGCGTTCCGCCATGAAAAGACCGATGTCGGGATTTTTCGCGAAATGGGCGAACTCAGCCTGCTCGGCCCGACGATTCCCGAACAGTACGGCGGCCCCGGTCTTAACTATGTCGCGTACGGGCTGATCGCGCGTGAAGTCGAACGTGTCGACTCCGGCTATCGCTCGATGATGTCGGTGCAGTCGTCACTGGTAATGGTGCCGATCTACGAATTCGGCTCGGACGCGCAGAAGGAAAAATATCTGCCGAAGCTCGCGCGCGGCGAGTGGATCGGCTGCTTCGGTCTGACTGAGCCGAACCACGGCTCCGATCCGGGCAGCATGGTCACGCGCGCGAAGAAGGTCGATGGCGGCTATTCGCTGTCGGGCTCGAAGATGTGGATCACCAATTCGCCGATCGCCGACGTGTTCGTCGTGTGGGCGAAGCTCGAGGAAAACGGCAAGGACAACATCCGCGGCTTCATTCTCGAGAAGGGCTGGAAGGGTCTGTCCGCGCCGGCGATCCACGGCAAGATCGGGCTGCGCGCGTCGATCACCGGTGAAATCGTGCTCGACGATGTGTTCGTGCCGGAAGAGAACATCATGCCTGGCGTCAGCGGCCTGCGCGGTCCGTTCACTTGCCTGAACTCGGCGCGCTACGGCATCGCCTGGGGCGCGCTCGGCGCGGCGGAAGCATGCTGGCACATCGCGCGTCAGTACGTGCTCGATCGCAAGCAGTTCGGCCGGCCGCTCGCCGCGAACCAGCTGATCCAGAAGAAGCTCGCCGACATGCAAACTGAAATCACGCTCGGGCTGCAAGGCGTACTGCGCCTCGGCCGCATGAAGGACGAAGGCACGGCCGCCACCGAAATCACGTCGATCATGAAGCGCAATTCGTGCGGCAAAGCGCTCGACATCGCCCGCCTCGCGCGGGACATGCTCGGCGGCAACGGCATTTCGGACGAGTTCGGAGTTGCCCGCCATCTGGTGAACCTCGAGGTCGTCAACACCTACGAAGGCACCCACGATGTTCATGCGCTGATCCTCGGCCGTGCGCAGACCGGTATTCAGGCGTTCTTCTGATGCCGCTGGCGTTCCGCTAAGTGCAAAAAAAGCCGGTTCATTCGAACCGGCTTTTCTGTTTGATGCCGCGCAGCTTACTGGTTCGGCTGCGGCGTCATGCGCAGGTACGGGCGCAGCGCCTTGTAGCCTTTCGGGAATTTCTGCCTGATCACTTCCTCGTCCTTCAGCGACGGCACGATCACCACGTCATCGCCCTGCTTCCAGTTGCCCGGCGTCGCGACCGAGTGACTGTCGGTCAGCTGCAGCGAATCGATCACGCGCAGCACTTCGTCGAAGTTGCGGCCGGTGCTCGCCGGATAGGTGATGATCAGACGCACCTTCTTGTTTGGATCGATGATGAACAGCGAACGCACGGTGAACGTTTCGTTCGCGTTCGGATGAATCATGTCGTAAAGCTGGGAAACCTTGCGATCGCCGTCCGCGAGAATCGGAAAACCGACGCTGGCGGCCTGCGTCTCGTTGATGTCCTTGATCCACTCCTTGTGCGACTCCGCGCTGTCGACCGACAACGCGATCGTCTTCACGTTGCGCTTTTCGAACTCGCTTGCAAGCTTCGCGGTCAGGCCCAGCTCGGTCGTGCAGACCGGCGTGAAGTCGGCGGGATGCGAGAACAGCACGCCCCAGCTATTGCCGAGCCAGTCGTGAAAACTGATGCGGCCAATGCTCGACTCCTGTTCGAAATCCGGCGCAATGTCGCCAAGACGTAGACTCATAGTGCATCTCCTGTAGGTATTCGGAACGTATCCAGATAAGGTCGCGGGCGTGTGCCCGCGACGGCCAGACGATAAAGCATAAGGCCGTGGTGGTACATGGCGAACCAACATCGCGTCAGTACTTTATGCGTTTTTGTAATTTTCTCCCGTTTGATGGAAACTTTGCGGGACAGATCAACTCAATCCGATACCGGTCTGGAGCAAAGTGCCCTCAAACGGGTGTTGCCACGCGCTGCCGGGAACGGATCGTGCGTCGGCGCCATGCAACCGGCACTAGGCTCGCCAGCGACCGTTTCTTTGGTTACGATTTACGCGTAGCGTGAGACAAAGGGAGCTGTCAATGTCGGAAGTCAACAAGGAGAGATTGATGTCGGATATCAAAACCGTCCTCGCGGACGCTGAAGACCTGCTGAAACAGGCCGCGAGCGCTACCGGCGAACGCGCGTCCGAACTGCGTGAGACCGCGCTGACGCGCCTGAAGCAGGCGAAAGAAAAAGCAGCCGACGTTCAGGTCGTGGTCGTCGAAAAAGGCAAGAAGGCTGCCCGCGCTACCGACGACTACGTGCACGAACATCCGTGGGCGTCCATCGGCATCGCCGCCGGCATCGGCATGGTGGTCGGTCTGCTGATCAATCGCAAGTAAAGGTCGGTGAGTCCGCCGGAGCAGGCATGTCCGGCGCACCGGCGATACAGGCGGACCGGCGCGAGCCACGCCGGTCCCCTTCTGCTGGCGCGCGTGCGCGCTGGCCAGGCCCTCACGCGCAACGCCCACAGCCATGACGACCGAAACACACTCGCAGCGCGCAGAACACAGCCCGTTGCGCCGTATTCTCAGTTCCGTGTTTGCGATTCTGCAGACGCGGCTCGAACTGGTGGGCATCGAACTCGCCGAGGAAAAAGACCGCCTGCTCGGCGTGCTGTTTCTCGGTCTTGCCGCAATGATGCTCGCCACGATGGCCTTGATCGCGTTGACCGCACTCGTCGCCATTGCCTTCTGGGACACCTACCGATGGCAGGCGCTTGCCGGCATCACCGCGGTCTACGCGATTGCCGGGCTCGCCTGTGCGCTGAAGGCGCGCAGCGGTCTGCGCAACGCGCCGCTGGTGTTCGAAGCGACCATCGCCGAGTTCGAAAAAGATCGCGAAGCGTTTCGCAGCCGCGACTGATGGGCAAGTTTGTCTGCATCCGATCCATCGCCTCATCTCCACTCCCGCCGACACGCCATGAGCCCATCCCGTCCCGATACAGCCTTTCGTAACAAGCGCCATCCGTCGAAGGATCTGAGCGCCCCGCATCTGCGGGCGCTACGCAAGGAATTGCTGCTCGTGCGCGCGGACGTGGAGCGCGTCGAGCTCGCGCAGGCCGTCTTCGAACTGCGCCAGGCCGTCACACATTTCAGCTGGCTCAAGTTCGTGATCCCCGGCTTCGGCGGCGTGCGCGTCGGCAAAGGGGCCAAGGCAAGCGTGCTCAACGCGGGCACGATCGGCGCATTGCTCAAGCAGTACCCGTTCATCAGTTCGGTCGTTTCGCTGTTGCTCGCCAAACCGCTGCGCGCGACTGTCGTCAGGAGCGCAAGACCCGCGCTCAAGTGGGGCAGCCTTGCGCTCGGCGCGTGGGAAGCGTTCCGGATCTGGCAACAGATGAAGAACGAGTCGGCGGCGGCGCGGGCGGCGGCGGCGGTTTCCGCTACCGCGCAGGCGGCGGCTGAGCAGGTCGATTCGACGAGAAGCGGCTATTGAGGTCGTGGCCGCTACGAGGGGCTGCGATCTGCGCTATATCGGATGTCCGCTCGCACGGCCGCGCGCGTCGGCTTTCAATCACCTGCTAACCCGTATTCCAGCATTCGCTGCTCGTGGGCGTCGCGCCGCTCGTGTCGTTTCTATTGCCTCGCTGACCTGTCGCATCTAGCGTGAACGTGCCACACGGGTCATCGCGCATCGGGCCCGCTTCCGCTGGCACCGCTTCGATCGAATAGCCGCCGTTCGTGTCGTCCGCGGGCAGCACGCGCACGCGATACACCGGCGCGCCGAACTGCGGCGCCTGATCGATGCCCGGTGGCAAGGCCGGCGCGCCATCGCTCGCCGCGGCCTCGACGAATTGCGCGGCCCGATATAACGCCGACGCCGCGTCGATATGATGGGTGCGCGCGATGTGGCTGCGATACGAAGGGATCGCAAAGGCGGCGAGCGTGGCGGCAATCGCGAGCGCGATCACGAGTTCGAGCAGCGTGAATGCGGATGTGTTCGGGCTTTTCATACGTGTCCAGTCGGTGCGTTCTTCAGAATGGTCTCGCGGCAACGCGCCGCCAATGACGCTCGATCGCGCCATCCTCGGTCACCAGTTCCATCTGCAACCAGACCTGTGACTCGCTGCTCTGCCCGAAGCCGCGCGCGGTCAGCAGATAAGCGCTGGCGTTGGGTCGACTCGCGAGACGCCAAGGCTCGATCAGGCATTGCGGCGCACGCGATGATCCCGGCCATTGCGACACAGGCGTGATGGCGCCTGCGTCGAACGCGGTTTCAAGCCTCCATTGAACCGGCTCGCCGGATGTGAGCGGCGCATTGGGCGCGTCGCCAGGTGCCGATCGCACGTTGCGCTCGCACAAGCTCAGCGCCGAATCCGCCGCGTGGAAAGCCTGCAGAAAGTCGCGCGTATTGGTCGCCGCGCGTGCGGCCGCGAGCGATGTTTCGAACCAGATCGCGGACGTGGCGAGCATCATGGCCGAGATCAACAGCACGATAGCAAGCACGACCCCGCGTTGATGTGCGCGTCGGGCACCGTCCCGACAACTTCGCCTGCCTAAGTGTTTCGCTTTTCCACCTGCCCCGCCGCATATGTCGTACGCGCGGCAGCGTTGCGTTGCTGCGTCACGGTCCATCACGACGATACCTCCGCGCGATTGCGCAGCGCCACCCTGCGCGAAAACGCCTGCCGAGGCCGCAAGTCGGTGCCGAGCGTACTCACGCCATCGCAATCGATGTACTTCGAGCGCCGTCCTTGCGGCGCGCCGCGCACCAGCACGCAGACATCTACCGCGACGATGTTCGTCCATTGATCCGCCGCGACGGCCGACGCGTTCACAGCATTGGCCGCACCGCTCAGCCAGTAGCGCAACCGCACGCGCTCGACGCCTTCGACCAGCGGCTGCGCGGACCCCGCATTGCCGCTGCCGACGCAGTAAAGCTCCGGCTCGCCGGTCGAGCCGCTGAGGTTGGCGAAGTACCGATTGACCACCGGCGCGCCGTGATCGCCAAGAACTGCGTCGCTGCTCTTGACGGCCTGGCCGACACAGTCGGTGACCTGCCCGCTCGACGATGGCCACGTCGATACGACGTCTGCGACGTAGCGGATCGCGACGCCATCGGAGCCGGTACTCAACGCGGTGCAAGTGAGGTTGTCGTCGGCGCCGGTCGGGCGACCGCCCGAGCAGCCGAACAGCGCAGGCGCCGCGTTATAACCAACGACATCGGCAGGAACGAAGCCGGCCATCTGCAATTGCTGGCCGATCAGCATCAGCGCGGTCAAGCCGGCTTCGCGAATCCGGGCCGCGTTGCTCGCCTGCACGAACGCGTTGCGCTGCGTCGTGTAAAGGGACACGGCCCCCGCGGTCACGATCAGCCCGAGCGCCATCGCGATCAGGAATTCGACCAGCGTGTGACCGCGTGGGCAATGCAGCCGCTTCATTGCGCGAACGCCAACGCGACACACGACGATCCGGCCGGTGCATCGACGCCGCCGCAAGGCTCCGCCGACGGGCCGATCCCATCGCCCGCAGTGGGCCGGTCCCGCACGGAAGCCCACGTCACGCGCGCCGCAGCGACTGCGCCGCTCTCGCCGACCGATGCGTCGCCGTGCGGCAGCAGAACACTCGCCCAAGCGCTCCATTGATTGAGTGCGGCATTGCCCACGGAAGGCGTGCGCGTCGCTTCGGCGATCGACTCGGCTATCCACGTGGCGCTCTCGCGCAGCGACATCGCGCGCGCTTCACGTGCGGTCCACACCTGAGCCGCGATCAACCCCAGCGCGCTCACCGCGACCAACGCGACCGCCAGCATCACCTCGATCAACGAACTGCCGCCACATGCCGACGCATGCGCACGCAACCGGGTGTGGAATGCGGGCCGTCTCATGACGTCGCTCCACACGCGCCTTCCGAGATCCGCGCGCGACCTCCTGCCGCGACACTGATGCAGCGCCGCCACGGGTTGCCCTGCATCGACTTCGATGGGCTCCGCGGCGCGATATCGAAACTTCGAAACGCGCCGATCAGTTGGCCGGCGGGCGGCGTGAACGTCATATCCGTCTGCACGCCGGCGATGCTCACCGCCGCAAGCGCCGGCTGCGCGCGCAACAACGACGGCTTGCCGCCGCGTTCGGCGAATACGGCCCATCCGCAGGCCCAGTCGGCGACGCCATCGGCGCAAGGTTGGCCCGACGCGAGACAGACGCGCGCCGCATCGACGCGACACACCGTGATACGCGCGCCGCGCCGCAGCGCCTCGCTGCGCGCGTAGGCGAAGGTGGACAGCAGCGCCTTCGAGCGCGCGTCGACCTGATCTCGCATCTGCCATGCGGCGAACGACGGCATCGCCATCACCGCCATCAGCATCACGAGCGCTATCACCGCCAGCGTCTCGACGAGCGTGAAACCGGCGCGGGACGGCCGGCGAGTTCCATTGATTTTCATCTGCATCCCTGAGCGTTTCGAACAGATGCAGCCAATCTAGCGATTTGCGAGTGCGCCGACCATCGTCCGAATGGCCAGGTGGCATTCAGACGTTAGCGCACGCAACAATGCACGTGACGATCGATCACGGAGGCGGGAGAAGCGATGCGTGAAGAAAAGCGCGAAATGCGCGAGGCAATGGATGCGAATGACCGCGGCTCAGCTGCGGCACGCGTGCGCTCAGCGCTTGCGGGAAGGCTTGGGCGGGGAAGAGGCGCGGCGAAATTCCTCGATCACGTCCTCGAATTCGGAAACGTCTTCGAAGCGCCTGTACACGGAAGCGAAACGGACATAGGCGATCGTGTCGAGCGCGCGCAACTCGTTCATCACGAGTTCGCCGAGGCGCTCGCTGCGCACCTCGCGCTCGCCGCTGCCGAGCAGCTGATACTCGATGCGGGCGACCGCCGCTTCGATCGCGTCCACCGCAACCGGGCGCTTGCGCAGCGCCAGTTGCATGCTCGCGACGATCTTGCGGCGATCGAATTCCGTGCGCGTGCCGTCCTTCTTGACGACCGACGGCAACGCCAGCTCGACCCGCTCATACGTCGTGAAACGTTTGTCGCAGGCCGGGCAGCGGCGGCGCCGGCGAATCGTCGCGCCGTCTTCGGATACGCGCGAGTCGACGACCTGCGTATCGGCGTGGCGGCAGAAGGGGCAATGCATGACGGCTTAGCCGTAAACCGGGAAGCGCTGGGTCAGCTCGGCGACTTGCGCGCGCACGCGCTCGATCGTCGCGGCGTCTTCCGGGTTGTCCAGCACGTCGGCGATCAGGTTGCCGACCTGCTCGGCTTCCTTCACGCCGAAGCCGCGCGTGGTCATGGCCGGCGAACCCAGGCGGATGCCCGAGGTCACGAACGGCTTTTCCGGATCGTTCGGGATCGCGTTCTTGTTGACCGTGATGTGCGCCGCGCCGAGTGCCGCCTCCGCAGCCTTGCCGGTGATCTTCTTCGCACGCAGGTCGACCAGCATCACGTGGCTCTCCGTGCGGCCCGACACGATGCGCAGCCCGCGCTTGACCAGCGTTTCAGCGAGCACCCGCGCGTTCTCGACGACCTGCTGCTGATACGCCTTGAATTCCGGCGACAGCGCTTCCTTGAACGCGACGGCCTTAGCGGCGATCACGTGCATCAGCGGACCGCCCTGGATGCCCGGGAAAATCGCCGAATTGATCGGCTTCTCATACTCGGCCTTCATCAGGATCACGCCGCCGCGCGGGCCGCGCAGGCTCTTGTGCGTGGTGGTGGTGACGAAGTCGGCGTGCGGCACCGGGTTCGGATAAACGCCCGCTGCGACGAGACCGGCGTAGTGCGCCATGTCGACCATGAAGTAGGCTCCCACCGACTTCGCGATTTTCGACATGCGTTCGAAATCGATGCGCAGCGCAAACGCGGATGCGCCCGCCACGATCATCTTCGGCTTGTGTTCCTGCGCGAGCTTTTCAGCAGCGTCGTAGTCGATGTCTTCGGCTTCGTTCAGACCGTAGCTGACCACGTTGAACCACTTGCCCGACATATTGACCGGCGAGCCGTGCGTGAGGTGGCCGCCGTGCGCGAGGCTCATGCCCATGATCGTGTCGCCCGGCTTGAGCATTGCGAAGAACACGCCCTGGTTGGCCTGCGAGCCCGAGTTCGGCTGCACGTTCGCGGCTTCCGCGCCAAACAGCTGCTTCACGCGGTCGATCGCCAGCTGCTCAGCGACGTCGACATACTCGCAGCCGCCGTAGTAGCGCTTGCCGGGATAGCCTTCGGCGTACTTATTCGTGAGTTGCGAGCCTTGCGCGGCCATCACGGCCGGGCTCGTGTAGTTTTCCGACGCGATCAGTTCGATGTGCTCTTCCTGACGGCGGTTTTCCTGCTCGATGACCTTCCAGAGTTCAGGATCGACGTTGGCGATGGTGCTTTGGGCTCTGTCAAACATACGGGTTCCGTTGAGTGTTTTCAGGTTGACCGGATCGTGCGCCGAATCCTGCGTAGAGGGTACACAGCGGGGTACGCAGCGCTGTGGGCGGCGAGGCTTGCCCTGACGTGGCGAGTGGAGAGTCGCCGCACACGCGAGGCAGGCCAGCCACCGTCAGCGCAGATTAATGCGCGCGGTTCACGGCTGCCCAGGCGAACGGCAAAACGGCACCCTGCGCTTCACGGTGGGTTGTTCCACCTTGAACCCGATTGGTTGAATCGGCTGAGTCAGACGACTCGGTTCTATCGCCAGTCACGCAGGGTCGAGCGCGTTAGTGTATTGGAAGAGGCCCGAATAGGCAACCGACTTGCGGGTGCTCCGGCGGCTGCTGGCGGGGCCTGCGGACTTTCTGGCGGCCCCGCTGGGCAACCATCTGACGAAAGCACGCCGACCGCGCCGCGCACCCGTTGCGCGCCGCCGCGGCAGCCGCCGATCCGGCTCGTCCATCCTTGCCGCAGCGCGGCATTGGAAGTAGGCTTGGGGCCTTTGTCTCTTACCGACCAGGGAACTGCAATGATCGTGTTTGTCACAGGAGCGTCGGCCGGCTTCGGCGCCGCCATCGCCCGCTCGTTCGTCAAGGGCGGCCATCGTGTCGTCGCCACTGCTCGCCGCAAGGACCGCCTCCAGGCACTCGCCGACGAACTCGGCGACGCGCTGCTGCCGTACGAACTCGACGTGCGCGACCGCGCCGCCGTCGAAGCCGTGCCCGCCTCGTTGCCCGCCGACTTCGCCGCGATCGACGTGCTCGTCAACAACGCCGGCCTCGCGCTCGGCACCGAGCCGGCACACAAGGCGAGCCTCGACGAATGGAACACCATGATCGAGACCAATTGCACGGGCCTCGTGCAGGTCACGCATGCGCTGCTGCCCGGCATGATCGAGCGCAATCGCGGACATATCTTCAATCTGGGTTCAGTGGCGGGCCGCTGGCCGTACGCGGGCGGCAACGTGTATGGTGCGACCAAGGCGTTCGTGCGCCAGTTCAGCCTGAACCTGCGCGCCGACCTCGCCGGCAGCGCGCTGCGCGTGACGGATATCGAGCCGGGCCTGTGCGGCGGCACCGAATTCTCGAACGTGCGCTATCGCGGCGACGACGACAAGGCCGCCAAGGTCTACGAAAACGTGCAGCCGCTGACGGCCGAAGACATCGCCGATTCCATCTACTGGATCGCCACGCGCCCGGCCCACGTCAACATCAACACGATCGAGCTGATGCCGGTCGCACAGTCGTTCGCGGGTCTGTCCGTACATCGCGGCTGAGTTTGAAGGCGGGCTGAGGCGGCGGCCGCTACCATTGGTCGCGCCGCCGCCTATCACCCGTGCTGACTTTTTTCGCCCGGCGCGCCGATATCGCGCTTCCAGTCCCGGCGCGGCCGGCAGAGCCGGCAACCATCGCCGCAGGCACCCACCGAGCGCAACACACACTTCGAAACAGACCCCCGAGTTTGCGTTCCGGTAGAATGCGCCGCATGAATATGTCGACCAGCCAGCCAGGCACGGAAATCGGCTATACGTGGTCCATCCGCGTGTACTACGAAGATACCGACGCCGGCGGCATCGTGTTTTACGCCAATTACCTGAAGTTTTTCGAACGGGCTCGCACCGAATGGCTGCGCGCGTGTGGCGTCGACCAGCATCGCCTTGCGGAAGAAAACGACGCGATTTTCATCGTGCGCAGTACCGCGGTCGATTACCGGGCTCCGGCCCGCCTCGACGATCTCGTGAAAATTATCAGCCGGATCGAGCGTCTTGGCCGAGCTTCGGTAGATTTCGCGCAGGAAGCCTGGCGTGAAGGCACGTTGCTTGCTAGCGGGTCGGTCCGGGTTGGCTGTGTGGACCGCGCGACCCTACGGCCAGTTGCGATCCCGCCTTCGGTTCTCGCCGCGCTGCGGCATGGACCGGGCGTCGGCGAGAGAGCGGACTGAACCACGGCGGCATGTCAACGGACGATACCTGAGCCTCGTTGTTACGGGGCCAGTGAACTCATACCGGTCAGGTAGCACAAAGCATGGTTCGGCTTCGATATCGCCGAAGCTTCCGTTTTGCCCACGGCAAGCTTGAAGCGGCTTTGCAGCCGGACGCCCCCTTCCCGGGACGTTAAAACGAACCTTTATGAACACTACACAAGATCTGTCGATCGTTTCACTCGTACTCAACGCGAGCCTGCTGGCCCAGGCCGTCATGGCTCTGCTGCTGTTGCTGTCGCTACTCTCATGGACTTTCATCTTCCGCAAGTGGTTTGCGATTCGCCGGGCGCGCGCGCAAACTGAACGCTTCGAGCGCGATTTCTGGTCGGGCGGCGACCTGCAGGCGCTGTATCAGAGCGCCGCGAACAACCGCCACACGATCGGCGCGCTCGAGCGGATTTTCGAGTCCGGCATGCGTGAATTCCTGAAAGGCAAAGAGAAACGCCTGAACGATCCCGGCGCGATTCTCGACGGCGCCCGGCGCGCGATGCGCGCGGCATTCCAGCGTGAAATGGACGTGCTCGAGGCGAACCTCGCGTTTCTCGCATCGGTCGGTTCGGTCAGCCCGTATATCGGTCTGTTCGGCACGGTGTGGGGGATCATGAACGCGTTCCGCGGCCTCGCAAACGTGCAGCAGGCCACGCTCGCGAACGTCGCGCCGGGCATCGCCGAGGCGCTGACCGCCACCGCGATCGGCCTGTTCGCCGCGATTCCGGCCGTGGTCGCCTACAACCGCTACGCGCACGACATCGACCGTCTGGCGATCCGTTTCGAAACCTTCATCGAAGAGTTCTCGAACATCCTGCAGCGCCAGGCACACTAAGGAGGCCCCGATGGCAGGCTCCCGCTCCTCCAGCATGCGCGGCTCGCGCTCGCGTCGCGCGATGGCCGACATCAACGTCGTGCCGTACATCGACGTGATGCTCGTGCTGCTCGTGATCTTCATGGTCACGGCGCCGCTCGTCGCACCGTCGATCGTCAATCTGCCGACCGTCGGCGGCGCCGCGCCGCAGCAGCAGACGCCGCCCGTGATCGTCAACATCCGCGCGGACGGCAACATGAGCGTCAAGTACAAGGACGACTCCGGCACGCAGCAGCAGGAAGACGTGACGAAAGCTGGCCTCAAAGGTTTCATCGCCGATCGGGCACAATCGCACCCGGATCAGCCCGTCGTGATCGCCGCCGACAAAACCGTGAAGTACGAAGTCGTGATGAATGTGATGTCCGAGTTGAAGGCTCAGGGCGTCAAGCGCGTTGGATTGCTGGTCAAATCGCAATGATCCGCAAGAACACCGAATATCCGCTTCAGCCACCGCGTGAACGCGGCACCGGGCGAGCTTTTCTGTTCGCGCTGGTGATGCATGCGCTGCTCGGATTCTTTCTTTATCACGGCATCCAGTGGCAAAACAGCACGCCCGAGGGCGAGCAGGCGGAACTGTGGACCGAGGTACCGGATTCCGCGATCCCGCATCCCGTCGTCACGCCGCCGCCCGCGCCGGTCGCCCCTGCCCCGCCCGTGCGCGACGAGCAGGCCGACATCGCGCTGCAGGAAAAGAAGCGCCACCAGCAGGAAGCGGCTCGCGCGGCGCAACTGGCCGAAGAGCAGCGACAGCAGAAACTGAAACAGCAGCAGGAAGCGGAAGCGAAGCGTCAGCAGCAGCTGGCGGCCGATCAGGCGACGCAGAGAGCCGCGAAGCTCAAGCAGCAACAGGAACAGCAGCAACAGCAGCAGGCCGAGAGGCTCAAGCAACAGCAGCTCGCCGAGCAACAGAAGCAGCAGCAACTGAAAGAGCAGCAGGAGCAAAAGCAGGCTCAGGCGGAAGCACAGAAGAAGGCTGATGCCGAGAAAGCGGCGAAGGCGAAGGCGCAAGCCGATGCGGCCGCACAGGCGAAGAAGAAGCTCGACGCCGAGCGCAATGCACGCCTCGCGCAGATGCAGGGCATGGTCGGCGGCGTGGGCGGCGGCAACTCCACGAGCAACGGGCTTGGGAAGACCGGAACTGGTAATGGCTCGGGCGGCACTGCAGCGACGCCGGCGTTCAATGACCGGGTGCAGCGGCGCGTTCGTCCGAACATCGTCTGGTCAGAGTCACCCGAGGGTCTCGAAACCGTGATCGCCGTCCGTTGCTCGCCTAGCGGCACAGTGTTGAATGCGTCCGTCTATCGCAGCAGCGGTAATCCCGCCTGGGATGCCGCAGCATTGCGGGCCGTGCAGCGTTCCGATCCGATGCCGCAGGACATCAATGGAAAGACGCCGGAAAGCTTCACTATCACGCTGCGTCCGGCAGGTTGAGGTGCTGACTGACAAGCGGCTGACGGCCCACGCAACGCCCGATCCGGCGCGGCGTTGCGCGGGAACGAAATAACCGTTTACCGGTCTGTCTGCTGTCTTCGAGTATTAAGTAAAACCGTTTTGAGGAACCCATACAGCATGAGTTTGATGACCAAGCTAGGCCTGCGAACACTCGTGGCAACGTGCCTGATCGCCGTCGGCGGCGCCGCCAACGCACAACTCAACGTCCTCGTGACGGGCGTCGGATCCACCCAGTTTCCGATCGCAACGGCGAATTTCGCCAATGAAGCGAACTCCCCGCAGCAGGTCAGCACGATCGTGCGTCAGGATCTGCAACGCAGCGGCAAATTCACGAATATCGACGCAGGCTCGGCGCCAGTGTCCGAGACCGATTCCGTCGACCTCGGCGCATGGAAGGCGAAGGGCGCCAATGCGTTCGTCGCGGGCAGCGTGAACCGCCTGCCGAACGGCCAATACGAAGTGCGCTTCAAGCTGTACGACACGGTCAAGGGCGAAAGCCTCGGCGGCCTCGTGCTAGTGAGCCCGGAAAGCGGTCTGCGCATGAGCGCGCACAAGGTCGCGGACTACATTTACGCCAAGCTGATGGGCAATCGCGGCGTGTTCGCGACGCGCCTGTCGTATGTGATCAAGTCGGGCAACCGCTACCAGCTGCAGATCTCGGATTCGGACGGCCAGGACGCGCATATCGCGCTGTCGAGCCCCGAGCCGATCATCTCGCCGGCCTGGTCGCCGGACGGCACCAAGGTCGCGTACGTGTCGTTCGAGAAGAAGAAGCCGATCGTCTATATCCACGACCTGCCTACGGGCCGGCGCATCGTCGTATCGGACCAGAAGGGCAACAACAGCGCGCCGGCGTGGTCGCCGGATGGCCGCACGCTCGCCGTCGCGCTGTCGCGTACCGGCAATACGCAGATTTTCGCGGTCAACGCGGACGGCAGCGGTCTGCGTCGTCTCACGCAGGGCAGCTCGATCGACACCGAGCCGACCTACTCTCCTGACGGTCAGTGGATCTATTTCACGAGCGACCGCGGCGGCGCTCCGCAGATCTACAAGATGCCGGCGCAAGGCGAAAGCGCGGGCAACGCGCAACGCGTCACGTTTACGGGCAGCTACAACACCAGCCCGCGTGTGAGTCCTGACGGCAAGGAGCTTGCCTACATCTCGCGCGTCGGCGGTGCATTCAAGCTGTACATCCAGGACCTGCAAGGCGGAACCGCTACGGGCCTGACGGACACTTCACATGACGAATCGCCGAGCTTCGCGGCGAACGGTCAGTACATTCTTTACGCCACTCAGGTGAACGGCCGTGGCGTGTTGGCCGCAGTATCGACCGATGGTCGCACTCGGCAGGTCCTGTCCGTTCAGGGGGGCAGCGTACGCGAGCCATCCTGGGGCCCGTTTATGCAATAACGTTGATGCAATAACACAAGGAGAGTAATCAAATGATGTCCAAACTTCGTTTCGCATTCGCCGTCGTGATGGTCGGTGCATTGGCCGCATGTCACTCTGGCGTCAAGCTCGACGAAAACGCCGGCAAGGGCGCAGGCTCGGGTCAACCGAATCCGAACGACGTCGCGACGGTCAACGTCGACCCGCTGAACGATCCGAACAGCCCGCTCGCAAAGCGCAGCATCTATTTCGACTTCGACAGCTACTCGGTGAAGGACGACTATCAAGCGCTGCTGCAACAACACGCGCAATATCTGAAGGGTCACCCGCAGCGTCACGTGCTGATCCAGGGCAACACCGACGAGCGCGGCACCAGCGAATACAACCTGGCACTCGGCCAGAAGCGTGCTGAAGCCGTGCGTCGTTCGCTGTCGCTGATGGGCGTGTCGGATTCGCAAATGGAAGCCGTGAGCCTCGGCAAGGAAAAGCCGCTGGCAACGGGTCATGACGAAGCGTCGTGGGCACAGAACCGCCGCGCCGACCTCGTGTATCAACAGTAAGTCAACGGGTGATAAGCCGAATGACGCATCGTTTCTCCTGGCTGCGGGTTGCCGCAGCGGCCTGCGTAGCAGGCTCGGCCCTCGTGGCCGTGCCCGCCCACGCGGGCATGTTCGACGACGATCAGGCCCGCCAGGCCATTCTCGATCTGCGCTCGAAGACCGATAGTCTGTCGAGCCAGCTGTCGGCGGCGCAGCGCACGATCCTCGATCAGTCCAACCGTCTCGACCAGCTGAACCAGCAGGTCGCGACGCTGCGCGGACAGAACGAGGACATGGCGAACCAGCTCACGACGCTGCAAAAGCAGCAGAAGGACTACTACACCGATCTCGACACGCGCCTGAAGAAATTCGAGCCGCAGCAGCAGACGGTGGATGGCGTCCAGGGCGAGGTGCAGCCGGGTGAAACCGATGCGTTCAACGCGGCTTCACAGCAGTTCCGCAGCGGGGACTTCAAGAGCGCGGCGGCATCGTTCCGCAGCTTCATCTCCAAATATCCGAGCAGCCCCTATCAGCCGACCGCGCAATACTGGCTCGGCAACGCGCTGTATGCACTGCGCGACTACAAGGGTTCGACGGCGGTCTGGCAAGGTATCGTGGCCAAGTACCCGCAGCATCCGCGTGCGCCGGAAGCGCTGCTCGCGATCGCGAACAATCAGCTCGAACAAGGCCAGAAGGCCGCGGCGAAAAAGACGCTCGAGCAGATCGTCGCGCAATACGCCGGCTCGGACGTCGCGCAGTCGGCGCAGAGCAAGCTGTCGCAGATCAAGTAGTTCGCGGTGGCGGATTGATCACGTTTTGATGTAGTTGTCGGCAGTGACGCGCAGTGTCCGAAGTGATAGCCACGCGCGCCTCTCGCTGGGAAGCCCGGGTAGTGATGCCCGGGCTTTTCATTGGCCTGACGGCCTTGTACTGTTGACAGGCCATCGGTTCGCCGATATAATTTCGCTTCTCTTTTGGGTCGTTAGCTCAGCTGGTAGAGCAGCGGACTTTTAATCCGTTGGTCACAGGTTCGAATCCCGTACGGCCTACCAAAAGATTCGAGGGCCGACATGCGAATGCATGTCGGCCCTTTTCTTTTTCCGTTGCCCGCACCCGCAAACGTCGAAAACGATGGCGCGCGACGCGCGGCTGCATCGGGTCTGGCAGCATCGGGTCTATCCGGTGACATCGAGTTCGGCGCGGACGAAAGCAGTCACCGCCGCCAATTCTCGCCTAGACGAGGCCGTGCGCGATGCCGCTCGGCCTCGCCCAGCGCTCGCTGTCGTTCGACACGCCGAAATCGGCGGCCTGTAATGAAACGGTGGTCGAGCTGGCCGTCGCGCGCTTTGCGCTGGCGCGCGCGAGAATGCGCTGCTCGTGCACGTAGAAGAATTCGAGTTGGCGTGCGTCGGACGCTTTCCGTTCGAGCTCGAACACATCCTCGAGCACGCGCCGCGACACGTGAAAACGCTGAAGCCCGCGGCCAAGTTGGATCTGAAAGACAACACCGTCGCTGTTATGCGGCACCGCTGCCCAGATAAGCGGAATGCTACTCATGGAGCCCCCGTAACTGGATCTTCATGTCAGGAACATCGACATTTGATCCTCGCACGGATAGACGCTCGGAGCGACTTGTCAAAATTTAAACAATGTCGATTTGGTGTTTTCACCACAGTGCAATCTGTTGCACAACTTCGAAGTCGGCGGCAATCGCTACGAAGATGACATACGGCTACGACAGGGCGGTGTCAACGGCGATTTCTTCCCTTGGGCCGACAGCGGTTCTCGCGTGACCGGAGGCCTGCGACTCTTCACATTCCAATTGCACATAAAAGCGCTCGAAAGAAAGAGTGACACGGTTATCGCTTCTTCTGGTTATTTATCGAGATGAAAAGATATGCAATGATCGCCGCCGAATCAGCGGAGCATGTCTGAACCTTGCGTGAGCATACGTTCCGGCAAACCCACGGCGCATTGCTTTTTCATTGAACCGATAATGACCAACTTTCTGTTCGATCTGCTATCGAACCTCGCCTTGCTCGCCATCGTGTCGATGGCCTGTCGACTGTATAACCGGTTTGGGTTGGGTGCTACCTTGAGTGGCCCGGTGATTTTCATCGTGCTCGCGCTGGTCGCGTGCGTGCTCGACGGCTTGTTGACCTTTGTCGTGTTCGCCGACGCGCAGAGCCGCTACGGACAATTCGTCCGGCCGACTTTATTTCTTCAGCGTGCTGGCGCATATGCGCTCGCAATCGTGATCGCTTTCTCGTGGCATCGCATGTCGACGCGCAGGCGAGCCGTGAAAAGCGACCAGGACAACCCAGTTGTCATCCACACGTCACCGTATTCCGAATCGCGGCTGCGCATGTAGGCGCGGCGCGCTCGACCGGCTTCTCACATACTCCCGCCATTTTTCGTCTCTCAATTGCCGCCCGCGAGCAGCGCAGGAACGGTCCTTGCGCAGGCGGGCGCCGTCGGCTATAACTCCCGAAGACCGCGCGTTGTGGGTCATGGCACCACCGTCGTTCAATCCGTTGACGACAACTTATAACGAGGAACATCTTGGATATCGAAACCGCACGTGCATTCATCATGACCCGGGGCATCGACATCGGCACCAAGGTGATCGGCGCCATCGTGCTGTGGATCGTCGGCCGCTGGGTCATCGGGCTGATCTCCAACCTGTTGCGCAAGGTGCTCGCGCGCAATGGCAAGGTCGATCCGACGCTCGCTCACTACCTCGCGTCGATTCTCGGCGCGTTGCTGAACCTGCTGCTCGTCCTCGCAATCCTGCAAATCTTCGGTGTGCAGACGACGTCGTTCGCCGCATTGCTCGCCGGTCTCGGCCTCGCGATCGGTACTGCATGGGGCGGCCTGCTCGCGCACTTCGCGGCCGGCGTGTTCATGCAGGTGCTGCGACCGTTCAAGGTCGGCGATTTCGTCACGGCCGCGGGGGTCACCGGCACCGTCACCGAGTTGGGCCTGTTCGGCACGACGATCGTCACGCCGGACAACGTAATGACCATCGTCGGCAACAACAAGATCTTTTCCGACACCATCTCGAACTACAGCGTGCTGCCGTTCCGGCGCGTCGAGCTGACCGCGAAGATCGCAAACGGCGTCGATCCGACCGACGCGATCGCGCGTCTGAAAGCCGCCGTCGCGAAGATTCCGAACGTGTCCGAAAACCCCGCGCCGGACATCGAAGTCTTGAGCTTCACGCCAGAAGGACCGCTGCTGTGCGTGCGTCCTTATTCGTCCAACCAGAACTACTGGCAGGTCTACTTCGACACCAATCGCGCGATCGTGCAGACCTTCAAGGAAGCCGGCTATCCGACGCCGGAAACGCCGCTCGCGCCGCGCGCGATCACGCGCGATTGATGTGATCTAACATGCGCGCGAAGCCGGCACGCGTCGCCGGCACCGCGGCATGAAAAAAGGCGTCGCGAGATTCGCGACGCCTTCCGGTTTTCAAGGCCTGAAATAAACCTGGCAACAGCTCGTCAACGCGTACTCGCGTTCGCGCCATTCTTGCGCAGCATCTTCCACAACGCGGCGAGCACGACCGGCACGATTGCCGCGCCGATACCGACCAGCACGATCACGTTCAGATACTGACGGATGAACGGAATGTTGCCGAAGAAATAGCCGAGCAGCACGAGCAGCAGCACCCACGACAGCGCGCCGACGACATTGAACATCTGGAAGCGGCTCCACGTCATCGACGACGCACCCGCGACGAACGGCGCAAAGGTCCGCACGACCGGGATGAAACGCGCGAGCACGATCGTCTTGCCGCCGTGTTTCTCATAGAAATCGTGAGTCTTTTGCAGCGCGGCACGATCGAGAAAACGCTCGAGCACCGGAATATGCGAATTGAACACGCGCGGTCCGATCGCACGGCCGATCAGATAGTTGGTCGTATTGCCGCCGATTGCCGCCACCAGCAGCAGCAGGATCAGCAGCCCGAGATGCATCTGCCCGGCCGCGCAGAACGCGCCGCCGATGAACAGTAGCGAGTCGCCTGGCAGAAATGGCAGAACCACGAGTCCGGTTTCTGCGAACACGATTGCGAATAGCACCGCGTAGACCCAAGTGCCATACACCTGGATGAAGTCCCCGAGGAACTTGTCGATGTGTAGGACAAGGTTGGCGAAATGGAGCAACGTATCCAAGGAATGTCCTTATAAACCAGTGTTTGCGTAGAGGAGAAACGGCCGTCGCGCGACCCAATAACAGGGGCAGCAAGCGGCGGGCCGACCGCTGCGAATTGACCGCGACATGATACAGAAAGTGCCTCGGTTCGATTAAAAAACTGCGGGTCGGGCGCCGGCACGGGCGGCGTGCGCCGAGTCGCTATAATTTCGCCATGTCCGAATTCTCCGAAACGCCTGCGGGCACCGCGGCCGCGGCCGCACCCTCCGACGGCTCCCGCGCGGCGCCCGCGCCGCGTCCGCTGCGCGCGATCCAGCCGCTCCCCGATCAGCTGATCAGCCAGATCGCCGCCGGCGAAGTGGTCGAGCGGCCGGCGTCGGTGGTCAAGGAGTTGCTCGAGAATGCGCTCGACGCGGGCGCGCAGACGCTGCGCATCCTGCTGGACGAAGGCGGCGTCAAACGCATCTCGATCACCGACGACGGCTGCGGCATCCCCGAGAACGAACTCGTACTCGCACTGACGCGCCATGCGACCAGCAAGATCCGCTCGCTTGCCGAGCTCGAAGCGGTCGCGACGCTCGGGTTTCGCGGTGAAGCGCTGGCGTCGATTGCGTCGGTCGCGCAGATGAGCATCACGAGCCGCACGGCCGACGTGCCGCACGCGGTACGCATCGATGCGGAGACCGGCGTGCTGAGCCCCGCTGCCGGCACGCAAGGCACGACGATCGAAGTCCGCGAGCTGTACTTCAACACGCCCGCGCGCCGCAAATTCCTGAAGAGCGAACAGACCGAACTCGGCCACTGTCTCGAACAGATCCGCCGCGCCGCTCTCGCGCGGCCGGACGTCGCGATCTCCGTGCTGCACAACGGCAAGGCCGTCGAACACTGGAACGCGAGCGAGCCGCCCGCGCGCGTCGCGAAGATTCTCGGCGACACGTTCGCGACCGCCCATTTACCGCTCGACGAATCCGCCGGCCCGCTCGCAATCTACGGCTGCGCCGGTCTGCCGACCGCAAGCCGCGGCCGCGCCGATCAACAGTATTTCTTCGTCAACGGCCGCTTCGTGCGGGATAAGCTGCTTACGCACGCGGTACGCGCCGCGTATGAAGACGTGCTGCACGGTGAGCGTTATCCGTCGTACGTGCTGTTCCTCGATTTGCCGCCAGAGGGCGTCGACGTGAACGTGCATCCGTCGAAAATCGAGGTGCGTTTCCGCGATTCGCGCTCGATCCACCAGTTCGTGTTCCATGCGGTGCAGCGCGCGCTCGCGCGGCACGCGGGCGCGTCGCCGGAAACGACGGCTGGCGGGCATGCGGCGCACCTGGAGCCGTCGGCCGGTGGACCGGCTTCGTTTGGCTCGACGCCGCTGGGTGGCAGCAGCGGCGCAGGCGACGGCATTGGCGCGGGCGCCGGTGTTTCGAGCGGCGCGGGCTTCGACGCCGGAAGCCGTGGCAGCTTTGGCGGCGGCAACGGGTTCAGCAGCTTCGGCGCCTCGCGGCCCGGCAACACGTGGATGCGCCAGGCGCGCATGACGCAGGGCACACTGCCGGTCGCGCAACCGCTCGCCGGTTACGACGCGCTGTTCGGCCGCAAGGATCCGCTCGCGGGCCGGGTCGAGGGCGCGTCGCTGCTCGAAGCACGTGACTCGGCGAGCGAAACGACGTCGCCGTACGACGCACCACCGTTCGCGTCGCGCTCGGCTTCCCCCGCATTCGATGCCACCGACGATCAGCCGCTCGGCTTCGCGCTCGGCCAGATCCACGGCATCTACGTGCTCGCGCAGAACCGCCACGGGCTCGTGATCGTCGACATGCATGCCGCGCACGAGCGCATCCTGTACGAGCAGTTCAAGAACGCGCTTGCCGACCGCGCGATCGCCGTGCAGCCGCTGTTGATTCCGCAGACGATGCAGGCCGATCCGGTCGAAATCGGCACGGTCGAGGAAGAGCGCGATACGCTCGATGCGCTCGGCTTCGACCTCGCGGTGCTGTCGCCGACCACGCTCGCGATCCGCGCAGTCCCCGCGTTGCTGAAGGACGCGGATCTGCAAGCGCTCGCGCGCGCGGTGCTGTCCGACCTGCACGCGTTCGGCGGCTCGCGGGTGCTGACCGAGCGTCAGCACGAACTGCTCGGCACGCTCGCGTGCCATCACGCGGTGCGCGCGAACCGGCGTCTGACGCTCGACGAAATGAATGCGCTGTTGCGCCAGATGGAAGCGACCGAGCGCGCCGACCAGTGCAACCACGGGCGTCCGACCTGGTATCAGCTGACGCTGGCCGATCTCGATCGGCTGTTCATGCGCGGCCAGTAACGCGCCGCGTTCGATCACACCGCCCGCGCTGCGCGCCCGCTTGCCCATGACGTCACGCCCTACCCTGATCCCGTGCCTGCTCGGCCCGACCGCGTCCGGCAAGACCGCCGCCGCGCTCGCGCTCGCCGCGCGGCGGCCAGTCGAAATCATCAGCGTCGACTCTGCGCTCGTCTATCGCGAGATGGACATCGGCACCGCGAAGCCGACCGCGGAAGAACGCGCGGTCGCGCCGCATCATCTGATCGATATCGTCGATCCGGCCGACTCGTACTCGGCCGCACAGTTTCGCGCCGATACGCTGCGGCTCGTCGATGAAATTCATGCGCGCGGGCGGCTGCCGCTGCTGGTCGGCGGGACGATGCTGTACTACAAGGCGCTCACGCAGGGACTCAACGATCTGCCCGGCGCCGATGCCGAACTACGCGCGACGCTCGACGCCGATGCCGCCCGCGACGGCTGGCCGGCGCTTCACGCACGACTCGCCGCGCTCGATCCGGTCACGGCCGCGCGTCTCGCGCCGAACGATTCGCAGCGCATCCAGCGCGCGCTGGAAGTGTTCATGCTGACCGGCCAGCCGATGTCGGCGCTGCTCGCCGCGCCCGCGCGCACCGACGACGCCGCGTCGGCATGGCGCTTCGTGCCGGTCGCGCTGGAGCCGTCCGAGCGTGGCGTGCTGCACTCGCGCATCGAGCAGCGCTTCGATGCGATGCTCGCACATGGGTTCATCGATGAAGTGGTGAAGCTGCGCGCGCGCGGCGACCTGCTGCCAGAGATGTCGTCGATGCGCTGCGTCGGCTATCGGCAGGTGTGGGAATACCTCGATGGCGCGGTCGATTATCGGACCATGCGCGACAAGGGCATCTTCGCGACGCGGCAACTCTGCAAGCGGCAGCTCACGTGGCTGCGCAGCATGCCGGAGAGACAGGTGGTGGATTGCTGCGATCCGCACGCGACGGCGCGGGTGGTGGAGCTGATCGAGACGCTGGTTCGAGACGACGATCGAAGTGAGGGAATCGGAGGGATCTGAAGCGGGGATTTGAAGCGGGGATTTGAAGCGGGAAATGTAAAGCACAGGATTCGAAGCCCTCGTGGCGCGCCGTTGCTGCACGCCACGCGAACCCTCGTCAATCGTTAGACCACGACCGTCTGCGCTTCACCCGCCGCGCTCTCACGGACCGTGCCGATCTTCCAGACCTGCTCGCCCGCCGCGGACAGCTGACCGATTGCCGCCTGGGCATCCGCGGCCGACACGATCACCGCCATACCGATACCGCAGTTGAACACGCGGTGCATTTCCGCATCGGCGACGCCGCCGTGCTTCTGCAGCCACGAGAACAGCGGCGGCAGCGGCCACGCGCGATGATCGAGCTCGGCCGTCAGACCCTCGCGCAGCACGCGCGGAATGTTCTCGACCAGGCCGCCGCCGGTGATGTGCGCCATACCCTTCACCTCGAGCTGCTGCATCAGCGCGAGCAACGGCTTCACGTAGATGCGCGTCGGCGCCATCAGCGCGTCGGCGAGCGGGCGGCCGTCGAAGTCCGCGTTCAGATCGGGATTGGCGCGCTCGATGATCTTGCGCACCAGCGAAAAGCCGTTCGAATGGATGCCGCTCGACGCGAGCCCGAGCACCACGTCGCCGGGAGCGATCTTGCTGCCGTCGATGATCTTGCTCTTTTCCACCGCGCCGACCGCGAAACCGGCCAGATCGTATTCGCCGTCCGGATACATGCCCGGCATTTCCGCGGTTTCGCCGCCGATCAGCGCGCAGCCCGACAGCTCGCAGCCTTGCGCAATGCCCTTCACGACGGTCGCCGCCGTGCCGACATCGAGCTTGCCGCAGGCGAAATAGTCGAGGAAGAACAGCGGCTCGGCGCCCTGCACGAGGATGTCGTTGACGCTCATCGCGACGAGATCCTGGCCGACCGTGTCGTGCTTGTTCAGCTGGAACGCGAGACGCAGCTTGGTGCCGACGCCGTCGGTGCCGGACACGAGCACCGGCTCCTTGTACTTCTTCGGCACTTCGAACAGCGCGCCGAATCCGCCGATGCCGCCCAGCACGCCGTCGCGCAGGGTCTTCTTGGCAAAGGGCTTGATGGCATCGACGAGGGCGTCGCCCGCATCGATGTCCACGCCGGCGTCGCGATACGACAAACCTTGGGCGTCAGGAGCGGATTTCGGTTGATTCATGGGGAAAAGCTCGAAGGTCGGTAAAATGCGATTTTACCCGATGCTGGCCGCCTGGCTGGAATTCGCGCGTTCCGACGAAATCCTGGAAACGACTTTGCTACACGACACTCCGATTCCGGCGCCGCCGACCCGCGCAATTCCGTCCGCCGCCCATCGCGACGCTCGGCCTCACGACCCAGCGAGCACGCTTCACGACAACTAAGCGCCTGGCAACGTTCCAGGCCCCGAGGTCCGGGCCACTCGCGGCGCGAGCCTCATTTTCGGCATTAACCCTACTGTGCTTCGTCAACTGACGCTCGATCTCGGCACCCCGCCGCCATCGACATTCGACAATTTCTTCGCCGGCGCGAACGCCGAGCTGGTCACGCGCCTGCGTGAGCTCGACGACGCGCTCGCCTCCGGACCGGTCGCCGATCGCACCTTCTACATCTGGGGCGAAGCCGGCAGCGGCCGCACGCATCTGCTGCAGGCGCTCGTGCACGAAGCGCCGCCGGGACATGCGCGTTTCGCCGGTCCGCAAAGCAGCCTCGCCGCCTTCGGCTTCGATCCGCGCGTCGCGCTCTATGCGATCGACGACTGCGACGCGCTGTCGGCCGCGCAGCAGATCGCCGTGTTCAACCTGTTCAACGAGGTGCGCGCGCATCCGACCAGCGCGCTCGTCGCCGCAGGCAACGCGGCGCCGATCGCCATGACGGTGCGCGAGGATTTGCGCACCCGCCTCGGCTGGGGTCTGGTGTTTCATCTCGCGCCGCTGCCCGACGACGCGAAGGCCGCGGTGCTGAAACGCGCGGCGCGCGAGCGCGGCATCATGCTCGCCGACGACGTGCCGGCCTACCTGCTCACGCATTTTCGCCGCGACATGCCGAGCCTGATGGCGCTGCTCGACGCGCTCGACCGCTTCTCGCTCGAACAGAAACGCGCGGTCACGCTGCCGCTGTTGCGCACGATGCTCGCCTCGCCCGATCCCGCCACCACGCCGGGTTCACACGCCGCTCTTCCGGCTTCAAGTAAAATAGGCCCCCATGGCTAATCTTGCACTCTTCGATCTCGACCACACGCTCATTCCCACGGACAGCGACCACGAATGGGGCCGCTTCATGGTGAAAAAAGGTATGGTCGACGCCGAAAATTTCGCCCGTGAAAACGACCGCTTCTACGCCGACTACAAGGCCGGCAAGCTCGACATTCACGCTTATCTGATCGCCATGCTGACGCCGCTCGCGAAGTACACGCGCGCGCAGCTCGCGGACTTTCACGCGCAGTACATGCACGAGGTCATTACGCCCGCCATCCAGCCGGTGGCGATCGAGCTCGTCAAACAGCATCGCGAAGCGGGCGACCTGTGCTGCGTCGTCACGGCGACCAACGAATTCATCACGCGGCCGATCGCCCAGGCATTCGGCGTCGACACGCTGATCGCGTGCGAGGCGGAGACCGTCGGCGGCGATCTGCACGGCGCTTATACCGGCCGCCCGACCGGCACGCCGAGCTACAAGGAAGGCAAGATCGTGCGCACCGAAATGTGGCTCGCGTCGCTCGGAAAGACGTGGAGCGACTTCGAGCACAGCTATTTCTATAGCGATTCGCACAACGACATCCCGCTGCTCGAAAAAGTCACCGATCCCATCGCGACCAATCCGGACGACACGTTGCGCGCCCATGCGCAGGCCAAAGGCTGGCGCATCCTCGAACTCTTCCAACCCTCGTGATCAAGAAACTCATCCGCAAGCTATTCGGCCAGGACACGGCGAGCGCTGACGACACGCTCTCCGCCGCCAGCGTCGACGACAACGCCAACGACAAGCCGCCGGCGCGCGGCAAGTCCGCTTCCGGCGCGACCGTATCCGGCACGGCCGCGCGGCCGCGTCGCAAATCGACCGCCGCTGCCGCCGCACAGGCGCCGCGCGAACCGGACGTCCCCGTCATCATTCCGCACGACGTGCACGGCATCGACCCCACGCTGATCTCGCGCAATGCGATCCGCGTGACCGAGGGCCTGCAACAGGCGGGCTTCCGCGCGTTCATCGTCGGCGGCGCGGTGCGCGACCTGCTGCTCGGCGTGAAGCCGAAAGACTTCGACGTCGCGACCGACGCGACGCCCGAACAGGTGCAGAAGCTGTTCCGCAGAGCACGCATCATCGGCCGGCGCTTCCAGATCGTGCACGTGCAGTTCGGCCAGGAAATCATCGAGACCTCGACGTTCCGCGCGCTGGTCGATCCGCCCGCGGCCGACGCGCCGCCGCCGAAGCGTCTGAAGCGCGACGAGCTCGACCGCCGCACTCACGCGGTCGACGCGAGCGGCCGCGTGCTGCGCGACAACGTGTGGGGTGAACAGCACGAGGACGCCACGCGCCGCGACTTCACGATCAACGCGATGTACTACGATCCGGCAACGCAGACCGTGCTGGACTACCACAACGGCATGGCCGACATGCGCACGCGCCTGCTGCGCATGATCGGCGACCCGGCCACGCGTTATCGTGAGGACCCGGTGCGCATGCTGCGCGTCGTGCGCTTCGCCGCCAAGCTCGACTTCGAGATCGACGACGCCACGCGCGCGCCGATCGAGAAGATGGCCGATCTGATCAACAACGTGCCCGCCGCGCGTCTGTTCGACGAAATGCTGAAGCTGATGCTGTCGGGTCACGCACTCGCGTGCCTGAAGCGGCTGCGCCAAGAAGGCCTGCATCACGGGCTGCTGCCGCTGCTCGACGTGGTGCTCGAGCAGCCGACCGGCGAGAAATTCATTTCTCTGGCACTCTCTAATACAGATACACGCGTGCTGGCCGGCAAGCCGGTGTCGCCGGGCTTCCTGTTCGCGACGCTGTTGTGGCACGACGTGCAGCAGCGCTGGCAGAAGTTCGAGGCGGAAGGCGAGTATCCGGTGCCGGCGCTGCATCGCGCGATGGACGAAGTGCTCGACATGCAGACCGAAAAGCTCGCGATCCACAAGCGCTTCTCGGCCGACATGCGCGAGATCTGGGGTCTGCAGTTGCGCCTCGAAAAGCGCTCGGGCCGCAGCGCGCTGAAGCTGCTGGAACACCAAAGATTTAGAGCGGGGTATGATTTCCTCCTGTTGCGCTGCGCATCGGGCGAACTCGACGAGTCGGTCGGTGCGTGGTGGACGGAGTTCATCGAAGGAGACGCTGCCGCGCGCGAGGCATTGCTCACGCAAGGCGGGAAAGACCGGAGCCCCAGAAAACGACGGCGGCGCGGTGGCGCCAGAAACCGCAAATCAGGTGACGGGGTGGAGGGCGGCTCGTCCGCCGAACGCACGGACAACGACGCGGGCCGCGAAGGCTCGCACGAAGACTGACGCGGCGTTCGCGGAAGAGCCGTCGAAACGATAGTTGCAGGAAGTTATGCCATGACGGTTGCTTATCTTGGCCTCGGCGCGAATCTCGGGGACGCGCGCCAGACCCTGAAAGACGCGGTGGTGTGCCTCGCACAACAGCACACCATCACCGTGCTCGCCAAATCGAGCCTATATCGCACCGCCCCGATCGACGCGGGCGGCGACGACTATTTCAATTGCGTCGTGAAGCTGGAAACGACGCTCCCCGTGCGGCATCTGCTCGCGCTGTGTCACAAGATCGAGCATCATTTTGGCCGTGAGCGGCCGTTCCGCAATGCGCCGCGCACGCTCGATCTCGACATCCTGCTGTATGGCGATCAATCGATCGACGAAGCCGATCTGATCGTGCCGCATCCACGCCTCGTCGAGCGCGCGTTTGCGCTGGTGCCGCTGGTCGAGATCGACGCGGCGATCGTGATTCCGCAACATGGCAGGGCCGCCGCGCTGCTCGATAGCGTCAGCGATCAGCGCATCGAGAAGGTGAAGGGGCCCTGCCAGTGTCCGATGCTCAATGCACTCGCCGGTAATTCCGCCGAGAAAGGCCGCTGCGAATGAGTTCGCCGCCGCTCACGGTCACCGCGCCGCAGCTGCGCCCGCCGTTCGGCTATATCGCGATCGAGGGGCCGATCGGCGTCGGCAAGACCTCACTCGCGCGGCGCCTCGCGCAACGCTGGTCGATGCACGAACTGTTCGAGCGCTCGCAGGACAATCCGTTTCTTGAACGCTTCTACCGCGACACCGCGCGCTATGCGCTGCCGGTGCAGTTGCACTTCGCGCTGCAACGCGCGCAGCAGGCGCAGGAAGTGAGCGCCGCGCAGGCGAGTGGCACGCCGCTGATCGCCGACTTCATCACGCAGCGAAACGACATCTTCGCGCGTCTGACCTTGCAGGAAGACGAGTGGCAACTGTACCGCGCGCTTGCCGCGCGGCTCGACGTCAAGGCGCCGGAGCCGGACTTCGTCGTTTATCTGCAGGCGAGTCCCGAGGTGCTGTTCGCGCGCATCCAGAAGCGCGCGGTGCCGATGGAGCTGCAGATTTCCGATGCGGATCTGCGCGCACTCTGCGACGCATACAACGAATTCTTCTACCACTACGACCGCACTCCCGTGCTGACGGTCAACGCCGAACACCTGAATCCGCTCGACTCCGACGCGGACCTTGCGCTGCTCGCCGAACGCATCGAGACGATGCGCGGCCGCAAGGAATTCTTTGTCAAAGCCACGTCGCTGTAAGCGGCGCGGCTAGTTCATTTTTCTCACTGGATTGACCATGACTTATTTGCAGGAAGCGAGCCGGAGCGCGATCACCGTGCCGAAACTGCAGGCAATGCGCGACGCCGGCGAAAAGATCGCGATGCTCACCTGCTACGACGCAAGCTTCGCCGCGCTGCTCGATCGCGCCGGCGTCGACGTACTTCTGATCGGCGACTCGCTCGGCAACGTGCTGCAAGGTCAGGCGACTACGCTGCCCGTGACGCTGGCGGACATCGCGTATCACACGGCGAGCGTGTCGCGCGCGCGGCCGTCGGCGCTGATCATGGCGGACCTGCCGTTCGGCACGTACGGCACGCGCGAAGACGCGTTCAGGAGTTCGGTCGAACTGATGCGCGCGGGCGCGCAGATGGTCAAGCTCGAAGGCGGCGAATGGCTCGCGGATACGGTGCGGTTCCTGGTCGAGCGCTCGGTTCCGGTGTGCGCGCACGTAGGTCTGACGCCGCAGTCGGTGCATGCGTTCGGCGGCTTCAAGGTGCAGGGCAAGACTGAAGCGGGTGCGAGCCAGCTGCTGCGCGATTCGCTCGCGATGCAGGCCGCCGGCGCGCAAACATTGTTGATGGAAGCAATCCCCGCTCAACTCGCGGGCGAGGTCACGAGGCAATTGCGCATTCCGACGATCGGGATCGGCGCGGGCCTCGACTGCTCGGGTCAGGTGCTCGTGCTGCACGACATGCTCGGGATTTTCCCCGGCAAGCGTCCGCGCTTCGTCAAAGATTTCATGCAGGGACAGCCGAACATTCAGGCGGCCGTCGAGGCCTATGTGCGGGCAGTGAAGGACGGCTCGTTCCCGGGCGCCGAGCACACGTTCTGATGTATGTTTGCCGCGCGGGCGCGCGGCATTCCCGTTTGTCTCAGCGCTCTAAGCAACAACCCGTGCGGGGATCGCGCCGCGCAACGCGTTGCACACCAGCAGTGCTTCGGCGTTCAGCACATCCTCCTGCGTCAGCACTTTTTCACCCGCCTGCAAGTCCGACGCCCCGTCGAGCAATACGCTTCGCATCACGCCAGGCAGCACGCCCGACGCGAGCGGCGGGGTCCACCATCGTCCCGCGAGCTTCACGAACACGTTCGACCTGCCGCCCTCGGTCAGTTCGCCCCGTTCGTTGAAGAACAGCATATCGAAGGCGCCCTTCGCCTCGGCTTCGCGCCAGCCGCGGTCGTAGTCGGCGCGGCGGGTGGTCTTGTGGCGCAGCAGCGGATCGGCGGCCTGGGTCGGCGCGAACTGCGCTTCTGGGCCCAGCAGAACCCCAACGATTGCGTCCGCCAACGGCGTAAGTATCGCGGCGGTGATCTGCGTCGCGCCGGTCTTGCTCAACGCAAGCCGCATACGATGCGGCGTCTGCGCCGGCAGCGCGGCGCATCGCGCGGAAATCTCCTCGCGAATGCGCGCTTCGTCGAACCCGAAGCCAAGTGTCGCGGCGCTCGACGACAAGCGCCGCACATGCCGCTCCAGATGCCGCACGCCGTCTTCCCGCGTCGCGTACATCGTTTCAAACAGTTCGAAGCCGGGCTCGGCGCCGGTCAGAAAACGTGCTTTCAATCGACACTCCTCATGCTCGTCGGCGGCCACGCTGTCGAGCACGATGCCCGCGCCGATGCCCATGCTGCCGCGCAGACCGTCGGTGCCGCCCGCTTGCGCCGCCGACCCAGTCAATGTCAGCGTGCGGATCGCGACCGACATGCAGAAGTCGCCGCAATCGTGATCATCGCCCGGCGCATCGAGCCAGCCGATCGCGCCGGTATAAAGTCCGCGCGGCGTGCTTTCCAGTTCGTCGATCAGCTGCATCGTGCGATGCTTCGGCGCACCGGTAATCGAACCGCAGGGAAAGAGCGCGCGCAGGATCGTCGCGAACGAGGTGCCGTCGAGCAACGTCGCCTCCACGGTCGACGTCATCTGCCACACCGACGCATACGGTTCGACCGTAAAAAGCGCCGGCACGTTGACCGAGCCGATCCGCGCGACCCGCGACAGATCGTTGCGCAACAGATCGACGATCATCACGTTCTCGGCGCGGTTCTTCAGATCGGTGGCGAGGAACTCGGCGTTGCCCCGGTCGATGGCGGGATCTTGCGAGCGCGGCGCCGTGCCCTTCATCGGCCGCGCGCGCAACGTCGGGCCGTGCTTCTCGACGAACAGTTCGGGCGAACACGACAGCACCCACGCATCGTCGGGCAATGCGATCAGCGCGCCGAACGACACCGGCTGGCGCGCGCGTAAACGCCGATAGAACGCGAGCGGCGAGCCGAACACGTCGAAACCGAGGCGGTACGTGTAGTTGACCTGATAGGAATCGCCCGCGCGCAGCGCAGCGTGAATCGCGTCGATCGACGCATCGAACTCGGCGCGATCGACGCTTTCGCGCACGTTCGCCGTGCCCGCGACCGACGGCTCCGGCGCACCGTTGTCCCGCGTCATCAGCCACGTGTCGACCTCGTCGCGCGAAAGCTTCGCACAGCGTTCGAACAATAAAAAACGCAGCGTGGCATTGCCACGCTGCGTTTCAGTGGACCGAAGCTTGTCGATGCCGACGAGCGCACGGCCAAATTCATAGTCGGCCAGCACGACGGCGTGCAGGCCGTTGCGGGTATCGGCCGCGACGCTGTCGCACACCGCTTCGAGCTGCGCCGCCTCCGTGCAGAGCCGCTCGCGCACGAAACCCGTGTACAAGCGGCTCGACGGACGCGCCGCCGTTGCACCGCAATCGTCAAGCAGCGCGAACACCGCGCCGCGACTGTCCACCGTCATACTGACCGCCAAATCAGATCAATCGAAAAAGCTCTTCACCCGATCGAACCAGCTCTTGCTCTGCGGACTATGCCGCGCCCCGCCTTCCACGAGCGCCTTTTCGAACTGCTTGAGCAGATCGCGCTGCGCCTCGGTGAGCTTGACCGGCGTTTCGACCTGCACATGCACGTACAGATCGCCGGCGATGCTCGAACGCAGGCCCTTGATGCCCTTGCCGCGCAAACGGAACGTCTTGCCCGACTGCGTGCCTTCCGGCACCGTGAAGGTCGCGCGGCCGGCGAGCGTCGGCACTTCGATATCGCCGCCAAGCGCCGCAGTGGTGAACGGGATCGGCATCTGGCAATGCAGATCGTCGCCGTCACGCTCGAACACCGAGTGCTGCTTGATGTGAATCTCGACGTACAGATCGCCCGACGGTCCGCCGTTGATGCCCGGCTCGCCGTTGCCGGCCGAGCGGATGCGCATGCCGTCGTCGATACCGGCCGGAATCTTCACTTCGAGCGTCTTGGTTTCCTTCACCTTGCCCGCGCCGTGGCAGTGGTTGCACGGATCGGGGATGTAGGTGCCGCTGCCGTGGCACTTCGGGCAAGTCTGCTGGATGCTGAAGAAGCCCTGCGACATGCGCACCGAACCCGAACCGCTACAGGTCGGGCAGGTTTCCGGCTTGGTGCCCGGCTTCGCGCCCGAGCCATGACAGACTTCGCACGAAACCCAGCTCGGCACGCGGATCTGCGTGTCGTAGCCGTGCGCGGCCTGCTCGAGCGTGATTTCCATGCTGTAGCGCAGATCGGCGCCGCGATAGACCTGCGGGCCCGCGCGGCCGCCTCCGCGTGCGCCGGCGCCGGCCGCCTGGCCGAAGATGTCGCCGAAGATGTCGCCGAATGCGTCGGCAAAGCCGCCGAAACCTTGCGCACCGGCCCCACCCATGTTCGGATCGACGCCCGCGTGACCGTACTGATCGTACGCGGCGCGCTTTTGCGAATCCGACAGCATTTCATAGGCTTCCTTCACCTCCTTGAAATGCTCTTCCGCATCCTTGTTGCCCGGATTGCGGTCGGGGTGGTGCTTCATCGCAAGCTTGCGATAAGCCTTCTTGATTTCGTCGTCGCTCGCGTTCTTTGCGACGCCCAGAACCTCGTAGTAATCCCGTTTCGCCATATCGGTTCAACGCCGCCGCGCAAAGCGACGCGGTAGCTCCTTGTGAATGCTGTGGAGTCTTGCGACTCGTCCGGCCGCTGTCTGCGCCGCGTCTCGACACGGTTCAAAACAACGCCCTCCATAAAACGAACGTGCCCGGAGAGCCCAAAAGGCTCGCCAGGCGCGAAAAACCGCTCTTGCACTCAAGGCGCCCCAAGGGCGCCGATCTCGTGCAGCCGGGCCGTGCACATTGCTGTGCACGGCTTTACGGTCGGATGCCGACCTGGCTTTAGTCCTTCTTCACTTCCTTGAACTCAGCGTCGACCACGTCGTCGGCCTGCTGGCTCGCGCCCGCCGATGCACCGGCACCCGCACCGCCCGCCGCGCCCGCTGCCGCTTCGGCACCTTGCGCAGCCTGCATGTCGGCGTACATCTTCTCGCCCATCTTCTGCGAGGCCGTGGCCACCGCTTCGATCTTCGCTTCGATCGCGGCCTTGTCGCTCGAGCTGCTCTTCAGCGTGTCTTCGAGTTCCTTCAACGCGGCCTCGATCTTCTCCTTCTCACCCGCTTCGAGCTTGTCGCCGTACTCGGTCAGCGCCTTCTTCGTGCTGTGGACGAGTGCGTCACCCTGGTTGCGGGCGTCGGCCAGCTCACGCAGCTTGTGATCTTCTTCCGCGTTCGCTTCCGCATCCTTCACCATCTTCTCGATTTCGGCTTCGGACAGACCCGAGTTCGCCTTGATCGTGATGCGGTTTTCCTTGCCGGTCGCCTTATCTTTCGCGCCGACGTGCAGAATGCCGTTCGCGTCGATGTCGAAGCTCACTTCGATCTGCGGCACGCCGCGCGGTGCCGGCGGAATGCCTTCGAGGTTGAACTCGCCGAGCAGCTTGTTGCCCGCTGCCATTTCGCGTTCGCCCTGGAACACCTTGATCGTCACGGCGCTCTGGTTGTCGTCAGCCGTCGAGTAGACCTGTGCGTGCTTGGTCGGGATCGTGGTGTTCTTGTTGATCATCTTCGTCATCACGCCGCCGAGCGTTTCGATGCCGAGCGACAACGGGGTCACGTCGAGCAGCAACACGTCCTTGCGGTCGCCCGACAGAACCTGGCCCTGGATCGCGGCACCAACGGCCACGGCTTCGTCCGGGTTCACGTCACGGCGCGGGTCCTTGCCGAAGAACTCCTTCACCTTTTCCTGCACCTTCGGCATACGGGTCATACCGCCGACCAGGATCACGTCGTCGATTTCGCCGACCTTCACGCCTGCGTCCTTGATGGCCACGCGGCACGGCTCGATCGTGCGTTCGATCAGTTCTTCAACCAGCGCTTCCAGCTTCGCACGCGTGATCTTCAGGTTCAGGTGCTTCGGACCCGACGCGTCGGCCGTGATGTACGGCAGGTTGATTTCAGTCTGCTGGCTCGACGACAGCTCGATCTTCGCCTTTTCAGCCGATTCCTTCAGGCGCTGCAGCGCGAGCACGTCTTTCGACAGATCGACGCCCTGTTCCTTCTTGAACTCGCCGATGATGTAGTCGATGATGCGCTGATCGAAGTCTTCACCGCCGAGGAACGTGTCGCCGTTCGTGGACAGCACTTCGAACTGCATTTCACCGTCGACGTCCGCGATTTCGATGATCGAGATGTCGAACGTGCCGCCGCCGAGGTCGAACACCGCGATCTTGCGGTCGCCCTTTTCAGCCTTGTCCAGGCCGAATGCCAATGCGGCTGCGGTCGGTTCGTTGATGATCCGCTTCACTTCCAGACCGGCGATGCGGCCTGCATCTTTGGTCGCCTGACGCTGGCTGTCGTTGAAGTACGCCGGCACCGTGATCACGGCTTCCGTGACGGTCTCGCCGAGGTAGTCCTCAGCGGTCTTCTTCATCTTGCGCAGCACTTCGGCGGAAATTTGCGGCGGCGCGAGCTTCTGGTCGCGCACTTCGATCCATGCGTCGCCGTTGTCGGCCTTGATGATCTTGTAGGGCATCAGGCCGATGTCCTTCTGCACTTCCTTCTCTTCGAAGCGGCGGCCGATCAGACGCTTGACCGCGAACAGCGTGTTCTTCGGGTTCGTGACCGACTGACGCTTGGCCGGCGCGCCGACCAGGATCTCGCTGTCTTCCATGTAAGCGATGATCGACGGCGTGGTGCGCGCGCCTTCCGAGTTCTCGATGACCTTGACCGAGTTGCCTTCCATGATCGCCACGCACGAGTTGGTCGTGCCGAGGTCGATGCCGATGATTTTGCCCATTTTTACAAATCTCCTGACTTTGATCGCTGCGGAAAGCGCCCGGTTGGCCCATCTGGCGGCGGGACGATCCGCTCTCAATTCCTACCTGCACTCAAAATAAGTGCGGCCACATCGTTTTCAAGACCTCTATTGCGATGCGGTCTTTAATTTTTTTCAATCACGGGGCGGGCTCGTGAATCCTTGCTGCGAGCCCGCTCCGTCAGCTTGCACGGCGCCCCGGCGCGGTCGGCCGGAAGTGCCTGAATCGACTGGATGTTTCGCGGCGCGCGCCGATGCGAAGCGACGAGGCAGACGCCGCCGGCGCTGACGCCGAGATGCCCGTCGACGTGCTTACTTCGGCGCCGCGACGGTCACGAGCGCGGGACGCAGCACCCGATCCGCGATCACGAAGCCCTTTTGCAGCACCGCGACGACGGTGTTCGGCTCCTGGTCGGCCGGCACCATCGAAATGGCCTGATGGCGATGCGGGTCGAACTTCTCGCCGACCGGATTGATGGCCACGACGCGGCCCTTCTCCAGCGCGCCGCTCAACTGGCGCAGCGTGAGTTCGACGCCTTCGCGGACCTTCTGCAGGTCGTCGGACGAATGGGCGACGGCCGCCTCAAGACTGTCGACCACCGGCAGCAGATGCTCGGCGAAGTTCTCGATCGCAAACTTGTGCGCCTTGGCGACGTCTTCCTGAGCGCGACGGCGCACGTTTTCGGTTTCGGCCTTCGCGCGCAGGAAGTCTTCCTGCAACTCGGCGATCTTCGCCTGAGCGTCGGCCAGCGCCTGCTCGGCGGCTGCCTGGGCGGATTCAGTGGTGGCGCCGGTGTTCTGCTGTTGAGTAGCGGCCTCAGCCGTCTCGGCGGCCTGGCGCGCGGCTTCGTCGGCGGGCGTGGGATTCTGGCTCGTCGGGTTCTCTTGCGTGTTTTCCATGTCGCTGAAAGTCGTTAAAAGTAAAAGCAAAGGCGGAAAAAGCCGTTCCGACACCGTACGATTCGTGCTTTGCAAAATCGCGGCACGTGTCTTCGCGCCGATCCGCCAGACCGGACCCCAGATGGGGTCTGAAATAGCCGTTTCAAGCGGCTCGGAGGTTTTTTCGCACCACCGTCGTGCAGGCGAAATGCGCCGTAACAAGCATTCACGTGGCGCAATCAGATAGGGATTGAGTGCAGCCCGCAACTGACCTATTCTCCAGTCATGGAGCGGCAACGCACGTTAACCCTAATTTGACGTAAGCCTTACCGACACCTGACAGTCGTTCCGATAGCCCGTTTCAGCCCATCGAGGGGAGTACCGTGAAACTGACCGTTGCAATCGGGGTGGTCGCACTGGTACTGATCGCGGGCACCACGACAATCTGCATGTCCGGCGCGGTTAACGACCACACCACCGAGTACGGTGGCGCACATGCGACGGTCGAGCAGTTTTTTAGTTCCCACCCGAAAATCTGTCGATAGTGCGCCGGTCGCGCTTGGTCGGTCGCCCGTGCAGCGCGGCGGCCGGCTCGTGATACACCTTGCGCCGTTCCTGCTCGACCTGCCGCTTCTCCTTGCTCTGCGAGGTTTCCGCGTAAAGCGTCTGCGCCACGCTCGCCGGGCCGCGTACGTCGCATACGCCCAGCACCTCGACCTGCCACACGTAGCGCTCGATCTCGATTTCGACCAGATCGCCGACACGCACGTCCTTGGCCGGCTTCACGGCCGCGCCGCCGATGCGCACCCGCCCCTTGTCGACCGCATCCGCGGCCAACGAACGCGTCTTGAAGAAGCGCGCGGCCCACAGCCATTTGTCGATGCGCAGTTTCGCGCCCGGTTCGGTTGAAATACGGTAGTTCATCTGCGTATTCAAGCTCCTGTCGTGTGCGGCACCGGCACCGCTTGCACCGGCCAGCCCTGCAGGTGTTGCGCGACAATTTCGCCGAGCGCGGCAACCCACGGCTGAGACGCGTTCAGACAGGCGATCCGGTGAAACTCCTTGCCACCCGCCTGTAGAAATTCGTCGCGCACTTCCATGCCGATTTCCTCGATCGTTTCGAGGCAGTCGGCGGTGAAACCCGGACAAAACACATCAGCACGCCGCACGCCTGCCGCGCCGAGTTCCTTCAACGTCGGCGCCGTATAGGGCTGCAGCCATTCGGCCTTGCCAAAGCGCGACTGGAACGTGATGCGGCATTCGACCGGCGTCAACTCGAGCGCCTGCATCAGCAGTGCGCCGGTCTGCTGGCATTGCTCGTGATACGGGTCGCCGAGGTCGAGCGTGCGCTTGGGTACGCCGTGGAAACTCAGCACGAGCTTGTCGCCCGCCGCGAAATCGGGGCGGCCGTGCAGATGCCAGTGGTGACGCACCTGCGCGGCAAGCGCCGCGATATACGCCGGGTGATCGGCGTACTGGCGAACCGTGCGGACTTCCGGCTGGTTACGCATCCGCTTGAGCGCGGAAAAGGCTTCGTCGAACGCGGTCGCGGTGGTCGACGCCGAATACTGCGGATACATCGGCATCAGCAGCACGCGCTCGGCGCCAGCGAGCTTCAGCTGGTTCAGCATTGCGGGAATGCCGGGCGTGCCGTAGCGCATCGCGTAGTCGACCAGCACCGTGTAGTCGTTGACTTGCAGCAGATGGCGCAAGCCCTCGACCTGCTTTTCGGTGTGCACGCGCAGCGGCGAGCCCTCGGGCATCCACACCGCCGCGTACTTCCTGGCGGAGCTGCGGCCGCGAAACGGCAGGATCAGCAGACGCAGAATCAGCTGCCACAGCAGCGCGGGAATTTCGACCACGCGAGGATCGGACAGGAACTGCGCGAGATAGCGGCGCACCGCGCGCGGCGTCGGCGCATCGGGCGTGCCGAGGTTGATCAGCAACACGGCGACGCGATGCGATGTGGCGTTCTGTGATGGCCGCTCGAGGTCGAAGCGCATAGGCAGCAGAAATCGCCGCGTCACGCGGCGAGTCGATTCAATGGAGATTCATTATAGCGGCGCGGGTTCGGCCGGGCGCCGCCGGACCCTGGCCATTCGGACGATTGGCAGACGCCGCCCGTTCGCGCATCATGGCCGGCACGGGCTGCGATGACGGCAGCGCCGCAAAGCGCGAGGACTACTGCTGGCTGAGCGTCATGGACAACAGCCGCGCGGTGATGTCCACGATCGGAATCACGCGGTTGTAGGCCATGCGGGTCGGTCCGATCACACCGAGCGTGCCGACGATCTTGCCGTTCACCTCGTACGGCGCGGTGACGACGCTCATTTCCTCGATCGGCACCAGCGTCGATTCGCCGCCAATGAATATTTGCACGCCCGCCGCATGACTCGACACATCGAGCAACTGAAGGAGGCTGGTCTTCTGGTCGAACACATCGAACAGCTTGCGCAGGCGCGCCATGTCCGACGAAAGATCCGCGACTTCGAGCAGATTGCGCTCGCCCGAGATGAGCACGGTCTCGCCGGTATCGGATTCGTCGGTGCTCGCGGTGACGGCCGCGTGCATCAGCGAAGTCATGTCGCCACGCAGCTCGTCGATTTCCTCGCGCAGGCGGCGGCGCACTTCGTCGAACGAGAGGCCCGCGAAGTGCGCGTTGATGTAATTGGAGGCTTCCACCAGCTGCGAAGGCGAAAAGTCGCGCTGGGTGGCGAGAATGCGGTTTTGCACGTCGCCTTCGGGCGTCACGATGATCAGCAGGATGCGCTTGTCGGACAGGCGCATGAATTCGATCTGCTTGAATACGTGGCTGCGGCGCGGTGTGAGCACCACGCCGGCGAACTGCGACAGGTTGGACAGCACGCTCGCCGCCGCGGCGACGATCTTCTGCGGCTCGCCCACCTGCAGCGTGGTTTTGACCGCGCGCATCACCGCTTCTTCGTCGGCGGCGGACTCGACCGTCAGCATCGTGTCCACGAACAGACGGTAGCCGCGTGGCGTCGGAATGCGCCCCGCCGACGTATGCGGACTGATCACGAGCCCCAGATCCTCGAGGTCCGACATCACGTTGCGGATCGTGGCCGGGCTCAGCTCGAGGCCCGAGTAACGTGACAGCGTGCGCGAGCCGACCGGCTGACCTTCGGCGATGTAGCGCTCGATCAGCGTTTTGAGGAGGGTTTGTGCGCGAGGATCTAGCATGACGAAAAATTTTAGCTCAATGGCATCGCAGCCGCGAGCGCCCGCGGCGCCCGCTCCCGGCAAATGCGCCGCCGTCGGCGAGCGCGCATGTCATCGGGTCTTCACCATTCTAACGATAATCGCGACATGCGCAGACGCCCCGCGTGCGCCGACCCGCTACCGGGTTGGCCTGCGGTTCTTTTCAGGCCCTACCTATGGTGTAATGCCGGCATGCAAGTGACCAGCCAGTTCAAGACCGTCGCGCTCGTCGGGCGCAGCAATACGCCAGGCATCGGCGAGCCGCTGACCGCGCTCGCCGCGTGCCTCGCCAGGCTCGGCCTCGAAGTCGTGTTCGAAGCCGACACCGCCGCCGAAATCGGCGTAACCGACTACCCGGCGCTGCGTCCCGCTGAGATCGGCGCGCGCGCCGACGTTGCCGTGGTGCTCGGCGGCGACGGCACGATGCTCGGCATCGGCCGCCAGCTCGCGCCATATCGCACACCCTTGATCGGGATCAACCACGGGCGGCTCGGCTTCATCACCGACATCCCGATCTCCGACATGCTCGAGACCGTGCCGCAAATGCTGTCCGGCAATTTCGAGCGCGAGGAGCGCGTGCTGCTCGAAGCGCGCATCGTGCGCGACGGCACGCCGATCTACCACGCGCTCGCGTTCAACGACGTGGTGGTCAACCGTAGCGGTTTTTCGGGCATGGCGGAGCTGCGCGTGTCGGTCGACGGCCGCTTCATGTACAACCAGCGCTCGGACGGCCTGATCGTTGCAACGCCGACCGGCTCGACCGCGTACGCGCTGTCGTCGCAGGGGCCGATCCTGCACCCCCAATTGCAGGGCTTCGTGCTCGTGCCGATCGCGCCGCACGCGCTGTCGAACCGGCCGATCGTGCTGCCAGACGACTCGAAGGTCAGCATCCAGATCGTTTCCGGGCGCGAAGTGAACGTGAATTTCGACATGCAGTCGTTCACGTCGCTGGAGCTCGGCGACACGATCGAGGTGCGCCGTTCGCGTCATACGGTGCCGATGCTGCATCCGGTCGGCTACAGCTATTACGCGACGCTGCGCAAGAAGCTGCACTGGCACGAGTACCCGTCGCACGAAGAAGACCAGAGGCCGCAAGCGGCGCCTTGAAGCGCAAACGCCGCAGCGGCCGCCACCCGAATCCCACGCTCACCCGACGACCTCCATGCTTCGCCACCTCTCGATACGCGACTTCGTCATCGTCGCCGCGCTCGACCTCGAATTCGACAGCGGCTTTACCGTTTTCTCGGGCGAAACCGGCGCCGGCAAATCGATTCTGATCGACGCGCTCGCGCTCGCGCTAGGTGCGCGCGCCGATGCGAGCGTCGTGCGCACCGGCGAGAGCCGCGCCGACATCACCGCGGAGTTCGAAACGCACGCACAGGTCGATCAATGGCTCGATGCGCAGGCGCTCGGCGCGGCCGACGACGGCCAACACGGCGGCACCGTGATGCTACGGCGGGTGGTCGACGCGAACGGCCGCTCGCGCGCGTTCATCAACGGCACGGCGGCCACGCTCGCGCAGCTGCGCGAGGTCGGCGAAATGCTCGTCGATATTCACGGCCAGCACGCGCACCAGTTGCTGATGCGCCCGGACGCGCAACGCGAGCTGTTCGACACGCACGCGGGCCTGTCCGACCTGGCCGCCGCCGTGACACGCGCGTGGCGCACGTGGCGCGACAAGGCGCAGGCGGTCGAGCACGCGCAAACGCGCGATCGCGAGCTGCAACTCGAACGCGAGCGACTCGCGTGGCAACTCACCGAACTCGATAAGCTCGCGCCGCAGCCGGGCGAATGGGAAGAGGTCAACACCGAGCATCGGCGGCTGTCGCATTCCGCGAATCTGATCGACGGCGTGCAGGGTGCGCTCGGCGCGCTGTCCGAATCGGACGACGCGATGATCACGCATCTCGGCTCGATCGTGTCGAAGGTGCGCGACCTCGCGGAAATCGACCCGGCGCTGAACGACGTGCTCGCCGCGCTCGAACCCGCCGAAATCCAGTTGCAGGAAGCCGCGTATTCGCTGAGCCACTACGCGCAGAAGCTCGAGCTCGATCCCGAGCGGCTCGCGCAGGTTGAAAATCGCCTCGACGCGCTGCACTCGGCCGCGCGCAAATTCCGCCTGCAGCCCGAGACGCTGCCGGAAGAACACGAAGCGCGCCGCAAGCAATTGGCCGCGCTCGACGCCGCCGCGAACCTCGACGGCCTGCGCGCCGCCGAGGCGCAAGCGAAGGAAGTGTTCATCGGCGAGGCGAAGAAGCTGTCGAAGGCACGCGCGAAAGCAGGCAAGGCGCTCGGCGAGGCGGTCACGACCGGCATGCAGGAATTGTCGATGAAAGGCGGCAGCTTCGAAGTCGCGCTGGTGCCGTTGCCCGAAGGCGGCGCGCATGGGCTCGAGCAGATCGAGTTCCGCGTTGCCGGTCACGCCGGCGTGCCGCTGCGGCCGCTCGCGAAGGTCGCGTCGGGCGGCGAACTCGCGCGTATCAGTCTCGCGCTCGCAGTGATCGCGAGCGCGGCCAGCCCGACACCGACGCTGATCTTCGACGAAGTGGATACCGGCATCGGCGGCGGCGTGGCCGAAGTGGTCGGGCGGCTATTGCATCAGCTCGGCGAGGCGCGTCAGGTGTTGTGCGTGACCCATCTGCCGCAGGTCGCCGCGCGCGGCGATCATCACTTCCAGGTCGCAAAGATGAGCAACGGCAGCGGCGGCACGCTCAGCAGCGTGACCTCGCTCGACAAGGCGAGCCGCATCGAGGAAGTCGCGCGCATGCTCGGCGGCCTCGAAATCACCGCGACCACGCGCAAGCACGCGAAGGAAATGCTGGCCGCCTGAGATTGCGCCGTGCGCAGCTCACCGCACACGGCGTGAGTCGGATTGGCCGGGACGTCACACCGATCCCGGCCGCGCATGATGCGCCAGCGCTACGCGAAATGCGTAAGCGCCATTACCCAAACACCCTTTTCCACAACGCCAGCACCGCCTCGCGCTCGGCTGCGACCAGCGCCGGATCGACCCGCGCCTTCTCCATACCATCGAGCCGCAGCGTGTGCTGCAGCTTGCGATAGCGCCGATAGGCGGCGCCGACCGTCTCCGCTTCCGCTTCGCTCATCAGCCCGAAACGCGACACTTCACGCAGCAGCGCGATGTTGCCGGTATTGCGGATCAGCTCGGGATCGCGCGCCGCATGCAGCAGTACCCAGTACTGCACGGTGAACTCGATATCGACCATGCCGCCGCGGTCGTGCTTCAGGTCGAACAGAGTCGGCGTCTGATTCGGGTGACCCGCTTCGACACGCGCGCGCATCTCGGCGATCTCCTTCGCGAGCGGCGCCGCTTCGCGCGGCGTCGTCAGCACCTGTTCGCGGATCGCCTCGAATTTCGCGCCGATCTCCGGATCGCCCGCGCAGTAGCGTGCCCGCGTCAGCGCCTGATGCTCCCACACCCACGCGGTGTTCGCCGCGTCGCCCTCGCGCAGCTGGTAGCGGCGGAACGCGTCGAGATCGGTGACGAGCAGGCCCGATTCGCCGTTGGGCCGCAGCCGCAGATCGATGTCGAACAAGGTGCCGGCGCCGGTCGCGGTGGTCAGCCACGTGATCAGGCGCCGCGTGAAGGTGGCGTAGACGTCGGCCGCGGCATCGTCGGGATCGTCATACAGGAAGATCAGGTCGAGGTCCGACGCGTAGCCGAGCTCCTTGCCGCCGAGCTTGCCGTAGGCGATCACCGCGAAGCGCGGCGTGTCGCGGTGGCGTTTGGCCAACTGATTCCACACGGCGTCGATCGTCACGTCCAGCACCGCGTCGGCGAGCTCGGACAGCCGGTCGCTGACGTGCTCGACGGACAGCTTGCCGGCAAGATCGATCAGCAGAATGCGGAACACCTCGGCCTGATGCGCGTGCCGCAGCAGATCCATCTGCTGCTCGACGCCATCGGCGGCGGCGAGCCGCAAACGCAACGTACGCTTGAATTCGGGCCAGTCGAACGGGCTGTTGATCGCCTCGCCGTCGAGCAGTTCGTCGAGCAGCTGCGGATGGCGGATCAGATAGCCGGCCGCCCAGCGTGAGCCGCCCAGCACCGACAGCACCTGGTGCAGCGCCTGCGGATACTCGGTCAAGAGCGCCAGATAAGCGCCGCGCCGGCTCACCGCTTCGAGCAGATCGAACAGGCGCGCGACCGTGTCGCCGCGCCGCTCGGCCGGCTCCAGCGTGCGCGCGGCTTCGAGCGCGCGCTGCGCGACGATGTCGAAACGCTGCCGGCTGCGCTCGTTCAGCCCGGTGTAGCGCGACGAGCGCCACACCGCCTGCAGCCGTGCCAGCAACTCGCCGGGTTCGGCCACTCCCAGTTCGATCAGGCGGGCGCGCAGCGCCTCGTCCGCGCTATCGTCGGCGAGCGCACTGCTCCACACCCACGCGGCGGCACCGTCTTCCGGCGCGCCGCAGCCGTCGCGACCGCCCACCTTGTCGGCGAAAATCTGATCGAATTGCTGTTCGACGAACTCGCGATGCGCGTCGAGCTTCGTCATCAACTCCTGGTAGTCGTCGCAGCCCATCGCGCGCGCGAGCGCCGCGCGGTCTTCGGGATCGACGGGCATCGCGTGAGTCTGCGCGTCGTTGCGGTATTGCAAACGATGCTCGAGCTCGCGCAAAAAACGATACGCCTGCGACAGCTTCACGCACACCGACGGGTCCATCAACCCATGCGTAGCCGCGTGGCGCAGCACGGCGAGCGTCGGCCGCACGCGAAAGCCGGCGTCCTGCCCGCCGCGGATCAGCTGGAACACCTGCGCGCTGAATTCGATTTCGCGGATGCCGCCACGGCCGAGCTTGATGTCGTCGGCCTTGTCGGGGCGCATCGACGCGCGGCGCTGCGCCTCCTGGCGGATCTGCAGATGCAGCGCGCGGATCGCGCTGATCACGCCGAAATCCAGATAGCGTCGATAGACGAACGGCGTGACGATCGCGTCGAGCTGCTTCTGCAGCCGCCGTGCCGAGGCGCTCGCGCCCTCGGATACGAGTCGGCCCTTGATCCACGCGTAGCGCTCCCACTCGCGGCCCTGCACGTAGAAATACTCTTCGAGCATGCCGAGGCTGCACACGAGCGGCCCCGAATCGCCGTTCGGCCGCAGACGCATATCGACGCGAAATACGTAGCCGTCGGCGGTGACTTCGGCGAGCGCGCCGATCAGCCGCTTGCCGAGCCGGGTGAAGAACTCCTGGGTCGCGAGCGGCGAGCGCTGGCCGCCGGTAGTCTCACCGTCGTCCTCGTAGACGAAGATCAGATCGATATCAGACGACACGTTCAGCTCACGCCCGCCGAGCTTGCCCATGCCGACCACACCCAGCGTGAGCCGTTCGCCCTGCTGGTCGCGCGGCTCGCCATACAGCGCTTCGAGCTCGGCGCTCAGCACCGTCAGCGCACGCTGGATCGTCGTTTCCGCGAGATCGGTCATCGCGCCGGTGACTTCGGCGATATCGGCCTCGCCGGCCAGGTCGCGCTCCATCACCGCGCAGAACACTTCGGTACGCAACTGGCGCAGCGCGCGCTTCAGCGCATCTTCGTTGAGCGGCGCACCGGCGGGGCCCGCCGCCTCGGCGCACAGCGCGTCGAGACGCGCGTCGATGCGCTCGCGCGTCAACGGTTCGTCGGCCAGCGCGCTGACATGCGCGGCCAGTTGCGGGCGGGCCGCGGCGGCGCGCGCGGCATAGTGCGAATAGCTGGAACTCAGGAGGGTTGCGTCAGTCATCAAAAATCTGGCTCGCTCGTTGCTTGATCGAATTTGTCCGGCGGTGTTCTGACGATGTCGGGGTGTCGTTTCGGGGTCGCTGTCATATCGTTCTATTGTGCGATCGGCACGCGGCGGCAAGCATGCCGAACCCCGTGCCGGACGGCCTCGCAAATCCCCGTCACGGGCTTTCGGACAGGGGTTGCAGGAACTCCGCCCGACGCTTTCCCGTGTGTTACATTTCGTCGTTAACACGCAAAACTACCATACGCCCAGCCGCCGCAGCATGTCCGAGCGAAACGAATCCGCCGACCCGCAAGCCCCATCGCAGGTCCGGCATGTGAGCGGAAGCGACCACATCGTGCTGCGTCGGACTTTGCGGGTGCTCGCCACGCTCGCACTCGTCCTCTATTTCATCGCGGGCGGAGTGTTTCTGGGCTTGCGCTATGTGGTGCTGCCGCGTATCGACACGTTCCGGCCGCGCATCGAAGCCGCGGTCTCCGACAAGCTGCGCACCCAATTCACGATCGGCCGGCTCGCACCGCACTGGAGCGGCTTCCAGCCTGGGCTCGACGTCACCAACCTCGTCATCCGCGATCACGACGGCCAACCCGCGCTAACGATACCGCATGCCACCGCGACGGTGTCCTGGCGCTCGCTGTGGGAATTTCATCCGGCGCTGTCGAGCCTGATCGTCGATCAGCCGGACGTGCTGGTGTCGCGCAGCGACGACGGCGTGCTGTCGGTCGCAGGCGTGCCGGTGCCGACGCGCCACAGCGGCAACGACGCGCTGTCCACCTGGTTGTTGCGTCAGCAGGCGATCGTCGTGCGCGGCGGCGTGCTGCGCTGGCGCGACGCGACGCGCCACGAACCCGAACTGGCGCTGCGCGATATCCGCATCGCGATCCTCAATGACGGCCACGACCACCGCATGGCGCTGCAGGCGCCGCCCGACGGCCGCGTGCTGAAAGGACCGCTCGACTTCCGCACGCACTTCCGCCACGCGCCGCTCTCTGCGATAGGCAAGCCGATCAACTGGACCGGCCAGGTGTATATGTCGACGGGCCCGGTCGATCTGCCGACGCTCGCGCGCTACATTGAATTCCCGATCGAGACGTTCGCCGGCCGCATCGACAATGCGATCTGGATCGACTTCAGCGAAGGCCGCATGAACCAGGCGACCGGCCAGTTGAGCGGCAACGACGTCGCGATGCGCGTGCGTCCGACCCAGCCAAAGCTGCTGGTGCCGATCGCCCACTTCCTGTGGCGCGTCGAGTCAGACGACGGCGAATACCGGCTGCAGTTGTCGGATCTGCGCGCCGAGCTCGGCCAGCCGCCGCTCGAAGACGGCACGCCGCTCACGCGCATCCTGCGCTTCCGGACCCTCGACAGCCGCTACCGGACAGCGTCCCAGCAGCACGGGCAGCTTTTGAGCATCAGCGGCGATCGCGTCGATCTCGGCATCCTCGCCGAATTCAGCCGCGCGCTGCCGCTGCCGCGGCACTTTCTGAACGAACTCGTGCGCATCGATCCGCGCGGGCTGGTCGCGAACTACGTGATCGAGGTCGAGCGCGGCAAACCGGAATCCGGAGAAGTGGGCAGCGACCATCGGCCGACGGGTGCGGAGCCGATCGAGCGTTATCGCTTCAAGGGCGATCTGCAGGGCATCAGCTTCGCCGCCCAGGAGCCAGGGCCTGGCCTGACCCCGCGCGGCCACCCGCGCGCCGGCATTCCCGGCATCGAGAACCTGTGGGGCACCGTCGACGCCGACGAAAAAGGCGGCCGCGCGAACCTCGATACGTCCAGCTTGGCGATCACGCTGCCGGGCGTGTTCGACGATCCGCGTCTCACGCTCGCGCGTCTGCGCGGCCGCGCCGAGTGGACGATGGGCAAGAAGGCTCCGGGCGACACGCGTCCCGCGTTCGCGGTCAAGCTCAACGATTTCAGCGTATCGAACCCGGACGTCGAGGCGAGCGCGACCGCGAGCTACAGCAATCCCGGCCACGGCCGCGGCTCGCTCGACCTGAAAGCCGACTTCCAGCGGGCTCAGGTGACCCGCATCGCCCGCTATCTGCCGACCGCAGTCAGCGAAAAGCTGCGCATTTACCTGGGCCACGGCTTGCAGGCTGGCGTGTCGCGCGGTGGCACGATCGAAGTGCACGGCGACCTGACCAAGTTCCCCTACGCGCGCGACCCCGACGCCGGCCTCTTCCACATCGTCGCTCCGTTCACCGGCGGCAAGTTCGATCCGACGCCGTTCCCGCCGCGCAACATGCGCAACGGCACGCCGAACGTTTGGCCGCCGCTCGACGGCATCGACGGCGTGTTCGAGCTCAAGCAGAACGTGCTGCGCTTCGACATCGACCGCGGCCGTTACAAGCGCGTCGCGCTGACCGGCGTGAACGGCCGCATCGACGACCTCGGCACCAAAGGCTCGAACCTCACCATCCAGGGCAATGGCCGCGGCCCGCTCGCCGACATGCTCGACTACGTGAACCGCAGCTCGCTCGGCATCATGGCGCGGCATCAGACCGAAAAGATTCGCGCCGAAGGGCCCGCGTCGCTCGCGCTGAAGCTGACGATCCCGCGCACGCCGAAGCCGCATGTGGGCGTCGAAGGCGCGCTCGGCTTCCTGAACAATCGCCTGAGCGTGAGCAATGCGCCGCCGCTGTCGCGGCTGAACGGCCGGGTGCGCTTCACCGAACGCACCGCCGAGGTCGAGCGGCTCTCCGGACAGTTCCTCGGCGGCGACGTGCATGCGAACGGCGGCTTGCGGCAAGACGGCACATACGCGCTCGCGCTCGACGGCCACATCGCCGTCGATGCCGCGCGCGAGCTGCATCCGCCTGGCGCGGCCGCGCAGGTGCTCACGCATATGAGCGGCAGCGCGCCTTATGCGTTGCGCGTCGCCGGCGCGAGGGGCCGCCTGCCGCAGGTCAGCGCCAACTCGGACCTGAGCGGCCTCGCGCTCGATTTTCCAGCGCCGTTCAAGAAGCAGGCCGGCACGCCGATGCCGCTGCACTTCTCGGTCAATCCGTCGACGGTGCCGGGCGAAGCCGGCCTCGAACGCGCCGACCTGACGTTGGGGCCGGTCGCCGCTGCGTATCTGCTGCGTTATCGGCCGAACGCGCAGCCGCGAACGCCACCGACCGTCGTGCGCGGCGCGATCGGCGTGAACCGGCCGGTCGAGCTGCCATCCGAGGGCGTGGTGGCCGCGGTGGACATCAAGGAGTTCAATGCGGACGCCTGGCGCGCGCTCGCCGCGCAGTTGCGCGCGGGCGCGGCTGGCGCGAATGGCGCGAACGGCGGTGCGAACGGCGGCAATAGCGCCACCAACGCCAGCAGCGCGGCCACCCCCGCCGCCGCGCCGAATCCGATGCTCACGCAATTCCTGCCGAACCGCTTCGCGCTGCACATCGACACGCTGACGCTGCTCAAGCGTCACTGGGACAACGTGATCGTCGGCGCGTCGCACATGGATCGCACGTGGCAGGCGAACATCGCGTCGAACCAGGTGTCCGGCCACGTGTCGTGGCTGCCGGGCGTGACTCGCGAATCGCCGGGCGAACTGCAGGCGCGCTTCGCGCGCGTCGTGATTCCATCGGTCGCGGACAAGGACCTGCTCGGCCCGGCGATGTCGGCGCCCGCGCTGAACATGCCGTCGATCGATCTGGTCGTCAACGAGCTGATCGTGCACGACCGCAACGTCGGCCGGCTCGAGGTCGACGCGCACAACTACGACGAGAACGGCGTGCCGGTGTGGCAGCTCGACAAGCTCGACGTGACGAACCCCACCGCGACGCTCACCGCGACCGCGAACTGGCGCACCTCGACCGAATTGCCCATCTCGGCCGACGAAGCCACGCCGCGCCGCACCGTGTTCGATTTCAAGCTCGACATCAAGGACGCTGGCGCGATGCTCGAGCGCTTCGGTCTGCCGAGGACGCTCAAGGGCGGCGTCGGATCGATCCAGGGCAAGGCCGTGTGGCAGGGCGGCCCGACCACGATCGACTATTCGACGCTGAACGGCAACCTCGCGCTCGATCTGCGCCACGGCCAGATCCTGAAGGTCGACCCAGGCGTCGCGACGCTGCTCGGCGTGCTGAGCCTGCAAAGCCTCGCGCGCATCGCCACGCTCAATTTCCGCGACGTGATCGGCGAGGGCCTGCCGTTCTCGAGCGTGACGGGTACCGCGCAGATTCATGACGGCATTGCCCGCACCGAAAACTTCAGGATGGTGACCGCGCCGGCCCGCGCCGAGATGGTGGGCTCGGTCGACATCGCGCAGAGAACCCAGGACCTGCACCTGCACGTGATACCGACCGTCAGCGCCGGCTCCGCGGTGATCGCCGCGACAATCATCAATCCGCTGATTGGCCTCGGCGCGCTGATCGCCGATGTCGCGTTCTCGCAGGGGATACAGCACGTGTTCGCGCGCGACTACGCGATCACCGGTTCGTGGTCGAAACCGCAGGTTCAGCGGGTGACGGGCGAACGGGGTAAGATTGACGCTCCGGCTTCGACCGTGGAAGCGCAATGAGCTTCGGTTTTCCCTGGCGCCGCTGTCTCGTTCCACGCGGCCGCTCGTGCCGCTCCGCCGACTCGATGCGCCAACGGGGCCGAGCCAGCCCAGAACCATGCGGTGCCCGCGCCTCATACCGCCGCCCGCCGGGAGTCTTTCGACACGCTCATGAGCGAAACACACGTCACATCGTCCGCATCCGCCGCAACGTCCAGCGGCCCTGTCGCCAGCCCCTTCCGGGTCGCCGCGCTGCAGATGGTCAGCACGCCGGATCGCGATCGCAATCTCGCCGACGCAGAGCGCCTGATCGCCGAAGCCGCCGCCGACGGCGCGCAGCTCGTGCTGCTCCCCGAGTATTTCTGTTTCATGGGCTTCAAGGACACCGACAAGCTCGCCGTGCGCGAGCCGCATCGGGATGGCCCGATCCAGCGCTTTCTCGCCGACGCCGCGCGCCGCCACCAGCTTTGGGTGATCGGCGGCACCCTGCCGCTGAACGCGCCGGAGGCGTCGCGCGTGCTGAACACGACGCTGGTGTTCGACCCGCTCGGCAATGAGGCCGCGCGCTACGACAAGATCCATCTGTTCAACTTCGAAAAAGGCGATGAATCGTTCGACGAAGCTCGCACCATCCGCCCCGGCAGCTCGGTGCAAAGCTTCGAGGCGCCCTTCGGCCGGGTCGGCCTGTCGGTCTGCTACGATCTGCGCTTTCCCGAGCTGTACCGGCGCATGGGAGACTGCGCGCTGATCGTGGTGCCGTCCGCGTTCACCTACACGACCGGCCGCGCGCATTGGGAGCTGCTGCTGCGCACCCGCGCGATCGAAAACCAGTGCTACGTGCTCGCCGCGGCGCAAGGCGGCAAACATGAAAACGGCCGCCGCACCTGGGGCCACAGCATGCTGATCGACCCGTGGGGCGAGATCGTCGCGGTGCGCGACGAGGGCGCCGGCGTGGTCGCGGGCAACCTCGAACGCGCGCGCATCGACGAAGTGCGGCAGAGCCTGCCGGCATGGCGTCATCGCGTGCTGACCTGAAACCGACATTGAAACTGCCGCGCCTGCCACGCATATACCGACGCAGGCGCTCCCCGACCCCTTCGTATCGAGCAGAACATACTTCGCATGAACATCATCGAACCCGGTATCCGTAATCTCGCCGCCGCCAAGGACATCCTCCTCACGCCCTATGGTCTCGACGAGTCGCTGCTCACGCGCACGCTCGCCGAAATCTTCACGCACCGCGTCGACTACACGGACCTGTACTTCCAGACCACCCGCAGCGAAGCGTGGAGCCTCGAAGAAGGCATCGTGAAATCGGGCAGCTTCAGCATCGACCAGGGCGTCGGCGTGCGCGCCGTGTCGGGCGACCGTACCGCGTTCGCCTATTCGGACGACCTGTCACCCGAAGCGATCCGCCAGGCGGCCATCGCCACGCGCGCAATCGCCAAGGCGGGCGGCGGCAAGCAGAAGATCAAGGTGGCGTCGTCGCTGACCGGCATCGCCGGACGCGATCTGTACCTGCCGTCCGACCCGCTGCATTCGCTCGACGCCACCGCGAAGGTCAAGCTGCTCGAGCGCATCGAGCAAATGGCGCGCGGCCGCGATCCGCGCATCCAGCAGGTGATGGCGGGCTTGGCCGGCGAGTACGACGTGGTGCTGGTCGCGCGCAGCGACGGCGGCTTCGCGGCCGACATCCGGCCGCTCGTGCGCGTGTCGGTCACCGTAATCGCCGAGCAGAACGGCCGCCGCGAAATCGGCAGCGGCGGCGGCGGCGGGCGTTTCGACTACGGCTATTTCACCGATGAAGTGCTGTCGCGCTATGTCGACGATGCGGTGCACGCGGCCCTCGTCAATCTGGATGCGCGTCCGGCGCCGGCCGGCGCAATGACCGTCGTGCTCGGCCCGGGCTGGCCCGGCGTGCTGCTGCACGAAGCGATCGGTCACGGGCTCGAGGGCGACTTCAACCGCAAAGGCTCGTCGGCATTCGCGGGACGCATCGGCGAGCAGGTCGCCGCGAAGGGCGTCACCGTGGTCGACGACGGCACGCTGCCGAACCGCCGCGGCTCGCTCAATATCGACGACGAAGGCAATCCGACCCAGTGCACGACGCTGATCGAGGACGGCATCCTGAAGGGCTACATCCAGGACACGCTGAACGCGCGTCTGATGAAGATGCCGGTCACCGGCAACGCGCGGCGCGAATCGTACGCGGCGCTGCCGATGCCGCGCATGACCAACACGTACATGCTTAACGGCGACAAGGACCCGCAGGAAATCCTCGCGTCCGTGAAAAACGGCCTGTATGCGGTGAACTTCGGCGGCGGTCAGGTCGACATCACGAACGGCAAGTTCGTGTTCTCGGCCTCCGAGGCGTACATGATCGAGAACGGCAAGATCACGTATCCGGTCAAGGGGGCGACGCTGATCGGCAGCGGCCCGGAATCGCTGAAGTACATCACGATGATCGGCAACGACATGAAGCTCGATTCGGGCGTCGGCGTTTGCGGCAAGGAAGGCCAGAGCGTGCCAGTGGGCGTTGGTCAGCCGACGCTGCGCATCGAGAAGATGACGGTCGGCGGCACGGCCTGATTGCTGCGCGGATGCACGCTTCGCGCACACAAAGCGCGAAGCGTGCGGTGTTTCCGCATTTTTCGACGTCCCGGCTTGTCAGCCGAGCCTGTACCGGGTTATAAAGTCACTCACCCTTTTTTGACCAGCGACGCATTCACTTCGCCATGTCCGCCACGTTTTATTTTTACTTTTTTTGGTATCTCAGACCGCTGGCGGATCGAGAGGGGTGTTAGTGCACGCAGGACACCGAGAATTCCCGAAAAACCGCCAGCTAGCCTGGCGGTTTTTTTTCGCCTCACGCTTTTCGATACCTATTTGACTCACGCGAACACGCTACGAACCGATTCAGGAGAACCACATGCCCCCGCACAACACCGATGATGTCCGCATCCGCGAATTGAAGGAACTCACGCCGCCCGCTCACCTGATCCGCGAGTTTGCTTGCGACGAGACGGTGTCCAACGTGATCTACGAATCGCGCACCGCGATGCATCGCATTCTGCACGGCATGGACGACCGTCTGATCGTCGTGATCGGCCCGTGCTCGATTCACGATCCGAAGGCCGCGATCGAATATGCGGGGCGTCTGATCGAGCAGCGCAAGCGCTTTGCCGGCGAGCTCGAAGTCGTGATGCGCGTGTACTTCGAAAAGCCGCGCACGACGGTGGGCTGGAAGGGTCTTATCAACGACCCGCATATGGACAACAGCTTCAAGATCAACGAAGGCCTGCGCACCGCGCGCGAGCTGCTGCTGCGTATCAACGAACTGGGCCTGCCGGCCGGCACCGAGTACCTCGACATGATCAGCCCGCAGTACATCGCGGATCTGATCTCGTGGGGGGCGATCGGCGCGCGCACGACCGAATCGCAGGTGCACCGCGAGCTGGCTTCGGGACTGTCGTGCCCGGTCGGCTTCAAGAACGGCACGGACGGCAACGTGAAAATCGCCGTCGACGCAATCAAGGCCGCCTCGCAGCCGCACCACTTCCTGTCGGTCACCAAGGGCGGGCACTCGGCGATCGTATCGACCGCGGGTAATGAGGACTGCCACGTCATTCTGCGCGGCGGCAAAACGCCGAACTACGACGCCGACAGCGTCAACGCAGCCTGTGCGGACATCGGCAAGGCCGGTCTCGCCGCGCGTCTGATGATCGACGCGAGCCATGCGAACAGCTCGAAGAAGCACGAAAACCAGATTCCGGTGTGCGCGGACGTGGGCCGTCAGATCGCCGCGGGCGACGAGCGGATCGTTGGCGTGATGGTGGAGTCGCACCTCGTCGCGGGTCGCCAGGATCTGCAGGAAGGCTGCCAGCTCACGTACGGCCAGAGCATTACCGATGCATGCATCGGCTGGGACGAAAGCGTCGCTGTGCTCGAAGGCCTTGCCGAAGCGGTCAAGCAACGCCGCGTCGCGCGCGGCAGCGGCAACTGAACGCCTGCCCCGCCGCCACCGCGGGGGCTTGTCGGTAGTCCGTACAAATCCCGGTTCGATTTCGAACCGGGTTTTTTATTGGCCATTCGGACGAATGGTGCGAAGCCGGACGCCTCGCTATCGTCATAGCTCGTTGCCTTGTCGCTTGCACGACTTGACCGGGTTGAAGAAGGCGTATAAGATTTTATACATGAGGTGGCGATGGAGCAGGAAAAAGAAATTCGCTGACATGAGGTGGCGATGGAGCAGGAAAAAGAAATTCGCTGGTTAGGCTCCAGCTACCGTGATTTGCTTGCTTTTCCCAATGAAGCGCGTCGTCTCGCCGGGTTTCAGCTTCACAAGATTCAGTCAGGACTCGACCCTGACGACTGGAAACCGTTCGAGTCTATCGGCGCGGGAACGCGCGAAATTCGTATCAGGACGAGGACGGCATTTTTCGCGTGATGTCGTGACCAAATACGCCGAAGCGCTGTACGTGCTGCATTGCTTTCAGAAGAAAACGCAGAAGCTCGGGCCGCGCGACAGAAAAATTGCCGAAACGCGCTATCGCGCCATCACTCATTACAGGACCCCCAGCCATGACGATCGACACCAACATTCGTCACGTAACGCGAGCCGGCGCGAACGTGTTCCTCGAACTCGGTTTTTCCGCCGAGGAAGCGAAGCGCCTTCACGCGGCGTCGCAAAAGCAGATCAACGACACGCGGCTGCTCAAGGAACAATTGATGACCGAGCTGTCCACGTGGATCGAACAGCATCATCTGAAGCAGGCCGAAGCGGCCGAAATTCTGATGGTGTCGCGCCCGCGCGTGTCAGACGTGGTCAACAAGAAAACCACCAAGTTCACGATCGACACGCTCGTTGAAATGCTGAGCCGCATCGGCAAGCCGGTCACGCTCGCGGTCGGTTGAGCGTCGGCTCGTGCAAAGCTCAGTGACTATCTATACGCGCATGCGCGTCGCCGCTCAAGGCGCGCCGCGATCGTGCTGCCACAGCACGTCGGTGCCGCCGTCCGCGCGATTGAGCACGCGCGCCAGCACGAACAGCAGATCGGACAGCCGGTTCACGTACTGACGCGGCGCCGCGTTCAGCGTCTCGTGTTCGCCAAGCGCGACGATCGCACGCTCCGCTCGACGGCAAACGGTACGGCACACATGCGCGAGCGCAGCCGCGCGCGAACCGCCCGGCAGAATGAATTCCTTCAACGGCGGCAGCGTGGCGTTGTAGTCGGCGAGCCAGCCGTCGAGCTGAGCGAGATGCCGCTCGGTGATCATCGTATGACCGGGAATACACAGCTCGCCACCCAGATCGAACAGATCGTGCTGGATTGCGACCAGCGCCGCGCGTACGTTCTCGGGCAGGTTCTCGCACAACAGCACGCCGAGGTTCGAATTGAGTTCGTCGACGTCACCGATCGCGGCAATTCGGGCGCTGTCCTTGCGCACACGGCGGCCGTCGCCGAGACCGGTGGTGCCGTCGTCGCCGGTGCGAGTGGCGATCTTGCTGAGGCGATTGCCCATGATGTCTCCTTGCTTTCAGTGACGATGCGGCCACCACGTTTGTCCATATTGCACGCATCGCGAAGTCGCCGCCATTATATGAGCGCAAGCCGGCCCAGCGCCTCCTGGCGGAGCGAACGGCGTAAAATGAAACAGCTGCTGCAAACAGGCTGTTACCTACAGAAACTTTCATCGGACCGGAGTAAGCGTTGAAGCGCCAACTCCGCTCGATAGGAGACATGCGTGAACCATCCCGTACCGCCGGCACCGCTACGCCGGCCGTTTCCCGCCGAATTGCTGAACCAGCTCAAAGCCGCTTTCGGCGATCGGGTCTCCGTTGCCGAAGCCGTGCGTGCGCACCACGGCCGCGACGAATCGCCGTTCGATCCGCAACTGCCTGACGCCGTCGTCTTCGCGCGTACGACCGAAGACGTGCAAACCGCCGTCAAGCTGTGCGGCGAGTTCGACGTGCCGATCATTCCGTACGGCAATGGCTCGTCGCTCGAAGGACATCTGCTTGCCGTGCAAGGCGGCGTGTCGATCGATCTGTCGGAGATGAACCGGGTGTTGTCGATCAACGCCGAAGACCTGACCGTCACCGTCGAGCCCGGCATCTCGCGCAAGCAACTGAACGAAGCGCTGCGCGACACCGGCCTGTTCTTCCCGATCGACCCGGGCGCGGACGCGAGCATCGGCGGCATGTCGGCGACCCGCGCGTCGGGTACCAACGCCGTGCGCTACGGCACGATGCGCGAGAACGTGCTCGGCTTGACGGTCGTGCTCGCCGATGGCCGCGTGATCAAGACCGGCTCGCGCGCGCGCAAATCGTCGGCAGGGTACGACCTCACGCGACTGTTCGTCGGCTCGGAAGGCACGCTCGGCGTGATCACCGAAATCACGCTGCGCCTCTATCCGCAGCCGGAGGCGGTGTCGGCCGCTGTGTGCACGTTCCCGTCGATGGGCGATGCGGTGCGCGCGGTCATCGAGACGATCCAGATCGGTGTGCCGATCGCGCGCGTCGAGTTCGTCGATTCGCTGGCGATCCGCTCGATCAATCGCCATTCGAATCTGACGCTGCGCGAAGCGCCCACATTGTTCTTTGAATTTCACGGCACCGAGGCCGGCGTCAAGGAACAGGCCGAACTCGTGCAGGAAATCGCCGCGCAGAATGCCGGCGAAGGCTTCGAGTGGGCAACGCGCCCCGAAGACCGCAGCCGCCTGTGGAACGCGCGTCACAACGCCTATTTCGCGATGCTGCAACTGAAGCCCGGCTCGCGCGCGGTGACCACCGACGTCTGCGTGCCGATCTCGCGTCTGGCGGAGTGCGTGGTTGAAACGGAGCAGGATCTGTTGGCGTCGCCGCTGCCGTGCCCGATCGTCGGCCATGTCGGCGACGGCAATTTCCACGTCGCGATCCTGATCGATCCGGACAAGCCCGAAGAGCTCGAAGAAGCCGAACGCCTGAACCATCGCATCGTGCAGCGCGCGCTGCGCATGGACGGCACCTGCACCGGCGAGCATGGCGTCGGCCTGCACAAGATGGGCTTTCTGCTCGAGGAGCACGGCGACGTCGCGGTCGACACGATGCGCTCCATCAAGCACGCGCTCGACCCGCGCAATCTGATGAACCCGGGCAAGATTTTCGCCTGGGCGGCGGCCTGATCGACATCGCGAAGGCCGGCAGCGACAAGCCGCCGGCCCGAACACGCAAGTGACGCGAAGCAGGCCGCACGAAACAGCCGGCTCGAACCTGGAAGCCGGACCGGCGCAAGCCACGAGGAGACAACTCACATGAACGCACCCGCTGAACTGTCCGCCGAAGTCCTCGCGCAGCGTCAGCGCGAAGTCGTGCAGGCGCTGATGGCCGTGTTGCCGAGCCACTGTCTGCTCTATCGCGAGGAAGATACCGTCGCGTACGACTGCGACGGCCTCGCCGCGTACCGGCGTCTGCCGCTCGCAGTCGCGTTGCCGGAAACCGAATCGCAAGTGCAGCGCATCGTGCAGATCTGCCATCGCCTCGATGTGCCCATCGTGCCGCGCGGCGCGGGCACCGGGCTGTCCGGCGGCGCAATGCCGATTCGGCACGGCGTCGTGGTGTCGCTCGCGCGCTTTCGCAAGATCGTCGAGGTCGACCCGTATGCGCGCATTGCGACCGTGCAGCCGGGCGTGCGCAACCTCGCGATCTCCGAGGCCGCGGCGCCGTATGGCCTCTACTACGCGCCGGATCCGTCGTCGCAGATTGCCTGCACGATCGGCGGCAACGTGTCCGAGAATTCGGGCGGCGTGCATTGCCTGAAGTACGGCCTCACCGTGCACAACGTGCTGCGCGTGCGCGCGGTGACGATGGACGGCGAGATCGTCGAATTCGGCTCGCTCGCGCCTGACGCGCCGGGGCTCGATCTGCTCGCGGTGCTGATCGGCAGCGAGGGCATGTTCGCGATCGTCACCGAGGTCACCGTCAAGCTGATCCCGAAGCCGCAAACGGCGCAGGTCATCATGGCCAGCTTCGACGATGTGGTCAAAGGCGGCGACGCCGTTGCCGGCATCATCGCGGCGGGCATCATCCCGGCCGGCCTCGAGATGATGGACAAGCCCGCCACGCGCGCGGTCGAGGAGTTCGTCAACGCGGGCTACGATCTCGACGCGGCGGCGATCCTGCTGTGCGAATCGGACGGCACGCCCGAGGAAGTCGCGGCCGAGATCGTGCGCATGACCGCGGTGCTGCGCGAGCATGGTGCGACGCGTATCCAGATTTCGCGCACGGAAGCCGAGCGCCTGCGCTTCTGGTCCGGGCGCAAGAACGCGTTTCCGGCCGCAGGCCGCATCTCGCCGGACTACTACTGCATGGACGGCACCGTGCCGCGCCGCAGTATCGGTCCGCTGCTCGCGCGCATCGAGGAGATGGAGAAAACCTACCAGCTACGCTGCATCAACGTGTTCCATGCCGGCGACGGCAATATGCATCCGCTGATCCTGTTCAACGGCAACGACCAGGACGAGTGGCATCGCGCCGAGTTGTTCGGTAGCGACATCCTCGAAGCTTGCGTCGAGCTCGGCGGCACCGTGACGGGCGAGCATGGCGTCGGCATCGAGAAGATCAATTCGATGTGCGTGCAGTTCTCGCCCGAGGAGCGCGACACGTTCCACGCGGTCAAGCGAGCATTCGACGCGCCCGGTCTGTTGAATCCCGACAAGGGCATTCCGACCCGGGCGCGCTGTGCCGAATACGGCAAGATGCACGTGCGCGGCGGGCTGCTGCCGCATCCCGAGCTGCCGCGCTTCTAGCGGCTCGCGTTTGCATCGCGCAGCCACTGTTCGCCGCGCCCGCGCCGGTGCGGGCGCGGCGTGCGCGGCGCTTTGCGCCGTCCCCTTCAGACCGATGCCGCACCCCGTCATGCGGGTGTGCTCCGGCTTGCCAGCGAGCCGCCGCCCGGTACAATCAAACGAAACACAACGAGCAGGACACCATGGAAGAGGACGACATCGTCGCCGTATGGTCCGAACGCGTGCGCTCGGCCAGCGCCGAGGGACGCGGGGTGCGCATCCGTGGCGGAGGCACCAAGGACTGGTATGGCCAGACGCTGGAAGGTGAGATCCTCGACACGCGCGCCTATCGCGGCATCATCGCGTACGATCCGGCCGAGCTCGTGATCACCGCGCGCGCGGGAACCCCGCTGCTGGAAATCGAAGCCGCGCTCGCCGAGCACGACCAGATGCTGGCGTTCGAGCCGCCGCACTTCGGACCGCAGGCCACCTTCGGCGGCTGCATCGCCGCGGGCATTTCGGGGCCGCGCCGGCCAGCCGTCGGCGCCGCGCGCGACTTCGTGCTCGGCGCCGTCGTGATGAACGGCCAGGGCCAGGTGCTGCATTTCGGCGGCCAGGTCGTCAAGAACGTCGCCGGTTACGACGTGTCGCGGCTGCTCGCGGGCTCGCTCGGCACGCTCGGGCTGATCCTCGAGCTGTCGGTCAAAGTGCTGCCGCGCGCGCAGGCCGAAGCCACGCTGAAGTTCGACATGAATGGCACCGACGCGGTACGCAAGCTCAACGAATGGGGCGGCCGGCCGCTGCCGATCACCGCGAGCGCATGGCGCAACGGCACGCTCGCGGTGCGCCTGGGCGGCGCGGAGGCCGCGGTCAAGGCCGCGCGCACCGGGCTCGGCGGCGAAGTCGTCGATGCGGTCGAAGCCGAGCGCTTCTGGGGCGGCCTGCGCGAACAGACCGACTCGTTCTTTGCGAGCATTCCGCCGAAGGCCGCGCTGTGGCGTCTCGCGTTGCCGTCGATCACCGAGCCGCTGCAACTGCCCGGCGCGCAACTGATGGAATGGGGCGGCGGCCAGCGCTGGTGGATCACCGACACCGACGCGCAAACCGTGCGCATCAGCGCGAAGCAGGCCGGCGGCCACGCAACCATTTTCCGCAGCGGCCACGGCTACGACCGCAGCGCCGGCGTATTCACACCGCTGCCCGCGCCGTTAATGAAAATCCATCGCGGCCTCAAACATGCATTCGACCCGGCCCGCATCTTCAACCGCGGCCGTCTCTACCCCGACTTCTGAGTGACGCGATGCAAACCAACCTCGCGGACTTCATTCGCAATACCCCCGATGGCAACGAAGCCGACGCCATCCTGCGCAAATGCGTGCATTGCGGTTTCTGCACGGCCACCTGCCCGACCTATCAACTGCTCGGCGACGAGCTCGACGGTCCGCGCGGGCGCATCTATCTGATCAAGCAGATGGTCGAAGGCGCGCCGGTCACGCGCAGCACCCAGGTTCACCTGGACCGCTGCCTCACCTGCCGCAACTGCGAAACGACCTGCCCGTCCGGCGTGCAATACGGGCGGCTCGTCGAGATCGGCCGCAAGCTTACCGAAGAGAAGGTCACGCGTCCGCTCAATCAGCGGCTGATGCGGCGGCTGCTCGCGAGCGTGCTGCCGAACAGCGCGATCTTCACGCCCGCGATGCGGCTGGGCCAGCACGTGCGCGGCCTGCTGCCGAAGAAGCTGCGCGACAAGGTGCCCGCGCGTCAACGCCCGCTCGAATGGCCGAGCGCGACACACGAACGCAAGGTGCTGATGCTCGCGGGCTGCGTGCAACCGTCGATGATGCCGAACGTCAACATCGCGACCGCGCGCGTGTTCGACGCGCTCGGTATCGAAACGCTGATCGCGCCCGAAGCCGGCTGCTGCGGCGCGATCCGCCTGCACCTCGGCTACAACGACGAAGCACTCGACGACGTGCGCGCGAACATCGACGCATGGTGGCCCTACGTCGAACAGGGCGTTGAAGCGATCGTGATGAACGCGTCGGGCTGCGGTGCGACGGTCAAGGAATACGCGCACCTGCTGCGCCTCGATCCAGAGTATGCGGAGAAGGCGCGCCGCATCGTCGAGTTGACGCGCGACGTCTCCGAAATCCTGCCCGAGTTCGAAGAGCAGCTCGTCGCGATCACGCGCCGCCGCTCGGTGCACACGGTCGCGTTCCATCCGCCCTGCACGCTGCAGCATGGCCAGCAGATCCACGGCAAGGTCGAGCAACTGCTCGGCGCGCTCGGCCTCGAAGTGCGCCTGCCCGCCGACAGCCATCTGTGCTGCGGCTCGGCCGGCACCTACTCGCTGCTGCAGCCGCGCCTGTCGTACGCGCTGCGCGACCAGAAGCTCGAGCGTTTGCAGGCGCAGGAACCGCAGGTGATCGTATCGGCGAACGTCGGTTGCATCGCGCATCTGCAAAGCGGCACGTCGACGCCGGTCGCGCACTGGATCGAATTGGTCGAGCACATGCTGTCCGTATAATCGGGGCATCGTCTTCGCTGAACACCGGTTCGCTCCATGTCCGATCTGCCTCACCGTTTCGCCGATCACTTCGCTCACAATCTCGCCGACGTGCACGAGCGCATCGCCTGGGCCGCGCAAGCGGCCGGCCGCGATGCGCAGTCCGTGATGCTGCTCGCGGTCTCGAAGACGTTTCCCGCCGATGCCGTGCGCGCCGCGCATGCGGCCGGTCAGCGCGCATTCGGCGAGAACTACGTGCAGGAAGCGCTCGACAAGATGCAGACGCTCGCCGATCTGCGCGCGTCGCTCGAATGGCATTTCATCGGGCCGCTGCAATCGAACAAGACGCGCCCCGTTGCCGAGCATTTCGACTGGGTGCATTCGGTCGATCGGCTGAAGATCGCGCAGCGTCTGTCGGAGCAGCGCCCCGACAACCTGCCGCCGCTCAACGTCTGCCTGCAGGTCAACGTCAGCGGCGAGGCGTCGAAGAGCGGCGTTGCGCCCGATGAGGCGGCCGCCATCGCGCACCAGATCGCCGCACTGCCGAAGCTGAACCTGCGCGGACTGATGTCGATTCCGGAACCGGCCGGCGATCTCGACGCGCAACGCGCGCCGCATCGCCAATTGCGCGAGTTGTTCGAGCGCTTGCGTAACGACGGGCTCGAGCTCGATACGCTGTCGATGGGCATGTCGGCCGATCTCGAAGCAGCCGTGCTCGAAGGCGCGACGATCGTGCGCGTCGGCACCGCGATCTTCGGCGCGCGCGACTATTCGCGCTGAGCTTTTCCATGGGCCTTGCGCGAACCTGGCTGCGCGAAGTCCTCACCGCATCTCATCTGAACCTATCCGGACCATCATGAAAATTGCGTTTATCGGCGGCGGCAACATGGCCGCGGCGTTGATCGGCGGCCTCATCAAGCGGGGCACCGCGCCCGCGGACCTGTACGCGATCGATCCGAACGAAGACGCGCGCAGGCGCAACGAGCAGCAATTCGGCATCCGCACCGGCGCGGCCGCCGACGGCACGCTCGCCGACTACGACGCGGTCGTGCTCGCGGTGAAGCCGCAGATCCTGAAGAGCGTCGCCGAGACGCTGGCGCCGCATCTGCGCGCGTCGCAACTGATCGTCAGCATCGTCGCGGGCATCCGCATCGGCGACATGTCGCGCTGGCTGAATGGCCACAGCCGCATCGTGCGCGTGATGCCGAATACGCCGGCGCTGATCGGCATGGGCGTGACGGGTCTCGTCGCCAGCGGCAGCGTCGACGAAGCGGGCCGCGCGCTCGCGTCGCAGGTGCTCGGCGCGGTCGGCGAAAACGTCTGGTTCGACGATGAAGCGAAGATCGACGCTGTGACCGCGATCTCGGGCAGCGGGCCGGCCTACGTGTTCTATTTCATCGAAGCGCTGCAGGAAGCCGCGCGCCAGCTCGGTATGGACGAAGCGCAGGGCCGCGCGCTTGCGGTCGCGACCTTCACGGGCGCCGCGCAACTCGCGGCCAATTCCGACGAGCCGCCGAGCGTGCTGCGCGAACGCGTGACCTCGAAAGGCGGCACGACCGCGGCAGCGCTCGCCTCGTTCGACGCGAGCGGCATCAAGGATGCGATCGTGCGCGGCGCGCTGGCCGCGGACGCGCGGGCGCGCGAGATGGGCGACGAGTTCGGCAAGCAGTAATGCGAATCGGCGTCGACAGCAAATAGCGGAAACAAAAACGCCGTAGCGCGTCTGCCCTTTTCCATTCAGGGCAGGCGCCTACGGCGTGCAGATGCAGCAGCGGCGTGAAGCCAGAAACTCGCTGGCGCGAATTAAAACGAAGTCACCGCGTAATGCGCGGCGATCCCCGCGAACAACGCGCCGCCGAGCCAGTTGTTGTGACGGAACGCGGCAAAGCACGGCATCCGCTCGCGATTGCGGATCAGCGTGTAGTGATAGATCGCGCAACCCACCGCGACCGCCCAGCCAAGCCAGTACAGCAGACCAAACCCGAGCGTCAGGCCGATGCCGACGTAAATCCCCAGCGTCACCGCATAACACAGCATGACCGCGGCCACGTCGAAGCGACCGAAGGTCAGCGCCGACGTGCGGATGCCGATCTTGATGTCGTCGTCGCGATCGACCATCGCGTATTCGGTGTCGTATGCAACGGCCCAGAAGATGTTCGCGACCAGCATCACCCATGCGAGCAGCGGCACGTGATCCAGCACCGCGGCGAACGCCATCGGAATGCCGAAGCCGAACGCGATGCCCAGATACGCCTGCGGAATCGCGAAGAAGCGCTTCATGAACGGATACGTGCCGGCGACGAACAGCGCGACCACCGACAACTCCTTGGTCAACGCATTGAGCGGCTGGATCAGCAGAAACGCGATCAGCGACAGCACGGTGGCCAGCACGACCGCTTCCCACGCATTGATCTTGCCCGACGTGATCGGCCGGTTTTCGGTGCGCTTCACGTGGCGATCGAAATCGCGGTCCGCGTAGTCGTTGATCGCGCAGCCGGCTGAGCGCATCAGCACCGTGCCGAGCGTGAAGATCACCAGCAATTGCCACGACGGATGACCGCCGGAAGCGATCCATAGCGCGTTGAGCGTCGGCCACAGCAGCAGCAGGCTGCCGATCGGCTTGTCCATGCGCACGAGGCGCAGATACAGGGGAAGTCGGGCGAACATGGGACGAATTCGGTGAAGTGCGAACACGGTGCGCCTATTTTACGGGAAGCGCACGGCGGCTCTGAATTCATCTGGCCGGGTATCGAAGTGGCTGGCGCTCGCACTCCTGCATCACGCGGCGGCGGCGCAAAAAACAAAGCCTCCCGTACAGGGAGGCTTGTGCGTTTCTATCACGGCGCGGCTGTTGCCCGCACCTGCATTCGAACGTGACTCGGCCGGCTTAGCCGCGCCAAATCACGCGAGCAGCGAGCGCAGCATCCACGCGGTCTTTTCGTGCGTCTGCATGCGTTGCGTGAGCAGGTCGGCGGTCGGCTCGTCGTTGGCGGCTTCCGTCGCCGGGAAGATCGCGCGCGCGGTGCGCACCACCGCTTCCTGGCCTTCGACCAGCTGGCGGATCATGTCTTCCGCGGCCGGCACGCCGTCCGCTTCAGGAATCGACGACAGCTTCGCGAAATCCTTGTAGGTGCCCGGCGCATGCACGCCCAATGCGCGGATACGTTCGGCGATCGAGTCGACTGCGAGCGCGAGTTCGTTGTACTGCGTTTCGAACATCAGATGCAGCGTGTTGAACATCGGACCCGTGACGTTCCAGTGGAAGTTGTGGGTCTTCAGGTACAGCGTGTAGGTATCGGCGAGCAAACGCGACAACCCTTCGGCGATCTTCTTGCGATCCTTGTCGCTGATCCCGATGTTGACGTGCTGTACGGCTGCTGCGGCTTCTTTCTTGGCCATGATGACTCCTTCGAAGAGTGATACGAACCGGTCGGCAGATGACGGTCTGCGGAAACACGAATAAAACCGTTCGACAGTGTAGCGTGAATTGCCGCAAGCTTCGCTCAAGGCGTGCTCGGGAGCCTTGCCGCGCCGCCATCCTGGCGGTACTGCGCTCAGCCGCGCAGCGCGTGTTGCAACGCCTGCGCGGCGATTACCGCAAAGCCGCTCGCGACGATCGCAACGCCCATCGCCTTGCGCAACATCAACACCTGCCGTTGCGCCTGCATGCTCGGCGTGGCGGTCGGACCGCCGATGCTTGCCATCATCATCTGAATCATGATCGTACTCCCGGTTCGTCTCGTGACGGCCGCAGCAACGCGCTGCGCCGTCGATTACTGTGCTACTGCGTTGCCATGGGCCGCGTACTGGACGCCTAGCGGTTTCTGCCTTCCTGCAACGCGGCGAGCGCCGCGATCACACCTTCCGCGTAAGCCGGATCGGCGCGGCGGAAATGCTCGATCTGGCGCGCGATGATCTCCCGCGGCACACCGTTGATATGTCGCGCGATATTGCCGAACAGACGCTGACGCTGCGCGTCGTCGAACAGCGCGAACAGCATGCGCGGCTGCGTGTAGTAGTCGTCGTCCTCGCGATGCTCGTAACGCGCGACCGCGCCCGCCGCGAGCGGTGGCTCCGATGCGTTCGCGTCCTGCGCGAAGTCGCCGAAGCGATTCGGCTCGTAATTCACGTTGCCGCCGAGATTGCCGTCGGTGCGCATCGCGCCGTCGCGATGGAACGAATGCGGGTTCGGCACGCGCGGCGCATTCACCGGAATCTGGTGATGATTGATGCCGAGCCGGTAACGCTGCGTATCGCCGTACGAGAACAGACGCCCCTGCAACAGACGGTCAGGCGAAAAGCCGATGCCCGGCACCACGTTCGCCGGCGTGAACGCCGCCTGCTCGACGTCCGCGAAATAGTTCGCCGCGTTGCGGTTCAACTCGATCGTGCCGACGTCGATCAAAGGATAGTCCTTCTGCGACCACACCTTCGTGATGTCGAACGGGTTGAAGCGGTAGTTCGCCGCATCCGCTTCGGGCATCACCTGAATCGCGAAGCGCCACTTCGGGAAGTTGCCCGCGTCGATGCTGTTCACCAGATCGCGCTGCGCGCTTTCGCGGTCATTGGCGACCACCTGCGCGGCTTCGGCGTCGGTGAAGTTCTCGATGCCCTGCTGCGACTTGAAGTGGAACTTGACCCAGAAACGCTCATTGTTCGCGTTGATGAACGAGTACGTGTGCGAGCCGAAGCCGTGCATCTGCCGGTAGTTCTTCGGAATCCCTCGATCGCTCATCAGAATCGTCACCTGATGCAGCGACTCCGGATGACGCGACCAGAAATCCCACGCGGCGACGTTGCTGCGCAGGTTCGTGTACGGATCACGCTTCTGCGTATGAATGAAGTCCGGAAACTTCAGCGGATCGCGGATGAAGAACACCGGCGTGTTGTTGCCGACCACGTCCCAGTTGCCTTCCTCGGTGTAGAACTTGATCGAGAAGCCGCGCACGTCGCGCTCGGCGTCGGCCGCGCCACGCTCGCCGGCCACCGTCGAAAAGCGCATGAAAAGCTGCGTTTCCTTGCCGACCTGCGCGAATACCTTCGCCTTCGTGTAGCGCGAGATGTCGTGCGTGACCGTCAGTGTGCCGAACGCGCCCGAACCCTTCGCGTGAACGCGACGCTCGGGAATCACTTCGCGATCGAAGTGCGCGAGCTTTTCGAGCAGCCAGACATCTTGAAGCACGACCGGGCCGCGCGGGCCGGCGGTCATCGAGTTCTGGTTATCGGCGACGGGCGCGCCGGCGGCATTGGTGAGCTTACGTTCGGACATTGGCACTCCTGCGTGGTTTTATTGGATCAGAGGAAATCGCGCGGCATCCGTGCGGGACGGACGCCGTCATGGGTAGGCACGTCAGGCGGCCAGCACCCGGTCGACCAGCAACGACATCGCGACCGTGCGGATACTCGGCGCGACGGCCGTGATGATCGGTTGGGCGGGAAAAGCGTGGATGGGCTGAGAAACCGCTTGCATGATGTTTTCCTCCTGAGCCTTATCGAATAAGGGGATCGGGCGATCCATGGAGGAAACTATAGCAATAACTATCGAATATTCGTATTTGATTAATTTAATCTATTCGATAGAGCTCGCGCCCTTTTTCGCGGCAGGCCGCGCCGTTGTGCGGCGCGGCTGCGCGGGATGGCACGTCAGTTGACGGCAGCGGGCAGATCGAGTTTTTTGACGCCCGGCAGTTCGCACGCGGCGATTGCCTCGCAGATCGCATCGATCGCGGGCATCCGCGTGAAGCTCTTGCGCCATGCCAGCACGACGCGGCGATCGGGTACCGGCTCGTCGAACGCGACATAGCTGAGCAGGCCCGCGTCGATACCGCCCGCATGCGGCTTGACCTCGTGCACCGACATGCGCGGCAGCACGGTAATGCCGACGCCGCTCGCGACCATATGACGAATCGTCTCGAGCGACGAGCCCTCGAAGGTCTTCTGGATACCGTCCGCATTCTGCGAAAAGCGCATCAGCTCGGGGCACACGCCTAGCACATGATCGCGGAAGCAGTGGCCGCTGCCGAGCAGCAGCATGGTTTCCTGCTTCAGATCATCGGGGTCGATCTTCGAGCGGCCTTCCCACGCGTGACCGGACGGCAATGCGACGACGAACGGCTCGTCGTACAGCGGACGCAGCATCAAACCGGTTTCGGGAAACGGCAACGCCATGATCGCGACGTCGATTTCGCCCTGCTTGAGCAGTTCGATCAGCTTCAGCGTGTAATTTTCCTGCAGCATCAGCGGCATCTGCGGCACGCGCTGGATCATCTGCTTGACGAGCGTGGGCAGCAGGTAGGGTCCGATCGTGTAGATCACGCCGAGGCGCAGCGGACCGACCAGCGGGTCCTTGCCCTGCTTGGCGATTTCCTTGATCGCGAGCGTCTGCTCCAGCACGCGTTGCGCCTGCGTGACGATCTGTTCGCCGATCGGCGTGACGCTGACCTCGCTGGTGCCGCGCTCGAAAATCTGCACGTTCAGCTCGTCTTCGAGCTTCTTGATGGCGACGGACAGCGTGGGCTGGCTGACGAAACACGCTTCGGCGGCCCGGCCGAAGTGCCGCTCGCGCGCAACCGCCACGATGTATTTCAATTCGGTGAGCGTCATTCGGGGATCAATCAGTGCGATAGATTCGATAGGTTCTAGTTATACACCTATAGGGTCGGTTCGCCAACCTTTTAGCCGTTCCGTTCGTGGCGGAGGGCTCGCACTCAGGCTTTCAGAAATTGCTCGCGCGCGCCGAGCCAGCGCGCCAGATGCTGGATGACCACGTCCGGATACTGGTCCAGCAGTATCGCGGCGGCTTCGCGCGCGGGCTCGATCAGGTGCTGATCGTTTTGCAGGTCGGCGAAACGCAGCATCGCCGCGCCCGACTGCCGCGCGCCGAGGAACTCGCCGGGCCCGCGGATTTCGAGGTCGCGGCGGGCGATCTCGAAGCCGTCGGTGGTTTCGCGCATCGTTTGCAGGCGCGCGCGCGCGGTCATCGACAGCGGTCCGGTGTACAGCAGCACGCAGACCGACGCGGCGCTGCCGCGCCCCACCCGCCCGCGCAACTGGTGCAGCTGCGCGAGACCGAAGCGCTCCGCGTGCTCGATCACCATCAGCGACGCGTTCGGCACGTCGACGCCCACCTCGATCACCGTGGTCGCCACCAGCAGCTGGATCTCGTTGCGCGAGAACGCGTCCATCACCGTGGCCTTTTCGGCGGGCGCGAGGCGCCCGTGCACGAGCCCGACTTTGAGCTCGGGCAGCGCGGCCACGAGCGTCTCGTAGGTCTCGACCGCGGTTTGCAGCTGCAACGTCTCGCTTTCCTCGATCAGGGGACACACCCAATACACCTGGCGCCCCGTCAGCGCCGCCTCGCGCACGCGGCCGATCACCTCTTCGCGGCGCGCGTCGGACACGAGCTTCGTGAGAATCGGCGTGCGGCCCGGCGGCAGTTCGTCGATCGTGGAGACGTCGAGGTCTGCGTAGTAGGTCATCGCGAGCGTGCGCGGAATCGGCGTCGCGGACATCATCAGCTGATGCGGCTGGAAGTCGGACGCGCCGTCGGCGGCGCCCTGAGCCTTCGCGCGCAGCGCGAGCCGTTGCGCGACGCCGAAACGATGCTGTTCGTCGACGATCACGAGCCCGAGGCGCGCGAACTCGACCGCGTCCTGAATGATCGCGTGCGTGCCGATCACCAGCTGCGCGGTGCCGAGCGCGGCCGCTTCGATCGCGGCGCGCTTCTCCTTCGTCTTCAGACTGCCCGCGAGCCACGCGACGTTCACGCCGAGCGGCTCGAGCCAGCCGCGCAACTTGCGCGCGTGCTGCTCGGCGAGGATTTCGGTCGGCGCCATCAGCGCGGCCTGGTAGCCGGCGTCGATCGCCTGCGCGGCCGCGAGCGCCGCGACGATCGTCTTGCCGCTGCCGACGTCGCCCTGCAACAGCCGCTGCATCGGATGCGGCTGTGTCAGATCGAGCGCGATCTCGCCGCCGACGCGCTGCTGCGCGGCCGTCAGCGAAAACGGCAGCGCCTTCAACAGACGCGCGACCAGCGCCGAGTCGTCACCGAGCTTGCGGCGCGGCATCGCCGGCGCGGCGCGGTTGCGCCGCTCGTCGTGCGCGCGCTTCAGCGACATCTGCTGCGCGAGCAGCTCCTCGAACTTGATGCGCACCCAGGCCGGATGCGTGCCGTCGATCAACGCTGTTTCGTCAGACTGCACGCCCGGATGATGGAGCGTGCGCACCGCGTCCATCAGCGCCGGCACGCCGAGCGGTTCGAGAAACGCGCGTGCGACCGGCGCGGGCAGCAGCTCCGGCAGCGACGTGCGCGCGAGCGCGTTGTCGATCGCCTTGCGCAGGTACGCCTGCGACACGCCTGCGGTGCTCGGATAGACCGGTGTCAGCGCCTGCGGCAGCGGCGTGTCTTCATCGACGACGCGCACGGCCGGATGCACCATCTCCATGCCGAAAAAGCCGCCGCGCACGTCGCCGCGCACGCGCAGGCGCGCGCCGACCGCCATCTGCTTGACCTGCGAGCCGTAGAAATTCAGAAAACGGAGCACCAGTTCGTCGCCGTCGGCGTCGCGCAGCTTCACGAGCAGCTGCCTGCGTGGGCGATAGGCGATCTCGTTGTCGAACACCACGCCTTCGGTTTGCGCGATACCGCCGGGCAGCAGATGACCGATCGGCGTCAGCGAGGTTTCGTCTTCGTAGCGCATCGGCAGATGCAGCACGAGGTCGATGTCGCGTGTGAGGCCGAGTTTGGCGAGCTTGTCGGCGGTTTTGACGGGGGCTTTGGCTGCGGGTTTGGCGGCGGCCTTCGCCGCGGCTTTGGTTTTGGCGGCGGGTTTGTCGTCGCTCGCGGGGTCGCCGTCGCGCCCGGCATCCTGGCCCGCGGCGATCATGCCGCCTTGCGCGCCGCCTTCTGCGTCTCGGTCGCCCGCCTCCGCTCGCGCACCACGGCGCCGCGGTTCGGCGCCCGCTTCGAGGGTGGCAACGGACGATCGGCGGTCGGACAAAGGCATGAGCTGCTTCGCAAGTACAATATCGGCTGCTGTCGAAAAAAAACGTGCCGCTCTGCGCGCATCCAGCGTGGGCAAGATGCGGCTCAACGCGCACGCGGGCCGCTTCGGCGTCCCGCCATCATAGCCGCCCGGCTCCGGCTTCGGCTCAATTCAGTCCCAAATCAGTACCAATCCGCTTCCAGTCGTTCGCATGTTTACGCTTTCCGATTTCGATTTCGATCTGCCGCCCGAGCTGATCGCGCAAGTCGCGCTGCCCGAGCGCAGCGCAAGCCGTCTGCTCGACGTGGACGCCGCGGGCGCCGCCGACGGCGCCGCGCGCCTGATCGACCGCCGCTTTACCGACTTGCCGGAGTGCCTCGCGCCGGGCGATCTGCTGGTCTTCAATGACACCAAAGTGCTGAAGGCGCGCTTCTTCGGCCAGAAAGCGAGCGGCGGCAAGGTCGAAGTGCTGGTCGAGCGGCTGACCGGCGAGCGCAGCGTGCTTGCGCAGATCCGCGCGAGCAAGAGCCCGCAGGCGGGCACGACGATCCGTCTCGCGGATGCGTTCGACGTCACCGTCGGCGAGCGCGTCGACCAGTTCTACACGCTGCACTTCCCCGACGACTGCCTGACGCTGATCGAGCAATACGGCCGTCTGCCGCTGCCGCCGTACATCGAGCACGATCCCGACGCGACCGACGAAACCCGCTATCAGACCGTGTACGCGCAGAACCCGGGCGCGGTCGCCGCGCCGACCGCCGGCCTGCACTTCGACGACGCGCTGCTCGCGAGGCTCGACGCCCTCGGCATCGAACGCGCGACGCTGACGCTGCACGTTGGCGCGGGCACGTTCCAGCCGGTGCGGGTCGAGAACATCGCCGAGCACAAGATGCACAGCGAGTGGTATCACCTGCCGCAAGCGCTGGCGGACAAGATTGCTGCGACCAAAGCGCGCGGCAACCGCGTGATCGCGGTCGGCACGACCTCGATGCGCGCGCTCGAAGCCGCCGCGCGCGACGCCGAAGCGGCCGGCCATCCGCTCGCCGCGGCGAGCGCCGAAACCGACATCTTCATCACGCCGGGCTACCGCTTCCGCGTGGTCGACCGGCTGGTCACGAACTTCCATTTGCCGAAGTCGACGCTGCTGATGCTGGTGTCGGCGTTCGCCGGTGTCGAGACGGTTCGCGCCGCGTATCGTCACGCGATCGACGAGCGTTATCGCTTTTTCAGCTACGGTGACGCGATGCTGCTGACGCGGCGAGATGCCTAAGCCGGTTCGAGCACTGCATCAGCGTATTGGCTGTTTTCCCAACCGCCGCGATCCCTCGTGGCGGTTTTCATTGATTGCGCCGGACTGTTTTCCGGTAGCACAGGAGTAATCCCCATGACCCTTGGTCATCTCTCGCAGCATCCTGCCCACGAGCGCCCGGAGAATGGCCTCAAATTCGAACTGCTCGGCACCGACGGCCTCGCGCGCCGCGGCCGCGTCACGCTCAATCACGGCGTGGTGGAGACGCCGATCTTCATGCCGGTCGGCACCTATGGCACCGTGAAGGCGGTCCAGCCGCGCGAGCTCGACGAAATGCACGCGCAGATCATCCTCGGCAATACGTTTCACCTGTGGCTGCGGCCCGGCCTCGAAACGATCGAAGCGCACGGCGGCCTGCACGGCTTCATGGGCTGGAAGAAGCCGATCCTGACCGACTCGGGCGGTTTCCAGGTGTTCTCGCTTGGCGATCTGCGCAAGATCACCGAGGACGGCGTCACGTTCGCGTCGCCGATCAACGGCGACCGGCTGTTCCTGTCGCCGGAAGTGTCGATGCAGATCCAGAAGGTGCTGAACTCCGACATCGTGATGCAGTTCGACGAATGCACGCCGTACGCGACCAACAACATCCCGACCTCGCACAAGGACGCGGCCGAATCGATGCGCATGTCGATGCGCTGGGCCCAGCGCTCGATCGACGAATTCCAGCGCCTCGGCAATCCGAATGCCCTCTTCGGCATCGTGCAGGGCGGCATGTTCGAGGACTTGCGCGACGAGTCGCTCGCCGGCCTCGCCGAGAAGAACTTCCACGGCCTCGCGATCGGCGGTCTGTCGGTCGGCGAGCCGAAGGAAGACATGATGCGGATCCTGAACCACATCGGCCCGAAGCTGCCGGCCAACAAGCCGCACTACCTGATGGGCGTCGGCACGCCGGAAGACCTGGTGGCCGGCGTCGCGGCCGGCGTCGACATGTTCGACTGCGTGATGCCGACGCGCAACGCGCGCAACGGCTGGCTGTTCACGCGCTTCGGCGACATCAAGATCCGCAACGCGACGCACAAGAACTCGCTGCGCCCGCTCGACGAGCAATGCGGCTGCTACACCTGCCGCAACTTCACGCGCGGCTATCTGCACCACCTGCATCGCGTCGGCGAAATCCTCGGCGCGCAGCTGAACACGATCCACAACCTGCACTACTACCTCGAACTGATGCAGGAAATGCGCGATGCGATCGAGGCGAAGCTGTTCGACGCGTTCCGCAAGCGCTTTCACGAAGATCGGTCGCGCGGCGTCGAACCGTCGTCCTGACGGCCCGGTACGCGAATGCCGCTGAAGACTGCCCATGCCGCACGCGGACAACTTACAATTTGCTTTCGCTGGCCGCTGGATTTGCCCCGCATCGGACCTTTAAACGGTTGATCGCAAAGCCGATTCGCCGTGCCGGCGTGCGTGTGGCCGGTGGTAGAATAATCGGCTGATTTTTTGTTCGTTTGTTTGACCAATAACGGAGAGACCAACGTGTCGTTCATTTCCAATGCCTTCGCCCAAGGCGCTGCAGCAGGTGGTGTCGAATCGAACCTGATGAGCTTCCTGCCGCTGATCCTGATGTTCGGCGTGCTGTACTTCATCATGATTCGCCCGCAAATGAAGCGTCAGAAGGAACATCGCAACATGCTCGCAGCGATGGCCAAGGGCGATGAAGTCGTGACGAACGGCGGTATCGTCGGCAAGGTGACGAAGGTGGGCGAAGCCTACGTCGGCATCGAAATCTCGGAAGGCACGGAAATTACCGTGCAGAAGGCGTCGGTCACGACAATTCTCCCGAAGGGCACGATCAAGTCGCTGTAAGGCCTGCACTCCTCGCGTCCGGCGCGGCCTCGCCGGCGGTTCAGGCACTTCGCTGAACGGCCCGCGCTAATCGCCGGACGCATCGCATCCAAGCCAACCTTCCCGTTGGACCACTCATGAATCGCTACCCCCTCTGGAAATACGCCGTGATGCTGGTGGCTCTGGTCATCGGCCTCGTGTACACGCTGCCCAATCTGTACGGCGAAGCGCCGGCGGTGCAGGTGTCGAGCGGCAAGGCCACGGTCAGGCTCGACGCCACCACGCTGGCGTCGGTCGAAGCCGCGCTCGCGGGCAATCAGATCAAGCCGACCGCGGTCACGTTCGACAACTCGCAGAACAACGCGAACATCCGCGTGCGCCTGACGGACACGGACACGCAGCTGCGCGTGAAAGACCTGCTGCAAAAGACGCTCAATAGCGATCCGAACGATCCGCAATACATCGTCGCACTGAACCTGCAAAGCGCGTCGCCCACCTGGATGACCGCGCTGCGCGCACTGCCGATGTACCTCGGTCTGGACCTGCGCGGCGGCGTGCACTTCCTGCTGCAGGTCGACATGGCCGGCGCACTGAACAAGAAGCTCGATTCGGACGCCTCGGACGTGCGCACGCTGCTGCGCGACAACAACGTCCGCGACGGCGGCGTGAATCGCGTGAACCAGTCGGTGGTGGTGAATCTGGCCGATCAGGCCACGGCGGACGCGGCCCTCAAGCTGCTGGGCCGCGGCGTCAGCGAACTCCAATGGACCTCGCAGCCGAACACCGGCGCGGACGGCGGCGTGCAGCTGGTCGGCACTTTCACGCCGGCCGTGCAGCGCGCGGTGCAGGACGCCGCGCTCAAGCAGAACATCACGACGCTGCATAACCGCGTGAACGAACTCGGCGTGGCCGAGCCGGTGATCCAGCAACAGGGCGCGGACCGCATCGTGGTCGAGCTGCCGGGCGTGCAGGACACCGCGAAGGCGAAGGACATCATCGGCCGCACGGCGACGCTCGAAGCGCGCCTCGCCGACCCGGTCAACACGCATCCGAACCCGAACGACCCGGTGCCGCCGGGCGACGAACTCTTCACGCAAGGCAACCAGGCGCCGGTGCTGCTGCGCAAGCAGGTGATCTTCACCGGCGACCGCATCATCGACGCATCGGCGGGCTTCGACGAACATCAGCGTCCGTCGGTCAACATCCGTCTCGACTCGGCCGGCGGCCGCGCGGTGCGCGCGGTGTCGCGCGACAACATCGGCAAGCCGATGGCGATGGTGCTGTTCGAGCGCGGCAAGGGCGAAGTGCTGACGGTCGCGACCATCCAGTCGGAACTGGGCGACCGCTTCCAGATCACCGGCCAGCCGACCCCGCAAGCGGCCGCCGACCTCGCGCTGCTGCTGCGCGCCGGTTCGCTCGCCGCGCCGATGGAAATCATCGAGGAACGCACGATCGGCCCGAGCCTCGGCGCCGACAACATCAAGAAGGGCTTCCACTCGGTCGTATGGGGCTTCGCGGCGATCGCCGTGTTCATGATTGCGTACTACATGCTGTTCGGCGTGATCTCGATGATCGGCCTGTCCGTGAACCTGCTGCTGCTGGTCGCGGTGCTGTCGATGCTGCAGGCCACGCTCACGCTGCCGGGTATCGCCGCTATCGCGCTGGCGCTCGGTATGGCGATCGACGCGAACGTGCTGATCAACGAGCGCGTACGCGAAGAGCTGCGCAACGGCGCGCCGCCGCAACTGGCCATCCAGAACGGCTACGCGCACGCATGGGCGACGATTCTCGACTCGAACGTGACCACGCTGATCGCCGGCCTCGCTCTGCTCGCGTTCGGCTCGGGTCCGGTGCGCGGTTTCGCGATCGTCCACTGTATCGGCATTCTGACGTCGATGTTCTCGGCGGTGTTCTTCTCGCGCGGCCTCGTCAACTTCTGGTACGGCGGCAAGAAGAAGCTGAAGTCGCTGTCGATCGGCCAGGTTTGGCGTCCGCAAGCGGCAGCCGCCGGCTCCGCTGCTTATGCCGGCGGCCTCGGCAGCAGCGACGCCGCGACCGACACCGCGCAGGCCATCGCTACGGCGAAGGCGAGCGCGAAGGCAAGCTCGAAGGCACCGGCTGCAGCCGGCGCGCAGGGTCGCACGAAGCCGACCGTGCGCCGCCGCAATGCGCCGGGCACGCCGACGTCGAATAGCTCGACGCCGCAGAAACCGGGTTCATCCCGCTGAGTCCCGGAGAACAAGACCATGGAATTTTTCCGTTTCCGCAAAGACATTCCGTTCATGCAGCGCGCGTTGATTTTCAACGCGGTCTCGCTGATCACTTTTCTCGCTGCCGTGTTCTTCCTCGTGCATCGCGGGCTGCATCTGTCGGTGGAATTCACCGGCGGTACGGTGATCGAGGTTCAGTATCCGGGCGCGGTGCCGCTCGACCCGGTGCGTGCCACGCTCGGCAAGCTCGGCTATGCCGACGCGCAGGTGCAGAACTTCGGCACCGCGCGCGACGTGCTGATCCGTCTGCCGCTGAAGCCGGGCCTCACGTCCGCACAGCAGAGCGAGCAGGTGATGAGCGCGCTGAAGGCCGATACGCCCGAGGTGCAGTTGCAGCGCGTCGAGTTCGTCGGTCCCCAGGTCGGCAAGGAACTCGCCACCGACGGTCTGCTCGCGCTCGCGTGTGTGGTGATCGGTATCGTCATCTATCTGTCGTTCCGCTTCGAATGGAAGTACGCGGTCGCCGGCGTGATCGCGAACTTGCACGACGTCGTGATCATTCTCGGCTTCTTCGCGTTCTTCCAGTGGGAGTTCTCGCTGTCGGTGCTGGCCGCGGTTCTCGCGGTGCTCGGCTATTCGGTCAACGAGTCGGTGGTCATCTTCGACCGGATTCGCGAAACCTTCCGCCGCGAACGCAAGATGAGCGTGATGGAAGTGATCAACCACGCAATCACCAGCACGATGTCGCGTACCATCATCACGCACGGCTGTACGCAGATGATGGTGCTGTCGATGTTCCTGTTCGGCGGGCCGACGCTGCACTACTTCGCGCTCGCGCTGACGGTCGGTATTCTGTTCGGTATCTACTCGTCGGTGTTCGTCGCCGCGGCGCTCGCGATGTGGTTCGGCGTCAAGCGCGAAGACCTGATCAAGGAAAAGAAAGAAAGCCACAATCCGGAGGATCCGAACGCGGGCGCGCAGGTTTGATGCGTGCGTAGTCGCTGAGGATTGCGCGAATAAAAAAGGCCGGTTCTGTCGAACCGGCCTTTTGCGTTTACGCCGTGCGCGGCCGCTACCGACTCGAACCTAGCGGAACCCCAGCTTGCGTCGCGCGCCAATCAGCGCCGCGATGCTCAGCAGCGCGGCGAACATCATGTAGTAGCTCGGCGCTGCCTTCGATCCGGTCACGCTGATCAACCACGCGATGATGAACGGCCCGAAGCCGCCGAAAATCGTCACCGCGATGTTATACGCGAGCGACATGCCGGTCGTGCGCGTCTGCACCGGGAAGATCTCCGACAGCAGGCCCGGCGTCGCGCCGAAGTAGCCGCTGACGAGAAGGCCGAACACGATCTGCCACACGATCAGCGTGCCGAAGCTCGGATGCGCGATCAGGAACGCGAACGCCGGATAGACGAGCACGAACAGCAGCACGGCCGCGCCCAGCATGATGCGCGTGCGTCCATGCAGATCCGACCAATGCCCGGCCACCGGCGAGAACACCATCTGGATCAGACCCGTCACCGCGATCGCCGCGAACGCGACCGACGGCGCGAGCCCCAGTTGCCGCACGCCATAAGTCGGCATGAACAGCATCAGATAGGAGGACACCGTTCCGAGGATCACCACGCCCATGGCGATCACCAGTCGCAGTTTCTGCGTTGCGAACGTGTCGCGCAGCGGCGTCTGCGTCGTTTCGGCGGCGAGGAATTCGGGCGTCTCGTCGAGCCTCGCGCGGATGTAGAACGCGACCGGTCCGATCAGCAGACCGAAAAAGAACGGCACGCGCCAGCCCCACGACGTCATCTGCTCGGGCGACAACCCGCCGGTCAGCAACGCGCCGAAACCGGCCGCGAGCAGCGTCGTCAGGCCCTGGCTCGCCATCTGCCAACTCGCGTAGAAGCCGCGCCGTCCCGGCACGTGCTCGGCGAGAAACGCGGTTGCGCTGCCGAACTCGCCGCCGGCCGAGAAACCTTGCATCAGCCGCGCGAGCACGAGGATCAGCGGCGCGGCGAGACCGATGCTCTGATAGGTCGGCAGAATCGCGATGATCAGCGTGCCGCTCATCATCAGCAGAATCGAAAGCGTAAGCGCCGCCTTGCGCCCGGCGCGGTCCGAGTACGCGCCGATCACGATTGCGCCGAGCGGCCGCATGAAAAACGACACGCCGAAGGTGCCGAGCGTCAGCAGCAGCGACACGGTGTCGTTGCCGGCCGGAAAAAACAGTTTGGAGATGGTCACGGCGAAAAAGCCGTAGACCACGAGGTCGAACCATTCGAGCGCGTTGCCGATCGAGGCGGCCGCCACCGCGCGCCACGAATTCTGCCGGCTTCCCGCGACGCTTGCTGCTGTCGTTGCATTCATCCAGATCTCCTGTGCTGCGCGAAATATTTATTCGAAACAACGCGTGACGTCCGCGTTGGCCATCCCGGCAACGCGCACCCCCGGCATGACTCGTGCGCTCTATTTAACTGAAAAAATAAAAGTGAAGCGAGCGACAAATGCCCGATGCGGGTCAATGCGCGCCATGCATGGCCGTGTGGTTCGCTACCGGCGATAAAAAACCGCTTCGTCGGAGAACGACCGAAGCGGTTTTCGTGTTGCGATGCAGCGCGAATCGAATCGCGACAGCGGCTCGCGCTTACTGCTGCTTGATGCCTTCCGACTGGATATGCAAGCGCGTCTGCATGCTGAAGCCGTACTTCGCGCCGAAGTCCATGCCGTAATCGGCGCGATTGAATTCGGTGCTCGCCTCGACGCCGCACACTTCGCGTTTGAGCACCGGATGCTGCATGCACTTGAATGAATCGACCTTCAGATTCACCGGCTTCGTGATGCCGCGAATCGTCAGATTGCCGATCACCTCGACCGGCTTGTCGCCGTCGAACTTGATCTCGGTGCCCTTGTAGGTCACGGTCGGATACTTCGCGACGTCGAAGAACTCGCCAGATTTCAGATGATCGTCGAGCTTGGGGTTGCCGGTCTGCACCGAAGCGGGATCGACGCTGACCTCGAGAGTGCCGGTCTTCGCCGCGCGATCGAGCGTGACCGTGCCCGTAGTCTTCGTGAATTTGCCGCGCCAGATCGACAGACCGCCGAAGTGGTCGGCCTCGAAGCTCGGAAACGTATGCATCGGATCAAGCATATAGGTATCGGCGGCGAAGGCGCCGAGCGACAGCGACGAAGCCAGCGCGCCAACAGCGATCAACATGGACGTTTTCAATTCGTGCTCCTGTTTTGCGTTGAAAATCGCGGTGCAACCTGCGGTGGGAAAACGGCCGCGCCCCACGTGGCGCGGCGCACATCGCGAACGCCGCGCGCGTTACTTGTGCGCGGCGACGATATGAAACCTGATCACGACCTCGTCGGCGACGACCGACGTGTCCTTCCATTCGCCGGTGCCGACGTCGAACTGCGAACGCTTGATCGGCAGCGCGCCGTCGAAGGTCTGCGTCGCGCCCTGCTGGCTCACCGTGACCGGCACGACGACCGTCTCAGACTTGCCCTTGATGGTCAGCTTGCCGGTCACCTTGAACTGATTGCCGCCGGCCGGCGCGATCGCGCTCGACACGAACGTCGCGCGCGGAAAAGTCTTCGCGTCGAACCATTCCTTGCCGCGCACCTGCTCGTTGTAGCTCTCGTCGCCGAGATCGTAACTGGCGACGTCGATATCGATCTGCGCGCTGCCGGCCGTCGGCTTGGCCGGATCGAAGCTGACCTGCGCGGTGAACTTGTTGAACTTGCCTTCGACCGGCACGTTCATCTGCTTCGAGGTGGCCGTTACCGAGCTCTTCGCGACGTCGACCTGCGCGAGCGCCGCGCCCGCGGCGCTCAGCGACGCCGCCGCGAATGCGGCGAGCATGTAGCGATAAAACGAAACCTTCATGGTTGTCCTTATTTGAGGAAGGGGATCATGCGCGACAGCAGGCCGTCGCGATCGAGCCATTGATGCTTGAGCGCCGCCGCGACGTGCAGCGCGACCAGCACGAGCAGCGTGTAATTCAACGCGATATGCAGGGTCTTCAGCAGTTCTTTCAGGTGCGGGTCGGGCGCGATGATTCGCGGCAGCGGAATCAGCCCGAGATAGACGACCGGCACGTTCGCGGCCGAGCTATACAGATAGCCGGACACGGGAATCACGATCATCAGCGCGTACAGCAACAGATGCGTCAGATGCGCGGCGGCGCGCTGCCAGGTCGGCATGCGGCGCGGCATCGGCGGTCCGGCATGGGTCGCGCGCCACAGGATGCGCACGATCGCGAGCGCGAACACGGTCACGCCGATCCATTTGTGCCACGAGAAATAGCGCAGCTTGGTGGGCGTGAAACCGGGAATGTCGGTCATCACCCAGCCGAGTGCAAAGCCGCAGACGATCAGCAATGCGATCAGCCAGTGAAACGCGATGGCGGTCCGCGTGTACGACTCCCGGGTACCGAACGATGGATTGAGTGTCATGACAGATCAACGCAGGCTGTTAGAAGTTAACGGCGCGCCGCGGCCGGCTATTCCGCGATCACTGCTGCGGACCAGCACGGCGCGCGCGCCCGCGGCGGCCGATTCGGCCGATGCGGCCGGCATCATCACCAGAAAAGGCGGCCGGGGGGTACCACGGGCGCCATGCTACCCCAAGCGCGCAAAGCTGGCTGCAGCGCGTCGGCGAAACGGGCCCGAATTTTGCAGCGCAGCACGCCGGAGCGCGCCGCGCGCGCTTCGCGTCGGTCGCAAGGCCGCGTTTGGTACTATTGCTGCTCGCTGCCGCCCCTTCCCTCGTAAAGAGCAGGCCTTGCACGCCGCCACTACGCCGTTAGCCCATCTGCCGCATGGAACATGACAACCTGATCGCATGCCATGAATGCGATACGCTGTTCCGCAAGCCACGGCTTGTCGGGCGCGTCGCCGCGCGTTGTCCGCGCTGCCGCGCGACGCTCTTTCGCGGCGTATCGCGCAAGCTCGACGCGATCTGCGCACTGACGCTCGCCGCGCTGATCACGTTCGTGATCGCGCAGGGCTTTCCGATCGTCGAACTGGAAACCAACGGCATCACCTCACAGACCACGCTGTTCGGCGCGCTCGTCGCGCTGTGGGGCGAGGACATGGAGATCGTCGCCGTGATGGTGTTCTGCTCGACGATCCTCTTTCCGCTCACCGAACTCGTCGCCCTGCTGTACGTGCTGGTGCCGCTGCGCTCCGGCTATGTGCCTCCGCATTTCCATCGCGTGCTGCGCGCGATCCAGTTCGTGCGGCCGTGGGGCATGATCGAAGTGTTCATGCTTGGCGTGCTGATCACGATCGTGAAGATGGTGAGTCTCGCGCGCGTGATCCCCGAGGCGGCGCTGTTCGCGTTCGGCGCGCTGACACTGATGTTCGCGGTCGTCGTGACGTTCGATCCGCGGGTGCTGTGGGATGTCGCCGACGAGATCGACGCGAGCGGCGATCGGCCGTTGCCGCGCACGTCGGCCGACAGCGCGGCGCTCGCGCTCGGCTCGCTCGCCGGTCCGCCGGCGCCGTCCGCGCACGTCGCGGGCTCGACGGGTGGCAGCGCTGACGGTGCCGCCGGCAGCGCTCCTCCGCCCGGCTTGCCGCCCGCGCCGCGCGAAGGATGAGCCCGCGATGAAATACGTCACCGCGAAACGCGCGGGCCTCGTGTCCTGTCACGCGTGCGGGCGCGTCGAACCGCGCATCCGCTCGATCACGCCGCAGCACTGCAGCCGCTGCGGCGCGCATCTGCACTCGCGCAACCCCGACAGCCTGATGCGCACGTGGGCGCTGCTGATCGCCGCGGCGCTGCTGTATATTCCGGCGAATCTGCTGCCGGTGATGCATACGTCATCGCTGCTCGGCTCCGAGGACGACACCATCATGAGCGGCGTCGTCTATTTCTGGACCTCGGGCGACTGGCCGCTCGCGGTGATCGTGTTCATCGCCAGCATCATGGTGCCGATGCTGAAGCTCTCGGTGCTCGTGCTGCTGACCATCACCGCGCAGCGCCGCTCGCGCTGGCGTCCGCAACAGCGCACGACGCTGTACCGGATGGTCGAGCGCATCGGCCGCTGGTCGATGCTCGACGTGTTCGTCGTCACGCTCACCGTGGCGCTCGTGCGTTTCAAATCGCTGGCCGTGATCACGGCCGGGCCCGGCGCGATCGCGTTCGGCTCGGTTGTGATCCTGACGATGCTGGCCTCCATGCAATTCGATCCACGCCTCATCTGGGACCCCGTGGAAAGCAGTACCCCAACACCTCAGGATCTCGACCATGACTAGCCCGCAAGGACCGACGCCCGCTTCAGGTGACGCGCCGCGCAACGATTCGAACGGACCAAAACTGCCGCCCCAACTGCCCGACCCCGACATCGAACCACGCAGCCGCTGGCTGCCGTCGCTCGTCTGGGTGATTCCGCTGATTGCCGCGCTGATCGGCATCGCGCTCGTGGTCAGGTCGGTGACCGAGCGCGGGCCCGTGATCACGATCAGCTTCATCAGCGCGGAAGGGCTCGAGCCGGGCAAGACCCAGGTCAAGTACAAGGACGTCGCCATCGGTTCAGTGAAGACCATCACGCTGTCGCCGGATCTGTCGCACGTGCTCGTGCAGGTGCAGCTCACCAAGGAAGGCGGCAAGTTCGCGGTCAAGGACTCGCGTTTCTGGGTGGTGCGTCCGCGCGTCGGCGCGAGCGGCGTATCGGGCCTGACCACGCTGCTGTCGGGCGCGTACATCGGCGCCGACGCGGGCCGCTCGAGCGACAGCGAGAGCAACTTCGTCGGCCTCGAAACGCCGCCGCCCATCACCGGCGACCAGAAAGGCCGCCAGTACACGCTGCACGGCGAGTCGCTCGGCTCGATCGACATCGGCTCGCCGATCTTCTACCGGCGCGTGCAGGTCGGCCAGGTGGTCGGCTTCTCGCTCGACAAGAGCGGCACCGGCGTGACGATGCAGGTGTTCGTGTCGGCGCCGTTCGACCAGTACGTCGGCACCAACACGCGCTGGTGGCATGCGAGCGGCGTCGATCTGCGGCTCGATTCGAGCGGCTTCAAGCTGAACACGCAGTCGCTCGCGACGGTGATCGTCGGCGGTCTGTCGTTCCAGTCGCCGCCCGGCCAGAACATGGGCCCGCAGGCGCCGAACAACCAGACATTCCGCCTCGCTTCGGACGAAGCGGACGCGATGCGGGAACCGGACGGCGTCCCGTTGCGTGTAGTGATGAACTTCAACCAGTCGCTGCGCGGGCTGTCGATCGGCGCGCCGGTCGACTTCCGCGGCATCGTGCTCGGCCAGGTGACCAATATCGGTATCGACTACGATCCGACGACGCGGAGCTTCACGATGCCGGTCACGCTGAACGTGTACCCCGATCGCCTCGGCAAGCGCTTCCGCGAGAGCGCGCCGCAGCCGGGCTCGCTCGCCGGCGAGAACCTGCTGCAGGAGCTCGTCAAGCATGGTCTGCGCGGCCAGTTGCGCACCGGCAACCTGATCACGAGCCAGCTGTACGTGGCGCTCGATATCTTCCCGAAAGCGGCGCCGGCGAAGGTCGACGTCACGAAGGATCCGCTCGAGCTGCCGACCATTCCGAACACGCTCGACGAATTGCAGCTGCAGGTCGCCGACATCGCGAAGAAGCTCGACAAGGTGCCGTTCGACCAGATCGGCGCGAACCTGAACACCGCGCTGAAGAACGCCGATCAGCTGTTCTCGCGTCTCGACAAGGAAGTCGTGCCGCAGGCGCGCGACACGCTGAGCGCCGCGAAGCAGACCTTCAATTCGGCCCAGGCAACCTTGCAGCAGGATTCGCCGATGCAGTCCGACGTTCATCAGGCGTTGCAGGAACTGACGCGCACGTTGCAGTCGCTGAATGCGCTGTCGGATTACCTCGAGCGTCATCCCGAATCGTTGTTGCGCGGTAAATCAGGAGATAAACCATGATGTTTGCCCGGCTCCCTCGTCCGCGGCGCGCGCTCGTGCGCGGTGCCGTGCGCGGCGTCGTGTATGGCGCCGCACTGGCCGCGGCGCTCGCGATCGCGGCGTGCTCGTCGCCGTCGAGCCGTTTCTATACGCTGGGTGGCGCGGACAGCGCAGCCGCCGCCGCGCGCACGGCCGCCGCGCCCGCGTGGCTGATCGAAGTCGCGCCGGTCAACGTGCCGCCGCAGGTGGCGAGAAACCAGCTGGTCGTGCAGACCGGGCCGACTCAGGTGCAACTGCTCGAACAGGAGCGCTGGGCGTCGCTGCCCGGTGATGAAATCCGCCGCGCGCTGTCGACCAACCTGACGCAGCAGCTCGGCACCATCGATACGTACGGCACCGCGCACCCCGACGACGCGGCCGTCTACCGGATCGCGATGAACGTGCAGCGCTTCGAGTCGTGGCCCGGCTCGCATGCGTTGATCGATGCGGTGTGGAGCGTGCGGGCCGTGCGCAGCAATGCGGTGATGACGTGTCGCAGCGTGGTCAGCGAGACGGTCGGAGGCGGCTACGACTCGCTCGTCGACGGACATCGGCGTGCGCTCGCGGAAGTGTCGACGCAGATCGCGACGGGCGTGCGCGCGATGGCGGCAGCAGCCGTCGCTACCACGAACACGACCGGCCGGAGTTCGGCTTCGTCCAGGCCGGCTGCGGCGCCGGCCGTGCCGCCCTGCCCTTCGGCGGGAACCGCCGCGGGAGCCGGCGCCTGATAGGCCCAGCGGCGCGGCGAGCTTAACGGCGTCCGCATGCCTGCTGGCGTCGCCGGCCCCGGCGGTACACGAGGCGCGATCAAGCAACGACAAACGACGCAAACGACGTCCCGGCGCGCCAATCGCGCCGGCCCGCCGACCCCGACCGCGTACAATAGCGCCTTATCCAACGCCTTGCGGCAACCTCAATGTCCTTCGATTTCTTCCTTCCTTGCCCGCGCGGGCTCGAAGCTCCGCTCGCGGCCGAACTCGCCGAAATTGCCGCCAAACATCTGAACGGCGCCCCGTTCACGGCCGGTGCGCAGGTGCCGGGCGGCGTGCATTTCCGCGGCGGCTGGGCCGCCGGCATGGCGGCCAATCTGCACTCGCGTCTGGCGAGCCGCGTGCTGCTGAAAATCGCCCAGCGGCCCTATCGCAGCGAGCAGGACATCTACGCGCTCGCGCTCGAGCAGCGCTGGGAGCAGTGGTTCTCCGCGCACGAGACGCTGCGCGTCGACGTCACCGCGATCAAGTCGCCGCTGCGCAGTCTCGAGTTCACGACGCTGCGCGTGAAGGACGCGATCTGCGATCGTCTGCGCGAAAAAAGCGGCGCGCGGCCGAGCATCGATACCGCGATGCCCGACGTGCGCGTGTTCGCGTTCCTGACCGCGACCGACTGCACGCTGTACCTCGACACGTCCGGCGATCCGCTGTTCAAGCGCGGCTGGCGTCTCGACAAGGGCGCTGCGCCGCTGCGCGAGAACCTTGCGGCGGGCATTCTGCGTCTGTCCGGTTGGCAGGCGGGCACGCCGCTCTACGATCCGATGTGCGGCAGCGGCACGTTTCTCGCGGAAGCGGCGCAGGTCGCGCTGGACATCGCGCCGGGCGTGCAGCGACGCTTCGGCTTCGAAAAGTTCATCCAGTTCGATACGCGGACCTGGCAAACGCTGCGGGGCGCCGCGCTCGAAGCGAAGAACGCGGCGCGCGGCTCGCGCGGCGCCGATCTGCAGATCTTCGGCAGCGACATCTCCGGCGACATGCTCGAAAAAGCACGCGCGAACTTTGAGCGCGCGGGGCTGCCGGCCATTGCGCTCAAGCAGCTCGACGCGCGCGACATGACGCCGCCTACCTCGGCGCCGGGCATCCTTGTCGCGAATCCGCCGTATGGCGAGCGGATCGAAGTGCGCGGCCGCAATGCGCGCGGCGAGCTTCGCGAAGGCCGCGGCAATCGCGACGACGACGGCTTCCGCCGCATTCAGGAAGAAGCGCCGGACAGCGAGTTTTTCCAGTTGCTCGGCAATGCGTTGAAGCAGCGCTTTGCCGGATGGCACGCGTTCATCCTGACGTCGGATCGCAAGCTGCCGGGGCAGCTGCGGCTGCGCGAATCGACGAAGACGCCGCTCTTCAACGGCGCGCTCGAATGCCGGCTGTTCCGCTTCGATCTGATCGCGGGCAGCGTGCGGCAGCGTCCGCAGGGCGATACGCAGGCCGATTGACGCTACGCCGGTCGGGCAAGTCGACATCAAAACCGCGGATCTCGTGCCGCGGTTTTTTATTGCGCCACGTCGCGCTGTTTCCCTTCCTTCGAAAGCGCGCTCGAAGAGCAGGCTACCCGTTCCCCACCCTACTGCCACCACGCTGTCAGCAGCACCCCCGCACACTCCTTCTCACGCCATCCGGCGCTTGAACGGCCTACTGCCAACCGAAGGAGAGTGTCATGTCCGCATTGCCCAAAGTGGTTGCCTGGTTCGAAATCCCGTCCGTCGATTTCGATCGCGCGGTGCGCTTCTACGAAGCCGCTCTCGACGCCCCGCTGAATCGCCAGGAGATCGGCGGCCAGCCGATCGCCGTGTTCAGCTACGAGGAGCCCGCGACCGGCGGCGCGATCGTCCATAGTCCGTCGATGACGCCCGCCGCCGACGGCGTCACCGTCTACCTGAACGCGCAGCCCACCGTCGACGCCGCGCTCGAGCGCATCGAACGGGCAGGCGGCAAGACCGACGGCCCGGTGATCAAGCTGCCGCAGGACATCGGCTATATCGCGTTCTTCACCGACACCGAAGGCAACCGCGTCGGGCTGCATTCGCGCACCAACGGCTAGGCGCATCCGCAGCCACCGCGCCCCAACCGAAGGCCGCCATGCGGCGCTATCATCGCGGGACCGTCCCCCTCCTCCTCTACCCGACGCCCACGATGACGCGCCGCGCCGACCGCCTGTTCCAGATCGCCGAGCTGCTGCGCGGCCGCCGCTTGACCACCGCGAAGCAACTGGCCGACTGGCTGAACATCTCGCTGCGCACGGTCTATCGCGACGTGCACGATCTGCAGTTGTCGGGGGTGCCGATCGAAGGCGAAGCGGGCATCGGCTATCGGCTGTCGCGCTCGGCGAGTCTGCCGCCGCTGACCTTCACCGCCGACGAACTCGCCGCGCTCGCCGCCGGCGCGCGCATGCTCGAATCGTGGGGCGGCGCGGGCTTCGCGAGCGGCGCGCGCGGCGCGCTAGCCAAAATCGCATCGGCGATGCCCGCCGACAAGCGCGCGGCGCTCGAACGGCTCGCGATCTTCGCGCCGTCGTTTCACATCAAGAGTGATTTTTCCGCGCAGCTCGACACGCTGCATCGCGCGATCGATACGCGCCAGGTGGTGCGCTTCGCGTACACGGACGCGAACGGCGCCGACACCGAGCGCCGCGTCTGGCCGCTTGCGCTCGCGTACTGGGGCGCGCGCTGGACGCTCGGTGCATGGTGCGAGCTGCGCAGCGATTTCCGCAACTTCGGGCTCGAGAAGATGCGCGATCTCACGGTGCTCGAGACGTATCCGGATCAGGACGGCAGGCGGCTCGCGGATTTACTGCGGTATCTGAACGCGAGGCCGAAAAGATAAAAGGGATCGCGGTGATGCACCGCGATCCCAACACCGGTTCACAGCGACCGCATCAGTCGACCGCCTTCACCATGTCCTCGATCACCTTCTTCGCGTCGCCGAACACCATCATCGTCTTGTCCATGTAGAAGAGATCGTTGTCGAGCCCGGCGTAGCCCGCCGCCATCGAGCGCTTGTTGACGATCACGGTGCGCGCCTTGTACGCCTCGATGATCGGCATGCCCGCGATCGGCGACTTCGGATCGTTCTTCGCGGCCGGATTCACCACGTCGTTCGCGCCGAGCACCAGCACCACGTCGACCTGGCCGAACTCGCCGTTGATGTCCTCCATCTCGTAGACCATGTCGTACGGCACTTCGGCCTCGGCGAGCAGCACGTTCATGTGCCCCGGCATGCGGCCGGCCACCGGGTGGATCGCGTACTTCACCTCGATGCCCTTCTCGACCAGCTTGTCGGTCAACTCTTTTAACGCATGCTGCGCGCGCGCCACGGCCAGCCCATAGCCCGGCACGATCACGACGGTTTCGGCGTTGCCCATCATGAACGACGCGTCATCGGCCGAACCCGATTTCACCGGACGCTGCTCCGCCGCGCCGCCCGCGGCCGCGCCCGGCTCGTTGCCGAAGCCGCCGAGGATCACGTTGAAGAACGAGCGGTTCATCGCGCGGCACATGATGTACGACAGGATCGCACCCGACGACCCGACCAGCGAGCCGGCGATGATCAGCATCGGATTGTTCAGCGAGAAGCCGATGCCCGCCGCCGCCCAGCCCGAGTACGAGTTCAGCATCGACACGACCACCGGCATGTCTGCGCCGCCGATCGGAATGATGATCAACACGCCGAGCACAAACGCGATGATCGTCATGATGATGAACGGCAGCCACGACTGCGTGAGGAAGAACAGCACGCCGAAGCCGAGCATCGCGAGCGCCAGCATCAGGTTGATCAGATGCTGGCCGCCGTAGACGACCGGCGCGCCCTGAAACAGCCGGAACTTGTACTTGCCCGACAGCTTGCCGAACGCGATCACCGAGCCGCTAAAAGTGATCGCGCCGACGAAGGTGCCGATGAACAGCTCGATGCGGTTGCCGTACGGCAGGAAGCCCTCGATCGGCACCTCGGGATCGACGAGCCCGAACGCGGCCGGCTCCGACACGACCCCGTACGCAATGCACACGGCCGCGAGACCGATCAGCGAGTGCATCGCCGCGACCAGCTCGGGCATCTTGGTCATCTCGACGCGCGCGGCGACGAACGCGCCGATCGCGCCGCCGATCACGAGCCCGAACAGCAGCAGGCCGAGCCCGAGACCGAGATTGGAGCCGAGTACCTCGGCCTGCCGCGAGATCAGCGCGATGGTGGTCAGAATCGCGATCGCCATGCCGACCATGCCGAAGGTATTGCCAGCCCGCGCGCTCTTCGGATTCGACAGCCCCTTGAGCGCCTGGATGAAGCAGACCGACGCGACCAGATACAGCAACGTGACGACGTTCAGGCTCATTTACGCACCCTCCTTGCCGCCAGCCGGAAGCTTCTTCGGCTCTTTTTTCTTGAACATCTCCAGCATTCGCCGCGTGACGAGAAAGCCGCCGAACACGTTGACGGCCGCGAGCGCCACCGCGATCGTGCCGAAGAACTTGCCCGCACTGCCCACCGTGAGACCCGCCGCGAGCATCGCGCCGACGATCACGATCGCCGAAATTGCATTGGTCACCGCCATCAGCGGCGTATGCAGCGCGGGCGTGACGTTCCAGACCACGTGATAGCCGACGTAGATCGCCAGCACGAAGATGATCAGGTTGATCACCGTGTGATTGAGGACTTCCATCTTCGGTCTCCCTATGCTTTGCGTGTGACCTGGCCATCGCGGGCCAGCAGCGTGGCCGCGACGATGTCGTCCGCGAGATCGATATTCAGCACGCCTTCCTTCGTGACGATCAGCTTCAGGAAGTCGAGCAGGTTGCGCGCGTATAGCGACGATGCGTCGGCGGGCACCATCGCGGCGAGATTCGTATAGCCGACGATCTGCACGCCATAGCGCACCACCACCTGGTCCGTTTCGGTCAGCGGACAATTGCCGCCGCGCCGGCCGTCGACTTCGGGGCCGCGGCCGGCCGCGAGGTCGACGAGCACCGAGCCCGGTTTCATCGCCTGCACGGTTTCGACCGACAGCAGCGTCGGCGCGGGGCGGCCCGGAATCAGCGCGGTGGAGATGATCACGTCCGCCTGCTTCGCGCGCTCGTGCACGAGCGCCGACTGGCGCGCGAGCCACGACGGCGGCATCGGCCGCGCATAGCCGCCGACGCCTTGCGCAGCGTCGCGCTCCTCGTCGGTTTCGTAGGGCACGTCGAGAAATTTTGCGCCGAGCGATTCGATCTGCTCCTTGACGGCCGGGCGCACGTCGGACGCCTCCAGCACCGCGCCGAGGCGCTTCGCGGTGGCGATCGCCTGCAGACCGGCCACGCCCGCGCCGAGAATCAGCACGCGCGCGGCCTTCACGGTGCCGGCCGCGGTCATCAGCATCGGCATGAAGCGCGGATACAGCGTCGCCGCGAGCAGCACCGCCTTGTAGCCGGCGATATTCGCCTGCGATGACAGCACGTCGAGGCTCTGCGCGCGCGTGGTGCGCGGCGCGGCTTCGAGCGCGAATGCGGTGACGCCCGCCGCGGCGAGTTTGCCCGCATTCTCGGCGTTGAACGGGTCGAGCATGCCGACGAGCGTCGCGCCGCGTTTGAGCAGCGGCAGTTCGGAGTCGGTGGGGGATTGGACTTTGAGGACGAGATCTGCGCCGAACGCGGTGGCGGCGTCGACGATCTCCGCGCCCACGGCCGTATAGGCGTCATCGGGAAAGCTCGCGCCGGCGCCGGCGCCGCTTTGAAGCGTGACCCGGTGGCCTTGCGCCACGTATTTCTTGACCGTTTCGGGCGTCGCGGCAACGCGGGTTTCATGCGCGCGCGTTTCGGCTGGCACTCCGATGTGCATCGTTGTTCCTCCTCGACTTCCTGTTTGACGACAGATCTGCCGACGAGGCTCGCCGGCTTGCACATGCAACGGCTAACGCAGGCCCCACTTTAACCGAAACCGTCACGCCGCCAATATCGGGGTCGATGCGAATGCGCGGCAGACCGCCAAACTGTTGCGATTCGGTCGCGAACGTGCTGCGAACCCGCCGCGAACCGGCCGGGAGCTTGCGCCGGCCATTGCCCGGCAGGGGTCGGTGCGGCACCCGGCAGCCGGCGCGCATAACCGGTAAAATGCGCACCCATGAAACCGGAAACCTGGCTGCCGCACGTGACCGTCGCGGCGATCGTCGAGCGTGACGGGCGCTTCCTGCTGGTTGAGGAACACACGGCCGCCGGCCTGCGCCTGAACCAGCCCGCCGGCCATCTCGAGGCGGGCGAATCGCTGCTGGAAGCGGTGGTCCGCGAAACGTTCGAGGAAACCGCCCATCCGTTCGCGCCCGAAGCGCTCGTCGGCATGTACATGACCCACTTCGAGCGGCCGGACCGCGCGGGCACCACGTACCTGCGCTTCACCTATTGCGGCGCGGGCGGCGAGCCGGACCCGGCGAGTTCGCTCGATCCCGACATCGTCCGCACGCTGTGGATGAGCGCCGATGAATTGCGCGAGTGCCCCGAGCGGCATCGCACGCCGCTCGTGATGCAGTGCATCGACGATTACCTGGCCGGCCGGCGTTTCCCGCTCGACTTCGTCCATACCCATTCGGTCGGGCCGAAGCGATAAGGCCGTCACGAGCGGCCCCCACAAGATCCATGCAGTCATGCAGCACCCAGTGAGTACCTTATGAGCAAGCGTAAAGTCGTAGTAGGCATGTCGGGCGGCGTCGATTCGTCGGTTACCGCGTGGCTGCTGAAGGAACAGGGCTACGACGTGGTCGGCCTGTTCATGAAGAACTGGGAAGACGACGACGACAGCGAATACTGTTCGACGCGCCAGGACTGGATCGACGTGGTGTCGGTCGCGGACCTGATCGGCATCGACGTCGAGGCGGTCAACTTCGCGGCCGAATATAAAGACCGCGTGTTCGCCGAGTTCCTGCGCGAATATTCGGCCGGCCGCACGCCGAACCCGGACGTGCTGTGCAACGCCGAAATCAAGTTCAAGGCCTTTCTCGATCACGCGATGTCGCTCGGCGCGCAAACCATCGCGACCGGCCACTATGCGCGCGTGCGCCAGAACCACGAGCGCGACGGCCGCTTCGAGCTGCTGAAGGCGCTCGATCATACGAAAGACCAGTCGTACTTCCTGCATCGGCTGAACCAGGCGCAGTTGTCGAAGACGCTGTTCCCGCTCGGCGAAATTCCCAAGACCAAAGTGCGCGAGATCGCTGCGCAGATCGGCTTGCCGAACGCGAAGAAGAAGGATTCGACCGGCATCTGCTTTATCGGCGAGCGGCCGTTCCGCGACTTCCTGAACCGCTACCTGCCGACCAAGCCAGGTCCGATGAAGACGACCGACGGCAAGATCGTCGGCGAGCACATCGGCCTCGCGTTCTACACGTTCGGCCAGCGCAAGGGCATCGGTCTCGGCGGCAGCAAGGACGGCAGCGGCGAGCCGTGGTTCGCCGCGGGCAAGGATATTCCGACCAATACGCTGTACGTCGCGCAGGGGCACGATCATCCGTGGCTGCTGTGCCATACGCTGTCGGCGGGCAACACGAGCTGGGTCGCGGGCGAGCCGCCGGCCGACGGCTTCGCGTGCGGCGCGAAGACGCGCTACCGGCAGGCCGATGCGGCGTGCACGTTCAACGCCGCGGCGGCAGGCGGTTCGGGCGATGGCCTGTTCGAGCTGACCTTCGACGCCGCGCAATGGGCCGTCACGCCGGGACAATCGGCGGTGCTGTACGACGGCGACGTGTGCCTCGGCGGCGGCATCATCGAACACGCGATGACCGGACAACCGGCCGAGCTGCCGCTGGATCAGGCGCCGAAGCAAACTCGCGCGCAGCGTCGCAAGCAGGCGCATAAGCCGAAGCAGCCGCACCGCGCATCGCAGGACGAGCCGCAAGCCCCGCGGCAAAAAGCGGCGCTGCTCGGCGCGCGTTGAGCGATGCGTAGCGGCGCGCGCGGCGGGTCACGCCACTCCGACACGCGCGCGCCGTTCATCCTGTTTTCCCCACCTGGCGCGGTCACACCCGCTTCACCTTCGCGTACGACGCTCGGCTTCCATTCGCAGGACTCATCTTCGGGCTTCGCCGGTCCACGCCGCGCCGTGACCCGCAGCCGCCAGTTTTCCTTCGCGGCGGATACCGCACGCGCCCCTCGCGCGGACGATCCCGCCGCAATGATCTTCACCGCACTGGAGTCCCCATGTTTTCTCGACGCTATCTGGCCATGTGGTGCGCAATCGCGCTCGCCGCGGTATGTGCCGCGCTCGCCACGACGCATCGCCTGTCGTGGTTCTGGATCATCGTGCCGGCCGCGCTCGTCGCGCTCGGCGTGTTCGACCTGACGCAACAGCGCCACGCGATCCTGCGCAACTACCCGCTGTGGGGCCACCTGCGTTTCATTTTCGAATTCATCCGGCCGGAGATCCGCCAGTATTTCGTCGAAGACGACACCGACGAAAAGCCGTTCTCGCGCGCGCAACGCAGCATCGTCTACCAGCGCGCGAAGAACGATGTGGATAGCCGCCCGTACGGCACCGAGCTCGACGTGAAGGCGGTCGCGCACGAATGGATCAGCCACTCGCTCGCGCCGACCAGGCTCGACGGTCACGACTTTCGCATCGTCGTCGGTCCCGATCGCGCGCAGCCGTATTCGATGTCGATCTTCAACGTATCGGCGATGAGCTTCGGCTCGTTGTCGGCCAACGCGATCATGGCGCTGAACCTCGGCGCGAAGAAAGGCAACTTCGCTCACGACACCGGCGAAGGCTCGATGTCCAAATATCATCGCGAACATGGTGGCGACATCATCTGGGAAATCGCGTCCGGTTATTTTGGATGTCGTAACGACGACGGCACCTTCAACGCCGAGAAGTTCGCGAAGCAGGCCGCCGAGCCGCAGGTGAAGATGATCGAGGTGAAGCTGTCGCAAGGCGCGAAGCCGGGTCACGGCGGCGTGCTGCCGGCCGCGAAGATCACGCCCGAAATCGCCGAGACGCGCGGCGTACCGATGGGCCGCGACTGCATCTCGCCCGCGACGCACTCCGAGTTCTCGACGCCGCGCGAGCTGCTCGAATTCGTCGAACGGCTGCGCACGCTGTCGGGCGGCAAGCCGACCGGCTTCAAGCTGTGCATCGGGCATCCGTGGGAATTCTTCGGGATCGCGAAGGCGATGCTGGAAACCGGCATCCTGCCGGACTTCATCGTCGTGGACGGCGCGGAAGGCGGCACCGGCGCGGCGCCGCTCGAATTCACCGATCACGTCGGCGTGCCGTTGCAGGAAGGTCTGCTGCTCGTGCACAACACGCTGGTCGGCATCGGTTTGCGGCAGCGCATCCGCATCGGCGCGAGCGGCAAGATGATCACCGCGTTCGATATCGCCAAGACGCTCGCAATCGGCGCCGACTGGGTCAACGCGGCGCGCGGCTTCATGTTCGCGGTCGGCTGCATCCAGGCGCAGACCTGCCATACCGGCCGTTGCCCAACCGGCGTCGCGACTCAGGACCCGGTGCGCCAGCGCGCGCTGGTAGTGCCGGACAAGGCCGATCGCGTGTTCAACTTCCACCACAACACGCTTCACGCGTTGCAGGAGATCATCCAGGCCGCCGGGCTTCGGCATCCGGCGGAACTGCGCGCGCATCACATCGTGCGGCGCGTGTCGTCGCATGAGGTGCGGCTGATGTCGGAGCTGCTCAAGTATCTCGAACCGAACGACCTGCTGAACGGCAACTTTCGCTATACGCTGTTCGAGAAGTACTGGCCGATCGCGCAAAGCGATTCGTTCTCGCCGAAGGCGGAGCTGGCGGCGAGCTGAGTGCGCGCGGAGCCTCGCCGCGCCGCCTGTCGCCCAAAAGCCGCATCGCGGTCCGTCCGCCCCCGCAAAACGGGCCGCCCCCCTTCCTTTCCGTTAAAATCTCGGGTTTAGCACTTCGCTCCACGGCCCGCTCGCGCGCTTAGGCGCGCGCCGCACGGCCCCCCATGCCCGAAAGGCACTTCATGCTCACGTTTCAGCAAATCATCCTGACCTTGCAGTCCTACTGGGACAAGCAGGGCTGCGCGTTGCTCCAGCCGATCGACATGGAAGTCGGCGCGGGCACGTCCCACGTCCATACGTTTCTGCGGGCAATCGGCCCCGAGCCGTGGCGCGCCGCCTACGTGCAGCCGTCGCGCCGCCCGAAAGACGGCCGCTACGGCGAGAACCCGAACCGTCTGCAGCACTACTACCAGTACCAGGTGGTGCTCAAGCCCGCGCCGGAAAACATTCTCGACCTGTACCTCGGCTCGCTCGAAGCGCTCGGCTTCGACCTGAAGCAGAACGACGTGCGTTTCGTCGAAGACGACTGGGAAAATCCGACGCTCGGCGCGTGGGGTCTCGGCTGGGAAGTGTGGCTCAACGGCATGGAAGTGACGCAGTTCACGTACTTCCAACAGGTCGGCGGTCTCGACTGCAAGCCGGTGCTCGGCGAAATCACCTACGGGCTCGAGCGCCTCGCGATGTATCTGCAGAAGGTCGAGAACGTCTACGACCTCGTCTGGACCGAGTGGGAAGAGCAAGGCCCGAACGGCCCCGAACTGCGCCGCCTGACCTATGGCGACGTGTATCACCAGAACGAGGTCGAGCAGTCCACCTACAACTTCGAGCACGCGAACGTCGATCTGCTGTTCACGTTCTTCAACAGCTACGAAGCGGAAGCGAAGCGCATGATCGATGCGCAGATCGCGCTGCCCGCCTATGAACTCGTGCTGAAGGCCGGCCACACGTTCAACCTGCTCGACGCGCGCGGCGCGATTTCGGTCACGGAACGCGCGGCGTACATCGGCCGGATTCGCGCGCTGTCGCGTCTGGTCGCGCAGGCCTACTACGACTCGCGCGAAAAGCTGGGCTTCCCGATGCTCGGCAATCCGGTGCATGGCGTGCCCGGCCTCACCACCGACGAGCAGGACGCCGCGATGCCCGCGTGGGCGCCGCCGCTGAAAGTCGAACGCAAGATCGACCAGGACTGACGAGAACTTCAACCAATGACTCAATCTCAACACGCTACCCTGCTCGTCGAGCTGCTGACCGAAGAACTGCCGCCGAAGGCGCTCGCGCGTCTCGGCGACGCCTTCGCCGAAGGCATTGCGCAGCGCCTCGCGGCGCGCGACCTGATCGAAGGCGAACCGTCGTTCGAACGCTTTGCCACGCCGCGCCGTCTCGCGGTGACGATTCACAACGTGCGCGCGGTCGCGCCGGAAAAACACGTGCGCGAAAAAGTGCTGCCGGTTTCCGTCGCGCTCGATAAAGACGGCCAGCCCACCGCGCCGCTCGCGAAGAAACTCGCCGCGCTCGGCTTCCCCGACTTCACGGTAAACGACCTCGAACGCGCGCAGGACGGTAAAGCCGAAGCGTTCTTCCTGCGCTACGCGGCGCCGGGCGCGACGCTCGCCGACGGCCTGCAAGCCGCGCTCGACGAAACGCTCGGGAAACTGCCGATTCCGAAGGTGATGACGTATCAGCGCCCGGACGGCTCGAGCGTGCAGTTCGTGCGCCCGGTGCATCGTCTAACTGCGTTGCACGGCGAACAGATCGTGCCGGTGAGCGCGCTCGGCATCGACGCCGACGACACCACGCTCGGCCACCGTTTCCTGTCCGAAGGCTTCGTGCAGATCCAGCACGCGCAGTCGTATGCCGAAACGCTCGAACACCGCGGCCGCGTGATCGCGAGCTTCGCCAGGCGCAAGGAAGCGATCCGCTCGCAACTGCTCGCGCATGCCGGCGAGGACAAGGTCGTGATGCCCGAAGCGCTGCTCGACGAAGTGACGTCGCTGGTCGAATGGCCGGTCGTCTATGAGTGCCGCTTCGAGGACGAATTCCTGCAGGTGCCGCAGGAATGCCTGATCCTGACGATGCAGACCAACCAGAAGTACTTCGCGCTGACCGATGCGAATGGCAAGCTGCGCTCGCGCTTTCTGATCGTGTCGAACATCGAGACGGCGACGCCGGTCGAAATCGTCGAAGGCAATGAGCGCGTGGTGCGTCCGCGTCTCGCCGACGCGAAGTTCTTCTTCACGCAGGACATGAAGAAGCCGCTCGCGGATCGCGTGCCGCTGCTCGCGAACGTCGTGTATCACAACAAGCTCGGCTCGGCGCTGCAACGCGTGGAGCGGCTCGAAGGACTGGCCGGCGCGATTGCCGCAATGACCGGCGCCGACGTCGCGCGCGCCACGCGCGCCGCGCGTCTCGCGAAGGCCGACCTGATCACCGACATGGTCGGCGAATTCCCCGAGCTGCAAGGCACGATGGGCACGTACTACGCGCGCCACGACGGCGAGCCGGAAGAAGTTGCGCTCGCGTGCTCGGAACACTATCAGCCGCGCTTCTCGGGCGACGCGTTGCCCACCACCGAGACCGGCACCGTCGTCGCGCTCGCCGACAAGCTCGAAACGCTGGTCGGCATCTGGGGCATCGGCCTGCAGCCCACCGGCGAAAAAGACCCGTTCGCGCTGCGCCGTCATGCGCTCGGCGTGCTGCGCATCCTGATCGAGAAGCAGTTGAACGTCGACTTCGTCGATCTGCTGCGCATCGCTTATGCGCAATTCGCCGGCATGCCGAACGTCGCCGATTCCACCGAAGCGATCTACGAGTTCAGCATGGACCGCCTGCGCGGCCTGCTGCGCGAACGCGGCTACGCGGCCGGCGAAATCGACGCGGTGCTCGCGCTGAACCCGACGCGGCTCGACGACATCGTCGCGCGCCTCGACGCGGTGCGCGAATTCGCGTCGCTCGCCGAAGCGGCGTCGCTGGCGGCGGCCAACAAGCGGATCTCGAACATCCTGAAGAAGTCGGAAGGCGTGACGAACGGCGGCGTGCAGCCCGGCTTGCTCACCGAAGCAGCGGAGAAGGCGCTCAACGAGCAGCTCGAACAGGTGACGCCGCGCGTGCAATCGCAACTGGCCGTGCGCGACTACACCGGCGCGCTGACGGCACTGGCCGCGCTGCGCGAGCCGGTCGACACGTTCTTCAACGACGTGATGGTCAACGCGGAAGACCCGGCGTTGCGCGCGAACCGTCTGGCTCTGCTTGGCGCGCTGCATCAGCAGATGAACTGCGTCGCCGATATTTCCCGACTCGCCGCCTGAGCACCGCGCCATGCCGATCAAGAAAGTGGTGATCCTCGACCGCGACGGCGTGATCAACGTCGACTCCGAAGCGTTCATCAAGTCGCCGGACGAATGGGTTGCGCTGCCCGGCTCGCTGGAAGCGATCGCACGCCTGAACCAGGCGGGCTATCGCGTCGCGATCGCGACGAATCAGTCGGGCATTGGCCGCGGCCTGTTCGACATGGATGCGTTGAACGCGATGCATCTGAAGATGCACCGGATGGCGGCAGCGGTCGGCGCGCGCATCGAAGCGGTGTTCTTCTGCCCGCATACGGCGGAAGATCACTGCGAATGCCGCAAGCCGAAGCCCGGCATGCTGAAGATGATCGCCGAGCGTTTCGAGGTCGATCCGGCGCATACGCCGACCGTCGGCGATTCGCTGCGTGATCTGCAAGCGGGCGCGGCGCTCGGTCATCCGACGCACCTCGTGCTGACCGGCAAGGGCCGCAAGACCCTCGCCGCGGGCGGCCTGCCCGAAGGCACGATCGTGCACGACGACCTGCGCGCGTTCGCGCTCGACTTTCTCGCCGACGCGCAGGAATAAACGCGCACCACGCGCTCCCAACCCTCACCGACCACGCCGATGCGCTTTATCCGCTCCCTGCTGCTGCTGATTTATTTCGTTGTGGTCACGGTGCCGTACGCGACCGCGTGCATCATCGCCTTTCCGTTCCTGCGCGCGGAAAACCGCTACTGGATGGCGGCCGGCTGGTGTCGCTTGACGCTGTGGGCGGTGCGCTTCCTGAACGGCATCCGCTACCGCATCGAAGGTTTCGAGAACCTGCCCAACGGCCCGGCCGTGCTGCTGTCGAAGCATCAGTCGGCGTGGGAAACGATCGCGTTTCCGGCGATCATGCCGCGCCCGCTGTGCTACGTGTTCAAGCGCGAGCTGTTGTATGTGCCGTTCTTCGGCTGGGCGCTCGGCATGCTGAAGATGGTCCACATCAACCGCAAGGAAGGCAAGTACGCGTTCGAATCGGTCACGAACCAGGGCAAGGCGCGCATGGCCGAAGGCGCATGGGTCATCATGTTTCCGGAAGGCACGCGCACGCCGACCGGCAAGCAGGGCAAGTACAAGACCGGCGGCGCGCGCTTTGCGATCGCAACCGGCGCTCCGGTCGTACCGATCGCGCACAATGCGGGTCGTGTGTGGCCGCGCAACTCGTTTACGAAATATCCGGGTATAGTCACGGTGTCGATTGGCAAGCCGATCGAAACGACGGGGCTCACGCCCGACGAAGTGAACACGCGCGTCGAACAGTGGATCGAAGCCGAAATGCGCCGCATCGATCCAACTGCCTACAGCGCGGCGGCTAACGACTCCGCCGCCGCTCCCATCTGACGCGCCACGCCCTCGAAGCCCGAGGGCGTCTTGCGCGAAGCGAAGCCGATGCAGAAGTCTCCCACGCCGCAGCCCGCCGCGGCGCTCGAAAACCGGCAGCTCGATCTCCCGCTCTTCGCCGAGCCGGGGTCGACGTCGTCGACTCCTTCACCTTCCACGCCGGGCTCGTCCGGCACCGCGCCGGCCCGGCCGCCCGTCGCGCCGCTCGCGCCGGACGGCAGCAAGCTGCGCAGCCTCACCATCGGTTCACGCACGCTGCATTACGCGCTCAAGCGTTCCGCGCGCCGCTCGATCGGCTTTGCGATCGATAGCACCGGCCTCACCATCACCGCGCCGCGTTGGGTCACGCTCGCCGATATCGAAACCGCGATCACCGAAAAACAGCGCTGGATTTTTACGAAGCTGATCGAATGGCAAACGCGCGTCGAACAGCGAGCGTTGCCGAAGATCGATTGGAAAGATGGCGCCCAAGTGCCTTACCTCGGTCAGCCGGTGCGCGTGACGCTCGGCGCGCCGCAAGGCATGCTCGCGTTCAGCGCCGAGCACGGCGCGCTGCAATTGCCGCTGCCGTTGCAAGCCGATCCGCAGCAGATCAAGGATCGCGTGCAGGGCTGGCTGCAAGGCGAAGCGAAGCGGCTGTTCGGCGAACGTCTCGCGATCTACGCGCAGAAGCTCGGCGTCAACTATCGCTCGTATGCGCTGTCTTCGGCGGCGACACGTTGGGGCAGTTGTTCGAGCGACGGCAAGATCCGCCTGAACTGGCGGCTCATTCACTTTCCGCTATCGATCATCGATTACGTCGTCGCGCACGAGTTGGCGCATCTGCGCGAGATGAATCACAGTCCGCGCTTCTGGCAGACGGTCGAATCGATTTTTCCCGAATTCCGCGAGGCGCGTCAGACACTGAAGTCGCATCCGCCGGAGTTGTTGCCGACGCTTTGAGGCCGGGCGCTATCTCTGCGAGAGCGCTTTCGCGGACTGCAACAGATCGTCGAGCATCACGCCGCGCCTGTCCGGGCTCGTGTCGCGGCCAGTCATGAAACATAGCGCTGCGATCGGCAGTCCCGCACGGTCGCGAATCGGCGCTGCCATACAAAGCCTGAACGCGTTCGAAAGTCCTTCGGTGCAGCAGTAGCCTCTTTCTTTCGCGGCCTGCACGTCCTTCAGGAATTCGTCGAATTCGATGCTCGCCCCGTTGTCGAGGACGAAGTCTTCCGGCGGAATCAGCGCGCGGATCTCGTCGGCGCTCAGGTGACCTAGCAGCAGACGTCCCGTCGCGGTCCAGGGTATCGGCACTCTCACGCCGATGTCCGAACTGATGTTGAATGGCCGTGCACTGTGCTCGGACAACACGACCGTGTACTTGTTGCCTTCCAGCATGCACAGCTGCGTGGTCTCGTCGTACTTTCTCACCAGTCCCAGAATGGATTGATGCGCGCGGCTGATCAAATCGTTGTGCGTTGCGTAGTCGGACCCGTAGTAGTGCATCTCGCGCCCAAAGAACACGCTGCCATCCGTGGCGGTCTCGAGCCAGCCCACTTCCGTGAGAATCGCGACCAGCTCGTAAATACTCGATCGCGGCGCACCGGTTGCCTCGATCAGTTCGCGCATCGTCAGCGGGCGTTGGGCGATATGCAATTGCCGGAACATCGCGATTACGCGGTCCACGCCTCTCGCCCGAGACGATTCAGTAACAGCCATGCGTTCACTCCGTAATGCGTTGATCCGCGTTGATCCGACCGTCAATGGTCGAGAACTCGATGCAGAAACTGCCGGGTGCGTTCGTTCGACGGATTGACGAAGATCTGCTCCGGATCCCCCTGCTCGGCGATGACGCCCTTGTCCATGAAGACGACGCGGTCAGCGGTCTTGCGGGCAAAGCCCATTTCATGCGTGACGACGACCATCGTCATGCCGTCGCGCGCAAGCCCGCGCATCACCTCGGTAACCTCGCCGACCAGTTCCGGGTCGAGCGCGGACGTCGCCTCGTCGAAGAACATGATGCCGGGCTCGACCGCGAGCGCTCGCGCAATCGCCACGCGTTGCTGCTGGCCGCCCGAGAGCTGGCTGGGATAGTGTTCCGCGCGGTCCGCGAGCCCGACGCGATCGAGTGTCTCCATCGCGCGCTTGCGCGCATCGGCCGGACTCATGCGGCGCGCCTTGATCAGCGCAAGCGTGACATTGCCGAGCGCGGTCTTGTGAGGAAACAGATTGAACTGCTGAAAGACCATGCCGACGTGGCCACGAATCTCCCGTGCCCGACGCGGATCATGCAAGGGCACCTCGTTGACCCAGACCTCGCCGGAATCGGTGGTCTCCAATCCCGCCATGATTCGCAGGACTGTGCTCTTGCCCGAGCCGGACGCGCCGATCAGCACCAGCACTTCACCCGAGCGGACCTCGAGATTGATTTCGTTCAACACCCTGGTCGAACCGAATGCTTTGCTGACACCTGTCAGTGAAATGATCGGCCTGGTTTGGCTTTGGTTACTCACGACAATCTCCTGCGGTCATGGTGGCGCACCCATTGCGAAAGCGGGAAGCACACGGCGAAGTAAATGAGTGCGACGAGTCCATAGATTTCCACCGGCTTGCCGATCCGGTCGACGATCGCCTGGCCACCGTGCATCAGCTCGGACATTCCGATCATGCTGACGATCGAGGTGTCCTTGATGAGCGACAGATACTGACCGATGAGAGGCGGCAACACGATCTTTCCAGTCTGGGGCAGCACGACGAACGAGAACGCCTGAGCCCGCGTGAGGCCGAGGATCTGCGATACCTCCCATTGACCTTTGGGTACCGCCTCGATCCCCGAGCGGAAAATTTCGGCGATATAGGCACCCTGATAGACGCTCAAGCCAATCGCGCCGGCAGCGAACACATCGATCGCATAACCGAAGTACGACACGCCGAAATAGATCAACATCAGCGTGATCAGCACCGGCGTGCCGCGAAACAGCTCCGTATAGAGTCTGGCGATGCGGTCCGTGCCCCACGGTCCGAACGATCGCAACACCGCGGCGAACAGGCCAATGAGCGTGCTGCCCACGATGGACGCGATGGAGAGCAACAGCGTCGTCACCAGACCCTGAAACAGGATCGATAGACTGGTTTTCAGCAATTCGACTGACATGATCCAACTCCAATCCGGGAATCAGGCCCGCTTCGTCCGGCGCAGAAAGCCTGTCCCGAAGCCGGTGCGCGCCGGCAGGGCGAGGGGAGGATGAAAGATCCGCGCGCCGAGCTGGCCCGCAAGCCAGGACAGCACGTTACTGAGCACGAGATACGCGACGAGCGTCACGCTGAACGTCTGCAGGTAGAGAAGCGTTCGCGAGTTGATCACGGTCGCGGTGCCAGTCAACTCCGGCAATGCAATGGCGGACAGCAGCGACGTGCCGAGCAGCAACTGGATCAGGTAGTTGACGATGGCCGGATAGACCGCGCGCGTCGCCTGCGGCAGCACGACCTCGACGAAGATCTGCGCGCGTTCGAGGCCGAGAATGCCGGCAGCCTCGAGCTGGCCTCGCGGCACCGACTGTATGCCGGCGCGGAACACTTCCGACAGGTAAGCACCGACATTGAGGCCGAGCGCAATGACGCCCGCCCAGTATGCGTCGAGCGAAATACCCGCGGACGGCAGACCGAAGAACACGATGAAAATCTGCAGGAGGACAGGCGTATTGCGGATGATTTCAACGTAGCCACGGGCGATCCACCGAAGCAGTGCGAGCGGAGAAGCGCCGGCGAGCGCGGTCAACAACCCGAGGACTAGCGCCAGTACGAAGGCCAGCACGGTCACCTGCAACGTCAGCCAGCTCGCGCTCAAAAACTCGGGCACGTAGCCCCACAAAGTCAGCCACTCGTAACTCATCTCATGCTCCCCATCGTGCGGGTTTCACTGCCGCGCTTCAAAACTGCGGATTGAGCGGATAGCGCGGATCGGTGCCGAACCACTTGTTGTAGAGCTGCGCGTTGAGCTTCGACGCATTGACGTTGAAGAGGAACAGATTCAGATAGTTGAGCCATTCCTGATCACCGGCCTTGACGCCGAACGCGTTGTATTCGAGCGGGACCAGCGCTTCGTTCGTGACGGCAAGCTCAGGATCGAGCTTGGCCTGATACGCGAGGAAGTTGTTGTCCTCGATCATCGCGTCGGCCTGCCCCTGCTTGACGGCAAGTATCGCGGCCTGCGAGCTGTCGTATTCCTGGATCTTGACGGGGATATTCAGCGAGCGAACTTCATCGCCATTGGTCGAGCCCTTGACCGTCGCGATCGTGCGACCGCCCATGTCCTTGATCGACTGAATGCCGCTGCTTTTCTTGACCAGCAGTGCTTCGCTGGCAACCACGTAGGGCGTCGTGAATTCGATCACTTTCGCGCGCTCCAGATTACGCGTGAAATTGCAGAACACGAGGTCCACCTTGCTGGTCTGCAGATTCGGAATCCGGTTGGCGCTCGTCGTATTCACGACCTCGAGCTTCACGCCCATCTGCTTCGCGAGTTCCTTCGCGAGGTCCACGTCATAGCCGTCCGGCTGGCCGTCCTTGTTATAGAACCCGAACGGCGCGAACGTGAGGCAGTCCCCGACGCGCAGCGTGCCTCGCTGCAACACGCCCTGAAGCGTCGACGGAGATGCCGCCGCGCTCTGCTCCGGCGTGGCGACCTTGGTGCAGCCAGTGATTGCGAGCAATCCAGCAACAGCGAACAGGAGGGCGGTTTTGGCGCCTCGATTGGCAAGCTTCATGGGCGGGGGTCCTAAGCGGAGAAGAGAGTTCCGGGGCGGACATATCGGCTTCAGCGCCTTTCGGCATGCCTGAAAAAATTCGCCGGGTCACGCACCGTTTGTCCGATATATCAGACTGATATCTGACGAACCGGATTGATGCTGAGTGTTGGACACTAATATCGAACCCGCAACCGGACACAAACCCTTATTGCCCACACCTTTTTGTTGAAATAAGTCCGAGCGGATTCCATGAGGCGCATCCTGTCCGGGCTGGCCCGCGCCGTCTCGACCTATCAGGCAATCATTTACAATTCACGCAGGTCAATGCATTTATCGACAAACTGTCAAAGGAGTACTCATGCGTATCCTGCATACCATGCTTCGAGTCGGTGATCTGGACGCCTCGATCCGTTTTTACACCGAAGTTCTCGGCATGCGCCTGCTTCGAAAGAACGACTACCCGGACGGGAAGTTCACTCTTGCATTCGTCGGTTACGAGGACGAATCCGAGGGCGCGGCAATCGAACTGACCTACAACTGGGACACGAGCAAGTACGACCTCGGAACCGGGTACGGTCACATCGCCCTCGAAGTCGACGACGCCTATGCGGCGTGCGAACAGGTGAAGAAACGTGGCGGCGTCGTGACGCGCGAAGCGGGACCCATGAAACACGGCACGACGGTCATCGCCTTCGTCGCCGATCCGGACGGGTACAAGATCGAACTGATCCAGAAGAAGGGACGAGTCGACTGACTCGAGTTCAACCGTTCACGCTGGACACTTTCGGAAACGCATGCGCCCGCTATCCAGATTCGAGCGCGGCGCCAGAACGACCATAAAGACCGGCTTCACGTTGTACCCGGGGATTTGCTGCCGGGCGTATTCGCCCGGCAATCCTGTCTCGCGCCGGCACTATCAAAAAAAGCCGACTATTCACGACATGAGCACGACCACCGCCCTACCCGCGCGCCGCGCGCCGGATAGCTTCGCGATCCTGTTGATGATCGGCCTATGCGCAATCTGGGGACTGCAACAGGTCGCGATCAAGACCACCAATGCCGCGGTGCCGCCGGTCTTTCAGGCGGGGCTGCGCTCGACGATCGCGGCGCTGCTCGTGTGGGCATGGGCACGCTCGCGCGGCACGCCGCTCTTTCGCGACGACGGCACGCTCGGTGCGGGCCTGCTCGCGGGCGTGCTGTTCGCGGCCGAGTTCGTCTGTATCTTTTTCGGCCTGACGCTGACTAGCGCGTCGCGCATGGCGGTGTTTCTCTACACGGCGCCGTGTTTCACGGCACTCGGCCTGCACTGGTTCGTCGATGGCGAACGCATGCGGCGCATCCAATGGCTCGGCATCGTCGTCGCGTTCGCGGGGATAGCACTCGCGTTCGCCGATGGCTTCCTGCACCCGGACGCCGGCGCGGCAGCAAGCGTAGCCCACGGCTCGACGCTAGCGGGCGCGGCCGGCGATGCGCTCGGCGTGCTCGCCGGCATCGCATGGGCCGCGACCACGGTGGTCGTGCGCGGCTCGCGGCTGGCGCAGACGAGCGCGAGCAAGACGCTGTTCTATCAGTTGACGGTGTCGGCGGTGGTGCTGCTCGCACTGGCGCTCACGCTCGGCGAAGTGCGCGTGGAAAGCGTGACGCCGCTCGCGTTCGCGAGCCTCGCGTATCAGGCTGTGATCGTCGCATTCGTCAGCTATCTGTTGTGGTTCTGGCTGTTGACGCGTTACATCGCATCGCGGCTGTCGGTGTTTTCGTTCCTGACGCCGATGTTCGGCGTGACCTTCGGCGTGCTGCTGCTCGGCGAGTCGTTCAGCGCGCGCTTTCTGATCGCCGCGCTGCTGGTGCTGACCGGTATCGCGCTCGTCAACGCGCCGGCAAAACGATAAGCGGCTCGACGGCGGCGCGCCGCCGTCGTCAAACGTTGAGGCTATTCCGGCGCCGCGGCCGAGCGCGCCGCCACCGCCTGCGCCACGCTCACGTATTCGGCAACCGGCACGTCCTCCGCGCGGCGTTGCAGATCGAAGCCGAGTGCATCGAAATCGACGGTATCGCGCAGCGCGGCAAGCGTGTTGCGCAGCATCTTGCGACGCTGCGAGAACGCCGCCGTCACTACGTCGCCGAGCACGTTTTCATCGACTACCGGCATTTCGTGCCGCTCGTACGGGATCATCCGCACGATCGCCGAATCGACCTTCGGCGGCGGCTGGAATGACTCGGGCGGCACGTCGAGCTGCTTGTCGATCACGTAGCGGTATTGCAGCATCACCGACAGGCGACTGAACGCCTTCGTGCCCGGTTCCGCGACCATCCGCTCGACCACCTCGTTCTGCAGCATGAAGTGCTGATCGATCACGCGATCCGCGAAGGTCGCCAGATGAAACAGCAGCGGGCTCGAAATGTTGTACGGCAGATTACCGACGATGCGCAGCGACGCCTTCTCGCCCGGTGCCGCGAGCGATCCAAAGTCGAACTCGAGCGCGTCGCCCGAGTGCAGTTCGAGCAGGTCGCCGAACTTCGTCTTCAGACGGCCGATCAGATCGCGGTCGAGCTCGACGGCGTGCAGCGGCGACTCGGGCGTCGCGAGCCGCTCGATCAGCGGCTCGGTCAGCGCGCCGAGGCCCGGACCGATCTCGACCATGCGCTCGCCGCGCTGCGGCCGGATCACGTCGACAATCGAATCGATCACGCCCATGTCGACCAGAAAGTTCTGACCGAAACGCTTGCGCGCGAGATGGCCCTGGTGCCGGCCTTGCTGTCTGCTGGTGGACATCGAAGAAACGCTAGAAAGAAAACTGCTTGAGAATGAACGAGGTCACGTATGGAAATACGACGCCACGCGGCGCGTCAAGCGCATCGCAAGCGCTCACGTCGCCCGCGCGTCAGCCCGCGCGACGGTGCTGCGCCATCGAAACAGCCGTCTCGATCGCGGCCATCAGGCTGCCCGCGTCGGCGCGGCCGGTGCCGGCCAGATCGAGCGCAGTGCCGTGGTCGACCGAGGTGCGGATGATCGGCAGGCCGAGCGTCACGTTGATCCCTTCGCCGAACGTCGCGAATTTCAGCACCGGCAGGCCCTGGTCGTGGAACATCGCGAGCACGCAGTCGGCTTCGTCGAGATAACGCGGCTGGAACAGCGTGTCGGCCGGATACGGACCGCGCGCATCGATGCCCTCGCCGTTCACCTGCTGCAACGCCGGCGTGATCACGTCGATTTCCTCGCGGCCCAGGTAGCCGTTTTCGCCCGCGTGCGGATTGAGCCCCGTCACGAGAATACGCGGCGCGGGCAAACCGAAGTGATGACGCAGGTCGTGATCGATGATGCGCAGCGTCGCGACGAGGCTTTCGATCGTCAAGGCCGCCGACACGTCCTTCAATGGCAGATGCGTGGTCGCGAGCGCGACGCGCAGCGGCCGCTTGCCGGTGCCCGCGAGCATCATCACGACGCGCGGCGTATGGGTGCGCTCGGCCAGATATTCGGTGTGGCCGGTGAACGGCACGCCGGCGTCGTTGATCGTGCTTTTTTGCAGCGGCGCGGTGACGATCGCGTCGAACCTGCCGGCCACTGCGCCGTCGATCGCCGCATCGAGCAGATCGAGCACATAGCGGCCGTTCGCGGCGTCGAGCTTGCCTGCCTGTGCAGGCGCGCCGAGCGGGTGAGGTTCGAGCCGCACGCGCGGACCCTGCGCGAGCAGCGCGGCCCAATCGACGCCGACCGCGCGCGCCCGCTCAACGAGCAATTGCGCATCGCCGAGCACGGTGAACTGTGCGTGAGGCCAGTGCGCCGTCGCCCCCGCCAGCGCCTGCGCGGTCAGCTCGGGACCGACGCCGGCGGGCTCGCCGGTTGTGATCGCGATCTGCAGCGGGCGGTGGGTGGGCTCAGCAGCGCTCGTCATGGCATGGGCTCCGGTTACTGCACGTTCGCCGTGGTCGGCTTCACTTCGACGTACGCGGTATCGCGCAACTCGCGCAGCCAGTCGGCGTACGCCTGTTCCGCCTTGCGCTGACCGATGGCCTGACGCGCGAGATCCATCTGCTGCGCAATCGAGCCCTCCGCATCGCGGCGGCCGAGCACCTGAATCAGGTGGTAGCCGTATTCGCTGCGCACCGGCTCGCTGATCTGGCCGTCCTGCAGCGCGTTCATCGCGCGCTCGAACTCGGGCACCGTCTCGCCCGGGCTGATCCAGCCGAGGTCGCCGCCTTGCGACGACGAGCCGTCCTGCGAGTAGGTGTGCGCGAACTTCGCGAAGTCGCCGCCCGCGGCGATCTGATTGCGGATGTCGATCAGCTTCTGGCGTGCCTGCGGTTCGGACTGGCCGTCGCCGACGCGCAGCAGAATGTGGCGCACATGCGTCTGCACGAGCTTCGGCGCATCCGCGCTGCTGCCCTGGCCGGCACGGCGCTCGACCAGACGCACGATTTCGAAGCCGTCGTTGGTGCGGATCAGATCCGGACTGATCTCACCCGGACGCAGTGTGGAGGCCGCCTTCACGAACTCGGGCGGCAGCTTCGACGGTGCGAGGAAGCCGAGATCGCCGCTGTTCTTCGACGCGTCCGGCGCCTGCGAATTGGCCTTCGCGAGCTTGGCGAAATCCGCGCCGCCCTTCGCTTCGGCGAGCAGCCCCTGGGCTTTCTTCTGCGCCGCCTCGATGTCGGTTTCCGGCGCGTTCAGCGGCGCACTCACGAAAATGTGCTGCATGTGCAGGTCGCTCGTCTGGCCGGCGCCCGGGCCGCGCTGGCTGGCGATGTAGTTCGCGACCTCGGCGTCCGTCACCGTGATCTTGCTGTCCACTTCCTTCTCGCGCAGACGCGACAGCGTCAGCTCCGTGCGCGCGTCGTTCGAGAACGTGGCCCAGGGCACGCCTTGCGCCTCGATGCGCGCGCGGTACATTGCGAGCGGCATGTTGTTCGCCTGCGCGAGACGCTCGAGCGTGCGCTGCACCGCTGCGTCGTCGATGTTGATGCCGTCTTCCTTGGCCTTTTGCAGCTGGATGCGCTCGAGCACCATCTGCGTGAGCACCTGCTGGCGCAACTGGTCCGTCGGCGGCACCGGAGCGTTCTGCTGGTTCAGCCGGTGCGCGATCAGACCGACCCGCTCGTCGAGCTCGCGCTGCGTGATGACACCGTTGTTGACCACCGCGGCGATGGTGTCGACCGTCTGGCCGCTATTGCCGCCCAATGCCTGCGCCTGTACCGACGCGACTGGAACGAAGGACGCCGCGGCGACGAGACCCGCCGCGAGTATTGCCAAGCGAAGCTGTTTCATGATTGCCACAGATACTCCAATGATGTCGGGCGCTTCGCCCGTCTTTTCGCAAGCCGTGAATGACCGGGCGACCGTCATTCGTAGTTGGTGAACCGCGACTCCGGCGGTGGCGGTGGCGGCAACGGCGTGTAGCCGGCCACACTGCTGCGGAACGCGGTCATCAGCCCGTTGTCGACGCTCGACAAGCCCTTGAACGTCAACTGCGCCAGAAACCGCGTGCTCGACTGATTCTGTCCCGACGAGTTCAGGCCGTTCGCGTAGCGCTGGATGCCGGCGCCGAGCGTCCAGCAATCCGCGTCGTATTGCAGGCCGACCAGGCCGTCGACGATACGGTGGCCACCGAGGTCATAGTTGAACCGGCCGACACCGTACATCCGGTGCGACAGCGGCCATTGACCCGAAATCAGCACCTGATTGATCGGCTGGTTGTCGAGCGTGGTGTTGGCGCGGGTGTAGCGGTACGCCACGTTGAGGACCTTGCCGGTCTCCGGACTGAACCCGAAGCCGACGCTCGTCTTCGTGAGCTGGTTATTGTCCGCATTATATTGGAACGCCGTTTCCGAAGCGAAACCGGCACCCAGCTTGATCGCCGCACCCGCGATCAGGTCCGAGTGCGTGGCCTGCGCGCTCGTCTGCGAAGGCTGCAACGTGACACGCTGATCGCGGAAATAGTACTGCTGCGCGATCACGAAGCGCGCGCGTTCGTCGCCGGTGGCCGGGTTGATGAAGCGCGTGGTGAGACCAGCGGTCAGGCGGTTCGCGTCGGCGATCCGGTCGTTACCGACGAACGTGTTCGGCGTGAAGATTTCCGCGAGGCCGAAGTCGGACTCGGCGGTATCGAACAGCGGCGCGTTGTTCTGGTTGCGGTACGGCGTATAGACGTAGTACAGCCTCGGCTCCAGCGTCTGGATGAAATCCTGGCCGAACAGGCGCACCGAGCGCTCGAAGGTCAGCCCCGTGTCGAACGTAAAGGTCGGGATCGACTCGGTGAAATTCTTCTGCGGGTTCGGCACCCCGTTCAGATCGGTGCCGATGTTGTTCAGGTTGTACGACGCGAAGTGCCACTGCACCTTCGGCGTGACGAAGTAGCCCGGCCCCACCACCGAATACGACACGTACGGGTTGAACAGCACCCGCTGGCCTTCGGTCAGGTCCGCGGTGGTGATGCGGAAGTTCGTGTAGTCGGCTTCGGCGCCGAAGTCGAAGCCGCCGACGTTGTACTTCGCGTACTTCACGTTCAACTGCGGCTCGCGGCCGTACGGCGCGACCGACTCCTGCAGCGTCTGCCAGTGCTGCTCGCGCGCGAGCACGGACCACGGCCCGTTGTTGTAGGTCACCCCGGCTTCCTGCTGATACAGGAGCTGGAGGCCGTTCATGAACTGGTTGACCGACGACGACAGGTCTTGCGGATAGGTGTTATCCGAGACCTTGTTGTAGTAGATGTAGCCGCCGAAGCCGTTACCGAAATTCTGGTTGTGCTGGATGTACAGCGCGTAGCGGTTGGTCTTCGTCAGGCGATCGTCAGGCAGAAATTCACCGGTGATCGAACCGGAATACGTTGGCGACAGATAGCGGAACGTGCTCTGCAACTGCACACCGCGCTTCGAGATCAGACGCGGCGTGACCGTCAGATCTCGATTCGGCGCGATGTTGAAGTAATACGGCACCGACAGCTCGAAGCCGTTCGACGAGCTGAGCGAGAACGTGGGCGGCAACAGGCCGCTGCGCCGCTCGCCCGACAGCGGGAACGACAACCACGGCGACGCGAACACCGGCACGCCCTGGAAGAACAGCACGCTGTTGTAGGCGACGCCTTCGTCGGCGCCGGTGTCGAAATCGAACTCGCTGCCCTTGATGTACCAGGCCGGATCGTCCGTGCACGCGCACGCGGTGTAGGTGGCCTTCGTGAACACCGAGCGCTCGGCGTCGAGCAGGTCGACGCGCTGCGCGCTGCCCGAGCCGCCCGTCAACGTGAAGCGATACTTCGGCGCGGTCATGAAGCCTTCGGTCGAATCGACGCGCAGATGCGCTTCGGGCCCGATGAAGGTATTGCCGGTATTGATCACGTGGACATTGCCGTACGCATCGGCCATGTCCGTGTCCTGGTCGTAGTGCAGGCCATCGGCCTTGATCACGGACGTGTTGTGGCGCACTTCGGCCGAGCCCTTGGCGGCCAGATCCTGGTCGACCGTGCCGCTCGCATGGTCGCCGAGCACGAAGGTGGCCGGCCGCTGGCCCGTTTGCAACGGATGATCCTCGAGCTGTGGCGCGAGCTGCATGCCCCACGGCGGGTAGACCGCTTGCGGTTGCGCAGCTTCCCCCACCAGCTGGGCGTGCGCAAGCGCGGGCATCAGGCCCGGAACGGCGACAAGCGCCGCGACGAGCCGCCTTTTGCGCGGCACTACTGCACAGGAAGGAGTGGTATCGGAAAGCTGTCTGGGCGGCATGTATCGTTTGGCGAGTCGACCCGTGTGCAAGCTTCCGTCGTCACGATCCACCGCCTGCACACCGCGACCGTGAGAGTCGGCTGCACGTCTGGATCCCAATTTGCCGAGTGATGAGGCGGGCGGTAAAACGGAGCACGCGAAAGCTGGCGTGTGAGTCGCGTCAAAAAAGTCGTGGGGTATTATATGGCAAGACGTTGTCCCCAAGAATTTGCCGCCGCTTTTCATGACGCTGCCTTCCACCCAAGACTTCACCGACACCCGCCTCTCCCTGCTCAAGGCTTGGCTGCAAGGCCACGCCGCACGCCATGCGCTGGAGCTCGACACGATCGTTCCGGCCTCGTCCGACGCCAGTTTCCGCCGCTATTTCCGGCTCGCCGGTAAGGCGCCGCAAGGCAACGGCGTGGCCACGCTGATCGCCGTCGACGCGCCGCCGCCCGAAAAATGCCGCGAATTCGCGCAGATCGCGCAATTGCTCGACGCGGCCGGCGTGCACGTGCCGCGCGTGCTCGAGGTCGACTTCGACGCGGGCTTCATGCTCGTCACCGATCTCGGCACCGCGCCGTACCTCGGCGCGCTGATCGACGCGCAGGCCGCGGGTGATACCCGCGCGGCCCGCACGCTGATACGCGACGCGCTCGACGCTCTGATCCGCTGGCAGCTCAGCTCGCGCGCAGACGTGCTGCCGCCGTTCGACGAAGCGTTCCTGCATCGCGAAATGGAGCTGATGCCCGAGTGGTTCATCGGCCGGCACCTTGGCCGCGAGGTCGATGCCGCAACGCGCGCGCAGCTCGATCGCACGTTCGCGCTGCTGATCGCGAGCGCGCGCGCGCAGCCGCAAAGCTTCATGCTGCGCGATTTCATGCCGCGCAATCTGATGATCACCGAGCCGAACCCCGGCGTGATCGACTTCCAGGACGCGGTGTACGGGCCGATCACGTACGACGTCGTGTCGCTGCTGCGCGATGCGTTCCTCAGCTGGGACGAGGAGTTCGAGCTCGACTGCTTCGTGTACTACTGGGAGCGCGCGAAAAAAGCCGGCCTGCCGGTCGATGCCGATTTTGGCGAGTTCTATCGCCAGCTCGAATGGATGGGGCTGCAGCGGCACATCAAGGTGCTCGGCCTGTTCTGCCGCATCAACTACCGCGACGGCAAGGCGCATTACATGAAAGACCTGCCGCGCTTCATCGGCTATGCGCGCAAGGTGGCCGAGCGTTACGCGCCGCTGCGCGGGTTCGCGAAACTGCTCGACGACCTCGAAGGCCGCGCCCAGGAAATCGGCTACACCTTCTGACCGATGACGACGTCCGTGAATAAAGCGATGATTTTCGCCGCGGGCCGCGGCGAGCGCATGCGTCCGTTGACCGACGCGTGCCCGAAGCCCTTGCTCGAAGTGGGCGGCAAGCCGCTGATCGTGTGGCAGATCGAACGGCTCGCGCGGGCCGGCATCCGTAGCATCGTGATCAATCATGCGTGGCTCGGCGCGCAGCTCGAAGCCGCGCTCGGCGACGGTTCGCGCTGGCAGGTCGAATTGCGCTACTCGCCCGAGCACGAGGCGCTGGAGACCGCGGGCGGCATCGCGCAGGCGCTCCCGCTACTGACCGACGACGGCGCGGATCACGTGTTCGTCGCGGTGGCCGGCGACGTCTACACCGATTACGACTACGCCGCACTGCACGCGCACGCCGGCGCGCTGCAGGCGCTGCCCGAGCCCGGCATGCATCTGGTAATGGTGCCGAATCCGCCGTTTCACCCGAACGGCGACTTCGGCCTCGTCGACGGCGTGCTGTCGCTCGACACGCAGCCGCGCCTCACGTTCGGCAGTTTCGGGCTGTACGACACGCGCATGTTCCGCGATCTGCCGCGGGGCACACGGCGCGCGCTGAGCCCGTATTATCGCGAGACGATCGCGCGTGGGCTCGCGAGCGGCGAGCTGTACGAAGGCGTGTGGGAGAACGTCGGCACGCAGGCGCAGCTGGAAGCGCTCGATCGGCTGTTGCGCTCGCGCTGAGCTTTACTTCGCCGCGCTCTCGCCCGCGCCGACCGCTTCCGCCCTTTCCACCGCGTCCGTGGTCTGCGCGGCGCGCTGCTGCAACGCCCACATCTGCGCGAACAGGCCGTTCGCGCGCAATAGCTCGGCGTGCGTGCCGCGCTCGACGATGCGCCCCTTGTCCATCACGATGATCTGCTGCGCGTGCACGACCGTCGATAACCGGTGCGCGATGATCAGCGTCGTGCGTTCGCGCGCGATCAGGTCGAGTTCGTGCTGGATCGCGCGCTCCGAGCGTGAATCCAGTGCGGACGTCGCTTCGTCGAACAGCAGGATCGGCGGATTCTTCAGGATGGTCCGCGCGATCGCGACGCGCTGCTTTTCGCCGCCGGACAGCTTGAGCCCGCGCTCGCCGACCGGCGTGTCGTAGCCCTTCGGCAGACTCTCGATGAACTCGTGGATGTGCGCGGCGCGCGCCGCCGCGATCACTTCGTCGCGCGTCGCCGACGGCCGCCCGTACGCGATGTTGTAGTAGATCGAGTCGTTAAATAGCACCGTGTCCTGCGGCACGATGCCGATCGACGCGCGCAACGAATCCTGCGTGACGTCGCGAATGTCCTGCCCGTCGATCCGGATCGCGCCGCCCGTCGCGCGGTCGAGATCGTAGAAGCGGAACAGGAGCCGCGCGAGCGTCGACTTGCCCGAGCCGCTGTGGCCGACCACCGCGGTCGTCGTGCCGGCCGCGATGGTAAAGCTCACGTCGTGCAGAATCGGTCGCGAAGACTCGTACGCGAAGCTCACGTTGTCGAAACGCACCTGCGCGCCGCTGACCTGCAAGGCCACCGCATTGGGCGCATCGGGCACTTCCTGCGGCGCGCCGAGCAGCGTGAACATGCGGTCCATGTCGGTCAGGCTTTGCTTCAGCTCACGATAGACCACGCCGAGAAAATTCAGCGGGATATACAGCTGCAGCATGAACGTGTTGATCAGCACCAGGTCGCCGAGCGTCAGGCGCCCGGCCATCACGCCCTGGGTCGCGCGCCACAGGATGAACACGAGCCCCGTGCCGATGATCGCCTGCTGTCCGAAGTTCAGCGCCGACAGCGAACGCTGCGACTTGATCGCCGCCGCGCGATAGCGCTTCAGGTTTTCGTCGTAGCGGCTCGCCTCCCACTCCTCGTTGCCGAAGTACTTGACGGTCTCGTAGTTGAGCAGCGAGTCGATCGCGCGCGAATTCGCCTTCGAATCGAGCTCGTTCATCGTGCGGCGAAAGTGAGTGCGCCACTCGGTGACCTTCACCGTGAACGCGATGTAGGCCGCGAGCGCGATGAACGTGACGATCGCGTAATAGGCCTCGTACTTGACGACGAAAAAGCCGAGAACGAGCCCCACTTCGACGAGCGTCGGCAGGATGCTGTACAGCGAATAGGAAATCAGCTGCGTGATGCCGCGCGTGCCGCGTTCGATATCGCGCGACATGCCGCCCGTCTGCCGCTCCAGATGGAAACGCAGCGACAGCCCGTGCAGATGACGAAACACTTTCAGCGCGAGCTGGCGCACCGCGCTTTCCGTCACTTTCGAAAACAGCATTTCGCGCAGCTCGGTGAAGAACGACGTGGACAGCCGCACCACCGCATACGCGACCACCAGCAAACCGACACCGCCGAGCAGCACGATGCCGGGCGCGTCCTGCGCGCGGCCGAGCGCGGTCAGATGCCGGATCGACGCGAGACTGTCGACGATGTGCTTCATCACGATCGGCACGCCGAGGTTCGCGACCTTCGCGCCGATCAGGCAGCCGAGCGCGATGCCGACTCGCCATTTGTAGGTTGCAAGATATGGCAGCAGCGACAGGATCGTTTGCCAGTCGTTGCGGGGTCCGGTGGAAATCGGCGAAGGTTCTGACGAAGGGGCGCGGCGCATAAATCGTGGAGAGAGTGTGGAACTGCCGGAGTTCGCAGCGGCGCGGCTCGCGCGCCTGGCTGGGCGCTTTCCCGTACAATTCGTGATCCCCCGTATTGTCGCAGAAGCCAGCTGGCGGCGCTTTCCGCAGCCTATGGTCGGGCTGGCCCAGCCGTTGCGTCCGTGCGCGTCAATACACTCGAACACGTTTCCCAAGGATGTCCCGATGACCGATCTTCTTCAACTTCCTTCCAAGCCTTGCGCGCTGCGCGTGATGCCGCAGCCGTCGGACGCGAACATTCACGGCGACGTTTTCGGCGGCTGGATCATGGCGCAGGTCGACATCGCCGGCTCGATTCCGGCAAGCCGTCGTGCGAATGGACGGGTCGCGACGATCGCGGTCAATTCGTTCCTGTTCAAGCAGCCGGTGTTCGTCGGCGACCTGCTGAGCTTTTACGCGGATATCGTGAAGACCGGCAATACGTCGGTGACGGTGTCGGTCGAGGTCTACGCGCAGCGGATGAGCCTGTCGCAGGAAGTCGTCAAGGTCACGGAAGCGATCCTCACCTACGTCGCCACCGATAGCGACCGCCGTCCGCGCGCACTGCCCGTGCTGGACTGAGCCAGCAAGGATGCTTAAGCTAGCGGTTCCCCGCGTCACGCGCCGCGCCACCCGCTAGCCGTTGCAGCCGATCAGCGCACGAGGCCCGGGCGCCCCATAGTCGCTCTTCTAATGGATACGTGATGAAACTGATCGGAATGCTCGACTCGCCGTACGTGCGGCGCGTCGCCATCTGCATGAAGCTGCTCGCGCTCGACTTCGAACACGAGTCGATTTCGGTATTCCGCACCTACGACCAGTTCGCAAAGATCAACCCGGTCGTCAAAGCGCCGACGCTCGTCGCCGACAACGGCGCGGTCGTGATGGATTCGACGGTGATCCTGCAGTATCTGGCGACGCTCGCCGGTCCCACTCCGCTGTTCCCGACTCAAGCCGACGCGGCGTTGCGCGCCGCGCGCCTGACGGGTCTCGCGCTCGCCGCGTGCGAAAAGAGCGTGCAGATCGTCTACGAGCGCAATCTGCGGCCGCAGGAGAAGCAGCATGAACCGTGGGTGGAGCGCGTAAGAGCGCAACTGCTCGCCGCCTATGCCGAACTCGAACGCGAGTTGGGCGAAGGGCCGCTGCCCGACACGCAGCAGCAGTTCAGCGCGGCGGACGTGGCCGTCGCCGTCGCATGGCAGTTCACGCACATGCTGCTGCCGGAGGCGGTCAGCAAGGCCGATCATCCGCGGCTCGAGAAATTTTCCGCGTTCGCGGAAAGCCTGCCGGTATTCAAGGACACGCCAGCGGAGTGACCGGCGTTTGACACGGCCCGCGGCGACACGCGGCGACCCTGGGCGCCGCGGGTCACGCCCCCTTCACGCCGGCTCCAGCTCCGGCACCAACCCGCCATGCAGCAGCTCGGAAATCCCCTCGGTCGATAGCGGCTTCGCGAAATAGAAGCCCTGCATCTCGTCGCACGCGCGTTCTTTCAGGAAGTTGAGTTGTGCGGACGTTTCGACGCCCTCGGCGATCACCTGCAGCTTCAGCGAATGCGCGAGCGCGATGATCGCCGACGTGATCGTCTCGTCGTCGCCCGACACGCCGATATCCGATACGAACGAGCGGTCGATCTTGAGGCGGTCCACCGGGAAACGTTTCAGATAGCTGAGGCTCGAATAGCCGGTGCCGAAGTCGTCTATCGCGAGACCGATGCCGAGCGCGTGCAGCTCGTTGAGCATCAACACCGCTTCTTCCGCGTTGCGCATGATCGTGCTCTCGGTCAGCTCGAGTTCGAGATACTTCGGTTCGAGCCCGGTCTCGGCGAGCACCTGCATCACGAGCTTCGCGATGTCGCGCTGCTGGAACACCCGCGCCGACAGATTCACCGACACGCGCGCGGGCGGCAAGCCCTGATCCTGCCACGCCTTGTTCTGCCGACATGCCTCGCGCAGCACCCACTCCGACAGCGGCCCGATCAGCCCGCTTTCCTCGGCGAGCGGAATGAACGACGACGGCGGCACGAGCCCGGCCTCCGGATCGCGCCAGCGCACCAGCGCCTCGATGCCGACGATCTGGCCGCTGACGATATCGACCTGCGGCTGATAGTGCAGCAGGAACTCGTTGTCGCGCAGCGCGCGGCGCAGGCGCCGTTCGAGATTCAGGCGCGCGCCCGCGCTCGCGTTCATCTCCGGCTGGTAGAACTGGAACGTGTTGCGGCCCATGTCCTTCGCGCGGTACATCGCGACGTCGGCCTTCTTCATCAGCGTTTCGGCGTCCTCGCCGTCTTGCGGGAACAGGCTCGCACCCATGCTGCAGCCGACGTACAGCTCCGTGCCGTCGAGCCACACGGGCTCGGCGATCGACGCGCGCACGCGCTCCATCCACGTGATCAGCGATTGCTCGTCGACGGTGTCGGTCATCACGATCACGAACTCGTCGCCGCCGTGGCGCGCGACCGTGTCGCTAGTGCGCGAGCAGCGCGCGAGCCGCTCGGCGACCACGCCGAGCAGCCGGTCGCCGACGCTATGACCGAGGCTGTCGTTGACGTTCTTGAAGCCGTCGAGATCGAGGAACACGACTGCCACGCCCGTGTGATGCCGCTGCGCGACGACGAGCGCATGTTCGAGCCGGTCGCGCAGCAGGTTGCGGTTCGGCAGCCGCGTGAGGCCGTCGTAGTTGGCCTGGTATTCGAGTTGTTCCTGATAGCGGATCAGCTCGGTGACGTCGTTGATCACGCCGATATGATGGGTGATCACGCCTTCCGCGTTCGGCACAGGCGCGATGAACAGCTGATTCCAGAACAGCGCGCCGTCCTTACGATAGTTGCGCACCACCGCGCTGACCTCGCGATTCGCCGCGAGCGCCTCGCGGATCAACGCGACGCCTTCCTGATCACGGTCGTCGCGCTGCAGCACGCGGCAGTCGTGACCGATCACCTCATCGAGATCGTAGCCGGTGATGCGCATGAACGCCGGATTCACGTATTCGATCAGATTGCCCGACGGCGACGGCGCGGTAATCAGGATCGCGTTGACACTCGCGTCGAGCGCACGGCTTTGCAGACGCAGCGCGAGATCGGCGCGCTTTTGCTCGGTGATGTCGGTGTACGAGCCGAGCACGCCGATCACCTGGCCGTCGCCGTCGGTGAACGGCAGCTTGCTCGTGACCCTCGTGCGATGCACGCCGTCGATCACGAAGTCGACCTCGAAGTTCATCTTCGGCACCCCGGTGCTCGCGACTTCTCGATCGTGCTCGTTCAGCAGGTCGGCGAACGCGCGCCACGGCAAATCGGTGTCGCTCTTGCCGATCACCTGCTCGGGATACGCGAGCCCCGCGTCGCGCGCGAACGCCATGTTGCAGCCCAGATAGCGCGAGTTCAGATCCTTCCAGAAGATCCGCTGCGGAATGTTGTCGATCACCGCTTCGAGCATCTGATTCGAGCGCAGCGCTTCGGCTTCGGCGTTGATCTGATCGGTCACGTCGTCCGCCAGCACGAACGACGCGTCGCGGCTCATGAAGCTGAGCGCGTGATACGACATGTTGACGCTGACGATCGTACCGTCCTTGCGCCGATGCCGCCAGATGCCTGCCATCGTGTGGCTCTGGCGCAAGTCCGCGCTGCGCGCCAGGTGCCTCTCGAGGCGCGCAACTTCGGAATTCGGGTGAATCGCGCGGATCGTCATACGCAGAAACTCGCTTTCCGTGTAGCCGTATTGCTCGATCGCGGCAGTGTTGACGGCGAGAAAGCGCAGCGTGTCGCGATCGAAGATGTACATCGGCACCCGGTGATCGTCGAACAGGCTGCGAAAACGCTCGTCGTTGCGCGCCAGCGCGCGGGCGCTGCGCAGCTTTTCACGCGCGCTGTTCTCGCGCACGCCGAACGTAAGCATCAGCAGCACGCTGCCGGAGAGCATCGTCACGAGCAGTACGAACATCGCGCGCTGGCTGTCGCTCGCCGATGCCGCGAGCGCGGCTTGCAACGAGCGGTTTTCCTCGCTGCGCAACGTGGCGAGCGCGGCTTCGACACGCTCTAGCGAGGCGGCAAGCTGCGGGTTGGACGGCGCGGAGTCGACGGATGCGTCGGGGGAGGCCGAGATCGGTGCTTCGGTCGATGCGGCGCCCGACGTCACGCTGGCCGCGCCGGGTAAGTCGCTCGCGTGGTTGCGCAGCGTCTCATCTAGATCGTGCTGCAGCGCGTGCCGCGCCGCGCTCAGGCTGGCGAGCGCCGCCGACATGGGCGGCTCGGTCGCGAGCTCGTCGCGCAATGCATCCTCGCGGCTCGCGAGTGTGCTCGTCATCGAAGCGGCCGCGTCCGGCGGGACCGGATCGCCCGATTCCTTCAGGCGGTGCACCGCGGCGAGCGCTTTACCGAGCGCGGCGTGATACGCATCGAGGTTCTGGCGCACGCTGGTCGAGCGCGCGAGGCGCGCATCGGCGTCTCGCTGCCCGCGAATCTGCGTGTACGCGACGAACGCGTTTGCACCGACCGCGACGACCACGACCGCAATATTGATCAGCAGTCGCTTCGACAAAAAAGGATTCATGGGTTCCGAACGTCAATCGTTCCGAGGGCGGGAGAGCGCGCTCGCTACCGGTGCGTCGGGCCGCATCGATGCAAATCTTTTACGCGCCAACCTTTGGATATCGGCAGCGATCGGAAGCGGGTTGAGGGTCGGCGTGAAAAAAATCTGAGGATTGGGGGGAGGTTGCGGAGCGCCCCGCTCCTGGCCGGCCGCGCCTAGCCGGCCGCACCTAGCCGGCCGCGCCTAGCCGGCCGCTCCAAACTCCTTCATCGCCGGGACGAAATCGTGGTTCGCCTCGGGCTTGCGCGACAGCTTCGCGAGCACGTAGCGCTTGAATGGATCGAGCTCCGCCCAGCGCGCGACGCTCGGCGCGGCGAGCCCCGCCAGCCCCGCCTGATGCGCGACGCCGTCGGGCACACTGTCGGTTTGCCGCCAGGCCGGCGACTCCTCCGGCGTGAACCACTCCGGTTCGATGTTCGCGTGCGTGCGCAGCATCTCGAACAGCGCGTGATCGAAGTTCGGTTCGATCTGCGTGTCCTCTTCGACCGGGAAACGCGCGAGCAGCTTGCGGTCTTCGAGCGGCAGTTGCTGCCACTGCGCGAGCGTGATGCGCAGCCCGAAACGGTCGAGATTGAAGCGCACCGACATCGGGATATAAGTGAAATTCTCCGAAGACGCGACTTCGAAGTCGAACAGAAGCGGTGCTTCGTTGAGTCCCATGTCAGTGCTCCTTGTCGGTGGCGGACAGCGTGCGGGCGTCGCTTGAGGTATTTTAGAACCTTATTCGCGCGACGGCGGCCCGCGCGGCGGCGGCCTTGAAGCATACGGCGAGCCGGGCGGGCACTTGAATGCGCGGCATGCTACAGGAGTGAAGCAGCTTGAACGGACAGGAAAACGGACGCGCAACCGAGGCGGCAAACGGGCAGCCCCACGACCTCGACAGCGACGAACAACCCGGCGCGGTGCAACTCGAGGTGCGCCGCCATCGCGGCACGTCGATCGAAACCGCCACCGATCACGTCGGCCAGGAGTGGCCGGTCGCGCTGGTGTTCAACGGCATCTCGCACGCGGTGATGATGTGCACGCCGCGCGATCTCGAAGCGTTCGCGGTCGGCTTCGCGATTTCCGAGGGGATCGTCGAGCGCGGCAGCGATATTCAGGACATCGAGGTCGAACTGCACGGGCATGGCGAACTGCCGCATGCCGAGGTGCGGTTGCAGGTCGTGCAACAGGCGTTCGCCGGTTTGAAGGAAAAGCGCCGCGCGCTCGCCGGGCGCACCGGCTGCGGCGTGTGCGGCATCGAAAGCATCGATCTGCTCGATCTGAAACCGCAGCGTGTAGCGGACACCGGTTTTCTGCAACGGCTCGCGGCCGATGCGATCGCGCGCGCCGCGCGCGCGCTGCCCGAGCACCAGGCGCTCACGCGTTTGACGGGCGGCCTGCACGCGGCCGCGTGGTGTGATGCGCAAGGCGCGATCCGCTATGCGTTCGAGGACGTCGGCCGCCACAACGCGCTCGACAAGCTGATCGGCCAGCTCGTGCTCGATCGCGCCGATACGCGCGACGGTTTCGTGTTTTTGTCGAGCCGCGCGAGCTACGAACTGGTGCGCAAGGCCGCGCGCGTCGACGTGCCGATGGTCGCGACGATCTCGGCGCCGTCGTCGCTCGCGATTGCGATTGCGCGCGAGGCGGGTGTGCGGCTCGTGAGCTTCTGCCGCGAAGGCAGCTACGTCGATTACGACACGTGGCAGCCGCGGGGTTGAGCGATCGAAGCGGCGCAGCGGCGACTCGCGGCTAACCCGCCACGAAGCAGGACTGCGCCGTACGTCCCTCAGTCGAACTGCCGGAAATCCGGCTTGCGCTTCTCGAAGAACGCCTTGAACGCCTCGCGCGCCTCAGGCGCGAGCAGCATCTTGCCGAAGTGCACGAATTCCTCGCTCATCTGCGTCTGCACTTCCTGTTGGCTCGCGCGTTTCATCAGGCTCTTCGTCACGCGCAATGACGACGCCGGCAGCGCTGCCAGCTTCGCAGCCTGCGACGCCGCGAACGCATCGACTTCGCCCGCCGGCAGCACGCGATTCACCAAGCCCATGCGGAGCGCTTCCGCCGCGTCGAACGCCTCGCCGAGCAGCAGTTTTTCCGCCGCCGCCTGATAGCCGGCTACGCGTTGCAGCAGCAAGCTCGACGCCGCCTCCGGGCACAGCCCGAGCTGCGTGAACGGCAGCGAAAAGCTCGCGGTGTCGGCCGCGTAGACCAGATCGCAATGCAGCAGCAGCGTCGTGCCGACGCCAACCGCCGGCCCCGCGACCGCCGCCACGAGCGGCTTCTCCGCCGCGCTGATCGCGCGCAGGAACTGGATCACCGGCGGGTTGCCGCTGACCTGCGGCGTCTTCATGAAGTCTTCGAGATCGTTGCCGGCGCTGAAAATGCCCGCGCTGCCGCGAATCAGGATCGCGCGCACCGACGTGTCGCCCTGCGCTTCTACGAGCGTGTCGGCCATCGTCTGATACATCGCGGCCGTGATCGCGTTTTTCCTGCCGGGCCGGTTGAAGCTGATGGTCAGCACCGCATCGGCGCGCTCGACCAGAATATCCGTCGTCATCCCGCTCATCTCCTTGTGCTCCTGCTGAATGTAAAAACGGTTCGCAAGCCGGGCGGCCTGCGAACCGTTGCACGGTCCTTAGTGGATCACCGAAGGATCCCCCGTTCGATCAGCGGCTCACAGACGCTCGATGATGCCCGCCGCGCCCATGCCGGTACCGACGCACATCGTCACCATGCCGTACTTGTAGTTGCGGCGGCGCAGGCCGTGCACCACGGTCGCCGCACGAATCGCGCCCGTCGCGCCGAGCGGATGGCCCAGTGCGATCGCGCCGCCGAGCGGGTTGATCTTCGACGCATCGAGGCCGAGGTCCTGAATCACCGCGAGCGACTGCGCGGCAAACGCCTCATTAAGCTCGATCCAGTCGAGGTCGTCCTGCTTCAGGCCGGCGGCCTTCAGCGCGGCCGGAATCGCTTCCTTCGGGCCGATGCCCATGATTTCCGGCGGCACGCCGCGCACCGCGAAGCTGACGAAGCGCGCGAGCGGCGTCAGGTTGAACTGCTTGAGGATCTTTTCCGACACGACGATCAGCGCACCCGCGCCGTCCGACGTCTGCGAGCTGTTGCCGGCCGTGACCGAGCCCTTGTTCGCGAACACCGCGCGCAGCTTCGCCAGGCCTTCCATCGACGTGTCCGCGCGCGGACCTTCGTCGAGCTTCACCTCGCGCGTTTTCACGCTGATCTCGCCGGTCGCGAGATCGGGCACGCGGTCGGTGATCGTGTACGCGGCGATTTCGTCGTTGAATTCGCCGGACCGTTGCGCCTCGATCGCGCGGCGGTGTGATTCGACCGAGAACGCGTCCTGCGCTTCGCGGCTGATCTTCCAGCGCTCGGCGACTTTCTCCGCGGTCAGGCCCATGCCGTATGCGATGCCGACGTCTTCGTTGCGATCGAAGATATGCGGCGACAGCGACGGCTTGTTGCCCATCATCGGCACCATGCTCATCGATTCGCAGCCGCCCGCGATCATCGCGTCCGCTTCGCCGACGCGGATGCGGTCCGCGGCCATCGCGAGCGCGGTCAGACCCGACGCGCAGAAGCGGTTCACCGTGACGCCGCCGACCGTGTTCGGCAGACCGGCGAGCAGCGCGCCGATCCGCGCGACGTTCAGGCCCTGCTCCGCTTCCGGAATCGCGCAGCCGACGATCGCGTCTTCGATCACGCCGGTGTCGAGTCCGGGCACCTGAGCGACGGCCGACTTGATCGCGTGAACCAGCAGTTCATCCGGGCGCGTGTTCCTGAACATGCCGCGCGGCGCCTTGCCGATCGGCGTGCGGCTCGCGGCGACGATATATGCGTCTTGCAATTGCTTTGCCATTTCGAGTTCCTCTGTCGGCGCAAGTCGCCGCTTAGTTGCGCACCGGCTTGCCGGTCTGCAGCATGCCCATGATCCGTTCCTGCGTCTTCTGCGTGCCGAGCAGCTCGACGAACGCACGACGCTCGAGTTGCAGCAGCCATTCTTCGTCGACGAGGCTGCCCGCTTCGACGTCGCCGCCGCACACCGCTTCCGCGATGCGGCTCGCGATCAGGAAGTCGTGATCGCTGATGAAGCGGCCGTCACGCATGTTGACGAGCGACGCCTTGATCGTCGAGATCGCCGAGCGGCCCGCGACCGGCACCTGCGTCGCGCGCAGCGGCGCACGATAGCCCGCAGCGGCAAGCGCGCGCGCTTCCTTCTTCGCGACGTCGAGCAGTTCGAACACGTTGAAGACGATCGTGTCGGACGGCTTCAGATAGCCCATCGCGCGAGCATCGAGCGCCGAGGACGAGACCTTCGCCATTGCCGCGTTCTCGAACGACTTCTGCAGGAACTTCAGCAGATCGTTGGTCGCGCCAACCTGGCTTGCCGCTTCCGCCGCGCGCAGTGCCGCTTCTTTCAGGCCGCCGCCCGCCGGCACCAGACCCACGCCGACTTCGACGAGACCCAGATAGCTCTCGATGTGCGCGACGCGCTTCGCGCTGTGCAGCGCGAGCTCGCAGCCGCCGCCGAGCGCGATACCCGAGATCGCCGCAACCACCGGCACGTTCGCGTACTTCACGCGCAGCATGCCCTGCTGGAAACTCTTCACGAACGGCTCGATGCCCTTCGCACCGCCCATCATGAACGCGGGCATCGCTTCCTCGAGGTTCGCGCCCGCCGAGAACGGACCGCCCGGCGTGCCGAGCTTCAGCGACGTGGGCTGCCACACGACGAGGCCCTTGTAGTCCTTCTCGGCCAGTTCGATCGCCCGCGTCAGACCTTCGATCACCGCCGGTCCGATCGTGTTCATCTTGCTCTTGAACGACACGATCAGCACGTCGTCCTCGCCCGCGCGATCGTCGACCCATGCGCGCACCGCATCGGTCTCGAACAGCGTCTTGCCGAAGGTCTTCGGATCGGCGCCGGTTTCGCCGACGAGCGGCGCACGGAACACCTGCTTCTTGTACACGTCGAGCGACGAGCGCGGCACGAAGCTCTGCGTGGCCGGCGACCACGAACCTTCAGCCGTGTGCACGCCGCCCTTGTCGGCGACCGCGCCTTCGAGCACCCACGAAGGCAGCGGCACGTTGGCGAGCGCCTTGCCTGCCGCGATGTCTTCCTGCACCCACTGGGCGACCTGCTTCCAGCCGGCCGTCTGCCAGCCTTCGAACGGACCTTCGTTCCAGCCGAAGCCCCAGCGGATCGCGAGGTCGACGTCGCGCGCGTTGTCGGCGATCGACTCCAGATGCACGGCGATGTAGTGATAGACGTCGCGGAAGATCGACCACAGGAACTGCGCCTGCGGATGCTGCGTTTCGCGCAACAGCTTCAGGCGCTCGGCAGCCGGACGCTTCAGGATGCGGCCGACGATTTCGTCCGCCTTGCCGCCGCCGTCGACGTAGTTGCCGGTCTTCGGATCGAGCACCTTGATCGCCTTGCCTTCCTTGCGGTAGAAGCCGGCGCCGCTCTTCTGGCCGAGCGCGCCTTTCTTCACCAGTTCAGCGAGCACGGCAGGCGTTTCGTAGACCGGCAAGAAGGGATCGTCCGGCAGCGTGTCCTGCATCGTCTTAATGACGTGCGCCATCGTGTCGAGACCGACCACGTCGGCGGTGCGGAACGTCGCCGACTTCGCGCGGCCGAGGCGCGCGCCGGTCAGGTCATCCACTTCGTCGAAACGCAGACCGAACTTCCCGGCTTCGGCGATAACCGCGAGGATCGAGAAAACGCCGACGCGATTGGCGATGAAGTTCGGCGTGTCCTTCGCGCGCACGACGCCTTTGCCGACCACGCTGGTCAGGAAGGTTTCGAGCTGATCGAGAATTTCCGGACGCGTCGTCGCGGTCGGGATCAGTTCGACCAGATGCATGTAGCGCGGCGGATTGAAGAAGTGCACGCCGCAGAAGCGCGCCTTCAGTTCGTCCGAGAAACCTTCGGACAACGCGGTGATCGACAGCCCCGACGTATTGGTCGCGAAGATCGCGTTCGGACCGATGTGCGGCGCGACCTTCTTGTACAGGTCGTGCTTCCAGTCCATGCGCTCCGCGATCGCTTCGATCACGACGTCGCACTCGGCGAGCTTTTCGATGTCGTCGTCGTAGTTCGCGGGCTGGATGTATTGCGCGTCGTCCTTCACGCCGAATGGCGCCGGCGACAGCTTCTTCAGATTCTCGATCGCCTTCAGCGCGATGCCGTTTTTCGGGCCTTCCTTGGCGGGCAGATCGAACAGCAGCACGGGCACCTTGGCGTTGATCAGGTGCGCGGCGATCTGCGCGCCCATCACGCCGGCGCCGAGTACGGCTACCTTGCGAATGATCAGATTGCTCACGTCGTTTCTCCGGAGAGTTGTGCGGTGGCGCGAAGCGTCAGCCATGCTTCGCGCGAGGTGTGTGGTCTGGAGCGAGGCAGCGCGGGTTCGCTGCGCGCCGGCGCCTCGCTCTCTCTGTGAGCGTTAGAACAACGCTTCTTCGACGTCCATCATCGGCTTCGAACCGGCCCGCGCCTGGCGGATCGTCATTGCCGTTTCGGGCAGCAGCTTCGCGAAGTAGAACCGAGCGGTCGCGAGCTTCGCCTTGTAGAACGGATCGCCGGATGCCTCTTTGTCCAGCGCGATACGCGCCATGCGCGCCCAGAAGTACGAGAACACCAGGTGGCCGACCGTGCGCAGATACGGCACGGCCGCGGCGCCGACTTCGTCCGGGTTCTGCATCGCCTTCATGCCGATTTCCATCGTCAGCTTCTGCACCTTCTCGCCGATGTCGGCGAGCGGGTTCACGAACTCCTGCATTTCCGGCTTGATGCCTTCGGCTTCGACGAACTCGGCGACGAGCTTGCCGAACTTTTTCAGCTTCGCGCCCATGTCGCCGAGCACCTTGCGGCCGAGCAGATCGAGCGACTGGATGCCGTTGGTACCTTCGTAGATCATGTTGATGCGCGCGTCGCGCACGTACTGCTCCATGCCCCATTCGGCGATGAAGCCGTGGCCGCCGTAGATCTGCATCGCGTGATTGGTGCCTTCGAACGCGTTGTCCGACAGGAACGCCTTCAGGATCGGCGTGAGCAGCGCGACGAGGTCGGCGGCTTCCTTGCGCTCGGCTTCGTCGGCGTGCGACAGCTCCTTGTCGATCTGCAGCGCCGACCAGTACGAGAACGCGCGGCCGGCTTCGGCGTAGGCCTTCTGCGTGAGCAGCATGCGACGCACGTCCGGATGCACGATGATCGGATCGGCGGCCTTCTCCGGTGCCTTCGGGCCCGTCAGCGAACGCATCTGCAGACGCTCTTTCGCGTACGTGAGCGAGTTCTGATACGCGACTTCGGTGAGGCCGAGGCTCTGCATGCCGACGCCGAGACGCGCGGCATTCATCATCACGAACATTGCATTCAGGCCTTTGTTCGGCTCGCCGACCATCCAGCCCTTCGCGTTGTCGAGATTGATCACGCAGGTCGCGTTGCCGTGAATGCCCATCTTGTGCTCGATCGAGCCGCACTTCACGCCATTGCGCTCGCCGGGCTCGCCCGCTTCGTTCGGCACGAACTTCGGCACGATGAACAGCGAAATGCCCTTGGTGCCCTTCGGCGCATCCGGCAGACGCGCGAGCACGAGGTGAACGATGTTCTCCGCCAGATCGTGTTCACCGCTCGAGATGAAAATCTTGGTGCCGCTGATCGAGTACGAGCCGTCGCCGTTCGGCTCGGCCTTGGTGCGCAGAATGCCGAGGTCGGTGCCGCAATGCGGCTCGGTCAGACACATCGTGCCGGTCCAGACGCCCGCGACGAGCTTCGGCAGATAGCGCTGCTGCAGTTCCGGCGTGCCATGCGCGTGCAGGCATTCGTACGCGCCGTGCGACAGGCCCGGATACATCGTCCACGCCTGATTCGCCGAGTTCAGCATTTCATAGAGCGCGTTGTTGACGAACGCGGGCAGCCCCTGACCGCCGTATTCCGGGTCGCAGCCAAGCGCCGGCCAGCCGGCTTCGACGTATTGTTGATAGGCTTCCTTGAAGCCCTTTGGCGTGGTCACGACGCCGTCGCCGGCATACGTGCAGCCTTCCTGATCGCCGCTGTGGTTGAGCGGGAACAGCACCTCGGAGCAGAACTTGCCGGCTTCCTCGAGCACCGCGTTGATCGTGTCGGCGTCGAGATCGGCGTGCTTCGGCATGTGCCGAAGTTCGGCTTCGACGTTGAGCAGTTCGTGCAACACGAATTGCATGTCGCGCAGCGGCGCGGCGTACTGTCCCATGACTTCCTCTCCCTAGATTGACAAAAAGCCAGGCCGTTGGCCGGGTCCGTGTACGGACCTTGTGCGCCGCGCGTTTCCGGTAAGTTCCGGCGACGCCGCTAACGGCTTTCGCTCTGATACGAATTAATCAGTTTTTCGAGCGCGGCCCACGTGAGACGCACCGCATCCGGCAAATGCAGGAAGCGCGCGTCATGATGCAGGCCGAGCGTGACGCTATACAGTTCGAACAGCATCAGCTCCGGATCGGTATCGGCACGCAGATGCCCTTCTTCCATCGCTTGCGAAATCGCGCGCGTGAGCGCCGCGCGCCACGTCGTCACGCTCGACACCAGTTGCTCGCGCACCTGGCTGTCCGCGCGATCGTCGTATTCGACGGCGCCGCTGATGTAAATGCATCCGGTCGTGACTTCCTGAATGCGCTTCTCGAACCAGCGGGAAATCATCGCGCGCAAGCGCGGCAGACCACGCGGCTCGCGCAGGCTCGGGAAAAACACCTCGTCTTCGAAACGGCGGTGATATTCGCGCACGACCTCGACCTGCAGATCCTCGCGCGACCCGAAATGCGCGAACACGCCGCTTTTGCTCATCTGCATGCGCTCGGCCAGCAGGCCAATCGTCAGACCTTCCAGTCCGTCTCGGCTTGCCAGATCGAGTGCTGCGTCGAGAATCGCGGCTCGGGTTTGTTCGCCTTTTCGCATAGCTGTTCTACCGTTCCAATGTGACCGAATTGAAAATCGAACGGCCGTACTATTATTGAGTGCTTGCCGTCCGCGAAACAAGGACTTTATTAGAAACCGGTTTCTAACCGGCCTCTAATTTTGCGGCTTTCGACCATCAGATCAATCAGATTTTTAGAGGCGTTTGCCTTGAATCGATGGTTGCCGACGGGCGCGTGCGTGGTTTTATTGGTGTCAATCGTAGCCGCCGACCGTCAGCAGTTTCATCGCGACGCGGTAGCTCGTGTACGCGATCCAGCTCAGCGCGCGCACACGCGCCGGTCGCGATTCGTAGTGCGCTTCATCGATCCGGCGCGCGTCCGTGAATGCATCGAGAATCGCATCGCGAAGTTTCGCGATCGACGGATCGTTCACGAGCACGACGTTCGCTTCGTTATTGAGCATCAGGCTGAGCGCATCGAGATTCGACGAACCGACTGTGCCCCAGTTCGAATCGACCACCGCGACCTTGCCGTGCAGCAGCGTCTTCTCGTATTCGGCGATCTGCACGCCCGCGCGCAGCAGCGCGTGGTACAGGAACGGCACCGCGTAATCGAGCGCCTTGAATTCCTTGCGCCCGATGATCAGCTTCACGACCACGCCGCGCCGCGCCGCGAACACCAGCGCGCGACGCAGCTTGCGCCCCGGCATGAAGTACGGATTCGCCAGCAGAATTTCATGGCGAGCCTGGCCGATCGCGGCCAGATAGGCCTTTTCGATCGCGCGGCGGTTGATCAGGTTATCGCGCGCGACGAACGCGACGCACGGCTCGCCGCCGGCCCACAGTTCCTCGTTGCGGCGCCGCCGGCGCCGGCGCAGACTGCCGAGCGAGTTGGCGTCCTGCGACGACACGTCTGGCCTGATCGAATCGAGCGGCCGATGGCCGAGGCGAATCCGCCGCCACTGCACCTCGATCGCGTCGCGCACGTCGGCGACCACCGGCCCGCGCAGCTCGACCGCGAAGTCCCAGCGGCGGTACGGCAGCTTCTCGCCGTTGTTCTCGTAATCGTCGACGATATTGATGCCGCCGCAATACGCGATCCGATCGTCGATCACCGCGAGCTTGCGGTGCGTGCGCGAAAAGCCGAAGCGGCCGAACAGATGCGGGTTGTAGATGCGATGCTCGATGCCGCCCGCCGGCCATTGATCGAACATTTTCAGGCGCGCGGTGCCGATGCCGTCGGTGATCACGCGCACCCTGACGCCGCGCGCGGCCGCGCGCAGCAACGCCTCGCTGACCGCGTGGCCGGCTTCGTCGTCGCAAAAGATGTAGGTTTCGAGCGCGACACTGTGCTCGGCGGCGTCGATGCGCTCGATCAGCGCGTCGAAGAAGTCGTCACCGGAGCGCAGAAGCTCGACCTGGTTGTTGCTGGTGAAGCGGTAGCGCTGCCAGTAACGACGGCCGAGCAACGTGTGCCGCAGACGCGCGAAACGGCCCGAACCGCCTGCGCTCACTGGCCACGCTCCCCGGCCAGCGGGCCGGATTGGGGGTCGATCGGGCGTGCGGCGAGGCGGCGCGGCAACTGCAGGATCGCATCGGCATTCGACGACGAAAAGCAGCGCGATGCGGCCTCTTCATACGGCAGCCACATATACGCGGTGTGTTCGCGCGGCGCGAGCGACACCTCGATACGCTCGGGCACCTGCAAGCTGAACCAGTGTTCGGTGTTATAGAGCACGCCTGGTTCGTAGCGGTAGCGATATTCCGGGTAGATCTCGTAGTCGATCGAGTACTGCCAGTCGAACAACGCGCTGCGCGGCACCAGCGCGCCGCCGATCATGATGCCGGTTTCCTCGGCGACTTCACGCACCGCCGTGTCGGCGAGCGGTTCGTCGAGCCGGTCTTTCGAACCGGTGACCGACTGCCAGAACTCGGCATGGTCAGCGCGTTCGAGCAGCAGCACGTCGAGCGCGGGCGTATGAATGATGACGAGGACGGACTGCGGAATTTTCGGCGGTTTCGGCATGGCTCAAAACTGGGCGCGACGCGACGCGCGGTACATGTCGGATGACGGTCGAAAGGGTCGGGAAAGCAGTGGCTTCACTGTAACGCAAAAAATGAAAAAGGCGCTGAGGTGAAGTACACCTCAGCGCCTTTTCGTTTCGCTCGTGTGGCTATTTTGCGGCCGCGCCAAGCGGCCACGGTTTACGCCTTCGGTTCCGGCGAACGCAGACGGATGTGCAGCTCGCGCAGCTGACGCTCGTCGACTTCGCTCGGCGCCTGCGTGAGCAGGTCCTGCGCGCGTTGCGTCTTCGGGAATGCGATCACGTCGCGGATCGAGTCGGCGCCGGCCATCATCGTGACGATGCGGTCCAGACCGAACGCGATACCGCCGTGCGGCGGCGCGCCGTATTGCAGCGCGTCGAGCAGGAAGCCGAACTTGGCCTGCGCTTCTTCCGCGTTGATCTTCAGCGCGCGGAACACCTTGCTCTGCACTTCCTCACGATAGATACGCACCGAGCCGCCGCCGATTTCCCAGCCGTTCAGCACCATGTCGTAGGCCTTCGCGAGGCAGCGCGCCGGGTCCGTTTCGAGGTACTCGAGGTGCTCGTCCTTCGGGCTCGTGAACGGGTGATGCGCGGCGACGTAGCGGTTGTCTTCCTCGTCGTATTCGAACATCGGGAAGTCGACCACCCACAGCGGCTTCCAGCCGGACTCGACGAGACCGTTGGCCTTGCCGAATTCCGAATGACCGATCTTCAGGCGCAGGGCGCCGAGGCTGTCGTTGACGACCTTCGCGCGATCCGCCGCGAAGAAGATGATGTCGCCGTCTTGCGCGCCGGTGCGCTCGATGATCGCCTTCAGCGCTTCATCGTGCAGGTTCTTGACGATCGGGCTTTGCAGACCGTCACGGCCCTTCGCCGCTTCGTTGACCTTGATCCACGCGAGACCCTTCGCGCCGTAGATGCGCACGAATTCCGTATAGCTGTCGATGTCGCCACGCGACAGCTCGCCGCCCTTCGGCACGCGCAGCGCCGCGACGCGGCCGTCCTTCGTGTTGGCCGGCGTGCTGAACACCTTGAAGTCGACGTCGCGCATCGCATCGGTCAGCTCGGTGAATTCGAGCTTCACGCGCAGGTCCGGCTTGTCCGAACCGAAGCGGCGCATCGCTTCCGCATACTCCATGACCGGGAACTTCTCGTCGAGCGCAACGCCGATCGTCGTCCTGAACACGTGACGGATCATCGCCTCGAACAGATCGCGGATTTCCTGTTCCGACAGGAACGAGGTTTCACAGTCGATCTGCGTGAATTCCGGCTGACGGTCGGCGCGCAGGTCTTCGTCGCGGAAGCACTTGGTGATCTGGTAGTAACGGTCGAAGTTCGCGACCATCAGCAGCTGTTTGAACAGCTGCGGCGACTGCGGCAGTGCGAAGAACTGGCCCGGGTTCGTACGCGACGGCACGAGGTAGTCGCGCGCGCCTTCCGGCGTGCTCTTCGTCAGCATCGGCGTTTCGATGTCGATGAAGCCCTGCTCGTCGAGGTACTTGCGCACTTCGATCGCGACGCGATAGCGCAGACGCAGGTTGTGCTGCATCTGCGGACGGCGCAGGTCGAGCACGCGATGCGTGAGACGCGTGGTTTCCGACAGATTATCGTCGTCGAGCTGGAACGGCGGCGTGACCGACGCGTTCAGCACGATCAGCTCGTGGCACAGCACTTCGATCTTGCCGCTCTTCAGCGACGCGTTGGTCGTGCCTTCCGGACGACCGCGCACGACGCCCTTGACCTGCACGCAGAACTCGTTGCGCACGCCTTCGGCGATCTTGAACATGTCCGCGCGATCCGGATCGCAGACGACCTGAACGAGCCCTTCGCGATCGCGCAGGTCGATGAAGATGACGCCGCCATGGTCGCGGCGGCGGCTTACCCAGCCGCACAGCGAGACGGATTGGCCCAGCAGTTCTTCGGTCACCAGACCGCAGTATTCAGATCTCATCGACATGATGTTTGTCTTTCGTTTTGCATTGGTTGAACGGCGCGCCGCAGACGATCCTGCATGAAGCGTTGCGCGCCGGCATTACAGCGGAGGCTCGACGGTGGTGCGGCGCACCGGCGCCGGCGGTGGCGCGGACGGCGCCACGACGCCCATCGAGACGATGTACTTGAGCGCAGCGTCGACGGTCATGTCGAGCTCGATCACTTCGCTTTTCGGCACCATCAGGAAGAAGCCGGACGTCGGATTCGGCGTGGTCGGCACGTACACGCTGACGTAATCTTCCTTCAGGTGGTTGGCCACGTCGCCGCCCGGGATGCCGGTCAGAAACGCAATCGTATAGGAACCGCGGCGCGGGTACTCGATCAGCAGCGCCTTGCGGAATGCATTGCCGCTGCTCGACAGCAGCGTGTCGGACACCTGCTTGACGCTGGTGTAGAGCGGGCCGACCACCGGAATGTGCGCGACCAGCAGTTCCCACCACTTCACGAGCTTCTGCCCAATGAAGTTTTGCGTCAACAGCCCGACGACGAAGATGAACGCGAGCGTGAGCACCGCGCCGAGGCCCGGCAAGCGATAGCCGATCGCGCGTTCCGGCTGCCACGAGGTAGGCAGCAGCAACAGCGTCTGGTCCATCGTGCCGATGATCAGACCGAGCACCCACAGTGTGATAGCCAGAGGCACCAGCACCAGCAGGCCGGTCAGAAACACCGATTTGAGCGTGAATTTCTTCGTCGTCATGTGTACCGCCAGAAAGCTGCGCGGGCCGAAGCCCATGCGCGGTAGATACGCCGCCCGCGCGGGGCGGCGGTCCCACTAGGCGCTGCCGGAACCGCTCGGGCTTGCGGCCGCGCCCGCGGCGGCGGGGGCCTCGGGCGCGGCCGGGGCAGCCTGTTCAGCCGGGGCTGCGGCTGCGGACGGCTCGGACTTCGCTTCCGACGTGGCCGGCGCGCTCGCGCCGCCGCTGCCGCCGCGGAAATCTGTCACGTACCAGCCGGAGCCCTTCAACTGGAAGCCGGCGGCGGTGAGTTGCTTGCTAAATGTGTCTTTCCCGCACTCGGGGCACTGCGTCAACTGGGGGTCGCTCATCTTCTGGAGCACGTCCTTCCCAAAGCCGCATGACCCGCAACGATAAGCGTAGATCGGCATGATCCTTTCCTACTCCAAATCCCTACTGAAATCTTGTAAACGCTTGCAAAGCCTTGAATTATAGCCGCAAACGATGTCCGTTCCCCGGATTTCGGGTGGCGGACGCGTGATGCGCCCGCCACCGCGCAAGATGGGGGCGTCCCGCGGAGCTCTCAAGAGCGGCGCGCGGGGCTAGCTGCGACGCCGCCAGGTGAGCCAGCGCTCGTGTTCGGCGAATACGGCGATCGAGTCGTCGACCGCTTCGTCTTCGATCAGCTCGAAATGTGGCGTGAACAGCGCGTCGAGCTCATCGCGTGCGATGCCGAACGGCGGCCCCTTCGGCGTCGCGCCGATAAAAAAGTACCCCGCGAGCAACCCGCCGGTCGGCAGCAGTTCGGCCATACGTTGCGCGTAGTCGGCGCGGCGCGTCGGCGGCAGCGCGCAGAAGAACGCGCGCTCATAGATCCATCCGGGCTTGAACGGCGGCGCATAGGTGAAAAAGTCCGCCTGCTCGACCAGCGATGCGTGCTGCGCGCCGAGTTGCTCGCGGGCCGCCGCGACGGCGGCGGCCGAGAAATCGATCGCGCGCACCGGGTTGCCCTGACGGGCGAGCCATACCGCTTCGTGGGCACTGCCGCAGCCTGGAATCAGCACGGCGGCGTTGCGGTGCCGTTCGGCAAACGCGCGAAACGCGGACGGCACGCCCGCCTGGTCCCACGGCGTGTAATGGCGCTCGAAACGTTCGTCCCAGAACTCCGGCGAGTTGGGATCGCGATTCGCGAAATCGGGTACGGGGGGTTGGGTCGGATCGCTCATCGGATGCCTCGTTCAGGTTTGCGCCCGGTCGTCACCGCCAGCCGCGGCCGACACCGCCGCTGAAGCACAGTGCGGCCAATGGGCCGCCAGCCGCGCTCAACCGCCGTAAGCGAGCGCCAGGAACGCCCGTGCCAGCATCGCGCCGACGCCGACCGCCACGCCGAACAGCAGCAGGCCTTGCAGCAGACGGTTGGTGCGCTTCTGCTCAAGCAGTATCTGGCGAATCACGTCGTCGTTCGCGCCGCCCACCGGATGATGGCGTTCGGCCAGCATGTTGTGAACGAGGCGCGGCAACTGCGGCAGCGTCTTGCTCCACTGCGGCGCCTCGATCTTCAGGCGTTCATACCAGCCGCGCAAGCCGATCTGCTCGTTCATCCAGCGCTCGAGGTAAGGCTTCGCGGTCTTCCAGAGATCCAGTTCGGGATCGAGCGAACGGCCGAGGCCTTCCACGTTCAGCATCGTCTTTTGCAGCAACACGAGCTGCGGCTGGATCTCGACGTTAAAGCGCCGCGACGTCGAGAACAGGCGCATCAGCACCTGGCCGAGCGAAATGTCCTTCAGCGCGCGGTCGAAGTACGGTTCGCAGACCGCGCGGATCGCGCTTTCGAGTTCCTCGACACGCGTGGTCGGCGGCACCCAGCCCGACTCCAGATGCAGCGTCGCAACGCGATGGTAGTCGCGCTTGAAGAACGCGAGGAAGTTTTGCGCGAGGTAGTTTTTATCGAAGTCCGACAGCGCGCCGATGATGCCGAAGTCGAGCGCGATATAGCGGCCGAAGTGCGCGGGATCGAGGCTCACCTGGATGTTGCCGGGGTGCATGTCGGCGTGGAAAAAGCCGTCGCGGAACACCTGCGTGAAGAAAATCTCGACGCCCTCGCGCGCGAGCTTGGGGATATCGACGCCCGCCGCGCGCAACGTATCGACCTGGCTGATCGGCACGCCGACCATGCGCTCCATCACGAGCACCGTGGGCGTGCAGAATTCCCAGTACATCTCGGGCACGAGCAGCAGGTCGAGCCCCTGGAAGTTGCGCCGCAGCTGGCTACCGTTGGCGGCCTCGCGCATCAGGTCGAGTTCGTCGTGCAGGTACTTGTCGAATTCGGCGACCACTTCGCGCGGCTTCAGGCGTTTGCCATCGGCCCACAGACGCTCGGCCCACACGGCGATGTCGCGCAACAGCGCAAGGTCGGAATCGATCACCGGCAGCATGTTGGGGCGCAGCACTTTCACCGCGACCGCCTTGCCTGCGTGCTGGCCGGCCTTCACCGTCGCGAAGTGGACCTGCGCGATCGACGCGCTCGCGACCGGGACCCGCTCGAAATCGTCGAACAACACGTCGACCGGCGCGCCGAGCGACTTCTCGACGAGTGCGATCGCGACCGCCGAATCGAACGGCGGCACCTGATCCTGCAGCTTCGCGAGTTCGTTGGCGATATCGACCGGCAGCAGATCGCGGCGGGTCGACAGCACCTGCCCGAACTTGACGAAGATCGGCCCGAGGCTTTCGAGCGCGAGCCGCAGACGCACGCCCGGCGGCGCATCGAACTTACGACCGAGCGTCGTGATACGCAACAGCAGACGCACGCGCCGATCGTTGATGCGGCTCAACATCATTTCGTCGAGGCCGAAGCGGATGACCGTGAAAAAAATCTTGAGAAAACGCAGAAAACGCATGGCTGGGCCCGTTGACTAGCGCGTGCCGCGCGACGTGGCGGCGCCGCCCGACGCTTGCGCGCCGCGGGCTTCGACCTTCTGTTCGAGACGCTCGATGCGCTTTTCGACGCGAGCGAGCGAATCACGCGCGCGCGCCAGCTCGACATTGAAGTCCGCGAGCGCGGTGCGGCGCACCAGCTGCGGATTCTCGTCGAGCAGATATTCGGCTGCCGTGTCGAGCAGGTTGCGGCCGGTGCGTTGCACATGCTCGCCGACCGAACGCACGAGCGACGTAATGCGCCACGCGGGCCCATCGCCGATCAGCTTCGCGAGATCTTCCTCCGGCTCCCAGCGCAGATGCTCGGCGAGCTTCGCGATCACGGTCGCGAACTCGGCGTCGCCCTCGATCTTCACGTGCTTCATCACCGCGGCCTGGCCACCTTGCAGGAAGGCCGGCAGTGCGTCCGATGGCACCGAGATCGTCACGTCGAACTGGTGCGCATCGGCTTCGTCGAGCGTGCCGAGATAGCCGTCGGGCTGCACGAGCAGTGCAAGCACCACCGGTGGACATGACAGGCGTGCGGTCTTGCCCGCGTACGGGGCGAGGCGCTCGCGGGCCCACGATTCGCGGGCGAGCAGATGATTGACAGCGGCAGCGAAGGGCTTGGCGGCGAGGGTCATCGAAGGTGGCAAGAAAAAACCCGCGCGAGCGAGGTGCTTGCGCGGGCTCCCATTGTAACGTCCGTTCGCTTCGCGGCCTGCTATACCGAACGGCCTAAGCGATGCGCGAGGCGAGGAATCGCTGTGCCGTGGTCGGCTTTTTGCGAGGCAAACGCGACTCGACGCTTCGGCATGTCAGTGTTGCTCGACCTGCTGGATGCCGGCAAGCAGCCAGCCTTCGCCGGCGCGGTTCGCCTTCGTCAGATTCCAGACTTCGACGAACGGCTCGGCCGCCGCGCCCGGCGCCTCGCGGATCAAACCGGAGAAGCGCACGCTCGCGAAGTATTCGGTCGCGCGCTCCTCGACGCCGAGCAGCTCGGCGTTCAACTGCACGACGTCGGTCTGGTTCGGCTGCGTGCCGCGCGCGGTGAGATCGACGCGCACTTCGGCGAACATTTCCGGTGTCGTGAATTCGCGGATGTCATCGATGTTGCCGACGTCCCACGCGGCCTGCAGGCGCACGAAGTACACCTTCGCGTTACGCAGAAACGCTTCGGAATCGAAGCCGGCCGGCACTGACGGCGTCGCGCCGAGCGATGGCGTGGTCAACGGGTTGCCTTGCGGTTCGAGGTACGAGCCGGTCGGCGGCGCGGTGTAACGCGGCTCCTGAATATAGTCGGTGCCTTTGGTGTTCAGCGACGGCGCCGTGCCCGCGTAAGCCGGTTGCGCCGCATCGCGCTTGCGACCGGTGAAGCGGCGGATCAGCCAGATCACGACCATCGCGATCAACGCAATCACGATCACGTTGGCGAACATGCCGGCGAACGCCTCGCCGAGCCCGAAATGCGACAACAACGCGGCGATGCCGAGACCGGCCGCGAGACCGGCGATCGGGCCGAGCCAGCGATTGCGGTTCGGCGCGGCGGGCGGCGTGGGCTTGGTTGCGGGAGCCGCCGGTTGGGCGCTCTGCTGCGTGGCCTGATTGTTCTGCGCCGGCTGGGACGGCGGCGGCGTCTGGCGCTGCTGCTGCAGACTGTTCGACTGACGGCCGAAGCTGCGGCCTCCGCCAATACGGCGTGCTTCGGCGTCGAGAGAGGCAAGCGTGCCGACCGTCAGCAGACCGACCATCGCGATCAGTCCGATTCTTCTCGCCAGCGACCCCTTAACCTTACGAGCAGATAACAAATTCGAATCGGACATTTCGCACTTTCCTTTAAAAATCGATGGGTTAGAGGACCCTAGTATTTGGTCCCCACATGCAACGCTACCACGCCAGCTGACAAATTGTAATATTTGACGCCGTCGAGACCAGCTTGTTCCATCATAGTTTTCAAAGTTTCCTGGTCAGGATGCATGCGGATCGATTCCGCCAGGTACTGGTAGCTTTCCGCGTCCTTGGCGAAGCGCTCGCCGAGCCACGGCAACACCTTGAACGAATACAGATCGTAGACCTTCTTCAGCGGGTCCCATACCTTCGAGAACTCGAGCACGAGCAGTCGCCCGGCCGGTTTCAGCACACGCCGCATCTCGGCGAGCGCGATGTCTTTATGCGTCATGTTGCGCAAACCGAACGCGACCGTCACGACGTCGAAATAGTTATCCGGAAACGGGATTTTTTCGGCATCGCAAAGCAGCGTCGGCGTAATGATGCCTTTGTCGAGCAGCCGGTCGCGGCCGACGCGCAGCATCGATTCATTGATGTCGGTATGCCAGACCTCGCCCGTCTCACCCGCCTGTTTGGCGAACGCTTTCGACAGATCGCCCGTGCCGCCCGCGATGTCGAGCACCTTGTAGCCCGGCCGCACGTTCGCCTGGGCGATCGTGAACACCTTCCACGCCCGGTGCAATCCGCCCGACATCAGGTCGTTCATCAGGTCGTAGTTGGCGGCCACCGAGTGGAACACCCCCGCCACTTTCTGCGCCTTGTCCTGTTCGTCGACCGATTGAAAGCCGAAGTGGGTTTTGCTCATCGCGCTCGTCCTTTCGCGTGTTCTTGAATGTTGCGCCGCTCGAGCGGCGTTCGGGAGCGAATCGTATCAGTGACAGTGCCCGTGCGCAGCAGCGGCGGGCACCATCGGCGTGTCGCGGTCGATGCCGGCCGCTGCCAGTTTGGCGAGATACGCGCGCCAGAGTTCATCCTGACGCACGGCCATGTCGTACAGCAGGTCCCACGAGTAGATACCAGTGGAGTGTCCATCGGAGAAAGTCGGCTGCAGCGCGTAATTGCCGACGCCTTCGATCATCGTGATCGTCACGTCGCGCTTGCCCGTCTGCAGCGTTTCCTGGCCGGGCCCGTGGCCCTGCACTTCCGCCGACGGCGAATACACGCGCAGCAGTTCGAACGGCAGCCGGTACGCTTCGCCGTTCGCGTACTGCAGTTCGAGCACGCGCGACTTAGAATGCACGACCACGCCGGTCGGCACCGGCGTCTCGGGAGTCAATCCGCTCATGTTGGCCTCATCAGATAACGGCGGGTGATAACGACGCATCGGCCGCCCTGCGCACCGACCGACGCCCGGCGGTGCGCGGCGGCGGATTCAGCGATGCTCAGCCCAGCGCCTGTTCGATTTCCTGCCGCACGGCTTCGCGCAGCAGCGTGGCGTGCGCCCGACGCGACGACAGCATCGCTTCGGACACCGTGCGCTGGCGCGGCGCCCAGATCGGCAGGGGGAAATGCGCGTCGTTCGAGAAACGCGGAATCACGTGCCAGTGCACGTGCGGCACCTGGTTGCCGAGGCTCGCGAGATTGACCTTCGCCGGCTGCATCACGCGCCGCTGCGCACGCTCGACCGCGTAGACGGCCTTCATCACGTGATCGCGCTCGTCGGCGGAAAGATCCGAAAACTCGGCTACGTGAGCATTCCAGATGACCCGGCAAAAGCCCGGGTAGTCGTGTTCGTCGGCGAGGACGACTCGCAACGCGTCGTCCTGCCATAGCACATCGCCGCCGTCTTCACGGCAAAAAACGCAGTCCATCGTCGTCCTCGGCAAATATCGTCGGTCGTGCCATTAAACCAGCACGCGCTCGATTCCGCCATTGTTCGCCCGTTGTACGTAGTCCGCCATCCAGTTTTCGCCGAGCACGTGACGTGCCATCTCGACCACGATGTAATCGGCCTCGGTACCCGCGTCTTCGTTGTAGCGCGACAGCCCTTGCAGGCACGACGGGCAGCTCGTGAGGATCTTGACGTCGGTCGAAGCCGCATTGCCGTTACCCGGCTGCGGACCGTCGCCGGCCTTCAGCACCGAACCGTTCGGCGCACCGGCGGATCCGGCCGATGCATTGGCCGGATTGATCGCGTTCGCGCCCGCTTCGGCAACGAGCGGGATGCCGCGCAGTTTCGCCGCGCCCTTGCGGATTTCCTCTTCCTTGCGGAAGCGCACCTGGGTCGAGATGTCGGGACGCGTGACCGCGAGCGTGCCCGACTCGCCGCAGCAGCGGTCGTTCTTCTCGATCTTGTAGCCGTCCTGCTCCGAACCCATCAGCTGGTTGACGAGCTTGACCGGGTCCATCGTCTTGATCGGCGAGTGGCACGGGTCGTGGTACATGTAGCGCACGCCGTTCACGCCATCGAGCTTGATGCCTTTTTCCAGCAGGTATTCGTGGATGTCGATGATCCGGCAGCCCGGGAAGATCTTTTCGAATTCGTAACCGGCGAGCTGGTCGTAGCACGTGCCGCACGACACCACCACCGTCTTGATGTCGAGGTAGTTCAGCGTATTGGCGACGCGGTGGAACAGCACGCGGTTGTCGGTGACGATCTGCTCGGCCTTGTCGTACTGGCCCGAGCCGCGCTGCGGATAGCCGCAGCACAGGTAGCCCGGCGGCAGCACGGTCTGCACGCCCGCCTCCCACAGCATGGCCTGGGTCGCGAGACCGACCTGCGAGAACAGCCGCTCGGAGCCGCAGCCCGGGAAGTAGAACACCGCTTCGGTATCGACGGTGGTCGTCTTCGGATTGCGGATGATCGGGACGATCTTGTTGTCCTCGATATCGAGCAACGCGCGCGCGGTCTTCTTCGGCAGGTTGCCCGGCATCTTCTTGTTCATGAAGTGGATCACCTGCTGCGTGATCGCCGGCTTGCCGACCGTGGCGGGCGGATGCGCGGTCTGCTTCTTCGTGAACTTCTTCAGCACCTCGTTGCCGAGGCGTTGCGCCTTGTAGCCGACGCCCATCATCGCGGTGCGCGCGAGGTTGATGGTCTGCGGATTCGTCGCGTTCAGGAAGAACATGCCCGCCGCGTTGCCCGGGTTGAACTTCTTCTTGCCCATCTTGCGCAACAGGTTGCGCATGTTCATCGACACGTCGCCGAAGTCGATCTTCACCGGGCACGGCGTCACGCACTTGTGGCAGACAGTGCAGTGATCGGCGACGTCGTTGAACTCGTCCCAGTGCTTGATCGACACGCCGCGGCGCGTCTGCTCTTCGTACAGGAATGCCTCGACCAGCAAAGAGGTGGCGAGAATCTTGTTGCGCGGGCTGTACAGCAGGTTCGCGCGCGGCACGTGCGTCGCGCAGACCGGCTTGCACTTGCCGCAACGCAGGCAGTCCTTGATCGACTCGGAAATCGCGCCGATATCGGACTGCTGCATGATCAGCGACTCGTAGCCCATCAGGCCGAAGCTCGGCGTGTACGCGTTGCGCAGGTCCGCGCCTTCGAGCAGCTTGCCCGCGTTGAAGCGGCCGTGCGGATCGACACGCTGCTTGTACTTGCGGAATTCGCCGATCTCGTCGTCGGTCAGGAATTCGAGCTTGGTAATCCCGATGCCGTGCTCGCCGGAGATCACGCCGTCAAGCGAACGCGCGAGCTTCATGATGCGCGCGACCGCGGTGTGCGCGTCCTGCAGCATCTCGTAGTTGTCGGAGTTGACCGGGATGTTCGTGTGCACGTTGCCGTCGCCCGCGTGCATGTGCAGCGCAACGAACACGCGGCCGCGCAGCACCTGCTTGTGGATCGCCTGGGCTTCGTCGAGGATCGGCTTGAACTCGCCGCCGTTGAAAATCTGCCGCAATTCGGCGCGGATTTCCTGCTTCCACGACACGCGGATCGTGCGGTCCTGCGCGAGGTGGAAGACGGCTGCGTCCGGTTGCGCGTCGACGCGATCGGCGAACTTCTCGGCGAGCGATTCGTAGCCGAGGCCGACCAGATAGTGCTGCGCCTCGCGCAGCGACAAGTCGAGCTTGTCGCGCACGAATTCCCAGCGCGTGCGCACACGCGCGAGCAGATCGAGCGCCTGCTGCACGCGGTCTTCGAGCAGCTCGGCGCTCGGGATTTCGTTCGCGTCGTCGCTCTTGCCGAGCGGCAGCTTGCCGCCCTTGAAGAACGCTTCGAGCGCGTCGACCAGTTGCAGCTTGTTCTTCAGCGACAGCTCGATGTTGATGCGCTCGATGCCGTCCGTGTACTCGCCCATGCGGTCGAGCGGAATCACGACGTCTTCGTTGATCTTGAACGCGTTGGTGTGCTTCGCGATCGCGGCGGTGCGGCTGCGGTCGAGCCAGAAGCGCTTGCGGGCTTCGGCGCTCACCGCGACGAAACCTTCGCCGCTCTTGCCGTTGGCCATGCGCACGACTTCGGACGTAGCCTGCGCGACCGCATCCGCATCGTCACCGACGATATCGCCGATCAGCACCATCTTCGGAAACGCGTTGCGCTTGCTCTTGGTCGCATAGCCGACCGCGCGCAGATAGCGCTCGTCCAGATGCTCGAGGCCCGCGAGAATCGCGCCGCCCTGGCGCGACGTTTCGAACAGGTAGTCCTTGATTTCGACGATGCTCGGAATCGCCTCGCGCGCCTGGCCGAAGAACTCGAGACAGACGGTGCGTGTATGCGCGGGCATCTTGTGCAGCACCCAGCGCGCCGACGTGATGAGACCGTCGCAACCTTCCTTCTGCACGCCCGGCAGCCCGGCGAGGAATTTGTCGGTGACGTCCTTGCCGAGGCCTTCCTTGCGAAATACGCGGCCCTTGATGTCGAGCGATTCGGTGCGCAGCAGCTTCTCGCCCGGCGCGTAGTTGCCGTCGAACCACTTGAGCTCGAAACGCGCGACTTCGATGTCGTGGATCTTGCCCATGTTGTGCTCGAGACGCGTGACTTCGAGCCAGTTCCCTTCCGGGTCGACCATGCGCCACCACGCGAGGTTATCGAGCGCCGTGCCCCACAGCACCGCCTTCTTGCCGCCCGCGTTCATCGCGACGTTGCCGCCGACGCAGGACGCGTCGAGCGAGGTCGGGTCGACCGCGAACACGAAGCCGGCTTGCTCGGCCGCTTCGGTCACGCGCCGCGTGACGACGCCCGCGCCCGAGAAAATCGTCGCGACCTTGCGATCGACGCCCGGCAGCTGGGTCATTTCGACCGGGCCGAGCTGTTCGAGCTTTTCGGTGTTGATGACGGCCGAGAACGGCGTGAGCGGCACCGCGCCGCCCGTGTAGCCGGTGCCGCCGCCGCGCGGAATCACGGTCAGGCCGAGTTCGAAGCAGGCCTTGATCATGCCGGCGATTTCGGCCTCGGAGTCCGGCGTCAGCACGACGAACGGATATTCGACGCGCCAGTCGGTCGCGTCGGTCACGTGCGAGACGCGCGACAGGCCGTCGAACTTGATGTTGTCTCTCTGCGTGACCTTGCCGAGCACGCGCGTGGTGCGGCGGCGCAGGTCGTAGGTCTGCTGGAATTCGCTGGCGAATTGGTCGATCGCGCGGCGCGCGGCCTGCACCAGCTTTTCGACGCGCGCGGCGCGCTCGACGCCGGCTTCGTCGCCGTGCTCGCGCAGATCGGCGCGGCGGCGCTTCTCGATTTCGGCGAGGCGGTGATTGAGCGCCTCGATCAGCAGCGCGCGGCGCTTCGGATTGTCGAGCAGGTCATCCTGCAGATACGGATTGCGGCGCACGACCCAGATATCGCCGAGCACTTCATACAGCATGCGCGCCGAGCGGCCGGTGCGGCGTTCGGCGCGCAGTTCGGCGAGCGCGTCCCAGGCATCGTTGCCGAGCAGGCGGATGACGATTTCGCGGTCGGAGAACGACGTGTAGTTGTAGGGAATTTCGCGCAGACGCGCTTCGGGATCGGCGGCCACCGCAGCGGCGGCGCCGTGCGGATCGAAAACTTGAGGTGCGTTCATGTTTGGACGACTCGGTAGGTCGGCCTGGCGCGCTCGTCACGAGGCGTCGGCCGACAATGCGCGTGGGGCGCAATGCTTGAAATCTTCTAGGGCTTCCAGGGGAAGCGAACACGACCGGCGGCCAACTCACGGCGGTCGCTTCGCGGCACTCAGAGACAGCTACACGATCGCGCGTGGCGGACATGCCGCTCCGCCGCGGGGCACGATTCGCGCGGAACGGGCATTAAATGGGCGATCCGAGGCTGCCAGTGCATCTTCCGATCCTTATTCCAAAATGGAATTCTACCGCATCATCCCGCCACGCGTTGACGGCGGGAACCTGGGCGGTGACGGTGCTTCGGGGGATTTGGCGGCGAATCCCGCGGCGTTTCGCATGCGACCCCATTGACCGGCCGGACGGTTTGGCAAACTTCGCTTTGCAGTGCCGAAACGGCCCCACCAAGGGCGTGCCACCCCTCCCCGCCGCGCGCGGAACGGCCAGAGCGGGCACCGTTGGCGCTATCATTGACGTTTTCCCGTCTCACATAGCGCACCGCGCGACCCGCATGGTTTCCCACGACTACCTGAAAAAGACCCTGACCGCGCGCGTCTACGACGTGGCGCGCGAGACCGAACTCGAACGCGCGCCGAACCTGTCGGCGCGGCTGCGCAATCCGGTCTATCTGAAGCGCGAGGACAACCAGCCGGTGTTCTCGTTCAAGCTGCGCGGCGCGTACAACAAGATGGCGCACATTCCGGCCGAAGCGCTCAGTCGCGGCGTGATCACCGCGTCGGCGGGCAATCATGCGCAGGGCGTCGCGTTGTCGGCCGCACGCATGGGCGTGAAGGCGATCATCGTCGTGCCGGTGACGACGCCGCAGGTCAAGGTCGACGCGATCCGCACGCATGGCGGGCCGACCGTCGAGGTCGTGCAGTTCGGCGAATCGTATAGCGATGCCTATGGTCACGCGGTCAAGCTGCAGGAAGATCGCGGCCTGACCTTCGTGCATCCGTTCGATGATCCATACGTGATCGCCGGCCAGGGCACCGTCGCGATGGAAATTTTGAGCCAGCACCAGGGGCCGATTCACGCGATCTTCGTGCCGATCGGCGGCGGCGGTCTCGCGGCCGGTGTCGCGGCATACGTGAAATCGGTGCGTCCGGAGATCAAGGTGATCGGCGTGCAGACCGATGATTCGTGCGCGATGGCCGCGTCGCTGAAGGCGGGCGAGCGCGTGACGCTGAACGAAGTGGGCCTGTTCTCCGACGGCACCGCGGTGAAGCTCGTCGGCGAGGAAACCTTCCGTCTGTGCAGCGAATATCTCGACGAAGTGCTGCTCGTGAACACCGATGCGCTGTGCGCGGCGATCAAGGACGTGTTCCAGGACACGCGCAGCGTGCTCGAACCGGCGGGTTCATTGGCGGTGGCGGGCGCGAAGCAGTACGCCGAACGGGAAGGCATCGAGAACCAGACGCTGATCGCGATCACGTCGGGCGCGAACATGAACTTCGACCGCATGCGCTTCGTCGCCGAACGCGCGGAAGTGGGCGAAGCACGTGAAGCCGTTTTCGCGGTGACGATCCCCGAAGAGCGCGGCAGCTTCAAGCGCTTCTGCGAGCTGGTCGGCACGCGCAGCGTCACCGAATTCAACTACCGGATCGCCGACGCGAACTCGGCGCATATCTTCGTCGGCGTGCAGATCCGCAATCGCAGCGAACCGGCGCAGATCGCCGGCGCATTCGAAGCGCACGGCTTCGCGACGGTCGATCTGACCTTCGACGAACTGTCTAAGCAGCACATCCGCTATATGGTTGGCGGCCGTTCGCCGCTCGCGCGCGACGAACGTCTGTTCCGCTTCGAGTTTCCCGAGCGTCCGGGTGCGCTGATGAAATTCCTGTCGTCGATGGCGCCGAACTGGAACATCAGCCTGTTCCACTATCGCAACCAGGGTGCGGACTACAGCTCGATTCTGGTCGGCATTCAGGTACCCGAGAGCGACCATGCAGCGTTCGAGCGCTTCATCGAAACGCTCGGCTATCCGTGCTGGGAAGAAACGAAAAACCCGGTCTATCGCCTCTTCCTCGCCTGATCTCTTCGGACCGGAACTCACCGATGGCGCTTTCGCTTGTCGACAAACTGGTGGTCGCAATCTCGTCGCGCGCGCTGTTCGACTTCGAGGAAGAGAACCGCGTCTACGAGGCCGGCGACCTGAAGGCCTACGAAGCGTTGCAGCGCGAGCGCCTGAACGTGCCCGCGAAACCGGGCGTCGCCTTTCCTTTGATCCGCAAGCTGCTCGCGCTGAACGCCGCCGGCGGTCATCGCGTCGAAGTGGTGATCCTGTCGCGCAGCGATCCGATCAGCGGCCTGCGCGCGTTTCATTCGTGCCGCGAACACGGGCTCGCGATCGAGCGCGGCGTGTTCACGCGCGGCCGCGCACCGTTCGGTTATCTGAAGCCGCTGAGCGCGTCGCTGTTTCTGTCGGCGAATCAGCAGGACGTGCGCGATGCACTCGCCGCTGGCTTCCCTGCCGCACGCGTGTTGCCGGAATCGGCGAAAATGGCGAGCAAGTACCCGGACGAAATCCGCATTGCGTTCGACGGCGACGCGGTCTTGTTTTCCGACGAAGCGGAGCGCATCTTCCAGAAGGACGGCCTGCGCGCGTTCGTCGGTCACGAGATCGACAACAAGCATCTGCCGCTCGCGGACGGACCGCTCAAGCCGCTGCTCGAAGCACTGCACCGGTTGCAAAAACTCGCGGACGCGGCCGCGCCGATGCGCATTCGCACAGCACTGGTAACAGCACGCTCGGCCCCCGCGCATGAGCGCGCGATCCGTACCCTGATGGCGTGGAACATCGAAATCGACGAAGCGATGTTCCTCGGCGGCCTCGACAAAAGCGCATTTTTGCGCGAGTTCGAGCCCGACTTTTTCTTCGACGACCAGATCGGCCACTGCGAATCGGCCCGCGTCGTAACGGCGACCGGGCACGTGCTGAGTGGCATCGTGAACGCATCATGACACCCGAACAATCTCCGCTCGGCAAGTCCTCGACTTACACCGAACAATACAATCCGACGCTGCTGTTTCCGATTGCGCGCAGCCATGCGCGCGAGGCGATCGGCATTACCGCGCGACTGCCGTTTTTCGGCACCGACATCTGGAACGCCTACGAGCTGTCGTGGCTCAACGCGCGCGGCAAACCGCAAATCGCGGTCGCCACGTTCTTCGTACCGGCCGACTCGCCGAACATCGTCGAATCGAAATCGTTCAAGCTGTACCTGGGCTCGTTCGCGCAGACCGCCTTCGAATCGACCGAGGCCGTGCGCGACACGATCAGGCGCGACGTGTCCGCGTCGTGCGGCGCGACCGTGTCGGTGCATCTGTACACGCCGCACGAATTCGGCAAGCTGAAAATGGAAGAATTCGGCGGCCTGTCGCTCGACCGGCTCGAACTCGAGGCGAGCGTCTATCAGCCGGATGCGTCGCTCCTGAGCGCGGCGCACGGCGAGGCGCCGGTCGAGGAAACGCTGTTCTCGAACCTGCTGAAGTCGAACTGCCCGGTGACCGGCCAGCCGGACTGGGGCAGCGTGCAGATCCACTATGCCGGGCCGCAGATCGATCACGCGGGTCTGTTGCGCTACATCATCTCGTACCGTAATCACACCGGCTTTCACGAGCAATGCGTCGAGCGGATCTTCGTCGACATCATGAAGATGTGCAAACCGCTGAAGCTCGCGGTCTATGCGCGCTACACGCGCCGCGGCGGGCTCGACATCAACCCGTTCCGCACCAACTACAACCTGCCGATGCCGGACAACATGCGGCTTGCGCGGCAGTAACGGTAAGCACCGCGGCAATCGCAACGAGGGCGCCGCAGGCCATCACAGCCTGCGGCGCCCTCATCACATCGAAGCCGTCAAAGCGCTCAGGCCGCCGGCTTCTTGTAAGCGACGCAATCCACCTCGACCTTGCAGTCGATCACCATCGACGACACCACGCACGCGCGCGCCGGCGGATTCTCGCCAAAATACTCGCGAAACACCTTGTTGAACGACGCGAAGTCGCGCGGATCGTCGAGCCACACGCCGCAACGCACGACGTGCTCGGCGCCGTAGCCCGCTTCCTTCAGGATCGCGAACACGTTCTGGATCGCTTTGTGCGATTGCTCGACGATGCCGCCGTTGATCACTTCGCCGTTTTCCATCGGCGTCTGGCCCGACACGAACAGCCAGCCGTCCGCTTCGACCGCGCGCGCGAACGGCATTACCTGACCGCCCGTTCCCTTTCCGCCTTCCACGCCATATCGCTTCATCGTCACACTCCTCAAAAAGTCGGGCACGTACGCGGCGCCCTCGCCGCGCGTGCCACCATCAATCGATAAAAATCAGAACGCGCCCTGAGCATCGCCCTTCGACGGCGCACCGCGCGTGACGAACCGGCCGGCCCGCTCGCCCGTCACCGCGCCGTCGCGATACGACAGCACGCCGTTGACCCACACCGCGTCGATTCCGGCAGCGGGCTGCTGCGGCTTGTCGAAGGTCGCCACGTCGTGCACTTTCGCCGGATCGAACAGCACGAGGTCGGCGTGATAGCCGATATGCACTTCGCCGCGCTGCGCGAGACCGAAGCGGCGCGCGGACAGGCTCGTCATCTTGCGCACCGCTTCCTCGAGCGGCAGCAGCGCGGCATCGCGCGCATAGTGGCCGAGCACGCGCGGAAACGCGCCCCACAGCCGCGGATGCGGCAGCGGATCGTTCGGCAAGCCGTCCGAGCCGACCATCGTCGCCGGATGCGACAGGATGCGCCGCACGTCGTCTTCGGACATGTTGTGATAGACCGCGCCCGCCGGCTGCAGGCGCTTGCCCGCTTCCTGCTGCGACACGCCCCATTCGGCGGCGACGTCCTTGATCAGCTTGCCCGCCATCTCGGGATGCGGCTCGGACCACGTGATCGTGATGTCGATGTCGCCCGTCACCTGCTTCAGATCGAGCGTCGACGAACTGCGGTTGTACGGATAGCAGTCGCAACCGACCGGCTGCCCGCCGCGCGCGCCTTCGAGCGATTTCAGCACCTCGACGCTGCGCCCCCAGTTCGACGGCCCCGCGCACTTCAGATGCGAGATCACGACCGGCACGCGCGCATGACGGCCGACGCGGTAGGCCTCGTCCATCGCGTCGAGAATCGCGTCGAACTCGGTGCGCATGTGGGTCGTGTACAGCGCGCCCGCGGCCGCGAGCGGCTCGGCGAGCGCCATCACTTCCTCGGTCGGCGCGGCGAACGCCGAGCCGTATGCGAGCCCCGAGCTGAGACCCAGCGCGCCGTGCGCGAGCGCTTCCTCGAGCTGCGCGCACATGCGCTCGATTTCCTCGGCGGTCGCCGCGCGATCGAGCCGGTCCATCTGGTTATTGCGCAACGCCGTGTGGCCGATCAGCGCGCCGACGTTCACCGCCGGCCGCGCGGCGTTCACCGCGCTCACGTAGTCGGCGAAGGTCGGATACTGGAACGCATCGCGCTCGCCGAGCAGGTTCATCGGATCGGGCGGATCGCCCTTCAGCGACACCGGCGACGCGCTGATGCCGCAATTGCCGACGATCACCGTCGTCACCCCTTGGGTGATCTTCGGCAGCATTTGCGGCGAGCGGATCACGTGTGTGTCGTCGTGCGTGTGCACGTCGATGAAGCCCGGCGCGAGCGCGCGCCCCTCGGCCTCGATCACCTCTTCGGCAAGCCAGTTCGACAGATTGCCGATCGCGGCGATGCGCCCGTCGCGGATCGCCACATCGCGCTCGACGGGCGGTGCGCCCGTGCCGTCATACAGTTGCGCGCCGACGATCAGCGTGTCGGCGGCTTCGGGATGCGAATGCATGGATCAATCTCCTAACGGTTGTCGATCGCCGCCGCCGCGGTGCGCGTCGAGCGCGTGCTTCATGCGGCGCAGCAATTCGCGGCTCTCGTCGCCCTGGCTGACGGCAAGTTCGGTGACGAGCACATCGAGCGCCATCATCATCGCGTAACGGGATGACGACGGCTTGTAAATGAAGTCGGTTTCGAACGCGACGATCGGGATCAGCCAGTCGGCGAGCTTCGCCAGCGGCGACGCGGGCGCGGTCACCGCGACCACCGTCGCGCCATAGCTGCGCGCGATCTTGCAGTTCTCGACCATCTCCGGCACGCGCCCCGTGGTGGACAGCGCGATCACCACGCAGTCGCGCGACACCGTGCTCGCGACCATGCGCTGCAACAGCGCGTCCTGATAGGTCGCGACCGGGCGGCCGAGGCGCACGAGCCTGAAACGCATTTCGTCGGCGAGCGCGGTCGAACCGCCGCCCATGCCGAACACGTAGGTCATGCGCGCATTGCGCAGCGCGGCCGCCGCTTCGGCGAGCGGCGCTAGGCGCAGCAGTTGGTGATTGTGCGCGAGCGCGGTTTGCAGTTCGTCGAACACGCGCGTGGCGATCGGCTCGGGTGCGTCACTTGCTGCGTCGCGCTCGAGAAAACGCTGACCGACCGCGGCCGCCTGCGCGAGCCGCAGCTTCAGCTCGCGCACGTCGCGGCAGCCGACCGCCTTCGCGAAACGCGTGACGGTCGCGATGCTGACCTCGGCCTGCTGCGCGAGGGCGCCGATGCTCGCGCGCGACGCGCCGGTCAGATCGTCGAGAATCAGCGCGGCGACCTTGCGTTCGGCCGAGCGCAACTCCGGCGCGCATTCGGCGATGCGCGCGACGATGTCGAAAGCGAGCGGTTCGGCGCTACTGTTCATGGCGGGCGATGGGGTTCGCGGCACGGCTTTCGCGCCCCTTTCCGGCGGCCTTCGAAACCCGTGGTACTAAATAACATTTCTCCGGACATCGTACTTTCGTTAACATGGTAAAGTCAAATTTGATTCAATTTAACCGGACGATGGAGCACGGAGACATGAAAGTTACAAACTATCAGGGCGCGACGATTGATCCTTATAGCAAGGGCTTGGGCATGGTTCCGGGCACGAGCGTCCAGCTGAAGGACGCTGCGCGCCTCGAGTGGAACCTGCTTGCCGAGGACGTCAGCCTGCCGGCCGCGGTGCTGTACGAGGACCGCGTCGAGCACAACCTGAAGTGGATGCAGGCGTTCGTCGCCGAATACGGCGTCAAGCTCGCGCCGCACGGTAAGACCACGATGGCGCCGCAACTGTTTCGCCGTCAGCTCGAAACCGGCGCGTGGGGCATCACGCTCGCCACCGCTCATCAGGTGCGCGCGGCGTATCACGGCGGTGTGTCGCGCGTCCTGATGGCGAATCAGCTGGTCGGCCGCCACAACATGATGATGATCGCCGAGTTGCTCAGCGATCCGGATTTCGAATTCTTCTGCCTCGTCGATTCGGCCGAAGGTGTCGAGCAACTCGGCGAATTCTTCACCTCGGTGAAGAAGCCGCTGCAGGTGCTACTCGAACTCGGCGTGCCGGGCGGGCGCACCGGCGTGCGCGATGAAGCGCAGCGCAACGCGGTGCTGGACGCGATCGCGCGCTATCCGGACGTGCTGAAGCTCGCGGGCGTCGAACTGTACGAGGGCGTGCTGAAGGAAGAACCCGAGGTGCGCGCGTTCCTGCAAGGCGCGGTTGCGGTCACGCGCGAGCTCGTCGAGCAGGGGCGTTTCGCGCGCTCGCCGGCGGTGCTATCGGGCGCGGGATCGGCGTGGTACGACGTGGTCGCCGAAGAGTTCGCGCAGGCGACGCAAACCGGCAAGGTCGAGGTCGTGCTGCGGCCCGGCTGCTACCTGACGCATGACGTCGGCGTCTATCGAAAGGCGCAGACCGACATCTTCAAGCGCAATCCGGTCGCGAAGAAAATGGGCGAAGGCTTGCTGCCGGCGCTGCAATTGTGGGCGTACGTGCAGTCGATTCCCGAGCCGGATCGCGCGATCATCGGCCTCGGCAAACGCGACTCCGCGTTCGACGCGGGCATGCCGGAGCCGGCGCGCCACTATCGTCCGGGCCAGCAAGCGCCGCGCGACATCGCCGCGAGCGAGGGCTGGGAAATCTTCGGTCTGATGGATCAGCACGCGTATCTGCGCATTCCCCCGGGCGCCGATCTGAAAGTGGGCGACATGATCGCGTTCGACATCTCGCATCCGTGCCTGACGTTCGACAAGTGGAAGCAGGTGCTGCTGGTCGATCCACAGTATCGCGTGAAGGAAGTGATCGAGACGTTTTTCTGATTGGATTGGAGTGGATTGCGCCGCGCTGAAGCGCGGGCTTTTCGACGATAGAAAAAAGGCTGTGAGCCCAAGGGCGCACAGCCTTTTTTTGTCGTCGCACGCGGAGAAAAAATCACACGCGTTGGGCCGCCTCGTCGCCGGCGGTTTCCTGGGCTGCTCCAGCGGCGCCGGCCGCTGCGCTCGCATTGGCCGCCACTTCGCCGATGCGCGTCTCCAGCATTTTCAGCGCGCTCGACAACGCCGCGAGCGCCTCATCCGGCAACCCGGCCATCGTGTCGTGCAAGAACGCCTGGCGACGCGGCAGGCTCGCTTCGGTCGCGTCGCGACCCGCCTCGGTCAGGCGCACGTTGGTCACGCGGTTATCGCGCGCATCCATGCTGCGCGCGATCCAGCCCAGGCTTTCGAGCGCCTTCAACTGCCGCGTCAGCGCGCCCGGATCGACGCGCAGCCGCTCGACGAGCCGCTTCTGCGACGACTCGCCGGCCTGCTCGTGCAGCGCGAGCAGAATGCGCCAGCGTGGCAGCGGATGACCCACCTGGGTCTCGAATGCCGACATGAAGGCCCGATACGTGCGACCAAATTGCTGCATGACGGCGACGCGGTCCTGTTCTTCCATAATCTGCCTGTCCAACACCAAGTCCAAAAAATCAGTCTGCGTGAATCACCGGCTCGAGCTTGCGCTGGAGCTTGACCGGCGGCACGCGGCGGCTTTGCCACACCGACACGACGGCGATCAGCGCGGCCATCGCGAGACCCAGATGAATCGCGCCGACCAGCGACTCGCGCGCGCTTTCGAGCAGCATCGCGCCGTTGTGGCCCGCGTGCGTCAGCTGATCGACGAGCGTGGTCTGCGCATCGCGGTTGATCAGGATCTGCGGATCGCCCAGATTGCCGAACCAGTGCGAAGCGCCCGCGCCTTCGAGCGCACTGCGCACGCCGCTCTTGTACATGTGGGTCACGAGCGTGCCGGTCAGCGCGGTGCCGATCATGCCGCCGATCATCCGCAGCGACTGCAGCAGCGCGGTCGCGATGCCGAGGTGTTCGCGGCCCGCGGTCTGCTGCGCGAAAATCGTCAGATTCGGCATCACGAAACCGAGCCCGAGGCCGCCGACGACCATGAACGACATCAGCACCCATTGCTGCATCGATCGGGTCGCGACGACGATGCCGAGGCATGACAGCGCGAGCATCGCAAAGCCGATGTACAGCATCAGGTTCGGATTCTTGATCCGCGACACGACGCGCCCGTTCGTGATACTGCCGATCGTGATGAACACGACGAGCGGCGTGATCACGAGGCCCGCTTCTTTCGGCGACATGCCGAAGCCGCCCTGGAACAGCAGCGGTGCGTAGAACAACAGCGAGAACATCGTGAAGCCGCCGAGCACGGCCAGCGTGAACAGCGCGGCGAGGCTACGGTTGCGGAACATGTCGACTGGCAGGATCGCGGTCGGGCAGCGCTTTTCCCATTTCCACAGCGCGATGGCCGACGCGACGCTCAGCCCGAGCAGCGCGAACGCGCTCAGCGTGATGCCGTGCTTCGGCAGCAACTCGACGAACAGTTGCAGCGAGCCGAGCGCGATCGCGATCAACAGCGCGCCGGGCCAATCGAGCCGCATCTTGCCTTCATGCTCGACGTGCCGTAGATGCGGCAGGAAACGCCAGACGAAAAACAGCGACAGCAGCCCAACCGGCAGATTCACATAGAACACCGAACGCCAGCCGCAGTACTGCGTCAGAAAACCGCCAAGCGAAGGCCCGACCGCATTCGCGATGCCGAACGCCGAGCTCATCAGCACCTGCCAGCGCAACCGCACGACGGAATCGGGGAACAGATCGGGAATGCACGCGAACGCGGTGCCGACCAGCATGCCGCCGCCAATGCCCTGCAAGCCGCGGGCGAGCACGAGAAACAGCATGTCGTTGGCGGCGCCGCACAACACCGAGGCGCTGGTAAACACGACGATCGATGCAATCACGAACGGCTTGCGCCCGTTGTAATCGCCGAGCCGGCCGAAGATCGGCACGGTGATTACCGAACTCAGCAGATACGAGGTCGCGACCCATGCGTAAAGCTCGAAGCCCCGCAGTTCGGACACGATGGTGGGCAACGCGGTACCGACCACGGTCTGGTCGAGCGCGACCAGCATCGTGACGAACGAGATGCCGAGCATGGCCAGCAGGGATTCGCGGAACGGTAAGACTTGCCCACTCGAATGGTGGGCGGCGGTATGGACATCCATTTTTGATGGAGCAAAAGTTGACGTGTCAAAAGATTGAAAATCATACCACGCTGCACCGCTTCGCGCGGGACGGAACACGCCTTGCAACGCGGTAGACTCACTTGCAGTACCCACGCCATGACATGCCAGGGAGGCTCATGCAGCCGAGTTCGCTCGCAGCACCATCCTTATCGGAGCAGGACCTCGCCGCGCTGCGGCGCGCCAAACACCAGCTCGAAAGCCCTGCGCTCGCGATGAAGCTCGCCAGCGTCGTCGGCGCGCCGATCGAAAAGCTGCTGTCGCGCATTCCGGTGTTCGCCAACGAAAAAGTGTCCGATGCGACGCAGGCCGCGTTGCGCAAATGTCTGTCGATCGCGCTGCGCACGCTCGGCCGGCGCGACGACGCCAGGCTGCTCGCGCCGGACAAGCCGAACAACCTGCTGCACAAGTTCGCGGTCGCGACGACCGGCGCGGCTGGCGGCGCGTTTGGATTGCTCGCGCTGCCGGTCGAACTGCCCGTCACGACCACGCTGATGTTTCGATCCATCTGCGACATCGCGCGCAGCGAGGGCGAGGACCTGACCTCGGTCGACACACAACTGCAATGCCTGACCGTGCTCGGCATGGGCGGCACCTCGAGCGAGGACGACGACGCCGACCTCGGCTACTTCTTCATGCGCGGCGCGCTCGCGCAGGCGGTGTCGAAGGCGTCGTCCGAGGTGGCCAGCAAGGGCTTCACGGCCCACGGCTCGGCGGCGCTGCTGCGGCTCATCAACGCGATCGCCGCGCGCTTTTCGGTGCAGGTCAGCGAGCAGATCGCGGCCAAATCGATTCCGGCGATCGGCGCGGTGCTCGGCGCGATGGTCAATACCGTGTTTATCGATCACTTCCAGCAGGTCGCGCACGGGCACTTCACCGTGCGGCGGCTCGAGCGGCAATACGGCCAGCAAACGATCGAAGCCGTCTATCGGACGCTCGACATCACACTCGACGCGTGAGCCCTGTTCGCGGCGCGGCTCGTCGCGCGTCGCACGAAGGCGGCCGCGCGATCGAGCGCGCGGTTCGCCTCCGGCATGAACGGCGCGAACAGCGGCCACACGTGCGGCAGCTTGTTCCACACCTCGCATTCGCAATCGACGCCTGCCGCGTGCGCGTTGTCGGCGACGCGGCGCGTGTCGTCGAGCAGCACTTCGGTGCTGCCCGCCTGCAGGAACAGCGGCGGCAGACCGTGCAGGTCCGCGTAGACCGGCGACGCGTACGGATGGGTGGGCGGCGCATCGCCCAGATAGACCTTGGCCGCGCGCTCGATCGAGGCGCCGCAGAACATCGGATCGACGCTGTCGTTGGTGCGCAGGCTCGCGCCGGTCGTCGCCAGATCGGTCCACGGCGAGAACAGCAGACCGCCCGCGGGCATCGGCGCACCCGCGTCGCGCAGCGCGACCAGCGTGGCGAGCGCGAGACCGCCGCCGGCCGAGTCGCCGGCGATCACGATCGAGCTGGGTGCGATGCCCATCGCGAGCAACTGTCGATAGGCGGCGGTGGCGTCGTCGAGCGCCGCTGGGAAGCGATGCTCGGGGGCGAGGCGATAGTCGAGGGAGAAAAGCCGCGCGTCGGCGCGGGTCGCGAGAGCGAACGTCAGCGACCGATGCGTGCGCGGCGAGCAGAAGTAGTAACCGCCGCCATGGCAATACAGCACCGTAGGCTCCGCGCCGCCGGCCGTGCCGCCGTCCACGCGCTCCAGCCATTCGCCGACGAGCGGCGCGTTGCCTGCGCCGTACGTTTCGCGCAGATGCCAGCCGCGCGGCACGCGTGGCGACCACACGCGCTTCGACGTCAGCGCGCGCGCCCGTTCGACGTTGATAAACGGTTTGAGGGTTTCGGGCCGGAACTGCCTGCGCAAATACCAGCACGCGAGCGCGCTTTGCCAGCTCATCGGGACATGCTCCTTCGTTGAAGTCCCGTCATGGTACGTGGGTTGGCAGGGGCCGTTGGTTTGGCGGGTTCCAATCGCGTGACGGTGATGGTCGCCGCGGCACGCGCGCCGGGCCAACGCGAGGTCCATGCCTAGTTCGCCGGCAACACCTGTCCGCGGATTTCGCCCGTCGGATTCTGCGCGGTATGAACATTGAAGTACCACTGCCCCGCCATTAGATCCATGACCTGCTGCTCGGTAAGCTTCACCGTGCCTTTGATCGGACTCGCGAGCCCATTCTTCTCGATCGGCACCTGGACCTTCGCATTCTGGCCGACCGGCGCGGGACCGTGGAAATGCGCGGCGGTGACCGGACCGCTCAAGCCCTCGTAAGTAACAGTCCACTGCAGCGATTGAGTGGACGTGTCGAAGCTCGCATTCAGCATGCCATGCCCGTGACTCACACGCGGCGGCACTTCGCTCGACGGCTGGAGATTCGCCTTCAGCGCAACCGTATCCGCAAATGCAGCGCTCGATGCAAGCGCGCACAGCAGTACTGCCAGATTCAATTTTCGCTGCGAAATCATGGTCTTCTCCGGACATTGACGCGCCGCGGCGGCATTGTGTCGGCCGTGCGGAGCATCCACATACTAGTGCAAATCATTTGAAGCCGGTGAGGCTGGGATGGTGGTGTGCCCGGGGCAGCATTGAGAAAAAAACGTAGCGCGAAATCGTTTAATCGATTTGATCAAAAAGTTAATTGCGCGATTTGTAATGAATAAATCACGTTATTCCTGGTATGCTTCGACTCGCGAGAAGTGACTCCTTCATCGAAGGACGTCTCCAAATCTTTAACGCGGCTTCGGCCGCGTTTTTTTTCGTCCTGATTTTGGTTGCGGCCGATTGAACCGCCCGTGTATTTGCGCGAGTCTACGGCGCGCCGCTCGCTACGCGAGCAATGCGGCCTGCTGTTCGATGCCATCGAGTATTGCCTCGCATTGTCGAATTAGCGCATGCCCCTCGTTACGCAACTGCTCCGGCGACTTCGCGACAATGACGCGGCGATAGGCTTCGAGCGCCTTTAGGAGCGGCGGATACTGCAGCACGCTCGCCGCCCCCATCACCCGGTGCAGCCACTCGTGCACCCGCCCCATGTCCGCGCGTTCGAGTAACGTCGCCAGCGCGTCGATGTCGTCGCGCATCGACGAGACGAATGAATCTAGCAACGCCTTGACCGTCGACTCGCTTCCCCATAACTGCGTCATGCGCGCGAGGTCGACGGGCACGAACGGTTCGGCACCGGCACGTTGGGTGACCTGCGGCTCGCCGGCCGACGCGGTCGAAACGCGATCGGTTGTTTCCGCCGGGGCGGGGTGCCACTCGACCTCAGTGCCAAACCAGCGGCTCAGGTGGTCGCGCAACGTGGCGAGCCGGGTCGGCTTGATCAGACTGTCGTCCATGCCGGCTTCGCGGCACAGACTCAGGTCGTCGGGCGCGGTATTGGCCGTGATGCCGAGTATCGGCAGACGCCGCGCGCCGCCGTGCAGTGCCTCCGCTTGGCGGATACGACGGGTCAGTTCATAGCCGGACAGGTTCGGCATATGGCAGTCCGTAATCAGGCAGCCATAGCTCGTGCGCTCTAGCGCGGTGAGCGCTTCGGCGCCGTCGTTGGTGACGTCGCACGCGAACCCCGGCAGGGCGAGCTGATGACGGATCAACTCCTGATTGACTGGATGATCTTCCGCGACAAGAATCAGCCGCCCGTTCGCGAGCGCGCGTTCGCGATCGGGCGGCGGCGCGATGCCATCGGTCGTGAACGGCACGCCTACCACGCTCGATGCCATCCGGGCGATCGACGGCAGCTCCGTCATCGCGGCCGCACAAGCGGCGCCGAGGCCGCGCCACGAAATCGGATTGATGCTGACGCGCACCTTGTCGTCGAGGATGCGGTAACCCGTTGGCTTCGGTTTTTCGGTCAGCGTGACGATGCACGCATTTGTGCCGATATGTGCCGGCAACGTGACGTCCTCGCCGACGAACAGCAGATCCGCGCAGCTCAGTACGTCGCTTTTGGCAAGCGTCGCCGCATCGCCCGAGAGGCTGTGCAGTTCGAGCCCCAGCGCCTCGCCGAAGTGTGCGAGAGCCCGGCCGATGCGTCGATCTCGCGTGATTACTACGCCGAGCTTGCCGTGCAGACCATTGATCGAATAACGCTGTTCGACGATCGGCATCGTCAGCCGCACGATCATGCTCGTGCCGCGGCCGGGTTCGCTGTGCAGCGTGAGCGTGCCGTTCATCAGGTCGATCAGCTTGCGACAGATCGTCAGCCCGAGGCCTGTGCCGCCGAAGCGCCGCGTGGTGGACGACTCGGCCTGCACGAACGGCTCGAACAGCCCCGCCTGCAGATCCGGCGCGATGCCGATGCCGGTGTCCCGAACGGTCAGCTCCAGCGTCTGCGAACCCGCGCGGTCTTCGACGACCGCTACGCTGACACCCACCTCGCCCTTCGGCGTGAACTTGATTGCATTGCCGAGCAGGTTGAACAGGATCTGGCGCAGACGCACGCTGTCGCCACGGAGCGTCGCAGCGGCGTCGCTCGCGATGTCGACACGCACTTTCAGCCCCTTTTCGTGGGCGCGCCCGGCGAGCAGGCCGACCGCGTTATCGACGAGCTCACGTAGATCGATCGGCTCGGCTTCGAGCGTGAGCCGACCCGCCTCGATCTTCGAATAGTCGAGCAAATCATCGAGAATCTGCAGCAGCGCGCCCGCCGACTCGTGGATCATGCCGAGCATTTCGCTCTGATCGGTACTGAGCGGCGTGCGCTCGAGCACTTCGACGAGACCGAGCACGCCGTTCATCGGGGTGCGGATTTCGTGGCTCATCATCGCGAAGAAGTTGTCCTTCGCGCGCGAGGCCGCCTCGGCCACATCGCGCGCTCGGGCGAGTTCCTCAGAACGCGCGCGCTCGACGCTCGCGTCGACCCAATAGCCGCTCCAAACGACGCCGCCATCGGCTTCGCGCTGCGGCACCAGTTCGGCCCGCATCCACTTCAGTTGACCGGCGCTTTCGACACGGAACTCAATATGCACCGCAGAGGTACAGATCGCGGAACGCTCGAGCTCGGCAAGAACGATTGGCCGATCCAGCTCCGATATGCGCTGAAAGTCGACTCGCGCCCCGCCCTGCGAATCGCTGTCGCCGAGCAGATGTCGCGCGTCGCCGCCGATGTACGGGAAGGAATACGCGCCTTCCGGCGAGCGCCGCATCTGGAACACGACGGCCGGCAACGAGCGCGTGACGTCGAACAGACGCCGTTCGGTTTCGCGCGCGCGCATCTCGGCGCGCCGGATGTCGGTGATGTCGACCATCGTGCCGAGTACGTATGCCGGCTGCCCATCGCCGCCTTCGCAGACGCTCGTCCAAAAAATGCCATGCCGCGACTCGCCAGCACCGTCCTCGAACTGCAGTTCGACTTTGGCGATGCCGCCGCCGCGCAGGAGCTCGTGTGTCATGTCGTCGAGCACACGGCTATTGGCCTCGCCCCATGTGCCGACCTCGGCCGTTGTGCGCCCGAGCACGTCCTTGCGCTGCAGCCCGCACGCCTTCTCGTATGCCTCGTTGATCGCGATGTACCGTCCGTCCAAGCCTTTCGCGATGAGCGGATACGGCACCGTCTTCATCATCGTTTCCTGGAAGTTCAATTGCAGCGCGAGTTCGCGCTCGGTCTGCTTGCGCAGCCGGACTTCGCGTTGCAGCAGCACGTACGCGCGCAGCGTCACCAGCAGCACCACGCCGATGCCGATCAGCACCGGCAGCAGCCGCACCGCAGTCACGCTCCACATCGCGTTGTCCGGCGCGGCGGGGCTCACCCACTTGCTCCGGATGCGTTGCTTTTCGGCTGCCGGCATCGCCTGCAACGCGCGATCGATCAGCTTGACGAGCGGACTTAAATCCTCGCGCACAGCAAAATACAACGAGTCGGATTCACCGAGCGAGTCGAGCACCCTGAGCGCGCCGGCGTAGCGCTGCCGGAGTTGCACGTTGATCGCGGCAGCGTTGCCGACCAGCACGTCGACCTCGCCACTCGCGACCATGCGCATCGCCTCGCCCAGGCTCGCCGCGACGACGATGTGATCGACCGGCACCGCCTCCAACGCGAGGGGCACCGAACCGGCTACGTGCGGCGACATCACGACGCGGCACGACGCGATGTCGTCGAACCAGCATGGAGGCGGCACGCCGGTGCGTCCGACGATCACCAGCGGATCGCTCTCGTACACGCGGCTACGGTCGGCGCCCACGAGAAGCGCACCGCGACTCGATGTGGAGGACAGCATCGCGATGTCGCCGCGCTGGAATGCGTCGATGGTGGCTGCCCAGTCGGCCGTGCGTGCGCGGTTGAACACGACACCGAGCGTGCTGCTCAGGTATGCGAGGTAATCGGCGGTCAGACCGACGGGGCGACCCGCGGCGTCAACATAGCTGAACGGAGCCCAATCGTCGTCGAAGCCGATCTGCAACGGCGACAGCGAACGCAGCCAGTTCTTCTCTTCCGGCGTTAGCGCGAAGCGTGGGGCACCCGTCGCGGGCGCCGCGTTGAAGTTGCCGGACAGCCAGAGCGCGCGTATCGCAGCGGCTTCGGCGGGATTCATCGACACCAGCGCGCGGTTCAGTTGATCGCGCAAGGCAAGCTGCCGGGGCGATACCGCAAAGCGCAGGTCGAGCGCTTTGCCGCCTTGCTCGAACGCTACGCGCAGATTGCGATACGCGTCGGTCGCCAGTTCGTATTGAACGACCGGTGTGAAGCCGAAATAGACGTCGGCATCGCCATGCAATAGCGCGTTCAGCGCTTCGTGCGTGCTCGCGAACGAGACGATCTTCGCGCGCGGAAAACCGGCGCGCAACAAACGCTCACGCGCAAAACCGCGCTCGATCGCGATACGCGCGCCGGCGAGATCAGTGGGCTTCACATACCGGGCGTCGTCACGACGCACGACAGCCGACGCGAACGAGTGGAAGTAGGGAGCCGTAAAGCCGAGGCAGCGCTCGCGCTCCGGCGTGCGCGCTATGCTCGTCAGCAGGTCGACCTCGCCGGCGCAAGCCGCGGCGACCAGTTTGGCCATGTCGGGAAAGCTCTTCGTCTCGATGACGACGTTCGGCCCCAGGAGCGCGCGCAACAGGTCGCCGCTGACGCCGGCGAGCTGGCCACCCCGCGGGATGTCGAACGGCGGCCAGCCACCTTCGAGTATGCCCACGGTCAGTCTGGAAGGAAATGCATTGGGTGACGACGCGGAGACATCGGCTCGCACTGTGGAGATGACGGGTGACTCTGACGCAGCGCCGGCAGGCGCGGCCATGCAGACCGCATGCGTAGCCGCCAGCAGAGATAACACCAGCCAGCGCATCATTGAGTGCCGCGGCGAGCGCTGCCAAAGACACCGCAACAAACGCCGCAGCCCCAACGTCAGCGGCACCTCGCATTGAGAACTCGTATCGATCGGAAGTGATGAGTAGCGCCCCCCGCTCACGAAACGTCACCCTGTCCGTCCACCAATGACACCGCGGACGAATCAACTCGACCGTGCAGAAACGAAAACAGGACGCCAGCCGCAATTGCGCCGGCCAACGGCGCTGCCCAGAACAGCCACAGCTGGTCCAGCGCCCAGTTGCCGACGAACACTGCCTGCGCTGTCGAGCGGGCCGGATTGACCGCTCCATTGGTGACCGGAATCGACACCAGGTAGACGAGCATCAGACATGCGCCGGTGATGAACGGCGCAACCGTTGCCAACTCTTTTCGAACGACGACCAGCAGGCAGGTCCCGACAAACACGAACGACAGCACGACTTCCACGACGAGCGCCGAATGCAACGGATAGTCGGCGGGCGAATGAGCACCGAAGCCGTTCGCCGCGAATTCGCTCGCGGCGAGTTCGAAACCTGGCCGGCCACTAGCGAGGTAAGCGAGAAGCGCCGCGGCGACTATTGCGCCGCCGATTTGCGCGGAGATATAGGGCAACAGATCACGCACGGGAAAGCGCTGCGCGACGGTCAAGCCGATGGTGACAGCAGGATTGAAATGCGCGCCGGAGATCTTGCCGAACGCATAGCTGCCAGTAGCGAGCGCAAGCCCGAACGCCAACGACATCTGCAACGCGCTACTAGCCTGCAATGTGCCCGTGGTGTCCAACACCGTACTGCCGCAGCCGACGAACACGAGCCATGCCGTACCCACACCCTCGCTCCATAATCGCTTGCCTAGTGCCACCATCTCTGCCCCATCCGTCAAGTACGAGGTACAGACACCGAACGATCGCGCGAAGAGGTCTGCACCGGATTCCCCTGATCCATCTAATCGGATCACGAACTAACCACAGCGGCAGTTGCGGCCCAAGGCGCGCAACGACCGGCGGCGGCCAGGATTATTGGGTGCCCCCCGAGCCATGCCAATCAGATGAGTCTGATAAGGGCTACGTCAAAGCCGTCGAAAGCAAGAAAATATGACCATCGCGTCGCCTCATATCAGCCCAATCTGAGTGGCGTAGTTGATCAGGTCGGCTTCTGTTTCCAGTCCGAGCTTGCGCATCGCGCTGCGTTTTTGCGTGCTGATCGTTTTGTCACTCCGTCGCAGACGTGTGGCGATCTCGTGCACCGCGAGGCCTCGCACATAGAGTTGAAACACCTCCCACTCGCGTGCGCTCATCGCACCGCCGCGCCGGGGCGGCGCAGGCTCCGCGGCAGCGAGTGCGGCACGAACCTGTTCCGATAGATGGGTGCCCCCGGCGGCAACGGCTTCGATCGCGTCGATCAATGCGTCCACGGCGTCGCGCTTGTCGACGATTCCCGTCACACCGATATTGCGCAAGCCGGCCAACACATGCGCGCGCCCAATCATGGTCAGCACCACCACGTGGGGATGCGGCGTGCGCCGAAGCAGCCGACGCAATAGCGGCACCGCGCTGGTGTCCCCGTCGAGTCCCGGCATGCCGATGTCCGATACAACGACGTCGCATGCGCAAGCTTCGAGCAGCTTCGCGAGACCGCGGGTGTCGGCAGCTTCGCCGACAATCTCGATATTCGGCTTGTCGCGCAGCAGCGTTCGGACGCCCGCGCGAATGGAGTCGTGATCGTCCGCCACGACGACGTGAATCTTGTTTGTCATTCTGTTCAGTGACTTTTTTATGGTGTCGATCGGCATACCGCACGAAATATGTCTCCCCGGTTATGCCGATCTAGTCGCCGCGCCTATGCGCAGCAGGTTGCCGCCCGGTTAGCGGACCTGATCAAGTCGTTCTGGAACCACCCCGTGCTCGACTGCGAAGCGAAACAGTTCGGCGTCGCTATTCAGCGAGAGCTTGCGCATGGCCATGCACTTCTGCGCGCTGATTGTCTTCACACTACGTCCCAAGCGCGTGGCGATTTCCGTGACGCCGAGCCCTGACGCGTACTGCGTAAACACCTCGAGCTCGCGGCGAGAAAGGGTGGCGCGCACGAAGTCGAGACGTTGCGTCAACGTTACGTCGGCCAACATGGCGCGCACCGCCGGACCGACATAACATTCGCGCGCCAGCGCCATGACCAGCGCCACGTGGATCAGATCGATACGATCACGTTTGCTCAGCAGCCCGTCCACGCCAAGCGACATCACCTTGCGCAGCGTCGCCGCTTCCGTTTCCATTGTCAGGATGACGAGCGCCATGTTGGGATAGCGTTCCTTTAACTGCCTGACGACGTCGAACCGGTTTTCGTTGCTCCCTCCTGGCATGTAAAGATCCATCAGCACGAGATCGCAAGGACAGCGATCGACTTCAATCAACAGTTCGGCGACATCCGCCGCACGGCCGACCACCTTCAGGTTGGGATAGTTGCCAATCAGATTTTCTATAGCCAGCAGGACCAGCGGATGATCGTCCGCAATGATCGTTCGAACAGGCGTGCCTGATGCAGCCAAGAGGTTCATCTTCTGGCGCTCCTCGATACTTTCATTTCTCGACACCTTGTTATGCGTGACCGGCGCTCACGCAATGGTCGAGCATTTCTTTTGCGACAAACATCAGAGCGCTCTGAAATGGACCGAACGACCGCGTGCCCGATGCTTAGTTTTCCACTTCGAGGAGGAGCGAGCCGCACGCGCGTACACAGGAAAAGAGCGCGGGGTCGTCGCTCACGCCCAGTCGTGCCATCGCTTCACGCTTTTGCCGACTCACCGTGCGGCGATGGCAGCCGAGCGCCGCCGCGATCTGCACGATGGACTCGCCGCTCACGAGCCTGCGCACGATGTCGGTCTGCCGCTTCGACAGCATCAGGGCCGACACGAACCGACCGTTGTCCGGCTGCGAACGCTCGAGCGTTTCGACCACCGAGCGGCCCAGGTAGCGCGCGCCGCGCACACTGTCGCAGACGGCTTGCGGCAGTTCCTCGAGCGAATCGGCTTTGCCGACCACGCTGATTGCGGCATCGGCGGCGACGACGCGCAACATCGCGGCATTCGTCTGCCCGGTCACGACGACGACGCGCAATGACGGCCACTCGCCGCGAATGCGCTGGATCAGGCCGAGTCCGTCGCTAATCTCGCCGGCGGGCTCCGGCATGGACAGATCGACGACGAGCACGTCGCACGGTGTGTGTTGAAGCAACGCGATCAACGCAGTCGGCATCTGCGCCTGACCGACGACAGTCAGACCTTCGTGCGCCTCCAGCGTCGATTTCAGGCCAAGCAGGACGAACGGATGATCGTCCGCCAGAATGATTCGAAGATTTGTCACGATTAGTCTCGCTCGTTGTCGGAATGGTCGGAATGCGTGCGGGGGTGGCTGTGCGGGCGGCGGGCGTCGACCTTCGCCGCGTCAATCACGCGACGTGCCGGAAAAGCCATCTGATCACCCTCGCAAATTCACGACAATCGGAGCGTTCCTAATCCGGTTAAATGATCGGGATAATTTATAGTCCTACCGAGCAAAATGCGCACCGTTATTCGAATCGAATCAAATCCATTCGAAAACGCAAGGCGCGCGCTGTTCAAATCATGTCTCACGCCGCATCACAGGCACGCGTCGCGCGCATCGCACGCGTCGACGCGGCGCGCGGAAACACCGGCAACGCGAGCAACGCGCACGCGCTCGCCACGCTCCACACCAGCGGCCATCCTCCGATGGACAGCAGCGCGGGAATCGCGAGCGGCGTCACGAACAGCGTGAGGAACACGCAGGTGTTGCCCATCGCGAGCGCGGTGCCCGCGCGGCGGGTACCGGCAAGGGACGCGAGTTCGGTGAACGCGACGCCGTGCCACGCCGACGCGCTAACTCCGCCGAACACGATCATCAGCGCGAACAGCGCAACCGCCCCGGCGCGATGCATGCCGACGAGCCCGGTCGCGAGCGCGAGCAGCACGAACAGCACGGCGGTCAATAGACTGCAGGCCCGCATATACGCGCGACGGTTGCCGCGCCGGTCGGTCCACGCACCGCTCCAGACCCGCGCGACCGCGGCGCCGGTCTGCACCGCGGCCATCGTCACGCTGATCGCGAACACGCCGGCACGCCCGAAGTCGTGCAGAAACACCGTGCCGAACGTGATCACGGCAATCTGCGGCACGCACAGCGCGCCCGCGCCGAGCGCGACGCGCCAGATCGCAATGTCGCGCAATGGCGAACGCATCGGCAAAGGCGCGCCGTTCGAAGCGTCTACGCCCCGCCCACTGGCCGCCCCTGCACCGGCCGTCGCAGCCGCCTGCGCGGGCTCGTGCAGCCAGCGCCACGCGAACCACGCGGTGATCGCGCATGCCAATGCCAGCACCGCATAGGCGCTCGCAAAACCGAAGTGCGAGGCGAGCACCGGCAGCACCAATGCGCCAAGTCCACCGCCCGCCGGCACGGCGGTTTGCCGGATGCTCATCGCGAGGCCACGCTCGCCTTCGCGAAACCACGCCATCACCGCTCGGCCGCTCGATCCGTTGACGCTGCCGCCCAGCAATCCGACCAGCAGCAGCCCGAGCGCGAGCGGGACGATGCCGGGCACCTGAGCGTCGCCCGGCGACACGAACAGCGCGAGACCGGCGAGCGCGGCCGCGGTCGACAGCAAGCCGAGCAGCAGCACGCGACGATCGCCCCAGCGGTCGGTCAACAGTCCCCACGGCAACTCGCTGACCGCAATGCCGAGCCCGAGCATGCCCAGCACGAGGCCGAGCCCATGGTTGCCGAGGTGGTAGTCCGAGCGCAGGAACACCGCCGTCGTCGGAATTCCCGAGAATGCCGCCGAAAAGCTCGCGTTCGCGGCGAAGCCCACGCCCAGCACCTTCCAGCGATGCCGCGCGCCGCGCTGGCCGATGCCGCGCGACGCTGTCATAGATCCGTTTTCCATCCCACCCTCCGTGTGTATTCGGGGGTATGCTACGGCTGGGCATTCCATCGGAAAAGCCGGAAATTTAGATCGCCTCCATCGGAAAAACCGAATCATGAGCCAGCGTGGTTTCGACCTTGCACAGTTGCGGACCTTCGTCGCCGTCGCCGAATCGGGCGGGGTGTCGGCGGGCGCCGAGCGCGTGTTCCTGTCGCAGTCGTCGGTAAGCGAGCAGTTGAAGAAGCTCGAGGAGCGCGCCGGCCAGCCGCTCCTCGTGCGCGGCCGCCAGGGCGTGAGCCCGACGCCCGCGGGCGAGCGTCTGCTCGAGCACGCGCGCCGCATCATCGCGATGAGCGAAGCGGCCTTCGACGACCTGCAAGGCCGCTCGCTCGACGGCGAACTGCGCATCGCGATCACCGATTACTACCGTCCGCACGACATCGCGCGCATCCTCAAGACGTTTTCGGAACAGCATCCGCGGCTGAAGCTGCACGTGACGGTGCTGCCAAGCGCGGTGATCGACAGCGGCGCGGACGATCACGCGTCGTTCGACATCGGTTTGTCGGCGCGGCTCGTCCTAGGCCAGCCGCGCGCACGCGGCGCCGGCGCCGGTGCCGGTGCCGGTGGCGCGAGCATCGTCGTGCGGCGCGAAAAGCTGCTATGGGCCAGTTGCGCCGATGCCACCACCCGCCCCGCCGCGCCGTATCAACTAGTGCTGCTGCCGACGACCTGTCAGTTGCAGCGCTTCGTCGTCAAGCTGCTCGACGAACACAAGGTAGCGTACGTGGTGTCGCATTCGGCGTCGGGCGTCGCGGGGCTGCAACTCGCCTTGAAGGCGGGGCTCGGGATTTCCTGTCTGAACGAGTCGTCGCTCGGCGGCGGCGTGGTGGCGTGCGCGGCGAACATCGGCTTGCCGCCCCTGCCCGCCATCGAGTTTCATCTGCTGCCGGGGCGTATGGGCGAAAGCGAACTGGTCAGCAATGCACGTGATGCGCTCGTGCGGCTCTTCGCATGAAGCCCACCGGCATTCGCGCAAAACGTGAAACCACACGAATGAGACGCAGAGCCAGGCACAAATAAAATTCACAGCAAAATTTATGGATCGACATCAGCTAATCACATTCACCTGATGCATTGACATCGATAAACCGCAGCGCAACAAAATCCACCGCGCTGGGGCCGGCATCCGTGCCAGTCCGTGATTATCGAAGCGCCTGTTTACCTTTGTATTCTCTATTGACGGGTCCGATAAATTGTTGCAGGCTGCTAACGGATATCACGCGCTTTTCAGCGCCTCATGCGTCGCTCATTGGAGCCCGAAAGTCGCCGTCCCAGGCGCATCCAGCGCGGATCATTGTCGCAGATCAAAGTTTTTGCCGGACAATTGCATCATCATTGCGCTTCTGTAGTTCGCGTTGCCGAACAAGCCCGTTCCGAATAGCGGTTAATAGCAGTCAATTAAAAGCAGCTAGTCCCGAGATGCGTCGTTTCCGGATTCATGAGTCAATCCGCACACTCGCGCCGGGTATATAAATCGAGCGATAAGAACGTTCCACGACGAGGCCCGGTGTGTATCGCAAAACTATCGGCTCTGCGGTCCTGTCCGTGCTGTGCGCGCTTCATGCGCTATGGAGCGGCGCGGCGTTAGCGGCCACCGACACGTCCGTCGCGATGCCACCATCGATGGACCAGCGCGTACGAGCCTGCACGTCGTGTCACGGCGAGCAGGGCCAGGGACGCAAAAACGACTACTTCCCGCGCATCGCCGGCAAGCCGGCCGAGTACCTGTTCAATCAGCTGATCGCGTTTCGCGACGGCGGCCGCACCTATCCGCCGATGGGCTATCTGCTAGCGTTCCTGCCCGACGACTACCTGCGTCAGATCAGCGAGTACTTCGCGGCCCTGCAGCCGCCCTATCCCGAATCCGAGCGCGCCGCCCTGTCGCCGAAGCTGCTTGCCGCCGGTGAAAAGCTCGTGACGCATGGCGACCCGGCGCGCGGCATACCGGCGTGCATCGCCTGTCACGGCGCGCGCATGACCGGCACGCAGCCGGGCATTCCGGGCCTGCTCGGCTTGCACGCGAGCTATATCGCCGGACAGATGGGCACGTGGCGCTCGGGCACCCGCCACGCGCTCGCGCCGGACTGCATGCGCACGATCGCGCTCAAGCTGAACGACAACGACATCGCCGCGGTATCGAACTGGCTCGCGCGCCAGCCGCGTCCCGCCGATCCCCGGCCCGCACCGGCATCCGCCGAGCGGCTACCCCTCGCTTGCGGGAGCCAACCGCAATGAAGCCGACACTCCGCCCGTCCGGTTGGCTGCGCCCGGCAGGCATGGCTAGCGTCCTTGCGATCGGCAGCTTCGCGCTCGCGTTGCTGGTCCATGGACCGCTCACGACGACGGCGCATGCCGCGACCGCGGCGCCCCAAGTCGCGGAAGCAACTACCACGGCTGGAACCAGTCCCGACACTCGCCCCGAGATCGTCAGACGCGGCGAATATCTTGCGCGCGCGGGCGACTGCATTGCGTGCCACACCGCGCCGCGCGGCCGGCTGTTCGCCGGCGGCCTCGCGATGGAAACGCCGTTCGGCACGCTGTACTCGCCGAACATCACGCCGGACCCGCAGTACGGCATCGGCACGTGGAGCGAGGAAGCGTTCTTCAAGATGATGCGCACCGGCCGCAAGCCGGACGGCGCGCCGATCTATCCGGCAATGCCGGTCGCCCAGTACACGAAAGTCACGCGCGAGGACTCGGACGCGATCTTCGCGTTCCTGAAGACCGTCGAGCCGGTGCGTCAGCCGAATCACCCGCACACGCTGCGCTTCCCGTTCAATCAGCGCGATCTGCTGTACGGCTGGCGTACGCTGTATTTCCACGAGGGCGAATTCAAGCCCGACCCGACCAAATCGGTCGAATGGAATCGCGGCGCGTATCTGGTCGAGGGGCTCGGGCACTGCACGATGTGTCACACGCGCATCAATATGCTGGGCGGTTCGTCGCCGCGCGAGCAGTTCGCGGGCGGGCTGATTCCGGTGCAGAACTGGTATGCGCCGTCGCTCACTTCGGACAAGGACGGCGGCCTCGGCGACTGGAGCATCCAGGACATCGTCGATCTGCTGCAGGCGGGGATCTCCAATCGTGGCGCCGTCTACGGCCCGATGGCCGAGGTCACTTATCACAGCCTGCAGCATCTGAGCGAGGAAGACATCCGCGCAATGGCCGTCTATCTGAAGTCGCTGCCCGACCAGGGCGGCCGCAAGACCGGCCCGAGCGCGAACCCGAACCCGAAGGTGTTCGCGCTCGGCAAGCAGATCTATGCGGACAAGTGCGCGATCTGCCACGGCGACAACGGCGAAGGACAGCTGCCGCACTACCCGCCTCTGGCGGGCAACCAGTCGATCGAAATGGACTCGGCCGTCAATCCGATCCGCATCGTGCTGAACGGCGGCTTCCCGCCGGGCACCAAACGAAATCCGCAGCCGTTCGGCATGCCGCCGTTCGGCCAGGAGCTCAACGACGCCGAAGCGGCCGCCGTCGTCACCTTCATCCGCACCGCGTGGGGCAATCACGGGCTGCCGGTGACGGCCCGCGAGGTCAACGAGCTGCGCAAGGCACCGCTGCATTGAGTTGCCGTCCCGAAAGGGCCACACCGAAGCGCCGCATAGGAGAACCATCGACATGAAAGCGAACGACCCGCCCAGCGCCGCTCCGCCGACCGACGACGAAGTCGAGCACGTCGTCGCGTCCGGTCCGCGCGGCGCGATCGCGCTGGCCGGCGTCGCCGCGGTCATCGTGATGCTGATTTGGTTCGCCTTCTACTTTTTCGCGTTTCTGCCGCGCGGCATCATCCACTGACCATGTCGACCGACTCCTCACATCAACCCGGAAGCGGCCACGCGGTCGCACTGCGCGCCGAGCGGCGCTGGGCGATCTTCGCGGTCGCGCTGATCGTGCTGATGCTCGCCGTGATCGTGTTCGTGGGCGTGCATTGGTCGATGATGCCGCCGTCGCGCGTCGAGACGATCGATCCGTCGCGCCTGCAGCTATCCGGCGAATTCGCCGAAGACAACCTAGGCAGCGCGGTGCAGCCGGACGGCTCGGTGATCGTGCGCTTCGTCGCGCAGCAGTACTCGTTCACGCCGCAATGTCTGCTGGTGCCCGCCGATACGCCGATCACGATCCGCACCACCAGCGCCGACGTCGTGCACGGCCTGCTCGTCACCGACACCAACATCAACACGATGATCGTGCCCGGCTACGTCGCGACGCTGAACACGCAGTTCGACCATCCCGCCGATCACGCGATGCCGTGCCACGAATTCTGCGGTTTCGGCCATCAGGCCATGTGGGCGCACGTGAAGGTGATCGACAAAGCCGCCTTCTTCGAGCAGGCACGACAATCACGGAGACTGAGCTGTGTTCCACGCTAAGCGACTCGTACTCGCGCATTTCTGGCTCGCCTTCATCACGTTCGCGATCGCGCTATGCCTCGGCGCATGGCAGATGCTGGTGCGCAGTCCCCTGTTGCCGTGGATCGGCGATCCTGAGCTGTACTACCGTTCGGTCACCGCGCACGGCACCGTGATGGCCTACGTGATGCCGACGCTGGTCGCGATGGCCTTCGGCTACGCGATCGTCGAACTCTCGCTCGGGCAGCGCCTCGTCGGCCTCAAATGGGCGTGGGCCGCGCTCATCATGCTGCTGGTCGGCGCGGTGATGGCGATGGTGCCGGTCGCGCTCGGCCGCGCCTCGGTGCTCTACACGTTCTATCCGCCGATGATCGGCAGCCCGTTCTACTACCTCGGCGTCGTGCTGGTAGTGGTCGGCTCGTGGATCTGGGTCGCGCTGATGCATGTGAACCTGCGCATCTGGAAGCGTGCGAACCCGGGCAAACCCGTGCCGCTCGCGATGTTCGCGAACGTCGCGGGCGCGTACCTGTGGGCTTGGACCGCGGTCGGCGCGGCGCTCGAAATCCTGTTCCAGATCCTGCCGGTCGCGCTAGGCTTCGCCCATACGATCGACGCCGGCCTCGCCCGCGTGCTGTTCTCGTGGACGCTGCACGCGATCGTCTACTTCTGGCTGTTTCCGGCTTACATCGCGTTCTACACGCTGGTGCCACGCTCGATCGGCGGACGGCTCTACAGCGACTCGATGGCGCGGGTGTCGTTCATCCTGTTCCTCGTGTTCGCAATGCCGATCGGCATCCATCACCTGTTCGTCGATCCGCAAGTCGGCGCTGGCTTCAAGTTCGTGCACGCGGTGTTCACCGGCATGGTGTCGGTGCCGACGCTGCTGACCGTGTTCACGATCTGCGCGTCGGTGGAAATCGCCGGTCGGCTGCGCGGCGGCAAGGGCGCGCTCGGCTGGCTGACCGCGTTGCCGTGGAGCAACCCGATCATGCTGGCAGTCGCGTTCTCGTTCGTGATGCTTGGCTTCGGCGGCGCGGGCGGCCTCATCAACATGAGCTATCAGTTGAACTCGACCGTGCACAACACGCAGTGGGTGACCGGCCACTTCCACCTGATTTTCGGCGGCGCGATCGTCATCATGTACTTCGTGATCGCATACGAACTGTGGCCGCATCTGACCGGCCGCGCGATCGTGTCGGTGAAACTGATGCGTACGCAATTGTGGCTGTGGTTCATCGGCATGATGGTGGTCACGATACCGTGGCATTGGGTCGGCCTGCTCGGCGCGCCGCGCCGCATGGCCTATTACGACTACGCGATGCCCGGCGTGCAGGGACAGGGCGTGTGGGTCGTCATGTCGGCGGTGGGCGGCCTGATCCTGCTGGTGTCCGGCCTGCAGTTCGTTTATATCCTCGCGAAATCGCAGTTCGGCCCCGAGGAAGAACCGCCGGCGTTCCGTTTCGCGGTCGCGGCGCACCCGGTCGAGCGCGTGCCGGTCGCGCTCAACGGCTTCGGCCTGTGGGTCGCGCTGATGATCGGGCTCACGGTCGTCAACTACAGCTTCCCGATCGTCCAGTTGCTCAAACTGCCGCAGACTTCGGTGCCGGCAGTCGTCGTCGGAGCGCCGCGATGAACGAAGAACGCCTGTTCACCCTGCGCAATCCGTGGTTCGTGTGGAGCGTCGGCGGCACGGTTGCGATCGCGATCGTCGCGATTCTGATCGGCTTCGTGTGGCTGCCGTCGGCGAGCACCGCATTCGGCGACCTCAGCCTGTGGGCGCGGATTTGCGGCGCCGCCGGCGTGCCGTCGAGCTGGTACAGCGGCAATGAGAAGAGCCAGGTGCCGAGCGACGTCGTCGTATTGCCGCCTTCGGGCGCGAATCACCCGTTGGCGGATTCGATCGGTCGCGGCGCGACGCTTGCGAATCAGCACTGCTCGATGTGCCACGGCGTGCTCGCTACCGTGCAGGTCACCGCGCCGCCGCTAGCCGGACAGTACGCCGACGCGATCTACAAGGAACTGCGCGATTTTCAGAGCGGCCAGCGGCCAAGCGCGGTCATGCAGGCGATCATCGCCGGACGCAGCGACCAGGATCTGCACGATCTGGCCGCCTACTACGCGTCGCTCCCGCTCGCTCCGGCGGCCGAGAAAACCCGGGCCGGCGAAGGCCCCGATCCGATTGCTGTCAGGCTCGTGATGCAGGGCGATCCGCAGCGCAATATCGCGCCGTGCGCGGCGTGCCATGGCCAGCTCGATCGCAAGGGCGCGGCACCGTGGCTCGGCGGACTGTCGGCGGCTTATCTGACCGCGCAGTTGCAGGCGTTCGCTTCGGGCGCTCGGGCCAACGACATCAACGAGCAGATGCGCAACGTCGCGCGGCAGATGACGCCCGAGGAAATGGACGCCGTGGCGAGGTATTACGCGGCCATGCAGTAGTGGGAAGGTGGGAAGTCGCGCGGTGACGCAGCGCAGTGGCTCGTCACGCCGTGAGCCATTCGCTATCGCAACCGGGCTCGTGATGCAGGGCCATCCGCAACGCAATCTCGGACCGTGCGCCGCGCGTCACGGCCAACTCGATCTCAAGATCCCGGCGCCGTGGCTCGGCGACAATCAACGGCTTATCTGACCGCGCAGATGCAGGCGTTCGCTTCGGGCGCGGCGCAACAACATCAACTAGCAGATGTGCAACCTCGCACCGCCGATGGCGCTTGAGGAAGTCGACGCCGTGGTGAGGTATTACGAAGCCATCCAATAGAGAGAGACTGGATAAGTTGCGCGGTGATCCCGCGCAACGGTTCGCATCACGCCGCGACGAACTCGCTATCCAGGCTGCGCTCGCGGACAACTCCGGCCCGCTTCGCGCCCGGCGCAGCAACACCACCGCGCGACTCGCTGCCGGTCTGGAACACCGCCACCGCCGCCGACAGGCGCCGTGCCTGATCTTCCAGCGAACTCGCCGCCGCGGCCGCCTGCTCGACGAGCGCCGCGTTCTGCTGCGTGACCTCGTCCATCTGACCGACCGCGCGATTGACCTGATCGATGCCGGTGCTCTGTTCGAGCGCCGCCGCCGCGATCTCGTTCATGATCGAACTGACGCGCGCGATCGCGCCGACGATGTCGTTCATCGTCGTACCCGAGCGTTCGACGAGCTGCGAGCCCTGCTCCACGCGCGCGGTAGACGCATCGATCAAGCCCTTGATCTCCTTGGCCGCCGCCGCGCTGCGCTGGGCGAGCGAGCGCACTTCGCTCGCGACGACCGCGAAGCCGCGTCCCTGCTCGCCGGCGCGCGCCGCCTCGACCGCGGCGTTCAGCGCGAGGATGTTGGTCTGAAACGCGATCCCCTCGATCACACCGACGATATCGGCAATCTGTCGCGAATCGTCGACGATGCCGTGCATCGTGCCGACCACCTTGTCGGTCAACTCGCCACCCTGCGCGGCCAGCGTCGAGGCGCCCTGCGCGAGCGTGCTCGCCTGCTTCGCGTTGTCGGCCGTCTGTTTGACCGTCGAGGTCAGCTCTTCGATGCTCGCGGCCGTTTCCTCGAGCGCCGCGGCCTGCTCCTCGGTACGTTGCGACAGATCGGCGTTGCCCGCTGCGATCTCGCTGACGCCGGTATCGATCGATTCGGTGCCTTGACGAACCGCGTTGACGGTCGCGATCAGCGACTCCTGCATCTTGCGCAGCGCAGCCGCGAGACGACCCATTTCGTTGTCGCCGAGCACTTCGACGCGGCCGCTCAGGTCGCCATTGGCGATGCGCTGGAACTGCGCGATCGTCGCATCGACCGGCGTGACGATCGCGCGCACGAGCACGAAGCGGGCGAGCAAGCCGCCGACCAGCGACAGCGCAATGCCGATCGCCACCGCGGTGCTGATCGCGTAGAACAGGTCCTGAGCATCCTTATAGCGCTGGGCGCCATGATCGAGCTGCAACTGCTCGAGCGCGAGCATTGCCTTCTCGTACGCGCTGTACAGCGATGGCAGCTTATGCGCCTGCAATTGCTGGAAGGCGTTGGTGTCGCTCGACCTCAGCGCGGCGAGCGTCGGATCGACGCCATCGCGCAGAAACGCGTCGCGTTTTTGCTGCATGTCGGCGATCAGACGCTGCTCATCGGCATCCGTGCCCGCATGGCTCAAATAGTGGGCAAGCCGCTCGTCGGAGGCTTTGCGGTACTGATCGAAGCGCTTGAGCACCGCGCTCGCGCCGTCCTGATCGTTCAGCGCGACGAGCGACGCGTAGGTCGCAAGCGCCAGACGCAGCCGCAGCAACTGGCCGGAGCTGCCTTCGAGGTCGGCGACGGCGGGCGTGTCGACCGTGTACATCTGCTGCAGCGACGCGTTCGACGAGCGCAGCGACAACAATCCCGCGGCCGCGCCGAGCAGCAGCACGATGCCGAAGAACACGATCATCAGGGTGAGGCTGGTGCGAATCGACAGCTTTTTCAACATCGGACTGGTCTCCTTGGGCTGCCCGGCCGATGGTTCCGTATCGTTGACGATAGCTGCATGGCCACGCAGGCTGCGCCCACGCCGTTCGGCCCGGTCCGCAACTTGTCTGAAAATTAAGCAAACAGCACATTGAGGACAACGGCGCATCGGTGGAAAACTTTATGGTTGATCGCTCGCCCCGCTTGCGTTACATCAATGGAGTCTCGAAGCCCGTTTGCTGCAGCCCTTCTGTCGAAGCCCCTTCCTGCCCGGAGCGCGCCCATGTCGGAAATCGGTTCGGCCGTACTCGTGTTCGCGCTGCTGCTGATCGCCACCGGCCTCGGCGTCGGGGTGCGGCCGCTGCTGCCGGAGGAGCACAAGGCGCACGAGACCGTACAGCTGGTGCAGCTCGTGATCGGCATGCTGGTGACGTTCGCCGCGCTGGTGCTGGGTTTGATGACGGCATCGGCGAAATCGAGCTTCGACACCGCGTCGAACGATCTGCGCACCTATGCGGCCGAACTGATCGAATTCGACACGACGCTGCGCGAGCTCGGCAGCGCGGCCGACGGGTCGCGACGCCTGTTGCGCCAGTACACAGCGGCGGCGATCGCGTCGACGTGGCCGCGCGAGCCCGCGCCGAGCGGCGACTACCCGCGCGATCTCGGTTCGCCCGACAGTTCGCAGCAACTCGAAAACGTGCGTCTGGGCGACATGCTGACCACGGTGGGGCGGCAATTGCGACAACTGCGCACGCAGGATGCGTTGCAGCAACGCGCGCTCGATGACGCGCTGATTCAGTACCGCCGCGTCATCGACGCGCGCTGGAAGATCATCGAGGAAGCGCACAGCTCGATTTCGCAGCCGTTCTTCAAGACGCTGACGTTCTGGCTAGGCGTGATCTTTCTGAGCTTCGGGTTGATCGCGCCGCGCAATGCGTTGGCGCTGGTGACGATCACGCTGGGAGCGGTGTCGATTGCTTCGGCGGTTTATGTGATCGTCGATCTGGATACGCCGTTCACCGGGCCGATCGTGATTTCGAGTCTGCCGTTGCGGGATGCACTGGAGCATTTGAGCCGGTGATTTTCGGCGGAAAGGCTCCGTGCGCGCGTGTGACGTAAAAAATGCCGCCAAACAGAAAGGCCCGCTTTCCTCACAGAAAGCGGGCCTTTCTCGTTGTATCGATCAGCGGGACGCTGGTCGGGTCGGCATGGAGCCGGAACGGTCAAAACGGTTATCCCCACTAAAAAATGTTGATAGCGCGCTCGATGTGAGTGAGTGACGGGCTTTCCCGGCGCATCAGCCCGAAGAGTTGTTGGTAAAGTCGCCCTGAGGGCTCATTTTCAGCGTCTGGGGCGACCTGACCCGGTTTTGTGGGTAGAGCCATGATTCGGGCGTGGCACACGCCTGCCAACACGCAAGTATGGCATGGTCGGAAGCCCGATAGTGCCGAGCTTCCAACCAGGCCATAGCGTGGCAATCCCCGCGTGCGTCAAGGGTTCGCTACGCCGGGCTGCGCCCGCCCTTGACCCATTCAGCGTCTTCGCACAGTTTCATACCTGCTCAAGGGCACTGACTTCCGCCTCTTCGAGATATTTCGCCAGGGCGTGGTCCAGCGCTACCTTGCGCGTATGTGCCTTGGGAGGCGCAAGTACTGCCAGGCGCGCGGCATCGATGTCGCCCACCAGAAGAACCTGCACCTGTGCTCGAGTGATAGCGGTGTAAAGCAACGTGCGGTCCAATAGCCGCGAATCCGTCACCGGCACAATGATTCGAGGCCATTGCGAGCCTTGGGCTTTGTGAACGGTGACTGCACGACCCAGCTCGACATCTTCGAGCATGTCGTCGGTCAATGCGCGAAGGACGCCGTCGTCCCATTCGACCCACGCGAGAATTGCGGGCGTTTCAGCCGGAGCTCCGGCAGGCGGCGCTTCCACCCGAACGACTTTGCCGAGCGACCCATTTTGCAGGGCCTTGTCCCACATGTTTCGCGTGCACAGAAGCACGTCGCCCAAGTTGAATCCGCAATACTCTGGCCGCTCGAACTCGTCATTCCACCGCACCACCTCGGCAAGCCCGCTTGTGAATCGCTGCTGACACATCTGGTTCAGAGCTTTCGTTCCTGCCGGACCGTTCCGCAACGGGGACAATACTTGCGTGTTTGCAGGGTCCAGTGCATACAACTCAACCACCCGCTCGGCAACCAACCGGTCGTCGCACGGGATGAAGGCGACCGGAGCCGAGTGGTCAGTGCCAGCGGCGGGCCAGATTCCAGCGCGAATCGCCGACGCCACCGTAAAGATTTCTCCGCCGTAGCGCTTCACGGTCGTCAACTCGACTGCAGGGATAGCCGGAATGCGTACGATGGAATGGAGAACCAACCCTGGCCCGATGGGCATCAGCTGATGCGGGTCTCCGGCTAGCAACAAGCGCACATGGGAAGGCAGCACCTGGCAGATGCGACTCATCGAAATGATGTCGACCATGCTCGCTTCGTCGATAACCAGCACAGTAGGGCCGTCGAAATCTGAATCCCGCATCGCTTTGAGGAAGCTGGCGATAGTCGCGGACGCCCGGTCGGTTGCCTCCTGCATTCGTTTCGCCGCGCGTCCCGCGAGGGCGACTTGAAGTACCTTGATGCCCGCAGCGTCATAGACGCGGTACAAAGCCTTAAGGACGGTCGTCTTGCCTACGCCCGCACCGCCGGTGATACAGGCAAACGCGTGTCCGGCGGCCAGATGAATGGCGCTTTGCTGCTCACGGTTCAGGCTGATGCCATCTTCGGCCTGAACGGCCTCAATGATGCCGTCCACCGCAGCGGCACTGAGCAACGGTTGCGGGCTTCCTGTCAGCCGCTCGCAAATCGCTTTGGCGACCTGCCTCTCCATGACCAGTGCGCCCAATGGCTGCAATCCGGACGCGCTCTCTACGAAGGTGCCGTTGGACAGGCCTTCGCTCACGGCTGTAGCGGCAAGCTGACGCCATGATGCATCGTGGCGGGGCTCGCCCAGAAGTGGGGTGAGCTGCTTCTCGAGGTCAGCCTTGAGCATGACGGTGTGCCCGTTGGCAAACGTGCGATAACACGCTTCCTCAACAGCACCACGCAGGCGTCGGGGGTCATCAGCGTGGACGCCAAATCGGCTCATCGCCAGTCGGTCAACATCCGCCCATTTGCCGAAGAACGACAGAAGACGGTAAGGGTCCTCTTCGATACGCGCCTGCGCCTCACGGCCGAAGTACTTCAACACCTTGCGACCAATACGTAAATCGAAGCCGTTGGCCTGCAGCCATTGCAGTGTCTGGGACTGGCCATGCGCTGCCCAGGCGCTGACCAACATCCGCGCTGCGTCCTCCGTGAGCACGTCGGTCAATGCCGAAGGGTCCGCCTCGTCCAGAATCGTGTACAAGCGCTCGCCGAAACGCTCCCAGAGCCGTCGGGCCTTCACGGAGCCGAGACCTTCAAATGCGGGATTCTCGGCTATATATTTGATGATGTGTTCGCCTGCGGGCATCGCGAGGTGGGCAACTTCAGCATCCACCTGCTGCTCGACGAGCTCGAAACCATCGACGACAACACGTCGCTCGGTAACAGGCCCGCTGACCTGCCACCATTGGCCACGCTCGACACGCGTAGCTCCGAGCACCGTCCGGTTCGCTTTCACCACGATGTATGAACGAGCATCCGGAACGGAACCGTCAACGTCGATAGGTACGCCCGTAAAGATTGCACCACCGAATCCGCGAGGGTTCTGCGAGCGCAAGCCAGTCACTCGAAGGGCGACTGTGACAGCTTCAGTCATCGAGGCAGCCTCCCGGTCTCCGCGAGGACCTCATGCAGCACAGAATAGCGAGCCAGCAGCTGTTTGAGCTCGGCGTTTTCTGCTCGCAGACTGGCGTTTTCCTGTTCTAGACGTGACAGTCGCTCTGCATCCTGCGCCGCGCGTACGGGTTCGGCGCGGCGAACCTGCCCCGGCACCTCGGTCCCGGATTCCACAGGCTCGACTACCGGAGGAAGTACGTGGCGTTCGCGCAGCGAGTCTTCCAGGTCCTTCAGCGCCTTCCGTATACGAGGATTCTGCGCCAGAGCCGATTTGGCAAAGCCGCATTCTGCGGCGATTTCCGTACGTGAGAGGACGCCACGTGTCACCAGATTCCGGAAGTCATCGTCGGTCTTCGAAGCGGCCCAGGTCGCGAACCGCAGTACGTATTCCTCAGCCAGCTGCTGCCCGTTTGCCATCACTCATCCCCTCCGGTGCGGTCCCGCTTGGGCTTGGGCAGCGGTGCATTGAGCATCGCCATCGTAACTCCCTTGCGCTCCGCATTCGTCGCCCACGTGACGAACTGCTCAAGCAACAACTGGTTTTCCTGCTCAAGCCGCTCAGCCTTGTCCTTGTACCTTTGCTTCTGTTCCAGCGCGGCCCGAACCCGTTCGTCCCGTGGCTCGCCTCGGCCACCCGGCTTCGTCCCACGGAGTGCGTCCTTCTTGAAGGAGAACGCATTCGCGATTTCCGGATACTCGGAGAACGTAAAGCGCGAATACCTGATGCCGATAGACTTCTCTACGGCATCGAGCAATGCATCCCACGTGAGCTTGCCCGTCCAGCCGTCGAGAATGTCGACCACCTCCTTGATTCGCTCCTCGGTCAGGTCGGGGGCGCGCGTTTTCTTCATTCCTGCTCCTCCGGTTCCGGAGTCTCAAGGGCATTACTGGGAGGAGCGTCATCAGCGGTGACGAGCGGAGCATTGACGACCTTGAGTCGAATCCGTGCCCCGGGCGCAACCGCCGGGTCCTCGATGATAGATAGCAGGAGATTGACGCGCTCGAGCGTCTGGGTCTGATGCTTGACCCAAATGTCAGCACCGTACTCCTCGTCGTTCAAAGCCTCGCGTGCGGCCTTCAACAGGTATTCGGTTTCACTTTTGAGCTGACGGAGATTCGCCTCCTTGTGCGTCTCACCCTTGACGCACTCCTGTTCCTCGCAGTTAATACAGTCGCGATGCATAGGACATGGCTCGCTGGCGAAATTATGCGCGCACCACCCGTATGCGGTCGTGTGTGCAGCAACAGCCCCTTTCCGCTGGAAGTCGCTGCGCACAATGAGGTCACGCGCTTCCGAGACCACCAGATTGTCGGTAAAACCGGCTCTCAGCGCCGCGCTGACCGGTGCCTGAACCTCGTCCGAGGTCATGTGGTCGTAGGCCCGGTTCTGCTTCACATCCTTACGTCCGGAGAATATGGCGATTTCCGTGCTGCTCATGCCGCCCATGTGGGCCAGCATGTTCAGGTAGTGTCTCAGGCTGTGGCTCCTGAGGACGATAGGTGAGCCATCGTCTTCCGTGTAGCCGAAGCGCTTGAAAATTGAATCCCGGTCGTCCCCGGGGCTGAGGCGCTTCGTAACGGCGGTATAGTCGACGCAGGTGAACATGCACCACCAGGTCGCTCTCGTGGCGTGCAGTTCGTTGGTCCGGGCGATGGCCAAAGCGTTTTCGCAAAGCAGCTCAGGCGCGCCGGGAACATTCGGGAATGTTTTCGGCAGCATCGACAGGACTGCTCGTTCCACGTCTTCAAATCGGTAACCGACGCGATTGCTGCCCAACGAGATGCTGTCGAGCTTCGCGGTGTTGCTAGCCCAATACCCCGCCGACGGGTAGGCGCTTTCATCTCCCCACAGGGCCAGGGCTAACTCCGGCGTGGTCAAGACTTCCTTCCCTCGAAGATGCGAGGCAGCCTTGTGCAGGTATATCGCACCCGGATTTGCGGTGTACCATTTGGCAATCTTCCGCGCATCAGCTGTCGCCTTCACAAGATTTGCTATCGCTTCCCGTGCCACCGGTGCCATTTCCGAAGGAAGCCATTTGGTGAAGTCAGGAAACCCTTTCGACCCGGGCCAGCGCAACCCGAGCTTTCCAAGAAACTCACCGTCACCGTCGACAATACAGTTACGCGTCAGTCGGAGCACTTCGTTGATGCGGTCCGGCGCACACAACAGCAACGCGGTGTAACTGGACACCGTCACATCCACCGGTTCGGTTGCTTCGCGGAAAATTCCTGCTAGCGCGCGCAGCACAGCTGCCGAAGGAAGTTTTTCCTGCCGTGCTTTCAGCGCCTCTTTGGATATTCTTGAGCCTAGGTCGCGTCCCTTCTTCAGGCCGTGAACCCACTCCTTGCGAAGCTCAATGAAACCGAGAGAGTTCATCAAGTCCGCAATTTTCTTAATCTGTCCGGCGACCTGGTACGCCCCCATCGCGGAACGGCCTCCCGTCTTCGGGTCCCCCTTCTTCGCTTGCTCGACGGCTGTATCCAAAACGTCCACGTTTATCGCCGTCGGGCGAGAGCCTTTATGCGACTCGCGCAGTGCCGCTTCAAGGCACCGCAATGCGGTGATGCGAACGTTTTGAGAGACCACAGGATTCATGTCCTGCATATAAACGAGTGTCGCCTTGGCAAAGTCGAGAAACGGCTGGGGTAGACACGGCTCGGGGGCATCGACGAGCGCGGCTTCCAGCGTGCTGAACACAGCGCTGAGGACCTTGTTGTGGCCTTTCAGATGCCCACATTCCCAGACATTCAGGTCAAACTGTTGACGCGCGTTGAGAACCTCTGATTGCCTGCAGAGGTCGATAAAGGCCTCCAGGTTAGCCTGGGGCTCCAGCTCGGCGTGCGGGGTGAAGTGAAGAACGCGTGCATCCATCATGCGGTCTCCTGTTCGTCCTTCCTGCGCTGTGCCCGCACTGCAGCACATTCCGCCATGACTTCCTGGACTGCACGAATAGCGTCGTCGTTGATGGCCGCGATTCGCTCGTCGCCCGCGTGTGCATTCCGCTGCTCCATCAGGCGGTGGTACACCTTTTCATGCGGCGCATCGAGCCACGGCTCGAACTTGAAACAGGTGTAACAGGCGTCCGGCTTGCTGAAGCCGCATCCCCGACCAGCACAGCTGCCAACAGGGTCTTTCGCAACGCGAAAATCGATGATTCTGCTGCCCGCCGCACCTCTTTGAGTTGAGTGCTGCTCGTCTTCGACCAACTGCCCTTTGAACGCGCTCGCGATAGGAGCCAATTGCTTGCCCATGGCAGCGTCGATGTTTTCCACAATTTTGGGCGTAGCCTGGACGTAGACGCCGACCTGTTGCAGGTCGACGTGCCCCAGCCGGTCGGCGATGACAACCTTACTGGCACCCTCTTCGGCGAGTCGCGCGCCAAAGGTGTATCGAAACCGCTGCGGCGTAACCGGAATCGGCGAATAGTTGAGGCGTTCGGTCGGGGGAGCGATACGATTCAGCGCGGTCCGAAACACCCTCGATAGCGAGGTTGCCGTACAGTGACCAAAAAACAGGTCATCGGTTTCCCGCTGCCTCTCGGTAGGCCCGGCGACCAGCACAACGCTCTCCGGGAAAAGCGCCGCATCGCCTCCGTGTTCCAGCACGTTGAGCGAAATAACGTAGTCCTGTATCAACCGCCCTGTCTGCGGACTCAAGTCGAACTCCTTGAAGGACGAGCGGGCATGTGCTTCTCGTGTTTTGGCCTGCGGAAGGTTGAGGACGAATGAGCCATCGCGAACCGAAAAATCAACTACCTTCAGAGAGGCGTACTGAGACACGCGTCCACCACACGCGAAGAGGAGCCGCGTCAGAACGGCGACCCACAGCGGCAGTTCACCCTTGCCGTAAGCCGTATCAACGGCCTTGTACAGCGATGTGTATTCCGCTTCGCTGAACGGGCCGTCTTCTGGGTCTCGCGTCAGAACAGCTCGTCCCTTGGTATTCCCCGGCTTGCGACGTCCGCGCAGATATCTGGTGCACTCCGGCTCCACCCCGGGCAACGCAAGCGCTACCCACTTCTGGAGCAGGACATTCAGGGTAGCCACCCGCCACTTTTCATGTGCCTGGAGCCTCGCCGCATAGTTCGAGACTTCCTCGACAGTAATAGCAGTCAAAGGAACAGCCTCGTCTCTCTTGGACAGGAAATGGGTCAGTGCCTGAAAAAGATTGCTCACGTAACTGGACGAGCTGCTCTTCGCAAAAACCATCAAGGCATGCTTGAGTGGCTCACACAGGAACGACGTCGCTCCGTTGAATCTGAGAAAGTCCAAGCGAAGTCGGAACGGACCGTCAAACCAGTCCCAGACATCCTCGCGTGGCCGGAAGGCGATGCCCCGCTTTGTGAATGCGGTTTCTGGTAAGCGAAGCGCGAGTTCGCCAGAGACTGGGTTATTTGTCTTGTTTGAGTGATTCATCGAGTCGCTCCTGCAGCTTTAACGCTACCTCGCGCCCCTTGCGGGCGGTATGCCGACGCGTGTAAGTGGCGGCCATCGCTGAGTTATCCGCCCAGCCCTGCTGTGCGTTACGCGCCTTTTCTTCCACCGCGTCGCTGAGTCCGAGGGCTTCGGCCTGCTCGGAGAACCGGTCATTCCAGGTATGGCGCGTGACATGGCTCGTCAGTCGCATCGGAAGTCCCGGACAGGCAGCGCGCAAATCAGCAAAAAGCTTATCGACGCTCGACTCCGAGAGCGCCTGGCCTTCGTCCGAGACAAAGATTTGGGGAATTTTCCGGGCCGCCTTGATGGCGTAGCGTTCCGACCGGATAAACGCCCAAAGCGCTTTCATGATGGCAGGGCGCAGCTCAATTTCCCGGTCGCCGGTCTTTGTGTTGGCCTGTTTCAGTCGAGCATCACTGGTAGTATCAGCTCGACGAACAATGCGCAGCTTCGGCTGATTAGGCGCGAGGTCCCCTACCTGCAAACCAAGAAGCTCGCCACGGCGCATGCCTGTCGCAAGCAGCAACACAATAATCAGCCAGTTGCGCCGCCGGACGAACTCGTGCACCCACGGGTTATCCGGAGAATCAACCTTGACGACGGCAAGAAGCCGGTCCATTTCCTCCGTGCTGAGACCGACCCGTGCATTGAGCTTTGAGCGCTTCGAATCCTTGGGGATGTTTGCTCGAAAAACCGTCAGCGCGCGCTCGCTCGTAGCCTTCAACTCGGCTCGCGCGGCTGAGGTAAGCGTGGAACTCACGTAGTTGACGGCGAACTCCAGAAAGTCCGCCATGTATCGAAGTCGGGTTGCCTGAGTCTCGACATCAACCGCCCGACGGGTGGGGGCCTCACGGGCGTGTCGGCGAAACCGGATTCGCGCAAGATTGATGACAGAGGGATTGTCTTCGACGTCGTCCTCATCATCGAGGTCATCGACTCGATACTGTGCGGCGGACGCCAACCGGTCCATTTCGGGAATTGTAAGAAACTCGCCTGCGCTCAGACGTGCAAACAGGTCCACCTTTTTGCTGGCTAGTTCGCGGTACAGCAGAGCCAACGCCCTGCAGACGCCGTGAATCGTGTTCGCCGCCCGACCTTTGCGCCGGTATTTGTCGACGTACAGGGTGACTTCGTGTACCGGCAAACCATTGGGAGCCTTGAGCACCGACACGCGCTCTCCGTTCCGAAAACGCACCCGCTTGGCGATGTACTGGGCCATCTACCCACCATTTTTAGCAAGTAAGGGTTAAGCTCATCGACCATTTAAACACAAAAATAAGTGTGGGTAAAGAAAAAGCCCGCTTCCACAAGGGAAAGCGGGCTTTTACCCACAAAAATAGACTTATTCTGGTCTAGAACGGAATATCGTCGTCCATCTCGTCGAAGCCGCCACCAGCCGGCGCGCTCGGACGGCTCGCGCCGCCACCGCCGCTGCCGCCGCGCGAGCCGCCGCCCGACGACATGCCGCGGCCACCACCGCCGCCGCTACGCTCCGACGGCTCGCCACGGCTATAACCGCCTTCGTCGCCGCCACCCATCGATGCGCCGCCACGGCCGCCGAGCATCTGCATTTGTTCCGCGACGATTTCGGTCGAGTAACGATCGGTACCGTCCTGGGCTTGCCACTTACGCGTGCGGATGCGCCCTTCGAGGTACACCGACGAGCCCTTCTTCAGATATTCCGCCACGATTTCCGCGAGGCGGCCGAAGAACGCGACGCGGTGCCACTCGGTGGCTTCCTTCATCTCGCCCGACGCCTTGTCCTTGTAGCGGTCCGTCGTCGCAAGGCGGATGTTCGCCACTGCGTCGCCGCTCGGAAGATAGCGAACTTCCGGATCGGCGCCGAGGTTGCCGACCAGAATGACCTTGTTCACGGATGCCATGAATTTCTCCTGTTGATTCCTGTTGCAGGCGGCGCGGCACTACGCGGTTCGCGTCTCATGGCCGGCAGGCCCGAGACCAGAAGAGCGCCTCTGCCCGCCGCCGGGTGAGTTCTGGATGATTCGGGAAGTGCCCCGAGTACGCTGCGTTATGCCTTGCGCGGCGGCTGTTTCATCTTTGCGGCGATTATAAGCCAGCAAAATACCAGCCCGGAGCAGGCGAAGAAAACCGCGCTCTGGCCGTTCATCTTCAGCAGCCAGCCGCCGACCATCCCGCCCAGCGCAAGACCGATCGACTGCGTGGTGTTGTACACGCCGGCCGCGGCTCCCTTGCGGGTACCGGGCGCGAGCTTCGACACCAGCGAAGGCTGCGAGGCTTCGAGAATATTGAAGCCGAGGAAGTACACGAACAGGATCGCCGCCACACTTAGAATCGTATGCGGAGCAACGCCCAATAACAACTGGCCGATCAGGATAAGGGCGATCGCCGACAACAGCACGATCTTCATCTTGCCGCGCTTCTCGGCGGCGATGATCGCCGGCACCATCATCACGAACGACAGCCCCATCACCGGCAGATACACCTTCCAGTGCGACGCGACCGGCAGCCCGCCTGCTTCGAGAATGCGCGGGACGACGAGGAACAGCGCGGTTTGCGTCGCGTGCAGCACGAGCACGCCGAAATTCAAGCGCAGCAGCTCGACGTTGTGGAGCACTTCGGCGAACGGCGCGCGCACGTGCACCGGCTTCGGCGCATCGGGCACGACCCACAGCACCACCCCAATCGCGAGGATCGCGAACACGCCGACCAGCGTGAAGAGTCCGCTCATGCCGAGCCAATGGAACACGATCGGCGCGCCGACGATCGCGACCGCGAACGACACACCGATGCTGCCGCCGACCATCGCCATCGCCTTCGTGCGATGTTCCTCCGCGGTCAGATCGGCGATGAAAGCGATCACCGCCGACGACACCGCGCCCATCCCCTGAATCACCCGGCCGACGATGATCCACGTCATGTCGTGCGCGGCCGCCGCGACGAAGCTGCCGATCGCGAAGATCAGCAGGCCCGTCGCGATCACCGGCTTGCGGCCGATCTTGTCGGAGATCCAGCCGTAGAAGATGTAGAGCATCGACTGCGTGACGCCGTACGCGCCGAGCGCGATGCCGACGAGCAGCACGTTCTCGCCACCCGGGATGGTCTTCGCGTAGATCGAGAACACCGGCATGATCATGAAGAGACCCAGCATGCGCAGCGCGAAGATGGCGGCAAGCGACACGGTCGCGCGCAATTCGGGCGCGCTCATGCGTGTGGAGATGGCGGACGGATTGGACATCGAAGCGTTGTTTGAATGAACCGGGCGGGCGAGCCCGTGGCGACAGCCTTGAGCGCCAGCACAGTGGAGCAGGACGAACAGGCGGGCGGCTAGCTCCGGCATATCGGCAGGTCCGCGCCGAGGAGACGTCGCAAAGCGACGCGCAAAGCCCGTGCCCTACCGTCCCCGCCGATGCTCGCGGCATCTTGTACTCGCGGAAAACGGCCCCAGCTACGCCTCTTTCCCGCTGTCAGCACGCCGTAACGGCGGTCTGGGTCGGGTAGCCCGACCTTCTTGCGAAGATCGGGCCCCCCGAGAACCGTACGTGCGAGTTTCCACGCATACGGCTCAAATCTACAAACTAAGTTCTGTCTACGACAGAACCGGCTTAGTTACTACGATTTTACCAGCGTGCACCTGCTGGTGGCAGTGCGGGTGAAGCAGTACCCGGTTGGACAACGCGTCCGACCCGCCATGCATCCGATACTCCAGATGATGGTCATGCCAGCCGGTGTCCTCCGTCAGGGCACAGCCACAGTGCGCACACAGCCCGCTCTGCGACATATATAGCGTCGCCCATTGCTTCCGGTAACGCACCGATTCCCACATGCGTTCCTGACGCAACTGCTCGCCATACTGCTCCCACGTCGGATCAAAGGGATGGTAGTCCCCTTTCACCTTCTTGTGCCGTTTGATGGCCGTACCGTTGATCTGGTACAACTCAAACAGTCCGTTGCTACCGTCTTTCCAAACCACGGGAGCGGCAAAGACCCACTGTCGTTCACCAACGGAGTGGAAGTACTTCTGTCCCACCCATCTGGCGTTCTTCTGCGGGTGTCGCCTCCTCGACCACCACCAGAGTCTCCGGAAAACCAGATACTCCATGCGGTTGTACGCCTCCTTGGCCACGACGGGACTGTGATACTGCGCCCAGCCCCGTAGCATCGGGTTCAGCAGCCGGATCAGATCCTCCTGCCTCACCGTCTTGTTGCCGCTGATCGTTTCCGACACCTTGCGATAGAACGCTTGCGCGTTTTTCTTGCTCGGCTTGATGAGCAGTTTTCCCGAGTACTTCCGGAAATTCCACCCAAGGAAATCGAAGCCGTCATCAATGTGGGTGATCCGCGTTTTCTCCTCCGACAGTCGCAGTCCCCGGACAGCAAGGAATGCTTCCACCCAAGGCTTGACCTCGCTCTCCAGCATCTCTTTCGAGTCGCCGGTGATAACAAAATCATCCGCGTATCGCACCACATTCACTTTCAGCTTCTTGGCTTTCGCGATCCCGAACTTCGCACCGAGGTGCGCAGCTAGTTCACGTTCCAACCCATTCAGCGTTACATTGGCCAGCGTCGGGGAAATGATGCCCCCCTGCGGCGTACCGGCCTCCGTCGCCTGCAACTGACCTTTATAAATCAGGCCAGCCTTCAACCACTTAAGCAGAATGCCTCTGTCCATTGGGACATTGGCAGCCAGCCAGTCGTGATTGATCCAGTCAAAGCAGCCTTTGATGTCCGCTTCCAGCACCCACCGGGCAGAGCCCTTCTGGGACATGGCGACGAAGATCTGCGACATGGCGTCGGCCGTCGAACGATTAAGTCTGAACCCGTAAGAGTTCGGATCGCTCGTCGATTCCGATACCGGCTCCAGCGCCAGCAGATACAGGGCCTGCATCGCCCTGTCCCGCATGGTCGGAATGCCCAGAGGGCGCTCCTTCCCATTGGCCTTGGGGATAAAGACCCTCCGTAATGGCAGAGGCTTGTATCCGCGCCGCTTCAACCGGCCGATGGCTTCCCATCGGCTCTCAGGCGAATCCCATAGCTCGCGATCGACTCCAGCCGTTCGCGCACCCTGGTTCTGCGTAACACGTCGTACCGCGTACAGCTTTGCGGACAACGTGCGGGTCAGCATCCGTTGCAGGGCTCTCACCCTGCGCCAGTCACCTTCCCGCGTCGCCTTCGCAATTCGAATCTGCATCCCTCTCACGTTCCGTTCGACCCGACGCCAATCTACGGCGTACCAGTTGTCCGGCGCGTGGGAAAGCGCAGATCCATCCTTTCGGACGGATACTCTCATGCTGCTCTCCTACCTTGGGTTGATCATTCCCATAGCAGAAGGCGCATCTTCCCCAGCGGGGCAGATACACCCCGCTGGGGAACAACAGTTGAACAAATGTGGGCGCATGCGCCCACATCTCATCCATCGACTACACACGGGCGCGAACGCCCGTGTCTACCAAAGTCCTAAGGTCTGTCAGCCATCTTGCGACGGTAGACCAGACGGAAGTCTGCCCGCTTTCGCGTGGGATGATGTCTCAATCCCTATCCGGACCATTACAGCCCGGCGTTCGCTTTTTCCGTCCTCCCATACCCGCACAGTCAACAGCGTTCCTTGCGGTCCGCCTGCCTGCAGTGCTCCGCAGGCAACCATACGGGCTTACCACGTTCCCGGCATGTCACACGACTGACTTAGGTTCTGCCTCTTCCCCGGCGGTCTAACGACGACGTGAACCGAACTTCCAACGGTTCAACCGACCGCACACCGTTTGGTTGATGCCTATCAGCAGCTTTGGCACCTCTATAATCACGAGGTTTATCAGCAGTTCACTTACATTAACCGTATCAGCCAGCCTAGCTCCTTGACCCCCTTGCTGCTAGGAGTCTCCGAGTGACTTCCTCGCGGTAGTCACCCGCCCGAAACATCCGGGGGCTACATTGTCAGAGAAGCTTCACACCCCACCGTTAGCCAGTGACGCATGTCCTCCTAGGCTACTGCTGGTCGTACAGCAGGTTCTCTCCCTCGCAGATACATCCCGCGAGGCGAACAATGACACACCGAGCTTGCGCTCGACATACCCTGAAAATTACATACTCCAATCCGCTTTGTTAGCGGAATTGAAGCCGCTAACTGGCGGAGCCTGACGGTAATCAGGCCAATGCAATTACGCACAAGAGTCCGAGGACTCCAGAGCATCTAAGGCTACGAGTCCAGGCCATACAGCACCCGGTTTCGTTTGCTACACAAGGGGTGGCCCAAGGTGCCACCAATGGGACGGCTTGCGCCGTCCAGTCGATGCGACGCGTGTCGCACAAAAGTCGTTATAGTAGCAGGTTTGGCCTCTTTCCCTTTCCGCAGTTCATGGAATAAATCCGTGGAACAAATCCGTATTCGTGGGGCTCGCACCCACAACCTGAAGAACGTCAATCTCGACCTACCGCGTCACAAGCTCGTCGTTATCACGGGGCTTTCGGGCTCCGGCAAATCGTCGCTGGCGTTCGATACGCTGTACGCGGAAGGGCAGCGGCGCTACGTCGAAAGTCTGTCCGCCTATGCACGGCAGTTCCTGCAACTGATGGAAAAGCCCGACGTCGACCTGATCGAAGGGTTGTCGCCGGCTATCTCGATCGAGCAGAAGGCGACCTCACACAATCCGCGTTCGACGGTCGGCACCGTCACCGAAATCCACGATTATCTGCGTCTGCTGTTCGCGCGCGTCGGCACGCCCTACTGCCCCGATCACGAAATTCCGCTCGAAGCGCAAAGCGTGTCCCAGATGGTCGACGCGGCGCTCGCACTGCCTGAAGAAACGCGCGTGATGATCCTCGCGCCCGTCGTCAGCGATCGCAAGGGCGAGCACACCGATCTGTTCGAGGACATGCAGGCGCAAGGCTTCGTGCGCTTTCGCGTGCGCTCGGGCGGCGGCACCGCCAACGAAGGCAGCGCGAAAATCTACGAAGTCGACTCGCTGCCGAAGCTGAAGAAAAACGACAAGCACACGATCGACGTCGTGATCGACCGTTTGCGCGTGCGTCCCGACATGAAGCAGCGTCTCGCCGAATCGTTCGAAACGGCGCTGCGTCTCGCCGATGGCCGCGCGATCGCGCTCGAAATGGATAGCGACAAGGAGCACCTGTTCAGCTCGAAGTTCGCCTGCCCGATCTGCTCGTATTCGCTGCAGGAACTCGAGCCGCGGCTGTTCTCGTTCAACAACCCGATGGGTGCGTGCCCCGAGTGCGACGGCCTCGGCCAGATCACGTTCTTCGATCCGAAGCGGGTGGTCGCGCATCCGTCGCTGTCGCTCGCGGCGGGGGCCGTCAAAGGTTGGGACCGGCGCAACCAGTTCTACTTCCAGATGCTGCAGAGCCTCGCGGCGTTCTACGACTTCGACATCGACACCGCATTCGAGGACCTGCCGGAAAAAGTCCGAAAGATCTTGTTGTACGGTTCGGGCAAGCAGGAGATTCCGTTCTCGTACATCAACGAGCGCGGCCGCACGTCGGTGCGCGAGCACGTGTTCGAAGGGATCATCCCAAATCTGGAGCGGCGCTACCGCGAAACCGATTCGTCCGCGGTACGCGAAGAACTCGCCAAGTATCAGAACAACCAGCCGTGCCCGGCGTGCGCGGGCACCCGGCTGCGTCGCGAGGCGCGGTTCGTGCGCATCGGCGCCGACAGCGACGCGCGCGGCATCTTCGAGATCAGCGGCTGGCCGTTGCGCGATGCGCTCGGCTACTTCCAGACGCTGCGCCTCGAAGGCTCGAAGCGCGAGATTGCCGACAAGGTCGTGAAGGAAATCGTCGCGCGACTGATGTTCCTGAACAACGTCGGGCTCGATTACCTGTCGCTCGAGCGCAGCGCGGAAACGCTGTCGGGCGGTGAAGCGCAGCGCATTCGCCTCGCCTCGCAGATCGGCTCGGGGCTGACCGGCGTGATGTACGTGCTCGATGAACCGTCGATCGGCCTGCATCAGCGCGACAACGACCGGCTGATCTCGACGCTCAAGCATCTGCGCGACCTCGGCAACTCGGTGATCGTCGTCGAGCACGACGAGGACATGATCCGCATGGCCGACTACGTGGTCGACATGGGCCCGGGCGCCGGCGAACATGGCGGCATGGTGATCGCAGAGGGCACGCCCAAAGAGATACAGAAGAACGCGGCGTCGCTGACGGGCCAGTACATGTCGGGCGCGCGCACGATCGAATACCCGGACGAGCGCAAGGAACCGGACGAGCGGCACCTGCGCATCGTCGAGGCGTACGGCAACAATCTGCACAACGTGACGCTCGATCTGCCGGTCGGTTTGCTGACCTGCGTGACCGGCGTGTCCGGCTCGGGCAAGTCGACGCTGATCAACGACACCCTGTATCAGGCGGTCGCGCATCATCTGTACGGCTCGGCCACGGAGCCGGCGCCGTACGAGTCGATCGAGGGCCTCGAGCACTTCGACAAGGTGATCAACGTCGACCAGTCGCCGATCGGCCGCACGCCGCGCTCGAATCCGGCAACCTACACCGGCCTGTTCACGCCGATCCGCGAGCTGTTCGCGGGCGTGCCGGCCGCCAAGGAGCGCGGCTACGACCCGGGCCGCTTCTCGTTCAACGTCAAGGGCGGGCGCTGCGAATCGTGCCAGGGCGACGGCGTGCTGAAGGTCGAAATGCACTTCCTGCCCGACGTGTACGTGCCGTGCGACGTCTGCCACGGCAAGCGTTACAACCGCGAAACGCTCGACATCCAGTACAAAGGCAGCAACATCAGCGAAGTGCTCGACATGACGGTCGAACACGCGTACGAGTTCTTCAAGGCCGTGCCGGTCGTCGCGCGCAAGCTGAAAACCCTGCTGGACGTCGGTCTCGGCTATATTCGCCTTGGGCAGTCGGCCACCACACTGTCGGGCGGCGAGGCACAGCGGGTGAAACTGTCGCTGGAACTGAGCAAACGCGATACCGGTCGCACGCTATACATCCTTGACGAACCGACCACCGGCCTGCACTTTCACGATATCGCGCTGTTGCTGGAAGTCATACACCGGTTACGTGACCAGGGTAATACCGTCGTGATCATCGAACATAATCTCGATGTAATCAAAACCGCGGACTGGGTCATCGATCTTGGCCCCGAAGGCGGCGCCGGCGGCGGGCAGATCATCGCCCAAGGCACGCCCGAGCAAGTTGCGAAGTCGAAGGCCAGTTTTACCGGAAAATATCTGGCGCCGCTGCTCAAGCGCGCCGCCAGTACAAAATAACGCTGCACTATCGAGGTTGGAGACGGGATAAGCCATGACCAAGCGTAATCAGGCGCGCGAAGAAGATCGGGTGCAGGACCTGCGCCCGCGCCCGGTCAGGCTGACCAGCGACATGAGTTTGCCGAAGCTGTCGGCGGTCGAGATCGGCAGCTACGTCGTGATGCTGTTCGGCATGTGGGCGGTCATCGAACTGAAGCTGCTCGGCGCGCTGCTCGCCGGGCTGCTGGTGTTTCAGCTCGTGCAAATGATCGCGCCGCGCATCGAACGTCACATGTCGAGCAGGCGGGCGCGCTGGCTCGCGGTGGTGCTCCTGTCGACGGTGATCGTCGGCGCGCTGACGGGGCTCACGCTCGGCATCATCTCGCATTTCGAGAACGACGTGCCCAGCGTGCAGGCGCTGCTCGATCAGGCCATGCAACTGATCGACCAGGCGCGCGGCAGGATTCCGCAGTTCGTCGCGAACTATCTGCCGGTCGACACCGAGCAGATGAAGACGAAGGCCGCGGAACTGATGCACACGCACGCGAACATGCTGCAGCAAAGCGGCACGACCGCGGCGCGCGCGTTCACGCACGTGCTGATCGGCATGATCATCGGCGCGATCATCGCAGTCGGCGCCCAGAAGCATATGCAGCGGCTGCCGCTGTCCACCGCGTTCGTCACGCGCGTCACGCGTTTTGCCGACGCGTTTCGCCGCATCGTGTTCGCGCAGGTGAAGATTTCCGCACTCAACGCGGTATTCACGGCGATCTTCCTGCTCGTGATCCTGCCGACCTTCCACGACCGGCTGCCGCTGTCGAAAACGCTGGTGCTCGTCACGTTCATCGTGGGTCTGCTGCCGGTGATCGGCAATCTGATCTCGAACACCATCATCGTCGCGGTCGCGCTGTCGGTGAGTTTTCCGGCGGCGATCATGTCGCTCGTGTTCCTGATCCTGATTCACAAGCTCGAGTACTTTCTGAACGCGCGGATCGTCGGCGGTCAAATCGAGGCGCGCGCGTGGGAACTGCTGATCGCGATGCTGGTGATGGAAGCAGCGTTCGGTATCGCCGGGGTCATCGCCGCGCCGATTTTTTATGCGTACATCAAGCGGGAGCTGATTTATTTGCGGTTGGTGTGAGCGGGACTAGGGTGAGCTTCAAAGTCAGCACTCACTAACGCTCCTCAGCACGCACCGCCCAGCAGTCCAGTCAGGCGACGAAAGCGAAGCGGCATCGTCGCCTGCTGCTGACAGAAAACTTGCAGCCGACCGCACTACCCCCTAAGATGCGAACAATTCCTATTTACAATCAGTCCGCATCGTGACGTTTCACCTGGTTTCCCGCCCGCGATTCCCCCTGGCTCTCGCATGAGACGCCAGCTCGTCCGCCTGCACCGCTGGTTCGGCGTCGCGACCGCACTGTTTCTGTTTGTCGCGGGACTTACGGGCGCGATCATCGCGTGGGACCACGAGCTCGATGCCGCGCTGAACCCGTCGTTCTACCTGGCTCGCACGGCCGGGCCGACGCTGTCCGGGCTCGAACTGGCGAATCGCGTCGAAGCCGCCGATCCGCGTCTTCGGGTGACCTATCTGCCGCTCGAGGTCGAACCGGGTCACGCGCTGCAAATGATGGTGCTGCCGCGCACCGACCCGGCGACGAAGCAGCCCTACCCGCTCGACTTCAACCAGATCGCCGTCGATCCCGTCACCGGCGAGATCCAGGGACGCCGTGAATGGGGCGCCATGTCGCTCGCGCGGCTCAACCTGATTCCGTTCATCTACAAGCTGCACTACACGCTGCAGTTGCCGTTCATCGGCGGCATTGACATCGGCACGTGGCTGATGGGGATCGTCGGCATCGTGTGGCTGTTCGATAGCGTGATTGCGCTGTGCCTGTCGTTTCCGAGCCTGAAGGCCTGGCGCAAGTCGTTCGCGTTCCGCCTGAAACGCGGCGGCTATGCGTTGACGTTCGATCTGCACCGCTCCGGCGGCGTATGGATCTGGGGCCTGCTGGCGATCGTCGCGCTGACGTCGATTTCGATGAATCTGTCGTCGCAGGTGGTGCGGCCGATCGTGTCACGACTGTCGACAGTGACGCCCGATCCGTTCAGCGACCCCGAAATCCTGCGCACGCCGCAACCGGGCGATCAGGTGCTGAGCCGCGAGCGCATCGTCGAGCTCGCCGAGCAAGCCGGCAAGGAGATGCATGTCGCCGCGCCACCGGGCGGGCTCTACTACGCCGAATTCATGCATACGTACGGCGTCGGCTTCTACACGGCCGGCAACGACCACGGCGACACCGGCCTCGGCAACCCATGGATGTATTGGGACGCCGCCACCGGCAAGCGGCTCGCCACGCGGATTCCCGGCCACGGCACGGCCGGCGACATCTTCCTGCAGATGCAGTATCCGCTGCACTCGGGGCGCATTCTCGGACTCGGCGGGCGGATTCTGATCAGCGCGGTGGGGTTAGCGGTGGCCGTGCTGAGCGTCACGGGCCTTCTGATCTGGCTGAAGAAACTGAGCGCGCGCCGCCGTTCCGCGCAAAACGCGAATCCCGGGAAAAGCACGGGCAGCGCGGCAGCGCGTTCGTAATACAAGCGGGGAAAGCGCCACGCCGGCCTCGGCCGGCGCGGTGTTACCGGCGCAATTTTTAGCGGAACACCACCGTCTTGCTGCCGTTCAGCACGACACGGTGCTCGACGTGCCACTTCACCGCGCGCGCGAGCGTCACGCACTCGACGTCGCGGCCGATCGCCGTCAGTTGCTCCGGCGTCATGCTGTGGTCGACGCGCTCGACTTCCTGCTCGATGATCGGACCTTCGTCGAGATCGGTCGTCACATAGTGAGCCGTCGCGCCGATCAGCTTCACGCCGCGGTCGAACGCCTGGTAGTACGGCTTCGCACCCTTGAAGCTTGGCAGGAACGAGTGGTGGATGTTGATCGCGCGGCCGGCGAGCGCCTCGCACAGGTTCGGCGACAGGATCTGCATGTAGCGCGCGAGCACCACGAGGTCGGCCTGATGCTCGTTGATCACTTCGAGCACGCGCGCTTCCTGCGCGGTTTTCGCTTCGGGCGTGCCGCCGAGCAGTGGGAAGTGATGGAACGGGATGTCGTAGCTCGCGGCGAGCTGGTAGAACTCCTTGTGGTTCGAGATGATCGCCGGGATCTCGATGTTGAGTTGACCGGTGCGGTAGCGGAACAGCAGATCGTTCAGGCAGTGGCCGATCTTCGACACCATGATCACGACGCGCGGCTTCACGTTCGCGTCGTGCAACTCCCAGCTCATGCCGAACTGCTCGGCGAGGGCCACGAACGACGCGCGCAGCGCGTCCAGTCCCGGATCGCCGCCCACCTGCTGAAAATGCACGCGCATGAAGAACTCGCCGGTGCGGCTGTCGCCGAACTGCGCGGAGTCGAGAATATTGCTGCCCCGCTCGAACAGAAAGCCCGACACGGCGTGAACGATGCCGGGCCGGTCGGCGCACGACAGTTTGAGGATAAAGCTGTGATCGGTCGACATGACCTCGGTGACTCCCTTCTTCAATGCGTGGTTTGTTTCAGTGGGTACTGGCTGCGCGGGCGGGCCTGACCGATGAGCGTCAGTTAGCCCAGCGACGGCGGCGCGAACAGCGCGTCGATGCCCTCGCACGCGTCCTCGTCGATCCAGCGGCGGCGCAGCAGGCAATCGAGCGTCGCGAGGCTGGCATCGACGGTCAGCGCGCCTTCCTCGATCCAGCGCGCGACTTCGTCAATGCGCGCGAGCCGGTGTTCGCCCACTTCGCCGTCCTGGTTGCGCGGCGCGAAGTCGGCTGGCAGCGCGAGGTCGTAGATGAAAATCTGCTCGGCCTGCGTGCCTTCCGGCAGCGATTGCAGCACATGCGCGGTGCGGCCCGCGACCGCGCTCGCCGCGATCTCCGCTGGAATGCCCGCTTCTTCCCAGCACTCCTTGACGATCGTTTCGGCGATGCCGAAGCCCCAGCCGATCCCGCCCGCGACGACGTTGTCGAGCATGCCGGGATCGGTGGCCTTCGTGTCGCTGCGGCGCGCGATCCACAATTGCGGCGCGCCACGGGGCGCTCCGCCAGAGGGCGCACCGCCAAAGGGCGCTCCGCCAAAGGACGCCCCGCCATCCGCATATTCTACGACGCCGTTCAGATGCACCGCGTACGTCATCGTGCCGAAGAAGCGCGACGCCGCGCGCTCGATATACGCGAGCGGCGGCGCGTCGAACGCGTTGCGGATCGCGTAGGTTTCGTTGCGCCAGCCGGGGATACGGCCATCGGCGGCGAGCGCGCCGATCACGGAAGCGAGCGCCGCGCTGCGCAAATCGACGGTATCGAAGGTCGCGCAGAGCGTCACGCCGTTGTTCGTAATCTCGAACACGTCGGGCCAGCGCGCGAGCAGCGGCACGTCGCGCTCGCGAATCCAGCCGACCTGTTCGGCGCCGATCAGAAACGGCCGATGCGCGTTCGCGTCGAAGCGGCGCGCGGCGATGATGCAAGGCAAAGTCATCGAAAACTCCAAACTGTCCGCCGTCGTGGCGAACCTGGCAAAGCGGAAACAGGGGGTCGCGTGACGCGCGTCAGTCGCGCAGCGCGACGCGAATCCCGATCGCGATGAACGTCGCACCAGCCACGCGATCGAGCCACAGGCCGACACGCGGCCGCCGTCTGAGCCAGCTGCCGATGATCCCCGCGCACACGCCGAACAGCGAAAACACCACGACGGTCTGCAGCATGAACAGCGCGCCGAGCTCCAGCATCTGCACGGTCACGCTCTGCGCCCCGCCGGGTTGCACGAACTGCGGCAGAAACACGACGAAGAACAGCGTGACCTTCGGATTCATCAGATTGCCGAGCACGCTCTGGCGAAACACTGCCGAAAGCGGCTGCGGCGCACGCTCGTGGGCGGTCGCGAGTCCCTGGCTGCGCAACGCCTTGATGCCGATCCACACCAGATACGCGGCGCCGGCGAGCTTGATCGCTTCGAACGCGAGCGGCGACGAACGCAGCAGCGCGGCAACGCCGAGCGCCGCGAGCGTCGTATGAAAGGTGATGCCGGCGGCAAAGCCGAGCGCGGCGACGAGGCCGGCCGCGCGGCCCTGGGAGATGCCGCGCGCGAGCACCTGCAGATTGTCGGGGCCGGGCGCCACGGTGATCGCAATCGAAGTGGCGAGAAACAGCAGGAAATTGGGCATCGTGGTGGCCTTCTGGTTGGGCGGCTGATGAGCCCTGGCGGTGAGCCATGTCGTGGAACCCGGTTGGCCTGGTGCGGCCAACGGAGCTTGTGCGGCTCGTACGGCTTTAACAGCTGGTAGGGCGAAAAACCCGACCGCGCGCTGTAACGGCCTCCCGGCTCAGTGACCGCCGAAACTCGTCACTGTATAGAGGGCAAGACCGCCCTCGCACAGCAGCTTCGAACCGCCCAGGTCCGGCAGGTCGACGATCGCCGCGCCTTCCACGACGACCGCGCCGAGCCGCTCGAGCAGCAGCTTGCCGGCCATCATCGTGCCGCCGGTCGCGATCAGGTCGTCGATGATCACGACGCGGTCGCCCGGCTCGCACGCATCCTCGTGAATCTCCACGGTCGCGGTGCCGTATTCCAGTTCATACGATTGCGAGATCCGCTTGTACGGCAGCTTGCCCGCTCCTTGCGAATCGGGATGAAGCCAAGGCTCAGTTCGTGCGCGACGATCGGCCCGATGATGAAGCCGCGCGCATCGAGCCCGGCGATGTAATCGAGCTTCGCATCGATATAGCGCTGCACGAACAGGTCGATCAGCACGCGCAGCGACTTCGGCTCGCGCAGCAGCGGCGTGATGTCGCGGAACTGCACGCCCGGCTGCGGCCAGTCGGGCACCGTGCGAATGTGACTTCTGAGGTAGTCGGCCGCATCGAGCGGCGCGCTCGCGAGCGCGTTGGACATGATGTCTCCGGATGGACCTCGGCAGGTCCGGTGAAAAGCTTGAATCAGGGTCGCCCGCCAGAACGGTCCGGGTTCACGGGTTCAGGCCGCGGCGGCGCGGCGATGCTGCGACAGCCGCTCCTCGGCTTGCGCCAGTTGCTCGGGCAGACCGCGCAGCACCACGATGTCGCTCGCGCGCAGTTTCGTCGACGGGTCCGGTTCGACGCCGCGGATGCCGTGCCGGCGGATCGCGGTCACTTCGACACCGAGTTCGTACAGGCCCACCTCGGCGAGCGTACGGCCCACCGCGTCGGAGCTCTCGTCGACCGGCACCGATTGTAGCCGCACCTGCTCGTGACCGTCGTCGTCGTCGATGTCGTCGGCACCGTGGAAATAGCCGCGCAACAGCGAGTAGCGTTCGTCGCGCATCTCCTCGACGCGTCGCACCACGCGGCGCATCGGCACGCCCATCACGACGAGCGTATGCGACGCGAGCATCAGGCTGCCCTCGACGATCTCCGGAATCACCTCGGTCGCGCCGGCGGCGAGCAGTTTCTCCAGATCGGCGTCGTCGACGGTACGCACGATGACCGGCAGCGTCGGCTCCATCTCGTGAATGTTGTGCAGCACGCGCAGTGCCGACGGCGTGTTCGCGTAGGTGATCGCGATCGCGGCCGCGCGATGCAGGCCCGCGGCCAGCAGCGACTCGCGCCGCCCCGCGTCGCCGAACACGACCGATTCACCAGCCGCCGCTGCCGCCGCGACGCGGTCGGGATCGAGGTCGAGCGCGACATACGAGAGCCCTTCATGCTCGAGCATGCGCGCGAGGTTCTGCCCGGCGCGCCCATAGCCGCAGATAATCACGTGGCCGCTCTGCTTCAGGCTCTGGGTCGCGATGCGCGTCATCTGCAACGACTGCATCATCCATTCGGTCGACGACAGCCGCAGCACGACGCGGTCCGCGTTCTGGATCATGAACGGCGCGGCGAGCATCGACAGCAGCATCGCGGCAAGAATCGTCTGCAACAGGGTCGCGTCGACCAGATGCCGGTCGAGGATCAGGTTCAACAGCACGAATCCGAACTCACCCGCCTGCGCGAGACCGATGCCGGTGCGCATCGCCACGCCCGGGGTCGCGCCGAAAAGCCGCGCGAGGCCGGTAATCATGACCATCTTCAGCAACACGGGGCCGACGAAAAACGCCAGCACGACGAGCGGATGCTCCCAGATCACGCGCGGATTGAGCAGCATGCCGGTGGTCACGAAGAAGAGCCCGAGCAGCACGTCGCGAAACGGCTTGATGTCCTCTTCCACCTGATGCCGGTACGGCGTCTCGGCGATCAGCATGCCGGCGATGAACGCGCCGAGCGCGAGCGACAGCCCGAATTTGTCGGTGATGAACGCGGCGCCGAGCGTCACCAGCAGCAGATTGAGGATGAACAGTTCCTGCGAGCGGCGCCGCGCGACCACGTTGAACCAGCGCGTCATGAAGCGCTGGCCGACGATCAGCAGCAGCGCGAGGGCCACGACGATCTTGATCGCCGCGATGCCGAGCGCGCTGGCCAGATTCTCCGAGCGCCCGCCGAGCGCCGAAATGATGATCAACAGCGGCACCACCGCGAGATCCTGGAACAGCAGCACGCCGAAAATATTGCGGCCGTGCTCGGTTTCGATCTCGAGCCGCTCCGCGAGCATCTTGCTGACGATCGCCGTCGACGACATCGCCAGCGCGCCGCCCAGCGCGACGCACGCCTGCCACGTGATATGTACCCAGCGCTCCAGCACGAAGCCGAGCGACACCGCCACCGCGACCGTGCCGATCACCTGCAGCAAGCCGAGTCCGAACACGAGCCGGCGCATCGTGCGCAACTTGGCCAGCGAAAACTCCAGCCCGATCGAGAACATCAGGAACACGACGCCGAATTCCGCGAGGTTCTGCGCGCCCGCCGAATCGGGAATCAACCCGAACGCATGCGGCCCGACGACGATGCCGACCGTCAGATAGCCGAGCATCGGCGGCAGATTCAGGAAGCGAAAGATCACCACGCCCGCCACCGATGCCAGCAACAGAAACAGCGTCATTTCGAGCGGGGAAATCATCGGCAAAAACGCATGGGTGAAGCGTCCTCGTTCGTCAGCGGAACCGCGCACGAGAGACACCGTGCGACATGATGGATAGGGCCGGCAAAAAGCTGCTAACGAACGCCAAAGCAGCTGCAAATGAGACTATCGGCAGGCCGACGAAGACAGCGGCCCGGCACAGTAGGCCCGGCGCGGCGAACAGGCGCCTTTGCTATACTCCGCGCATGATAGCGAAAATCAATGGCGACAGGGCACTCACGCTTGCTCGCGACGTACTCGACATCGAAGCGGACGCCGTGCGCGCGCTTCGCGACCAGCTCGACGGCAGTTTTGTCGGCGCGGTCGATTTCATCCTGGGCTGCCGTGGACGCGTGGTCGTCTCCGGCATCGGCAAATCAGGCCACATAGCCCGCAAGCTGGCGGCCACGCTGGCAAGCACCGGCACACCCGCGTTCTTCGTGCATCCGGCGGAAGCGAGCCACGGCGACCTCGGCATGGTCACCGCCGACGACGTGTTCCTCGCGCTCTCCAATTCTGGCGAAACCGAAGAGCTGATGGCAATCCTGCCGCTCATCAAGCGGATCGGCGCGAAGCTGATCGCGATGACGGGCCGCCCGGGCTCCAGCCTCGCGCAACTCGCGGACGTGCATCTGAATTCCGGCGTCGCGAAGGAAGCCTGTCCGATGAATCTCGCACCCACCGCCAGCACCACCGCCGCGCTCGCGCTCGGCGACGCGCTGGCAGTCGCGGTGCTCGACGCGCGCGGCTTCGGCCGTGACGACTTCGCGCGCTCGCATCCGGGCGGCGCGCTCGGCCGACGCCTGCTTACCTATGTGCGCGACGTCATGCGCACCGGCGACCAGTTGCCGCAGGTCACACCCGAGGCGACCGTCAGCGATGCCCTCTTCCAGCTGACCGCGAAACGCATGGGCATGACCTCGGTTGTTGACCAGGAAGGCCGTGTGACGGGCATCTTCACGGATGGCGACCTGCGCCGCGTGCTCGAACGCGACGGCGATTTTCGCCAGTTGCCGATCGGTTCGGTGATGACCGCGGGCCCGCGCACGATCGGGCCGGATCAACTCGCGGTCGAAGCCGTGGAACTGATGGAGCGCTATCGCATCAATCAGATGCTGGTCGTCGACGAATCGGGCAAGCTAATCGGCGCGCTCAACATGCACGACCTGTTTTCGAAGAAGGTGATCTGATGGCAGTTGCTCCCCCTACCGCTACCGAACGCGCAAGCCGTGTGAAGCTGATGATTTTCGACGTCGACGGCGTACTGACCGACGGCGGCCTGCTGTTCACGGCGGAAGGCGACACGATGAAAGGCTTCAACTCGATGGACGGCCACGGCATGAAGCTGCTGCGCCAGGCCGGCATCGAAACGGCCATCATCACCGGGCGCCAGTCCGGCATCGTGGCGGCGCGGGTGAAAGAATTGAACATCACGCACGTCTACCAGGGGGTGCAGGACAAGCCGCAGGCGTTCGCCGACCTGCTGCGGCAAACCGGCCTCACCGCCGAGGAATGCGGTTACATGGGCGACGACTGGGTCGATCTCGCGGTAATGCTGCGCGTCGGCTTCGCGGCTGCGCCGGCCAATTCGCATCCCGAAGTGATCGCGCGTGCGCATTGGGTCAGCGAGGCGCGCGGCGGCCACGGCGCGGCACGCGAAGTGGTCGACACGCTGCTGCGCGCGCAGCAGAAATATGAAGCACTGCTTGCGGCGGCGTGCAGCGGCGAGCAACGGGGCCTCGTGGGATGAACCAGTTTCGCCTGACTTCGCTGATCCCGCTCATCGCGATGGCGGCGCTCGCCGGCATCACGTGGTGGCTGCTGCAAGCCACGTTGCCGCGCAAGACCGACAACGTGGCGCGCCCGAAAGAGCACACGCCGGACTACTTCGCGGACAACTTCTCGGTGTCCGAGCTCGACCAGTCGGGCGCGACGCAGTACCGGCTGACCGCGCAGTCGCTGATCCATTACGAGGACGACGAAATGAGCGACCTCGTCAAGCCGGCGATGCGCGCGTTCCAGCCCGGCAAGCCGATCGTGACCGCGACCGGCGATACCGGCACGGTCAACGCGGATGCGTCGATCGTCAATCTGTACCAGAACGCCCGCATCCTGCGCGCGCCCGGCGGCGGCGATCCGCAGATGCAGGCCGACTCCGAGCATTTCAGGGTCCTCGTCAACGACGATGTGATCGAGACTGAAAAGCCAGTTAAACTTCAGCGCGGCATGTCGGTGATGACTGCCAGTGGCATGAAATACAACAATGTCACCCGGTTTATGCAATTGTTCGGCAATGTAAGAGGCGCAATCGCCGCGTCCGATTCCGGCCACTAAGCCAACGCATACCGGGTAATCCATTCTAGGCGTGACTGCATGAACGAATCGCTCCCCCGTTTTGATACCGGCCGTTCCCGCGCGCTTTGCGCGTGCCGCGCCGCACTTGCTGCGCTCGTCGTCGCGCTGCCGCTCGTCGGCTTCGCGCCGCTCGCGCACGCGGACCGCGCCGACAAGGACAAGCCGCTGAACATCGAAGCTGACAACATGACTTACGACGACCTGCGGCAGGTCAGCATCTTTACCGGCCACGTGGTGGCGACCAAAGGAACGATCCTGATCAAGGCCGATCGCGTCGAAGTGTCGCAAGACCCGCAGGGCTACCAGTTCGCGACCGGCACCTCGAGCGGCAACAATCTGTCGTATTTCCGCCAGAAGCGCGAAGGGCTCGACGAATACATCGAGGGTACGGCCATCCGCATCGACTACGACGGCAAGCAGGACCTGACCACGCTGACCACCAACGCGACGGTGCGCCGCCTGCAGAGCATGACGACGCTGCTCGACCAGGTGCACGGCAGCGTGATCACCTACGACGGCCAGAACGACTTTTACACCGCCAAGGCGGGCAAGGACGTCGCCGGTCCGGGCAACCCGACCGGCCGCGTGCGCGCGATGCTGTCGCCGCGCAACGCCGGCGCCGCGCCGCTGACCGGCGCGTCGGCCACGCTCACGCCGTCCAATTCGATCCAGGGAGCGCCGAACCAGTGAGCACCGTCAGCAGCACAATCACGCCGCTCCCCCATCGCAAGCCGGCCGGCACCAGCAGTTCGCTGGTCGTGCGCAATCTGAAAAAGCGCTATGGCTCGCGCACGGTCGTCAAGGACGTGTCGCTCGACGTGAAGAGCGGCGAAGTGGTCGGCCTGCTCGGCCCGAACGGTGCCGGCAAGACCACGTCGTTCTACATGATCGTCGGACTCGTGCCGCTCGACGCCGGCGAAATCGATCTGGACGGCAAGTCGATCAGCCTGCTGCCCATTCACAAGCGCGCGTCGCTCGGCCTGTCGTATCTGCCACAGGAAGCGTCGGTGTTCCGCAAGTTGACCGTCGAGCAGAATATCCGCGCGGTGCTGGAATTGCAGCACGACGAAAATGGCAAGCGTCTCGGCAAAGACGCGATCACGTCGCGCACCGAAGCGCTGCTCGACGAGCTTCAGATCGCGCATCTGCGCGAAAATCCGGCGCTGTCGCTGTCCGGCGGCGAGCGTCGTCGGGTTGAAATTGCGCGCGCGCTGGCAACCAATCCGAGCTTCATTCTGCTCGACGAACCGTTCGCCGGCGTCGACCCGATCGCCGTGCTGGAAATCCAGAAAATCGTCAAGTTCTTGAAGCAGCGCAATATCGGCGTCCTGATTACCGACCACAACGTGCGCGAAACGCTCGGCATCTGCGATCACGCGTACATCATCAGCGACGGCAGCGTGCTAGCCGCCGGCGCGCCCAGCGACATCATCGAAAACGAAAGCGTGCGGCGCGTCTATCTGGGCGAGCACTTCCGCATGTAAGCACACACGGCGTTCCCGGTCTCGCGGCTCGCGGGACCGGGAACGCCGTTTTTGCGGCACCCGCACATCCGTTTTCCGGCGGCGCAGGCTGGCGCCGCGCGGCGCGCCATTTCGGCGTACCCAAAAATTGCGTGTGCCGCAAGGTATCGCGGTCGTGGCAAACTCTCTACAATGAATCTCAACTTGCCATGAAAGCCAGCCTCCAACTCCGCCTATCGCAGCATCTTGCGCTGACGCCGCAACTGCAACAGTCCATCCGGCTGCTGCAGTTGTCGACGCTCGAATTGCAGCAGGAAGTCGCCATGGCGATCTCGCAGAATCCGCTCCTCGAAAACGAAGACGAGTGGATCGCGAGCCCGTTGCGGGTTGCGGCCGACGGTTCCGTGATTGCCCAGACGCCTGGCTCCTCGGCGCCAGCCGACCCGATGGCCGGCAACGGTTCGGCCTCCTCCGAGGGCAACGGCGAGCGCGCCGAAAGCGGCGAGCCGCAGGGTGTCGACGAATACAACGGTCTCTCGGGCGACGGCGGCGGCGATTCGTCGCAATGGAACCTCGACGACTACGGCCGCTCCGGCACCGCGTCGGATGACGACGACCTGCCCCCGCTGCAAATCCACGAATCGAGCACTTCGCTGCGCGACCACCTGATGGCGCAACTGCGCGTCACCCAGGCGAGCCCGCGAGACCGCGCGCTCATCACGTTCCTGATCGAATCGCTCGACGACGACGGCTATCTCGCCGCCACGCTCGAAGAAGTGCTGGCCGACCTGCCCGAAGAACTCGAGGTCGATGTCGACGAACTGAACGCCGCGCTTGCGCTGCTGCATAGCTTCGACCCGCCCGGCGTCGGCGCGCGCTCGGCATCCGAATGTCTGAAGCTGCAGTTGCTGCGGCTCGATCCATCGCCCACGCGCGCGCTCGCGCTAGACATTGTCGGCCATTACCTGGAACTGCTCGCCGCGCGCGATTTCACGCGGCTGCGCAAGCACCTAAAGGCCAGCGACGACGAGCTGCGTGACGCGCACATGCTCATCCGCTCGCTTGAACCATTTCCTGGCGCCGCCTACGGCAAGGCCGAAGCGGACTACGTGGTGCCCGACATCATGGTGCGGAAAACGGCACAGGGTTGGCAGGCGGAGCTGAATCCCGAGGTGGTGCCGAAGCTGCGCATCAACCATCTGTACGCGAATATTCTGCGCAACAACCGGGGCGATCCGGGCAGCGGATCGTTGCGCCAGCAACTCCAGGAAGCACGCTGGCTGATCAAAAACATCCAGCAGCGTTTCGAGACGATCCTGCGAGTTGCGCAGGCGATTGTCGAGCGTCAAAAGAGCTTTTTTGTGCACGGCGAAATCGCCATGCGCCCCTTGGTTTTGCGGGAAATAGCTGATACGCTGGGCCTACACGAGTCGACTGTCTCGCGTGTGACAACCGGTAAATACATGCTGACCCCTTTCGGAACGCTGGAATTCAAGTACTTTTTCGGCTCACACGTTTCGACGGACACCGGCGGCGCGGCCTCCTCCACGGCCATTCGCGCGCTGATCAAACAACTGATAGGAGCGGAAAACCCGAAATCGCCACTTTCAGACAGTCGCATAGCCGAACTGCTGGCGGAACAGGGCTTCGTGGTCGCACGTCGTACCGTTGCGAAATACCGTGAGGCGCTCAAAATCCCGGCAGTCAACCTGCGCAAGTCTCTGTAGCCCGCCGCGTTTTGCAGCGGGCATTTACCGGCCGCTCCGCACCTGGCGGACAGGCCGGCCGCTGCGACCTGCCAGATGTCCGTCACCGGGGGGCGACACAGGCAAGCCGTCAGATCGACCGGACCTTTGTCATTGTGCGGACCAAGCGGCCATTAGCTTGGAGAAGCACTATGAATCTCAAGATCAGTGGACACCACCTCGAAGTAACGCCTGCGTTGCGCGAATACGTGATCACCAAACTGGACAGGGTGCTAAGACATTTCGATCAGGTCATCGACGGCAGTGTGGTCCTCTCGGTCGACAACCATAAGGAAAAGGAGAAGCGCCAAAAGGTGGAAATCAACCTCCACCTGAAGGGCAAGGATATTTTCGTCGAGAGTTGTGACAGTGATTTGTACGCTGCAATCGATCTGATGATCGACAAGCTCGACAGACAGGTGATACGCCACAAGGATCGCCTGCAAGGCCATCAGCACGAAGCGATCAAGTATCAGCCGGCGCCGCAACTGGACGTGCCGCCGCAATAGGAGAAACTAGAGGGAATTGCTGATTTCTCTGGGACTCGTCAAGCCGCCCACAACCGGGCGGTTTTTCGTTTCAGCGCCCGGCTTGCGCACTGCGCCGGCGCCCCGTCGCCGCAGCCAGGCTCAACCATTCCCGCAGACGTTTGCGCAGCGCGACATATTCCGCACCGCAAGCGGTGAAAAACCTGATATGCATAGATGGCGCGCCGCACCATCGGCTGTCACCCTGTTCTATAATGTTCCGGTTACCATCGGGGTCAAGCCAGTTCTGATGAAGTACGGCCGGTCGAAATCTCACGCTTTCGCGATCGACTCCACCGTCCGTCTTCGCCAGCATCGAACGAATGGAACGTCACTCAACCGCCCCGTTGGGGAGAACTCAGGCCACGTTTTCGCCTGTCAACATGAATCGTTTAGCCAAATTTCTTCCCCTCGAGAACGTCGTCATCGGACTATCGGTCACCAGCAAGAAACGCGTGTTCGAGCAAGCGGGCCTGATCTTCGAGAACCAGAACGGCATCGCCCGCAGTACCGTCACAGACAATCTTTTTGCGCGAGAACGACTCGGCTCGACAGGGCTCGGCGAAGGCGTCGCGATTCCGCACGGGCGGATCAAGGGCCTCAAGCAACCGCTCGCCGCATTCGTCAGACTCGCGGAACCCATCCCCTTCGAAGCGCCGGACGGCCAGCCGGTCTCGCTGCTGATCTTCCTGCTCGTCCCCGAGCAGGCCACTCAACAGCACCTCGAAATTCTTTCCGAGATCGCGCAATTGCTGTCCGATCGCGACGCCCGCGAGCGGCTGCACACCGAAGAAGACCGCGAATCGTTGCATCGCCTGCTTACTCAGTGGCAACCTTGATGCAACGGCGGCGGTAGTAGATACGCGCGCACACACGCAGGTAAGGCCCGGCAAGCGGCTAACACTGGAGTCACTGACTCATGGATACGTCCAGCATCAACGCCCAGAGCATTTTCGACGACAACGCCGCCATGCTGAAACTCAGCTGGCTCACGGGGCATGAAGGCTGGGAGCGCGGCTTCTCTTCGGAATCGGTCGCCAATGCCACCTCGAGCGCCGACCTCGTCGGCCACCTGAACCTGATCCACCCGAACCGGATCCAGGTGCTCGGCGATGCGGAAATCGACTACTACAAACGTCAGACCGATGAAGACCGCTCGCGCCACATGGCCGAGCTGATTGCGCTCGAGCCACCGTTTCTCGTCGTCGCGGGCGGCGTCGCTGCGCCGCCTGAGCTTGTGCTGCGCTGCACGCGCTCGTCGACGCCGCTGTTCACGACTCCGACCTCGGCGGCCGCGGTGATCGACAGTCTGCGACTTTACATGTCGCGCATTCTCGCGCCGCGCGCGACGCTGCACGGCGTGTTTCTCGACATCCTCGGCATGGGTGTGCTGCTGACCGGCGACTCGGGTCTCGGCAAGAGCGAGCTCGGGCTCGAACTGATCAGCCGCGGCCACGGTCTCGTCGCCGACGACGCAGTCGACTTCGTGCGCCTCGGCCCGGACTTCGTCGAAGGACGCTGCCCGCCGCTGCTGCAGAACCTGCTGGAAGTGCGCGGCCTCGGACTGCTCGACATCAAGACGATCTTCGGCGAAACGGCGGTGCGCCGGAAAATGAAACTGAAGCTGATCGTGCAACTGGTGCGCCGCCCCGATGGCGAATTCCAGCGACTGCCGCTGGAAAGCCAGACCGTCGACGTGCTCGGCCTGCCGATCAGCAAGGTGACGATCCAGGTGGCCGCAGGCCGCAACCTCGCGGTTCTGGTTGAAGCGGCCGTGCGCAATACGATCCTGCAGTTGCGCGGTATCGACACGCTGCGCGATTTCATGGATCGGCAACGACTCGCCATGCAGGATCCCGATAGCCAGTTTCCCGGCAAGCTGATCTGAAGCCGATCACAGCGCCATGAAGCGCCCGGCGGAAGGCAGGACGCGGGCACGCGCATGGAGGCCAGATGCTATGATGAAATCTACGCTTTCGACGACTCCATGCGCATAATCCTGATCACCGGTATCTCCGGCTCCGGCAAATCGGTTGCCCTGAACGCGCTCGAAGACGCGGGTTATTACTGCGTCGACAATCTGCCGCCGCGTTTTCTGCAGCAACTCGCCACCTACCTCGCCGCTGACGGCCAGGACCGTCTCGCGGTCGCGATCGACGCGCGCTCCGGTTCGTCGCTCGACGAAATGCCCGCAATGATCCGCGACCTCAAGCGCTCGCATGACGTGCGCGTGCTGTTTCTGAGCGCGAGCACGCAGTCGCTGATTCAACGCTTTTCCGAAACGCGTCGCCGCCATCCGTTGTCCGGCTCGCCCGCGCACGACGCGGACGTCGGCCTGCTCACGTCGCTCGCCGAAGCGATCGAACGCGAGCGTGAACTGGTCGCGGGACTTGCCGAATTCGGCCATCAGATCGACACGAGCAATCTGCGCGCGAACGTGCTGCGCGCATGGGTCAAGCGCTTCATCGAACAGGAGGACGCAGGGCTCGTACTGATGTTCGAGTCGTTTGGCTTCAAGCGCGGCGTACCGCTCGACGCGGATTTCGTATTCGACGTACGCACGCTGCCGAACCCATACTACGATCATGAATTGAGGCCGCTCACCGGCCTCGACAAACCTGTAATGGACTTTCTCGATGCGCAGCCGGTCGTCCACGAGATGATCGACGACATCGAGAAGTATCTGTCCAAGTGGCTGCCGCATTTCCGCGACGACAATCGCAGTTATCTGACCGTCGCAATCGGTTGCACGGGCGGCCAGCACCGCTCGGTATTCATCGCGGAGACGCTCGCCGCGCGTCTCGCAACATCGGCGAATGTGATCGTGCGGCACCGCGATGCGCCGGTCGACGTCGGCGAATCATCGAAGCTGGTGGCTTAACCGGCCGCATCGCGCGGCCTTAACCCGAAGCGTTGCGCCATGTCCTCTACGCCTACTGTGTACGCCGATTTGCCGCTGTTTCCGCTGCATACGGTGCTATTTCCCGATGGCTTGCTGCCGCTAAAGATCTTCGAAGCGCGCTACCTCGACATGGCGCGTGACTGCCTGCGCGAAAAAACACCGTTCGGCGTGTGTATGCTGAAAAGCGGCGCCGAAGTCGCGCGTGAGGAAGAACCTTCGGTGCCCGAAACGATCGGCTGTCTCGCCGAAATCGACGAATGCGACGTCGAGGCTTTCGGCATGTTGCTAATTCGCGCACGCGGCACGAAGCGCTTTCGCCTGTTGTCGCATCGCGTCGAAGCGAGCGGTCTGCTGGTCGGCATGGCCGAGCCGCTCGCCGACGACCTGCCGCTCGAAGGCAATGAGCTATTGGCCAAATTCGGCGCGTGCGCGGAAGTGCTCGAGCGGATTATCGCGACGATCCGCGAACGCGATCCGGACAGCCTGCCGTTCGCGGAACCGTTCCGGCTGGACGATCCGTCGTGGGTGTCCAACCGTCTCGCGGAGGTTCTGCCAATCGCGTTGCGCGCGCGGCAAAAGCTGATGGAACTGACCGACGCCGGCGCGCGCATCGACGTCGTGCATCACTACATGCAGCAGCATCAATTGCTGTGAAATCCTGAAGTCGTCCTTCCGCTAGATCAACGAACCATGCAGACTGGCGAGCAGCTTGCGCACCGGCGCCGGCACGCCGAACGAATCCAGATCGCTGAGCGCAACCCAGGCGGTGTCCGCATCGTTGAGCGCGGCGAGAGCGCCGACACCGCGATCGAGCTCGGCAAGCCGCGGTTCGATGTCGAGCTTGAAATGCGTGAACACGTGCGAGAACGACGCAAGCGCCGACACTTCGCCATCGCTGCCGAACACGCGCGCCAGCTCGGCGAGCGTCGCTTCGTCGGCGGCTTCGGGCAGACTCCATAGACCGCCCCAGATGCCCGACGGCGGCCGTCGCTCGAGCATCACCGCATTGCCGTCGCGCAGCACCAGCATCCATGTGCGTCGCGTCGGCACCGCTTTTTTCGGGCGCGCGGTCGGCAATTCCCGCTGACGTCCGCTGACGTTGGCGACGCAGTCCGGCGCGAACGGACAGCGCGTACAGTCGGGTTTGCCGCGCGCACACAAGGTCGCGCCGAGATCCATCAAGCCCTGCGTGTAGGCGCTGACCTCCGCGTTCGACGCATTCGACGGCAATAGTGATTCCGCGAGCGTCCACATCGCGTTCTCGACTTTCTTCTCGCCCGGGAAACCTTCGACGCCGAACACCCGCGCGAGCACCCGCTTCACGTTGCCATCGAGAATCGTCGCGCGCGCGCCGAACGCGAACGACGCGATCGCCGCGGCCGTCGAGCGGCCAATGCCGGGCAACTCGGCGAGCTCGTCGACCGACGCGGGAAACGCGCCGCCATGCTGCTCGACGACGACCTGCGCGCAGCGATGCAGATTGCGCGCGCGCGTGTAGTAACCGAGGCCGGCCCACAGTGCCATCACGTCATCGGACGGCGCCGCGGCGAGCGCGGCGACATCTTGGAATCGCGCGAGAAATTTCGCGTAGTACGGTATTACCGTCGAGACCTGGGTCTGCTGCAGCATGATTTCGGACAGCCAGATCCGATACGGGTCACGCGTGTTCTGCCACGGGAGATCGTGGCGGCCATGCTGGCGCTGCCAGGCGATCAGACGCGCGGAAAAATCAGGCATCGGCGTGAAAGCGGACGTGGCGCCGGACGCGCTGGAGCGCGCGGCGGTCGTTGGAGTCAGGCGGGAAGGCATCGAGAATTTAACGCTGGCAAGTGGGACAGAAGTACGTGGAGCGTTGTCCCTGCACGATCTGTTTGATTGGCGTTCCACACACACGGCATGGCAGGCCCGCGCGATCATAGACGAAGTAGTCGAGCTGGAAATAGCCGCTTTCGCCGTTGCTGCCGACGAAATCGCGCAGCGTGCTGCCGCCCTTGTCGATCGCGGCGGCGAGTGTCACGCGCACGGCATCGGCCAGCAGTTCATAACGCACGAGCGACACGCGGCCCGCCGCGGTGGTCGGCCGGATGCCCGCGCGAAAGAGACTTTCCGACGCGTAGATATTGCCCACGCCCACCACGATGTCGCCCGCCAGCAGAGCCTGCTTCACCGACACCTTGCGCCCGCGCGTCAACCGATGCATCAGCGCGCCTGAAAACGCCGGCGAGAAAGGCTCGACGCCAAGGCTCGCGAGCAGCGGATGCTCGAGGATGTCGCCTTCCTCGCGCGGATGCCACAGCACCGCGCCGAAGCGGCGCGGATCACGATAGCGCAAGATGAAGTCGTCGAAGATCCAGTCCACATGATCGTGCTTCGCCGCGGCCGGCGGATGCGGCACATGACGCAGAACGCGCAACGTGCCCGTCATGCCGAGGTGCACGATGAACCACCCTGCGTCGATTTCGAACAGCAGATACTTGCCGCGTCGCTCGACTTTGCGCACCACATGGCCACGCAAGGTTTTCGCAAGGTCGGCCGGAATCGGCCAGCGCAGCGCAGCCGTCCGCACATCCACGCGCTCAACCTTGCGCCCGGACACATACGGTTCGATCCCTCGTCGGGTAACCTCGACTTCTGGCAACTCTGGCATGGCTGATTGGTCTGCTACTTGCGTGAGTGGTTGTGCGCGTATTGTAGCGAGCGCGTTACAATCGACTGAAACATTGAACGGATTTCCATGAACGTGTCCTTCGTGAAGCTGCTTTCAAAGCGCCGCGCGCGTGTGTCCAACGTGCCGCTCGCCGTGTCCGCGCGCCGGATCCTTGGTGCAGGTGCGCTCGCATTGTGGGCGCTGGCCGCCGTGCCCGCGCATGCGCAGGACCAGTCGCCAGATTCCGACGACACGTCGGTCACGATGCCGGACCCGCTGGGTCCGTCAACCCCGGAAGACGAAAAGTCGCTGCCCGGGGTGCCGCTGTCAAGCCAGATCGTCTTCCAGGTGCTGGCCGCCGAGATCGCGCTACAGCGCGATCAGCCGGCGCCGGCCTATCAGACCTACCTCGCGCTCGCGCGCGACACGCACGACCCGCGCATGGCGCAACGCGCCACCGAAATCGCGCTGGCCGCGCAGAGCCCGTCGGACGCGCTCGCCGCCGCGCAACTGTGGCAACAGTACGCGCCCGGTTCGGAACGCGCCGCGCAACTCGACGCGTCGCTGCTCGTGCTGTCCGGCAGGCCCGACGATGCGTCGCCGATCCTGTCGCAGGAACTCGCGAAGGTACCTGAGGAAAATCGCGGCAGCGCGATCCTCGCGCTGCAATTGCTGTTGTCGCGCGGCCCGAACCGCGTCGGTGGCCTGCACGTGTTGCAGGACCTGCTGAAGAACGATATGAAGCGGCCGGAAGCGCAACTGGCCGTCGCGCGCCAGCAGCTGCTGGCCGACGACGCGCCGGGTGCGCGAAAGTCGCTCGAGCAGGCGCTCACGATCAAGCCCGACTATCTGCCCGCAGCGTTGGTGCTGTCGCAAATGGGCCCGGAGGAGCGCAAGGAAGGCATCGCGTCGCTCGAAAAGTACGTGCAGCAGAATCCGAAATCGCATGACGCGCGGCTCGCGCTCGCGCAGATGTATCTCGCGAGCGACCGTCTCGACGACGCGCAGAAGCAGTTCGAGATCATGCGCAAGGCAAACGCCAACGACCTGACGCCGTTGATGGCGCTCGCACTGATCAAGATCCAGCAGAAGAATCTCCCCGACGCGCAGGCCTATTTGATCCAATACGCGCAGCAGGCCGAGAAGACGCCGGGCGCCGATGCGGGCCAGGCCTACATCTATCTCGCGCAGCTAGCGCTCGAACAGAAGAATGAGGCGGCCGCGAGCGACTGGCTGAACAAGATCTCGCCGGCGAGTCAGCAATATCTGGCCGCGCAGATCACGCGCGCCCAACTGCTCGCGAAGCAGGGCAAGACCGAAGAGGCGCGCCAGTTGCTCGCCAACTTGCAGACCTCGGATCCGCGTGACGTGGCGCTGATCGCACGCACCGATGCAGCGATCCTGTTCGACGCGAAGCGCTACCCGGAGGCCGAAGCGCGTCTGCAGCAAGCCACGGCGAACTTTCCCGACGACCCCGACCTCACCTACGACTACGCGATGGCCGCCGAAAAAACCGGCCATTACGACGTCATGGAAGCGCAGTTGCGCAAGCTGATCCAGACGCAGCCGGACAATCCGCAGGCATATAACGCGCTCGGCTATTCGCTCGCCGATCGCAACCAGCGCCTGCCGGAGGCAGACATGCTGGTCGAGAAGGCCTCGGCGCTTGCCCCGAACGATGCGTTCATCATGGACAGCGTCGGCTGGGTCAAGTACCGGATGGGTAACACGGCTGATGCGATCAAGCTGCTGCGCAAGGCATACAGCCTCCAGCCGAACGCAGAGATCGGCGCGCACCTCGGCGAAGTGCTGTGGAAAGCCGGCGAACAGGAACAGGCGCGCGCCGCGTTCCGCGAGGCGCGCAAGCTCGAACCCAACAACGAGACTCTCGTCAAAACGTTGCAACGTCTTCAGGTAAACGATCTTTGATGCGTCTTTCCCGTTTGATTTCTTTTTCCGTGGCGCCGCGCGGCATCGCGCTTGGTTGCGCGGCGGCAGCGGTTGTCGCATTGGCCGGCTGCGCGTCCGTAAAGCCGCAGGGGCCGTCCACATCGAACGCCGCGACCGAAGTCACCGCGCAGACGAGCCGCTCGTATCAGGGCCGCTTCGCGGTTCAGTACAACGATCAGAACGGCCAGCAGCGCAACGCCTACGGCAATTTCTCGTGGCAGGAAACCGGCGACACCGTCACGCTGCAATTGCGCAATCCGCTCGGCCAGACGCTGGCCATCGTGACCTCGTCGCCGGCTTCGGCGACGCTCGAGTTGCCGAACCGCCAGCCGCTCACCGCCGATAACGTGTCGACGCTGATGCAGAACGCGCTCGGCTTCGCGCTGCCGGTCGAAGGATTACGCTACTGGCTGCAGCCGTCGCCGGCGCCGACCTCGCGCGCGCAGACCGAGAAGGATCCGGATCAACCGTCGCGCCTGAAGCAGATCACCCAGGATGGCTGGACGATCGACTATGTCGCCTATGCCGATGCACCAGCCACCGGCGTGAAGCGCGTCAATCTGAGTCGCTCGGAGCCGCCGCTCGACATCAAGCTCGTGCTGGATCAGTGAGTCGTCGTTGCTGGGGCTTTTGTCCCGGCATCCGCTCACGTAACCTTGCTACCCGTTTGGCGCCACCGTGGCGCATGTAGCCTTCACTCATGATCGAAACAACCGATTCGCTGCGCGACTGTCTCGCGCCAGCGAAACTCAATCTCTTCCTGCACATCACCGGCCGTCGGCCGGATGGTTATCACACGCTGCAAACGGTCTTCCAGTTGCTCGACTGGGGTGACACGCTGCACTTCACACGACGCGATGACGGTCTCATCACGCGCCGCACCGAAATCGCCGACGTGCCGCCCGAGCATGACCTGACGGTACGGGCCGCGACGTTGCTGAAGTCGCATACGGGCTCTCACGAAGGTGTCGATATCGAAATCGACAAGCGCCTGCCGATGGGCGCGGGCCTCGGTGGCGGCAGTTCCGACGCGGCGACGACGCTGCTCGCGCTCAATCGTCTGTGGAAGCTCGATCTGCGGCGTCAGGAGTTGCAGGATCTTGCGTTGAAGCTCGGCGCGGACGTGCCCTTCTTTGTATTTGGAAAAAATGCGTTCGCAGAGGGTGTCGGAGAATCATTAGACGTTGTACAATTGCCGCCGCGTCACTTTCTGGTAGTGACGCCGAGGGTGCAGGTTCCAACTGCAGCGATTTTTTCCGAAAAAGCGTTGACAAGAGATACAAAGCCTCTCATAATTACGGACTTTCCTGCAGAACACAGCTGCAACACCGATTGGCCAGAAAGCTTCGGTCGGAATGACATGCAGCAGGTTGTAGTAGGAAAGTACGCGGAAGTAGCGCAAGTGTTGCGGTGGTTTGAGAACATCGCGCCAGCGCGGATGTCCGGGTCGGGTGCCAGTGTTTTTGCAGCGTTCCGTAGCAAAGCTGAAGCAGAAGCGGCGCAAGCCAAGCTGCCCGGCGAATGGAACAGTGCAGTAGCCGCGGGCTTGGATCAGCATCCACTCTTTGCTTTCGCGTCATAAGTTTTGCATCGTCGAACGAAACTCCACGTTCGGCGGAGCTCAAAGTCAGTGTAGGGGAGTCGCCAAGCTGGTTAAGGCACCGGATTTTGATTCCGGCATGCAAAGGTTCGAATCCTTTCTCCCCTGCCAAAAAATTCTCGTAGTTCGCTGTAGTTCGCCGCAGTAATTCACATTCTCCCGCCCCCCAGCCTGAAGTAGGTGCATGATGAGCAGCCATGACGGCCTGATGGTTTTTACTGGCAACGCAAATCCCGCGCTTGCACAGGAAGTCGTCAAAAACCTCGGTATCCCCCTCGGCAAAGCAATGGTTAGCCGTTTCTCGGACGGTGAAATCCAGGTCGAGATTCAGGAAAACGTGCGCGGCAAGGATGTCTTCGTCCTGCAATCCACGTGCGCGCCGACTAACGATAATCTGATGGAACTGATGATCATGGTCGATGCGCTCAAGCGCGCATCCGCTGGCCGGATCACCGCAGCCATCCCCTACTTCGGTTATGCCCGCCAGGATCGTCGTCCGCGTTCGGCGCGTGTCGCCATCTCGGCGAAGGTCGTGGCGAACATGCTGGAAATCGCCGGCGTCGAGCGGATCATCACGATGGATCTGCACGCCGACCAGATTCAAGGCTTCTTCGACATCCCGGTCGACAACATCTACGCAACGCCCGTGCTGCTTGGCGATCTGCGCAAGCAGAACTACGACAACCTGATGGTTGTTTCGCCGGACGTCGGCGGTGTGGTTCGCGCCCGTGCATTGGCGAAGCAACTCAATTGCGATCTCGCGATCATTGACAAGCGTCGTCCGAAGGCGAATGTCGCCGAAGTGATGAACATCATCGGTGAAGTCGAAGGCCGCACCTGCGTGATCATGGACGACATGGTCGACACCGCAGGCACGCTGTGTAAGGCCGCGCAGGTTCTGAAGGAACGCGGCGCGAAGCAGGTATTCGCTTACGCCACCCACCCGGTTCTGTCGGGCGGCGCGGGCGAGCGTATCGCCGCCTCCGCACTCGACGAACTCGTAGTCACGGACACGATCCCGCTCGGCGAAGAAGCCCGTTCGTGCGCGAAGATCCGTTCGCTGACGAGCGCCGGTTTGTTGGCCGAAACGTTCTCCCGCATCCGCCGCGGCGATTCGGTGATGTCGCTGTTCGCTGAAAGTTAAGCATTTGCGAAGACGCCGCGTACCGCTTCATGCGACACGCGGCGTTTTTGCACAATCGGCATGAACGGACGAAGGTTCTTGCCGCTGTCCCGGGCCTCAGCCATTACGGCTTCGAGGCCCTGTTTTTACTGCCTGGTCGCGGGCAGTGCATTGGAGATTCAACATGAAAGTAGTCGCTTTCGAGCGTTCCCAGCAAGGTACGGGTGCGAGCCGCCGCCTGCGTAACTCGGGCAAGACCCCGGGTATCGTTTATGGCGCTGGTGCTGACACGCAACTGATCGAACTCGATCACAACGCCCTGTGGCACGCGCTGAAGAAAGAAGTTTTCCACTCGTCGATCCTCGATCTGGAAGTGGCAGGCAAGTCGCAACAGGTTCTGCTGCGCGACGTGCAATACCACCCGTTCCGTCAGCTCGTGCTGCACGTGGACTTCCAGCGCGTCGACGCGTCGAAGAAGCTGCACACCAAGGTGCCGCTGCACTTCCTGAACCAGGAAACCAACCCGGCAGTGAAGCTGTCGAGCGCGGTGATCTCGCACGTCATCAACGAAATCGAAATCGAGTGCCTGCCGTCGGCACTGCCGGAATTCATCGAAGTCGACCTCGCGAAGATCGAAGCCGGTCAATCGGTTCACGCGAAGGACATCCCGCTGCCGGCAGGTGTGGCGCTCGTCGCCCACGTCGACGCGGAAAACCCGGTGGTCGCTGCTGCAACGATCCCGGCTGGCGCCATCGCTGAAGACGCTGCTGCTGCTGAAGGCGGCGAAACGCCGGCTGCTTAAGAGCCTTTCGGTTCGAAGCAAGCAATCCTCTCGATCCGTTTCCGATGAAACGGTCGATGTGACCCGCCGAGGTTCGCCCTGGCGGGTTTTTTTTCGGCCTTTTTAGTCCGGAGCGTTTCACTTCCGGACCTGGTGGACTCACGCAATCATGATCAAGCTGATCGTCGGGCTCGGCAATCCGGGCGCCGAATACACCGCGACGCGTCACAATGCCGGCTTCTGGCTGGTCGATCAACTCGCGCGCGAGGCTGGCACAACGCTGCACGACGAACGGCGCTTTCACGGCTTTTACGCGAAGGCGCGGTTGCATGGCGAGGAAGTGCATCTGCTCGAGCCGCAGACCTACATGAACCGTTCTGGTCAATCGGTCGTCGCGCTTGCGCAATTCTTCAAGATTCTTCCCGACGAGATACTCGTCGCGCACGACGAGCTCGACATGCCGCCCGGCAGCGTCAAGCTGAAGCTCGGCGGCGGCAGCGGCGGGCATAATGGCCTGAAGGACATCAGCGCGCATCTGTCGTCGCAGCAATACTGGCGGCTGCGGATTGGCATCGGCCATCCGCGCGACCTGATTCCCGACACCGCGCGCGCTGGCGCGAAGCCGGACGTCGCGAACTATGTGCTGAAGCCGCCGCGGCGAGAAGAGCAAGAGGTCATCGACGCGTCGATCGAGCGCGCGCTCGCGGTGATGCCGCAGATCATCAAAGGCGAGCTCGAACGCGCAATGATGCAACTGCATCGCAACAACAGCTGACGCGCGCCACATCCATCGAAACCCGCAACCGCGAGGAGAATCGCTTGAGCCGCTACTGGAGCGACATCGTTCACCGTCTGACGCCGTACGTGCCGGGCGAGCAGCCCGCGCTCGCGCATCCGGTGAAGCTGAACACCAATGAGAATCCGTATCCGCCGTCGCCGCGCGTGCTCGACGCGATCCGCCGCGAGCTTGGCGATACGGCCGACACACTGCGCCGCTATCCCGATCCGAGCGCACGCAAGCTGCGCGAAACGGTCGCCGCGTATCACGGTATCCGCGCCGACCAGGTATTCGCGGGCAACGGCTCGGACGAAGTGCTCGCGCTGACATTTCAGGCCTTGCTGAAGCACGACAAGCCGCTGCTGTTTCCCGATATCACGTACAGCTTCTATCCAACCTACGCGAAGCTGTTCGAAGTCGACTACCGCACCGTCCCGCTCGATGGGAACTTCGCGATCAACGTCGACGACTACGCGGTGCCCAATGGCGCCATCCTGTTTCCGAATCCGAACGCGCCGACCGGCCGGCCGCTGCCGCTGGCGGAAATCGAACGCCTCGTCGCGAGTCATCCTGATTCGGTCGTGGTGATCGACGAAGCCTATGTCGACTTCGGCGCCGAGTCGGCGATTGCGCTGATCGACCGCTATCCGAATCTGCTCGTCGTGCAGACCGTGTCGAAGTCACGTTCGCTCGCCGGCATGCGCGTCGGCTTTGCGTTCGGCGATGCGGCGCTGATCGATGCGCTCAATCGCGTGAAGGACAGCTTCAATTCGTACCCGCTCGATCGCCTCGCGCAAGCCGCCGCCACCGCCGCGTACGAAGACGACGCGTGGTTTCGCGAATGCTGCGCGAAGGTGATCGCGAGCCGTGAACGGCTCGCGGCGGAATTGACCGCGCTCGGCTTCGAGGTGGTGCCGTCGGCCGCGAATCTGCTGTTTGCGCGGCATCAAGGGTACGACGCAGCGACGCTCGCGTCGCGGCTGCGGGAAAAGGAAATTTTCGTGCGGCACTTCAACGCACCGCGGATTGACCAGCATCTGCGGATCTCGGTCGGCACCGATGCCGAATGCGATATCCTGCTCGACGCGTTGCGGGGTATATTCAGCGCTTACATCGGATAACCGAAACGCGGCCGCAAAAAAACGGCGAAGACCCGCAGGCCTTCGCCGTTTTCTTTTGCGCGTCACCCGCGCACGTCAGGTGCCCTTGGCGGCCTGCAACGCGTGATATTTCGCCATCAAACCTTCGGGCGTTTCCAGGTGATTAGGGTCACGCGGGATGCACTCGACCGGGCACACCTGGATGCACTGTGGCTCGTCGAAATGACCGACGCACTCGGTGCACTTCTTCGGATCGATCACATAGATTTCCGGACCCATCGAAATCGCGTCGTTCGGGCACTCGGGCTCGCAGACGTCGCAATTGATGCACTCGTCGGTAATCATCAGGGCCATGCTGCCACCAACTTTGCTAGATAAAACAACACATTATAGCTTTTTCGCCTCCGCACGGTCGTGCAATCCCGCGCCAGCATCATGGGCGACTGTGCTGCCTGGCTAGGTCGATTTGGTTGCCAACTGGAATTGCCGGGCTGTTTCGGCAACAAGGCCAGCAGCCACTTCATCACATAGAGCATGATCAGCGCGCCGGTCAGATCGCCCACGAACATCGTGAAGAAGCTCTCGAACCAGTTCTTCGTCGTACCGGTCAGCGCGAACCACAGGTGATGAAACAGCGGATTTGCCACCGAATAGGCGACAGCCAGAACGAGAAGCCGCTTCGGCGTCAGGTTCGTCAGCGATGCGCGCAGATCGTAATACTCGAGCGCAAATCGGTACACCAGATACGGCGCCAAAGATCCAAGCAACGCGCCTGCTGTTGCACGCACCGGGTCATGCGGAAACCAGTAGAGAAAGTCGGTAATCAGTCCGGCAAGCAGCAGGCCAATCGCACCATCGAATCCAAGCAGCAGTGTGCTGAGAAGCCGAACACCAGACGGCAGGTAAACCCAGTTGACTCCTCGCACGAAAGACGTGTGCGCGAACAGTTCCTGATTGATCCACAGCGACACCAGGAACGCGATCACAGTCCCAACGATCGACCAAAAATGCAAACGTAAGCTAGACATTGCGGTGAGCCATCCTCGGTTGCTTTTGCCGAAGGCATCATAGCGTGCATATATGGCATTTCGCGAGGACAGGCAGCAGGCTTTAGGTCAGCGTCATCGCGACGCTCACGGAAAAATTTCGCGGAGCCCTTAAGTTCGGAGCGATGCGACCGAAAACCCATGTATAGCTTTATGCCGGGCTCGACAAGAGTGTAGAGTCACGTCCATATCGATATGTTTTTTATAGCAATGAACCTGAGAGAGCAGACTGGAACGGAAAGCGCTAGCCGGTCGAACCGGTGGGCATCTGCACGCCGCCCCGTGGGCCGCGCGCCTGCTCCATGGCTCGCGCGCTATTCGGTCTTTCAGGACGCGTTGCTCGGCAGCGAAACAACGTTGGGGGCGCTTCCTCACTTCGTCAGGCGCGCCGCATTGGAAAGACTGGGGGACTCCAATTATTCGCGTGTGCCCACTTCCGTACTCGATGAAATCCGGGCTTCTTACCTGGAGCTTCGCAGCACACGCGTAGCCGAAGAAGTACGTCGATACTTGGCCGGCACCGAGGACAGTCTGCTGGCGTCACGCGAATCGTCGGACGCCCTTGAAATCCTCGCGGCGGGAATGCCGCGGATGCTGGCTCCGCCGGTCGCGCGCCCTCCGTGTCTGCTGAGTTCCGGCGAAGGAATATTCCTCGGGAGCTGGGCGCAGTTTGTCGCGTACTGGTGCCGGAAAGACCCGACGATTCCGCTACTCGCTGTCGATTGGCCGATCCTCTATGAGCACGTAGCACCGTACGGCCTTCGCCCCCTGGTCGACGACCATAGGGCCATACGCACTCCGTAGAGAGGCGATATGAGCGTGTCGCCATCGCGCCCCTGAAGTGCCGTCAGCGCCCGCCCAAGCTAGACATGGAGATAAAATAAAGAGGCCCGGTTTCCGCTGGGCAGTATCAAAGGTTCGCTTTTCGCGCTCGGGTGAGCGGCGTTTTCGTTGGAGCGATGGTCATGACCCGCCCTGCTGATATCTATCTTCGATTTCTTCAATTGACCGAGGCACTGCGAGGTCTTCCCTCACTTCCCGCGCTCGATCCGCTCGAAGAAAAGATCCTGGAGTTCGTAGCTCGCATGAGGCAAAAAAACGAACGCCTGTCGGTTCGAGACATGATGGCCCAAAGCGCGCTCGGGTCTCCGGCCACCTTGCATGCCCGCATCACGTCAATGCGCGAAAAAGGCTGGCTCCTACTCAACGACACCGAAGATGCTCGCCGCAAACAGGTCGAGCTAACGCCCGCCGCCCTCCGACACTTCGACAAACTTGCCGAGGCATTCGCCAAGGCCGCGAAGGGTAGCTGACATTACACTGCGTCGGTTAAATGATCCGTCAAAACCGGCCATTCGCGCGACTCTGGCTCACGCCCCCTGGGCACCGCCCTGCGGATCCAGCGACGCGACTTTCTCCTTCAGCCATTTTTCGACCGACGGAAATACGAACTTGCTGACGTCGCCGCCCAGTTGCGCGATCTCCCGCACGATCGTGCCCGAGATGAACTGATACTGATCGGACGGCGTCATGAACATCGTCTCGACGTCGGGCAGCAGATAGCGGTTCATGCCCGCCATCTGGAACTCGTACTCGAAGTCCGATACCGCGCGCAGACCCCTGACGATCACCCGTGCGTTGTTGCTCCGCACGAAGTCCTTCAGCAGCCCTTTGAAGCTCATCACCTGGACGTTCGGGTAGTGGCCGAGCACCTCGTGCGCGATCGCGAGGCGCTCCTGGAGAGTGAAAAACGGCTTCTTGGCACGGCTGTCGGCCACACCCACCACCAGCGTGTCGAAAATGCTCGACGCGCGCCGAACGAGGTCCTCGTGACCGCGCGTCAGCGGGTCGAACGTGCCCGGGTACACGGCGACTACCATGAGACTTCTCCTCTTTTCAGACAAAAGGGCACGTCCAAGCGACGCATTTGGCACCGGCGCGGATGACGATAAACCGCCCGGCCCTTTTTTGGAACGCGCATTATTCCTTATTTTCGCGCTGCAGCAAATGAAAGTGCACTGCGCCCGCCTTGCCCTGCCGCACGACCTCCCAGCCCGCGAGCGACTGATGAGCGGTCGGTTCGAGCGCTTCGCCGGCCTCGACATAAAGATAGCCGTCGGCGCGCACGAGCGGCACGGCCACCGCGAGCGCCTTGCCGAGCAGGTCGGCATCGAACGGTGGATCGAGGAACACGACGTCGAACGAGCCTGGCGCGAGGCTCGCCGCAAGACGCAGGCCGTCCGCCTCGGCGATTTCGATCACGTGTGCATCGAGCCGCTGCTGGTTCGCGCGCAATTGGCCGGCGGCGCGCGCATGACGCTCCACCATCAGCACGCGCGCCGCGCCGCGTGACGCGGCCTCGAAGCCGAGCGCGCCGCTGCCGGCGAACAGATCGAGACAGTGCTGGCCGTCCAGGCGCTGGCCGAGCCAGTTGAACAGCGTTTCGCGGACGCGGTCGGGCGTCGGGCGCAAGCCGTCCAGATCGAGCACGGGCAGCGGCGTGCGTTTCCAGTCGCCGCCGATGATGCGAATGGCATGCGGCTTGCCGCCTTTGGACGAAGCGCCAGCGGCGCGTGAAGGTGCTAAACGAGGCATGCAGTATCGTGCAGTTTCAGCTAGGTGGTGAATATGCCCGCGACGCCGATGCGCGCGGGCCGGAGCGCCCACGTTACCACAGGGGCGGCGCGCGTCCAGCCTGGCCGACCGGCCAATACGACGCGCCGCGGCACGCCTGATAAAATGTGCGGCTGCCAGCGCCCGCCCTTTCGCATCCCGGCGCTGCCCACCGCTTCGCCGGTCCCGTGCCGGCTGCGCGCATCGTCGCGCTCTCCCATACGTCAGATCATGTTCAGCTTTTTCAAACGATTCAAGGGTTCGAAAGAGTCCGATACCGCCGCAGACGAAACGCTGGCGGCGCAAGACGACGCGACGCACGCGGCCGAGGTTGCGCCCGTCGAACCCGTCACGCCTACCGCGCCCCCCGCTCCGCCTGTGGTCACGACCATCATCGAGCCGGAGCCCGAACCGCAAGACGCCGACCTCGACAGCGTCGAAATCGTCCCGCCGCCCGTGCAGGACGCCGGCGCGAAGCGCTCGTGGCTCACGCGCCTGAAGAGCGGCCTCGCGAAAACCAGTTCGAACCTGACCGGCATCTTCGTCGGCACGAAGATCGACGAGGACTTGTACGAGGAACTCGAAACCGCGCTGCTGATGTCGGACGCCGGCGTCGAGGCGACCGAATTCCTGCTCGAATCGCTGCGCGAGAAAGTGCGCACCGAACGCCTGACGGACCCGCAGCAGGTCAAAACCGCATTGCGCGCGCTGCTCGTCGAGTTGCTGAAGCCGCTCGAAAAATCGCTAATGCTCGGCCGCGCGCAGCCACTCGTGATGATGATCGCCGGCGTCAACGGCGCGGGTAAAACCACCAGCATCGGCAAGCTCGCGAAGCATCTGCAGAGCTTTCACCAGTCGGTGTTGCTCGCCGCCGGCGACACCTTCCGCGCCGCCGCGCGCGAGCAGCTCGCCGTCTGGGGCCAGCGCAACAACGTGACCGTGGTCGCGCAGGAAAGCGGCGATCCGGCCGCTGTGATTTTCGATGCGGTCGGCGCCGCGCGCGCGCGCAAGATCGACGTGATGATGGCCGACACGGCCGGCCGCCTGCCCACGCAGCTGCATCTGATGGAAGAGCTGCGCAAGGTGAAGCGCGTGATCGGCAAGGCGCAGGACGGCGCGCCGCACGAAGTGCTGCTCGTGATCGACGCCAACACCGGACAGAACGCGCTCACGCAGGTCAAGGCGTTCGACGACGCGCTCGGCCTCACCGGCCTGATCGTCACCAAGCTCGACGGCACGGCGAAGGGTGGTATCCTCGCGGCGATCGCGCGGCAGCGGCCGATTCCGGTGTACTTCATCGGCGTCGGCGAAAAGGTCGAGGATCTGCAGCCGTTCAGCGCGGAGGAGTTTTCGGACGCGCTGCTGGGCGGCTGATCGCGCGAACGTGTGAGCGCTGCGGCGCTCGCCGCTTGCGGCGAACAAAAGGAAAAGGGCACTCCACAGAGTGCCCTTTTTTCGTTTCGAGCGGCCGTCGCCGTGTCACGCGATCCCGCGCTCACTCCGCATCCGGCTGCACGCCCGGCGCGGCGCGCGCGAACGCATCGAGTTGCATCGCGTGGTCGTAGATGCGCTGGATCGTCGGAAACTTTGCGGTGTCGACCTTGAAGCGCTGTGCGTTGAAAACCTGCGGAATCAGGCACGCGTCGGCAAGTGTCGGTGTGTCGCCGAAACACAGTTTGCCGGTGCGCGCCTCGCCGGCGAGATGCGCCTCCAGCGTCGCGAAGCCTGCATCGATCCAGTGCCGGTACCACGCGTCCTTCGCGTCGTCGTCGACTCGCAGCGTGTGCTTCAGATAGCGCAGCACGCGCAGATTGTTCAGCGGATGAATCTCGCACGCGACCTGCAGCGCCACCGAGCGCACATAGGCGCGATCGAGCGGCGCCTTCGGCAGCAGCGGCGGCTCCGGATGCGTCTCCTCGAGATACTCGATGATCGCGAGCGACTGCGGCAGCAAATGACTGCCGTCGGCGAGCGTCGGCACGATGCAGTCCGGGTTGATCTTGCGATACTCGGGCTTCAGCTGCTCGCCGCCTTCGCGCACGAGGTGCACGGGCACATAGTCGTACGACAGGTTCTTCACGTTCAGCGCAATGCGCACACGATACGACGCCGAGCTACGGAAATAGCTGTAGAGCTTCATGTTGTCTGCCTCCTCCACCTGCTCGCAAGCCGTCTCAGACGACGCGCACGCTGAACTCGCCGAGTCCGTCCACGCCGCCCTTCATCAGGTCACCCTTCACGACCGCGCCGACGCCTTCCGGCGTGCCCGTGAAAATCAGGTCGCCGGGCCGCAGTTCGAACAGCGTCGACAGATATGCGATCGTCTCGGCCACCGACCAGATCAGTTGCGACACGTCCGCGCGCTGCTTGTCCTCGCCGTTCACCGAAAGCCAGATCGCGCCCTTGCCGATGTGACCAACTGCTGAAGCCGGATGGATCGGGCCCAACGGCGCCGAGTGATCGAAGCCCTTGGCGGTATCCCAGGGACGGCCCAGTTTCTTCGCTTCGCCTTGCAGGTCGCGACGCGTCATGTCGAGACCGAGCGCATAGCCGTAGACGTGGTCGAGCGCGCGCTCGACGGGGATGTCTTTGCCGCCCTCGCCGATCGCCGCGACCATTTCCATTTCGAAATGGACGTTCTTCGTCTGCGACGGATACGGGAATTCGCCGGTCGTGCCCGGCGCGACGTAGACGACCGCATCGGCCGGCTTCGAGAAGAAGAACGGCGGTTCGCGGTCCGGGTCGTGGCCCATTTCACGCGCATGCGCTTCGTAGTTGCGCCCCACGCAATAGATGCGGCGCACCGCGAACTGCTCGCTCGACCCGACGACCGGCACCGCGACCTGCGGTGCGGGTGCAAACACGTAACTCATCCCGTTCTCCGTTTTTCGATGGGCGCCGCCGAGGCGGCGAGAAACATCGAGTGTAACGCGCGGCACGGCGCGGGTGCGTGTCAGACGGGCGGTCGCGCGTCATCGCGTGCCCGCTGCGCCGCTGTTCGCCCGCTCGCCATAGATGCGATACTCACACCGAATAGCTTCCCGAATGCCGTAGCCGACGCCCAAGCGCGGCACGCCACCCGCCCTCTGCGCACGATGACCGACTCGACCACTACGACTTCTCCCTTCCCCTGCGCCCGCTTCATCAAGGAAATCGGCCGCGGCCCGAACGGCGCCCGCGCGCTGACCGCCGACGACACCCGCGCGCTCTACACCGCGATGCTCGACGGCCGCGTCGCCGAGCTCGAGCTCGGCGCGGTGCTGCTCGCGTATCGCGTGAAAGGCGAAACCGCCGACGAACTCGCCGCGATGCTGGCCGCAGCGCATACGTCGTTCGAGCCGGTGCGGCTGCCGCACGGCGCGTTTCGGCCCGTGTCGATTCCGTCGTACAACGGCGCGCGCAAGCAGCCGAACCTCGTGCCGCTGCTTGCGCTGCTGCTCGCGCGCGAAGGCGTGCCGGTGCTCGTCCACGGCGTCACCGAAGATCCGGGTCGCGTGACGAGCGCGGAAATCTTCACGCATCTGCGCATCGCCCATGCGCAGTCGCACGCGCAGATCGAAGCGGGTCTCGCCGAGCGTCGCGTCGCGTTCGCGTCGATCGACGTACTCGCGCCCAAGCTCGCGCGCCTGCTCGCGCTGCGCCGGCGCATGGGCGTGCGCAACTCGACGCATACGCTGGTGAAGCTGCTGCAGCCATTCGCGCCCGCGGGGCTGCGGCTCGTGAATTACACGCATCCGCCGTATCGCGACAGCCTTACGCAGCTGTTCATCACGCATCCCGATGCGGCCGTCGGCGGTGCGCTGCTCGCGCGCGGCACCGAAGGCGAGGCGGTGGCGGATACGCGCCGCCAGGTGCAGGTCGACTGGCTGCATGACGGCATCTGCGAGACGCGGCTGCCGCACGAGCGCTCGTCGCCCGATGCGCCCGAAGTCGAGCTGCCCGAAGCGCGCGACGCCGCGACCACGGCCGCCTGGATCGACGCCGTGCTGCGCGGCGAAGCACCGGCGCCTGGCGCGATCGAACGGCAGGTCGAGCTGATCGTCGATATCGCGAAGACGGCGGCCTGACGGTCGCGGGTTGACAGGCCAGCACACGCCGTCATACATTTGGCCCCATGCGTTCCCTTCCGAACACCCTCCGAATTATCTCCGGCCGCCTAGCGCGGCCCATATCGCTACGCCTGGCGTAAGTCACGCGTAGCGCCGCGCGCTGGCAGCTCCGGTTGCCGTCGGCGGTCCTCCCGGTAGTTCCCGCAGTTTCGCTTCACCCCGTCGTAGTTCTCCACAATCTTGTCGTCGTTTGTATTCGTCCGTTTACCGCGCGGACGAAGCGAGAGGATCAAATGCACGTTGCCTCGGGCATCCGCATCGTGCATGCGTGACAGTCGGCCAACCGCTCGACGTCCCAACCTCCGCCGACGACACCACGAATGAGGCACTTCACCATGTTGCGCAATCCCGCTGAAAAGTACCGCCCTTTTCCCGCCGTGCGCCTGACCGGTCGCAAGTGGCCGAGTCGCACGATCGACGCCGCGCCCGTCTGGATGAGCACCGACCTGCGCGACGGCAACCAGGCGCTGATCGAACCGATGAACGCCGCGCAGAAGCTCGAGTACTTCGAGATGCTGGTCGCGATCGGTTTCAAGGAAATCGAAGTGGGTTTTCCGTCGGCGTCGCAGACCGATTTCGACTTCGTGCGCAAGCTGATCGACGAGCGGCGCATTCCCGACGACGTCACGATCGAGGTCTTCGTGCCGTCGCGCGCGGAGCTGATCGCACGCACGTTCGATGCGCTCGACGGCGCTCCGCGCGCGATCGTGCATCTGTATAACGCGATCTGCCCGTCGTTCCGGCGCATCGTGTTTCAGCAATCGAAGGACGAGATCAAGGCGCTCGCAGTCGAAGGCACGCGCGTCATCAAGGAACATGCGCAGGCGCGGCCGGGCACACACTGGATCTTCCAGTACTCGCCCGAGACCTTCAACACGACCGAGCTGCCGTTCGCACGCGAGGTGTGCGACGCGGTCGCGCAAATGTGGCGGCCGACGCGCCATCACAAGATGATCGTCAACCTGCCGGCGAGCGTCGAAGCGGCCACGCCGAACGTATTCGCCGACCAGATCGAATGGATGCACCGCAACCTCGGCTACCGCGACAGCATTGTGCTGTCGGTGCATCCGCACAACGATCGCGGCACCGCGGTGGCCGCGGCGCAGCTCGCGCTGCTGGCGGGCGCGGATCGCATCGAAGGCTGTCTGTTCGGCAATGGCGAACGCACCGGCAACGTCGATCTCGTCACGCTCGCGATGAATCTCGACACGATGGGTATCGACAGCGGTCTGGATTTCTCGGATCTCGCGACGATCCGGCGTGTGGCGGAGCACTGCACGGGGCTTCCCGTGGCCGCGCGGCATCCATATGCGGGAGAAGTGGCGATGCGCGGCACACGCGAGCCGCGCGACGCAGATGCCGAGCGCGATGAATACGGCGCAAACAGCCGCGATAAAGCTGAGGATTGCGTAATCGCGTAAATCCGACTTGAGCTTGCGGCGGAGGAGTGCGCACCCAGCATTCCGCCGCCAGGATGGGCGCGCTCACGAGGCGCGCCCGCGCGATGAGAATCTCACTCCAGCGCGCAACGCGTCGCCTGCCATGCGATCAGCCGCCACTGGCCGTCTTCGTGCGTGTGGATCGCGGTATAAGCAATCGGGAACAGCAGCGCGCCGTTGTTCGCTTCCATCTCGATCAGCGCGCGTCCCGTGACCACGTAGGTTTCGCGCCCGGCCGGCAAAACTTCCTGCGACTGCACTTCGATTTGCCGATAACGACGGCGCCCCGCGGTGATCCCGTCGATGAACTGTCGCTTCGTCTCGCGTTTGCCGTTCGTATGAACGTAGCTCACGTTGTCCGCGAGCAGCGTGTCGAGCGACTGCCCGTCGCCGTCGACCATCGCGCGAAATCGCTCTCGCTCGAGCCCGCGAATCGCTTCGATCATCTTTGCCGCCATTGCAGAGCCCCTCGAACACCGCGAGCCACAAGGGGCCACGGTCAGAAGTGATATTGCAAATATAGCTGGCTGAAATTTATACCAGGATTCGGCTCTTTGATACCGCCATTGGAAACATGCTGGAAGCGGTAGCCGGCGGCATACTGCTGATGAGCGCCGAACTGCAGCCCAACGCCCGCCATCTCGGTGAACTGGAACGCGGTGCCCAACGTGAAGTCGGAAGAAATGCGCGGACTGGTCAGCAATCCGACACCGGCACCCACCTCGATGAATGGCCGCACTGAACCCGACGACTTGACGAAGCGGATCACCGGCATCACGCCGATCTCGCCGATGTTGTCGTGAACGTTTCCTTCATCGGTGTGCCACCACGCGACGTGCGCCTCGCCGATCAGCGCGAAATGCCAGTCGCCGATCTGCCACCAGGTGAGGTTCGGGTCCCAGACCGCGCCGAGATCGAGCCTCTTGACGAGACGATCACCGACGCCGGCGGCCACTTGCACGCCGAACCGGTCAGCCCGGGAGGCGCCCGCCGCACCCAGCAGCAGAACGGCCAACGCACTTTTTAGAGTAAGTCTACGGACCACAAGATTCTTCTTGTTCATTCGGCCCCCCATACTGATGACTATTAAGCGAGCGCCCCCTTTATTCTAAGCATGGATTCCGGGGCAAGTATGTTCCAGTTAATGCGCCCGAACGGCAATTATTCTCCCTGAAATCGGACGACGTCAGTCGATCATGAGTCTGTAGCCGCCTCGAACGGTAATTTGTACGGGCTCAACACACAGCGCAAATAGAGCGTATGATGGCTATCAGAAGTCAAGATTCAATAGGATTTTCGGGAACTTGGATACCCCTGCGACCTCTAAGTATTAGCACTCGGCAGATCTGAGTGCTAACATCCATCGCTGGAGTCGTTTACTGAGTACGCTATTGTCTGATTCCAAAGGAGCTTCACACGTGAGCCATGCAATGACCCTTCCGAGTACTTTGAGCCCGTCGTCGGCTAAGGCCGCTCCGGCAGGTGCACTGGCGCTCTCGCATTCCTCGCTGCTGTCCGGTCAACTGGGCAACATCGACGCCTACATTCAGGCGGTCAACCGGATTCCAATGCTGACGCCGGCGGAAGAACGCCAGTTCGCCACCGAATTGCGCGAACACGACAATCTGGAGGCCGCACGCCGCCTCGTGCTGTCGCACCTGCGACTCGTCGTGTCGATCGCGCGTAACTACCTGGGCTACGGGTTGCCGCACGCCGACCTGATCCAGGAAGGCAACATCGGCCTGATGAAAGCGGTCAAGCGCTTCGATCCCGAGCAAAACGTACGCCTCGTGTCGTACGCGATGCACTGGATCAAGGCAGAGATCCACGAATACATCCTGCGCAACTGGCGCATGGTGAAGGTCGCCACGACCAAGGCGCAGCGCAAGCTGTTCTTCAACCTGCGCAGCCACAAGCAGGGCCTCGGCGCGTTCACGCCGGACGAGATCGAAGGTCTCGCGAAGGAACTGAACGTGAAGCGCGAAGAGGTCGCGGAGATGGAAACGCGTCTGTCGGGCGGCGATATCGCGCTCGAAGGTCAGGTCGAAGACGGTAAAGAGTCGTACGCGCCGATCGCCTACCTGGCCGACTCGCATAGCGAGCCGACCGCCGTGCTGGCTTCGCGTCAGCGCGACCGGCTGCAAAGCGACGGCATCGCAAGCGCGCTCGACGCGCTCGATCCGCGCAGCCGCCGCATCATCGAAGCGCGCTGGCTGAAGGTGGCCGACGACGGCTCGGGCGGCTCCACGCTGCACGAGCTGGCCGACGAGTTCGGCGTGTCGGCCGAGCGTATCCGGCAGATCGAAGCCAGCGCGATGAAGAAGATGCGCGGCGCGCTGACCGAATACGCGTAAATGCGTCGAAGCCATGCGCGCGTCGAATGTGTCCTGCCCAAGAGATCGGTAAAAGCGACGCACGGTAGCCGGTCGCGTACTATTTAGCGGCCATCGCGCTTGAGCCCCGCCCTCGCAAGACGGCGGGGCTTTTTCATTCCTTTCGCCCATTCGTGCGCCCCCCGGCCGGCGCGCATTCGCGTCGGCCTATCCCCAAGCCGGCCTGTCGAGGCCGGTAAGCCTTTCTTGACGTATCGCAAGTCCGGTAGCAATACTGCACAGACGCGGCAAGTTTCGCGACCTGATGCCGCATGGCTAACTCTGAGCGCGCGAGGTTCCCCCTCCTACAATCGGCATGCATTCGCCAGACTGCCTGACGGCAAGGGCGGTCTGGATCCGGCCGGACTCTCCGGCGTGAAGTCGTCTTTCGACCGATCATGACCCTAGCCCTCAATCGCAGCAGCACTGTCCGGTCGCGCTTGCGCGGCGGGTTCACCAGGTGGGTGCGCGGTCCCACGCCGGCGCGCGATATTGCCATCATCCTCGCCATCAAGTTCGCTCTACTGCTGGCGATCAAGTTCACATTCTTCAGTCATCCGCAGGCGGAGCACATGATGCTGCCGCCTCGGCAGGTCGCGCAGGCGCTGCTGTCGGTGCCCGCCCCGCATCCGTCCGGAGGTGATCAACATGCCCGTTAGCGAAGTCGTAGAACTGTCGCGGCTCCAGTTCGCCATCACGGCGCTTTATCACTTTCTGTTCGTGCCGCTCACGCTCGGCCTCGCCTGGTTGCTCGTCATCATGGAGTCGGTCTACGTGATGACCGGCAAGCAGATCTACAAGGACATGACGCAGTTCTGGGGCAAGCTGTTCGGCATCAACTTTGCAATGGGCGTCGCGACCGGCCTCACGCTCGAGTTTCAGTTCGGCACCAACTGGGCCTATTACTCCCATTACGTCGGCGACATTTTCGGCGTGCCGCTCGCCGTCGAAGGACTGATGGCGTTCTTCCTCGAATCGACGTTCGTCGGTCTGTTCTTCTTCGGCTGGAACAGATTGTCGAAAGTGCAGCATCTGATCGTCACGTTCTGTGTCGCGCTCGGATCGAACCTGTCGGCGCTGTGGATTCTGGTTGCCAACGGCTGGATGAACAATCCGGTCGGCGCGAAGTTCAACTACCAGACGATGCGCATGGAGCTCGACAGCATCGGCGCGGTGATCTTCAACCCGGTCGCACAGGTGAAGTTCGTGCACACGGTGTCGGCCGGTTACGTGACCGCGGCGATGTTCGTCCTCGGGGTGTCGTCGTGGTATCTGTTGAAGCGCCGCGACACCGAATTCGCGCTGCGCTCGTTCGCGATCGCCGCCGGTTTCGGCCTCGCGTCGGCGCTGTGCGTGATCGTGCTCGGCGACGAATCCGGCTATCGCACCGGTGAAGTCCAGCAGGTCAAGCTCGCCGCGATCGAATCCGAATGGGAAACCGCGCCCGCGCCGGCGCCGTTCACGGTATTCGGTATTCCCAACCAAAAGGAGCAGCGCACCGACTACGCGATCCGCGTGCCGTACGCGCTCGGCATCATCGCGACGCGCTCGCTGAGCGAACCCGTGGTCGGCCTGCGCGACCTGATCGCCGAAAACGAGGGGCGCATCAAGAACGGCATGCTCGCCTTCTCGGCGCTGCAGAAGTTGAAAGGCGGCGACTCGAGCGACGAAGCGCACGCCGCGTTCGACAAGTACAAGGACGATCTCGGCTACGGCCTGCTGCTCAAGCGCTTCGCGCCGAACGTCACTGATGCGACGCCAGAGCAGATCGCGGCCGCGGCAAAGAGCACGATTCCGCCAGTGTTGCCGCTGTTCTTCTCGTTCCGCATGATGGTCGGCCTGGGCCTGCTGTTCCTCGCGACCTTCGTGCTCGCGTTCTGGTTCTGCGCGCAGCGCACGCTGCTGCTCGAAAAGCGTCGCTGGTTCCTGCGCTGGGCGGTCATCGCGATTCCGCTGCCGTGGCTTGCCGCCGAACTCGGCTGGATCGTCGCGGAAATGGGCCGCCAGCCGTGGAGCATCGCGGGCATTCTGCCGACCAACCTGGCCGCATCGACGCTGACGCCGCGCGATCTGTATCTGAGCATCGCCGGCTTCGTGCTGTTCTACACGGGGCTGTTCGTCATCGAGATCATGCTGATGTTCAAGTACGCGCGGCTCGGCCCTTCGTCGCTGCATACGGGCCGCTATCACCACGAGATCGAGCAGCAGGTGTCGCAGCCGCTGTCGAACACGGCCGCGTGACGCGCCGCCACACCGCCTCAGAGGAATAAGCCATATGGACTACGCAGCCCTCAAACTGATCTGGTGGGTATTGATCGGTGTACTGCTGATCGGCTTCGCGCTCACCGACGGCTTCGACATGGGCGCGGCGATCCTGCTGCCGTTCATCGCCAAAACGGACTCCGAGCGCCGCATCGTCGTGAACACGGTCGGCGCGACGTGGGAAGGCAACCAGGTCTGGTTCGTGACCGCAGGCGGCGCGATGTTCGCGGCGTGGCCGCTCGCCTATGCGGCATCGTTCTCGGGCTTCTACTTCGCGATGCTGCTGGTGCTGTTCGCGCTGTTCTTCCGCCCGGTCGGCTTCGACTATCGCGGCAAGCGCGAGGATCCGCGCTGGCGCAACGCGTGGGACTGGGGCCTCTTCATCGGCGGCTTCGTGCCGGCGCTGGTGTTCGGCATCGCGTTCGGCAATCTGCTGCAAGGCGTGCCGTTCTCGTTCGACACCGATCTGCGCGTCACCTATCACGGCAGCTTCTTCGGCCTGCTCAATCCGTTCGCGCTGCTGACGGGTCTCGTCAGCGTGTCGATGCTGGCCGCGCACGGCGCGGCGTTCGTCAAGTGGAAGACCGATGGCGAGGTTCACGAGCGCGCGTCGAAGGCGCTGCGGCTCGCGGCGCTGTGCACGCTGGTGCTGTTTCTCGTCGCGGGCGCGCTCGTCGCGACGATGATCGGCGGCTATCAGATCGTCGACATGCCGCCGCTCGACGCGGTCTCCAATCCGTTGATGAAGACCGTGATCGGCGCGCCGGGTTTGTGGCTGAACAACTACGCGCTCTATCCGTGGACGGCGATCGCGCCGCTCGCGGGTCTCGTCGGCGGGGTGCTCGCGGTGCTGCTCGCGCGCTCGCGCTTCGAGGCGACGGCGTTTCTGTCGACGTCGCTGATGGTCGTTGGCGTGATCCTGACCGCGGGCTTCGCGATGTTCCCATTCATCATGCCTTCATCACTCGACGGCCGCAGCAGCCTGACCATGTGGGATTCGACGTCGAGCCAGATGACGCTCGAGATCATGCTGTTCGCGGTGATCCTGTTCCTGCCGATCATCCTGCTCTATACCGGCTGGGTGTATCGCGTGATGCGCGGCAAGGTGACCGCCGCGGCGATCAAGGAAAACCACCATTCGATGTATTGAGCGGCACCATGCTCCAACAGGAAAACAGGAGTTCGTGATGTGGTATTTCAGCTGGATTCTCGGCGTTGGCGTCGCACTGGCGTTCGGTGTCGTCAATGTGATGTGGCTCGAATCGCGCGAGTTGGCGCGCTCGGCAAAACAGGTGACTCGCTAGGCGGCACGCTTTGGTCGTAAACGCGAAAGCGGCACCTTGGGAAAAGGTGCCGCTTTCTTATCTCAACAATCGCCGACAGCCATCAACCGATCAAGCCGGCACCGGCGCCGCGCCCGCCCCACCGCCTTGCGACGACAGGCGCTCGGCCAGCTTCTGCGCATAGCGCTGCGCGGCCTCGCCGACGACGATATGGAACGTGTCGGTCGACACCCATGCCGTATCGAGCGTCGCGAGACGCTGACGATCGACCGCCGACGGATCGCGCACGACCACGCGCAGACGCGTCGCCGCCACCGCATCGAGCGATACCACGTTGCCCGCGCCGCCCAACACGGCGAGCCAGCGCAGCGGATCGGGGTCGAGCGGACCGCCTTGCGCGCCATCGGTGTGCCCAACGTTTCGCGCGACCGGCGCGGCAGCAGCCGGCGCCGCTACAGCAGCAGCCGCCTTCACTGCGTCGCCCTGCCCCTGCGCGATCGCCGTACGCATCTCATCGGCGATGATGTCCGCTTCCGGTCCGATGATCACCTGCACGTTATTCGCGCCGCGCTTGAGCACGCCACGCGCGCCGATCGACTTCAGTTCGCTGTCGGAGACCTTGTCCGCATCGACGACCGACAGACGCAGACGCGTAGTGCATGCATCCACGACCGACAGGTTCGCCGCCCCGCCGAGCGCCGCGATATAACGCTGCGCGCGCGGCACGGCCGCACCGGCCGCCGGCGCGACGAAACCACCCGCCGCGAACGACTCGACCTGCTCTTCAGCAGCGGCGGGCTCACGACCCGGCGTCGCCATGTTGAACTTGCGGATGAAGAAGCGGAACAGACCGTAGTACACGACCGAGTACACGAGGCCGAGCGGAATCGCCCACCAGCCCTTCGTCGACAGACCGAAGTTCAGCACGTAGTCGATGAAGCCCGCCGAGAACGTGAAGCCGAGGTGAATGCCGAGCGCCGAGCAGATCGCGAGCGACAGCCCCGTCAGCAGCGCGTGGATCGCATACAGCACCGGCGCGAGGAACATGAAGCTGAACTCGATCGGCTCGGTCACACCGGTCAGGAACGACGTGAGCGCCATCGAAAACAGAAGGCCGCCGGCCACTGCGCGACGCTCCTTCGGCACCTCGTGGAACATCGCCAGACACGCGGCCGGCAGGCCGAACATCATCACCGGGAAGAAGCCGGTCATGAAGGTGCCCGCGGTCGGGTCGCCGGCGAAGAAGCGGTGCAGGTCGCCCGTGACCGCCGCGCCACCGGCCGGCGTGAAGCTGCCGAACACGAACCACGTCAGCGAGTTCAGGATGTGATGCAGGCCCGTGACGAGCAGCAAGCGGTTCAGCACACCGAACACGAAGGCGCCGAGCGCGCCGGCCGTCGTGAGCCAGTGGCCGGCCAGGTCGATCGCGCTCTGCACCGGTGCCCACACGTGGCCGAATATGATCCCTAGCACCACGCAGACCACCCCTGTCACGATCGGCACGAAGCGTTTGCCGCCGAAGAACGCCAGGTAGTCGGGCAGCTTGATGTCCTTGTAGCGGTTGTACAGCAGCCCCGCGACGATCCCCGCGATGATCCCCGACAGCACGCCCATGTTGAGCTTGTCGTTGATGTCCTTCATCACCGCGATCTGCACCAGATAGCCGATCGCGCCAGCCAGACCCGCGACGCCGTTATTGTCTTTCGCGAAGCCGACCGCCACGCCGATCGCGAACAACAGCGGCAGGTTGTCGAAGATCGCGCCGCCCGCATCGGCGATCATCTTGATGTTGAACACGTCGGGCTGGCCGAGCCGCAGCAGCAGGCCGGCGACCGGTAGCACCGCGATCGGCAGCATCAGCGCGCGTCCCAGGCGCTGTATCTTCAGAAACGGATTTGCATCCATCGGTATCTCCAGTTTTGTCTCGGGGGTACGTTCTTCGGTGAGTAGTGCAGCGATGCGGAGAAGCGCGCCGCGCGTGAAGGCAGCCGTACTGCCGGACGCACGGCGTGCGGGTTCTCCAATTGATTAATCCGTCAATCGAGCGGCCACGTCGCGCGGCTTGCGGCTCGAACCGCCTGCGCCGAGTCGAGCGCGAGCGCATCGCGGGCACGCTGACGGCACAACTGATAGTCGAGCGTACGCACGCGTGCCTTGATGCCGGGCACCGAGACCGGGTCGACCGATAGCTCGGTCACACCCAGGCCCACCAGCAGCGGCATCGCGAGCGGGTCGCCGGCGAGCGCGCCGCACACGCCGACCCATTTGCCGTGCTTCGCTGCACCTTCGACGGTCGCCGCGATCAGCCGCAGCACCGCCGGATGCAGGCCGTCCGCCTGCGCCGCGAGATCGGGCTGGCAGCGGTCCATCGCGAGCGTGTATTGGGTCAGGTCGTTGGTGCCGATCGACAGGAAATCGGCGTGCTGTGCGAGCTGATCGGCGAGCAATGCAGCCGACGGCACTTCGATCATCACACCCACTTCGACCGGCTCGGTGCTGCCCGCTTCGCGTGCGAGTTCGTCGATACGCTTGCGGATGCGGATCAGTTCGCCCGCGTCGGTGATCATCGGCAGCAGGATGCGCACGGCGCCGATCGGACGCACCGCGAGCAGGCCACGCAGCTGGTCGTCGAGCAGATCGGGGCGCACCTGCGCGAGGCGCACGCCGCGCAGGCCGAGCGCGGGGTTCGGCTCGGGCGGCAGCGTCAGATAGTCGACTTCCTTGTCCGCGCCGACATCGAGCGTGCGGATGATCGCGGTGCGGCCGCGCAGCGCATCGACGATCGCCTGATAGCTGTGGCGATGCTCGTCCGCGCTCGGCGCGGCCGGGCGGTGGATGAACAGCAGCTCGGTGCGCAGCAGGCCGACCGAGTCGGCGCCGTTGTCGACCGCGGCGTTCGCGTCGTCGAGTGTGGCGATGTTGGCGGCCACTTCGATCGCGCGGCCGTCGGAGGTCGCCGCTGCCTGTTGCGACGTGCGGCGATTCGCTTCGCGCACGTCGGCGAGGCGGCTGCGTTCGCACCGGGCGCGTTCGACGTCGAGTTCGGTCGGCGCGAATTCGAGCCGGCCGGTGCTCGCGTTCACCACCACCTGCGTGCCATCGGGAATCGCATGCAACGCGTCGCCGACCGCGACCAGCGCCGGGATGCCCGCCTGACGCGCGAGAATCGCCGCGTGCGAGGTCGCGCCGCCGCGCGCCATCACGAGCGCGGTCACACGCGTGCGATCGAGCGACGACAGATCCGACGGCGTGAATTCGTCGGCCGCGAGCACTGCCTCGTCCGGCAGCGTGCGGGCCGCGCTGCTCGTGTAGCCGAGCGCGCGCTGCACGCGCTTTTCAATGTCGCGCAGATCGGCGGCCCGCTCGGCGAGCAGTGCGTCTTCGACATTACTCAGGATGTCTATTTGCGCGCGGATCGCCTCGCGCCACGCAAAACCCGCGCTCTTGCCGAGGCTGATCAGATCGCGCGCGGCGTCGAGCAGCGTCGGATCTTCGAGCAGCACGCGATGCACCGCGAAAATCCCCGCCTCGCCGACCGAGCCGCGTTGCGACGCATCGCGCACGATCGTGTCGAGATCGGCGTCGACGGTCGCGATCGCCTTGTCGAGCAGACGGCTCTCCGCCGCCGACGTGCCGCTCGCCTGCTCCGGCGGATCGACGTCCGCGTCGTCCCAGCGCACCAGCTTGCCGACCGCGACGCCCGGCGCCGCGCATACGCCAGCGAGCGTATTCGGCGCGAGCGGCTCGCCCGCGGCGGGCGTGGCAACCACGCTCGCCGGTGCTGTCGCCGGCCGCGCGGGTTTCTGTTCCACGTCACCGTGCGCTTCGCGCGTCAGTTCATCGGCGATCGCATCGACCGCCGCCTGCGCCTGCGGACCGACGCCGAGCAACTCGACGCTCGCGCCTTCGCCGGCACCGAGTCCGAGCAGACCCACGACGCTTTCGATCGGCGCCTTGCGTCCGTCGTAGCGCACTTCGACGCGCGCGTCGAAGCCGCGCGCCGCTTCCCGCGCTCGCGCCGCGGGCCGCGCATGCAGACCGCCCGCGTGCGTCAGCGTGATCTGCCGGCGCGCTTCGTCCATCACCTGCGCGGCGCACGCCTCGCGCACCGCGTCATGGCTGACGCCTTCGCGCGCGCGCAGCACCAGCAGCGGCGTTTCGCCTGCCTTGACGTGACCGTCCGGCGCCCGCTCGATGATTTCGAACGCTTCCGAATTCGCAACCGCGATCACCGACACGAGGCTCGGCGCATTCAGCGCGACCTGATCCTGATCGAACTCGATCAGCACGTCACCGGCGCGAACCTGCGCGCCCTGCCCCACCATCGGCGCAAAGCCCTTGCCGTTCAACCCGACCGTGTCGATACCGATATGCAGCAGAATCTGCGCGCCTTCGGCGCTCTCGAGCGTCACCGCGTGGCCGGTGCGCGCGAGATGCGTGACGACGCCGTCGCACGGCGCGACGAGCCGCCCCTCGAGCGGATCGACGCCGATGCCGTCGCCGAACATGCCGCCCGCAAACACCGGGTCCGGCACCTTCGCAAGCGGCACGACCGGGCCGGTCAGCGGTGCAAGCAAAACAATGTGATCTTCGGAATGGCTCATCAGGTTGGACTTCTCGACACGTCGCATCGTCGTTCTCGTCAGTGAGTTTCGGTGACTTTGTTCAGATGGCGTGGCGCGTCCGGATTGCGCCCGCGCGCGGCGGCAAGATCCGCGGCCATCACGTAAAAGGACAGGATGGCGGCGATCGGATCGAGCGCCGCGTGTGCGGTAGCGACGAGCGGCAGCGAAGCGTCCGCGACGTCGTCGGGTGCCGCGAGCAGCACGCGCGCGCCGCGCGCGCGCATGTCGTGCGCGAGTTGCAGCAGACCCGCCTGCTCTGGCCCGCGCGGTGCGAACACGAGCAGCGGATAGTCGCGATCGATCAGTTCCATCGGACCATGACGCACTTCCGCGCTCGAAAACGCTTCGGCCTGGATGCCGGAAGTTTCCTTCAGCTTCAGCGCGGCCTCCTGCGCGATCGCGAGGCCAAGGCCGCGGCCGATCACGATCATCCGCTCGATGCCGCGCAACTCGTTGACGGCCATCGACCAGTCGAGCCGGCCCGCGCGTTCCAGCGCGTCGGGCAGCGTATTTAGTCCAGCGAGCAACTCGGCGTCGTTCTGCCAATGTGCGACCAGCTGCGCGGAGATCGACAGCATCGCGATGTAGCTCTTGGTCGCCGCGACGCTCAGTTCGGGACCGGCGACGAGCGGCAGATGCCACTCGCAGGCGTCGGCCAGCGGTGAGCTCGGTGCGTTGACGGCGGCGACCGTCAGCGCGCCGGCTGCACGCAACGCGTTCATCGTGCCGACGAGGTCGGGGCTCTTGCCCGATTGCGAAAACGCGAGCGCAAGCTGATCGCGCACCTGCAGCGGCGCCTGCTGCAGCGTCGCGACCGACATCGGCAGCGACGCGACCGGCACGCCCAGGCGGCTCATCGTCAGCGATGCAAAGTAACTGGCGGCGTGGTCGGAGCTGCCGCGCGCGACGGTCAGCGCGACGTGGCGCGGCTGTTGCGCGAGCTTCGCGGCGAGCGCCGCGACGCGCGAGGTGTCCTTGAGCTGCTCGGCGACCGTTGCGGCGGACGCGAGCGCTTCTTTAAGCATATTCGACAATGGCTTCTCCTTCGACGTAGGTTGCGCTAAGCGCCAGCTCGCGGTCGAAGACGACCACGTCGGCCCACGCACCCCGCGCGATGCGGCCGCGGTCTTCGATACCGAGATAGTCGGCGGCGTAGCGCGACAAACGGTGGGATACATCGGCGATCGGCAGGCCGATCGAGACAAGATTGCGCAGCGCCTGATCCATCGTCAGCGTGCTGCCCGCGAGCGTGCCGTCGGCCAAACGTACGCCGCCGAGACACTTGGTCACGTGCTGGCTGCCGAGGCGATACTCGCCGTCGGGCATGCCGGTGGCCGACGTGCTGTCCGTCACCACATACAGGCGCGGTATTGCACGCAGCGCGGTGCGGATCGCACCCGGATGCACGTGCAGCAGGTCGGGAATGATTTCGGCGTACTCGGCGTGCGCGAGCGCTGCGCCGACGAGGCCAGGGTTGCGGTGATGCAGCGGCGACATCGCGTTGAACAGATGCGTGAAGCCGCACGCGCCGTGCTTGAGCGCGGCGACCGCGTCGTCGTAGGTGCCGAGCGAATGGCCGAGCTGCACGCGCACGCCGCGCGCCGCCATCTCGGAGATGATCTCCATGTGGCCGGCGATCTCGGGCGCCAGCGTGACGACGCGGATCGGCGCGATCGACAGATACTTGAGCACCTCGTCCAACACCGCCGATACCGCCGCGTCGGGCTGCGCGCCGAGCTTGCCGGGGTTGATATACGGTCCTTCCAGATGTACGCCGAGCACGCGCGCGCAGCCCGGCGTGCGCACCCGCGTGACGGTGCCGAGCCCGGCGACGACGTTCATCAGTTCGTCGCGGGGCGCGGTCATCGTCGTGGCGAGCAGGCTCGTGGTGCCGTAGCGCGCATGCGTGCGCGTGATCGTTTCGATCGCGTCGCCGGCTTCCATCACGTCGGCGCCGCCGCCGCCATGCACGTGCAGATCGATGAAGCCGGGCAGGATGTACGGCGCGTCGTTCGTCGACGGATCGACCCGCTCGCCTGACAGCGCCGTGATGCGGCCGTTTTCGTATTCGAGCGTGCCGTGGATCCACCCTTCGGTGGTGAGTATGTTTCCGGTCAGCATAAGTCTCTCTGGTGCGTGATGCGTATGCGGCAAAAATGCGTTCGCCGGACCTGCGGCCTATGCGGCCCTCGCAATTCAGGTGCGCAATTCAGCGACGAAGTCGTAGTAGTCGTCGCGGCAATAGGTGTCGGTCAGCTCGATCGCGCGCTGATCCGCGCTGTAGCCGATACGGGTAATGACCAGCAGTGCGGTGCGCGGTTCGATGTCCATCAGCGCGGCGATTTCGCTCGACGCGTTGACCGCGCGGAAGTGCTGCAGCGCGCGCACCACAGCCGCGCCGCGTTGCTCGAGATAGCTGTACAGCGAGTCGCCGATCACGAGCGGATCGGGCACGATCGCGACCGGCAGCGCCGAATGCTCGACCGCCATCACGATGCCGTCCGCACGCCGCAGCCGCCGCAGGCTCGCGACAGCCGCTCCCGGCGACAGGCCGAGGTGCAGCAGCTCGTCGCGATTGGCAGCGCGCACGTCGCGTTCGAGCCAGACCGAATCCGGGCGAAAACCGCGCTGCTGCATCTTCTTCGTGAAGCCGGTGAGACGCGACAGCGGGTCTTCGACGCGCGGCGTGATGAAGCTGCCGGCGCCGCGCGAGCGCCGGATCAGCCCCTGCTCGACCAGCAGTTCGATCGCCTTGCGCGCGGTGATGCGCGATACGCCGATCGCGTCGGACAGTGTGCGCTCGGAAGGCAGAGCCTCGCCGGCCGACCAGACGCCGCAATGGATCGCCGTCGCCAGGTTGCGCGCGAGCTGCAGGTAGAGCGGCGTGACGTTGCGCACGTCAGGCATCAATGCGGACCAGCGAGTTTCCATGGGGCTCCAAGGACGCCGCGAGCAGCACGGCCTCGAAAAATGAGAGCCCATTATATAACCAACATAATACCAGTCAACGGACTGGTACCATGCCGGTCGATACCACCGGAAAGCCTTATCAGATAAGGCTCAGAGGCAGTTTTGCGGGCTGATGAGAAAGGGATTCGCAGACCAGGACTTTCCCGAATCGGACCAACCGGCGATACCAGCGAGCGGCGAACGGCCTTTAGTGGTATCAAAACACTCTCAATGATCAATACCTGTTTAATACCACTTGGCGCGTGGCTGCGATGGACTGGCTTTGTAAATAAGGGTCGTGCCGATATAGTGCGCTGTACCGACCACAAAAAGTTTCGGGGGAGCCGTCCTTGACTGATTCCGAGGCGCTGCGGCGCGCTCAGGCCGTCCGCCATTTCAATCGCTTCTATACCCAGTGCATCGGCGCCCTGCACGAGCATCTGGCGCGAAGCGAGTTCTCGCTGACGGAAGTGCGCGTGCTGCACGAGCTATCGCGTGCCCGTGCGCAGACCGCATCGGTGCTCGGGCGCGCGCTCGGACTCGATAGTGGCTATCTGAGCCGCTTGCTGACCAGTTTCGAGCGACGCAACCTGATCTCGCGCCGCCCGTCCGACACCGACGCGCGCCAGTCGCTGATCGCGCTCACCGAGCACGGCCACGCAACCTACGCGCCGCTCGACGCTGCCGCCATCCACGAAGCACTCGGCCTGCTCGACAAACTCAGCGCGCTATCGCAGGAGCAGTTGATCGCCGCGATGAAGCTGATTGAGCGGCTGCTCGGCGACCAGCCGAAGCATGAGCTCGTGGTGCTGCGTCAGCCGCGCGCCGGCGAATGCGGCTGGCTCGTGCATCGGCAGGCGCAGTGGTTCGCCGCGCAGTACGGTTGGGATCACACGTTCGAGGGCTTGCTCGCGCGCGTCGTCGCCGAGTACGCGCAGCGCAACGACCCACTGCGCGAGAAGTGCTGGATCGCTGAACAGGAAGGTCTGGTGGTCGGCTCGGTTTGCCTCGTCGGGGTCTCGACGACGGTCGCTGGCATACGCCTGCTGTGGGTCGAACCGGACGTGCGGCGACTCGGCATCGGCACGCAGCTGATCAGCGAATGCGTGCGCTTCGCGCGGCGCGCGGGCTACACGAAGCTGACGCTGACCACCGCGAACGGATTGGCGGAGCCGCGGCGGCTTTGCGAGCGCGCTGGGTTCAAGCTGGCCGACAGCGCGACGCAGCGCCGCTTCGGCCACGATCTGATGATCGAAAGATGGGAGTTGGAGCTATAAAAAAAGCACGCGCCTGTGCGGCGCGTGCTTTTCTCGATGCTATGCGACTGCGCGTGTGATCGCGCCGAACGCGTCGCTTAGAACGACGGCACCATCGAACCCTTGAACTGCGTCTTGATGAACTGGCGCACGTCTTCCGACTGATACGCGGCGACCAGCTTCTTCACCCACGGCTGCTCCTTGTCCTTCGTGCGCACGGCGATCAGGTTCGCGTACGGGCTGTGGATGTCTTCGAGCGCGATCGCGTCCTTGGTCGGCTGCAGGCCGGCGGCCAGCGCGAAGTTCGTGTTGATGACGGCGGCATCGACGTCGGCGAGCGAACGCGGCAGTTGCGCGGCGTCGAGCTCGACGAACTTGATCTTCTTCGGATTGTCGACGACGTCGAGCGGCGTCGCGTTGTTGCCGCCCGTGGCCGCGCCGTCCTTCAGCTTGATCAGGCCTTGCGCCTGCAGCAACAGCAACGCGCGATTTTCGTTCGACGGATCGTTCGGCACCGCGACCTTCGCGCCTTGCGGCAGGTCCTTCAGCGACTTCAGCTTCTTCGAGTACGCGCCGAGCGGCGAGATGTACGTGAGGCCCGCGTTGACGAGCTTGTAGCCGCGTTGCTTGATCTGGCTATCGAGGTACGGCTGGTGCTGGAAACTGTTGGCGTCGAGGTCGCCCGCGTCGAGCGCGGCGTTCGGCTGGATGTAGTCGTTGAACTCGACGACCTTTACGTTCAGGCCTTCGCGCTTCGCAACCTTGGTGACGACTTCCCAGATCTGCGCGTCCGGACCGCCGATCGTGCCGACCTTGATGACCTTGTCGTCGGCGTGCGCGCCGAAGCTGGTGAGGATCGCCGCGCCGGCGACGACTGCGGTGAGGGCTTTGAGGATATTTCTGCGCTGCATGTGTTTCTCGCTGTTGCGGTTCGACTTTTTGAGTCGATGGCTCCGATGGATGCCGGAGTCGGATGAAAATGGGCGGCGCTCCGGTTCGTGCCGGTGCGCCGTCGGCCAAGCCCAAAATTGTTTCATACGAGCGGCAAGTTGGAAAATACCCTTAGCGCATATGGATATGCATAGCGCGAGCGCGCAGGCTAGCGCGACGCAAAACCGCAGCTAACCGATAATCTGGAGCCGTGGCCTCGCACGGCCCACTCAACCGCCACTGAGAACGACCATGTATCTAATCAACCTGATCTACACCGCCCCGCTCGATCGTATCGACGACGCGCTCGACGCACATCGCGCGTTTCTCGCAACGCAGTTCGACGCGGGCATCTTCGTCGCGGCCGGCCCGAAAGTGCCGCGCGACGGCGGCATCATCATCGCGGTGGGTATAGAGCGCGACAGGCTGGATCGCATTCTCGCGAGCGATCCGTTCGCCGAGCAACAGCTCGCGCGCTACGAGGTGACGGAGTTCAAGGCAACGCGTGTCGCGCCGGGGCTGAATTTGCCGACGCCGGTTTGAGCGCGAGTTGCGAAGAGGAGATCGATGCGGGGACACGTGAGCGGCGTCGCGATAAAAAAGCCGCATGCGATGCGCGTCAATCGAGCAGAAGCTTGAAGTCGTGCACCCACGGCGTCGCGCCTTGACCATCGCGCGCGAACAGACGCAGCTTGCCGTCCGTGTCGAACACATAGCTCGCGGCCGTGTGGTCCATCGTGTAGCTGTCGGGCGTCTTGCCCGGCACCTTCGCGTAGTAGACGCGGAAGTCTTTCGCGAGCTTCGCCAGTTGCTCTTCGCTGGCAGGACGCAAGCCCACGAAGCTCGGATTGAACGCCGGCACGTATTGCGCGAGCAACTGCGGCGTGTCGCGCTCGGGGTCGAGCGTGACGAACAGCACCTGCACCCTCTTGGCGGCTTCCGGACCGAGTTGCTGCAACGCCTGTGACAGCTCGGCCATCGTCGTCGGGCAGACGTCCGGGCAATGCGTATAGCCGAAGAACAGCACGACGACCTTGCCTTTGTAGTCGGCAAGCGTGCGAATCTTGCCGGACGTGTCGGGCAATGAGAAATCGCTGGCGAATTGTGTGTTGCCGGTGATGTCCAGATTCGTAAAAGCCGGCGGCTGCTTGCCGCAACCGGTCATCAGCAGTGTGCTGCCCAACGCCGCGCCGAGCGCGCAAGCGATCACAGCGGCGCGCGCGACGCGCGCAAAGCGGTTGTTGAGCATGGTGTTACGCGCCGATTACGACGCGCGCATAGTGGTCGATCAGCAGCGCGGCGAACAGCAGCGACAGATAGACGATCGAATAACGGAAGGTTTTGCGCGCGAGCTCGTCTGAATACTCCCGGTAGATCTTCCACGCATACGCGAGAAACACGGCGCCCAGCAGCACCGCCGCCGCGAGATACACGACGCCGCTCATGCCGGAGATGAACGGCATCAGCGTGACCGCGAACAGAATGACCGTGTAGAGCAGGATATGCAGTCGCGTGTACTTTTCGCCGTGCGTGTTCGGCAGCATCGGCAGGCCGGCGTTTTCGTAGTCTTTGCGGCGATACAGCGCGAGCGCCCAGAAATGCGGCGGCGTCCATACGAAGATGATCAGCACGAGGATCCATGCGTCGCCGGGCACGTGGCCCGTGACCGCTGCCCAGCCGAGCGCCGGCGGCATCGCGCCCGACGCGCCGCCGATCACGATGTTCTGCGGCGTGGCCGGCTTCAGCAGCAGCGTATAGATGACCGCATAGCCGACGAACGTGGCGAGCGTCAGCCACATGGTCAGCGGATTGGCGAACGTGTACAGCGTCCACATGCCGAGGCCGCCGAGCACGGCCGAGAACAGCAGGATTTGCGGGGTAGTGATTTCGCCGCGCGCCGACGGACGCCACGACGTGCGGCGCATTTTCGCGTCGATCTGCTGCTCGACGAGGCAATTGATCGCGAACGCGGCGCCGGCCAGCAGCCAGATGCCGACGGTGCCGCCGATCAGGACGGTCCACGGCACCATAACCGGCGTCGACAGGAACATGCCGATGACCGCGCAGAATACCGCGAGCTGCGTAACACGCGGCTTGGTCAGTGCGAGATATTGGGAGACCCGGCTGCCGGGCGATTGGGAGAGTGTTGTGCTGTCCATGTGAGTCACGCTGGCGCGGCTTCGCGCGCAGGGATCGCAGCGCGGCCGGGACGGCTATAAGCGATCCGAAAGTTTAACATAACGAGCAATAGCAGCAGGATCGCGGCCCCGCCGTTATGGGCGACCGCGATCGGCAACGGCCATTGCAGCACGATGTTCGACAAGCCGGTGATGAACTGGATCAGCACCACCAGCAGCACGCCGTTGGCGGGTCGCCGCAGCGACTCGAAACGGCGCATCTTCACCGCGAACCACACCAGATACGCGATCACGGCGAACGCAAACGTGCGATGCGTCCAGTGAATCGCGACCAGCGCATCCTGGGTGATCACGTCGCCGTCGCCGGTCATGCCGAGCGCGCGCCACAGATGAAAGCCGTGCGCGAAGTCCATCGGCGGAATCCATTGGCCGTTGCAGGTCGGGAAGTCGGTGCACGCGAGCACCGCGTAGTTCGTGCTGACCCAGCCGCCCAGCGCAATCTGCAGTACCAGCAGACCAAGAACCGCGAGCGCCGCCGCGCGCCAGCGCGCGGCCTCCGGCTCGTAGGCGGGCAGCGGCGTCAAGCGCGCCGCGAGCCAGCCGAGCGTGCCGAGCAGCGCGAGGCCGAGCAGCAGATGCGTGGTCACGATGATCGGCTGCAGCTTCATCGTCACGGTCCACGCGCCGAAGGCGCCCTGCACGACGATCAGGAGCAGCAGCGAAGTCGGCCACCACGGTGACACATGCAGCGGACGACGCTTGATGCGCGCCGTCCACGCGATGACCGTTTGCGCGATGATCAGCACGCCGATCGCCATCGCGAAGTAGCGGTGGATCATTTCGATCCACGCCTTCGTCATGCTGACGGGGCCGCTCGGCATCGCCTGGTAGGCGGCGGAAATCGCCGCGTGCGCGATGAACGGCGACGACGTGCCGTAGCAGCCGGGCCAGTCCGGGCAGCCGAGGCCCGAATCCGTGAGGCGCGTGAAGCCGCCGAACATCACGAGGTCGAGCGTCAGGAAGGTGGTGAGCCAGACCAGCTTGCGGAATTTGTTGTCGTCGGCCTTGACCCATACGTAGGACAGCGGCAGCAACGCGATACACAAGCCGATCAGGCCCAGTTGCAATACGAACATCTCATTTACCCAGGTTGCGGCTTCAGCCGATGGTCGACCACTTGAGCAGCTTGGTCAGGTCGCCCTTGATCTTGCTCGGGTTCGCGTCTTTCGGAAAACGCATCATCAGATTGCCGTTCGGATCGACCAGGTAAATGTGGTCGGTGATCTGCGTGCCGGTGTCGGCGGGCAGCCACGCGGCAACCTGCGCCGGATCGGCGATCAGCATGTCGGTGTTGGGGTAGGCGGTTTGTATCACATCGGCGACCTTGTCCGCATCGGTGCGCAGCCACACCTCCACGACGCGCTCGCGTTCCGGGCCCTGCGCTGCGCGGATTTGTCGCATGAAGTACAGCTTTGTCACGCAAGCTTTGTCGCACGCGCTGTTGTCGACCGAGATCATCAGCCAGCGGCCGTGCAGCGACGCGAGCTTCAGCGGCTTACCGTCCTCGCCGGTCACCACGAGCGAGTCGGGGATCGGCCGTTGCGGGTCGATCAGCGTGCCGTAGTTCGTGCTACCGCCGGTCGGCTTGATGACGTAGTACATGAAGTACGAGATCGCGATCGGCGCCGCGCAGATCACCGCGAGGAGCAGCAGCACCCAGCGGCCGCGCCGCCACGAACCCGGGCCGTTCGGTTGGCCGGGCATCGGCCTGGCCGCGGCGGGTTTGCCGGTGGGTTTGTCAGCGGGTTTGCCAACTTCCGGCGAACGGGGAGTATGAGTCGACACTACAGAACCTCTTTCAATGTTTGAACGGCGGCGAGCCGTGCCTTGCGTTCTTCACGCGCCCGGCGCGTGTTCTTTTTTGCCCGCGCGGCGCGCCGCATACAGACCGAACGCGAGCGCAGCGGCGGCCATGCCCCACCACTGCAGCATGTAGCCGTAGTTGCGTTCGACGCCGGTGGTCGGCGCGGGCCAGTCGCGCACCAGGCCGTCGTGAGTGTCGCCGATCTGCTGGATCACGAACGATTGCAGCGGCAATCCGGTTTCCGCGGCGTACGCGGCGACATCGAGATTCTGCCGGATCAGGTGATGCGCGGCCGATCCGCCCTCGCCGAGCTCGAACGCGCGTGACGCGTCGGCTCGCGCAATCCCTTCGATCTCGACCTCGCCCGACGGCGTCGTATACGGCGCGATGGTCTCGCGATTGCTCAGGTTGCGCGGCAGCCAGCCGCGATTGACGAGTACATAGCCGCCGTCGGCGAGTTTAAAAGGCATCACGACGTAAAAGCCCGGCTGATCGTTATACGGACGGTTATCGAGGTACACGACCTTGTCCGCGACGAAACTGCCGCGCGCCTTCACGCGATGAAACTCGACGTCTTTCAGCGCGAGCGGCGTCGCGCTGACGGGCAGCGCGGGCGCGTTCTCGAACTGCGTGATGCGCGCCTCGAGCGCTTCCTTCTGATGCGCGCGATCGCGCTGCCAGAAACCGAGCCGCACCGTCACGACGACGACCAGCAGGATCAGCAGCACGGGAATCAGGCGAAACTTCATTGCAGGTACTCCGTCATCGCGTGCAGGGCCGCCGGGAACCTGCGGCAGACGCCCGCGCGCGGTGCGATAATGAGTGTCTTGCCACTGCGCTTTCCGGTTTCAGTTGGTTCCATGCACATTATCGTTCCCATCGCCTTTGCTCTGATCATCGCCAGCATGGTGTCGGCGCTGTATTTCATGATGCACGACAAAGGCAAGACCAAGCGGATGGTCTGGTCGCTCGCCACGCGGGTGGGCCTGTCGATCTCGCTGTTCCTGTTCATCCTGTTCGCACACTGGATGGGCTGGATTCAGTCGACCGGGATTCCGTACGGGCGCTGACGCTCGCGGATAAGTCGCCGGCGCAATGCGTCGGCGGCAAAAATTTTCCCGCCACCAAACAAAACGCCGCCCTGACAGGTCGAGGGCGGCGCCGCATTCATCCTTGCATACTGCTCGTGCGCGCCGCCTGACAGGTGTTGCGCACGTCCCGCGCCTGCGCCGACGTGCGGCGCGCGCGGGTCTGACTGCATTACAGCCAGTACACGACGACGTACAGACCGAGCCACACGACGTCGACGAAGTGCCAGTACCAAGCCGCGCCTTCGAACGCGAAGTGATGTTCCGGCGTGAAGTGGCCACGAATCAGGCGCACCAGCACGACGGCGAGCATCGTGCCGCCGAGGAACACGTGAAAGCCGTGGAAGCCGGTCAGCAGGAAGAACGTCGAACCGTAAATGCCCGAAGCCAGCGTCAGGTTCAGCTCGTGGTATGCATGGAAGTATTCGAAACCCTGCAGGAACAGGAAGCACACGCCCAGCACGAGGGTCGCCGCGAGCCACGCGATCGCCTTCTTACGATGGTTGTCGCGCAGCGCGTGGTGCGACACCGTCAGCGTCGCACCCGACGACAGCAGCAGCGCCGTGTTGATGGTCGGCACCGGCCACGGCTGCATCGACTTGTAGGTGCCCACGAGTTCGGCCGGGCCGTTGTTCGGCCACACCGCCGTGAAGTCCGGCCAGATCAGCTTGTAGTCGAGGCTGCCCAACTGATGCATCGCGATTTCGCGAGCATAGAACAGCGCGCCGAAGAATGCGCCGAAGAACATCACTTCGGAGAAGATGAACCAGCTCATGCTCCAGCGGTACGAGCGGTCGACGTTCTTGCCGTACATGCCGCCTTCCGACTCGGCGATCGCGTCGCCAAACCAGTGCCACAGCGTAAAGAGCAGCCACAACAGACCGATGAGCACGCCGAGCGGCGCCCACGTGTGGTCATTGATCCACGCCGCAAGCGATCCGAGCATGACCAGCAACCCGGTAGCGGCGCTGATCGGATGCCGCGACGGATGCGGTACGAAATAGTACGGGCTCTCGTTTTGACCGCTCATTCTTGATTCTCCACTTCAGTCCAGTTGTTCCGGAATCTCCGGCTGTATCTTCGGCGGCGCGTCGATACCGCACCGCTTCTCTCTAATTCGTGGGCTCTTCTGTGCTGCTGTGCCCTGCTACTGCCTCAACCGACCACGAGGCGCACGACCAGAATCAGTACCCCGATCAGAACGGCCGCACCGATCAGCGCCGCCACGATCACATGCAGCGGGTTCAGCTGCGTCGCGTCCGCCTCGAGATCGCGGCGCTTGCGCACGCCGAAAAACGACCAGAACACCGCGCGCATCGACTGACCGAAACTGCTCTTGCGCGGACTGCCGCCGTTATCGTTCATCTCGCTTCGTCTTCCTTCGTTCGTCCGCGGCTCGCGCCGTCCAAGCTGCTTCAGGCCGGCTTCGCGGGAGTGGCTGCGGCGTTGTTCACTGCATTCCCCTTCGGCGCCGCGTCATCCGCGCTTGCCGCCGCCGGCGTGTTCAACTCGAAAAACGTGTACGACAGCGTGATCGTCTTCACGTCCTTCGGCAACTTCGGGTCGACCACGAACACCACCGGCATCCGCTTCGTTTCGTTCGCGTTCAACGTCTGCTGCGTGAAACAGAAACACTCGATCTTCCTGAAGTACTCGGTCGCCTGCTTCGGCGCGTAGCTCGGAATCGCCTGCGCACGGATCGTGCGCGACTGCTCGTTGCTGACGTCGTACATGACGGTCGTCACTTCCCCCGGATGCACGTCCAGACTGCGCTGCTCCGGCTTGAAACCCAACAGGCCGCGTGCGTTCGCATCGAATTCGATCGAAATCGTGCGGCTCATGTCGACCTGCGTATTCTTCGCCTCGCGCGCCGAAACGTCGCGCTGCACGAGGTTGTTCACGCCCGTGATCTGGCAGATCGCGCGATACATCGGCACCAGCGCGAAACCGAAACCGAACATCATCAAAGCGACGACGAACAGCTTGATCAGCATCGAACGGTTGAAAGAGCGGTCGGCCTCGGCCGGCGGTTGCGTCGACATCTGAATCCTCAACAAACCTGCATACGGACTGCGACTGCGGTGTTAGCTGAACCAGCACTGCTTCAGAATGATGCTCGCGAAAAACACCGCGGCGATTGCGAACATCACCAACCCTATGCGCCTGTTGCCCGTGAGAATCTGCTCCGGCGTACGTCTTTCCTGTGGATTGCGCGTCATGCTCGACTTTCTGAATACGGTTCTTGACTGGTGAGACCGCCCGACTGCAGCCGCCTCGCGAAGCGCCCAGTCCCGGTAGCGGCATGTGTCGCGCCGCCGGAACCCGGCACTTCGCCGGATGACGCTTATTCGACGGTAGGCGGATGCTCGAACGTGTGGAACGGAGCCGGGCTCGGCACGGTCCACTCGAGGCCCGTTGCGCCGTCCCACGGCTTATCGCCCGCTTCGACGAGCTCACCGCCACCACGGTAAGCCGGCAGCGCCACCGCGAACAGGAAGTAGACCTGCGACAAACCGAAGCCGAATGCGCCGATCGAGATCACCTGGTTCCAGTCGGTGAACTGTGCCGGGTAGTCCGCATAGCGACGCGGCATGCCCGCGAGACCGACGAAGTGCATCGGCAGGAACGCGAGGTTGAAGAAGAACATCGACGCCCAGAAGTGGATCTTGCCGCGCGTTTCGTTGTACATCCAGCCGGTCCACTTCGGTGCCCAGTAGTACCACCCGGAGAACAGCGCGAACAGTGACCCCGCCACCAGCACGTAGTGGAAGTGCGCGACCACGAAATAAGTGCCGTGATACTGGATGTCGAGTGGTGCCATCGCGAGCATCAGACCCGACAGGCCACCGAACGTGAACACGATCAGGAAGCCCACCGCGAACAGCATTGGCGTTTCGAACGACAGCGCACCGCGCCACATCGTCGCGACCCAGTTGAACACCTTCACGCCGGTCGGCACCGCGATCAGCATCGTCGCGTACATGAAGAACAGCTGGCCCGTCACCGGCATGCCGGTCACGAACATGTGGTGCGCCCAGACCATGAACGACAGGATCGCGATCGACGCGGTTGCGTACACCATCGAGCTATAGCCGAACAGCGGCTTGCGCGAGAACGCCGGAATCACCTGCGAGACGATCCCGAACGCCGGCAAGATCATGATGTACACCTCGGGGTGGCCGAAGAACCAGAAGATGTGCTGGTACATGACCGGGTCGCCGCCGCCTGCCGCATTGAAGAACGACGTGCCGAAGTGACGGTCGAACAGCACCATCGTGATCGCGCCCGCGAGAACCGGCATCACCGCGATCAGCAGGTACGCGGTGATCAGCCACGTCCAGACGAACATCGGCATCTTCATCAGCGTGAGGCCGGGTGCGCGCATGTTCAGGATCGTCACGACGATGTTGATACCGCCCATGATCGACGACGCGCCCATCAGGTGGACCGCGAAAATCGCGAAATCCATGCCCGGGCCCATCTGCGTGGACAGCGGTGCGTACAGCGTCCAGCCCGCGGCGGTCGCGCCGCCCGGCGAGAAGAACGAGCCGACCAGCAGGACCGCCGCGACCGGCAGCAGCCAGAAGCTGAAGTTGTTCATCCGCGCGAAAGCCATGTCCGATGCGCCGATCTGCAGCGGCACCATCCAGTTCGCGAAGCCGACGAACGCCGGCATGATCGCGCCGAACACCATGATCAGCCCGTGCATGGTGGTCAACTGGTTGAAGAACTCAGGACGCATGATCTGCAGGCCCGGCTCGAACAGTTCGGCACGGATCATCAGCGCCATCACGCCCCCGGACAGGAACATGGTGAACGAGAAGATCAGGTACAGCGTACCGATGTCCTTGTGGTTGGTGGCGAACAGCCAACGGCGCCAGCCGTGCGGCGTTTCGTGGGCATGGTCGCCGTGCACGTGCTCGTGGCCCGCGACTACATCGTGTCCGATGCTAGACATGAATATCTCCTAAAGCGAATTCTGCGGTGCTGACCATGAACACGTCAGGCTGCCGGGCTGATCTGAACGCGCCGGGCTTCCTTCGCGTCGGTGCCGCCGGTGATCGTCTCCGGCTTCTTCAAAATAATATGGTCTTCGGCAATGCCGGCTGCTTTCAGTGCGTCGCGAACGGCCTCGGCACGACTCTTCGCGAGCTTCGCGTTGACGTCGGCGGAGCCGGTTGCGTCGGTGAAGCCCGACAGCGTGAATTTCGCGTCCGGATGCGCTTTCGCGTAGGCCGCGGCCGCGTCGACCGCCGCTTTCGCGTCGGCCGGCAGCGTGCTCTTGCCGGTCTCAAAGTAGACGCTCGCCGGCAGAGTGGCCTCGGCGCTATTGGCAGCCGTCGCGCCTGCGTCAGTGCCCGACGCTTCAGCCGGCGCCGAAGCCGCTTCCGCACCCGATGCCGCCGCCGCGCCGCTTGCCGCGGCACCCGCCTCGGCCAGATGGTTGCCGCCTTCGGGCAGCTTGCCGTTGCGCGCGTCGGTGACCTGCTTCGGCTGCAGGATGTCGCCCGTGTGGTTGCCCCAGGAGTTACGTTCGTACGTGATCACCGAAGCGATTTCGACGTCGTTCAGCGTCGGCGCCCACGAAGGCATCGCGTTCTTGCCCTTCAGCACGAGGCTCACGTGCTGACCGATCGGACCGTTGGCGATCTTGCTGCCGTCGAGCGCCGGGAATGCGCCCGCGCCCTTGCCGGTCGGCTGGTGGCAGACTGCGCAGTTCGCCGCGTAGACCTTGCCGCCGCGCTCCATCAGCTCGGCCATCGCGTAGGTCTTGTTCGGATCGTCCTGGCCGGCGGCCATTTTCTTCTTCTCAGTGTCGACCCACTTGGCGTAGTCGTCGTCAGACAGAACTTCGACGACGACCGGCATGAACGCGTGTTCCTTGCCGCACAGCTCAGTACAAAAGCCGCGGAACGTGCCGGTGCGGTCAGCCTTGAACCACGTGTCGCGCACGAAGCCGGGGATCGCGTCCTGCTTCACGCCGAAGGCCGGCACGTACCAGGAGTGGACCACGTCGTTGGCGGTGGTGATGATGCGGATTTTCTTGTTGACCGGCACCACGAGCGGGTTGTCGACCTCCTGCAGATACAGCGTGGAGATCGGCTCGCGGCCTTCGGTTTGCGCGCGCGGCGTGGCGAGCGTGGACAGGAAACCGATGCCCTCGCCCGGACCCTTCACGTAGTCGTAGCCCCACTTCCACTGGTAGCCGGTGACTTTGATCGTGAGGTCGGCGTTCGAGGTGTCCTTCATCGCGACGACGGCCTTGGTGGCGGGCAGCGCCATCAACACGACGATGATGAACGGCACGATCGTCCAGATGATTTCGACGGTGGTACTTTCGTGGAAATTGGCTGCCTGGTGGCCCTTCGATTTGCGGTGCGCGAAGATCGAATAGAACATCACACCGAATACACCGACGAAAATCACGGTGCAAAGGAGCAGCATGAACATGTGGAGGTCGAACAGCTCCTGAGCGATTCGCGATGCAGGCGGCTGGAGATTGATCGCGTTGACGGCAGGGCCGCCCGGAGCATCGCCCACTGCCAGGGCGGCACCGGCGAAAAGCAGTCCGCTCGTCGCCAGCACGCTCATGAGCGCTCGCTTGATTGTTTTCATAGCTTCCTTACCCAAATTTTCCATTCAAACCCCTCGACCCCGCTGGCAGCGTGTCGCGCCCCCTTGAACGCCGCGCGTCCGGCACCATCTAACAACGTGCCAGCCACATACGCAGTTCGCCTGCGAACTGCGCGCGCCGATTTTGCGCGAGATGTTGCCCGATCATGATCGTCTGCCCGCGCGAGACCAGCTTGATCAGATCGCGCGGCGTTGCGCCCGGCTCTATCCGCACCCAGCGCGGATTGAATTCGAACTGCGTAATCTGCTCGGCGCTGACCTGCTCGATCACGAGCCGGTTCGGAAACAACCGGATGCGCTCGTAATCGACAGCATGACGCGCATATATTGCAAACGCGATACCTACCGCCAGCAACTCGATTCCGGTGAACGGCAACACCAGCCAGGCACCGACCAGAACCAGCATGAATGCAATTGCCAACGAGAACAACGCAAGCGACACGTACAGACAGACGAACTGCCGCGGCGATATCGAACAGTTGCGCTTCATGGTCCAGTCCCTGAGGACCGGCTCTGAATCCGCCAGCAGATGATCTGATGCGCCCATCGCTGCCTCCTGCGAATCGTCGCGTCCGGCCTGCCTCCTTTTACTTCCGGATGCATTTCGCGGCCGCCGCTCGTGTCACTGTTTACAGCATCACTCGCGACGGCGACAACCCCTACTGCATCACTTCATTTTGCAGCCCTGCGCCTCGGGCTTGCCACCCCAAATGTGGGAACGTCGGGCGACAAACTGACGCATTATAGGCGCGATCCATAGCATCGACAAGCAAGCCCCGATCGGCCCGCAAGCCCGGCGCGACAAGCCTTCGCGCCATTTTGCCCGGCATTTTGCGGCTCTTTCGAAGGGCAAATCCCAGGCATAACGGATGTCCTCTTTACCGCTTTTGCAACACGTCAATCGCACCGTCGGCAAGCAGTTGATGACCGCGCCGCAATCTGCTACCCACGCTTGCCCGGACCTCGTCCGATGTCCTCGAGCCGCACGATGCCATGTCCTTCGGCCGTGGTGCGCGGCACGGCTTTCCATGCGTGTCCGTAGATCACCTCGAAGGTCAGCGCGATCGTGCCGTCGGCGCGCCGGCGCGCTTCGAGCGCGGCGAGCAGGGCTTTGTGCAACCGACGCGCAAGCGCGCCGTCATGCGCATCGCGCTCGAACGGGTATGCGCCCCAGCGGCGCACGTCCGCGAGCAGCGACTCGGGCGACTTGTAGGTGATCGTCAGCGTCTCCTGGTCCATCACCGGGATCTCGAAGCCGGCCTCGACGAGCATGTCGCCGAGATCATGCATGTCGACGAAGTCGATCACATGCTTGCGCGACGCGACGCCGTGCGCGGCCTCGATCTCGGCGTAGGCGCCGCGCAATTCCTTTAGCGTGTCGGGGCCGAGCGTGCTGAACATCAGCAGGCCGTTGACCTTCAACACCCGCTGCCATTCGGGAAAGACCAGATCGGGCCGCGAGTGCCAGTGCAGCGCAAGGTTGGACCAGATGAATTCGAATGCGCCGGCCGCGAACGGCAGCGCGGAGAAATCGGCTTGCGCGAAGCGCGGGCCACGCGCGCCGAGCGCCTTGCCGAGCGAGGCGGGAAGAAAGCGCCGCCAACTCGTGTCGCCGGCATCGTGACGCAGCGCGCGGCGCAGCATGCCGTGCGACAGGTCGGCGCCGAACACCGGCGCCTCGGGAAAGCGCGCGCGCAATGCGGGGATGTCTTCGCCCGCGCCGCAACCGGCATCGAGCACGCTCGAGGGCGCCACCTTGATGTAATCGAGACGCTCGCGCATGCGCTGCGCGATCTCGCGCGGCAGGAATGCAACCTCGTCGAAAGAAGCGGCGCGACGGTCGAAAATACGCCTGAGGCGCCGTGAATCGTAGGCCGGACGGCCAGATTGAGCGGATGTTGGGGACATGTGTGTCGTGCTGGCGTGAGCTCGAAGTATACTCGTTCGTTCCCCACCATTCAGCGTGAACGGCATTCAGCGGCACTCACTCGTGCGATTCCAGTCTTTTTCTTCGTCGTGTCGAAATCAGGTCGCGCGTTTTGCGCGCGGTCTGCATTCGGCATGGCCGCGCGCTTTGAACGTCGCGCTGCCGAACCTGTGCGCGTTATGCGGCAATATGTCGCATAAGACGTTGTGCGACGGGTGCGACGCGGCCTACTGGAACGAGAACCGCCTGCGCTGCACCGTTTGCGCGGTGCCGTTGCCGGCGTCACGCTGGGCCGCTCAGGCGCGGTATCGCTGCGCGGATTGCGCGGCCGAGCCGCCGCCGTTCGACGCCAGCTTCGCGCTCGCCGACTATCGCGCGCCGCTGGATACCCTGGCGGTCGGCCTGAAATTCCGCGCCCGGCTGATGCTTGCGCGCGATTTCGCGCAACGTCTCGAGCGGCTTGCTCAGGACAACTGGCATGACGCGGCCGAGCGGCCCGATGTGATTGCACCAGTCCCGCTCGCCGGTCGCCGGCTGGCCGAGCGCGGCTATAACCAGGCCTGGCAGATCGCGCGGCCGCTCGCCCGGGCGCTCGGCGTGCGCAGCGATGCGACGCTGCTCGAACGAACGCAAAACACCGCGCCGCAATCGCGCCTCGATCTCGATGCGCGTCGGCACAAAGTCGGCCGCGCGTTTCGGGTCGCGCGCCCGGTGCGCGGCCTGCACGTCGGCATCGTCGACGACGTGATGACGAGCGGCGCGACGCTCGAAGCGCTCGCGCACACGCTGAAGGACGCCGGCGCGCGGCGGGTCACGAACTTCGTCGCGCTGCGCACTCCGAAAAACTAGCTTTTACGTGGTCCCCTTATGTTCAACGTCGTTCTCGTAGAACCCGAAATTCCGCCCAACACCGGCAACGTGATTCGCCTGTGCGCGAATACCGGCGCCCGGCTGCATCTGATCGAGCCGCTCGGCTTCCCTCTCGACGACACCAAGATGCGGCGCGCCGGCCTCGACTATCACGAGTACGCGGAAATGAACGTGCACGCCGATTGGGACGCGTTCATCGTCAAAGAAACACCCGACCCGTCGCGCATGTTCGCGTTCACCACGCGCGGCTCGGGGCGCTTTCACGACCACGCGTTTCAACCGGGCGACTGGTTCGTGTTCGGCGCCGAAACGCGCGGCCTGCCCGACACGGTGCTCGAGCGCTTTGCGAACGAACAGCGCGTGCGTCTGCCGATGCGTCCTGGCAATCGCAGTCTGAATCTGTCGAATACGGTGGCGGTCGTGGTGTTCGAAGCGTGGCGTCAGGCCGGCTTCGAGGGCGGCGCCTGACGGCGTTCGAGCTCGACCGCGTAGCGCGCGAACATCGCGTCGTCGAAGCACGCGAACGTCACGTGCTTCACGTGGGGTGTGCGCGGCAATGTGTCGAGCACGGTTCCGACCGCGATGCTGACCGCATCGTCGGCGGGGAAACGGTAGATGCCGCAACTGATCGCGGGAAACGCGATGCTCGTGCACTGCTTCTCGCGCGCGACTTCGAGCGAGCGCTGATAGCACGATGCGAGCAGGTCGGCTTCGCCATGCGCGCCGCCGCGCCACACTGGACCGACCGCATGGATCACATGCTTCGCGGGCAGCCGATAGCCGGCGGTGATTTTGGCGTCGCCGGTCGCGCAGCCGCCGAGCGTTTCGCATTCGCGCAGCAACTCCTTGCCGGCCGCGCGATGAATCGCGCCATCCACGCCGCCGCCGCCGAGCAGCGAAGTATTCGCGGCATTGACGATCGCATCGACGGCGAGCGTCGTGATATCGACCACGCGCGCTTCGAGCGTGCACGTGCCGTGACTGAGATTGAAGGTGGGCATGGAAACCTCGCTGACCCGAGTCTCGATAACGAAGTGGACAGCCAGGTGAGGCAGCCGTTCAACGCGAATATGCGCTAAACGGCTGAAAGAAAAGACTTTATTCGGCCTTCGAATCGCGCCGCAGCAGCGCGCTGACCGCATCGCGCGGCGCCACGCCGTCGAACAGCACCGCGCAGACCGCTTGGGTGATCGGCATTTCGATTGCGTGGGCGCGCGCGATCGACAGGACCGCCTTCGCGCAGCGCACGCCTTCGGCCACATGACCGAGGCCGCCGAGGATGTCGTCGAGCGTGCGGCCGGTGGCGAGCTGCAGGCCCACGGTGCGGTTGCGCGATAGATCACCGGTCGCGGTCAGAATCAGATCGCCGAGCCCGGTCAGCCCGGTAAAGGTTTCCGCGCGCCCACCAAGCGTCACGCCAAGACGCGACATTTCGGCGAGTCCGCGGGTGATCAGCGCCGCGCGTGCATTGAGGCCGAGGCCGAGGCCATCGGCGATGCCCGTCGCGATGGCGAGCACGTTTTTCACCGCGCCCCCAACTTCAACGCCGACGACGTCGTCGCCGGTATAGATGCGCATCGCGCCGTGATGGAACGCCGCGACCGTGCGTTCGCGGCACGCCGCCGACGAACTCGCAATCGTCAACGCAACCGGCAGTCCCTGCCCGACTTCGCGCGCGAAGCTCGGCCCGGACAATACGCCGTTGCTCGCATGCTCGGGCAATTCCGCCGCGACCGCCTGATGCGGCAACAAGTGCGAATCCGCCTCGAAACCCTTGCACAGCCACACGATATGCGCGGGCACCTTGCCGGCATCGCGCATCGCGCGCAACAGACCGCGCAGGCCAGCCACGGGAGTTGCGACCACGCACAGCGCAGCGTCGGCGAGCGCGTGATCGAGCGCCGCACCGAGATCCGCTTCGTAGCGAAGCGCGGGCGGCAACGCGACGCCCGCCAGATAGCGGGCGTTTTCGTGCGAAGTGGAAAGCTCGGTGATGAGCGCGGACTCGCGCGCCCACAACACCGTGTCGTGCCTTAAGGCCAGATGGCCGGCGAGGGCGGTGCCCCAGGCGCCAGCGCCGAGAACGGCGACCTTCATAGCCGGCACTGCCTGCGGCGCCTTAATGCGTGACGCCGCTTTGCGCCGCGCCGTCGCCCTGCTGGGCCGCGCTCATTTGCGCGAGACGCTGCTCGTACAGCGCCTGGAAGTTGATCTCGGCGAGGTGGATCGGCGGGAAACCGGCGCGGGTGATCGCGTCGGCGATGTTGGAACGCAGGTACGGGAACAGGATGGTCGGGCAGGCGATGCCAACGAGCGGATCGATCTGTTCGGCAGGAATGTTGCGAATGTCAAAAATGCCGGCCTGCTTCGCTTCGATCAGGAACGCGACCTTGTCCGACACCTTGGCCGTAACCGTGCCCGTCACGAGGATTTCGAACACGGATTCTGCGAGGCGCTCGGCCTTCACGTCGACTTCGACTTCGACCGACGGCATTTCCTGCTCGAGGAAGATTGCCGGCGAATTCGGCTGCTCGAGCGACATGTCCTTCAGATAGATGCGCTGGATGTTGAAGAACGGCTGGTTATTCTCGTCGGACATGATGGTGATTCCTGATAGGTATGCGTGGCGGCGGCCGATGCACGCATGGGCCGCCAGATTATTGCGCCGGCTCGCCGGCTCCACGAGGAGCGCGCACGCGCCGGCTTACGAGTGGTCCGCCCGCTCGCGCGGCGCGAAACGCGCGAACTCAGGCTGCTTCGAGCAGCGGCGTCAGACCGCCCGCGCGATCGAGCGCGGAAAGGTCATCATAGCCGCCGACATGCGTCTCGCCGATGAACACCTGCGGCACCGTGCGACGACCGGTCCGGGTCATCATCTCCTCACGACGGGCCGGGTCTTTATCGATCAGTACTTTCTCAACGTGCTCGACGCCGCGCGACTTTAAAAGACGCTCGGCCATCTGGCAATACGGGCACACCTGGGTGCTGTACATGATCACTTTGTTCACTTGGCTGCTCCTTGTTTCACAACCGGCATACCGGCTTTCTGCCAGGCGTCGACGCCGCCCTCGAGAACATGGACTTCCGCGTATCCCGCTTCCTGCACGATACGCGCAGCCTTGTTCGACTGCTGGCCGGTCTGGCATACCAGCAGCACCGGGTTGCTCTTGTTCTTCGCGAGTTGCGCAACTTTCGCCTGCAACTCCGCGAATTCGAAATGCCGTGCCGAGGGCAGGTGCCCCTTGGCGTAATCGGCGGACGACCGCAGATCGATGACCGCCGCGTTGCGCCGGTTGATCAGTTGGGTGGCTTCAGCGGCCGACAGGCCGCCACGTCCACGCCGACTGATGGTCGGCCACAGCAGCAACCCACCGGAGATAAGGACGATTGCGATCAGGACAAGGTTTGTGTATTCGGTGAAAAACTTCACGGAAGATCCGCCGGAAAGAGAGAAATCGAAAAGGTCAACCCGAGCATTATAAAATAACCGTTTGACGCGATGGCGATGCGCCGCCGAAGGCGCCGCACAGCGCGAGACCGCTTCCTCACTACCGACCGGCAACTCACATGTACAAACTCGTTCTCATCCGCCACGGCGAATCGACGTGGAACAAGGAAAACCGCTTTACCGGCTGGGTCGACGTCGACCTCACCGAGCAGGGCAACCTCGAGGCGCAGCAGGCGGGCGTGCTGCTCAAGGAATCGGGGTACACGTTCGACATCGCCTACACGTCGGTGCTCAAGCGCGCGATCCGCACCCTGTGGCACGTGCAGGACAAGATGGACCTGATGTACCTGCCCGTCGTGCATTCGTGGCGCCTGAACGAACGCCACTACGGCGCGCTGTCGGGTCTGAACAAGGCCGAAACGGCCGCCAAGTTCGGCGACGAACAAGTGCTGGTCTGGCGTCGCAGCTACGACACGCCGCCGCCCGCGCTCGAGCCGACCGACGAGCGCGCGCCGTACACCGATCCGCGCTACTCCAAGGTGCCGCGCGAGCAACTGCCGCTGACCGAGTGCCTGAAAGACACGGTCGCGCGCGTGCTGCCGCTGTGGAACGAGTCGATTGCGCCGGCCATCAAGTCGGGCCGCAGCATCCTGATCGCCGCGCACGGCAACTCGATCCGCGCGCTGGTCAAGTATCTCGACAACATCTCGGATAACGACATCGTCGGCCTGAACATCCCGAACGGTGTGCCGCTCGTCTATGAACTCGACGAGGATCTGAAGCCGATCAAGCACTACTATCTCGGCGACCAGGACGCGATCGCGAAGGCGCAAGCCGCGGTCGCAAGCCAGGGCAAGGCGGGCTGATCGAGCGTTTGCCGCCGCGACCCCACGCCACGGGAAGGCGCGGGGCCGCACGGAGACAACCGGCCCGGCAGGAAATACTGTATTGCGCCGCGCGGCGTATCGTACGGCCTGCCATTCGCGGACCGGCTCGCAAGAACCAGGACCTTCCCGTACTGTCGAAGCACGATTGCCTGCACCGCGCCCTGACCAGGCGGGTGTGCAGTTATACTTGTCCGTCCAATCTTAATCGACGCTGCCACGCGCTTCCGACCGCAACAGACTCTATGCGAAAGAACCTGAAAAATATCGGCCTGATTGCCGCGGGCCTTGCTACCGGTGTCCTTGCCACCCTGCAATTCTCCGCCTCGGCCCAGCAACCCGCTAGCGCCGCGGTCGCCCCGCTGCCGCTAGACCAGCTCAGGCTCTTCGCCGAAGTGTTCGGGCAGATCAAGCACGAATACGTCGAACCGGTCGACGACAAGAAGCTCCTCACCGCCGCGATCAAGGGCATGGTGTCGAGCCTCGACCCGCACTCGTCGTACCTCGACAAGACCGATTACGAAGAGCTGCAGGAGCAGACCAAGGGCCGCTTCGCGGGCCTCGGCATCGAAATTTCGTCGGAAGACGGCCTGATCAAGGTGATTTCGCCTATCGAAGACACGCCCGCGTTCCGCGCCGGCATCCGTCCGGGCGACCTGATCACGCGCATCAACGACAAGCCCGTACGCGGCATGACGCTCGACCAGGCGGTCAAGCAGATGCGCGGCGAGCCGGGCACCAAGGTCACGCTGACCATCTTCCGCAAGACCGACGACCGCACGTTCCCGCTGACCGTCACGCGCGCGCTCATCAAGGTGCAGTCGGTGAAGGGCAAGATCGTTGCGCCGGGCTTCGCGTACGTGCGCATCACGAGCTTCCAAGAACGCACCACGCCCGATCTCGCGGCCAAGCTGCAGGATCTGGCGCGCCAGGAGCCGAACCTGAAGGGCCTCATCCTCGACCTGCGCAACAACGGCGGCGGTCTGCTGCAAAGCGCGGTCGGCGTCGCGGGCGCATTCCTGCCGCCGAATTCGGTGGTGGTGTCGACCAACGGCCAGATTCCGGATTCGAAGCAGATCTATCGTGACACCTACGATAACTACCGTCTGCAATCGTTCGACAGCGATCCGCTGAAAGACGTCCCGGCCATCTTCAAGACCGTGCCGATGATCGTGCTGACCAACGCGTACTCGGCGTCGGCATCGGAAATCGTCGCGGGCGCGCTGCAGGATCAGCACCGCGCGCTGATTCTCGGCAAGACCACGTTCGGTAAGGGTTCAGTGCAGACCGTACGCCCGATGACGGCGGACACCGCGCTGCGCCTGACCACCGCGTATTACTACACGCCGAGCGGCCGTTCGATCCAGAACAAGGGCATCCGCCCCGACCTTCCGGTCGATCAATACGCGGACGGTGATCCGGACGACGCGCTCGTCACCCGCGAAGTCGACTACTCGAATCACCTTGCGAACACGCAGGATCCGAACGAGAAGAAGGAAGCCGAGCAACGCGAGTCGGAGCGCATGGAGCAGCTTCGTCAGCTCGAAGAGCAGAACGACAAGAAGACGCCGGAACAGCGTCAGAAGGAACGCGAACGCAAGCCGGTCGAGTTCGGTTCGAACGACGACTTCATGCTGCAACAGGCGGTCGGCAAGCTCGAAGGCAAGCCGGTTCAGGAATCGAAGTCGCTGATGGAACGCCGTCTCGCGCAGAACAAGCCGGGCACGTCGGCCTCCGCGCCGGTCGCGGTGAAGCCGACGCAACCGGTGCCGGGCGCATCGGGACCGGCTCCGGCTTCGACACCGGCTCCTGCTGGCAAGTAAGCCGGCAAATAAGCTGGCCAATAAGCAGCCAGCCCGCGCGTGTCTTCGCAGCACGATAGTCTGCGAAGACACGCCGCAGCAGTTTCAGCACAAGCCGCCGCTCAACCGGCGGCGTCTCACGGCAAGCCGCAGCAGCCACCCTTCCCGCGCGATTAAAATAACAGCCACGAATGCGCGCCGCGGCCCCTCGGCCAGCCTCTCGTTGCGCGACACCGCGACATTGCGACACACCCCACGCGCCCGCCATGAATGACGATCAACTCCTTCGCTACTCCCGCCATATCCTCGTCGACGAAATCGGCATCGAGGCGCAGCAGCGTTTTATCGATGCCCACGCGATCATCGTCGGCGCGGGCGGACTCGGTTCGCCGGCCGCAATGTATCTCGCGGCGGCGGGCGTCGGCCGTCTGACGCTCGTCGATGCCGATACCGTCGACCTGACCAATCTGCAGCGCCAGATCCTGCACGTCAGCGCGTCGGTTGGGCGCAGCAAGGTCGAGTCCGGGCGCGACACGCTCGCGCAGATCAATCCCGAGGTCGTCATCAACGCGGTGGCCGAGCGCGTCGACGATGCATGGCTCGATCGCGAGGTGCCGCACGCGAGCGTCGTGCTCGATTGCACCGACAACTTCGCGACGCGTCACGCGATCAACCGCGCGTGCGTCCAGCATCGCGTGCCGCTCGTGTCGGGCGCGGCGCTGCGCTTCGACGGCCAGATCAGCACTTTCGATTTCCGCGACGAAGCGTCGCCATGCTACGCATGCGTGTTTCCCGAAGACCAGCCGTTCGAGGAAGTCGCCTGCTCGACGATGGGCGTGTTCGCGCCGACGGTCGGCATCATCGGTTCGATGCAGGCGGCCGAAGCGCTGAAGGTGATCGGCGCAATCGGCACGCCGCTCGTGGGCCGCCTGACGATGCTCGATTCTCTGCGGATGGAATGGAACACGATGCGCATCGGACGTCAGCCGGATTGCCCGGTGTGCGGCCACGTGCACGGCTCTTGAGGGGGTTCCCCGCTGCCCGCTCGATTGACGCCGCAATAGAAAAACGCCGCATATGCGGCGTTTTTCGTTCAACGGGCGCGAGCGAGCGCGTCGGATTCACACCAGCGCGACCCGCTTGAGCGCCGCCTGCACCTCTTCCGGCTCGAACGAAGCCAGCACGTCGGCCACGGGCTTTTCGAGCGTCTTCAGATGCGAGCGCAGCACCTCCTGCTTGACCTCGAGCAGTTGGCTCGGATGCATCGAAAACTCGGTCAGACCCATGCCGAGCAACAGACGCGTCAACGCCGGATCGCCCGCCATCTCACCGCACACCGACACCGGTACGCCCGCACGCTTCGCTTCGCGCAGCGTGAACGCGATCAGATGCAGCACGGCCGGATGCAGCGGGTCGTACAGATGCGCGACCGCGTTGTCCGCGCGATCGATCGCGAGCGTGTACTGGATCAGATCGTTGGTGCCGATCGACAGGAAATCGAGCCGCTTCAGAAACAGCGGCAACGCGATCGCGGCGGCCGGAATCTCGATCATCGCGCCGACCTGCACGTTCGGATCGTAAGCAATGCCCGCGTCGTCGAGTTGGCGCTTGGCTTCGCGGATCAGATCGAGCGTCTGGTCGATTTCCTGCGCGTGCGCGAGCATCGGGATCAGGATCTTCACCTTGCCGAACGCCGACGCGCGCAGGATCGCGCGCAGCTGCGTGAGGAACATCTGCGGCTCGGACAGGCTCCAGCGAATTGCGCGCAAACCGAGCGCCGGATTCACGGCGGTCTCGTAGCCGTCGCCGCCGGCCATCGAATCGAGCGGTTTGTCGGCGCCGACGTCGATCGTGCGGATCGTGACCGGCAAGCCGTTCATCAGCTCGACCGCGCGACGATACGCGCTGAACTGCTCCTCCTCTTCGGCCATCCGGTCCTTGTGATTCATGAACAGGAACTCGGTGCGAAACAGACCCACGCCGGTCGCGCCCGATTCGATTGCCGCGCGCGCATCGTCCGGCAGCTCGATGTTCGCGCACAGTTCGATGCGCGTGCCGCACAGCGTTTGCGTCGGCGAGAACTTGAGCCGTTGCAGCTTGCGCTGCTCGAGCTCCTTCTCGCTTTGCCGATACGAGTATTCCTCGAGCACGATCGGCGCGGGGTCGACGATCACTATGCCGTGGTCGCCGTCGACAATGATCAGATCGTCCTGGCGGATCAGCGCGCTCGCATGCTGCACGCCGACCGCGGCCGGAATGCCGAGGCTGCGCGCGACGATCGCGGTATGCGACGTGCGTCCGCCGAGATCGGTGACGAAGCCCTGGAAGGTCTGCGTCTTGAACTGCATCATGTCGGCCGGCGCGATGTCGTGCGCGACGACGATCATTTCATCGCACGCGCCATGCACGTTGTCGACGATGCCCGGTGCACCCGCGAGCGCCTTCAGCACGCGCTCGACGACCTGTTCGATGTCGGCTTTGCGTTCGCGCAGGTATTCGTCTTCGATATCGTCGAAATGGCGCGAGAGTCTTTCGAGCTGTTCGGTCAACGCCCACTCGACGTTGTAGCGGCGCGTGCGGATCAGGTCGATGGTTTCCTGAACGAGCATCACGTCGTTCAGAATCATCGTGTGAACGTCGATGAACGCGCCCACTTCACTGGGGGCATCCGCGGCGAGATCGGCGCGCAGCACGTTGAGTTCTTCATGTACGCGTTGCTGGGCCGCGCGAAAGCGCCCGACCTCCCCTTCGATCTGGGCGGGTTCGATCAGATAGTGGTCTACGTCGAGTGCTGCCGGGGCGATCAGATAGGCCCGCCCGATGGCGATACCGCGTGACACGGGAATTCCATGCAGCGTGAATGACACGCGCACCTCCTCTAGTTGTGTAATGCCGCGGCAAACCGCTGCAATGCTCTCAGACTGTACCTGGCATTATAAATTCCGCGCCTTTTTGAAGTACGTCGGCGGTGTGTGCAGCGCAGCACGAATTATCGCAATCAGGTGCCTCATATCCGACCAAACTTCGCTCTATACGCGTCGCGCAAAAATATATGGTTTAAACATTGAAAACGCGTGTCGCCATGCGCGCATGCCGCCCCATGTCGCCTCACGCATTCTTCCCTGCGGCTTTCGCGCCGCTTCTACAACCCTTAATGTCGATTAACAGCGGGCCTCTTCCGATATTCAAATGTCGGCGGCGAAAAAAAAACCGCGGACTGAGCCGCGGCATTTTTGGGTTTGGCGAACGCAAAGCGCGCGGCGTTATTGACCTTCGCCAAATTTATCGGCGATCAGTTTCAACAGCGCGTCCATCGCTTCCTGTTCGTCGGTACCTTCCGTTTCGATCAGCACGGTACTGCCAATACCCGCGGCTAGCATCATCACGCCCATGATGCTCTTCGCGTTGATACGGCGGCCATTGCGGCTCATCCAGATTTCCGCCTGGTAGTTGCCCGCGAGTTGCGTCAACTTGGCCGACGCGCGCGCGTGCAGCCCCAGCTTGTTCACAATTGTCGTTTCTTGTTGCAGCATGTGATGGTCCGAAGCGCGGGTGAATGAAATGGTGAAAAGTGAAACTGCAAAGCGGCTGCAATGCGCCAGGCGCCGTTGCGATACCGCTTGAATCCGTCGAAGCCTGCCTACGAACCAGCCCGAGTTACAGGCCGGGCGCGTCCGGCTTCTGCGTCAGATCGGCATCCGCCGGCAACGCGGGAACACAGTCAGCGGGCGCCGCGTCGGGCGGCAGCGCCGGCAGGCAATCGACCGGGCAGGCTGCCGCCGCGACCGGTTCCGGCGTCGCCGGTCCGATCGCGTGCACGCCCTTGGTCGCGCCGGCGAGCGCCTTGTCGACGAGCGTGTCGAGCGGCGTCGCGCGATAGCAGACCGCACGCACCAGCATCGGCAGATTGACGCCGCACAGCACGCGCACATTCGGCTCAGTGGCAAGCCGGCCCGCGATGTTGGCCGGTGTCGCGCCGAACATGTCGGTCAGCACGAGCGCGCCATTCTCTTCCTTCAACCGCGCGACTTCCGAATTCGCGAACGCGACGACCTGCGCGGGATCGCAATCCGGCGACACATCGATCACGCCGATACGCGCCGGCAAACCGCCATAAATGTGGGAAATGCAATCGCGCAACGCGGTGGCGAATGGAGCGTGCGCAATGATCAGAATGCCTGCCATGTCAGCCTTACTGCAATAGAACGGCCCCAAAACCGTGGACCGGGACTCGAGCCCGGTTCGCCATCGCCCCGGACCGGCCGTGCGTCGCGGGGGCGGGAATGCATCGTCGGGCGAGCGGGCATTGTAGCAGCCTCATTTTCGCGCTAATCCCGACGGCGCGCCTGGTGCGGATTTACTACCCAGATTGGGGGTGCGGCCGGGCAATCAAGGCCGCTAGAGTCGGCGCGTCAGCCGACCGCGCGCTCCAACGCGTCGACGAACATCGCGGCGACGTCGAAGCCGGTCTGATCCATGATCTCGCGGAAACACGTCGGGCTCGTGACGTTGACTTCGGTGAGCCAGTCGCCGATCGCATCGAGTCCGACCAACAGCAAGCCGCGCGCCGCCAGCACCGGTGCGAGCGTATCGGCAATCTTGCGATCCTGCTCGCTGAGCGGCCGCGCGACACCCAGTCCACCGGCCGCCAGGTTGCCGCGCACCTCATTTCCCTGAGGAATGCGCGCGAGCGAGTACGGCACCGCTTCGCCGCCGATCAGCAGGATGCGCTTATCACCCTCCTTGATCTCGGGGATGAATTTCTGCGCCATCACCGAGCGTGCGCCGTCGTGGCTCAGCATTTCGACGATCGAGCCGAGGTTCATACCGTCCGCCTTCACGCGGAACACGCCCATGCCGCCCATGCCGTCGAGCGGCTTCAGGATCACGTCGCCGTGCTGTTCGTGGAACGCGCGCAGACGCGCCGGGTCGCGCGTGACCAGCGTCGGCGCGACGAACTGCGCGAACTCGCCGATCGCGAGCTTCTCCGAATGATCGCGAATGGCCTGCGGCTTGTTGAAGACGCGCGCGCCGCCACGCTCGGCCAGCTCGAGCAGCCACGTCGACGTCACGTATTCCATGTCGAACGGCGGGTCTTTGCGCATCACGACCGCGCCGAAGCTTGCAAGCGCTCGCGGCGCGGCGGCATCGGCGGCGAACCAGACGTCACGATGCAGATCGGCGGTATCGCCGGTGATCGCAATGCGCTGCACGTTCGCCTCGACATCGCCGCCCGTCCACGCCAGATGCTTCGGCTCGCAGGTGTACACCGTGTGACCGCGGCGCGCCGCTTCGGCCATCATCGCGTAGGTCGAGTCTTTGTAAATCTTGAATTGGCTGAGCGGATCGGCGATGAAAAGAATGTCCATGAAAGTCCCGGTGCGCCCTGACGGGCGTGACATTGTTCGTCAATATAGTCTTTGAAGACGGCGATGGCGGCACGCATGCCGCCATCCTGCCGCGCGAGGTGGTTTAGACCTGGATCGCTTCGGGATCGGTCTTTTCGAGTTCGACCGATGCGGCCAGCAACCCGAGCCGCGCCACGACGCCATACATATAGAAGCGGTTCGGCGGCGCTGCGCCGGGCTTCGCGTGCGCATCGGGCAGCGCCGTGTGCTCGAAGCCGAGCGGCACGAAGTGCATGCCCGGCGCGTTCAGGTTCTGGTCGCGCTCGCGGCTGCCGTGCACGCGATAGAAGCCGCCCACCACATAGCGGTCGATCATGTAGACGACCGGCTCGGCGACTTCCTCGCCGATGCGCTCGAACGTATACACGCCTTCCTGCACGATCACGTCGTGCACTTCGAGGCCGTCTTTGGTCGCGGCCATGCGCGTGCGCTCGCGCTTCGTCAGCGCGGCGACTTCCGACGCGTCGTGCACGGTCATCACGCCCATGCCGTAAGTGCCCGCATCGGACTTGATCACGACATACGGTTTTTCGGAGATGCCGTACTCACGATACTTGCGCGCGATCTTCTTCAGCACGCCGTCAATCGCATCGGCCAGCGCTTCCTCGCCGGTGCGCTGCTGGAAGTCGACGCCCTCGACGTGCGCGAAGTATGGATTGATCATCCACGGATCGATCTCGACCATCTTCGCGAACTTCTTCGCGACGTCGTCATAACACGAGAAATGCGTCGACTTGCGGCGTACTGCCCAGCCCGCGTGAAGCGGCGGCAGCAGGTACTGCTCGTGCAGATTTTCGAGCACGGGCGGAATGCCGCCGGACAGGTCGTTGTTCAGCAGAATCGAGCACGGGTCGAAGTTCTTCAGCCCCAGGCGCCGCTGCGAGCGCTCGAGCGGTTCGAGCACGAGCTTCTGGCCGTCGGACAGCGCGATCGTGACCGGGCCGTTGATGGTTTCGTCGAGCGTGCCGAAGCGTACGTTCAGGCCCGCCTGGCGCATGATCGACGCGAGCCGGGCGACGTTTTCGAGGTAGAACGCGTTGCGCGTGTGGCGCTCCGGAATCACGAGCAGATTCTTCGCGTCCGGGCAGATCTTTTCGATCGACGCCATCGCGGCCTGCACCGCGAGCGGCAGCACTTCCTGCGGCAGATTGTTGAAGGCGCCGGGAAACAGGTTGGTGTCGACCGGCGCGAGCTTGAAGCCCGCGTTACGCAGATCGACGGAACAATAGAACGGCGGCGTGTGCTCCTGCCATTCAAGCCGGAACCAGCGTTCGATAGCGGGCGTGGCGTCGAGGATCTTCCGCTCGAGGTCGAGCAGCGGGCCGTTTAACGCCGTAACTAGGTGCGGAACCATTGATCACTCGCAGACTGGAGAAAAAAGATTGTAGAGCAAATGCTTTGTCCATTTGGGGACGGTTTCTCCATTCGCAAGCAGACTCGAATGCATTCTCCCTATCTCGATGATAGGCGCGGAAAATTACCGTTCGCAACCCGATCAGCAAGAAAAAAGCCCGCCATGAAGGCGGGCGAACTCTTTGCTGCGCTTAACTTTTTCCTGACTGTGAGGAGCCCGGGAGCGCGGGCCCGCGGCGGAACAGGTTCTTCGTTATTCGACTTTCTCGCCGTGCAGGCTCACGTCGAGGCCTTCGCGCTCCTGCTCTTCGGTCACGCGGATGCCGATCACCATGTCGATGATCTTCAGCAGCACGAAGCTCACCACGCCGCTGTAGATCAGGGTCGTCAGCACGCCCTTCGCCTGCAGGATCACGTTGCCGTCGAAGCCGCCGATATCCTTGACCGCGAACACGCCGGTCAGCAGGGCACCGATGATCCCGCCGATGCAGTGCACGCCGAACGCGTCGAGCGAATCGTCGTAACCGAGCTTGTGCTTGAGCCACGTGGCCGACCAGAAGCAGACCACACCGGCGACGATGCCGATCACCAGCGCGCCGACCGTGCCGACGAAGCCCGACGCCGGCGTCACCGCCACCAGACCCGCGACCGCGCCCGACACGATACCGAGCACCGACGGCTTACCCTTGGCCGCCCATTCGGCGAACATCCATGCGAGCGCCGCCGCGGCGGTCGCCACCTGCGTGGCGAACATCGCGAAGCCGGCACGGCCGTCGGCCGCTACCGCCGAACCCGCGTTGAAGCCGAACCAGCCGACCCACAGCATCGCGCCACCGATCAGCGTCAGCGTCAGGTTGTGCGGCGCCATCGCCTCCTTGCCGTAGCCGACGCGCTTGCCGAGCACCAGACAGCAGACCAGCCCCGCGATACCCGCGTTGATGTGCACCACCGTGCCGCCCGCGAAGTCGAGGATGCCCGCGGTAGCCAGCCAGCCGCTCGGTTCCCACACCATGTGCGCGATCGGCGAGTAGACGAGGATCGACCACAGCGTCATGAACACCAGCATCGCCGAGAACTTCATGCGGTCCGCGAACGCACCGGTGATCAGCGCCGGCGTGATGATCGCGAAGGTCATCTGATAGACGAAGTAGACCGTCTCGGGGATCGTCGGCGCGAGGTGGCTGACGGTCAGCGTCGTGGCCTTATCGCCCTTGATGTAGTTCATGCCCGTCATGAACACCCGCGAGAAGCCGCCGATGAACGAGTTGCCCGGCGTGAACGCGAGGCTGTAGCCCACCACGGTCCAGGCGATCGTCACCAGACAGGTGATCGCGAAGCTTTGCATCAGCGTCGCGAGCACGTTCTTCTTGCGGACCATGCCGCCGTAGAACAGCGCGAGGCCCGGAATCGTCATGAACAGCACCAGCGCGGTGGAGGTCAGCATCCACGCGGTGTCGCCGGAGTTGATCTTCGATGAATCGACCGAGAACGGGGCGGTCGGCGCTGCCGGCGCGGCGGCAGCGGCGGCCGACGCGTCGGTGGCGGCCGGCGCGCTTGCGGCTGGCGCGGCGGACGCATCGGCGGCGGGAGCCGAGGCAGCCGGGGCAGCGGCCGCTGCGGAGGCGTCCGGTGCCGGCGCGCTCGCGGTCGTGTCGGGGGCGGAGGCGGCCGCGGGAGCGGACGCGTCGTCCGCCAGGGCAGTGCCGACGCCGGCCGCGAGCAGCGAGCCGGCAATCAGCAGGGACATCATGAGTTTGCGCATCTTGGTTTTCCTCTTGTCGCGATCCGTGTCGCTTTGCTCTGGTCTTTTACAGTGCGTCCGCGCCGGTCTCGCCGGTGCGGATCCGAATCACCTGCTCGATCGGCGTGACGAAGATCTTGCCGTCGCCGATCTTGCCGGTTCGCGCGGCGCGCTCGAGCGCCTCGATCGCCTGGTCCACGATGTCGTCCGATACCGCTGCTTCGATCTTCACCTTCGGCAGAAAATCGACCACGTATTCAGCACCCCGATACAGTTCGGTGTGGCCCTTCTGCCTCCCGAAGCCTTTGACTTCGGTCACCGTGATGCCCGATACGCCGATCGCCGACAGGGCTTCGCGCGCTTCATCCAGCTTGAACGGCTTGATGATTGCGGTAATGAGTTTCATAAAATCCTCGCTAGTTGTTGCTGAACCGTTGCTGCCCCGTTGCGTATCCGTGACCGCGGTCTCCTGCGCTTCCGGTAAAAGTGCCCTGGCAGTGCGCGCGCGGCAGTAACAGCAACTCCTATGCCATGTTGTGTCAGACCGCGCGTCGCGCGGGTGGCGCAGCGCGCCCAGACGGCCTTGTCCGAACGGCCAGCGGCGCGGCCGGCGGTGGCGCGGCGGGGGGATCGTTGCTAGAGTGTCCGAACGTTCTGAACGCGAGGCGCGCACCAAACGCGCTCACGCGGCGGCGGCAGCGAAGGAGCCGCGCGCACCAGGATCGCCCATTCGCCGCAACGGAGGACGGGCGCAATGAAACATGCACAATTTTTGTGCACCAAGGGGAACACGATGAAACAACCGAACGACGTTTTTAACGACTTCCAGGCTCGCGTCAGCGATCTGTTCAAGAATTCGCCGGCCAAGGATGTCGAACGCAACGTCAAGGCAATGCTGTCGCAGGGCTTCTCGAAGCTCGATCTGGTCACGCGCGAGGAATTCGATACGCAGACCCAAGTGCTCGTGCGTACGCGCGCGCGCCTCGAAGAACTCGAGCGCCGCGTCGCCGAGCTCGAACAGAAGCTGCCGCTCACGCAGACGCCGTAAGCGCTGCTAGCAGCCTTCGCGCTGCGCAGTGCCGCACATCACCGGCAAGCGGGCCGTGACGTCATCAGCGTTTTAGGGGATTTGCGCGCGAAGTGAGCGCGCTGTCCGACGGGAGGGAATATGTCGCTTGCCGTGGTGCGCAGCCGCGCGCCGGCCGCTGGCCGTGCGCCCGAAGTGACCGTCGAGGTTCACCTCGCCAATGGACTGCCGTCCTTTTCGATCGTCGGCCTGCCCGACCTGGAAGTGCGCGAGAGCCGTGAGCGCGTTCGAGCGGCGCTGCAGAACTGCGGTTTCGACTTCCCGGTCCGCCGCATCACCGTCAATCTCGCGCCCGCCGACCTGCCGAAAGAATCCGGTCGTTTCGATCTGCCTATCGCACTCGGCATCCTCGCCGCGAGTGGGCAAATTCCAGCCGAATCGCTACTCCACCGCGAGTTTGCCGGCGAGTTGTCGCTGACCGGCGCGCTGCGGCCGATGCGCGGCGCGTTCGCGATGGCATGCGGTACCGCGCGCGGCGCTCTGGCGAGCGCAGACGCCGCCGGCGCAGAAGCCGACGCATCATCTGAAACGCGTTCCGCGTTGCCTGCCTTCCTCGATCAAATAACCGCGCAGCCGTTCCACACCCCACAGCTTTACCTGCCGGCCGCCAGCGCGGCCGAAGCGGCGCTGGTGCCGGGGGTCGACGTGTACGGCGCCGCCGATCTGCCGTCGCTATGCGCGCACCTCGCAGGCGCGCCGGACGCGCGTCTTAGCCCGGTCGCCGCACCCGAGCTCCACGAGCACGCCGCCGCTCCAGCGCCGGACATGGCCGATGTGATCGGCCAGCGCGCTGCTCGGCGCGCACTCGAAGTCGCGGCGGCCGGCGGCCATCACGTGCTGTTGATCGGGCCGCCCGGCGCCGGCAAGTCGATGCTCGCGGCGCGCCTGCCCGGCCTGATGCCGCCCATGACCGACGATGAAGCGCTCGCTTCCGCCGCGCTGCTGTCGGCGAGCCGCATCGGCTTCAAGCCATCGCAGTGGCGGCAGCGGCCGTTTCGCGCGCCGCACCATTCGTCGAGCGCGGCGGCGCTGGTCGGCGGACGCAACCCGCCGCAGCCTGGCGAGATCACGCTCGCACATCTGGGCGTGCTGTTTCTCGACGAGCTTCCCGAATTCGATCGCGTGGTGCTCGAAACGCTGCGCGAGCCGCTCGAAGCCGGCCGCATCACGATTTCGCGCGCCGCCTGGCAAGCGGACTTCCCCGCCGCCTGCCAACTGATCGCCGCAATGAATCCTTGCCCGTGCGGCTGGCGCGGCGACCCGGGCGGGCGCTGCCGCTGTACGCCCGAAGTTGCGGCGCGCTATCTGCGTAAATTGTCGGGACCGCTGCTCGACCGCATCGACATCCAGCTCGAAATTCCAGCACTGACCGCCACCGAACTCGCGGCCCGCGCCGCCACCAGCGGCGAAGCAAGCGCGGCGATCGCACACCGCGTGAGCGCTGCGCGCGAACGGCAACTGGCCCGGCAAGGCAAGACCAACCGCGAGCTGGACGGGCGCGAAGTCGACGATGTGTGCCGCCCGGACGCGGCGGGCGAGGCACTGTTACGCGAAGCCGGCGAGCGCTTTGGCTGGTCGGCGCGCGCGTATTACCGGGTGTTGAAGGTCGCGCGCACCGTCGCGGATCTAGCCGGGGCGGCGATGCCGAGCGCGGCGGAGGTCGCCGAGGCAATCCAATACCGCCGCGCTTTTGGCTCGTTATGAGTAGAAAAATCTACTGTCAAGACTTGACTTATTCACACGCCCACGATCCTGTTAGATTTTGATACAACTCGAAAGCGTGCAGACAGGCATCTCGCGAAGCCATTGATTTCATTGATGTTTTTAAAACGCCCTACGCTCGTTGATTTTGGCGAAAGGCCCGTCTGATGGGCTTTTGCGGCCTTTGAGGGCGACTTCTCAACAGAGTTATCCACAGGTTGTGCGCGTAACTCAAAAAGCTCAACGTAAACCGGTAATTAGCTCGCAAACCTGCGAAGGAACTTTCACTGCATTTGGCGTTCTGAGGCGCGTCCGTTCGGCCAAAAATACCGCGCTCAATATAGCTGGAACGACGAAAAAAACTGGTCCACCTGGTCTTGCGGCAGCGGTTGATCGGCGATGATCGCCGCCTGGTACACGTGCCGGCCGCGCGCGACGAGCCGCGCATACACGGTGCGCGTTTCGTGTTTGGCGCCCGCGGCGCCACTCACCGTCATTTCCTGCCCGGGAATCTTGCCGCCCGCCGCCAGCGGGATCTGCACCGCGTGCGCATCGGGCGTCGCGCCGACGTTGCGCGCCAGTCCCGAGCGCAGGAAATCGAGTGCCGCGCGCTGCGTCGCGTCGCTATCGTCGGGCAGCATCACGGTGCCGACCGCGAAGACCGCATTGCCCGCTTCGGCAGTCTGCATCGCCATCTGCATGGGTGTGCCGTCGATCTGCACCGCGCGCTGGTCGTTGCCCGGCTTGGCCGGGAAGTCGACCGTGTAGCCCTTGTCGTTGTTCATCACGGTGCGCCAGTCGAAGGTCGGCGAGCAGGCGCTGAGCGCGACGCCGAGGGTCAACGCGGCCGTCACCGCGCCGAGCACGGTACGGGCGTGACCGGGTCGCGTGAAAGCGCGGAGGAAATGGCCCGCCGGCTGGACGACGTCCGCAAGACGGGCGGAAATTCGGCTGATCAACGGAACACGGCACGAAACGCGGGCAACTGAGCGGCAGACGCGAAGAACAGTTTGGAGCATGGGGCGGAAGAGATCGGGCTTGCGCTGCATAAAACGCCATTATCCGCTGATCGGCTGCCGGCCCGTCGCGGCAAAGCCGCGCCCTCCGGCCATTTCGGCGCAGCCGCCGCATTGCAGCTACAATAGAAAAGCTCTTCAGCACCGGCCCGAGCGCCATTGCACCGACCCATTGTTCCGCGCCACGCGCGACCACGAGGTTCCGTCCATGAGTTCCAATTCACCGACCGCCGCCCGGCGCACGAACCCGCTTCGCTATCTGATCGCGGTGGCCGTGGCCATTGCGCTCGCCGTCGCCGGTTACTTCGCATTTGCTGGACAGCAGCGCGTGCCCGATGCGACCTTCACACTGCTTTCGGGACAGAAGCTCACGACCGCGGACCTGAAAGGCAAGGTTTATCTGGTCAATTTCTGGGCAACGAGTTGCGACACCTGCATGAAGGAAATGCCGCAGATGGTCGAGACCTATAACCGCTTCAAGGGCCAGGGCCTCGAATTCGTCGCGGTGGCGATGAACTACGACGCGCCGATGTACGTGACCAACTACACGCAAACGCGTCAGCTGCCGTTCAAGGTGGCCATGGACGACGGCTCGGCCGCCAAGCAGTTCGGCAACGTGCAGCTCACGCCGACCACCTTCGTCGTCGATAAAGACGGCAAGATCCTGAAGCGCTACGTCGGCGAGCCGCAGTTCGCGGAACTCGACCAGTTGCTCGCGAAAGCGCTAAAAGCTGGCGCGGCCTAAGCCAGGTCACGCAGATCCGCAACGCGCCGGCGCAATCTCTCGCCGGCGGCGCCCTCCTCACCGCTCCCCCTCTCCTTTGGCCGCAAGGCCATATCGCTTGATCTTCTCGTAGAGCGTCGCCTTGCCGAGCTGCAGCCGGTCCGCCGCGACAGCGACCACGCCGCCCGCCTGTTCCAACGCCTCGGCGATCATCGCGCGCTCGAACTGCTCGACACGCTCCTTTAGCGGATGCGTGGCCCCGTCGTCTTCGTCGAACGACAGCACCGGTTCGTCGGCGATGCCGAGCACGAAGCGGTCGGCGGCATTGCGCAGCTCGCGCACATTGCCCGGCCAGTCGCGCTGCATCAGGCTCGCTCGCTGGCGATCGGTGAGCATCGGCGCCGGCCGCTGATAACGGACCGCCGCATCGAGCAGGAAATGCTCGAACAGCGGCACGATGTCCTCGCGACGCTCGCTCAAAGGCGGCAGCGCGATCGTTACCACGTTGAGCCGGTACAGCAGATCGCGCCGGAACGAGCCGTCCGCGACATGCTCGGCCATATCGCCTTTCGCGGCCGCGATCACACGGCAATCGACGCGAATCGGCTGGTTTGAGCCGAGCCGCTCGAGCACGCCGTCCTGCAGCACACGCAGCAGCTTGACCTGCAGCGCGAGCGGCATGCTCTCGATCTCGTCAAGAAACAACGTGCCGCCCGACGCATGTTCGAGCTTGCCAATCCGCCGCTTGGCCGCGCCGGTGAACGCGCCCGGCTCGTAGCCGAACATCTCCGATTCGAACATCGGCTCGGGCAGCGCGCCGCAGTTCACCGCGATGAACGGCTTGTCGCGCCGCGGCGACAGCTCGTGCAGGCTGCGTGCAATCAGCTCCTTGCCTGCACCGGTATCGCCGTTGATCAGCACGGACGCATCGGTCGGCGCGACGTTGGCGATCAGCCGCCGCACCTGCTCGATCGCCGGACTGCGGCCGATGATGCGCGGCGCGACCGCGTTCTGCCCAGCCAACTCACGGCGCAGCGCCAGGTTTTCGAGCACGAGCTTGCGGCGCTCCATTGCGCGCCGCACCGTTTCGATCAGCCGCTCGGATGCGAACGGCTTTTCGATGAAGTCGTAGGCGCCGTCGCGCATTGCCTGCACGGCCATCGAGATATCGCCATGGCCAGTGACCAGAATCACCGGAACGTCGGGCGCGCGCTCGTGGCACTGCGCGAGCAGATCGAGGCCGCTCGCGCCGGGCAGCCGGATATCGCTGACGATCACACCGGAAAAGTCCGCGCTGATCAGCTTCGCCGCCGCCTCGACCGATGCATGGCCGACCACGTCGAAGCCGGCCAGCTGCAGGCTCTGCACGCTCGCGCGCCGCACCAGTTCGTCGTCTTCGATATACAGCACTTGCAGGCCGTCGTTCATTGCGTGTTCCGGGTGATGCGTCAGTGTGAATTCAGGAGCCCGCCGTCAGCGGATCGTGCGAAGGACTGGTCTGCACGCGCGCGCGACGCAGCGTCAATACGAATGATGCACCGCCTTGCGGCGCGTTGCGCGCGACCAGCGAGCCGCCGCAATCACGCGCGATCGACGACGAAATCGCGAGGCCGAGGCCGAGCCCCTGGCCCATTTCCTTGGTGGTGAAGAACGGTTCGAACAGGTGGGGCAACACGTCGTCGGGAATGCCCGGACCGTTGTCGCCGACCGCGATCGACAGGTTCGCGGCGCTTGCCTCGACCTCGACCGTGATACGCGGCGGGTTCATGCCGGCAGTTGCGTCGAGCGCGTTGCCGAGCAGGTTGATCAGCACCTGTTCGAGCCGCAGATCGTCGCAGTTCGCGACCAGCTCCGGATGATCGTCGGCGAGATTCAGCGGTGCGCGCGCGCCGCCTGCCGCCGCGGCGGGCCCAACGTCGGTGTCGACCTCGGCATCGATCAGCACGAATTCGAGCTCGACGCCCTGCAGACGCTTCTGCAGCAGCGCGACGACGTTGCGCAGCGCCCGCACGATCGACGCGCGCGCGCTGCGCGGCCGCGCGCGGCCGACGAACAGCTTCAGCTGGTTGGTGATCTTGCCCATGCGCTCGGTAAGCGCCGCGATCGCTTCGAGATTCTCGCGCGCCGATGCCTGATCGCCGCGTTCGAGCAGCACGCGCGTGTTGTCGGAGAAACTGCGCAGTGCCGCGAGCGGCTGGTTCAGCTCGTGCGTGATGCCGGCCGCCATCTGGCCGAGCGCGGCGAGCTTGCTCGCCTGGATCAGTTCGTCGTGGGCGGCGCGCAGCTCCTGCTCGGCGCGGGTGCGCTCGGCGACTTCCTTGTGCAACTGCTGGTTCGCCTCGGACAGATCCGCGGTGCGCTCGGCGACGCGCTGGTTCAGCTCCGCATACGCCTTCTGCAGCAGCGCGCGGCTGCGCATCACTTCGCGCACACGCGCGCGCCGCATGCGCCAGTAGAACGCGAGCAGCACCAGCGACACATAGCCGAAGCCGGTGACGATGGTCGCCTTGAGCGCGTCGGCATCGACGGGATCGACCGGCGACATCGTGATCAGATGCCAGTCCGGCTCGCCCATCGCGTGCCGCGACGCGAGGTAGCGCGGCGCCAGGTGCCCGCCGCCGATGCGCAGGATCTGCGCATTGCCTTCGAGCATGCGCTCGACCGTCACCGGCAGCGGCTCGAGCGGCTGCTGCGCGTACTGGCGCGCCTGGTAGATCGAATCGGCGATCCGGCCGGGCAGCGGCCGGATCGTGTGGTACTTCCATGCCGGCACCGACGACAGGAAGATCACGCCATGATCGTCGGTGACCACGAGCGGCTCGGACACGTCGACACCCTGAAACCATTCGAGATCGAGCTTGACGACCGCGACACCGACGATCTTGCCGTCGCGCCGCACCGGTTGCGAGATGTAGTAGCCGGGCGCCTGCGAAATCGTGCCGATGCCGAAGAAGCGGCCGACGCCGCCATTCATCGCATCGACGAAATACGGCCGGAACTGATAGCCCGCGCCGACGAAGCTGCCCGGGCCGCGCCAGTTGCTGGCGGCGACGCAGTAGCCGTCGAGCGAAATGATGTAGGTGACCGTCGCGCGCGCGTGGCGGTTCAGGTCTTCGAGATAGAGGTTCGCGCGCTTGACGTTGGCGGGAGTCGGATCGATCAGCACGTCCTGCACGATTGGATGCTCGGCGAGCAGGTAAGGCAGCGATTCGTAACGCTCGAGCGTGCTCCTGAGCGCACTCGCGGTGCGCTCGGCGCGCACGGCGGCGTTGCGCCGCAGCGTGTCGATACCGCTTTTCCACGCAAGGCTGTAGGTGAGCCAGCATGCCGCCGCGAGCCCGGCTGCGAGCGCGAAGAGAATCAGCAGGCGGCGGGTCACGTTGGCAAAGTCCGATCGATGGGCATCGGACATTGTGGCATAGGGCGGCAAGGGATCGCCGCCAGAGGTAAGCGTCGCAAGCTCCGGGAACACCGGAGCGACGACAGACGCCTCGGAAGGATGCGCGGACGCCGGTTTCATGCTTAGGCGTCCGCGCGGGTCACGACAGGGTTGGCGAGGCGCGGCTCAAACGCCGGCCGGCTCTTTGACCGCCACATCGCCGCGCAGCACCTTGTTCAGCCTGCTGTGATCGAGCTCTTTTTCCCAGGCCGACACGACGACCGTCGCAACGCCGTTGCCGACGATGTTCGTCAGCGCGCGGCACTCGCTCATGAAGCGGTCGATGCCGAGGATCAGCACCATGCCCGACAGCGGAATCGTCGGCACCACGGCCAGCGTCGCCGCGAGCGTGATGAAGCCCGCGCCGGTCACGCCGCTCGCGCCCTTCGAGGTCAGCATCGTCACCGCGAGCAGCGTCAGCTGCTGGCCCCACGAGAGGTCGGTGTTGGTCGCCTGGGCGATGAACAGCACCGCCATCGTCATGTAGATGTTGGTGCCGTCGAGGTTGAACGAGTAGCCGGTCGGCACCACGAGGCCCACCACCGAGCGGGAGCAGCCGAGATTTTCGAGCTTCTGCATCAGTTGCGGCAGCGCGGCTTCGGACGAGCTCGTGCCGAGCACGATCAGCATCTCTTCCTTGATGTACGCGACGAAACGCAGGATGTTGAAGCCCACCATGCGTGCGATCGCGCCGAGCACGACCACCACGAACACGATCGAGGTCAGATAGAACGTGCCGATCAGCTTGAGCATCGGCAGCAGCGAGCCGATGCCGTACTTGCCAATGGTGAAGGCCATCGCGCCGAATGCGCCGATCGGGGCGAGCTTGGTGATGATGCGCACCATGCCGAACAGGATGTGCGAGAGCCCTTCGATGAAGTTCGTGACGGGCTTGCCCTTCTCACCGGCCGTCGCGAGCACGGCGCCGAACAGCAGCGCGATCAGCAGGATCTGCAGGATCTCACCCTGGGCGAACGCCGACGACAGCGTGTCCGGAATCAGGTGCATGAAAAAGTCGACGGTCGACTGGCCGTGCGCCTTCGCGGCATACGACGCGACCGCGCGGCTATCGAGCGAGGCCGGGTCGACGTTGAAGCCGGCGCCGGGTCGCAGCAGGTGCGTGGCGGCGAGGCCGAGCACCAGAGCGAACGTCGAGACGATTTCGAAGTACAACAGCGCCTTGCCGCCGACGCGTCCGACCTTCTTCATATCTTCCATGCCGGCGATGCCCGTCACGACCGTACAGAAGATGATCGGTCCGATCACCATCTTGATCAGCTTGATGAAGCCGTCGCCGAGAGGCTTCATGTCGGTGGCGAGATTCGGGTAGAAATGTCCGAGTACGATGCCGATGATGATCGCCACGATCACCTGGACGTACAGCACTTTATGGATAGGTTTCTTCACGATGGTTCCTGCGAGGGATATGAGCGAATGACTTGCCGCGACGCGCGACACGCAAACGAAACATCGTCACGTGCGCGCACGATAGCGGGCCGCTGCAAAGACGACGAATTCAGAAATACCGGGAAGGGAAATCGGACATCGTTGTCTCCTTGCTTTTTTGTCGGGCCGTGGCGGCCACGCGTTTTAAATTGCAAGCTCGATGCCAGTTTGAATTCAGACTGAGAGCCTTGATTTTTATGGGTTTTTGGGCAAGGCGCGGCGCGTGCCGTCCGGGATTCCGGAAATCCGGACGAGTGCTGTCGGGGAATCCGGAATCGTGGGCGCGCGCGGTTGCGGGAAAACCCGCAGGGGTTTGAAGCTCGCGAGCGCGACTTCAGCTCAACAGATCGATCCGGTCGGTGCAAATCATGTCTACACCCCATTCTTCCAGCACCCGCGCGCGCGCCGGATCGTTCACCGTGTAGGCGAGCACGCGCAGCCCGGCCGCGCGGATCTGCGCGACCAGCGGCTCGCTCAGATAACGGTGACTCGCGTGCAGCGATACGCAGTCGAGCTCACGCACGATGCTCAGCCAGTCCGCCGGCACCTGCTCGAACAGCATGCCGCGCGGCAGCGACGGCGCGGCCGCGCGCGCGGCGGCGAGCGCGTCGAACGAAAACGACGACAGGAGCGGCGGCGTCCGCCCTTGCCAAAGCTCGAGCGCGCCTTGCGCGACCAGCGTGCCGGTGATGACTTCGCGGCCCGGACACGGCTTGATCTCGATGTTCGCGGCGATGCCGTCGCGCGCGCAACGCCCGGCCGCGTCGGCCAGCGTCGGCAGCCGCGTGCCGGCGAACTCGGCGCCGCGCCACGCGCCGGCATCCAGAGCGGCAAGTTGCTGCCACGTGTGCATGGCAGCAGGCCCGTGGCCGTTGGTCGTGCGATCGAGCGTGTCGTCGTGCAGCAGGAACAGTGCGTTGTCGGCGGACAGCTTCGCGTCGAATTCGACCATGCGATAGCCGTAGCGCACGCAGGCGTCGAAACCGGCCAGCGTATTTTCCGGCGCGAGCGTGCCGCCGCAGCGGTGCGCGATCAGCCGCGGATAAGGCCATTGTGCGGAGGTGCCGCGATCGATCCCAGTTGCCACGTGTCGTTTCCTTACTGATAGATGAACGGTTCAAAAAAAAGCCCGCACATCGGCGGGCTTTTTCGTTTTTGCGGGTGTGAAGCGACGCAACAGCGGCGAGGCGCCAGCGCGTCAGACGACGCCGGCTCCATGCGCCTGCACGTCGGCGTGATAGCTCGAACGAACCATCGCACCCACCGCGGCGTGCGTGAAGCCCATCTTGTACGCCTCTTCCTCGTACATCTTGAAGGTGTCCGGATGCACGTAAGCGCGCACCGGCAGATGGTGCTCCGACGGCTGCAGATACTGGCCGATCGTCAGCATGTCGACGTCGTGATCACGCAGATCACGCATCACCTGCAGGATTTCCTCTTCGGTTTCGCCGAGGCCGACCATCAGGCCGGACTTGGTCGCGACGTGCGGATGCAGCGCCTTGAAGTCCTTCAGCAGCTTCAGCGAATGCGCGTAGTCCGAACCCGGACGCGCTTCCTTGTACAGACGCGGCACCGTTTCGAGGTTGTGATTCATCACGTCGGGCGGCGCCGCGTTCAGGATGCCGAGCGCGCGGTCGAGCCGGCCGCGAAAGTCCGGCGTCAGAATCTCGATGCGCGTTTCCGGCGACAGCTCGCGCGTCTGACGAATACATTCGACGAAGTGCGCCGCACCGCCGTCGCGCAGATCGTCACGGTCGACGCTGGTGATCACCACGTACTTCAGCTTCAGCGCGGCGATGGTGCGCGCGAGGTTGGCCGGTTCGTCGGCGTCGAGCGGATCGGGACGGCCGTGGCCCACGTCGCAGAACGGGCAGCGGCGTGTGCACTTGTCGCCCATGATCATGAAGGTCGCGGTGCCCTTGCCGAAACATTCGCCGATGTTCGGGCAGCTCGCCTCTTCACACACGGTGTGAAGATTGTGCTCGCGCAGGATCTGTTTGATCTCGTAGAAGCGCGAGTTGCCGGTGGCCGCCTTCACGCGAATCCAGTCCGGTTTCTTCAGCTTTTCGATCGGGACGACCTTGATCGGGATGCGCGCGGTCTTGGCTTGCGCTTTCTGCTTCGCGGTAGCGTCGTAGGCGGCGGGGGCCGGCACGCCTTCGGGCGCGGGGGGGGCTGCTGCGGAGTTCGCGGTTACGTCAGTCATTCGTTCGATCCAGTCAGGCGGTGAGCGCACCGGCCTGCGGTTGGGCGACGGCCGCGGGATTGCCGTCGAGGTTTGCGGTGAGACTTGCTGCGAGGGTACGGGCCACGTCGTCCCAGCCGGCGGCGGCGCCGAGCGTCGCCATGTCGACTGTCTCGAGCCCCGCGTAGCCGCATGGATTGATCGCGAGAAACGGCTGCAGGTCCATGTTCACGTTCAGACTCACGCCGTGATAGCTGCAACCGTTGCGGATTTTCAGGCCAAGCGCCGCGATCTTGGCGCCCGCATGCGGCCCGGCCTCGGGCCCGGGCGCCACGTAGATGCCAGGGGCGCCCGCCTTGCGTTCTCCGGCGAGATTATACGCCGCCAGGGTGTCGATCACGGCCTGCTCGATCCGCGTGACCAGCTCGCGCACCATCAGCTTGCGCCGGCGTAGGTCGAGCAGCAGATACGCGACCACCTGGCCGGGCCCGTGATAGGTGATCTGCCCGCCTCGGTCGACCTTGACGAGCGGAATGCTGCTGTCGGCCGCAAGCAGGTGTGCCGGATCGCCGGCCTGGCCGAGCGTGAAGACGGGATGATGTTCGACGAGCCAGATTTCGTCGGGTGTGTCGGCGGTGCGCGCTTCGGTGAACGCGCGCATTGCGTCGAAACTGACTTGGTAGGGTTCGCGGCCGAGCCAGCGCAGCGTGGGCGGCTCGATGGCTGCTAGAGGAGACGGAGAAACCGGGGTGGCGCACATGATCCCGGGAGTTTACCGAAATCTCGGAAACCGCGCCCGAGGGGACGGGGAACTCGACACAGCGGGGCCGGCGTGCCGCCAGCCCCATCGCAAGTCACGGCGTTGCCGCCGCATCCACGCTCAAACGGTGCGCCAGCCGCCGCGTATGCGCATCATCCAGCGCTCGCCGATGCGCGCGAACCAGTTCAGCGCGCGCTTGTCGCAGCGGGTCGGCACCGAGAACGTGACCTTCGCGAACGTGGCGCCCTCGGCGCTGAGCCAGAGCCGCTCGCCGCGCCGCAGATGCAGTGTCTGGCCGGGCTGCAGCCAGTAGTCTTTGGTGTCGTCGCTGCGCGTGACCCACACCGCGCCGCCGCGCACGGTCAGCTTCGTGCTGCGCGCGACCTTCAGCGGCAGCGTGTCGCCAGTGCGGATTTCATATGCAATGCTAGAGGAAATTTCTCGCATGAGGCCCTCGCCAAAAATGGTTTCCTGACTAGAATCCTAGGTGCAGCAAGGACTTGGGCAAAACGATCAATTTTCACGTCTATGTGAGAAATATTCCGATGGACCTGCGTCAACTCCCCGCCCTGAACGCGATCAAGGCGTTCGAAGCCGCCGCCCGCCACGAGAGCTTTTCGCGCGCCGCCGACGAGCTCTTCGTCACGCACGGCGCGGTCAGCCACCAGATCCGCGCGCTCGAGGCCGAGCTCGGCGTGTCGCTGTTCGCGCGTGACGGCAAGCGCGTGCGCCTCACCGAAACCGGCCGCCGCTACGCCACCCAGGTGCGCGCCGCGCTGCTGGAACTCGCCGACGCGACCCGCGCGATCCGCGCCGGCGACCGCGAGCGGCGCCTCGTGATATCGATGCTGTCGTCGTTCGCGGCGCGCTGGGTGACGCCGCGCATCGGCAGCTTTATCGAGGCGAATCCGCAGTGGGATCTCGAGTTGCTGACCACCAATGCGCTGACGGACTTCGCGCGCGACGACGTCGACGTCGCGATCCGTTTCGGCTTCGGCAAATATCCCGGACTGCACGCGGAGCTGCTGCTCGACGAGATTTTCTTCCCGGCCTGCTCGCCCAACTTCAACGGCGGCAAGCTGCCTCAAACTCCGGCCGATCTCGCCAAAGTCCCGCTGCTGCGCTCCGACGACGAGCTATGGCGCCCATGGTTCGACGCCGCCGGCCTCACCGACTGGCCGGAGCCGAAGCGTGGCGTGTTGTATCAGGATTCGTCGAATCTGCTGCAGGCGGCCGTCGACGGCCAGGGGGTCGCACTGACGCGCCGCTCGCTCGCGATGCACGAAATCGCAGCGGGCCGGCTCGTGCGGCTCTTCGATGTGGATGGGCCCAGCCCGTGGCAATACTATCTGGTCTGCCTGCCGCAGACGCTGGAGACTGCGCGAGTCAAGGCGTTTCGCGACTGGGTGTTCGACGAGGTGGCGCGCTTCAGGCAGTTGTTCGATCTCGCCTGCGCGGCGGGGCCCGAGGCGAGCGCACGCCTCGCGGCGCAGGGGGCGACGGCGGACGCGTTGCGCGTCACGCCGTGAGGTGAAAAACGCGCGCGGTGTTACAGCACGACCTTGACCATCGGATGGCCGGTCAGCGCGCGATAGATGTCGTCGAGATGCGCGCGGCTCGTCGCGCGCACGTGGACGGTCAGCCCCGTGTAAGTGCCGCTGCTCGAGGGCCGCGTCTCGACGCGCGACGCATCGACCTCGCTATCGAACTCGCGCACCACTTCGACGATCGTCGCGGCAAACTCGGGGTGCGATTTGCCCATGATCTTGATCGGGAAATCGCAGGGGAATTCAAACAGTGAGTCGTTCTCGGGATTCATTCTCTACTCCTTCTTGCGCCGCGGCGGCTTCGGCCGCCTTGGCTCGCTGATACGCCGCATACAGCGCCGCAAACACCGCGCCCGGCTTGCCCGCGCCGACCGGCGCGCCGTCGAGCCGAGTGACCGGCAGCACCTCCTTGGTCGCCGAGCTGACGATGATTTCATCGGCCGCGCGCACTTCGGCCTCGGTGATGTCGCGCGCCTCGAAGCGGATGCCGCATTCGGCCGTCAGCTCCTCGATGAGCCCATAGCGGATCCCTTCGAGAATCTTGTTGCTGCGCGGCGGCGCGGCCAGCACGCCATCCTTCACGACCCACACGTTCGACGACGACCCTTCGGTCAGCAAACCATCGCGGAACTGCAGCGTCTCGAAGGCGTCGTTTTCGGCCGCGTATTGCGCCATCAGCACGTTGCCGAGCAGCGACACCGACTTGATGTCGCAATTGAGCCAGCGACGATCCTCCGCGCTCACGCACGCAACACCGCTCGCGCGCTGCGCGGCGCCGGGCAGATTCAGCGCGGTGACCATCACGAACACGGTCGGCTTCACGCCGGCCGGAAACGCGTGACCGCGCTTCGCGACGCCGCGCGTCACCTGAATGTACGCGATCGCGTCCTGATCGGCACGCAGGCCGCCGTCCGTTTCGTTGGCCTCGACCACGCGTTCGATCAGCTCGCGCCAACCGGCGTCGTCGAGCGGATTGGCGATGCCGATCTTGCCGACCGAGCGCGCCAGACGCGCCAGATGCTGCTTCAGACGAAACGCGGTGCGGCGACCGCTCGCGTGCGCGTACAACGGCGCCACTTCGTAAATGCCGTCGCCGAAAATGAAGCCGCGGTCGAGCACCGGGACGCGCGCTTCGGACAACGGCACCAGCTCGCCGTTCAGATAAACGATCGGGTCCGGCGAAACTTCGGAGACAGCGGTCATTGCGACGTAGCCCTTACTTCTTCTTGTTGAACATCAGCATCAGCGAATCCCACACGCGGCCGACCACGCCGGCTTGCGGCACCGGCTGCAGCGCGACCACCGGGAATTGCGCGAGCACCTTGCCGTCGGCAACGAGCTTGGCCGTGCCGATCTGCTGGCCGTTCGCGATCGGCGCGATCAGCGGATCGTTCAGTTCGATCTGCGGCTTGGCCTTGTCGCCGGCGCCCTTCGGCAGCGTGATGTACTGGTCGCTCTTCACGCCGACCTGCACGCTGTCCTGCGAGCCCTTGTAGACGCGCGGCGTGGCCACGACCTGGTTCGCCTTGTACAGACGCGTCGTGTCGTAGGCGGTGTAGCCGTAGTTCAGCATCTTCAGGCTGTCCTGCACGCGGTCGTGCTCCTTGGTCTCGCCCATCATCACCGAGACGAGACGGCGCGACGCGTCGGTCGTGCCGGGCAGCGGACGCTTCGCGCTCGCGATCAGGCAGTAGCCGGCCGCTTGCGTGTGACCGGTCTTCAGACCGTCGACGCTCGGATCGATCCACAGCAGACGATTGCGGTTCGGCTGCTTGATCTTGTTGTACGTGAATTCCTTGACCGAGAAGATGTTGTAGTAGTCCGGATAGTCGCGGATCAGGCGCGCCGACAGGATCGCGAGATCGCCCGCGGTCGTGTAGTGCTGCGGGTCGGGCATGCCGTTCACGTCGGCGAAATGCGTGTTCTTCATGCCGAGCTTCTGCGCTTCCTTGTTCATCATGTCGACGAACTGCGCCTCGCTGCCGCCCACCAGTTCGGCGAGCGCGATCGCCGCGTCGTTGCCCGACTGCACGATCATGCCGTACACGAGGTCGTGCACGGTCACCGGCTTGAGCGCCTCGATGAACATGCGCGACTCGTCGTTGCGCACGCGCCGCACGGCTTCGCTCGGCTCGATGCTCTGATCCATCGTGATCTTCTTCGTGGCGAGCGCTTCGAACACGAGATACGCGGTCATCAGCTTGGTCAGCGATGCCGGTTCGACGCGTTCGTCGGCATTGGCGGACGCGAGCACCTGGTTGCTGGTCGCATCGACGAGCACCCACGAGCGCGCGTTGACGCCCGGCGGCGGCACCTGCGCGAACGCGGTGCTTGCAACCAGCGTGGCCGGCAGCACGAGACCGGCGGCGATGGCGCGATTGAGCGAAGTGGGAACGAAAGAAACGAGAGACGGGAAGGACGTGCGGCCAGAGGAGGAGAAACGCATAGGGTCGATTGGTGCGGAAAAATACGTTGCGCGACAGCGCGGAGTTGGGGGAGCCGGTCGGCGGGGCATCTGGCCGTAAAACGGCGGGCGCCCGTTGGACTGATGGCGACGCAATCGGTTCGCGAGCACAGCGCTGAGCACCCGGCCGCGCCCTCCCGCGAAATGACTCCGCGGCGCGCGATTCTGCCGGCTGGGCGGCGCTGTGCCCAAAAAAAGAGCGCTCATTATACGCGCGCTGCCTGGTCAACTTCGCGCATGTGTCGTCGATTTGCACACGTTTGCGCGTACCTGTCCCCCGCAAAACGCGCGTCGCGCGTTTTCAGCGCCAGGCGTCGACGATGATGCGCTTCAGGATGTGAAGCTTACGATGCAGAAAGTGCTCGGCGCCCGGAATCACGACGACCGGCAGTTCCTGCGGCCGCGCCCAGTCGAACACGGATTGGATCGGAACGGTCTCGTCGACTTCGCCGTGAATCACGAGCGTGCCTTCGGGCACCGGCGCGACGTCCCAGCGGCTCGCCGCAGTACCGACGAACACGATGCGCTCGATTTCCTTGCCTTCGTCGCGCAGCTTCGCCGCGACGTGCGACAGCACCACGGTGCCGAACGAAAAGCCCGCGAGCACGAGCGGCAGATCGCCATAGTCCGGATCGGCGCGCATGTGCTCTAGCACCGCGCGCAGATCGTCACGCTCACCGACGCCCGCGTCGTGCTCGCCCTGGGTCTGGCCGACGCCGCGAAAATTCGACCGGTAGGTGACGTAGTTCAGTTGCACGAGCGTGCGCGCGAGCGTCTGCGCGACCTTGTTGTCCAGCGTGCCGCCAAACAGCGGATGCGGATGCGCGACGAGCGCAATGCCGCGCGGCGCGGCGCTTTTATCGCGCACGTCGTCGGGCAGGTCCAGCGCGACCTCGATCTTGCCGACCGGGCCGTCGATCAGATACTTCTTCGTGTTGACGTTCATCGGGATGCCTGTGGACCGTTTCGTGGTTTGCGTTATTGATCGATCTTCAGACGCTCGACGATCTTGCCGTTCACGAGATGCGATTCGACGATCTCGTCGATGTCGCTCTCGTCGACGTAGGTGTACCAGACCGCCTCGGGATACACGACGAGCGCCGGGCCCAGTTCGCAGCGATCGAGGCAGCCGGCCTTGTTGATGCGCACCTGGCCGGGACCGGCGAGACCGAGTTGCTTCACGCGCTTTTTCGCGTACTCCTGCATCGCCTGCGCGTTGCAGTTCGCGCAGCTCGGACGCTCGGCGCCGGGGTCGCGTTGATTCAGACAGAAGAAAACGTGGTGCTTGTAGAAGGAATCCATGATGTTCTGGAGGCGAGCCTGAAAGGAAGTGCAGTGGCGCCGTCGGCATCCGGTATGCCGCAGCGCCCGTCGTGCGGACGATTATAGCGACCGCGCTGTGCAGGCGCCGGAGCCTCGCGGCCGGCCCGCAAGCACGTCAGGCCGGCTTCGCGCGCCGCTTCAGCCATGCCCGCTCGACCGCGAACGCGAGCCACACCAGCGCCGCATAGGGCCACATCCACGCGAGCCAGCGCGCGAGCCCGTTGAAATGCAGGTAGCGCCCCTGCCGCCAGTCGGCGAGCACGGCGTCGAAATACGGATTCACCGGCAGCAGATTGACGAACACGAGTGCGATGACGAGTGCGACGCCCGCGAGCGTCGCGCGCACGCGCCGCCGCAGCGGCAGTGCGACGAGCGCCGCGACGGTGCCGCACCCGAGTCCGAGCAACGCGCCGGGCGTCGCCCAGTCGAACGCGAGGCCCGATTGCGATTGCAGGAACGTCGCGCCGGCCTTCACGCACAAGGTCGTGACGATGAACACGAGCAGCAGGCGCACGCGCGGCGCATGACGGCGCATCGGCAGCGACGCAAGCGCGAGCGCCGCGAACAGGTTCAGCGTCGTGATCAGCGCTTCCCACGTGTCGTCGTCCAGCCACGCGGCGGCCGCCGCCGGCCATGCGCCGACGTGCCATGCAGACGGCGTCCACGCGAGCAGCGCGTCCTGGGTGGCCGGATCGACGCTCAGCCACAGCGCGCGCGGCCAGTTGCCGAGACCGAACAGACGTGGCGCCGGAAACATCGTCGCGAACGGCCACGCGGCGACGACGCACGCGAGCGTCGCATGGCCGCGCTCGAACCACAGCAGGCGCAGACGCCTGAGCAGGCCGCGATCGAGCAGCGCGCCGGTCAACGGCGACATCATCGACGCACCGACGAGCGCGCCGAGCGTGTTGGCGGCAAGGTCGAGATTGGAGGCGACGCGGGTCGGCAGATAGGTCTGCACGGCTTCCATCGTGCCCGACAGCAGTCCGCCCAACACGAACGCCAGCGCGACGGCCAGCGTGCCGCGCCAGCGCGGATACACCGCAAGCACCACCAGCGCGCCGAACGGCATATAGCCGAGCACGTTGGTGACGACGTCGAATGCCGTCAGGTACTGCGGCATTGGATCGAACAGATAGGCGAACGGCGCGATGCCGAGCGAGCGCCACCCCGAGAACGGATACCACGATCCGTACACGATCAGCGCCGCGTACAGCAGCAGCGCCCGACGGGCCAGCGTCGACGGGCGGCGCAGCCAGGGGCGTTCGCTCATGCGGCGCTCCTTTGCGTGCGCTGCCCGCCCGTCATTGCGCGGCGACCAGCGCCTGCGAGCCGAGCCACGTGGCGATCTGCGCGACGAGGTCGTCGCTGGCCGCGGCGAGCGCCCGTGCGCCGCCGGCCGCATCCGCCGAATGCGCGGGCGCGCGCGCGACGAAGGTGTGCTGGCCGACCACCTTGCCGCCCTGCATCAGCGTGGCGCGCGCGGTGATCGCGCCGTGGCTGTCGGTCGGGCTGGCGAACACCTGCTCGAACTCGGTCAGATCGACGCGCAGCACCGGCGCGCTCACGCCGTCCGCGCCCGTCAACACGGTGCCCCGCTCGCTCAGCACGTTGCGCAGGCGCTGCGTCAGCAGTTGCGACGGCATCATCGTCCAGTGGCTGTTGGCGTAGGCGGCCGTCTGCTGCGCATCGGCGTAGCTCAGCCGGTACGTCAGCCGGTCCGATTCGAGCACGGACGGCGCGCTGACCTCCAGCACCTTGACGGCCGGCAGCCGGCTCGCGGCGGCGCTCTGCGGCGGCGGTCCGAAATCGTAGCGGACGTCCGACACGACCGCGGACGTGCCCGCGCAGCCCGCCGCCAGCACGCCGAACGCGAGCAGCGCCGCGAGCGCGGCGCGCGAGGACAACAGTCGGTGAATCGAGCGTGACATGGGCATCTTCCTTTGTTCTAGCCTGCGAATTTAATGGGCTGCGGGGGCTGCGGGCGCGGCGGCGGCGGGCCACGCGAAGCCGGCCTCGCCCGGACCCGGCGCCGCACGCGGCGCGCCGAACAGCACGCTGCGCGGATTGGTATTGAAGGTGTCGGCGGCGCGATCGATCGATTGCGCGGCCGAGCGCACGTCCTCGGTCAGCGAATTGACGCGCGGCAGCGTCTCGAAGCCGACCCGCGCGGACAGGTCCTGAATCGTCGTGTTCATCTGCGCGAGCGCATCGCCGGCCTGCTGCGCGGCCGTGCCGACCTTGTTCAGATTGCGCTCGAGGGGCCCGTCCGGACGGTTCAGGCCGGTGATCATCTGGTTGGTCGACGCGAGCGTGTGGTTCAGCTGGTCGATCGTGCCGGGCAGCTTGCTGGCGACCGGCGCCATTTCCCGAGTCAGCGTCGCGACGCCCGAAGCCGCCTGCGCGATGCTCGCCGCCGTCTCATGCAGCTGCTCGACCATTTCGGGCGACAGCATGTCGTTCACGTTGTCGGTGACTTTTTCGAGCTTGCGCAGCAGCACGTCGCCGCGTTGCTGCAACTGATCGAGCAGACCGGGGCGCATCGGCAATTGCGCGACCTGGTGCGCCGACGAGTGCAGCGGCGTCAGGTCGCGCCCGGTATCGTCGAGCTGGATGAACGCGATGCCGGTCACGCCCTGCAAGCCGAGGCTGCCGAACGTCGAATGCGTGATCGGCGCGTGCTCGTCGACCATGATGCGGATCAGAATCTGGCCCGGATGGGTCGGATCGAACTTGATCGACTGTACGCGGCCGACGTCGAGCCCGCGAAAGCGCACCGCCGCGTCCGCAAAGAGGCCGGTCACATTGGTGCGCGCGATCAGGTCGTACGGCACCCGCACGGTGCGGTCGACATTGAACAGATACGCGGCCAGCGCGATCGCCGCCGTCAGCACGACCGTGAAGAGTCCGGCCCAGAACGCATGTGCTTTGTTTTCCATTGTCAGTTTTCCTGGTTCATAGCGGCCCGCTTCGCGGCGGCCGGCCTCACAGCGACAACTCGGACGACGCCGGCTCGAGCGCCGCCCGCGGCAGCTTCGCGCGACGCTCGGGCGGCAGCGCCTGCAGCGCGCGGCGCCCGCGCAGGCCGAGGAAATATTCGCGGATGAACGGATGGTCAACGCCCGCGGCCTCCTCGACCGGCGCATTGACGAGCACTTTCCGATCGGCGAGCACGGCCACGCGCGTCGACAGCGCGACCATCGTGTCGAGATCGTGCGTGATCATTACGACCGTCAGACCGAGCGCGCGATGCAGCCCCGAGATCAGCTCGACGAATTCGTCGGATGCCTGCGGGTCGAGGCCGGCGGTCGGTTCGTCGAGGAACAGCAGTTCGGGTTCCAGCGCGATCGCGCGCGCGATGCCAACCCGCTTGATCATGCCGCCCGACAGCGCCGACGGCATCTTCGACGCGTGCTTGCACGGCAGCCCGACCATTTCGAGCTTCAGCATCACGATGTCGCGCAGCAGGTCTTCGGGCACCTTGCCGAGCTCGCGCACCGGTTGCGCGACGTTGTCGAACACGGACAGCGACGAGAACAGCGCGCCGCGCTGGAACAGCATGCCGGAGCGGCTGCGCATCAGCAGCGCGGTCTCGGGCGAGATCGTGGCGAGATCTTCGCCGAACAGCTTGATCGTGCCCCGCGACGGCCGCTCCAGGCCGAGAATCTGCCGCACCAGCGTGGTCTTGCCGGAGCCCGAGCCGCCGACGATCGACACGATCTCGCCGCGCCGCACGTCGAGGCTCAGATGCTGATGCACGATGTTGCGGCCGTAGCGCTTGGTGATGTCGATCACCTCGATCACCGGCTCGGCGATCGACGGTACGGGTTGGCCGCGTACGGCTTCGGTTAGTGGCGCGATCATCCGAGCCCCACGTTCTGAAAGAGGATTGCGAACACCGCGTCCGCGAGAATCACGATGGTGATCGATGTGACCACCGAGGTCGTCGTGCCTTCGCCGAGACTCTGCGAATTGGCCTTGATACGGAAGCCGAAATGACAGCCGGCGATCGCGATCAGCATGCCGAACACCGCGCCCTTGCCAAGCCCGATCCACAGGTTAGCGATCGGCACGACGACGGGCAGTTGCCGCGCGAAGAAGCTCATGTCGATGCCGAGCACGAGCTTCGCGGCGAGCGCACCGCCCGTCAACGAGATCACGTTGGTCCACATCACGAGCAGCGGCATCGCGACGGCCAGTGCGATCACGCGCGGCAGGATCAGCCGCAAGCCGTGCGGGATGCCCATCACGCGCATCGCGTCGAGTTCCTCGGTCACGCGCATCACGCCGATCTGCGCGGTGATCGCCGAGCCCGAGCGGCCCGCCACCAGAATCGCCGACAGCACCGGACCGAGTTCGCGAATCACCGCGAGGCCGAGAATATTGACGATGAACTGGTTCGCGCCAAAGATGCGCAATTGCTGTGCCGACAGATAGCTCAACACGATGCCGATCAGGAACGCGACGAGCGCGGTGATCGGCAGCGCGCGGGCGCCGGCGTTGTAGATGTTCGCGGAGATTTCGGTCCACGGCGTGAGTTTCGGCTTGCGCAGGATCGCCAGCAGATCGAGCACGAAACGCCCGAGCATCGCGACGCCGCCCTGCATGTGCTCGACGAACGAGAAGATGCCAAGGCCGAGACGCGTGAAGGGATCGAAGCGCGTTACCGGTTCGGCGCTCTCGCGCACCGTGTCGAGCAGCGCGATGCGCTCGAAGATGTCCCGCTGCGTGTCCGTGAGCGCGGTGCCCGGCGGCAATTTGCGGCCCCATACGCGCCACAGCGCCTGGCCGCCGACGTGGTCCATGCTGTCGACGCGCGACAGGTCCCACCCGCCGATGCCCTGTGCACCGGTCAGCGAACGCAGTTGCGGAATCACGTGCCCGGTGTCGCGATCGCGCGCGAGCGCGAGCGCCGTCCACTGGCCCGAGAGACGGACGATCTTGCCTTGGCTGCCGGCCGCGACTTCAAGGCCGGGCGGAGTGTCGTAGTTCAAGGATCGCGTGAATCTGGTTATCGGATTAGCGGCCATTGTAGCGAAGGCTCGGCCGCCGGTCCGCCAGGATGTGCATCGGTCCGCGTCGCTTCCTCGGCGGTCCGCATTCGAGTCCCGGGAGGGTTTGCTGTGGCTACAATACGAGGCATGAATGCCTCCAAGACTCCCGCCTCTCCGCCCGCTGCGACAAGTGCGGCCGCGGCCTCGTCGTCGGCATCGGCCGACTGGCGCATCGATCGCGAGCGCGCGGTCAAACTGTTCGGCGCGCATGCGCATGACTGGCCGATCGAAATCGTCGAAGAAACCGGTTCGACCAACGCCGATCTGATGGCCCACATGAAAGCACTACCGCGACACGCGAACGCGCTGCCGCGGCCGATCGTGCGCGTCGCGTATCTGCAGACCGCCGGGCGCGGCCGTCGTGGCCGGCCGTGGTACGCGGAGCCAGGCAACGCGCTGCTGTTTTCCGTCGCGTGCGTGTTGCCGCGCCCGCTCGAAGGGCTCGCGGGCTTGAGCCTCGCGGTGGGCGTCGCGCTCGTCGACGGGCTGCGTTCGCTGCCGGTCGCGGGTCCCGGACAGATAGCGCTGAAGTGGCCGAACGACGTGCTGCTCGAAGGCGACAAGCTCGCCGGCATCCTGATCGAAACCGCGTGGAGCACCGACGACGCGAGTGCGGTCGTGATCGGCATCGGCACCAACGTGAAGGGCGCCGACGAACTCGCGGCGAAGGTCGGCGCGCTGAACGCCGAGGTACCGCCGCAGGCGCGCGGCACCGTGCCGACCGCGTTGCAGCGCGCGCTGCCGAACGCGAATCTGACCGATACGCTGGCCGCCGAATTGAACGCGCTCGAACCGATGCTGCAGCGGTTCGGCGCCGAAGGCTTCGCACCGTTCCAGACTCGCTGGAACGGCGTGCATGCATACGCGGGCCGCGAGGTGGTGCTGCTCGAGCATGGTCAAGAACTCGCGCGTGGGGTGGCGGCGGGCGTCGACGAACGCGGCCAGTTGCTGCTCGATACGGCCGAAGGGCGCCAGAGCATCGCAACCGGCGACGTGTCGCTGCGCCTCGCCGACGGTGCGGCATGACGCGGCGCGCGCCTTATCTGCTGATCGACTCGGGCAATAGCCGGATCAAGTGGGCGCTGGTGCAGCCGGACGGGACGCAGTTGGCGAGCGGTGCGCTCGCGCATCACGACGTTGCCGGACCACGCGCGCAGCCTGCTTCGCAAACTGGTTGGGCTGACTTGCCGGCGCCATGCGGCGCGTGGCTCTCCAACGTCGCGGGCGCGCAGATCGCGGCGCACCTCGCCGCGCTCGTCGAAGCGCGCTGGCCGCAACTGCCGCTCACGACGGTCCGCGCCAGCGCTCAGCAATGCGGCGTGACCAATTGCTATTCGACACCGCACTCGCTCGGTAGCGACCGCTGGTGCGGCATGATCGGCGCGCACGCGGCCTTTCCCGGCGAACATCTGCTGCTCGCGACCTTCGGCACCGCGACGACGCTCGAGGCGTTGCGCGCGGACGGCGCGTTTATCGGCGGATTGATTGCGCCCGGCTGGTCGCTGATGATGCGCTCGCTTGGTGAGCACACCGCGCAACTGCCGACGCTCGACGCCGCGCACGCGCGTGGTCTGCTCGATGGCGCCGATACGGCCGACGCGGCCCGTCGCGGTCCGTTCTTCGCGACGGATACGCCGCGCTCGCTGTCGTCGGGCTGCACACTGGCGCAGGCCGGATTGATCGAGCGGATGTGGCGGGATCTGCAGGATGAGTGGCAGTTGCCGGTGCGTCTCGTGGTCAGCGGCGGCGCCGCCGACGAAGTGGCGAGCGCGCTGAAGGTGCCGCATACTCGCCACGATTCGCTGGTACTGTCGGGGCTCGCGCTGATCGCCGCCGAGGATACGGCGCGCGAAGGCGGCTGATTGCCTGCCGGACGGGTGCGGCCATGTTTCGCTCTCGGACCCGGCGCTCCACTTCTTTCTGGATTGGAAATACCCACAATGCTTCGCTGGCCGATCGCCATTCTGATTTTTGTCAACGTGTTGGCTTTCGTCGCGCTGCGTGGCGCCTTCGGCCCGATACCCACCGCAAGCGGACGCGAGCCGGGTCATCTGAACCGCCAGATTCATCCGAACTGGCTGAAGGTGCGCCCGGTCAGCGCCGCCGATGCGGCCGACCAGGCAGTGGTCGGCGGACCGGCGCCGCAGGCGCCGATTTCAACATCGGAGTTGCCGCAGTAATCAGGTGAGCGACGCGGTCAGTTAGAGGTTCGGCATTGCGCCGTGCGTTCGCGGGGCAATGCGCGGCATCAACCCTGTGTGCGCACCTTCTTCAACAGCGCAGTGGTCGAGCGATCGTGCTCGAACGCAATCGCGAGCGCCTTGCCGCCCCAACCGCGCACTAGCGCCGATTCGGGCAGCGCGTCCATGTCGTAGTCGCCACCTTTCACCAGCACGTCCGGGCGCAGCGCGGAAATCAGCTCGACCGGCGTTTTCTCGCCAAAGCCCACCACGTAGTCGACACTTTCCAGCGCCGCGAGCAAGGCCATGCGGTCGGCCTCGTTGTTGATCGGCCGGTCGTCGCCTTTGCCGAGCATCCGCACCGATGCGTCGCTATTCACACCGACGATCAGACACGCGCCCAACGCCTTCGCGTCGGCCAGATAGGTCACGTGACCGCGATGCAGGATGTCGAACACGCCGTTCGTAAATACGACGGGCGCGCGCAGCGAAGGACGCAGCTTCACCAGGGCATCGCGCGTCAGAATCTTGCGTTCAAAGATGGCGGTCATCGCACGGTCACAGAGTTGGGGAGTTACGGAGTTGCGGGAAGAGCAATGCCGGGTGCCGCCACGATACACGCTGGGCGGCTCAAAGGAAAACGGTCCGGCAAGCTCACGCTTGCCGGACCGCCATTTGAACGGTGCTGAAACCGCCCGAGCCGTTACGCCGGTTGCTGCTGCGCCGGGCTTTGTTCGGCCGCTTGCAGACGCGCGACCACTTCCTTGCGATAACGGTTCAGTTCCTGCGCGGTGGTGAACGTGCGTTCGAACAGCAGCGACAGGTTGTGCAGAATGCGCTCGACAACCTTCTTTTCCCAACCGTCGTCGAAACGGATCTGCTCGTCGAGCCAGCGCTCGAGCCATTCCGGATCCGGCAGACGCGACTGGATCGTGTCGCGCGGGAACAGCGCCTGGTTCACGTGCAGGTTGGTGGGGTGCAGCGGCTTTTCGGTGCGACGCGCCGACGCCATCAGCACGCCGATCTTCGCGAATGCGGCACGCGCGATGTCGCCGGTTTGCGCCATGGCCTTCTTCATGTAGCGCAGATACGCGCCGCCGTGGCGCGCTTCGTCGCGCGAGATGGTTTCGTAGATGTGCTTGATGACCGGTTCGGTGTGCCATTCGGCAGCGCGGCGATACCAGTGATTCAGGCGGATTTCGCCGCAAAAGTGCAGCATCAGCGTTTCGAGCGGGGGCGCGGGATCGAACTCGAAGCGCACCGCGTGCAGTTCCTCTTCGGTCGGGACCAGTTCCGGCTTGAAGCGGCGCAGGTATTCCATCAGCACCAGCGAGTGTTTCTGCTCCTCGAAGAACCACACGCTCATGAATGCGGAGAAATCGCTGTCGTGATGATTGTCACGCAGAAACATTTCCGTGGCGGGTAACGCCGACCATTCGGTGATCGCGTTCATCTTGATCGTCGCGGCCTGTTCGTCGGTCAACAGCGATGCATCGAATTTGTCCCAGGGAATGTCCTTCTCCATGTCCCATCGAACGGATTCGAGCGATTTATAAAGTTCCGGATAAAGCATGGTGTTCATAGTCCCACCCCTGTTCTGCACATACTGTGTGTGTCTGTTGCTGCTACGTGTAGCCGTTTTTACCTGCGACGAACGGACATGCCGTTTATCGGCCAAGCATTCAATTTTACGCGTTAACCGGCCGCCCAGAAGCATCGGGCAGCAAAGAAGTCCGGGCTGTTGTATTGGCGCCTGGAGCGTGAATCGGGCGCCGCGGCCAACCGTGGGTGAGGAATACCCTTTGCCTGAGGTCGAGCCAGTCCGGGTCGACAACCGCACCGTCCAGCCCTGCACCGGTAGCGCCGGCGGCGAATGACGAGAGGGCGGTGGGATTGGTTGTTTTCGGCGCAAGCCCCAAAGCCAGATCAAGCTTACACAATGATAGCACGCGCCTCCGGCCAAACCCGTGACAGAAGCGGTGCGAGCGCGCTATGGCATTGACTTCTCTCAATAAAGTCGGCAATTCGCGCGGGAAGAAATCGCCGGCGTTGGCATACGGCAAAAACGTAGGCGACGGGTTGTCTTTGGCATGGGGCACTGATTCGCGGCGGCCAGAAGGTGGAAGTGCGGACCTGACCGCCGCTGCTTCTGATATTGCTTGCGCAGTCGCACCGAGCGCGAGCGTGCTGCCCGCACCGCCCCGCTCACGTCGACTTTTTCGGCGTTGCCGCGCTCCTGCCCTCGCCGGACGCGCGTTTGGCCGATGTCGCGGCGCGCTTCGCGGCCGGCCGCTTGGCGGCCGGCTTCGCGCTTTGCGCACCGGCGCCGGACGGATCGCCGCCCGACGGATCGCCGCCCGACGCATCCGCAGCCTTCGACGACTCCGCCTTGCCCTGCGTGCCTCCACCCGCCGCCGCGACTGCGACGGACGGCTGCGTCATCGCGAACTGCGCGATCTGGTTGAACTGCGATTGCAGAAGATTCCACCATGCGGATGCATCGAAAGCGGGTGCCGCCGGCGCTTGCTCTTCGTCGCTGTCTGCTGGAGGGGCGCTTTCGGGGGCTGGCTCAGCGGGCCTCGTCCAGCTCGGCGCCGGCGCGGGGCTCGGGGCGCGGCTCGGCGCGTCAGTCGCGGCCGCACCCGTTGCAGCAGCCGCCGCCTGCGACATCGAGGTCTGCGCGAACGCGCCGAACGCGCGCAGCGTCGCGAGCGTCGCGCGCTGCACTTCCAGCGCCTGGATCGCCGACTGCAGCATGCTCAGATTCAGCTTCAGCCATTGCTCGACCGCGCGCATGTCGGTGATGCGCTTGTCGAGCTCCTCGACGCTCGTGAGCGGCGCCATCATGTCGGACATCATCGACAGCGACGGACTCGTGCCGCCCCCCGGCTGCGCGCCCGTCATGGCGGCGCCGAACGGCGACAGCCGAATCATGCTCCACATCCGATCGAGCATTTCAGCGGGCGGAAAACCGGGAAAGCCGGGAAAGGGCGGCGCGGAGCCAGTGGTGTCGGTCATGGTTGTCGCCTCGGTACTGGATGACAGGTAGAGCGCGCGATGCGGCGCGCGTTGATTCGATCATACCGTTTGGGGTATGACATCACGATGGTTCGCCGTGACGCGGACGGCCCGCGCCAAAATCCGGCGCGCGCCGCTCGCGCAACGAGCTCAAGCCCTCGCGCACATCGGGCCCCGCGAAGCCCATGAACTCCAGCGCGAGCGATGTATCGAACGCCGGCCCCGCCGTGCGCAGCCAGTTGTTCAGCGCGTACTTGGTCCAGCGGATGGCGGTCTGCGACCCGTCGGCGAGCTTGCGCGCGACTTCGAACGCCTTCGGCAGCAGCGCGCTTTCGTCGACCGCGAGCGACACGAGCCCGATACGCTCCGCCTCCTCGCCGCTCACCGGCTCGCACAGCAGCAGGTAGTACTTCGCCTTCGCCATGCCGCACAAGAGCGGCCAGACGATCGCCGCATGATCGCCCGCGGCAACGCCGAGACGCGTATGCCCGTCGATGATGCGCGCCGTCTTCGCCGCGATCGAGATATCGGCGAGCAGCCCCGCGACGAGCCCCGCGCCGACCGCCGGCCCGTGCATCGCCGATACGATCGGCTTGCCGCAGTTGATCACGTTGTAGACAAGGTCGCGCGCTTCGCGCCACACCCGCGTGCGCACCTCGAAATCGTTCGCCATGTCCTCGACGAGCTGCAGATCGCCGCCTGCCGAAAAGCCCTTGCCCTCGCCGCGAATGATCGCGACGCGCGTGTCGGGATCTCGATCGATGTCGCGCCAGATTTCCGCGAGTTCGTAATGCATGCGTGCGTCCGCGGTCGCGAGGCCGCTCTTGTTCGCGCCCTCGCCGCTCATCACGACTTCGAGCACGCCGTGCGGATGACGCTGCAAACGCAGCGACTGGTAGTGCGCGTAGTACGCGTCGTTCGGTTGCGATGACTGAGTCATGGTGAGCGGTCCATAGGTGATTCGTTCAGTCGCGCGCGGAACGTCGCGACCCGTTCAATGCGGCTGATAAAGCCACTTGCCATTAGTGATTTCGACCATCACGCGCGCGCGCTGATCGAGCCCGAGATGATCGGCCGCGCTCATGTTGACGACGCCGTTGGTATCCGCGAGACCGCGGGTTCCTTCGAGCGCGTCGCGCAGCGCGCGGCGAAACGCCGGCGTGCCTGGCGCGCCGCTCTTCAACGCGAGCGGAATCGCGTGCTCGAGCAATGCGTCCGCGTCCGACGTGTACGAACCGAACGCCGACACGCTGCCCGCGCCGTGCTGCGCCTCAAACCGCGCGATGTATTCGAGCGCGAGGCGCCTGGCCGGATGGTCGGCCGGCAATTGCGCGGCGACCAGCACCGGGCTCGCGGGCAGGAACGTGCCGTTGCAATCGGCGCCGCACACACGCAGGAAGTCGTTATTGCCGACGCCGTGGTTGTGATAGATGACGCCCTTGTAGCCGCGCTCGCGCAGCGTTTTCGGCGGCAGCGCGGCAGGTGTGCCGGCCGCGCCGACCACCACCGCGTCGGGGTGAGTCGCGAGAATCTTCAGCACCTGGCCGGTCACGCTCGGATCGGTGCGATTGAAGCGTTCGCTCGCGACCACGTCGATGTGATGCAGTTGCGCGAATTTCGCGACCTCGGCGTAGAACGTCTCGCCGAGCGCGTCGGCCTGGCCGATGAACGCGATCGTCTTCACGCCGTGTCCGCTCGCATGCTCGGCGATCGCCGAGGCCATCATCGCGTCGGTCTGCGGCGTCTTGAAGACCCAGCGACGTTTTGCATCGACCGGTTCGATGATTTTCGCGGACGACGCGAGCGAGATCATCGGCGTTTCGCCCTCGGCGACCACGTCGATCATCGCGAGCGAATTCGGCGTGATCGACGAGCCGATGATCGCGTCGACATGATTTTCGCTGATGAGTTTCTTGGTGTCCTGCACGGCTTGGGTCGTGTCCGAGGCATCGTCGAGCACGATGTACTCGACGGTTTGCCCGCCGATCTGTTTCGGCAGCAGCGCGACCGTGTCGCGCGCGGGAATGCCGAGCGATGCGGCAGGCCCGGTCAGCGACAACACGAGACCGATCTTCACCTGCGCGAACGATGTCAGCGGCAACGCGCAGACGAGCGCGGCGCACAGCGTCGCGGCGCGCCGCGCGAAGCGCCGGCCGCGTTGATACGAGCCACGCGCGCTCGTGCGCGCTTGAACGAGTGACGCATCAGCGCGTCGATGTCCAGCTGCGGGGAAGTTCAATCGCGGCATGCTGTCTCCTCACGTCGGGGTTTTCGTTGTGATGTAGTGCCGATGTGCTACCGATGCGTCGCTGCACGCTATCTGACATTGGCGCCGTCCCAGCCGGCGCGCCAGTCAGTGTAGCCGCGCGCGCGGGCGGTGGCATCGGGCGAAACCCTTTCGCGCGTGCCGCCGCGTCAACGCATTGCCGCGTGAGCGCCGCGCTTCATTCGAGCGGCGCGATGCTCTGCTCAATCGCACCGAAAATCGACTTGCCCGCGTCGTCGAACATTTCGATCTTCACGGTGTCGCCGTACTTCATGAACTCCGTTTGCGGCGCGCCGTGCTCGATCGTTTCGAGGCAGCGCTTCTCCGCGATACAGCAGTAGCCGCGCTTCGCGTCCTTGTTCGACACCGTGCCCGAACCGACGATAGAACCAGCACGCAGATTGCGCGTCTTCGCCGCATGGGCGATCAGCTGACCGAAGTGAAACACCATATCGGTGCCCGCGTCGGGCTGGCCGACTTTCCTTCCGTTCCAGTGGACGATCATCGGCCGATGCACGCGGCCTTCGCGCCAATGCTCGCCGAGCTCGTCGGGCGTCACCGCGACCGGCGCGAACGACGTGGCCGGCTTGCTCTGGAAAAAGCCGAAGCCCTTCGCGAGTTCGGCTGGAATCAGCTGGCGCAATGACACGTCGTTGACGAGCGTCACCAGCCGCACGCCGCGCAACGCCTGCTCGGGCGTTGCGCCCATCGGCACGTCAGCGGTGATGACCGCGACTTCGGCCTCGAAGTCGATGCCGTACTGTTCCGATGCGCACACGATGTCATCGCGAGGGCCGATGAAGTCGTCGCTGCCGCCTTGGTACATCAGCGGGTCGGTCCAGAATTCGGGCGGCATTTCCGCGCCGCGTGCGCGCCGCACGAGTTCCACATGGTTCACGTACGATGAACCGTCGGCCCACTGGAACGCGCGCGGCAGTGGCGCCATGCACTCTTTGGCGTCGAACGAAAAGCTGTTGCGCGCGCGGCCCTGGTTCAGCGCATCGTAAAGGTCGTGCAGTTGCGGCGCGTAGAAGGCCCAGTCGTCGAGCACGCGCTGCAGCGTGGGCGCGATCGCGTCGGCGATGGCCGCCGTGTGCAGGTCGCGGGACACGACGATCAGTTGACCGTCGCGCGTGCCGTCCTTCAGCGAGGCAAGTTTCATAGAGCTGTGAACCGTGTGTTAGTGACGATGGAAGGAATCTATTCTACGATGGTGAATCGGCGCGGCCCAAGATGTGCGTGTTCGTCGTCGTTGTCACTGCCACCATCGCCGTTACGCGCCTTTTTCGATTACCGAACGCGCTGCCCGCGCCCTTTGCACATGTCCGCCAACGCCCGCTCCGGCACGATCCGCACCCGCACCGACCCCGCGTCCGCCGACGAACTGCTCGAACCCGCCGATGCCACCGACGCAACCGGCGCCGATGACGAAGCCGGCGAACCCGGCGAAGAAAAACTGCGCTCAGGCATCCAGTCGATCGAGGTCGGGTTCAGGCTGCTCGACGTGCTGACCCGCGAGCCGCGCGCGATGATGCTGCGCGATCTCGCGCAGCGCGCGGGCATGAGTCCGGCGAAGGCGCATCGCTATCTGGTCAGCTTTCTGCGTCTCGGCGTGGTCGCGCAGGACCCGCTGTCGGGCCGCTACGAACTCGGCGGCTTCGCGTTGCAGTTGGGGCTCGCGCGGCTCGCGCGGGTCGACGGCGTGAAGCTCGCGCGCATCGCGCTCGCCGAGTTGCGCGACCGGCTCGATCAGACGGTCGGCATCGCGGTGTGGGGTAATCAGGGGCCGACGATGGTGCACTGGATGGAGTCGAGCTATCCGGCCAAGGCATCGCTGAAACTCGGCGACGTGATGCCCTTGCTCAGTTCCGCGACCGGTCTGCTGTTCGCCGCCTACCTGCCATCCGGCAAGACCGACGCGATGATCGAGCGCGAGCTGGCCGACTCGCGGCGTTCGTCGCATAGCGGCGCGCCGCGCACCCGCGAAGACGTCGACAAGGTGCTCGCTGAAGTGCGCGAGCACGAGGCCGCGCGAGTCGAAGGCATGCTGCTGCCGACGATCCACGCGTTTTCGATGCCGGTGTTCGATTCGACCGGCGACCTCGCGCTCGCTCTCGTCGCGCTCGGCCATGAAGGCGCGTTCGATATCCGCTGGGGTGGCGAAATCGATACCGCGCTGCGCGAATGCGCGCGCAAGCTGTCGTACGAACTCGGCTATAGCGCGACACCGCGTAGCGACAACGGTTGATACGCGCCAGACCTTTCAAGCTCTCACCGATTCAAGCGCCGATGGATTTTGCTTCCGCCAGCCGCCGTCATGATCGCCTTCCCGCTTTGGGCAGCGGGCCGGGACGCGGCGCGCGCGCGGGGCGCTGGATCGCGGTGCTCGTGGCCGTGGCGGTCTTGCACTGGATCGCGGCGCAATGGTTCGAGCGCAATCGAATGGATCTGAATCCGGCAAATCGCGAGCATGTGCCGGTGCAGGTCGCGCTGCTGACGCCCGAGAGGGTCCAGCGTCAACCGGCGCCAAAACCGGCCGCGCCGGCACCGCACCCGCCCGCGCCTACACGCAAGCCCGCGGCGCGTGCGCCGCGCGAGCAGCATGTGCTGAGCGCGTTGCAGCCGGCCAAGCCGACCGAGCCGGCGGCCACGCCGGCATCGGAGGTCGCGGCAAGCGCGCCGCCCGCCGCCGCGAGCGCGAATGCGCCGGTCAATGCCAATGCCAGCGGCGCCGCCGCGAGCGCCGCTGGCGCGGCCAGCGCGCCGCAAGCGTCGCAGGGCCTGAAGTTTTCGGTGCCGCCGTCGGGCGAACTCGACTACGACACGTTCTACAACGGCGTGCGCAACGCGCCCGGCACGATCCATTGGGCGAGCAATGGGCAAGGCTACGAAATGGTCGTATCGGTGCCGCTGCCGTTCGTCGGCCCGTTCGTGTTTTCAAGCCACGGCGGGATCGATGCGTTTGGCCTCGCGCCGGCGCAGTACAGCGAAAAGCGTGGCCGTCGCGCGGAAGACATCGCGATTTTCAATCGCAGCGACAAGAAGATCGGCTTCACGCGCACGCCCGCCTCGTTGCCGTTGCCCGACGGCGCGCAGGACCGCTTCAGCGTCGTGATGCAGCTCGCGAGCCTCGTGCGCGGCGATCCTGACGCCTATAAGCCTGGCGTGACGCGACAGTTTTTCGTCGTCGATTCCGATAGCGGCGAGAACTGGCCGATCGAGACGATCGGCGACGAAACGATCCGCGCCGCGCAGGGCTATCTGCAGACGCGTCATTTCAAACGTCTGCCGCGGCACGATGGCGACCAGCGCCGTATCGACGTGTGGCTTGCGCCGTCGCTCGGCTGGCTGCCTGCGCGCATTCTGCAGACTGAGCCGAACGGTACCCAGTTCGAGCTGGTGTGGCGCGGCAAGCTGAATGTCGATGGGGCGCCGGCGGAGGATGCCATGCCCGCCGCTACCTCCGCCAAGAGCCCTGCAACGCCAGCGCCGTCGCCAGCCGACGCATCGGCAGTAACGCCCGAGCCCGCCCCCGCAGCACCGGTCGATTCAACCGCTCCAACAATCATCAAACCGTGACACTGGTCGTGACACAGTGTCACGAGCAGAACCGCCCGAGATCGGCGAAACTTACTTTGCAACACTGACTCGCACGTCAATGGAGCCTCCGTTTGCGCGAACGGGGCGACCCACCGCGCTTTTTCACTGCGTTTCCTTCAAAGGAGTCTGCATGCAAGTGAACATCAACGGTATCGACACACGCTATGTGCTGAGCAACGAAGGCGGCGGCCCGTGGCTCACGTTCATCCATCAGCTGGGCGGTGATCTTTCCATCTGGGATCAGATGGCCGGCTATTTCCGCGACGACTACACGGTGCTGCGCTACGACGTGCGCGGCCACGGCCACAGCGCGGTCGCGCGCGAGCCGTTCGGCATGCGCGATCTGGCCGACGATCTCGCCCAACTGCTCGATGCGCTCGGCGCGCCGACGACGCACCTGGTCGGCCTGTCGCTCGGCGGCATGATCGCGCAGCAATTCGCGCTCGACCATCCATCGCGTCTCGACACGCTGACGATCGCCGACAGCACCGGCGGCACGCCGCCCGAAAACCGCGAGTTGTGGAATCAGCGCGCCCACACCGCTCGCAGCGACGGCATGGAGGCGCTGCTACCGTCGACCATCGCGCGTTGGCTCACGCCCGACTTTCAGGCCCGGCATCCCGAAGCGGTCGAGCCGATCCGTGAGGCATTTGCGCGCACCCCGCCGGAAGGCTTCGCGATGGCGTGCGAGGCGCTGCGCGACTTCGACCTGCGCGGCAAACACGGCGCGATCCGCGTGCCTACGCTGACGGTGGCCGGACGTCACGATACGGGCACGCCCCCTGCTGCTACGCAGGCAATAGCGGAGGCGATCGAGGGCGCCCGCTTCGAGTTGCTGGATGCCGCGCATCTCGCGCCCGTCGAGCAATCTCACCGTTTTGCCGCGTTGCTTGAATCGTTTCTGGAGCGGCGAGTCTAACCGTCAGGTCCGGAGTTTTTTACTTGCGTCGTCCGGACCCACCCCTTGAATTCCATCCCCCACGCTCCACCTATGTTGCAGAAAAGGGCAGGAGCCCAACGGAAATAAGGAGTGTCGCCATGCAAATGATCTATAACAGCCCTAACTACTGTGTCGTCGAGTTTCCTCCGCAGGAAGGTCAGCTGGCCATGAAGTCGGGCGGCTACGAGATTGTCGACAAGAACATGCAGCGCGAAATCTACATCGACGGTGCAATGGCGGCGCGTTTTCGCGAGCATGTGCAAAAGCTGATCGAAGGCGAGCCGACGCTCGACGAGGTCGACGAATTCCTCGGTCAATTCGACAGCTTGATGCACCAACCCGTTGTTCTGCATTGACCGGAGGGGTTCAGCTGGCGCTCAGGCGACATCAACCGACCGTACCGCGCGGCTTTTGCGGCGGGTTCCATCTTGCGGTCGGCGGCAACGAAAACGGCCCGGCAGGCTTTGGCTTGCCGGGCTATTTTTTATTGCTTCGTTTGTTAGCGCGTTCTGAATTGCTGGCGCGACGCATTCCTATCGGTCGATTTTGCCGGCCGCGCCTCAGACCCGTCTCCCGCTCGCCGGGCGCATCCGCGCGGCAGCGGCTACAATGACAGGCTTTCCGCCAACGCCGGCGCAAGCCCTCGTCCGCCATGACCCAGCCTGCTCAATCCATCACGCCAGTCCGTTCCGAGCCCGCCTATACCCGCGGCGCAGCGCTGCCCGCGCTGCTGAACTCGCGCATCCTGATCCTGGACGGCGCGATGGGCACGATGATCCAGCGCTACAAGCTCGACGAAGCCAGCTATCGCGGCGAACGCTTCAAGGACTACGCGCGCGACATCAAGGGCAACAACGAACTGCTGTCGATCACCCAGCCGCAGATCATCTCGGAGATTCACGAGCAATATCTGGCGGCAGGCGCGGACATCATCGAGACCAACACGTTCGGTGCGACCACGGTCGCGCAGGCCGACTACGGCATGGAGTCGCTCGCCGTCGAGATGAACATCGAATCGGCGAAGCTCGCGCGCGCCGCGTGCGATAAATACGCGACCCCGGACAAGCCGCGCTTCGTCGCCGGCGCAATCGGCCCGACGCCGAAAACCGCCAGCATCTCGCCGGACGTCAACGATCCGGGCGCCCGCAATGTGACCTTCGACGAACTGCACGCCGCGTACTACGAGCAGGCGAAAGCGCTGCTCGACGGCGGCGCGGACCTGTTCCTCGTCGAAACGATCTTCGACACGCTGAACGCGAAGGCCGCGCTGTTCGCGCTCGACGAACTGTTCGAAAACACCGGCGAGCGTCTGCCGATCATGATCTCGGGCACCGTCACCGATGCCTCGGGCCGCATTCTGTCCGGCCAGACCGTCGAGGCCTTCTGGAATTCGCTGCGTCACGCGAAGCCGCTCACGTTCGGCCTGAACTGCGCGCTCGGCGCGGCGCTGATGCGCCCGTATATCGCCGAGCTCGCGAAGCTGTGCGACACCTACGTGTCGTGCTATCCGAACGCTGGTCTGCCGAACCCGATGAGCGACACCGGCTTCGACGAATTGCCCGCCGATACCTCGGGCCTGCTAAAGGAATTCGCCGAAGCGGGACTCGTGAACATCGCTGGCGGCTGCTGCGGCACGACGCCCGAGCACATCGCGGCGATCGCGAAGGCGCTCGCCGAGCTGAAGCCGCGCAAGTGGCCGAGCCAGTATCGCGACGCGGCCTGAGCCGGACTGACGCACTTCACCCCGAAGCCCAGCACGCCCCTTAACGCACGCACCCGACTCGCACATACGCCATGACCGATCACACCATGCGCCTTAGCGGCCTCGAGCCGTTCAACGTCACGTCCGGGACGCTCTTCATCAACGTTGGCGAACGCACCAACGTGACCGGCTCGAAAGCGTTCGCGCGAATGATCCTGAACAATCAGTTCGACGAGGCGTTGGCCGTCGCGCGCCAGCAGGTCGAGAACGGCGCGCAGGTCATCGACATCAACATGGACGAGGCGATGCTCGATTCGAAAGCGGCGATGGTGCGCTTCATGAATCTGATCGCGTCGGAGCCGGACATCGCGCGCGTGCCGATCATGATCGACTCGTCGAAGTGGGACGTGATCGAGGCGGGGCTCAAGTGCGTGCAGGGCAAGGCGATCGTCAATTCGATCTCGCTGAAGGAAGGCAAGGAGCAGTTCGTTCACCACGCGAAGCTGATTCGCCGCTACGGCGCGGCCAGCGTCGTGATGGCCTTCGACGAACAGGGCCAGGCCGATACGTTCGCGCGCAAGAAGGAAATCTGCCGGCGCTCGTACGAGATCCTCGTCAACGAAGTCGGCTTCCCGCCCGAAGACATCATCTTCGATCCGAACATCTTCGCGATCGCGACCGGCATCGAGGAACACAACAACTACGCAGTCGACTTCATCGAGGCGACGCGCTGGATCAAGCAGAACCTGCCGTACGCGAAGGTGAGCGGCGGCGTGTCGAACGTGTCGTTCTCGTTCCGCGGCAACGACCCGGTGCGCGAGGCGATTCACACCGTGTTCCTCTATCACGCGATCCAGGCGGGGATGGACATGGGCATCGTCAACGCGGGTCAGCTCGGCGTGTATGCCGAGCTCGATCCGGAACTGCGCGAGCGCGTCGAAGACGTCGTGCTGAATCGCCGCGAAGACGGTACCGACCGTCTGCTCGAAATCGCCGACAAGTTCAAGAGCGGCGCCGCGAAGAAGGAAGAGAACCTCGAGTGGCGCAACCAGCCGGTCGAAAAGCGTCTCGCGCACGCGCTCGTGAGCGGCATCACCACGTTCATCGTCGAAGACACCGAGGAAGTGCGCGCGAAGATCGCCGCCGAGGGCGGCCGTCCGATCAACGTGATCGAAGGCCCGCTGATGGACGGCATGAACATCGTCGGCGACCTGTTCGGCCAAGGCAAGATGTTCCTGCCGCAGGTCGTGAAGTCGGCGCGCGTGATGAAGCAGGCGGTCGCGCATCTGATCCCGTTCATCGAGGAAGAAAAGCGCCAACTCGCGGCGGCCGGCGGCGATGTGCGCGCGAAGGGCAAGATCATCATCGCGACCGTCAAGGGCGATGTGCACGACATCGGCAAGAACATCGTGTCGGTCGTGCTCCAGTGCAACAACTTCGAAGTGGTCAACATGGGCGTGATGGTCCCGTGCAACGAGATCCTCGCTAAGGCGAAGGTCGAGGGCGCGGACATCGTCGGGCTGTCGGGCCTAATTACGCCGAGTCTCGAAGAGATGGCCTACGTCGCGTCGGAAATGCAGCGCGACGACTACTTCCGCGTGAAGAAGATTCCGCTGCTGATCGGCGGCGCGACGACCTCGCGCGTGCACACCGCGGTGAAGATCGCGCCGCAGTACGATGGTCCGGTGGTCTACGTGCCGGACGCATCGCGCTCGGTGTCGGTCGCCTCGAGCCTGCTGTCCGACGAGGGCGCAGCAAAGTACATCGACGAATTGAACGCCGATTACAACCGCATCCGCGATCAGCACGCGAACAAAAAAGCGCAGCCGATGGTCACGCTCGCCGAAGCGCGCGCCAATAAGACGAAGATCGACTGGGCGGGCTATCAGCCGGTCAAGCCGAAGTTCATCGGCCGGCGCGTGTTCAAGAACTTCGATCTGAACGAACTCGCGAACTATATCGACTGGGGTCCGTTTTTCCAGACGTGGGATCTCGCCGGCCCGTATCCGGCGATCCTCAACGACGAGATCGTCGGCGAATCGGCGCGGCGCGTGTTCTCCGACGGCAAGTCGATGCTCGCGCGTCTGATCCAGGGCCGCTGGCTGCAGGCCAACGGCGTGATCACGCTGCTGCCGGCCAACACGGTGAACGACGACGACATCGAAATCTACACGGACGAATCGCGCACCGACGTCGCGCTCACCTGGCGCAATCTGCGTCAACAGAGCGTGCGGCCGGTGGTCGACGGGGTGATGCGACCGAACCGGTCGCTCGCCGACTTCATCGCGCCGAAGGACTCGGGCGTCGCCGACTACATCGGCATGTTCGCGGTGACGGCGGGTCTTGGCGTCGACGTCAAGGAGAAGCAGTTCGAGAAGGATCTCGATGACTACAGCGCGATCATGCTGAAGGCGCTCGCGGACCGGCTCGCCGAAGCGTTCGCCGAAGCGATGCACGCGCGTGTGCGGCGCGACCTGTGGGGCTACGCGAACAGCGAAAACCTGTCCAACGACGAACTGATCGCCGAAAAATACCGCGGCATCCGCCCGGCGCCGGGCTACCCGGCCTGCCCCGATCACCTCGTCAAGCGAGACATGTTCGAGGTGCTGCAGGCGAACGAAATCGGCATGAGCGTGACCGAATCGCTGGCGATGCTGCCGGCGGCGAGCGTGTCGGGCTTCTACCTCGCGCATCCGGACAGCACCTATTTCTCGGTCGGCAAGATCGGCGCGGATCAGCTCGACGACTATGCACAGCGGATGTCGCTCTCGAAAGCGGACGCCGAGCGCGCGTTGGCGCCGTTGCTTTGAGCGTGAAACGACGCGTGGTCCGGCCGTGCGGCCCGGGCCGCGCATGCGCGACTATATCGAGTCCGAAAGACTGAATATTTGGCGCCACGGCAATTTCGGCTTTGTAGACTGAGTCGACTTTCATCCCGTCAGGCGCGAGCACAACGCGCCGGCTCACCGAGATTGCAACCGTCAACGGAGAAAATCGTATGAAGAAGCTGACGCTGTTATTGACCGCTGTTTCACTGGCCGCGGGTGCTTCCGTGGCGCTCGCGCAACCCGCCGCGCCGGGCGGATCGAGCTCGGTCAGTTCCTACTCGCCCCCCACCGAGACGCATGTCAAAAAGGCGAAGAAGCAAAAGATGAAGAAGGGCGCGGCAGCGTCGGCGGCCTCCGAGAGCCAATGAGCGGCACGGCGGATAAAACCTTCTGAATGACAAAGAGCCCGCGTCGAGCGGGCTCTTTTCTTTGGTGCGCCACCAGAGCGCTTATGAAGACTTTCTGAGTCCGGGCCGCGGCGCTCGGAACCCGCCAGAAATCAGATCCCCCAAACGATATCCGCGTTTTCCTTCTGCGCCGCGCGCAGCATGTCGAGGAACGGATACGCGCGCTGCGCGAGACCGGGCGGAATCTCGTGACGATCGCGGCCGTCCTCGCCCTCGTGGAAATGACCCTCGTGCTCGGCGCGCTCCTGCTTGTCGGACGTGATCGCCGCTTCGAGTTTTTCGATGGCCGGGCCCAGTTCGTCGTGAGTAATGACGCCCCGCTGCCCAAGGCGTTTGCCGACAATGCCGACCAGATACTGCGCCAGATTCTCCAGCATCATCACGTCCGGGCAGGCGTGGCACTTGAAAGTAATCAGCATGACTGTTCCCTTTTTCGTTATGTCGGGTGAGCGCACGAGCGTCCCAAGGGCGGCAACTGCGCGCGCCTGACGTGGCGCCGGCAAGGCGCGGCGGCCACACCCCTCGCGGGCAACTCATTGAACATATTAGCACCTGCTAAAATCCGTCTGAACGGAAAAGCACGCCGCCCAGCGCCACGTACGGCGCGGCTCGACGAGCATCGCGCACGCGGGCAACCCGGGGGCGTCGAATCATCGGCCGCAATCCGCATACCGCGCGAGCCTGCGTAACGGCAAGCCGCCGTGCGGAGTCCACCGCGTTGCGCTGCTTGCGTTGCGAGTGGTCGCATCGCCTCGGGGATGCTCTGCCAGCGGCGCAGCCATCAGCGCCGCAAAGCGCGGCCGCGCTTCACGCTTGCGACACCGGCCGCGGCCGGCGCCTCTTCCGCCTTACCGGATTGCCTCACTGGACTTGCAACAAGCATGCTGCCCGCACATAAACACACACTCGAAACACTGCTCGCCGACACGGTGAAGCAGGTCGCGACCGCCACGCAAGGCGCGACCGAAGCCGCTTTCGTCTCGCCCGCCATCGCGCTGGAGCGCCCGAAAGTCGCCGCGCACGGCGACGTCGCGTGCAACGTCGCGATGCAGCTCGCCAAGCCGCTGCGCGCCAATCCGCGCCAGCTCGCGCAACAGATCGTCGATGCGCTGCTCGTCAATCCGCAGGCCAAAGGCCTGATCGAGACCGCCGAAGTGGCGGGTCCCGGCTTCATCAACCTGCGCCTCACGGCCGCGGCCAAGCAAGGCGCGATCGCCGCCGTGTTCGCCGAGAAGGACGCGTACGGCCGCTCGCGGCGCGACGCCGGCAAGCACGTGCTGATCGAGTTCGTGTCGGCCAACCCGACCGGCCCGTTGCACGTCGGCCACGGCCGCCAGGCCGCGCTCGGCGACGCGCTTGCGCACGTGCTCGAGTCGCAGGGCTGGGACGTGCATCGCGAGTTCTACTACAACGACGCCGGCGTCCAGATCCAAACGCTCGCGCTGTCGACTCAGGCACGCGCACGCGGCCTCGCCCCCGGCGACGAAGGCTGGCCCGCGTCGGCCTACAACGGCGAGTACATCGCCGACATCGCGAAGGACTATCTGAACGGCGTCACGGTCGAGGCGAGCGACGGCGAGCCCGTCACCGGCGCGCGCGACGTCGAGGACCTCGAGGCGATCCGCCGCTTCGCCGTCACGTATCTGCGTCGCGAGCAGGACATGGACCTGCAGGCGTTCGGCGTGAAGTTCGACCAGTACTATCTGGAATCGTCGCTTTACACGGAAGGCCGGGTCGAGAAAACCGTCGACGCGCTGATCGCCGCGGGCAAGACCTACGAGCAGGAAGGCGCGCTGTGGCTGCGCACCACCGACGACGGCGACGACAAGGACCGCGTGATGCGCAAGACCGACGGCACCTACACGTACTTCGTGCCGGACGTCGCCTATCACGTCGCGAAGTGGGAGCGCGGCTTCACCAAGGTCATCAACGTGCAGGGCTCGGATCACCACGGCACGATCGCGCGAGTGCGCGCCGGTCTGCAGGGTCTCGGCATCGGCATTCCGAAGGGCTACCCCGACTACATCCTGCACAAGATGGTCACGGTCATGCGCAACGGCGAAGAGGTGAAGATCTCCAAGCGCGCGGGCAGCTACGTGACGGTGCGCGACCTGATCGAATGGTCGGGCGGCGCGACGCCGGGCTCGGAAGCGGCCGTCGATCTGATCGACGAGGAAACCATCCGCCGCGGCCGCGATGCGGTGCGCTTTTTCCTGATCTCGCGCAAGGCGGACACCGAGTTCGTGTTCGACATCGACCTCGCGCTGAAGCAGAACGACGAGAATCCGGTGCACTACGTGCAGTATGCGCACGCGCGCATCTGCTCGGTGATCGCCGAATGCAACGCGCGCTACGGCTTCGACGAGAGCACGCTCGCGAGCGTAGATGTCGCGCCACTCACGAGCGAGCGCGCAATGGCGCTGCTCAACAAGCTCGCCGAATTCCCGGACATGCTGCAGCACGCCGCCGACGAGCTCGCGCCGCACGCGGTCGCGTTCTACTTGCGAGAACTCGCCGGCGAATTTCACTCGTTCTACAATGATCGTGCCGAGCGCGTGCTGGTCGACGATGCGGCCGAACGCAACGCTCGCGTCGCGCTGCTCGCGGCCACGCGCCAGGTGCTGGCCAACGGTCTCGCGACGATCGGCGTCTCCGCTCCCGTCAAGATGTAACTCCTCCAGCGTAATATGCGCGCGGCCGTCGCTATAATCGGCGGCCGTTCCTGGATTCTTTTTGCAGGTGATTCGTACGATGGCAAAACCACGCCGCACAACAAAGCAATCGAAGCAAACCGGGGGCACTTTTCTCGGCATCGTGCTGGGCCTGATCGTCGGCCTGGCGATCGCGGTGGTGGTGGCGCTGTATATCACCCGTGCGCCTACGCCGTTCGTGTCGAAGGTCGCGCCGCCGGCGCCGACCGACAACGGCGCGAGCCAGGCGCAATACGACCCGAACCGTCCGCTGCAAGGCAAGACGCCGGGTCAGCCGGTGCCGCAGGCCGCGCAACCGGCGCCGCCGAACACCGCGCCGGGTCAGACCAACGCGCAGACCCAGTCGGGCATGCTCGAAGAACCGCAGATCGTCGAAGTGCCGCCGTCGGGCGGCAATGCGAATAACAACGGCACGGCGGTCGCACCGAGCCCCGCGCAGGAAAACGGCACCGGCGGCATCGTCGCGCCCGCGCCGGCGAAGAAGCCGCAGACCTCGAGCGCGCCGGCCGCCACTGCGGCAGGCTCGGCGCCGAAGAGCCCGAGCACGACCACCCTGGCCAACGTCAAGCCTGGCTCGGCTGCCGCGCCCGCCCCCGCACCCGCACCGGGCGACGCGAACACCGGCTACTTCCTGCAGGTCGGCGCGTACAAGACCGCCGCCGATGCCGAACAGCAGCGCGCGCGCCTCGCGTTCCAGGGCTTCGAATCGAAGGTCACGCAGCGCGATGCCGGCGGCGTCACGTACTACCGCGTGCGCATCGGGCCGTTCTCGAAGTTCGAGGACATGAATTCGAGCCGTCAGCGTCTGTCGGACGCGGGTGTCGATACCGCCGTGATCCGCTTCACCAAACAATAAATAAACGGTAATGCCGGCTCGCGCGGCGCGTCGAACTATCGGCGCGACGCGCGAGTCACAAGCACGATGGCCGCTTCGACCTGTATTGTGGCGGGCGACCACACCGAATCCCACCAGCGGTGACGGGCCTTTCGCATGGCGTCGCCGCGCTACCGCCTTATCTGGGTCTACACGACATGAAAAAACTGCTGAGCATCCTGTTTCTCTCGCTGGGCCTGATCGCGGCGAGCGCGCATGCGTCGCCGACCGCGCCGGTCGCCGGCAAGGACTACACCGTGCTGGCCACGCCGCAACCTACCGACGTGCCGGCCGGCAAGATCGAAGTCATCGAATTCTTCTGGTACGGCTGCCCGCACTGCAATGAATTCAACCCGTTCCTCGAAGCATGGGTCAAGAAGCAGGCCCCGGACGTCGTGTTCCGCCGCGTGCCGGTCGCCTTCCGCGACGACTTCATCCCGCACTCGAAGATGTTCCACGCGCTCGACGCGCTCGGCCTCGCGAACGAACTGACGCCGAAGGTCTTCAACGAAATCCACGTCAACAAGAACTATCTGCTGACGCCGGAAGACCAGACCAAATTCCTGGCGAAGTTCGGCGTCGATCCGAAGAAGTACATGGAAGCGTACAACTCGTTCTCGACGCAAAGCGCGCTGCAAAAGGACAAGAAACTGCTCGACGGGTTCAAGATCGACGGCGTGCCGACGCTCGCCGTGCAGGGCAAGTATTTGACTGGCCCGGCCGCGACCGGCACCCTGCCGGGCACGATCCAGGTGCTTGACTACCTCGTCTCGCAAGTCCGCGCCAAAAAGATGTAATCACGAGGCGCCGGTATGACCTCTCCACTGAAGGTTTTCATTACCGGCGCTTCGAGCGGCATCGGCCTCGCGCTCGCCGGCGAATATGCACGGCGCGGCGCGATTCTCGGCCTCGTCGCCCGCCGCGGCGACGCGCTCGCCGCGTTCCAGCAGTCCCATCCCCGGAACACTGTCTCTATCTATGCGCTCGACGTGCGCGACGCGGAAGCGCTCGCCGATGCGGCCGCGCGCTTCATCGGCGAGCACGGCCTGCCCGACGTCGTGATCGCCAACGCCGGCATCAGCCGCGGCGCGCTGACCGGTCACGGCGATCTACGCACGTTTCGCGAGGTGATGGACATCAATTACTTCGGGATGATCGCGACGTTCGAGCCGTTCGCCGCCGCGATGGCCGACACGAAACGCGGCACGCTGGTCGGCATTGCGAGCGTCGCCGGTGTGCGCGGCTTGCCGGGCTCGGGCGCGTACAGCGCGTCGAAATCGGCGGCGCTGAAGTATCTCGAAGCTTTGCGCGTCGAGATGCGGCCGTTCGGCGTCGGTGTCGTGACGATCGCGCCCGGCTATATCCGCACGCCGATGACCGAGCACAATCCGTACAACATGCCGTTCCTGATGGACGCCGACCGCTTCGCGGCGAAGGTCGCGCGGGCGGTCGAACGGCAGACCTCGTTCGCGGTGTTTCCGTGGCAGATGCGCGTGGCCGCGATGTTGCTGCACGCGCTGCCGCGCTGGCTCTACGATCGCGTGTTCGAACGCGCGCCGCGCAAGCCGCGCGCCGCCACCGAGTAAGCCATGCAGCCCCGTGCGGTCGATGCAGCCGGCGTCGCGCACGAATCCGCGGGCGCCGATGCGCGCATCGTGTCGCTGGTGCCGAGCCTCACCGAAACCCTGTTCGCGCTCGGGCTTGAGCGGCAGATCGTCGGGCGCACCGGCTTTTGCGCGCATCCTCTCGACAAGGTCCGCGCGGTGCCGAAGATCGGCGGCACGAAAGCCGTCAAAGTCGACGCGATCCGCGCACTGCGCCCCACCCACCTGATCGTCAATATCGACGAAAACGAACGCGACACCGTCGAGCAATTGCGCGCGTTCGTGCCGCACATCGTCGTCACTCATCCACAGACGCCGCGCGACAACCTCGCGCTGTACGAGCTGCTCGGCGCGATTTTTGGACGTGAAGAAGAAGCGCGGCGCTTGAGCGGCGCGCTCGATGCGCGTCTGCGCGAAGCCGCCGCACACACCTTCGCCGCTCAGAACGTGCTGTACCTGATCTGGCGCGAACCGTGGATGAGCGTCGCGCGCGACACGTACATCGCCGCGATGCTGCGTCTCGTGAACTGGCACACATTGCCCAACGTGCACGGCGGCAGCGTCGGCGCCACGCGCTACCCCACGCTCGACTTCGACACCGCGCCATGGCTCGCGCAAGTCGAGCGCGTGCTGCTGTCGAGCGAGCCGTACCGCTTCACGGCCGCGCATCGCGATGCGCTCGCGCGCGATCCGCGGTTCACCGGCAAGCGCATCGAGCTGATCGATGGGGAAATGACGTCGTGGTACGGCGTGCGCGCAATCGATGGCATCGGCTACCTGCTGCGCCAGGCCACGGCGGCCTGATGCCGCAACGCAGCCGCGCCGCCCCATATGGATATGTCGATTAAATTGTTGTCGCCATAATGGCCCTTCGATAAGCTTTCGCGAAGGCGCGCCGCCGGCCAGGCCTCGAAGGCAGGCATCTCGGCTTCAGGCCGGGATCGCCCGACCTGTATGGCGGCGCCGGGAACGTATCACAATCGTGGCGACGCGCGCGCCGGGAGCGCTCTCCTGCCCGCTCACGCATCGCCGCCATAAACACAACCAGACGCACTGCCTGACTGCGCTCGTTACCGGAGATCCTATGCGCTTCAATCTGCTCGCAGCCGCCATCCTGCTCACGGCGCCCGCGCTCGCGCTCGCCAAACCGTTGACTGTCTGTACCGAATCGAGCCCCGACGGCTTCGACGTCGTGCAGTTCAATTCGCTCGTCACGACGAATGCATCGGCCGACGTGATCTTCAACTCGCTGGTGTCGTTCGATGAAGCCGCGAAGAAGGTCGTGCCCGCGCTCGCCGACAAGTGGGAAGTGAGCCCCGACGGCCTGACCTACACGTTCCACCTGCGTCCGAACGTGCAGTTCCAGACCACCGACTACTTCAAGCCCACCCGCGCGCTGAATGCCGACGATGTGATCTTCACGTTCGACCGCATGCTCAACGACAGCAATCCGTGGCACAAGGTGGCGGGCGCGAGCGGCTTCCCGCACGCGCAATCGATGGGGCTGCCGAAGCTGATCAAGTCGATCACCAAGGTCGACGACAACACGGTGAAGTTCGAATTGAACGAGCCGAACGCGACGTTCGTGTCGATCCTGTCGATGGGCTTCGCGTCGATCTATTCGGCCGAGTACGCGGACCAGTTGCTGAAGGCCGGCAAGCAGGTCGACCTCAACGCGAAGCCGATCGGCACCGGGCCGTTCGTGCTGAAGAGCTATACGAAAGACGCGGTGATCCGTTATGACGCGAACCCCACCTACTGGGGGCCGAAGCCGAAGATCGAGCGTCTGATCTACGCGATCACGCCGGACGCAACCGTGCGGGCGCAGAAGGTGAAGGCTGGCGAATGCCAGATCGCACTGTCGCCGAAGCCGCAGGATCTCGCCGACGCGAAGAAGGACAAGTCGCTCGCGATCGTGCAGACGCCCGCGTTCATGACGGCCTTCGTCGCGCTGAACACGCAGCAGAAGCCGCTCGACAACCAGAAGGTGCGCGCCGCGCTGAACATGGCGTTCGACCGCACGACGTATCTGAAGACCGTGTTCGACAACACCGCGACGCCGGCCGTGAACCCGTTTCCGCCGAATACGTGGAGCTACAACCACTCGATCAAGGGCTGGCCGTACGACCCGGCGAAGGCGAAGCAGTTGCTCACCGACGCGGGTTTTCCGAACGGCTTCCAAACGACCATCTGGGTGCGTCCGAACGGCAGCGTGCTGAATCCGAATCCGAAGGCCGGTGCCGAACTGTTGCAGGCCGACTTCGCGAAGATCGGCGTGAAGGCAGACGTCAAGGTGATCGAATGGGGCGAGCTGATCAAGCAGGCGAAGCAAGGCCAGCATGACTCGCTGTTCATGGGATGGGCCGGCGACAACGGCGATCCGGACAACTATCTGTCGCCGCTCTTCAGTTGCAACGCGGTCAAGTCGGGCATCAACTTCGCGCGCTTCTGCGATCAGGATCTCGACAAGCTGATCGCCGACGGCAGAGCAACGTCGGATATCGCCAAGCGCACGAAAGCGTATGAAGCCGCGCAGCAGATCATCCACGATGAAGCGCTGTGGATTCCACTCGGCTATCCGACCGCGGCCGCAATCACGCGTACGAACGTGAGCGGGTATCACGTGAGTCCGTTTGGACGGCAGAACTTTGGGGCGGTGGTGGTGCAGTGATTTTGTGCTGCGGTTGAAACCGGAAAAGAATAAAGCCGACCTTCACGGGTCGGCTTTTTTATGTCCAGCGTTTCCGGCCGATACAGTTCGCCCGTTACTTCACCGCGCTGTCTGCTGCGGCGATTATTGGATCGACCGATACCCCTTCGAGACAATCACGATTACGTTCAGCGAAAGCGAAGGACAAGGTTCCCCACGGCAGAAAAGCTGAATATGCCGTGGTTTCATCCAGTGAATGTCCGCGCGGAGAGTCGGTAATCTTGAGGTTGCTGTAATGCGCACGGACCATCGCGAGCGTGACGCATTCGCCGCTCAATCTCCCGAGCGCAAGAAAACCAGGATGCCCTCCAGTGTGCCGGACCCGTAAATCCACATTGCCGATCACGACACCATCTGCCATCTTCGCAGGACCGCCGACATAAAACTGGAATGCGGTATTTTGGATTGACTCTCTGCTGGTATCTCTGCCGACAAGGTCAGTCGCCAGCACGCTTTCGACCTTTTCCTTAGTGAATGGAATTTGCTGCACCAAAGAGTCGATGGTCTGCCACAGTGTCATGTCCGGTTGAGTCATCTGTGAATCCTTTCCGTATTGTCCAGCCGCGAGGCTGCATCCGCCAAACCATCCCGCCAGGCACAGTGCTGCAAGCACCCCGGTCCGATTACCGGAACGCGGAAGTTTTGTAATACCAGCTTCCATAGTAATCTGCGTACCTCTGTCCCGTGTTCGACGTGACTTCGTCGCCGAATGCAGTCCCGATTGCTGCCCTGCAGGCCGCGGCGTTTCCGTCCTGCAAGTACTTGTCGTATGCGGCGTTGTAAGCTGCACTGTTTGCGCCAGCAACGCCAATGTTCGGGCCATGGTTGGCAAGATTCTCCCGCTGCGCGCGAATATTGCTCATCGTTGCTGCAGCCTCGTCTTCGAGCTTGCCCTTCACATAGGCCGCCTTTGATGAGACATCCTCGTCATAGGAGTACGCCGCATGTCCGACCTCGTGGGATAAGACTTGCACATATGCGCTTGGGCGGCTGAGGAGATCTCCGTCCAGGGTGATGACCTTGTTGTAGCGATTGGTATATGAGCCCCCATGCGGCTTGCCATTCTCGATCTGCCAACCGGATTCCCCCAAGCCTTTTTATATCAGCCAATAAACCCGGAGACTTGCGAACAAGTCGGTCAATATCTTCGCCGACTTCAGTAGCCATAATGTCAGCTACAGGCGATGGCGCAATCGGATTAAGCAAAGCAGGCAGATCAGTACGCGTGATCTCGGCCTTCGCGAATACTTGATTGGGTATGGGCAGATCATCTCTTTGGTGCAGGCGTTTGCATTTCGTCTTGACCTCTTCGATGTGCCATTTGACCTCCAAAGGCGGCGGAACAAATATCAGCTTGCCTTGTTGAAGATACCCAAAGATTGCCCGCGCCACCTCGTGGTCGCTCATCAAGTCAATCCGCAGGTTTATACCGTTCGTTCGGGACAGAAGGTGCCGCAGGCTATGTATATCCGCATTACTCGACCTCCACGGTAGGGAACTTGTCCACGTCACATAATCTTCGTGCGCGGTTTTCAACGCTTGCGCTACTTCGTTGTGCTCCTCGCGCGTCAGGGGTCGCCTGGAGACCAAGCTCCACCAGGAAGCCAGAGAGAATTCCCGCGCCTCCGTTACGTACATAATGCTCCGACTGAAAAACATCAGTACCCCGCAATTTTTCCATTACTAAAGACGAGCTTCGGATCGTAGCATCTGATGCACGATCGCATACCGTCTCAATATATTCTTTACATGTCTTTAAGTTTCGCTATGCGTTCGATAAAGCTGATCTGTTTCGCCCTGGCCGCCTGCCTGCCAACAATGGTGCTTGCAGCCTCAGCGGTTCCCGTCGCAAGCGAGCGGGCCTTGCGCGAGGAATGCAGCGCGTTCTCGCAAGCGGGGATGCGGGACTGTCTGGCAGAAAAAGCAGAGGCGAGTAAGAAGACCCTCAGACGAGCCGAGGAGAAGATGGCTGGCACCCTCGCCAGATGGGATGAAGACGACAAGTACGTCAACCAGGCCAGGGCAAACCTCGCCGCATCAAACAGAAAATTCGCTCTGTACCGTGAGTCTCAATGCGACTTCGCAGCTTCGCTGACCGGTGGTGCAGCCGGCAATGCGCACGAAATCAGCCGTTTAGCTTGCGTTTTCGAACTCAACAACCGGCGGCCCGAGCAACTACGCAACGCTGCATCTGACATGCCTTGAAGTAATTCGCATGGGAGGACACCCAGCATCGTTGCGCCGCTCAGTGCCTTCGCCCAGCGCGGACCTATTCGTCCGCGCTTCTCCACCCGCAGCAAACGGCCGAGATCACACCGCCGCGAACCGGATCACCCCATCCGCATCCTGCGCCCGCTTCAATTCCCCCGCCCGCCACAGCAGATGCAAATGCGCGAGCGCCTCACCCATCGCGAACGTCATCTGATGGATATCGAGTTGGCGCTTGAACATCAGCGGCACAATATCGGCGGCGCTGCGCGGCTTTTCCGCGCACGCTTCGCGCACTTCGGCGAGCCGCGCATCGTGATGCTCGCGCAGTTGCTGAATGCGCGTGCGCACGCCGCGAAACGGCTTGCCATGCGACGGCAGCACGAGCGTGTCTTCAGGCATCGTCTCGTAACGACCGAGCGACTCCAGATATAGTTCGAGCGGCGAGCCCTCAGGCTCGATATCGAACACCGACACGTTGGTCGAAATGCGCGGCAGCACCATATCGCCCGAAATCAGCGTGCCGGTTTCCGCACAGTGCAGCGCACAGTGTTCCGGCGAGTGGCCAAAGCCTGTCACCACGCGCCACGTCCTGCCGCCGATTCTCACGTCCTCGGCTTCACGCAATCGGCGGTATTGCCCCGGAATCGCCGGCACGAGGCTCGAGTAATAGCTCGTGCGATTGCGCAGCTTGTCGAGCGATTCCGCGTCGTTCAGACCATGCCGCGCGAAGTGTCGCGCCGCGGCCTCGCCGCCCGCGTTCGAACCGTCGCCCGTCGCCATTACGCGCGCCTGCATGTATTCGCCGAGCGTCATCCACAGCCGCGCGTCCCACCGTTTTTTCTCGCCGCCGCTGCACACCCAGTGCGCGAGGCCGATGTGGTCCGGATGGCAATGCGTGACGATCACGCGCAGCACCGGCAGCCCGTCGAGCGCCGACTCGAACACGCTCTCCCAATTCGCCTTGATCGTGTCCGACGTAATGCCGCAGTCGACCACGGTCCAGCCTTGCTGACCGTCGATCTCATCGCGCAGCAGCCACAGGTTGATATGGTCGAGCGCAAACGGCAGCGGCATGCGCAGCCAAAGCACGCCGGGCGCGACTTCCATCGTGCGGCCCGAGTCGGGCATCGTGTCGTTGAACGGGTATTGGAGTTGGTGTTCGAGTGAATTCATGGGGACTGTCTTCCTCCGACGACTCTCCGGCAGGGCCACGTATGCGATGCCGGTCGGCCTGGTTGTAGTTGCGTTCCGCTCAGGTTGACGATAACGTAAACGTCGATTCTATCGTCCAATCCGGTTTTGTGCCGGCCAAGCGGCCACGAGATGTCCCGATGAATACGCAATACACGATCACCGAACTCGCGCGCGAATTCGACGTCACGCCACGCGCAATCCGCTTCTACGAAGACCAGGGTTTACTCTCGCCGAGCCGCGAGGGTTCGAGCGGCTTGCGACGTGTCTATTCCGGCCGCGACCGCACGCGATTGAAACTCACGCTGCGCGGCAAGCGGCTTGGCTTCACGCTGTCGGAGATCCGTGACCTGCTCGACGTCTACGAGTCGCCGACCGACACCGTGCCGCAATTGCACGCGTTTCTCGCGACGGTCGCGCGTCACCGCGAAGTGCTCGAACGTCAGCGCGAAGATCTCGACGCGACGCTCGAAGATCTCGCGCAGTACGAAGCGCAGGCGCGCGCGTTGCTCGATGGCACGAGGCACGACGCGAAACCTGCCTGAAGCTGCCTGACTCTGACCGGCGTTTGCGGAGCGCGCGTGATGAATCACTTCCCCAAACTGTTATCGTCGCAAATCGGTTTCGACGTCGCGCAGACGATGCTCGAAGGGTTCGACCGTCACTACCGGATCTTTCGCGACGCGGCGATCCATGCGAAGACGCTGTTCGAAGCCGGCGACTGGCACGGCCTGCAAAAGCTCGCGCGCGAGCGCATCGCGTCGTACGACGATCGCGTGCAGGAATGCGTGCACCTGCTCGAAGACGAATACGACGCGGAGAACATCGACAGCGAAGTGTGGCAGCAGATCAAGCTGCACTACATCGGTCTTCTGACCACGCACCGTCAGCCCGAATGCGCGGAAACCTTCTTTAATTCGGTTTCCTGCAAGATCCTGCACCGCTCGTACTTCAACAACGATTTCATTTTCGTGCGCCCGGCGATTTCGACCGAATACATCGAGAACGACGAACCGGCCGCGAAGCCGACCTATCGCGCGTATTACCCCGGCACGGACGGACTTGCCGCAACGCTGGAGCGGGTCGTCACGAACTTCCAGCTCGATCCGCCGTTCGAGGATCTGACACGCGACGTCGCCTGTGCGGTGCAGTCGATTCGCGAAGCGTTCGGCGTGTTCGACGAAGCGGCGAATTTCCAGATTCACGTGCTGTCGTCGCTGTTTTATCGCAACAAGGCTGCGTATATCGTCGGGCGGATCATCAACGGCGACACGCTGCTGCCGTTCGCGGTGCCGCTGCGTCACGTGAAACCGGGCGTGCTCGCGCTGGACACCGTGCTGCTCAAGCGCGAGCAGTTGCTGATCATCTTCAGCTTCTCGCACTCGTATTTTCTGGTCGACATGGAAGTGCCGTCCGCGTATGTCGAGTTTCTGCGCACGGTGATGCCGGCCAAGCCGAAGGCGGAAATCTATACGTCGTTGGGTCTGCAGAAGCAGGGCAAGAATCTGTTGTATCGCGATCTGCTGCATCACCTCAAGCATTCGAGCGACCGCTTCATCGTCGCGCCCGGCATCAAGGGTCTCGTGATGCTCGTGTTCACGTTGCCGTCGTTCCCCTACGTGTTCAAGCTGATCAAGGACAACTTTCCGCCGCCGAAGGAAACCACGCGAGCGCAGATCCAGCAGAAGTATCTGCTCGTCAAACGTCACGACCGGCTCGGCCGCATGGCCGACACGCTCGAATATTCGAGCGTCGCGCTGCCGCTCGCGCGGCTCGACGAAACGCTGTTGCGCGAACTCGAGAAGGAAGTGCCGTCGCTGATCGAATACGACGGCGAGAACCTCGTGATTCGCCACATGTACATCGAGCGACGCATGATCCCGCTCAATCTGTTCCTGCAGAACGGCAACGACGACGACATCGAGCACGGTATCAAGGAATACGGCAACGCGGTGAAGGAGCTGATCCAGGCGAACATCTTCCCCGGCGACATGCTGTACAAGAACTTCGGCGTGACGCGGCATGGCCGTGTCGTGTTCTATGACTACGACGAGATCGAATACCTGACCGACTGCAACGTGCGCGCGGTGCCGGCGCCGCGCAACGAGCAAGACGAAATGTCGGACGAGCCGTGGTACCCGGTCGGTCCGCACGATATTTTCCCGGAGACGTACGGCACGTTCCTGCTTGGCGATCCGCGTGTGCGCCGCTCGTTCATGCGGCATCACGCGGATTTCTTCGAGCCCCAGCTGTGGCAGCGATACAAGGATTTTCTGTTGAAGGGCGAGTTGCCCGATTTTTTCCCGTACGACCAGAGCGTGCGCTTCTGCGTGCGTTATCCGGAGCGGTTCGCCGACGCAGCCGATGCAGAGGCGAACCAGCCGAATGTGCGCGTGGCTTGATGAATCTCACGAGGATTCGCAGCAGGCCACGCGCGGCGGTAGCCATCCAAGCTATGACCAAGGAGCTCAAACATGAGTGACGCAATTCAAAGTGGTATCCATGCCGATCCGATCGTGATCGTCAGCGCGGCGCGCACGCCGATGGCCGGCTTTCAGGGCGACTTCGCGTCGCTGAGCGCGCCACAACTCGGCGCGGTCGCGATCAAGGCGGCCGTCGAGCGCGCGGGTCTGAAGCCCGAGCAGATCGACGAAGCGGTGATGGGCTGCGTGCTGCCCGCCGGCCTCGGCCAGGCGCCCGCGCGCCAGGCCGCGCTCGGCGCGGGTCTGCCGCTCGCCACCGGCTGCACGACGGTCAACAAGATGTGCGGCTCCGGCATGCGCGCGGCGATGTTCGCGCACGACATGCTGGCCGCGGGCTCGCTCGACGTAATCGTCGCGGGCGGCATGGAAAGCATGACGAACGCCCCGTATCTGTTGCCGAAAGCGCGCGGCGGCATGCGCATGGGCCACGGCCAGGTAATCGACCATATGTTCTACGACGGCCTCGAAGACGCGTACGACAAAGGCCGTCTGATGGGCACGTTCGCCGAGGAATGCGCGGCGTCGTTCGACTTCACGCGCGAGGCGCAGGACGCGTTTGCGGTCGAGTCGCTGAACCGCGCGAAGCGCGCGAACGAGGACGGCTCGTTCGACTGGGAAATCGCGCCGGTTACGGTGGCGGCCCGCAAGGGCGACGTCACGATCGCGCGCGACGAACAGCCGTTCAAGGCCAACCTCGACAAGATCCCCACGCTGAAGCCCGCGTTCAGCAAGACCGGCACCGTGACGGCGGCGAACTCGTCGTCGATCTCGGACGGCGCGGCCGCGCTCGTGATGATGCGCGAGTCGACCGCGAAGCGGCTCGGCGTGACACCGCTCGCGCGCGTCGTCGGTCATTCGACGTTCGCGCAGGAGCCCGCGAAGTTCACCACCGCGCCGGTCGGCGCGATCCGCAAGCTGTTCGGGAAGAACGGCTGGCGCGCCGGCGACGTCGATCTGTACGAGATCAACGAAGCATTCGCGGTCGTCACGATGGCCGCGATGAAAGAGCACGATTTGCCGCACAACAAGGTCAACGTGAACGGCGGTGCGTGCGCGTTAGGCCATCCGATCGGCGCCTCGGGCGCGCGCATCCTGGTTACGCTCATCGGCGCGCTGAAGAATCGCGGTCTGAAGCGCGGCGTCGCGACGCTGTGTATCGGCGGCGGCGAGGCGACCGCGATGGGTATCGAACTGATCTGAAGCGTTGACCAAACTTCGAGGAATACGATGAAAACAGTGTTGATCGTCGGTGCGTCGCGTGGCATCGGCCAGGAATTCGTGCGGCAGTACAGAAAGAGCGGCTGGCGCGTGCTCGCGACCGCGCGCGACGGCGCAGCGCTCGACGCGCTCAACGAGCTCGGTGCGGAAACCTTCATGCTCGACGTCACCGCGCCCGAAGAGATCGCAGCGCTCGGCTGGAAGCTCGACGGCGAACGGCTCGACGTCGCGATCGTGGTGTCGGGCGTGTACGGTCCGCGCACCGAAGGCATCGAGACGATCACCGCCGAAGACTTCGATCACGTGATGCACACGAACGTGCGCGGCCCGATGCAGCTGCTGCCGATCCTGCTGCCGCTCGTCGAGGAAACGGACGGCGTGCTCGCGGTGATTTCGAGCCGCATGGGCAGCATCGCCGAAGCGAGCGGCACGACGGGCTGGCTGTATCGCACCAGCAAGGCGGCGCTGAACGCCGTGCTGAAGCTCGCGTCGCTCGACGCGCAACGCGCGACCTGCGTGTCGCTGCATCCCGGCTGGGTGCGCACCGACATGGGTGGCGCGCAGGCCGCGCTCGATCCGGCGCGCAGCGTCGCGGGCATGCGCGAGGTGCTGGCGCAGGCGGCGGCATCGCGCGACGCGTTCCACGGCCGCTTCGTTCAGCACGACGGTACGCAGCTCGACTGGTAGACGACCAGGTTGCATCGGATCATCGGCTCGGAGACACACTCATGGTGCTTGACCAGGATCACCTGATGGTGCGCGACGCACTGCGCACCTTCGTGCGCGAAGCGATCACGCCATACGCGGCGCAATGGGATCGCGAACGCACCTTTCCGCGCGACGTGCACCGGCAGCTCGCCGAGCTCGGCGCCTATGGCGTGCTGGTGCCCGACGCGTATGGCGGCGCCGGCATGGACGCGCTCGCGCTCGCGCTGATCCTCGAAGAAATCGCGGCGGGTGATGGCGGCACGTCGACCGCGATCTCGGTGAACAACTGCCCGGTGTGCAGCATCCTGCTCACCTATGGCAACGACGCGCAGAAGCGCGACTGGCTCACGCCGCTCGCGCGCGGCGAGATGCTCGGCGCGTTCTGCCTGACCGAGCCGCAAGCGGGCTCGGATGCGTCGGCGCTGCGCACCACCGCGACGCGCGACGGCGACGCGTACGTGCTCAACGGCGTCAAGCAGTTCATTACGAGCGGCAAGAACGGCGACGTCGCGATCGTGATGGCCGTCACCGACAAGACCGCCGGCAAGCGCGGCATCAGCGCGTTCATCGTGCCCACCAGCACGCCGGGCTATGTGGTCGCGCGGGTCGAGGACAAGCTCGGTCAGCATTCGTCGGACACCGCGCAGATCGTGTTCGAGGACTGCCGTGTGCCGGCCGCGAACCTGATCGGCGCGGAAGGCGAAGGCTACCGGATCGCGCTATCGGGGCTCGAAGGCGGGCGCATCGGCATCGCCGCGCAAAGCGTCGGCATGGCGCGCGCCGCGTTCGAAGCGGCGCTGACTTACGCAAAAGAACGCGAGAGCTTCGGCGCGCCGCTGATCTCGCACCAGGCGGTGCAGTTCCGTCTCGCCGACATGGCCACGCAACTCGAAGCCGCGCGTCAATTGATCTGGCACGCGGCGTCGCTGAAGGACGCGGGCCAACCGTGCCTGACCGAAGCCGCGATGGCGAAACTGTTCGCTTCCGAAGCGGCCGAGCGCATCTGCTCGGCCGCGTTGCAGATTCACGGCGGCTACGGCTATCTCACCGACTTCCCGGTCGAGCGGATTTACCGTGACGTGCGCGTGTGTCAGATCTACGAAGGTACGAGCGATATCCAGAAGATCCTGATCGCTCGCGCGCTCAACTGAAATTTCAATGAATAAGCCATTGTTGTCACTGCAAAGACCTGTCGACTGTCCATGCGGCGGCGCCGCGCCTGATGCACGCGGAGGCACCGCGACGAAGGCCCCGCGTTTCGCGCAATGCTGCGGCCGCTACATCGACGGCGGCGAAGCGGCGCCGCGCGCGCTCGAACTGATGCGCTCGCGCTATAGCGCGTACGTGCTTGGCGCAACCGACTACCTGCGCGCGACGTGGGACCCCCGCACCTGCCCCGCCGCTCTCGACGTCGATCCCGCCCCACCCGACGCGCCGCGGTGGCTCGGACTGCAGATCAAAGCGTTCGCCGAAAGCGATGCCGATCACGCGACCGTCGAATTCATCGCCCGCTACAAAGTGGGCGGACGTGCGCATCGGTTGCATGAATTGAGCCGCTTCCTGCGTGGCGATGATGGCCGCTGGCGTTATGTCGATGGCGATGTCGATGAGTAGCAAGCACTGATTAAGTAATCGCTGCATTACGCATCGCAGCTTTCTCATGTCTTTCGTTCGCTCTCTACAAAACTCATAAAAGGCCCTCTGACAGGGCCTTTTTTTCGATCCACTCGCGCAGGGTTCTTCGTTGGCCTCGCACCACAGCACTTACAGACCTTTACCCGGCGCTTCCCGCCACCTGTCCCCGGCCCTTGCCTGGCAAGGCTTTGAGGCCTCATTCGGCATGCAGCAATTTTTTCGTCGCGGGTTCTCCTTGATTGCACAAAACAAAATTGTCGTGCCAGGATGAGTCCGTAGTTTCATGACGTCACATTGCGAGAGCGGGTCACACCCGTTCCGCAAGATGCAAAGGAAGCCTGACCGGCCGCTGATCGAAAGCGCGCCGCGCAGACTCCGGCAGCATCGAGTGACGCTCATCCTCGGCGCGTGGGGTCGCGTCAGCCGTTGGGTTCATCCCGTGCGATCTCGATTTGCGTGCGTGCGCTTTGCGCACTACGCACGTGAGTGAGTCTGTTTGTGTCGAAAACGCGAACGAAAGCTGAACGTCAGCAGCGTTTTTGGCAACCGGACAGCACGGAGTTCAGGACAGGTCTTTCGAGCAGGTGCGTCAATGGTGTTGAGCAAGGTTCTGACGAAGTGTGCGGCGATCTGCGCCGCGGCCACGTGTGCAGTCGCGATCGCGCACGCCGATCCGCTCGCCTACTCGTCGCTTTCGGCACACAACGCAACGCCGTCCAGCGACACCCAGGGACCGCTGTCGCGTGCCCGCGTGCCGCGCCTCGCGCTCGACGACGATGTCTACCTGCCCACCGCTCACCTGAACGAAAAGATCATCCGCGTGCCGGTCGACGCCGCCGGCACTGTCACGCTGGAAACCACGATCTATAAGCCGGACGGCCCCGGCCCGTTCCCGATGATCGTGTTCAACCACGGCAAGATTCCGGGCGATCCGCGCACACAGGAACGCAGCGACCCGCTGCCGTTCGCGCGCGAATTCGTACGCCGCGGCTACGTGGTCGTCGCGCCGAACCGCCAAGGCTTCGGCCACTCGGGCGGCGTGTACGAGCAGGACGGCTGCGACGTCCAACGCAATGGCCTCGGCCAGGCCGGCGACGTTGCCGCGACGATCGATTACATGTCGAAGCAACCTTATGTCGACGCGACGCACATCGCGGTGGCCGGCACCTCGCATGGCGGCCTCGCGACGATTGCGTACGGCACCGAAGCGGCGCCCGGCGTGCGCGCGCTGATCAATTTCTCGGGCGGCCTGCGCCAGGACGCCTGCGAGGACTGGCAAGGCAATCTGACGCGCGCATTCGGCGCGTATGGCGAGAAGACCACGGTGCCGTCGCTGTGGCTCTATGGCGATAACGATTCGGTGTGGAACGCGCCGCTCGTCGCCGGCATGTACGCCGCGTATGGCGCGCATGGCGCGAGCGTGAAGATGGTCGACTTCGGCAAGTACAAGAACGACGCGCATCGGCTGGTCGGTGATCGCGACGGCGTGCGCGTGTGGTGGCCGGCCGTCGAAGCGTTCCTCGCGCGCGCCGGCATGCCGACGGCCGTGCAGTATCACGTCGCCGATCCGGCCGCGCCGAAGGCAACCGGCTTCGCCGCGCTCGACGCGGTCGACGCGGTGCCGTTCCTCGACAACGAGGGCCGCAATGGCTATCGCAACTTCCTGCATCAGTATCCGAGCCGCGCATTCGCGGTGTCGGATTCGGGCGCGTGGTCGTGGGCCGAGGGCGGCGACGATCCGATGTCGGTGGCGGTGGCGAATTGCCAGAAGCAGAGCTCCGATCCGTGCCGGCTGTATGCGGTCGATAATTCGGTCGTGTGGGGCAATCAGAACTCGCAGACGGCGGATGCGGGGGATGCCGATGCGAATAGCCGTAAAGCGATTGCGAGCCGGGAGTGAGGTACGCATAGCATCCGGATTCGAGTCCGGTTCCGACGTGTCGAAGGCCTGCTGATTCAGCAGGCCTTTTTGCATTCGGGCCGCCGTTGCACGATGAGAGCTACGAGCGTTCGCGCGGCGCGCATGTGCAAAAGCACCTCTTCACCACAAATTCTCGCCAGTAATAGCCGATTACTTTGACGTCGCTATCTCCGTCGATTGGCGAGCTTCGATCCCGAAGTCGAACGAGCTGCATCGAACAGCGGCAAACCTCGACGCCAGCGCGAAAGACGTGCGTTTCGCACCTGATGCGCGCGGCGAAATAAACCGCTAATCTCGACCCCGCGCACTCGCCAAGGCTCGCTCCCCGCGACCGCAATAGGTCTGCGGAAAAACGAAAACGCCTTTCAAAAAGGGACTGGAATCACCCTCACGCGTGCGTGGCAAAAAAGCACCTCGGAGTACCTCTTTGGAAAATTCAGCAGCCCCCACGGTCGCCCCTGAAGATTGGGTCGCCCGCAGCCTTCGCGCGGTATGGCATCCGTGCACGCAGATGAAGCACCACGAACGTCTGCCGCTGATCCCCGTCGCGCGCGGTCAAGGCGCATGGCTATACGATCGCGCGGGTCATCGCTATCTCGACGCGATCAGTTCGTGGTGGGTCAATCTGTTCGGTCACGCGAACCCGCGCATCAACGCGGCGCTGAAAGATCAGCTCGATACGCTCGAACACGCGATGCTCGCCGGCTGCACGCACGAACCCGCCGTCGAGCTCGCCGAACGTCTGCACGCGTTGACCGGCAACACGCTCGGCCACGCGTTCTTCGCATCGGATGGCGCGTCGGCGGTCGAGATCGCGCTGAAGATGAGCTTTCACAGCTGGCGCAACCGGGGCTACGCCGACAAGCAGGAATTCGTCTGCGTTGCCAACAGCTACCACGGCGAGACGATCGGCGCGCTCGGCGTGACCGACGTCGCGCTGTTCAAGGACGCGTACGATCCGCTGATCCGTCACGCGCATGTCGTCGCGTCGCCCGATGCGCGGCTCGCGCAAGCGGGCGAAACCGCCGCCGACGTCGCGCGCCGCGCGCTCGACAATGTGCGCGCGCTGTTCGAGGCGCGCGCGAACCGCATCGCCGCGCTGATCGTCGAGCCGCTCGTGCAGTGCGCGGCCGGCATGGCGATGCACGACGCGTCGTACGTCGCCGGATTGCGCGCGCTGTGCGACCAGTACGGCGTGCATCTGATCGCCGACGAAATCGCGGTCGGCTGTGGCCGCGCCGGCACGTTCTTCGCATCCGAACAGGCAGGCGTGTGGCCCGACTTCCTGTGTCTGTCGAAAGGCATCAGCGGCGGCTATCTGCCGCTGTCGATCGTGCTGTCGCGCGACGAGATCTTCGCGGCCTTCTATCACGACGACACCGCCCGCGGCTTCCTGCACTCGCATTCCTACACCGGCAATCCGCTCGCGTGCCGCGCCGCGCTCGCTACGCTCGATCTGTTCGCGAGCGACGACGTGCTCGCCACCAACACCCGCAAATCGGCAAAGCTCGAGGCCGCGCTCGCGCCGCTCGCCGAGCACGCGCAGGTACGCAATCTGCGTCAGCGCGGCACGATTTTCGCGTTCGATGCGGTGATCGACGATCCCCAGCGAGCCAAAACATTCTCGCGCCGCTTCTTCGAAAACGCGCTCCAACGCGAGCTACTGTTGCGCCCGATCGGCACCACCGTGTACTTGATGCCACCGTACATTCTCGACGACGAAGAGCTCGCGCTGCTCGCCGCGCGCACACGCGACACCTTCGACGCCACGCTCGCGGAGGCCCGCTGATGCATCTGCTCGACACACTCGCCGAAGGCCTGAAGGAAATCGACGCACGCGGCCTGCGTCGCCGCCGCCGCACCGCGGACACACCCTGCGCCGCGCACATGACGGTCGACGGCCGTGAAATCATCGGCTTCGCGAGCAACGACTACCTGGGCCTCGCCGCGCATCCGCAGTTGATCGAGGCGATCGCCGAAGGCGCGCGGCTGTATGGCGCGGGCAGCGGCGGCTCGCATCTGCTCGGCGGTCATTCGCGCGCGCATGCGCAGTTGGAAGACGATCTCGCGGCATTCGCGGGCGGCTTCGTCGACGATGCCCGCGCGCTGTATTTCAGCACCGGCTATATGGCGAATCTCGCGACGCTGACCGCGCTCGCGGGCCGCGGCACGACGCTGTTCTCCGATGCGCTCAATCACGCATCGCTGATCGACGGTGCGCGGCTGTCGCGCGCCGATGTGCAGATCTATCCGCACTGCGACATGGTTGCGTTGAGCGCGATGCTCGAAGCGTCCGAAGCGGACGTCAAGGTGATCGTCTCCGACACGGTGTTCAGCATGGACGGCGACATCGCGCCGCTGCCGCGTTTGCTCGAACTCGCGGAGCGGCACGGCGCGTGGCTGATCGTCGACGATGCGCACGGCTTCGGCGTGCTCGGTCCGCAAGGCCGCGGCGCGATCGCGCAAGCCGCGCTGCGCTCGCCGCATCTGATCTCGATCGGCACGCTCGGCAAGGCGGCGGGCGTTTCCGGCGCGTTCGTGGCCGCGCACGCAACCGTGATCGAATGGCTCGTGCAGCGCGCGCGTCCGTATATCTTCACGACCGCGTCGGTGCCGGCGGCCGCGCATGCCGTGTCGGCGAGCCTGCGCATCATCGGCGGCGATGAAGGCGATGCGCGCCGCGCGCATCTGCGGCAACTGATCGAGCGCACCCGCGCGATGCTGAAGGCGACACCGTGGCTGCCCGTCGATTCGCATACGGCCGTTCAACCGCTGATCATCGGCGCGAACGACGCGACGCTCGACATCGCCGCGTCGCTCGATCGCGCGGGGCTGTGGGTCCCCGCGATCCGTCCGCCGACCGTGCCCACCGGCACGTCGCGCCTGCGCATCTCGCTGTCGGCCGCGCACTCGCATGCGGATCTCGACCGGCTCGAAGCCGCCTTGAAACAAGTCGGAGCGCGCGCCGCATGAGCAACCTGAATAACGATGGCGGCGCACTGTCGCTGTTCGTCACCGGCACCGATACGGAAATCGGCAAGACCTTCGTGTCGTCGGCGCTATTGCGCGGCTTCGTGCGCGAAGGTCTGCGAGCGGCCGCGATGAAGCCGATCGCGGCGGGCGCGTTCGAAGTGAACGGCGTGCTGCACAACGAAGACGCCGATCAACTCGATGCCGCGTCGAGCGTGCTGCTGCCGCCCGCGATGCGCACGCCGTATCTGCTGAAGGAACCGGCCGCGCCGCACATCGCTGCGGCGCTGGAAAACGTCTCGTTCGATCTCGACCACATCGTCGCGTGCCATCGCGAAGCGCTGAAGCTCGCCGAGGTCGTCGTCGTCGAAGGTGTCGGCGGATTTCGCGTGCCGTTGACCGCGACGCAGGACACCGCCGATCTCGCCGTCGCGCTGAAGCTGCCGGTGGTGCTGGTGGTCGGCATGCGGCTCGGCTGCATCAGCCATGCACTGCTGAGCGCCGAAGCGATCGCCGCGCGCGGTCTCACGCTCGCGGGCTGGGTCGCCAATCGCATCGACCCGGATATGACCTTCGCCGACGAAAACATCGCGTCGATTCGCGCGCATCTCGCGCAAGCGTACGACGCACCGCTGCTCGGAATCGTGCCGCATATCAGCCCGCTGTCGCCGGAACTTGCGGCCGAACAGCTCGACATTCGTCGGCTTCTGCAAACGCTGCGCCAATTGCGCGCGGCATATCGCTGCCCAGCAGCGCCGAACCCCATTTCATCCGTACACGAGGATCGATCACATGACACAACTGAACATCGCAGCGGGCAGCGCCGACACGAGCGCCGCCGCCACTGAAGCGAAGCCGCTCGCGCGCTGGCGCGTCGCCGATATCGTCGCGTTGTACGAATTGCCGTTCAACGACCTGCTGTTTCGCGCGCAGCAAACCCATCGCGAGCATTTCGACGCGAATGCGGTGCAGCTGTCGACGCTGCTGTCGATCAAGACCGGCGGCTGCGAAGAAGATTGCGCGTACTGTCCGCAATCGGTGCATCACGACACCGGTCTCGCAGCCGACAAGCTGATGCCGGTCGACGAAGTGCTCGCCGCAGCGAAACTCGCGAAGGACAACGGCGCGACGCGCTTCTGCATGGGCGCCGCGTGGCGCAATCCGAAGGACCGCCACCTCGAGCCGATCAAGGACATGATCCGCGGCGTGAAGGCGATGGGCCTCGAAACCTGCGTGACGCTCGGCATGCTCGAAACGCATCAGGCACAAGCGCTGCGCGATGCGGGCCTCGACTACTACAACCACAACCTCGATACGTCGCCGGAGTTCTACGGCCAGATCATTTCGACGCGAACCTATCAGGATCGCCTCGACACGCTCGAGCGTGTGCGCGACGCGGGCATCAACGTGTGTTGCGGCGGCATCGTCGGCATGGGTGAATCGCGCCGCGAACGCGCGGGGCTGATCGCGCAGCTCGCGAACATGGAGCCGTATCCGGAATCGGTGCCGATCAACAATCTGGTGCAGGTGCAAGGCACGCCGCTGACCGGCACCGAACCGATCGATCCGTTCGAATTCGTGCGCACGATCGCGATTGCGCGCATCACGATGCCGCGCGCGATGGTGCGTCTATCGGCCGGCCGCGAACAGATGGATGAGGCGTTGCAGGCGATGTGCTTCCTCGCGGGCGCGAATTCGATTTTCTACGGCGACCAGTTGCTGACCACGAGCAACCCGCAGGCGGAAGCGGACCGCAAGCTGCTCGCGCGGCTGGGCATTCGCGCTGAGGCTGCGCAGCAGATGCCGGTCGAGCAGAGTGGCTGCGAGCATGGGTGTGCGCATGGGCATGGGGTTCACGGCGCGGCGAATTGAGTCGCGGAGTCGCTGCATCGGTAACTCGCATGCGCTAAGCGTGCGGGAATAAAAAAGGCTGCCTCGTTTTGCGAGGCAGCCTTTTCTTTTTACGCTAAACGCGAAGCTTATTTCCGATCAACAATAATCTGATCGAACGTCCCCCCATCGGAGAAGTGCGTGTCCTGCGCCGTCTGCCAGCTGCCGAACATCTGCTCGACCGTGAACGTCTTGATCGGCTTGAACTCGGCCGCGTGCTTCGCGAAGACGTTCTTGTCGCGCGGACGCAGATGATGCTGCGCGATGATTTCCTGCGCGGCCGGCGACCACAGATAGTCGAGATATGCCTGCGCTTGCTTGCGCGTGCCACGCTTGTCGACGACCTTATCGACGATCGATACCGGCGGCGCCGCGAGCAGACTCAGCGACGGATACACCGCTTCATAGCTGCCCGCGCCGACACCCGTATCGATCAGCGACACTTCGTTCTCGAACGTGACGAGCACATCGCCGATACCGCGCTGCGTGAACGTCGTCGTCGCTCCTCGACCGCCGGTGTCGAGCACCGGCACGTTGCGGAAGATCGCCTTCACGAAGTCGAGCGCCTGCGCATCGGTGCCGCCGTTCTGCTTGCGATAACCCCATGCGGCGAGATACGTATAACGTCCGTTGCCCGACGTCTTCGGATTCGCGATCACCGCCTGGATGCCCGGCTTCGCGAGATCGTCCCAGTCCTTGATGTGCTTCGGGTTGCCCTTGCGCACGAGGAACACCATCGTCGTCGTGTAGGGCGCGCTATCGTCCGGCAGACGCGCGCGCCAGTTGGCCGGGACCAGGTGGACCTTTTCGGCGAGCAGGTCGATGTCGTTCGGCTGATTCATCGTCACCACGTCGGCCTGCAGCCCCTGCAGCACCGACAGCGCCTGCGCGCTCGACGCGCCGTGCGACTGCCGCAGCGACACCGTCTCGCCGTTCTTCTGCTTGTAGTCCGCGATGAAGCCCGCGTTGATGTCCTTGTACAGCTCGCGCGTCACGTCGTACGACACGTTCAGTAGCGACGTATCCGCATGCGCCGTCGAGACGCCGCCGAACGCGAGCGCAATCAGTGTGAAGCCAGCCGTGACGCCCGCTTTGAACCGGCTTGATGTCCCCGTGATGCCCTTCATTGTTTCCCCGTCGTCGATGATAAAACCTGTAGCCGCGCATACGCGGCGTGACTCGGGATTCTAACGGATTGCTTACCTCGCGCGCGCCGCAGCGGGGTGTTCACAAAAGTGCATGCTGCGCGGTATCGATCGCCTCCTCGCGAAAGCGCAGCGGCGCCGCGCAATGCACGAGCGTATCGATGAAGTACTTCGCGCGCGGCCACGGACCGAAGCCCGCTGCCGTGTTGATATGCCCCGCATCGCCGAGATTGACGAACGCGCTGCCGAAACGCTGGGCGAGATCGCGCGCGTCGGCGAGCGTCATCCACGGGTCGGTTTCGCTGCCGATCAGGATCGACGGTACGCCCACACGTCGCGCGTCGAACGGTCCCGCGAAGTCGAACTTGCGCGGACTAGCGGGCGCGACGAACAGCACGCCGACCACGTCGCTGGCGAGCGCGCCCTGCTGCAACGCATGCGCAGTCGCAAGGCAGCCGAAGCTGTGCGCGGCCAGCACGAACGGACCGCGTTCGCGTGCGAGCAGATCGCGCAACGACTTTGCCCATAGCGCGAGATCGGGCGCGTCCCAGTTGGCCTGCTCGACGCGCAACGAGCGCGCGAACTGCCGCTCCAGCCATGTTTGCCAGTGCGCGCCTTCGCTGCCGTGCAGGCCGGGAACGGTGACGAGCCGCGGCGGCCAGCTCGATCTGGTGCATGAAAGCATGTGCGTGTCTCGCTGCGCAGGGAATCCGGGCGATCATTGTCCCGCTCGGTCGCGCGTCGATGAACCAACATTTTGTGCTTTGGTTATGGGGCAAACGAGGAAATGCGCCGTTACGTGCGAACTCGACGCCCGCGACCACACGCATCGCGAAACGCACGCCCGTGCGCAGACGCGCGCGATTTGCGTCAAAAAAGTAGAATGAAGCCTATTTCAACGGGAGGAGACCCGATGCCGCTCGCGTCGCCCCATCGCCGAGGCGCGCTGACAGTCCGCCCCGCTGATGCTCAGGTCGACGCCGCCGCAATCCGTACCGCATGAAAATACTCTTCTACGCCCCGCACACCGAAGCCGCCGCCTGGCTGCACGACTTCGCGCGCGCCTTGCCCGCGGCCGAGCTGCGCGGATGGCAGCCCGGCGACAACGCGCCAGCCGATTTTGCGGTGGTCTGGCGTCCGCCGCGCGAGATGCTGGCCGGCCGCACTACGCTGCGCGCGATCTTCAATTTGGGTGCGGGCGTCGATGCGATTCTCGCGCTCGAACGCGCGCACCCCGGCACGTTGCCGCCCGAGGTGCCGCTGATTCGCCTCGAAGATACCGGCATGGGCGCGCAGATGGCCGAGTACGTAACGCATGCGGTGCTGCGCTATCTGCGTCGCTTCGACGAATATCAGATGCTGCAAGACGAGCGCCGCTGGAAAGTGCTCGAGCCGCATCCGCGCGCAACGTTCACGGTGGGCGTGCTCGGTCTCGGCGTGCTCGGCACGCAGGTCGCGCAAACGCTCGCTTCGTTCGGCCTGCCGGTGCGCGGCTATAGCCGCAGCGCGAAGCAGATCGACGGCATCGCGACGTTCGCCGGCGACGCCCAGTTCGATAGCTTCCTCGACGGCGCGAAGGTGCTCGTCAACCTGCTGCCGCATACACCCGACACGGAAAGCGTGCTGAATGCGCGAGTCTTCGCGAAGCTCGTGCGCGGCGCGTATCTGATCAACGTCGCGCGCGGCGCGCATCTAGTGGAAACGGATCTGCTCGCCGCGCTCGCGAGCGGCCAGTTCGCCGCCGCGACGCTCGACGTGTTCCGCGAGGAACCTCTGCCCGCCGATCATCCGTTCTGGCGCGAGCCGCGCATCACGATCACGCCGCACACGTCGGCGCTGACATTGCGCGAGGACAGCGTCGTGCAGGTCGCGGACAAGATCGGCGCGATGATGCGCGGCGAGCAGGTGAGCGGCGTCGTGCGGCTGGAGCGCGGCTACTAAGTGAATTCCCACACCCGCGCGCGTCGCAGACGTGCGCGCTGAACTGAATCACAGCAATGCGGCGGCACCCGTCCTGGATGGGACTGCGATAAAACCGCATCGGATCGGAGACACATCATGGCCTTACCGCAACAAGTGAAAATCGTCGAAGTGGGTCCGCGCGACGGGCTGCAGAACGAGAAGGAATTCGTGCCGACCGCAACCAAGATCGAACTGATCAACCGGCTGTCGGCGGCGGGTTTTCGCAACGTCGAAGCGGCGTCGTTCGTGGCGCCGAAATGGGTGCCGCAGATGGCCGACGGCGCTGATGTGATGGCCGGCATCGAGCGCCGCGCCGGCACCATCTACTCGGTGCTGACGCCGAACCTGCGGGGCTTCGAAGGCGCGCTCGCGGCGCGCGCCGACGAGATCGTGATCTTCGGCGCGGCGAGCGAGGCGTTCTCGCAGAAGAACATCAACTGCAGCATCGCCGAGAGCATCGAGCGCTTCGCGCCGGTTGCCGCAGCGGCGAAAGAACATGGCCTGCGGATTCGCGGCAGCGTGTCGTGCGCGCTCGGCTGTCCGTATCAGGGTGAGGTGCCGGTCGCGTCGGTCGTCGATGTCGTCAAGCGCTTCGCGGCGCTCGGCTGCGACGAAATCGATATCGCCGACACGATCGGCGTCGGCACGCCGAAGCGCACCCGCGAGGTGTTCGAGGCGGTGACCGAAGTGTTTCCGCGCGAGCATCTGTCGGGACACTTCCACGACACCTACGGCCAGGCGCTTGCGAACATCTACGCTGCGTTGCTCGAAGGCATCGAGATTTTTCATGCGTCGGTCGCGGGGCTCGGCGGTTGCCCGTACGCGAAGGGCGCGACCGGCAACGTCGCGACCGAAGACGTGCTGTATCTGATGAACGGCCTCGGCATCGAGACCGGCATCGACCTCCCCCAGGTGGTCGAGATCGGCGACTTCATTTCGAACGCGATCGGCCGGGCCAACGTGTCGCGCGCCGGCAAGGCGCTGCTCGCGAAGGCGCGCAGCGAAGCGAATTCCTGCGTATAAACGCTCCATCCATTTTGAATCAGGATCTCCAACGATGAACGACCTCGCGTCCTTCGACTCCGACGATCTCGCCGCGCTGCCCGACTCGGCACGCCGCGTCGCGCTGCTGCTGCGCGAACGCGGTCACGCGGGGCGAATCGTGATGCTGCCGGAAACCGGCAAGACGTCCGCCGAAGCGGCCGCTGGACTTGGCTGCTCGGTCGCACAGATCGCGAAGTCGATCCTGTTCCGGCGCCGCGAAGACGACGCCCCAGTGCTCGTGATCGCGAGCGGCGCGAATCGCGTCGACGAAAAGAAGGTGGCCGCGCAGGTCGGCGAGATCGGCCGCGCGGACGCGAAGTTCGTGCGTGAAAAAACCGGCTATGCGATCGGCGGTGTGTGCCCGGTCGGCCATGCGACCGAACCGGTCACCCTGATCGATGCCGATCTGCTCGAGCTGGAGAGCCTGTGGGCGGCCGCTGGTCATCCGCATGCAGTGTTCAATCTCACCGCGCAGGAGCTGATTGCGCTGACCGGCGCGCCGGTCGCCGATGTCGCGTTGCGCGAGCCGGCCTGAACACGATGGCGAGCAGTAAGCCTTACGAACAAAAAGCCGCCGGCGTCTGTGTGCCGTCGCCGTGCATCAACGTGTGCAGGATGGATGCGTCGACGGGCTGGTGCGAAGGATGCCTGCGCACGATCGATGAAATCGCCGGCTGGTCGACCTTCAACGACGACGATAAGCGCGCGGTATGGGACTCGATCGAAGCGCGCCACGCGCAGTTCATCGCTAGCCGCACGGCATCGACGGCGAAGGAGAAGCAATGAAAGCCGCACCGCGCGTCGTCACGCTCGGTGAGACGTTCAGTTCGACGGTCGAATTGTCGGTGGATTCGATCAAATCGTTCGCGACGCTCGTCGTCGATCTGAACCCGCTGCATCACGATGAAGCGTATGCCGCGCAAAGCCGCTTTGGCGGGCTGATCGCGTCGGGCACGCAACCCACCGCGTATTTCATGGCGCTCCTCGCCACGCATTTTTCGACTTACGCGCAACCACTCGGCCTCGAATTCGATATCAAGCTGAAGAAGGCAGTGCAGGCGCACGACACGCTGACGATAACCTGGCGTGTGCGCGACGCTCACTGGAAGCCGAGCCTGAGCGGCGACCTGACCTACCTCGAAGGCACGGTGGTCAATCAGCGCGGCGAGCTGATGCTTACGGGCACCTCGACGATCCTCGTGATGCCGAAGCCCGACGTGCTCGAGCACACGCAATCGAAAACGGCCGCACCATGATCGCGCTGCCCGCATCGATCCAGGTGTTCGAGCGCGGCTGGCTGTCGTCGAACAACGTGCTGCTCGTCGATGACACCTGCGCGGCGCTCGTCGATACCGGCTATGCGACGCACGCTTCGCAGACGGTCGCGCTGGTGCGCAATGCGCTGCACACGCGGCCGCTCGATCTGATCGTCAACACGCATCTGCATTCGGATCACTGCGGCGGCAACACGCTGTTGCAGGCCACATGGCCGTGTCGCACGCTGATCCCGTCATCCGAAGCCGATGCCGTACGCGACTGGGACGAAACGCGCCTCAGCTTTCGCGCGACCGGTCAAACCTGCGAGCGCTTCGGTTTCACCGGCACGCTCGCGCCCGGCGCGCGCTTGCGGCTCGGCGCGCTCGACTGGCAGGTGCTCGGCGCGCCGGGCCACGATCCGCATTCGCTGATGCTTTATTGCGCGGACGAACGCTTGCTGATCAGCGCCGACGCACTATGGGAAAACGGCTTCGGCGTGATCTTTCCCGAACTCGAAGGCGAAAGCGGCTTTGCCGAGCAGCAGGCCGTGCTCGACATGATCGCGACACTCGACGTGCGCGTGGTCATCCCTGGCCACGGCGCGCCGTTCACGCATGTCGAACCGGCGCTCGAACGCGCGATGTCGCGCGTCGCGTGGTTGCGTGCCGACCCCGCGCGCAATGCGAGGAACGCGCTGAAGGTGCTAATCGTATTCAAGCTGCTCGAAGTCCGCGAGATGAGCGTGGACACGCTTTTGCGCATGCTCGACGACGCATCCGTGATGCGCGCCGCCGCGTCGATGCTGAAGCCACGCAGCGAATGGCCAGCGATGCTGAAGGGAATGATCGGGGAGCTCGCGGCAAACGGTGGACCGCTCGAAGTGGACGGCACGCGCATTCTCGCCCGGCGTTGAACGTGTGATTGGCCCGTGCAGTCGGGTGCAGTTGGAACGCGCACCGGAACCAAAACCGTACCTACAAAAAGAAAGCCGCTCGACAAGGCGAGCGGCGGAACATCTGTGTGGACGTGATCAGCGTCGCCATCAATGATACGCGAGCGAATATTCGCAACGCATCGGTGATTTCCCTACAGAAATTTGACACCGCGTTTTACAAATGCATACACATTCTGTCATCAAGCCGCGTTAGGCGTTCGAATGCGCGCGCTTATTCCGGAATCCCTGGCAAGAGCCGTATCACGTGGACGAAAAGCGCTTTTTCTGCGGCACGATCCGCCAGCCGAGATTCACGCCCGCCGCTGCCAGCAGAATCAGCGCGGCGCCAAGCACCTGAATCCATGCGAGCGTCTGCCCGAACGCAATCCGGTCGACGATGATCGCGACCACCGGATAGATGAATGACAACGCGCCCGTCATCGACGTCGGCAGCTTCTGGATCGCGCCATACAGCAGCACGTACATGAGACCGGTATGGACGACGCCGAGCACGACCAGTTCGAGCCACTGCACACCGCTTGCCGGCAGTGCGTCGAAGCGCACGAACGGTGCTAGCAACAGCACGCCGAGCGACACCTGGATCAGCGCGAGCAGATGCGGCGGCGTGCCCTTCAGCCGCTTCGTGATGATCGACGACACCGCGTACATCGCCGCCGCGCCGACCGCATAGGCGACGCCGACCAGATATTGCCCCGGCACCGCGAGCACGGCCGGCTCGACCTTCACGACGAACACGAGCCCGACGAACGCGACCACGAGCCACGCGATCGTCGACGTGCTGATGCGCTCGCGAAACACCAGCGCACCGAGCCCGACCAGCATGAACGGCTGCGTGTTGTAGACGGCCGTCGCCATCGAAATCGACGCGCGTGAATATGCGGCGAACAGCAGCACCCAGTTCACGACGATCGCCGCGCCGCCGAGTAACGCGAGGCCGAGCATCTTCCACGAAAACAGCTCGCGGCGGAACAGGCCGAGCACGGCGCACACGAGCGCGAGCGTCGCGCCGCCGAAAATGCAGCGGAAAAACACCACGTTAAAGGGGCTTTGCTGCGACGACACGACGAGCCAGCCGATCGTGCCCGACATCAGCATCGCAATGCTCATCTCGGCCGCGCCGCGGCGGATGTCGCTGGACGAACTGCTCGCGGTCGTTGCTGAAGCCTTGTTTGAAGCCATGGTTCGATCCCGGATTGATGACTGCATAACTGGCAGTGTAATTAATCCACCTACGCGAATACATGGCTAAACTTAAGCGTTACTGCTTTTTCACCTCATAAACGAAGGCCACTATGAGCAAACGCCTTGCTTCGATCACGCCGGTCGCACTCGACGACACCGACCGGGCACTGCTCGCCGCGCTCGCGCAGGACGCGCGCCAGCCGGTCAGCGAACTCGCGCGCGTCGTCGGCTTATCGGCGCCCAGCACGGCTGAGCGCGTGCGGCGGCTCGAAGCGCAGGGCGTGATCGAACGCTTCACCGTGCAGATCGATCCGCGCGCGCTCGGCTTCACGCTGCAGGCGATCGTGCGCGTGAAGCCGCTGCCGGGCCAGTTGCATCTGGTGGAAGAAGTAATCCGGCGCATTCCGGAGTTCGTCGAATGCGACAAGGTAACCGGCGACGACTGTTTCATCTGCCGCCTGTACCTGCATTCGATCGAGCAACTCGACGAGATCCTGTCGAAAGTGACCGAGCGCGCGGAGACCAGCACCGCGATCGTCAAGTCGACGCCGGTCACACGACGTCTGCCGCCGCTCGGCTGAGAAAGGTCGAACGAAGGCCGCGCGAAGCGGCCCAGCGCTTATTTTTCGACCGCCTCGAAAAACGACAGCATCTCGGCGACCAGTTCGTCCGGGGCTTCCTCGGGCAGATAGTGTCCGCACGATAGCGCGCGGCCGCTCACGTCGCGCGCGACATGCCGCCATTCGTCGAGCGCATCGAAGCATTTTTCGACCACGCCCTTGTCGCCCCACAGCACGCGCAGCGGACAGCCGATCTTGATGCCGCGCTCGATATCGGCGCGATCATGCTCGAGGTCGATGCTCGCCGACGCGCGATAGTCCTCGCACATCGCGTGCACCGCGCCCGGTTGGGCGAGCGCTGCCCGATAGGCGTCGAGCGCGGCGGGATCGAACGGCGCGAGGCCCGCGTGACGTCCGCCCATCACCGCGTCGACATAGGCGGCCGGATTCGCGCCGATCAACGTTTCGGGCAGCGGCTCGGGTTGAATCAGGAAGAACCAGTGGAAGTAGTGCGTCGCGAACGTTCGGTCGGTGGCTTCGTACATCGCGAGCGTCGGCGCGATATCGAGCAGCATCAAACGCTCGACCGCATCGGCGTGATCGAGCGCCATCCGGTGCGCGACGCGCGCGCCGCGATCGTGCGCGCAGACGAGGAAGCGCTCGAAGCCGAAGTGGCGCATCACCGCGACCTGGTCGGCGGCCATCGCACGTTTCGAGTACGGCATGTGCGTCGCATCGCTCGGCGGTTTGCCCGACGCGCCATAGCCGCGCAGATCGGTTGCTATCACCGTGAAGTGCTGTGCGAGCGGCGCGGCGCAGCGTTCCCAGATCAGATGCGATTGCGGATGGCCGTGCAGCAGCAACAGAGGCGGCCCGGCGCCGCCCTTCACTCCGAAAATATCGACATCGCCCACGGCGACGCGAAAAGGCGTGAAATTTTCGAAGGCCATGACGTCTCGTTGATCGATTCAGGTCCGTGCATTGTAGAAGGCCGACAAGTCCGTGCGAGGTGGGATAACCCCCGCAGACATGGAACCTGAATACTCCTTCGAACCGTTCAAATGGCCCTAACGCGCCGGTGCTCGTCCACTTAGCCTATAATCGAACGATCGTTCTTAAATGTTTGCCGCGACTGCGGTATGCCGGTTTCGTGCGATTGCCACACGCATTCGCCGCTCGGCCTGCCGCAAGCCGCGTGCCGCCGCTAAACTCATCTATTCGCCGGGCGCGCGCCGCACCGGTTGGCCCAATCTGGAGATTCGCACCATGGCACTGCCCGCCGTTCTGCAAAACCTCGCGCTGCCCGTCGTCGCTTCACCGATGTTCATCGTCAGCTATCCCGAACTCGTGTTGGCACAGTGCAAGGCCGGTATCGTCGGCTCGTTCCCTGCCCTCAACGCGCGTCCGGCCGAGTTGCTCGACGAGTGGCTCACGCAGATCCAGGCGCAACTCGCCGAGCACAGGGCCGCGAACCCGGATGCGGTGATCGGCCCGATCGCGGTCAATCAGATCGTTCATCAGTCGAATGCGCGGCTCGAACACGACGTGCGCGTCTGCGTCGAGCACAAGGTGCCGATCTTCATCACCAGCCTGCGCGCGCCGGCGCGCGAGATCGTCGATGCGGTGCATAGCTATGGCGGCATCGTGCTGCACGACGTGATCAATCTGCGTCATGCGCAGAAGGCGCTGGACGCTGGTGTCGACGGGCTGATTCTGGTTGCGTCGGGCGCGGGTGGCCACGCGGGCACCACCTCGCCGTTCGCGCTGGTCGGCGAGGTGCGGCGCATTTTCGACGGCCCGATCGTGCTGTCGGGCTCGATCGCGAACGGCGGCTCGATTCTCGCCGCGCAGGCGATGGGCGCGGACCTCGCGTACATGGGCACGCGCTTCATCGCGACCAAAGAGGCGCATGCGGTCGATAGCTACAAGCAGGCGATCATCAACGCGAAGGCGTCGGACATCATCTACACGAACCTGTTCACCGGCGTGCATGGCAACTACATCCGCGAGAGCATCCAGAACGCGGGGCTCGACCCGGACGCGCTGCCCGAATCGGACAAGACCAAGATGAACTTCGGCAGCGACAAGGCGAAGGCGTGGAAAGACATCTGGGGCGCGGGCCAGGGCGTCGGCCTGATGGACGACGTGCCCGACGTCGCCGAACTCGTGCGGCGTCTGAAGAAGGAATACGACGACGCGAAGGCGCGGCTCGGCATCGCGCGCTGAGGTGTTGAACGGGGGCGGGCCGGGCCGCCCCTCGCGGCCTACATATTCCGCCGATACTGCCCGCCCACCTCGAACAGTGCATGGGTGATCTGCCCGAGCGAACACACGCGCACCACGTCCATCAACACCGCGAACACGTTGCCGTCGTCGATCACCGTGCGCTTCAGGCGTTCGAGCGCCTCAGGCGCGGCGTCGCGGTGGCGCGTCTGGAAATCGCGCAACCGCCGCAGCTGACTCTGCTTTTCCGCGTCGGTGGAACGCGCCAGCACCAGCGGACGCGGCGCTTCATGCGGATGCGCGCTCACGAACGTATTCACGCCGACGATCGGATACGAGCCGTCATGTTTGCGATGCTCGTACAGCATCGACTCGTCCTGAATCCGTCCACGCTGATAGCCGGTTTCCATCGCGCCGAGCACGCCGCCGCGCTCGGTGAGCCGCTCGAACTCGGCGAGCACCGCTTCCTCGACCAGATCGGTCAGCTCGTCGATCACGAAGCTGCCCTGATTCGGATTCTGGTTCTTCGCCAACCCCCATTCGCGATTGATGATCAGCTGGATCGCGACCGCGCGGCGCACCGATTCCTCGGTCGGCGTCGTGATCGCTTCATCGAACGCATTGGTGTGCAGCGAGTTGCAGTTGTCGTAGATCGCGATCAGCGCCTGCAGCGTCGTGCGGATGTCGTTGAAATCGATCTCCTGCGCGTGCAGGCTGCGGCCCGACGTCTGCACGTGATACTTGAGCTTCTGGCTGCGCTCGTTCGCGCCATAGCGCTCGCGCATCGCGATCGCCCAGATGCGCCGCGCGACGCGGCCGAGCACCGTGTACTCCGGGTCCATGCCGTTCGAGAAGAAGAACGACAGATTCGGCGCGAAGTCATCGATCGACATGCCGCGCGCGAGATACGCCTCGACGTACGTGAAACCGTTCGCGAGCGTGTAGGCGAGCTGCGAGATCGGGTTCGCACCGGCCTCGGCGATGTGATAGCCGGAGATCGACACCGAATAGAAATTGCGCACGCCGTGTTCGACGAAATACGCCTGGATGTCGCCCATCACCTTCAGGCTGAATTCGGTCGAGAAGATGCAGGTGTTCTGCCCCTGGTCTTCCTTCAGGATGTCGGCTTGCACGGTGCCACGCACGTTTTCGAGCGCGGCACGGCGCGTTGCGGCGAGTTCGGCTTCGCTCAGCGGACGGCCTTGCTGTTGCTCTTTCAAAGCAATCTGCTGGTCGATCGCGACGTTGAAGAACATCGCGAGGATCGTCGGCGCGGGGCCGTTAATCGTCATCGACACCGACGTTTCCGGCGAGCACAGGTCGAAGCCGTCGTACAGCGTCTTCATGTCGTCGAGGGTCGCGACCGACACGCCCGAATTGCCGACCTTGCCGTAGATGTCCGGGCGCTCGTGCGGCTCCTCGCCGTACAGCGTCACCGAGTCGAATGCGGTGGATAGCCGTTTGGCCGACATACCTTCCGACAGCAGCTTGAAGCGGCGATTGGTGCGCTGCGGATCGCCCTCGCCCGCGAACATGCGCGTCGGGTCCTCGTTCTCGCGGCGAAACGGAAACACGCCAGCGGTGAACGGGAAATAACCGGGCAGATTGTCGAGCATCAGCCAGCGCAGGATCTCGCCGTGATCGACGAATTTCGGCAGCGACACTTTGCGGATTGCGGAGCCGGACAGCGTCGTGACCGTCAGCGCGGTGCGGATTTCGCGTTCGCGGATGCGCACCACGTGTTCGTCGCCGGTATAGGCGGCCACCGTTCGCGGCCACGCATCGAGCAGCTTGCGTTCGCGCTCGCCGAGCGCGGTGTTGCGTTGCTCGATCAGCGCGTCGAGCGATGACGCGTCGTGGCCCGCTTCGCCGAGCATGCGGCGCGTCTCGATCAGTTGCCAGCGCTCGCGCGCGATCTGCGCCTGCACGTCGGCCCGCTCGCGATAGCCGCGGACGGTTTGCGCGATGTCGGCCAGATAGCGCACGCGCGCGGGTGGCACGATTGCGTGCAGGTTGCTCGAAAAGCGCAAACCTTCGGGAGCACTCAGCCGGGCGCCGCCGTCGCGCAGACCGTGGGCGCGCAGCGCTGCGGCGATGCGCAGGTACAGCGCGGTCACGCCGTCGTCGTTGAAGCGCGACGCGATCGTGCCGAACACCGGCATCGCATCGGGCGATGTCGCGAAGTCCGCGCGGTTGCGCTGCACCTGCTTCGCGACATCGCGCAGCGCATCCTGCGCGCCCTTGCGATCGAACTTGTTGATCGCGACGAAGCTCGCGAAGTCGAGCATGTCGATCTTCTCGAGCTGGCTCGCGGCACCGAACTCCGGCGTCATCACGTACAGCGATTCGTCGACGAACGGCACGATCGCCGCATCGCCCTGACCGATCCCCGAAGTCTCGACGACGATCAGATCGAAACCCGCGACCTTGCACAGCATCAGCGCGGCGGGTAGAGAGTCGGAGAGTTCGGTCGACGCCTCGCGCGTGGCCATCGAGCGCATAAACACACGGGCGTCGCCCCGTGCGCCGCCGCCCCAATCGCCGATCGCGTTCATGCGGATCCGGTCGCCGAGCAGCGCGCCGCCGGATTTGCGGCGCGACGGATCGATCGCGAGCACGGCGATGTTCAGCGTGTCGTCGTAGTCGAGCCGGAAACGGCGGATCAGCTCGTCGGTCAGCGACGACTTGCCCGCGCCGCCGGTCCCGGTGATGCCGAGCACGGGAACCCGCGTGGTCTGCGCGAGTGTCGATAGCTGGTCGCGTGCGGCGGCGTCGACGGTGTTCGTTTCGAACGCGCTGATCAGTTGCGCGAGGCGGCGGAAGATCGGCGCGGCGGGATCGGCGGGGTACGAGCCAGGGGCAGCGCGGCCGTGCGGAGCATTAACCTCGACGCAAAGCGGCAACGGCCGCGCGGCCAGTTCGGCGAGCCATTCGCGCACCGGCGTCGGGCGCGCGGCATCGGCCGCGCGCGCGCCTTCGACGCAGCGCGCGATCATATCGTCGATCATGCCTTGCAGGCCGAGCCGCTGGCCGTCGTGCGGCGAGTAGATTTTTTCGACGCCGTCGCGTTCCAGCGCGGCGATCTCCTCGGGGACGATCACGCCGCCGCCGCCGCCGAACACCTTGATGCGCTCGCCGCCGCGCGCACGCAGCAACTCGACGAGATAGCGGAAATATTCGTTGTGACCACCCTGGTAGCTCGACACGGCGACGCCGTCGGCGTCCTCGTTGAGCGCGGCGGTCGCGACTTCGGCGACGGAGCGGTTGTGGCCTAGGTGGATCACCTCCACGCCGCTCGCCTGCAGGATGCGCCGCATGATGTTGATCGACGCGTCGTGGCCGTCGAACAGTGCGGCGGCGGTGACGAAGCGCAGGCGCCGGCCCGCGGGCAGTTCGTGGCTGCCGGCACGCTGCGGCGTGGACAGATCGGTCATGTCTCCCCCAATTCATTTAACTGATGGGTGTTGACAGTCAGTATATAGAAACGGGGTAAGACGGCGCCGGGGCGCCGGGCGGCCGATTGGCGGCGTCTGTTAGGTGCTGCGGGAAACGCTACCGCACAGCCAACCCCTTGATCTCATCGAGCGACGGCCACAGCGATTCGTTCGCGAACCGCTCCGCCAGAAAATCGACGAACGAGCGGACCTTGGCCGACAGATGCCGCCGGCTCGTGTAGACGACGTGGATCGGCAGCTCGCGCGGCGGCACTTCGTCGACGAGCAGCGGCACGAGCCGCCCTTCGGCGAGATCGCTGCCGATCACCTCGGTGCCGAGCATCGCGATGCCCGCGCCGTGCAGCACGACCACGCGCTGCGCCTCGAGCTGATTGACGATCAGGTTGCCCGACAGGCGCACGCGCGAGCTCGCGTCGCCGGTCGCGACTTCGAGCGCCGACACGCCCGCGTACTGCAGATAGTTGTGGCGCGCGAGATCGGCGACGCGCTTCGGCGTGCCATGCTTGCGCAGATAGGCGGGCGACGCGCACAGCACCAGGTGAGCAGTCGCGATCTGCCGCGCGATCAGCGACGACGACTTGAGCCCGCCCGGCGACGCGCGAATCGCGACGTCGAAACCCTCATCGATCAGCTCGACGACGCGATCGGACAGCGTCATATCGACGGTGACCTGCGGATACAGCTCGGCGTAGTCCGCGACCGCGGCCATCACGTGATTCAGGCCGAACGCCGACAGCGACGACACCCGCAGTCGCCCATGCGGCACGACGCTCGCCGCGCCGACCGCCTGGCCGGCCTCGTCGAGCTCGGTGAGCGCCTGACTGAGCCGCTCGTAGTACTCGCGGCCCGCCTCGGTCGGTGCGACGCGGCGCGTGGTGCGGTTCAGGAGCCGCGCGCCGAGCTGCTGCTCCAGATGCATCACGTGCTTGCTCGCCATCGCGGCGGACATCTCCATCTTCTCCGCCGCACCGACGAAGCTCCCGGCTTCGACCACGTGGCGAAATACTTTCATGCTGACGAGGGTGTCCATCTCAGTCGCTCGCTTCAGGAATCAATCGACGTCATTTTGCCTGGTTTATCAAAGGAACGGCAGCAAACATCCGGTCTTCGACTGCGGTGAAAACGACAAAGCCCGCGTTCCGGGCGGAACGCGGGCTTTGCGGTGAAACCGTTGGCCGGGATCAGAACTTCGCGCGCAACCCCGCGCCGTACGTGTTGCCGCTCGACTGACCGGTGATGTGGTCATACATGTACGCGGCATAGACGTCGGTGCGCTTGGACAGCGGATAGTCGTAGCCGACCGCCGCCGTCTGGCGCGTCTGGTTCGAACCGCCGCCGTTACGCGAATACGCGTAGGACGCCATCACCGAGCCCGGCCCGAACGGTACCGTGACGCCGCCCTGTCCGGTGTTCACGTGCCAGCTCGTAACCTGCTGGTTGTTGTACGTGTACATGTACTGGCCGTACAGCTTGACGAATTTCAGGTCGTACGACACGCCCGCCTGCGCGACGCTCTGGCTGCGCAGACCCGGCACGCCCGAGGTTTCGAAGCTGCCGAGGTCGCCCGGCACGTTGTTGAAGTTCACGTACTGGTACACCGCGGTCGCCGCGAACGGGCCGTGGAAGTACAGCACCTGGCCGCTCCACTTCTTCGCGCCGTTCTGCGTCGTGTTGCCGAGCGCGTACATCGCCGTCGCCGACAGGCCGTTGAAGTTCGGCGTCGCATACGACACAGCGTTGTTCCAGCCCGAGTCGCCGGTCACGCCCTGGTCGGTCGTGTAAGTCGGGAACGTGCCGAGGCCGAGGTACACGTGGGTGACCATCGGCGAGAACACGTACGAATCGACGAACGGGTTGAACAGGATGGTCGACACGAACAGCGGCGTCGTCAGCCGGCCGGCGGTCACCGTGCCCCACGGCGCTTCGATACCGACGTACGCGTTACGCGAGAACGTCGTGTCACCGGTGAAGCGGCCGTACTCGCCGGTTTGCGCGCGGAAGAAGCCTTCGATCGTGAAGATCGCCTTGTAGCCGTTGCCCAGATCCTCGGTCCCCTTGAAGCCCCAGTAAGACGTCGACATGCCACCGCCCGACACGACCACCGCCGTCTTGCCACCCGGAAACTTCTGCGCACCGACCCATTCGTCGACCTGGCCGTAAAGCTGCACGCTCGATTGCGCGAACGCCGACGATGCGCTCGCCAGCGCGGCGACGCATGCGGTGGTCTTGAGAGTAGTCTTCAGCGCGCTGCTGAGGCTTGTGTTCATGGGTTCTCCAATCTTTGTCAAAAAGGTGTGGCTGTGCGAAAGGGGGCGCTCGCGCGAAAGGTTGTTGTTATCCGTTCGATCGTCGAGTCAATCGGGGCGGGTCCATCTTTGCGGACCATTTTTATAAACAAAAATATCGCTGCTTATTGCGGGTATATCGGTCTGATTAGTTTGGTCGGTTATCGGCTTGATACGACACTTTGAGCGGACTGCGGCCGGCGCCTCGAACGCAATGCGGCATGCGGCGAACGGCGCGCCACAGCGTGTGGGAGCGCCTTGAATGACGGGCCGATGACGCGACGCGGCAGAATGCCAAGATTTGACGCTGACAGATACTTCGATGCCGAGCGTTTTCAAAAAAGTGTGGCGTCGAAACGTCAGATTGGGCGCTCGGGCGCGGCGGAAGGCGCGCAAGGGATCGCGGGAAGGGATTCGGAGGACGGGTTTTGCGACAGGCGATATGCGGTCGCGTTGTGTGCAAAGCCGGCAGGCTCACCCGTTCAGGTAGCGGCGAACGTGGCCCACATGGCGCGAAACGATCGGGTAAATCGCGCTCAGCTAATTGCGATAGGGTGAACCGCCTGGTTGCCGCGGATCGTCGGCTGGACGTTGCATCGGACGCGCGGCGCCGCGCTCTTCGTTGTAGCGGGCGACGTCGGCGCGGATCGAACCGTTGCGCATCGGCATGTTGGACGGGGGATGCGGCACCGGACGCGATTCCGCGCTGACCGGCGTGATCGCGCCGGCATAGCTGGACGGATCGCCGACACGGCGCATGCCGGACTTGTAGCTGCCGAAGCCATAACCGAAATTGGCGTCCGTTATGTTCGGATTGCCGCGCTGCGCGCGTGCGTCACGCCAAGCCGTCGCATTGCGCGAGCCGCGCGGAGCGGGCGCACCGCCCGGGCCGGCGTAATGGCCGTCGCCGCGCATCTCCATGCGCGGCGCGTGGCCCCCAGCCTGGTGCGAATAAGCACCGCCGCCATGCGGCACACCTTGCCCCTTCGCATAGGCGAACGAGCACAGCACGGCGATAACCGCGCCCCACACCCAGTGCCTCGTTCTCGACAACCCGTCCACCTTGTGACTCTCACGCCCGAAGACTTGCCTGAAATCCACCGTTCGAGCTGCGATGGACCTGTTGCGGGAGGAGAAATGCGCCGCGTGCCTGCCGCGGCGCAGGGCATCCCTGCGGCCTTTGACTGAGTAATTTATGGTCGTGGGCAGAGGGTGTCGAGCCAAAAAGTGTTAGGTCTCGTCGGTGGATGTAACACCCTGTTACTGCGGCGTTTTTCCGCGCTGGAGCCCTTGTGCGGGGGCGTCTTTGCGGCTTGCCAAGGGGCCTTTTTTCCTCCCTCACGCAAGCGCCGTTTGTTGCAAATAAACGCCGCCTGCAACGTCAATGGGTAAACGATTTGTGGCGAGGAAGCACGTCGCCAATACTGAAATCGGGTGCGCCGCGCGGGTCAATGCGCAAACTTCATTAATCGATTCGGCAAATGAATTTGCGTTTTCAATCGACTTTCGACAACAATAGTCGTTTCACATTGGCACGCACCGCGCCCTGACAGGCCCGTCCCGTGCTTACACCGCGTCATTGAATTGAGATTGCGACATGGCCCGTCCGAAACTCCTTCCCGATAACTTCACGCTGTGCCTCGTCGGCACCGTGATCCTCGCCAGCCTGCTGCCCGTTCATGGACAGGCCGCGGTGGGATTCAACTGGGTGACGAACATCGCGGTCGGCCTGCTGTTCTTCCTGCACGGCGCGAAGCTGTCACGCGAGGCGATCATTGCGGGCGCGACGCACTGGCGCCTTCACCTGGTGGTGCTGCTGAGCACGTTCGCGCTGTTTCCGCTGCTCGGCCTCGCGCTTAAACCGGTCCTTTCGCCGCTGGTCACACCGTCGCTCTACGCCGGCGTCCTCTTCCTCTGCACGCTGCCATCGACGGTCCAGTCGTCGATCGCGTTCACGTCCATTGCCAAGGGCAACGTGCCGGCCGCGGTATGCAGCGCGTCCGCCTCGAGCCTGCTCGGCATCTTCGTCACCCCAGCACTCGTCAGCCTCATCGTGACGAATCAGGCCGCGAGCGGCGGCACTTCGCCGTGGCATACGATCGGCAACATCGTGCTGCAACTGCTCGTGCCGTTCGTGGCCGGCCAACTGCTGCGCCCGCTGATCGGCAAGTGGATCGAGAAGAATCGCGGCGTGCTGAAGTTCGTCGACCAGGGCTCGATCCTGCTCGTCGTGTACGGCGCGTTCAGCGAGGCCGTCACCGAAGGCCTGTGGCACACGATTCCGCTTTCTGCGCTCGGCGGCCTCGTCGTGGTGAGCTGCGTGCTGCTCGCGCTCGCGCTGGGCATGACGATCTTCGCGAGCAAGCGGCTCGGTTTCAACCGCGCGGACCAGATCACGATCATCTTCTGCGGCTCGAAGAAGAGCCTCGCCGCCGGCGTGCCGATGGCCAAGGTGATCTTCGCGTCGCACGCGGTCGGCGCCGTGGTGCTGCCGCTGATGCTGTTCCATCAGATCCAGCTGATGGTCTGCGCCGCGCTCGCGCAGCGCTGGGGCGCCCGCGACCTCAGCGGCGAGAGCGAGGCGGCGGCGCGGCGACCCGCCGCCGCCGTCGCGCGCCGTTGAACGCACACGCAATGCAAACAGGACATTCATAAGCGCCCTCCCTGAGCGTCGTTTTGATCGTGTGAAGCAAGCCGCCTTCGGGCGGCTTTTTCTTTTGGCGCTTCATTGGCCGTTGTCGCTATTTCACGCGCAAACGCTCTCGCTGTCGCCTCGGCCGGATGGCATAGGACGATTCTGGATGAACGTCGAAAACGGCGGCCCACCTATTGTTTAGTCTTTTTTACTAAACACTTTAACTTCAGACAACTCCATAAAATACGGGTATTTACCGGTGTTGCTCGGACGTTTTGCGGGCTGTTTTGGCAGCGTTTTACTATACAATCGCCCGACCTGAACCCGTGCTGCCTCGCCTTGCGCGGCAGCTTCATTCGATGGCAACAACCATCCGCGACGTCGCCCGCGCGGCCAGCGTTTCGATCGGCACCGTGTCGCGCGCGCTCAAAAATCAGCCGGGCCTTTCCGAGGCCACGCGCGAACGCGTCGTCCGAGCGGCGCGCCAACTCGGCTACGATTCGGCGCAGCTGCGTCCGCGCATCCGTCGCCTGACTTTCCTGCTGCATCGTCAGCACAACAACTTCGCCGCGAGCCCGTTTTTCTCGCACGTGCTGCACGGCGTCGAAGACGCGTGCCGCGAGCGCGGCATCGTGCCGTCGGTGCTCACCGCCGGGCCGACCGAGGACGTGATTCACCAGATGCGCCTGCACGCGCCCGACGCCGTCGCGATCGCCGGCTTCGTCGAGCCCGAAACGCTCGCCACGCTGGTCGCGATGCAACGCCCACTGGTGCTGATCGATCTATGGTCGCCGGGCCTGCGCTCGGTCAATCTCGACAACGCCGGCGGCGCCACCCTCGCGATGCGCCATCTGTTCGCGCAGCAGCGCAAGCGCGTCGCGTTCATCGGCGGCTCGCTCGCGCACTTCAGCATCGCCGAGCGCGCGCTCGGCTACCGGCGCGCGTTCTTCGAAGCGGGGCTGCTGTTCGACCCGTCGCTCGAAGTGACCATCGACGCCGGGCTCGATCCCGACACCGGCGCCGCGCGCGCGATGCAGCGCCTGCTCGACGCGCCGGGCCCGCGCCCCGACGCCGTATTCGCATTCAACGATGCCGCCGCGCTCGCCGCGCTGCGCGTATGCCTCGCGCGCGGTCTGAGCGTGCCCGACGACATCGCGATCATCGGTTTCGACGACATTCCCGCCGCCGCCCACTCGACCCCGCCGCTATCGACGATCGCTGTCGACAAGGAAGCGCTCGGCCGACGCGGCGTCGAACTGCTGCTCGAAGACTCGCCCGCCGAACTCGAAGTCCGCTTGCCCGTTCAACTCGTTGCCCGTGCCAGTACTTTGGTGAAAACGCCATGACGAAAACCGATCCGCATCACCCTCTCACCGACGTCGTGAAGGCGCCGCCGGTCGCCAGCTTCCGCAAGCGCGAGTTTTTGCTCGCGCACATCGAGGACACGCTGCGCTTCTATGCGCCGAACGTGCTCGACCCGAGCGGCGGCTTCTACCACTTCTTCCGCGACGACGGTTCGGTCTACAACCGGACCACGCGCCATTTGGTGAGCAGTTGCCGCTACGTGTTCAACTACGCGATGGCGTACCGGCAGTTCGGCGACCCGAAGCACCTCGAATACGCGCGGCACGGCCTGCGCTTTCTGCGCGACGCGCACTGGGACTCGCAGCACGAGGGCTACGACTGGGAAATCGAATGGCGCGACGGCAGAAAACGCACGCTCGACGCGACGCGCCACTGCTACGGCCTCGCGTTCGTGCTGCTCGCATACTCGCATGCGGCGATGGCCGGCATCGAAGAAGCGAAACCGATGATCGGCGCGACCTTTGAACTGATGGAGCACCGCTTCTGGGACCCCGCCGCCGGCCTCTATGCCGACGACGCATCGGCCGACTGGCGCGTCAGCACGTATCGCGGGCAGAACGCGAACATGCATACCACCGAGGCGCTGCTCGCCGCGCACGAGGCGACCGGTCATCTGGTGTATCTCGATCGCGCCGAGCGCGTCGCGTCGAACATCACGCTGCGCCAGGCGAAGCTGTCGCAAGGACTCGTGTGGGAGCACTTTCGCGCGGACTGGTCGGTCGACTGGCATTACAACGAGGAAGACAGCTCGAACATCTTCCGTCCGTGGGGCTTCCAGCCGGGCCATCAAACCGAATGGGCGAAGCTGCTGCTGATTCTCGAACGCTTCCGTCCGCTGCCGTGGCTGCTGCCGCGCGCGATCGAACTGTTCGACGCCGCGATGACGCACGCATGGGACGAAGACCACGGCGGCCTCTACTACGGCTTCGGCCCCGACGGCACCGTGTGCGATCACGACAAGTACTTCTGGGTGCAGGCCGAGACGTTCGCGGCCGCCGCGCTGCTAGGCAAGCGCACCGGCAACGAGCGCTTCTGGGACTGGTACGACGAGATCTGGCGCTATAGCTGGACGCATTTCGTCGACCACAAGTACGGCGCGTGGTATCGCATCCTGACTTGCGACAACCGCAAGTACAGCGACGAAAAGAGCCCGGCCGGCAAGACCGACTATCACACGATGGGCGCGTGCTACGAAGTGCTCGCCCATGCGCTCGGCGAAGACGCGTCTGCAGGATCGACCGCGCCCGCCGCAGCGGTTTCAGCGGAGAAAGCACAATGAGCGCGACCACCGACCTCCCCGTTTTCGTGTCCGCCGGTGACATCCTCACCGACCTCGTGCGCACCGGAGCATCGCATTGGCTGTCGCGTCCGGGCGGCGCCGGCTGGAACGTCGCGCGCTGCGTCGCGCGGCTCGGCCTGCCGACCGCGTGCGCGGGCTCGCTGGGCGTCGATAACTTCTCTGACGAGCTGTGGGACGCGAGCGTCGCCGCCGGGCTCGACATGCGCTTCCTGCAGCGCGTCGAGCACCCGCCGCTGCTCGCGATCGTGCATCAGACGCATCCTCCCGCGTACTTCTTCATGGGCGAGAACAGCGCCGACCTCGCGTTCGATCCAGCCAGGCTACCGGCCGGCTGGATGAACGCAGTGAAATGGGCGCACTTCGGCGGCATCAGCCTCGTGCGTCAGCCGCTCGGCGATACGCTCGCGGCGCTCGCCGCCGAGTTGCGCTCGCACGGCGTGAAGATCAGCTTCGATCCGAACTATCGCAATCTGATGGAGCACGGCTACGAGCCGACCTTGCGCCAGATGGCCGCGCTCGCGGATCTGATCAAGGTATCGGACGAAGACTTGCGCATGTTCTTCAAGACCAGCGACGAAGCCGCCGCGCTCGCGCAATTGCGCGCGATGAATCCGGCCGCCACCGTGCTCGTCACCCGCGGCCCCGACACGGCGATGCTGCTCGACGGCGCCGCGGTGATCGAGGCAAAGCCGCCGCGCGTCGAAGTAGTCGATACGGTCGGCGCGGGCGATGCGTCGATCGGCGGTCTGCTGTTCAGCCTGATGAGCGCGCCGCAACGCCGGTGGCCCGAGCATCTCGCATTCGCGCTCGCCGCAGGCGCTGCGGCTTGCGGCCATGCCGGCGCGCACGCGCCGACGCTCGACGAGGTGGTCGCGCTGCTGTAAAACGCGGCGCTGTAATTCTGCTGCCTTGGGGCGCGCGTAGCGTGACGGATGTCGAGCACGTCGCGCGGCGCGAAGCCGGCCTGGGCGGGAACCGATCCCGCCACGCCGTGCTAGGATGAAAATATCGAAACCTTTGCGAAAAGGAGCGAGGCCATGGAGGACGTCACCTACACAAAAGGGATCTACACGGCCACTGCGTCGATAAGAGAAGTCGCACAGGACGCCTTTCAAGGTGTCGTCACCCTCGCGCGCGACGAGGGCGAACCCAGCGAAGATCAGGAGACCACGCTCTACGAAGTCGACTCGACGTCGTCGACGCCGGGAGAAGCGCTCGAAGAAGCCAAAGCGCTCGCACATCGAATCCTCGGGGAAATCGAACTGTAGGCCGAACCAAGGCGCAGCAGCGTGCTCGCGCATTGGCGCACCGCTGCGGGGTCGGCCGGCTGGAGGCGATCATGTCTGAACAGCTGTTCCAATACGGCGTGTATTCGATTCACGTTCGTCCGCTCGAGCTGAGCGGCGCGCGCTGGGACGCGGAATACGAAATCCGTCATCGCGAGAAGCCCGTCAAGCCGTGGACCACGGTCGGCGGCGACGCGGGCTTTGCCGAGCAGGCCGAAGCGGTGGAAAGCGCGCATCGGCAGGCCGTCGACGATATCGAGCACGGCGCGGGGATTCCGAAGCCGCACGTGTTTCCGTAAGCGGTTGTCGACGCGCTTTTTGAGGTCGCGTCGAGATTCGCCGTGGCGGCCTTGAGCGCTGCGCGTCGCCACGCAAGATAACGCTGAGCTGTCAGCGATAGTCGAGCGTGTCGACGACTTTGGTGATCTTCCAGATTCCGTTTTCCTGGCGCAAAAACACGATATTGGTCTGTTTGTCTTTCAAGCCGAACGTAACAGCCATGAGCGCCACGCTGTCGAGCATGAAGACTGGATGCACCGCTATATGCCCGGCCCAATCTTTCTCGTCGAAGTCTTGCACTTTCGTGAAGTACTCCGCATCTTCGGAGAATTTGTTGGCCTGATATTGCTTTCGTAATAAATCGACGGTTGGTTTTGCAACGTGCCTGTATATCTCCTTGTCCATGATCGGATAGTCGCGGTCTGCGGCCAGGCGCGGAATGAACCATGCGTAGAAATCTCTTACGCGGGTCTCGGGAGTTGCTTGTTCGGCGTGGGTCGCGTTTCCTGCATATGAGGTGCCGTTAAAAATCAGCAACAGCGCGGCGATAAAAATCGCCAGATATTTTCTCATGGATGCAACCTCAATCGTGGCGATAGATCTTGTAATCCGGTCGTGCGGACCGGTAATCGGAACCGGGATAGAAGCCACGCCACTGCTTGAAATCGGAAATCCAGTATTGTCCATCGTACGTTGCCATATGTCCGTGCGGATGCAAATGGATGCCGTCGATCACGATTACATCGCCTTTTTGGGGAGAGGCTGTCGATACCGCACGAAACCCAGCGTGAGCCAACGAAAGCCCGTAGTCTTTCGCGGACCGGGTGCGAGCCAATACAATTCCGCCTCGCTCAATTGCTTCTCTAACGTACCGGGCGCATTCTCCACGGCTCACTGGTCTTGCATTCGAGTGCAAATAGTTAACAGCAGCGGTCTTATCCCACGACATATCAGATTATTTCAATCATATTTTGATTTCGGAATGGTACAGCAAATTAAAAAAACAAACCAAGACATTTGATTATCTCGAAAACAATTTAAATTGAGATAGCTTTTCCGAATAAAAATAACCCTCGTCACTACCATGCTAGTGACGAGGTAAATCAAGCTGATCGGCACGGTCCAGTCAACTACATGAGCCTTGTCATATAACGTCGGAATGCTGAATGTCATTCGCAAAACTGCAAGGCAACGGCGCCGCTTCGCCCCTCTCTACCCCCTCTCGCGCCATGCTACGCTGTGCCTGTATTGATCCCCACGAGCGCGTGATGGCAACCGAACCGTCAGACCGTTTTTCCACGCTCGGCGACCCCGACACCGACACGAGCGCGCCGAGGCGCCGCCCACGCGGCAGCCGCGAAATGCGTCTCGACGATCGCGTGGTGATCGCGCACGGCATGCCGACACCGTTGTGGCAAGACCTGTATCACCGCGCGCTCGGCGTGCGCTGGCCGGTGTTCTTCGTGTCGCTCGCGCTGCTGTTCCTGCTGCTCAACACCGTGTTCGCGATGCTCTACATGCTCGGCGACGCTCCGATCGCGAATCTGTTTCCGAAGGGCTTCGGCGGCGCGTTCTTCTTTAGCGTCGAAACGCTCGCCACGGTCGGCTACGGCGACATGCATCCGCAAACCGTCTACGCGCACTGGATCGCGACGCTGGAAATCTTCATCGGCATGTCCAGCATCGCGTTGGCGACCGGGCTGATCTTCGCGCGCTTTTCGCGGCCACACGCCAAGATCATGTTCGCGCGCTATGCGGTGATCCGGCCGATCGACGGCCGCATGACGTTGATGGTGCGCTCGGCCAACGCGCGTCAGAACGTGATTGCCGAGGCACGCGCGCGGCTGCGCATCATGCGTCTGGAGACGTCGATCGAAGGCTTTACGCTGCGCAAGCTCTACGACCTCACGCTGGTACGCGACCAGCACCCGGTGTTCAAGCTCGGCTGGACGCTGATGCACATCATCGACGAAGCGAGTCCGCTGTTCGGCGAAAACGCCGAATCGTTGAAGGGCCGCGATGTGTCGCTGCTGCTCACCCTCGAAGGCATCGACGAATCGACGTCGCAAACCATGCAGGCGCGCCACATGTGGACCTGCGACCAGATCGTCTGGCAGCACCGGTTCGTCGACATCATGAGCGAGCAAGACGGCGTGAGCCACATCGACTATTCGCACTTCGACGAGATCGTGCCGCTCGATGCGGCGCCGCTCCAACCCGACATCGCGGCGAACACCGCGCAGTAGCAATAGCCACAGTCCCATTCGACGCCCCACGATACCCAGGGGATACCCGAAGCGCGCCGCCGCATGGCAAATCCGGCTCAAAAGCGGGCCGAAACGCGCGAGTCATCGCGCCCATTCGCGCACGCCCGATTAAAGAAGCAATAATTCACTCCCGCGAGCGCTAAAAAATAGAGTCTCTTTCGCTGCGCGGTATCGGTGACCCCACCACCCGCGCGCCGAGCCAGAACATTGGAGACTCCCCCATGACCGCTCGCCTGCCCATCGACGGCACGCCCGCTCTCGCCGACTACAAGCTTTCCGACAATCTCACCGCGACGCGCGGCCGGATCTTTCTGACCGGCACCCAGGCGCTCGTGCGCCTGCCTCTGATGCAGCGTGCGCTCGACAAAACCCGCGCCCTGAACACCGCCGGTTTCATCAGCGGCTATCGCGGCTCGCCGCTCGGCATGGTCGATCAGCAATTGTGGAAGGCGAAAAAACTGCTCGCTGCGAGCGACGTCCGCTTTCTGCCCGCGATCAACGAAGAACTCGGCGGCACCGCCGTGCTCGGCACGCAGCGCGTCGAAGCCGATCCCGAGCGCACCGTCGACGGCGTATTCGCGATGTGGTACGGCAAGGGCCCGGGCGTCGACCGCGCGGGCGATGCGCTGAAGCACGGCAACGCGTACGGCTCGTCGCCGCACGGCGGCGTGCTGGTGGTCGCGGGCGACGATCACGGCTGTGTGTCGTCGTCGATGCCGCATCAGAGCGACTTCGCGATGATGGCGTGGCATATGCCGGTGGTGAATCCGTCGAACATCGCGGACATGCTCGAATTCGGCCTGTACGGCTGGGCGTTGTCGCGCTTCTCGGGCGCGTGGGTCGGCTACAAGGCGATTTCGGAGACCGTCGAATCGGGCTCGACCGTCGATCTCGACGCGCTGCAAACCGAATGGGCACCGCCGCAGGAATTCGAAGCACCAGCCGGCGGTTTGCACAACCGCTGGCCCGATCTGCCGAGCCTGACGATCGAAGCGCGTCTGCACGCGAAGCTCGACGCGGTGCGCCGGATTGCGCGCATCAACAGCATCGACAAATGGATCGCGCCGAGCCCGCACGCGAACGTCGGCATCGTCACGTGCGGCAAGGCGCATCTCGATCTGATGGAAGCGCTGCGCCGGCTCGATCTGACGGTCGCCGATCTCGACGCGGCCGGCGTGCGCATCTACAAGGTCGGGCTGTCGTTTCCGCTGGAGATGACACGCATCGACGCGTTCGTATCGGGCCTGTCCGAAGTGCTCGTGATCGAAGAGAAGGGCCCCGTGATCGAGCAGCAGATCAAGGACTATCTGTACAACCGCACGCAAGGCACGCGGCCGGTCGTGATCGGCAAGCACGCCGAAGATGGCACGTTGCTGCTGTCGTCGCTCGGCGAATTGCGGCCGTCGCGCATCCTGCCGGTGTTCGCGAACTGGCTCGCGAAGCACAAGCCGGCGCTCGATCGCCGCGAACGCGTCGTCGATCTGGTCGCGCCGCAGATCCTGTCGAACGCGGCGGACAGCGTGAAGCGCACGCCGTACTTCTGCTCCGGCTGTCCGCACAACACGTCGACGAAAGTGCCGGACGGTTCGATCGCGCAGGCCGGCATCGGCTGTCACTTCATGGCGTCGTGGATGGAGCGCGATACGACCGGGCTGATTCAGATGGGCGGCGAAGGCGTCGACTGGGCCGCGCATTCGATGTTCACGAAGACCCGCCACGTATTCCAGAATCTCGGCGACGGCACCTATTTTCACTCGGGCATTCTCGCGATCCGCCAGGCGGTCGCGGCGAAAGCGACGATCACCTACAAGATCCTCTATAACGACGCGGTCGCGATGACGGGCGGCCAGCCCGTCGACGGCAGCATCTCCGTGCCGCAGATCGCGCGACAGGTCGAAGCCGAGGGCGTGTCGCGTTTCGTCGTGGTCAGCGACGAGCCCGAGAAATACGACGGCCATCACGGCCAGTTTCCGCAGGGCACGACGTTTCACCATCGCAGCGAGATGGACGCGGTGCAGCGCGAGTTGCGCGACACTGACGGCGTGACCGTGCTGATCTACGACCAGACCTGCGCGGCCGAAAAACGCCGTCGTCGCAAGAAAGGCGAGTTCCCCGATCCGAACAAGCGGCTCTTCATCAACGAAGAAGTCTGCGAAGGCTGCGGCGATTGCGGCGTGCAGTCGAACTGTTTGTCGGTGGAACCGGTGGAAACCGCGCTCGGTCGCAAGCGCCGCATCGATCAGTCGTCGTGCAACAAGGACTACTCGTGCGTGAACGGCTTTTGCCCGAGCTTCGTCACCGTCGAAGGCGGCACGCTGAAAAAGGCCGCGGGCGTCGCCTTCGATCCGCAGGCGCTCGCCGCCCAAGTCAACGCCTTGCCGATTCCCGCGACGCCACTCGATGCCGCGCCGTACGACATCCTCGTCACCGGAGTCGGCGGCACCGGTGTCGTGACGGTCGGCGCATTGATCAGCATGGCCGCGCACCTCGAAGGCAAGAGCGCGTCGGTGCTCGACTTCATGGGCTTCGCGCAAAAGGGCGGCGCGGTGCTGTCGTTCGTGCGTTTTGCCGCGCGCGACGAATGGCTGAACCAGGTGCGCATCGACACGCAGCAGGCCGACGTGCTGCTCGCCTGCGACATGGTGGTCGGCGCGAGCGCCGATGCGCTGCAGACGGTGCGGCATGGCCGCACGCGCATCGTCGTCAACACGCATGCGATTCCGAACGCGAGCTTCGTGCAGAACCCGGACGCGACGCTGCATGCCGACGCGCTGATCGACAAGATGCGTCACGCGGCCGGTGCAGAGCGCATGTCGACGTGCGACGCGCAAGCGCTCGCTACGCGTTTTCTCGGGGACACGATCGGCGCGAACATTCTGATGCTCGGTTTCGCGTGGCAGCTCGGTTTGGTGCCGGTATCGTTCGCCGCGATGATGCGCGCGATCGAACTGAACAACGTCGCCGTGCAGATGAACCAGCTCGCGTTTTCGATCGGGCGCATGGCCGCGGCTGATCCGGCCGCGCTCGAATCGCTGTGGCAGTCGCGCCATGCGCCGAAGCCGGGCGTGCGGGTCGATACGCTCGACGAGCTGATCGCGCATCGTGAAGCACGTCTGCTCGCGTATGGCGGTGCCGCTTACGTGAAGCGCTATCGCACGCTAGTCGATACGGCTCGCCGCGCGGAAACGGCCGTCGATAAGACGAGCGAGCGGGTGACACGTGCAGTCGCGACGACGTTCTATCGGCTGCTCGCGGTGAAGGATGAGTACGAAGTCGCACGTCTGCATACGGATGCCGCGTTCCGCGAAGCGCTCGAAGCGCAGTTCGAGGGCGCTGCCGGCAAGGACTTCACGATCCGCTTCAACCTCGCGCCGCCGACGCTTACGCGCGCGCAGCCCGGCGCCGTGCCCACGAAGAAGACCTATGGTCAGTGGATGTGGCCCGTGCTCGGCCTGCTCGCGAAATGGCGAGGTCTTCGCGGCACGGCGCTCGATCCGTTCGGCCGCACACTCGAGCGCAAGATGGAGCGCGAACTCGCGAGCGATTACGAAACCACGCTGCAACGCGCGCTGGCAAAACTCGACGCGAGCCATCTCGACGACGTCGCGAAACTCGCTGAACTGCATGCGCGCGTACGCGGTTATGGGCACGTGAAGCTGGCGAATCTGGCGGGGGTCAAGCGTGGTGAACGCGACCTCGCCGCGCGCCTCGGCATCGATGCTGCGACGGGTGTCGCGGTGAAGAAGTCGCTCGAGGAAATGAAGGGCGCCGGGCAATTGCGCGGCATTCCGGTGGTGGTCGCGAAGTAAGTACGTTCGTTGCGCTGCTCGGTTTTACGTCGCGTCGAGCAGCGCCCTCACCTGCATCACTTTCGCCGGATCGACGGGCGCGAGTCCGTTGCCGTTCACCCGCACGCCGGAGCCGAAATGGACGGCCTCGACGTGCGTGTTGCTCACGAAGTCCGCGACCGCATCGACCGTCAAGCCGGCACCGGCGAGCACCGTGCACGGCGAGCCTTCAGCCTGCCGCACCAGCTCGCTGACCACGGCTTGCGCCTGCAGCACCGACGGCTTTCCGCCCGACGTCAGCACGTTCGTCACCGCGTCGAAACCGAGCAATACATCGAGCGCTTCGCGCAGATCGCGCGCTTCATCGAACGCGCGATGGAACGTGATCGCGAGTCCATCGGCAGCTTCGCACGCGCGCGCGAGACCTTCACGGTCGATCGCGCGCTCGGCATCCAGCATGCCGATCACGATGCCGTTCGCGCCCGCCGCCTTCACCGCACGGATGTCGCGCAGCATCACCGCGTAATCGTCGGCGTCGTAGACGAACGAGCGGCTATGCGGCCGCACGATCACGTTCACGGGGATGCGGACCGCGGCTACCACCGCCTCGATCAAGCCCACACTCGGCGTCAGACCGCCCTCGCCCATCGCGGTCACGAGTTCGAGACGGTCGGCTCCGGCTTGCGCGGCAGCGCGCGCATCGGCGACGGTCGTGGCAATCACTTCGAGCAGCACGGACATGAGCGCAGGCTGATTTCGATTAAAACGACATCATGTCAGATGCGCGCGCCGCGTTCGTCCTCGACCCAATCGATATCGCCGCACAGCACGCAGGTCTCGCTGCCGACGCGCGTCGCCACCGACAGCGTCACGCACGGCAACGCCTCGTTGATCGACAGATACGGCCGCGTCACGTGCACGCGCTCCGGCGCATTGATCGCGACGCTGAAGTACGGCCGACGCAGCCAGTTCGCGCCCTGCGCGTCGGCGAGCGGCAGAAAGCGCGTTTCGTGCGCCGCGCGATCGGCGCGCAGCACGACGTTGCGGCCAGCCTGGCGGCCCTTCGCATCGAGCAGAAAACAGCGCGCCGCGTGATCGAGCGCGAGGAAATTCCAGCACACCTCGTCGAGCGGCTCTCCGGCGGCGAGACGCTCCGCGGCGCGCTCGAACGCGCGCAGATACGGCGCGAGCCGGATCGCGCTGCGCCGCTCGCGCGCCTCGGCCTGCGCGCGATAACGCTCGGTGACTTCGCCGATGCAAATCGCCGTGTGGATCGCATCGGCAATACCGGGACTCGGCCGGCCGAAGAAAAACCCCTGCACGAAGTCCGCATTGCAGGCGAGCGCCATTTGAGCTTCGTGCTCAGTCTCGACGCCCTCGATCAGCACGAGCTTGCCCGCCTCATGCAGCAGCGACACGAGCCCCGGCAGGATCGTCGCCATGTCGGCGCGATGCGCGGCGTGCGACAGCATGATGCGGTCGAGCTTCACGATATCGGGATTCAGTTGCCAGATCCGCTCGATGTTCGAATGGCCGGCACCGAAATCATCGAGCGCGATCAGGAAGCCGCGCTCGCGGAACTCGCGCACCGCGTCGGCGAGTCGATCGAGATCTTCGGCGCGCTGCTCGAGCACTTCGAGCACGACACGCCGCGGCGACAGATCGAGCCGCCGCAGATTGGCCAGCAAAGCGGCCGCGAGATACGGGTCGGTCAGCACGCCCGGATGCACGTTCAGGAACAACCATTCGCGCTCCGCGCCGAGCACCTTGAAGTTCTCTAGATGCAACGTCTGCGCGAGCCGGTCGATCTGCAGCGCGTCGCCGAGGCGCGCGGCCTCGCCGAATACGTCGAGCGGCGACACCGCGCGATCGAGCGCGTCGTGCGCGCGCAGCAAGCCCTCGTAGCCAACCGCGCGCAGGTGCGACAAACTGAAAATCGGCTGGAACACGCTAGTCAGCGTCAGTTCGCCGTGCTGCACCGAATAGCGTCGAAGGCCCGAGGTCACCTCGACCTCGAAGCCGTGCGGCACGCTTGCCGCCCTGTCCTGTTGCGCAGTCGTCATGCAATCCTCTCACGCGAGAACCGGCCGGTCAGAACGCGAACGGCAACTAGACCGACACCGTCTCTCAAATGTGCGTCATCGTTACCGGTTAAGCAAGGTCCATGCGCACGCTGGCGCACACTGTGCTGTAATTCGCCCGAAAGATTGCACCGGCGACAGTGTTCGTGCGCCGCCCGGGGGCGTGGCGCGCACCGATGCGGTGCGCGGATGGCCCCCTTCATCCACCCGGAATTCACGATGGAAATAGTCTTCACCGTTCTGATCCTGCTACTGGCCGTCGCCGCGTCCGGTGTGCTGACCCGCGCGCTGCCGTTCAAGCTGCCGTTGCCCCTCGTGCAGATCGCGATCGGCGCGATCCTCGCATGGCCTCGCCTCGATCTGCACGTCGCGTTCGATCCGGAGATCTTCATGCTGCTGTTCATTCCGCCGCTGCTGTTCGCGGATGGCTGGCGCATTCCGAAGCGCGAGTTCTTCATGGCGCGCCGCGCGATCCTGATGCTCGCGCTCGGTCTCGTGTTCATGACGGTGCTGGTCGTCGGTCACTTCGTGCACGTGCTGGTGCCGCAGATCTCGCTGCCGGTCGCGTTCGCGCTCGCCGCAGTGCTGTCGCCGACCGACGCGGTCGCGCTGTCGGGTATCGCCGGCAAGGGCAAGATTCCTGGGCAGCTGATGCATATCCTCGAAGGCGAGGCGCTGATGAACGACGCGTCGGGCCTCGTCGCGCTGAAGTTCGCGATCGCCGCTGCGCTGACCGGGGCGTTCTCGCTGCGTGCGGCGTCGGTGAGCTTCGTGGTCATCGCGGTAGGCGGCCTCGCGGTCGGCGCAGCGGTGAGTGCGGTGTTCAGCTTCGTGTCCGCGCGTTTCCTGAATCTCACCGAGGAAGGCGATCCCGCGCCGGGCGTCGTGATGACGCTGCTGATTCCGTTCGCCGCCTATCTGACCGCCGAGCGCTTCGAGCTGTCGGGAATTCTCGCCGCGGTCTCCGCCGGCATGATGATGAATTACGCGAGCATCACGGAAAAGTGGCAGGTCGCCTCACGCGTGCGGGCCACGAGCACGTGGACGATGATCGAGTTCGTGTTCAACGGCATGGTGTTCATCATGCTCGGCCTGCAGTTTCCGCACATCCTCGGCCGCGCGCTGCTCGATGCGCACGAAACCAACGACGCGCAGGTCGTGCTGCTGATCGGCTATATCGTTGCGGTGGCGCTCGCGCTATACGCGATGCGCTTCGCGTGGGTGTGGCTGCTGCGCTGGTTCGCGAGCCGCGGCGCGACGAAACACGGTGTCGCGAACGCGGTGCCGGGGTTGCGCATGGTGTCGGTGACGACGGTAGCCGGCGTGCGCGGCGCAGTGACGCTCGCGGGCGTGCTGTCGCTGCCGGAGGTGCTGCCTAACGGCACGCCGCTGCCGGGACGCGACCTCGCGATCTTCATCGCGTCGGGCGTGATCCTGCTGTCGCTGCTGGTGGCGGTCGTCGCGTTGCCGCTGCTGCTGCGCGGCTGGCGGCGCGGCAAGGACCCGCATGCGGCAGAAGAAGCGCTCGCGCGCACGCTGGCCGCGCAATCGGCGATTCGCGCGATCGATCATCTGCACGACACCGAGTGCGCGGACCTCGAGGAATCGGCTCAGGCCTATGCGACCGATGTGACCGCGCGCGTGATGGACCTGTACCGCCGCCGCCTTGCATCACTCGACGACGACCAGGCGCCACGCGAACTCGCGCGCCGTGCCGATGCGCTCGAATTCCGCATGAAGCTCGCGGCGATGCGCGCCGAGCGCAAGACGCTGCTCGATTTGCGCGACTCCCAGCGCATCAACGACGAGACGATGAACAAGCTGATGCGCGAGGTGGATCTGTCGGAGACGGCGCTGACCGCGCGCAAAAGGTAGGAGTTCGCTGCTGGATCAAGCTCGGCACCGGCGCTTGAAATGCCGGTGCCGATGAGAGACGCTCAGGCCACCGGCCCTTGCGTCGGCTTCCTTCTCAACAGCGCGTACAGAATGATCGCGCCGAACGTCGCGGTGCCGATGCCGCCAAGCCCGAAGCTGCCGAGCTTCAGCGAGAAGTCGCCGGCGCCGAGCACGAGCGTGACGGCCGCGACGATCAGATTGCGGTTATCGGAGAAGTCGACCTTGTTGACGACCCAGATGCGCGCGCCCGTCACCGCGATCAGCCCGAACACGACGATCGACACGCCGCCCAGCACCGGCCCCGGAATCGTCTGGATCACCGCGCCGAACTTCGGCGAGAAGCCGAGCACGAGCGCGATCAACGCGGCGATCACGAACACCAGCGTCGAATAGATCTTCGTGACCGCCATCACGCCGATGTTTTCCGCGTATGTGGTCACGCCGGTGCCGCCCGCGAAGCCCGATACGACCGTCGCGAGCGCGTCGCCGAGAAACGCGCGGCCGATGTAACGGTCGAGGTTCTGTCCCGTCATCGCGCTGACGGCCTTGATGTGGCCGAGGTTTTCGGCGACGAGGATCACCGCGATCGGCGCGAGCAGCGTCATCGCGTGCGGGTCGAACACCGGCGACATGAAGTGCGGCATGCCGAACCACGCGGCGTTCTGGACGATCGAGAAATCGATCGGCTTGCCCATGCCGAGGCCGTTCGTGACGATCGCGTAGATGACGTAGGCGAGCAGCAGGCCGATCAGGATGAGCAGACGCTGCAGCATGCCGCGCGTGAACACCGCGACCGCGCCGACGCACAGCACCGTGACGAGCGCCATCCACGATTCGAAATTACTGCCGCTCACGCCATGCACCGCGATCGGCGCGAGATTTAGACCGATCACGCAGACGATCGCGCCGGTCACGACCGGCGGCATCAGCGTTTCGATCCAGGCCGTGCCGACCGCCGACACGATCAGCCCGATCACCCCGTACGCAACACCGCACGCGATGATGCCGCCCAACGCGACCGGAATGTTCGGGTTCGCGCCGTGTCCACCGTAGCCGGTCACCGCGATCACGAGACCGATGAACGCGAAGCTCGAACCGAGGTAGCTCGGCACGCGCCCGCCGACGAGCACGAAGAACAGCAGCGTGCCGATGCCCGACATGAAGATGGCCAGGTTCGGATCGAAGCCCATCAGCAGCGGTGCGAGCACGGTCGAGCCGAACATTGCGACGACGTGCTGGACGCCCATCGCGAACATCTGCGGCCAGCCGAGCCGTTCGTCGATGCCGACGATGCCGCCCTCGGCGGCGGCAGGCTGGCGGCGCCAGCGGGGGAAATAGGATGCGGCCATCGCGGGGATTCTCCTCAGGGTCGGCGTGGTGTATGCCGATCACGCGCTGCGGCGTGGGTCCGGCGAAGTTACGCGCGAGTTTACGGAGAGCGATAAGGGCTGGCAAGCAGGCTATGAAGCGGGCCATGAAGCAGGCCATGAAGCAGGCCATGAAGCGGGTTGACAAGCACGGCTCGGGTGCGCGTCACTCCGCGCCGCGCGCGTCGATATCCGGCGTCACAGCGGCGCTGGCCGGCGAAGAGTCGCCCATCGTCGCGCCGTACGCCATCACCCGATTGCGACCGGCATCCTTCGCGCGATACAGCGCCTGGTCGGCGGCGTCGACCAGCGCGCGGCTGGTCGCGAACGCCGCGCCCTGAGCGGTGGCCGCTCCCGCGCTCACCGTCAGCACGTGATGCGTGCTGGCCACATGGCGGCATTGCAGCGCCTGCACCGCCGCGCGAATCTGCTCGGCGATCCGCTGCGCGCCCGCCGCATCCGTGTCCGGCAGCAGCACCGCGAACTCCTCGCCACCGAACCGCGCGGCCGTGTCGCCCGGACGCCGCACGTTCTGCGCGATGCAGCGCGCGACGCCGATCAGCGCTTCGTCGCCGGCCGAATGACCGTACAGGTCGTTGAAGCCTTTGAAGTTGTCGACATCGATCAACAGCAGCGACAGCGGCCTGCCGTTGCGCTGCGCGCGTCGCCATTCGTCGATCACGTGCTCCTCGAACGTGCGGCGGTTGTTCAGGCCGGTCAGCCCGTCCGTGCGCGCCAGTTCGCGCAGCTCTTCCTCGGCCGCGCGGCGCAGACGCAACTGGCGTGAGAACAGGATCGCGAGCGCGATGATCGTCACGTCGAGCGCGACGATCAGCGTGCCGATGATCCATGCGCGCCGCCGCCATTGAACGTAGATGTCGCGCGTGGACAACGCGACGTCGAGGATCAGCGGAAAGCCGTCGATGTGGCGGAACGCGTACCAGCGCTCGACGCGGTCGATCGCCGCGGTGCCGAAGAAGTCGCCGCTCGGATGCTTGACGAAGCGCGAGAAGTTGGCCGTGCCGGTCAGGTTGATGCCGATCGTTTTCGGATCGTAGGGACGGCGCATCAGCATCGTGCCGTCGCTGAGCATCAATGCCATCGAGCCGCTCGGCCCGAGCTTCATGCCGTCGAACAGCCGATGGAAATACGTGAGCCGCAGCGTGCCGACCACCACGCCGCCGAAGCTGCCGTCGGGTCTCGAGATGCGCCGGCTCAGCGCGATGCGCAGGTCCTCGTCGGTGCCGCTCTGGTTGAACGGGCGGCTGATGTACAGGCCGACGTCGGGCGAAGCGCGCTGAACCTTGAAGTAATCGCGGTCAGCGTGGCTGTGTTCGCGTGGCGGCCACGCGCGTGAATCGAAACGCACGTTGCCGTTCTCGTCGAGCACAAATACCGAGCCCATGTCCTGTGCGCTGATCGCGCCGTCGAACAGCACCATCTGGCGGATCGCCGGCGGCAGATCGAGCACGCCCGGCTGCTTGAGTCCGTCGATCACCGCGCGCAGCGACAGGTCGTAAATCTCGAGATTGCGCGACACGTCGCGTTGGACCAGCAGGGATATGTTGCCGATGGAGTCCTGCGCGCGCCGCAACGCGTCTTCGCGCATCTGTGCGAGCAGCGACACGGCGATCGCGAGGATCGCGCCGGCCAGCAAGACACTGATCGCAATCACGTTGTTCGGTCCGCGCGTCACCATGCGTTTTTGGTTTTTGACTTGCGCTGAAAGTCGCGCGTGAAGAGGTGGCCGCGTCCCGGCAATACCGTCAATTACGCGACCTACGAAAACGTTAGCGTAACAGACATGACGCATTGGCAAACGTTTGCATAGGCAGATTCTTGCCCGCGGGGGTCTGCGCCCGATCGCCAGATTATCCAGGCGCCATCCAGATTATTCGGATAGCAAATGCATATTGGCTGGATAGTTGGCCTCTTCACTTGGGTATTCAATCGAGCCTGTCACGTTCAAACGATTGGACACAAGGAGGGAGACATCATGAGCGAGAAGCGCAGCGCCTCCGAATGGCGCGAATTCGTTAGCGGCTGTCTGGACTTTCGCCCGGCGGAAGGGGTGTACCGGATTGCCCGCGAAATGTTTGCGGAGCCCGAGCTGTTCTCGCTCGAAATGGAGCACATCTTCGAGAAGGCCTGGATATATGCGTGCCACGAAAGCGAGATCGCCAACAAGAACGATTTCCTGACGATGCGGGCGGGCCGCCAGCCGCTGATCATCTCGCGCGACGGCGCCGGCAACCTGAACGCGATGATCAACGCGTGCCAGCACCGCGGCGCGACGCTCACGTGCCTACAAGAAAAACGATCAGGCGTGGGTCGAGCAAAAGAATGGCGCCATCGTGCGTCGCCTCGTTGGCTATGGCAGGTTACGCGGCCTCGAAGCCACGGCAACCCTTGCTTCCCTCTACGAGGTGTCGCGGCTGTACATCAACTTCTTCCAGCCGTCATTCAAGCTGAAATCGAAGACCCGTCACGGCGCGAAGGTGACAAAGCGCTATGAGGCGCCCTTGACGCCGCTCGAGCGCGTGCTGCGTTCTGCTTCGGTGTCAGAGGCAACCAAACGCAGACTGCGCGCCCAGTTCAGAGCGCTCGACCCACTGGATCTCTTACGTCGAATGCGCGAGGCCCAGCAGCGTGTCGCCGAATGCAGTGCTTCCGGAGCGGCGCCGACAGAGACAAAGCCATCCGGTCAAGTTCCACTCGCGGATTTCCTGGTGAGTCTTGGAACGGCGTGGCAGGCCGGAGAGGTCCGGCCGACGCATCATCGAAAAGCGCGCGTCCCCCATGACTGGCGTACCCGGGAAGATCCGTTCGAGCATACCTGGCCGAAGATACAGCAGTGGCTCGAAGCGGAGCCCGGCATTACCGCGCAAAAGCTCCATGAGCGTCTCACTTCAATGGCTCCCACCATGTATTCCGGCGCGCAGCTGCGCACCTTGCAGCGCCGCGTGAAGGCATGGCGATCGAACCGTGCCAGAGAACTGGTGACGCGGATACTCGGCGATGCCGACGCGATGACGGCTGGCGCCGCTACGCAGCGCCAGCCGTCATCGCAAACAACCAGAGACTGACAATTACCCGGGAGTAACATCATCCCGTGAGGCAACACGGCCGGACTTTATGCTTGACGCTCTACAAGTTGATGCTCAATCACCTCCGGTGCGAAGCCCAGACCTTCGTGCAGGATGGTCCGCGCCATCGCGCGGAAGCCGTGCCCCGTGTGTTGCGTGCGAGTGCTGTAACCCGCGCGACGTAGGGCAGCGTTCACTGTGCCGCCAGACATTGGCTTCTTCCTGTCCGCGACCCCGGGGAAGACGTACTCGTGGCGTCCGGTAAGCCGATGCAACTCACGCAAGATGGCGATGACCTGCGTCGCCAGCGGAACCAGATGAAAAACAGGATGGGAACCAGCGCCAGCATCCGCTTCCCGCTTTTCCGGAATGTAATTCCACTCCCCCCTGTCCAGGTCGATGTCCTTCCAGCGCATGGTCCGGAGCTCGCCCGGCCGACAGAAGACGTAGGGCGCAATCCTCAGGGCGCATTTGACCGGGAATGTTGCACTGACCGCCTCCATCGCACGAAGCAAGGGGCCGACGTCCGCCGGGTCGGTCACGGCCGCAAAGTGACCGGGCCTGGCCGGTGCCAGCGCGCCGCCCAGGTGTACTGTGGGGTTGTTCTGCGCCCGGCCGCAGGCGACGGCGTAGTTGAATACCTGAGAACAGTTCTGTTTCGCCCGGTGTGCGGTGTCTTTGGCGCCGCGGTCCTCGATGCGTCGAAGGCAGGCCAGCACCTCGGGGGCGGTGATGTCCGCGATGGGCCGCTTGCCCAGCCACGGGAAGATGTCGTTTTCGAGACGCGCAATCACCTTGTCCCGGTGCGACCTTGCCTTGCTGGACATCAACCGCTCGAACCAGTCGCGGGCGACGGCCTCAAAGGTATTCGCGGCATTTTCGAGCTTCGCGGCCTCGGTGGCTTGTCTATCGGCGCTCGGGTCCACGCCATCGCTGAGGAGCTCGCGCGCAGCGTCCCGTCTTTTCCGCGCCTTCTCCAGGCCGGTTATCGGGTACTTGCCTAACGAGATTCGCTTCTCTTTGCCCGCGAAGCGGTACTTCAGCCGCCAGAGCTTCGCCCCCCCGGTGGTCACCTCGAGGTACAGGCCCAGCGAGTCGTACATCCGGTACGGTCTGTTACGCGGCTTCGCGTTCTTGATGGCGACGTCCGTGAGCGGACGGCGAGCACCGCGCTCAACTGCAACCGGATGTTGAACAGGGAACAGCGCCACGACATTCGTCGAGCGCATTACGGAGTCATGCAAGGTTTGCATGTGACTATCTCCATGTAAAGCGAACAGCCCCAGGAGATATGTCCTCAATGCACGGACCGGCCGTGCAGATACTGCCTCAATTTTTCCTGGAAGCGGCTGGAGCAGGGCTTACCGGCCGCCTGTCGTCCAGTGACGACGGAGGAAGTATCGCCGGCCGCCCTCCGCACCGTCAAGTGCTTTTTGTACGATTTAGGCGAATTTATGGTAACTTATCACCAGTTTCAACCGAGTTTTCGCGAAGTTCATCCAAAAAGTCCGCCCATTCCTGCATCATTTTTCTCCGCTCCTCGAGAAATTTCGTGCGGTTGTAGGCGGTGCCGAGCGGGTCGGGGGTCTATGCGCCAGCTGATGCTCGATGACTTCTGGCCGGATGCCGAGCCGCTCGTGCAGGATGGTGCGAGCCATGGCCCGGAAGCCGTGCCCGGTCTGCTCGTCACGTGTGCTGATACCTGCGCGTCGCAGGGCAACGTTCACGGTGTTGCCCGACATCGGCTGCGTCTTGTCGTGTCGGCCCGGGAAGACGTAGTCCCACCGCCCCGTCAGCGGCTGCAGCTCGCGCAGGATGGCGACGACCTGGGATGCCAGCGGGACCAGATGCGGCGTTTGCGTCTTGCGCACGATATAGCGCCATTCCGCCGCGTCGAGATGGACCTCATTCCAGCGCATCGAACGCAATTCGATTGGCCGGCAAAACAGATACGGCGCCAGCCTGAGCGCGCACTTGACGGGAAAGGTGGCGTCCACATCGTCCATCTTGCGCAGCAGCGGGCCAACCATCTCGGGCTCGGTTACAGCAGCAAAGTGCCCGGGTCTTGCTGGTGGCAGGGCACCTCGGAGATGCTCGGCCGGATTGCTCTGCGCCTTCCCGGTAATCACGGCGTACCGGAAAACCGCGGAGCAGTTCTGCATCGCGCGATGCGCCGTGTCGCGGGCACCGCGCTGCTCAATTCGCCGCAGGCATGCAAGTATCTCGGGGGCGGTGATTTCCGATATGGGGCGTTTGCCGACCCACGGGAAGAGGTCATTCTCGAGCCGCGCAAGGACCTTGTCCTTGTGCGATTTCGCCTTGTCGGCCATCATGCGCTCGAACCATTCACGCGCGACGGCTTCGAAGTTGTTGGCCGCACTGGCGAGCCGCGCCGCCCTGGTGGCCTTCCTGTGCTCGCTCGGGTCAGTGTCGTCCGCCAGGAGTTTGCGCGCCTCGTCACGCTTTTCCCGTGCGTCTTTCAGACTGACTTCCGGATACCGTCCGAACGACAGCCGTTTTTCCTTGCCGTCGAAACGGTACTTCAGCCGCCAGAGCTTCGACCCGCCTGGCGTGACCTCGAGATACAGGCCGCCCCCGTCCCAGATACGCTGGATTTTGCCAGTGGCTCTGGCGTTCCGGACGGCGACATCGGTGAGGGCCATTTGGGGGCATCCCGGGCCGGAGGCAGAGGCCCATGCCCCATATGCTGCCCCGACTTTCGCTAAAATGCCACAGGTGTCGTTGGACGAACCTGGACGTAAAAAAGGCCGGAAGCCTTATGGAATAAGGAGCTTCCGGCCTTCACTGGATTTCGTCAGACTTCAGTTTGGTGGAGAGGAGGAGGATCGAACTCCCGACCTTCGCATTGCGAACGCGACGCTCTCCCAGCTGAGCTACCCCCCCAACGAAAATAATTCTAGCACAGCCATTTTCCCTTTTGCCAAGCCTCCCGCTCCGGGAAAACCTCATCTGGACGGCGCGCCGGCGAGCACCCAATCAACCACCGTGCGAATATCTGCATCGCTCATCGATTGATGGGCCGGCATCGGAATCATGCCCCATACGCCGGAGCCGCCGTCCTTCACCTTGCGAGCGAGTTTGGCCGGCGCCTGCGCGTCGCCTTTGTACTTCGCGGCGATTTGCTGAAACGACGGACCAACCAACTTGCGATCCACCGCGTGACAGCCCATGCACGCATTCGCCGCGGCGACCTGCTGGCCGCGTAGTGCGGCCTCAGCCGCGCAAGCAACCGACGTCATCATGCCCGCCATCGCACCGACCACCAGCGCGAAGACAACACCCCCACGCGTCACACCCCGCATCAAGGCACCGCCTTCGGATTACCCGGCCGCACCGCCGTCGACGAATTGACTGGCGCAGGCGCCTGCTGATCGAGCGGCCGCGCGCTCACCCCCGAATCGGGAATCGCGCCGACAGTAGGCTCACTAACCTCGGGCTGCGAGGCGGGCACCGGCGCCGTCGCGGTAGCGGCAGCAGCGGCCTCCGCTTCCTGCGGCTGGATGTACTGGAACACCTTGACGACCTGCACGACCCCAGGCACGCGGCTCGTGACATCAGCGCCGATTTTGCCCTCATCCATCGTGACGAGGCCCATCAGATAGACGTTGCCGCGCTCGGCCACGACCTTGAAGTTGTTCGCCGAAATGTTCTTCTCGGCGATCAGCGCGGTCTTCACGCGCGTTTCGAGGTAGGTGTCGTTGGTGCGCGACGAGAATGAACTCGCCGGCATGATCGCCAGTTCATTGACGATCGTATTCACGTTGTTCAGGTTCCGCACGATGCTCTCGGCACGCTGCTTCGACACTTCGCCCGCGACCTCGCCGGTCAGCAGCACGCGGCGGTTGAACACCGTGACGTTCACGTGTGCGGAGTCCGGCAGATTCTGGCTGATCTGCGACAGCGCCTTCACCTGAATCTCGCGATCCTCGGTCTGCGCGCCGAGCGTGCGACGGTCGGTCGCCATCAGCGCGCCGCCACCCGCCGCGGCCCCGACGGCGAGAAAGCAGCCTTGCAGCGTGGCCGACAGTCCCGCCGCGAACCCGACCACGAGCACGGTTCTCACCAGTGTCTTCTTGATGCGGAATGCGCTCATCAACTAGCTCTCCTTCGAAATCAGTCTCAGTCTTCGCCGAGCAACATGGCATCGATGCCGTCGCAAAGGCAATGGATGGTCAGCAGGTGCACTTCCTGGATGCGCGCGGTGCGCTCGGACGGCACGCATACGTGGATGTCGGTGTCGCTCAATACTTCCTGCGCGCGTCCGCCGCCCTTGCCGGTCAGTGCGACGACGATCATTTCGCGCTCGTGCGCCGCTTCGATCGCGGCGAGCACGTTCGTGGAATTGCCGGATGTGGTGATCGCGAGCAACACGTCGCCGGGCTGACCCAGAGCCCAGACTTGCTTCGCGTAAATCTGTTCGAACGAATAGTCGTTGGCGATCGCGGTGAGCACTGAGGTGTCGGTGCTGAGCGCAATGGCCGGCAGGCCTGGCCGCTCGCGCTCGAAGCGGCCGATCAGCTCGGCCGCGAAATGCTGCGCGTCAGCGGCCGAACCACCATTGCCGCACGCGAGGATGCGATTGCCGTTGGCGAGCGCGGCGAACATCGTGTCGATCGCGGCGGCGATCGGCATCGACAGGGTTTCGAGGGCTTCGAGTTTGACTGCCGCGCTGTCGCGGAAGTGTTGTTGGATGCGTTCGACTGACATCGAGTCTCTATCTTCTACCGCGAATGGACCGCACTCTGCGGCCGTGTTGTGAAGTCATACTGCCAGGCTGTGGCCGCCGATGAGCTCGCGCGGCACGCGAGCGCAAGTTTATCGCACTCACGCGCGTTGTCCGCGTGAGCCGTCAGAGTTCGTCGGCGCGAAACGCATCGCGCAACCACACGAGCCTGCCGCTCTCGAACGCGACGACGTCGAAACGGCACGCGGGTTCGTCGCGCGGGGCGCGGTTCGTCGCGGCGCGAGTCGCGAGATAGTGGCGCGCCGCCCGCACGATGCGCTGCCGCTTCTGCCAACCGATGCTCGCGGCCGCACCGCCGTAATGCCGCTGCGCACGCGCGCGAACTTCGACGAACACCAGCGCGCCGTCGCGATCGCTCATGACGAGATCGATCTCGCCGCCTCGACACGTCACGTTGCGTGCGACGAAGCACAGACGCTGACGCTGCAAAAATTCTTGTGCGCGTGCTTCGAAAGCGGCGCCGACGGATTTGGACTGGTGCGCGCAGGAAAAGTTGTGAGCGGCTTTTGGGCTGGCGTTGATGGGCGTCTTTTGCGCAGTCCTCGCCGCGCCCTGCTCGCGCAAGCCCACATGGCACAATGTCGGCCTCGTTCCGTCTGTTTGTGTCTTCCGTGTCATGACTCCTCTCTCCGAACTCGCGCAAGGGCAGCAGTACCCCGCCGCCGCGCTGTATGTGGTGGCCACGCCGATCGGCAACATCGCCGACATCACGCTGCGCGCGCTGCACGTGCTCGGACTCGCGGATCGCATCGCCGCCGAGGACACCCGCAACACCGGTCAGCTGCTCGCGCGCTACGGCATCTCGAAGCCGCTCGTCGCCGTGCATCAGCACAACGAGCGCGCCGCCGCGCAGCGCGTGATCGAGTATCTGCAGGCCGGCGAGCGCGTGGCCTACGTGTCGGACGCGGGGACGCCGGGCATCTCTGACCCGGGCGCCAAGCTCGTCGATGCGGTGCGCGAGGCCGGCTTCACGGTGGTCCCGCTGCCCGGCGCGAGCGCGCTCGCCACCGCGCTCAGCGCGACCGGCGACTGGGTCGCGACGTTCTCGTTCCTCGGCTTCCTCCCGCCGAAGCCGAAGGCGCGCGCCGCCGCCTTGCAGGCGCTCGCGCAACATCCTCACGCGATGGTGTTCTACGAAGCACCGCACCGAATCGTCGAGACGGTGCAGGCGCTCGCCGATGCGTTCGGCGGCACGCGCCGTCTGCTGATCGCGCGGGAACTGACGAAATTACACGAAGCGCTGCACCAGGGCACCCTGGCCGAAGGGCCAGCGTGGCTCGCCGCCGATGCGAACCGGCAACGGGGCGAATTCGTGCTGGTGGTCGAAGGCGCGTCGCCCGAAGCGTCCGGCGAGCACGATCACGACGCGCTGCTCGGCATCCTGCTGGAAGAATTGACGGTCAGCAGCGCCGCGAAGGTCGCGGCGGCGCTCACGGGCGCATCGCGCAATGCGCTGTACACGCGCGCGCTCGCACTGAAGGAAGACGAGCCCGACACCTGAAGGCCAAGCCTGGCGGGCAAAGCGGCAATCGGCATAGGGGGCAGCCATCGGGCTGCGCCCCTGCCACACCACCCGGCATGCGGGTCCGCACCGGGCGGTTCGGGAAGTTGAGGTCATGAGAGACGGGGCAAACCCAGCCGGTCGAACCACGCCACCGTGAACAGTCTGCTTAGCAGCCTGCCGCTGTTGCGCCACCAGCGACGGCCGTTGGCCGCCACCCGTCGCGCCACATCAACGGCGGCGCCCATCGCGCGCAGTTCGCGGTACATCGTCGTACCGCGCTTCCACTGCTTGAGCTGGATTGCGCGCAGTCGGTGACGCAACCACTTGTCCAGCTCACGCCAGACCTTCGGTGTCTGCGCCAGACGGAAGTACGCCTTCCAGCCCAGCAGGTACGCGCGTACCTGTCGCACCACTTCCCGCAGGCTGCGCCCGCATGAACGAGCGGTCAGTTCCCGGATGCGTTGCCGAAACGTCGCCAGCGGTTTGTCCGCCACGCGGCGCTTGACCTCGCGTCCGGGTGCCACCCAGAAGCTGTAGCCCAGGAACTTGCGTCCAAACACGCTGGCCACTGCGCTTTTGGTCTCGTTGACCTTCAAACGCAGTCGCCCGTACAGCCGCCGCAGCAACGCCATCACCCGTTCGCCCGCGCGCCGACTGCGAACGTACACGTTCGCGTCGTCGGCATAGCGCGCGAAGCAGTGACCGCGCCGCTCCAGTTCCTTGTCCACCTCGTCGAGCAACACGTTGGCCAGCAACGGCGATAGCGGCCCGCCCTGCGGCGTGCCCTGTTCGCGCTGCTGAACCACACCGCCATCCATGATGCCGCTCGTCAGATACGCCCGGATCAGCCGGATCACCCCGGCGTCCCCAATACGTTTCTGTAGACGGTCGATCAGGATGTCGTGGTTGACCCGGTCGAAGAACTTCTCCAGATCAACGTCCACCACGATTCGCCGGCCCGACTGCACGTACGACTGCGCGGCAAGCACCGCATCGTGCGCACGCCGTCCGGGCCGGAAACCATAGCTGTGCGCGCTGAAGGTGGGGTCCAGAACCGGTTGCAGCACCTGCAGCAGCGCCTGCTGGATCAGCCGGTCCGTCACCGTCGGGATGCCAAGCTCGCGCTCGCTTCCGTCCGGTTTCGGGATCGTCACCCGCCGTACCGGGCTGGGCCGGTACGTCCCCTTCAGCAACTGTTCACGGATCGCCGGCCACGCCGTCACCAGATGGCGCGACGTCTGGTCAATGTCCAGACCGTCCACGCCAGCGGCTCCCTTGTTGGCCCGTACCCGTTTGAATGCCTGCTTCAGGTTCTCTCTCGTCAGCGCCGCCATCAGCAGCGCTGACCCTGTGTCCCCGGATTCATGGCGCGGGCAACAGGCTTCGTCGCTCACGGGCATAGACGCAGCTTCACCGCGTGTGCCTCCCGCTCGCCCCGCTTGCACGGGCTTCTGACGCAGTACCTGTCGCATCGACATGACGCTGGACACTCCTTCCCGTTTGGCCCTTCGTCACCAGCTTCGGACTCATCGACCTGTCCTGTGACTACTACGGCCTCTGCTGACTCCTCGCTCCGGCTCGACGCCGTCACCCTTTCAGGCATGAGGCGAGGCCTCCCCAGGTAAGAACGCACTCCTTCATCGCACAACCGCCGCATCTACGCCACTTCACCTTGGTCACGAGAGCTTCGCGGTTTTTCGCCCGCTCGCCCTGCTCGGCAGCGCCTTCTATACGGTTCTTGTTCATCGGCTCGCGATTTACGCTCCACGCTTCCTCCCCACATCCGGTCGCCCTCGTGCAGTTGCGCTTCACTTCATTCGCTGTGACCAGCTTATGGCGGGACTTACACCCGCAGGAATGCGCCCATGCTGGGCGCACGAAAAAGAAAAGGGCCGCATATCGCGGCCCTTCGCTTGTCTACAGATGGTTGGTTCTGCCGACGCGGCATCACCGGCGCGTCACGTCACATCACTTGTTCGAATCCGAGTTCGACGCGAGCGTCTCGTTCAGCTCGGCGCGCGCTTCCTGCTGCGTGAGCCCTTCGATCTTGACCCGCGCGGTGCCGCTGTGGCGCATGTCGAGCATGCCGGCGGCCGCCATCGACAGGTCGATCACGCGGCCGCGCGCGTACGGACCGCGGTCGTTGATCCGTACGATCACCGAGCGCGAATTGGCCGGATTGGTCACGCGCACGTAGGAGCCGAGCGGCAGCGTACGATGCGCGGCCGTCAGGGCGTGCATGTCGTAACGCTCGCCGTTGGCGGTGCGGCGGCCGTGGAAGAAGCGCCCGTACCACGACGCGCGTCCGATCTGATGGAAGTCCGGCACATCGACGCCATCGTCGGTGAGCGGCTTCGCATCAGCCAGCGACGACGCAGGCGCGTTCGACGTGCTCGGGCTCGAGGCCGGCGCGCTACCGAACGATTGAGGTCCGAAAGAACTCAGGTGCACGTTCTTCGTACGTTGCGGCGTGTCGTTCGCGGACGTGTCGCTCGCGCCAGGAGGCGTGGCGCAACCGGCCAGTACAAAAAAGGCAAAAAGAGTCCCTAGACCACGGGATAGCCGAGTTTTCATAAGACGTGCAAACACATAGTCGAGCCGCGTCACCCGCGAAACTGCTGGGCATGTTGCTTGCGGCTCCGGCGGTAGGGACGACGACGCGCCGCGCGAAAAAGCGCAGTACGTCAAAGCCCGGATACGGCTGACTCAGCCGCTACCGCACGGTTAATTTTCACGTCTGGCGCAACCTGTCCCCGGCAGCCTGACCAGACCCCACATGCCGCCAATTGAACGTGGCAAACACGTTCTTGCGCGCGCAACTCAGCGCGCAGGAACGGCGGCGTAGGCCCCACCCAGCGTCACGGAGGTTAATTCCGTAGCAGGCGCGCGGCGCCTGGCTGGGCAAGACGTGTGCATCGAACGCATCGATACTTGATGGCCATCGGCATGCCGACAGCCCTTACTTGAATAGCGAGCGGCGTCCCCGTTTTGTGGGGATGCGTCGCCTTGTGGCTGCACAACTCTTGTGCATGGACTCCATTATACCCAAAAAAAAATTTTGGGATGGCGAGCGCCCCCAATCCTTGATCAATCTTCACATTTATCGCAAAAATGGCCCTACCACAGGCGCAACAGTGCCATGCGTAAGCCTCGTCGCATCGGCGACGGAGACTGTCGCGAGGCCGGTACAATCAACGTTTTTCCAGCGCGTCGTTCCAGCCATGAAAGTCACCCTGATCCCAGTCACGCCGTTCCAGCAGAACTGCTCGTTGCTCGTTTGCGAGACCACGGGGCGCGCGGCCGTCGTCGATCCGGGCGGCGACCTCGACGTGATCCAACGTGAGATCGCGCGGCAGAACGTGACCGTCGAGAAGGTCTTGCTGACCCATGGCCACATCGATCACTGCGCCGGCGCGAAGACGCTCGCCGGCCATTACGGCGTCCCGATCGAAGGTCCGCATCCCGACGAACGCTTCTGGCTCGACAAGCTGCCGGATCAAAGCACGCGCTTCGGCTTCCCGGCCGCCGATGCCTTCGTGCCGAACCGCTGGCTACAAGACGGCGACACCGTGCAGTTCGGCGACGAAACCTTCGAGGTCTACCACTGCCCCGGCCACACGCCGGGCCACGTGGTCTTCTTCAGCCGCGCGCACCGGCTTGCGCTGGTCGGCGACGTGCTGTTCGCCGGCTCGATCGGCCGCACGGATTTCCCGCGCGGCAACCACGCGGACCTGATCCGCTCGATCCGCGACAAACTTTGGCCGCTCGGCGACGACGTCACGTTCGTGCCGGGCCACGGCCCAACCTCGACGTTCGGCGCCGAGCGCCGCACGAATCCCTACGTCGCCGACGGAGTGGGCGCATGAGCAGCGAAATCTATGTCAGTACCGACGTCGAAGCGGACGGCCCCATTCCAGGCCCGCATTCGATGCTGAGCTTTGCATCCGCCGCGTACACAGAGGACAAGCGGCTGATCGCGACGTTCTCGGCGAATCTCGAACTACTCGAAGGCGCGGCGCCGCATCCAGTGCAGGAAGCGTGGTGGAAGACCCAGCCGGAAGCATGGGCGGCTTGCCGCCAGGATTTGCAGAAGCCCGAGGCCGCCCTGAGCGCCTATGTCGACTGGGTCGAGGCGCTGCCGGGCAAGCCGGTGTTCGTCGCGATGCCGGCTGGCTTCGACTTCACCTATATGTTCTGGTACATGATGCGCTTCGTCGGCCGCTGCCCGTTCTCGTGGTCGGCGCTCGATATCAAGACGCTCGCGTTCGCGATGACCGGCCTGCCGTACCGCAAGAACATCAAGCCGCGCTTTCCGAAACATTGGTTCGACGAGCATCCGCACACGCACGTCGCACTCGACGACGCCATCGAGCAGGGTGCCCTCTTTTGCAACATGCTGAAGGACTTGCGCGCGCGTCAGCCCGAGCTGCCGGGGGACGGCAAGGATGATGGGGACGGCTCAGGGCAAAACGCCGCTCCGGACCCGGTAAATTAGGCAATCTCGCTCGCGAGAGCCGTTTTACATTGCGTTTCGTTTTCGCGCCCTCTACCATTCGTTGATACGGCGACGCTAACGGAGGCGCAGTTGACACTCGATACGTTCTCACAGAAGATCCTGCGCCTGCTGCAGCTCGACGCACGCCGTTCCGTGCAGGAAATCTCCGACCAGGTCGGGTTGTCGAGCACGCCGTGCTGGCGGCGCATCAAGGATATGGAACAGTCGGGCGTGATCCAGCGCTACACCGCGCTCCTCGATCGCGAAAAGCTCGGCTTGCACGTGTGTGCGCTCGCGCATATCCATCTGACGCGTCACACCGAAGGCGGCGTCGAGCAGTTCGAGCGGGAAATCGCTACCTGCCCTGAAGTGACCGAGTGCTACAGCACGACCGGTGAATCCGATTACATCCTGAAGATCGTCGCGCCGGACATTAAGGCGTACGACAGCTTTCTGCACGAACGCATTTTCAAGATTCCGGCCGTTGCGCAGGTGCGCACGAGCGTGGTCCTGCGCGAAATCAAGTTTGATACGCAGTTGCCGTTGTGACGGATGCCGCTGCCGCGGGCGGCATGGAAGTTCGCGGTTTCGGGCGTCCGAAACTCGCCAAACTCAGTCGGCGTTGTGAGGCTCGCTGGCGGTTGACCGACCGGCGGGGGCCGCGCCGGTCTTGAGCTCCGCCGTCGAACCGCCTTGCGCGGCAGAGATATCCCGTTGCAGCAGCACGTCGAGGTTGCGTGCGCCGAGACGACGCTTGAGCGCCGCCAGATCGACGCGGCCGAGCGACTGCGCCTCGCTCTCCAGCAGACGAGCGGCTTCGGCGCCCTCCGCAGTACACCCTTCAGCAGACCCCGCCGCCGGCAACACAACCTCCACATCGAGCCCGGTGCTCAGGTAGTGCAGATTCACCGCAGCGGCCCGCAGGCCACCGGCAGCCAGCGCCGCGTCGACCTCGGCGGTCACGCGCTCACGCGGTGGCAGATCGACCGGTGGATGCGCGAGCGCGTCGTTTTCCGGGTCAACGTGGATCAGCGCGTCGAGCACGCGCTTGTCGGTCAGCACACGCAGACGCGCCGACTCCGCGATGTAATGACCTTCCGACACCGAAATCATCGGATCGACGAGGATATGCGCGTCGACGAGCGCGAAATCGCCCGTCTTGCGCGTGCGCATTTCGTGCACGTCACGCACGCCCGGGGTGGACATCAGCAGCGCGCGCATGTCGGCGGCGGCGGTTTCGTCGAGCGCGCGGTCCGACAGATCCTGTAGCGCGTCCCAACCGAAGGTCCAGCCCATGCGCGCGACCATGAAGCCGACGATAGCCGCCGCGATCGGGTCGAGCAACCGCAAGCCGGCCAGACTGCCGACCACGCCGATCCCCACCACCAGCGACGACGCCGCGTCCGAACGGGCGTGCCATGCGTTCGCGATCAGCATCGCGGAACGCACCCGATTCGCCTCGCTCAGCATGTAGCGAAACAGCGCTTCCTTCGAGACCAGTACGAGCGCCGCGACCGCGAGTGCGCTGATATGCACGGCGGGGATATTTTGTAGATCGGCGAGCCGCGTACCGGCGCGCCACAACATACCGACGCCGACCGAGATCAGCAGCGCGCCGAGAAATAAGGACGCCACCGTCTCATAACGGCTATGACCGTAATTGTGATCGGCGTCGGGTTTGGCCCCGCTATGCCGATTGGCAATCAGCACGACAAAATCGGAAATCAGATCGGCGAGCGAATGGATACCGTCGGCAACCAGCGCCTGCGAGTGCGCGATCGTGCCGATGATGATTTGCAGCGTCATCAATACGGTATTGACCGCAATACTCGCAAAGGTACTCTTGCGTGCAACGCGTTGTTTCTCGGCGGTTTGGGCGATCGCGGCGGACGACATGCTGAAAAGGCGGAAAGGTTAATTGTTGTTATTGTACCCGCCACAATTCGCTTGCGCAGGGAAGCCCAAGAAAAAACCTTTTTAAATCAGTCGCTTATCGAAACGAAAAGCATTCGCGTTCCAGTTGCCTGAAGTGCATGCGCCAGAAAACGGGCGCCGCAAATGACAAAACCGCGCCCTGAACGGTGCGCGGCTTTCTGAGATTCAGCAGCAGGCTATAAACGCGGTGGATTGCCAGTATTCGCATTACGTGCAGGCAACCCTTACCGTCCGCCGGATCGCGATTACTTCTGGATCAGAAACTTTTCGCGATCAAGCCCTGCGATCCAGCGCGGCGGTTTGCCGCGACCGGACCACGTGCTGCCGCTTTCGGGATCGCGATATTTAGGTGCGACGCCTGCGCGCGGCCGGCTCGCTTTAGCGCCCTTGGGTGCGCGGCCGCCGCCGAGTTCGCTCAGCGAAATGCCATAGTCGGCCATTTTCTGCTTGATTTCATTCAACACTTCCGCGTATTCGCGCGACTTCGCTTCTTCAATCTGCTTTTCGAGCTTCTCGCGCTGCGCGAGTAGTTCCTTGTAGGAAGACATAGGTTCCCTTGTGGTATGGATAAATGACGCCGGTCTTATGCCGACTCGCCTTTGAAGGTTTCATGCCTCGGAATTTGATGGCGAGATTAACACAAAATAGAAAGGCTGGATAAGCGCCTGGAAAAAATTAATTTAAATTCGTTTCAAAAAGTTTCCTGCGCCGCTTCTGGGTCGGACTACGGCCTTTCAAATCGCTGATTTCGCACGCCGCTGAAAAAATGCCGCCGATTCGCATATTGATCCGATTCAACTATCAGAAAATGAGACCCGAGGCGCCCATTGCACATGAAACATTTCACGGCATGAAAGCTTTGACTGGAATAAGCACGCCTTTTGATACAAGTGTCCCTCCCTCGCGACTGGCGCAGGCTTGTTTTTCGATAAACGATAAATGCTTAATTCGCATGCCGCTCGATGCAGACTTCGAGCGCCGCATGCAATGTCCCGGAATCGGACCGCGCGTCATCGAATGCGAAACGGCGGCGCACGCCGTTGCGTTTCAGATCGGCGCCATAACGATCGACGCCCAGCAATTCGATGTCGCCCGCGCGACTGAGCCGGCGGCCGAACTCCGCGATCAGCGCGTCCTCCTCGCTGGCGGCAAGCGGTGGCAGCGGATCGAGTTCCGCGCCGTCGAGCCAGCCCATCGCGCCGAAGCCGCCGATGTAGCGCAGCCGCTCGATCTCCATGATCCAGAAGGTGAAATCGCCCAACGCCAGATAGCGCTCCGCGTCCGGGTGATAGCGCAGGTAGCGCCGCAACAGTTCCGGGCTCGAGTCGACCGGCTCGAAACGGCCGAGCAGCGTCACGCGCTGGCCGCCCAGCACGTCGCCATCGGGTGCGTCGACGGCCAGGAAACCGGCGCGCGGATCGGCGTTGAGATTGTGCGTGTGCTCCGCGAGCCGGCTCACGAGGATCGTCGGACGATGCTGCGCGTCCGGCGCGAACGGCAGCACCGACGGATACGGAAAGCCCTCGGGCTGGCGAGCGTGCGTGGCGAGCGTGCCGACCGCGGCCGTGTGCAGCAGATGCAGCGGAGCGTGAGCGGGAATGTTCAACTGAGCGTTCCTCGGTGAAAGAAAAAACGAACGGACAGCGGTGAGCGGCGCAAAAGCCGTCACGCGCAGCATTTCAAAGACAACTGCGGCGCACCAAAGCATGACATCCAGCAATCCCGCTTCGTTGCATCCACTGCCCATCAATCGTATGCGCCCGATCCCACGGCTCCAAGCGTTAGCCACCACGCTTCGATAAAATCGGAGATCCGCTTTCAATGCGCTTTCTCGCGCCCTCCGCCCCGAGACCTCCGTGCCCGATCACCACGCCTCCGAATTCGCCGTCCTCCCGGCCGCCCATCGCGACCTGTCCGTCACTGCACGCCAACGCGCACGGATCGCCACGATGGCGCTGTTTTTCATCGCCGGCATGATGTACGCGTCGTGGGGCGTGCACGTGCCGACGGTGCGCGACCGCTTCCATCTGGATCCGGCGATGCTGTCGTTCGCGTTGTTCGCGGTGGCGGGCGGATCGATCGGCGCGATGGTGACCAACGCGTCGTGGATCGCGCGGGTCGGCACGCGCCGCGCCTGCCTGGCCGGCGGACTCGCGATGGCCGCCTGCGCGGCGCTGATTCTGGTCGTGCCGGCGTACTGGATTCTGCTGGTCGTGCTGGCCGTCTTCGGCGCCGGCATGGCCACGCTCGACGTCGCTATGAACGCCGAAGCGAGCGCCGTCGAAAAGGCGCTCGGCAAACCGATCATGTCGTCGCTGCACGGGATGTTCAGCCTTGGCGGCATGTTCGGCGCGGCGGTCGGCGGGGCGCTGCTGTCTCGCGGCATGGCGCCGGCGCTGCATCTCGCGCTCGCCGCGGCGGCCAGCGCGCTCGTGCTGGTGCTCGCATGCCCGTCGGTGCTGCCGCACGTGCCGCACGCCGAGCATCCCGATGCCGCGACGCCGCGTGCGAGCCGCTGGCGCTCGCCGGCGCTATGGGCGCTCGGCACGATGGCGCTGGTCGCACTGATTGCCGAAGGCGCGATGTACGACTGGGCCACGGTCTATATGCGCGATGTCGTGCTCTCGACGCCAGCGCTCGCCAGCGCCGCCTACGCGGCGTTCTCCGGCGGCATGGCGGCCGCCCGTTTTGCCGGCGACGCGGTGCGCGCCCGCTTCGGCGCACCGCAGCTCGTGATGATCAGCGCGACGCTCGCCTGCGCCGGGATGGTCGACGCGCTGCTGCTGCCGAATCCGGTGGCCGCGCTCGCCGGCTTTGCGCTGATCGGCCTGGGCCTCGCGAACATGATGCCGGTGCTGTTCGCGGCGGCGGCGAGCGTGAAGGGTATCCACGCGGCCGAGGGGCTCGCGCACGTCGCGGGACTGGCCTATTTCGGCTTGCTGCTCGGACCGGTGATCATCGGCGCCGTCGCGCAGGTGACCAATCTGACGATCGGGCTGTCGGTCGTCGCGGTGTGCGCCGCGATGATCGCCTTCGCCGGGCCGAAGGTGCTGCGGCGTTTGAAGATCTGACAGGCGCGGTGATCAAAAGAAAAGGCACGCAAGCCTCGCGGCCCACGTGCCTCTCAAGCAGCGAATCGAAGTGCGGCGCAAACGCCGCCTTCGATCACACCGAATTTACATCTTGACGACGTCGAGCAGCGTCTTCTTGCCTTGCTTGTAGTTGTACAGCGAGATCACGCCGTGCTGCAGGTCGCCCTTCGAGTCGAACGTCGTTTCGCCGATCACGCCCTTGTAGTCGGTCGCCGGCATCGCTGCCAGGATCTTCGCCGGATCGGTCGAGTTAGCGCGCTTCATCGCGTCGACGATGATGTATACCGCGTCATACGTGAACGGCGCGTAAATCTGGATCGGCTGACCGAAGCGCTTCTCGTACTTCGTTTCGAACGCCTTGCCGCCCGCCATCTTTTCGAGCGCCATGCCGGCTTCCGAGCAGACGATGTTGTCGGTTGCGTCGCCGGCCAGGTCCGACAGCTTGTCGGTACACACGCCGTCACCTGCCAGCACCTTCGCGCGCAGGCCGAGCTGCTTCGCCTGCTTGGCGAACGGGCCACCGGTTGCGTCCATGCCGCCGTACATGATCGCGTCGGGATTTTCACCCTTGATCTTCGTCAGAATCGCGCGGAAGTCGACGGCCTTGTCGTTCGTCGCGTCGTGCGACACGACGTTCAGACCGAGCGCCTTCGCCGTCTTCTCGAACTCGTTCGCCAGACCCTGGCCGTAAGCGGTCGAGTCGTCGACGATCGCGACGCTCTTCACCTTCATGCCCTTGGCCGCGTAGTTCGCGAGTGCCGGGCCTTGCTGAGCATCGGTCGCGACGACACGGTAGGTCGTCTTGAAGCCTTGCTGCGTGTAGGCCGGGTTCGTTGCCGACGGCGAGATCTGCACGATGCCCGCATCGCTATAGATCTTCGATGCCGGGATCGAGGTGCCCGAGTTCAGGTGGCCGACCACGGCGACGACCTTGTCGTCGACGAGCTTCTGCGCAACCTGCGTAGCCGTACGGGGGTCGGCCGCGTCGTCCTGCGCGTCCAGTTGCAGCGTGACCTTCTGGCCGCCGATCGTCAGACCCTTCGCGTTGATTTCCTCGACGGCGAGACGCGCGCCGTTTTCGTTGTCCTTGCCCAGGTGAGCGATACCGCCGGTCAACGGCGCAACGTGACCGATCTTGACGACCGTGTCGGCTGCGGCCGATGTTGCCAACGTCGCGAACAGCAGAGCGGCAGCGCTGATCGGCAACAGCTTTTGAATTTTGATGTTCATGTAAGTCTCCAGTTTCGGTCAAAACAACGTAATCGCCCTGTGCCCCGCTTCCCCTACACGTGTCGCTCAGTCCCGTGGACGACCACGCCGGTTGCATCGTTCATGCACTTGGCCAGCACGTTTACCGGACTGTTTGTGACAGTTTGGCAAACCGTACTTGCGCGCAAGTGTAGGCCAACAAATTAATTTGCGGGAATTTTTTGAGAAAGTGGGAACAACACTAATAGCGCAGTTCGTACGCGAGCCGCTCGCGGCCTGGGTGAGCGAGCCGAAAAGCCCCAGCCCATGCGGGTTTCCGCTAATTGGGAAGTTTCTCCGCAGGCGCGGATTTAGTCTTTTTCCGGGTTCTGTCACATAAGATTCGAAGGGTTTTTCAACTCAAAAATGTGGCGTGCAGCACAGGAATGTGACAGCGGTAAAAAACTTAAATCAGTCTTAAATCGGCCACGCAATCAACGCATGAACTCGGCGATTCGCGCGGAGGGCGCTCGCCATTCCCGCTCGAGCTGCGTCATCAGTTCAGTCGCGCCGATTGCTTCGGCGCGCCGCGCTTTGCCGCTGCGCCTGCGTCAACGCGTTTTGCACCGGATACGGCGCGGTGCTTTCCGCCGATTCGCGCAAACGTTGCATCAACGGATTGCGGATGCCGCGCGCGTGACGGCCCGTGATCGCGCGCGTCACCGTGGTCGGCGTATCGGACATGCCGCGCACGCGGGTTTTCCATACCTCGGCGATCGCGTTCTCGCGGGTGGTCAGAAATGCGATGCCCATCATCGCGGTTTGCGCGCCGAGCGCGCGTGCCGCGACGATGCCGCGACCGTCCATAATGCCGCCGGCCGCGAGCACCGGCAGCCCGGTCGCGTCGACCAGTTGCGGCACGAGCGCCATCATGCCGACCAGCGCATCTTCGAATACGCCGATGAACGTGCCGCGATGCGCGCCTGCTTCTGCGCCCTGCGCGGGCGACGGCATCGGCGCCCGCATCGCGCCACGCGACACCTTCGGCACATGCGTCGCAGTCCCAACTACATAGCTGCCGCTTTGCATGCAAACGCTCGACGTCAGCCGCCGATAACGGCCCGAACGTAAAGCCGGCGACCGCCCCACGCAATTCGATCAGTGCCTCCAGCTGTGCGCGAAAGTCAGGCGCATAGTGCGCGAGCGGCTGCCGCATCGGCCGCGAAGTCCCCGTCCCGCCTCACTGCAAGCCGGTTCTTTTGATGGCAAACTAATCGCCCGTTGCAGGGCCGCGTGGCCTTGAGCGTTTCGTACACACCGACCTCGCGCGGCGTTCGCGCGAGTCAATGGAGAACAACATGAGCACGACTTCCCGATGGATCGACATCCCGGCCGGCAACGACACTTTCGGCGGCTACCTCGCGCTGCCGAAGGGCGGCAAGGGGCCGGCCGTCATCATCATTCAGGAAATCTTCGGCGTGAACAGCCATATTCGCTCGGTCGCCGATCAGTACGCGCAGGACGGCTATGTCGCGCTCGCCCCGGACGTATTCTGGCGCGTGCAGCCGCGCGTCGAGTTGACGTATGAGGGCAAGGATCGCGAAAAGGGCATCGAACTGATGCAGAAGACCAAAGTCGACGACGCGGTCGCCGACATCGGCGCCGCCGCGGCCGCCTTGCGTGCGCTGCCGGAAGTGACCGGCAAGGTCGCGGCGATCGGCTACTGCTTCGGCGGCCGTCTCGCCTATCTCGCCGCGGCGGCCGGTTCGGTCGACGCCGCTGTCGCCTACTACGGCGGCGGCATCCACAACCATCTCGACAAGGCCGCGAACGTCAAAGTGCCGATGCAGTTCCACTACGGCGAGCTCGACGCGCATATTCTGCCGTCGGACATCGGCCAGATTCAGGAGCGCTTCGCGGGTCGCGCCGACGTGCAATTCAACATCTACCCGAACGCGGATCACGGCTTCAACTGCTCCGATCGTGCGTCCTACAACCAGCACGCGTCGGCATTGGCGCATGGCCGCACGCTGACGTTCCTCGGCGAGCGGATGTAATTCGCGGAGCTCACGCATATAGAGTGAGCATCCGAATTCACATCAGTCACGTCGGCGCTCAACTCAGGTACTCTGTGGAAGACGGCGTGTCAGCCGACACGCCGTCTTTTCACATGCGCGACGCCGAGCGGAGCAAACGCGAAATCGAGCGAAACGACGCTGTCGCGCGTGCATGGCCGGCCGCAAATTCGACGCAGCATGCCAACCGACCGCGAGGGCTCAACCGACGTGCTATCAGACTATCTCGCTCATGACGCCATCGGCCTCGCCGAACTCGTGCGCACACGCCAGGTTAGCGCGCGCGAACTGATCGACGTCGCGATCTCGCGCACCGAGGCCGTCAATCCGGCCATCAACGCAGTCGTCCTGAAGGACTACGATGCGGCCCGCCAGCGCGCGTCACGCGACGACGCAAATCGCGCGAAAAGCGTCGACGGTGTGAACGGAACGGAGAACTCCTCCGCTCACGCCGCGCTCGCCGGCGTGCCGTTCCTGATCAAGGATCTCGGCGCGCCCGTGGCGGGGCTGCGCATGGCCATGGGCAGCCGACACTACCGCCACTTCATTCCGACGCAGGACGCGCCGGTCGTTGCGCTCGCGAAAGCGGCGGGTCTGAACATCTTCGCAAAGACCAGCACCTCAGAGCTCGGCCAGATGCCTTATACGGAGCCCGAACTATTCGGCGCGTGCCGCAATCCGTGGAATCTCGATCACACGCCGGGCGGTTCGAGCGGCGGCGCCGCGGCGGCGGTCGCCGCCGGCGTGGTGCCGCTCGCGCATGCGTCGGACGGCGGCGGCTCGATCCGGATTCCGGCGTCATGCTGCGGACTGTTCGGCCTGAAGCCGTCTCGCGGTCGCGTGCCGCGCGCGGCGCAGGCCAGTGCCGGCGAACTCGGCATCGATCACGCCGTATCGCGCAGCGTGCGCGACAGCGCATTGCTGCTCGACCTGCTGGCGGGCAACGCCGAACGGCCGGCCGGCGCCCCCGGCACCTTTCTCGGCGCGACCCGCGAGCCATGTAAGCCCCTGACGATCGCCTACGTGACCGAGCCGATGCTCGCGCCGTCGTTATCGGCCGATGCCCGCGCCGCGCTCGACGACGCCGCGCAACTCGCGAGCTCACTCGGCCATCGTCTGGAGCCGGTGACGCTCGGCGTCGATTTCGCGGCGGTCCGTCATGCGTTCCTGACGCTGTGGTCGGTGACTGCCGAAGACCTCGTGCTGAACGCGGAGCGCATCACCGGGCACAAGCCGGCGCGCGCCGAGTTCGAAATTTCGACGTGGGCGATGGCGCATGTCGGCCGCAAGATCGGCGAACAGGGGTTGCCGGCCGCGCTCGAAGAACAGCGGCGCATCACCGCACGTCTGACCGATCTGCTGAACCGCTACGACGTGCTCTTGTGCGCGACGCTCGCGTCCGCGCCGATCAAGATCGGCGAGATGCGGCCGAGCTCGGTCGAGCGCATGCAGATGCGCGCGGTCACCACGATGCCGCTGGAACGATTGATGAAGAGACTGCTGTTCGAAGCGTCGAACAAGGCATTCGCGTGGGCCGGCTGCACGGAGCTGTTCAACCTGAGTGGCCAGCCGGCGATGTCGGTGCCCTTGTACTGGAACGCGCGGGGGCTGCCGATCGGTGTGCAGTTCGCCGCGCGTGTCGGCGGCGAAGCGACGCTGTTCAGACTCGCCGCGCAACTCGAGGCGGCACGGCCGTGGTTCGACAGGCGCCCGCCATTGATGAAAGCGCGCCGCTAAAACATCCAGCGGCGCGCTGCAATCCGCATGCGGCGCAAAACGCCACGATGCACGCAGTCGCGGGATGCGCAGCAATGTCGCCGCGCATCCCGCGCAAAGCCTGCACATCGAACACAGGCTCGATCAGGTCTTCTTGTTATAGGCGCTGCACCAGCCCGTGGCCGCGACCTGTTTGCCCGCGAACATCGGGCAGCCGCCGTAGGCATCGCCTGCCTTGCCCTGGAAGAAGCTGCAGTTGCTGCATTGCTGGCCCGGCTGGAATTTGGCGAATTTCGCCTTGTCGACCTTGCTCGCGTCCGCCTTGTAGCCAAGCGCCTGCGCGGTCGGATCGGTTTCGGAGACTTTCGGCGCGTCGGCGAACGCCTGGCGCGACAGTGCGAGTGTCGATGCCACACCGATGCTGGTGATCAAAAACGTACGACGGGAAGATCTCATGGGGACTCACTCCATTTATATTGGAATCAACGCCGTTCTGATGACAGCGTTCGCCAAGGATAGCAACGAAGCCGTCTCCGGTGATATTCCAAATGCTGGAGATAAGCAGTTCGGTACGGTGTAACCGCGGCTTTACGCGCGCCCCGCCAGCTCGCAGACCCGCTGCGCGATCGCCAGCGATGCCGTCAGACCCGGCGACTCGATGCCGAACAGATTGACGAGCCCCCGCACGCCATGCGCGGCCGGCCCCTGAATCACGAAATCGGCGGCGGGTTCACCAGGACCTGAAAGCTTCGGACGAATCCCCGCGTAAGCCGGCTGCAATGCGTTATCGGGCAAGGCCGGCCAGTACGCGCGAATCGCCGCATAAAACGACTCCGCGCGACGTGGATCGACGTCGTAATTGATCGCGTCGACCCACTCGACGTCGGGACCGAAACGCGCCTGGCCGCCGAGATCGAGCGTCAGATGCACGCCGAGGCCGGCCTCGTTCGGCATCGGATAAATCAGGCGGCTGAACGGCGCGCGCCCCGAGATGCTGAAGTAATTGCCGCGCGCGAAGTAAAGCGGCGGCACGTGGCGCGGGTCGAGCCCGCGAATCTTGCGCGCGAGCGCGTTCGCATGCAGACCCGCGCTGTTAATCACGCAGGCGGCGCTGATCGTGGTCGGCGCCGCACCGCCGACCGCGATCGTGAAGCGGCCGTTGTGAGCCTCGATCGCCTCGACCGGCGCATGAAACGCGTACACGGCGCCGTCGCGCTCGGCATCGCCTTGCAGCGCGAGCATGTACTGATGACTATCGACGATCCCCGTCTGCGGCGAAAACACCGCCTCCACGCATTCGAGCGCCGGTTCGAGCGCCTGCGCCTGATCGCCGGTGATGCGCATCAGGTCGAGCACGCCGTTGTCGCGCCCTTTGGCCATGATGCTTTCGAGTTGCGGAATCTGGTTGCGCGACGTCGCGACGAGCAGCTTGCCGCAGCGCGAATGCGGCACGTTGCGCTCGGCGCAGTAGTCATACAGCATTTCGCGGCCGCGCACGCACAGCGTCGCCTTCAGCGATCCGCGCGGATAGTAGATGCCCGCGTGAATCACTTCGCTGTTGCGTGAACTCGTGCCCACGCCGATCGCGTCGGCGGCCTCCAGCACGATCACTTCGCGCCCGCGCGCCGCGAGAGCGCGCGCCGTCGCGAGGCCGATCACGCCGGCACCGATCACTACACATTCGATTTGATCCATATCCGTTGACGCGGCGCATCGCGCCGCGCGCTGCCTCGTTCAGCCGATGGAAGGAAGACAGGAACGGCACCTCGCCGCCGCGTTCCGTTCATTGTCGAACGTATCTGTCCGCTGGGTCTGCTTATGTCTTTTTATCACCCCCACGGAAAATTGTACGACTCGGTACAGACAGAACTGACAAACGCTCGTGCGCATCGACCAGGTGATGGCGGCCCAAACTGGCTTGATCCGACGATCCACGTCGAAAACAGCAACAATTGCCGTTGCATTCACCACACACATTGTACGAATTGCCGCGACAGCCACCCGAATGACGAAAAGCGGGAGTTTGGTGCAAAAAACCGGCCGAAAACGTCAAAATCCGATCGGTTTTCGCCGGTTTCCGTAGCCGAGCCGGATATCGGCGGGTTCGATCCGGTCGCGTCCCGCGATGCGCGCCGCGCCGAAGCCGTTCAGGATCGCGCGGCGCATCTCGCGCGGCGATGCCCGCTTGAGCGCATCGAGCGTCGCGTCGCCGAGCGACTCAGGAAAGCGCAGGCCCCAGTTGTGCGCGCCGCGGATTTCGTCGTAGATCGACTGCGCGATGCGTCGCGCGCCGGCGTGGTCGGGCGGCGGGATCTCGTAGACGTTCATGCGGTTCAGGAGCGGCTCGGGGATCGCGCGTTCGTCGTTGGCGGTCGCGATCCAGATCACGTTGCCCGCATTAATCGGAATCTCGGCGAACTCGTCGACGAAGCTCTGGGCGGTGTCGTGTTCGAGTAGCGCGTAGAGCGCACCGAGCGGGTCGTATTGCGAATCGCCGGTCGCCTTGTCGATCTCGTCGACGGCGATCACCGGGTTCGCATAACTGCCGTTCACGAGCGCATCGAACACCTTGCCCGGCTTCGCGTTCTTCCATTGCGACGACGCGCCCGACAAAATCCAGCCCGCCGTCAGCGAACTCATCGCGACGTAGTGGTACGCGGTGCCGAGCAGGCGCGCCAACTGCTTCGCGAAATGCGTCTTGCCGATGCCGGGTTCGCCAAGCAGCAGGATCGGCATCAGTTCGAGCCGATCCTCGGTTTCGAGGCACAGCGCGACCTGCTTGCGAATGTCGTCGAGTGGTGAGGAAAAATTGGGCAGTGCGTCGATCAGATCGTCGATCGATGGCATCCGGTTCGGTTTCACGCAGAAGCGCAGATTGCCGGTTTTCAGCATCTTTTCGTAGGTGGCGCGCAGCGCCTCGTTCGCGCCCTCGCCGAGACCGTTCAGCGCGCTTTCGACCTCATCGAGGTCATACACCCGGCTGAACGAGGCCACGGCGATTTCCTGTTTGACCATTGCTGTCGTCATCGCTCACCCCGTCTGGCTGATCCTGCAGCGGCGGCGCCTTGTGAGCGCCGATTCCAGTCCAGTGTAGCGAGGACACAAACGCGTGCAAGCCAGCAGTCGCGCGGCTCTGCTGCTAACCATCGCTGGCATTCCGCGCCTTATCTGGAATGGATTGTTGCTGAACCGGCCCTCGTCGACCGTGTCAGAAATCGTTGCGGCCATCGGGGGTAAGATTGCTCTCTGACCTGCTGCGGCGAGAGGCAAGGCAACCCCGCAACCGACGCGTGAGCGGAGAACCTTTTATGTGGAAAACCAGTATCGTGGCCATGCTGCTTGGCGCTTCGTTGCTCGCCCACGCGCAACAACGGCCGGCGCAGCAGGTCGTGCAATGGCAATTGCAGGTAGTGAAAGATGGCCAGCAGATCGATTCGTTCGACGGCACCACTACCGTCGGCCAGGCGCGCACGGATACGCATCACCAGGTCGTGCAACACAAGGTCGGCTGCAAGGACCAGCCGGCCGGCAGCATCGATCTGTCGCGCACGATCACGGTGTCGCCGCTGCGCGTCGATCCCGAGGGCGTGATGTTTTCGATCGACACGCAGGAAACGCTCGAGGACAACAGCGCGGCGCGCACCGACATCGGCTGCAAGCTGCCGCCGCAGCCGCGCCAGGTGAGCGCGAGCCATCCCGGTCTCGTTGTTCCTCCGGATCAATGGGCGAGCTGGACGATCGTCGATCGCGATCCGAACCTCGTGTACCGCGTGCGCGCAAGCGTCGTGAGCAACGGTGCGAATGCCAACGGTACGAATGGCGGCACGAGCGGCAATGGCGCCGCGACTGGCGGCAACAATCCAAACTGACAGGAACCGCGCGCCTGACCAGCGCGCTCAAACAGAACACGTGGATAACGCGGCATGCGAAACCCAGAAGAATTGATCCGCGAGAGCCTCGCGCCAAACGATTTCGTCGCTGTGAGCTGGAACCTGCACAAGGGCCGCACCCCGCTCGGTTTTCAGGCTTGGCAGGCGATGCAGCGCTGGGTTCAATCGACTCACGCGGACGCGTACTTCCTGCAGGAAGCGATGGCGCGGCGCATGCCGTCGCCGGTATTGGCAAGCAGTTTCGGCGCACCGATGGACGATCCACTGACCGACGTCTGGCACTGTCAGGCAACCGAAATCGCGCGCGCGCTCGAACTCGAAGTCGCGCTCGGCCCTAACGTGTTCAAGCCGTCGTGGCGGCACGGCAATGCAATTCTTTCGCCGCATCCGCTGGATCTCGGCGGCCGCTGGGACATTTCCGCGCACCGCTTCGAGAAGCGCGGCCTGCTGGTCGCGCGTGCGACGTTCGGCGGGCGGCTCGTCACGCTGCTGTGCGCGCATCTCGCGCTGACGCGTCCGGCTCGCTTGCGGCAGATGAACTGGATCGCGCACTGGATCGCGAAGGAAGCCCCGGACGGTCCGCTCGTGCTGGCCGGCGACTTCAACGATTGGCGCAACGACTCGGTGCCGCTCTTTCGCGAGCACGGCTTGCAGGAAGTCGCGACGCTGCTTGGCGAACCGGCGCGCACGTTCCCGGCGTTCTCGCCGGCGCTGTCGCTCGACAAGATGTTCGTGCGCGGCATGCAGCCGGTCGAATGGATCCAGCCGACGCAGGAGACCGCGTGGCTGTCGGATCATTTGCCGTATATGGCGAAGTTGCGGCTGGAGTAAACGTTTTCGGTCATTGCGCTTTCGCCGACGGAAAGCGCGTGCCCCCATCACTCGCGATGCGGTGTCCAGCTCAACGCCGCTTCGATCTCTTCCCCCGGCTGCAACACGCAGCCGCCGACGTGCTCTTGTGTACCAACCGCATTGAAGCAATCGGTCGTATTCGTGACCGGCTCCACGCATAGCTGCGGATCGTTGGCCGGCGCGAACACGACCAGGTGATCGAACGGCGCTTCGGCACGCATCGTCAGCTTGCGGCGCTCGTCGGGCCACGCGATCGTCGCCACGCGCGACCAGTTCGAAAAGTTGTTGTCGAGATCGAACGCGTCGGGCGACATGCCCGCGCGCAGCGCGTCGACGGCCGGATGCGGGCCGAGGTGCGTCGGCAGCACATCGGTGTCGGCGTGCCACATCGCCTGCACGTCGGCATGGATGCGCGTCGCCGCGGTGCGCGGATAGTACGGGTGATGGCCCATGCCGAGCGGCATCGGCCGATCGGCGAGATTCCGCGCGGACATCGTGATGTGGAGCGCGCCGCCGCGCAACTCGATACGCTGCCGCGCGCGATAGCGAAACGGCCAGTCGCCGGTCACGCTCGCATCGGGCTCGTGCTCGAAGTGCAAGTCCACCGCGCTTTCACTGCGCGCGCCGACGCGCCACGGACGACGCCACGCGTTGCCATGCAGCGCGTGAGCGAAATGCGGGTCGTTGCCGCCGAGATCGATCGTCGCGCCGTCGAACGCGAAGCGCGCATCGCGAATCCGGTTGCAGTACGGGAACAGCGGGAAGCTCGCCATGCGCAGCGGATCGCGCGCTTCGAACGCTTCCGGCAGCGCCGGCCGCAGCCAGTGCAACGCACCTTCCGGCGTGACCTCGTAGAACGCCGCGAGCGCGCCGCCAATGTCCGGCGCGAGCACCGCGCGCAATGCGCCGGCGGACAATGTAACGAGGCGCGCGACAATCGCGGGATCGTCGAGCCACGACAGCTGCGCCGCCGATCGGGTCACGGCATATGCCTCGCGCGGCGGGGCAGGATTCAGGGAAACGTCGCGCATAGTCAGACGAGGCGAAACCGCGAGCGGAAAGCGGCAACAGAAACGTGCATTCAGATCTCCTTTGATGTGCCGCGCACCCCGCGGCCGGCGCACTACGGCAGTCGCCCCGAGCGAGAATCGCACGACATCGCACCAATGGTCAATATTATTAGTAATAACGTCGCTCAAAAACGGGCAGTAACGGAGCGTAAGCTCAATTCCCAAATGGCGGGTTAGCGCGCGTTGCCGCGCGCATATTATTAGTGGTACCGTCAGCAGCATGATGCCACTGGCATTCCCCTGCTTCAGCGCCGCCTCAACGCGGCCCGCACAATGAAAAAATCGACTCAACGCCGTCCCACCATGACCGACATCGCCAAGCTCACCGGCGTGTCGCAATCCACCGTCTCGCTCGTGCTCAACAACGCGGCCGGCGCGAAATTCTCCGAGACAACCCGCAATAAGGTGCTGAAAGCCGCGCACGACCTCGGCTACCGGCTGTCGCTGCGCGAACCGGTCGCGGCATCGAGCGACGAGCGCAATCTGATCGTCTATCTGGCCGACGAAATCTCGACGAGCCCTCATCCTGTCGTCAACATCGACGGCGCGCGCGACGCTGCATACGCGAGCGGCAAGATGCTCGCGGTCTACTCGACGCACGGCAACGCCGACATCGAAAAGCAGGTACTCGATACTGTTCTCACCAATCCGCACGTATTCGGCGTGATCCACGCGACCGTCTACACGCGCAAGGTCGCGCCGCCGGCCGCGCTGTCGCAGGTGCCGACCGTGCTGCTGAACTGCTACACCGGCGACACCACGTTTTCGTCGGTGGTGCCGGCCGAGGTCGCGGGCGGCCATCTGGCGACCGAGTATCTGCTGCAAGCCGGCCACCGGCGCATCGGCTACATCAACGGCGAACCGTGGCAGGACGCCGCGAAAGACCGGCTGAAGGGCTACCGCACCGCGCTCGCGACCGCCGATCTGCCGTTCGCACCCGAGTTGGTGCGCGACGGCGACTGGAGTTCGGGCCTCGGCTTCGAGCTAACGCTGTCGCTGATGCGCGAAGCCAATCCACCCACCGCGATCTTCTGCGCGAACGACCTGACCGCGATCGGCGCGATCGAGGCGCTCAAGCAACTCGGCTTGCGCGTGCCCGAGGACGTGTCGGTGCTCGGCTACGACGACCAGGAAATCGCGCGTCACACACACCCGCCGCTGTCGACGGTGGTGCTGCCCAACTACGAACTCGGCCGCTGGGCCGTCGAGACGCTGCTGCAGGAAGAGCACAACCGCGCGGCCGGCGCACCGGTGCGCCATCGCACGGTGAAGCTCGACGGACCACTGGTCGAACGCGCCTCGGTCAGGGTAATTACCGAGGCGAAACCGGCGACAATTAATATTATTAGTGATTGACCGATAATAATTCCGAGTGGAATAATCGGCACGTCGGGTCGGGAAGAACGCGCACCGGTGGGTCATAGCCAACCGCATCCTCGCCGTTGAAACAGCGCCGGGTCCCCGGCTGGGCAAAGACAATCCCGAGCAGCACAAAAAATACACCGTCCACCGGTTACTGGAGGAAGACATGGCGTCGCTCATTACGCAGTCGCGCATGCACGCGCGCAAGCAGCAGATTCGTCCGCTCGCAGCTTCGCTGCTGGCTCTGGCAATCGGTGTCGGCGCGGTGGCCGCGCATGCCGACGACGCGTTGCCGAAGCTCGCGACCAAGACCCCGTTGAAGGTCGGCTTCGCGCAGACTGAAAGCAACAACCCGTGGCGTCTCGCGGAAACCAGGAGCTTCAAGGACATCGCCGCGAAGTGCGGCTGGCAGGTCGTGATGACCGACGCCAACGGCTCCAACTCCAAACAGGTCTCCGACATTCAAAGCATGATCGCCCAGCACGTCGATCTGCTGGTATTCCCGCCTCGTGAAGAAAAACCGCTCGCGCCGGTCGTGCTGCAGGCGAAGAAGGCCGGCATTCCGGTGATCCTCGTCGACCGCAACGTCGACCAGTCGGTCGCGAAGGCGGGCCGCGACTACATCACGTTCATCGGCTCGGACTTCATCGATCAGGGTCACCGCGCCGCCGACTGGCTGGTCAAGGCGACGGGCGGCAAGGCGAAGATCATCGAGCTGGAAGGCACGACGGGTGCGTCGGCCGCGAACGATCGCAAGAAGGGCTTCGACGAAGTGATCGCGAAGAATACCGGCATGACGATCATCGCGTCGCAAAGCGGCGACTTCGCGCGCGACACCGGCCGCAAGGTGATGGAAACGCTGTTGCAGGCGCATCCGGACGTGACCGCCGTGTACGCGCACAACGACGAAATGGCGCTCGGCGCGATCGCCGCGATCAAGGCGGCCGGCAAGCAGCCGGGCAAGGACATCCAGATCGTCACGATCGATGGCACCAAGGGCGGCATGGACGCGATCGCGGCGGGTGAGCTCGGCGCGAGCGTGCAATCGAGCCCGTTCTTCGGCCCGCTCGCGTGCGACGTCGCGCAGCGCTATGCGAAGGGCGAAAAAATCCCGACCTGGGTCAAGGTATCCGACCGCTTCTACGACAAGGAAAACGTGCAGCAGAACATGCAGTACGGCTATTGATCGCAAGCATCGGGATGTGCCCCGGGGCGGTATGTTCCCGGGCACTCCCTTCAGCGTTGTAGCAGGAAGTCACCCGCCTTCTATGAATGTCTCCTCGTCGGGCGGGTGGCCGGAAGGCTTCGAAGCGACGCGCCCGTGACCGACGGACCGTCGCTTCGCTTTTATGCGGGCGTAACATGGGCCGGGCGCGCTGGAGCGGCTTGACCGCGTCGCCAGCAACAGCGCAGTCGGCAATATCGGCAGCATCCGCATCAGGAGAACTCCCGTGACGGAATCTGGCAAAGAGACGCCACCCTCCCCCCATTCCCGTTCGCCGCTGCTCGAGATGCAGGACATCGGCATCAGCTTCGGCGGCGTGCCCGCGTTGCGCGGCGCGAATCTGAGCGTGGCAGCCGGCGAAGTGCACGCACTGATCGGCCAGAACGGCGCCGGCAAATCGACAATGATCAAGATCCTGACCGGCGCCTATCGGCGCGGCACGGGCAGCGTGCGGTTCGAAGGCCGCGAGGTCGATTTCCGCACGCCGAAGCAGGCGCGCGAAGCGGGCATCAGCACGATCTACCAGGAGATCAACCTGGTGCCGCTCCGCTCGGTCGCGGAAAACATCTTTCTGGGCCGCGAGCCGCGCCGCTTCGGTCTGATCGACTGGCGCACGGTGCAGCAGCGCGCGGCTGCGCTGCTCGATTCGTTCGGTTTGCAGATCGACGCGAAAAAGCCGGTCGGCCGATACTCGACCGCGATCCAGCAGATGGTGGCGCTTGCGCGCGCGGTTTCGTCGGACGCGAAGATGGTGATCATGGACGAGTCGACGTCGTCGCTCGACGAGCGCGAAGTCGAGCTGCTGTTTACCGTCGTGCGCAAGCTGCGCGACGACGGCCGCGCGGTGATCTTCGTGTCGCACCGGCTCGACGAGTTGTACGCGCTGTGCGATCGCGTGACCGTGATGCGCGACGGCCAGACGGTCGCGCAAAGCACGATGGCCGAGATGGACAAGCTGCAGCTCGTCACCACGATGCTCGGCCGCTCGCTCGCCGCGGTCGTGCAGGACGAGCCGGCCGCGCGCGAAGCGAATCTCGCGAAGCGCGGCAAGCAGGTGATCGGCGCTACGCAGCTCGGCGCGCCGCCAAAGGTCAACGGCGTATCGCTCGACGTGCACGCGGGCGAGGCGGTGGGTCTGGCCGGCCTGCTTGGCTCGGGCCGCACCGAAACGATGCGGCTGATGTTCGGCGCCGATCCGCTGGCGCAAGGCTCGCTCGCGATCGACGGCGAGACGGTCGCGCTGAAATCGCCGCAGGACGCCATCGCGCGCGGCCTCGCGTACCTGACCGAAGACCGCAAGGGCGAAGGCATCGTCCCCGAACTGTCGGTGCGCGACAACCTGACGCTGGTCTGCCTGCGCACGCTCGCGAAGAACGGCATCGTCGACGTGAAGAAGCAGCAGGCGATCGTCGATCGCTTCATCGCGTCGCTCGGCATCAAGCTGCGCTCGGCCGATCAGCCGATCCGCGAACTGTCAGGCGGCAATCAGCAGAAAGTGCTGCTCGCGCGCTGGCTTGCGGCCGAACCCGCGCTGCTGCTGCTCGACGAGCCGACGCGCGGCATCGACGTCGGCGCGAAAGCCGACGTCGCGAAGATCGTGCGCGAGTTGCGCGACGCGGGGCTCGCGGTGCTGCTGTCGGCCTCCGAGCTCGAAGAGCTGACCGCGGTCGCCGACCGTGCGGTGGTGATCCGCGACGGCCGCACGGTCGCCGAACTGAACGGAGCCGAGATGAGCGAGACCGCGATCATGGATGCGATCGCCTACGGCAGCGAGGGTCAATCGGCGCTCGCGCAAGCCGCGCGATCGGCACACATCGAAGACGCGCTGGAGGGCGACCGTCATGGCGCTTAAGCTGCATTCCAATCCGCTGCGCGGCGAGGCGCCGGCAGCCGCTGCGCAGGGCGCCGACACCATGATGCAATCGACCGATACGCCGCCCGCACGGTCCGCGAGCACCGTGCAGAAGTGGCGCCATCTCGCGATGCAGCGCGAAGTGATCGTGCTGCTCGGGATGGTGCTGTTCAACCTGATCTTCACGCCGCACTTCTGGTCGCTGCAGACCTTCAACGTGAACATGACGCAGGTCGTGACGATCGTGATCGTCGGCATCGGCATGACGCTGGTCGTGGCGACCGGCGGCATCGATCTGTCGGTGGGCGCGTCGATGGCGATTGCGGGCGCGCTCGCGCCGATGCTGTTCCTTAACATCGCGGGACCGCTCGGCATCGCGCTCGCGTTCGTGCTGCCGGTGTTGGCGGCCGCCCTGTGCGGTGTGTTCAACGGCCTGCTCGTCACGCGATTATCGGTGCAGCCGATCGTCGCGACGCTCGTGCTGTTCATCGCCGGACGCGGCATCGCGCAGGTCGTCACCGACGGCAGCCTGCAAGCGTTCAACACGCCAGCCTTTCAATGGATCGCGCTCGGCAAGATCGCGGGCGTGCCGTTCCAGGTGCTGCTGATGCTCGCGCTGGTCGGCGTATTCGTGTGGGTCGTGCGCAAGACGCTGTTCGGCCAGTATCTGCTGATCACCGGCGGCAACGAGAAAGCCGCGTATTTGTGCGGCGTGCCGACCGCTGCCGTCAAGATGATCGCGTACACGCTGTGCGCGGCGCTCGCGGGCCTCGCGGGGCTGATCTCGATCTCGGTGAATTCGTCGTCGGACGCGAACGTCGTGGGGCTGGGCGTCGAACTCGATGCGATCGCGGCGGTCGCGGTCGGCGGTACCGCGCTGACGGGTGGCAAGGCGTATATCGGCGGCACGCTGATCGGCGCGCTGATCATCCAGTTGCTGCGCTATACGCTGCTCGCGCACGGCATTCCCGATGCGGCCGCGCTCGTCGTGAAGGCCGGCATCATCGTCGCGGCGGTCTATGTGCAGCGGCGCTCGCGCTGACAACCTTTTGCGGATCCGATGCGATGAAAAAGAATCTTCCCATCCTGCTCGCGCTCGCGGCGCTCGTCGTGTTTGGCCTCGTGCGCTATGACCACTTCGGCTCGGCGTACAACATCACATCGTTCTGGCGCTACAACTCGATGTTCGCGCTGATCTCGATCGGCATGGCCTTCGTGATCATCACGGGCGGCATCGATCTGTCGGTCGGCACGGTCGCGGCGCTCGCGAGCGTGGTCGCCGCGCTGACGAGCGTCTACGGCGGCTGGGTCGCGGTGCTGGCGGGCTGCGTGGCCGGCCTCGCGGTCGGCGTGCTGAACGGCATCATCATCACGCGGCTCAAGATCCTGCCGTTCATCGTCACGCTCGCGACGAGCCTCGGCGCGCACGGCGTCGCGCTGTTGCTGGGCAAGAACGACGCGGTCTCGATCGCGGCCGATTCGAACTTCGGCAACTTCGGTCAGGGCGACCTGTTTGGATTACCGATTCCGGGACTGGTCGCACTGGTCGCCGCGGTGGCCGGCTGGCTCGCGCTGCGCAGCACGCGCTTCGGGCGGCACTCGCTCGCGATCGGCGGCAGCGAAGAGGCCGCGCGGCTGATGGGGCTGAACGTCGACCGCACGCTGGTGATGGCCTATGCGGTCAGCGGGCTGCTCGCCGGCATGGCGGGCGTGATTCTCGCCGCGCAGTTCGGCGCGGGGCAGCCGAACGAAGGCGTCGGCTGGGAGCTGTTCGCGATCTCGGCGGTCGTGCTCGGTGGCACGCTGCTGACCGGCGGCGAAGGTTCCGTCGCGATGACGATCGCCGGCGTGCTGCTGCTCGGCCTCGTGTTCAATCTGCTGAACTTCGAGAACGGGCTCGGCTTCATCAGTCTGTCCGCGTACTGGCAATCGGTGATTCGCGGCGTGTTCCTTCTGCTCGTGATCGTGCTGCAGGCGCGCGTGTTGAAACAGCGTGAAAAAAGGCGGGCGGCGGCGGCGTGAGCAAGCAGCACCCGCGAATTGGCGTCATCGATGCCATCGGACAGATTTTGCTTATTTGACTGAGGCTTGCCGCTACAATCGCCGCCCCCGACCCATATCTGTGTACCGATAGACCCGCCGTGAAACCGTGTGACCGTGACGTGTCCCCGACGCGTCAGGACGTCCCCGATCGTCGTCCTCGGTTTCCTTATTGATTGTTCGTGCGCAACGTCCAGACCGTCGCGGTGTTGGTGGCGTCGTCCACCGCCGTGAACTGCAGGTGGCGGTTGCTATCGAGGCCGAAGGCGAGGCCGAACGCCGAGCCCGGCGAAGGATCGACCTGCAATTGGGCGACGAATTGTCCGTCGACGGTGAACTCGACGATTTCGCTGGGCTGATTCGGGTCGGGGTTGACCGCGTCGCCGTTTGCGGTGATGAGATGCCCGTTGGGTGCGAGTGCCAGCGCAAGCGGACCGTGCAGATGCTTGTTGTCCTGGTAAATCATCCGGCCGACGCCGCCATCGTGATTCGCGCCCGCGGCGCCATAGATGGCGAACACCGCGTTGTCACCGGTCGAGGCGACGTACAGCACGTCATGAGTTGGGTCGTATGCCAGTCCGGTCGGGCCGACCACCAGTGCCGCCGGATCGGTGCGGTGCAGATAGCCTGAGGCGATGATGGTCGAGCTAGGCAGCATCTGAACGCCGTTCTCCCCGATCGCAAGATCGATCCGCGCGACCTTTCCGTTCAGCACATCGGAGACGAAGACCCGGACGAATTGCCCCCCGTCGATCACGGTGAGATCCCAGGGGCCGTCCAGCAGCTTCTTATCTTTCAGTTCCGTGACGAGCCCGCCTTGCGGATTGATGACGAGCAGCGAGCCCGGAGGGACGACGTTCTTGCCATCCGTTGTCGGCACATTGCCCACCAGCACGAAGCCACTTCGGAGCACCGCGAGCGCCGTCGTGAGGCCGAGATTGCTTCCCTGGAAGAAGGTCACCGGATTGCTATTGGACACGAGCTTGACGATCGTCGTACCGGTTCCCTGCAGGTTCGACTGCGCATTGAAGTTCGACACCACCACATCGCCGGGTTTGAGCATGCTCCAGGACGGCACGCCGAAAGGCACGAACGCCATGCCATACGGATTGACATCCCCGTTGGACGGAACGGTCGACGAGGTCACGGACTGCGGCGGCAAAATCACCTGCTGCGCCCCGGCCCCGACCGCCCCCAACGATAAAACCAGCAGACCGGCTCGACACACCGCACGACGTAAGCGGCGCGATGCGCGTGCCCGTATCACCAATCCGTTGAAGTCTGCATATGAACCGAATGCAGACATCGCACGAGAAGTTTCCATTTGACACCTCCTACTCGCAGGGGCGGTCGCAGCCGCCAGGACGAGTCGCGCAGCCCACCGCACTGCCTTGCTTCGCGCGACTCGCGTCCTGCGTAAACGAGGTGACGTAAGGCGTATTCCCCCAAAAATCGCGCCGTGCAACCGGTAGCCGAACGCGAGGCGATCCCGATGGCGCCGGGACGGTTCCGCCCCATTTGCCAGCCTTACTAGCAAGGTCAATGCTGCAGCGCACGCCGCGTTTGGGTATCATCTTGAAATTGTTGCCCACGCGGCGCGTTGCTTTCACGCCTGCCGGACAGCCAATGGCAGCCGCCCTGCGCGGCGTTCGCCGAATCGCCGTACCCCGCTGAAGCACGGCCGCACTCACGCCAACGTACTTCGCGGCGCCAGCAAGCCGGCGCCGCCGCTTCCCGGTTTGGCAACCCGCTTTACCACGCTCGAGCGCCGCGCTGCGGCCCCGCCCGGCGGGCACGGTAAAATGCTGGATTGCGCGGGAGTCCCGACCACGGATCAGCGCAGCATCGCCCTTGCCGTGCCGGCCGGCTCAGACGACTGGCCGCCTTTGTTTTCGCACTATCCAAGAAGCCATGAGCAACCTGAATTCACAAACCGTCCTGAGCGTCCATCACTGGACCGATACGCTTTTCAGCTTCACCTGCACGCGCGATCCGTCGTTCCGCTTCGAAAACGGCCAGTTCACGATGGTCGGCCTGCAGGTCGACGGCAAGCCGCTGCTGCGCGCCTACAGCCTCGCGAGTGCGAACTACGAAGAACACCTCGAATTTCTCAGCATCAAGGTGCAGGATGGTCCGCTCACGTCGCGTCTGCAGCATCTGAAGGTCGGCGACGAAGTGCTGATCGGCAAGAAGCCGGTCGGCACGCTGGTGGCCGATAACCTGCTGCCGGGCAAGACGCTGTGGCTGCTGTCCACTGGCACGGGCCTCGCGCCGTTCATGTCGATCATCAAGGATCCGGACATTTACGACCGCTACGAGCGCGTGGTGCTCACGCACACCTGCCGTTTCGTCGACGAACTCGCGTACAAGGAATACATCACCGAGCACCTGCCGGCGCATGAACACCTCGGCGAGCTCGTGCAGGAAAAGCTGCTGTACTACCCGACCGTCACGCGCGAAGCGTTCCAGAACCGCGGCCGCATCACCGAGCTGATCGAAACCGAAAAGCTGTTCGCCGACCTCGGCGTGCCGGGTTTCTCGCTCGAGAACGACCGCGTCATGCTGTGCGGCAGCCCGCACATGCTGCGCGACACGCGCAAGCTGCTCGAAGACGCCGGTTTCAAGGAAGGCAGCAACAACGAGCCGGGTCATTACGTGGTCGAAAAGGCCTTCGTCGGCTAAACCGTCATTCCCTCTCGCGGCCCACGCGCCGCGAATTCCACAAAAGGAGCCTCCGGGCTCCTTTTTTGTTGCTCCGTTACAAATTGCCCCCCGCTAAATCACCTTCGCTGTCAGAATTCCTCTGACACGGCGGACGCATGACAAACATCAAGTAATTTCTACAAACCACGCGCTAACCCTTGGTGCGACTGCTTTTTTAATCTTTTTGGGATATCATCGCGCCGCGAGATCAGGCGAATTCATGCACTGAACATCGTCAACCCGAGTTGTTACTGAATGTAAATTTCGTTACGTTGGGCCATCGTGTTTCATCCGACGCGAAACCTCGTGATTCGTAGGCGCTGATTTCGTCTGCGCGCCCGCTTCGCTGTCCACTCCGCTTCCTGAGAGGGAAATTCATGGATACGTCGACTGCCGTCCCGTTCAACGCTGCGCTGGCCTCGGCCGCCCAGCGTGATGGCTTCGACATGCCGTCGCACGCCGCGCGCGAGATCGAGCGGCTGCGCGCGCGGGTGCGCGAGCTGTCGGCCGAACTGGTCGACGCGCAGGAAAGCGTACGCCGCCACGTCGCGCGCGAGTTGCACGACGGCGTCGGCGCCGAGCTGACCGCGACGCGCTTCGCGCTCGCCGGCATCGAAACCTGGCTGCCCGCCGACGCGCCGCCGCAATGCGCGGCCGCGCTGGCAGTCGCGAACCGTTCGCTCGACGCCGTGCACGCGGCGAGCCGCGAGGCCATCGCGCAACTGCACGCGCCGTCGTTCGAGACGGGCCTCGCCGGCGCACTGAAGTGCTGGGTGCGCGACTTCTCCACGCGCACCGGCTTGCGCACCACCTTCGCCTGCACCGACGACGCGCGCCTTGCGCGCCTGCCCGCCGATGCCGCGCTCGCCGTGTTCCGCGTCGCGCAGGAAGCACTGAACAACGTCGCGAAGCACGCACGCGCGAGTTGCGCCGATGTGCGCCTCGAAACGGGTGCGCGTCATCTGAGGCTCATCGTCAGCGACGACGGCATCGGCCTGCCGCGCGGCGCGCGCGAACGCGGTGGCCAGAAAGAACCAGGCGCTCATTTCGGCCTCGCCGGCATGCAGGCGCGCTGCGCCGCATTCGACGGCACGTTGCGGGTCGGCGCGCGGCGCGCGCGGGTTGGTCGCGGCGAGGACGGCGGCACTCGCAGCAACGGCGCCGTCGCCCCGCGCGGCACCTTGATCCAGGCCCGCTTCGCGTGGCACGCGCTGTTGGCAGCCACCGCCTCGCGCGCCGCCCGGCGCGCGCTGCAATCGTGAGCACGCGACCATGAGCCTGCGCATCCTGATCGTCGAAGATCACGCGGTGGTCCGCCAAGGCGTTCGCCAGCTGCTGCTCGATCGCGGCGTCGCGCGCGAGGTCGCCGAGGCGCAAAGCGGCTCCGAAGCGCTCGACTCGGTCGTCCATCACAGCTTCGACGTGGTGCTGCTCGATATCTCGCTGCCCGACATGAATGGCGTCGAGGTGCTCAAGCGCCTTAAGCGCAAGGCGCCGCGCGTCGCGGTGCTGATGTTCTCGATGTACCGCGAGGACCAGTACGCGGTGCGCGCGCTCAAGGCCGGCGCGTCCGGCTATCTGTCGAAGACGGTCGACGCCGCGCAGATGATCGGCGCAATCCAGCAGGTCGCCGCGGGCCGCAAGTACGTGAGCCCCGAGATGGCCGAGGCGCTCGCCGACTACGTGTCGTTCGACGGCGAGCAGTTGCCGCACGAAAAGCTGTCCGATCGCGAGTACCAGACGCTGTGCATGCTCGCGTCGGGCAAACGGCTCACCGATATCGCGGCCACGCTGTCGCTGTCGGTGAAGACGGTCAGCGTGTACCGCACGCGGCTGCTGGACAAGATGAAGCTGCGCAACAACGCCGAGCTCACGTTCTATGTGATGAGCAACCGCCTCGTCGATCTGAATCCCGCGATGGCCGGCTAGGCGAGCAAGCGCCACCTCCCGTGCCTGCGGCCTTGTGCCGCAGTCGCCCGACCCGACCGCGGCGCCGACGCAAACGAAGAAATTCCGTCCCCGTCCATCGGCTATTCAGTGAAAGCTTGACTGCCGCCGGCTCGCGGCACCGCAAGACCACGCCGAAGCCCCCTCCTGGCGGGAGTTTCCGCCCATCGCCCTAATCCACGAAGTGCCGCCTTGAACCGGCCCAGTGGCACGCATCCGCTAGAATTGCGGGTTTTCCCGACATTCGGCGCGCAACACGCGTGCACCACTGGAGACCCACGCCAATGTCCCTGTTTCGCAAAAAGAGCGTCGAGCACATGCTTGCGGCGAGCGCTCAGACCGCCGGCCTGAAAAAGGCGCTCGGCGCACTCGACCTGACTTTCCTCGGCGTCGGCGCGATCATCGGCACCGGCATCTTCGTGCTGACCGGCACGGGCGCCTTGCAGGCCGGCCCCGCGCTGATGATCTCGTTCGTGATCGCGGCGATCGCCTGCGGCTTCGCCGCGCTCGCCTATGCCGAATTCGCATCGACGATTCCGGTCGCCGGTTCGATCTACACGTACTCGTACGCGACGCTCGGCGAGCTGGCCGCGTGGATCATCGGCTGGGACCTGATGCTCGAGTACGGCCTCGCGACCTCGGCGGTGTCGGTCGGCTGGTCCGGCTATCTGCAGTCGCTGCTGTCGGGCTTCGGCGTGTCGCTGCCGATGGCGCTGACCGCGGCCCCCGGCGCCGTCCCCGGACAGGAAACGCTGTTCAACCTGCCCGCCTTCCTCGTGATGATGGCGATCACCACGCTGCTGTCGGTCGGTGTGCGCGAATCCGCGCGCATCAACAACATCATGGTGGCGATCAAGGTCGTGGTCGTTCTGCTGGTGATCGGCGTCGGCGTGTTTCACGTCACGCCGGCCAACTGGCACCCGTTCATGCCGCACGGCTGGAGCGGCGTGTTCGGCGCGGCCGCGGTGATGTTCTTCGCGTTCATCGGCTTCGACTCGGTGTCGTCGGCGGCGGAAGAGGTGAAGAACCCGAAGCGCGATCTGCCGATCGGCATCATCGCGTCGCTCGGCGTGTGCGCGGTGCTGTACGTGGCCGTGGCCGCGGTCGTCACCGGCATCGTGCCGTCCGAGAAGTTCATGGGCATTTCGCACCCGGTGTCGTACGCGCTGCAGCTCGCGGGGCAAAACTGGGTCGCGGGCTTCATCGACCTCGGCGCCGTGCTCGGCATGCTGACCGTGATTCTCGTGATGGCCTACGGTCAGACGCGCGTGATCTTCGCGATGTCGCGCGACGGCCTGCTGCCCGCGAAGCTGTCGAAAGTGCATGCGCGCTTCGCGACGCCGTTCTTCACAACGTGGCTCGTCGGCATCTTCTTCGGCCTGATCGGCGCGCTGGTGCCGCTCAATGTGTTGGCTGAACTGATCAATATCGGCACGCTCGCGGCATTCTCGATGGTGTCGATCGCGGTGCTCGTGCTGCGCAAGACCCACCCCGAGCTGCCGCGCGCGTTCCGTTGCCCGGGCGTACCGGTCGTGCCGGTGCTCGCGGTCGCATCGTGCCTGTTCCTGATGCTGAACCTGCAAGGCATCACGTGGGGCGCGTTCCTGATCTGGCTCGCGATCGGCATGGTCGTCTATTTCGGCTACTCGCGCCGTCATTCGAAACTGGCAAAGTAAAGCGCCGTTTTCGACGAGGCCGCGCCAATGAGCTGAATGCTCGCGAGCGCGGCATCGCTTTCCGCTGATCTATCGAAGCGCCCCGTCATGCCCTGCAGACGGGGCGCTTGTCTTTGCGGCGTCCCGTTCCGTGGCCCCCATCTTCTCTACGTGCGCTCGCGCGCGCCGACACACTTCCCCTCATAGCGCGTCCGCGCGATTTGTGCTTTACTTTTCGGCAGACTCGTAAAACCCGCAGCACCCTCATCGGACCTCGCGAACCGCAGTCACTCGCAGTCGAAGCAAAAGCAGGGGCAACAACAATCACAGGTCCGGTCTCACCCACAGCAACTATCTTGCATGGGATCGTGGTCAGCGTGGAGGCGGGGATCGATACGCCGAAGCGCTCGCTCCGATCAATCGCGTTTAAACCGCATGGGACCGCGGTAAGCGCTAAAGCGCTAACCGCGGTCGACAAAGGAGACAGCTTCATGGCGATCAGCATCAGTCTGACGGTCAATGGCGCACCCGTGAGCGCCTCAGTCGACCCTGGCACCCTGCTTGTCCAGTTCCTGCGCGATCAACTCCGTCTGACCGGCACCCACGTCGGCTGTGATACCGCGCAATGCGGCGCCTGCACCGTGCATCTAAACGGCCGCGCGATCAAGTCCTGCAACATCCTCGCCGCGCAAGCCGATGGCGCCGAAGTCACGACCATCGAAGGGCTCGCGCCCAATGGCGCGCTGCATCCGATGCAGGCCGCGTTCAAACACTGCCACGGTCTGCAATGCGGCTTCTGCACGCCGGGCATGGTGATGAGCGCGGTGTCGCTGGTGCAGCGTCAACCCGATCTGACCGGCGACGAAGTGCGCGAACAGCTCGACGGCAATCTGTGCCGCTGTACCGGTTATCACAACATCGTCAAGGCCGTGCTCGAAGGCGCCGCGGGTATGAAGGCGTCCGCAGCATCGAGCGCAAATGCCGGCGCGAATGCCACCGGCGCAACCGCCTGAGGAGCCGACGATGAACGCACCCGATACACAGAGCCTGATCGGCGCCGCCGTCGAACGCAAGGAAGACTATCGCTTCCTGACCGGCAAAGGCCAGTACACCGACGACATCGTGCTGCCGCAGCAAACCTACGCGGTCTTCCTGCGCTCGCCGCACGCGCACGCGAAGATCAACAGCATCGACACGAGCGCGGCCAGACAGTCGCCGGGCGTGGTCGCGATCTTCACCGGCGCGGACCTCGCGGCGGAGAAGGTCGGCGGACTGCCGTGCGGCTGGCTGATCCACAGCACCGACGGCAAGCCGATGAACGAGCCGCCGCATCCGGTGATCGCGCATACAAAGGCGCGACATGTGGGCGACCAGATCGCGCTCGTGATCGCCGAATCGATCAAGGCCGCCAAAGATGCGGCCGAATTGATCGAGGTCGACTACGAAGAACTGCCGGCCGTCGTCGATACCGCGCATGCGGCCGACCCGGGTCAGGCGGCGGTGCACGACGAAGTGCCCGACAACGTCTGCTACAACTGGGGCCACGGCGACAAGGCCGCGACCGACGCCGCGTTCGCGAAAGCCGCGCACGTGACCACGCTCGACATCGTCAACAACCGCCTCGTGCCTAACGCGATCGAACCGCGCGCGGTCAACGCGAGCTATTCGGCGCAGGACGACAGCTACACACTGTACGTTGCGAATCAGAATCCTCACGTCGAGCGGCTGCTGATGGCCGCGTTCGTGCTGTCGCTGCCGGAATCGAAGCTGCGCGTGATCGCGCCGGACGTCGGCGGCGGCTTCGGCTCGAAGATCTTCCTGTACGCGGAAGACGTCGCGCTCACGTGGGCATCGAAGAAGATCGGCCGGCCGGTCAAATGGACAGCCGAGCGCTCCGAGGCGTTCCTCTCCGACGCGCACGGCCGCGATCACGTGACCAAGGCCGAGCTCGCGATGGACGCCGACGGCAAGTTCCTCGCGATGCGCGTGCATACGATCGCCAACATGGGCGCCTATCTGTCGACGTTCGCGTCGAGCGTGCCGACAATCCTGTACGCGACGCTGCTCGCCGGCCAATATGCAACGCCCGCGATCTACGCCGAAGTGAAGGCGGTCTTCACCAACACCGTTCCCGTCGATGCGTATCGCGGTGCGGGCCGGCCGGAAGCGACGTTCGTCGTCGAGCGTCTGGTCGAAGCCGCGGCGCGCGAGATGAAGCTCGACCCCGCGGAAATTCGCCGCCGCAACTTCATCACGCAGTTCCCGTACGCGACCCCGGTCGGCCTCACCTATGACACCGGCGACTACAACGCGATTCTGTCGCGCGCGCTGACGCTCGCGGACGTCGAAGGCTTCGCCGCGCGCCGGCAGGAATCGGAAAAGAACGGCAAGCGCCGCGGCCTCGGCTACTCGTGCTACATCGAGGCATGCGGTCTCGCGCCGTCGAACATCGCGGGCGCGCTCGGTGCGCGCGCGGGCCTGTTCGAGGTCGGCCAGATTCGCGTGCACCCGACCGGTTCGGTCACCGTGTTCACGGGTTCGCACAGTCATGGCCAAGGCCATGAGACGACCTTCGCGCAAGTGGTCGCAGATCGCCTCGGCATTCCGCTCGACAGCGTCGAGATCGTGCACGGCGACACCGGCCGCATCGCGTTCGGCATGGGCACGTATGGCTCGCGTTCGATCGCGGTCGGCGGCTCGGCAATCTCGAAGGCGCTCGACAAGATCGAAGCGAAGGCGAAGAAGATCGCCGCGCATCTGCTCGAAGCGTCGGCGGAAGACATCGAGTTCAAGAACGGCGTGTTCCGCGTGGCGGGTACCGACCGCACGAAGGCGTTCGCGGAAATTTCACTCGCCGCCTACGTGCCGCACAACTATCCGCTCGACGTGCTCGAACCGGGCCTCGAAGAAAGCGCGTTCTATGACCCGACCAACTTCACGTATCCATCGGGCGCGTACATCTGCGAGATCGAAGTCGATCCGGACACCGGCGAGAGCCGCATCCAGAAGTTCACCGCGGTCGACGATTTCGGCAACGTGATCAATCCGATGATCGTCGAAGGCCAGGTGCATGGCGGGCTCGGGCAAGGCATCGGCCAGGCGATGCTCGAGCGCTGCGTGTACGACAACGACAGCGGCCAGCTGCTGTCCGGCTCGTACATGGACTACGCGATGCCGCATGCGTCCGATCTGCCCGACTTCACGGTCGAGACCTCGAAGGGCACGCCGTGCACGCACAACCCGCTCGGCGTCAAAGGCTGCGGCGAAGCGGGCGCGATCGGCTCACCGCCGGCCGTGATCAACGCGATCATCGACGCGCTCGCGCCGCTTGGCGTGACCAATCTGCAGATGCCGGCCACACCGCATCGCGTGTGGTCCGCGATTCAAGCGGCGAAGCAAGCCTGACCCAACGATCCTGAGCGGAGCATTCGACATGTATTCATTCGAGTATCAACGCGCGACGGATCCGCAAGCGGCCGCCGCAGCCCTCACCGCCGACAGCGAAGCGAAGTTCCTCGCCGGCGGCCAGAGCCTTCTGCCGACGATGCGCCTGCGCCTCGCGCAACCGTCGCAGCTGATCGACGTCACGCGCATTCCCGCGCTCAAGACGATCAGCGTCGACGCGAACAAAGTGACGATCGGCGCGGCCGTCTGTCACGCCGACGTCGCCGACCACGCGGACGTGCGGCGCGTGTTGCCCGCTCTCGCGGAGCTGGCTTCGAACATCGGCGATCGCCAGGTGCGCGCGCTCGGCACGATCGGCGGTTCGCTCGCGAACAACGATCCGGCCGCGTGTTACCCGGCCGCGGCGATGGGCCTGGATGCGACGATCGTCACGGACCGGCGGCGCATCGCCTCGGGCGATTTCTTCGTCGGCATGTACGAGACCGCGCTCGCGCCCAACGAGCTGATCGTCGCCGTCGAGTTTCCGGTGCCCGAGCGTGCCGCGTACGAGAAATTCCGCAATCCGGCCTCGCACTTCGCGCTGGTAGGCGTGTTCGTCGCGAAGTCCGCGAGCGGTGTGCGGGTCGCGGTGACGGGCGCGGCGTCGTCGGTGTTTCGCGTGCCCGAGCTCGAAAGCGCGCTGTCGGCAAACTTCACGCCCGAGGCGGCACGCGCGGTCAGCGTGTCGCCCGACGGGCTCAATGAGGACATGCACGCGAGCGCCGCGTATCGCGCGCATCTGATTCCGCTGCTCGCCGCGCGCGCGGTCACGAAGGCAAATGCCTAGCGATACTCGCTAGGCGGCCCGGCTTGCGTTCGTGCGCATCACGGCGCGCGCAAGCCGGCTTCGTTCCTTTCGCGAGCCGGCGCCAGAGTTCGACGCCGAGTTCGCGTCCATTGCGTTCTTCACTCGCGCCGCGCCGTGTCATGGCCTGTCGCGCAGACTCAGGACCATCATGCAGCCGGTTTCGATCGACGACACCCTCGCCCAACTCGCCGCCCAGCGCTATTTCGCGAGCCGCGAACTCGCGACCGCGCTGTATCTCGCGCTGCGCATGGAGCGGCCGCTGTTCGTCGAAGGCGAGCCGGGGGTCGGCAAGACCGAGCTCGCGAAAGCGGCGGCCGGCATGCTCGGCACCACGCTGCTGCGGCTGCAATGCTATGAAGGCCTCGACACCGCGAGCGCGCTTTATGAGTGGGACTACCCGCGCCAGATCATGGCGCTGCGGCTCGCCGAAGCGAGCGGCGAACGCCCCGACAACGACACGCTGTATCGCGGCGAATTCCTGCTGAAGCGTCCGCTTCTACAGGCACTGATGCCCGACGAAAACCATCCCGGCGCGCGACGCGTGCTGCTGATCGACGAAATCGACCGCGCCGACGAACCGTTCGAGGCCTTCCTGCTCGAACTGCTTTCGGATTTCCAGGTATCGATTCCCGAATACGGCACCGTGCGCGCCGCACAGCCGCCGCTCGTCATCATGACGTCGAACCGCACGCGCGAAGTGCACGACGCGTTGAAGCGCCGCTGTCTGTATCAATGGATCGGCTATCCGGATCGCGAGCGCGAACTCGAGATCGTGGCCGCGCGCGCGCCGCAAACGTCGGCGCAATTGCAGCGGCGCGCGGTCGACTTCGTGCATCGGCTGCGCGGCATGGACCTGTTCAAGGCGCCCGGCATCGCCGAAACGATCGACTGGTGCCGCGCGCTCGAAGCGCTGTCGGTCACGGAGCTCGATCCGCAATCGGTGCAGAACACGCTCGGGGTGCTGCTCAAGTATCAGGACGATCTCGCGCGCGTGGATGCCGCGCAGATCGCGCAGTGTCTGGCCGGGTGAGGGTCGTCGGCATGGCGAACGACATCGGCATAGGCAGACACGACGGCGCGAACCAGCAGTCCGCGCCCATGCTCGCGCGCAACGTCGTTCATTTCGTGCGCGTGCTGCGCGGCGCCGGTTTGCCGATGTCGCCCGCACAGGCCGTCGACGCGCTCGCCGCGTTGCAGTGGATCGATCTCGGCCGCCGCGATGACGTGCGCGCCGCGCTTGCCGCGCTGCTCGTCACCGCGCCCGACGAACGCGAGCTCTTCAATGCCGCATTCGATCTGTTCTGGCGCGACCCCGATTGGGAAGGCAAGCTGCGCGCGCTGCTGCTGCCGAAAGTGCGCGACGGGCTGCCGCCGCCGAAGCGCAACAACCGTCTCGCCGATGCGCTCGCGGTACGCATGCCGCCGTCGCCGCATCTGAATGCGCCGCAGGAAACCGAGCAGCACGAGTTGCATGCACAGCTGACGTTCAGCGCGGAGGAGCGGCTGCGTCATCGCGATTTCGACACACTGAGCGCCGACGAATGGCGCACCCTGCGTCATCTGATCCGCGGCCAGCGGCTGCCGCTCGCCATGGAACCGACGCGGCGCCTGAAGGCGGCCTCGCACGGCACCCATGCGGACCTGCGCGCGAGCGCGCGGCACGCGGTGCGCGCCGGTGGCGACTGGACCGTGTGGAAGTATCGCGCGAGGGTCGAGCGCAAGCCGCCGCTCGTGCTGCTGCTCGACATTTCCGGCTCGATGAGCAACTACTCGCGCGCGGTGCTGTACTTCTGCCACGCGTTGTTGCAGTCGCGCGAACGTCTGCAGGTGTTTCTGTTCGGCACGCGGCTTACGAACGCGACGCGCGCATTGCACGAACGCGATCCCGATGTCGCGATCGCGACGCTCAGCGATCAGGTGGTCGACTGGTCGGGCGGCACGCGCATCGGCGCGGCGCTCGCCGAATTCAACCGACGCTGGGCGCGCCGCGTGCTCACCGGTCGTGCAACGGTGCTGCTCGTCACCGACGGTCTCGATCACGAAGCGATCGACGTGCTCGATGCCGAAATGGCACGTCTCGCACGTTTCGCGCATCGCATCGTCTGGCTCAATCCGCTGCTGCGGTTCAGCGGTTTTACTCCCAAGGCGCGCGGCGTGCAGGCGATCCTGCCGTATGTCGACGCGCATCGTCCGGTTCATAATCTAGACAGTCTCGCAGCGTTCGGCCGCGATCTCGCGCAATTGACGCGCACGCCTCGCCACGCCGTCGCCGCGACGACACTCGCAGGAGCAACGTCATGGAATTGAGCGAAACTCATACGCTGCCGGTCGCGCAGCAGCAAACGTGGGACGCGTTGAACGACACCGAAATTCTGCGCGCGTGCATCCCCGGTTGCGAAAGCATCGACCCGGACGGCGAAAACGCGTACCTGGTCACGCTGAGCGCGGCGGTCGGCCCGGTCAAGGCGCGCTTCAAGGGGCGCATGCAACTGACCGACATCGACGCACCGAACGCCTACACGATCGTGTTCGAAGGCCAGGGCGGTGCAGCCGGCTTCGCGAAGGGCAATACGCAGGTCACGCTCGAGGCCGACGGCGATGCCGCGACGAAGCTCTCCTACACCGCCAACGCGCAGGTCGGCGGCAAGCTCGCGCAGATCGGCTCGCGGCTCGTCGACGGTGCGGCGCGCAAGATTGCCGGGGAGTTTTTCAAGCGCTTCAGCGCCCAGCTCTCGGGTGAGAATAGCGCTGGTGAAGCAACGGACGGCGACGCTTCGGTGGCTACCGAGGCGGAAGCCGCGTCAGCGTCTGCGCAAGCGGAATCGAACGACGCCGCGGACGGAGAGTCCGGCGACGAAGCAAAGAAGGGGAAGAAATCATGGACAGCGTGGATCTCGAAGTTCTGAAAACCAGCGCCCGCTGGCTGGAGGACGGACATCGCGCGCTCCTCGTGACGGTCGTGAAGACGTGGGGCTCGTCGCCGCGTCCCGAGGGCGCGATGCTCGCAGTGCGCGACGACGGCCTCGTGGTGGGGTCGGTGTCGGGCGGCTGCATCGAAGACGATCTGATCGACCGCGTACGGCAACGGGGCATCGAGCAGACGCATCCGGAAGCGGTGAAGTACGGCATCACGGCCGAGGAAGCGCATCGCTTCGGGCTGCCGTGCGGCGGCACGATCCAGCTCGTGCTCGAACCGTTGACACGGCAAAGCGGCATCGCCGAGCTGTGTCATGCGGTCGAAAACGGCCGGCTCGTCGCCCGCGAACTCGACATGGCGACGGGCGCGGTGCGGCTCGACAACGCGCAGGCGACCGACGGCGTGCATTTCGACGGTGAGCGTCTGCTGACGATCCACGGTCCGCGCTATCGGATGCTCGTGATCGGCGCCGGGCAGTTGTCGCGCTACTTGTGCCACATCGCGGTGGGGCTCGATTATCAGGTGACGGTCTGCGATCCGCGCGAGGAATACACCGAGGAATGGGACGTGCCGGGCACGAAGATCGTCCGCACGATGCCGGACGATACCGTGATCGACATGAAGCTCGACGAGCGCTGCGCGGTGATCGCGCTCACGCACGATCCGAAGCTCGACGATCTCGCGCTGATGGAAGCATTGAAGACGCCGGCGTTTTATGTCGGCGCGCTCGGCTCGCGCCGCAACAATCAAGCGCGGCGCGAGCGCCTGAAGGAGTTCGATCTGAAGGAAGCCGAACTGGCCCGTTTGCATGGGCCCGTCGGCATTTATATCGGCAGCAGGACGCCGCCTGAAATTGCGGTGTCGATTCTGGCGGAGGTGACGGCGGCCAAGAATGGCGTGTCGCTGCCGACGCTATTGCAGGTCGAAGGGGCGAAGGCTGCGCGGGAGATTGCGGCGTCGGGTGGCGCCGCCTGCAGCGTGTAGCCTGCCGCGTTCAACGAACCGGGAGTGTCTGAATTTTTGTGTGCAAGGCGTCTGAACATTTCAGGCGTGGCAGGCGATCAATTTCATTCTAGCTGTTGGGTCGTGTGAAGCGATCCTCGTAGAGGATCGCGAACTGCCGCATGGCGGCCTTCCAGTCGTGGGCCGCACGGTGCCAGTCGCTGGTGATTTTGCGCAGCGCAAGCCAGAGCAGTTTGGTCGCCGCTTCATCGGACGGGAAGTGTCCGCGCGTCTTTATGATCTTGCGCAGCTGTGCATTCACGCTCTCCAGCGAATTGGTAACCGGCATGATATAGCCGGTGCCTCGCGTTCCCGCGCCCAGCGGTTTGAGCGTATGGTGTGACCATCCGGGACAGGGGCACTGGGGAGCACTTCGGGTGGGCAGGCCGTTGTTACATGATGAGCCGCGAGCTCGTGTTAGTAGTTGGCCGCCCCTGCGACCCGCCCGGTTGCGCTGTGAGCGCGAATCCGTAGTTGTCGTGCTGCCCCACCGGCTCCCAACAGTGATCTGATACGGGAGACGGTTATGCGAATCGTGGGATTTGATGTTTCGCGCTCCGTGGCCGAGATCGCGTACCTGGAGAATGGCCTGATGCATGCCGGCGGCCGTACCGGGTTGCGACGCGACCAGCTGGAACGCTTTGCCGAGAACCTACGTGCCACCGATCACGTGGTGCTCGAGGCAACCGGCAACACTGCCGCCATCGTCAACGTGCTCCGCCGTCACGTCGCGCGTGTGGCGATTGCGAATCCGCTGCAAGTCCGGCTGATCGCCGAAGCCCGCGTCAAAACGGACAAGATCGATGCGGCCGTGCTGGCACAACTGTATGCAAGCGGCTTTCTGCCGGAAGTCTGGATGCCAGACGAGCGCACGCTGGCGTTGCGTCGGCAGATCTCGCGCCGTTCGCAGCTGGTGCGGCAACGCACGCGGCTGAAGAACGAGGTTCACGCCGTGCTGGCGGCGCATCTGATCGAGCGGTGTCCTGCCACCGATCTGTTTGGCAGGAAGGGGCGTGCATGGCTCAGCGTTCAACCGCTGCCGCTGGATGAACGCCTGGGCATCGAGCAGCGACTGCGCGAACTGGACCGCCTCGGCGAAGATCTGCGTGAGGTGGAGCAGGCACTCGCGCAAGCGACCATCGACGACGCGCGACTACGCGTGATGCTGACGATTACCGGCGTCAATACCACGGTGGCGATCGGGCTGCTATCGGCCATCGGCGACATCGAGCGGTTTCCGAATCCGGAGAAGCTGGTGAGCTACTTCGGGCTCAATCCGTCGGTCTATCAATCCGGCCCAACACCGGCCAGGCACGGCCACATCACCAAGCGCGGCCGCTCTTACGCACGGGCGATGCTGGTCGAGGCTGCCTGGGGCGCCACGCAGGCGCCCGGGCCACTGCGCGCCTTCTTCCTGCGCGTGCGCGATCGCCGCGGCCAACAAATTGCCGTCGTAGCGACCGCTCGCAAGCTCGCCGTGATCGTCTGGTATGTGATGACACGTGGCGAACCGTTCGCGTGGGATCGTCCCGCGTTAACCGCGCACAAGCTGCGCGCGCTGGAACTGCAGGCTGGAATGCCGGCGCAGCATGGCTCGCGCAAAGGTTCGGCTGCCGCCTACAGTCTGAAGAGCGTCCGCCAGCAGGAGCGAGCCATGGCCGAGCAGTCCGAGCGAACCTATCAGAGACTGTTTAACCGATGGAAGCAGTCGCGCCCCAAATCAGACAGCGCGCCGATACGGTGGCCGGAAGCGCGGACATAGCGAACGAGCGAAGTACGGCGTGAGGGCTTGTGTATTTCATCCGTGGTGTAGATGACCTTGCGCACCTCAGGCGGAAACGCGAAGAACGGAATCACGCGAACCCATGCGCGGCGCCAGGCTGCCATGACCGTCGGGAACCTGCTTGCCCACGGGCCCCGTTCCAGGGCAAGCAACTCCGCCTCGGCTGCAGCAGCACTGGCCGCCGTGTAGATTGGACGCAGGGCTGCGGCCAGCTCCCGACGCTCCTTCCAGCCGGCATAGTCGAGCGAATTGCGGATGAGGTGCACGATACAGGTCTGCAGCGTGGTCGCCGGGAAGACCGCTTCAAGCGCGTCGGACATGCCCTTCAGTCCGTCGGTGACGGCAATCAGGATGTCCTGCACGCCGCGTGTCTTCAGATCGCTGAAGACCTTCATCCAGAACTTCGCGCCCTCGGTGTTCTCGATCCACAGTCCGAGAATGTCACGCGTGCCGTCGGGCAGGATCCCCAGCGCCAGATAGATCGCCTTGTTGCGCACCATCCCTTCGTCGCGGATCTTCACACGCAGCGCGTCGAAGAACACCACCGGATACATTGGCTCGAGCGGACGGCCCTGCCAGGCTGTGATCTCCTCAGTCACCGCATCGGTGACACAGCTGATGAACTCCGGCGATACTTCGGTGCCGTACTGTTCGGCCAGAAAGCCCTGTATCTCACGCACGGTCATGCCTCGCGCGTACATCGCAATGATCTTGTCGTCGAAGCCGGTAAAGCGGCGTTCGTGCCGTGGTATCAGGATCGGTTCGAAGCTGCCGTCACGGTCGCGCGGAATGTCTACCCGCAACGGGCCGTCCTCCGTCAACAGGGTCTTGCCGCTCCTGCCGTTGCGCTGGTTGGTCGACTCCGGCGGGCGTTGGCCTCCGCTCGGATAGCCCAGGTGATGTTTTAGCTCGGCGCCCAGCGCACGCTCGATCAGCGCCTTCTTGAACGCCATCGAGGCTGCCTGCACCGCTTCCGCCGTCATCGGACCCTTCACGAACTCATCGATGAGCTCCTCTGGAATCGCGGGCAGCTCAGGCGGGGGCGCAGACCCTGCTTTTGGTTTGCTTGGCATACATGCTCCTTTGGGTACATGTTATGCCTTGAACACAAAATTTCTGACAGGCTCACACAAGAACAAAAACAAAAAAGCGCCCCGCCCTGCAAAAAGGACAATCCCGCACCGTCAATGATCCACAGCGCCCGTGCCGCCAGGCACATCAGTAGCAACGACATCCACCACATCCTGCGGGCCAGCGCTCCCCCCCTCATGAGCCGTCTCAACATCGGCCCCACTCTCGAGCCGATGCAACCAGGCCAGCAACTCGGCAACAGCCTGATAAAGCTCCGGAGGAATCCGCGCATCCAGATCGACTTGCATCAACAGCGACACCATCTCGGGCGCTTCGTGCACATACAGCCCTGCTTCCTTCGCGCGCTGCACGATCATGTCGGCAAGCAGCCCATACCCCTTCGCGACCACACGCGGCGCGGGCTCCCCGCCATGAGCGTCATAAACGAGCGCAGCCGCGCTGCGACGATGGGTGCGGCTCATCAGATATCCCAATCGAAGTCGTCGCGCGGAGCGGTGCTCGCCGCCGCCGACTCGGTTACAGCCGCCGACGCCGACCGTGCATACGCGCCCGCCGCCTGCGCCCCAGCCGCCGAGGCGCCAGCCGCAGCAGCACCTGGCGCACCGCCGCCAATCTCCCGAATCGTCAATCCCTGCAACTCGATCCCGGCCGCCGCGAGCCGCTGACGAAAACCGTCCCCCTGCGTCGCGAGCCGCGCGGCGCCCCGCGGGCTCGCCTGTACGCGCGCGCTCAGCCGCGTGCCGACCAGCGTCAGCTCGGCATCGACGGTGCCGAGCGACGGCAGCGACAGCGTCAGGCGCGTGCGCCACGGCTGATCGTCCTCGCTCGCGAGGCCGCCGCCGCTGCGGTCCCATTCGTCGCCATCCTGCTCGATGGTCCAGTCCAGACGCGCGCCGGGCCACGCCTCGCCGGTCCAGCGAAACTGTCCGGTCGCAAGCAGATCGAGCTGCTGGCGCACGAGCGACACCGTCGCCGGATGCACCGCCGCCGCCATCGCCTGCGCGCTCTGCGATGGACCGGCATCGGCCGCCTGCGACGCCGCGCCGTGCGGCGCCGTATGCGTGGACTGGCCGTTCAGATCGGACACCGAACTGGCCAGCAGCTCGCCCGCGACGAGGCGCGCGGCCTGCGCGGTCAGGATCGACGGCATCGCGTGCGAGGCAGGGTTGTTGTCGGCAGCGTTCGGCGTGCCAGCCGGTGTGCCGTTCGGTGTGCCGGTCGGCGCGCCGCGTGGCGTCGCCTCGGAGGCTCCGTTCGCCGAAGCGGACCGCGTGCTCGCATCGCCAGCGTCGGCGCTCCAGCCGGGGGGCAATTGAGAATCTGCGACGAGCTGATTCTGTGCCTCGTTCGCCAGTTGAGCCGGCGAACGCTGGCCGACCAGCCACGCCGCGAGATGCGCCTCGTAGAACAGGCCGCTGTCAGCCACTGTCTTTTGCAGCGCGGCCGCGAGCGCCGCGACCGGCACTTCGGTGGCCGCCACGCTCGCGGTGGTAGCCGCGGTTGCGTTGGCAGCAGCGTTGGGGTTGGTATTGATATTCGCGGAAGCGGCGGAATCGCCAGTAGCGGCGCCCGCATTGGTCAGCGGCAAGCTCTCGATGGCGACGTCGAGCGCCGGCGCGGCCGCCCAGATCGGCTCGCGGCCGAGCACCGCCGGTGTCGCCTCGCCGCCCGAGTGCGCGATCGCATTCAGCGTCAGCGCGACAGCCGACAGCGCGGTTTGCGCGGACGACTGCGGCGCGGGCGTCGCGTTCGCTGGCGCCGCGGGAACCTTGGTATCGACGCCGGCTGCGCCGGTCTGCGAGGTGGTCGCGGTTCCCGGCGCGATGTTGAGCAGGCTGTCGATCCGGCTCGACAGCACCGAAGCGAGGGCCGAATCGATTCCGTTCATACCGGTTCCTTGGTCGCATCGGCGGCAACGCGCGCGATGCTCTGATTGCTGCGATCCTTCAGATGCGCACGGTGTGGCGCCTGCTCACCCGCGTGCCCGCGCGCACTCAGCGCGCCCCGTACAGCTCCTTGAGCACACGCGTCGGCCGGCCGGCGAACAGCGCCGACAGATGCGCCATGGTCGGATTCGCGAGGTCGCGGATCGCGGCGTCGTCGGCGAGGATCTGGCGGATCAGCGCGTACTTGCGCAGGCGCTCGGCCTCGTCGAGCTTGACGCCCACGTCGGCTTCGCGCAGCGCTTCGACCAGATGCCGATACTCTTCCTGCAAGTGCACCAGGTCGTCCCACAGTGCACGGCGGGCCGCGATCAGCATGCGGCAGGACAGCGCGGCGACCGCTTCATAGCGGGCAAAATATTCTGCGTTCGATGTCATCTCAGGCTTTCCGCGGCTGGCTGTGCCGCCATCCGCGCGATCTCCGGGGCAATCCCGATCCATGCCTCTTCGAGCGTCGCGAGCAGTCGGTCCACTTCCACGAGCATCGCCTCGCTCTGATTGATATTGGCTTGCAACAGCCGACGCGCCATATAGTCGTACAACGCATTGAGCCGTTCGGCGATTTCGCCGCCTACCTCGAGGTTGAGCGACGCCTGCAGCCCGCTTTCGATGATCCGGATCGCCTTGCTGATCGCCATGCCACGCTCTGCCACGTTGCCCTGCTGCAAATGCAGGCGGCTTTGCGCGATCGCCTGGCGTGCACCCTGGTACAGCAACACGATCAGACGATGCGGACTTGCGCCCATCACGGATGTCTCGATACCGACACGCGCGTACGCGTTGGCTCCAGCGTGTCCTTGGGAAAACATCGGCGCTCCTCCTCTGATACTGGCTGCGGTTAAGTCGTGGCGTGGCCGCGCTGGCGCGTCGCCGCGCCAATCGCTGACATGTAATTTGGTTATCGGATGCGCGACGACAAAGCTTTAGTCCGGTGCAAGGAGGATCGAAAGCGCCGCTGGGCGGGCACGGAAGACGCGGCGCGAAGCCGTCGGCGCAAGCGCCGGCAGCGGCTTGCCGGATCGTCGGACGGGACTCATGCGGACCTTCGGGCAATCCTTCATGCAGTCCCAGGCGATCCCGCTCAGATCGACATCTGCGCGATGTCGTTGTACGCGGCGACCAGCTTGTTGCGCACCTGCAGTCCGAACTGGAAGCCGACGTTCGCCTTCTGCATATCGACCATCACGTCGTTCAGCGACACATTGGACGCGCCGAGTTCGAACGCCTGCGACTCACCGATCGCCTTCTGCTGGTCGCTGCTGATCTTGTCGAGCGAGGCCTTCAGCGCCGCCGCGAAGTTGGTCGGCGTCGCCGCGCCGGATTGCTCCGCCACGGGGCTCGCGCCGCCGGCCGCCTGCGCCGCCATCGCCTGCATCTGTTGCAGCGCCGACGATAGCGCGTTCACGGGCATGGTCATCTTTTTCTCCGTTGGATAGGCGATCGGAGCACCGGAAGGTGTATCGATCTGGACGAAAGCATAGCAGCGGCCCCTCGCGGAAAGTCCCGAAACTAGGGGGGAAACCCGGCTCTATTCAAGCAATCGGGTTGAGCGGCGCTGCGGATAATTTCAAAGGTGAAAGTCTCTGTCCGTCCGCCGAGCCCCGGCGCGGCATCACGGCAGAACGCCAAGGCATCCCCCGGAGAAACCCGACGCATGGATTCGTCAGCCAACTCGTTGATCAACCCCGACGCCCGCATGGGGCTCGCCGGCGCGCAGCCCGCAGCCGCTCAGACCGCGAGCGGCCCGGCCGGCGGCACGGCCGACCTCGGTGGCCTCGGCGGCCTCGGAGGTCTCGGCGGCAATTTCGGCCAGCGTCTGTCCGGACTCGCGCAGATGCGCGGCAACCCGCGCGCCCCGCTCGTGTTCGCGGTCGCGCTGCTGGTGGCGGTCGTCGCCGGTCTGTTCCTGTGGTCGCGCGCGCCTAGCTACAAGGTGCTCTACAGCAATCTGTCCGACCGCGACGGCGGCTCGATCATCGCCGCGCTGCAGCAGGCCAATATCCCATACAAGCTGTCCGAAAGCGGCACCGCGGTCCTCGTGCCGGCCGAGCAGGTCCACGAGACCCGCCTGCGCCTCGCCTCGCAGGGACTGCCGAAGAGCGGCTCGGTCGGCTTCGAGCTGATGGACAACCAGAAGTTCGGCATCAGCCAGTTCGACGAACAGATCAACTATCAGCGCGCGCTCGAAGGCGAACTCGAACGCACGATCGGATCGATCTCGAGCGTCAAATCGGCGCGTGTGCACCTCGCGATTCCGAAGCCGAGCGTATTCGTGCGCGACAAGGAACCGCCGTCGGCGTCGGTGCTCGTGAACCTGTACCCGGGCCGCGTGCTCGACGAAGGGCAAGTGGTCGCGATTACGCACATGGTGGCGTCGGCGGTGCCGCAAATGCCGGTGCGCGGCGTGACGATCCTCGACCAGGACGGCAACCTGCTCACGCAGCCAACCAACGGCAGCGGCCTCGATGCGACCCAGCTGAAGTTCCGCCAGCAGATCGAACGCAACACGCAGCAGCGCATCGACACGATCCTCGCGCCGCTGTTCGGCGCCGGCAACGCGCGCTCGCAGGTCAGCGCCGACATCGACTTCTCGCACAGCGAGCAGACTTCGGAGAAGTACGGCCCGAACGCCAATCCGCAGGACGCTGCGATCCGCAGCCAGCAGACGAGCAGCGCCACCGAAATGTCGCAGGGCGGCGCCTCGGGCGTGCCGGGCGCGCTGTCGAACCAGCCGCCGCAGCCGGCCTCCGCGCCGATCGTGGCCGGCAACGGCGCGAGCTCGGTGAGCACGACGCCGATCAGCGATCACAAGGATTCGACCACCAACTACGAGCTCGACAAGACCGTGCGTCACATCGACCAGCCGATGGGCGGCATCCGCAGGCTGACGGTCGCGGTGGTCGTCAACTATCTGCGGGTCGTCGATCCGAAGGGGCACGTGACGATGCAGCCGGTCAGCGCCGACAAGCTCGCGCAGATCACGCAGCTCGTGAAGGACGCGATGGGCTACGACGCGTCGCGCGGCGACTCGGTCAACGTGGTCAACAGCGCGTTCACCACCGACCTCGATCCGAACGCCGACCTGCCGTGGTGGCGCACCCCGGACATGCTCGCGCTCTACAAGCAGATCGCGACGTACCTCGGCATCGGCGCGGTGGCCCTGTTCCTCTACTTCGTGATGGTGAAGCCGGCGCTGCGCCGCGCCTTCCCGCCGCCCCCCGAGCCGGTGCCCGCGCTGATGTCGCCCGACGAGCCGGTGCTGCTCGACGGCATCCCGGCCGAGCAGCGCGACGGCGCGGTGGTCGAAATCGAAGCGGATAGCGAGAAGCTCGCGCTCGAAAACGCGAAGCACAAGTACGAGCGGAACCTGGAGTTCGCGCGCAACATCGCGCGTCAGGATCCGAAGATCGTAGCAACCGTCGTCAAGAACTGGGTGTCCGATGAGCGCTGAAGGCGTAGTGAAGAGCGCGCTGCTGCTGATGTCGATCGGCGAGGAAGAGGCGGCGCAGGTGTTCAAGTTTCTGGGCCCGCGTGAGGTCCAGAAAATCGGCGTCGCGATGGCCGCGCTGAAAAACGTCACCCGCGAGCAGATCGACGAGGTGCTGCAGGAGTTCGTGCGCGAGGCCGAGCAGCACACCGGCATGTCGCTCGATTCGAGCGATTACATCCGCTCGGTGCTGACCAAGGCGCTCGGCGACGACAAGGCCGGCGCGATCATCGACCGGATCCTGCAGGGCAGCGACACGAGCGGCATCGAAGGCCTGAAGTGGATGGACTCGTCGGCGGTCGCGGAACTGATCAAGAACGAGCATCCGCAGATCATCGCGACGATCCTCGTGCATCTGGACCGCGATCAGGCCTCGGAGATTGTGTCGTGCTTCCCGGAGCGCCTGCGCAACGACGTGCTGCTGCGGATCGCGACGCTCGACGGCATCCAGCCGGCCGCGCTGCGCGAGCTCGACGACGTGCTGACCGGCCTGCTGTCGGGCAGCGACAACCTGAAGCGCAGCCCGATGGGCGGCATCCGCACGGCGGCCGAGATTCTGAACTTCATGTCGAGCAACCACGAGGAAGGCGTGATCGAGAACGTGCGCCAGTACGACGCGGAGCTCGCGCAGAAGATCATCGATCAGATGTTCGTGTTCGAGAACCTGCTCGAACTCGAAGACCGCGCGATCCAGCTGCTGCTGAAGGAAGTCGAATCCGAGGCGCTGATCATTTCGCTGAAGGGCGCGGCGCCCGCGCTGCGTCAGAAGTTCCTGTCGAACATGTCGCAGCGCGCGGCCGAGCTGCTCGCCGAAGACCTCGACGCACGCGGCCCGGTGCGCGTGTCCGAAGTCGAAACGCAGCAGCGCCGCATCCTGCAGATCGTGCGCAACCTGGCCGAGAGCGGGCAGATCGTGATCGGCGGCAAGGCGGAAGACGCATATGTCTGATTCGAACGCCCCGGCAAAGGACAGCCTCTCGGCTTACCAGCGCTGGGAGATGGCGTCGTTCGACCCGGCCCCGCCGCCGCCCCCGCCGGCCGAACCCGAGTTCGACGAGCGCGCGTTCGAAGCCGAACTGGAGCGCCGCCGCGAAGCCGCGCATGCGCAGGGCGTCGCGTCCGGTCACGTGGCCGGCCAGGCGCTCGGCTATCAGGCGGGGTATGACCAGGGGCACGCGCAGGGTTTCGCGCAGGGCCAGACCGAGGCGCGCGAAGAAGCGATGCGGCTCGCCGCGCTCGCCGAAACTTTCAAGACCGCGCTCGATGGCGCGCAGCACGCGATCTCCGAAACGCTGATCGCACTCGCGCTCGACATCGCGCAGCAGGTCGTGCGCCAGCACGTGCAGCACGACCCAACCGCGTTGATCGCGGCCGCGCGCGAGGTGCTCGCGGCCGAGCCCGCGCTCTCCGGCGCGCCGGCGCTGATCGTGAGTCCCGCCGATCTGCCGGTGGTCGAGGCATATCTGCTTGAAGAATTGCAAACGCGCGGCTGGACCGTGCGCACCGATGCAGCGGTGGAGCGTGGCGGTTGCCGCGCGCAGGCCGGCACCGGTGAGGTCGACGCGGGCATCGACACGCGCTGGCAGCGCGTCGCCGCCGCGCTCGGCAAGGTGAGCACGTGGTGAAGCCGACACTCGACGAGATCCGCGCGAGCGACCTGACGCCGCTCGAACGCGAGCTCGCGTTGGCGTCGTTCGGCGCCGAGGCGCTGGCCGATGTCGATTCGTCCGGGTTTCCGGAGCCACCGGATGCGGCATTGCACGCTCCCGCGAGTGCGCATCTCGCAACAGGCGCGGCGGTGAGCCGCCCGTCCGCCGCGACGGACCACGCCGCTCACGCCCCGCACGCACCGTCCTACGATCCCGCGCTCGACAGCAATCCGCACGTGCAGGCATGGCGCGGCCAGCTCGACGCGCTGCGCGCGCGCAACGCGATCGCCAAGCCGCTGCGCGCGTGCGGACGTCTGACGCGCGCGGCCGGTCTGGTGCTCGAAGCGGTCGGGCTGCGTCTGTCGGTCGGCGCCGAAGTGATGATCGAGCTGCCGCCCGGCAGTTCGCTGCCGATGGCCGAAGCCGAAGTGGTCGGCTTCTCCGGCGACAAGCTGTTCCTGATGCCGACCACCGAGGTGATCGGCCTGTTGCCCGGCGCGCGCGTGTTTCCGCTCGAAAGCGCGCCGATCGCCGACCCGCTCGCCGGCGCGAAGCGTCTGCCGGTCGGCTGGGAATTGCTCGGCCGCGTGCTCGACGCATCGGGCCGTCCGCTCGACGGGCTCGGCCCGCTCGGCACGCAAACCGATGCGCCGCTTTCCGCGCCGGTCATCAATCCGCTCAATCGCGAGCCGATTCACAAGGTGCTCGACGTCGGCGTGCGCGCGATCAACTCGCTCTTGACCGTCGGCCGTGGTCAGCGCATGGGGCTGTTCGCGGGTTCGGGCGTCGGTAAATCGGTGCTGCTCGGCACGATGGCGCGCTACACCAGCGCCGAGGTGATCGTGATCGGCCTGATCGGCGAACGCGGCCGCGAAGTGAAGGAGTTCATCGAACAGATTCTCGGCGAGGAAGGTCTGGCGCGCTCGGTCGTGATCGCCGCGCCGGCCGACGTGTCGCCGCTGCTGCGGATGCAGGCCGCCGCGTACTCGACCTCGCTCGCCGAATACTTCCGCGATCAGGGCAAGCACGTGCTGCTGCTGATGGATTCGCTGACCCGTTACGCGATGGCGCAGCGCGAGATCGCGCTGGCAATCGGCGAGCCGCCCGCCACCAAGGGCTATCCGCCGTCGGTGTTCGCGAAGCTGCCGGCGCTGGTCGAGCGCACCGGCAACGGACCGGCGGGCGGCGGCTCGATCACCGCGTTCTACACGGTGCTCACCGAAGGCGACGACCAGCAGGACCCGATCGCCGACTCGGCGCGCGCGATTCTCGACGGCCACATCGTGCTGTCGCGCTCGCTCGCCGAAGCCGGCCACTACCCCGCGATCGATATTGAAGCGTCGATTAGCCGGGCAATGACCGCGTTGATCGACGATAACCATCTGAATAAAACGCGTATGTTCAAGCAGATGCTGTCGCGCTATCAGCGCAACCGCGATCTGATCAACGTCGGCGCCTATTCGGCCGGGCGCGACGCGCTGCTCGATCGCGCGATCGCGCTGTATCCGCGGATGGAAGCGTTCCTGCAGCAAGGCTTTCGCGAGTGCGCGAACTTCCAGCCGAGCATCGACATGCTGAACGCGCTGTTTGCTTAGGGCCGAGGAGGCTGACGATGTCGAAACACTTCCCGATCAAGACGCTGATCGGTCTCGCGCAGGACGACGTGGACGCCGCCGCGCAGCGGCTCGGCCGCGCGCAGCGCGAGCGCAACGACGTACAGGCGCAACTCGATGCACTCGTGCAGTACCGCAACGAATACTACGCACGCTTCACCGAGAGCGCGCAGTCGGGCATGCCCGCCGGCAACATGCGCAACTTCCAGGCGTTCCTCGACACGCTCGACGGAGCGATCGAGCAGCAGCGCAACCTGCTCGCGGCGGCGAGCGCGCGCGTCGAGATGGCGAAGCCCGACTGGCAGCGCCAGAAGCAGAAGCTCGGCTCGTACGAAGTGCTGCAGGCACGCGGCGAGGCGGCCGAGGCGAAGGTTGCGGCGCGGCGCGAACAGCGCGACGCCGACGAATTCGCGGCGCGAAGTCTGCGCATGCGAGCCGACGGCGCGTGAGGCCTCGCCTCACGGTTAATGCCTGACGGCACACCCGTTTGACCGATTCACAGGATTCTTTATGTCGCTTCTTTCACAGATCGGTTCGCAACTGAGCACGCTGCTCGACGCGAGCAGCAATGGGTCGAGCAACGCAGCCTCGAACGCCGCCAGCTCGACCCCGTTCGCGCAGACCTTGCAGCAAAGCATCGACCAGCAGAACAGCGCGAATCAACAGCAAACCAGTTCAGCGACGGCATCGCAAGCCTCGGCACCGCGCGCGCCCAGCGGACCCAGCGCAGCCGCGCCCGCTCCTTCGCGGCAGAGCGCGAGCAGCAGCCAGAACGCCAGCGGCACGACGAGCAACGCGTCGAGCAGCAGCGCGTCATCGTCGTCCACTACGTCGACCACGCCCACGCAGCAGGCATCGAACAGCCAGTCGACCACGACGCAGACGAAGCAGCAAGACACCAAGGCGCAGACCGACGCCGGCGCGCTCGCCGCCGCGGCGGCTGCCGCCCAGGCCCAGGCGCAAGCGCAAGCGCAGGCACAGGCCCCCGTCAACAACGCCGATGCGAACGCGACCACCGCGACCGATGCCGCAAGCTCCGCGGCTGACGCGGTGAGCGCGCTGGCCGGCACGGCCACGAGCGCGCTCACGGCCGCCACGGCGAGCGGGAAAGGCGCGGTCGATCCGAAGTCGCTGCAGGATGCGTTGCAAAGTGCGCTGTCCGCGCTATCGAGCGGCCAGGGCGCGGTGCCTGGGGCGGCGCTCGCAAGCGGCGCGGCTGCGAAGGCCGCGAGCGTATCGAGCGCGGTACGCGGCCTTAGCAACCCGAAAAACGACCTGAACGGCACCGCGGACGACAAGACGCCCAGCACCGGCAAGGGCGCCTCGACCACCCATACGACGCCGGCGACCGCAACGGCCGCCGCGACCGCGCTGGCCGATCCGTCGACAGCGAAGTCGGCCGCCGACGCAATGAGTGCCGCGGCCGCGACGAACGGTCAGGCGGACAACGTTGCCTCGGCGCGCAGCGCGTCCGAGGCGGCGAACACCGCGCTGGCCGCGGCGCAAGCGGCAGCGAACGCCGCCAGCACGACGGCGGCGGTGCAGACCACCGGCAACGCGAGTGCTGCCGCAGCCGCGAACGCGTTGACACCGCAGGTCGGCACGAGCGCGTGGGAAGAAGCGCTGAGCCAGAAGGTGGTGTTCTTGTCGAATGCGCATTCGCAGAGTGCTGAGCTGACGCTCAATCCGAAGGATCTGGGGCCGTTGCAGGTCGTGTTGCAGGTGGCGGATAACCATGCGCATGCGCTGTTCGTGTCGGAACACCAGTCGGTGCGGGAGGCAGTGGAGGCGGCGTTGCCGAAGCTTCGCGAGGCGATGGAGTCCAATGGGATTGGGCTTGGCAGTGCCAGTGTGAGTGATGGGTTTGCCCGGCAGAGCGGGCAACAGCAGCAGCAGAGCGCTGGCGCGGGTGGGGGGAATGGGAAGGGAGGCGGTGGTGGTAGTGGTGGCTCCCTTGCAGGGGACGGCTCGGGGGACTCCAGCGATGCCATCGCTAATGTTGCCGTGCGGCAGCAGGTTGGATTAGTCGATACGTTTGCCTAGAGCGAGGCGGGCGCTTCTTTTTCGTTGTTCTGGCTTTCTTGGCCTTTCCTTGCTTTGTTATCGGTCTATTGGCGTTGCCCCTGTGCGGGGCGGCACCTACTTTCTTTGCTGCTGCAAAGAAAGTAGGCAAAGAAGACAGCTCAAACCGCAAGCTCATAAGCGGGTCCCCTGGCTTGGCAGGGGTAGTGGTGCATCTGGAATCCGTGCCCCCGCACATTCCCCGTTCGTGACAAAGCATCATCCTTCCCACTCCGCACTACGTGCGTCGCGGACGAGTCTGCCTGGGAAACCAATGGTTTGGCCCGCGCAGCGGGGCCGTTGGCTGCGCCTCGGCGATGCGCTGAAACAACCGGTGATTTTGGAGCGGGGCTTCGGCGCGCATGACGCCGCCGGAAGAATGACTGCCTTGTCACTAGCGCGGAATGTGCGAGAGCACGGATTCCAGATGCACCACTACCTCACGCACACCGAGGGACCCGCTTAAGAGCTAGCGGTTTAAAGCTGTCTTCTTTGCCTACTTTCTTTGCAGCAGCAAAGAAAGTAGGTGCCGCCCCGCACAGGGGCAACGCTAATAGACCGATAACAAAGCAAGGAAAGGCCAACAAAACAAAGAACAAAGCCAAGAAAAACAACCAAAAACTAGAAACAGCCAGAAATAGCCAGAAATAGCCCTTCTTTTCGACCCATAGCGCCGCAGGCAAATCAACAACAATCACCCTAACCCTTACTACGCCAGCACCAGGCTGGCAAACCAAATGGCAACCACGACCGCCCCGCAACAAGCCGCGCCCGCCTCGCCGGGCCCCATGAAGCGCATCATCCTGATCGTCCTCATTGCGCTGATCGCAGCGGGCGCTGCCGGTGCCGGCATGTGGTTCTTCATGTCGAAGCGCGCACCCGTCGCCGTTTCGGCCGAAGCCGCGCCGGCGCTGTCCGCCGCGCCGCTGTTCTTCCCGCTCGAATCGATGACCGTCAACCTGCAATCGAACGACGGCCAGCAACACTTCCTGCGCATCGGCCTCACGCTGAAGCTCGGCGACGCCGGCACCCAGCAGGCGCTCACCGATCACATGCCGGAAGTGCGCAGCCGCATCCTGCTCGCGCTGTCGAACAAGCACCCCGAAGAACTCGCGCCGCTCGAAGGCAAGCGCGCGCTCGCCGAAGAGCTAAAGACGCTGATCACCGAGCCGACCGAGCGGGGCGCCGCACCGATCCGCGTGCAGGACGTGCTGTTCACCGAGTTCGTCGTGCAGTGACGTGACCTTGTCCAGCGCTGCCATCATCAATCGCCACGGGACGCACGAGGAAAAGCAATGAGCCACGAAGAGTTCATGTCCCAGGAGGAGGTCGATGCCCTTCTGAAGGGCGTCACCGGCGAATCCGACACGGAATCCGAGCAAAACGATCGCACGGGCGTACGCCCGTACAACATCGCGACGCAGGAACGCATCGTCCGTGGCCGGATGCCGGGCCTCGAAATCATCAACGACCGCTTCGCGCGCCTGTTGCGCGTCGGCATTTTCAACTTCATGCGGCGCTCGGCGGAAATCTCCGTCGGCCCGGTGAAGGTGCAGAAGTACAGCGAATTCACGCGCAATCTGCCGATCCCGACCAACCTGAACCTGGTCCACGTGAAGCCGCTGCGCGGCACGTCGCTGTTCGTGTTCGATCCGAACCTCGTGTTCTTCGTGGTCGATAACCTGTTCGGCGGCGACGGGCGTTTTCATACGCGCGTCGAAGGACGCGATTTCACGCAGACCGAGCAGCGCATCATCACGAAGCTGCTCAATCTGACGTTCGAGCACTACACCGCGTCATGGAAGAGCGTGCGCCCGCTGCAGTTCGAATACGTGCGCTCGGAAATGCACACGCAGTTCGCCAACGTCGCGACGCCGAACGAAATCGTCATCGTCACGCAGTTCTCGATCGAGTTCGGCTCGACGGGCGGCACGCTGCACATCTGCATGCCCTACTCGATGATCGAGCCGATCCGCGACGTGCTGTCCTCGCCGATCCAGGGCGAAGCGATGGACGTCGACCGCCGCTGGGTGCGCGTGCTGTCGTAGCAGGTGCAGGCTGCCGAAGTGCAGCTGACCGCCGACCTCGCGCAGGTGCCGGTCACGTTCGAACAGATCCTGAACATGCGCAAAGGCGATGTTCTGCCGATCAACATCCCCGAGCACATCACTGCGAAAGTCGACGGCGTGCCGGTGATGGAATGCGGCTACGGAATTTTCAATGGTCAGTACGCGTTGCGGGTCCAGAAGATGATCAGCGCAGCCGACACGATGAAGGAAGGTGGATATGAGTGACCTGAACGCAAAGCCCGAGAGCGATCTCGAGGCCGCCGAGCAACTCGCCGCCGGCGCGCTGTCCGCCGCGGAAGACGACGCGGCGATGGACGACTGGGCCAGCGCGCTCGCCGAGCAGAACGGCAACGCCGAGGTCAACCCGGCCGCGGCCGGTGTGTTCCAGCCGCTGTCGAAGGTCGAACCGACCACGACGCACAACGATATCGACATGATCCTGGACATCCCCGTCCAGATGACGGTCGAGCTCGGCCGCACCAAGATCGCGATCCGCAATCTGCTGCAGCTCGCACAGGGCTCGGTCGTCGAGCTCGACGGCATGGCGGGCGAGCCGATGGACGTGCTCGTCAACGGCTGTCTGATCGCGCAGGGCGAAGTGGTGGTCGTCAACGACAAGTTCGGTATCCGGCTGACCGACATCATCACGCCGTCCGAACGCATCCGGAAACTCAATCGATGAAACGTTTGGCAGGTCGCGGCGTGTTGCTCGCGGCGCTCATCGCGTCCAGCGTCGCGCACGCCGCCGACATGAACGCGGTCAACAACGCCGCGAAGATCGCCTCGGGTGTCGGCGCGGGTAGCGCGGTGCCGGCGCTCGGCGTCGGCGCGGTGCTGCAAACCTTCGTCGGGCTCGCGGTCGTGATCGGCCTCGTGTTCGGCTGCGCATGGCTCGCGCGACGCTTCGGCCTGCAACCGGGCCAGCGCGGCGGCCTCGTGAAGACGGTCGGCGGCGCTTCGCTCGGCGGCAAGGAGCGCGTCGCGGTCGTTGAGATCGGCGATACGTGGCTCGTGCTCGGCGCCGCGCCCGGCAACGTGCGGCTGCTGCATACGATGCCGGCGGGTTCCGTCGCAGCCGATACGGTTGTCCCTTCGGCCGCGCCGCTTTCCGGCACCTTTGGTCAACGCTTTCGCGACGCCCTGAAGGGCGAAGTGGGCAAACGTTTCAACGCGCACCGCGGCGGGGATCGGTAATGCAGGTCAGTTTCAGGCAGTCAGGTTGTTTCTTCACGCTAATGCGCGGTGCGGCGCGCGCGCTCCCCGCAGCGCTTCGACTCGCGCTGCCGGCACTGCTGGTCGCGCTGCCGACGCTGTCGTTCGCGCAAACCGCCGGCCTGCCGGCCTTCACGACGAGCCCCGGCCCGAACGGCGGCACGACCTACTCGCTGAGCGTGCAGACGATGCTGCTGCTCACGATGCTGTCGTTCCTGCCCGCGATGGTGCTGATGATGACGAGCTTCACGCGCATCGTGATCGTGTTGTCGCTGCTGCGCCAGGCGCTCGGCACGACCACGACTCCGCCGAACCAGGTGCTCGTCGGTCTTGCGCTGTTTCTGACGTTTTTCGTGATGTCGCCGGTGCTCGATAAGGCCTATAACGAAGGCTACAAGCCGTTTTCGGAAGGCACGCTGCCGATGGACCAGGCGGTCTCGCGCGGCGTCGCGCCGTTCAAGACCTTCATGCTGCGTCAGACCCGCGAAAGCGACCTCGCTCTGTTCGCGCGCATCTCGCACGCGGCGCCGATGCAGGGGCCCGAAGACGTGCCGCTGTCGCTGCTGGTGCCGTCGTTCGTGACGAGCGAGTTGAAAACCGGCTTCACGATCGGCTTCACGATTTTCATTCCGTTCCTGATCATCGACATGGTGGTCGCGAGCGTGCTGATGTCGATGGGTATGATGATGGTGTCGCCGGCGACGATCTCGCTGCCGTTCAAGCTGATGCTGTTCGTGCTCGTCGATGGCTGGCAGTTGCTGCTCGGCTCGCTCGCGCAGAGCTTCGTCTGATTATTTTCGACTCCTCGTTCTTGAGGTACCCACGATGACACCCGAAGCAGTCATGACGCTGGCCCACCACGCCATGTACATCGGCCTCATGATGGCCGCCCCGCTGCTGCTCGTCGCGCTCGTCGTCGGTCTGGTCGTGAGCCTGTTTCAGGCGGCCACGCAGATCAACGAGAGCACGCTGTCGTTCATCCCGAAGCTGCTCGCGATCGCGGCCACGCTGGTGATCGTCGGTCCGTGGATGCTGACCACGATGCTCGACTATCTGCGCCACACGCTCACCAGCATTCCGACGCTCGTCAACTGAGCGCCGCTCGCACGTCCGCCCTCCCCGCTCCATGTTCACGGTCACCTACGCGCAACTGAACGTCTGGCTGACCGCGTTCCTGTGGCCGTTCGCGCGCATCGCCGCGCTGATCGCGACCGCGCCGGTGTTCGGAAATACGTCGCTGCCCTCGCGCGTGAAAATCGGCCTCGCCGCGTTCACGACGATCATCGTCGCGCCGACGATCGGCGCGCTGCCGCAGGTCACCGTGTTTTCGGCGGACGGCGTGTGGATTCTCGCCAACCAGTTCCTGATCGGCGTCGCGCTCGGCGTGACGATGCAGATCGTGTTCCAGGCGATCGACGCAACCGGCTACTTCATCGGCCTCGGCATGGGTCTCGGCTTCGCGACCTTCTTCGACCAGCAGGCGACCGGCTCGGGCGTCGTGATCTCGCGCTATATGACGACGATCGCGACGCTGGCGTTTCTCGCCGTCGATGGTCATCTGCAGATGATCGCCGCGCTCGTCACGACGTTCCAGTCGGTGCCGGTGTCGGCCAACCTGCTCGCGCCGCACGGCTGGCAGACGCTGGCGAACTGGGGCAGCTCGATCTTTTCGGCGGGGCTGCTGCTGTCGTTGCCGGTCGTCGTCGCGCTGCTGATCGCCAACCTGGCGCTCGGCATTCTCAATCGCGCGGCGCCGCAGATCGGCGTTTTCCAGATCGGCTTTTCGCTGACGATGCTGGTCGGTCTGCTGCTCGTGCAACTGATGCTGCCGAACATGATCCCGTTCTTCGTGCGGCTGTTCGATAGCGGCATCGATGAGATGGGACGGGTCGCGGCGGCGCTGAAATAACCCGGAAAATCCCGGACATAAAAAAAACCGGCTCGAGTTCATCGCGCCGGTTTTTTTATTGCGCCGCCGAAGCGGCATCAGTTGTTGATGTACTGGAACAGCGACATGTTCTGGATTTGCACGAACGCTTGCTGCGAAGCCTGCAAGGCCGCCTGCTGCATCGTGTACTTGCTGATCGTCGAGACCATGTCGGTCTGCGTCAGGTCCGCGAGATTGCTTTGCGTTTGCAGCGAGTTGGTCTGTGTGACCGTTTGCAGCGCCTTGACTTCCTGCTCGCGGCCGCCCACCGATGCCTGCACCGCGGTGATGTTGTCCAGCGTGTTGCCGAGCTGCGACAGGCCCGTGTTCAACGCGTTCTGCAGCGTCGCCGCGGCCGCGGGGTTGCCGTTCACCGGCTGCTGGAGCGCGGTGATCATCGCGTTCAGGTTCGCGAATACGTTGGTGCCCGCCTGGTTGGCCGGCTGCACGGTGAATGTGTCGTTGGCGGCCGGTGTGCCTGTGATCTGGACCTTTTGGCCGGCGATCGTGATGTCCGAGCCTGACGTGTATGGCTGGGCCGTAGCAACCGGGGCGTTGGTGGTCGTGTCGGTGATCGTGTACGTGAGCGAGCTGCCGCTGCCGCTGAACTGGATCTGGTAGGCGTCCGCATTCCCCGCGTTGGTCGGATCGTTGACCGACACCGCGCCGATCACGCCGCTGCCCGTATTGGCCGAATTGCCCGAGGCGATCGACTGCGCGTTGGTCGCGCCGACGCTCATGAACACCGCCAGCCCATTGTCGCCGGTCGCGACCGCGTTGCTATCGGTGACCTGCACGGTGCGCGAGCCGGTGTCGCCCGTATAGGTGACGTTGCCGGCCGCATCGGTCGTGAAGGCCTGGGTCGAATTCTGGAAGCCGGCGAACAGCGCATTTCCGGAGCCGTCGGTCGCATTCGCGTAGGTGAGGAGCTGGTCGCGCAGCGTGGTCAGCTGCGCGGCGATCGCCGTGCGGTCGGCGTCGTTCAAAGCGCCGTTGCCGGCGCGCAGGCCCAGCGTGTTCGCGCTTTGCAACGTCGTGATGACGGTGGACAGCGTCGAGTCCTCGGCCTGCAACGACGTGAGCGCCGCGGTCTGGTTCGTCGTGTACTGCGACAGCGCGGCCGCCGTCGAGCTGAGCTGCACGGCCTGCGCGGCGCCGAGCGGATTGTCGGCGGGCGTGGTGAGGCTCTGGCCGCTCGAAATTTCCTGATAGATCTGCGACAACTGAGCCTGCTGATTGCTCATGTTCGCGACGTTCATGCTGAAGTACTGCTGGGAAGAAATTCGCATGGTTCAACGCCTTACGAAAAGATGCCAAGCAAAGTCTGGAACAGCGTCTGCGCCGTCTGGATGACCTTGCTGTTAGCCTGATAGAGCTGCTGGTATTGAAGCAGGTTAGCCGCTTCCTCATTGATATTGACGCCCGACACCGACTGCTGCGCCGACGTGATCTGCGTGACGAGCGAGGTTTGCGTCGTCGCCATCGCCTGGATCTGCGTGGCCTGGTTGCCGATGTTGTTGACGTAGCTCGCGTACGCGCTCGTCAGGGTCGCGGTGCCGCCCGCGAGCACCTGTGCCTTCGTCAGGTTCGACAAGAGTTGCGCGTTGCGGCCGTCGTTGGTCGCGCCGGTGTTCGGTCCGATCGTGAACGAGTCGCCGTTGGCTGGCGTGCCGCTGATCGTGACCGTCACGTTGTTCATCACGCCCGCGTTCGTCGAGTTGGTCGGGTTGGTGATGGTCAGCGTCGCGCCCGAATTCGGCGAGTACGGCACTGCGTCCGCTGCCGTGTTGATCGTGTACGACGTGGACGGCGAGCCGGCGACCGTCACCACCGAGCCGATCGGGAAACCGGTGAGGCCGGTGCCCGCGGTGTAGATGATCTTCGACGCGCTGGTCGGCGCGCTGTAGCCGGCCGATACCGTACCTTGCGTAATCGTCGCGCTGCCGGTGTTCGACGTCGACGCCGACGCGAGCACCGGCGCCGCGGCCGCGATCGCCGAGCCCGCCGTGGTGGTCAGCGCGAAGCCGTTCAGCGCGCCGCGGGTCGGCTCGACAGTGAACGAGTCGCCGGCGTTCATCGTGCCGCTCGCGACCGAGAACTGCAGGCCGCCGATCGGGTTGGTCAGGGCCGCCGCCGAACCGACGATGCTGCCCGTCTGGTTGTCGGTCAGCGTGTAGGCGCTGCCGTTGTACGACAGCGTGTAGTCGCCCGTGGTCGGCTGGCTCGCGTTGGCGAACGAGACGCCGAGCGTCGCGGTGCCGCTGTTCTGCGAGTTCGCGTACACGGTCGGCGAGCCGACGGTGAACAGCGCGCCGCCCGCGGTGCCGTTCAGCGTCAGGCCGAGTTCGTTCTGCGCATTGACCTGCGCGGCGAAGCTGGTCGCGATCGCACCGAGTTGCGCCTCGGCCGGATCGAGCGTTTGCGAGCGGAATTGCACCAGGCCGCCCAGCGTGCCGCCGGACACGCTGCTGTCGGACAGCGTCTGCGGAGTCGGGGTGGGCTTCGCGCCAACCTGGCCGAGATACTGGACCGACAGCTCGGTCGGATCGGCCGACGAAGTCGCCGTGCCGAGGTTGAAGCTGTTGCCGGCCAGCACGAGCGGCTGTCCGTTCGACATGAACAGGCTATAGCTGCCGTTGTCCTGCACGACCGACACGCCGATCAGCTGCGATAGGTTCGACACCGCCAGGTCGCGTTGGTCGAGCAGCTGGTTCGGCGGTTGGCCCTGGCTGCTCGCCTGCGTGATCTGCGTATTCAGCGACGCGATCTGCGCCGTGAAGGTGTTGATCTTCGTGACCGCGTCGCTCATCTGCGTGTTGACGCTCGCGCGCAACTGGTCGTATTGCTGGCCAGCCGCGTTGATCTGGTTCGCGAGCGTCTGTGCGTCGCTGATCGCGGTTTGTCGCGTCGCCACGCTCGACGCGTCGTTGGCGACGTTCTGCAGCCCCGTGAAGTAACCGCTGATCGCGCTCGCGATCCCCCCAGTCGGACTGCCGACGAGGTTGTTGAGCTGGCTGATCATCGTGTTGTACGTGCTGAGCGAGCTGCTCCACGACTGCGCGTTGTTGAGCTCGGTCGTCAGGTACTGGCTATACGCGCGCGTTATGGTGTCGGTGGAGACGCCCATCGGCATGTAGCCGGAGCCCGTATAGTTGCCGCCCACCTCCGAATACACCGGAGTTTCCATCGTATAGCCGGGCGTCGACGCATTGCTGATGTTCTCACCAGTCGTCGTCAAACCCCATTGGGCCGCGTTGAGTCCGCTAAGGCCGATATTCAACAGATTGCTGGACATGCGTCATCCTGAAGGGCGGCATCGCAGACATGCCACCGTGTTAGTGGAACATCCTCTTTAACGGCCCGTGGTGCGAAAAATTGAGGGCCATTCCACCTCGTTTGCGCTCGCCGCGATGTTGCCGCGCGATTGCGTCCACTGCTTGTGCAACGTTTGCTTCGCCGGCCAAAAAACGTTCGCGCGGTGCCGCGCGTCTCGCGCACGGCCGCCGCGCGTTCGGCTCGCGGCTCAGCGCGCGAGCGAGCGGCGCTTCATTTCGAGCTGGGTGATCAGCCGCTGCAGCGTGTTTTCCGCGCTGCCCGGCAGCGACAGGAAACGGAAGCCGAGCTGATAGCGCTGCGTGCCGTTCGGCATCGCGAGCGAGCGATGCGACACGAGCTGCAAATCGAGCGACAGACGGCCGAGCGCGCCCAGCGTGAGCTCGCAGTCCATCAGGCGGGCGCCCATCGGCAGTTCGGCAACGCGCAGGTCGGCCGTGCGCATGCCGACGCCGCCGAGCGACAGGTCGTGCACCTCGAAGCGGAACGTGTCGCCGTCGGGCAGACGGCCCGTACACATGAACGGGTCGAGAATCGGCGCGGCGACGCGGAAGTATTCGCGGCGCTGCACGTAGAACAGCACCTCGGGGAAGTCGGCCTCGAACGCCGGCATTCCTTCGAAGCGCGTCTCGCGCGGCGTCGGCGTCGCGAACTCGACGCGCACGCCGTCGGGCGACGCGTGGAACTGGCAACGCGGGGCGCTGAGCAGCCCCTTGTTCTGCTCGGGGAGCGCGCCCCAATCGAAGGTGAAGGTGCGCTCGCGCACGTCGACATCGAGCAGGCGCGTGACGAGCTGGCCGCCCGCAGATTCGACCGTGAGGAAATCGCCGCGATTGACGATATTGCGCAGCTGCACGCCGATTTCCAGCGGATTGCGGCGGCCGAAATCGGAAGGGCTCTCGTCTTGCGGGACGTGCGGCTGACCGTTCGTGTCAATCAGGCCGTTCGACTGGTTCATATCCATGGGCTTGCCGGTAAGCATGTTCTTGCGGGCACGTGCCAGGGCCTAGCCATCGACTCTGAGGGTCTTCATGCAAAGCCGCAGCACACGCGTTCGACCGGACCTTGCAGCGCTGTTCCGGTATCGGGTCTAACTCGTTAGCGGCAGCATGGAGCCAAAATTTAGGGGCTCAATTTAAATATTCGCCGGAAAAGTTCGCGCAAACGTTAAAAGCGTATCCGCCCCATTTCCGGCGTTCAATCAGCCCATTTTCTGCATGATTGACAGCAGCTTTTTCGCGTAATGCGGGTCGGTCGCATAACCGGCGCGCTGCATGCCGTTCGCGAAACCGTTCACGTCGCGCGACGAATTGAGCACCTGTGCGTAACGCGGATTGTTCTTCAACAGGCGCGCGTAATCGGTCATCGCTTCCTCGTACGAGTCGTACGCGCGGAATTTCTCGACCGTGCGATGCGGCTTGCCGTTCACGTATTCGGTCGTGGCCGTCGACACGGTCTTGCCGGTCCAGTCGTTGCCCGCCTTGATGCCGAACACGTTGTGGCTGGTCGAGCCATCGGCCTTCTTGATCTCGCTCTTGCCCCAGCCCGATTCGAGCGCGGCCTGACCGATGATGAAGCGCGCCGGAATGCCGGTCGCCGCGCTCGCGGCCTGCGCCGGCGCGGCGAGCTTGTCGACGAACGCATCGACCTTCGGCGAGCTGCCGTCGCCGCGCGTCGGCGGCGTCAGCGCGCTATTGGCCGAGTAGCCGCGGCCCAGCGCGAGCTGGCCGTTGGCTTGGGCGTTGCCGTACGCGCGCGCGAGCGCGTTGAGCGCGGCGCTCTGGCCTTCGTCGCCGCCGCCGCCGACGCCGCCGACGCCGCCGACGCCGCCGCCGAGCGCGTTGGCCATGCCGGCGAGACCACCCGCCGCGCCCGCGCCGTTCGCGCCACCCACCTGCATGCCCTGGTTGCGCATCAACTGCTTGAGCATCGCGTCGGCGACGCCGATGCCTCGCTTGGACAGCTGTTGCGCCATCTGCTGGTCCATCATCGACGTGAAGGTCGCCGTGTCGTGCGAATCGAACGGGCTGTCCTGCGGCGTCGCATCGCGCATGCTCTTCAACATCATCTGCGTGAACACGGCGTCGAACTGCTGCGCGGCCATCTTCATGCCGGCTTGCGGCGAAGCCTTGGCCTGCGCGCTCAGTGCGCCGAAGCCCTGGACGTCGAGCGCAAACCGGCTGGTCAGGTCGCCGGCGGAGTTGATGCCATTGGTCGGATCGGAATTCATCTCGTGTGCTCCTTAGATGATTTCAAGCTCGGCGCGCAAGGCACCGGCTGCTTTCATGGCTTGCAGGATCGACATCAGATCCGCGGGCGTCGCGCCGAGCGCGTTGAGCGCCTTCACCACTTCGGCGAGGTTCGCTCCGGCGTTCACGAGTTTCAGCGAGCCGTTGTCCTGCTTCATCTGGATCTGCGACTGCTGCGCGACCACCGTGCGGCCGTTCGAGAACGCGCCCGGCTGGCTCACCACCGGCTGCGTATTGATCACGACCGACAGATTGCCGTGCGCGACCGCGCAGCTTTGCAGCGTGACCATCTGGTTCATCACGATCGAGCCGGTGCGCGCGTTCAGGATCACCTTCGCGGCCGCCTGCCCGGGGCGCACTTCGAGGTTCTGCAATTGCGCCATGAACGACACCTGCTGCTGCGGATCGGCCGGCGCGCGCAGCTGGATGGTGCGGCCGTCGAGCGCGGTCGCGGTGCCGCTGCCGAACGCGTTGTCGATCGCCGCGACCACGCGCTGCGTGGTGTCGTAGTCCATGTCGTTCAGGTCGAGCTGCATCATGCCCGCCTGCGACACCGCGGTCGGCACCGCGCGCTCTACGATCGCGCCGCCGGTGACGCGCCCCGCGGCCAACTGGTTGACCTGCACCTTGCTGCCGTTCGCGCTCGCGCCCGCGCCGCCCACGGCGACGTTGCCCTGGCCGAGCGCATACACCTGGCCGTCGGCGCCCTTGAGGGGCGTGAGCAGCAGCGTGCCGCCGCGCAGGCTCTTCGCATTGCCGAGCGACGACACGGTGATGTCGATCGCTTCGCCCGGCCGCGCGAACGGCGGCAGCACCGCGGTCACCATCACGGCGGCGACGTTCTTCAACTGGATGTTCGACAGCGACGACTGCGAGTTGCTCGAGCCGGCCGCCTGGTTGTTGATCGAGATGCCGAGGTTCGCGAGCATGTTCGCGAGCGTCTGCGTCGTGAACGGCGTCTGCGTGGTCTGGTCGCCGGTGCCGTCGAGGCCGACCACGAGGCCGTAGCCGATCAGCGGGTTGTCGCGCACGCCCTGGATTTGCGCGAGGTCCTTCAGGCGCTCGGCATGCGCGGGCGTCGCGGCCGGCAGCGCCGCGCAGGCGAGCACGACGAACATCAGTGCGCGGCCCGCGCGCGACAGCGTGTTGAAAACAGTACCCATGATCACCACGGCGCCACGTTGAGGAAGAACCGCTGCAGCCAGCCCATGGTCTCCGCTTCGTTGATGTAGCCCTTCGCGGAGTATTCGATCTTCGCGTCGGCGACCTGGGTCGAGTACACGGCATTCAGGCTCGAAATCGTGTTGGGGTTGACGACACCCGAAAAGCGCACGAACTCGTTGCCCTGATTGATCATCATCTGTTTCTCGCCGCTCACGATCAGATTGCCGTTGGCCTGCACGCCGGTCACAGTCACGGTGATCGTGCCGTTGAACGTGTTCGACGCGTTCGCGCCGCCAGTACCGGCAAAACCGTTGGCGCCGCTTGCGCTCAGGTTGGTCTTGGCGAACAGCCCGCTGAGAAAGCCCGCGGTCGGCACGCTCAAGTTCGTGCTGCCATTGCGACTCGCATTCGCGCCCGAGTTCTTCGTTGCGTTGATGTTCTCGGCGATGACGATCGTGATGATGTCGCCCACGTTGCGCGGCCGCTGATCTTCGAATAGCGGACGGCCCGCGAAGCCCGGGTTGTAGATCGAGCCCGGCGCCTGTGCCTGCGGCGGCACCGGCGGCAGCGCGGTCATCGGCTGCTGGATGCTCGGTTGCTTCGGCACGAGCGCGCAGCCGCCGAGCGCGGCGAGCAGCGTGAGCTGCACGAGCGCGACGGCCGTGCGCGAATGAACCGGAGTGCGAGTGGAATGCGACATCATCGTTTACCGCCTTAAATTTCCAGTCCTCAAACCGGCATCTGGCTCAAGGTCTGCAGCATCTGGTCGGAGGTCGTCACGGCCTTGCTGTTGATTTCGTACGCGCGCTGCGTCTGGATCATGTTCACCAGCTCCTGCACGACGTTCACGTTCGACGCTTCCACGTAACCCTGGTTGAGCGTGCCCGCGCCGTTCAGACCCGGTTGCGCCACGTTCGGCGCGCCCGAGGACGCCGTCTCCGCGAACAGGTTCTCGCCCTTCGAGTCGAGGCCGGCCGGGTTGATGAAGGTCGCGAGCTGCATCGTGCCGAGCTGCTGCGTATTGCTCGATCCGGCCACGGTGATCGACACCGCGCCGTCGCTGCCGATCGTCAGCGAGGTCGCGTTGGCGGGAATCGTGATCGCCGGAATCACCTGGTAGCCGCTCGCCGTGACGAGCTGACCCTGCGCGTTGGTCTGGAACGAGCCGTCGCGCGTGTAGGCCGTCTGGCCGTCGGGCATCTGCACCTGGAAGAAGCCCGCGCCGTTGATCGCGACGTCCTTCGAGTTGCCGGTCTGCTGCAGGTTGCCCTGCGTGTACAGACGCTCGGTCGCGACCTGTTGCACGCCGGTGCCGAGCTGAATGCCGGACGGCAGCTCGGTTTGCTGCGTCGAGTTCGCACCCGGCTGGCGGATGGTCTGATACAGCAGATCCTCGAACACCGCGCGCGAGCCCTTGAAGCCGTTGGTGCTGACGTTCGCGAGGTTGTTCGAGATCACGTCCATCTGCGCCTGTTGCGCATTCATGCCGGTGGCGGCGATATAGAGTGAGCGGTTCACTTATGGTTCTCCTGGTCTCGGGGCGAGCCTCGTAGGGCACCCCGTGGCAATCCGTTAGCTGAAGCTGAGAATCTGGTTGGCGGACTGATCGTTCTTGTCGGCGTTTTGCAGCAACTGCGTCTGCATCTGGAACTGGCGCGCGTTGGTGATCATCGAGACCATCGCGCTCACCGGATTCACGTTGCTGCCTTCGAGCGACGCCGGCGCGAGCGTCACGGTCGGATCGGCGTCGGCGGGGTTGCCGTCGGCGGTGCGAAACAGACCGTCATCGCCGCGCGTGATCGACTGCGGATCGGGATTGACGAGCTTCAGCTGATCGATGGTGACGACCGCGGTGGGCGGATCGCCCGGCGTCAATGCCGTCACCGTGCCGTCCTTGCCGATCGTGATCTGCGCGCCCGGCGGCACCGATACCGGCCCGCCGTTGCCGAGCACGACCTGATTGGTCGCGTTCACGAGCTGGCCGTTTTCGTCGATGTGCAGATTGCCCGCGCGCGTGTAGGCCTCGTTGCCGTCGGCGGTCTGCACCGACAGCCAGCCGGCCCCCTGAATCGCGACGTCGAGCGGATTGCCGGTCTGCTGGATCGGCCCCGGCGTGTAGTCGGCGCCCGGTGTCGACGACAGCACGAAGGTGCGGGTCGTGTTGTCGTTGATCGTGCTGCCGTCGCCGAACGACATCGGCACGGCGCGGTAGGTTTCGAGCTGCGCGCGAAAGCCCGTGGTCGACGCGTTCGCGAGGTTGTTCGCGACGATCGCCTGCTGTTCGAGCGCTTGCGCGCTGCCCGACATCGCGGTGTAGATCAGCCGATCCATGAAGAGGTCCCGTTGGCTTACAGGTTGATCAGGGTCTGGTCGACGGCCTGCTGGGTCTTGATCGTCTGCGCGTTCGCCTGATAGTTGCGCTGCGCGGTGATCAGGTTGACCAGCTCGCTCGTCAGATCGACGTTCGAGTTCTCGACCGCGCCGCCTTGCAGCACGCCGTGATTGGTCGAACCCGGCGTCGAGATCTGCGCGACGCCGGAGGCCGACGTCTGGCCGTACTCGTTGTTGCCGAGGTTGACGAGACCGTTCTGGTTCGCGAAGTTCGCGAGCACGATCTGGCCGAGCGCCGCGGTCTGGCCGTTCGAGTAGTTGCCGGTCAGCGTGCCGTCGGCACCGACCGTGAAGCTGGTCAGCTGGCCCGCCGCGTAGCCGTTGGTGGACAGGCTGTTCACGCCGTTCTTGCCGCCGTACTGCGTGGTGCCAGCCATGTTCAGCGTGACGCTCTGCGGCGTGCTCGAACCGTCGGTGTTCGGCAGCGACATGGTGAACGCGCCGAGCGTCGCGGTCGCGAGGCCGGTCGTCGCGTCGGTCGTGCTGACCAGCGTGCCCGACGAATTGAAGTTCGCGGTGCCGATCAGCGAAGCGGTGCCGTTCGACGGGCCCGCGTACACGTTCCACGTGCCCGAGCCCGTCTTCGCGAAATACATGTTGACGGTCTGCGAGCCGCCCAGCGAATCGTAGACCGTCGTGCTCGTCGAGTAGTTGTAGGTCGTCGAGCTGGCCTGGTTGAACGTGGTTGGGTTCGGCGCAACCGTATAGCTGTCACCCGCCGTCGGCGTACCGCTGAAGGTGATGCTCTCGCCGTTGCCGAGCGTGATCGCCGTGCCCGCAGTGAAGGTCTGCGGGGCGCCGGGCGTGCCGGCCCCGACCGTGACCGTATAGTGGGTCGGGTCGGTGAAGTTAATCGTGTACGTGTCCGTGTTGCTGCCCGCGGCCGCGTTAGTAATCGTCGCGCCGGTCGTGCTCAGCCCTGCGCTGTTCCCGGCGCCGGGCGTCACGATCGGCGCGCCGAGCATGATGTCGCCCTGCGCGTTCAGGTTCAGGCCCGCGGTGATCGAGGTGGTCGCCTGCGGCGCGATGTTCGCGGTCGGCACGGTCAGCGGCACGGTCTGCGCGGTGTTGATGATGCCCGAGCTACTGGCCGCATAACCCATCAGCTGCAAGCCCTGCGCGTTCGTGATGTAGCCGTTCTTGTCGAGCTGGAACACGCCGTTGCGCGAATACACCAGCGTGCCGTTGTCCGACAGCTGGTAGAAGCCGTTACCGTTGATCGCGACGTTCAGCGCCTGGTTCGTCGTCGTGATCGTGCCTTGCGAGAACTGCTGCTGCACTTCGGAGAGTTTCGTACCGATGCCGATCTGCTGGCTCGTCGCGGTCGCGACCGAATTGGCGTACATGTCGGCGAATTCCGCGGTGCCGCTCTTGAAACCGACCGTGTTGGCGTTGGCGATGTTGTTGCCGATCACGTCGAGATCGCTCGACGACGCCGACAGACCGCTCAAACCTGTTTGATAGCTCATGACGTACTCCGTATCTGGAAAGTCGTAACTGGATGGATCCGGATTACAGGATCGCGGCGACGCTGGTCAGGCCGACCGTCGTGCCGTTCGACAGCACGAGGCCCGGCGTGCCGCTGCTCTGCTGGACGATGCCTTGGACCGTCGCGCTGGTGAGCGTGGTGGCCGTCGCCTGCTGGCCGTTGATCGTGCCGGTCGCGGTAATCGTGTAAGTGCCGTCGGGCAGCGTGTTGCCTGCCGTGTCGGTCGGTGTCCAGCCAACCGGAACCGTGCCGGCCGACTGCTTGCCGAGATCCAGCGTGTTGACGATCGTGCCGGCCGAGTTCTTTACGACGATCTGCAGGTCGCTCACGGCATTCGCGAGCGTGACGCCGAACTCGTTCGCCTTGCCGCTCGACACCGTGACCGAGTTGCCCGGTGCGAGCACGGTCGAGCCGATCAGCAGCGCGGACTGCGCCTGCTGGCTGGCCGACAGCTGCGTCGACAGCGAGGTCAGCGAGGTATTGAGGTTGCTGATGCCCTGCACCGTGCTGATCTGGGCAAGCTGCGAGGTCATCTGCGAGCTGTCCATCGGATTGGTCGGGTCCTGGTTCTTCAGCTGCGCGACAAGCAGTTGCAGGAAGGTGTTCTGCAGGTCCGAGGCCGAGGTGCCCGAGGTGCCGTTCGTCGAGCTGCTGTTCGTGCCGTTCATCGTGTCGAGCAGCGTCTGCGAAACGGTCGTGCCGTTGCTGCCGATCGTGGTGTTGGTGGTCAAAGGCTCTCTCCTCAGGTTCCGATCGTGAGCGTTTTCAGCATCAGGGTTTTGGCCGTGTTCAGCGTTTCGACGTTGGCCTGGTACGAGCGCGAGGCCGAGATCATGTTGACCATCTCCTGCACCGGGTCGACGTTGGGCAGCGTCACGTAGCCGTTCGCGTCGGCGGCCGGATTGCCCGGGTCGTACGCGGTCTTCATTGGCGACGGATCGTCGACCACGCCGGTCACCCGCACGCCGCCGACCTGCTGGCCGGAGCGCGTGCGCGCGCCGCCGATCGGGTTCACCGCGAATATGACCTGCTTGGCCTTGTACGGCTGACCGTCGGGGCCCGTCGTACTGTCCGCGTTGGCGAGGTTCGACGCCGTCACGTTGAGTCGCTCCGACTGCGCCGACATCGCGGAACCCGCGACACCAAAAATATTCATCAGGGATGGCATGTTTCCTGACCTCTCCTGCCGGTTCGCACCGGCTTCACGTTAAGTCCCGTAGCGTTTCTGTTCGTGCGTGCATGCTGCCTGTGTTCAGCTGCTATGCGCCCTGCTCGTGCGGCGTACTCGTGCCCGGCTTACGACGAGCCCGACGTGATCGCCGACAGCATCGTCTTGATCTGGTTCGACACGACCGTCATACCCGACTGGAAGTGCACCGTGTTGTCGGCAAACTGCACACGCTCGACGTCGACGTCGACCGTGTTGCCGTCGAGCGCCGGCTGCAGCGGCATGCGGTATTGCAGGTTGCCGTAGTCGTCGGGGCTGCCGCCCGTCGGGGTCAGCCTGGCCTTGCCGCTCATGTGGCCGGCCTCGGTCGTGTTCATCGACATGCCGCTCGTCACGCCGGCGGGTTGCGCCATTGCGAGCGTCGTGTTGTTCGACGCGCCCTGCCCGGCGGTGCTGCGGCCCGTTTTCTTCAGCGCGCCGGCGAGCGACGACGCGAAGTCGATATCGCGCGCCTTGTAGCCGGGCGTGTCGGCGTTCGCGATATTCGACGACAACAGTTCCTGCCGGTATGCGCGTACATCCAGCGCCTGCCGGCCGAACGCGAATTCGGCATCGAGTTTGTCCAGCATCGGAATCTCCCGAGAACGTTTCCAAGGCCGTCCCGTGTGCGCATCGTGAAAGACACGCCGTGGGTGCGAAGGCCTTTTTGCATGTGATGCATCTTATTGGCCGGGCGCAAGGGGCAATCGGACGAATAACCGGGAAAGGGGGCTTCTATTCAACGTTTGCGCGAAAGGGGTGCTCACTAGAATGCAAGGCGTACCGAGGCATTCGATGGAGACCCGCGATGGACCAGCCCACCAACACCTTGCCGCAGCGTGCGGGCGGCACGACGAGGCGTCGCGTGGGTGGTGCGGGGGCCGATGAGCATGTCGATGGTTCGGAGGGTGTGCTCGCGCAACCGCTGCCGCGCTCTATCTCGCGGTGCGTTGCGCGTTGCCTGACGCGGGTGGTGATCAACGTCGCCGTATGGGTTGCGGGCGGCATCGTGTTGCTGCCGGCTACGACCAAGGCGCAGGATGCGGCTGGCCCGATCGTGATTCCGGGGCCCGCCGAGAACAACCCCGCCGCGCTGAACGATCTGGCGCAACGGATTCAGACGCCGGCGCAGCGCGGCGCGTCGGCGGCTTCGCTCGCGGCGGCGACCGCGCAGTCGCTCGGCCGCGCACCCGCGTCGCGCGACACCGATACGTTCGGGCGTGCGGCGAGCGCTAGCGGCGCGATCGTCATTCCGGGCGCGGGCGAGCCCGCAGCCGCCGCGCCGGCCATCATTCGCACCAACTTCAAACCGGACGCCAACGGCGTCGTGACGATTCCTCCGGCTGCCAGCACGGGAGCGTCGGGCGTCGCGCGCGTGAATGTCGAAGCGGGCCCGGCCGCCGGCGCCGCGAATTCGCGCGCGGTCGCCGCCAATGCGCCGCAAGGCGATGGCTTCGACAGTCTCGCGGCACGCGGCGAGCCGCCCGAGTTCGGCGCGAATGGCAAGCCGCTCGCGGCCGCTGTCGGCCAGCCGGCGCGTCTGCCAAGTGTGAAAGCGCCCGCGACGTCGCCCGGCGCGCGCCAACCAGCCGCCAACACGTCCACCGCCATTGCACAGAGAACGCCGCAGACCGCTGCCGCACCCGCGCCGCTGCCAGGCCAGCAGGACCCGGAAGCGATTCATGCAGCCGCGCTCGCGTTCCTGAAACAGCAGGCCGTCGGCCTGCCCGGCAAGGTCGACATCACGGTCGCGTCCGCGTTTGCGCGCGGCCTCGCAGCGTGCACGTCGCTCGAACCGTTCATGCCGAGCGGCGGGCGCTTGTGGGGGCGGCTCACCGTCGGCGTGCGCTGCGCAGGCGAGCGGCCGTGGACCATTTATCTGCAGGCGCACATCTCGCTGCATGCAACCTACTACCTCGCCGCCCGCGCGATGGCGCCGGGCGAAGTGCTCACGGCCGCCGACCTCGTCGCGCGCGAAGGCGACCTGACCGGCCTGCCGCAGGCGATCGTCACCGACCCGTCGCAGGCGGTCGGATCGGTCTCGCTGGTGCGGATCCCGGGCGGCATGCCGCTGCGCCGCGACATGCTGAAGAGCGCGTCGGCGGTGGTGTTCGGCCAGACCGTACGGGTCGTCGCAGCCGGCGACGGTTTCTCGATTTCGTCCGAGGGCAGCGCGATGAACAACGCGTCGCCGGGTCAGCAGGTGCGCGTGAAAACCGCAAATGGCCAGATCATCTCCGGCATCGTCAAGGACGGCGGCACGGTCGAGATCCAGATGTGAGCGGACTGGTGGCAACGAGCACCGTCGCAGCTGCTGGCGCCGCGGTGGCCGGAGCAGACAGACGGGTATTGAAAGGGGCAGATGGCCGCCTGCCGGCGGGCCGGGGGTCGAGCGATTGCGCTAAAGTTTTGATCAGCAGTTGCCGTTATCAGGATCAAATCGTAAGGGAAGCCAATCGTGAAAGTCGATCCCACCACCTCTTCGAATCTGCCGTCGTTGAAAGACGCTTTGTCCCGTTCACAGCAGAGCGGCGAAGCCACGCCGGCAACCAGCGCCACGCAGGGCGCGACGGGCACGGCCGCGCGAGCCGCGAGCAGCGCGTCGGGCGACACGAGCGTCAACCTGTCGGGTCTGTCGCAGCATCTGCGCAGCCTCGCGGCGTCCGGCTCGGCCGACATCGACACCGCGCACGTCGAGTCGATCAAGCAGGCGATCAAGGACGGCACGCTGCAGATCGACTCCGGCAAGATCGCCGACGGCGTACTGCAGACGGCGCGCGATCTGTTGCAGAACAAAACCTCGTCGACCGGCAACTGATCGGCATTGCGCCGCGCGGTGATCTGCCGGGCGGCGTTCGACCAACGCGGTTCGCGCGTCGTTCGCGAGCCGGTGTGCGTAGCGAGTTGTTGACATGAAAGACGCCCTGGTTGCTACCCTGATCGAAGAATATTCGACCGTCGAAGCGTTCGCCTCGATCCTCACTCTCGAAACCAAAGCACTGACGGCGGTCTCGCCAATGGAGCAGTTGCCAGCGATCGTCGAGAAGAAAACCGAACTGATCGGCGTGCTCGCGAGGCTCGAAGCCGCGCGCGACGCACACCTGACCGAACTCGGCTTTCCGACCGGCTGGTCCGGCATGGAACTCGCGGCGAGCACCGACGCGCGCATCGCGACGCAATGGAAGCTGCTGCAGAAAGCCGCGGATCGCGCTCGGCGCGTCAACACCAACAACGGCGAGCTGATCCGCGTGCGGATGGACTACAACCAGCGCGCGCTAAAAGCGCTGCAAGTCAACGTGCCGCGCAAGACGAATCTGTATGGGCCGGATGGACGAGTTCCGGCTTATTCGGGACTTTGATCGGCCCGCCTGTCCGGCCCGCAATCGGGCAATATCCGAAATGAATTAAAAGGCCCGTCGATGACGGGCCTTTTGATTTTTCGCCACCGCTTTTTCACCCACTTTCCTCCGCATTCCACGCCGCGTTAGCCGTTCGGCTAGCTGGCGCCAATCGACCTCATCACGTTGAAATGATGACTTCGTTCGAGGTTTCTCAGACGCCGCGGCTTCGAGGGGGGCCGAGCATCGACGGGCGAAATCTTGTCTGCCAGTGATTTTGTGTAGGTGTGTGTATAATGGAGGGTATGAACAGTGCCGAGGTCGTCAAATTGATTCAAGCAAATGGCTGGCAGCTCGTCCGCATAGCGGGCAGTCATCATCATTTCAGGCACGCGGGAAAGCGGGGGCTCGTCACCGTCCCCCATCCGAAACAAGATTTGCCGGCCGGCACTCTGAACAGCATTCTGAAACAGGCGGGGCTCAAATGAAGCATCTGATCTTTCCGATCGCCATCGAACCCGGAGACAACACGCACGCGTTCGGCGTCGTGGTGCCCGATATCCCGGGCTGCTACTCCGCGGGCGACACGCTCGAACAAGCGTATGTGAACGCGAAAGAGGCGATCGAATCGCATCTCGAAACCTTGCTCGACGAAGGCTTGCCGCTGCCCGAGCCGCTCACGCTCGGCGAGCATCGGCGCAATCCCGAGTTCGAGGGGTTCACATGGGGGTTCGTGACAACGCGCAATATTCCGGCGTTGAAGAAGGCGGTTCGCATCAATATCTCGTTGCCCGAGGTGCTGGTGCAGGAGATCGACGCGTATGCGCAGGCGCGCGGCATGTCGCGCTCGGCGTTTCTCGCGCTCGCCGCCGAGCATGAGATGGCGGACGCTTGAGCAACGGTGGGCGGCACCGGCGTGCATCGGCATCGCCGCACCGCCGCTTCTGAACGGCAGCGCTTGAAGATCGCCGGCCTGCCCCGCGGTCGCGTCAGTTCGTTTCGGCGTTCGCCCAGGCCATTTCGCGCAACCGGGCGCGCAGGCGTGCCACCGCCTGGCTGTGCAACTGGCATACGCGCGATTCGCTGACTTCCATCACCGCGCCGATCTCGCGCAGATTCATGCCGCGCTCGTAGTACAGCGACATCAGCAGCTTCTCACGCTCCGGCAAGCGGTCGATCGCTTCGATGAGCGCCGAGCGCAAGCTGTCGTCGAGCAGCGCCGACAGCGGATCGGAATGATCGACGCAGTAGCGGTCCAGAAAAGGCTCGTCGTCGGCGGAGCGGTCGAAGTCTTCGTAGTAGATCAGCTGGCTGCCGTGCAGGTCCTGCAGCATCGACTGATATTCGTCGAGCGGCATCTGCAGGTGCTCGGCGACTTCCGCCTCGCTCGCCGAGCGGCCCAGGTTCTGCTCCACCTTGTGCACCGCGGATTCCACTTCGCGCGACGTGCGGCGCAGGCTGCGCGGCAACCAGTCGTTGCTGCGCAGCTCGTCGAGCATCGCGCCGCGAATCCGCTGGCTGGCATAGGTCTCGAACTGTGCGCCCTGGTCTTCCTTGTAGCGGCCGGCGGCATCCAGCAAGCCGATCATGCCGGCCTGGATCAGGTCGTCGAGATCGACGCTCGCCGGCATTTTTGCGACAAGCTGCAAGCCGAGTCGACGCACGAGCGGTGCGTATTTCGTCAGAACGTCGGCCTGAGAAATCTTTCCCTGAGCGTTGTACATCGTGCTCCCCTTATCCTTCGTGCACGCCTTTTAAGCGTGATGCGCGGACGGTTGGTCGGCGTGGTGCGCCGCTGTAACTGTCGCAGGCGCCCGCCAGGGCGTTTGCGACGACATCGCTGGCCGCATCGGCCAGTACTGCAATTCGGCGGCGAGATGGCGGAAGTCGCGCGCGGCCGGGGTCGACGGAAACGCATCGACCACACAGCGCGACAGCTCGAGCGCCCGCGCCATGCGCACGTCGGCCGCGATGCAGCCGGCGCATTCCAACGCGACGGTCAGGTAACGGCCGGCCACGCCGGCGAGCTTCGCGAACGCGGCTTGCGCGTCGTTGGCGCTTTGCACGTGATTGGCGAGCACGCGCAACTGCGCGATCGCGTGCGCGTAGTGCAATCGCTTGATGCACGCATAAGCGTCGGTGATCGCCTCGCCCGACATGCGCGCGACGATCATCACGTCGTGCGCCTGCTTCGCGAGCGGCGACAGATGCCCTTCGACGTCGAGCTGCGCGTCGATCAGCACGATGTCGGCCGAGCCGCCGAGCAGCGCGCTGAGTTCGGCCTCCGTGTGACCCTCGCGGTTGTTGCGCGACGCGGCCAGCACCGAAAAGCCGAGCGGGTGACGCGCGGCGGCGAAGTCAACCGGCGTGTCGCCGCGCATCACCGCCGCGAAGTTGCCCGCGCCGCGCAAGCCGCCAAGCATTGCGCTCACCGAGTTCTCACCGACGCATTCGTCGATCACCAGCACGTCCTTGCCCTGCTGCGCGAGCGCCGCGGCGAGGTTCACCGCCGCTGTCGTATTGCCGACGCGCGACGACGCACCCGCCAGCGCGATCACGCGCGCACCGCCGCGCGCGAGCAACCGCCGTAACCCTTCGGCTTGATCTGAACCGAACTTATCCAAAGCGAACCTCGTGCAGCTCGGCCGTCGAACGTGCGGAAAGCGAGGACAGCAAAGCAGGGATGTCGTCGTCGTGCGGCACGAACGGCGAGTTGTCGCGCGGAATGCAGAAGGTGCTCTTGATCAGGAATTTCTTCGTCGCGACGTACAGGTTCTCCGGCACCTTCTGTCCGGTCGATACGTAATGCACCGGCAGCTTGTAGCGGATCACCGTATCCAGCACGCCGCCGAGGTTGGTCGCTTCGTCGAGCTTGGTCAGGATGCAGCCGGCGAGCGGATGCTGGTCCGGCGCACGCTGATAAGCCTGCACGACTTCGTTCAGCGTGTCGCCGTGGCTCGTTGCGTTGAGCAGCAACAGACGCTGCACCGGCTGGCCGGCGCGGCTCAGCATCGCGATCTGCTCGGACACGAGGCGGTCGCGCTGGCTCATGCCGATCGTGTCGATCAGCACGATGTGCTTGTTGCGCAATTCAGAGAGCGCGAGTTGCAGATCGGCGCTGTCCTTCACCGCGTGCACGGAAACACCGAGAATCTTGCCGAAGATGCGCAGCTGTTCATGACCGCCGATGCGGTAGCTGTCGGTGGTCAGCAGCGCCACCTTGCTCGCGCCGAAGCGCATCACGCAGCGCGCGGCGAGCTTCGCGGTGGTGGTCGTCTTGCCGACGCCGGTCGGCCCCATCAGCGCGAACACGCCGCCGCGCTCCATCAGCGCGTCTTCGTTCTCCATCACCGGCAGGTTCGATTCGAGCACCGAGCGCACCCAGTCCATGCCGCCGTCCATCGTGTCGACGGCTTCGGGCATGTTGTCGACCAGCATCTGCACGAGCTGCGCGGAAAAGCCCGCGGCGAACAGATGCTTGGTGAGCGCGGCGCGTGCCGGACTGCGGCGCTGTCGATCGCCCCACATCAGACCCGCGAATTGCTCTTCCATCATGTCGCGCATCGACGACAGCTCGTTCATCACGGTGTCCCGGACGACCTGCTCCATGCGCCCCTTGATCGCTTCGGCGACGGCGGCCGGCGTGCGGCCCTCGTCGCTAGGGGACGCCGGCGCGATCTTCTGCGCGCTGCGGCGCGCGGCGACTTCGGCCGCTTCGCGCGCCCAGTCGGGCGTGTCGATCACCGGCCGCGCGTCGACCGCGTTGCCGAGGCCTTTGGCGGTCGCGACGGCGGGCGTCATCGCGGCGGGACGTGCGCTGTATTGGCCGTCCTGTTGCTGCTGCTCGGCCGCGATGCGGCGCGCGTGATCGATCAGCCACGGATTCGATTCGGCCATCGTGCGCGGCGCGGCGGCCTCGCTCGCTGCGACGGCCGGCGGTACCGGCACGCCGGCGGCCTTCAGCAGATCCGCGCGGATGTCTTTCGACAGGCGCGTGGATGCGGCGCGGGCGCTCGCGCCGGAAGGCGCGGCGGCAGCGGGCTGGCTCGCGACGGGCGCGGCGCTCGTCGCGATGGCCGCGGACGCGCCGCTCGCGCCCAGCATCGCCGGGCCAACTGACGAACCGGCGGGTAACGAGGCCGGCGCTGCTTCAGTCGCGGACAGCATGTCGGCCGCCTGGCCGACTGCGGAATTGAGCGCAGAATTGAGCGCCGTCCTGTTCGCCGGGCCGCCCATCGAATCCGCGGCTGCCTTCGCAGGCTCGATCGCCGGCATCGCTTCGGCACCCGCTTCCGGGCTCGCGCCGAACACCGACGAAAACACGTCCGGCATGGCACTCGCATACGGATTCATCGGCGCCGCGGACAAGCCTCGCGGGGCCGCCGTCGATGCCGCGCCTTCGCGCGCCTTCGGCGTGATCGCGGCCAGATCGCTATCGGCGAGCGCGACGATTTCGACGCTGCCGTCGTCCATCGTCCGATTCGACAGCACGACCGCATCGGCGCCCAGTGCTTCGCGAACGAGACGCAACGCATCGCGACTGGTAGCACCGACAAATTTACGAATGTTCAAGCTGGACCCCCGATGAGGTATACGGACTGACGGACCGGCAATACACCGCTTCCCATTGCGATCAATTATTGCGAAACGCGTCGGGCGACGATCGATGGATAAAGACCGTTAAAGGCGGGCAATTCGCGCGATGGACACACGGCAGGCATACCGCCTGCGGAGGCCCGCAAAGGCGTTTTTACCGATCCAACGACAGACGGAATCGCAAGCGCAAACAAAAACCGGCGCCCCACTGGAGCGCCGGTTTGCGTCGTATCGACAGTCACGAGCGAGCGGCCTGTATCAGCCGTGCGCGCCGATCAGGTTCACCACCTTGACGTTGCGCGTATCGGGCACTTCCGCATACGACAGCACCTTCAGCTGCGGCAGGCTGCGGCGCAGGAAGCGCGCGAGCATCGGCCGCAGTGCGTGCTGCACGAGCAGCACCGGCGCGAGGCCGAGGTTTTGCTGACGCATCATCGCCTTCTGCGTTTCACTGAGCAGCGTGTTCGCGAGACCCGGTTCGAGACCCGGGTTCGGTCCGGTCGAGAGCGCCTGCGACAGCACCCGTTCGAGGTTCGCGTCGAGGCCCATCACCTGCATGTCGGCGGTGCCGGGGAACCACTGCTGCGTGATCGCGCGACCCAGCGCGAGCCGCACCGCGGCGGTCAGCTCGTGCGGGTCGGTGATCTTGGTCGCGTGCTCGGCGAGCGCTTCGAGGATCGTGCGCATGTCGCGGATCGGCACGCCTTCTTCGAGCAGGTTCTGCAGCACCTTTTGCAGCGTGGTGAGCGGCAGCATCTTCGGCACCAGATCGTCGACCAGCGACGCCGTGTCCTTCTGCATCCGCTCGACCAACGACTGCACCTCGCGGCGGCCGAGCAGCTCCGACGCATGCGTGACGACGAGGTGATTCAGGTGGGTCGCGACCACCGTGCTCGAATCGACGACCGTGTAGCCGTACACCTGCGCCTGCTCGCGCAGGTTCGTATCGATCCAGATCGCGGGCAGGCCGAACGCCGGGTCCTGGGTCGGCGTGCCCGGCAGCGCGGCCGACACCTGACCCGGGTTGATCGCGAGCCACTGGCCCGGGTACGCCTCACCCGAACCGACCTCGACGCCCTTCAACGCGATCCGATAACCGTTCGGCCGCAATTCGAGGTTGTCGCGGATATGAATGACCGGCGGCAAGAAGCCGATTTCCTGCGCGAACTTCTTGCGGATGCTCTTGATCCGCTTGAGCAGCTCGCCGTCCGAATTCTTGTCGACGAGCGGAATCAGCCGGTAGCCGACTTCGAGGCCGAGCGTGTCGATCATCGTCACGTCGTCCCAGCTCGCCTCGGCGTTTTCGACCGGCGCGAGCGCGGCCGGCGCGACGTCGACGAGCGCCGGCGCGTTCTTGCGCTCCTCGTTGCGCTTCTTCATCGTGCGGCCGAGCTGGATCAGGCCGCCGCCCAGAATCAGGAAAGCGAAGTGCGGCATGCCCGGGATCAGGCCCATCAGCACGAGAATGCAGCCCGTGATCATCAGCACGCGCGGGTTCGTGAACAGCTGCCCCGTCAGCTGCGTGCCGATATCTTCGTTGGTCGCGACGCGCGACACGATCACGCCGGCCGCCGTCGAAATCACCAGCGACGGAATCTGCGCGACGAGGCCGTCGCCGATCGTCAGCAGCGTGTAGTTCTTGCCCGCCGCGGCAAAACTCATGTCGTGCTGGACCATCCCGACGATCAGCCCGCCGATGATGTTGATCACCATGATCAGCAGACCGGCGATCGCATCGCCGCGCACGAACTTGCTCGCACCGTCCATCGAGCCGTAGAACTCGGCTTCCTGCGAGATTTCCGTGCGACGCTTACGCGCCTGCTCTTCGTTGATGAGGCCGGCGTTCAGATCGGCGTCGATCGCCATCTGCTTGCCGGGCATCGCGTCGAGCGTGAAGCGCGCGGACACTTCGGCGATCCGGCCCGCGCCCTTGGTGATCACCATGAAGTTGATCACCATCAGGATCACGAACACGACGATACCGACCGCGAAGTTGCCGCCGACGAGGAAGTGGCCGAACGACTCGATCACCTGGCCGGCCGCATCGGGGCCGGTATGGCCTTCGAGCAGCACGACCCGCGTCGAGGCGACGTTCAGCGACAGCCGCAGCAGCGTCGAGAACAACAGCACGCTCGGGAACGCGGCGAAGTCGAGCGGCTTCATCGTGTACATGCTGACGAGCAGCACCATCACCGACAGCGCGATGTTGAACGTGAACAGCAGATCCAGCAGGAACGGCGGCAACGGCAGAATCATCATGCCGAGGATCATGCAGATCAGCACCGGCCCGGCGAGGGCGCGCAGGTTGGTGCTGCTCAGCGCATCCGGCCGTCGGGCGAGGAAACCGGCGCGAGCGTTCATGCGGAGGCTCCGTTGTTGTCGCCGCTAGTGGCGTCGTTGGCGTGGTCGGCGGTCGGGTTCAGCGTGTCGGCGGCTTCTTCGGCGGCGTCCTGGTCCGACACGCCGCCCTTGTCGAGTTCCGGCGGCACGTCCAGTTCGGTCGGCGCGAGCGGCACGTCGCCGCCTTCGGCCTTGAAGCGGCGCAACTGATAGACCCACGCGAGCACTTCGGCGACCGCGCCATAGAGCGGCCCCGGAATCTCGCGATTCAGATCGACGTTGTGATAAAGCGCCCGCGCGAGCGGTGGCGCTTCGAGCAGCGGCACGTTGTTTTCGGTGGCGATTTCGCGAATCCGCGCGGCCACGAGGTTCACGCCCTTGGCGACCACCTTCGGCGCGCGCATCTCGCCGTCCGTGTATTGCAGCGCGACCGCGAAGTGCGTCGGGTTCGTGACGACCACGTCGGCCTTCGGCACTTGCGCCATCATGCGGCGCCGCGCGATCGCGCGCTGCTGCTGGCGAATCTTGCCCTTGATGTGCGGATCGCCTTCGCTCTCGCGATGCTCGCGCTTCACTTCTTCCTTCGTCATGCGCAGCTTCTTGTGGAACGACCACAGCTGATACGGGACGTCGAGCGCGGCCACCGCGAACATGCCGGCCACCGTCATGCCGCAGCACACCGCGATCAGATGCATGGAGTTGGCGAGTGCGACTTCGAGCGGCTGCGTCGCGAGCGCGAGGAATTGCTCGTGGCGATTCCAGATCGCCGTGCCGCCGATCAGACCCACCACCAGCGTCTTCGCGAGCGACATGCCGAGCTGGATCGGTCCGTTGATCGAAAACATCCGGCCGAAGCCCTCGATCGGGTTCAGCCGGTTGAACTTGGGCTCGAGCCCTTTCGCCGACAGCTGCCAGCCGCCCAGCGCCATCGGTGCGAGCAGCGCGGCCAGTCCGGTGACGCCGAGCACTGGCAAGAGCGCATACAGTCCTTCGCGACCGGCCGTGCCCGCGCCGATCAGCATGCGGTTCGTGTCGAACACGCTCGCGTGGTTGAACATCAGCGACGCACGCACCATGTTCTGCAGATGGTCGCCGATGTTGCCCGACATGCCCCATACACCGTAGAACCCGGCCGCGAGCAGCGCGAAGGTCGACAGTTCCCGCGAACGTACGATCTGCCCCTCCTCGCGCGCCTTCTGCAGGCGCCGAGGGGTGGCGGATTCGGTTTTTTCGAGGTCGCTGTCCTCTGCCACATAGCTCTCCAGTCGGCCGAGGCACGGCGCCTCTTTCCAGTGAGAGCGATTATTCCTGCTCGACGCAAGCGCCGATCGGCGGATAAAGAAGGAGAAACGGGGGTATTTCGACGGATGACCGGACGGCTCGCGCGTGTCTCACGCGCGCCGTCCGGCATCGGATAGACGTGCGGCTTTAGTAGCCGACGAATGGGGAAGGACCGCCGCTCGCGGTCTGATCGAGGTGGTAGTACACATGGCGGCCGTAGAAGAACGGCAGACCAAGGTCGAAGCTGGCGTTGCCGCCGATCTGACCGGCGAGGTTGTTGAACGCGAAGTTGCTGCCGTTCGCGAACAGCGTCTGCGCATTCAGAATGCCGATGCTCGCGACCGCCGACACCTTGTTCAATCCCACCAGCGTGACCGTGCGGGTTTGCGCCGACGACGGGCAATAGAAGCCCGCGAACTGGCTGCCGCACAGCGCGATCGAGCTATCGGTGAAGAAATAGCCGTTCGAGCCGGAATCGAGGAACGCCTGGACCGTCGCGCCGTTGAAGGTGCTGTTGTTGAGGTCGCCGAACGGGTCGGTCGTGAAGACCTGCGCAGCGGCGAGCGGGTTGTTCCCCTGCGTGCCGATGCCGAACACCAGCGTGCCGGTCGCCGACGCCTGCCCGAAGTCCGACACGGGTGCCATCTGTACGATCACACCGTTGTTGTCGAGCGGGAAGTTCGCGACCGGGTTGGCCACCTGTTGGTTGAGCGGCACCGCGGTGCGGCTGCACGACGTGCCGTTCGGGCAGGCGAAGTAGTTGCTGTAGGTCACCGCGGTCACCGGGTTCGCACAGGTCGCGCCGCAATCGGTCGGCGCGGTGCCGACGCCGAGAATGCCGTTGGCGCCCAGATCGCTGACCGTGTTTTGGGGCGAACCGCTGCCGCAGCCGCGCGTGGGTACCGTGCTGGTGGGCTTGTCGCCGATGATCTGCAGCGGAATAGCGCCGGTCGTCGTTTCACCGCCGATCGTCACGAGCGCGGTGCGCACCGAGCCCCACGTGAAGCCGTCCGCGAACGTCGCGCACTCGGCGAGCTGCGCGCCGTTGCCGCCGATCGTGCTGACCGGCAGCGCGCCGAGCAGCGTCGAATTGAGTACCGAGCTGACCACGCGCAAGCCGAACGAGCCGGTATCGAGCTGAATGTTGTTGATGGTCTGGCAGTTGGCGGTCGAGCCCGGCGCGCAGATCGTCACGCTGACGGTCGGGATGTTGATGACACCGGCCGCGCCCCGGCCGACCGTGATCGGCACCGTGTTCGACGCGTTCGCGGAAATCGGCTGCTGGGTCGGGCTGGGCGGCAGCGAACCGCCGTTCAGTCCGTTCGACGTGCCGCCGCCATTGTTCGAGTTGTCATCGCTACCGCCACCTCCTCCGCAGGCAACGAGCGTCGCCGTCAGCAGCACGGCAAGGGCGGCCTGCATCCAGCCTTTCAGATTCGCGGTCGTGAGCATGATTCGCATCGTCGTCCTCGCCGTTACTGGATGTCGGAGCCGCTGACGCCGGCCGGTAGCGCTGACGGCAGCCACGCGACGCCGCTGAACGCGCCCATATGGCCGCCCGAATGGACCACGATGTCGCTGTCGTTCACGGCGACCGGCCCCCGCGCGTTGCCGCGCGCGGCCCGAGCGGCCTTCACGCCGGCCACGTACTGCGGGAAATAACTGCCGAGCAGATCATTGAGATCGGGCATTTGCGGACCACGCCACGCAATGCCGAATACCGCGCCACTCGTGCTCAGATATTCGCGCACCACGGTGCCGTTGCCAAACGTGGTCTCGCGTACCGTGTAGGAAGCAGGTGTGGAAGAGGTGGACGATGCCCCGCTCGCTTGGGAACGCATCACACTTTGCGATGATCCGCTGGAGGGCTGCACCACGCGGGACGACACCGACGCGTCGGACGGTGGGGTAAGCGGCGCGCTGCCCAGCGCCGCATGGGCTGACTGCGCGGCCGTCAGGGCCAGTAACGAACATGGCAACACGAGCGCCGTAACTCCGGCGCGACGAATACGACTCCACATGAGAAGCTCCTCCCGGGCCGCGGTGCGCTTCGCCGGTTACGCGAAGCGGCCGCTTATAGGCAGATGATACGGCGCCACCGTGGCCGCAATGCCGAGGGATCCCCTCACCACGCGACTGCCCGGCGTTGCGCGGGCCGGGTGCCGTACCGCTTTGACCTCGTAGTATGCCTGCGGATTCTTTCAGCCGGCGCAAGGTGCGCCCGCACGTGCGATTTACCGGCTATTACTAGCAGGAAATCGTAAAGAAGATGTGGAGTCGGTGCCGATTGACCGCGTGTTTGGCATAAATCGCGGAGAAAGCACCAGCCCGGCGCGCTTGCCGGGCCGAATCGTTTGCTCAGAAACCGAGGCTCGCAAGCAGATCGTCGACCTGCGACTGATCCTGGACCACATCGGTCTTGCCTTCCGGATTGATCTGCGGACCGTTGAGCAGATGCTCGGGGCTGCCCGTCGACGACACCTCGGCCTTCAGAGCCGCCGCGTGCGCCGCGAACTGCTCGCGCCGTTCGAGCGCGATGTTTTCGACCAGCACGCCGAGCAGCTGCTGCTCGATCAGATAGACGACCTCGGTGATCTTCTTGATCACCTGGCCGGTCAGATCCTGGAAGTCCTGCGCGAGCATGATCTCCATCAGCTGCGAGTTGGTCGCGCTGGTCGAGTCGGGCACGCCGCGCAGGAAGGTGCGCGTGTCGTTCATCAGCGCGCGCACTTCCTCGCGTTCGATCGGCGCCGCGTACCACTGCTCCCAGCGCGCGTCGAGCGTGCACGCGTCTTTCTGCAACTGCTCCTGGATCGGCTTCGCGATGTCGATCGCCGACAGCACGCGCTCGGCGGCCTGCTCGGTCATGTTGGCGATGTACTTCAGCCGGTCGCGCGCATCGGGCACGGCTTCGGCCGCGCGCTCGACGTGCTTGTCGAGCCCGAGCTCGCGCATCGAATCGCGCAACGTGCGCGTCAGTTGACCGATACGGGCAAGGATGCGGTCCGACGCGAAGTCGCCGCTATCGCTGCCCGCTTCGGCGCCAGGCGTTTGGGTCGGCGGCGTCACGTCAGCTCCCGGCTTTCGCCATCTTCTCGAGGATCTTGTTGAGCTTCTCGTCGAGCGTCGCGGCCGTGAACGGCTTGACGACGTAACCGCTCGCGCCGGCCTGCGCCGCCGCGATGATGTTTTCCTTCTTCGACTCGGCCGTCACCATCAGCACCGGCAGATGCGCGAGGCTCGCGTCGGCGCGAATTTCCTTCAGCATCGCGAGGCCGTCGAGGTTCGGCATGTTCCAGTCCGAGATCACGAACTCGTAGTTGCCGCTGCGCAGACGCGCGAGACCGGCCGCGCCGTCTTCCGCCTCGTCGACGTTCGAGTAGCCCAGTTCCTTCAGCAGGTTGCGGACGATCCGGCGCATCGTCGGAAAATCGTCAACCACCAGAATCTTCATTCCCTTATCCATTTCTTTCCCTTTGCTTGATCCATGTTGCGGCGTTGAACCGCGTCATTCCATCCGGCACGCATCATACCCGCTGAACGCGGTCACCCATCGACGACAAACGCGCCATCACGCGCCGGCTCATGTCCGGCAGCGAGGCGATTTCGTCGGCCGCACCGAGCGCGATCGCCTCGCGCGGCATGCCGAACACGATGCAGCTCGCCTCGTCCTGCGCCAGCGTGTAGGCACCCGCCTTTCTCATCTCCAGCAGACCGGCCGCGCCGTCGCGCCCCATGCCGGTCAGAATCACGCCGACCGCGTTCTTGCCCGCGTGCTGCGCGGCCGAGCGGAACAGCACATCGACCGACGGACGATGCCGGTTCACCGGCGGGTCGTCGGACAGATGCGCAATATAGTTCGCACCGCTCCTCGCGAGCAACAGATGCGCGTGGCCCGGCGCGATGTATGCGTGCCCCGGCAGCACCCGCTCGCCGTGCTCTGCTTCTTTAACGGTAATCCGGCACAAACCATTGAGGCGTTGCGCAAAAGATTTCGTAAAGCCCGGCGGCATGTGCTGCGCGATAAGCACCGCGGGCGCATCGGGCGGCAGCGGCACCAGCACTTCGCGAATCGCCTCGGTGCCGCCCGTTGACGCACCGACGATGACCAGCTTCTCGGTACTCAGCAGCGGGTTGTTGAAAAGCGGCGCGGAGCCGACCGGCGCGTGCGCCGCCTGGGTGGCCTGCTGCGCGGGCGCCGCCTGGCGCACGCGCGCGCGGGCCGCCGCGCGAACCTTGTCGGCGAGCTTTTCCGCGTAGTCCAGCATGCCGTCGCGAATGCCGACCTTCGGCTTGGTCACGAAATCGACCGCGCCGAGTTCGAGCGCGCGCAGCGTGATTTCGTTGCCGCGCTCGGTCAGCGACGACACCATCACGACCGGCATCGGCCGCAGACGCATCAGCTTCTCGAGAAAATCGAGGCCGTCCATGCGCGGCATTTCGACGTCGAGCGTCAGCACGTCCGGGTTGTGCTGCTTGATGAGCTCGCGCGCGACGAGCGGATCGGGCGCCGTCGCCACCACCGTCATGTCCGGCTGGCCATTGATGATCTCGGTCATCAGGCTGCGGATCAGCGCCGAATCGTCGACGCACAATACCTTGATCTTTTGCACAGCGCTCACGCCTCCTCTGTGGTTCTGGCGTTGTTGGAATAAGTCGGGCGCGGGCTCGCGCCGAACAGTTCGATTTTCGGCCGCGCGGCGGCCGGCTTCGCGAACAGCTCGACCCGGCTGCGCGCCGCGGCGAGCCGCTCGGCGCGCGCTTCGGCGCTCTGCCGCACGAGCGCCTGTTCGCGCTCGGCGACGCCCGCTTCCTGTTGCAAGCGCAATTTCTTCACCATCACCTGACCGGTGCGCGGCATGAACGCGACCTTGCGCGGATGCGAGCCCTGCAGGTCCTCGGCGACGATGCGGATCTTTTCGGTGGCCAGATAGCGGCGCACGAACTCCGAGTTGCGGTCGCCGATGTTCATCGTCGTCATACCCGCGAGCACCGCGCCGCCGCCGAACACCTTGGCCTCGAAGCGCTCGCGCCGGCCGCCCGCCTTGATCAGTTCGTTGATCAGCACTTCCATCGCGTACGCGCCGTAGCGCATCGAGTCCGACGCGGCCTGCGCGACGTCCGCGCCGTCGTCCGGCAGCATGAAGTGATTCATGCCGCCGATGCCCGCGGTGCGGTCCTGGATGCAGGCCGCGACGCACGAGCCGAGTACGGTCACGAGCACCATGTCTTCGCTCGTCGTGTAGAACTCGTTGGGCAACAGCTTCACGCCGGGGCGCTGGAAGTGGTTGTCGTAGTACAGGTTGGTAGCGATCGGCAGCGTGCTGCTCATGCGGCCACCCCGCTCGCCTGATGTGCGTCATGCGCGTTCGCGCGCGACGGCGCGCGCGCGCCGCTGGTGTCGCGCGTCAGTTCATAGACGGTCTGGCCGCGCAGTCGAAACGCCTGCGTCACGTACGTGAAGTTCTCCGAATGACCGGCGAACAGCAGGCCGCCCGGCTTCACCAGCGGCTCGAAGCGCGCCAGCACCTGCGCCTGCGTCGGCTTGTCGAAATAGATCATCACGTTGCGGCAGAAGATCGCGTCGAACTGCGTGCGCAACTGGTAATCGCGATCGGTCAGGTTCAGTTGCTCGAAGCGCACGAGCGCGCGCACTTCGGGACGCACCTTGACCATCCCCGCATGCGCACCCGTGCCCTTCAGGAAGAAGCGCTTCAGGCGCTCGGGGGACAGGTGCTTGACCTGATCGAACTGGTAGACGCCGGCCTCGGCCTTCGCGAGCACCTGGGTGTCGATGTCGGTCGCGAGCACCGACGCCTGGCGCGCGCCGGTCTCGCCGAGCGCCTCGATCAGCGTCATCGCGATCGAGTACGGCTCCTCGCCGGTCGATGCCGCCGAGCACCACACGGACACCGGTTGCGACCGGCGCGGCACGAACTCGGCGAGGATCGGAAAGTGATGGGCTTCGCGGAAGAACGCGGTCAGGTTGGTGGTCAGCGCATTGGTGAACGCTTCCCACTCGGCCGGATCGTTTTCCGCTTCGAGCAGATCGAGATACTGGCGGAACGTATCGATGCCGCGCGCCCGCAAGCGTCGCGCGAGGCGGCTATACGCCATGTCGCGCTTGTGGTCCGACAGCGAGATGCCCGCCACGCGATGAATCAGATCGCGGATGCGGGCGAAATCCGCCGCCGTGAATTCGAAATCGCGTCCCGTCTCGACGGACCTGGCCGGCTCGATGCCGTCAGGTGCCGCCCGCACGGGGCGTTGTGTTGCGCGCGTTGCCATCATCAAAATTCCTGTCTGCGATATGAGCCATCACGCTCGCCGCCCAGCCGGACTGGCTGGGAGGTAGGAATTGTCTTCGCGGGGTCGCGCCCTCCCGCGAGTACCATCGCCATACGGCCGGCTCGCGACACGCGTGCTGCGCGTGCTTCGATGCTTCGCCCATCCGCGGGCGCGATGCCGGTTGACCACATATCACTCTGCCGTTGCCTAAAACGTTTCCCAGTCCGCGTCCGAGCTTGCCTTCGCCGTGCTCGCCGGAGCGGCGCGCGCGGGCGTGTCGGTCGTCGCGCGAGCCGCTGCTGCGGCCGGCCTGGACTTCAGTGCCGGTTCGACTCGTGCGGCTGCCTCGTGCTGGGCCGGGGCCGCAGCGGTTGCCTTCGCTTCGCTGCTCGCGCCGGCCGGGTTCACCGGCGTCGCCGCGCTCGCTGCTTGCGGTGCGGCCTTGGCGAACTGCGCGGAGGCTTGCGAACGCGGCGTCGCCGGTGCGCTTTGACGCGCCGGTGTGCCGCCGGTCACCTTCCAGCCACTCAGCACCGCCTGCAACTGGCGCGTCTGGTCTTCGAGCGACGCCGCCGCGGCGGCCGCCTGTTCGACCAGCGCCGCGTTCTGCTGCGTGACCGAATCCATCTGCACGACCGCGCGATTGACCTGCTCGATGCCGCTCGACTGCTCTTCCGACGCCGCGCTGATCTCGCCCATGATGTCGGTCACGCGACGCACCGCTTGGACGATTTCGTCCATCGTCGTGCCCGCGCGGCCGACCAGTTCGGAGCCGCTCTTCACCTTGTCGGCCGAATCGCCGATCAGCTCCTTGATCTCTTTCGCGGCGCTCGCGCTGCGCTGCGCGAGGCTGCGCACTTCGCCCGCGACCACCGCGAAGCCGCGGCCCTGTTCGCCAGCGCGCGCGGCTTCGACCGCCGCGTTCAGCGCGAGGATGTTGGTCTGGAACGCGATGCCCTCGATCACGCCGATGATGTCGACGACCTTGTTCGAACTGGTCGCGATTTCCTGCATCGTCGTGACGACCTGGCTCACCACCTCGCCGCCGCGCGTCGCGATGTCCGACGCGTTGACGGCGAGCTGGCTCGCCTGGCGCGCGTTCTCGGTGTTCTGCCGCACGGTGCCGGTCAGCTGATCCATGCTCGACGCGGTTTCCTGCAGCGACGCCGCCTGCTGCTCGGTGCGCTGCGACAGATCGGTGTTGCCCATCGCGATTTCGCGCGCGCCGGTGTCGATCGATTCGGTACCGCTGCGCACTGCGCGCAGCATCGTCGCGAGGCTTTCCTGCATCCGCTTGATGCCCGCGAACAGGCGGCCGATTTCGTTGTTGCTGAATGCCTCGACCGGGGTGGACAGGTCGCCCGCGGCGATCCGCTCGAAGCACGCGGTCGCGTCTTTCAGCGGCTGCACGATGAGCCCGCGCAGCGCGAAGCTGATGCCGACCACCACCAGCAGCGCGAACACCGTAATCACGCTGATCAGCGTGATCATCAGCGATGTGTTCGACTGCGCGCTCGCCTCCTGATCGGCCACGCTCCGCTGCAGCGCCTGGATCACCGCGGCGGCCGCCGCGTCGTAGGCGATGAACATCGGGCTGATCTTGGTGTCCGCGACCGCGTGATACGCGTCGAGATTGTTCGCATTCAACGCGGCGAATTCGACGTCGACGCCGTCGTGCATCACCGTCGTATGTTTGGCGAGCACATCGTCGAGCAAGGGCTGCTCGACGCCGTGCTTCGGCGCGTCGAGATACGCCTGCCAGCTCTGATTGCTCTTGCCGAGCAGCTCCTGCGCGCGATCGAGTGCCTTCTTCGCCTCGTCCGCCTTGCCGGCGGCCGTCAGCGTGTTGAAGCGTTCGATCGCGATGCGCGCGCGCAGCAGAGACGCCGACGCGTCGTCGAGCGCATGAATCGCGACCAGTTCGCCGCGCGCGATGCGTTCGAGCGAGCCGCTCGCGCGATTCAGCGCGGTCAGCCCGAGCGCGCCGACCGCCACGGTCAGCGTCACCAGAAGAATCCCCACCATCGTCAGCGACGTGCGGATCGACCACCTGCTCAGCATGTTGATGCTCCTTGTGCCGGGTTCCGTTGCTGCATGCCGTCAGACGCCGAGCGTCTCGGTCAGCGCCATCTCGGAGCTGGTCATCAGCTTCTCGATGTCCATCAGGATCAGCATGCGGCCGTCGACCGTACCGAGGCCGGTCAGGTATTCGGTCGTCAGCGTCGCGCCGAATTCCGGCGCCGGCATGATCTGGTCGATCGCCAGCGTCAGCACGTCCGACACGCCGTCCACGACCATCCCGACCACGCGATGCGCGACGTTCAGGATGATCACGACGGTCTGATGGTCGTACTCGACGCGGCCCAGATGGAACTTGATCCGCATATCGACGATCGGCACGATGATGCCGCGCAGGTTGATCACGCCCTTGATGAACTCGGGCGCGTTGGCAATGCGCGTCACGTTGTCGTAGCCGCGGATTTCCTGCACCTTCAGGATGTCGATGCCGTACTCTTCCGCGCCGAGCGTGAAGACGAGGAATTCCTGACCGCCGGCGTCCGCCTGCGCGTCGCGGCGGCCATTCGTACCGCTCGCGTTTGCGACGCTCGAATTGATGGATTGGACTTCTGCCACGTTAGCCCCCAAACGGTTGGGATGAATTGAGTTGAAGATGTGTTGCGATGTCTGTCATTGCGGCGTTTGCTGCATGCGTCACGCGAGGCTCATCGCCTGCGCATGCCCATGCGCATGACGCGTTTCGCGGTTCAGCGCCGCGACGTCCACGATCAGCGCGACGCTGCCGTCGCCCAGAATGGTCGCCGCGGAAATGCCGTGTACCTTGCGGTAATTCGTTTCCAGATTCTTCACGACCACCTGCTGCTGGCCGACCAGTTCGTCGATCAGCATCGCGAAGCGCCGTCCCTCGGTCTGCATGATCGTGACGATGCCCTGGGTCGGCTCCTGCTTCGCTTCCGACACGTTGAACACCTCGTGCAACGCGACGAGCGGCAGGTATTCGCCGCGCACGCGCACCACGCGCTCGCCGTTGGCGACCGTGTAGATGTCTTCGGCTTGCGGCTGCAGCGACTCCATCACGAAGTTCAGCGGCAGGATGAAGATCTCGTTGCCGACCTTCACCGACATGCCGTCGAGAATCGCCAGCGTGAGCGGCAGCACGATCCGCGTGGTGCTGCCCTTGCCCGCGTGCGACGTGATCTCGACGTGACCGCCCATCGACTGGATGTTGCGCTTCACCACGTCCATGCCGACGCCGCGGCCGGACACGTCGGTGACCTGCTCGGCGGTCGAGAAGCCCGGCAGGAAGATCAGGTTCCAGACTTCCTCGTCGGTCATCGTTTCGCTGACCTGCATGCCCTGCTTGGCCGCCTTCGCGAGAATCTTGTCGCGGCGCAGGCCCGCGCCGTCGTCGCTGACCTCGATGACGATGTTGCCGCCATGGTGGGCCGCCGACAGCACCAGCTGACCGGTCGAATCCTTGCCCGCCGCGCGCCGCGCCTCGACGGTTTCGATGCCGTGGTCGAGACTGTTGCGCACGAGGTGCGTCAACGGATCGATGATCCGTTCGATGAGGCTCTTGTCGAGTTCGGTCGCCTGACCGAAGGTGACGAGTTCGACCTCCTTGCCGAGTTTCGCCGCGAGATCGCGCACCAGACGCGGGAAGCGGCTGAATACGTAATCCATCGGCATCATGCGGATCGACATCACCGCTTCCTGCAGATCGCGGGCGTTGCGCTCGAGCTGCGCCATGCCGTTGAAGAGCCGGTCGTGCAGCGCCGGATCGAACGTGCTGGTGGTCTCCGCGAGCATCGCCTGCGTGATCACCAGTTCGCCGACCAGGTTGATCAGCTGATCGACCTTCTCGACGCCGACGCGAATCGAGCTGCCTTCGCCGCTCGCCGCCGCGGCGGCCGGGCGGGCCGCCTTGCGGTCGTGTTCGGCGGACCCGGCCGAAGCGGGTTTGGCTGCCGCCGGAGCCGCCGCGGGCGGCGCTGGCGGCGGCTCGATGCTGTCGGCGTGACTGGCCGCGCTTGCGGGCGCCGCGGCGTGAGCCGCCGGAGCCGACGATGCCGGCTGCTCCGCATGAACGACCGGCTGCGCCTGCGCTTGCGCCGCGGGAGCGGCGGGGGCGACAGGCGCGCTTTGCGCCGGTGCCGGAGCGGCGGCAGCGGCGGGCGTTCCAGGTTCGCCCTGCTGCGCGTCGTCCGCCGGCGCGGTGCCGCGGCCGATCGTGATCTGACTTTCGTCGATCACGAAGCAGCACACGGCGATGATGTCGTCGGAGGGTACGTCGCTCGAGAGCCACAGCATCAGATCGCCGCCGCTCTTGACCTGCCCGACGATATTGCCCAGGTTGCCCAGCTCTTCGGCGAGCAGTTCCTGGTCTTTCTCTCCCACGCCCCGTAGCGTGATTTTCAGATGTGGGCCGGCGCTGTCGTCCGTGCCCGCGGCTTGCCCGGTCTGTGCCGGTTCGCCGTCCATCCATTCGCCCGCCATTTGCACCGCCTGTTCGACGACGTGCTCGGGCGGGGTGCCGCCTTGCTGCTGTACCGCGGTTGTTGCTGTTGTTGTTTGGGTTGCCGCCTGCGCCGCGACCGGCGCGGGCTCGACGGCTGCCGCTGCCGGCGCGCCGCCCATGCGGCTTTCCGCGTGCAGCTGCTCGAGCTTCGCGCAGATCGCGCGCGCCACCTCGGCGTCGGGCTCGGCGCTCGCGCGGTAGTCGGCGAGCTGGCCGGAAAGCACGTCCTTGGTTTCGAGGAACGTGTCGATCATGTCCTTGCGCAGCACCAGCTCGTTATTGCGCGCGCGATCGAGCAGCGACTCGAGAATGTGCGTGGTCTCGGTGAGCGCGGTGAAGCCGAAGGTCGCCGCGCCGCCCTTGATCGAATGCGCGGCGCGAAAGATCGCCGCGAGGTCTTCGGGGTCCGGGCGGGCCACGTCGAGATTGAGCAGCAATTGCTCCATCTGCGCGAGCAGTTCGTCCGCTTCGTCGAAGAACGTCTGATAGAACTGTGTGATGTCGAGTGTCATGCCTGGTTCACCGCGAGAGTGCCTGTCTGGCGTGAGTTGCCGGAGAGGCGCGTCGAGAGCTATCTGTACTGTGTCTAAAGGTATTGAATGCGCGGATCAATCCGGGTCCGGTTCGGCCAGCGCCGCCACCAGCTCGGTCAACATGTCCGGGTCGAGCGGCTTTTCGATCCAGCCGGTCGCACCCGCTGCGCGCGCCGCCTCTTTGAAGGGCTCGCCCGATTCCGTCGTGAGGACGAGGATGGGCGTCGCCTGGTAGGCTGGATTTCCGCGCAGCGCGGTGATCAGATCGAGACCGGTCTTGCCGGGCATATGCTGGTCGGTCAACACTAGATCGAACGCCATCGCGAGCGCGTTTTCGAGCCCTTCGTTGCCGTCCGCCGCGAGCGTGACCTCATAGCCGGCGCCTGTCAGCGTCGCGGCGAGGATCTGCCGCATCGATGCCGAATCGTCGACTGCCAGGATGTGCCTGATCATGAAAACCTCGCTGCGCTAAACACTGGGCCGCCCTGGCGGGGCGCGCCGCTCGGGCGCGGGCCCCGGCCCGGCGGCCGCGGTCTGTTACTTTGCCGGCGGCGCCGCCGCCGGCAACTTCGGTGCAGCCGTCACCGGCTGCGCAAGTTTTTGCAGCAGCGGCTTCGAGCCGGCTGCGTCGTCCGACAGCGTGGTCGTCGTCGAATCGTCGTGATCGAGCGCCGCCTCGGACTTCTTGTTCAACACGATGATGCTGATGCGACGGTTCTCCGGATCAAGGGGGTCCGCCTTGTTCAGGTTCTGCGTCGACGCGAGGCCGAGCACGCGCATCACCTTCGCTTCGTCCATGCCACCCGCGACCAGCTCGCGCCGCGACGCGTTCGCGCGGTCGGCCGACAGCTCCCAGTTGCTATAGCCCTTCTCGCCGCCCGCGTACGGCACGGCGTCGGTGTGGCCCTGGACGATGATGCGGTTCGGCACGTCGTTCAGCGTGTGGCCGATCTCGCGCAGAATGTCGCGCATGTACGGTTCGACGACGTCGCGCGCGGTCGCGAACATCGGCCGCTTCTGCGAGTCGACGATCTCGATGCGCAGGCCGGTCAGGGTCGAGTCGATGCGGATCTGCTGCTTGAACTGGCGCAGCACCGGGTTCGCCTCGATCGCGGCCATCAGCTTGACCTGCAGGTCGTGCAGGCGCACCTGCTCGCGGCGTTCGAGCTCGCCCTGCAGCTGCTTCACCGAGTCTTCGTTGTTGCGCGACGCGGTGCGCTCGGCGCGGTTGCTGCTGCCGTCGGTCGAGCGGGTCACGCCCTGCGCGTCGGTCGAGATGTCACGCCCGCCGCCCTTCAGGATGCTCGAGTCTTCGGCGCTGCGATCGCCGCCCCACAGCGTGATCTTTAGCGGCTGGTTGAAGTACTCGGCGATGCCCTTCAGCTGCACGGTCGAGGCCGAGCTCAGCAGCCACATCAGCAGGAAGAACGCCATCATGGCGGTCATGAAGTCCGCGTAGGCGAGCTTCCATGCGCCACCGTGATGACCGTGCTTCCTCGGTGCCGAGCGCTTGACAACGATTGCGCGGTCTTTGTCCTTGCTGCTCATCGATTCGGTTCCCGTCGCCGCCTTATTTCGCCTTGACGCGGCGCACGTGCTCTTCGAGCTCGGCGAACGACGGGCGCTCGGTCGAGAACAGCACCTTGCGGCCGAACTCGACCGCGATCGCCGGCGCGTAGCCGTTCAGGCTCGCGAGGATCGTCACCTTGATGCACTGGAACATCTTGGTGGACTCGGTCACGCGCTGTTCGGCGACGCTCGCGAGCGGTCCGATCAGCCCGTACGAAAGCAGAATGCCGAGGAAGGTGCCGACCAGCGCCTGCGCGATCATCTCGCCGAGCACCGCGGGCGGCCTGTCGGCCGAGGCCATCGTGTGCACGACGCCCATCACCGCGGCGACGATACCGAACGCCGGCATCGCGTCGCCGACCTTGCTCAGCGCCTGGGCGGGCGCCTCGCCTTCCTGATGGTGCGTTTCGATCTCCTCGTCCATCAGGCTTTCGATCTCGAACGCATTCATGTTGCCGCCGACCATCAGCCGCAGGTAGTCGGTCAGGAACTCGATGATGTGCTTGTCGGCGAGGATCTTCGGGTACTGCGTGAAGATCGGGCTCTTCGACGGATCGTCGATGTCGGCTTCGAGCGTCAGCGTGCCTTCCTTGCGCGCTTTCGCGAGCAGCACGTACAGGAGCCCCATCAGCTCCATGTAGACGTCCTTGTTGTACTTCGCGCCCTTGAACAGGGTCGGAATGACGCGCAGTGTCGCCTTGATCGTCTTCATCCCGTTACCGAGAATGAACGCGCCAAGTCCGGCGCCGGCGATCATCAGCACCTCAACGGGTTGCAGCAGCGCGCCGAGATGGCCCCCTTCCAGCGCGTAACCGCCGAAGACGGACAACAGCGTCACGAGTGTTCCCACGAATATCAGCACTGCCGAGCCCTCACAAAAATGCGACGGTCACCGTCGTTAGTCAGGTTTACGGCACCGAGGCGGAAAACTTTGGGGAAAAAGACGGCGCTCGCGTCCGGTGTAAACCAGAGGCTTGCGCTGCCTCAACGTGCGCCGCTCAAACTTCGGCGGTGGCGAGGGTGTCGAGCGTGGGAGCGGTGCGGCGGACCTCGTGAGCCCGCGTGTCGGCCACCTGCGGCACTCCGGCCGGGATTCCGGCGACGGCGGTTTGCCGCTCGGCCCGCGTTTGCGCTGCTTTTTTCGTTTTGCCCGCGCGCGACGGCGGCTGACACAGCCCGCAAACGAACGCGTGCTGCGGATCGTGCGCGTGCGCGACGAAGTGGCCGCCGCAGCGGCGACAGGCGCTCAGCTGCAGCATGCCCGAGTCGAAGAAGCGCACCAGCGTCCACGCGCGCGTGAGACTGAGCACCGGCTCGTCGTCGTGCAACTGCACGTGCTCCAGATACAGCCGGTAGCTCTTCACGATCGATTCGATCGCGCGGCAGCCGCCGTAGCCGGCCATGAAACGGTAGATGTTGTAGAACAGCGATGAATGAAAGTTCGGCTGCCAGGTCATGAACCAGTCGGTCGAAAACGGCAGCATGCCCTTGGGCGGCGACACCCCTTTCAGTTCCTTGTACAGCTTGATGAGCCGGTCGCGCGACAGGCTGGTTTCAGCCTCCAGCAATTGCAGACGCGCGCCCAGTTCGATCAGCTCGATCGCGAGGGTGATTTGTTGGGCTTCGAGTACGACGCTCTTACTGGCCATCAGCCGAGCTGCTCGACCGGCTGGCTCGCCATCAGGATGGCCGAATGAGCTTGCGCGATCGCGCTCGACTTGTCCTTGTCCGCGAGGGCGGACAGTACCGCGTGATCGTCGAAGCGGAAGCGGCACAGCATCTGGTTGGACGCCGCGAGCTTGACGGTCTGCGCCAACGACAGGTTGGCGAGCACGTCGGCCAGCTGGTCCGAAATACCCATGCGGAACATGCCCATCGGCTTGTCTTCGCGCAGCAGACGCTGGGCGAGCAGCAGATAGGACAGGTTGACTTCTCTGATCTCACTGAGCATGTGGCTGGTCGTGCTCATGATTCCCCCGTTCGTATGCCCGGCTGGTCAGGCCGATTTTTTTTGCGGAAACGTTTGCTCGAACGCGCGCGCTTAACCCGCGCGAATCGACTCGTCTCTGGTCTTGCAAGCATTGTCTCGAAAGGGGGCACAGCCGAAAATCGGAGAGACACCCCACCGGGATGACGGATTAATCCGTCATTTGTGTAGGAATAATTCCTACAAGTCAGGGTGCGGCGAGTCCCAAATTGGGACGAATTGAGGCGCTGGGCGGGACCGATGATGCGCGCTGGGAATATTTACGGCTGCGGCGTGTACCGGTTGGTGAGTTTTTAGAATTTCACCACCGCACCGTAAAACGGTGAAAAAAGAATTATAAGACGTTTTCACCCGCCTGCCATCCGCCTCCGTTACCCGCGTTTTCCATTCATCCGACCCCCGGGTCCGCTGCTTGCTACGGTGCATTTCGCCCTGTGGCGCGCTCGATTGAGTCGGCGCAATTGCGTTTGCCGATCATGGGACGGTTGCGATTGGACTGTGTATCCAGGCTGTAACGGTCCATGTTTCGCGCTGTAACAACATTAAGCGTTTGAAAAATGACTCGAATTACCGCGGTCGATCCCGATAATGGAGGCTAAGGGATTACCCGATACCTATTTCGGACCACCCTTCGGGCGGGGAGAAACCGCGCCCAACCGCCCGTTAGGGCTACGTACCTCGAGCGGTCCCGCCGTCGTGCGAAGCCCCGGTGAGATCAAAAATCTGCATGGGATTCGGGTCAGCGCCCCTCGCGCTAACTCCAATCGATACAGGAGAAAACGCATGCGAATCGCACAAATCGCGCCGCTCTACGAAGCTGTCCCTCCGAAACTCTATGGCGGCACCGAACGTGTCGTGTCGTATCTGACCGAAGCGCTCGTCGACCTCGGCCATGACGTCACGTTGTTCGCGAGCGGCGACTCGGTCACGTCCGCCAATCTCGAGGCGTGCTGGCCGCGCGCGCTGCGCCTCGATCCGACGATTCGCGATGCATTGGCGCCGCACGTGCTGATGATGGAAAAGGTCCGCAAGGTCGCGCACGAGTTCGACGTGCTGCACTTCCATCTCGACTACATGCCGTTTCCGCTGTTCACGACGATGGACACGCCGTTCGTGACCACGCTGCACGGCCGTCTGGACCTGCCGGAGTTGCAGCCGGTGTTCGACGCGTTCTCGCATGTGCCGGTCGTGTCGATTTCGGATTCGCAGCGTCTGCCGCTGCAGCAGGCCAATTGGCTCAGCACGATCTATCACGGTCTGCCGGACCAGCTGTTGACGCCGCAGCCTCACAAGAAGCCCGAATACCTCGCGTTCCTCGGCCGCATCTGCCCGGAAAAACGCGTCGATACAGCCATCAAGATCGCCGCGCAAAGCGGTCTGCCGCTGAAGATCGCCGCCAAGGTGGACAAGGTCGACATGGAGTACTTCAAGCGCGAAATCGAGCCGCTGCTGTCGATGGCGCATGTCGAGTTCGTCGGTGAAATCAACGAGGCGCAGAAACCCGAGTTTCTGTCGGGAGCGAAAGCGCTGTTGTTCCCGATCGACTGGTCCGAGCCGTTCGGCCTCGTGATGATCGAGTCGATGGCCTGCGGTACGCCGGTTATCGCGTTCAACCGCGGCTCGGTGCCCGAGGTGATCGACCACGGCGTGACCGGCTATATCGTCGAGGACGTGCAAGGCGCGGTAGCGGCTCTGCAGCGTCTGGACGAGCTGTCGCGCACCGAAATCCGCGCACAGTTCGAACGCCGCTTCAGTTCGAAAACGATGGCGCAGAACTATGTCGACGGCTATTCGGCCTTGATTGAAACGTCGCGGCGCCCGGTATTGCGCCAGGTCGCGGTCGGCTAAGCGCGCTTGAAAACGGCCGGCGCTTTTACGGCCGGCCGTTTTCGGTCCGCTTTGAAGCGGCGCTGTGAACCTTCGCTTATAACGCCCAATAGCGGACGAATCCGGCATCGGTATCGTTTGCAGGACCGGAAGACGAAGTCATTCTCGCCGCCGGACGCGAAAAAGCCGCCCTGTATGGGCGGCTTTTTTAATACTGCGATGGTGGCGCTTCCACCGCGGATTAGCGCGTAGCGATTAAGCCGAAGCGGCAAAAAACCTTCAGACCGCTTGCACCGCGTCACCTCGAGCGGAGATCAGGCCGAGCCAATCAGAAAGCGCTCGCGATTCTTGCCAACGATCCATTTGGGCGGCTTGCCGCGCCCGCTCCATGTATTGCCCGACTTGGGGTCCTGATATTTTGCCGGCAGCGGCGTCTTCTTGGGCGGGCGGCCGCGCTTGGCGGCGACCGCGAAACCGAGATCCTGCGCGGTCAGACCGTATTCGGCGATCTTTTGGCGGATGTCGGCAACGACATTGTCGATTTCCGTGCGTCGCGCTTCTTCTGCCTGTGCCTGCAATTTGGCTATCTGCGCCTTGAGGTCTGCATATTGAGACATTCGGTTCTCCCCTTTCTAGAACTCATTCGACCGCAGACTAGCTGCAATTATAGAAATTCGCAATGGCCACTAATACCGGTTTAGCGAATTTTCCTCTGATAATTATTAAAGCGTGTGAATTGTAAAACATGCGCTTTATCTCGTAATAGTTTATAAATTCTGTCCAGATTGACAATCCTTGACACCTGATTTGGCGCTGCCTACCTAGAATTGCGCGCTCAACGTACGTACTCGCGGTTTCCGATGCGTGCTTCTGAAGTGCCAATTCTTTTTAGGATCACCAAACATGCAGTTGTCAAAGCGCCTCGTTGCCGAACTGTTCGGCACCTTCTGGCTCGTGCTCGGAGGCTGCGGCAGCGCGGTCCTCGCCGCCAACTTCGCCGGGCCGGTTCATGGTCTGGGCATCGGTTTCGTCGGCGTGTCGCTGGCCTTCGGCCTGACCGTGCTGACGATGGCTTTTGCGATCGGCCACGTTTCAGGCTGCCACCTGAATCCGGCGGTGAGCGTCGGCCTGACCGTCGCCGGACGATTTCCGGTGCGCGATCTGCTGCCCTATATCGCCGCGCAGGTAGTCGGCGCGGTGTTCGGTGCATTCGTGCTGTCGCTGATCGCGTCGGGCAAGCCGGGCTTCGACCTGGTCGCGAGCGGTTTCGCGACGAACGGTTATGGCGAGCAATCGCCGGGGCACTATGCGCTCGCCGCCGCCTTCGTTTGCGAAGTGGTGATGACGGGCTTCTTCCTGTTCGTAATTCTCGGCGCGACTGATCGCCGCGCGCCGGCCGGCTTCGCGCCCATCGCGATCGGCCTGTGCCTGACGCTGGTCCACCTGGTCTCGATTCCGGTCACCAACACGTCGGTCAATCCGGCGCGCTCGACGGGGCCGGCGCTATTGGTCGGCGGCGCGGCGATCGATCAGCTGTGGCTGTTCTGGGCTGCGCCGATCATCGGTGCGGTGATCGCGGGAGTCGTCTATCCGCTGATCGCCGAGGATCGCTGCAGCGATGCGAGCAAGCTGGCGCTCGACTGACGGCTGGTTCGACGCGTCGGTCGCATGAATGGGCGCCCCGGCGCCCATTACTCATTGCGAGCGCCAATGCGATATCAATGCGCGGCGGCCGCGTGCCGGAGAGCACCGCTGCTAGAATCGGGCGACTTCCCAGCCTCGCACAGGTGCTTTCGATGAACCGTTTCCGCGGATTCCTGCAAGGCGTCGCACTGTCGCTCGGCGGCTTGTGCGCGAGCGCGCTGACGTTGCCGGCCGCGTCCGCGGCGACGAACACGGCGACTGTCGTCGCAACCGCAGACCCCGCCACGGCTGGGGCGGGCGGCAATATCGAAACCCTCGTATTCGTTCGCCATGGCGAGAAGCCTGCGCAAGGCTACGGCCAGCTAGACTGCCAGGGGCTCAACCGAGCGCTCGCGTTGCCGGCGGTGATCGCCGCCAAATTCGGCAAACCCGATGCGATCTACGCGCCGGACCCCGGCCAGCAAAAAGACGACGGCGGTCATCGGTACTATTACGTGCGCCCGCTCGCGACGATCGAGCCGACCGCGATTCAATTCCAGCTACCGGTGCAAACGCCGTACGGCTTTGCGCAGGTCGACCAGCTCGGCAACGCGCTCGTCGACCCGGCTAATCGCGGCAAGCTGATCGTGATTGCGTGGGAGCACAAGCTGATCGAGAAGCTGTTGCGGCAGCTGTTGAGCGCGCATGGCGGTCGCGCGGCCGACGTGCCGAAATGGCAAAGCGACGACTTCGACAGCATTTACATCGTCCGGCTCGACTGGCAGAACGACATGCCGCGCGCGAGCTTCAAGCATGACCGCGAAGGGCTCGATGGCCGGGCGACCGATTGCCCTTGTGCTGCGTTGCCGGCGGTGTCGGCGTCTTCGGCAGGCGCGGCCTCTTCCGCCAGTTCGACCGCTTCGGCGCCTGCGGCGGATTAATAGGGTAATACAGATGTAAGCCACGATTACGTGGGCCGGTGCATCAAGCTGCAAGCGTGTGCGACGCGCCGCCTGCCGGCCTGGATTGTCCGGCCGCAAAGCCCCGTGGGGCGCGGCTGCCAGCGAAGTAAGGTGTCTGCGCGCAACGTCCGCGAGTTCTTTCCGCCTGCCTTCGCTGACTTCGACGATGCTTGCAGTCCGTAACATCTGGTCGCAGTCCTCCCCGGCTCGAGTGCGTACATTGGTCCTGTGCGACAAACCTACGTCGCCTCACAGGAGAGACCAACATGAAGCGCATCGTCACTCACTTGCTGGTTGCTGCCGGACTCGCGGCGGGCGCATGCGGTGTCGCGCAGGCGCATACGGATCTGAGCGTCGGCCTATCGCTCGGCGCTCCGGTTTATGCGGCGCCCGCGCGCGTCTACGCCGCGCCGGAGCCGGTGTATTACGGCGGCTGGGAACATCGCTACCCGCGCGGCGACTACTACTACCGCGACTATCACCGCGATGACCGCGGCTGGGGTCACGACAATCGTCGCTGGGGCCATGACTATCGCGGTGAGCACCGCGGCTGGCGGGATTGACGGGCCTAAGCGGAGTGCCACACGTTTCGAGCTTCGCGATTAGCGAGCAACTCCTGCGGCCTGCATCCACGCGAGTGTGGATGCGGGCCGCTTTCAATTTGAGTAATTGCGGTTCAGGACGCCAGTTCGTCGTTGAGGGCAAACAGTTTGCGCAGATGATGCGCAACTCCCGCCTCGAAATTGTTGCCGATGCGCGGCACATGCGGCAGACGCGTGATCAGATCGGGGTTGGCGTTGTTCATCATGAATGGATGGCCGGCCGTCTCGAGCAGATCGATATCGTTCATGTTGTCGCCGAACGCGACGCACTGCGACGCGTCGATAGCGAGTCGCTCGAGCACGATCTGCAGCGCGCGCCCCTTCGACACATTCGCGGTCATCACTTCGAGACAATCCGGCAACGAATAGGTCACGTATAGTCGCTCGCCGAATTCGCGTTCCAGATTGGCGGCCACCTGCGCGAGATCGGCGGGATCGCCAATATAGAGTGCCTTCGCAATGTCGACGCCATTGTGCTTCGGCAGGTCGGTCACTTCGTACGTGAAGCCAGAGTCCTGGTGAAATTCCAGCAGATGGGGCGCGTCGCGATCGATCAGCCACGCCTCGTCAGCAAACAGACTGACGATCACTCGACCATGCGCGCCGACAATTTCTGGCTGCACGAGACGCTGGACGATCGCGGGCTGCAGATCGTCGGCGTGAATCACGGTGTTGTCAGGCGCGTGAACCCGCGCGCCGTTCGACGTGATCAGGTATGGATTGATGCCGAGCAGATCGCGGATGCCCGCGACGTCGCAGTAGTGCCGCCCCGTGGCGATCACGAACTGCAGCCCGTCGCTTTCGAGCTTGCGCACCGTGGCGACCGTGAACGGGTCGACCTGGTGGTCGGCGTTGAGCAGTGTGCCGTCGAGATCCGTGGCGATGACTTTATACATGGTGAGTCCGGCGGCTGAGCCGTCGAGGCAGCGTCAAAGCCGATATTTTACAGGTCTCGTCAAGCCAGCCGCTGCGCCTCGCGCCGCGCCAGCTGCAAGCCGCCATGCGCCGAATCCGCCCGCGGCTCGCGCAGGCGCGCCTGATACGCCTCGGGCACGTACTCGCGCAGCGGCGCGCCGAGGCCTCCGCATAGCGCGACCGGCAGCGCGCCCGTCGCGTCCAGCGCGGCGATCATCTTGCCCACTTCGACGCCAGCCTCGCCGAGCAGGCGCGCCGCGAACGGATGTGCGCGGTGTTCGATCGCGATCGGTGCGAGCCGCGCGTAGGCAGTTTGATTAGCCGCGCACAGCCACACGACCAGGCTGTCGCGATCCTGAGTGCCGGTATGCGCGAGCAACGCATGCGCGAGATCGTCGACGGCAGCGCGGCCGTCTAGCGCCTGTTGCGCGTGCACGATCAGCCGCAGGCCGAGCCACGCGCCGCTCGCCTCGTCGCCTGACGGAAAGCCGTAGCCGCTGGCCATGCGGAACTCGCCGTCGTTCGCAAGCGAGGCCGCGACGCTGCCGGTGCCGAGTGCGACGATCACGCCGGGCGCGCCTTCGTGCGCGCCGAGCAAGGTCGTGTAGGCGTCGGATTCGACGGCGAGTCCGGCCAGTCGCGGCGCGTGCTCGTGAAACTCGGCGAGCCAGTCGCGATTGTTGACGCCCGCAAGTCCGCAACCGAGCACGCAGCGCGACCAGTCCAGCGCGATGCCGGCTCGCTCGAACGCTTCGCCGCAGGCGGCCTGAATGGACTGCCATGCGCGCGGGATGCCGAGCCCGAGGCCCGATGGTCCGCTTGCCGCCTGCGCCAGCTCGCGGCCCTGCGCATCGGCGAGCACGACGCGCGTGCCGGTGCCGCCGCCGTCGACGCCGATCAGAAAGAAGTCGTGGTTCATCGAATCGAATCAGTTCTGTGGGTGAATAACGCTTAGCGTGGCAGGTCAGTTTGAATCGCGCAATTAGCCGATTGGCCAGCTTGCGGCGTACACCGCTTCCGCTATGCTGGCGATCGATACGACCACGCGGGAGCGCGACAGTGACACAACGATGCAACTGGGTATCGAGCGAAGCGCTCGCACAGTACCACGACACCGAGTGGGGTGTACCCTCGCGCGACGACCAGCACCTGTTCGAAATGCTGGTGCTCGAAGGCGCTCAGGCCGGATTGTCGTGGTCGACGATACTCAACAAGCGCGCCGGCTACCGCCGTGCTTTCGCGGACTTCGACATCGACAAGGTCGCTGCCTTCACGCCGAAGCACGTGGACGCGCTCGTCGCCGATGAGAGCATCGTGCGGCATCGCGGCAAAATCGAGGCGGCGATCCAGAACGCGCGCGCCGTGCTGCAGATCCGGGCCGAACACGGCTCGCTCGCGAACTTCGTGTGGTCATTCGTCGACGACACGCCGATTCAGAACGAATGGGCTTCGTATAAGCATGCGCCTGCGTCGACGGAAGTATCGGACGCGCTGAGCAAGGCGCTCAAGCGTTATGGCTGCAAATTCGTCGGGTCGACGATCTGCTATGCATTCATGCAGGCGGTTGGCATGGTCAACGATCATGAGACGACTTGCATGTGCCGTGAGCGATGCGCGTCGCTGGGCAAGAAGGGGCGTCGTCGTAAGGCGGGGTAAGGCCAAGGGGTCCGTCGGACGCGCAAACTCGCGAATTGGCGCCTTTTTTTCATGCTCGTAGTCGGTCCTTCGTCGGACGGCGCACGGTGGATACTCATCGCCATGCGCTCGCTCGATGTGCGCTCAACAACAAATAACTACCGCCTCGGACGCGGGAGACCAACCATGAAAACTCTTCGCTTCCTGACGCATCAGGACATATACGATCGGTCCGTCACGCATCTGTTCGAACAGAAACGCGCTGCATTGCTACCGAGGGGTGGCGGCGCCTACCGCGGCTATTGTGGCGGATGCCCGGTCGGCAACCTGATCAAGCCGCGCGACTATGTGACTGCGATGGAAGGCGTGCCCGTGCGCTTCATCGGCAAACCACCGACGGAAGTGCCCGCTTACATGGATGTCGGCGTGGCCGCGCTGAAAAAAGCGCTGCTGCGCGCCCGCATCAACGTGTATGACCCCGTGACCATCGCTCTGCTCAGTTGCCTGCAAAACGTGCACGACGTGTTCGGCACGTGGGAGTGGCACGACCGGCTGGGCTCGATCGCGCGCGAATTCGGACTGTCGGCCGAGCGGCTGAGGAACGCGGCGTAACGGCTGCCCCGGCGGCGCACAAATCCGATGCCGCAAAAGCAAAACGGCGGTGTGGCTTCTGTCGAAGCTCACACCGCCGTTCGGCGTACGTAAAAGCGTGCTTAGTGCAGCTTTTTCGGCAGCATCTGGCTGCGCAGACGCTTGTGCAGGCGCTTAACAGCTGCTGCCTTCTTGCGCTTGCGAGCCGTAGTCGGCTTTTCGTACGACTGGCGCTCACGCAGTTCAGCGATCAGGCCATTCTTTTCGATTGCGCGACGAAAGCGGCGAATTGCCACTTCGAACGGCTCGTTTTCCTTCAGAAGAATCGTCGTCATGTAATTCCTAACTCAATCACTAGATACGGGTTTAATTGCTTGGCGGTAACCGCTCAGGTCACCACTTACGCACCGGCACTCCGGTCACTCCGATTCATGGCCAGTAACAGGCAAACGCGAGGCTCATAAACAACCCCGGCCAAACCACGAATGAAGCGAGAGGCAAAGCGGCCACGGAGGCCGGAAAAGAGAGGTGGGGAGTTCACCGCGGAACGCGGACAGACGTAATGCAAAAGCCGCGTCTGTTGCCGTTTCGCCAACCTTTCATCAATGAAGAACACTGACGAAACAGGCAAAGATCTCAATTCACTCCCGATGATATCAGGAAACTCTCCATCCTACCAGGGGTTTACCGATTGCGCCAGGCTTTTCCCTGGCGCCGATGGCCTTCGCGTGGGCGATCGAGGCGCCCGCCTTATCAGGCGCTCGCTTCGTCCAGTTCACGGATATCGTCGGCGGTGAGGGACAGGTGGACAGCTGCGATCAGGCTCTTCAACTGCTCGACCGAGGTCGCGCTCGCAATGGGGGCCGTAACGCTCGGCCGCGCGATCAGCCATGCAAGCGCGATCGGGGCCGGCGTGCTGCCGTGCCGTTGCGCGACACGGTCGAGCGCGCCGAGAATCCGTAGGCCGCGCCCGTTCAGGTATTTCTCGGCCCGGCTCCCGCGTGCCTTGCCGGCCAGATCGGCCTCGCTGCGGTATTTGCCCGACAGGAACCCGCTCGCGAGGCTGTAATAGACCACCACGCCGAGATGATTCGCCAGCGCCACCGGTTCGTTGTCGCCCTCGTATTGCGCGCGGTCGTACAAGTTGTATTCGGGTTGCAGCAACTGATACTCGGGCAGCCCGTGCTCGCGCGACACCGCAAGCGCTTCCTCGACGCGCGCGCCACTATAGTTAGACGCACCGATCACGCGCACCTTGCCCGCCTCGATCAGCTTCTGATACGCACCGAGCGTTTCAGCGAGCGGCGTCGCGGAGTCGTCGTCGTGGGAGAAATAGACGTCGACGTAATCGGTTTGCAGGCGGCGCAGCGAGTCTTCTACGGCCGCCTGGATATTTGCCGCCGACAGCCCCTTGCGCTGCGGATGCTTCGACACCTTGGTCGCGAGCACGATCCGTTCGCGCTTGCCGCTTCGCCGGAACCACTTGCCGAGGATCGTCTCCGACTCCCCGCCCTGGTTGCCGGGCACCCAGGCCGAGTAGACATCGGCGGTGTCGATGAAATTGAGTCCGGCTTCGACAAACGCATCGAGGATCGAGAAAGAGGTGGCTTCATCGGCCGTCCAGCCGAATACGTTGCCGCCGAACATCAGCGGGGCGACCTGCAACGAGGAAGTGCCGATCCTGCGTAGTTCCATGATGGCTCCAGACTGGGGTGGACGGAATGGCGTGAGCGAACTGCTTGGGACGATGCCGGGACCGTTGAGCATACGCCGCCTTGCACCAGGTTGCAGCCGGGACCGACGGCTACGCTGCACGCCTCGTGCCTGAACGCAGTCGATGCATGGCACAAAAGATGACGCAATTGCTCGCGCGCGCCTCGAGCATTTTCAGAACACCGCTGGAGTTTTATGAATGCCGCCCTGCATTGTGCGCATTGCTGACATCCGCTAGCACCTCGAAATGCTCAGGCTTGAGCCCATCGCACCACCGCTGCCACATGATGCGAAACGCGCGCGACGCGGCATGAGCGATCATACCCGCATCGATAAGGACCGACTGCCTGCAGTAGTCGCGAAGCTCCCGCCGCACTACCGCGAGCGCTTCGGGGTCGGCGGCCAGCGCGGCGCACTTGCGCACGAAGTCGTCCTTGTCCCGCGCGACGAAGGCCGCGTCAAGCCCGAGGTGCGAAAGCCACCCCGTGCTGCTGCGGCTCGCCATCGAAACGCCGGGCAGGGTCATGGTGGGCACGCCCATCCACAGCGCTTGCATGGTCGTGGTCGAATTGCCGAAGGGGAACGTGTCGAGACAGACGTCGATCAGATGGTGCTGCTGCAGGTAGTGCACGACGTTTCCACGCTTCAGAAAGCTGAGGCGACTCACGTCGATGCCTTCGCCCGCGAGCAGTCCGGTCAGTTTGATGATCTGCTCCGGCTCGCTAATCGCACCGATAAGCAAGCGCGAATCCGGCACCTCGCGTAGCACCCGCGCCCAGAGCGCCACAACTTCGGGGCCGATCTTGACGATCCGGCTGAAGCTGCCGAACGTGATGAAGCCGTTCGTCAGCGCGGGCAGATCGTTGACTTCGGGCGCTTGCGGATGCGGCTTGAACGGCGCGAGCGCGGAGAGGAACACGAGTTTTTCGGAGAACCAGCTCTCGAACTGCTCAAGCGGCGTGACAAACCGGTCCGACAGGTAGTAATCGACGGAATCGAGACCGGTCGTGGCTGGGTTGCCGATCCAGCTCACCTGGACCGGCGCCGGCTTGCGTGCGAAGGTCAGGAGTCGGTTGCGGCCGGTATGGCCGGACAGGTCGATAAGGATATCGATGCCGTCGTTACGGATCTTCTGTGCGACCGTGTCGTCGCTCATGCCGAAGATTTCGCTCCAAGTCTGTGCATGGGCGCGAATCTCCTCGGTGAAGCTGTCAGTCACCGTGTAGTTCGAATAGATGTGCAATGACAAGCTAGGGTCGCGCGCCAGGTGCTCCAGCACCGACAGGAAGAAATACGCAACCGGGTGATTGATAAGGTCGCCCGAAACGAAGCCAATCCGCAAACGCCGCGCTGGGTCACGGTCGTTGGTGTGCCGGGGCCGACGCGTGTTCAGCGGTGCTTCGTGACGTGCCGCGAACGCGCGGAACTCCGCGAATGCGCCTGCTGCATCGAGGTCGGGCTTGTGCATCAGGTAGAACAGCAGGTTGCTGTGTGTCACTGACTGCATCGGAGCCAGTTCGAGTGCGCGGCGAAAGGCGGTTTCGGCTTCGTCGTACAGTCCATGCTTGCCCAGCGCGCAGGCGAGCGAGTCGAATTCGTATGCATCGTTCGGCGCTAGCTCCACGGCACGGCGGAGATAGCCAATCCCCTCGGCGAATTTGCCCATTTCCAGCAAGGCAGAGCCCAAGTTGCGGTGCAGTGAAGCATTCTCGGCGTATTTTTCGAGCGCCTGTCTGCAATGCGCCTCGGCACGCTGATACTGGCGAGTGACAATGAGCCGGTCTGCCAGTATTGTCTGGGCGAGGATGTGTTTAGGCAGCAAGCGGGCGGCATGCTCGGCCGCCTCGACGGACTCGTTGAAGCGTCCCGTGAGTTGCAGGACACGCCCAAGTTCGAACCAACATTCGCCGTGCGCAGGGTATTGCTGCGTCAGTCTGCGGGCAATCTTCAGCGCAGCTTCGAGTTTCCCGCTTTCCAACAAGTGCTGGTATTGGCGCATCTCCTTGAGGCTTGCTCGGCGCGTATCGATTTTCACGCGCTCGTCCGTCTCGGGTGCCAGAGCAGGTGCGTTGCAACCGCTCGCGTCGGCCTGCGGAGCGGTTGCCTCGCCCTCCGGATCAGACATGAGCCGCTCATTTTCCCCGTTAATCCGCGCGCCCAGCGTCCGGACGGCTGCATCGGGAAGGCCTTGTTGGCGCGCGACGTCGAGCGCGATCCGCGCCGCCTCGGTCTGCTTGCTGGCGACGAGGGCGTTGATGTAATAGACCCAGATCTGCCCGTTCTGCGGCACCTGCCCGAGCACCGTCTCGAAATGCGGCACGGCCTCGGCGGGCCGCTCCGTTTGCATGAACAGCACGCCGAGGTGGTAGTGCGCGTCGGTGTGATCGCTCGCGACCTCCAAGACAGATGCATAGAGCGCTGCGGCCTCACCATATTCCTGCTTCTGATGATGGTCGATCGCGCTCTGCATGGCGAGCGCGATGTCGTGATTCTGCTGTAGTTCGGAGGCAAACGGGACGGTGTCGGCCGGAATAGGAAAAGCGGTCATGACGAAGGCGCGCGTGTGCGGCAGGAAGTCGGAACGATGAAATTATGGGGGGCGGACAATTGCGCCGATGGTCCGAGCTAGCGTCAAAACAGCCGCCAATTTGGCTTCGATTACGAGGAATACGCGGGGAATCCAGCGTGAAACTCAGCCTCAATGAGAAGAACGATGGCAGCGCAAAGGGTTTTGGGCAGTCGTGAACTCCTTCTTTCTTGCCTGAAGTGATTGCGAAAACGGTCCGTTCTCAAGTCAGAGCAACGGAAAGGCGAGAAAAAGCCCGCACAAGGCGGGCCGGGAAGCGCGCGCGCCGCGAACGGCGCGATGGAACGTTAGGGCAGCTTCAGTACCGCGCCATGTTCAGATACTGCCCGGCGTTCCGGCTCGCTTGCATGCTCGCCTGATACTCGGCGCCCAGCGCCTGCTGCGCGGCCTGCGCGGCCTCGACAATTCGGCTGTCGATCTCGTGGATCGCCTTGAGCCGCGCCATGACCTCCTGCGGCTGGGGTGCGCCGAGCGCCGTCAAGAGCGGCGAGCGCTCGTCCGCGATTTGCGCGGCACGCTCCCACTCGCCGACAGCGACCGCCAGTTCGAGCTCTTTCGTCATCTGCCAGATGCGCTCGATCGTTGCAACGTTCTGCATGACTCGCTCCTCGTTGCGCTCACTTCTTGTTCGTGGCGAGCGCGCCTGCGCTGTTGGCGCCACCGAACAGTTGCGTGAGGTATTGCGAGTTGCTGCTCATCGTCGCCATGAGCGTGTTGAGCGCCGTGAATTGCGCGGTGTACATGCTAGTGAGCTGGGCCTGCCACGCCGTGAGCGTCGTCTTCTGATTCGAGAGGCTCGTCAGCTCGCTGTTGATCGCATCCGTGCGGTTCTGGATGATGCCGCCGGACGAGGTGTAGGTCGTGATGCTGTCGTCCAGTTGCGCGGCGATGCCGTTCGTCGGGTTGAACAGCGAGGCTACCGCCGACTGGTTGTTCTGGAGCGCATTGCTGAGCGTCGTGTTGTCGACCGAGAGGGTGCCGTCCGCCTGGAGCGTGATGCCGATCGCGGCGAGCGTCGTCTTCGAGGTGCCGCTGCCCACGCCGCTGCCCACGATCTTGGCGAGCTGATTCTGGATCATGTTCACCGTAGAATCGCCGATCAGCACGCCCTGCGACGTCGAGTTCGCGTTGTACGCCGTCAGCGATCCCATCGTCGTAACGAGCGTGTTGTAGAGGCTGACGAAATTGTTGATCGCCGAGGACTCTGCGCTGGTGTTCTGCGCGATCGTGAGCGTCTGCGTGGTGCCGACCGCCGCTGCCGTGAGGTTCAGCGTTACGCCGGACACGGCCGCCGTCACGGTGTTCGAGGAGCTGGTTACGCCGACACCGCCGAGCGTAAAGTACGCATCCTCGGCGGCTTGCGTCTGGGTCCAGCCCGTGCCGGTAATGGTCGACTGGCTGGGGTTGATTGCTTTGCCGCTGCTATCGGTACCCGTGAGGTCGCTCGCACTGGAGATCGACCTGCCAGCGGTAGTCGTCACCGCGAGTTGGTTCAGGGCATCGGCGTTGCCGCTCGCATCCTTATTCGAATCGTTGACAGTGATGCTGATGCCGCTCGACGCCCCGGTCGAGGCCGATTGCAGCACGAGGTGCGCGCCGTCCGCGCCGGTCACCACGGTCGCCACTACGCCGGGATTGTCGTTTGCCGAATTGATCGCCGATGCAATGCCGGCGATCGAGCTGTTCGAGCTATTCAGGGAAATCGTGCTGCTCTTGCCGTTGACCGTCAGGGTCATCGTGGCCGCGCCGGAAGCCAGGTTCGTGGCCGAACCGTAGCCCGCCGAGGTGAGTACTTGCGACGTGGCGACCTGCGCCACATTGAGCGAGTACGAACCCGCCACCGCGCCGGTGCTGGCGGTTGCAGTCACACCGCTGCCGCTCAGGGTGGTGGAGAACGAGTTGAGCGTCGCGCCGTCGCTGAGCGGCCCGGCGGCTGCCTGCAACGCGGACAGTGCCGCGGATAGCGTGCCGTATGCCGAGATCAGCGTGTTGTCCGCGGTCTGCTCGGCAGCGATGGTCGCGGCCTGGCCGGCGGTCTTGGCGTTGACGAGCGCGCTGACGAGCGAACTTGTGTCCATCGACGAATTGGTCGAGCCGCTAATGATCGACTGGGCGGCTGCCTGCACCGTGGCGTTGGCGCTTGCGGTCGTGGTGGCGACTGCACTTGCGATCGCGCTGGTGGTGGATCCGGTTACGGTGGACATGAGAAGGCTCCGAGCGTCGGCAATGCCGGTTAAAGCGATTTAACAAGCGGGGTAACGCAGGAAAAGACAATCGGGAGGCAAGCCTCCCGACGGGTTTGCGTCCGGCGCGCATCGAGCCGCGCGCCGGATGCCTGCAACGGGAAGCGCCTTACTGGAGGAGCTTCAGGATCTGCTGCGGTTGCGAGTTCGCTTGTGCCAGAACCGAGATACCGGCTTGCTGAAGCACTTGCGCCTTGCTCAGGTTAGCCGTTTCTTGCGCGAAGTCCGCGTCCCGGATCGACGACTGTGCGCTCGACAGGTCCGTCGATTGCGCTTGCTGCGTTGAGCCAATGACGCTGAAGCGGTTTTGTGCCGCGCCCAGCGTTGCCTGGAGGCTGTTAAGCGTGTTCAACGCGTTGTCGATCGATTCCATCGCCATGCTGCCGCCGCTCTGGGTGCTGATGTCGATCTTCGCAACAGTCGACGGCGTGTTGAACGCATTGATCTGAGCAATTGCATTGGCGTTGTCGAGTCCAGCTTGAGCTGCGTCGACGGCACTTTGTGATCCGGTGCCAGCGGCGAGATTTGCCTTGGCGGTACTGAGCGCAGTCTGGTAGGCGGACGCAGAGCTCACGGCGGCATCCGCAAGCGTCATAGCCGCACCGGTGCCGTTGAAGCTGCTGGCTGCCGCACCGAACACACCCGAGACTTCAGCGCTGGTCAGTGCCTGGTTGTTCTGATCCGTGAACGTGAAGCCACCGCTGCCGTCGGAGAGCACGTTGATGGAGGTGATCGTGGCCGTTCCAGTCGTAGCAGCACCGGCCGAGTCCAGCGACAGGTTGGTGAGTGTGCCGAGCGTATTGCCCTTTACCGGCACGCCGTTGCCGAGCTTCGCAGCCGACATGTCTTGCGTCAGGTTCAGGCTGATCGTCTGGCCAACGTTCGCGCCGACCTGGAACGACACGTTGCCCATCGTACCGTCGAGCAGGTTCATGCCGTTGAACGTCGTTTGCGACGCGATACGGTTGACTTCCGAAACTTGCTGTGCAACTTCCTTCTGCAGCGCTGCACGGTCATCGTCGGTCATCGAGCCGTTCGCCGATTGCGTAGCCAGCTGGCGGATACGCTGCAGGCTGTTCGTCAGCGACGCCAGGCCGCTCGATGCCGTTTGCACCATCGAAGTGCCGTCGTTCGAGTTCGACACACCCTGGTTCAGACCGTTGATCTGGGTCTGCATGATGTTCGAGATCGCAAGACCTGCTGCGTCGTCCGCTGCGCTGTTGATGCGCTTGCCCGACGACAGGCGCGTGATCGCCTGCGACAGCGCGCTACCCGAACCAGACAGGTTCTGTTGCGCGACGAGCGAGTTGATATTGCTGTTGATTCCGAGCATTGAAATTCTCCTGATGGGGCCCTCGGCCCAGTAACGGCAGCGGTTCGTTGGTTGGCCGCCTTGTTTGTGATTACGACCCCACCCGGGAAAACTTTAGCCACTTGTTGATACGCCCCTGCCCCCTTCCTACGTCAGCGCGTCGCGGGGGACACGTCATTAGAGATCGGGGGAACCTGGGCTTCGTCCTTCGGGTTTCCGCCGTTTGAGGCTCGGGGGCGTCGATGACCTCTTTCGCGTCGCAATGCTGATGCGTCGCGGATCGCGCTCGATGTGCGCCCGACCTTACGGCTTCGAAATACAAAGCCCGCGCTGCCCGTCATCGGTCGAATTGAACCGCGCTTCGCGCTCAATTCGGGCCGCCACCGCGCGAGCTCATACCTTAAGCTGCAAATCCACGATTCCCCCACGCCCACCGTGACCGCTACGAGCCCACTCGCCCCCACGCGCCAGCACATTCTGAGCGAAGCCACCGCCCTGAGCGCCACCGGACAGTTCGCCGACGCACTGGCGCTGCTTGCGCCTCTGGTCGGCACGGAGGCCACCCCCGAGGACGCGCAGCACGCCGATGCGCTCAACCTCGCGGCCGTGTGCGCGACGGGTGCGGGGCAGCCCGCGCACGCGCAAGCTCTATGGTTGCGCTGCATTCAGGCGAAGCCGGATTTCGCCGATGCGTATCTGGGCCTCGGAGCGATGCTCGCGCCCCTCAACCAGCTTGCCGAAGCGGAAGCGGTTTATGGACTGCTTGCTGCGATACGCCCCGAGGATCCCGATGTCCACAGCAATCGCGGCATTGTCCTGCACCGTCTCGGACGGCACGACACCGCCGAGGCCGCGTACCGCGTGGCGCTCGCTCTTCGCCCGAATCACGTCGACGCGAATTACAACCTCGGCATCGTGCTTCACGAGCAGCGCCGCCTCGACGAAGCGGAGGCGGCCTATCGCACAGCGCTCGCCGCGAATCCTCAATTTGCGAAGGCGAACAACAACCTCGGCAATCTTTTGTGCGAACGCGGCCGGATCGAAGAGGCTGAAGAAGCGTATCGGCAGGCTCTGCTCGCGCACCCGCAATACCCCGAGGCACTGAACAACCTGGGCGCCATTTACAGGACGCGCGGCCGGCTTCGCGAAGCCGAGCTGGCCTGCCGGCTCGCGCTTCAGATCCGGCCGGCCTACGCGGACGCGCTCAACAACCTCGGCTGTGTGCTCACCGAACTCAAGCGCCTGCCCGAGGCGGAAAACGCCTACCGGCAGACGCTTGCGTTGCGCCCCGCGTTCGCCGAGGCGCACTACAACCTCGGTTGCGTGCTGCACGCCCTGGACAAACTGGCCGATGCCGAATCCGCGTATCGCGACGCGCTTCGGCTCGCGCCGAACCGTGTCGAAGCGGCCAATAACCTGGGCTGCACGCTGCTGGCGCAAGCTCGCCTCCCCGAGGCACTCACGGCGTTTCGCCACGCGCTCTCATTGCGCGCCGATATCGCCGAAACCCACTTCAACATCGGCAGCATCGTGAAAGAACTCGGCGACCTGGAGCAAGCCGAAGCCGCCTATCGCCGCGCGCTCGCACTGCGCCCCGACTACGGCGACGCGAAGTTCCGTCTCGCCACGCTGCTCATCAGCATGGGCCGCTTCGAGGAAGGCTTTCTGCTCTACGAATGCCGCTACCACATGCCTGACTTCGCGCATCACGCCTCGCAGTCGATGCTGCGGTGCCCGCGCTGGCGAGGCGAGCCGCTCGCCGGCAAATCACTGCTCGTTTGGCAGGAGGATGGACTGGGCGACATGCTGCAATTCGGGCGCTATCTGCGCCTCTTGAAGGCTCAGGGCGCCGCTCACGTCGCGTTTGCCTGTATGGCACCGCTACAACGCCTGTTCGCCGATGTCGATGGAGTCGACGCCGTGCTCACTCATGACGAAGCCTCCGCGCGTGCCGGCGATTTCGATTGCTGGACCAGCGCGCTCAGCGCACCGCTGTATCTAGGCACGACGCTCGACACGATTCCGCCGCCCCTGCGCATCACCTTGGCCCCGTCGCGCGTCGCCCATTGGCGCGCGCGCCTTGCCGCTCTGGGCGCGGGACACCGCGTGGGTCTCGTGTGGAAGGGCAACCCGAAACACCACAACGACGTGCACCGGTCGCTACCGTTGCTCAACGCACTTGCGCCGCTGTGGAGCCTGCCGGACGTGAAGTTCGTGAGCCTGCAAAAAGGCGCGGGGGAAGACGAAGCGCTGTCATTTCCTGCGAGCCTCCCGATCCTGCCTCTCGGCGCGGACCTCGAAGACTTCACCGACACGGCTGCGGTCATCTCGCAACTCGATCTACTGATCTGCGTGGACACGTCGACAGCACATCTGGCAGCCTCGCTCGGCAAACCATGCTGGGTGCTCTTGCCGGCACGCGACGTGGACTGGCGCTGGATGCACGGCCGCGACGACTCGCCGTGGTATCCCGATACAGTTCGTCTGTTCAGGCGAGGGCTGGATGAACCGTGGCCCGCTGTCGCGGAGCGCGTGCGACAGGCCTGCGCTGCGTGGTTCGGCGCGTGACATCAACGCCGCGCTTGCGGTGCAGTGAGCAGACAATTAATTAGGCCTGTGCGCGACGCGCACCGCCGTCTGGCGATCTCCCTGGCGGCATATGCCCAACGATCATCCCGGTTTCGTCCGCGTGAGTCCCCCGCTCATGTTCGGGCGCCTTCGCATTCGGCTGCGACCGCCGGCAAAGCCGCCTCGTTCTCGATCCTCGCCCTCTTTTCCGACGCCGGAATTCAACACGCAATTTGAGCCGGAATTACCATTCTTTTCATAATTAGGCTCAACCTGCGGGACTCTATACTGCCTCGACGAAATTCCGTTCTCGAATCTGGAACGCAGCAAATGCGCGAGTCACTTGCTGCTGGTCGTCCTCCGTCATGCCGAACCAAAGCGGCAACCGGATCAGCCGGTTCGCCTGCGATTCCGTCACCGCGAGCGAGCCGTGCGTGCGGCCATAACGCAGCCCCGCAGGCGAAGAATGCAGCGGCACGTAGTGAAAGACCGCATCGATCCCGTTTTGACGCAGCCGTTCCAGAACACGCTGTCGCTCGCTGAGCGATTCGACCAGCACGTAATACATATGCGCATTGTGCTGGCAGTGCTCCGGAACGACAGGCCGCCTCAGCATGCCTTTCGCCTCGAACGGCTCCAGCATGGCGTGATAGCGCGACCAGTTTTCCAGTCGCGTTTTCGTGATCTGCTCGGCCTCTTCGAGCTGGGCCCAAAGAAAAGCGGCAATCAGCTCGCCGGGCAGAAACGACGAACCGATGGATTGCCACGTGTACTTGTCGACCTGGCCGCGATAAAACTGGCTTCGGTTCGTGCCTTTTTCACGGATGATTTCCGCGGCTTCGGCGTATTCGGGCCGATTGACCAGCAATGCACCGCCTTCGCCCGAAATCACGTTTTTCGTTTCGTGGAAACTGTAGGTGCCGAGGTCGCCGATGCTGCCGAGCGCCCGCCCCTTGTACGTCGCCATCACCCCTTGCGCGGCGTCTTCCACCACCTTGAGATTATGGCGTTGCGCGATCTCCATGATCGTGTCCATTTCGCACGCAACGCCTGCGTAATGCACCGGCACGATCGCGCGCGTACGCGGCGTGATTGCGGCTTCAATCAGACGCTCGTCGAGATTGAGCGTGTCTTCCCGAATATCGACAAATACCGGAATGCCGCCGCGCAATGCGAACGCATTGGCCGTCGATACGAAGGTATAAGACGGCATGATGATTTCGTCACCGGGCTGGATATCCAGCAACAGCGCGGCCATTTCGAGCGCCGCGGTGCACGAGTGCGTGAGCAGCGCTTTATCGCAGCCGGTCGTCGTTTCCAGCCAGGTGTGGCATCGCTTGGTGTACGGGCCGTCGCCGGCCAGTTTTCCGTTGATGTGAGCCTGTGCAATGTAGAACAGCTCTTTGCCGCCCATATGGGGCTGATTGAACGGGATCTTTTTCATTTTATGACTCTAGTCTCGACGCAGAATTGCGAGTCCGAATCCAGTCGCTCCGAACCGGTCGCCGTTGTAAAGCATGTATCGTTCGTTTTTATGATCGAACACGTACGGGTACTCGATCATGTTGGCGTCCCAACCTTGCGGTGACGGCTCGATGCCGACTTCGTCGAGCGCGAGCACCCAGTTTTTGCCGTCGGCGCTTTTTGCATAACCGATCTGATAAGGCGTGCCGCTGCCGCTGCGATACGAAAACCACATCTCGTAGCCGCCTTGCGGATGCAGACAAACGGTGGGGCGAGAAAACGCCTGTGCCGTGCCGAGTTGATGCGGCACGACCTGACCGTGACGGACCCACTGATCGCCGTCGTCGGAGGTGGCGTAGTTGAAGACGTGCAGCATTTCACCGTTACCGGCATTCCACGTCACGGTGGAGCCGTACCACATCTGCAAACCGCCGCCCTCGGCGCCCATCACCCACGGATACGACAAGCTGACGGGATCGCAGGCATCGGAGCCCATCAGCATTTCGACGCGACTTTCGTCGAGCATCAGATCGTCGGTAACGGGCACCCGGCCGATATCTCCGCGCCAATGTCCGCCTTCGGGGTTTTGCCAGCCCATGAACAGCATGTAGCGGATGCCGTTCGCGACATAGCAATTGCCGATACTCACGCCGGCGGCATAAAAACTGCCTGAGGGGCCGTGAATCAGGAATGGCTCGCGATGCGTCGCGACAATCTCGCGCCGGACAATATCGACATCGACCGCGCCGACCGACGAGCGATTTTGCTCATCGCGGCCGCTATAGAAGATGCGATAGACGTCGCCGTCCAGCTGCAAAGGCAGCGGATTAGCCGCGTGCGAACGCAGTTTGGGATGCACGCCTGTTTCGGGCGGGCAGAAGATCATTCGCTGCTTCTCCCACCGTTGCGTCCTGTTCATATCCCGCGGAGCCTTGTGCTGGGAACGCGCGAACGTTCCGTCGCCTGGCCGATATAGACGCCTTCGCTTTCGGCATCGGCCAACAGGATGGCGCCGGCGCCAACCACGCATCTATCGCCGATCTGAATATGATCGCGAAGCGTCGCATTGACACCGATAAAACACTGCTCGCCGATCTTTACGCCGCCCGACACGACAATGTGCGAAGCCACGAAGGTGTGATCGCCGATCTGCGAGTGATGGCCGATATGATTGCCGCTCCAGAGCGTCACGTTGTTGCCGATCGTGGCGAACGGCTGGATCGTGTTGTCTTCGAGGATGAAACAGTTCTCGCCGATCCGGTTGGGGTCCGGCACATACGCACGCGAGCTGACATAGCTGGCGATGCCATAACCCATTGCCTTCGCCGCCAGATATTTCTCTTTGCGAATCGCATTGAGCTTCGAATAACTCAGAGCGATGAAGATGTCGTACTTGTCAGCGGGGTAAGTCGAGGCCAGCGATTCGAACGCCACCACCGGCCGACCGCAGAACACCGGCTTGTCGATCCAGGCCTCGTCGACCGTAAACGCGGCGACTTCACGATCCGAATCGTGCGTGAAGTAGAAGTGCGCGAGCTCAGCAATGTCACCGGCGCCAAAAATCACCAAGGGTTTCTTCATGGTTTCTGCCTTACGAGGATGGTGAACTCGTACAAACCGTAGTCGTGCAACAGCGCGACGTGCGGGGAATAGCGGCGCTTGCAGAAATCGAATGCCCAGGCCGGGTCGGCGTAATAGAGGTAGTCGCGCATCTTGTCGCGGTCGGAATACGACGTCAAACAATTGAAGGAGAAACCTTCACGACTGGATTCGGCGATCACATCGAGCGTTGCTTTGACGTAGTCGAGCCACTCGCCGTCCGTGCGCTCCATCCGCACATTGAAAATGCCGCTCGCCACGCTATAGTCGGCCGGCTCGGCGGGGCGTTCGGTAAACAGGAATTTCGCGTTATCGGCTTCGGCATGGCGATTGCGTGCGGCGACCACCATGTCGTTGCTGATGTCGGTGCCGACATAACTGAAATCGCGATGCGTCGTCGACAGAAAGTCGTAATACGCGCCGTACCCGCAGCCGATATCGTTGATCGAAAACTGTCGATCTGGGGCGATCACTTTGGAAAGCTGGACGAATCGCAGCGTCTGGCCTTCCTCGCCGTTCCAGTCAACGCCGCGCGGGCTTTCCCCGTGCTCGCTGAGCTTGCCGCTGTAGTACTTCGCCACTTCGGCGCGAATCGTGTCGTTATTCCGGGTCATATTTTTTCCTGATTACTGTCGCGATTCGCGCTGCGCGAAATAAGCATCGACAGAGGCGGGCTCCTGATGACCGAAGCCTAGGATCGCCTGATCCCGGGGCGTCAACGCCGCCGAAGCCAGATTGGCTGGAATATTGATCTGCTGCTTGAGGTACGGAATGGTGAATACGTGATTCACCGCGCGGCGTTGCAATGGCGAACTGTTGATGCCGCCGCAGTGGTAAAGCATGCAGTCCAGCAGAATGAACGAGCCGGCTTTGGCTTCGACCTGAAGCGCATTGCGGCGCACGTATTCGTCGCTCGGGAATTTCTCGGACTTGTGCGAGGCCGGGAGAATAAAGGTCGCACCGTTCTGGCTCGTGAAATCGTCGACGCAAAAGAGCGCGTTGATGGCGATCGGACGCGACGCCACAAAATGCTGGTACGGCAAATCCCGGTGCCACGCGGCCTGGCTGTACGCCTCTCCAGGCGGATTCACCAGTGCATTCTGCTGATTCAGAATGAACGTTCCGGTGATGGCGCACCTGAGCGTATCGAGTAGCGCCGTATTCAAGGCCAGGTCGAGGAACGAGCGGCTATCGAGCGTCAGCGGCGAGCGCACCGTATGAAACTCGTTCAGACGGCGCAGGCGGTCTTCGCCGAAATGATCGATATAGGCGTGGCGCACTCGTTCGAATTCCGCCTGCAATGCCTGCAAACCGGCGGCGTCGTATCCGGCGTCGAGAACGGCATAGCCGACATTGCGGAGGCTTTCGGCCGCGAGTTCTGCTTCGGAGGTTCCCTGGACCTGTTCCGTTATGCCGTAACGGCCGGTGGGGACAGTGCGTTCGACGAACATGGTTTCAGTTTTCCCGTCTTCCGACATCACGACGCGACGTACTTCATATACTGCGCCGAGGATTTCCCGCAGTTGAACAGCAGGTCCAGGATGGTCACGCCGTGCGTGAACTCTCCCCACTGCTGCGGATACTCGGGATACCCGGCGTACTCGAACCACTGCAATTCGATTCCGGCATTCTGAAAAATGCTCTCGTCGACGTAGTCTTTCGCCGCCGGCCCCGAGATATAGGTCGCCCCCCCAGCTTGCGCACAGAGATCGGCCAGCCGCTCCGTTTTGCCATCCGCCAGCACGTAATCCGACGAACTCGTAATACGCGTCTTGATGCCTAGATACCCACAAATCTCGCTGATCAGACTTCGATTGAAATCCGAAAGCAAGACGAACGATTTCTCCTCGTAGAACGGCGCAAGCCAAGCCGCGATTTCTTCGAAGTGCGGCGCCCGGCGGTAGTTCTGCGTCAACGCCTTCCAGTGATTGCCGGCCCAGGGCGTATCGCTGTCTATCTCCGTTTCATTGATTTTCTGGTCGTAACGGCCCTTGACGCGCACGGGCACCGTTAGCCATTGAACGCCTTGCGGCGTTTTGATCTGATTGCGATTGCGCCAGTCGCGTCGCGTGTATTGCATGTCGTCGTAGAGAATGAACTCGTCGACGGCCGCGATCATGTCGAAATATCCTTTCCACGGAATGTAGTTGGATTGGACGATGGCAACTTTTTTCATTGCACTTGCATTCCCGCTTGAATGGTTCCCGCCTCGGTCACAAGCGCCCAATCGAAAGTCGGCAGCGCGAGCAGTTGAGCGGCGGCGGCTTCGTATTCCCGCGGATTGGCGGCTTTCAGATATCGCAGTTTCGTCGTCCATTCCGGCAGGATGTCCTGCTGAGTAGTCAGCACAACACGAATCAAATCCCTGTACGGCGTGGAGTCGATATAACCGAAGGTCCGGTCGATCTGCTCGCCGCAACCTTCGGGATCGAGAACAAGCACGCCGCGCACGATTTCCGACGCACTCTCCGTTTGCGACGGCGGCTCGGGTTGTTCGACACCCAACGCGCTCATTAGCGCGCCTTCCAAAGACGCGGGCAATTCGCGCAGCGAATGCCATCTGCGCACCTTGGCCTGCGCCGTATGCGCCAGTTGCCGGCGCAGCGACGGCGTCTCGATCAATTTGCCGATGGCATCGATCCAGTCTTGCTCGGTGTCGTTCGCCAGCAAGCCGTCGTAACCGTTTTGGATCGCCGCGCCATACGCCGCGCGCGCGCTCGCGATGGTGGCCATACCGGCCGCGGAGAATTCCAGATACGACGCCGTCGAGCCGCTTTCATTGAAAGCGGTATTGTCGAGCGGCACAAGCGCGATATCGAGCTCGAGCTCATGCAGTTGACGCGCGCGCTCGTCGAGCGTCGGCGCGACTTTGACGAACCGGGCGCCCCGGCCTGCACCCCAGCCCGCAGGAGATGTCTCGCCCACGAACGCGAATTTGACCTGGTTGCCGTAACGGTCATGAATCTTGCGAAGCGCTTTGTCGAGCACCGCGAAATTCGACGCTTCCAGCGAATTGCTGAATACACCGATACGAACCACCGGCGCGGCCGCGCGAACCGGATGCTCGAAGAGCTCGAATACCACCTGGCTCGGTACGACATGCACGCGCGACGAGATCGCGCGATACGCGTCGGCCAATTGCTCATTGGCCACGATTACCGCATGGGCATGTTGCACGGCATAGTCGATCGATGCCTTGAACTGCTCGCTCTGCGCATCGAAACGCGCGTCCGTATCGTAGACAATGGGGATGCCGAGACGGAACAACTGTTTCAGCGCATCGAGCGAGAACATGCCGACGATGGCCCGTTGAAGCACAATCAGTTGCGGCGGATTTGTAAGGTCGACGTTGACCTGACCGTCCTGCAACCCTGACACGACTTCCCAGTCGTCCGGCGCGAGACCCAGCGGCTTGATGAGGCGCATGAGCGGCGCGGTGGCGCCTGCGGGATCGGCCGACAACAAAATCACGCGCTTTTTTGCGGGAATCAGGCCGGCTTGCGCGGCTTGCGCGGCTTGCGCGGCTTGCGCGGACGCGATTTTGCGCACACGCGCTTGGGTCCGATCGATGAAAGCTTCGAGTTCGCGCAGGAACGATTGATTGACCTGCTCGTAGACCTCGGGAACGCGATCGATCGTGCGCCGCGCATGCTCGATCTGTTCGGGCGAATTGCCCCACGCCGAACCGACATCGGTCAGGTAGCTCGGCGGCGGCATGTCGAGCATGACGTTATTCGGCAGATACACGACCGGGCATCCGCACAGCATCGCCTCGAAGCAGGCTGTCGAGGGCTCGTACGTGTAGAGGAATTCGGCCGACCGATAAAGCGCGGCAAGCTGTTCGGGCGTGCGCCGCACGACACGGAACGATATTTCCGTGCACCCTTCCGTAATCGGACTGAGTTGCCCCCCGCGGCCCAAATAGCGATTAATGAAGACCAGACTGCCCGAGCGCTTCGTATCGTCGACGCCGTCGCGGTTGTAAATGCTCGTATTGATGAGCGGCAGTTGCAGCAGATCCGCTTCCATACCCGCAGGAACGACACAGCTTCCATGCGCGTAAATGAGGTCGTCGGCGCCCCACGTATATCCTTTCTGATGCAGAAAGCCCGGCACATTCAGCAGATAGCGGACGACGTGGCGGGCGTTGGCAGGGTTGCCGCTCACGACCTCCGGATAAACGATGATCGGCTCGCGATTTTCGGCGCGATGACGCTCGACCTCCTTGAGCGTGAGCGTGGGCGTGCGCAGACCGGGAGACACCTTGTCGGTCGTGACGTAGGCTTCTTCGCCTGCCAGATTGAGCGCATGACACAGGTAGTGCATCGCGCGAATGCCGCCGGATGCAAGCGTGAAATCCGGCGCATAGACGTAGTACGGCGAGTTGAGCTTGGCAAATAATTGCAGCTGGCGATTCATGAGTTTCTACTTTGCCGGGAAGGGGGGCCGATCAGGGGATCGCTACAGATGAGGATGAGACTAAATCGGATTGGGCTCAAACAAACCCCCGAACTGACGGTCAAATCCTCGCCAATTCCTCTGCCAGTCCATTGAATCAGAAGAATCGGCGGTAATGGGTCGTGTTTGACGGGGGCGATCGAGGACCTGGCGTCGGCGCTTCATGCGTCGTGCGTGACGCTGCGCGGGGCCGGCGCGGCGTTGCTCGCCCGCGCGCAGGCCGACGGCGATGCGCGCGCCGATCGTGTGTTCGATTTGATTACCGGGGAGATTTTGGCGAAGCGCAGCGCGGGAACGGATTGACGAGCGTGCCTTGCCCGCGCAATCGACCGCCGATGTGCTTTTACGCTACCGATGTCGCCGTTTTCACCCTACTCATGTCGCCAAGCGCAGCTTGGAACCAAAATTCGGTGCTTCCAGACGCTATCCAGGGGGTTGGCGGACTCGCTTTTCGGGATGGCTGGCGGGGCGATTTACCTACAGATGTCGCATCTCTGGTTATTGCACCCTACGGATGTCGCACATAACTGATTGATTTTATTAATAAATCAACAAAATCTGTCCTTTCGAAAGGCTTACACCCCGTGAATCTTTTGTTCGATTAGCTGCCGCGCTTGTTCAAACTGACTTTCGTCATCACGAACGAGATACCGAACGAGCACATTCGTATCCACGGAGGCCGTCAGCTACTCCAGGGATTCATGTCCTCGACGTCCACGTGCTTATCCGCCTTCACCGACCCAGCCAGGTCCAAAAGCGACAGAGTTTTCGCGCGCACGATGACGTCACCGTCTAGCGTCAGATGCCACTCGAGGCGGGTGCCCGGTCCAGCGTGAAGTGCCGCCCGCACTTCTGCAGGGACCGTGGTCTGTCCCTTGGATGTCATAGTTGATTTGGCCATGGCGCGCTCCTTACCTTCAGTTGCTATTGTCGCAACAACGAACCCACATCTCAGTTGGTCACCTGCTCACAGACCCCAAGTATCAGCCGTTCGACCGCGTCGGCCGGATAGTCTTGCGGCCACCTTGCCGCCAGTTCCTCAATAGCGCACCTCGAAGCATCGAGCACCCCGGCCCAGTCACAGCCGTCCGCCGTGCAGCGCATTGCCTGCAAGATACCCGCGACGCACTCCAGCCGGTCGAGCGCTCGCCTCAGCCGCTCGCTCATGGCATCAGTCAGTCCAAACTCCCTGCTTACAAGCTCGACATCGACCGCTGCGTCTGCCAACAGGACGCCCATGAGTTCCTGCGTCGGTCCCGACGCTTGCGAATGAATTGAAGGCTGTGTCATCTCCTATATAGGTAGGCCTTCTTAAACGCGCCGAAACCCATGATGGCACAAATCGCCAATACTGTATATATACACAGTATTGGCGTTATTTCTGCGCGAGCCCTTCGAGCAACACAACCGTTCGTCTCGCGTTATCCAGCGCGCCTTCAAGCCCTATCTCTGTATGTGAGTGGTCACTTACATAATCCGCGAGGCGCGCGAGACAGAAGTTGATGAGGTGCGTCGGCGCTCCCAGCTTTTCTGACTCGTATCGGGAGAGGGTCGATTTGTGGACACCGGTCACCGTCGCGAACTCAGCCTGGGTGCTTTCGCCGCGCGCCCATCGCAGGAGTTCGCCTTGACTTCGAGGTGGGAACATTCGTTGAAAATGCTGTAGTCACAATCATATTGCTATAATAGCAATATTCCTCCAGTTTGAAGTCTATACTTCGTTTCGAGACTTTTGAGGTTCCAATGGCCCGTTCTGACCAAGTAAAAGCACTACTGCGCGCATATGCTGGTGACAACCACGAGCATTTCTACGCGGTTGCTATGCAGATGGCTGCGGACGAGGCTCATCGGGGCCACACAAAGTTGGCGGCAGAACTGCGCGACCTCGTCGATGCGGCCAAGGCAGGCAGAAAGCTTGGGCTGTCCTCAGTTCAAAGCAAGGGCGTGCAACGTCCGACGCCGCTGGCTCAACCGAAGGGCGAGCTTTCCGAGCTGCTGACAGTGCAGTATCCGGAAGAGCATCTGCAGCAGATGGTCCTGTCGGAGGCGGTCCGCGGAAAACTGAATCGCGTCCTTCGGGAGCAACGCCACCACGAGCAGCTGCACAGCCACGGCCTGAGCCCTCGTCGAAAGTTGCTTTTGGTCGGCCCACCCGGTACCGGTAAGACGATGACCGCCGCCGCCTTGGCCGGCGAGCTCCGTCTGCCGCTCTTCACGGCGCGGTTCGATAGCCTCATCACCAAGTTCATGGGCGAAAGCGCCTCCAAGCTCCGGTTAGTTTTCGAGGCGCTAAAGTCGACCCGCGGTGTCTATTTCTTCGATGAGTTCGATTCGCTCGGGCTCCAGCGCGGCAGTCAGCACGATGTAGCCGAGATGCGCCGCACGTTGAACATGTTCTTGCAGCTCATCGAACAGGATGCGTCGGACAGCCTCCTGATTGCAGCGACGAACCACGGCAAAGACCTCGACACGGCGCTTTTCCGACGATTCGACGACGTCATCAAGTACGAGGCCCCTGACGAGCACCAGATTGAAACGCTGCTGAGAAACAGCTTAGGCGTCTTCGGAACGTCGGACATCGACTATCGCCGTCTCGCCCATATCGGCAAGGGTGAGTCGCACGCAGACATCGTCAAGGCGTGTCTCGACGCATTGAAAGACGCGATTATGGAAGGCGAGAAAACGGTAAGTGAAGCGAGCGTCATCAGGCATTTGGAAGAGCGCGCACACGGCCACAACATACATCCGTAAAAACAACATCCCCGATGAGTTAATCGGGAAATCTTGCGTTAGACTCTCAGGCGAATAAAACTATATGAAGAGCCTGAGAGAATGGCGGACGAACTTAAAAGTCACCTGTCCATTGAAGGATTCGTGACGTCGCTTGAATTTCGCTCACCCTTGTCCGTTCAGCGCGAGAATGCGCCGCAGAGGGACCGGGGAGCACACGGCCAGCGCCTGTTGGCTCAGCTTGAAGAGATTTCCGGCACCATCGTCGAACTCGAGGAGACTCGTGAAGCCTTGGGGTTACCCGAGCGACGTGGCATGTCCATCGCCGTCGAGTTCAGCCCGCGCGGCTCATTCGATTATGGAAAGGTCGAATGGAAGTCTGCTGGCATTGAACTGCTGACGGTTCTTGCTCACCCGAACTCAGACGTCGCCGTATTGCACGTTCCGGATGGCAAGCTGTCCGCGTTCGTAAAACGCGTTTCGGAATACCTACAGAAAGACAATCGCAACGGGACAGCTCCCTAGCATGCGGCTCTCGTAAATGCGATTGATAACATCCGCCGCGCCGCGTTCACGGAGTTGTGGACAGATGCCGCAGACCCGCCGGCGGACGAAGAACCGCACTGGTTCCAGATTTGGCTGCGACACACGGCTGGTGCACTCGCCGACGTCGTAGCCGAGTTTCGAGATGAGGCCGCGAAGGTCGGCATCAATGTCGAACAGGGTTTCGTTCGATTTCCTGGTCGCGTAGTCGTTGCAGCGCATGCGACTCGCGCTGCAATCGAGCAGGGCGTTGCCCTGCTCGACCTTATCGCCGAAATCCGATTTGTCGAGCCAACCGCAGAGTTCTTCCTCAGTGACATGACGCCAGCGGAACAGGCAGACTGGGTCAAAAACCTTCTCGAACGAGTCGCTTTCACCACCGACGAGGACGCGCCTCATATATGCATCCTTGACACCGGCGTCAACCACGCGCATCCACTATTGGCGCCAGCTCTCGATGAAGCGGACCTTCACACCCACAATCCCGACTGGCAGAAGCATGACCATGCAGGCCATGGTAGCGAGATGGCGGGCATCGCCCTCTATGGTGACCTGACCACGGCCTTGCAAATTGGAGATGAACTCGAAATCCCGCATCGCCTTGAATCCGTCAAGATTCTGCCACCCGACGGGGGAACGCCGCCCCACCTGTGGGGCGCCGTTACCGCGGAATCCGTTGCACGGGTCGAGGTCGATGTCCCTGACAGGTCACGCGTCTTCGCGATGATGACGACATCGGTTGGCCACCTCCTTGGTGCTCCCTCGGAGTGGTCCGCGACGGTCGACCAACTCGCGTTTGGCCGCTCGCCTATCGACGTAAGTGGGTCGGCCGACGAGGAAGACGAAGACACGCTCCGCGTGCCCAGACTCTTCGTTCTTTCTGCCGGCAATGTCCAGTGGACTGAGTGGGGTGCGTATCCAGAAAGTAATGCATTGAGCCCGGTCCAGAATCCAGGGCAGGCCTGGAACGCGCTCACGGTAGGTGCGGCTACATCGCTGACGGATATCGATGTCAAAAAGCATGCAACACTCAAGGCAATTGCCGAGGCGGGTTTGCTCTCTCCGGCATCGACCACTTCGGTGTTGTGGAGCAAGACACCTTGGCCATTCAAGCCGGACGTGGTCGCGGAAGGCGGAAACGGGTCGCTCGACGGCGGCATCCACGTGACGGTAGGCCCGGAGTCACTTCGCCTGTTGACGACTTCGAACACCCCAGCGAAGAATCTGTTCGCAGACACAGGCGACACCAGCGCTGCGGCCGCAGAAGTTGCGAGGATTTGCGCACACCTCCGTGCACGGTACCCGGAGTACTGGCCGGAAACGATTCGGGCTCTCGTCGTGCATGGTGCCGAGCATACGAAAGGCATGCATGCAACGCTTCCTCAGGAGCCCAAGAAGCTCGACAAGGACAGGCTTCTCCGGACCTTTGGATACGGGCTGGTGAGCCCGGTCCAGTCGGAATATTCGACCGTGCATCGGCCGACACTCGTTGTTCAGCGGCAGTTCAATCCGTATTTTCGCAAGCCCGGCGGCTCGATTGTGTTGGGCGAGATGCAGCTGCACGACTTGCCTTGGCCAGTCGATGAGCTATTGCAACTAGGCGAGGCTCAAGTCGAGCTGCGCATCACGCTTTCCTACTTTATCGAGCCGAACCCGAGTTCGCGCGGCTGGCTCAGCAAGTTCCGCTACCAGTCCTATGCGCTGCGCTTCGCTGTCAAAGGCGCGACCGAGGACGCGAACCAGTTCAAGGCCCGTATCAACAGGCTAGAGCGGATGGAGATTGACGACAGCGCATTTGGCGACCCCGACGTTTCCCAGTGGAAGTATGGCGCACAGTTGCGGGCGCGCGGGTCCATGCACTCGGATGTCTGGGTCGGGACGGCGGCGCAGCTCGCTACGAAATCGCAGATTGCGGTATTTCCTGTCGGCGGTTGGTGGAAAGACTGGAAGGAAGCACGACAATGGGATAACAAAGCTCGCTACGCGCTCGTGGTGTCGTTGAAGGTCGCCGACGAAATCGATACCGACATCTACACTCCTATCGCAACCATCGTCGCGCCGGAGACCATCATCGATATTGATGTGGACGACGGTACGGACCTTTTGTAACAACAGAGCTACGTACCCGAACATCCGTAACGGGAAGGACAGTGGTTCCGGCGAAGTCTCGAGCGACTTTTTCGATACCAAACAATATTTGACAACTGAATCTGAACCCTGCGTGACAAACTCTGCGTTAGTGGCTCGGCAGCTAAGTCAGCGCCGTCCGTTGAGGCATAGTGGCTTAGGGATTGTACACAGCGTTGATAGCACATAGAACATCGGGGACTTCGTGCTCACTGAATATTCGTCGACCGCCGGTCGCTTCCAATTCGTGCACCGCCATCACGGAAAATTTCCTGGCAGCAACACTTACACCGTCATCGTAGGCAAAAACGGAACTGGAAAAAGCCGCCTCCTACGGTCACTTGTGGTCAATCTGCTGGGAGGCATGCTATCTAGTGACCACTGGGACCGCAACGAACGTGTTGACCGTTATGAGCCGATAGGCCGCCTTGACGCGTCCCGCAAACCATCGCGCATCATTAGCGTTTCGACAAGTCCATTCGACCCGTTTCCATTGCCAAGGCGCACAGCAGTCATCCCAGGCTATAGCTATTTGGGCCTTAGAGGATTGTCCAGCTCGAATCTAAGCCTAGCATATCTCTCAAAGATTGTTAGCACGCTAATTCTTTCAGCAGAAAGCAACCCAGCTCAAGCGCACGCAATCGCTGGCGTACTTGAATACTTGTCTTACAGACCTGCTATCCACATCTCTTTTCAGTTGCTCCCGGAGACGTTACTGAACGAGCTTTGCACAATCGCGCGACCCGCGCGCGACGCTCGAAGAGCGCATGCGACGAGGACCGATGCCAGCTCCCCATGAAATCGGCCATGCATATCGTCTCTTGCTAGACGCAACGCCCGACGACGTTCACCGAGCGATAGAACTGATTCAAGCTAGACCAGTCTCCCAACGGAAAAAACCAATTCATCTCCGACTTGACCAGCAAGGCTTGGACGTGGACTTAGGTGAGAGCGGACATCTCGATTTTCGGGACGCAGGCGGCCTTAGGTTGCAGGAGATTCTGCTACTTCTGCGCGTGGGACTATTGCGGCTGAGAGATGTCGTGCTGATTAAAAAGGACAAGGGCGAAAGCTTCCACATCAATGACGCGAGCTCCGGTGAGCAAGCCGTTGTTTTGACGCTCCTTGGCATCGGTAGCCAGATAAAGGATGGCTCTCTAATCTGCATAGATGAGCCGGAAGTCTGCTTGCATCCCGAATGGCAAGAGAAATACATCCATCTTTTGTACCGTACGTTCAGCCATTTCAACGACTGCCACTTCGTCATAGCGACTCATTCGCCGCAAATCGTCGCGCAGCTTCCTGCCGGAAACTGCCACGTCATGTCTATGGAAACCGGCGTCGCAACCCCTGCTGGAAGTCACTCTCACAAGTCCATCGACTATCAGCTTGCTGAGGTATTCGGTGCGCCGGGATACCGAAACGAATATTTAAGTAGAACAGCATTGACTCTTTTTTCATCCGTTTCGAAAAAGAGAAGTTTTGACTCCGGTGCTCTTGAGACGATGGAAAAGCTCGAGAAGATGGTTCACCTCTTGAACGAGGACGACCCTATCCTGGACCTTATTCTTACGCTTCAAGAAATGCGTCGTCAGTATGAGTGATATCAACGAGCCCGTCGCACTTTCGGATGAGCTGGTCGCACTTGTCCAAAAAAAGAAAGACGATGCGACTTTTACATACAAGGATTGGAGCAGCGCCGACCTTGAACCGCTGCGCTCCTTCATTCGCAGGCACTATCGGAAGGTCCAGAAAGGAAGATGCGCATATTGCCGGAGAGACGTATCGTTGACTTCCGCGGCGAACTGCCATGTGGAGCATATTGCCCCTAAGTCCAAGTATCCACAGTTCATATTTGAACCGAAGAACCTATGCGTGGTATGCGCGGACTGCAATGAAATCAAACGCGAACAGGAAGTCTCGCAGATAGAGCCAGACACTGTGACACCTCGGAAGAACCGAAAGGCATACCCACGGTCGTCTAACGGCTTCCTTATTGTCCAGCCGCACTTCGATGAATACGATGAGCACATTCTCATCTATCGAGGGTTCTATATCGACCGCTCGGCAAAAGGACATTTCACAATCGGCGCGTGCAAGCTGAACCGAAGACTACGTGAGTTCGGCTGGGACGAAGAAATAGTCGAGAACGATGCCCTAATGGAAGCCACTCAAAAATTGATAGACGCGGAAGACAAGCCGACCAAGATGGCCGCATTACAACGCATCAGGGAAGCATGCCTTCCATAGGCAGATAGGACAGATTCGAATTATCGGAAGAGCCGTATCGTGTCATAACCGCGGAGTTACGTTTGTACCTTTCAAAACTGGTCATCAAAGGGTTCCGTCGTCTCGAGCATCTCGAGATGCGCTTTCGGGAAGGCCTAAACGTCCTGGTCGGGCCGAACAACGCCGGCAAAACAGCCATTGTTGATGCCTTGCGAGTGCTGCTATCGACTGGTGAAGAAGGGGCGCTTCGCCTCTCGGAATACGACCTTCATGTAAGCAAAGGTGGTGTACGCTCAGCGGAAGCCTCATTCGAATATGTTTTCCGAGGCCTTTCCGCCGACGAGGAAGCTGACTTTCTGACCGCCCTGCGTCCCGTCACTACCGCAACGGGCCTGGAATACGAGGCGCATTTGAGCGTGCGGTACGCCAGCGCCGACCTTGGCGGCCGATTAAAGATAAAACGCTGGTGTGGCAGTCACGAGGGGCGGATTCAACCGGTCGATGCAATAGTTTGGTTAAACCGCTCGGCTGGCGTTTCGTAATTCAGTGTCTTCCTCGGACGTTCATTGAGCCGTCTCGCCACAGCATTGAGCCTGGTCTGTGAATACACCGACAGGTCGGTACCTTTCGGGAAGTATTGCCTCAACAGTCCATTCGTGTTCTCGTTCGACCCACGCTGCCAGGGATGTTGTGGGTCGCAGAAGTAGACGGCAATGTCCGTGGCAACAGTAAAGCGTTTGTGGCTGGCCATCTCAGTGCCGCGATCCCAGGTTAGCGATTTGTAGAGTTCCTGGGGCAATTTGCAGGCATGTTTGATGAGCGCATCGGCAACCACCTCGCTGTCCTTGCTGGCAATCTTCACCAGCATCACATAGCGTGTCTGGCGCTCGACGAGCGTCGCAATCTGGCTGCTCCCGCTGCCGCAAAGCAGATCACCCTCCCAATGTCCCGGCACTGCGCGGTCCTCGATCGTGGCTGGACGTTCGCTGATCGACACCGTGTCGCGGATCCTGCCGTGGTCGCCCGTCTTCTGCGTGTAATGGCGGGAACGCCGCATGACCCGGGTACGCCGCAAATGTTCGAGCAATTCCTTCTTCAAGACACCACGGGCCTGGATGAAGAGACTGCGGTAGATGGTCTCGTGTGACACGTGGTAATCCTCGTTGTCCGGGTACGCGCGCCTGAGCCATCCCGCGATCTGCTCGGGCGACCACTCCAGTTGAAGTTTGTCTGCCACGATGCGTGCCAACATCCGGTGTTCGACCAGCTTACAGACTTTGGGCCGCTGCGCCCGATCCCAGGCAAGCTGATCGGCGTGACTTGCCCGATAGCCATCCTGCCCACTGTTGCGTTTGATCTCGCGGCAGATGGTAGAGGGAGCCCGCGCAAGCCGACTGGCGATTGACTGGATCGAATCGCCAGCAACAAGCGCGCTCGATATCTCTTCCCGCTCGGCTAATGTTAGCGCCAGCCGCGAACGATGTCGCTTTGCCGGCGGGATTCCACCGGCTTCGCCGATGATCCGCTGCACGGACGAGTGGTGGCGATCGAAGAGCTGGGCGATATGCTCGAGAGACTCACCCTTTCGCCAGCGCTCCCACATCAGCGCTTTCTGCTTCTCGCTGTAGTAAATCCGGTGTCGCTGTTTCATTTGCAACACTCCCGCCGCTCATGCAGCGTTCATTGTGTTGCATCGACCGGTTGAATCCGCCGGAAAATCCCGTCACAACAGAGATGCTGGAAGACCTCAGAGCGGTGTATCTTCAGCCGTTGCGCGACCCTGCTCAAGGGCTACGTCCCAGCAGGGAAAGTCAACTGTCGCGGCTCGTACATCGACTGTCGGACTCGGCCTCACACAAAAGACGTTGTGGAGGCCCTGAGCAAACTCGACGATGAGCTTCAGAAGACGAAGCCCATCGCCGACACAGCGGAAGCCGTTTCCAAACGCCACGTCGAGATGCTGGGGGCGGTTCTAAGCCAAAAGCTCGCTGTGAGCCTCAGCCCCAGCGACTTTCAGCGGGTTGCCGCTCGCCTCTCGCTCGCTGTTGAAAACTTCGAGATAGAACAGAACGGTCTTGGCTTCAACAACCTCATATATATGGCGGTTGTTCTGTCGGAATTGTCCCTAAGCAAAGAGGCAGCCTACTGCGCGCTGATAGTCGAAGAACCAGAAGCGCACCTTCATCCACAGCTACAGGCTGTCTTGCTGGATTATCTGAACTCGGTGGAGAAGCCCGCAGCTGGCGAAAAACCGGTTCAGGTGTTCGTCACGAGCCACTCTCCAAATTTCGCCGCCTTAGCCGATATCGACGCCATCGGATGCATTTACCATACACCCGATGCGACTGCGGCATTCTTTCCTCGAGAAGTCACGTTCGAGAAACGGAAGAAGGAAAAGCTTCAACGCTATCTGAACGTCACCCGTGCAGAGATTTTCTTTGCTCGCAGGATTGTTTTTGTCGAGGGGGCCGCCGAGTTATTCATGTTTGAGGCTCTTGCATCCAAACTCGGCTACGACCTGACTAAGCATGCGATAAGCGTAATCAGCACCGAGGGCCTAAACTTTGATGCGTTCATTCCGTTGTTTGGCGAAACTCGGCTCCAGATTCCAGTCGCGATTCTGACCGACGGTGACCCGCCGGGAGGATATCCGAAGGCCGGTGAGATTCTGGCGATGTCGGATACGGCGAAAGGCATTGCCGCGCTCGCGAACAAGTTTGTGCAGCCGTTCTTTGCGCAAAAGACTCTCGAATACGACCTTGCAATGGACGGTTCGAGCCGGAACACCATGCTCACCGCGCTCGCGGACCTTCACAAGGTAATTGCGAAGGAACTCACAGAAGAGGTGAACGGCGCACCCGAAGAAGAGAAAGCAAAGCTCCTCTTCAAAGGGATGTTCGAACGCAGAAGTGGCAGAACAAATGTTCAAAAGGGAGCGTTTGCCCAGTCCCTCGCCCAAGCAATTACGGCAGATGGACTTCCCATGAACGTCCCGCCGTACATCGAGCAAGCTCTTAAATTCGTCATGGCGGAATGACATGGAGTTTACCCCGACAAAGGAACAATCCGACATCATCAACGCTGACCTATCGCCGCAATGCGTGATTGCTTGCCCGGGCAGCGGAAAGACTGCCACAGCCGTACGGAGACTGTTAGAGATACGCAAGCGGCTCTCAGAATCACGTGGCCATATGGCGCTGTTCTCGTATTCCAACGTGGCAGTCGAGACGTTTCGTCAGAAATACAGAGAACTCAGCATCGGCATGCCCACGTGGGCAAACCGTGTTCTCATAGAAACCGCAGACTCATTTCTGACCACGTACATCCTCCGCCCTCACGGCGCCCGCGTAATGGAGGCGTCAAGGGTTCCGTTTTTCGTGACCGGTAATGAGCCTTTTCTCAACGGCGCACGTATCTATGACGGAAAGTATCCGCACAACATTAGCGAGCTTCGAATCAGATGGTTAGACAGCGGTGACTTTGAATATTCGGTGCAATCCGAAGGAAGGCCTCCGATAGTCGTCGAGCGCGAAATTGCACGGACCGCTATCCGCAAGGTCGGGCGGATGGGCGCTTATACGTATGAGCTTGCCAGATACTGGTCTATGTTGACCCTGGCTCGTGAGAGGCGGTTGCTGGAGGCACTCGCAAGACGATTCCCGCATTTGCTGGTCGATGAGGCCCAGGACATTGTCCCGCTGCATGGCATCCTGATTTCGCTGCTTGCAAGTCGAGGAACTGTAGTTAGTCTGATTGGCGACCCCAACCAAGGTATCTACGATTTTGCTGGCGCCGATGGCACCTATCTCCGCGACTACGCAACGGCCGATGGCACCGTCAGCTTTCCACTCTCTCAGAATCGGCGCTCGATGGGAGCGATTGTGACGGCATCGAATTCGTTCGCCGCAACCGTTTCTACTCCGTTTCGTACCGAGTGCGACCGGACACACGGATGTTATTATTTGCGTTACGACGAGTCCAACCTCGAAGAGGCACTTGCAACATTCAAGGTCATCTTGGAAAGTAACCGATACTCTTTTTCGGAGGGTATCGTTCTGTCCCGAGCCACCTCAGTGGTAGACAGGCTCCGAGGTAGCGCTGGAATAGTTGGGCAAGGGGCGACTGAAAAATTTGCTCTCGCCGCACTAGCGCGCGACCGTGCGCTCGACATGGCAACGTCGTTTGAAAATGCCGTCGTCGGCCTACTCAAACTTCTAGCAACGCCTGGGACCAGCTTGCACCGCGATTTGCTCGATACATCGAGCGTTGGCGACGTTAGAGCATTGCGTCGGCTGCTTTGGGGTTTTGTGCGCAATGCCGCGACGGGCCTCCCGGATGCCCGTTTACCGGCAAAATCGAAGTGGCATCCTGAGTTGAAGAAACGCCTCGCGAAACTACTTGACCAAATCGAGTCGGGAACCGCGTACCGAAGGTCTGCGACTTGGTCTAACAATGTGACGTTAGCCAAGGTCGGCAACGAACCTATGTGGAAGACGGATTTGGCCCAAGCCGACGCAAACGCCATCAGAATTGATACGGTCCATCAGGCGAAAGGGGAAGGTATCCCCGCTGTCTTCTTTCTCGCGAGAACGGCCGATTTGAACAAGTTGCTCGGCGGCATGGGGACCGAAGAAGGGCGCATTGGATATGTGGCCGTGACTCGCGCTGAGAACCTCCTAATAATCGCCGTTCCGAGTTCCGCATCAAAGACTTTGGTCGAGGGACTTGAGGCGAAAGGTTGCCTCCCTTGGCCACATTAAGCGACACCAGCACTGCGACACAACACGTCAGCATTTTTTCGTTTCCTGCGGCCCGACCACTTGTTCGAACGGTAGTTACAGGTCAACCCTGTCAACTCGAGCAAGTAACGTCCGCTTACATTGACAGCCCGTGCGAGGGGCCATCCAGGGATATACCTAGGATTTTTGCCCAACGCTCGGCCTCCATTTCCATTGATTTGGTCAGCGCGCGAGCATTCTCGCCGATTGCCTGAAAAATCATGTAGGGCGGCAGTTCAGTTGAGCTCAGGCCCGATTCCTCACTCAGCCACTTGAACGCCGCCTTTACGCCATCAAACGACGCTGTGACTCGCCCGCACAACGCTCCGGTTAGCAATGTCGGGAAACATTCACCCCACTCACGCCAGTCAACGTCACATCCAGCTGCCGTCCATTTGGTCGCGGACGTCTCCTCGTGCCACCCATAACCGCGATTTATCGCCGCTTTGGACTTCGGAACTGCCACCGCGGGAATTGCGGCGAGACCGCAGTTGCGCACGGAAAGTAGCGCGTGCATAGAAAAGCTACCGAGGTCCGGTCGATGCATTTTTTCCAGGCACTGAAACTGCCGCACCGCGTCCTGCCAAACGTCAATCTTATCCGTCTTCCGTTCATCCCTCTTGAATTGGATAAATGCAAGGCGCACACGGACGGAGTCACCGAATTTCGTGCAGAGCGCTAGCATGATGTCTGCGCCCGTCCTTGTCTCAGCCTTCTTGTTGAGAAATGTCCCGCGCACCGCATGTACAAATCCATCAGGCATTCCAAGTGCGGAGCACAAACTCGGTCCCCATGCACGAATCTGTTGTTCCCAAGCATTGCACCAGTCTACAGCGAACGCGTCTTCAGCATAACCGGCGCCGTATGCTTTGGCGTGATAGTCGCTCGTCGCCTTGATGGCAGTCCAAAATGCAATCCATGCTTCTGGCCGCTGGAAGCTACCGGCTCTCACCGCCGCCTTGAAGGCTAGTGACAACTGCTCCTGCGGAGTGGTTGCCGGCGGCCTTGCAGCCGGTTTAAGTTGGCCCACAATACCCGCGGCCGATGCCTTCGCAAACGTCGCGCTATCAGAGCCGCTCACATGCCGCGCACCGTTAAGCGCGAGAAACTCATCGTGAATTGCGAGAGCTTTCTTTGAGATGCTTGCTTGGGCAATGCGCTTTGGCATTTCGCTCTGGGCGAATGCTTCCAACTCTGCCAATTCTAACCTCACTCGGGCCAAGTCGAGTCGCATTTGTCCGGTAAATGGGGACGGCTCGACGTACTCGAATCCGAGCGCCGTATTTCCGTACCTCAAAATCGCATCAGTGTATAGGGACACAAGAGCATTCAACTTCTTCTCGAGCGCTGAGACTTCGTGGAGACTCTCGACGCTCTTGTCCGACTGCTCTACTTTGAACACAGCACTTTGGCGATTCGCACTCTTGTATTTGCTGAATGCTTCGTTCGCAACCTTGGCGTATTTCGACCGTTCAATTTTTCCGTCGGCCTGTCTTTTCAATGCTTTCAAATACCGCTTGCGGAGCCAAAGTCGGTTCCAAGGCGTACGCGCCGCTTCAATCGACTTCACGACGTGGTCAGCCCTTTCAACCCGTCGCAAGGACGCTGCGTTTGAAGCACGCAATTGGGGCTTTGCCAGCCAGAATCCTTGCTTGAGAACGTCGTCGACTGTGCCGTGAACAATGTACTTCTTAGATTCCATCTTCAAAGCGTCAAGAGCTTCGGATAGGCTGGTTACATTAGGTAGAAGCATTTCAATTGTTCGATTTCTGATTACATGAGGGAGCGTTAACCGTTTGTCGCTACGTCCACCTTTTTGAGGTCCCAATCCGGGGCACGCTGAATTCACGATAAGTCACTTAGCCATGTTGCTTTCCATCGGGCAGGCCCGTTGTGGTTCGCCTTTGCTTACGCCGAATCGAAGGACAAAGGGACGTCCGCATAGTGATTTCTGTGCTGACTATCAAATAGCTAAGGGGAATTGCGTATCTAACTGTTGATGGCGGTCATTCTGGTCGCCGATAGCTTTTCGCCCATTGCACTTGCTCGCATATTGGCAATACGAATAACGGCGCGGTATCTTCGGAACTTTAGACCTTTCGGTGCCCGAGCAGCAGCGACGGCGGCCCGTACCTAGCTTCTTGCCCCGGGGTCAAGTTGAGCGTTTAGAGAGCGTCTGCTAACGTAGCTGACGCTTCCAGCCACTAACAACGTATGCCACGCGATAACTTCAACAAGACCGTCGTCGAAAAACTAGCACGTCGCGTTGCCTTCGCATGTTCAAATCCAGATTGCAGGAATCAAACTGTTGGCCCCAAGGCGGGCCCTGAAGGCTTCGTTACCACAGGGGAAGCGGCACACATCACCGCGGCTGCGCCCGGCGGCCCCAGATACGACGCCGCCCTGACGTCGGCGGAGCGGTCCGCGTTCAACAACGGAATCTGGCTTTGTCGCAATTGTGCAGCACTCATCGACCGAGACGTGGAAGGCTACCCCGTCGACAAACTTGTGCAATGGAAGAAAACAGCCGAAGCGCGGGCGCTCCTACGCATAAACAAGCCGTCGATGCTCGATGCCGCTGCGTCTCTCGCAGACAGAGTCAACGTTTTGTCGGCGCGTGACGCGCTCTCACGCGTGGGAACAACGATGACCGCCATTGCACGGTCGCTCGAGGAGTTGGACCCGCGGTTCAGGGTAACAATCGCCCACGACGGTTCTGTTCCATCGTTCAGCATTGAACCTGTCGACGGACCCGTGAACGTCTCGATGAACCTTCGCGATAATGCCAAGACTCGACAGCTGATGCAGCGGTTGTACGAGTACGGACAACGCGTGACCCTTGACGGCAAAGACATCACGTTCAATGGGACGCCGTTGCTCGACGGCCTCAACGGGCAAACGCGACATGTCTCAATATCCAACCCGTTGAATTGTCATGCCGTCGTCAAGCTCTCCGTCGCCTCAAAGAAAAAGAAGGAACTTGAGTTTCTTGACCAGGGTTCAGCAACACTGTCCTCAGGTAACAAAGGTTTCTCCTGCGACGCTCAGCTCTTCGGCGGCTGTTTGGCGCTTTCGGTTACCTCTGACGGCCAGCGCTTCCATGTTACAGCCACACCAACCTTCGAGCGCTGGGTCGGGCGAGGAATTAAGGTACTCCCGTATTTTGACCAGTTGCGAAAACTTCGAGACGCCGCTCGTCTGGGATTGCAAGTTGACATAGTCGTTGAGGTCGAAGGACAAAGACTTGCAGCAGGCCACGGCAAATTGCCGATGGCTTCCCTTGGCTATGGACTGCTGGACTTCGTCGAAGAGATGCGTGTGATTCTGCACCAGTCGCCAATCGACATCACGATGCCGAAGGAACTCGACATAACGGCGGAGGACATCGACCGCGTGCACCAGCTTGCAGGACTTCGACACATCTCGGCTGGCAGCATGATGACCGCAACAGTCGAGCCACAGACAGAACATGAGGTTGAGTCGCTGCTGCGGTCAATATCCGTGAGTCGACCCACGGCAATGCGTCTCGCCCAACTGCTCGACGTTCACGCGTTTGGAGGGCTGCTGTCGGAGAAGGAAATTGCCGTGGAGATTTCGCATGTTGTCATGACAGCCGGACGCAAAAAAATCAGGCTTGGGCAACCGGTGTCGGTCAAGTTCAGAGCGACGCGGGACAGCAAGGTCAGCTACGTGCTCCTGTGACGGCGGTCACGCCGCTACAGGAGGGTAAGTGCCAGGAAAGATTCGCGAGTCTCGGGGCTGAGGCACGGTTCGCTGCAGGTCTTCGAGCTTGCATTTCGCTCAGGCACTTTTGTCGGTCGCGATTCGCTGGCTTTCCGTGGTGGCTTTACTCCAGCCACTTTTTGATGTTGTCTGCCATGACGTTCGTCGAGATGCCGTAGCGGTCGTGAAGCGTCGGCAGAGCGCCAGCGTCGAGGAACGCGTCCGGGAGCGCAACCTGCCTAAAGGCGCACGAGACGCCAGACGTCAACAGAGTCGTGGCAACGGCTTCGCCAAGTCCGCCAATGACCGTGTGGTTCTCTGCGACCACGACCATGCGCCCGCTTCGCTTCGCCTCACGAATGATTGTTTCAGTGTCGAGCGGCTTAATGGTTGGAACGTGAAGAACGGCCACGTCGACCTTGTCCGTTTCAAGCGCTTTCGCAGTCTCGAGCGCCCGCATCGTCATAATGCCTGACGAGATGATGAGCACGTCATTGCCGTCGCGAAGCATCTTCGCCTTGCCGATTTCAAACTGATAGTTGTACTCGTCCAGTACCGCCGGCACGTTGCCTCGCAAAAGACGCGCATATACCGGCCCCTTGTGAGCAGCGATTGCTGGCACCATTTGCTCGATGTCGAGCGCATCGCAGGGGTCAATAACCGTCATGTTAGGCATTGCTCGCATAAGCGCAAGGTCTTCGGCAGCCTGGTGGCTAGGCCCATAACCTGTCGTCAGGCCGGGCAGCGCGCAGACGATTTTGACGTCAAGGTCATCTTCCGCGATGGTCTGGTGAATGAAGTCGTAAGCACGGCGCGTCGCGAATACGGCGTACGTGGTGACAAACGGCTGAGCGCCTTCATGAGCGAAACCAGCGGCCGCCCCCATTAGCAGCTGTTCGGCCATCCCCATCTGATAATAGCGGTCGGGGAACTCTTTGGCGAAGATGTGCAGGTCGGTGTACTTACCGAGGTCCGCAGTCATTCCGACGACGTTCGTCTTCGTTCTTGCGAGGTCGACAAGTGCATGACCAAAGGGTGCCGAACGGGTAACCTGCCCTTCCCCAGCGATGGACGCAATCATCGCTGACGTCTTGAGGCGAGGCTTTTTATCGATGACCGAGCTCATGCTTTTCTCCCTGCGAAAGTCTCATCAAGTGCTTCCAGTGCCAGCTTCCATTCATGTGCATCCACACGAATGAAGTGGTTCTTCTCGCGCTCCTCAAGGAACGGCACGCCACAGCCCATCTTCGTATCGCATACGATAATGCGCGGCTTCGCTTCCTTCAAATTCCGGGCGTTGTCAAACGCTGCCTTGACGGCATCGATGTCATTGCCATTGACACGTTGCACGTGCCAACCGAAGGCCTCCAGCTTTGGAACGAGGGGCTCGAAGGCCATAACCTGCGTCGACGGCCCGTCGGCTTGCTGGTTGTTGACATCAATCATCGCTATGAGGTTGTCCAGCTTCCAGTGGGCTGCAGACAACAGGCCTTCCCAGATAGCTCCCTCATCAAGCTCGCCGTCGGAAAATAACGTGTAGACGAACGACTTCGAACCCTTGCGCTTCAGTCCCAGACAACGGCCGACCGCGATGGTTAATCCCTGCCCAAGTGAGCCGCCCGACATTTCCATGCCCGGGGTGTAGCTGGCCATCCCCGACATCGGCAGTCGGCTGTCGTCGCTACCGTACGTTTCGAGCTCCTCTTGCGGCAGAATGCCAGCCTCAAAAAGAGCCGCGTAGAGCGCGATGGCGTAATGGCCGTTGGACAGAAGGAAGCGGTCGCGCTCCTCCCAGTCAGGCTCCGCTGAACGGTAGTTCATTGCGCCGAAGTACGATACGGCCAGCACGTCGGCGATATCCAACGCTTGTCCGATGTAGCCTTGGCCTTGCACCTCGCCCATCAGCAGGGCGTTGCGCCGGATTCGATATGCACGCTCAGCGAGCGACAAGTCCTCGATAACGGGAGTGCTCATTTGCTTGTCTCCTTAGAAGGATTGGGTTCAACGATTGACGGTCTTGGCGGGCACGAAGAAAACCAGCACCGCTCCAAGCGCGACAGCTGAAGAGATGAAGATGAGGCCTGCGGTCGCTTTTCCTGTGAGGTCATTGAGCCATCCGACGATGGCCGGCGAGAAGAAGCCGGCAAGATTGGCGAAACAATTGACGGCTGCAATACCGGCTGCGGCAGACATGCCACCCAGGACCGCAGTAGGTAAAGCCCAGAAGAGCGACGACGAGGCCAGAATGCCTGCCGCTGCGACGCTTACACATACAATCGAGGCGCCTATGCTTCCAAGCAGCGGCAGTGTTGCGAACCCCGCAGCCGATACCAACATCGGAATAGCCAAATGGAGTCGGCGTTCACGACGTTTGTCGGCGCTGGTACCAAGAATGGGCAGTGCGACGATGGCGCAGATATACGGAATCGCGGTCAAGATGCCTACCCACAGCGGGTCAGCAACGCCAGTGCGACGGATGATGGTCGGGAGCCAGAACGTCAGGCCATACTGCCCAAGGACAACACAGAAGTAAATCGCAGCCATCAACCACAGACGACGGTCGCCAATGAAGGAACGGATGGACACATGCTCCGTCGTCTGCATCCGGTCGTTTTCCACATTGCGCTTCAACAAAGACTTCTCGTCGTCAGATAACCACTTCGCGCTGGCGATTCCGTTATCGAGATAGAGAATGATTGCGAAGCCAAGAACTAGCGAAGGGAGTGCTTCCAGCATGAAGAGCCACTTCCACCCCGCCAGCCCCTGCACGCCTTGGAACGCGTGCATAATCCAGCCGGACAGCGGCCCCCCGACTATTCCGGCCAACGGAATTGCCATGAAGAACATAGAAAGAGCCTTCGCGCGCCTGGCCGAAGGGAACCAGTACGTGAGGTACAAGATGACGCCCGGCGCAAACCCCGCCTCTGCAACGCCCAGCAAGAAACGCAGAATGTAGAAGACAGTCGGCGACTTTACGAACACGAAGCTCGCAGAAATCAGAGCCCAGGTCAGCATGATACGGGCGAGCCAATTGCGCGCGCCTACCTTGTGCAGGATGATGTTGCTGGGCACTTCAAAAAGGAAGTAGCCGAGGAAGAAGATGCCCGCTCCGATGCCGTACACCGTTTCGGAGAAACGGAGGTCGTTGAGCATCTGCAGTTTCGCAAAGCCCACGTTCACCCGGTCGAGGTAAGCTCCGAGATAGCAAAGCATCAAGAACGGAATGAGTCTTCGCGCGACCTTTGCATAGGTCTTCGCCTCAAAGGTCGTTGCATCGCTGGACGCAGAAAGCCCAGCGCCATATCCTGGCGCAGCGAGTTTCGATTTCACGGGTTGTCTCCTGTCGGCCATACTCAGCCAAGACTGAGCTCGGCGGCAAGCCGTTGGTGCCGTTTGAAAAGGCCCTACGCCTCGGTTCATCCGAGTGCGTCGTCTCGTGCGCCTTGACGGCAGGCGCACGCGGCTTAAGTCAGTGAATGAGCATGCCGCCGTTCACGTCGAGCGTAATGCCGGTCAAGTAGGTCGACAGACCGCTCGCGAGGAACAGGCATGCATTGGCGATGTCAGTGGCTTCACCTAGGCGGCCAAGAGGAATCCCTTTGATGATGTCCGCACGCATCTCAGGGGTCAACTTATCGCCAGTAATATCCGTTTGGATAAGACCAGGCGTGATTGAATTCACGCGGATATGGTCGGCGCCGAACTCCCGTGCCATGGCCTTTGCGAGACCAAGAACGCCCGCCTTTGCAGCGCTGTAATGCGGGCCACCGAAGATGCCGCCACCGCGTTGCGCGGAAACCGACGACATGCACACGATGCTGCCATTCTGCCGCTTCTTCATGTGCGGAATGACTGCCTGTGACATGTACAGCGTACCCAGCAAGCTCACGCCGACCACTGCGTCGAAGTTCCCGCGTGTAATTTCAAGCGTCTTGATAGGCTGAGTGATACCCGCGTTGTTCACGAGCGCATCGATGCGGCCATATTTCGCCGCGACTGCATCGGCGGCAGCGATACACGCCTCTTTGTCAGTGACATCGCACGCCAGCCCAAGATGCCCTTGGCCAAGGTCACGCGCCGCGCTCTCTGCGTCGGCCTGATTCAAGTCCAGAATGGCAACGCGTGCGCCTTGGGCGGCCATGACCTTGGCCGTAGCCTTGCCGATGCCGCGAGCGGATGCGGCGCCCGTGACGACGACAACTTGATTCTCGAGCAACATGTGAATGTCTCCGTTGATGAACTTGGTGTATGACGAAGTTTGTCCGCCGACAGCCATTGCATCAACGCAGTTTCCTTCAACCGAAGCTGAGAAATTTTCAGAATGCTGGTGTTTTCCCTAGGCCGGACGTCTGCTGCGCTCTATTTCGTCCTCAATCCACGACAAGAACTTAGCGACGCGCGGTAACTCCGCATTCTGCCCCGGGTAAACGAGATGGTGCGCTGCAACTTCGACGGAGTAGCTTCTGTCGAAAATCTGGACGAGCGCGCCTTCGCGGATTTTCTTCGAAGCCATCATCGTGCTTTCGAGCGCAATTCCAAGCCCAAGCGAGGCCGTTTCGATGGACATGTACGAACGGTCAAAAGAAAAATCAAACGTCTTGTTAGTACCGGCTACCCCGTGACGTCCGAACCACTGTCTCCATTGAACGAGCGGTGTTTCTGAGTAGATGAGCCGATGATTGAGCAAATCTTCAGGAGCAGACAGCGGGTGACGCTCGAGATACTGAGGCGAGGCCAGCGGAGCGATGAACTCTCCTCGGACAGTTTTCACCTCGAGGTTGCTCCATCCGCCGTAGCCATGGCGTATATCGATATCGTAATAGCCGTTGGAGAAGGAGACGTCCTCATAGGAGCACGCGACGTTCAGCTGAACGTCTCCATTCGTCTCCTGAAAGAAAGACAGCCTTGGCAACAGCCACATGAGCCCGAAGCTTGGGCTCGAGTGCACGCGCAGGATGTCAACTTCCTTCCGGCTAGATGCCCTTTCAGTTGCTCGACTCAAGTCAGCCAGGGAGCCCGTTACATCGGCCAGATAGCGCTCACCGGTCGGCGTGAGGATGAGTCCACGCCCGGTTCGCTGAAACAGGGGCTGTCCAACCATCGTTTCCAGGTTGCCCAGTTGGTGGCTTACCGCGGACGCCGTGAGGTCGAGTTCCTCAGCAGCACGGTTGACGCTCTTTGTCCGAGCGATGCATTCGAACGCGATGATGGATTTCAGGGGAGGGATTCGCATCGTCAAATTTATTTCAGTCGCAGTTGAAGAAAACTGCATTGCCTTGAGACGGTCGTCGCTGCCATTCTGATTGCCAACGGCGGGGCGCAGAACACCATAACCAACGCTTCGTGTCAGCCCAGCGATACATCGGGTAATCGCTTATATAAACATTGCGCAGTGCAACAACTGTGCAGGAGACATCTATGCATTATCGGTCCTTCCTTGCGATTCCGCGACTCCGCCCTGAGCACGCAGTATGGCGGGTAACGCGCCGGCGCCCATCCCAGTAGAAAACAGTTGACGCTGCCTTGTCCGTAGTTGGATGAGAAGCGATAGTTCTTCCCAGCTGAAGCCACGGCACCTTTTCCGCCTTCTATCTCGATGCATGCAACGCTCCGGCAAGCGCTCGGAGACGTTCGCTCGCGTCCATTCGCGACGGAGACACGAAATGCCTCAACAGCAGAATTTGTTGGTTGCGCGTTCAATCGTGAAGAATTTTGGGCCTACCAAGGTTCTGAAGGGTTTTGATTTGTCCATTGCGGCTGGAGAAGTGCATGCGTTTCTCGGCGGCAATGGTGCAGGCAAGTCGACCTTCATCAAAATTATCTCCGGGCAACACCAGCGCGACAGTGGCACGCTAGAGTTCGCCGGCCGCAAACTTGACAGTCTCACCGTTTCCCCAATGGAGACGGGAGAGATTGCGGTGGTCAATCAAGAGCTCGCGCTCCTCCCGCATCTATCAGTCGCCGAAAACATCGCGATGCCTCGCCTAAATCGTGCTCTTGGCACGTACAGCGAGCGAGCGTCGCGCACACTCGCGATTGAAGCGCTTTCTTTGATAGACCCTCAGTTTGCTCGTGAGTCCGTCGGACGCGTCGTGGGCGACTTGACCCTGCACGAGCGGCAACTAGTCGAAATCGCTCGTTCCCTCCGCTCCGGTGCGAAGCTATTGCTCCTCGATGAGCCGACGGCCAACTTAACGGCGGCCGAAACGGGGCGGCTATTCGCCGTCATTCGCAAACTCATATCAGAGACAAAACTCGCAGTTCTTTTCGTCTCTCACCGAATGCGTGAGATTCGTCAGATTGCGGACGTTTGCACCATCATTCGCGACGGCAAGACGGCTGTCGACCGTGTTTCGCTGGGCGCCATCACCGACCGAGAAATCGTCGAATTCATGGGACAAAACGTCGAGCCAGACCAACGCGCGGAACATGAAGCTGACAACGCCGTACAGGTGCAACACGAAGCTGCGACGAGGGGTGCGAGCAGAAACGTAGTGGCGCCGCTTGTTGTCAAGCTCGACGAAATCAACCTTGAGATAGGTGCTGGGGCCATTATTGGTCTAGCTGGTGCGCCTACCGGACCTTTGGGTTTAATCGAGGCCCTCACCGGCCAAGTTCGGAATACGCACTGGGACGTCGAACGCGCCGGAGCGGTGGTTACACATCAGAGTCCGTCGTCGGCCGCCCGTGCTGGTGTGGGCTACATCTCCGGAGACCGGGCGAACAAGGGCATCCTGGCAACGCTACCCATCATCGACAACCTGGCGGCAGCCCGCAGGGTTGTCGAGCGCAGAGCCATCACGCGAGCAAAGGAAGTTCAACAGGGACAAAGCCTGCTCGATGCGTTGAGGATTCGTGCGGATTCCCTTTGGGATTTGCCTGCAACGCTTAGTGGTGGCACCCAACAAAAAATCCTTGTGGCGCGCTGGCTCGCTCTAAAGCCGCACCTCCTTGTTCTCGAAGAGCCGACTCGCGGCGTAGATATCCGTACGAAGCGCGAGATTTATGCACTCATCCGAAAGCTGGCTGCGCAAGGCACGTCTGTGGTTTGGTGGTCCACAGAGTACGTTGAGTTAGTCGAACTCTGCGACACAGTACTAGCTTTTGACTTATCGGGACGCCCCACCGGGGTCCTTCGTCACGCCGACGTGAACGAAACGAATCTAGCTAACGCAACTGGCATGGCCGCCTGACGGGCCGGAGCTGCGGAATCAAAAGATTAGACACGGAGACAATCATGAAGACCGTCACAGACTCGATTGGAAGCGAAGCACGTCACCCCGGCGGCGGGGTCCGCCGCGTGCTGTCAACGTACAGAACTGAAATCGCCATCGCAATCGCCATCGTCGTCATCGAGCTGGCGGTGGGGGCGGTGGTTCCGGCTGCGCTGTCGAGCGGCAACATCGCTAACGTTGCGCAAGCGGCTGCACCGCTCATCATTATGGCGTTTGGCGTCCTCCTCGTGATTGTCACGGGTGGCATTGACCTGTCCGTCGGCTCTGTCTTCTCCTTAACCGGGATGGTCACCGGCCTTGCTATGTCGCACGGCCTGGGAGGCGTTGCAAGCAGCGTTGCCGGCCTTGCGGTAGGACTTGTGATTGGCGCAATCAACGGCGCGTTGGTCACCTTCGTGGGGCTTGCGCCGTTCGTGGTTACGCTGAGCACTTATGCCATCGCCGGAAGCCTTTCATTCATCGTCACGGACGGCCACTCACTGCCAATCACCGACTCCAACTACTGGCTTTTGAATTCCGGAACACTTGTCCCGGGAATCGTGAACTACGTACTTTGGTGTGCGTCGCTGCTCATCGTCATCGAGTTCTGCTTGCGCAAGGTGGTAGCCGGCCGTTGGTTATATGCCGTCGGCAGCAGCAGTTCGTCAGCAAAAGTCATCGGCATCCCTGTGAATGGCGTTCGTCTGTCTGCTTATGTTCTCTCGGGCGTGCTCGCATCCTTCGCGGGGATTGTGAGCATTTCCTACATCAGCAATGCTGAAGCGACTGCGGGGTCAAGCCTGATGCTACAAGCAATTGCGGCGGTCGTGATTGGCGGTGCGAGCCTTTTCGGCGGAACAGGGTCAGCTATTGGTGCGCTTCTCGGTGCGCTAATGATAACCATCATCCAAAACGGCGCGAACCTGATTGGCGTCAACAGCTTTTGGCAAGGCACCGTGACCGGTGTCGTCATTCTCATCGCGGTTCTCGTCGACCGCGTCACCAAGGCACGGCGATAAGTCGGCTGCACAAACTTAGCAAGGAGACAGGAATGAAAGCGCTCGCCCTCAGGAACAACGGCAACAGCGGAGCCCGCCTGACGAAATTCGTCGCGTGCACTGCCATGGCTCTCGCGACGTTTGCCTCACAGTCAGCATTCGCGCAAGCCAAGCAGACGGTGGCCTACATCGCACCGTCTCTCGATATTTCGTATTGGCAGTGGGTCGCCTACGGCGTCAAGGAACGCGCGAAGGAACTTGGCATGAACTACGTCGAGTTAACGTCGGAGAACTCGCCTGCTAAGCAGATGGACAATGTCAAGACCGCCCTCACCCGAGGAGTCAGCGCAATTGTAATGGGACCGGTTAGCTCGACAAGCACGCCGCCCGTTCTCAGACTCTTGAAGGAAAAATCGGTTCCGATTGCCTTTGCGGGTATTGGACCGCAGGCGGGCCAGACGGACTTCACGTCTGCGGTGACGGCAAACAACTACGAGACCGGCAAGGCGCAGGGCTCCTATGTGTGCAAATTGGCTAAGGAGCGCGGCGGGAACAAGATTGCGATGCTTTCGCTGCCGCAAGACCGCGAGAATGCACAGAAGTACATGAAGGGAGCTAAAGAGTCGTTCGCAGCCGACGGTTGCGACCTTGTTCAAGTCCTTGAGACCCATGGTTTGACTGTAAATGAGGCGGTATCTCAGGCGAACGACATCCTCACTGCGCATCCCGACGTGAAGGCCATCTATGGCATGTACGACGAAGCAGCCACCGGTGCCGCGAAAGCGCTGCAGACTCGAGGACTGACGGGAAAGGTGGCCGTTGTCACTGCCGACGGCAGTCCAACGACGATTCGCCTTCTGCGTGAGGGCGCCATCCAGGGAATCTTCCTTCAGGAAGCAGTCGGTCAAGGTGTCGACGCAACGACGCAAGTTTATAACGCTCTCAACAAGAAGCCGACGACTCAGGAGCTCGCCCTGAAAGAGCCGCTCGTTACGAAGGAGTCCATCGACCAACCGAGCATGCAAGCAACCGTGAAGCGGGTCTATCCTCCGTCGGCCGGTAGTTATTAACGTCTGCAATGTTAAGGGCCGCCCAACCTATGGGTGGCACCGAATGTCCACCAAGAACAGCTCCGGAGGCATCATGGACAATTTTCCCATCATTGACCCGCATCACCACCTGTACGACCTGAAGACCGGCAACTATCCATGGTTGCAAGGTCCCATGCTCAAGCGCGTGTTCGGAGACTATTCGGCGATTCGCACCGACTACCTCATCGAAAACTTCCTCGCCGATATCAAAAATCAGAACGTCGTCAAAACTGTTCACCTGCAAGTCGAGTATGACCACAATGACCCGGTCGCGGAGACGCGCTGGTTGCAGAGCGTTGCTGACACGCATGGCTACCCGCACGGCATCGTCGGATTTGCAGATTTGTCATCTCCGAACTTGCAGGAAGTGCTCGAAGCGCATCTTCAATATCCAAATGTTCGCGGAATCCGGCAGTGTCTGAACTTCCATAGCGACCCAGTTAAGACATTTATCGACAGCCCTCATTTGATGAGTGACCCGCAATGGCGCGCCGGCTACGCTTTATTGAAGCGATACGACCTGTCATTCGACCTGCAGCTCTACTACACGCAAATGGAGGAAGCGACAGCTCTGGCGCGAGACTTCCCTGATACCCCTGTCGTCCTAAACCACACGGGCATGCCCGTCGACAGGCTTGCTGAAGAGGTGCACGCCTGGAAGCGAAGCATGACGCTTCTTGCTAACGCTCCTAACGTCTTCTGCAAGATATCGGGCCTCGGAATGGGCGATTGGAAATGGACCGTCGACAGCATCCGTCCATTCGTTTTGCATGCGATTGAGGCGTTTGGCGTCGGGCGATGCATGTTCGCGAGCAACTTTCCAGTCGATAAGCTGTTCAGCAGCTACGACGACATATTCAACGCCTTCAAATCCATCACGAAAGACTTCTCGACGAGTGAACGAGCCGCGCTCTTTCACGACAACGCGGAACGCGTGTATCGCCTTTAACATCCTTCAATATCCGGAAGTCGGACCGTCGTGGAGTCCCACACGCAGCCGAAACTCGGCCGGAGTCGTCGTTGTGGCGGCTGTCATGTCATCTCCTTTCGCTGTTACTTTGCAGTGTAGGTAGCGCGATACGTGACACGCGTCGAAGTAATTGGGCTCCGGCGACTTGGGCAGGTCGAAATCGAGACCGAGCTATGAAGGAGACCGTCCGCCAGTGAATAGACCAAAGGCGTGCACCTCGACGCTTGGCCTTCTCGACCAGGCGTCTTGCATAACCGTCGTCATGCAGACGTTCTGGGCCTGCTCGTCAACCTGAGCTTGCACGCCCCGTCCGCCGAGCCGCGGATGTCTAAGCTGCCACTCAACGTTCGATGCCGACCGAGAGCGTCGCGACATACAGAATCCAGTTGTCTGCAAGCCCCACATGAGTCCCGGTGAGCCGGTGAGCGCAGCCTGAACGCCGCCCCAACCGAGATGACCTACGACCATGATATGACGTACCTTAGAACGTCTACCGCATACTGCAAGCACTCGAGACAGTTCGAGTCGAACGGCGATACCACGTTGGCCATATTCCTGTGGACGAACAACTCGCCTGGTCGCAGACCTTCCAGTCCGTTGGCCGGAATGCGACTGTCAGCGCAACCTATCCACAGCTATTGCGGGGCCTGCTGCCCACTAAGGAACTTGAGGAATCCGGGCTTGGTAGCTCCGATTCCCGCGAACCAACGCCGGTTCTGGTTGGGAAGCGAACCAAGCATTCCTGCTACCGTGGGTCCCAGCCGTGCACGTCCAGCTCAACAGCAGGCTGACCGTATCCCGCAACCTCGCACTCCTGCAGAAGAACTCGGTTCACGGTACCGTTAGCCGGCGACACGATGGCGCAGTAGACGGAGTCGATTTCGACATAGCCGACGTGCTGGCCGAGTTGTACGGCCCTATTATTGTTTCCCGGGTCATCAAGCGGATGCGAATGCCGGAACACACCGCTATTGGGAGTTCTGATTAGAAGAGTCTCTTGCTTTACCCGGGCGGGATGCACAGCGGTCTCGCTGGTCTCACGAACCGGGGCTGAGCGTGCTTGACGGTCGAAACTGAGACGCAATGTCGACACGCCATCCACAATCTCGCAATTGGTCACGTCTGTCGCCTTGAGAGCAACCAAAACGAGGTTGATGTCGTCAAGTGTCATCCTTGCTTCCCCTCGGAGAAGACATCACCTTCGATGAGACGTTCCAGGTGGTGGATGTCGAAGCCGCCCTCTCGGAAACCAGGCTCCTGCATCAGTTCGCGGTGTAGCGGAATCGTCGTATCGACTCCAGCGACCGTTATTTCATCGAGCGCGACGCGCATCCGAGCTACAGCTTGCTCACGTGTAGAGCCATGAGTAAGCAGCTTCCCGATTAGCGAGTCGTAGTTCGGAGGAATGGTGTAGCCTGAGTACATATGAGACTCCACGCGAACGCCAGGACCGCCAGGCGCAACCCAGTTCGTCACCGTTCCGGGGGAAGGAATGAAGCTCCACGGATTCTCAGCGTTCAAGCGGCATTCGATTGCATGCCCCTCGAATCGAACATCGCTCTGCTGGAAGGAAAGAGGCTCGCCCAATGCTATGCGCAGCTGCTCCCCGACGATATCTACTCCCGTCACCAGTTCGGTAACGGGATGTTCGACCTGGACGCGAGTGTTCATTTCGATGAAGAAGAACTTGCCGTCTTCGTAGAGAAACTCGAAAGTACCAGCTCCTGTGTATCCGACATCAATACAAGCCTTCGCGCACAAGGCGCCAATGCGGGCAATCTCCACGCGGTCCACCCCGGGCGCGGGCGACTCCTCGATGATTTTCTGGTTGCGGCGCTGCATTGAACAGTCGCGCTCGCCGAGCCAGACAGCGTTGCCATGCTTGTCCGCAAGCACCTGTATCTCGACATGCCGAGGCTTCTCGAGGAAGCGTTCAAGGTAGACGGTCGGATTCCCAAACGCTCGACCCGCTTCCTCTCGCGTCATAGCCACTGACTGACGAAGCTCGGACGGGTGCCGAACGATTCTCATCCCTCGGCCGCCACCACCGCCGGATGCCTTCACGATGAGCGGGTAACCGACCCGCGCGGCAATCTCATCGATTGCGGCGCCGCTCTCCGGCAATGCACCATCGGAGCCTGGTACGCACGGCACCCCGGATGCAGTCATCGCACGTTTCGCGCTGACCTTGTCACCCATCAGCCGTATGGCAGAGGAGCTCGGACCGACGAACGTCAAGCCCGCGTTCTCGACCGCCTCCGCGAAGTCCCCGCTCTCTGAAAGAAAGCCATAGCCAGGATGAATAGCGCCGGCGCCGGTCAATCGTGCGGCAAGGAGGATTTCGCCCTTCTGCAGATAGCTCCCGGGTGAAGGAGCTGGGCCGACGCAGATGGCCTTGTCAGCCAGGCTGACATGCCGAAGATTCGAGTCGGCTTCCGAATGTACTGCAACGGTCTTCAGTCCGAGTGCCTTGCAAGCCCTGAGGACACGCAATGCAATCTCGCCGCGATTTGCGATGAGAACGGTGTCAAACATGCGGCACCTCGTGAGGTTCAATTGCAAAGAGTTCAGTGTCCGGCGAGACCGTCGCACCATCCTCAGCGAGGATGCTGACTATCCGTCCGGCGCGGTCCGCCTCGATGGCGTTGAGAAGCTTCATGGCCTCGACGACTGCTAACGTCTGACCCTCTGCAACTGAATCTCCGACCGCGACGAATGGAGCCTGGTCCGGCACAGGCGCGCGATAGAACGTACCAGTCAAGCCCGCAGCAATCATGTGGGTCTGCCTGGAAGGCTGCTCAACGGTCGGCGCGCACACGACGCCCGATTGATTCGCCGTGACTGCCGCAGCGGCCGTACCCACTGCTGTTGGGTCGCTCACCGAATTTCGGGTGAGCTTTATCTTCAGGTCGCCTTCCTCGAATTCCAATTCGCGAACCGCCGTACTTTGCAGCATCTGCAACAGTCGCTTCAGCTTGTCATGGTCCATGCGTCCAGCCTCAAACAAACGACTTAATGGTCACACGCGCGCCCTCAAGGACACGCCGCACTTCGGCAGCCATCTGAATGGCGCCAGGCGTGTCGCTGTGCACGCAGATGGTGTCGATTTTTACGGGCAACAGCCGGCCCGAAACGGTCTCGATGCCAGCGCCTTGAACCATACGAAGCATCCGGGCGGCTGCTTCGTCGACGTCGTGCAATACCGCGCCTGGCTTCTTGCGGTGAACCAGATGTCCTTCCTCATCATAGGCCCTGTCGGCGAACACCTCGCAGCACACGCGAAGTCCCATGTCGCTCGCGACCTGCTGCATAAGGGCGCCGGCAAACGTCATGCAAACGAGCTCCGGATTTACGGCCTTGATAGCGCGCGCAATGGCGGTGGCGACATCGTGGTGTGTCTGCGTCAGATTGCCAAGTGCCCCGTGTGCCTTGACGTATGTGATGGGATTGCCGGCATAGGTAGACAAGGCTTGGGCGGCACCAATCTGGTAGGCGACCAGCCGTTCGATTTCTCCCGGTGTGAAGGGGATGATGCGGCGACCGAACCCCCAGAGGTCCGGGAAACCGGGATGGGCGCCAACGTTCACGCCGCGCTCTTTGGCAGAAGCGAAAGTCTTCGCCATGATTTCCGGGTCACCGGCATGCAGGCCGCAAGCGACATTGGCCGACGAAACGATGTCGAGCATGGCTTCGTCATCGCCCATGCGCCATGCGCCAAATCCCTCGCCCATGTCGGAATTGAGGTCAATATGGAGAGACTTGTTCGAAGCGTTCATGGTTCAGGCTCCTCCTGTTTTGTTGGGGTCTTTAGCCTCGTTGAGACATTAGGGCCAGCGTTTGCTGAACTTTCGATAGTTCGGCGGTCCGGTGGCGCAACGCTTCCACCGCTTCTTCGACGTCCGACAAGACGAAACGGATGCGGCAACCAATAGGCGCCTGGCCGAGCTTCCATAGGTCTGCCTCAAACACTGTGGCAATCTTCGGGTAGCCGCCACATGTGTTTGCTTCCGCGAGCTGGATGATGGGCTGACCAGATGGTGGCACCTGAATGGTCCCGGGAACGATGCCGTGTGAGAGCAGTTCCATTGAACGAGACAGGGGCAGCGCGGAGCCGCTCAATCGGTATCCGACTCGGTTAGATTCCGGTGTTATTTCGAATTCCGAGTCCGCCAAGGCCCTCTTTGCGTCCTCCGTGAACGCCTGATACTCCGCCCCCGGCAAAACACGCACGCTCACCACACCCGATGACAACTCGGTCCAGAAGGATGGAAGTTCCGACGGGACAACGCCAAGTCCAACGCTGCGATTCGCGCTTCGCGCACCAGCACTCACCTTGACCGAGTCGCCGCGCCGCAGTCCACGTCCTTCGAACCCGCCGAACGCACCTTTGAGGTCAGTAGAGCGCGAGCCCATAACAGAAGGGACGTCCACTCCGCCGCCGAGGCAGAGGTAAGCCCGGGCGCCACGTTTAGGCCGCTCAACGATGAGCGTCTGACCTGCCCGCGCGGTTCGTCCCCACCATGGAGCTTGTCGCACGTCGTCTAACCGGACAAGGCAATCGGCTCCCGTGACAGCGAAATCCTGGTCGCGCTCGAATTTTGCTCGGAAGGGGAAGAGGCTGATTTCAATAGCAGCCTCGCCGGGCTCATTGCCAACCAGTGCGTTTCCCACGCCGAGCGCTAACGAATCCATCGCCCCAGAGCGGCTCACACCAAATCCGAGGTGACCGCGCCGTCCGGCGTCCTGGATGAGATTCGGCGCGCCGTTGCTAAGGACCTCAATCATGGTTCCACTCCTTTGACGACGAAACGGACCTTGTCACCAGGCTCGAACAGGCACGGTGGTGATTGCTGCGGGTCGAATAGCCGGCTATCGGTCTTGCCCAGCAAATGCCAACCTGACGGAGCCGTGCACGGCATGACACCCGCCTGCGAACCGCCGACGATTACAGTTCCCTCGTCGACCTTCATTCGGGGCACTTTCCTGCGCCGCACCGCCAGCTCAGGCGGGAGTCCCGTCATGTACGCGAATCCCGGCATTGAGCCGATACATGCAACCGAGTACGTCGCATCGCTGTGGCGTCGGATGTATTCATCGATGCTGAGCCCGGCGTCCGACGCGAGTGTCACGAGGTCCTCGCCTGCGGCGCCGCCGTAAATGACCGGTACTTCGATGGTCCGGTCCACGACGGCTTCCGCGTCGGTCGTCTCCCAGAGGCTCAGCAAGACATCGGACGCTTTGTCGGGATGCATCTCAAGCGGGTTGAAGATGACCAGCAGGTTGTTCACGCCCAAGACGACCTCAACGCCGCCTGCCCGGCAAAGTGACGCATTGAGCCGCTTGCCCAGCGCCTGAAGGTGAGTCTGCATCTCTGCGTCGAAGACTCCTGTCCCGGGGTCAAACAACAGTGCACCAGCTCCTGCCGCAGTCAACCGAGGGGTGCGGTTACGAGCGGGAGCAAGCTCCGCTGCGCCAGGCGTACGGCTCGATGGTCCGGCGCCGGTTGCCGCTTCAAGACCGATATCTAGCGTTTGGTCTTCCATATGTCACTCTTCCAAGGGCTTGCCGGCAGTTTCCTTAGCTGCCACGAGCGCGATGATTGTGACCAGAAGACCGGCCGAGATGTAGACAGCAACGTAAGCCGACGAGTGGTATGCCTTGTAGAGGCTTGCGAAGACAAGCGGCGCGAACCCACCACCAATAATCCCACCGAATGTTGCGGCGAGCGACGCCCCGGCGTATCGCACTCGCGTCGGAAATTGCTCCGTTACGAACGAGGCTTGTGGGCCGTACATCATCGCCTGGAAGAACATTCCGACCACGACTGAGAGGCAGATGAAAATCGGCTCACGCGTTTGCATCAATGCAAAATATGCAAATGCCCAGGCAATCGAGAACGCAGCACCTGCTCCGTAGACCACTCGTCGGCCGAGCCTGTCGGAGAGGGCACCGAAGAGCGGGACACACACGGCATGAAGCGCAGCACCGAGCATCGTTGCCGTGAGTGCCAGAGAGCGAGGGAGGCGCAGCACTTCTGTCACATAGGTCAGCGTGAAAACCACCAGCAGTCCGTATACGATGTCCGAACCAATGCGAACGCTACCGGCAATCAGCAAGCGCTTCCAGTAACCGACGACCACTTCCTTGATAGGCAACTCAACCTTATGTTGATGGCGCTCAAGGTCCTTGAACATCGGAGTCTCATCGACCCCTCGACGCAACCACAGGCCGAACATCACAAGCACCGCGCTGGACAGAAGAGGAATGCGCCACCCCCAGCTCTGGAACGACTCCGCAGACATGCTCAGTGTTGCGACGGTGATGAATCCAGCGCCGAGCAAAGTCCCACAAGCCGGTCCCATTTGCGCGAACGACGCGTTTCTGCCACGTTGGTCTGGCCTTCCATGCTCCATCGAAAGCAGAACGGCTCCTGCCCATTCACCACCGATTGCTGCACCTTGAAAGAAGCGCAGGGCCACGAGCAGAACCGGACTCCATACGCCCCATACGTTGTAGGTAGGCAGCAATCCCATCAAGCCTGTGGCCGCGCCCATCAGAACGAGCGTTGCGACGAGCACGAACCTGCGACCGAGCTTGTCACCAAGGTGGCCAAAAACAAGCCCACCAAAAGGACGGGAGAGGTAACCAACCGCGTACGTTGAAAACGCGAGGATGGTTCCTGAAAGCGGGTCGAACGAAGGGAAGAAAACTGCGTTGAACACCAACGCCGCCATGAGGTTGTAGACCGTGAAGTCGTACCACTCAAGCGTAGTCCCAATAGAGCTCGCGGCAGCAAGCTTGCTCATTTGGGGCCGCTTTCTCAGCTCTGCGCTCGAATGTTCGAGTGAGGTATCAACGATAGCGCTCGTGTTTTCCATCACGCCAGCTCCGTAGCAGAGAGTTTCCAGGTGAGTGAGTAACGCGCGGCTGTCGAAGGCAGGCCGTCGAGCGCTTGTGAAGCAAACTCAAGCGCTTGCTCGTTCGACCGTGCGTTGCTGCTTTCGACAATGAAGATAGGGTACATGCGACGTGTCGCGAGGTCCTCTTGCGGCAGCGGACGACTGAGTTCGTCTTTCGGCGAGAGCAGATACGAATGCACAAAACCGGGGTCTTCCGACAAGCGCGCGCCAATCTCAGCGCAGCGGTCGGTCAACGCATGCGGGTCATCGGGGATGTTCAAAGAGACTACGGCCACATATGCGCCGCTGCCTTGACCTACACCGGCGCTCACTTCGCCAATGCGACGCGTGGGCGCGAGCATCTTCGGCAACGTCTTCTGCGACCAGGCGCTTTGGTTTTGAAAAGCATGAGCGTAGGCGGCGGACGCGAATGGAGAAATCGATTCCGCCCAATACAAGCTCAGGTACTTGGGGCTGCCGCTCACGGCAGCGTAACGTGCCGCAGAAATGACGCCCTGCATGCGCACGCGCTCCTCAATGTGTTCGCGGTCATACCAAGCGTTGAAATCGGCCTCGTCTTCCGCGTTGATGTCGGCTGCGACGAACAACATTCCGTAGGGTGAAACTGAGTTCATCTCGTCTCGCTCCTTCTTCGCTTGGGATAACCCATCGTCGTCAGCCAATAACTCCCGAGCAAACGGGAATTTCTTGGGGTGCCTGATAGATTTTTCTTTTGCGACTACACCGCGAAGAGGACGCCGGAGATACGCACGGCGTATCTAGGAGTTCCGTCATTCAGAATTGACGCCGCATTTTCGGCGACCGAAGGTGATGGGTCAGCGACGTTAAACGAATGCTTCACACGGAGACCACGATGAACACCCGTTTTCTCGAGAGCTTTCTTCTCGTCGTTGAGCTAGGAAGCTTCCGGGCGGCGGCAGAGCGTTTGCACGTTACGCAAGCCGCGATATCAAACCGAATCGCATCGCTTGAGGAGGAGCTGGATGCGCGGGTGTTTGACCGTGGGCCCGGTGAACTGCGGTTGACACCCGTTGGCTTACGACTCATCAGCTACGGCGAACGGATGCTTGAGCTTCAGAGGGATATACTCCGCCTCGGCAGGACCGACCAAAACCTGCTGGGCAGCGTTCGAATTGGAGCGATTGAGAGCATCGTCCACACGTGGTTGGTTCCCTTCATGCAACATCTGCAGCAGTCGTATCCGGGTATCGAGCTCCAGTTGAGTTCAGAATCCACCGAACGACTTCACCGCAGTTTGCGCGACGGAGACGTGGACATCGCGCTTCAAACCGACCAGATGATTGGAGACGGAATCGTAAGCACGGCTTGTCTGCCGATGACGATGGGATGGGTTGGCCGTTCGGATGCTTCGCCCGAACTCGACAACAACCTTTCACTCATTCTGAGCCGGCCGACGATTACTTTGAGTCGAGGCTCGCAGCCATACCTTGTTCTGAAAGACCTCTATCGACGCGCCGACATGCCGCTTGGCAAGGTGCATTGCGTCAGCTCGATTGCTGCCATCGCTCGGCTCGTTCGCTGTGGTTTCGGGAATGCGATGGTGCCTCTTCCACCGGTACGTCGCGAGGTCGAGAGCGGAGAATTGCGCATCATCTCGAGCGACCATCCTTTGCCGCTACAAGGCCTGGTTGTCAGCTACCTCGAAAATCGCGCATCTGATGCCATCAGATTTGTTGCGGAACTGGCGTGCCAGGAATCGGACCGGTACATGCGGTCCTTGCAGGCACCTTATGCGCCTGTCTAAAGCGACGACCATCGTAACCCGCCAAGCGGACTATGCCGGGCGCGTGTGACGTTCCCGTACGTCCGGGGGGCTGCTTGGGCAGCCTAACCGACTTGCGTGGTCGAACTTGCGCGGCGAGCGAACCGGCCAGGTGCGCCCTTCCGCTGGGTGGTCGCCGTTTGTCCCTGTATTACCCCAGTATCAGGGCTCCGACCGTTGAATGAAGTCGGCTAAAGACTTCCACATCACAGCCGGATTCGAGTACATCGGAAAATGGCCACAATTGGGTATCTCTGCCAGTTCCACACCTTGACTTGCGATGTGCTCCAAATACGAGAGGCCTGCGTTTTGCTCTCCGTACATAAACATACGAGGGCACGGCAACGCAAGGAACCTGCGCATCAAATCACCGTTATCCGACAGGTCGACCATCGATTTGAAGATTCCCGGCACGGCCTCAGCTCGCACCTTGTGACGAAGGCTAGCCGAGTACAAGGCGCTGGCGTACGCTGGGGCGTACAGTGCACGCTCGATGAAATCCTCGAAGAATTGGGCTGCATTGTCCGACGGATATTGATGGATTTGCCTGCTCAGGAAGCAGTCCTCCGGCGCAATGTTACCCTCGATATCGGTGAATGAGATGACGCGTTGAGGTAGACGCGATGCAAGCATGAGCGCTGTCAGACCGCCCATTGAATGGCCCACGAGGTGGAAACGGTCGAAGCCAAAATGGTCTGCGACTGCTATCGCAGTGTCCAGGAGAAATGGAATGTTCACCTTGCTGAGGTCGGTGCAGTCAGTCTCTCCACAGCCCGGTGCGTCATAACTTACGAAGGCGCGCCCATCAAACTCAGCATATCGACCTATGTCAGCATAGTCTTCCTTCGTGGAACCAAATCCGTGCAAGAACATCAGCGGTGTCTTCGGGCCTTTGCGCGACAAAGCCGAAACTGTCACTTCGGTTCCGAGCACCGACATGGGAATCAGCGACCGATTGAATTCTCGTGTCATACGTTTAAGGATGGTGACCGGTTCCTGAACCAGTTGTGTTGAATGGGGTTTGGGCGCACGACTATCTGAACTTTGATTAGCCTTCGAGCCCGCCGCAGAAATTACGAATCGCACCACAGGCGCGGACCAGCGACTTGTCATCAAGCGCGTACGCAATGCGAAGATACGGGGCGAGGCCAAACGCACTACCGTGGACGGTCGCCACTCCGGCCTCGTCGAGCAGGGCATTGACCACCCTTTCGTCGTCGTCCAGTAGCGTACCCGCGCGCGTTCTCTTTCCGATGAGACCTTCGCAGGAGGCGAACGCATAGAACGCACCCTGCGGCAAAAGGCACTCCAACCCCGGTGCCTGATTCAGTTCTTCAACGACCCGGTCGCGGCGTCGCTGAAACAGAGACCGCGAACGCAGGATAAAGTCTTGAGGGCCGTTTAGGGCAGCGAGCGCTGCGTGTTGCGAGATGCTCGATGCTCCAGAAGTCTGCTGCCCTTGCAACTTCTCCATGGCGTCAATGAGCCAACGCGGACCGGTACCGTATCCAATGCGCCATCCGGTCATTGCATACGCCTTCGAAACGCCGTTCATCGTGAGCACGCGCTCGCGCAACCGGGGCTCGACCTGAGCTATGGTCGTGAACTGCAGACCGTCGAAAATCAAGTGCTCGTAGATGTCGTCCGACAGGACGAGGACATCGGGATGCCCGAGCAGTACCTCTGCGAGCGCTCGCAACTCGGAGCGGCTATATACTGCGCCGGTCGGATTAGACGGTGAGTTCAGAATTACCCACCGCGTCTTCGACGTGATGGCAGATTGCAGACCGTCAGGCGTGAGTTTGAACCCCGTGTCGCCTGAACACGGCACGATGACCGAAGTACCACCGCATAGCTGGACGATTTCCGGGTAACTGACCCAGTAGGGCGCGGGAATGACGACTTCGTCACCCTCGTTGAGCGTGGCCGCAAGCGCGTTGAAAATCACTTGTTTGCCACCGTTGCAGACAAGCGTGTCTTGCCACTCCACTTCCATGCCGTTCTCGCGTGCAAATTTCCGCGCAATCGCTTCACGGAGCGCCCGAAGGCCGGCGACTTGAGTGTAACGAGTTTGACCTGACCTGATAGCAGCAATGCCAGCTTCCTGTACGTGCTCGGGTGTGTCGAAATCCGGCTCTCCCGCGCTTAACGAGATGATGGCCGCACCGCTGGCGCGCCGTGCGGCCACGCGGTCTATCACCTTGTAGGTCGCCGACGGCCGAGCGGCAGCAAGGAAGCGATTCAACCTGCCAGTTTCCGTAATCATCGCGCCTCCCGCCATCGTGTCAAACCCATGAGTTCAAGCGTGCTACGACCATCGCGAAGCTCGCTCATCATCTTGGCCTCTTTGTCGGCGCGAGCTTGCCCATCGTCAACGGTGCGCAGTGCGTGGTCGGCCGGAAGAATGAGAACCCCATCGTCGTCAGCGACGACCAGGTCGCCAAGACCGACAGGCGTACCAGCAAAACTGATTGGTCGACCCACCGAAGGTGAGCTTGCCTTAATCGTTCCACGCATCGAGACACCTCGCGTAAATACCGGGAAGCGCCGTGCGACCAAGGCAGCGATATCGCGAACGCCACCATCGATAACCAGTCCGACCACACCGGCGGCCTCAGCCGCGACAGTCAAAACCTCGCCCCAGTAGCCGGAGATGAATCCCCCCGTTGATACCACGAGAACGCTGCCCCGGGGCACACGTTCCATAGCAATATGGATAGAGAGATTGTCGCCAGGCGAACATTCGAGAGGATAAGCGGCGCCGGCAATGGATGCGCCTTGCCACACCGTTCGAATGTTGGAGTCGACCGCAGCGGTTGAGAGGCCGGATGCTTCATAAAGCGTCGAGGTCCCCAACTTTCGGGCTCGCTCGAGGATGCTCTCGTCGTACATTGTGGTCGTAGCCATCAATCCTTCCTCTGGAGTGTGTGATAACCCAAAGCTGCCCGTGCCTCGCCGAGTGTCTTTCCTTGCGCGAGCTGGTCTCGAATGCGCGACTCCGTCTCCTCAATCTGACGCGCCGTGGCGGCGACGTCACGCGCACGGGCTCGAGGAACGATGACCACGCCGTTCGCGTCGGCAACCACGATGTCGCGTGAGGCGACACGTACGGTGCCAATTCCGACAGTCGAATTCACCGACTCGACCTGAACGCGGTCTTTGCCAGTTCTCATGAAGCGACCAGCGGTGAACAGAGGGTAACGGTCGTCCAACGCCTTATTGACGTCACGGCACACTCCGTCAATCACAGTTCCGGCTATTTCCCGCAGTCCTGCGTATTGGGTCATGATGTCGCCCCAGACGGTGCAATCTGTCCGGCCATCGTTGTCGATAACGACGACGTCGCCTTGCGCGACATCGTCGATAAAGTCGCCGACCGTGCCGGGCGGCACGCTCGCGGGAACGTATTTGACCGTGAACGCTGGTCCGACAACGACCTCGGTGTAATCGGCAAGCGGAGCAATACCGAGCGCCTGTCCGTGGATGCCCAGCTTGTCCAACGCATCTGAGACGCCGGGCGTATCGAGGCCCGCGAACAGTTCGATAAGCTCGCGGTCTTCGGCGCTTGCCTTTTTGGGATTCGTCATAGGGAACTCCAAAGGGATGGTTACTGAGCCCGGATGGCCTCAAATTCTTTGTCGTGCATGACTTCTGCGACTGAGCGCCCGGCCCGAACGGCTGCGACCATCCCGTCCTGACGACGCACGATTCGCTCGCCAAGGTCGAGGACGTCGTCGATTCGCGCGGCCGGCACGAATACGGTGCCGCAGCGGTCAGCAATTACGAAATCGTCTTCATGGACGGTGACGCCGGCAATTTGAACAGGCTTTCCAGAGTCGACCTGGATGACTCGATTACGGGCGCTAATCATCGTGACACCGCGACCGAACACCGGGTAGCCGACGGCTTCGCTACCTTCAATGTCTCGACTCACTCCGTCGATAATCGAGCCGCGGACTTTTTTGGCGACCGCAGCGTTGGCGAGGATGTCGCCCCAGCAGGAGACTCCCTCAAGGCCACCGCCGATTACGAGAACGCGGTCGTCCGTCGTGACTGCGTCAATGACCGGCGAAATGAGATGAACCGTCGGAGCGACATCCGTTTTTGGGCCGAGCTGAATGGTGCTAGCACGGCCAACAATCTTGGGACAATCCCAAAGGGGCCGAAGGCCGAACGTCGCGCCAGCGATGCCTAGAAAATCAAGTGCATCGGAGACGGTGTTCGTGTCGAGAGAAGCGAGTCGCTCAAGAATTGCGTAATTCATGGGAATGAGTCCGTTTGCGCGATGACAGAATGGTCGGCTCCGACGCTTGATTTGTAAATTCGCATTACGGTATCTGTCTGATACGATTTGCCAATCAGCGATTTCGCTGCAAACGTCATACGTGGGGACCGCGACCATGACCACCATCGATTTCCGCCTTATTCGTCAGCTTTGGATGTTTCTGGCGGTCGCAGAGGAAAAGCACTTCGGGCGGGCCGCAGCGCGATTGAACATGTCGCAGCCGCCTTTGACCGAGCAGATAAAGGTGCTAGAGCAATCGCTGAAACTATCGTTATTTGACCGGTCGCGTCGTGGTACCCAACTGAGCGCCGCGGGCGCCGCCATCCTGCCGGCAGTTCGGCAGTTTGCCGACCAAGTCGAGAGGCTAGAGCGGGTGGTACGCGAAGTTGCTGCAGGGCAAACTGGGGTCCTGCAGGTCGGCGCGATTACGTCCGCTATGTTAGAAACGGTGCCTGCAGTCCTGGCAGCACTTAAACGGGAGCATCCAGACCTTACGGTGTTTATCCGGGAGATTGATAGTGTCGAGGCGATACCAGCTCTCGAAGCTGGAGAGCTTGACGTTGCGTTTGTGAGGCTCGACGGCAACGTCGGTCGCGGAATCTCGACGCTGCCTTTGGCAGAGGACCGACTCGCCGTTGCCGTTCCGCGCGGCCATCCGCTTGCGGATGTTCCTCGGGTTCGGCTGCGGTCACTCGCCGACGAGTCTTTGATAATGTCGTCGCGTCAAGTCAGTCCCGCATACTTCGATTTTCTGACGGCGGTGTGTCAGTCGCACGGCTTCGCTCCCCGAGTGCTGCATGAGGTGCGGTCGGTGATGTCGCAGATTGCGTTTGTCGGATGCGGCCAAGGCCTCGCCCTTGTTCCCGCGTCAATGCAGAAGCTGACCTCGGAGAATGTCGTTATTCGTCCTTTGAAGGAGCGCGTCATGGTTGTCACCGCCGCTCTTGCCTGGAATCCCAGCCGCCATCATCCGATGGTTGATTCTGTCGTAGCATGCGCGAAAAGCGCTTATGGCCGGCCAACGACGAGGTCCAAACCAGGCGCCGTTGAATAGGTCTCACGTTGAAGACAAGTTCGTGTGATTGCAGAACACATCAACAGCAGCATTTTCGATGGGTCATTCAGACGGATTCCACAGCATGTCGACCAGCCGGTCGCGATAGACGCTTTTCTCCGCCGGATTGCGCCGAACGCATACGTGCAGATTGCGTTGAGACCAACGTTCGGTCAGCTGGATGACCGAGACCTTTCCTTCATCGGATGCTTCAATTTCGGTTCGTGGAACAATTCCGATTCCGGCTCCAGACCATACCAGCCTAGCGATAGCACGATAACCTGATACCTGCACGCGAACGTCTAGCGGTCAATCAAGCGCATTGGCATGATTCATCGGGAAGGTGTGTTACGCGGCCCCTGATTGCAGGCTAATGAACGGTTGACCGAGGCAAGCCTCGAAGCTGACTTGACTCTGCTTCGCGAGCGCATGCGCCACACGCGCGAGCAAGACCAACTGGTCCTTCTTGTACGGTACGAATCGCAGGGCCGGGTGGTCAGCTTCCGATGCCCCCCCAAAAGCCGCTCGACCGGCCACAACGGCGCCGACGATGTCGTGGCTCAGCCGCTCTTCCAACGTGATGCACACGCTTGGGAACGCAGAGAAGAAGCGAGCAAGGTCGTACGGCAGGTGTCAACTCTACGACACTCAGGCGAACCACTTCATCATCAGCGTGGCGAACACGACCATGCCAGCACCACCGATGCGCGTTGAAATCTGTGCGAAGGGCATCAGGCCCATCCGGTTCGATGACGACAGAATAGCGACGTCGCCCGTCCCACCGAGACCGCTGTGGCAAGCAGTGATGATGGCGGACTCTACCGGATACATTTTTAGCCACGCGCCCACGAAGAAGCCCGAAATTATCATCGCGATGACGGTGGCCGCACAGATGATGAAGTACGCCATCGAAAACGAGCCGACCAACTTGTCCCACGATACAAATAGCGTCCCCAGTCCGACGAGGATGGCGAAAGTCAGGTTTGTCGACATGAACTTGTATATCTGATATGCACCTACTTCCATCGACTGCGGAATCGCTTTGGCAAGCTTCAATAGGGCCGCGGCAATAATCATTAACACCGGTCCCGGGATGCCTGTAAGCGGCGCAAGAAGCGCTCCGAGGATGAACAGTGTGCAACCCAACAACAGACCAAAGCCCATGAGACGCAGGTCCAACGGCGCTTCAGACTTCTGCTCCTTGAGAAGAGCTCGGTCTTCTCCAGTCTTCACGAGCGTGCCCTCGCCGCTGTACTTGGTGTGTTTTTCACCGAAGCGTTTAAGGATACCGCTGCCCAAGATTGCAATCACGTTACCGATAAGCGCTGCAGGGACCATCATTGCAATCAAATGTCCTTGTGCGGCGCCAGTGAGTTCTGAGTACCCGATGGATAGCGGGAGAATACCTTCACCGATGCCTCCACCAAGAATCGGCATCACGATGTAGAAAAACACATGTTTTGGGTCGTAGCCGAACATCAAGCCGACGAGAATGCCAGCCGCAATCGCGGTGACGGTCCCAATCAGCAATGGCACGAACATCTTGAGGAAGCCTTGAATTAAAATCTTTCGGTTCATGCCGAGGATGCTGCCGGCAACCAGACATGCAATGTAAAGATATTGGAGGTTAGCGGTTTTCATCGTCGTGGTGATGGCCTTCAGCGAGGCATCATCCATCAGCTTATAACCGAGAAGCGCGGAAGGCACGAAGAGGCAAAGAATAGCCGGGCCACCAATATGTCTGAAAAGCGGGATTCTGCGCCCAATATCACCGAGTAAAAGCCCTGAGAGCATAAGAACGGCGAAGCCGCCTATCATGTCGTTCGGGAGCTTCTTTGTTGCTGCTGCGAGGATAGTCACCAGCGCGAGTGCCGCGAACATTAAGATAGGCATCCCGCCAATCTGAACGTTTTTGATTTTTGCGAGTAAGCCCGACGGCGCAAGACAAGTGCGCACGGAAGTCGTTTCCATAATTGTCTCCTGATGGATTTGGGCGCTCAGGGCCTGCCCGGGTGCATCGGCATCCCGGTCAGCGAAAGGCCCTCGGAATAGGACGCTGCGACGTCTCTTATCGAGCTACTTTTTGTTGCTTCGGAAGGTCAATCTTCATCCAGGGATGAGTAGCGTAGTGTTTGGTTTCGAACTCGCTGATGGAATCGCTGTCGCTCAGTGTCATCCCAATCATGTCCAACCCTTCGATGAACATGTGCTTCTGCCGGGCTGGCAAATCGAAGCCGTACTTCATCGAACCATCTGCCGTGATTACGCACTGGTGCTCGACATCGATTGTCAGCGTGCTCGACGTGGGGTCGCTTGCAAGCGCCGTCAGCTCAGCCACGACGCGTGGGTCGAGCATCACTAGCAGCAGGCGATTGTTCAATGCGTTGAAGTAGAAGATTTCGCCGAAGCTTGGCGCGATAACAGCATCGAAGCCCGCCTGTTGAAGGCCCCACACCGCGTGTTCGCGACTGGAGCCGCAACCGAAGTTTGCTCCGGCTATGAGAATTCGCGCACCTTGGTACTCCTTGCGGTTAAGTACGAAGTCAGGGCGAGGCGTGCCGGTCGCCGCATCGGTCCGCAGGTCGTAGAGAACACCGCGCGCCAGTCCCGACTTATCGATACCAAAGAGAAATTGTTTTGGCATGATTTGGTCGGTATCGAGATTGTTCAACGGCAGCGGCGCCGCGATGCCGGTCAGCGAAGTATTTTTAGGCATGGAAAGGCTCCTTGCGCACATCGACGATGCGGCCGGCAAGCGCTGCAGCAGCGGCCATGGCGGGACTCATAAGATGGGTACGTGCACCCCGCCCCTGGCGGCCCTCGAAATTGCGATTCGTGGTCGAAGCGCAGCGCTGGCCCGGTTCGAGGATGTCGTCGTTCATCGCAAGGCACATCGAGCAACCGGGCTGACGCCATTCAAAGCCGGCGTCAATTAACACGGAGGCTATGCCCTCACGTTCAGCTTGCTCCCGAACCATGCCCGAGCCAGGCACCACCATGGCTCGAACCGAAGGTGCAACTTTACGGCCGCGAACGATGTCGGCAACCGCGCGCAGGTCTTCGATACGTGCATTGGTACATGAGCCGATGAATACGTGGTCGATGGCAAGCCCATCGATGGCTTGTCCGGCGTCGAGACCCATGTAATTCAATGCCTTTGCTGCGTTCTGACTTTCGACGGCATCAGCAGGGAGGCCGGGGATGCGTGCAGTTACCGGAATCGCCTGGTCCGGGCTTGTTCCCCACGTTACAAAGGGTGCTACCTCCCTTGCGTCGAAGCGATGGGTGACGTCAAACGCGGCGTTTGCATCGGATTTCAATGCAAGCCACCGTTTCGACGCAGCAGCAATGTCGTCCCTGGAGACATCCTTGATGCGCTCTGTCACATACTTGACGGTGATGGCGTCGGGCGCGATGAGGGCACCTCGTCCGCCCGCCTCGACCGTCATGTTGCAGAGTGTCATACGCGCTTCAGCGGAAAGCGAGTCAATTGCAGCACCCGAGTACTCGACAGCAAATCCCCGTGCGCCTTGCGCGCCAATCTTCGAGATGATGTAGAGCACGAGGTCTTTCGACGTCGTGCCGACAGGCAACTCGCCATCTACGATGATGTGCATGTCCCGCGCGACGCGATAGACGAGCGTTTGCGTTGCGAGTACATGTTCGACTTCCGATGTACCAATTCCAAACCCCAGTGCTCCGAGCGCGCCGTAGGTCGTTGTATGACTGTCGCCGCACAACACCACCATGCCGGGTCGAATCAACCCAATCTCGGGTGCCACGACGTGTTCGATGCCCTGCTCGCGGTCTTTGACGTCAAAAAGGTGAATTCCGTGCTTCTGACAATTGCGCCTGAAATTCGCCGCTTGGTTGGCAGCGGCGTCGATGAAGATTGTGCGCTTGTCGACTGAAACAGGATGCGTGGGGATGACATGGTCGACGATGCCCATCTGCTTCTCGGGGCAGCGGACGGCAAGCCCTTTTTGTGCGAGGCCCGCGAAAGCTTGCGGGCTTGTGTATTCGTTCATGATGTGCAGGTCGGCGTAGAGCGCCACGTGCTGCTCATCGACGTGGAAGACAGTGTGGCTATCCACAATCTTCCGGTAGAGCGTCTGGGACATCGTCTCTCTCCGAGTACTGGGGGCTCTTGACCAGAGCGTTGCAGGAAGTGTAATTCGGCTCCCTTGACGGTAGAATCAAGTCTGTCTTAACCCATTCTTAAGCTGGATTTAAAGATGGACCCCATTGCTGACATCGATTTCTTCGCGAAGCTAGTGACCCAAGGAAGTCTCTCCGCTCTGGCGCGAGATTTAGGGGTCACGCCGCCGGCGATTTCTAACCGTCTGTCCCAGCTAGAGCGGAGGCTGGGTGTGAAGCTGTTGAATCGGACGACCCGGCGGCTGGCGCTCACGCAAGAAGGCGAACTCTATTTGAGCAATGGGTCCCGTTTGTTGGAACAAATGCTCGAGGTCGAACGTATGGTCTCGAGCAGCCGTGACTCACCACAAGGCTTGTTGAAAGTCAACGCGACCTTTGGATTTGGCCGTCGATATATCGCGCCGGCACTTTCGAAATTCCGTATCGAGTATCCGAAGGTCGACGTCCAACTGGATTTGACCGACAGGCCTATGAATCTGGCGGAGTTCGCCTTTGATATTGGCATTCGGTTCGGTGAATTGCCTGACATGCGGGTCGTCGGCAAGAAGTTGGCGATGAACCGACGCTTCGTGTGTGCATCGCCCGAATATCTTAAGAAGCATGGCGTGCCGAGTTCGCCCGACGACCTTCGAAGCCACTCGTGTATCGTACTAAGGGAAAATGACACTGCCTACGGGACTTGGCATTTCACAAAAGGAAGGCGGCATGTCCTGGTGAAGGTGCATGGGGCCATGAGCAGCAACGACGGCGAAGCAACCTTGCGGTGGGCAGTAGATGGGCATGGCATCTTGGTTCGCTCGGAGTGGGACGTACAGCCCTATCTTGACACGAAGGCGCTGGCGCGCGTCCTTCCAGACTGGTCACTTCCGGCAGCTGACATCTATGCTATTTATCCCGAACGGCTGAATCTGTCAGCCAAGGTTCGGGTCTTCGTTGAATTCCTAGAGCAGCACCTGAAGGCTGGTAGACGGTGAATCGGACCCTAATCCACCTTTGGACCCGATTCACGCATCACCGCGATATCGTGGAAAACGGCAATGATTCGTGGTGCTTCAAGGACAGCACGGCAGCCCAACCCACGAAGCAGAGGACGTCCGGCGAAAGCTCGCCAAAGGCGTGATAAGACGAGGAAGTAGACGCTGAGGATTCTGCGCAAAAAGTATGGGCGATTTTCGAGGCAAAGAGAGCGGGGCCGTTTCCGCTACAAATCAACGAAGGCAAACCAATCCCGCCTTATAATTTTCACCAGGCTAGGCCATGCCGTTACGTTGCCGACTGCAAACCGGCGGGGTCGATGGCCTCAGTCCGATGTCCGTCGCAAACCTTCGCCTCTCTCGTCGGCCCTATAGCCGGAGCCCTTATCGCTCAACCACTCGATTTTGGATGGGTACGCAACGCATTGCCGAGCGACGTTTTACCGCAGCCAGCATCACGTCGCGCGCTATGCTGCCGCTGTAGCGCGCCGCGGTCGCCGCCCAGTGCGGCCGGCTGCCAGGGTGCCCCTTTGCCGGCGTTGCGGCCGGGGTGGGACCGGTCGGTGCTTCATCAGCAGCCCGCGCGTGCGCATGACGCGATAGGCGCGGACGGCTTCGAGTTCCGCTGCCGCGGCGGCCGATGAGCGCGCCGTTGAACAGCAGCAGCCAAGCCGCAAGGAGCTCATTGCGCAACGTGCCCCGAACCCGGCGAAGCCGTCCGCCATGTGGCCCGACGCGACGGTCTGGCCGCTATGTTGCAGCGCTTCACGCCGAGAACTTCGCAAACCTGCTTCACTGGTCTGCCATCAGCGCAGCGTCGTGAAGCTCTCTGCCTGTTGAATCGGCGCAGTTTGGCAACAGCAGAACAACAGCAACTCGCCAGGCGGCTTTGAAGCAAAGAAGCAGCTCGATATATTCATGGATTTACTCCTCACGACGGCGATTCGGTTCAAACATCGATGACTAGAAGTGGATTGAACGCTTCGTTCTCGAACTGCGTTCGGTCATCAGCTTCGGCGTAGACGATTCGCGGGTACCCGCGAGGGTTACAGATGACGCGGCAAGGCCGACGGTACCAGTTCTCAGAGGTTCCCGTCCGAAGCGCGGCGCCGAACACAGCGTTGTCAATCGCAAGCCAGTTTATTTAGACGCTTTCCGGCATGCATTCGAGGTTTCTCGCCGAGGAAAAGGCGGGAGACGTGAAAGTTTCGACCGAGCTACTGACAAGAACTTCTCTCACCGCTTGGCAAAGGCCGCGGCGGCCCGCAAGACCTGCTTCACGCCGCCATCCATGAGCGCCCGAAGCGGCGTGAGATTGTCGAGCGACGCGTTTGGCTCGGTAAAGAACTTCCACTTGCCCCAGTCAGTCAGTTCACCCAGCTTCCGCACGACCTTCGCCAAGTCGCGACGGTCAAGCTCTTTCGCTACGAAAAATGCTGGGTAGTAGGGAGTGGTCTCAACGTCAACGCTGAAGATGCGACCTGCGGCGACGTCCTTGCCCAGTCTCTGCTCAGTGATACCCAAGGCTTCGCAGATAACTGCGGTACGCAGCAACTTGCCTTCGCCAACAAGGGAATGACGCGCCGCGTTAGACGCGGACCTATCAATCGAATGCTCGGATTCCGACCTTCGCCGTTTTGAGCCACGTTTGGCGCGACTGAGCTGCTTCTCATGTTCCCCGGGAATCGAACAGAGGTCCGGGTGCAACGCAGTTGACAGACCAATGACCTGAGCGAGTTGGATTTTGAAGAGTCGCCCGACTTCTGCATCAGGAAAGTCGAGAAGCGCTCGCGCCGACGTACAGTCGAACAGGATTGCCGCCACCGCGGCGCGGCGCAGCACGTATTGAAGCCGAGCGTCGTCGAGCGAACGATGGTCCGTGGAACCACGTGCAGACGTTGACATCGCCGTTCCTATTCAAGTGAGTACTCTCGACGCTCAGGTGTCGTCGTGGCCGCTCAATTTCGCACTCGGTGGGTTCAGCGAAGCCCACAAAGATGGCAACGCCAAAGCGGATACATCGAGGTCGACATCCAACGGGTAGTGTCTCAGTAGACGAGTTGCGACTGTTTGAATAAGGCCGGGCACCGTGACCTCGCAAGACGCCGCAAGCAACTCAAGAAGTTCGCGCGTGTCTTTAACGGCTTTAGTCCGTTCCATGGGTGTCGTCACTTTCGCCTCCCTCGAGCATCTGTTTGGTGACGTCCACATAGGACGTCACGTTGTTTACTGCGCAGAAGCGCTCCCACAAATATTGAGCGTTGTCAGACCAGCCATGAGGTCCAACCAACTGATACACGCGACCAGACCGCGTGGTTCCGCGCCTTGAAGCCGGGTCGAATTGAAGGACCTCCGTACTAACACGGCCGGTAAGGTCACGCACGTCTTGTCCGGCAAAATGCCGGGTCCCTTCGGCGGTTTCGAGAATTTTCCATTGAACCAATGACAACCGAGGCTCTTCGCTCACCGGCGCGACTATCCAGACTGGCATCGCCATCTCCCGACATCTCAGGCCGATACAAGCGAGCAATCGCCGAGACAAACCTAAGGCGTGAACTCGACGGTGAGCAAGGACCCTACCGACCCGCTTGAGTACCGGCGTGAACGCTACGTAAGACAGTTTATATTTTTACTTTTTCCTTACGCGTCCCGCATGGGCTAACCCACGCGATTTGCTCCCTACGGGGGAATATAGAACGGTTACGGAAGAGCGCAAGGAGTTTGTCGAGAATCGACTCAGGCCGGGGAGGCGCCAGCTAAGGCGGCCTCGTTCAAATCGAACTGGTCGAGAAACAGATGAACACCCGCAAAACGGCAAACAGTCGCGCATTGAAGAAACAGTGCGGTCGAAAAAGACCCATCCTCAATCTGCACGCGTAACGGCTCGGGCTCCACGTAGACGCCTATCTCTCCAAGACGCTTGGAGAGCTTCATCCAGTCCAGCCAGGGTTGAAGCGACAGTTCTCCGCGCAAAACGGCTGCGGCTCGGGCTTCCCATTCCATTTTCCCTTGGAGCGCATGGGCCCACTGTTCGGGATACAAAGAGCGAGATACCGTCAGAACCTGAAGGAAAAATGTGTGCCGGAAGCTGCCACGATGGACCTTGCCCTCTATCGACCGCTCCGACTCCGTAATCCCAATCGTGGCCAGTGCCTCGACAAGTTGGCCATAGCTTACGTCTCGACGAGTCAGCATCACCCGTATGGCGCGCGAAGATAATTTCTCCCACGGGCCATTGGCAAGGTCGCTAACTTTTGCTTGATTTCGCGTTGACATGAACTATGTTTTGTATGTGATAACCCACGCGGTTTGTCTAAAAGTCAAAGACCTAAATCCGGACAAACCCTTCGCACCGACCGCTGACGCTGCTCAAGGTTTCGCGATACTCAGGGGCAGGAGTCGAGCTCGGTCCTCTGCCGCCAAACTTCACCATGAACTCAATCCTGTACTTGGGCGCCGAACGCATTCTGTTTCCCAGGCTACTTCGTACCTCGCCGTCACGTCAACCCACGAGAGAGTCCTCACCGCAAAGCATCCTCTTTCGGTGCTTGGTTAAGACTGTGCTCGACCGGACCGACCTTGCGATTGTGCTCAACAGTTGGCTGGTTGTGGACTACGGATACTGTACGCTTCGTCGCCTCCTGCCGCTTGAATTAGCGCAGAAGACAATTGGCGCAACCATGCGAGGCAACCGAAGGCATCGACGGTCGTATAGCACACAAAGCAAAGTTGACTTGTTGCGGTCGGACATTGCTCGTCGGAATCCACAGCGCGTGACCATCATTGATGCAGACCCGATGAGCATCCCGTTCGAGTATGTGGAGAGGTCGATAACAGTGAGTTCGACTTCGTCCAGCAATCTCGACAGGTTCCAGTCTGCGCTTCAGCAACTCCTGAATTCCGACTAATTCGCAGTCGAAGTTAGGTCCTGTCAGAGGAGGTGCCATGATTTTGTACCTTAACTTCGATGGCGTCCTGCACCCAGACCAGGTCTTCTACGAGAACGGGTGCATTCCTTCGCTACTAACGCCAGGGCATAACGCTCTCGAATATGCGGAACTTCTGGCGAATGCACTGGAGGGCTACGACGAGGTCGCGATAGTCCTCAACACATGGTGGACTTTTTACCTCGGCCTCGATGCATGCAAGGACCTCCTCCCTACGACGCTCGCTGCCCGCGTTAGCGGTAGCACCATTCAGCACATCGACACGTATGGAAGCATTCCCACCCGGCGCGAGGAAACTGAATTTCACATTGCTCGGCAGCGTTCCCGGCCGTGGATGATTCTTGACCACAATCATGCACGATACCGCCGTGACTTCCAACCGAACCTTCTACTCCTAGACCCATGTGAAGGTCTAGGGAGTCGGGCGGCACAACGAAGTGTTGAGAGGCGATTGCGTCTCCTTAAAACGAGCGATAGCCTTCGGTCAGTTAATCAGTCATCCGAAATAATAAGCTCCTCAAATTCTCGCGTTACAACCTTCATCTGATGAGATGGGCACGAGAGTATTACTGGACTTGCGATTCGCTGGAAAAGCCTTATACGTAAGGATATTTCTTATTTCACGTTATACGTGCACAAGTTGTCCTGCGAGCCGATTTGAGACATGCTAACGTGAACGTAGTGAAGCCGAATCTCGCAAAAAATCTCTTCTCTTGCGACAGGCACCGACATACAATTTTGCATCGCCCAACGGAAGCTAAGGAGGTGACTCGACGCGAAAATTGCAGAGTTGAAAATATTGCCCGATGGGTGACGCGGACCGCCTTGCTTCTTTTCTGTCGTACAAAAAGGAAGAGGCCGCTAAGCCCAAGCGAACTTGAACCGCGGCCCCGGTGTACTCCCGAAAGAGTCCACGCCTAGCACTCGTGATGCTCTCACGGGGGTTACCGGGTGTCAAGGTCCTCTCACGTCCGTAAGAAACGTGGAATCGACAGCAAATGAGCCCGAACTTCGCACATCTTTGCCCAAACCCGCCAAACTCCAGTCGACCGGGAGTGCCAATACTCGACCGGCGTTGGTCCCGACAACGCCAGACATCCCACCCCAATTTCCCGCAACCGCATCAGCGCTGTTCTCGTAGTCCCCTCCCCCCTCCGTTTGGCCCCTTCCGCAGTCCTCCTTTACCTCTCAATGCCCCTGGCAGACTCGGCTATCAGAACGTCTGGAGCGCCTGCCGACCGCTGCTCATTAATTAGCGCGGAGTAAGCCGGACTCCTGATTCCGTCGCCGACATCGATTGCCGGCGAGAGCCGACGCACGTCTATCGCAACCAGCTAACGGACTGGCGCGAGGGGTCTGGCCGCGCCTTCACTTTTGACTCTCGAGGAAATTCATGAAGATGCAAGTCAGTGAATCCAACTTCGGCAATGAACTGTCAGACCTCATCGTTCGGCTCAACAGTTTCCCGAAGCTCACCGCACCGTGTAGTGGCAACACTTCATCCAACGTTCCGCAACCCGCGAAGACCAGACGGATACTCACTCTGGCCGCGTCCAAGCAAGCCAGCGCTGCTAAGAGCAATGACCGACGGCCAGAGCACTGTCCGGACAGCATCCGCCGGCTGTGTTCCCCAACCCTGCTGCGCAAACCCGTCGCCGCACCGCTTGCGCCGAAGACGAGTATCCGCTCGTCGCACGAGGACACTGAACGACAGGCTGCGAAGCTTCAGGTCGCGAAAGACGGAACCGTGTTCGAGCTGGACGTAGTGAGCGTTGAAGTCGCTCGTCAACCAGGATGGAGACTCAATGGTGACCTTGTTAAGACCTGGTCAGAGGTCTTTCGTACAGGTAGCAAATTTCGACTCGTCTCATCTCAGCAGCAATTCCAATGGCTTCGCCTCCGCCTTTCCTCCATGCGGCGCAAGGATGTGGAGTGCGCCATCAACGCGTGGCTCGTCTCGTCGCTTGCGGCGCAGAAGATAAGCCGGCAAACCGCACTGCAGATAAAGCTCCTCACGAAGATACCGGACGACTGGGAGCAATTGCGTGTGCGTCTGCGCCCTTCTCGAATCGAGGCGACTTCGGACCGGTCCCCGAACAGCACGCGTTTCACACGCTGTCAGGAAGCGGAAATCCGCGGCACTGAGAGCTACCGACAGGCCCAAAAGAGGCTGCAACAGCTTTGGTTCCCGATGCCTCCCACGTGCAGCGACCTTACTCAGACCAGGAGCTAAACATGCCTATCTATATTCCGACCACCATCCCCGTCGATTCCAAATGGAAGCAGATGGAAAACCGTTGGTCTCTCGAATGTCCCATCGGGACCGCGCTACCGCCATATACGGACGCAGAGTTGCGGCAAGAATTTGAACGATGGGGAACGCCTGTCGAGGGACAGGAATACGTCTGGGATACTCGCGCGAATTCCCCCTCCAGAAAGGTGAAGTCTCGCGTTGGGAATGTCGTCTCTCATTACAGTTCACGAAAGATGCGCAGACGCATGGCGACGGAAAGTCGCAAGCCCGAGTATGGCGCCGTCGTCCGTTACGACTTCGACGGGACGACCCGCGAGTTCTACTGTCAGCCGTCGCAGGTCAGATTGAGCGTCGAAACCGAGCGGAAGCTGTCCGATGGCACCTTCACTGTATACCAGGCGCCTACGCCCTATACGCCCGACATCCTGCGAATCACGCCCTACGGTGTCTACGTGGACGAATGGAAGAGCGAGAGAGACCTTGAGAAACTTGCCGAGAAGTACCCACGGCGATTCTTCAAGGACGATGATGGGACATGGCGATGCCCTGAGCGTGAAAAATTCTTTGGCGAAATAGGGTTCACGTTTTGCCTTCGGTCAGGAAGCGAGAACGGCGCCGTCTTCGTGACCAATCTCGAATTCCTCGAGGATTTTCTGAGCGACAAATGCGCGCCATTAAGCGACAGCGCATGGCAGGCAATTGAGCGGATAACCCGCGATTCCTGCCCCATGACGTTGGGCCTGCTATTGACCCACGCATATCCGGAGCAGACACCGTGGAACGAAACGCTCCTTGTCGAGACTCCGCCGAATGCGTTTCTTGTCGACGATGTGTACAAGGCGATTGCAGACCAACGTCTGTTTGTCGACCTTGAGTATGACGACCTGAGCGAGCCACAAGACGTCGTATTGTGTAACTCCCCCGCCCAGCTCGAGGCACTTCAGTTCAATCGGCCTGCCCCCAAAGCTGTCAGCGACAAGATTGCGTTCGATGTCGAGATAGGAACCGAGTTCATGCTCGCCGGCCGCCCTGAGGTTTACGCGGTGTCGCTCGTCAGCGCGAACACCGTCCATTACTTTGACCAGCAGTCGCGCAACGGCGGTCTCATGCCCGTAGCAGAATTCGAGCGTGCGACATTCCAACGCGAAATCATTCTGCTTTCCTCGCAGTCGTCGACCGACGAGCGTCTGTCGCAAATTGACGGGTTGACCGACTATCAAATCGCCGAGGGAAAGAACCGCTTCCTCATGGTTCGAGACCTTGAGGCTGGTAAGCAAGTGCGGTGCAACCTCTCAACTAGGCAAATTCAGCGGATACGCAAGGCGGTGCGGGCGGCCGGTGAGTCATTGCCCGCGCGAAGAAGAGCTGCCACCCCGAAACGTCGAAGTGGTGGGCGGTGTCAGGTGACCGAAAGTCAGCTAGACATGATTCGCACGGCAACGGAATGGGGTAACAATCCGACGAACCCTGGAGGGCGGGCGTCATACCGGAAATATAGGGAGCTGAGTCTCTCGGCCAAGGTGGACCTAGTCTCACGGAAGACGTTTTATGAGCGAAGGAAAAAATACATCGACATCAAGGCGCGCCAGGGAGGGAGAGTCGCTTACAACGAGGAACCTGCGACGTGGTATCTCCATCTGGAGGACAAGATAAACGGCGGCCGCCCGTTCCATCGTGTTCACATCGACCACACAAAGCTGGATGTCTTCATCGCGATTCGAGGCAAAGGCGGGAGGATTTTCAGAAAGCGGCCATGGCTCACTCTCATCATGGACGCTGAGACCCGAGCGGTCCTCGGCTTCTATCTGTCGATTCATGCACCGAGTACAGTCAGCTGCATGATGGCGATTCGCGCGATGGTGAGGATATTCCGGCGCACGCCGTCAGTTATCGTCGTCGACAACGGGAAGGAGTTTCACTCAGCAGCGTTCGACAGACTTTGCGACCTCTTGTACATCACGCTGCAGTTCCGCCCGGCGCACAAGTCCCGGTTCGGCGGCGTCATGGAGCGACTGTTCGGCACAACCAATACCGAACTCATCCACAACCTGGTCGGTAACACGAAGGCTCTGCGCAACGTTCGAACGGTAACCCGGTCAGTAGACCCGATTCGGGCAGACCTATTGACCTTCGCTCAGTTGCACGGGCTCCTCGATGAATATTTCTACCGGGACTACAACCTGCGGGTTCACCCCGCGCATGACCACGCCCCTATCGAATACATGAATCTTCGTTTCGCGGCTACCGGTCGCCGTTTGGCACGATTGACGTCATACGATTCGTATTTCTACATCCTGACATGTATTCCGCCGTCAAAGGGGACAACGCGAAAGCTCGATAAGGGGATGGGGTGTGCAGATTTCGTACATTTGGTATTGGGCCGATGAGTTTGCTGACAAGGAAGTACGGCCGCAAAACCTTGAAGTCCTTGTAGATATGTGGGACGTGAGCATCGTCTACGCGCTCCTTAACGGAAAGTGGGTTCGGTGTCAGTCAAAGCTGCTCATGAAGTACCGCAAGCTCACGTATGTGGAGTGGGGGTATGTCATGTATGAGGTCCGGATGCGGATGCGTGGTGAACCCGATGAGAACCTCGAGAAGGTGCTGTACGCCGTTATCAGCGACCACGCGCTTCCTGATGCGGCTTCTCTTACCGCTGCGACACGCCAGGTCTATGGCCAGACACTTCTCGTTGGCGACTTACCCGCCGCAATTCCAGCGAGCATCGATGTACCCATCATCACGCCTGCGGAACCGGGACCGCCAGATGACGACAGCGTCATGCGCATCCCTGTGACGAAGCCAGCCCGGGGACGCCTCAAGATGAACTACGACAGCCTTCCCACATCTCGTCCCGTCTAACCCAAGAGGTGCATATGAACTCAATCAGCTTTGAACAAGCGTTGCACGGAAGCCCCGATGACAAAGGTGCGCACCTCAAAGGCCTGCGCTTTATGCATCGCAATCTGGAGAAGGTGATAGATGAGGTTAAACGACGCATGCTTCCTGGCGCAGGCCTCTCTCTCACCATCGTGGCTGGCCCATCCGGCGTAGGTAAATCCACGTTCGCTGCGCTACAGACGGAGGCATTGCTCAAACTTTACGAGGTTGAAATTCGTGAAAATCCCGGCGTAATTCCGGTTATCCTGAGCGAAATCGACGCCGCGGACGGAAAGGAATTCAACTGGAAGCTGTTCTATCAACATCTGTCCGAGGACCTTCAGTTGTTGACTCCAGAAAATCGAGGGGTCGGCGAAATCAACGAAAACACTTACAGGGTCCGGAATCTGCGGCTGCGATTCGAGAAGGGGATGCGCTTCAGAAATGTACGGCATCTGATATTGGACGAGGCTGTGCATTTCACCGATTCCAAGACCGAGCCGCTTCAATACGGGAACCTGCTCAAATCTCTCGCGAATCGCAGCGGCATGAACTTGCTTCTGGTGGGCGCCTACGGGTGGGAGAAACTTGTTCACGCAAGCGGACAAATTGCGCGCCGCATCGGTGTGGTTCATTTCGACAGGTATCGCGACAATCAGGAAGACTTCGACGCCTTCACCCAGTTCATCAAGGAATTCGAAGTGCATATTCCCCTGCCGTTCAAGGTTGACCTCAAGAAGTACACGGAGCAACTCTTCTATGCCCACCTTGGTATGCCGGGCTATGCAGCAGGCGCGCTAATTGAGGCAGTCACCCGGTGTGCCTACGACGGCAGTCACTCGTGGAAAGATGAGTACGTCTGGGATGCGCTACCGAGCGCCGCCGAGTACGAGACCGTTGCGGCTGAGACATTGGCGGGCGAGGACAATATCCAGCCATATCTTTCGATGTCGCAGCCCATTGCTTACCCGTCCGCGGCGGAAATGCGCGTCCGCATCGGTGCCAAGAAGATTCGCGAGAAGGCAAAATCGCGCAGCTTTGGCGAAAGCAGGCACCAGAACAATCACGGCGGAACTCAAGGAGCGCTATGGCAATGACATCTCCGTTTCGCGGGAGGTTGCCGGGCGGCTGGCCGGAGGACGCGCCGCCCCGGTCGATACTCGCTAGTCTCGCACCCTACGGGTGCTCGGGAGAAGACCGCGAGAGCCTCGGCAGCTACCTTAATCGTTTGTGCGAAGCCCACGACATGACGCGCTGGTCACTCACCAACACAATCGTTGGACCTACAGCAGAAGAGCTTTTGCGCGTGAGCGGCGCCAGAATGAGTCGGGACATCGGCCGAGCGGCATACAACCTCAATGTCTCGAGCTTGACGGAACAGGCGAATCACTGGGCTCAAACCCTGAACTACCTTACCCATCGCAACAACCTGCAGCTTTGTACCTTGTTGCCACTCAAAAGCCTCGTGTCCGAATTTGTGCTGCTGTCTGAGAAGGAGCGCTTTTGCCCCGGTTGCCACGAAGATGACGCGCGGCTAGACCGCGACTGCTACGAGCGACTGTTATGGAGCATTGACGCAGCGAAGGCGTGCCCGTTGCATCGCCTACAACTCGTCAGCCGACCTCAAGCGAAGCGACGCCGCACATCGAAACGGGAGAACGGGCGCCTCGCTCACGAGGCTGCGGCACCGTACAAAATCGGAGAGGCGCCAGTGCATATACCGGCATCGGACTTCGAGGTCGAAACGTCTCGCCTTATTGCAGAGCTTCTCGACGACGCCGTCTATTTTCCCAACGCAGGCTATTCGGCCACCGCTCAGTCTGCATTTCTCACTCATGCAATTAAACTTTTATTCGATGGCAAGTCAGCGAGCTTCGCAGCTCATCTGGGTATCAGCAAATCCCAAGTCCACGGATGGGTGAAAGGTAGCGTGCAGATGAGCTTTCCGCGCCTAGTACAGACCGCGTACTGCTGCGGCTGCGCAATCGCTGACATTCTGCTCGGAAACAGCGTGATGCTTTCGCTCCGACCCGCGCCGAGCGAGCAACGCCGTCGCTTGATTCAACACGGGGGGACGGGGGCCCGACGACCGAAAGAAGACTTGCGAGCAGAACTTGACGCATTGATTCGCAGCGGCAGGGCGACTAACGCAACCGAAGCGGCACGGGCCGTTGGGATTTCGCTGAAGTTTCTGAAGAAGAATTTCCCCAAGCAACAGGAGTTTTTGGTCAGACACGGCCGCGAGTTGTCCGAGTCTCTCCGCCGGGAGGCGACAGAGACCTTCAACAACATATATTTGAGTGAGTACAACGCGCTCCGCACAGCGGGCGTATATCCCTCACGAAGGCGGGTGCTCGGACGATTGAGAGGAAGAGTAATGCTTGGGAGTTACCGGCGCGTGCAGAAAGCTCATCTGGAAGCGTTCGCTACAACAGGTGTGAAAATCGCGGGGTCAAGCGGAAAGGGGAGGACAGCTCGTCCAGATTTGGAACGACACGACCGACGAGTCTAGCTCTGGACTTATTGTGGTAGCCACGGGTGTCGTTAACGACATCTGTGGCGAAAACTCACAGCCGACTATGAACTTTAGGGGGAAAAATTCTTGGCGCGCCCGGCTGGGATCGAACCAGCAACCCCTGCCTTCGGAGGGCAGTACTCTATCCATTGAGCTACGGGCGCATCACTACAAACTGCGGGGACTTAACACGAAAGCGCGACAACCAGAATGGACTCGACGCCAACGCGAGAGACCGCAAGCATACCCGGTTTCAGCCGAACCGTCCACCGGACGGCCTCCGACGCCCGCCTCAGCGTCTTCCCCGAGCCCTGTCATCGTGCATGCCGATCCGGGTAAACGCCTGCTGAACACCCTCCAGGCCCCCTCGCCGCCGCCGAAACCTTGCGTCTATAATCGTCCGTGGCTGACAAAGAACAAGAAGTTGCCGTCGCGCTGTACCGCTCACATACCCACGGAGACGAGACAAGCATGAGCGAAGCACCACACGGAGCCCCGATCAAAACCCCAGCACAGCTCATCGCCGCGGTCATCGCCGGGTTTGCTGTGCCGATCATCATCATCGTTCTGCTCGCCGTCTACGTCGATAATTCGACACGCACCGGCGCCGGCACCGACTCCCTCTCCGAAGCCGAAGTCACCTCCCGCATCCATCCGATCGCCCAGGTCGAGATCCGCGACGCCAACGCCCCGCGCGTCTACAAGACCGGCGAGGAAGTCTACAAGGCGGTCTGCTCGGCGTGTCACGCGTCGGGTGCCGCAGGCGCGCCGAAATTCACCAACACCGCCGACTGGGCGCCGCGCATCGCGCAAGGCTTCGACACGCTGTGGCACACCGCGCTGTCCGGCAAGGGTGCGATGCCGCCGCGCGGCGGCACCAGCCCCGACGACTACAGCGACTTCGAGATCGCGCGCGCGGTCGTCTATATGGCGAACAATTCGGGCGCGAGCTTCCCCGAGCCGGCGCAGCCGGCGGCGGGCGCGGCGGCGGCATCGGGTGCCGCTGCGGCATCCGGCACGGCAGCCGCATCGGATGCAGGCGCGGCCCAAGCCGCCGCGGCGATGGCCGCCATGGCCAGCGTGCCGCAGACTCCCGCCCCGGCAGCGGGCGGCGCACAAAGCGCGGATGCTTCGCAGGCCGGCAAGGCGCTGTATCAGTCGGTATGTCAGGCTTGTCACGCGGCCGGCGTGCTGAACGCGCCGAAGTTCGGCGACAAGGAAGCATGGGCGCCGCGCCTGAAGGACTCGATGGACACGGTCTACAACTACGCGCTGCACGGCAAGGGCGCGATGCCGCCGAAGGGCGGCTCGAATGCATCGGATGCGGACGTGAAGGCGGCGGTCGACTATATGGTCAGCGCGGTGAAGTAAAACGGGCGGCATCGGCCGCTAAACTAAAAATCCCTGCATGCGCTAACGCGATGCAGGGATTGTTTATGCGCAAGGACAAGCAACCGTTCCGGGCGCCACTTGAAGCGCCGCCCGCTCACGCCTTCTGCAACAGCGCCTTCAAACTCGCGAGCCGGTCCTTCGGCGACATCGGCGCTTCTTCCGGCGTCGGCGGCGGCGCATCGTCGAGCAGCATTTCGTTGATGAAGCGCGACGGTTCGCAGACGATCGTTTCCCGCGCCCGCTTGCGCTTCTTGCACCAGTTCAGATGCAGGCTGCGCTGCGCGCGCGTGATCGCGACGTACATCAGCCGGCGCTCCTCCTCGATGCGCGCGTCGTCGATCGGCTCGTCGTCCGCGCCGCCGCGATGCGGCATGATGCCTTCCTCGACGCCGACCAGAAATACGTGCGGATACTCGAGCCCCTTCGACGCATGCACGGTCGACAGCCGCACCGCATCCGGATCTTCCTCGCGGCCTTCGAGCATCGACATCAGCGCGACCGTCTGGATCAGGCCGAGCAGGTTCTTGCCGGTGTCGCCGAGGCCGTCGGCGGTGTCGTAGCCGGTCGCCTCGCTGCCGGCCGCCGGCTCCTCCTTCGTGCCCTTGCGCTTCAGCCACTCGATGAACTCGAGCACGTTCTGCCACTTCGCCTGCGCCTGGCGTTCATCGAACGCGTCGTACAGATACGCTTCGTAGTGGATCGCTTCCATCAGCTCGTCGAGCAGCGTGCCTGCCGCGTCCTTCTCCGCGCGGTCGGTCAGGCGCTGCATGAAGTCGCAGAACGCGCGCATCGGCTCGATCTGACGCGGCGACAGCCGCGCCTCGATGCCGCCCATGTAGACCGCCTCGAACAGCGACACCTTCGCCTGGCCCGCGAACGCGCCGAGCGCCTCCAGCGTCGTATTGCCGACGCCGCGACGCGGTGTCGTGATCGCGCGGATGAACGCGGGGTCGTCGTTCGCATTGGCGATCAGACGCAGGTACGCGCAGATGTCCTTGATCTCGGCCTTGTCGAAGAACGACTGGCCACCCGACAGCACGTACGGAATCCGTTCACGGCGCAGCACCTGCTCGAAGATGCGCGCCTGGAAGTTGCCGCGATACAGGATCGCGTAGTCACGGAAATTCGCGCGCCGCTCGAATTTGTGCGCGGACAGCCGAAACACGACCGACTCCGCCTCGTGCTCCTCGTCGTTGCAGCCCGTCACCGTGATCGTGTCGCCCATGCCGTGCTCGGACCACAGCTTCTTCTCGAACAGCTTCGGGTTGTTCGCGATCACGTTGTTCGCGGCGGTCAGGATGCGCACCGTCGAACGGTAGTTCTGCTCGAGCTTGATCAGGTGCAGATTCGGAAAATCCTTGCCGAGCTGGCCGAGGTTTTCGAGGGTCGCGCCGCGCCAGCCGTAGATCGCCTGGTCGTCGTCGCCGACCGCCGTGAACGCCGCGCGCTTGCCGGCCAGCAGCTTCACCAGTTCGTACTGGCACGCATTGGTGTCCTGATACTCGTCGATCAGCAGATAGCGCAGCTTGTTCTGCCAGCGGTCGCGCACCTGCTCGTTGCTCGCGAACAGTTCGGCGGGCAGGCGGATCAGATCGTCGAAATCGACCGCCTGATACGCATGCAGCGTCGCCACGTAGTTGCGATAGACGATCGCCGCCTGGTGCTCGTCCTCGGTCGATGCGGTCGCGATCGCCTGCTCGGGCATGATCAGGCCGTTCTTCCACAGCGAGATGATCGACTGGATTTTGCGGATGAAGCCCTTGTCCGTCGAGCCGACCTGTTCCTGGATCATGCCGAAGCAGTCGTCGGAATCCATGATCGAGAACTGCGGCTTCAGGCCGACGTGTTCCGCCTCCTGCCGCAAAATCTGCACGCCGAGCGAGTGGAAGGTACACACCGTCAGCTGGTTCACGGGCACCTTGCGGCCTTCCTTGCCCGGGGCGGTCAGCGTCTTGCCCTCGAGCAGCTTGCCGACGCGCTCGCGCATTTCCGCCGCGGCCTTGTTCGTGAATGTGACGGCGGCGATGTGGCGTGGCTCGAAGCCCTTCGCTTCGATCAGGTGCGCGATTTTCTGCGTGATCACGCGTGTCTTGCCGCTGCCGGCGCCGGCGAGCACGAGACAGGGACCGTCGAGATAACGGACCGCTTCACTTTGAGCGGGGTTCAGGCCTGCGGACATCGTTTGTGGATGGGTAATACGGTTGAGGGCCGCTGAGGTCGGACTGGCGGGAAGCGCCGGCCGAAGGCCCGGGGCATGCTGCGCGGCTCGATGCGCGCGAGAGGTGCGATGTTAACATGGACAACCGCGATGGACCCCGCAATGGGGTGATGCTCAGCCCCCGGTCCAGCCCGCAAATGCCACAATGATGAGATTGCGCGCCGCCGCCGCGGTGGCAAGGCGGCGCGCCGTTCCTCCAGGAAGAATCGCATGTCCGCATCGCTGAAGGTTGGATTGATGGGCTACGGCTTCGCCGGCGCGACGTTTCACGCACCGGTGATCGAACATTGCGGACGCGCGAGCGTCGCCGCGATTGCGACCGGGCAATCCGAGCGCGCGCACGCCGACTATCCGCACGCGAAGATCGTCCCGGATCTCGACGCGCTGCTCGCGCTCGACGACATCGACTGCGTCGTGATCGCGACGCCCAACGACACCCACTTCGACCTCGCGCGCCGCACGCTCGAAGCCGGCAAGCACGTGGTCGTCGACAAGCCTGTCACGCTGAGCGCCGCCGACGCCCACACTCTCGCGAATATCGCGCTCGCCCGCAGCAAGCTGTTCGCACCCTTTCACAACCGCCGCTGGGACGGCGATTTTCTGACCGTGCGCGATCTGCTCGCGCGCGTGGAGCTCGGTCGCGTCACGCACTACGAATCGCATTTCGACCGCTTCCGGCCGGGCGTGCGTCAGCGCTGGCGCGAGGACGCGACGCGCGGCGGCGGTCTGCTGTTCGATCTCGGTCCGCATCTGATCGACCAGGCGCTCGCCCTCTTCGGCGCACCGCAGACCGTCTCGGCGACGGTGCGCACGCATCGCGACGACGCAAGCGCCCCCGACTACGTGCACATCCAGCTCGGCTATGGGGAGTTCGAGGTCGTGCTGCATGCAAGCGCGTTGACCGCATTGCCGGGACCGCGCTTTGCGATCCATGGCACGCGCGGCAGCTATGTGAAGCACGGCCTCGACACCCAGGAAGATCAGCTGAAAGCCGGCCTGCGCCCCGGCGACGCAGGCTTCGGCGCCGGCAACACGCCAGGCGTGCTGCGCGTGCTCGAAGGCGACCAGGAAGTCGAGCGCGAATTGCCGACCCGCAACGGCGAGTACGCAGGCTTCTACATTGCGTTGGCCGACGCGATCCAGAACGGCGTCGCATTCCCGGTCAGCACGCGCGACGCGGTCGACGTCATGACGATCATCGAACTGGCCGCGCGCAGCTCCGAGCAGGGCGTGCGGCTGCCGTTCGAGCGCATTCGCTGAGCCTTGCATCGCTGTGCGTCGCACCGTGCTCGCGCGGTCTGTGTACCGAAAACGGGATGACCTTTCGCGCCGCGTAGGCCGTCGGCGCGGGGCTTTCCTGACGTTCCAGAAAGGAACATAACGTTACAAATTCGCCCGCTGCCGAGTCAGCGGGCGTTCCTCGTCATCCGTTGCTAGCGAGGTAGTAATCGATACGACAACGACTCCGGGAGAATCCATGTCTCGAATCATCCGTGCCCTTGTTGCATGCGCGCTGCTCGGCTCCGTCGCCGCCTGCGTGGTAACGCCGCCGCCGGCCCCGCGCCCGAGCCCCACTCCGCAGCAGATCGCGGACCAGCGCCTGCATCAGGTCGAGGGCCGCATCGACAATCTCGCGCGCCGTATCGACACTCGCGTGAATCAGGGCTATTACCCGCCGCCGCAAGGCGCCGCGCTGCATCACCGCCTCGAGACGATCCGCCAGGAAGCACACGACATGGCCACGCAGCATGGCGGCGGTTTGTCCGCGGAAGAACAGCGCGTGCTGAACCAGGAGCTGGACAATGCGGCTCACGCGATCGGCGAGTGAGTCGGCGAGCAAGCCGGCAAACCGAGTTGGCAAGCGAGCAGCGGGTGAGCACCCACTACCACTCATGGTGCGGTGACGGATAGCGCCGGGACGAGCAATTCAAAAGCGCGGGCATACGCTCCGCGCTTTTCTTTTTGACACCCCGAAACAGTCGCAGTCGCCCTCACTGCGCTCCCGGCCCTTTATTTGACAAGCCCCGGCCCGTCGCGTACATTCGCCGCACGCGTCGGGAGAGCGTGCTGGCAAGCGAAAAATCGCAGGCCGCGCCGCCGAAGGGGCACACCCGCAAACTCTCAGGCAAAAGGACCGACCGCGTCGAAAAACCCGTCTTCCGGCGGCTTTTTCGCACTCTGGAGAGCGGCAGTAGCCATCCGCGTCGCACGTCGTGCACCGCAGGCAGGCTGCCCACCGAAGGGGCGCGCGTTTCACCGCGACGAATCGAGCTCATTGAGCCCGTCGCGGCGGCGCAATCTCTCAGGTATCGAGGACAGAGGGGTCATGCAGAACCACGCTCGCAGGCACACGGCCGCGAGGCAGTGCGCCGCATGGCCTTTTTTGTTCCGCGAGACGCCCGAGGCCCCATGACCGAACTCAAACACACCCCGCTCCACGCCGCTCACCGTGCGCTCAATGCCCGCATGGTCGACTTCGGCGGCTGGGACATGCCCGTCAACTACGGCTCGCAGATCGAGGAACATCGCGCGGTGCGCACCGACGCCGGCATGTTCGACGTGTCCCACATGTGCGTGGTCGACTTCACCGGCGAGCGCGTCCGCGCGTTCTTCGAATACGCGCTCGCGAACAACGTCGCGAAGCTGCAAACCCCGGGTCGCGCGCTCTACTCCTGCATGCTGAATCCGAACGGCGGCGTGATCGACGACCTGATCGTCTATTACTTCGGCGAAGACCACTTCCGCGTGGTCGTCAACGCCGGCACCGCCGACAAAGACATCGCCTGGTTCGGCCAGCTCAACGCCGAAGGTGGTTTCGGCCTCACCATCACGCCGCGCCGCGATCTGGCGATCGTCGCCGTGCAAGGCCCGAACGCGCGCGAAAAAGCCTGGCAAACCGTGCCGGCCGCGCGCGCCGCGACCGAAGCGCTGAAGCCGTTCAACGCCGCGCGCGTCGACGGCACGCCGTTCGGCGAGCTGACCGTCGCGCGCACCGGCTACACCGGCGAAGACGGCTTCGAGATCATCGTGCCCGCTAAGCATGTCGAAGCGCTGTGGAATGCGCTCGCCGCCCAAGGCGTGCGCCCGGCCGGTCTCGGCGCACGCGACACGCTGCGCCTCGAAGCCGGCATGAATCTTTACGGCCAGGACATGGACGACAATGTCTCGCCGCTCGACGCCGGTCTCGCATGGACCGTGGACCTCACCTCGCCGCGCGACTTCATCGGCAAAAGCAGCCTCGAAGCCGGCGGCTCGCGCGCCGCGTTCGTCGGCCTGATCCTGCTGAAGGAAAACGGCAAGGCCGCCGGTGTGCTGCGCGCGCATCAGAAGGTCATCACGCCGCACGGCGACGGCGAAATCACCAGCGGCACGTTCTCGCCCACCATGCAGGAATCGATCGCCTTCGCGCGCGTGCCGAAAGGCGTGCAGCCGGGCGACACTGTGCATGTCCAGATTCGCGACAAAGCCTGCCCCGCAAGCGTGGTAAAACTGCCGTTCGTGCGCAACGGCAAGGTGCTGGCGGTTTAAGCGGCCGGCGCACGCCCCTACATTCAAACCACTACCGAACATACCGTTCAGGAGCATCCAATGAGCATCCCGGCCGATCTGAAATACACCGAATCGCACGAATGGGTCCGCACCGAAGCGGACGGCACGCTGACGGTCGGCATCACCGACCACGCGCAGGAAGCGCTCGGCGACATCGTCTTCTTCGAAGTCCAGCAACTCGGCAAGTCCGTGACCGCGGGCGACACCGTCGCCGTGATCGAATCGGTGAAGGCCGCTTCCGATATCTACGCGCCGGTTTCGGGCGAAGTCATCGAAGCGAACACGACCGTCGGCGACTCGCCGGACACCGTCAACAGCACGCCGTACGACAGCTGGCTGTTCAAGATCAAGCCGGCCGCCGACGCGTCGCTCGAGCGTCTGCTCGACGCCGACGCGTACGCGAAGTCGATCGGCGCCTGAGTTACGACCTGACTCACTGCCTGATTCAGTTTTCGTTTTAACCGTCAGGCGCGGCGCTCGCACCACGGCGCGCGCCGCGCCGCCAGGAACACCCATGAAGCTCGAACACCCGGATCGTCTGATGAACCGCACTCCTCTCTCGCTCGCCGCGCTCGAAGTGCACGACGCCTTCGCCGAACGGCATATCGGCCCGGATACGGCCGACCAGCAAGCGATGCTCGAAGCAATCGGCTTCGCGTCGCGCGCGGCATTGATCGACGCCGTCATCCCGAAGACGATCCGCCGCACCGAAGCGCTGCCGCTCGGCCCCTTCGCGCAACCGAAGAGCGAAGCCGAAGCGCTCGCGGCCTTGCGCGAACTCGCGGACAAGAACCAGGTGTTCCGCTCCTACATCGGCCAGGGCTATTACAACGCCCATACGCCGACGGTGATCCTGCGCAACGTGCTGGAAAATCCGGCGTGGTACACCGCGTACACGCCGTATCAGCCTGAAATTTCCCAAGGCCGTCTGGAAGCGCTGCTGAACTTCCAGCAGATGGTCACCGACCTGACCGGCCTCGCGATCTCGAATGCATCGCTGCTCGACGAAGCGACCGCCGCCGCCGAAGCGATGACGCTGCTGCAGCGTGTCGGCAAACCGAAGTCGAACGTGTTCTTCGTCGCCGACGACGTATTGCCGCAAACCATCGAAGTCGTGAAGACGCGCGCGACGCCGGTCGGCATCGAAGTGAAGGTCGGCCCGGCCGCCGAAGCCGCCAACGCCAACGCCTTCGGCGTGCTGCTGCAATACCCGGGCGTGAACGGCGACGTGCGCGACTACCGCGCACTGACCGAAGCGATCCACGCGGCGGGTGGCCATGTGGTCGTCGCCGCCGACCTGCTCGCGCTGACGGTGCTGACGCCGCCGGGCGAATGGGGCGCGGACGTGGCCGTCGGCAATACGCAGCGGTTCGGCGTGCCGGTCGGCTTCGGCGGCCCGCATGCCGCATACCTCGCGGTGCGCGATGAATTCAAGCGGCAGATGCCGGGACGGCTGGTCGGCGTGACCGTCGACGCGCAAGGCAACCCGGCGCTGCGGCTCGCGCTGCAAACGCGCGAGCAGCACATCCGCCGCGAGAAGGCGACCTCGAACGTGTGTACCGCACAGGCGCTCCTCGCGATCATGGCGAGCATGTACGCGGTCTATCACGGGCCGCGCGGCCTGAAGACGATCGCGCTGCGCGTGAACCGCATCGCCACGCTGCTCGCCGAAGGCGCGAAGCAACTCGGCTACAAGCTCGTCAACGAAACTTTCTTCGACACGCTCACGTTCGACACCGGCGCACGCACGCAAGCGCTGCACGACGCGGCCACGGCGAGACGCATCAACCTGCGCCACGTGAGCGCGACACAAGTCGGCCTGTCGATCGACGAAACCACCACGCGCCAGGATCTGGCCGACCTGCTCGCGGTGTTCGCGCAAGCGGCCTTCAAGAGCGACGTGCCGCAAGTCGACGCGCTCGACGCCGCGCTGAGCGCATCGAAGACCGCGTCGGTGCCGGCCGCGCTCGAACGTACGAGCGCGTACCTCACGCATCACGTGTTCAACCGTCATCACTCGGAAACGGAAATGCTGCGCTACCTGCGCAGCCTGTCGGATAAGGACCTCGCGCTCGATCGCTCGATGATCCCGCTCGGCTCGTGCACGATGAAGCTGAACGCGACGTCGGAAATGCTGCCGGTCACGTGGCCCGAGTTCGGCCAGATCCATCCGTTCGCACCGGCCGAACAGACCGTCGGCTACCGCGAGATGATCGATCAGCTCGAAGAGATGCTGGTCGCCGCGACAGGCTATGCGGCCGTATCGCTGCAACCGAACGCGGGCTCACAGGGCGAGTACGCGGGTCTGTTGATCATCCACGCATATCACGCGTCGCGCGGCGAAGCGCATCGCAACGTCTGTCTGATTCCCGCGTCGGCGCACGGCACGAACCCGGCGTCGGCGCAGATGGCCGGCATGCAGGTCGTGGTCGTCGCATGCGACGCGCAGGGCAACGTCGATATCGAAGACCTGAAGAAGAAGGCCGCGCAGCACGCCGATAAGCTCGCGGCGATCATGATCACGTACCCGTCGACGCACGGCGTGTTCGAACAGAACGTCCGCGAAATCTGCGAGATCGTGCATGCGCACGGCGGCCAGGTGTACGTGGACGGCGCGAACATGAACGCGATGGTCGGCCTGTGCGCGCCGGGCCAGTTCGGCGGCGACGTCTCGCACCTGAACCTGCACAAGACCTTCTGCATTCCGCACGGCGGCGGCGGACCAGGCGTCGGTCCGGTCGCGGTCGGCGCGCACCTCGCGCAGTTCCTGCCGAACCAGACTTCGTCGGGCTATCAGCGCGCGGAGAACGGCATCGGCGCGGTGTCGGGCGCGCCGTACGGCTCGGCGTCGATCCTGCCGATCTCGTGGATGTACATCGCGATGATGGGCGCGAAAAACCTGACGGCCGCGACCGAAACCGCAATCCTCAACGCGAACTACGTCGCGAACAAGCTCGCGCCGCACTATCCGGTGCTGTACTCGGGCCCCGGCGGTCTCGTCGCGCACGAGTGCATTCTCGATCTGCGTCCGATCAAGGACACGAGCGGCATCACCGTCGACGACGTCGCCAAGCGCCTCGCCGACTACGGCTTCCACGCGCCGACGATGAGCTTCCCGGTGCCGGGCACGCTGATGGTAGAGCCGACCGAATCGGAGTCGAAAGAAGAGCTCGATCGCTTCATCGAGGCGATGATCGCGATCCGCGAGGAAATCCGCGCGGTCGAGGAAGGCCGCTCGGACCGCGAGGACAATCCGCTGAAGCACGCGCCGCACACCGCGGCGGTCGTGATCGCCGACGACTGGAAGCATGCGTATGCGCGCGAGACCGCTGCGTATCCGCTGAAGACGCTGATCGCGAACAAGTACTGGCCGCCGGTCGGTCGTGCGGACAACGTGTACGGCGATCGCAACCTGTTCTGCTCGTGCGTGCCGATCGCCGATTACGAGTAAGAGTGAGTCAAGGGAAGTCACGCGCGGCGCTGCGAAGGTCCATCAGCGTGCGCGCGCGATCCTGTTGTTGAAAGCCGCAACCGGCTAACATCACACACCGAATCAGCCTAACGAGGAGTTTCGCATGGCGCGAAAGGTGCGATTGATGCAAAGCCGGGACGAGGCGGCGGGTGTCCGTCCGTGGCGACCGGCTTACGCTGTGCTGTTGGCCGGTGCGGCCGTGCTGTTGCCGCTGCGCGAAGCGCAAGCCGCGATGAATTTTTGCGCGGCGCCGGCGCTGCAAACGAGCGAGCGCACCAATGCCGATCCCGGCGTCAAGGCGCTCGTCGCCAACGTGCAGGCGCATCTGAACGAGCAGCCGCATGCGCTCGCGAAACTGCACACCGAAGGCACGCTGCCGCACGAGGGCATCTACGATCAGAGCGTCGAAGCGCAGAAAGATCTCGACCTGCTGCGCGACGCCGCGCTCGCGTGGCGCGCGACCAGCGACGACCGCTTCCTGAAGCTCGTCGATCGTCTGCTGTATGCGTGGGTCACGACCTATCAGCCGAGCTTCAATCCGATCGACGAAACGGGTTTCGAAGGGCTGATCCTCGCGTATGACATGACCGCGAGTGCGCTGCCCGTCAAAACGCGCAACGCGGCGATGGCGTTTCTGACGAAGTTCGCCAACGGCTATATCGCGCAGATCGACGCGCAGCCGCGGCCGCTCACCGGCACGTTCCGCAACAATTGGCAAAGCCACCGCATCAAGCTGATCGCGATGGCTGCGTTCACGCTCGACAATCGCAAGATGATCAACGCGGCGCAGCGGCTGTTCGTCGAGCATATCGGCGACAACATCGCGCCGGACGGCTCGACAATCGACTTCGGCGAGCGTGATGCACTGCACTACGTCACCTACGATCTGCAACCGCTGGTGACGGCCGCGCTCGCCGCGCGCCGCCACAACCGCAACTGGCTACAGGAAAAGGGCGCGAACGGCGCGACGCTGCTCGCCGCGCTGAACTGGCTCGTGCCCTTTGCGATGGGCGCCCAGACGCATGAGGAATTCGTGCATTCGAACGTCGCGTTCGATGCAAAACGTCGCGAGGCCGGCTTGCCCGGTTATTCGGGTCGGTGGGATCCGAAGAACGCGGCGGAACTGTTTCACCTGGCGGCGCGTCTCGATGGACGCTTTACGCCAGTCGCGCTGCAGCTCGCACCGACGCCGCCCGCGTGGCTCGCCGTGTGCCTGCCGCTGGCGGCGCGCTAAACTCTTATCTATACGCAGGGAGCAGTACATGGCAGTCAGCGTCTTCGATCTCTTCAAAATCGGCATTGGTCCGTCGAGCTCGCATACGGTCGGGCCGATGCGCGCGGCGCTGATGTTCGTCCAGGGGCTCGAGCGCGACGGGCTGCTCGATTCCACAGCAGCGGTGAAAGCAGAGCTGTACGGCTCGCTCGGCGCGACCGGCAAGGGGCACGGCACCGATCGCGGCGTGATGCTAGGTCTGATGGGCGATGCGCCCGACACCGTGAATCCCGACACGATCGCGCAACGGCTGGAAGCGGTGCGCACGTCGCGCAAACTCGCGCTGCTCGGCACGCACGAGGTGCCTTTCGTGCAGAAAGAGCAGATCGCGTTCTATCGCCAGGCATTGCCCGAGCATCCGAACGGCCTGAAGCTGTTCGCGTTCGATGCGCAAGGCGCGACGCTGCGCGAGTCGACCTATCTGTCGGTCGGCGGCGGCTTCGTCGTGACGGCTGGCGCGCCGAACACGAAGGTGCTGAGCGCCGTCGATCAGCTTCCGCACTCGTTTCGTACCGCCAATGAGTTGCTCGCGCTGTGCGCGTCGAGTGGCAAGAGCATCGCGCAGCTGATGTGGGAAAACGAACGAGTCTGGCACAGCGAGGAAGAAACGCGCGCGGGTCTGCTGAAGATCTGGGACGTGATGCAATCATGCGTCGCACGCGGGTGCGGCATCAACAATCCCGACGCCGATGGTCACTTGCCCGGCCCCTTCCAGGTGAAGCGGCGCGCGCCGCAGCTGTATCGCGCGTTGACGGGCAACCCTGAGCGCGCACTGCAGGATCCGCTGTCGATGGTCGACTGGATCAACCTGTACGCGATCGCCGTCAACGAAGAGAACGCCGCGGGCGGGCGCGTCGTCACCGCACCGACCAATGGTGCGGCCGGCATCATTCCGGCGGTGCTGCATTACTACACGCGCTTCATGCCGGGCGCGAACGAGCAGGGCGTGATCGACTTCCTGATGACGGCCGCCGCGATCGGCATCCTGTACAAGCTGAACGCGTCGATTTCCGGCGCGGAGGTCGGCTGCCAGGGGGAAGTCGGCGTCGCGTGCTCGATGGCCGCGGGCGCGCTGGCCGCCGTGATGGGCGGCACGCCGAAGCAGGTCGAGAACGCCGCGGAAATCGGCATGGAGCACAACCTCGGGCTCACTTGCGATCCGGTTGGCGGCATGGTGCAGATTCCGTGCATCGAGCGCAATGCGATGGCATCGGTGAAGGCGGTCAATGCCGCGCGCATGGCGTTGCGCGGCGACGGCAGCCACTACGTGTCGCTCGATTCGGTGATCAAGACGATGCGCGAAACCGGCGCGGACATGAAGACCAAGTACAAGGAAACGTCGCGCGGCGGCCTCGCGGTGAATATCGTCGAGTGTTGAGGCGTTGAGCGCGGCATCCAATTGCATGCGATGGAATCGGAAAAGCGCGGGCCCTGTGGCCCGCGTTTTTCATTTGGGCAACCGCGTTGCGCCTACGCCGATCGAACAGTTGCGCTGCGCCATGACAACGCCCACGTGCTCGGCGTAAGCTGTCAAATCGCCCATCGGCCGCTGTTGCAGGTTCCGCCGATGCGGCTCCATTCCAACGCACTCACGCACTGCCAGGAGGCTTCTTCGCAATGTCGCTGCCGAATGCTCCCGCTGCCCATTCCGCTTCCCATACCGCACGCACGACCGGCGCGCGCCTCGTCGTCAATGCGTTGCTCACGCACGGCGTCGAACGTGTTTTCTGCGTTCCCGGCGAAAGCTTTCTCGCCGTGCTCGATTCGCTGCATGACGAAACCGGGCGCATCCAGACGATCGTCTGCCGTCACGAAGCCGCGGCCGCGAACATGGCCGAAGCGGTCGGCAAGCTGACCGGCCGCCCGGGTGTCGCGCTGGTCACGCGCGGACCGGGCGCGACGCATGCGTCGATCGGCGTGCACACCGCGTTTCAGGACTCCACGCCGATGATCCTGCTGATCGGCCAGTGTGCGCGCGAACATCTCGATCGCGAGGCGTTCCAGGAGATCGACTACCGGCGCATGTTCGGTCAGATGGCGAAGTGGGTCGCGCAGATCGACGACCCGAAGCGCATCCCCGAATATCTGAGCCACGCGTTTCATACGGCCACCTCGGGGCGGCCGGGGCCTGTAGTGCTGGCATTGCCCGAAGACGTGCTGAGCGATGCCTGCGACGCGGTGCCTGGCGCGCCCGCTTATCAACGCGTGGCGGCGTCGCCATCGGCAGCGCAGATCACGAAGCTGCGCGAGTTGCTCGAAGGCGCGCAACGTCCAATGGTGATCGCCGGCGGCAGCGGCTGGACAACGACCGCATGCGCGGACCTGCGGCGATTCATCGAAAACTGGCAGCTGCCGATCGGCCTCGCGTTCCGCTTCCAGGACACCTTCGACAACGAGCATCCGAACTATGCGGGCGACGTCGGTCTCGGCATCAATCCCGCGCTCGCTCAGCGCATTCGCGATGCGGACCTGCTGCTCACGCTCGGTCCGCGCCTCGGCGAAGCGACGACCAACGGCTACACGCTGCTCGATATCCCGAAGACGAAACAGACGCTGGTGCATGTGCATCAGGGCGCGGAAGAACTGGGGCGCGTCTATGCGGCCGATCTGCCGATCGTCTCCGGCATGCCTGAACTCGCGGCGATGCTCGCAGAGCTGGAACCGTCGTCGTCCGGCAAGCTCGCCTGGGCGGGTGCCGCTGAAGAAGCGCATCGCGCGTATCTGGAATGGCGCAAGCCGCGTCCGGTTCCCGGCGACGTGCAGATGGGTGAAGTGATCCAGCAGTTGCGCGCGCATTTGCCCGAGGACGCGATCGTTACCAACGGCGCGGGCAATTACGCGACGTGGCTGCATCGGCATTTCTCATATCGACACTTCCGTTCGCAGCTCGCACCGACGAGCGGCGCGATGGGCTACGGCGTGCCGGCGGCGCTCGCGGCAAAGTCGCTGTATCCGCAACGCGCGGTGGTCGCGCTCGCCGGCGACGGCTGCTTCATGATGGCCGCGCAGGAGCTGGCAACCGCGATGCAGTATGACCTGCGCGTGCTGTTCATCGTCGTCAACAACAGCCATTTCGGCACGATCCGCATGCATCAGGAGCGGCACTATCCGCATCGCGTGCATGGCACCGGTCTCACGAATCCGGACTTCGCGGCATTCGCCCGTTCGTTCGGTGCGCATGGCGAGACCGTTGAACGTACCGGGGATTTTCTGCCGGCGTTGCAGCGCGCGATCGAATCGCAGCTGCCGGCCGTGATCGAGATCCGGATGCCGCAGGAGGCGAGCACGCCCGCGGCGACGCTCGATATGATTCGTGAGCAGGGGAGGAAGATGCGGGGGGAGTGAAATTGCGCCGCCGTCAATCAAAAAACCCCGCACAAGCGGGGTTTTTTGTGGCTTACGTGGTTCAGCAAGAAACTTACTTGCCGCCCACGCTTTGCAGCGTCGTCCACTTGCCGTCGACGACCTTGTACAGCGTAATACCGCCGTTCTTCAGATCGCCGCGCTCGTCGTACGCGAGGTTGGCCGTCGTGACGGCCGGCTTCGACGTCTTGGCGAGCACCGGCAGGTACTTGGCCGGATCGGTCGAGTTCGCGCTCTTCATCGCGGTGAACATCGCCATCGCGCCATCGAACGCGTACGGCGAGTACGTTTGCACGTCTTCGTTGAAGCGCGCCTTGTACTTTTCGACGTACGCCTTGCCGCCCGGCATTTCTTCGAGCGGCAGACCGGCGAGCGAAGCCACCGTGCCGTTCGCCGCGTCGCCGGCGAGCTTGATGAAGGTCGGCGTGTGGACCATTTCGCCGCCCATCAGCGGCGCCTTCACGCCGAGCTGCTTCATCTGCTTGACCATCGGCGCTGCTTGCGAATCCGCGCCGCCGTAATAGATCAGATCCGGGTTCGACGACTTCAGCTTGGTCAGGATCGACTTGAAGTCGACGGCCTTGTCGTTCGTGTATTCACGATCGACGATCGTCGCGCCGGCCGCCTTCGCTGCCTTTTCGAACTGATCCGCAAGACCCTGGCCGTAAGCGGTGCGATCGTCGACGATCGCGATCTTCTTCATGCCGAGGTTCTTCACCGCGAACGTGCCAGCGACCGAGCCTTGCTGCGTGTCGGACGTCATCATGCGGAAGGTGGTCTTGAAGCCCTGCTGCGTGTATTCCGGCGCGGTCGCCATCGCGATCTGCGGAATGCCCGCGTTCGCGTAGATGCGCGAGGCCGGAATCGTCGTGCCCGAGTTGAAGTGGCCGAGCATGCCCTTGATGCCGTCATCCACGAGCTTCTGCGCGACCGTCGTGCCGGTACGCGGGTCGGCCTGGTCGTCGGCCGAGTCGAGCACGATGCGAACCGGCTTGCCGCCGATCACCGGCTTGGTCGCGTTGAACTCTTCGACCGCGAGCGTGATGCCGTTCTGGAAGTCCTTGCCGTAGTGCGCCTGTGCGCCCGTCATCGGACCGGCGAAGCCGACCTTCACGTCTTCCGTCGATTGAGCGTTGGCCGTCCCCGCCAGCGACATAGCGGCAACCAGAGCTGCGCCTGCCAGCTGTTTCATTTTGTGTTGCATAGCTTCTCCTTGATACCAGGTGTGGATGAAGCGGTGTCGGGGTCGCCGTGCCCGCTTCCTTTCTATTGAAGAAATCGCCGAGGTTCGCTCAACCGATCGTCATCAAATTCGCATTACCGCCTGCCGCCGCGGTATTCACGCTGACCGAGCGCTCGGTCAGCAGACGCTCGAGCGCGTAGTCCTCGTCGCCGCTCGCGAGCGCCCGGGCCGCGACGCCCTGCACCGACACGATCGGCCCCGCGCGCTTCGCGACCTCTTTCACGAGCGTGAGCAGTTCGTCGCTGTCACCTTCGAACAGCACGGCGTCGAATGGCGCGTCGGCGCTCTTCTTCACGCTCGCATGCGCCTTCAGCGACGCCGGCAATTGCGAGACCAATTGTTCCCCCGCCGCGCCTTCGAACAACGCACGATTTCCCGTAGCCAGCACCGCCGCGAACTGCACGCGTGCGCCGCTCGCCGTCGATGCGATGCACAGCACCGTGCCGCGCGGGCCCAGCGTGTAGGTATTGCGCTCGCCGGTCGGCCCAGACAGTACCGCGGTTGCGCCCGCTGGCACATGCGACAGATAGCCGTCACAACGCGCGGCAAGCTGCGGCTCGCGCTCGTCGATCAGCCAATCGCGGAATGCGGTCAACGCGGCCGCCGGATTGTCGCCCTTTTCTGCTGCCTGCGCCGCCTGCGGCACTTCGACCACCAGCGCCTGCGCGAGCGACTTCGGCAAACCAGCCGGACGGGTCGCGAGCAGGCGCTGCAGATACAGCGCGCCGCCGGCCTTCGGCCCCGTACCCGACAGCCCTTCGCCGCCGAACGGCTGCACCCCGACCACCGCGCCGATCACGTTGCGGTTCACGTAGATGTTGCCCACGTGTGCGCGGCTGATCACGTGCGCGATCGTTTCGTCGATGCGCGTGTGAATGCCGAGCGTCAAACCGTAACCGGTCGCGCGAATCTGTTCGAGCAGCTTGTCGAGCTGGCTACGGCGATAGCGCACCACGTGCAGCACCGGGCCGAACACTTCGCGCTTCAGCTCGTCGATGCTGTCGAGTTCGATCAGCGTCGGCGGCACGAACGTGCCTTGCGTCGCGCCTTCCGGCAGCGGCAGTTGCTCGACCTTGCGGCCTTTGTCGCGCATCGCCGCGATGTGGGCGTCTATGCCGCGCTTGGCGTCGAGGTCGATCACCGGGCCGACGTCGGTCGACAGCCGGTCCGGGTTGCCGAGCGCGAGTTCGCGCATCGCGCCGGTCAGCATTTCGAGCGTGCGGTCCGCAACATCGTCCTGCAGACATAGAACGCGCAACGCCGAACACCGTTGACCAGCGGAGTCGAAAGACGATTGCAGCACGTCGGCGACGACCTGCTCGGCGAGCGCCGACGAGTCGACGATCATCGCGTTCTGGCCGCCGGTTTCGGCGATCAGGGGGATCGGTTTGCCATCCGGATCGAGCCGGCCGGACAGCGTCTTGTTGATCAGACGCGCGACTTCGGTCGAACCGGTGAACATCACCGCCCGCGTGCGCGGATCGGCGACCAGCGCGGCGCCGACCGTCTCGCCATTGCCCGGCAGCAGCTGCACCGCGCCCGCCGGCACGCCCGCTTCGCGCAGAATCCGCACCGCTTGAGCCGCGATCAGCGGCGTCTGCTCGGCTGGCTTCGCGAGCACCGTGTTGCCGGCCGCGAGCGCGGCGGCCACCTGGCCCATGAAAATCGCCAGCGGGAAATTCCACGGGCTGATACAGACCACCGGACCGAGCGGCCGATGCGTGTCGTTCGAAAACTCGTCGCGGATCTGCGTCGAGTAGTAGCGCAGGAAGTCGATCGCCTCGCGGATTTCCGCGACCGCGTTGGCGAGCGATTTGCCCGCTTCGCGCACCACGAGACCCATCAGCGTGTGCATCTGCGCTTCGAGCAGATCGGCGGCACGCGCGAGGCAATCGGCGCGCGCCTCGACCGGCGTCGCCTGCCAGATCGGCGCGGCGGCCACCGCATGGCCGAGCGCTGCGCTCACGTGCTCCGGCGTCGCTTCGACGACGGTGCCGACGAGATCACGATGGTCGGCCGGGTTGCGCACGTCACGCCCAGCACCGACGGCGATCTGGTTGTCTTCGAGCATCGGCGCGGCGCGCCATGGATGATGCGCGCTCGCGAGCAGCGCCGATGACAGCGACGCGAGCCGATGCTCGTTCGACAGATCCAGGCCCATCGAATTGAGCCGCTCGGCGCCGTACAGATTGCGCGGCAACGGAATGCGCGCGTGCGGCGCGCCGAGCGGCACAATCTTCGACGCTTCCTCGACCGGATCGGCGACCAGGTCCTTGATCGCGACGGATTCGTCGGCGATCCGATTCACGAACGAGGTATTCGCGCCGTTCTCGAGCAGCCGGCGCACGAGGTACGCGAGCAGCGTCTCATGCGTGCCGACCGGCGCGTACACGCGGCACGGGCGGTTCAGCTTGTCGCGGCCGGTGACTTCTTCGTACAGCGGTTCGCCCATGCCGTGCAGGCACTGGAACTCGTACTGGCCGGGGTAGTAGTTGTTGCCGGCGAGGTGATAGATCGCCGACAGCGTGTGCGCGTTGTGCGTCGCGAACTGCGGATAGACAGCATCGGGCGCGCCGAGCAGTTTTTTCGCGCAGGCGAGGTACGACACGTCGGTATAGACCTTGCGCGTATAGACCGGATAGCCTTCGAGGCCATCGACCTGCGCGCGCTTGATTTCCGTATCCCAGTACGCGCCCTTCACGAGCCGCACCATGATGCGGTGACGGCTGCGGCGAGCCAGATCGACGATGTAGTCGATCACGAACGGGCAGCGCTTCTGATACGCCTGCACGACGAAGCCGATGCCGTTCCAGCCTTGCAGCTCCGGATCGAAGCACAGCGCTTCGAGCAGATCGAGCGACAGTTCGAGGCGGTCGGCTTCTTCGGCGTCGATATTGAGGCCGATGTCGTAGCGGCGAGCGAGGATCGCGAGCGAACGCACGCGCGGCAGCAACTCGCTCATCGTGCGTTCCTGTTGCGCGCGCGAGTAGCGCGGATGCAGCGCCGACAGCTTGATCGAGATGCCGGGGCCTTCGTAGATGCCGCGGCCGCCGGCGGCCTTGCCGATCGCGTGGATCGCCTGCTCGTACGACGCGTAGTAGCGCTGCGCGTCGGCCTCGGTGGTGGCCGCTTCGCCGAGCATGTCGTACGAATAGCGGAAACCGCGCGCCTCGTACTTGCGGCTGTTCGCGAGCGCTTCGGAAATGTTCTCGCCGGTGACGAACTGCTCGCCCATCAGGCGCATCGCCATGTCGACGCCCTTGCGGATCAGCGGCTCGCCGCCCTTGCCGATCAGCCGCGTCAGCGCCGACGACAGGCTCGTCTCGCTATTGGTCGTCACCAGCTTGCCGGTGATCATCAAACCCCAGGTCGCCGCGTTGACGAACAGCGACGGCGCCTGGCCGACATGCGATTTCCAGTCACCCTTGCTGATCTTGTCGCGGATCAGCGCGTCGCGGGTCGCCCGGTCGGGAATGCGCAGCAGCGCCTCGGCGAGGCACATCAGCGCGACGCCTTCCTGGCTTGACAGCGAAAATTCGTGAATCAGCCCCTCGACGCCGCCGCCCTTGCTCTTCGTGCGCAGCGTTTCGACAAGCTTGCCGGCCATCGCCTGCACGTCGCCCGCTAGGTTGGCCGGCAGACGCGCCTGGCCGAGCAGGAACGGCACGCACTCGGGTTCCGGGCGGCGATACGCGGCGGTGATCGCCGCGCGCAGCACCGACTGCGGCTGCACGTTCTGCGCGAAATCGAGGAACGGATGCGACGCGCCATCTTCCTCGTTCTCGACCGCCGCGCCGTCGGCGAGATCGGCCGTGCCGGTTGCGCCCGACAGTTCGGCCGGCAACTGACCGTGCTCGATCTTTTCGAGGTAGGCGAAAATCGCCTGCTTGATCAACCAGTGCGGGGTGCGCTCGAGGCGGGTGGCGGCATCTTTGAGCCGGGAACGCAGGAGGTCGTCGACCTTGACGCCAAGGGTGGTGCTAGCCATGTTTCCTTCTTTGGTACCGGGCGTGAGCCTGGCGAAAGACTAAAAGTTGGGCGAATCGTACGCCTACAAATAAAAAGGTGCAACCAATTCGACAGCTTGGTTGCACCACGTCGCGAGCCTTATGCGGCGGGGGTTTCCGGGAGTTGCGCGAGAGCCGGAGCGGGGTGTTTTCGATCGGTACTTTCCCTGGCGTGATTCTTTTTGAAATAAGCCTTATCAAACGACTTCGCGCGCCGATATACAGAAGCACGACGATGGACGGCCCGAAACGTCGGTTTCAGGGCGCGCAGAAAAGATAAACGGGGTTCCCGAGGGTTGGTGTGATGGAAAAGTGGCTGGTAATACTGGGCATCTGGGTGATGTGCGCGGCCTGTGCGGTATTTTTCATTCGAGGCGCGACCAGAAGCTCGAATCAGCGCGAAGAGGAGCGCAAACAGGCAGGCGCGGCCTCGCGTGGATCGACGGGCGACACGCGAAACGCGCTGAACGACTGAGAGGCAGGGAGCCCGCGCGACGGCTCATAGAGCCGGAAGCGCGCGGATGTGGGAATTTGCGATCCGATTGGCGCGCGGGGCTTGGCGCCTGAAGATCGCCTTTGGGTCAGCGCGGCGCCAGTGACGGCGCAACCGACTCGAACTGCGCACAGACGTCGCCGGGTGAAACCAGCTGGTCGTGCAGACGACACAGCCTGCTATCGGCAACGCTCGCGCCGAACCCCGAACTGAACGCGACAAGCCCGGGAATACGCTGCTCGAGCGCATCCCGGTCGCTCACGCGATGCCGGCATCCGGCACAGCATGGCACGTCCGCCGCGCCGCGGCGCTCTACGGCGCCCGCGTATGGGTTTGCGCCGACTCCACGAGCCATTGAAATCTTCACGGGCGTTATCCGAGGCTGTTCCAGTACGACGCGAACACGTGCGCGGACAGCGCATAGCCGATCGCGATATTGACCACCACGCCCGCCGCGAACGCGAGGAACGGCTTCAGACCGGTCGCGGCAAGCGAGCGGAAGCGCGTCGTCAGACCGATGCTCAGGAAGCAGAAGGTGAACGCCCACGTGCGCAGCACCGTGATCGGCGCGACGAACTCCGGCGTGACGACCTTGCGGTAATCGGCGAGCGAATAATGGCTCGCGATCCACGTGACCAATGCCGACGCGATCACGAAACCGATCACGAACTTCGGGAAACGCGCCCAGATCTCACCGGCATTCGCGCGCGCGGTGACGCCGCTGTCCTGCGCTTCCCAACGCGTTGTCGCGACGATGGCGAGCACGAACGCCCAGATGCCGATCCAGATGTCGCGGCCGACCACCTTCATCAGCGTGAACGCCTGCAACGACGCTTCCGGCGCGCCGGCGATCGCGCTTCCCGCGTGTCGCGCGAAATCGCCATAGGCCTGGGCGGCGGCGATGCCAGCGGCGTCGGCGAATTCGGACGTGCCGATCCAGGCGCCGGCGACGGCCGTCGACAGTCCGAGCGAGCGCGACACGAACGGCAGCACGAAGATCATCACGACTGCCCACAGCACGACCAGCGTGATCGCGACCGACGCCTGCTCGCGCTTCGCCCGTACCGCGCCGGCAATCGCGATAGCTGCCGACACGCCGCACACTGCGCCGCCGACACCGAGCACGGCGGCAAAGCGCCGATCGAGCCCGAACGCCCGCGCAACGAGGAAGATCACGAAGAACGTCACCAACGACACGATGCTCGCCTGTACGACCGCAACCGGCCCGGCCCACACGAGCAGCGTGAACGGCAGCGTCGCGCCGAGCAGCACGATCCCGACCTTGATGTAAAACTCGACGCGCAACCCCGCCCCGAGCCACTGCGGCAGCGTGAAAAGGTTCGACACGAGCAGCCCCAAGGCGAGCGCAACCAGCGGCGGTTCGAGGTTGTACCTCGACGCGTCGACCCACGCGCCGAGCGTCAGGATCAGCGCGGAAGCGACGAATACGACGACGAACGCCGCGAGAAAAGCGCCGACGCGCTGCCTGAGCAGAGCGACGCTCGCGCCGAACAGCACCGCGAAGGTCGCGAACAGCGCGAGGTAGTTAGGTAAATGTTTGCCAATGTCCTGCGCAGCCTGTGAGACGCTCGACCATTTGGCCGGCGCGACGGCGAGCCACTTGATGCTGCTGCCCGACGCGAACAGCGCCCACGCAATCACGATCACGAGGAGGCCAACGCCAGCAGCGAGCCAATCTTCGGTCAGCAAAAAGCCGCTGCCTCGTGCGGTTTGCGCATCTTGTGTACCTTGCCGATGACCCGGTGCGGCGCCCGCCGGTGCGGGATGATGGGTGTCGCTCATTGCAGATGCCCCGAGAAAGTTGAGTGGTATCGGCGCGAAGTAGTTGTTGTTTAGCCGCAAAATGCGCCGATTTGGCGAATATAGGCGAGCGCTATCACAAAGCGAAACGATCATTCGCTCTATGGATATGACTCAAAGAAGTAAGGCCGGCGTAACCTGGGCCGTGGCGTCAGATGTCGAGCGGATCGACTTCGAGATTCCAGCGCAACACGCCCTTGAGTGCGCGCAACAGGGGCTGCCACGCGCGCAACGTGGCCTGCAGCGCAGCGCGCGACGCGCTTTCGATCAGCAGTTGCGCGCGATGCACATGCATCACCTTGACGATCGTGAGCGGCACAGCGTCGTAGACGGTGACGCGCTCGGCGGCAGGAATCTGCGCAAGCTCGGCGGCGGCCTGCTGCAGAAACGCGAGCGCCGCTTCGAGCGTGCGGCCTTCGGCGCGCAGCAGCGCCTGGTAGACGAACGGCGGCAGGTGCGCGTCACGTCGCTCCGCGAGCGTCGAGTTGGCGAAGCCGACGTAGTCGTGACGGCCAAGCGCGTGATACAGCGCGTGACGCGGATAGCGCGTCTGCACCAGCACTTCGCCCGGCAGGCCGGCGCGGCCCGCGCGGCCGCTCACCTGCATCAGCTGCGCGAACAGGCGTTCGCTCGCGCGGAAATCATGCGAAAACAGCGCGGTATCGGCATTCAGCACGCCTACCAGCGACACGCGCTGGAAATCGTGTCCTTTCGCGATCATCTGGGTACCGACCAGAATATCGACCTCGCCCGCGTGCACGTCCGAGAATAACGCCTGCGCGCTGCCCTTGCGGCGCGTGCTGTCGGCATCGATACGCAGCACGCGGGCGCCCGGAACCGCGCTCGCGAGCGTTTCCTCGACGCGCTGCGTGCCGCGCCCGAGCGGTGCGATATCGACGTTGCCGCACTCCGGGCACGAACGCGGGATACGAGACTCCCAGCCGCAGTGATGGCAGCGCAGCGCGCGCTCGGGCTTGTGCAGCACGACGTAGGCGCTGCAGCGCGGACAACCGGCCACCCAGCCGCACGCGTCGCAGGCGAGTTGCGGCGCGTAGCCGCGACGGTTCAGGAACACGAGGCTCTGTTCGCCGCGTTCGAGCCGCGCCTTCATCGCGGCGATCAACGGACCCGACAAGCCTTCGATCGACGCCCGCCCGCGGCGGCGCTCGTCTTCGAGATCGATCAGGCGCACGGCCGGCAGCGCGGCGTCGGCGACGGCCCGGCGCGACAGCGTGAGCCGCTTGTAGCGGCCCTGATCGGCCTGCCACCAGCTCTCGAGCGACGGCGTCGCCGAGCCGAGCACGACCGGCACGCCGAGCTGCTTCGCCCGATAGATTGCGAGATCGCGCGCCGAATAGCGCAAGCCCTCCTGCTGCTTGTAGGCGGGATCGTGCTCTTCGTCGACGACGATGATCGCCAGCCGCGGCAGCGACGCGAGCACCGCGAGCCGCGTGCCGAGCACGATGCGCGCTCGGCCGGTGTGCGCGGCAAACCAGTTGCGGGCGCGCTCGCCTTCGGCGAGGCCGCTATGCAGCGTGACGATCGCGCTGGCGTCGAGCGCGGCGAAGCGGGCGCGGAACGCCGCCTCGAACTGCGGCGTCAGGTTGATCTCCGGCACTAGCACGAGCGCTTGCGCATCAGGCTTGGCGGCCAGAATCGCGGCAAGCGCGCGCAGGTACACCTCCGTCTTGCCGCTGCCCGTCACGCCGTGCAGCAGGAACGGCGCGAAGCCGCCGGCGTCGCGGATCGCTTCGACGGCACTCGCCTGCTCGTCGGTGAGGGTCGGCAGGACCGGCGCGGGTGCGTCCGGCAGCGCCGCCGCGGCGGGCACAGCGGCGGCATCGATCACGTCGAGCGTCACCCAGCCAGCGGTCTGCCATGTGTCGAGTGTCGCCAGCGCCTTCGGATGCAGCGCGCGGGCGTCGGCGGCGAGCAGGAAGTCGGCTTGCGCGAGTGCTTGCGCAAGCGCTCGGAGCGCCGTCGCGCGGGCCGGCAACGCGTCAGGCAACGCCGTGCGGCCCTCGGCCGTCAACCGATAGCGCTCTTCCGGCGCGAACAGCCGCGACCAGCGCGACGCGTCGCGCAGCGCCTGCGGCAGCGCGGGCAACGCCACTTCGCCGAGACCGCGTTGATAGTAGTCCGCGGCGAACGCGGCGAGTGCAAGCCAATGTGCCGACACCGGCGGACACGACGAGCAGACCTTATCCACATCCCGCAGGCGTTCGGCGGGCACCTCGCTGTGGGCGGCCACTTCGCAGATCAGCCCCACCACGTGCCGTTTGCCGAACGGAACGCTGACGAGCGTGCCCACGACAGGCGCCTCGGATGTGCCGCAGCGATAGTCGAACAGGGTCGGCAGCGGATGATCGAGGGCGACGCGGACGAACACTTCGTTCACTCGGCGAGGCGCTGCGGACGAGCGGGCACGATGCCATATCGCGGCGCGGGGTGGCTCGCGCGGGACACGAACCCGTCGAAGTTAAAGTAAAACCTTAATTTCACCGCTAAGTTTTGGATTCGGCTGAACAATTGCGCTCGGCTCGTGGCCCTGTGGATAACTTTGTTGAGAACTTCGCTTCGACGGGCCGCAAACGGCGTGGCGACGGCCTTTTGTGGGATTCCGCACATTTCATCCCGCTCCCCGCAAAGCCTTGCCCGACAAGGCTCAGATCAAATGAACCGGGTATGTGCAAGGGTCGGGCCACGATTAAACCCTCTACTGCGCCGCAGCGTGCGAAGTGTGCATAAGTCAACTCTTGACTTTCGTAAGACCACCATCTGACGGCCTCTTCGCGGAACTGCGGTCCTTAGACCCAGAGCCCAATTCGCTGCAACGCAACACGAAACGGTAACGATTACAATCTCACGCGGGCGTATGTGCACCACTACGGATAGCGCGGCTGTGACGATGCACTTCGTCCACCAGCTCGGCAACATGCTCCGGTGGCGTGAACTGCGAAATGCCGTGCCCCAGATTGAAAACGTGGCCGGGATGATTGCCGAAGCTGTCGAGCACCGCGCGCGCTTCCATGCGGATCGCGGCAGGCGGTGCAAACAGCACCGACGGATCGATGTTGCCCTGAAGAGCCACCTTGCCACCAACACGCTCGCGCGCCTTGCCGAGGTTCACGGTCCAGTCGAGGCCCACCGCGTCCACACCGCTCGCGGCGATGTCGTCAAGCCACAGGCCACCGCCCTTCGTGAAGGCGATCACGGGCACTTTTTCGCCATCGTGCTCGCGCTTCAGTTGACTGACCACCTGCTCGATGTAGCGCAGCGAAAAGCGCTGATAGATGCCATCGGCGAGCGCTCCGCCCCATGTGTCGAAAATCATCACTGCCTGCGCGCCGGCTTCGATCTGCGCGTTCAGATATGCCGCGACCGAGCGCGCGTTGATGTCGAGAATCCGCTGAAGCAGATCGGGACGCGCGTACAGCATCGATTTGACCGTGCGAAAGTCCGCCGAGCCGCCGCCTTCGACCATGTAGCACGCGAGCGTCCACGGACTGCCCGAGAAGCCGATCAACGGTACGCGCTGCCGGCCTTGGGCGTCCTTCAGCGCCGTGCGGATTTCGCGCACGGCGTCGGTCACGTAGCGCAGTGTGGCGTCGATGTCGGGCACCGCGAGGCGCGCGACGTCGTCTTCGGTGCGCACCGGACGGGCAAATTTCGGCCCCTCACCGTTGACGAAATCGAGGCCGAGGCCCATCGCGTCAGGCACGGTCAGGATGTCGGAGAACAGGATCGCGGCGTCGAGCGGATACCGATCGAGCGGCTGCAGCGTGACTTCCGTCGCGAAAGCCGGATTCTTCGCAAGACCGAGGAAACTGCCCGCGCGCCCACGCGTGGCGTTGTATTCCGGCAGATAGCGGCCAGCTTGCCGCATCAGCCAGATCGGCGTGTAGTCGGTGGGCTGGCGCAGCAGCGCGCGCAGGAAAGTGTCGTTCAGGAGTTGATGGGCCACGTTGCGTGCGACTGGAGAGCTGAGGGCAAAGGAGCATTTTACCGGAGGCGGCCTCGGACATCGCGCATCGCGGGGCAATCGATGTTGCGACGGCGCGTCGTGGGAAGCGGGCGGAGTGCAGCTCCGGCGCACCTCCGCCCGCTGCCGTGCGCCACTGCGTGCACTGCTACCGGCTCGTTGTCTTCTGCTGCCCGGCTCACCCTGGCGGAACGGCCGATGTTCAAGCCCGCGCTGCCAAGCTACTATCCCACAGCTTTACCGATGAATTACACACTACACACCATAGGAGACTGGATGAAGAAGGCAGCACTCGCAATGCTCGGCGCGCTCGCCGGCGTCCTGATGCATGTCGGCATGGCCAACGCCCAAAGCGCCGCGGCCGCGCCGTCCCGGCTCGACGACATCATCAGCCGCGGCACGATACGCGCCTGCACTACCGGCGACTACAAGCCGTACTCGTTCTACAAAGGCGATGGCCAGTTCGAGGGCATCGATATCGACATGGCTGAGTCGCTTGCGAAGTCGCTCGGCGTGAAGGTCGAGTTCGTCAAGACGTCGTGGTCAAACCTGATGAACGACTTCGTCGCGAAGTGCGACATCGGCATCGGCGGCGTGTCGCCGACGCTCGAGCGCCAGAAGCATGCGTTCTTCACTCAGGCTTACATGATCGACGGCAAGACGCCGATCGTCCGTTGCGACGATGTCAACAAATATCAGACGGTCGCGCAGATCGATCAACCGTCCACGCGAGTGATCGTCAACCCGGGTGGCACCAACGAGAAGTTCGCGAAGCAATACTTCACGCACGCGAACCTGACCGTTTATCCGGACAACGTGACGATCTTCAAGCAGATTCTCGCCGGCAAAGCGGACGTGATGGTAACGGATGCGTCGGAAACGCTGCTGCAGCAGAAGCTCAATCCCGGCCTATGCTCGGTGCATCCGGACAAGCCGTTCCAGTACGGCGAGAAGGCATGGCTGGTGCCGCGCGGCGACGTCGCGTTCCAGCAATACGTCGATCAATGGCTGCACCTCGCTCGAGCGACCGGCGAGTATCAGGCCATTGCGGACAAGTGGTTGAAGTAAGCCGACCGTGTCCGTGGCAAGCCGTCAACTGCTAACTGGTTGCGGCAAGGGCGGCTTGTGCAGGGCTGAAGGTGTCGCATCGGCGAGGATGTAACGAGGGGCGACGTTGTGCGGCTGTAATAACTGCCGGATCAGCGCTATAAGGCTGACATGCGCCCCTTTTTATTAGTGGCGCAAGCGCCATCGCGTCGCTGCATTGCAGCGTTGATTTTCGCCGACTTGCGAGATATTTCGGGGCAGGGTCGTAGTACCTGTTTCACAAGAAGTCCGTCGGTCAAAAGCTGCAGATGCAACCATTTCCCGCGGATGAGTGACCGGATTTTTACTGCAATGTACGCCACGAGTGGCATCAAACCTGCGGCTTGAATTGCGTCGCAGGTATCGGTAAAAATTACCTTTCAACCGCTTTGTTTTGGCAATAAATCCCGCAACGCCTTATCCGGCGGGCGTTACAACCTGAAACACTTTGTTACCGCCTTCGTAAGTTAATTCGCCCACAATGCCCTCAACGGTTTCAACACGGATGTGGCTGTGTGCGTGGTGTGAGCGGATACGATGCACTTGCCGGTCGGCGGTTGCCGAAGCCCTGTGAAGGGGGCATCCCTGCTGGGGCCGTAACCGACGCAGGGTCGTCGGCATGACCGTCCCATCATTGGTCTCCTCGCGCTAACCCCGTAGCGTGTGGTTTTTAGCGGGCTCCAGGCCCGCTTTTTTTTCGTCTGCTCAAACGTTTGCGCGCGACGAATCCTCGCCGCGCAACCACAGTCCTACTCCTCACCTGTTGCTGGTGTTGGCTGCGAAGAGTGCCGCGGCAGCGTCATGCCGTCTTGTCCTCCCTGAGTTTCAATTCGCTGATCATGCTTTCACGCATCACGAATTTTTGTACTTTGCCGGTCACGGTCATGGGCAGTTCGTCGACGAAGCGGATATAGCGCGGCACCTTGTAGTGCGCAATCTGTCCCTGGCAGAACTGCTGGATCTCTTCCGCCGTTGCCTGTTCGCCCGTCCGCAGCACGATCCACGCGCATACTTCTTCGCCATACCTGGTATCGGGCACGCCGAAGACCTGCACGCTCTGGATCTTCGGGTGGCGGAACAGAAACTCCTCGATCTCGCGCGGATAGATGTTTTCGCCGCCGCGAATCAGCATGTCCTTCAGCCGGCCGACGATGTTGCAATAGCCTTCCGCGTCGAGCGTCGCCAGGTCGCCCGTATGCATCCATCCGTCGACGATGCTCTCATGCGTCTTCGCTTCGTCGCCCCAGTAACCGAGCATCACCGAGTAGCCGCGCGTGCATAGCTCGCCGGTTTCGCCAACCGGGACGATATTGCCGAGCGGATCGACGATTTTCACTTCGAGGTGCGGCTGGATGCGCCCGACCGTCGTCGTGCGCTTGTCGAGCGGATCGGTCGTCGAGCTTTGGAACGAGACCGGGCTGGTTTCCGTCATGCCATAGGCGATGGTGATCTCGCTCAGGTGCATCTTCGAGACGACCTTCTTCATCGTCTCGATCGGACACGGCGAGCCCGCCATGATGCCGGTGCGGAGCCGCGAGAAGTCGTACGAGGCGAAGGTCGGATGGTCGAGTTCGGCGATGAACATCGTCGGCACGCCGTGCAGCGCGGTGCATTTTTCCTCGGCAGTCGCGGCAAGCGTCGCGGCCGGATCGAAGCCCTCGCCCGGGAACACCATGTTCGCCCCGACCGACACGCATGCGAGCACCGCCAGCACCATCCCGAAGCAGTGGTACAACGGCACTGGAATGCACAGGCCGTCCTGCTCGCTGAGCCGCATCGCCATCGCGATATAGCGCGCGTTGTTCACGACGTTGCGATGCGTCAGCGTCGCGCCTTTCGGATTGCCCGTCGTGCCGCTGGTGAATTGGATGTTGATTGGTTCACGGCACGACAGCGTCACGCCGATCGCATCGAGCCGGGCGGCGTCGAACGACGCACGGCCACGCTCGATCACGTCGGAAAAGCTCAGCATGCCTGGCGTCTCCGTGTCGCACATGCGGATCACGTAGCGCAGCTCCGGCAGCCGCGCGGCATGCAATTCGCCCGGCGGCTGCGTCGCGAGTTCGGGCGCAAGTTCCTGCAGCATCTCGAGGTACATCGACGTCTTGAAGCGCTCGGCGGTGATGATTGCCTTGCAACCGACCTTGTTCAGCGCATATTCGAGCTCCGCGAGCCGGTACGCCGGATTGATATTGACGAGGATCGCGCCGATACGCGCGGTCGCGAACTGCGTCAGCAGCCACTCGACGCGGTTCGGTGACCAGATGCCGACACGATCGCCCTTCGCGATTCCGAGCGCAAGCAGCCCGGACGCCAGCACGTCCACTTCTTGCGCGAATTCGCTCCATGTCCAGCGAATGCGCTGCTCGCGAAACACCACGGCCGGTCGATCGGGAAAGCGCGCGGCGGTGTCGCGCAGAAACTCGCCGACGGTCGCTTCGCTCAACGGATTTTCAGTCGACCCGCGCACATACGACAGTCCATCCGCGGGTTCGATGAGCGCACCTTCACCCGAGCTATGCGTTGCCATGGTGTTGTCTCCGTGAGCGCAAGCGCGCTCTATTGAAATGAATTTGAAATCGATTGTGCACCCGCGAGTACCGGGCCGGCATCAAGTCTTACCCGCACCGCAGCGCGCCGACCGGCACCTATGTCTCCAACCTCGTGGATTTTGCCGACCTTTACGTAAACGTCAACCAGATATCAAAAAAAAGCAGCCGCGCGGGCTGCTTTCTTCTTCTACGTGCTGCTTTAGTGCTGGCCGCGCAGCTTGCGCAGACGCTGGATTGCCGCGAGCTGCGCCGTCGCGTATGCGAGCTCCGCCTGTGCGGTCGCGTACTCGAGGTTGGAGCCCGTGTTCTGCAGCGCCTCTTCCGCACGCTTGCGTGCGTCTTCGGCCTTAGCTTCGTCGAGATCCTTGCCGCGGATCGCGGTGTCGGCGAGAACCGTCACTGCGCCCGGCTGAACTTCGAGGATGCCGCCGGCGACGAAGACAAACTCTTCTTCGCCATTTTCAACTTCGATGCGCACCGCACCCGGACGGATCCGCGTGATGAGCGGCGTGTGGCCCGGCAGAATGCCGAGTTCACCCGCTTCGCCTGGCAGCGCGACGAACTTCGCCTGGCCCGAGAAGATTTCCTCTTCCGCGCTGACGACGTCTACTTTAATGGTTGCCATATGTGTCGACTCCTGTCGACGAGAGTTAGCGCTTTAGTGCTGACTCCCGTCCCATGCAAGGCAGGTTGAGCGTAATCAGAGACGCCGGCTTTGCGCAACACCACCGTCTTGGTAGTTGTGATGCGCGAGGCCCGCGCCTGCTTCGTTACACCCGACCTTTACTGGATCTTCTTGGCCTTTTCGAAGGCTTCGTCGATCGTGCCGACCATGTAGAACGCTTGCTCCGGCAGGTGATCGCACTCGCCTTCAACGATCATCTTGAAGCCGCGGATCGTTTCCTTCAGCGGCACGTACTTGCCCGGCGAACCCGTGAACACCTCCGCGACGTGGAACGGCTGCGACAGGAAACGCTGGATCTTACGAGCGCGCGCCACAGCGAGCTTGTCTTCCGGCGCGAGTTCGTCCATGCCCAGAATCGCGATGATGTCGCGCAGTTCCTTGTAGCGCTGCAGCGTTTGCTGCACGCCGCGCGTGATCGAGTAGTGCTCTTCGCCGATCACGTGCGGGTCGATCTGACGCGAGGTCGAATCGAGCGGGTCCACCGCGGGGTAGATACCGAGCGAAGCGATGTCACGCGACAGCACGACGGTTGCGTCCAGGTGGCCAAAGGTCGTCGCCGGCGACGGGTCGGTCAAGTCGTCCGCAGGGACGTACACGGCCTGAACCGACGTGATCGAGCCAGTCTTGGTCGACGTAATGCGCTCTTGCAGCTTACCCATTTCTTCAGCCAGCGTCGGCTGATAGCCCACTGCCGACGGCATACGGCCGAGCAGTGCCGACACTTCGGTACCGGCCAGTGTGAAACGGTAGATGTTGTCGACGAAGAACAGCACGTCGAGGCCTTCGTCACGGAAGTGCTCGGCCATCGTCAGACCGGTCAGCGCGACGCGCAGACGGTTGCCCGGCGGCTCGTTCATCTGGCCGTACACCAGCGCGACCTTGTCGAGAACGTTCGAGTCCTTCATTTCATGATAGAAGTCGTTCCCTTCGCGGGTACGCTCGCCCACACCGGCGAACACGGAGTAACCGCCGTGTTCCTTCGCGATGTTGTTGATCAGTTCCATCATGTTCACGGTCTTGCCCACGCCGGCGCCACCGAACAGACCGACCTTACCGCCCTTCGCGAAAGGGCAGATCAGGTCGATAACCTTGATGCCGGTTTCAAGCAGCTCGGTCGACGGCGACAGTTGGTCGAACGCCGGAGCCTTCTGGTGGATCGCACGCGTGGTTTCGCTCGAGATCGGGCCGGCTTCGTCGATCGGACGGCCCAACACGTCCATGATACGGCCGAGCGTCGGCTTACCGACCGGCACGCTGATCGGATTACCCGTGTTCTTGACGATCGTGCCGCGGCGCAGACCGTCCGATGCACCCAGACAGATGGTACGGACCACGCCGTCGCCCAGCTGCTGCTGGACTTCGAGCGTCAGCTCCGAACCTTCGAGAATGAGCGCGTCGTAGATCTTCGGCATGGATTCACGCGGAAATTCCACGTCGATCACCGCGCCGATGCACTGTACGATCTTGCCTTCTACCAAAGCAGTAGTACTCATCGCTTTTCCTTTAGATACTCAATTCTTCACTCGCGCAAAGGCGCAGTTTCTCCGATGGGTGCGCCACTCGGGCGCACACGCAACGACCTGTCTGACCGAGGTCAGACGGCCGCCGCTCCACCGACGATTTCCGACAGTTCTTTCGTGATCGCGGCCTGACGGCTCTTGTTGTAGACGAGCTGCAGATCGCTGATGACCGTCTTGGCGTTGTCCGAAGCGGCTTTCATCGCGACCATGCGGGCCGACTGCTCCGATGCCATGTTTTCAGCGACGGCCTGATAGACCAGCGCTTCGACATAACGCACCAGCAGTTCGTCCACCACTGCTTGCGCATCCGGCTCGTAGATGTAGTCCCACTGCGTGCTCGGCGTCGTACCGTCTTCTTCTGTGCGCTCGAACTGGTCCGCCGACAACGGCAGCAGCTGCTCGATCACCGGCTCCTGCTTCATCGTGTTGACGAAGCGCGTGTACGCGAGGTACACCGCCGAAATCTTGCCTTCCGAGAACAGGTCGAGCTGGACCTTCACCGCGCCGATCAGCTTTTCCAGATGCGGCGTATCACCCAGTTGCACGACGTTCGACACGACCTTCGCCTGCAGACGGTTCAGGAAGCCCAGACCCTTGCTGCCAATCGCGGTTGCCTCGATCGTCTTGCCCTGGCTTTCCAGTTCCTTGAACTTCTGCAGCGACGCGCGCAGCACGTTGGTGTTCATCCCGCCGCACAGACCTTTATCGGTCGTGACGAGGATGATGCCGGCCGCCTTCGCGCCTTCGTTCGACACCATGAACGGGTGACGATACTCCGGGTTCGCACGGCTCATGTGCGCGGCGATGTCGCGGACCTTGTCGGCATACGGGCGAGCAGCGCGCATGCGCTCCTGAGCGCGGCGCATCTTCGATGCGGCCACCATCTCCATCGCTTTTGTGATCTTGCGCGTGTTTTGCACGCTCTTGATCTTGCCGCGAATTTCCTTCATTCCAGCCATTGCTTGCTCCTTGATCGAAGCAGCGCGGGAGCATTCGCATGCGGCCCGCGCCGCTTCAAGGTCCGTTTATGCCTTGCGGATCACTCGCGGATCAATAAGCGCCGGACTTCTTGAAGTCTTTGACGGCCGTGTGCAGCAGGCCTTCGTCGTCCTTCGAGAGTTCCTTGGTATCTTCGATACGCTTGACCAGGTCAGCATGGCTCGACTTCAGGTGATCGCGCAGGCCCTTCTCGAACGGCAGGACTTGAGCAACTTCGAGGTCGTCGAGATAGCCGTTGTTCGCCGCGAACAGCGATACAGCCAGTTCCCACACTTGCAGCGGCTGATACTGCGGCTGCTTCAGCAGTTCGGTCACGCGGCGGCCGCGCTCGAGCTGCTTGCGGGTCGCTTCATCGAGGTCCGATGCGAACTGCGCGAACGCTGCGAGTTCACGGTACTGCGCGAGGTCGGTACGGATACCGCCCGACAGCTTCTTCACGACCTTCGTCTGAGCCGCGCCACCCACGCGCGACACCGACACGCCAGCGTTAATTGCCGGACGGATACCTGCGTTGAAGAGGTCGGTTTCAAGGAAGATCTGGCCGTCCGTAATCGAGATCACGTTCGTCGGAACGAATGCGGTCACGTCGCCTGCCTGCGTTTCGATGACTGGCAGCGCCGTCAGCGAACCGCTCTTGCCCTTCACTTCGCCGTTGGTGAACTTCTCGACGTACTCTTCCGAGACGCGAGCAGCACGCTCGAGCAGACGCGAGTGCAGATAGAACACGTCACCCGGGTAAGCTTCACGGCCCGGCGGGCGGCGCAGCAGCAGGGAGATCTGACGGTATGCCCAAGCCTGCTTGGTCAAGTCGTCGTAAACGATCAGCGCGTCCTGGCCGCGATCGCGGAAGTACTCGCCCATCGTGCAGCCGGCGTACGGCGCGAGGTATTGCATCGCGGCCGAATCCGAAGCCGAAGCGGCGACGACGATCGTATATTCGAGCGCGCCCGATTCTTCGAGCTTGCGCACCACGTTCATGATCGACGAAGCCTTCTGGCCGATCGCGACGTAGATACAAACGAGGTTCTTGCCCTTCTGGTTGATGATCGCGTCGACGGCGACTGCGGTCTTGCCGCACTGACGGTCGCCGATGATCAGCTCACGCTGGCCACGGCCGATCGGCACCATCGAGTCGATCGACTTCAAACCGGTTTGGACCGGTTCCGAAACCGACTTACGCCAAATCACGCCCGGTGCAATCTTTTCGATTGCGTCGGTCATCTTCGCATTGAGCGGGCCCTTGCCGTCGATCGGGTTGCCGAGCGCGTCGACCACACGGCCGAGCAGTTCCGGACCAACCGGCACTTCGAGAATGCGGCCCGTCGTCTTGACGATGTCGCCTTCCGAAATGTGTTCGTATTCACCCAGAATCACGGCGCCGACCGAGTCGCGCTCGAGGTTCAGTGCCAGACCGAAGGTATTGCCCGGGAATTCGAGCATTTCGCCCTGCATCACTTCCGACAGACCGTGAATACGCACGATACCGTCGGTCACGGAGATCACGGTGCCCTGGTTGCGAACGTCTGCGCTCGCTTCAAGGCCCTGGATCCGGCTCTTGATCAGCTCGCTGATCTCAGAGGGATTGAGTTGCATTATTCGCTCCTGATAGTCAATTCTGTTGCGTGCCAGCCGCTAAAGCGCGAAGCGCTTCAGGCCGTCAGGGCCGTTTGCATCCTGGCGAGCCGCGCGCGGACCGAGGTATCGAGCACTTCGTCGCCGACCGTCACGCGTACGCCGCCGATCAGCGACTGATCGACTTCGACCGTCGGCTTCAGCTTGCGCTTGAACTTGCGTTCGAGGCTTGCGACGAGTTCGTTCAACTGCGCACCTTCGAGCGGGAATGCGCTGACGACCAGCATATCCGCCGCTCCTTCGCGGGCGTTCTTCAACTCTTCGAACTGCGAGGCGATTTCCGGCAGCAGCTGCAGGCGATGGTTGTCCACCAGCATCTGCACCAGATTCTTCGCTTGCGCGTTGTCCTTGAGCGGCGACTTGACCGCGGCCAGCAGCAGATCGCTAACCTGGGCGCGGCTCACTTTCGGGCTGGAGGCGATCGACAGCACATCGGGCAGACGCGCAACCTGTGCCAGCTCCTGCACGAGCGTGGACCAGGCGGCGATGTCACCAGCTTCGGCCACGCCAAACAGCGCTTCCGCGTACGGACGGGCGATGGTTGCAAGTTCGGCCATGATCAGAGCTCGGCTTTCAGTTGATTCAGCAGGTCAGCGTGGGCTGCCTGGTCGACTTCGCGCTTCAGGATCTGTTCAGCGCCCTTCACAGCGAGTGCAGCGACTTCGCCACGCAGCGCTTCGCGCGCCTTCACGACTTGCTGCTCCGCGTCGGCCTTCGCCTGCGCGATGATGCGGGCGGCTTCCACCTGAGCCTGAGCCTTGATTTCGTCGGCGACTGCGACAGCGCGCTTTTCAGCGTCCGCGATGCGTTGCTGGCCATCGTTGCGAGCCTGAGCCAATTCCTGGTCGACGCGCTTATGAGCGGCTTCGAGTTCCTGCTTGCCCTTTTCCGCGGCGGACAGACCGTCGGCGATCTTCTTCGCGCGCTCGTCGAGGGCGTTGATCAGCGGCGGCCACACGAATTTCATCGTGAACCACGCGAGGATCAGGAACACGACCATTTGCGCAAACAGGGTTGCGTTGAGATTCACGGTGTTTCCTTAAACGTTGCTTGTTCGGAAAGTGAAACGGCAAGGCGCTCATCGATTCTGCTCGATCAGCGCCCCAGTACCCGTTCCGCCCTGCGCCTTTACCTGTTATAGCTCAGGCGCAAACCTCCGAGGAACCTCAGCCTGCCAGCTTCGAGAGCAGCGGGTTCGCGAACGCAAACAGCATTGCCACACCAACGCCAATCAGGAACGCCGCATCGATCAGACCAGCCAGCAGGAACATCTTGGTTTGCAGCGGGTTCATCAGTTCCGGCTGACGGGCACATGCTTCGATGTACTTGCCGCCCATCAGACCGATACCGATACAGGCGCCGATAGCACCCAGGCCGATGATGATGCCGATACCGATGGCGGTCAGACCCTGGATGTTGGCGATGAAAGCTTGCATGATCACTCCTTTGTGAAAAGTCTTTTAGAACTGGTTGGAACTGGGATTTAAAAAACTACGATTCTTTGCCGACAACGCAGGTTAGTGCGCGTCGTGTGCCTGGCCGATGTACACCAGCGTCAGCATCATGAAAATGAACGCCTGCAGCAGAACGATCAGGATGTGGAAGATTGACCACACTGTGCCGGCGACCACGTGGCCGATGAAGCCAAGCACCGTCGTGTCCGCGCCGAAGCTCCAGATGCTGCCGAGCAGGGCAATCAGCAGGAACAACAGTTCGCCCGCGTACATGTTGCCGAAGAGCCGCATGCCGAGCGAGACCGTCTTCGCGACGAACTCGATGATGTTCAGTGCCAGGTTCGGGATCCACAGCAGCGGATGCGCGCCGAACGGAGCGGACAGCAGTTCATGCACGAAGCCGCCCGCGCCCTTGATCTTGAAGTTGTAGTAAATCATCAGCACGAACACGCCGAGGGCGATGCCGATCGTGCCGTTCAGGTCGGCGGTCGGTACGAGGCGGTGGTGCGGAATGACTTCGGAGAGGCCAAGCCAGCCGATCAAGCGGCCCGGCAGGTCGACGGGAATGAAGTCGAGCGAGTTCATCAGCGCGACCCAGACGAACACCGTCAGCGCAAGCGGCGCGATGAAGGTGCGTGAGCCGTGGATCATGGCCTTCGATTGATCCTCGACCATCTCGACCAGCATTTCGATCGCGCATTGGAAGCGGCCCGGCACGCCGGACGTTGCCTTGCGGGCTGCCAGATGCAGCACGAGGATCGTGACGAGACCGCACACGATCGACCAGAAAAGGGTGTCGAGATTCCACACATGGATGTCGAAAATCGACGTCTGGTGTGCGGTGGAAAAGTTCTGCAAGTGGTGCGCGATGTACTCGGACGGATCCATTGCGCGCGTGCCTTCGCTAGCTGCCATATCGTTAAAGCCACCCAAATTGTCGAAAATCGTTCGAGGCCGTTCCCGCCGTATTGCGGGAACGCGCCGGGTGCAGGCCCTGTCTCGTCCGCACACCCGTGCCAGCGCTAGGCGCCGGCCTTAAATTCTTTTTGCTGCTATTTTTTGTGCTGCTACCTTAGCGCCACGCCAAGGCGATCCAGTAAGTCTTCAACGCGATGAGGTAGGTCACCAGCAGCGGAATCCAACGTACGTCGTGATACCAGAAGGCGATTGCGACAAACATCGCAATCGTTGTCCCCATCTTTAGTGCTTCACCGATCATCCAGCTCGTCACGGTCTCGGCGCCGCCCAGCTTTTTCAATCGCGCCGCGAACAATGCACCCGGCACCCAGCAGATCGCTCCCCCCATGAACGCTGACAGCGCAGCAGCGCCCGGCGGCTTATAGAACAGCCACCACAACAGCGTTGCAACCAGGGACAAAACCATTTGCGCTGCGACGACCCTGAACGGCGTCACGCGCGATGGACGACCCACGCCGGGACCAAACAGCTTTTCCGCCTCGGCCCGCGTGAGCGGAACGATATTGTTATCTTCCTGCGCGTCATCCCACGCTTCGGCCGGATCGAACTGCCGACTGGCGGATGTCTCGGGTGCGGAGCGTTCAGCGCGGTGTCTGTCGTCACCATTTTCCGGCGACAGATTCGACGTTTTAACCGCCATCGCAATGTTCCGAAAGTCTCGTTCAGCCCGCGAGTTTACGCAGCGCTTACGGGGTTGCCGTGCAATTAAATCCGGGCGATTGTAAGCGATAGTTGCAGGCAATTCAAGACTTTAGGCCAACCTATAACTGCGTGAAACGTGCCTTCACGATGCGGTAAAACGTATGCTAACGACACGAATCACGTCAAATGTAAGGTGGACGGGGGACCGCGAAACCCGAGTGGGTAGTCGCGTGGATCGAAGCTCTTTGGCAGGACGTTTCGACGCTCTGACGGACGTCTCGAAAATGCAACAAATGCCGCTTTTTTAAGGGCTAAACGGAACGGCTCTTCAATTGAACTGAGCCATTCTCGCCGCGGCTTTCATGATGATCAGCCGCTTTGCGATAGCGGCTCGTAAGGATGATTACCGCGTCGACGTCGAAGGTTTGAAACTAGGATTACTGATTATTTTTGCATCGGTTGTTTTGGAATCCACGATAGTTGCTGGCACTGAGTAATCCAACTCGCGGCAGTGCTCATGCACAGGCCGCCAGCCGTTTCCCCCTTCGAGCGCCATTCTGCACTCAGACGTTCGCGTTCCCGCGCAAGCGGACAAGAATGCCTTCCAACGCATCGAGATCGCCAAAATCCACCAGCACCTGGCCGCGACCGCGTCGGCCGAGCTTGATTTTCACTGTCGCCGACAACAGGTCCGACAGTTCCTCTTCTAGCCGCCGAGTGTCACGGCCGCCATCCGGGTTCGCGCGCGCCTTGACCGCCGGCGTCACCTTCGTGGTCATCGCGACCAGCTTTTCGGTCTCGCGCACAGACAGGCGCTTGTTGACTACCTGATTGGCCAGCGTGATCTGCGTCGCGGCATCGACCGCGAGCAGCGCACGAGCGTGACCCATGTCCAGATCGCCGGCAAGCAACATCGTCTGTACCGGCGTCGCGAGATTCAGCAGCCGCAGCAGGTTCGACACCGCGCTGCGCGAACGACCCACCGACTCTGCCGCCTGCTCATGCGTGAAATTGAATTCGTCGAGCAGGCGCTGGATGCCCTGCGCCTCTTCGAGCGGATTCAGATCCTCGCGCTGGATGTTTTCGATCAGCGCCATCGCCGCGGCGGCCTGATCGGGCACGTCCTTCACAAGCACCGGCACCTCATCGAGGCCCGCGAGTCGCGCCGCGCGAAAACGCCGCTCGCCCGCGATGATCTCGTAGCGATCCGCCGCGATCGGACGCACGAGAATCGGTTGCATCAGCCCTTGCGCGCGGATGCTCGCCGCGAGCTCCTGCAGCGCGCCTTCGTCCATGCGCGTACGCGGCTGGTATTTGCCGGCCTGCATCTTGCCGAGCGGCAGTACATTCGGCGCGCCGTCGATCACCGCTGCTTCAGTGATATCCGCGGTGCCGCCGAGCAATGCCTCCAGACCGCGGCCAAGTCCCTTCTTTCTTGCTACTGCGTTCATCGTGCTTCCTCGATCCGCTTAGGATGCCTGGGGCGCGTCATTCAGCGCGCGCACCCGCTCAATCATTTCGACGCCGAACTGCACGTACGCCTGCGCGCCTCGCGACGCCCTGTCGAACACCACACCGGGCAGCCCGTAGCTGGGCGCCTCGGCCAATCGCACGTTGCGTGGAATCACTGCGTCGAACACCTTGTCGCCGAAGTGCTCTTTCAATTGATCCGAGACTTGCTGTTGCAACGTGATGCGCGGATCGAACATCACGCGCAGCAGACCGATCACCTTGAGGTCGCGATTCAGGTTCGCGTGCACCTGCTTGATCGTGTTGACGAGGTCGGACAGCCCTTCGAGCGCGAAGTATTCGCACTGCATCGGAATGACGACGCCGTGCGCGGCGCATAGTCCGTTGAGCGTCAGCAACGACAGAGCCGGCGGGCAATCGATCAGCACGAAATCGTACTCGCCCTCGACCACGGCGAGCGCCGTCCTAAGTTGACGCTCGCGATTCTGCATGCTGACGAGCTCGACCTCGGCGCCCGCGAGCTCACGGTTCGCGGGCAGCACGTCGTATCCGACCGCCTCGGGTCGCACGCGCGCATCGGCCACGGACACGCTGTCCACGAGGACCTCATAGACCGTGTTCGTACATTCGGCTTTGTCGATACCGCTGCCCATCGTGGCGTTGCCTTGCGGGTCCAGATCGATGAGAAGGACTCGCTGTCCCTGCGCTGCCAGGCTCGCGGCCAGATTGACTGCGGTGGTCGTCTTGCCGACACCGCCCTTCTGGTTCGCAACGCAGAAGATTTTTGCCATCGTTGGTGTGTCCCTTTTGCTGCTTGGATGAAGTGAAAATCGTTGAGATTGCTTAGAGGCCGCGACGGCCGTTAGCTTTCGGTGTCCACTCGCACCTCGATCACATGCCGCTCGGCGTCGAGCAACGGCACATTCAGCCGGATGATCTGTTCCACGTGGGCACCCGCTGGTAGACGCGCGATTTCGGCATCCGGTCGCACGCCCTTCATCGCCCAGATCGCGCCCTGCTCCGCAACCAGATGACGGGCCAGTGTAACGAAATCCGTGAGGTCTGCGAATGCGCGCGAGACGATTACGTCGAACTTTGCCGGTACTTCGGCGCCAGGCTGCAGCGTCTCCACCCGGCCGGTCACGACCGACAGGTTCGCGAGACCCAGTTCGGCCTTCGCCTGCGCTTGAAATGCCGTCTTCTTATGGACGATGTCGTTCGTCGTGACGGTCCAATCGGGCAGCACGATCGCGAGCAAGATGCCCGGCATGCCCCCGCCCGAGCCCACGTCGAGCACCGACGACGGTCCACGCGGCGCCAGGTGCGGCACGATCGACAGCGAATCGAGGATGTGCTGAATCAGCATCTGCCGTGGATCGCGGATTGCCGTCAGGTTGTAGACGTTGTTCCACTTCGCGAGCAGCGCGACGTAATCGAGTAGCTTGCGCTGCTGCGCGTCGCTGAGTTCGAGCCCGAGTTCACGGACGCCGTCCGCCAGCAATGATACCAACGCCTGCTGATCGCTTCCCCTTTGCGCTGCCGTCATTGCACCACCGGCGTGCTGTCGGCGCCGGGTTCGGCGGGTTTCGACGCGCGACGCCCGAGGCCGCGCTTCAGATGGACCATCAACAGCGAGATCGCGGCAGGCGTGATGCCCGAAATACGCGACGCCTGGCCGATCGTCTCCGGCAGGAACTGCATCAACTTCTGGCGAGCTTCGAACGACAGTCCACGCACCTCGGTATAGTCCAGCCCTTCTGGCAGACGGGTGTTCTCTTGGGCCTCGTTGCGTTCAATCTCGCCGGCCTGTCGGTCGATGTAGCCCTGATATTTGACGCCGATTTCGATCTGTTCCTTGATCTGCGCGAGCAGCACCGGGTCTTCCGCCAGTGCTTGGGGCGCGCCACAAGTGCCGTCACGCAGCGCGCAGACGCCGTCGTAGCTGACACCCGGACGACGCAGCAGGTCCGCGAGACTGTATTCGTGATCAATGGGCTTGCCGAGCAATGCGGTCGCTTCTTCCGCAGGCAACGTCTTAGGATTGACCCACGTTGAACGCAAGCGCTGTGTTTCACGTGAAACAGCGTCACGTTTGCGACTGAAGGCGTCCCAGCGGGTGTCATCGACCACACCCAGTTCGCGCCCGATCTCCGTCAGCCGCATGTCCGCATTGTCTTCGCGCAAGCTCAGACGGTACTCCGCACGGCTAGTAAACATCCGGTACGGCTCGGACACCCCGCGCGTGACCAGATCGTCGACGAGCACGCCGAGGTAAGCCTGGTCGCGACGCGGGCACCATGCTTCCTTGCCTTGCACGAACAGACCGGCATTGATGCCGGCCAGAACGCCCTGCGCTGCCGCCTCTTCGTAGCCAGTGGTACCGTTGATCTGCCCCGCGAAGAACAGGCCACTGATCACCTTCGTTTCCAGCGATGCCTTCAGCCCACGCGGATCGAAATAGTCGTACTCGATCGCATAGCCGGGCCGCAGGATATGCGCATGCTCCAGACCGCGCATCGATCGGACCAGTTCGAGCTGCACGTCGAACGGCAGGCTCGTGGAAATCCCGTTGGGATAGAACTCGTTAGTGGTCAGACCTTCGGGCTCGAGATAGATCTGATGCGATTCCTTCGACGCAAACCGGTGAATCTTGTCCTCGATCGACGGACAATAGCGCGGCCCCACTCCCTCGATCACGCCCGTGTACATCGGCGAACGGTCGAGACCGCCGCGAATGATGTCATGTGTCCGTTGATTCGTATGCGTGACCCAGCACGGCACCTGGCGTGGGTGCTGCTCGACCCGCCCGAGGAACGAGAACACGGGCACCGGGTCCAGATCGCCCGGCTGCTCTTCGAGCTGCGAATAGTCGATCGTGCGGCCATCGATCCGCGGGGGCGTACCCGTCTTCAGCCGGCCCTGCGGCAGCTTCAGCTCTTTCAGCCGAGCCGACAGCGAGACCGCGGCGGGGTCCCCCGCGCGGCCGCCGGTGTAGTTATTCAAGCCGACGTGAATCTTGCCGTCGAGGAACGTGCCTGCCGTAAGCACCACCGCGCGCGACCGGAAACGAATGCCGACTTGCGTGACGGCGCCGACTACGCCGTCGCCCTCGACGATCAGATCGTCGACGGCCTGCTGGAACAGCCACAGATTCGGCTGATTCTCGAGGCGATGGCGGATCGCCGCCTTGTACAGCACGCGGTCGGCCTGAGCGCGCGTCGCGCGCACCGCCGGCCCTTTCGACGAATTCAGGATGCGGAACTGGATGCCGCTTTCGTCGGTGGCAGCCGCCATGGCGCCGCCAAGCGCATCGACTTCCTTGACCAGATGGCCTTTGCCGATGCCGCCAATCGACGGATTGCAGCTCATCTGACCGAGGGTCTCGATGTTATGGGTCAAAAGCAGCGTTTTATTGCCCATGCGCGCCGACGCCAAAGCGGCTTCGGTGCCGGCATGACCGCCGCCGACGACGATTACGTCAAATTCTGTGGGAAAAAGCATCGCGGGATCTCACGCCAGATCGTCGCGTGAGCCTTCAAAGGAAAATGTATGGGCGAATTATAACGGGTTAAGTTTCGGCCCGAATTTCGTCCGAATGGTGAAACAAGAAAAAAGCGGTGTGTTTCACGTGAAACACACCGCTTCGAAAGACAGCGATCGCCGAAAACGGTGCGCGCTTATGCGACTTTTTTAGCCAAGCCGAGATAGGTTTCGATCACCCGAGGATTTTGCGCGAGGTCGGTCGCCGGCCCTTCCAGCGCCAGCTCTCCGGTTTCCAGCACGTAGCCGTAGTCCGAGATTTGCAACGCAGCCCGCGCATTCTGCTCGATCAGCAGCGTCGCGACGCCCGTCTGCCGCAACGCGCTGATGATGTGGAAGATTTCCTTCACGATCAACGGCGCAAGACCGAGGCTCGGCTCGTCCAGCATCAGCAGATCGGGCTTGCCCATCAGCGCGCGGCCGACCGCGAGCATCTGCCGTTCGCCGCCCGAAAGCGTGCCCGCCGCCTGTTTGCGCCGCTCCTTCAGCCGCGGGAACAGTTCGAACACCGGTTCCAGTTGATCGAGAAAGTTGCGCTCCCCTGCCCGCTTGCGTCGGTAGGCGCCAAGCAGGAGATTGTCCTCAACGCTCATCGACGCGAACAACTCGCGCTTTTCCGGCACCAGGCACATACCAAGTGCGACCCGCCTTTCCACCGGTATCGCGCTGACGTCCTCTCCCTGATAGAAAACCGCGCCTTTCGCATGACCAGACGTCGGCAGCGCGCCCATGGTCGCATTCAGCAGCGTCGACTTCCCCGCTCCGTTCGGACCGATCACGGAGACGATCTGCCCCGCCCGCACCTTGATCGCCGCATTGTGCAGCGCCTCGACCTTGCCGTAACGGACCGACAGACGGTCCACTTCGAGAATCGGTCCCGCTGCCGCCACGCCGGTCGTTGTCGTGTTGTCCATCATTCCACCCCACCCAGATACGCTTCGAGCACCGCCGGATCCTGCTGCACTTCTTGCGGCAGGCCTTCAGCGATTCGCGTGCCAAACTCCATCACTACGAGCCGGTCCGTCAGATTCATCACGAAATCCATGTCGTGCTCGACGAGCAGCACACTCATCCCTTCCGCCTTCAGCTTGCGCAGCAGATCGGCGAGCTGCAGCTTTTCCTGATAGCGCAGACCAGCGGCCGGTTCGTCGAGCAATAGCAGAGTCGGATCGCAACACAGCGCGCGTGCAATTTCGAGAATCCGCTGTTGACCCAGCGCGAGGCTGCCCGCTTCGTCATACATATGCTGTTCGAGGCCGACCCGCCGAATCTGCCGAGCGGCTTCGGCCATCAACCGCGCCTCTTCCGAGCTGTTCAACCGCACGACACTGCGCCACACACCCGCATGGCCACGCAGATGCGCGCCAATTGCGACGTTCTCGAGCACGGTCATACCCGGCAGCAGCTTTACATGCTGGAAGGTCCGGCCGATACCACGCTTGACGATTTCACGTGAACTGAGCGCATCGATGCGCTCGCCGCGGAACGTGATCTCGCCGCTCGTCGCCTGCAGCACGCCGGTCACCAGATTGAACGTGGTCGACTTACCCGCGCCGTTCGGTCCGATCAGCCCGATGATCTGCCCCGCTTTGACTTCGAAGCTCACATCGTTCACCGCAACGAGGCCGCCGAACTGCTTGCGTGCCTTGTTCACCGTCAGGAGGTCTTCGCCGGCTTGCGGCTTGTTCCGCTGCGGCAGAGGGTCCGCGTGATCCGCGAGATGCGCCCGCGGGCCCCGCGGGAAGAAGCGCGCGACGAACGGCCAGACGCCCTGCCGCGCATACTGCAGCAACAGCACCATGATGATGCCGAACACGATCACTTCGAAGTTGCCATTCTCGCCGAGCAGTTTCGGCAGCAGCGTCTGCAGATAATCCTGCAGCACCGTCAGGATCGCCGCGCCGAGCACCGCGCCCCACACGTGCGAGACGCCGCCCACCACCGCCATGAACAGAAACTCGATGCCGTGATTCAGCCCGAACGGCGTCGGATTCACCGCGCGCTGCAGGTGCGCGTACAGAAAGCCCGACACCGACGCCAGCACCGCCGCATAGACGAAGATCACGACGCGCATCCAGCCGGTGTTGACGCCCATTGCCTCCGCCATCAGCCCGCCGCCCCGCAGCGCACGAATTGCGCGACCCGGACGGCTATTAAGCAGATTCTGAACAGAAACGACCGCCCCGAGCACGACCACCCAGATCAGGTAGTAGATATGGCGGCCGGACTCGAGGTTGATCCCAAAAACATTCAGCACCGGGATGCCGTTGATGCCGTCGTACTTGCCGAGCATTTCCAGATTGCCGAACAGGTAGAACAGCGCGAGCCCCCACGCGATCGTGCCGAGCGGCAGGAAGTGGCCGGACAGGCGCATCGTCACCAGACCGAGCATCAGCGCGATCAGCGCTGTCACGATTACGCCGGCGATCAGTGCGAGCCACGGCGACACGCCGAAGTTCGTCGTCAGATACGCCGTTGCATAAGCGCCGATGCCGACGAACGCGGCCTGCCCGAAGCTCGTCATGCCGCCGATACCGGTCAACAGCACGAGGCCGATCGCAACGATCGAATAGAGACCGATGTAGTTCAGCAGCGTGACCCAGTACTCCGGCACATGAATCGGATGCGGCAGAACCGGCAAAGCGAACAGCACCACGAGGAACAACCAGAAGAACTTCTTTTGCATGATCCGTTTCATCGTGTCACTCCTCTTCCTCTTCGGCATGCGGGCTCGCAAGACTGCGCCACAGCAGCACCGGGATGATCAGCGTGAACACGATCACTTCCTTGTAAGCACTGGCCCAGAACGACGAATACGACTCCAGCAGACCGACCAGAATCGAGCCGGCCGCCGCGAGCGGATAGCTGACCAGACCGCCGATGATCGCGCCCACGAAGCCCTTCAAACCGATCAGAAAGCCCGAGTCGTAGTAGATCGTCGTGAGCGGCGCGACGAGGATGCCGCACAGCGCGCCGAGGCCCGCTGCAAGCGTGAACGCGAGGCGTCCCGCCTGCGTCGTGCCGATGCCGACGAGCCGTGCGCCGACCCGGTTCACGGACGTCGCGCGCAGCGCCTTGCCCGAGATCGAGCGATCGAAATACAGATACAGCGCACCGATCAGCACGACCGCGGTGCCGATCACCCACAGGCTCTGTCCGGAGATCGACAACGTGCCCACGTTGAATGTCGCATCGGAAAACGCGTTGGTGCGTGAGCCTTCGGCGCCGAACATCACGAGGCCGAGACCGACCATCGCGAAATGCACGGCCACCGCGACGATCAGCAGCAGCAGCGTGGCCGCCTCCGCGATCGGCTCATAGGCAAGGCGATAAACGAACGGACCCATCGGAATCACGATCAGCAGTGTCAGCGCGATCTGCACGATCATCGGCAGCGGCTGCAAAAAAATGCCGCGCGTGAGCGCGTAGACCGCGATCGGAAACAGCAGATACTTCCCTGCCAGCACAGGCAGCGTGCGCGCCGCATGACGACGCCGCTCGGCATGCCGCAAAACGGCCACCGTCTCGACGACGAAGCATGCTGCGCCCATCGCCATCAACAGCCAGCACGTGGCAGGAAACTTCTGCGTCTGCAGTGCGGCGAGCGTCAACGCGCCGTACGAAACGAACTCTCCTTGCGGGATGAAGATCACCCGCGTGACGGAGAACACCAGCACCAGCGCAAGCGCGAGCAGCGCGTAGATCGCGCCGGTCGTGATGCCGTCTTGCGCGAGGATCGCCGCAATTGATAGATCCATACTTCCTCGTCCTGAAGCGTCGAAATCGAAAAACCGGGAAACAGTCGTGACGGCGCGGCGCGTAGCCGGCCATCGATCAGCAATGTCTGAAAAGACGACCGCCGCGCCGGGTCACGGCGCGGCGGTCGATGCCATTCTCGTCGAACACAATGGCAATGCGGCGTCATACGCCGCAGTTTGCGCGAGAGGCGCGTACCGCTAGTTGTTTTTGTAGATCGTCTTAGTCGTTCTGCAGCTTCCACTTGCCGTCGACGATCTGCACGATGACGCGCGCGCGTTGGTCGAGGCCGTTGTGGTCGTTCGCGGTGGTGTTCATGATGCCGTGCGACACCGGCAGTTCCTTGATGTTTTCGAGCGCGTTGCGCAGCGCCACGCGGAACTCGGGCGTGCCTGGCTGTGCGGTCTTCAGCGCGACCGGAATCGCAGCCTGCAACATCTGGCCGGCATCCCATGCGTGACCGCCGAAGGTCGCCACCGAACCCACGCCATAAGCCTTCTCATAGGCGTTCTTATAGGCTTCCGACGACTTCTTCACCGGGTTCGAATCCGGCAATTGATCGACGACGAGGATCGGACCAGCCGGCAGCAGTTCGCCTTCGCAATCCTTGCCGCATACCCGCAGGAAGTCGTTGTTCGCGACCCCGTGCGTCTGATAGATCTTGCCCTTGTAGCCACGCTCCTTGAGCGTCTTGGCCGGCAGCGCCGACGGCGTGCCCGAGCCCGCGATCAGCACCGCGTCGGGATTCGCGCCCATTGTCTTCAGCACCTGGCCCGTCACCGAAGCGTCGGTGCGGTTAAAGCGCTCGTTCGACACGATCTTCAGGTTGTGCGCTTTAGCCACGGCATCGAACGTCGTATTCCAGCTGTCGCCATAGGCGTCCGAGAAACCGATGAAGCCGACCGTCTTCACGCCGTGGTGCTGCATGTAATCGGCGATCGCGTCGGCCATCAGGCTGTCGTTCTGAGGCGGTTTGAACGCCCATGCGCGCTTCGCATCCATCGGCTGAATGATCGCTGCCGACGCCGCGAGCGAGATCACCGGCGTCTTGCCCTCAGCAGCCGGATCGAGCATCGCGAGCGAATTCGGCGTGACGGTCGAGCCGATGATCGCGTCGACGTGGTCTTCGTCGATCAGCTTGCGCGTGTTCTGCACGGCCTTGCTGGTGTCCGAACCGTCGTCGAGGATGATGTACTGCACGCTCTTGCCACCGATCTCCTTCGGCAACAACGCGATCGTGTTCTTCTCAGGAATTCCGAGCGACGCTGCCGGCCCCGTCGTCGACAACGTGACGCCGATCTTCACCTGCGCGAATGCCGCCCCCGCGCCGCACATCAGCGCCATCGCGATGCCGGTGCGTACCCAATGCCTTGTCTTTTTCATTGCGAGTCTCCAAACGCCTTCAAAAGCGCCTATCTATAAACCGGCTTGCATGGCCGGGTGTCTGAATCTAGTGAGCGAGTTCAGGTGTGCCAAGCATGGTTTTCCCTGCTCGGCGCGCACACCTTCCCCGCTTTGTCGGCTACCGCTCCTCTCGCGTCGCGCGAGTGCGCATTCGCGTCGTACGCCGCGTTTGTTTGCCGCGGCTTTATTTCCAACCGGACCTTCACAAACCACTAATATGTTAGTAGCTTGCGTTCTGCATTATCGACGGTCAAGAGAGCGTTTGCTAAATGCGGGTTTGTCCTGAAGCACCGAAACCACACTTTTGCGCGCTGCAGACACCTGGCCCGGGTAATAAAAAAGACGCGTCAACTGCACGCGTCTTTTCGATGAGGTCCCGTGGCGCAGAGCCTTCGCTCAGTCGCCGGCGAGCTTCCACTTGCCGTCGACGATCTGCACCATCACGCGCGCCCGCTGATCGAGACCGGCGTGGTCGTTCGCGCTCATGTTGAAGATGCCGTGTGACGCGGGCAAATCTTTCGTGCCTTCGACTGCGGCACGCAGCGCGTCGCGGAATGCCAGCGTGCCTGGTTGACCCTTCTTCAACGCGAGCGGGATCGCACGCTGCAGCAGCAAACCCGCGTCCCACGCATGACCGCCGAACGTCGACACCGAACCCGCGCCGTACGCCGTTTCATATGCATGCTTGTACGCGAGCGCGCTCTTCTTCACCGGATTCGTCTCGGGTAGTTGCTCGGCGATCAGTAGCGGGCCGGCGGGCAGCCACGTGCCTTCGCAATCCTTGCCGCACACGCGCAGGAAGTCGTTGTTCGCGACGCCGTGCGTCTGATAGTACTTGCCCTTGTAGCCGCGCTCCTTCAGCGTTTTCTGCGGCAATGCGGCCGGCGTGCCCGCACCGGCGATCAGCACCGCGTCCGGGTTCTGCGACATCATCTTCAGCACCTGACCCGTGACCGACGCGTCGTTGCGCGCGAAGCGCTCATTCGCGACGATCCTGATCTTCGCGAGGTCAGCGGCCTTGCTGAATTCCTTGAACCAGCTCTCGCCGTACGCGTCGGAAAAACCAATGAACGCGACCGTTTTCACGCCGTGATTGGCCATGTGCTGCGCGATCGCCGTGGCCATCAGAATGTCGTTTTGCGGCGTCTTGAAGACCCATGCGCGCTTCGCGTCCATCGGTTCGACGATGCCCGCAGCCGCGGCCAGGGAGATCATCGGCGTGGAGGTTTCTGACGCAATGTCGATCATGGCGAGCGAGTTCGGCACGACGGTCGAGCCGATCAATGCATCGACGTGGTCTTCACTAGTGAGCTTGCGGGCGTTCTTGACCGCCTGAGTGGAATCGGTTGCGTCGTCAAGAACGATGTAGTCGATCTTCTGGCCCGCTACTTCCTCCGGCAGCAGCGCAATCGTGTTCTTTTCCGGAATACCAAGCGATGCGGCCGGCCCTGTTGCCGACACGGTGACGCCGATTTTCACATCCGCAAATGCATGGCCGCTCCATGCAGCCGAAACCCCTGTGGCGACCAATGCCGCGCTGATCCAACGCAATGCCGACTTCATCCTGCTCCTCTATTAAACCCGTTGTTCAATTGCAATTAAATCCACGGATTTAATTGCCAACCCAGTGGTCGGTGAATAGCGAGTTTAGCGGACGCAAGCGCCGTGCTGCAAGCGTTTCGAAGGCTTGTGATGTTTAGCTGCTGCGGCTGCCGAGGAATAAAAAATACCGCGCGAAATAAGCAGGAGATCGCATCAAGAAATTCGAAAAACACAAATAAAAAAGCGCTGTTGGATATCAATCCAACAGCGCTTTCTTCTGGGCACTTAGTGCCTCAATTGTCTCCTCGTTCTCCACCTGCAAATTCGTGGTGCATCAGAACTGGATGAAGATTAAACGACCACCCCTGCAGTCACAACTAGCAATTACCCTAGTGGTGCACTGCGGCACCGGATTGGGGCGCGCTGCGCGCATTTCGTCACACGGTTTGCCGCAGGTTCGCTCCAGTCCCCGATCCACCGGACCTTCAGCCCAAGCCGCGATTACATCGGACGTCGAAGCAATCGCGTATCGCACTGCATCAAGCATGCGCCCTCCCGGCCGGCATCATACAGTCAATCTCAAGCCCGTAACGGTCGCACGCGCGCGACGATCTCGCCGACGATGCCGCGCCGGAACGCCAGCACACACGCGATGAAAATCAGCCCCGTGACGATCGTCACCGATTCGCCGAGCGAGCGGAACCAGTCGATGCCGGTCATCGACGCGAGCGCCGAGCCGATATCGCCGAGCCTGTCTTCGAGCGACACGATCAGTGCGGCGCCGAGCAGCGGCCCGAACAACGTGCCCATGCCGCCCACCAGCGTCATAAGGATCACGAGGCCGGACATCGTCCAATAGGCATCGCTCAGCGTTTCGAAGCCTTGCACGAGTACCTTCAGCGAACCCGCGAGACCCGCGATGCCGGCCGACAGAATGAAGGCGAGCAGCTTGAAACGGTCGGTATCATAGCCGAGCGACACCGCACGCGGCTCGTTTTCCTTGATCGCGACGAGCACCTGGCCGAACGGCGAATGCACGATCCGCACGATCAGCAGGAATGCCAGGACGATCACCGCGAGCACGACGAAATACAGCGCGACATCCGACGACAGACTCAACACACCGAACAGATTCCCGCGCGGCACGCCTTGCAGACCGTCTTCGCCGTGCGTGAACGGCGCCTGCAGGAACACGAAGTAAACCATCTGCGCGAGCGCGAGCGTCACCATCGCAAAGTAGATGCCTTGACGGCGAATCGCGAAGAAGCCGACGACGAGGCCAAGCAGCGTCGCCGCCGCAGTGCCGCTCAGCACGCCGAGCTCAGGCGAAAAGCCGAGCGTCTGCATCGCATAGCCGGTCACGTAACCGGCCGACGCGAGAAACATCGCATGGCCGAAGGACAGCAAGCCCGTATAGCCGATCAGCAGATTGAAGGCGGCCGCGAACAGCGCGAAGCACAGCACCTTCATCACGAAGAGCGGATAGATGCCGAGCACCGGCACCGCGAGCAGCACGATCAGCAGCAGACCGTAGAGCACTTTTCTCTGCATCATTTTTCCCTGCCGAAAAGACCCGCCGGACGCACGAGCAACACGAGCGCCATGATCACGAAGACGACGGTCGCCGACGCCTCGGGGTAGTACACACGCGTGAGTCCTTCGATTACGCCGAGCATCAGCCCGGTCAGAATCGAGCCCATGATCGAGCCCATGCCGCCGATCACGACCACCGCGAATACAGTGATGATCATCGGCTGGCCCATCAGCGGCGAGACCTGAATCACCGGTGCGGCGAGCACGCCGGCAAACGCCGCGAGCGCGACGCCGAAGCCGTAGGTCAGCGTGATCATCAGCGGCACGTTGATGCCGAATGCCTCGACGAGCTTCGGGTTTTCGGTACCCGCTCGCAGATACGCGCCAAGCCGTGTCTTCTCGATCACGAACCATGTCACGAAGCACACGATCAGCGACGCGACGACCACCCACGCGCGATAGTTCGGCAGATACATGAAGCCGAGATTGGTCGCGCCCGACAGCGCCGACGGCACGTCGTACGGCTGGCCCGACGAGCCGTAGATCGAATGGAACACGCCTTCGATCACGAGCGTGAGGCCGAACGTCAGCAACAGGCCATACAGATGATCGAGCTTGTAAAGCCAGCGCAGCATCGACCGCTCGATCGCGACGCCGACGAGTCCGACGATCAGCGGCGCGAGCACGAGCATCACCCAGTACGGCAAATTGAAATACGAAAGCCCCATCCACGCGAGCATCGCGCCGAGCATGAATAGTGCGCCATGCGCGAAGTTAATCACGTTGAGCAGGCCAAAAATCACAGCCAGCCCGAGGCTCAGAATCGCGTAGAACGAGCCGTTCACGAGCCCGAGCAGAAGCTGGCTCAGCATCGCCGGCAGCGGAACGCCAAAGATGTCCATTGAAGCCCTTAGCCCTTCAAGCCATCGTCAAGGTGAGATCGGTAACGCACGATCCGGCCGGCACGCGGCGAGCGGCGACACTGCCCATCGCGTGCGGCATCTGAAACGGTTACCCGCCAGCGCGTATCGCTGCAGCGCCGGCGGTTCTCTCAGGTCGGCGCGGTCCTCGACCGCATCCCGCCCGTCCGCTATTACTTCCACAGCGCGCAGCGAGTCTGCGCCTTGGTCGTGAACGCCTGATCGCCCGGAATCGTCGCCATGATCTTGTAGTAGTCCCACGGCTCCTTAGATTCGGCCGGCGTCTTCACCTGCATCAGGTACATATCGTGGATCATGCTGCCGTCCTGACGGATGTAGCCCTTCGCGTAGAAGTCGTCGATCTTGGTCTTGCGCAGCTGCGCCATCACCTTGTCCGGATCGGTCGAGCCGACTGCCTGCACCGCCTTCAGATAGTTCATCGCGGCCGAGTAATCGGCGGCCTGCAGGCTCGACGGCATCTTCTTCATCTTCTCGAAGTAGCGCTGCGACCACTTGCGGGTGTCGGCGTCCTTGTTCCAGTACCAGCTGTCGGTCAGCACGAGACCCTGCGTCGTTTCGAGACCGAGGCTGTGCACGTCATTGATGAACATCAGCAGCGCAGCGAGCTTCATCGTCTTCGTGATGCCGAATTCCTTCGCGGCCTTGATCGAGTTGATCGTGTCCCCGCCCGCATTCGCGAGGCCGAGGATCTGCGCCTTCGACGCCTGCGCCTGCAACAGGAACGACGAGAAGTCCGACGCCGACAGCGGATGACGCACCGAGCCGAGCACCTGACCGCCATTCGCCTTCACGACGTCCGAGGTCGCTTTTTCGAGCGCCTTCCCGAACGCGTAGTCGGCGGTCAGGAAGTACCACGTCTTGCCACCCTGCTTTGTAACCGCCGAGCCCGTGCCGTTTGCGAGCGCGGTAGTGTCGTATGCGTAGTGGATCGTGTAAGGCGTGCATTGCTCGTTGGTCAGCGTATCGGCGCCCGCGCCGACGTTGATGTAGACCTTGTGCTTCTCGCCCGCGACGGTGTTCGTCGACAGAGCGGTCGCCGAGTTGGTGCCGCCGATCACCACGTCGACGCCATCGCGGTCGAACCATTCGCGAGCGCGCGACGCCGCGATGTCCGCCTTGTTCTGGTGATCCGCGTACAGCACCGTGATCGGCTTGCCGTTGACCTTGCCGCCGAAGTCGGCGACTGCCATCCGGATCGCTTCAAGACCGCCCTGCCCGTCGATATCCGCGTACAGTCCCGACAGATCCGTGATGAAGCCGATCTTCACGGCATCGTCGGCCGCTTGCGCGTTGCCCAGCGTCAGTGCGGTGCCGGCGGCGACCGCGAAACAGAGTGAGGCGATTCGCGCGAGTGGATTCTTTTTCATGCATGTCTCCTGGTTCTTCGCTTGTGGTTATCAGAGGCAGTCGGGCGCGTGTGTGTCCCTTCTCTATACGCCCAGTAAATCGTGCAGCACCGGCATCTTGCCTTCGAGCTCGCCAGCCCCGAAATGCTCGACGATCATGCCGTGCTCCATCACATAGAAACGATCCGCGAGCGGCGCGGCGAAGCGGAAGTTCTGCTCGACCATCACGATCGTGTAGCCGCGCGCCTTCAACGTGATGATCATCCGCGCGAGCGCCTGCACGATCACGGGCGCGAGCCCTTCCGAGATTTCGTCGAGCAGCAGCAGATTCGCGCCGGTACGCAGAATTCGCGCGACCGCGAGCATCTGCTGTTCGCCGCCCGAGAGCCGCGTGCCCTGGCTCATGCGCCGCTCGTGCAGATTCGGGAACATCGCGTAGATTTCCTCGAGCGACATCATGTGCGCCTTATCGCCAACGGGCGGCGGCAGCAGCAGATTTTCCTCGCACGACAGGCTCGAAAAAATGCCGCGCTCTTCGGGGCAATAGCCGATGCCGCAATGCGCGATGCGATGCGTGGGCAGGCCGATCGTTTCGCGTCCGCCGATCCGGATCGAGCCGGTACGGCGGCCCGTCAGGCCCATGATTGCGCGCAGCGTCGTGGTGCGGCCCGCGCCATTGCGCCCGAGCAGCGTCACGACCTCGCCACGGCCGACCGACAGATCGACGCCGTGCAGAATATGGGATTCCCCGTACCAGGCTTGCAGTCCCGCGATTTCCAGCGCGGGCGCGCCGCTTTTTGTTTCGTTCGCTTCGAGGCCTTCGCGCTCGACCGTCGTATTCATGCGTGGGCTCCGGCGAGCGCCGCGTCGGCGCTGCCCATGTAGGCTTGCATCACGAGCGGATTCTTCGACACTTCCGCGTAGCTGCCCTCGGCGAGCACTTCACCCCGTTGCAGCACGGTGATCGTGTCGGAGATACCGGCGATCACATTCATGTTGTGTTCGACCATCAGGATCGTGCGGCCCGCCGATACTTTTTTGATCAACGCGGTCACGCGATCGACGTCCTCATGACCCATGCCTTGCGTCGGCTCGTCGAGCAGCATCAGTTCCGGCTCCATTGCGAGCGTGGTCGCGATTTCGAGCGCGCGCTTGCGGCCGTAGGCGAGCTCGACCGTCAACACATCGGCGAAATCGGTCAGGCCGACCTGAGTCAGCAGATCCATCGCGCGATCGTTCAGACGCCGCAGCGTACGCTCACTCTTCCAGAAGTGAAACGCGGTGCCGAGCGAGCGCTGCAACCCGATGCGCACGTTCTGCAATGCCGTCAGATGCGGAAATACCGCGGAAATCTGGAACGAACGGATGATGCCGCGCCGCGCGATCTGCGCCGGACGTTCGCCGGTGATATCGACCCCGTTGAAAACGATCTGACCCGCGGTGGGTTCAAGAAATTTGGTGAGCAGATTGAAGCAGGTGGTCTTGCCCGCTCCATTGGGCCCGATCAGCGCATGGATCGAGCCACGGCGCACACGCAGGTTCACGCCGTTCACGGCGACAAAGCCTTTGAACTCGCGGGTGAGGCCGCGCGTTTCGAGAATCGTATCGCCGAGAATCATGTTCCCTTCCATACGGAGTAAGGCGAAGCACTACGATCTTTCCGCGCGAAGTTCTGCGCGACTTGTTATGTTGGCGGCACCCCTGGCCGCTCGTTGGCGTGCTGCACCAATCCGGACGGTGATCCATGGCGCGGCACGCAGCATGGCTGCCATTGTCGCCCCAATGATGCAGCGCATTCATTGGGATTTGCACTTAGTGAACGAGGCCCGCGCCGTGCGCACCTGGCACGCGGTTAGCATGTTTCATGAATGCGGCGGAAAACATGACCGATCCGCTCAGTTTCCATCGCCCGTTGAATGTCACACAGGCGACATCGACGCAGCCACACCCATTTGCGCTGCGATGCTGCCGCTCACGCGCGCGCGACGATCCTCGCGGATCATGTCGCTCGCGCGTTCTGCGATCATCAGCGTCGGCGAATTGGTGTTGCCCGACGTGATGTTGGGCATCACCGATGCATCGACGACACGCAAGCCCTCGACTCCGATAACCCGTAGCCGGTTGTCGACGACCGCGGCGGGATCGTCGGTCGTGCCCATGCGGCAGGTGCCGACCGGATGGAAGATCGTCGTGCCGACCGCGCCCGCGGCCTGCTGCAATTCTTCTTCACTCTGATACTGCAGGCCCGGCAGAATCTCCCGCGGCTGATAGCGCGCGAGCGCGGGCGCCGCGACGATGCGGCGCGTCAGACGTAGCGCGTTCGCGGCGACGTGGCGGTCATAGTCGGTCGACAGATAGTTCGGCGCGATCAACGGTGGCGCGGAAGAATCGGCCGACGCAATATGAATGCTGCCGCGCGACGTCGGGCGCAGCTGACACACCGACGCCGTGAACGCATTGAAGCGATGCAACGGTTCGCCAAAGCGGTCGAGCGACAAAGGCTGCACGTGATACTCGAGATCGGGTCGCGACAGCGAGCGATCGTCGGCATCGGACTTCGCGAACGCGCCGAGTTGCGACGGCGACATCGACATCGGTCCGCTCTGAAACAACGCGTACTGCATGCCGATCATCAGCTTGCCCCACCAGTGCGCGGACATCGTATTCAACGTGCGCACGCCCTGCACCTGATACGCCATGCGCAGTTGCAGATGGTCCTGCAGATTTTCGCCGACGCCGCGCAGATCCTGAACGATCTCGATGCCGAGATTCTGCAGACGCGCACCATTGCCGACGCCGGACAATTCGAGCAGTTGCGGCGAGTTGACCGCGCCGGCCGAAAGGATCACTTCGCAACGCGCTTTGGCGAGATACTCGACGTCGCCGCCACGATATTCGACTCCCCTGCAGCGGCGGCCGTCGAACACGACGCGCTGCGTGTGCGCACCGGTAATAACCGTGAGGTTCCCCCGCTTCAACGCGGGCCGCAAAAACGCCTTCGACGCATTCCAGCGAATGCCGCGCTTCTGGTTGACGTCGAAGTAGCCGACGCCGGTATTGTCGCCGCGATTGAAATCGTCGGTGGCGGGAATGCCGGTTTGCTGCGCGGCTTGCGCGAACTCTTCGAGGATCTTCCATTTGAGCCGCTGCTTCTCGACGCGCCAGGGTCCGCCTGCCCCGTGCGCTTCGTTGGCGCCGCCGTGATGATCCTCGCTGCGCCTGAAGACCGGCAGCACCGCGTTCCATGACCACGTGCTGTCGTTCGTCACACGGGCCCATTCGTCGTAGTCTTCACGCTGACCGCGCATATAGATCATGCCGTTGATCGACGAACTCCCGCCGAGCACACGCCCGCGTGGGTAGGACAGCGCGCGGCCGTTCAGACCCGGCTCTGCCTGAGTCTTGTACAGCCAGTCCGTGCGCGGATTGCCGATGCAATACAGGTAGCCGACCGGCACATGAATCCAGTGATAGTCGTCTTTCCCGCCGGCTTCCAGCAGCAGCACGCGGATGTCGGGATCTTCGGTGAGCCGGTTCGCCAGCACGCAGCCCGCAGTGCCCGCACCGACAATGATGTAGTCGAACTCGCCTTCGAGCCGCCGTGCGGCGCGAGGCGTACTGTCGGTATGACCCATCGTTCAGTCTCCTAAGCATTTTTCGCAGCGCAGGCGTGGAAGCTCGATCGCCTCCACGCTTACGCCGCGACGCGCTTTTATTCGCTTTTACTCTTTTGTTCGCGCGTTCGCCGACTTGACGCGGCGCAAAGCCGCCAGCTTATTTGGCGACCGGCATCGTGAATTCGGCGCCCTTCGCAATGCTGTCGGGCCAACGCTGCATGATGCTCTTGTAGCGGGTGTAGAACCGCACGCCTTCCTCACCGTACGCGTGATGATCGCCGAACAGCGACTTCTTCCAGCCGCCGAACGAATGCCAGGCCATCGGCACCGGAATCGGCACGTTGATGCCGACCATGCCGATCTCGATCTGCCGGGAAAACGCGCGCGCGATGCCGCCGTCGGACGTGAACAGCGACACGCCGTTCGCAAACTGATTCGCGTTGATCAGCTCGACCGCCGAGGCAAAGTCTGGCACGCGCACGACGCACAGTACCGGCCCGAAGATTTCCTCGCGGTAGATCTTCATGTCGGGCGACACGTCGTCGAACAGCGTGCCGCCGAGGAAGAAGCCCTTCTCGTGTCCCACGACCTGATGAGAGCGTCCATCGACGACGAGCTTCGCGCCCGCGGCGACGCCAGCGTCGATATAGCCGACCACCTTGTCGCGATGCGCGCCGGTGACGAGCGGCCCCATCTCGGCCGCCGCTTCCATGCCGTTGAGGATCTTCAGGTTCTTCACGCGCGGCGTCAGACGCTCGATCAGCTCATCGGCGATATGACCCACCGCGACCGCCACCGAAATCGCCATGCAACGCTCGCCGGCCGAACCGTAGGCGGCGCCGATCAGTGCGTCGACGGCCTGATCGAGATCGGCGTCGGGCATCACGACGAGGTGATTCTTGGCCCCGCCCAACGCCTGCACGCGCTTGCCGTGCTTCGTGCCTTCCGTGTAGATGTATTCGGCGATCGGGGTCGAACCGACGAACGACAGTGCGCTCACCTCGGGATGCGCGAGCAGCGCATCCACCGCGACCTTGTCGCCGTGCACGACGTTGAACACGCCGTCCGGCAGGCCCGCTTCCTTGAGAAGTTCGGCGAGCCGGATCGATGCGGACGGATCGCGTTCGGACGGCTTGAGCACGAAGGTGTTGCCGCACGCGAGCGCGACCGGGAACATCCAGCACGGCACCATCATCGGGAAATTGAACGGCGTGATGCCGGCGACCACGCCGAGCGGCTGCCGCAGATTCCAGTTGTCGATGCCGCCGCCGATCTGATCGGTGAAATCAGTTTTCAGCAGATTCGGGATGCCGCACGCGAATTCGACGATCTCGATGCCGCGCATCACTTCGCCTTTGGCGTCGGAAAACACCTTGCCGTGCTCGCGCGTGATCAGTTCCGCGAGTTCGTCGTGATGGCGGTCGAGCAGTTCCTTGAACTTGAACAGCACCCGCGCGCGCTTGATCGGCGCGGTTTCGCTCCAGGCGGGAAACGCGCCTCTGGCCGCGGCAACAGCAGCGTCCACCTCGGCGACGCTCGCGAGCGGCACGCGTGCGCTGACGCTGCCGAGCGCCGGATTAAAGACGTCGCCGAAGCGCCCGCTCGTGCCTTCGACGGTCTTGCCGTTGATGAAATGGCTCAGCGCGTGTGCGCCCGCCGCGCTGCGTGCGGTGTCGTCCTGCGCGGTTGCGTCGGAATATGTCTCGCTCATCTCGTTCCTCTTTGCTGTGAAATCTTCCGCTTCGCGCTCGATACCGCGCGCCGAAGCATGCTCAACGCTCAGCGTACGGCGTCTACGAGCGACAAATCCAATGAGTAATGCTCAACTGCGCTATAAGCCGCGCTAATATCAGGATATGGATCTGACTCTGCTTAGGGCTTTCGTCACCGTCGCACGCGAGGGCAACCTCACGCGTGCCGCGGTGCAGCTGCACCTGACCCAACCCGCCGTCAGCCTGCAAGTCAAACACTTGCAGGAGACGCTCGGCGTGACGCTGTTCACGCGGACTTCCCACGGGCTCGCGCTGACGCGCGACGGCCAGGCGCTGCTGCCGCACGCTGAACGCGCGCTGGGCGCGGCGGCCGACGTAAAGCGCGCGGCGCAATCGCTGCGCCAGGAAGTGCGCGGGCGCCTGCGCATCGGCACCATTCTCGACCCCGAGTTTTTGCGTCTCGGCGGCTTCCTGAAGCAGCTCGTCGAGACCTGGCCGCAGATCGAAACCGCGCTGCGCCACGGCATGTCGGGCTGGGTGCGCGAACAGATTCGCGCAGGCGAACTCGACGTCGGCTATTACATCGGCCTGCCCTCCGACGACGACACCCGCGACGGCGCCACGTTTCACGCGGTCACGCTCACCCACTTCCAGTATCGCGTGCTCGCTCCTGCGGGCTGGAAAGATCGCGTGAAGGGTGCGCGGGACTGGCGCTCGCTCGCGGCGCTGCCGTGGATCTGGACGCCGCCGGCGTCCGCGCACAACCGGCTGCTGTCGCGCTGTTTCGGCGAGGCGGGCGTGAAACCGGTCAAGGTGGCAGAAGTTGACCAGGAGCCGTCGATGCTCGATCTGGTCAAGTCGGGCGTCGGTCTCACGCTCGCGCGCGACGCAACCGCAATCGCCGAGGCGCATGCGCACGCGCTGACGATCGTCGATGGCATCACCGTGCCGACGCAGCTGAGCTTCATCACGCTCGACGAGCGCAAGGACGAACCGGCGATCGCGGCGGCCTTGAAGCTTATCGAACAGCAGTGGACGATTTGAGCGAGGACGATCTGACGCGCTGCGATATGAGTCCCGCTAATGCCCCTCCTTCTCCCACCTAGCGCCCGGGCTGAAAGCACTCCGTCACGGAGTTTTTGCTAGATTGTCGGTTTGCGCTCGCGCAGCGCCCTCGTATCGCTTTCCGTTCCGTCTGACTTCGTACTTCCCCGCGGCTTCTCCCCGGCAACACCAGCAGCAGCCCCGGAATCCATCGATCACTCCGCCCATTCACAGGAGCCCACATGGCACGCAACATCGAAATCAAAGCCCGCGCCCAGCATTTCGACCAACTTCGCGAGCGCGCCGCGCAGCTCGCGACGGACGCGCCGCTGATCTTTCGCCAGCAGGACTTTTTCTACGACGTGCCGCGCGGCCGCCTGAAGCTGCGCCAGTTCGACGACGGCACGCCAGCCGAGTTGATCTTCTACCAGCGCGACGACCGCGACGGCCCGAAGGCGTCGTACTACACGCGCAGTCCGGTCACGAATCCCGAAGCGATGCATGCGCTGCTCGCGACCGCGCTGACCACCCGCGGCATCGTCTCGAAAGAGCGTCACGTGTATCTGAGCGGGCGCACTCGGATTCATCTCGATCGCGTCGACGGTCTCGGCGATTTCATCGAACTCGAAGTGGTGCTCGCGCAGGACGACGACGACGAAGGCGGCCACGCCGAAGCGGAAGCGCTGTTCAAGAGCCTCGGCGTATCCGAAGCGGATCTGGTGCCGGTCGCGTATGTCGATCTGCTGAATGCCGACGACGAGCCTAAGCGAGCAGCATAAAGATCGCGTTTCTGTAGGGGCCGCGGCGCGACACGCGCGGCTCCCTCTTCCTGCCGGTCGACACCGCCGGCAACCGCCTCAAACCTTCAAACCGGTGCCGCCCCCGGCGCCAGATGCCCCAGCGGCAACGGCCCGTTGCGTTTGAACGTGGTCAGCACGATATTCGAGCGCACGCTATCGACACCCGGCACGCGCATCAGCTTCTTCATCACGAAAGTCGACAGGTAATTCAGATCCGGCGCGACGATGCGCAGCAGATAGTCCGCATCGCCGACGACCGCGTGACATTCCAGCACTTCGGGCAGCACGTCGATCTGCTGCTGAAACTGCTCGATGATCGAATCGCCGTGATGCTTCAGCTTCAGGCTCGTGAAAGCGGTGACGCCGAGGCCGAGCTTTTCGGGCCGCAGCACGACGCGATAGCCATCCACCACGCCGACCTGTTCCAGCCGCTGCAGGCGTCGCCCGATCTGCGACGGCGACAGCGGCACCTGCTCTGCCAGTTGCTGATGCGTGGCACGGGCAAAGCGCTGCAGCACGTCGAGCAGTGCGAGATCGAAGTGGTCGAGTTCAAGCATGGTGATATCCCGCATCAATTGGCCAGTTAATGCACGATTATGGCATAGGCCTGCGTTTTCACGCCCATCTTGCGCCCCTTCCGCGTCCGCTCCGCTCTACACTCGCATATATCGATTTGCTGCGCTTTCCTCTATTAAAGCTCGCCATGTCCGCCGCCAGCACCGCCAAACTCAAAGAACAGTTCGACGCAGGTCTCGAGACCCACGCCGACTTTACGATCGACCAGCCGCTCGAGCGCTACGGCACGGTCGACCATGCGGTCTGGCAACAGCTGTACGCGCGCCAAACCGCCTTGCTCGAAGGCCGTGCCTGCGATGAATTCCTCGCGGGCGTCGAACGTATCGGCTTGCCGTCCGAGCGCGTGCCGTCTTTCGACGACGTCAACGCGACGCTCACGCCGGCAACCGGCTGGCGCATCGTCGCCGTGCCCGGCCTTGTGCCGGATCAGGCGTTTTTCGAGCACCTGGCGAATCGCCGCTTCCCAGTCACGTGGTGGATGCGCCGCCCCGACCAGCTCGACTATCTGCAGGAGCCCGACTGCTTTCACGATCTGTTCGGCCATGTGCCGCTATTGATCAACCCGGTGTTTGCTGACTACATGCACGCGTACGGCCGCGCCGCGCTCGCTGCCAACGAAGCGGGCGCACTGCCGCTGCTCGCGCGGCTCTATTGGTACACAGTGGAGTTCGGGCTGATCCGCGATGCCGCGAGTCCGAACGGCGTGAAGATCTACGGTGCCGGCATCGTCTCGAGCAAGGCCGAGACGGTATACAGCCAGCAAAGCGCTGCGCCGAACCGGCTTGGCTTCGCGCTGGAACGCGTGCTGAGCACGCGTTACCGCATCGATACATTCCAGCAAACCTACTTCGTCATCGATGACTTCGCGCAACTGTTCCGCGTCGCACAAACCGACTTCGCGCCGCTGCTGACGAAGCTCGCCAATGCACCGGCCTACGCAGCGGGCGACGTACTCGATGGCGACCGCGTGATCTCGCGCGGAACCCGCGAGGGATGGCAAACCAGCGGCGACGTTTGAACGCCAAGCCGCCTTAGACCGACCCGCCCTCGCCCGGCGCGCGGCGAGCGTTGCGCAACCGTGAAAAAATAACGGCTTCGCCCGCCCGCCGGCGAGCGTGTTCGACCAACGAGGTAACACCATGATTCAGAAACTGACTTCCGCCGAGCGCACCCAGCAACTGGCGAAACTGCCTCGCTGGGAAAGCGTGGCGCAGCGTGACGCGATTCGCCGCACCTTTGAATTCGCCGACTTCAACGAGGCGTTCGGCTTCATGACACGCGTGGCGATCAAGGCGCAGGAAATGGATCATCACCCGGAGTGGTTCAACGTGTACAACAAGGTCGATATCACGCTGTCCACCCATGAAGCGAACGGCGTGACCGAACGCGACATCGCGCTTGCGACATTCATCGACAGTGTTACTACGTATACAAATAATTACGGGCCCTGACGCGCGTTTATATACAACTCGCCGCGTAATCGGTCCACAATGAAAGGACAATGCAGGCAATACCCTAGGCAAACCTTCAGTTCTACAGGCTATTCTTAAGTTGAACGTAAGCTTCCCAGGCCTGCCTTGCAATCGGGTCAAAACGATCGAGTGATAGCGACTGCTGACGCTGTACAATCAGCAGCGCATACGGCTTGGAGAGCGCGCTTGCCTCCTTGCACAGAACGTGTTCGTCGCCGCTCGAAGGTGAGCGGGCGCGCCAGAAGTTGATCGCGGCTTCCAGTTCGTGAATGCTGATCTCGGACATGACTTCGTGATGACTGGCACGGCGCTTCGAGTCGGCTCGACAGCTGCTTCGCGGGGCCTCTGCCGCCGCGTCGCACGCTGGCTGTGTTGCAGGCGCCCCGGCGAACCGCTTGCCAAAACGCCTAAACCCATTGTACTTGAGCGAAATCCATGCGACTCCTTCTGATCGAAGATGACCGCCCCATCGCACGCGGCATCCAAAGCAGTCTCGAACAAGCCGGCTTCACCGTCGACATGGTCCATGACGGCATCTTTGCCGAACAGGCCCTCACGCAAAACCGCCACGAACTCGTGATCCTCGATCTGGGTCTGCCGGGCATCGACGGCATGACACTGCTGTCGCGTTTCCGCCAGAGCAACCGTCACACGCCGGTGATCATCCTGACCGCGCGCGACGAATTGAACGACCGCGTGCAAGGCCTGAACTCGGGCGCGGACGACTACATGCTGAAACCGTTCGAACCGGCTGAGCTCGAAGCGCGCATTCGCGCGGTGATGCGCCGCAGCGGTCCGCACGGCGACATGCCGCGTCCGGAAGTGTCACTGGGCGGTGTGCGGCTGTCGGGCGTCGACCGCCGCATCTTCAACGACGACAAACCGCTCGAACTGTCGCCGCGCGAATTCGCAGTGCTCGAAATGCTGCTGCTGCGTCATGGCCGCGTCGTCAGCAAGGCGCAACTGCAGGATCACCTGACGCACTTCGGCGGCGATCTCGGCGATACCGCGATCGAAGTCTACGTGCACCGTGTGCGCAAGAAGCTCGAGAACTGCCGTGTCGAAATCGTCACCGTGCGTGGCTTTGGCTATCTGTTGCAGGAAATCCGCCAGGCCGCATGACCGTCGTGAAGGCCGCGCATTGCGTCGCGGCCTAACGGCGCCGCGCCGGCGCCGCGCATCGGCTGTGCCCGCTGCGCGTCGGGCCGGACCTCGGACTGTCTCAAGGCGCTTCGCGCCGTTGCTACCGCAGTTTCCACCGCAGTCACAACTTTCCCGCGCCTACGATCATGCACCAGCCGGCCGCCAATAGTCTGCGCCGCACGCTGCTGCGGCGCCTCGCTGCTCCCCTGTCGTTGCTCGCGCTGATGAGCGGCCTGATCGCCTACTGGCTCGCCTGGCAGTACACGCAGCACGTGGTCGATCGTTCGCTCGCGGACCTCGCGACCGCGATCTCCAAACAGATCCAGATTGCCGGACCGGAAGCGCCGATCACGGTGCCGCCGCTCGCGCAAGCGATGTTCTCCGACCCGGTCGAACATCTGGTCTACCGGATCAGCACCGGTGACAGCGAAATCGCCGGCGACCATAATCTGCCGCTGCAAGGCACCAACGTGCGCCGCATGCATTACGCGTACGTATTCGAGACGCAGCACGAAGGCGTGACCGTGCGGGTCGCTCAGGTGCGCGTCGACCAGCCGAGCGGCAATCCGATCGTCGTCGAAGTCGGGCAGCCCGTGCATCACCGCTACCGCATCGCCGCGGAGTTCCTGATCGCGATCATGATGCCGTTGCTGCTACTGCTGCTTGCCGGCTGGGTGATCGTGTGGCGCGTCGTCAATCAGCAGCTCAATCCGCTGACCGCGCTCGCCGATTCGCTGAACCGGCAAACGCACACGTCGCTCGAGCCGGTCGACGAAACCTATGTGCCGGTCGAGATCCGTCCGCTGACCGGCGCGCTGAACGCGCTGCTCGATCGTCTGAAAGCCGCCCTCGATGCGCAACGCAAATTCATCGCCGATGCCGCGCATCAGCTGCGCACGCCGCTCACCGCGGTGAAGCTGCATGCGGAGCAGGCGGTCGTCGCGCGTGATCCGCAGCAGACGCTCGCCGCCGTGCACGAACTGCGCGCCGCGGCCGATCGCGCGGTGCGGCTGTCGAATCAATTGCTGTCGCTCGCGCGCGCCGAGCCGGGCGAACAGGCGGCCCGCTTCGTCAATGTCGACATGGCCGCGCTCGCCTTCGACACGGGCGCCGAATGGGTGCCGCGCGCGCTAGCGGTACACGTGGACCTCGGCTTCCAGCGCCTCGACGATCCGTCGAACGACGACCCGTTGATGGCGCGCGGCAACCCGGTACTGCTGCACGAAGTGATCGCAAATCTGCTCGATAACGCGCTGAAATATGTGCCACCTTCGCGGGCCGACGGCGGACGCATCACGGTGACGGTTTCGCAGACCCTGATCGACGATCTGCGCATGGCCGAGATCATCGTCGAAGACAACGGGCCTGGCGTGCCGCGTTCGCAGCAGGCGGACCTGTTCAAGCGGTTCTTCCGCGGCGACGGGCAGGCCGAGGCGGGGGTCGACAGCGGCGCGGGTCTGGGCCTTGCGATCGTCCACGACATCATGGTGCTGCATCACGGCAGCGTGCATTACGAGGACGCGCCGGAGGGTGGCGCACGCTTTATCGTGCGGATTCCGTTGCTGCCGCCCAGTGCGTCGGCAGACGCAGCCACCGCCAGCGATGCCAACGAGCGACGCGCCACGAAAAAACCGGCGCACTCGGCGCCGGTCGATTTGTAGAAGGTTTGCCGGGCTGCCGCGGCAGCGTTCGCCTTGGCGCTTCGATCAGCGCAGACAGCTAACGCCGCGCGCCGGCGCGTGGCTCATTTCTGGCTCATTTCTTCTTTGATTTCTTCGCAGATTTGCTGGACTTTTCCGGCTTGTCGGCACCTTTTGCCGACTTGCCGCCGCCCTTGCCCTTTTGCGGCGGCGCCAGCATCGTGCCGCGGCACTTACGCGCGCCGCAACGGCATTCGTATTCCTTTTTCAGCTTCTTCGTCTGCCGCGCGTCGATCACGAGGCCATAGTCGTAAAAGACTTCCTCGCCCTCCGCAATATCGCGCAGCGCATGCACGTACACGTGTCCGTCGATTTCCTCGGCTTCGCAGTTCGGCGCGCATGAATGATTGATCCAGCGCGCGCTATTGCCGTTCACCTTGCCGTCGATAACCTTGCCGTTATCCAGCGCGAAATAAAACGTGTGATTCGGTTCAGCCGGATTATGCGGATGACGGCGCAACGCTTCTTTCCAGGTAATCCGCTCGCCCTTGTATTCGATCAGTCGTTCGCCCGCCGCGATCGGTTCGAGAGCAAACACGCCTTTGCCGTGCACACCCGAACGGCGCACGGCGATCCTGCGTGAATTCATTGAATGAATCCTTGTGAAGAACTGGAGAATCAAGTCTGGCAATCGTCAGGCGCGTCTCGCGCGCGGCTTTTTCTGACGCGAATAGCAAACGCGGCGCCCTGCGAGCGCCGCGTCGACTTGCGACGCGCATCGCGCCACAACCGGCATCCTACACGCTGTGGACGGCTTCCTTCAACCGTCAGCCGATGCGTGTGTTCAACGTGCGACGAGCGTCACCGTTGACCGAACGTAATGTCGCCGAACAGCGCTTTCTGGTCGCGCGGCTGTGAACGCCAGTACTGCGGCGGCGCTTCGACGGTCGCGCCGAGGTTGGCGGCGGCATGCCACGGCCAGCGCGGGTTATAGAGCAGCGCGCGAGCCAGCGCGATCAGGTCGGCATCGCCCGCTTCGATCAGCTGCTCGGCGTGCAGCGGATCGGTGATGAGCCCGACGCCGATCGTCGCCAGACCGGTTGCGTGCTTGACCGCCTTCGCGAACGGAATCTGATAGCCCGGCTCCAGCGGGATTTTCTGCAGCGGCGACACACCGCCCGACGACACGTCGATCCAGTCGCAGCCGCGCCTTTCCAGCTCGTGCGCAAACGCGATCGTGTCTTCCAGCGTCCAGCCGCCTTCGACCCAGTCGGTCGCCGACACTCGCACGCCGACCGGTTTGTCGGCAGGGAATGCGGCCCGCACGATGTCGAAGATTTCGAGCGGGAAACGCATGCGGTTTTCCAGCGAGCCGCCATAGTCGTCGGTCCGCTGATTCGCGATCGGCGACAGGAACTGATGCAGCAGATAGCCATGCGCGGCATGCACTTCGAGCGCATCGATGCCGAGACGCGCGGCGCGCCGCGCGGACGCGGCGAACGCCTCGCGAATCCGGTGCAGGCCGGCGACATCGAGCGCAAGCGGCGGCTCCTCGCCCGGCTTGTGCGGCAGCGCCGACGGCGCATGCGGCAGCCACCCGCCTTGCGACACCGGAATCAGCTGGCCGCCCTCCCACGGCACATGGCTCGATGCCTTGCGCCCCGCATGTGCCAGTTGCATCGTCACGTTGATGTGCGAATGCTTGCGGATTGCGGCCAGCACTGGCACGAGCGCCTCTTCGGTCGCGTCGTCCCACAAACCGAGATCGCCGGGGGTGATGCGGCCATCCGGCTCGACGGCGGTCGCTTCGATGCACAGCATGCCCGCGCCGGACAGCGCGAGACCGCCGAGGTGAATCATGTGCCATGCGCTCGCTTCGCCGCGTTCGGCGGAGTACTGGCACATCGGGGAGACGACGATACGGTTGGGAAGCGTCACGCTACGCAGCGTGAGCGGAGAAAAAAGCGCGCTCATGGATTACGTCCAGTGAAAGCCCGAGAGCGATCGAGCATAGCACCGCGCGCGGTTTGCTGCAGAAACGGGGGCACCTCGCTGGCCACTTACGTCGCCATTCGGCGAGCCATTCAGACTTTCGTCTCGACCTGATCGAGCCATTCGCCGAACATGCGGCACCCGGCGGCTTCGAGCGCGGGACCGTATCGTGCGGTGTCGGCGCGCAACTGACGCGCGTCGATGCCGTGACCCGACAGTTCATTGGCATTGCCAATCAGCCAAGGTTCGAACCGATCGGTGCGGATCTCAGGATGACACTGCAAGCCCAGCACGTGATCTCCCCATGCGAAGGCTTGATTCTCGCAGGCCGGAGTCGATGCCAGACGGGTCGCGTTGGCGGGCAGATCGAAGGTGTCGCCGTGCCAATGCAGCATCGACGTATGAGCGCCATCGAGATGACGCAGTGGCGAGGCGCGGCCCGCATCGGTCAGCGTAAGCGGTGCCCAGCCAAGTTCGGCCTGAGCCGCGGGGTAGACGCGCGCACCGAGCGCCCGGGCGATCAGCTGTGCGCCAAGGCAGATACCAAGTGTCGGCAAACCGGCCGCGATGCGCTTCTCGATCAACGACAGCAGCGGCGCGAGCGTGGGATACAGCGCGTCGTCGGTGGCACTGATGGGGCCGCCCAGCACGACCATCAGCGACGCGGCAACCGGATTGGGGGCCTCGATACGGGCGACGCCGACATCGAGATAGCGGACCGGACGCCCGCGCTCGCCGAGCACGAGCTCGAGACTGCCCAGATCCTCGAAGTGCACATGGCGGATGGCGAGTACTTCCCGATTCATCGGCCTGCCCTATCTTCAGGTTGACTAACGACTTGCCGCCAACGACTTTGTCCTTGCACGGCACCAGCCGGCAAGCAGGCGGCGTACACCGCCCGCCTTGGCCGGCCAGGTCATGTTAGCGGATTGTTCCGGAAGACGCCGGTTATTGGGCGAAGATCTTCCAGGTCTTCTTCTGGGTGGCGACGTCCGCCGTTTCATGCACGGAGCAGTCGAGACGCACATCGGTATCCGACATGTTCAGGTCGAGCAGCGCGCAGTGATGCGGCGTCTTCTTCGGATTCTTGCTTGCCTGGAAATGCGTGCAGCTCAGGCACATGCGATGCGACGGAATCGTGTTTTGCGCTTCGAGCTGATAGATGGTCTTGAGCAGCGTGCGATAGAACACCGACTGTTCGTCCTCGCGCAGCGTGCCGACCGCCTTGGACAGGAAGTCCGGCCATTGCGCCGCGCGTTTGGCAGCGGTGCGGCCACGCGAGGTCAGGCGTACCGCGAGCGCGCGACCGTCGTCGAGTGCGCGACGCTTTTCGACGAGACCCTTGGTCTCGAGCGTGCTGACCGCATCGCTAGTGGTCGCGGCGGTCAGCGCCGTTTCGCGCGCGATCTCGCCGAGACGCATCGGCCCCTTGCGTTGCATCAACAGCACGAGGATTTCGCCCTGGGTCGGCGTCAGGCCCGCGCCTTCCGCCCATTCCCAAGCCTGGCTTCGCATCGCCGTGCTCAATCGCAAGAGGCTGTGGGTCACTCGCCCGTTTGCCTGTTCTCCGTATACGCCTTCGCTCATAATCTTCGATTCGTTTATTTACCGCTGGGGTGCGATGCCGGCCGTTGTCTGCCGGGGTACGCCCGTTGCGTGTGTGGGTAGCTTCGTCCAACCGCAGATGAAGCCGTTTGTACTATCTCAAAAATACACCGCCTTTGAAGCCGAAGGCGGCAAAAAAACGACATTCTATGCGAGACCTGCAAATCGTACAGCTAACTTATCCAGCGCGAGCTGTGGATAAGCAGGGGAAAACGTTTGGACAGCCTGTGTACCGTTTTGCAACAAGCACTTGCAGCGTGTCGAGCGTTTCCTCGGTTGCGCCTGCCAGGCGTGGCCGGAGCGTCTTTTATCGACCCGGTTATCAATTCCCCAGAGCATTGACTTTGCAGGTATTTATTCAGTTGTCCACAGACTTCGGCAACGCCTGCTCACTGCTCCTAGGCTGGTATACGTAAACTTTCGACAAACCTGAAGGGTTGCGCGGACGAAAAGTCCTAAAAATTTTTTTACGAAAAAAAACCCGCGCATGGCGGGTTTTCGTCCGAACGTCGCGTACCTAGGCGCACGCAAACGCTTTCATGAGATCTTCGCGACTAGGCGCGCCACTGCAAACACTGCTGCCGGACCGCTTCGTGCAAGGACTTTTCCTGCGCGAACACGCTGCGCAGCCACGTCGCGTCGTTGACCTGGCCACGCGCGATCGCGCCGACTTCGGCCAGCGCATTGACCGAGCCGAGCGCTTCCGCATGCGATCCGATCTGTTCGAGCGTTTCGAGGATATCTTCGGAAATCGTCTTTCGTTCACCGGTTTGCGGATTGATGCAGGTGCCGCCGAGTCCGAAACGGCAGGCTTCGAAACGGTTGAACGTGTAGACCAGATAGTCGTCTTCCTGCGGCGTGATGGGCTTGTCGAGCAGCAGATGGCGAGCCAGCGTCTGGATGTAGCAGGCGATCGCCGCGGCGCGATCCACCGAAAACGGCGTATCCATCACTCGAACCTCGATCGTGCCGAACCCCGGCTTCGGACGGATATCCCAGTAGAAATCCTTCATGCTGTTGACCACGCCCGTGTGGACCATCTTCGAGAAATACTCCTCGAAGCTGTCCCACGTCAGCACGAACGGCGCGCGGCCCGACAGCGGAAAGGCGAACACGGAATTCAGTCGTGCCGAATGAAATCCGGTATCGACACCCTGTACGAAAGGCGACGACGCGGACAGCGCAATGAAATGCGGGATGAAGCGCGACATCGAATGCAGCAGATACAGCGCGCTGTTCGGATTCGGGCAACCGATGTGCACGTGCTGGCCGAACACCGTGAACTGCTTCGCGAGATAGCCGTACAGCTCGGAAAGATACTGAAAGCGCGGCGTATCGACGATCTGCCGCTCGCTCCATTGCTGGAAGGGATGCGTTCCGCCGCCGCACAGACCGACGTTCAGATGGTCGGCCGCGGATACCAGCGTGTCACGAATCTTGCGCAGATCGGCGACCGCCTGTTCGTGCGACGTGCAGATGCCGGTCGACAGCTCGATCATGCTTTCGGTGATTTCCGGCGTGATATTGCCGGGGATTTTTTCATCCTTGATAAGGCGCAGCAGATCCGTGCCGGCTTTGGTCAGATCATAGTCGTGCGTATTGACGATCTGCATTTCGAGCTCGATACCGAAGGTGAACGGTTTCGAATCGATGAAGGGTTCGAGTGACATGGCGTCCCCTGAGTCAGGTCGTTTGAGGCGAAGGTTTTGAAAAGTCGGGTTCGTGAAACGCGCCTGGCAGACCACGCGCGTTTCACGCTCACCCCTCGCGCCGCTCGGCGACGAGCGCGAGGCTGCGATAGACGAGCCACGGCCCGAGGATCTGCAGCACGAAAATCGAACACATGACGATCGCGCGCAGTTGCGGATCGAAGCTCGGATACAGGTTGTACGTGTCGTCGACGAGCAGGTACGCGAGCGCCGACATCGGTGACAACGACAGGCCGAGTGCGATGCCCTGCTTCAGGTTCAGGCCGCTCGGCTTCGCGAAAGCCAGCACGCCGACCAGTTTCGCGACGAGGCGAGCAACGATCAGGCCCAGCGCCGCGACTCCGCCCAACGCAATGTGCCTCCATTCGAACGACGTCAGCGTCAGCACGAACAGAATCACCGTCAGCAGCCAGCCCGCGGTGCCGAAATGCTGCGGCCACAACTGCGGACGCGCTTCGTGATTCTTCACGATGATGCCCGCGGCGAGCAGCGCGAGAATCGTCGATAGCTTGAACAGATGCGCGACCGCGATCGCGAGCAGCACGAGACCGAACAGCGCGACGAACGAATGCTCGTCGTGCATGTTCAGGCGCCGGTAGAAGAACGTGCAGGTGCGCGCGAGCAGATATGCGAGCACGAGCGAGCCGACCAGCAGGTACAACGGCTGCAGGATCGTTGCGAACACGTTGCCGTATACCTCCTGATGCAGCCAGCTCGATACGAGCTTTTCGATCACGACCGCGTACATGCTGTTCAGCGCGGTCAAGGTCAGAAGACGCTGCGTGACCTGGCCTTCGGCGCGCAGTTCGGTCTTGAGCTGGATCACCATCGCGGGCGATGTCGCCATCGCGATCGCAGCGAGTACGGTCGCGACCATCAGCGGCACGTGCAGGAATAGCAGCACCGGCAGCACCAGCACGAAAGTCAGCGTGGCTTCGGCGACGCTCGACAGAATCAGCCACGGATTACGGCGGATCCAGCGCAGATCGAGCCGGCTGCCCAGTTCGAACAGCAACAGGCCTAGCGCGACGTCGAGCAGCGGCCGCGCGGCGCTCGCGGAATCCGCATCGATCACGCCAAAGCCGGCCCCGCCCGCTATGAGGCCGATCACCGCATAGCCGGAAATGCGCGGTAAGCGCCACGCGCGAAAGCAAAGCTCTCCGCACAGACCAGCGACAAGCAATGCGAGACCTGCCCAAAAAATGGCGTCGGGTGAAAGCGGCCACGCTGGCAGAAACGAAAACGCCGAATTCATCGTAATGGGTTCTCCTTGGCAGCAACGGCAGACGACACGAACCGGCGCACACGCACGCCGTGGCACGAGCGAACCGAGAGCGCTCGTTGTCGCAAGCGCTTCGCGAGGTCAGCGTTGCGAGGTTTCAATGATCGGATGATCGGAATGCGCCGCGGCCGCAAAAAACCGCACGGAGTCGGGCACATTCACGGGATGCGGCAGTAGCAACAGGCACGGTGAAGGAACGCCGTCGACCTTGAATCAGATTCTGTTTGACCGGCACCGTTCCATTGCTGCGCGTGCCGTCAGATGCGGTGGCACGACGCGGAAAAGAACCGGGATTGTGCCATAGCTTGTTCCGCGTTAACCGAAAAGACGTTAACTCGCTGGCAAAACGGTAAAAAAGTACGTTATTTTTATACTGAACGGAAAAAGCGACCTTTTTTCGAGGTATCGCGTCAATTTCGACAACGTCGCGAACGGCGAATCCGCTCCCTTGCGTTACGTTCGCGTGTGTGACTTTGGTGTGCGGTTTCGTCCGCGTTTTTTGGTGCTCTCCCCCGGGTTAACGGAGCGCATCGAGTGATCCGTTTACGCGAGCTCGAACGAAATCTTCTAGCCCGATAGGCGGGGCGTTAGCTGCCGTCTTTGCTGTTTACTGGTTTACCGTATGTATACGTAGTAACAGTTAACAAGCTGCCTCGTTTTCTGTGGATAACCCGTGTTTACCGAAATGAATCATCGAGTTGTCGGCCGCATAACCGGATGTACAGCATGTGCGGCGGCGGCCGGTATACGCGAGCAACTTTTCGGACTTTTTCGCGATGTCCCAGTTACCCCGTTTACGTCCACAACGGCTCCACACGACTTGCGCCGGTTAACTGCGCGGTTATCCACAGGGTGCGGTGGATAAGCGGGCGTGTCGGTTAACGTGGTTTACAGCGCGGGCGGAGTTAACCTGCCGGGCGTTAACGCCGCAATGGTCGAAGCCGGTTAACCGATCGTCCCCTGCCGCAACGACCGCAGCAGAAAACGTGCGGGGTCGATGTCTTCGGCGAGACCGCGTTCGAGCGGCCACGGTTCGCCTTCGATCTGTGACGCGATCAATTCAGCGCCGAGCGCGGCCCATACCAGCCCGCGAGAACCATAAGCGAATGCGCCGTATAGACCGTCGACGCGCGGCAGATCGAGCGGCCATGCGCCGCGCAGGCGAGCTGCATCTCGTGCGGCAGCGGCTTCGTCGGCGAACTGGCCGATCATCGGCATGCGGTCCGAGGTCACGCAGCGAAACGCAACGCGTCCGCTGAGCGAGGTCAGCGACGCGTCATCGAGCGCGCTTGCGAACGATGGCAGCATCTGCGCGACGCGCTCGAGATTCTCGCGATGACCATCCGCGCGCAGCGACGTGTCGTGGTCGTCTAGTTCATAGGTCGCGCCTGTCAGCGTGACGCCGTTCGCAAGTGGCACGGCATAGCCCTCGCCGATCACCGGCAGCGCAAGCGCTGCGACGGTGCCCGCCGGCAGCAAGCTCAACTGGCCGCGAATGCTACGGGTCGGCGCATGACGCAAGCCAGCGATGCGCGCAGCTTCATGGGCGCCGGCGACGATTACGACCGGCGCTCGCGCGACCTCCTTTCCCTCGATATCGAAGACGGTCCACTGATCGCCGCAACGTTCGAGCCGCGCGACGTCGACGCCGAAGCGTCGTTCGAGCAAGCCGCCTGCCGATGCGAATTGCGCCGCGCAAAGAGAGGCGGGATCGATCCAGCCGCCGCGCGGAAAGAACCAGCCGCCACGCGCGAGCGGCATGCCGGCGAGTTGTGCTGCATCGGCCGCGGAGACCGGCGTCACGTAGTCGGACGGATAGCGAAACGTGGCGATAGCGTCGCCGATCGCGCGCGCTTCGTCGTCGTCCGCGGCGATCTGGAGCAGGCCACGATCGCCGCGGGCCAGTCGATGCCCTGCGTCTTCGAGTGCGGTCCAACGATTGAGCGCGTACAGAAAGCCCGCTCGCGTGACGCGCGACGCAACGCTGTCGTCGCGCGAAATCATTGGGTGAAATACGCCGGCCGGATTGCCTGACGCATCCTGTGCAACCGACCCATGCCGCTCGAGCGAAGTCACGCGCCACCCGCGTGCCGCAAGCCGCTCGATCACTGCGCAGCCGGCCAGCCCCGCACCGATCACGACAGCGTGTCGTTCATCGTGCCCGTACGGCGCGGGCGGTTCATAACGGCGCACACGCCAGCGCGGCGCGAAGCGGCCGACCAGCATCGCGCGTTTCCAGCCGAAGCCGTCGACCTTGCGATACTCGAAGCCGCATTGCGTCAACGCGCGTTTGACGTCGCCTGCGCTGCTATAGGTGGAGAAGGTCGCGTCATCGCCGGCGACCCGCGCGAGCGCCTTGAAGATCGCCGGGCTCCACAGCTCGGGATTTTTCGCGGGCGCGAAACCGTCGAGATAAAACGCATCGGCACGCAGCCGCAATGCGGGCAGGCTCTCGAGCGCATCGGCGAAGATCAACGTCAGCACGACGCGGCCGCCTTCGAATTCCAGCCGGTGCGTACCGGGCACAAGCATCGGCCATGCGTTCGCGAGCGTGTCCGCGAGTTGGGCGATCAGCGGATCGGAGATCGTCGATGCGTGGACGCGGCGCAGATCGGCGGCGCTAAACGGATGCTTCTCGGTCGACACGAAATGCAGCCGCTCGCAGCGTGCAGGATCGGCGCGCCACGCGGCCCAAGTGACGAGAAAGTTGATGCCGATGCCAAAGCCGGTCTCGAGGACGGTGAAGGTTCGACGGCTCTGCCATCTTTCGGGCAATTCGTTGCCGCGCAAAAAGACGTAGTGAGCCTGCTCGAGCGCGCCGACGGCGCTGTGATAGATGTCGTCGTAGTGCGGTGAGAAGGGGCTGCCGTTGTCGCGGAAAGCGAGGACGGCGGGGATCAACGGATCGGTCATGCGCGACGGGAAAACACGCTCAAAAGATCGCTCGAAAGAGCGGGTTCGATGGTTGGAGTCGGCGCGCGCCGCGCGCGAGTCGCCGCAAAAGACCCATCAGGACGCTTTCAGACGCTTTGCTGCGTTGGCAAAAACCAACGCTAACCCCCGCCAGGACTGGGTTTCAGCCCTCGTTTAGGGGTGTTGAGGGGCGAATTTTCGATTTCCTTGCAAGAACGGCCCGAAAACCGTGCAATTCCTCGAAACCCTTATCCTGATTGGGTTTGCGCTGCGCTATCATAGCAAGCGCCGCGAAGGGAGCGGCAGCACGGCCGCCGAACAGTGTCCTGTCCGGCGTGGGAGATCTTCAGGATCGGGGCCGCAGCTGCTCGACGGCGCGGTGCGCGCACGTATAATCGGCGCGGTCGCGCTGTTCGTATCAACCTAAACTCAGAAAGGAACCTTAATGAACAAACAGGAACTGATCGACGCTGTCGCAGGACAGACGGGCGCCAGCAAGGCTCAAACCGGTGAAACGCTGGACACGTTGCTTGAAGTGATCAAGAAGTCTGTGTCGAAGGGTGAGGCGGTCCAGTTGATCGGCTTCGGTAGCTTTGGTTCGGGCAAGCGCGCAGCGCGTACGGGGCGTAATCCGAAGACCGGCGAAACCATCAAGATCCCGGCTGCCAAGACCGTCAAGTTCACGGCAGGCAAGGCGTTCAAGGACGCAGTCAACAAGCGCTAAGCAGATTGCTGCCGGGCAGTTGACACCCGTGAGAAAAACCCGCCAGTGGCGGGTTTTTTTCGTCCATGCGTGCGGCTCAAATGCGAGGCGTGCTTCGTTCAGTCATGACGATGCGCATTCTTGCCGTGGTCATGTCCGCAATGCTCGCAGTCGTCGCCGTGCCCGTGATGATGGTGGTGATCATGCTCGTCGTCATGATCGTGGTCGTCGAACTCCCATGCAGGGAACGGATCGGGGAACTGCTGCCAGGCTTGCGGCCCGAGCGCGTATTCGTCGTCGGTGAGCAGACAGGCGTCGAACCTCGCGCGCCAGAGGGCGGGGTCGATGTCGACGCCGATCAGCACGAACTCCTGACGACGATCGCCGATGCTCATATCGGCCGGCGCACCGTACCAGTCGGCGGCGATTTCGGCGGCCAACTCGTCGTCGCCTTCCGGCCACTCGCTGCGATCCTGCGCGGCCCACCACATGCCCGCGGGGCCGTGCCGGCAAGCGCCACCGGCCTGCGATAGCGAACCGCCGATATCGTTGCGGGTCGCGAGCCAGAAGAATCCCTTGCTGCGCAGTACACCCTTCCACTCCTGATGCAGCAGCTCCCACAGTCGCTGCGGATGAAACGGCCGGCGTGCGCGATAGACGAAATAGCCGACGCCGTATTCGTCGGCTTCGCTGTGATGCACGTGGCCATCTTGATCGCCGTGCTGATTCTCGTGCTTGTGCTCGAGCGCCGCGAGCCAGCCCTGCGCATTCGACGCTTCGTCGAAATCGAAGCGTCCGGTGTTCAGCACCTGATCGAGCGGCACTTCGGCAAAGCGGCTCACGAGCTGCACCGCACGCGGGTTCAGGCGCGCGAGGATGCGCTGCAAACGCGCGAGTTCGTCCGCGCTGACGAGATCAATCTTGTTCACGACGAGCACGTCACAAAACTCGATCTGCTCGATCAGCAATTCCACGATCATGCGGTCGTCGTCTTCGTCGACCCTGACGCCGCGTTCGGAGAGCGCATCGGCGGACGCGTAATCGCGCAGGAAGTTGAACGCATCGACGATCGTGACCATTGTATCGAGCCGGGCGACTTCGCCGGGCGAGAGGCGGTCGTCGCCATCGAATGTGATGGTTTCGGCAATCGACATAGGCTCGGCGATGCCACTCGATTCGATCACGAGCGCGTCGAAGCGCTTTTCGCCGGCGAGGCGACGGATTTCGCTTTGCAGATCGTCGCGCAGCGTGCAGCAGATGCAGCCATTCTTGAGTTCGACGATCTGCTCGTCGACGCCCGACAGTTCGGCCGCATTACGCATGAGCGTCGGGTCGATATTGGCGTCGCCCAGATCGTCGACGATCACGGCGACGCGCAAACCGGCGCGGTTCGCGAGGATGTGCTTCAGGAGCGTGGTCTTGCCGGCGCCCAGAAAACCGGAGAGCACGGTGATGGGCAATAGCGGCTGGTTCATCGCGGTACGAATACGGGAAGATTGGAAGGCGTGCCGCGCGCGGGGTCAAATCGTCGTCGTCGCTGCGACGGCGCGACAAAAGCACGAAGTCGCATTGTGCATTAAAATGCGTGCGGCTCGTGCGAGCGACAGCGTTGGAATGGCTTACTGCGCGGGCATCAACTTCCAGCTGCGCAGAATCGCAGCGATCTGTTGCGCGTATTTGTCCCGCAACGTGGGCGTCTCCGAGTGGTATGCTCCGACCGCCTGCCAGGTATTGCCGTACTTGTTCATCTGCCGGCGCAGATGCCACGCCGCGATGTAAACGTTCTTGCACGGCTCCATCAGCGTGCCCTGCGAGATCCCGTACTGGGCGAGCACCGGCAGATGCACCGAATTGATCTGCATCACACCGTAGTCGGTCGAGCCATTCGCGTTCTTGTGCTGGGCATCCGGCCGGTTGTGCGACTCCTGCCACGCAATAGCCCGTAAGATCAGCGGATTGACCTTCTGATACTTCGCCGCTTCATCGAAGCAGTCGGCGCGCGCGGAGCCGGCCGCGGCGAGCAGCGCGAGCGTGGCGGCAACGGTGACGAGCGGACGTTTCATCGGTCAATAGGACTAAGCAAACCTGGGGTAAGAATCGGTAAGGCAGTTCGCCGGCCGCGTTTCGGCCGCAACGGCAAGCTGGCCGGGCGTTTGTCGAGCATCGGGGAAAACCCGCGTCAGCAAACACATAACAGTGGGTCGAACGGCTCGTATCATACCGGCAGTCCGACCTTCGTCAAGTTGGCTAACCGACATAAGACCGTACAAAGCCGGGTAATGGCGCGAGTGTACGGTGCTGGCTAGCTTTCATTTTAATAACCGCTCTGCGATCTTCATGAATTCGCATGGGGCCCCTTGTTTTGTTTCAATTCCGACATGAAAAGCTGTTACTGTTCGATTTTTTCGGACCTCGGGACGCCGGAACTCGAAGCGAAACTCGCTTTTAGGGCCGGCTCACAAACCGACCGGGCGGTAGCTTGCCGCCGGGTCCGCATCGCATGACCGTCGGTGGCAGAGGCTGCCGGCATCGATATCACATCCCATGAGAAGAAATTGTATGGCTTTGCGTCGGGTGGCAACGGCGCTGCTGGTGGCTGGACTGATCACCGCGCAAACTGCACACGCGCAGGTGACACTCAACTTCGTCAACGCCGACATCGACCAGGTCGCGAAGGCGATCGGCGCGGCGACCGGCAAGACGATCATCGTCGATCCGCGGGTGAAGGGGCAACTGAACCTCGTGTCCGAAAATTCGGTGCCTCAGGATCAGGCGCTCAAAACCCTGCAGTCCGCGCTGCGCATGCAGGGTTTCGCGCTCGTGCAGGATCATGGCGTGCTGAAAGTGGTGCCCGAGGCCGACGCCAAGCTGCAAGGCGTGCCGACCTACGTCGGCAACGCGCCGACGGCGCGCGGCGACCAGGTCATCACGCAGGTCTTCACGCTGAGGAATGAGTCGGCCAACAATTTGCTGCCGGTACTGCGTCCGCTGATCTCGCCGAACAACACGGTCGCGGCCTACCCCTCCAACAATACGATCGTCGTCACCGACTACGCAGACAACGTGCGGCGCATCGCCCAGATCATCGCGGGTGTCGATAGCGCGGCCGGCCAGGCGGTTGCAGTCGTGCCGCTGAAGAACGCGAATGCGATCGACATCGCGCAGCAGATGAACAAGATGCTCGATCCGGGCTCGATCGGCAGCACGGACGCGACGCTCAAGGTGTCGATCTCGTCCGATCCGCGCACCAACTCGCTGCTGATGCGCGCGTCGAACACAGCACGCCTCGCGGCGGCCAAGGAACTCGCGAAGCAGCTCGACATGCCGACCACGATGCCGGGCAACATCCACGTCGTGCCGCTACGCAATGCCGACGCGACGAAGCTCGCGCGCACGCTGCGCAGCATGCTCGGCAAGGGCGGCGGCGAGGGTTCGTCAGGCGGCGCGAACGAGGCCAACTCGTTCAACCAGAACACGAGCGGCGGCGGCGGTGGTGGTGGCGGTGGCGGTCTGTCGAACAGCGGCTATTCGACGGGCTCGTCGGGTACGCCGCCGTTGCCGTCGGGCGGCCTCGGCGGCGGCTCGATGAACTCGCCGATGGGCGGCGGCGCTTCGGGCTCGAACAGTAATACCGGCGGCTTTCTCGGCGGCGACAAGGAAAAGAGCGAGGATCAGGGCGGCGGCATGATTACCGCCGATCCCGCGACCAACTCGCTGATCATCACCGCGCCCGAAGCGACGTACCGCAACTTGCGCGCGGTGATCGACCAGCTCGATGCGCGTCGCGCGCAGGTGTATATCGAGGCACTGATCGTCGAGTTGAACTCGAATACGAGCGGCAACCTCGGCATTCAGTGGCAGGTCGCGAACGGCAACCTGTTTGCCGGTACCAACCTGGCGACTGGCTCGGGCAACAGCATCATCAACCTGACGGCCGCGGCGGCCGCGGCTGGTTCGACCGGCGGTCTCGCGACGGCGCTAGGCAGCCAGGCCCTGCAACAAGGCTTGAACGTCGGCTGGATCCACAACATCTTCGGCGTGCAGGGTCTCGGCGCACTGCTGCAGGCGCTGTCGCAGACCGCAGACGCGAACGTGCTGTCCACGCCGAACCTGATCACGCTCGACAACGAAGAGGCGAAGATCATCGTCGGTACCAACGTGCCGATCCAGACCGGTTCGTACTCGAACCTGACGAGCGGCACGACGAGCGCGGCGTTCAACACGTTCGACCGGGTCGACGTCGGTCTGACGCTGCACGTGAAGCCGCAGATTACCGACGGCGGCATCCTGAAGCTGCTGCTCTACACGGAAGATTCGGCGATCGTGAACGGCACGAACAACGCGGCGACGAACCCGGCGGGCCCGGAATTCACGAAGCGTTCGATCCAGTCGACCGTGCTGTGCGATAACGGCGAGATCATCGTGCTCGGCGGCCTGATGCAGGACAACTACCAGGTCAGCAACAGCAAGGTGCCGCTGCTTGGCGACATTCCCTGGCTGGGCCAGCTGTTCCGCTCCGAGCAGAAGACGCGCAACAAGACTAACCTGATGGTGTTCCTGCGCCCGGTCATTCTCGCCGACCGCGACACCACGCAGGCCGTCACGGCAAACCGCTACGACTACATCCAGGGTGTGCAGGGCGCGTACCGTCAGGACAACAACATCATGAGGGATCGCGACGATCCGGTCGTGCCGCCGATGCCGCTCGGCCCGAGCCAGGGCGGGGTGCCGGCGATGAACCTGTTCGACCTGAACCAGATGCGCCGCCAGCAGATGATGCCGCAGCAGGCACCGCAACAGGTTCCTCAACAGGTACCGCCGCAGGCCGTGCCGCAAGCTGGCGCGCAGACCACGATCCAACCCGTGCCGCAGACGATGCCGCAAACCATGCCGCAACCGGCCGTCGTCGAGCCGGCAAGCGGCCCGGTGTCGAGCACGGTGTCGCCGGGAGCGCGTCCGTGACGCAGATGCCCGCGCAAACCGCGCCTTCGCAACGTCCGCTGAACGGCGATGCCGCGGCCGGCGAGCGCGCGGCACCGTCCCCGCTTGCCGCCCGGCTCGTGCCATACGGTTTTGCGCGCAGCGGCCAGATCCTGGTCGCGCATCAGCATGCCGATAGCCTCGAAGTCTGGATCAGCGAGCGCACGAGCGAAGCCGCGCTTGCCGAAATCGCACGCAACTACGGCGTGGTGTCGGTCGTGCGCGTGCCCGCCGACGATCTCGCGCAGGCGATCAACCAGGCCTATGCGCGCCAGGACGGCAGCGCCGCGCAGGTGGTCGGCGAAGTCGAAGGCGCAGTCGATCTGTCGCGGCTGATGCAGGACATCCCCGAGGTCGAGGATCTGCTCGAATCGGAAGACGACGCGCCGATCATCCGTATGATCAACGCGCTGCTCACGCAAGCCGCACGCGAGCAGGCATCGGATATTCATATCGAGCCGTTCGAGAATGCGTCGGTGGTGCGTTTTCGCGTCGACGGCACGCTGCGCGACGTGGTGCGGCCTAAAAAAGCGCTGCACGGCGCGCTGATCTCGCGGATCAAGATCATGGCGCAGCTCGACATCGCGGAAAAACGTTTGCCGCAGGACGGCCGCATTACGCTGCGCGTCGGCGGTCGTCCGGTCGACGTGCGGGTATCGACGCTGCCCACCGGCCACGGCGAGCGCGCGGTGCTTCGTCTGCTCGAAAAAGACGCGGCGCGGCTCAATCTCGAAGCGCTCGGCATGGCATCCGACACGCTCCGCCAGTTCGACAAGCTGATCGGCAAGCCGCACGGCATCGTGCTCGTGACGGGTCCGACCGGCTCAGGCAAGACGACGACGCTGTATGCGTCGATGTCGCGACTGGAGACGGCAACCACCAACATCATGACGGTGGAAGACCCGATCGAATACGACCTGTCCGGCATCGGCCAGACCCAGGTCAACGAGCGGATCGGCATGAGCTTCGCGCGCGCATTGCGCTCGATTCTGCGTCAGGACCCGGACATCATCATGATCGGTGAAATCCGCGACCTCGAAACCGCGCAAATCGCGGTGCAGGCGTCGCTGACCGGCCACTTGGTGCTCGCGACGCTGCACACGAACGACGCGGCATCGGCCGTCACGCGTCTGACCGACATGGGCGTCGAGCCGTATCTGCTCGCCTCGTCGCTGCTCGGCGTGCTCGCGCAGCGGCTGGTGCGGCGACTGTGCCCGGTGTGCCGCGAAGAGCGCACCGAGGAAGACGGTAGCAAGCGCTGGCATCCGGTCGGCTGCGACCGTTGTGGGCAATCCGGTTACGCGGGACGGCGCGGCGTCTACGAGCTGCTGCTGATCGACGAAACGATCCGCTCGCTGATCCACCGCAACGCGGCCGATGCCGAAATTCTCGAAGCGGGCCGCGCCCAGGGCATGCGCACGCTGCGCGAGGATTCGGAGCGCTGGCTCGCATCGGGACTGACGTCCCTCGAAGAAGTGATTCGCGTGACGGGCGGAGCATAAGCGCATGCCGGCATTCCGTTTTGAAGCGATCGACGCGGCGGGCAAGGCACAAAAAGGGGTGCTCGACGCCGACAGTGCACGCGGCGCGCGCACCAACCTGCGCTCGCAGGGACTCACGCCGCTGGTCGTCGAACCGGCGGCGTCGCGCACGCGCGGCGAGCGCAATCAGCGGCTCGCGCTCGGGCGTCGTCTGTCGCAGCGCGAGCAGGCCATTCTGACGCGGCAGCTCGCGAGTCTGCTGATCGCGGGCCTGCCGCTCGACGAAGCGCTCTCGGTGCTGACCGAGCAGTCGGAGCGCGACTACATCCGCGAGCTGATGGCGGCGATTCGCGCCGAAGTGCTCGGCGGTCATTCGCTTGCCAACGCGCTGCAGCAGCATCCGAAGGATTTCCCCGAGATCTACCGGGCGCTCGTCGCGGCCGGCGAACACACGGGCAAGCTCGGCCTGGTGCTGTCGCGGCTCGCCGATTACATCGAGCAGCGCAATGCTTTGAAGCAGAAAATCGTGCTGGCGTTCACGTATCCGACGATCGTCACGATCATCGCGTTCGGCATCGTCACGTTCCTGCTCAGCTATGTGGTGCCGCAGGTGGTCAACGTGTTCGCGAGCACCAAGCAGCAACTGCCGTTTCTGACGATCGTGATGATGGCGCTGTCCGGTTTCGTGCGCCACTGGTGGTGGGCGATGCTGATCGGCGTGATCGTGGTCGTCTATCTGGTGCGCGCGACGCTCCGGCAACCGGGGCCGCGTCTCGCCTTCGACCGCTGGCTGCTGACCGCGCCGCTGCTCGGCAAGCTGGTGCGCGGCTATAACACCGTGCGCTTCGCCAGCACGCTCGGCATTCTGACCGCGGCGGGCGTGCCGATTCTGCGCGCGTTGCAGGCCGCAGCCGATACGCTCAGCAACAACGCAATGCGCGAGAACATCGACGATGCGATCGTGCGGGTGCGCGAAGGCACGTCGCTGTCGCGCGCGCTCGGCAACACGAAGACGTTTCCGCCGGTGCTCGTGCACCTGATCCGCTCGGGTGAAGCGACCGGCGACGTGACGACGATGCTCGATCGCGCAGCCGACGGCGAAGCGCGCGAGCTGGAGCGCCGCACGATGTTCCTGACGAGCCTGCTCGAGCCGCTGCTGATTCTGGCGATGGGGGGTGTGGTGCTCGTGATCGTGCTTGCGGTGATGCTGCCGATCATCGAACTGAACAACCTCGTGCAGTAGCGGTGGCCGTACCGCGAGGAAGGAAAAGAAAGGATTTGCGCGGCATGCCGTATCAGCCGCGCAACCGCTTCAGGTTTCAGCGCACGTAAATGGTGGGACCGCTGGAGTTGGCGGGCAGGAAGATTTCCGAGTGGGCGCCGTTGCGGTCGATGATGATCGAGCGGGCGCGAACTTCGGAGAGCCTGGTGCCTTGCATCAGCGTGCTGCCGAGCGACACCGCGTGCGGCGGCTCGCCACCGACGCTGACGATCGCCGCGGCGCCTTCGCTCAACGCGAGGATGCCGAACAGATGGATGTCCTGATTGACGTTGCGCGTGAGCTGTCCGCCGAACAGCGTCGCGGCCTGCTCGGTCGAGACCTGCGCGTGTGCGGCGGCAGCCGGTAGCGGCGCGCCGGACATCGTGGTGAGCGTGATGACCCAGTACGTGAGCGTCGCGCAGAAAACGGCGAACAGCGCGAGCGACAGGAGGCGGATTTGGATGGCGTTCATGCGCACATTGTACGGACTATTGTGAAAATTGCGGTGGGTTGAAAGCCTTCAACTACATGACATTAAAATGACCGGCCCGGCGTATTCAATCTGACAACCCGAGCCAAAAATTTCATCTGAAAAGAGGTAGCAAGCTATGCAACTGTCGACCATTCGCCGCGCTGACAACGCGGGTTCACGCGGCCGCCGTCAACGCGGTTTCACGCTGATCGAAATCATGGTCGTGATCGCGATTCTCGGCATTCTCGCCGCGCTGATCGTGCCGAAGATCATGAGCCGTCCGGACGAAGCGCGGCGCGTCGCCGCGAAGCAGGATATCGGCACCGTGATGCAGGCGTTGAAGCTCTATCGTCTCGACAACGGCCGCTATCCGACCCAGGAGCAAGGCCTGCGCGCGCTCATCGAAAAACCGTCCACCGACCCGGTGCCGAACAACTGGAAGGACGGCGGCTATCTCGAGCGTCTGCCGAACGATCCGTGGGGCAACGCGTATCAGTATCTGAATCCGGGCGTGCACGGTGAGATCGATGTATTTAGCTATGGCGCCGATGGCAAACCGGGCGGCGAAGGCAACGATTCCGACGTCGGGTCCTGGCAATAAGCACGCTGAACAGAGCATCCGCCAGGCTCGATGATGTTCACGCACGCACCCTCGTTGGCACAGGGTTGGCCGCTGGTCTCACCGGGCGCCCTGCCCGCCACGCCGCAATTTGCATGGCGCGACGAAGCGCGCGTGTTTCACCGATGCATTGCTGTTTGAATATTCGTTGATCGTCGATGGCCGGCACTATGCGCACGTCCGCTTGCAAGTCCCCCGTGGACACCCCGTGTACGGCTTCGCGGCCGCGCTACCGGCAACGCCGCGGCCGCGCGGCTGGCTTCACGCTGCTCGAAATGATGGTCGTGCTCGTGATCGCGGGCCTGCTCGTGTCGCTGACCGCGCTTACGATGACCCGCAATCCGCGCACCGATCTGAACGAAGAAGCGCAGCGTCTCGCGCTGCTGTTCGAATCGGCTGGCGACGAAGCGCAAGTGCGCGCGCGGCCGATCGCGTGGCAGCCGTTCGAGGGCGGCTTCCGTTTCGATCAGCGCACCCAGGACGGCTGGCGTCCGCTGCGTGACGATCTGCTCGGGCCGCGTAAGTGGGAAGGCGGCGTGACCAGTGTCGCGATCAGTTACCCGGGCTCGGATTCACATGCCGATCGCATCGTGTTCGGTACCGAGGCGATCGACGTGCCGGTGCAGGTCACGCTGTTTTCGGCGGCCGGACAGGCGACGATCGTCAGTACCGGCAATGGCCGCTACGAGGTGCGCTGACATGCGGATGCGTCGTTATGGCAGGCCCGCCCATGCCTCTTCTCTCTTCAACATGCGCGCTATCGCGTGCCACAACCAGCGCGGCTTCACGATGATCGAGGTGCTGGTCGCGCTCGCGATCATCGCGGTCGCGCTTGCCGCGTCGCTGCGCGCGGTCGGCAGTCTGGCGAGCGGCGAAGCCGATCTGCATCGGCGTCTGCTCGCCGGCTGGAGCGCGGACAACGCGCTCGCGGACCTGCATCTGAAGCATGCATGGCCGAACATTGGCTCGACGAGCTTCGATTGCTCGCAAGGCAATCTGCAATTGCGCTGTACCGAGCATGTGACGGCGACGCCGAATCCGGTGTTTCGCCGTGTCGAAGTGATGGTGACGATGCCGGGGCAATCCGGCAATCTCGCCCAGATGGTCACGGTGGTCGCGAATGAAGCCAACCGCTCGCTGTGAGCGCCGCCGCCGTTACGGCGCGCGCGGCTTCACGCTGATCGAACTGCTGGTCGCGATCGCGATCCTCGCGGTGATCGCCGTGCTGTCGTGGCGCGGGCTCGATCAGATCATCCGCGCCCGCACGACGATCACGAACGCGATGGAAGACGAGCGGGTGTTCGCGCAGCTGTTCGATCAGATGCGCATCGACGCGCGGCAGGCCGCCAGCGACGACGAAGCCAGCCAGACCGCGGTCTCGGTGTCGGGCAACACGCTGCAGATCGTGCGGCACATGGTGCTGCCGGGCGCCGCGCCGCGTCTGCAGGTGGTGCGCTATCAGATCTCGAACGGCCGCGTGGTGCGCTATGCGTCGCCGCCGATCGGCAACGTCGGCGACTTGCGGCGCGCATTGCACGGCAGCGACGAAGGCTGGAGCGCGGTGCCGCTGATGGGCGGCGTCGGCTCCATCTCGGCGCGCATGTACGTGCCAAAGCTCGGCTGGACCATCCAGATGAACGACGTGCAAACCGCGATGAACCAGGCCGTCAACAATCTGAAGGTGCCGCAGCTCGGCAACGCGCCGATGCCGCGCTCGGTGACAGGGCTCCAGGTCAGCATCGGCGCGACGTCGCTCGCACGGCCGATCACGCGTGTTTTTCTGGTCGGAGAATGACATGACGTTCTCCTCCTCATGGCCGAAGAAGTCCGCATCCGCTTCGCGCGCACGTGCACGCGAGCGGGGCGCGGCCATCATCAGCGCGCTGCTGGTCGTCGCGTTGTCGGCGATCCTCGTGTCCGGCATGTTGTGGCGCCAGCAGGTGCAGATCCGCCGCATCGAGAATCAGCGGCTGCTGTCGCAGGCGCAATGGGTCGCGCGCGGCGCGCTCGACTGGACCCGGCTGATCCTGCGCTCCGAGGGCGATACGTCGGCGGGCATCACGTATCTGGGCGGCTTGTGGGGCGTGCCGATCGCGAAAACGCGGCTGTCGGATTTTCTCGGCCAGATCGGCGAGGTGCGCGCTGAGCAAGGCGCGGCCACGTACCTGTCGGGCTCGATCGAGGACGCCCAGTCGAGATTCAATCTGCGCAATCTGGTCGCGAGTCCGGCGCCCGGCGTGACGCAAATCAGCGCCGAGCAGATGGCCGCGTATCAGCGCCTGCTGGTGTCGCTCGGCCTGAGCGGGCAGCTCGCCAAAGTGACCGCGCTGCATGTGCGCGCGGGACTGTCGCAATCGGCGACGCGCTTTCAGACCGGCACGTCGATCAGCAGCTCGCCGCAGGTCGGCGGCGGCGGTATGACGGGTGGCAACTTCACGAACCAGCCCGGCATCGAGGACGGCGAGGACAACGTGGCGGTCGCGCCGCTGCTAATGACGGGCGTCGATTCGCTGCTCGACATTCCGGGCTACACGCCGGAGATCGTCGCAAAGCTGCGGCCGTTCGTCACCGTGCTGCCGACCGTCACCGCGATCAACATGAACACCGCGTCGGCCGAAGTGATCGCGGCGGTGGTGCCGGGCATGACCGTGTCGCAGGCGCAGGCGTTGGTCGCGCGGCGCCAGACCGTGTTTTTCCGCAACGCCGGCGACGTGCAGCTCGCGCTGACCGCCGCCGGCGTGCAATCGGCGTCGATCGATCCGAATCAGTTCGACGTCAATTCGAGCTACTTTTTAGTCCACGGCAGTGTGCAGCACGAGCGCGCCGAAGTGGATCGCACGACGCTCGTCTATCGCGATCCGCTGACTCACACTACGCGTATCGTGCGGGTACAAGACCAACTATGAATAACGCAATCCACAGAGAGAGTGGCCTTTGAGCACGCTGATCGTCCTATTGCCGCCGCGTGATCCGGCGGTGCCCTCGCAGGAGTGGCAACTGCCCGAGCTACCGTTCGTGCTGCTCGATAAGGCCGGGCGCACGCAGCGCGCCGGCCGCTCGGCGCTCGCGCTGCTGCCGCGCGCGAACACGACGGTGCTGATGGTCGCCGCGCGCGACCTGCTGCTGATGCCCGCGACGCTGCCGCCGCTGCGCGGCCCGAAGCTGCGCCAGGCGCTGCCCAATATCGTCGAGGATCAACTGATCCAGGACCCGCAGACCTGTCATATCGCGGTCGATCCGCAGGGGCTTGGGGAAGGCCGGCACCTGCTCGCGATCATCGATCGCGGCTGGTTCCGTTTCATCTGCGAGGCGTTCACGGCGGCCGGTCATCGCAGCCTGCGCGCGGTGCCGGTCACGCGTTGCCTGCCGCCGGCGCCGGTGACCGAAGCCGCCGCGAACGTCGACGAAACCGCCGAGGCGCGCGAGCCGGTGCTGGCTGGCGCGGCGAGCGTCGCGACGTCGCTGCCGGGCGTCGCGCCGGTGGTCGCGCCCGAAGCGCCGTCCATCGTGCCGATGGTGGCCGCGGTGCTCGGTGCGGTCGTGCAGACCGCGCCCGCGCTGCTGGTTGAAGGCGCGGTCGACAGCGGCGTGCCGCGCGTCGAACTGGCGATTGCGCGCGGCGTGCAGGGCGAGGGTCTCGCGGCCCCGGCCAATGCGGTGAACGCGACGCTCTCCGCGCTGGCAGGGGCGGCGCCGGTGTCGCTGTACATGCTGACCGAAGTGCCGGGTAACGAGCCCAGCCACCCGACGACGAGTCCCGCGCGGCTCGCCTCGCATATCCACGGCGCGAGTCCGCTGCCGTTCGAGCAGCTCGCTCGGCGCGCGCTCGAATGCCGCTTCGACCTGTGCCAGTTCGAATTCGCGTCGCAGCCGTGGCGCCTCGATCGCGCGACGCTGCGGCGTCTACGTCTGCCGATCCTGCTCGCGGTCGCCGCGCTGGTCGTCGCGATCATCGGCGCGAACGTGCAGTGGCTGCTGCTCGCGCGTCAGCGCGACGCGATCAACCAGCAGATGACGGAGCTGCTGCTCAACACATTCCCGAAGACGACCGTCGTGCTCGATGCGCCCGATCAGATGGCGCGTCAGTTGCAACAGCTGCGCGTCGCGGCGGGCGAACTGTCGCCGGAGGATTTCCTGTCGCTTGCCGACGGCCTCGCGCGCTCGTTGGCGCCGCTACCGGTCAACGGCATCGCCGCGCTGGACTACCACGAGCACCGCCTCGACGTGACCTTCAAACCCGCGATCAAGGTCGACCCCGACTTCGCCAAGCGCCTCGCGCGCAACGGCCTGACCGGCGCGATCGACAGCAGCACCGGCAAGTGGACCATCAGGAACGGACAATGAAAGCTGAACTCGCTCAAACATGGGCTGGCTTCTGGGACCAGCGCACCGATCGCGAAAAGGCGCTGCTGACCTGGGGCGGTGCCGCGCTCGCGGTGGCGATCGCGTGGTCGGTGCTGTGGGCGCCCGCGCAGGAAGGCCGCGCGCATCTGCGTCAATCGCTGCCCAGCCTGCAGCGGCAGCTCGCGCAGATGACCGCGCAAGCGAACGAGGCGCGATCGCTGTCGGCGGCCGCGCAAGGTGTCGCACCGACCGGCGCGGCGCTGAAGGACGCGCTCTCCGCGTCGCTCGGCGAACACGGCCTCGCCGCGACGCAGGTGCAGTTCGTCGGCAACGCGGTGCAGGTGCAGATGAAAAACGTCGCGTTCCCGGCCTGGACCGCGTGGGTCGATGACGTTCGCAAGCAGTTCAAGGTGCAGGTCTCCGAGGCGCACATCACCGCGCTGAAAGACGACGGCCAGGTGGATCTGACGGTCGCGCTGCAACCGTCGACCGCGAAATAACGACGCGCCGCTCGGTACAGGATCTCGCATGAATTACTGGATGTGGCGCCTGCGTAGGGCGCTGCCGTGGCTGGTGGTCGCCGTTTTGTCGGCGGCGGCCGTGACGCTCGCGTTGCTGCCGGCCGCCTGGATTACGCCGCAATTCGCGCGGCAAACGCATGGACACGTCAATCTCGTCGACGCCGAGGGCTCGCTGTGGCACGGCTCGGCGACGCTGATGCTGGCCGCCGGCTCCGATTTGAGCGCGGCGACGCTGCTGCCTGGGCGGATCGAGTGGCGCACCGCGTTCTGGCCGCTTTTCACCGGCCGCGTGCGCATGGTCATGCGCCATAGCGACGCAATGCCCGACCCGATCACGGTCGATGTGACGCCGCGCGGCGCAACCGTCACGCCGGGCGTGCTCGCAGTGCCGGCGTCGCTGCTCGCGGGGCTGGGCGCGCCATTCAACACGCTCGATCTGCAGGGCAATGTGCAGCTGTCGTGGACCGACTGGCGCAGCTTCAACGGCGAAGCGTTCGGCCAACTGACGATGACGCTCGCCGACGTCAGCTCGCGTGTGTCGCTCGTGAAGCCGCTCGGGTCGTACCGGGTCAGGTTTCAGGCGCAGGGCAAGTCGTCGGCGCTCGATCTGAGTACGATCAAGGGCCCGTTGACGCTGACCGGCAGCGGCACGGTGTCGGCCGCATCGACGTCGTTTCGTGGCACGGCGAGCGCCGCGCCGGAACAGCATGACAACCTCGCCGGCCTGCTGAACCTGCTTGGCCGGCCGAGCGGGCCGGATACGGTGGCGCTGACCTTCATGCACTGAGGTGCGCTTCGCACGCGTAGCGCGATGAAAAAGAGGCATGGCCGCGAGTCGCGGCCATGCCTCTTCTGTTTCGTGCGCCCAGCATGGGCGCATTCCTGCGGGTGTAAGTCCCGCCATAAGCTGGTCACAGCGAATGAAGTGAAGCGCAACTGCACGAGGGCGACCGGATGTGGGGAGGAAGCGTGGAGCGTAAATCGCGAGCCGATGAACAAGAACCGTATAGAAGGCGCTGCCGAGCAGGGCGAGCGGGCGAAAAACCGCGAAGCTCTCGTGACCAAGGTGAAGTGGCGTAGATGCGGCGGTTGTGCGATGAAGGAGTGCGTTCTTACCTGGGGAGGCCTCGCCTCATGCCTGAAAGGGTGACGGCGTCGAGCCGGAGCGAGGAGTCAGCAGAGGCCGTAGTAGTCACAGGACAGGTCGATGAGTCCGAAGCTGGTGACGAAGGGCCAAACGGGAAGGAGTGTCCAGCGTCATGTCGATGCGACAGGTACTGCGTCAGAAGCCCGTGCAAGCGGGGCGAGCGGGAGGCACACGCGGTGAAGCTGCGTCTATGCCCGTGAGCGACGAAGCCTGTTGCCCGCGCCATGAATCCGGGGACACAGGGTCAGCGCTGCTGATGGCGGCGCTGACGAGAGAGAACCTGAAGCAGGCATTCAAACGGGTACGGGCCAACAAGGGAGCCGCTGGCGTGGACGGTCTGGACATTGACCAGACGTCGCGCCATCTGGTGACGGCGTGGCCGGCGATCCGTGAACAGTTGCTGAAGGGGACGTACCGGCCCAGCCCGGTACGGCGGGTGACGATCCCGAAACCGGACGGAAGCGAGCGCGAGCTTGGCATCCCGACGGTGACGGACCGGCTGATCCAGCAGGCGCTGCTGCAGGTGCTGCAACCGGTTCTGGACCCCACCTTCAGCGCGCACAGCTATGGTTTCCGGCCCGGACGGCGTGCGCACGATGCGGTGCTTGCCGCGCAGTCGTACGTGCAGTCGGGCCGGCGAATCGTGGTGGACGTTGATCTGGAGAAGTTCTTCGACCGGGTCAACCACGACATCCTGATCGACCGTCTACAGAAACGTATTGGGGACGCCGGGGTGATCCGGCTGATCCGGGCGTATCTGACGAGCGGCATCATGGATGGCGGTGTGGTTCAGCAGCGCGAACAGGGCACGCCGCAGGGCGGGCCGGTTACGCCGCCTACAATGTTGCATACTTTTCTCTCCTGCGTCTGAGTCGGTCGAATTTTCGCTGCCGCGAACCGGCGGTTGCGGATCGACACGGAACACGACGACGATCTCGTCCTTGTGGATTTCTACGCGCTTGACCAGGCCCAGAACGATCTTGCGTTTCGTTTCAAGATCAATCGCATCCAGCTTTTCAGTGACGGCGGCTGCAAACTCCTCAAGCCGGTTAATGACGAGAAACAGCTCGCTTTGCATCGCGCCGTGGCGCCGTGATTCCTGGATCTGCTGTTCAATCTGTGCGAGCCGACTCTTCAACTGCTGCATCCTTGGCTCGAAGTCAGCCTTGTCGATGATACCGTCGGAGTAGCCGTCGATCAGTCGCGATTTGCTCTTTTGGAGCTGAAGCCGCTGCTTTTCCAGACTGCCGGTATCGAAGCCGCGCTTTTCGCTACGCTCCATCACGTCGAGTCGACGTTCATACTCTTCTTTCAGTCGATCGGGATGCCTGAGCAATTCCACAACCTGATGCCATACCAGCTCATCGAGCTTGTCTGTCCGTACCTGCAGGTTGTCGCAGATACGTTCGCCGCCGAACCGGTAGGCGTCGGTTCCAACGCAGCGGTAATAGGCATAGTCTCGATGATGTCCCTTGGCCGCCGACTTGCTCACTTTCTTCGCGTAGTAGGCGTAACGGCACTGCCCACAAACAGTGAGCCCCTGCAGCAGGCGAAGCGGCGCATTATCCCGGCGCTGGCGTGCCAGCTTGCGGTTCTCGGCAAGCTGCTCCTGAACGATTTCGAACAGTGCTTCGCTGACGATTGCTGGCACCGGAATTTCGATCCACTGCTGCCGGTCCGCGCGTTTCGCTGAATACGGTTTCCTGGGCACGCAGGCGCTGTGACGCTGGGCACGCACGCGCACCTGATGATCGCACGCCTGCGTTTTGCCAAACGCAGCCCGCCCCATGTACGCCGGATTACGCAAGATGCCCCATACCACGCTGCGGTCCCAGTACGGCTTGCCCGATGCCGTCACGGTACCGGCCTCGCCAAGCCGACGTATCACTTCTCCGAGGCTCAGGCGCTCCAGCCCGACCCACTCGAAGATCGCTTTCACCGTGGCGGCTTGCGGCAGTTCGATGACGTACCGGGCTGGCGTCCCGTCGAGCTGTCTTCGGATATAGCGGTAGCCGTAAGGCGCCCCTGATAGCACGTTGACGGTACCGCGTTTCGCGCCGTGAAGCTTGCCGCGGCGGTGACGCTCTGCGATTTTTGCCCGCTCGTACTCCGCTATCATGCCCTGCATCTGCAGCAGCAGTGATTCTTCCGGCGTCGTGCCAATTGCATGATTGAGAAACACGACCTGTACGCCGCACGAGGAGAATTCCTCCATCAACAGGGCCTGGTGCGCATATTTGCGCGCCAGGCGGTCTGGCGCGAGGATGTACAGCCGATCGACCGTCCCGAGCGCGGCGGCGTCGCGCAGGCGCTCCAATTGCGGCCTGACCAGCGTTGCACCGCTCACCCCGGCATCGACGAAGCACATGTCCTCCACAATCTGCGCCCCGTCGGCCTGAATTCGTTCTTTCAATGCAGCGATCTGGCTGTCTATCGTGCCGCGTTTGCTTTGCTGCTCGGATGACACGCGCGCGTAAAGCGCGACCATGGCAACGTTGCTCATCGTTTCCCTCGCTTCATCGCTTTCGCCGTTGCTGGCCTTGCATCCGATGCGCGCCTCGTGCTTCGGGCATCAATCGGACTGAGCTGATCATAGGCCTTCTCCAGTTGTTCGCTGGAATAGCGGTTCGGCTCGAAAGCGAGACGCACTCGCCAGTGTTTGCGTCGTCCCCGTGTCATCGACTGGGCTCCCGGTTAGCGGGAGCAACGGCCTCAAGCACGAGAACCGCATTACTGGCAGGACATTCTCTGGACCATGGCGCCAGACACTCCCTCGATATGCGAAGGCCCCATCTTACCCGCGAGTTTGCTATGTTGTTGCCGGGGCTCTATCGCCGTTGCTGGCCAACGTGTTGCTCGACGAGGTGGACAAGGAACTGGAGCGGCGCGGTCACTGCTTCGCGCGCTATGCCGACGACGCGAACGTGTACGTTCGCAGTCGGCGCGCGGGCGAACGGGTGATGGCGTTGCTGCGGCGGCTGTACGGGCGACTGCGTTTGAAGGTCAACGAGACCAAAAGCGCAGTGGCCAGCGTGTTTGGACGCAAGTTCCTGGGCTACAGCTTCTGGGTGGCACCCGGACGCGAGGTCAAGCGCCGCGTGGCGGACAAACCGCTGGCGACGTTTCGGCAACGCATCCGGGAACTGACCGCTCGTTCATGCGGGCGCAGCCTGCGGGAAGTGGTGCGACAGGTACGCGCGTACCTGCTGGGCTGGAAGGCGTACTTCCGTCTGGCGCAGACACCGAAGGTCTGGCGTGAGCTGGACAAGTGGTTGCGTCACCGACTGCGCGCAATCCAGCTCAAGCAGTGGAAGCGCGGTACGACGATGTACCGCGAACTGCGCGCGATGGGCGCCGCCGTTGATGTGGCGCGACGGGTGGCGGCCAACGGCCGTCGCTGGTGGCGCAACAGCGGCAGGCTGCTAAGCAGACTGTTCACGGTGGCGTGGTTCGACCGGCTGGGTTTGCCCCGTCTCTCATGACCTCAACTTCCCGAACCGCCCGGTGCGGACCCGCATGCCGGGTGGTGTGGCAGGGGCGCAGCCCGATGGCTGCCCCCTATGCCGATTGTGGTGATGCTGCGCGGCGGGCGCAGCGGACAACTATTTGCTTTGTACCCGCGCTTGCGGCGCGTTGCTCTGTGCGATGGACGCCGCGCCGACTGCCGCAGCCGCAGCCGCCGGAGCCGATGCCGGCAGCGGCGCGGGCGCCGCGACATCGCCGGTCTCGCGATTCATCTGCGACGCGTCCCAGCCGCCGCCGAGCGCCTTCACGAGCCCCACCGACGACACCATCCGCTGCCCGGCGATATTCTCGAGCTTCTGTTCGGCCGTGAACGCGGTGGTCTGCGCGGTCAGCACATTGACGAAGCCGACCGTACCCGCCTTGTACTCGTTCGTCACGATTGCGAGCGCCTGGCGCGCCGAGTCGACCGCCTGCCGCTGGACGACGATTTCCTGCTCGAGGATGCGCAGCGACGCGAGGTTGTCCTCGACGTCCTGGAACGCGGCGAGCACCGTCTGCCGATAGCTTGCGACATCCGCGTCATAGGTGGCGCGCGCGGCCTCGGTTTGCGCCTTGCGCAGGCCGGCGTCGAAGATCGTCCCGGCCAGTTGCGGGCCGAGCGTCCAGAAGCGCGACGGCAACGACAGCAATTGCGAGAACACCGAGTTCTCGAAGCCTCCGGTCGCCGATAGCGTGAGCGACGGGAAGAACGCGGCGATCGCCACGCCGATCTGCTCGTTGGCCGCCGCGGCCTTGCGTTCCGCCGATGCGATATCCGGCCTGCGTTCGAGCAGCGCGGACGGCATCTGCGCGGGCACGGCGGGCGGCGTCGCGGTGAGCGGCATCGGTGGCAGCGAGAACATCGACGCGGGCACGCCGATCAGCACCGCGATCGCGTGCTCGTCCTGCGCGCGCTGGATGCCGTTCTCGATCGCGGCGGCCTGCGCCGATTGCAGCTGCGTTTGCGCCTGGATCACGTCCGAGCGCGCGGCGACGCCGGCCGCGTACTGATTCTGCGTGAGCTGCAGCGAGCGCTGATAGGCGAGAACGGTGTTGTCGAGCAGCTTCTGCGTGGAGTCGAGCGCGCGCAGCAGGAAGTAGGTCTGCGCGAGCGTTGCCTGAGCGGACAGGCGCGCGTTTGCGAGTTCGGCGGCCGCGCCCTGCTGGCCGGCTTTCTGCGCGTTGACCGAGCGCGTGACCGAGCCCCACAGGTCCGGCTCCCAGCTCGCCGTCATCTGGACGTTGAAGCTGTTATTGATGCCTTCGCGACTCGTCGCCGTCGTCGCATTGCCGCCGGTTTGCGAGCCATTGCCCGAGCGGGTCGCGCCCGCCGACGCACCGATGGTCGGGAAGTACGCCGCCCGCGCTTCGCCGACGAGCGCGCGCGCCTGCCGGTAGTTCGCGGCAAATTGCGCGATGGTCTGGTTCGCGGCGTTGAGCTTGTCTTCGAGTTCGTTGAGCTTCGGGTCTTCGTAGATCGCCCACCAGTCGCCGCGGTCGTGCTGATCGGCGGGTTCCGCAACCTTCCAGCCGGGCGCGGCCTCCTTGAACGACGCGGGGATCTCGGTGGCCGGCCGCTGATAGTTCGGGCCGACCGCACAGGCGGTGACGAGTGCCGCGCAGGCCGCGCTGACGGCAAGGGACAGGACGCGCGGCGCAAATGCCCGCGCGGGCGGGATTCGAACAGACTGCATGCAATGAATTCCTTCTGGACGCCGCGGTATGGCCGGGAACGGCGCCACCGGCCGGGCGAGATCGTGGTCTGCCGGAATGTTAGCGTATGGGCCCGCGCGAGCGCGGGAAACTGAAAGCTGGAAGGTTAATGCGAGGCGGTGCGCAGGTGTGTTACTTGCAGCAACGCGATGGTTACGCGTTGTTACTGGCGCAGCGAGGGGCGGCGGGTTTGTGTGTTTGAAATAGCGAGAAAAGCGCGCGGCGAACCGGTGCGCCTTCAGAGCCTCGTTTCCGTGGACTGGGCCTGCTGGCGTTGACGCTGACGTTGACTCGCGAGCTTGCCAGCCGAGGCGCGGCACGACGCACCGCCGGATGCGAGGCAAACGTTGCCGCTGTTGGCCGTCGCGGCGACGACGTCTTCCGTCTCAATCGGCAGGCTTTTCTTCGGCGACACGATTTCGCTGGACTGGCCGAGCGCGGCCTTGCCTTTCTTCGCCCGCTTCGACTCCCGTCGATGCTCGGCCCAGGCGAGCAGCGCGACGCCCGCCGACCCGCCCGGCAGCACGAACAATCCCGCGAACAGCGCGAGCTTCCACCAGCGGTGCCGGCCTTGGAAGCTATGGAGTGCGGAATCGGTCAGTGAGCGGCTGAGGCCGCCAAGCGTGTGTTTGAGGTACTGCATCGGGGGAATCCTTTGGCGCGCGTCGCGAGGCGGGCGGCGTGCGGTCGATCGGTCAGAACATGGTCTCGAATGGCGCAGGACGCGCGAAACTCATTGCTTGTCATAATATTGACTGGGCAAGCAAATTTCAAGATACTGTGCGGTGCAAAAGATTCGACTGTTGTTTTTAGGTTGGCCCGGTTGCGCACCGCAAAATGTGATTTGACTTGTCTGCTTAGGCAGCTAAACTTCGTCTTGCGTGGACGTTTCGGATACCCCATGGTTGATGGCCCCTACAAAGCGGATGAAGTCGAGCTCACGAGCAGTCTTGGCTACTACCTGACGAAAGCGCGCAATGTGCTGGTCGAGCGCACGGACCGTGCGGTCAAGCCCCTCGGACTCACCGCGCAGCAGATCGGCGTGATTCTGATGCTGTCGTCGCGACGCGCGAGCACGCCTTTCGAGCTGTCGCGCGCGATGTCGTACGACAGCGGCTCGATGACGCGACTGCTCGATCGTCTGGAAAAGAAAGGCTTCGTCGTGCGCACGCGCAGCAACGACGACCGACGCATGGTGAAACTGGAGCTGACACCGCAGGGCCATGAGGCCGCACGGCAGTTGCCGAACCTGGGCGCGACCGTGCTGAACGACCAGCTGCGCGGCTTTACCGCCGAAGAACACGCGACGCTGATTCACCTGCTCGCCCGTTTCATCGCAAACGGTCCCGAGGGGGAAGCCGACGTGGGTTGCGGTCCGGCCCCACCGTCGGACGAGCCGCGGCGATGAGCCGAAGCATGCGTCGAGGCGCGGTCGTCGTCGGATGGCGGTGGCGCTTCATCACGAAGTACTAGCAAGACAATCACAAGGCACCTTTTCAAGGCGCCATTGTCACCAGATATCTGTCTGGGCAGAGGGTGATGCGGCATGTAAGCATCATGTCCAGGACACCCGATAAAGCTGCCGCGACAAGCATTTGCCGCCTGAGGAGAACCCAACCTATGGATGCCACGGCTTCCAACGCCGCGCTGCCCGCAGCCGAAGCGGCCCCACTCAAAGGCGGCACGCTCGCGCTGCTGACCGTCGGCCTTGCGCTCGGCACCTTCATGGAGGTGCTCGACACGTCGATTGCGAACGTCGCGGTGCCGACCATTTCTGGCAGTCTCGGTGTCGCGGCCAGTCAGGGTACCTGGGTGATCTCGTCGTATTCGGTCGCCTCGGCGATCGCCGTGCCGCTGACCGGCTGGCTCGCGCGACGCGTCGGCGAGGTACGGCTCTTCACGCTGTCGGTGCTGCTGTTCACGATCGCGTCGGCGGCCTGCGGTTTTGCGCATAACTTCGAATCGCTGATAGCCTTCCGGCTCGTGCAAGGGCTCGTGTCCGGGCCGATGGTGCCGCTGTCGCAGACGATCCTGATGCGCTCCTACCCGCCCGCGAAACGCGGCCTCGCGCTCGGCTTATGGGCGATGACCGTGATCTGCGCGCCGATCTTCGGCCCGGTGATGGGCGGCTACATCACCGATAACTTCACGTGGCCGTGGATCTTCTATATCAACGTTCCGATCGGCCTGTTCTCGGCGTTCTGCGCATATCTGCTGCTGCGTGGCCGCGAGACCCAGACGACGCGCCAGCGCATCGACGTGGTGGGCCTCGTGCTGCTCGTGACCGGCGTGTCTTGCCTGCAGATGATGCTCGACCTCGGCAAGGACCGCGACTGGTTCAACTCGACGTTCATCGTCGCGCTCGCCGTGATCGCGCTCGTGTCGATCGCGTTCCTGCTCGTGTGGGAGTTGACCGAGGATGAACCGATCGTCGACCTGTCGCTGTTCAAGGATCGCAATTTCGCGCTTGGCGTCGTGATCATTTCGTTCGGCTTCATGGCGTTTTTCGGCTCGGTGGTGATCTTTCCGCTATGGCTGCAAACGGTGATGGGCTACACGGCGGGCCTCGCGGGTCTCGCCACGGCTCCGGTCGGACTGCTCGCGTTGTTTCTATCGCCGATGATCGGCAAGAACATGCATCGGCTGAATCTGCGCATGGTCGCGAGCTTCGCGTTCATCGTGTTCGCGATCGTGTCGTTCTGGAACTCGACGTTCACACTCGACGTGCCGTTCGGCCACGTGATCCTGCCGCGGCTCGTGCAGGGTATCGGCGTCGCATGCTTCTTCGTGCCGATGACGACGATCACGCTGTCGAGCGTGCCCGACGAGCGCCTGGCGAGCGCGTCGGGTCTGTCGAACTTTTTCCGCACGTTGTCGGGCGCGATCGGCACTGCGATCAGCACGACGTTCTGGGAAAACGACACGATCTATCACCACGCGATGCTCGCCGATACGGTCAACACGTATTCGGCCAACACCAACGCCTATACCAATGCGCTCGCGGGCGCCGGGCTGTCCGGCGACAGTCTCACCGCGCAGTTGAACCAGGTAGTGACGAGCCAGGCGTACATGATGGCCACCAACGACTTTTTCCGCATCTCGTGCGCGGCGTTTATCGTGCTGGCGTTGCTCGTGTGGATCACCAAGCCACGCAAGGGCAGCGGACCCGCGCTAGGACACTGAAGCAAGCGCGCCGCAGCGGCGAATGCATCGCCGCTGCCGCCAGCTTCAGCTATTGCGACATCGCCTCGCCATTCGGCAGCCTGCTGCTCTTTCCGGGAATCGTCTCCGGATGCGTCGTATCGGGCGCGTTCTGCGATGGCGTCGCACTGCCTTGCGGCGCGCTGGCGGCTGTGCCAGTGGTGCCTCTCACATACTGCTTGAAATCCGCACCGGCTTCCCAGGGATTCGGCTTGCAGCCGAGCGAGCTGTCGCAGTGCGCGGAGAAGCCGATCGTAACGGTGCCATCGGGTTCCGAGGCACGCGTGATCTGAAACGCGAGAGCGCGCTTGCCACCGTCGGGACCGGTGGTCTGGATCAGCGAGTCGTTAGCGGTCTCGATCTTGTACTTCGAATGACTCGCGACCCACGATTGCGCCCGTTGCCACCAGAGGTCGCATTCGGCCTTGGTCGAACACGTCAATGGCTTGGTCGCGATCTGCATGACGTCCGGATTGACCTGACCCTGCGTTGAGCATCCCGCAGTCGCTGCGAGACACAGTGCGGCCAACAGAGCTTTGTTCTTCACGTCGATACCTCCCCCCTGTGGAGCCTGTCATATTATTTTGGACCACCCCATCGAAGCGGTGTTTCACCCAGATCAGAGAATCGCGACGACGCGTGGAGAATTTGCCGATTGCGCGCGCTCGAAGAGCGCAATCCGTAGAGCTTACTTGCGGGTTTCGAACGACAAAGAAAAAGCGGCCACGGGGGCCGCTTGATCACATCTCGAGTTGTTGCGGTCCGAGCGCTCAGACACTGAAGCGATTGAGCGTATAGGCACGATACGCAGCGACGAACGCGTCGAACGAACCAACTTCTTCGCGTTCGAGCTTCGCCTGTTCGTCGAGCGATCGCACCGCGAGCTCCGCAAACGCCTTGGACTGCGCGGCATCGAGCGGACGCGCGCGGAAGTACGCGGCGTGCGCTTCGCTTTGCGCGAGTCCGAACGCGAGAAAGCTTTGTTGCTGGTCACGCATCGTTTGCAGCACGCGCGCCGATGGCGTCAGCGATACGTCCGCGAGCTTCGCGCGTTGCGCGGCGACCGCGCGTGCGTGTTCGACGCCGCCCTTCAACCTATCGAGCACGGCCGCCGCCGCGTCGATCTTCGCGAGCAATTCGTCGGCCCAGTCGGTCATCGCGACCGGCTTGCCGTCGCGAACCAGTTCGAGGCCCGGCTTGCGGCCTTCCATCGTCACGCGGCCGAAGTTCTGATTCGCTTCGGTGTACGCGGGCGGAGGCAGCGGCGCGCTGTCGTCGAGCGCGCATACGAGCAGGTAGGCATCGAGAAAGCGCGATGTTTCGAGCGAAATCCCGGTCGGCTCGAACGGATCGATGTCCATGCAACGCACTTCGACGTATTGCACGCCGCGCACGGCGAGCGCATGCAGCGGCCGCTCACCCGGATACGTGACGCGCTTCGGACGGATCGTCGAATAGAACTCGTTTTCGATCTGCAGCACGTTGGTGTTGATCTGCACCCACTCGCCGTCGCGTTGCGTACCGATCTGCTCGTAGGCGGGATATGGCTGGCTCACGGCTTTCGCGAGCGCGTCGAGATAGCCGGGCAGCGTGTCGTAGTCGGCGTGCAGCGCGGCTTGCGCGGTCGTGTTCGAATAGCCGAGATCGCTCATGCGCAGGCTCGTCGCGTACGGGCGATACAGCGTGTCGGCGTCGAACGTGTCGAGCGTGTGTTTGCGATCGCGGAGGAATCGACGATCGAGCGCCGGCGACGCGCCGAACAGATACATCAGCAGCCAGTTCGTGCGGCGGAAATTGCGGATCAGCGCGAGGTAGCGGTCGGACTGAAAGTCGACCGCGTTCGCGGTGGATTGCTGATCGGCGTGCAACAGGCGCCACACTTCTTCGTTCAGCGAATAGTTGTAGTGGATGCCCGCGATGCACTGCATCGTGCGGCCATAGCGCAGCGCGAGGCCGACCCGGTATACGTACTTCAGCTTGCCGATGTTCGACGTGCCGTAGTGCGCGATCGGAATGCCGTCGTCGGTGGCGGGCAACAGCCCCGGCATCGAGTTGTTCCACAGGATCTCGTCGCCGAGCTCCGCATAGACGAAACGATGCAGCACGTCGAGCTGCGCGAGCGTTTCAGCGGCGTCCTGCTCGGCCGGCGTGATCAGCTCGAGCAGCGCCTCGGAGTAGTCGGTCGTCAGCGACGGATGCGTGAGCGCGGAACCGAGCGCGCGCGGGTGCGGCGTCATCGCGAGCTGGCCGTCGCGCGTGACGCGCAGGCTTTCCCTTTCGATGCCGCGCAGGCCGCGTATCAGCACATCGCGCTGCGGGCTCGAGTCGAGCACGGACAGGCGGTGCGAAAGCGCGTCGGTCGTGCCGGATGGTGTGGTGTTTGGCATTGATGCAAATCGGGCGTTGCCGGTCGCCGTGTATCGCCAGACGATTCACAGACGATACAGCGGCTGACAACGTTCGGCGGAATTTTCAGTAGCGGGCACTTTAACATCTCGCCAGAACGGCTGCTTGCGGCCGCTTCGGCGGGGTTTGACCGCGCATGTCGGGGTCATGCTGAACTACGCCGTCGCCATCAGCACGTCGTGACGACGCTCAGCTCAACTCACGCCGCCGCGCGCCGCGCCCGCCCGATCCGCTACCTCGTTCCACAGATGCATCGCGGCGTACGCGCGATACGGCCGCCATGCGTCGCTGCGGGTGCGCTGCTGTGCGGGCCGTATCAGCGAAGGATCGCGCGCACAGATCGATTGCATCAGCACGAGATCCGACGCGGGCCATGCATCGGGATCGCGCCATGCGCGCATCGCGACGTATTCGACGGTCCATGGGCCGATGCCCGCGAGCGCGAGCAACGCGGCGCGCAGGCTCGCGGCGTCGACGGTGTCGCTGCTGTCGAGCGGCACGTCGCCGCTCGCGACCGCGCGCGCGAAACCCTGCAACGCGGCGACGCGTTTGCCGGGCATGCCGATTTGCGCGAGATCGACTTCGGCTAGCGCGGCCGGCGTCGGAAAACGCCACGCGGTGTTCTCATGCGGATGGCCGTCGATGCGTTGGCCCGCGCGCTGCACGAGCCGTCCGATGATGGTCGTCGCGGCCTTCACGCTGACCTGCTGACCGACGATCGCACGCACCACCAGTTCGAAGCCGGACCACGCGCCCGGCACCCGCAGGCCAGGCACCGCCGCGACGAGCGGCGCGAGCCACGGGTCCGCGGCGAGTCCGGCGGCGATCTTCTTCGGATCGGCGCGCAGATCGAACATCTTCGCGATCGGCGCGGCGAGTGCGTCGGCATGCCGGCTCGCCGGCCCTTCGATGCTCGCGACGATGCAGCGCTTGCGCGGATGCAAGCGCACGCTGAGTGTGCCGCTGTCGCCGTCCCAGTCGATCGCGCGACGATACGCGCCATCCTCGACGGCTTCTACGCCGGGCGTCGCGCGGCCGCTGAAAAAACGCAGCAGCCGCGGCCAGTCGAACGGTGCGTTGAACGGTAATTCGAGAGTTGCGACGTCGTTAAGCGTGCTCAAGCGGCGTGATCCAGTTTGGAGTGGCGGGAATCGGCATCGGTGCGGCTTGCGTGGCCGCGCGGCGCGTCGTCGGCTGGAGCGCCGCCTGCGTGCTGCGCCTCATTGTCGAGCAACGCGGCCTTGCGCGGCAGCCCCCAGCGATAGCCGGCGAGCGCCCCGCCCTTCTGCACGACGCGATGGCAAGGAATCGCGAGCGCGACCGGATTGGTCGCGCATGCGCTCGCGACGGCGCGCACCGCGCGCGGCGAGCCGACCGCCTCGGCGATCTGCGAGTAGCTGCGCGTTTCGCCGTACGGGATGCGTCGCAAAGCATCCCAGACGCGCTGCTTGAACGCGGTCGACGCGATATCGAGCGGCAAGTCGAAGTCCTGGCGCGTGCCGCGCAGATAAGCATCGATCTGCGCGATGAACGGCGCGAGCCGCCCGGCGTCTTCGCGCAGCTCGGCGTTCGAGAACTCGCCGCGCAATTCGTCGATCAGCAGCGTGGTGTCGTCGCCGAAACCGATCTTGCAGATGCCCTTATCGGTCGCCGCGACGAGCACGAAGCCGAGCGAGGTCGGCGCGCTCGCGTAGCGCACCGTGAGCCCGGCGCCCTTGCGGCGGTAAGCGGACGGCGCCATGCCGAGCTCGGCCGGCGCGCTGTCGTACATGCGCGACGGCGAGCCGAAACCGGCGTCGAGTGTCGCGCGCGTGACATCGGCGCCGCCCTGCAGCGCATCGCGAAGCGCGGCACCGCGCTGCGCCGCCTGGTACTGACGCGGCGACACGCCGACCACGCGCTTGAACAGGCGCTGCAAATGGAACGGGCTCACGTGCACGGCGTCGCTCAGTTGCGAGAGCGTGAGACGCTGCTGCGGATCGGCGTCGAGCGCGGCGCATGCCCTCGCGACGATGTCGAGCTCGCGTGGCAGGCCGCCGGGCTGGCAGCGCTTGCAATCGCGAAAGCCCGCGGCGCGCGCGGCGGCGGCATCGGTGAAGAAGGCGACGTTTTCGCGACGCGGCTGGCGCGATGCGCACGACGGCCGGCAGAACACGCCGGTCGTTCGGACCGCGTAGAAGAACGCGCCGTCGGCATCCTGGTCGCGGTGGGTGACGGCGTCCCAGCGCTCGTCGTCGGTGCGCCACTGGGCCGCGTCGACGTCGGCGGCGGTGCGCATCGGGGTGGAATTGCGAGTGGTGGCGTTCATGATGTCCTGGGGCCCGGATGGGCAGTCAGTGTCGATGCTCATCAATCTAGGCCCGTTCGCTACACAGTACGCGCCGGTTCTTGCTCTGTCATTCGGACGCGCTTGCCCTTAGGGGTAGTGGGGTCAAACCCGGCAAATCGCGGTCCGAAGCACTGTGGAACGCCCCGCGGCCGGGCGTTTTGCCTCAAAGTGCGACAATTTCGCACGATGTCGGGTTTTCCCTTAAAAAGTTATTGCGTCGCACCAAGCCGGTGTGTATATTAGTACCTGTCTCCTCCATGTCTCCTCCTGATATGGATTCAGCCCGCTCCATTTGAGCGGGCTTTTTTTTGCCCGCCGATCCGCCCCCGCCCTTTCTCCTACACTTCCTAATCGGTTCTCCGAACTAGCGAAAGGGCGTTCCACATGAAAATCCACATTCGCGAGATCGACCACGTCGTGATCCGGGCGACGCACGTCGACACCCTCGCGCGCTTTTACTGCGACGTACTCGGTTGCAGCCTTGAAAAGGAGCAGCGCGAACTCGGCCTCACGCAACTGCGCGCGGGCCGATCGCTGATCGATCTGCTGCAGGTCGGCGCGAAGCTAGATCGGGCGGAAAACGGTGAGGCGGGCACCGGGCGCAACATGGATCACCTGTGTCTGCGCGTCGAGTCGTTCGACGCCGACGCGCTGAAGGCGCATCTGAGCGCGCATGGCGCGCGGCTCGGCGAACAAGGGGTGCGTTATGGCGCGGACGGGTTCGGACCGTCGCTGTATCTGTTCGACCCGGAGGGCAACATGGTCGAACTGAAGGGGCCGCCCGAGGCGGCGCGAGTCACGTCGCTCTGAAAGCGAAAACGAAACTGCTCAAAACCGGTTCAGACCGGTTCCATCACGCGTCGGCGGGCGCTTTCAGTACGGTCCAGTCGATCTTCACCGCGTCGGCTTCGGCACTGCCGAGCCAGGCTTCGCCGTCCTGCACCGTGCACTGCAGCCGCATCGTGCGTTCGGCGAGCGAGCCGAGCGATGCCGCGACTTCCTCGCCGAGCGTCCAGACCGTCACGTTGCGGAGCCGTTCGACCTTGTTGCGCACGCCTTGCCACCAGATTTCCGAGGTTCGCCCGCCATACGCGATCACGACCACGCGATTGGCGCGGCCGCTCGCCTTCGCGATGCGGCGCTCATCGGGCTGACCGACCTCGATCCAGGTGTCGATCGCGCCGGTCAGGTCCTTCGCCCACAGATCCGGCTCGTCGACATCCGACAAACCTTTGCAAAACTCCAGCCGCTCCTGCGCGAACAGCGCGAACGCGGCGACGCGGACCATCATCCGTTCGTCGGTTTCCGAGGGGTGACGGGCGATCGTCAGCGAATGGTCGGCGTAATAGTGCCGGTCCATGTCCGCGATCTGCAATTCAGCCTTGTATATCGTCGATTTGAGAGCCATACCGTTGCTAAACCAGGCGCTCGCTCCGCCGGAGCGCAGCGAAAATGAATCGTCGACGGCGCGTTGCCGTTTCTGGTGTTTGCTGTACATCGTCTGTTCCTCCCGCGCCGTCAGCCGGTGCCTATGACACAGAAGGAAGCATTTAGCGGGCCACCACCGTTTCCATGGCGGTGCCGTACACGTCGCGAGCCGCCTCCCGCAGCGCCTCGAGCACGACGGCGGCCGCCGGAGACAACAGATGCGACTGGCGCGTGATGATACCGAATGTGTCCATCCTGCACGGTAAATCGATCGGTACGCGTTTCAACACCCCGTACTGTTGGTACTGACGCGCCACTTCGTCGGGCAATACCGCCAACATGTCGCTTTGCAGCAGCAGGCTAGAAATCGCGAGGAAGTTGTTCGTATTGACGACGTTCTGCGGCGGATTCAGGCCGATCTGCGAAAACATCAGATCGAAGCGGTGGCGCAGCACGCTTCCCGGCGGATGCAGCACCCACGCCGCGTTGACGATACCGCGCAGCGTCAATCCCGTTTCGTTTTCGAGCGGATGGCCGGGACGCGCGACCACGCACAGCGGTTCGTCGGCGAGCGGTTCGTAGCGCACGTCGGTCTTGAACTGGTTATGCCGTTCGAGCACGCGGCCGATCATGATGTCGAGCTCGCCTTCGGCGAGCCGCGGCAGCATCACGTCGGAGGTCTCGACCTCGGTCCAGATCTGCAGCTGCGGATAACGCTCCTTCACGCTCGCGATCGCGCGCGGCACCATCGTCGCGGCGGCCGCCGCGATCACGCCGATGCGCACCTGACCGGCGAGCCCCGAGCGCAGCGCCGAGATTTCGTCGTGCGCCTGGCTCAGGTTCGACAGCACCATGCGCGCGTGGCGGATCATCACCTCGCCATACAGCGTCGCGTGCATACCGTGCGGCGTGCGGTCGAACAGACTCACGCCGAGCATGTCCTCGAGCTCTTTCAACAAGCGCGACGCGGCCGGCTGTGTCATGCCGAGCACGTCGGCCGCGCGGCGCACGTTGCCCTCCTCCTCCATCGCGGCAAGCAGCAGCAACTGGCGCGTCTTCAGCCGCGCACGCACGAACCAGTTCGAATAGCTACGCGTCATCGCAGGGGTCTCCAGGTTTTTATGAGCGATGTTTGTACGTTCTTCGTCCGAAGTTCCCATGATGCCATATCGAAACTGATATCGGAGAGGCCAAAAAAGGGATTGGAAAGTTATTGGGACGGCTCATACCATTCGTGGACTTTTGTGAACTTCCGGTGCGCCTTTTCCGCCGATGAACCGCGATCCGCTCGTCCCGCTCGTTGCCAGCCCGTTTCGCCATTACATCAATGGCGGATGGGAGACGGGTGCGACCGCGGGCGTGTCGCTCAATCCGTCGGATCTGGACGAACCCGTCGGCGAATACGTGCGCGCCGACGTGCGGCAGACCGACAGCGCGATCGAGGCCGCGCACGCGGCGTTTCGCGACTGGTCGCTCGCCTCCGCGCAGCGCCGCGCCGACGCGCTCGACGCGATCGGCAGCGAAATGCTCGCGCGCCGCGACGAACTGGCGCGCCTGCTCGCGCGTGAAGTCGGCAGGGTGCTGCCCGAGGCGCTCGCCGAGGCGACGCGCGCGGGGCAACTGTTCAAGCTGTTCGCGGCCGAAGCGCTGCGCGCGTTCGCCGAACCGCTCGCGTCAGCGCGTGCCGGCGTCGAAATCGACGTGACGCGCGAGCCGCTCGGCGTGGTCGGCGTCATCACGCCGTGGAGCGCGCCGCTCGCGATCGCCGCGGCGAAGATCGGTGCCGCGCTCGCGCACGGCAACTGCGTCGTCTACAAGCCGGCCGAATCGGTGCCGGCCTGTGCGGCGGCGCTTGCGTCGATCATCAGTCGCGCGGGCTTGCCGGCCGGTGTGTTCAACCTCGTGATGGGCAGCGGCCGCAAAGTCGGTGCGCGAATCGTCGCGCATCCGCTCGTCGCCGCGATCAGCTTTACCGGTTCGTCCGATACCGGCACGCGTGTGCTGCAGGCTGCCGCGACGCGCCAGGCGCGGGTGCAACTCGAGATGGGCGGCAAGAATCCGTTCGTCGTGCTGGCCGACGCCAATCTCGACGGCGCGGTCGATGCGGCGCTGACCGGCGCCTTCAGCGCGACGGGCCAGCGCAGCACCGCGGCCGCGCGGCTGATCGTCGAACGCGCGGTGTTCGCGCAATTCGTCGACGCATTGCAGGCAAAGCTCGCGAAACTCAGCGTCGATCACGCGCTGAAGCACGGCACCGACATCGGCCCGGTGGCGAACGCCGCGCAGCTCGAACGCAATCTCGAATACGTGCGCATCGGCGAGCAGGAAGGCGCGCAGTTGCTGCGCGGCGGACGGCAGCTGGAGCGCGCGACGCGCGGCTATTTTTTCGAGCCGGCGCTGTTTATCGGCGAACCCGAGCATCGCATCGCGCGCGAAGAAATTTTCGGGCCGCTCGCGGTCGTGCTGCGCGCGGACGATTATGAACACGCGCTGCATCTCGCGAACGACACCACCTACGGATTGTGCGCAGGCATCTGCACGCGCTCGCTCGAACGCGCGCGGCATTTTCGCCGCCACGTGCAGAGCGGTCTCGTCACGATCAACCTGCCGACCACGGCCGTCGAGCATCACGGACCCGGCGGCGGACGCAAGGCGTCGGCCTATGGCGCGAGCGATGCCGCGTTCTGGACCGCCGTGAAAACGGCTTACGTGGCGGGCTAGCACCGATGAGCCGCACCACGTTTTTCGCCGTGCCCCTGGCCGTGCGCCCCGCTTTACGAATCGCCCGGCCTGCCGAGCCCAGATCCAACCAGATCCGCGCGTCGGCTGACGCCGCCCGCGTTACCCCGCTGCAACTACCACGACATCAATGCAGCTTTTCAACCTCAGGAGACAGTAGATGACCAGCAAGCTTCGCCGTTTGACTCTGACCGCGATGGCCGCCGCCGCCCTCGCCGCCCCGTTTGCCGCGCAACTGTCCGCGCATGCGGATGAGCCGCTCAAAGTCGGCTTCCTCGTGAAGATGCCGGAACAGGCGTGGTTCATCAACGAACAGAAAGCCGCGACCGCTCTCGGCCAGAAGGACGGATTCTCGGTCGTCAACATCGGTACGCCCGACGGCGAAAAAGTGTTGGCCGCGATCGACAACCTCGGCGCGCAAGGCGCGAAGGGCTTCGTGATCTGCGCGCCCGACGTGCGTCTCGGTCCGGCGATTCAGGCACGCGCGAAGCGCTACAACATGAAGTTCGTGACCGTCGACGACCAACTGGTCGATTCGACCGGCAAGCCGCTTGCGAACGTGCCGCACCTCGGCATGTCGGCGTTCAAGATCGGCAATCAGGTCGGCACGGCGATCTCCGAGGAAATGAAGCGCCGCGGCTGGAAGCCAGAGGAAGTCGGCGCGCTGCGCATCACCGACTACGAACTGCCGACCGCGAAGCTGCGCACCGACGGTGCGACCCAGTCGCTGCTCGCCGGCGGCTTCAAGAAGGAAAACATCTTCGACGCGCCGCAGAAAACCACCGACGACGAAGGCGGCTTCAACGCGGTGTCGCCGGTGCTCGCGCAGCATCCGAACATCAAGAAGTGGGTGATCTTCGCGCTCAATGAAGAAAGCGTGCTCGGCGGCGTGCGCGCGACCGAACAGCTGCACATTCCGGGCACGGACGTGATCGGCGTCGGCATCAACGGCGCGGGCGAGGCGTTCGCCGAATTCCAGAAGAAGGAACCGACGGGCTTCTACGGCACGATCGCGGTCAGCTCGACGAACCACGGCAAGGAGAGCACTGAAAACCTCGTCGAATGGATCAAGGACGGCAAGCAGCCGCCCGCCGATACGCAGACTACCGGCAAGCTGATGGTCCGTAGCAACTGGCAGGACGTGCGCAAGGAACTGGGTATTTAAGCGAAGTTCTCGCAGCAGACGGCGGGCCGCATCGCGCGTTGCGTTTAGCGTGAGCGTGGCCCGCTCTGGTTCCATCCGTTCGAGGTTTTTCCGATGACGTCCTTATTCACCGGGTCTCATGCCGGCGACGCGGCGCTTGCGCCCTCGCCTGCAACGACGCCCGCATCCGACGCCCCCTATCTCCAGCTCGACGGCATCACCGTGCGTTTTCCGGGCGTGCTCGCGCTCGACCAGGTGTCGCTCGAAGTGCGCCGCGGCGAGGTGCACGGCCTGATGGGCGAAAACGGCGCCGGCAAGTCGACGCTGCTCAAGGTGCTGTCCGGCGTCAATCATCCTGAGTCGGGCACGCTGTCGCTCGACGGCGTCGAGCAGCAGTTCGCGACGACCAAGGCGGCGATCGCCGCGGGCATCGCGATCATCTACCAGGAATTGCATCTGGTGCCGGAGCTGACCGTCGCCGAGAACCTGATGCTCGGCGCGCTGCCGAATCGCTTCGGGGTTCTGGACGAAAAGGCCCTGGTCGCCCGCGCGATGCGCGAGCTTGAACGGCTCGGCGAAAAGCTCGATCCGTCGCAGCAGGTCAAGCATCTGTCGATCGGTCAGCGGCAGATGATCGAAATCGGCAAGGCGCTGATGCGCGACGCGCGCGTGATCGCGTTCGACGAACCGACCAGCTCGCTGTCGTCGCGCGAAACCACGCAACTGTTCCGCATCATCCGCGCGCTGAAGGCCGAAGGCCGCGCGATCATCTACGTCACGCACCGGATGGAGGAAGTCTACGAGCTGTGCGATCGCGTCACCGTGTTTCGCGACGGCCGCCGCATCGACACCTTCGAGGCCGGCGCGGGACTCGATCGCGATCGGCTGATCAGCTGCATGGTGGGCCGCTCGATCACCGATGTGTACGGCTATCGCGCGCGCGAGCACGGCGACGTGCAGCTTCAGGTCGACGGCCTGATGGGGCCGGGCCTGCGCGAACCGGCGTCGTTTTCGGCACGCAAGGGCGAAATCGTCGGCTTTTTTGGGCTGGTCGGTGCGGGCCGCTCCGAACTGATGAAGCTGATCTACGGCGCGGTCAAGCCCAGCGCCGGCGGGGTCGCGCTGAAGGGCAAGCGCGTGCAGTTCGCCACGCCGCGCGACGCGGTGCGCGCCGGTGTCGCGCTGTGTCCGGAGGATCGCAAGCAGGAAGGCATCGTGTCGATCGCGTCGGTGTCGGACAACCTGAACATCAGCTGCCGCCGCCACTTCAGCCGCTTCAACGTGCTCAACGGCCGCAAGGAAGCGCAGACCACGCGCGACTACATCGGCAAGCTCGCGATCAAGACCCGCAACGGCGACACGCCGATCGGCACGCTGTCCGGCGGCAATCAGCAGAAGGTGATCCTGTCGCGCTGGCTCGCCGAAGAGATCGACGTGTTCCTGATGGACGAGCCGACGCGCGGCATCGACGTCGGGGCGCGCAGCGAGATTTACGGGCTGTTGTATGGACTCGCCGAGGCGGGCCGCACGGTCATCGTCGTGTCGAGCGATCTCGCCGAAGTGATCGGTGTGACCGATCGCGTGATCGTGATGAAGGAAGGCCGCATCGTCGGCGATCTGCCGAAGGCGCAAGCCACGCCGGATGCGCTGATCAAGCTGGCGTTGCCCCGCTGATCCGCCAACGGCTCTCGCCACCAGACCTCTTATCGAATACCGCAACGAAACGGCATTGAATGGAACACACATCATGAGCATACCTTCCACCGATTCCTCGACCCCCGCCGTCGCCTCCGCCGGGTTGACCGCGCGGGCCGCACGCACCTGGGACCTGATCAACAAATCCGGCATCGTGATGGTGTTCATCATCCTGTTCGCGGTGCTGTCGTTCACGGTCCCCGGCTTTCTGAGCTCGCGCAATATCCAGGGCCTGCTGCTGTCGGTCACGCTGATCGGCTCGATCTCCGTCACGATGATGTTCGTGCTCGCGCTCGGCGAGGTGGACTTGTCGGTGGCGTCGATCGTCGCGTTTTCGGGCGTGGTGGCTTCCGTGCTGATCACCGCCACGCATAGCGTGTTCATCGGAGTCGCGGCCGGCGTGCTTGCGGGCGGCGCGGTCGGGCTCGTCAACGGCACGCTGGTCGCGCGCTACAAGATCAACTCGCTGATCGTCACGCTCGCGATGATGGAGGTCGTGCGCGGCCTCGCCTACATCACGTCGAACGGCGACGCGGTGATGATCTCCGAGGAGCGCTTTTTCGATCTCGGCGGCGGTTCGTTCCTCGGCATTTCTTATCCGATCTGGAGCAACATCATCGGCTTCGTGCTGTTCGGCTTCCTGCTGAAACAGACCGTCTTCGGCAAGAACGTGCTGGCCGTCGGCGGCAATAGCGAAGCGGCCGTGCTCGCGGGGCTGCCCGTCACGCGGATCAAGATCACCGTATTCGTGCTGCAAGGTCTCGTGACCGGCTTCGCGGGCGTGATGCTCGCGTCGCGCATGAGCCTCGGCGATCCGAAGACGTCGGTCGGGCTCGAACTCGGCGTCATTTCGGCTTGCGTGCTCGGCGGCGTGTCGCTGACGGGCGGTGTCGCGACGATCTCCGGCGTGCTGGTCGGCGTGCTGATCATGGGTTCGGTACAGGACGCGATGAGCCTGCTCAACGTGCCGACGTTCTATCAGTACCTGATCCGCGGTGGCATCCTGCTGCTCGCGGTGCTGTTCGACCAGTTCCGCCGCAGCAAGCGCGTGCACTGACGCGCCGCTGCACCAGGCCGGTTTCCTGCGCTTTGCGAGAAGGCGTACTGCCGATGCGGGTCGATAAAACCCGCATCGGCTTTTTTTAATGCACGTGAAGTCCGGCCTGCATGAAAAGCAATAAAAAAAACGGCTTGGCATCTGAATGCCCAAGCCGTCCTTTTTTAGCTCACGCGTTCACGCCTGCGACTTTAAAGCCGCAGTGGAGACGCGTGCGACCGTATTCCGGCTTTTGCCGGAATACCGGTGTTGTACTTATTGCTTGATAAATCGGTCGTTGGCCCAGAGCCCCTCGGTGTCGCTATTGGCCGCATTCACGAACTCGACGTCGTGGCCGACCACGCGCACCACGCGGAAACTCGAGTCCGTCGGTGTTGATACGCATTGATATCCGGAGAAGAATTCCTGCATCTGCTGTTGCTCACCAGCTTGCGCATGGTGATCGACGGCATCGAGCTTGTCCTTCGATACGCAGCCATACGCATTGGCCTTGAACTGGATCGTTTGCTGCGGCTTGATCACGACGTCTTGCGCCTGAACGCTAGCGGCAGCCAAACCCGCGATGGCGAAAACAACGGCAATTCGAGTTTTCATTTATTCCTCCGGGGCGGGTCGAAAAAATACTCGGTTAGCTATGTATTTAACTTTAACGGTGGACCCACAGCTAGCACTCTAGGAGAAGCTATAAGAACGACAAGCACATCTTGTGTGCGGTCGCAACAGTGGCTAATTGTCGCACCCGCTGTCATGGCTGATTAGAGCTTGCGCAGACGCCTGATCAAATGACAATGAAACGAATCACTAAAAATCCAACTCGCTCAGCGCTTTAGCTGGTAAAGCTTTGCGCCCGCATTCGCGTAAACGCGTAGCGCCAATTAAGCGCTCTAATACAATTTAATCAACGAGTTTGTGCGTCGCACACAAAGTCATTCGGCGGGCAAAAGCCGCTAAGTGCAATAACGCGGCAGGTGCAGAAAACAAATGGTGCCAGCCGTCTCTCGCGCGCTTTCGTGAAGGGCCTGCAACGGCTTGCGGGTATAGGCGCTGCTCTACAATTGAAACAAATCTCCCGCACCTGGAGGCTATCGTGAACGAGCACGTAATACTCGGGATTTTTCTGGTCGTTCCGCTGCTGATCGTGATGTTTCTTTTTTCCGACGAACTGTGGCAGGAGCATCGCGACCTGCACGACGGGCGGCCGTTGTCACCGCGTCCCCGGCGTATCGACTGGCGGCATCCGCTGCGCCGTTCTCGCGATCGGCTCTGAGATTGCGAGCGGACCATAAAGAAAAAAGCCTGCCACAAGGGCAGGCTGAAAAAAGAGATCCACACTCAATGTCTTGAACACAAGGCAATAGCAGTCTAGTCGCGACTCATCAGTCGGTGGTTTCGACGGTTTTTACAGTTGTTACCGCACGTGACCGTCACGCCTGGCGCGGCAATGTGTGCGGGCCCGCGCGTCGCGCTTCAATGGGCGCGCCAGTGCGCGCGAATCCGTTTGGCGAGCGCTTCAAGCGTGTCGGCGTCGGCGACCTCGCGCGCATGCAGCTTCAGCGGCTGGCCTTCCCAGCGCGGAATCACATGGAAATGCACATGCGGCACCGTCTGTCCCGCCGCCGCACCGTTGAACTGGCCGATGAACACGCCGTCAGGACGCAGTGCCGCGCGCACCGCAATCGCGAGCTTTTGCGCCATGCGCGCCGACGCGACGAGCGCCTCATCCGACAGATCGAAAATCTCCGCGACCGCTTCCTTCGGCACGACGAGCAGATGACCGTCGGCCTGCGGTATCAAGTCCATGAAAGCCAGCGCCTGGTCGTTTTCGGCCACCTTGATGCACGGTAGTTCGCCGCGCAAGATTTTGGCGAACGGGTTGCTGTCGTTGTAGTTCATCGCGTTTCCTTTCGTTTGGTCTGGTTTCGATTCATGGGTCGAGCGGCACGCTGCTGTTTCGCGCAGTTTCGCATCGCGGGCTTCCTATTTTCTACCCGAATGCTCACGGCACGCGTGCGGCGCGCCGGATTGCTTGAGGCGGCTGGCCGAACGCGCGCAAAAACGCGCGCCGCATCCGCTCGGGGTCGATGAAGCCAGTGTCGGCTGCGACCGTTTCGATCGAATGACGGCCGGTTTCGAGCATCGTGCGGGCTGCTTCGACGCGCAGCGCCTCGATTGCACGAGCCGGCGACTGGCGCGTCTCGTCGCGAAACGCGCGGCTGAACTGGCGCGGGCTCAGATGCGCGACCTCGGCGAGCTGCTCGACGCTCAGCGGCTCGCGCAAATGACTCTTCGCATACGACAGCGCGTTCTGGATCCGATCCGACTTCGGTTCGAGATCCAGCATCGCCGAGTACTGCGATTGCCCGCCGGTGCGGCGGTGATAGACGACGAGCTTTTTCGCGATCGCGCGCGACACCGAGGCGCCGAGGTCGTTCTCGACCAGCGCGAGGCACAGATCGATGCACGCGGTCATGCCGGCCGACGTCCACACCGAGCCGTCGACGATGAAGATGCGGTCCTCGTCGACCCGCGCGCGCGGAAAGCGCCGCTGCAGATCGCGGGCATGCGCCCAGTGTGTGGTCGCGTGGCGGCCGTCCAGGATGCCCGCTTCGGCAAGCACGAACGCGCCCGTGCAGATGCTCGCGGTGCGGCGAGAGGCGGCGAGGGCGTCGTTCAGAAACGCGAGCAGCCCCGGCGACGACGGCGCGATCTGCATCGCGCCGGTGACGATCACCGTGTCGTAGGCGGGATCGCCGAACGGCCGGGTCGCGACCTCGACCCCCGCCGAACTGCGCACCATGCCGCCGTGCTCGGAGATCACCGTGACGTCGTACGGGGGCTCGTCGGCGTCCTGATTGGCGAGTTCGAAAATCGATACCGCGATCATGTCGAGGATCTGGAAGCCCGGAAACACCACTACGCCGATGCGCTTCATTTTGCGATGTCCTGAAACGAGGGAAATACGACGTTTGAGACAAAACGGTACGCGCCTAAACTCAGCTCGTCAACACCGCCGCATCAGCGCGAAGGCCGCGAGAGGGCGAGTTCACGGATGTTCCCATTCACCAGTCAGGGCGGTCGCATCGTGCGCAGCCCGCAAGGAGAGTTTCAATGGCAACACAGGCAGAGAAGGGCGTACAACGCGATTCGAACGAAGGCAAGGGCACGGCGGTGATCACTGGCGCATCGTCGGGGATCGGTGCGGTCTATGCGGACCGGCTCGCACGACGCGGCTACGATCTGCTGCTGATTGCGCGCGACGGCGCGCGCCTCAGCAGCGTCGCCGAGCGGCTGACGAAGGAGACCGGCCGGCGCGTGAGCACCGTCAGCGCCGATCTGACCGACAAGGCCGACGTGCGCCGCATCGAGAATCAATTGCGCGCCGAGCGAGGCATCACGATGCTGGTCAACAACGCGGGCATCGGCGCGACCGCGACGCTGCTCGACTCCGACATCGATGAACTCGAGAAGATGATCGACCTGAACGTGACCTCGCTCACGCGCCTGACGGCGGCCGTGTTGCCGGGTTTCATCGCGCGTGGCGCGGGCACGGTGATCAATATCTCGTCGATCGTCGCGCTTTCGCCGGAATTGCTGAACGGCACCTATAGCGGCACCAAGGCGTACGTGCTGAATCTCACGCAGTCGCTGCATCACGAGGTGGGCGGCAAGGGCGTGCGGCTGCAGGCGGTGCTGCCGGGCGCGACGAGCACCGCGTTCTGGGATCGCGCAGGTCTCGCGGTCGAGAACCTGCCTGCGGAGATCGTAATGAGCGCCGAGGACATGGTCGACGCGGCGCTGGCCGGTCTCGACCAGGGCGAGCTGGTGACGATCCCGTCGTTGCCCGATGCCGCCGACTGGGAGCGTCTGAACAACGCGCGCTTGCATCTGCAGCCGAATCTGTCGCACAGCGCGCCGGCCGAGCGCTATACGCGCGCCGTGGCGGCGTGAAATAGAGGGTGGGGGAAGGGCGGCGCCCGACTCAGCCGCTCACCGCCACCTGATTCTTGCCGTCGTGTTTCGCGCGATGCAGGCCGACACCGGCGGCCTCGATCAGCGTCGTGACCGGCTCGGCCGCCGACGGCACCACCATCGCCGCGCCGATGCTGATCGTGACGACGCCCTCTGCCGAGCCCGCATGGGTGATCGCGAGATCTTCGACCGCAATGCGAATTTTTTCCGCGAGCAGGCGCAAGCCGCCCGCCGACGTGCCCGGCACGACCACCGCGAACTCCTCGCCGCCGAAGCGGGCGGCGAGATCCGGTGAATGGCCGAGGCACGCCTCGATCTTATGCGCGACGCTCTTCAGCGCTTCGTCGCCGGCGACGTGCCCGTAGGTGTCGTTATAGGCCTTGAAGTGATCGACATCGATGATCAGGAGGCCGAGGCCGGTCTTGTCGCGCGCGCCGCGGCGCCATTCGTCGGCCAGATGCTGGTCCAGGTAGCGGCGGTTCGACAGGCCGGTCAGACCGTCCGAATGCGTGCGCCGCTGCAATTCCAGCTTCGTCGCCAGCAGTTGCTGCTGTGACTGCCGCAGCGCGCGGTACGCCTCGTCGCGTTGCAGCAGGTTCAGATAAGAGCGCGAGTGATAGCGGATGCGCGCGATCAGCTCGATGCGATCCGGCAGCTTCACGAGGTAATCGTTCGAGCCGGCCGCGAACGCCGCGCTTTTGACGAGCGGCTCTTCCCTGGTCGACAGCGCGATGATCGGGATGTCGCGCGTGGCCGGGTTCAACCGATATTGCCGGACCAGCGTCAGACCGTCGGCGCCCGGCATCGCGAGATCTTGCAGGATCACCGTCGCGCGCTTGTCTTCGGCGCAGCGCACCGCGTCTTCCCATGACGCGCAGTAGTGAAAGTCGACGCCCGGTTCATCGGCGAGCGCCTCGCGCACCCCGTCTGCGATGACCGCCTGGTCATCGACCAGCAGAACCATGATCGGGCACTCGGCCGCCGGCGGGTCGGCGAGGCGCGAACGAGTCGTCGATGGCGAGATTGGGCGGACCCTCCGCGACGAGCGCGTGTGCCTGCGTCTGTGCTTCGTCTGCGGGATGCAGCGTTGCGACGTTCTGGGGCAGTTTAGAGGTGTCCATGTAGTTCAGCCCGAATGAAGGTCAGGAAAGGCCGGTCAGGTTGCGCTGAGGCGGGGCGCTCCTTGAGCAGTGCCATTGGTCAGATAATAGTCGGCGCCCGCGACAAGACCAGCGCGGCAATCGTCCGCGCTGTCGCCGCGCGATCCCATGCGCAGGCGGAAGCATCCGACGTTATGCGCCTGTTACAGAGTTAATGTCCCGTTACCAACTGCAGCATCTATTTCCGCCCGCGCCAGCGACAATTCGTCCATGCCTGAACGGCGGGAGGTCAATATGAAAAAGATCGCAGTGGCGTTGGTAATGGCGGGTAGTTTGACGGTCGCGGGCCAGGCGTCCGCGCACGGACACGGCGGCGACGTGGTGGGTGCGCTGATCGGCGGCGCGGTGCTGGGTGCGGTGGTCAGTTCGGTGTTGACGCCGGCGCCGGTGGTCGCGTATCCGCAGCCGGTTTATGCCGAGCCCGCGTATCTGCCCGCGCCGGCCTACGTGGCACCGCCGCCCGGGTATTGCTATGACCAGTATCAGCGCGCCTATGTCGCGTGCGGCGCACCGCCGCCCGGACAGTACGGCTACGCACAGCCGCAACCCGAGCCGCAGTGGTGAACGCGGCATGGCTCTGATGCGCGGATGATCCAGCCTGGCAACGCGCAGACAAAAAGGCCGTCGCTCGATGCGACGGCCTTTTCCATTGAGGCACGCCTTAGTGCTTGTGATGTAGCCACTCCGCGTAATGCGTGTCGAGCCAGCGCTCGAGCTTGGGCGGTTTGGACGGGTCGCGGTGACGCGACATCATCCAGATGGCAAAGCCGACCACCAGCATGACGGCAGGCCCCATCAGATAGGCGAGCATTGATTCAGGCATCGAAACCTCCGTATCTGCTTGCATCCATCTCTCAGTGTAGGCGAAGGAAGCGGGGAAAGAACGATGATGTGAGACGGTCACGAGGAGCGGATAAAGGCGCATTTTCGCGCGCTTTAGAAACCTTATTTTTTAATGATTTTCCCTTGTTTGACCAGCTTTGGGACAAGGTCGAATCGGCCTGTGTACCATCCCGATTCCGCCATGGCAGCAAGCGTCAGATCACGCCAAAACCCATGACGATGCCGTCAAGCCGTGCCGTTCGCAGTCTGCCGTGCGATTTCCATCTGGCTATCGACAAAGTCCGCCCAACTCTGAAGCATGCGACTGTCCCGCGCTGCTTCATCGGTTGCTTCACGATTCGTGATGTCGCGTGCCGCGGCCGATTGCTGCTCCATGTCACGCAGATGCGTCGACGCGGTGCGACGAAAGTCGTGCAGCACGAAATGCTCCACCTCGAGCCCCAATGCCTTGACCGCCTGGTTCAGCGTGCTTTTCGCGATCGGCCGATCGTCGCCCCTGACGCTCGGGAACACGAACGTCTCGCTGGTGCGCGCGCGCTGCAGCTCGCGCAAAAGCGCAACCGCCTGACGCGGCAGACGTAGGATGCGGTCCTCGCGCGCGTTCAGGCGGGCAGCGGGGATCGTCCATAGCGCGTTGTCGAGATCGAACTCCGCCCATGTCGATTCGACGAGGTCCGATTTGCGCGCCATCGTCAGCACCAGCAGGTGCAGCGCTAGCTTCAGCGGGCGGCGGATATTCGACGTGTCGATGGTGCGCAGCATGACACCGATCTCGGCGCCGGACAGCACGCGGGTGCGGCTGTCGAAGGTCGCGATCGAGCGCGCCGGCGCCACTTCGGCGGGGTTGCGGGTCGCGAGCTGACGCGCGATCAGGTATGCATACAGGCGCTTCACGACGTTGCGCGTGTGCAGCGCCATTTTCGGCGCGCCGCGGCTTTTGATGCGCTCGCAGATCGCGACGATGTCGTCGGCGGTGACCGCGCCGATCGGCTTGTGGCCGAGCGCGGGAAGCACGTCCTTGTCGAGCGCGCGCCGCGTGGTACGGCGATATTCGTCGGACTTGCCGGCCAGCGCCGTCGAGACATAAAGCTCCGCCGCTTCGCGCAGCACGTCGGCCTTGCTCTCGGCACCTCGATCGCGCCGCGCGGTCGCCACCGGCGAGATGCCCTGCGCGACGAGTGCCGCGTACCTCTGGGCCTTCGCGCGCGCGACGCGCAGCGAAATCATCCGGTAGTCGCCGATCGTCGCGAGCGGCTGACGCTTGCCGTTCAACGTATAGCGGAAGCGCCAGACCTTGGTGCCGGTCGTCATGACTTCGATCACGAGACCGTTGCCGTCGGCGACGCAGTAGCGGGTCGCGCGCGGTTCGAGCGCGCGGATCTCGGATTCGGTGAGCGGAGTGGCGAGGCGGGGCATGCTTTCGGAACGCTGTACGTCGTTTAGGTTCGGACAGCCGAGATTTTAAGACTTTTGCCCCGGCTGTGTACCAAAAATTTGCCGGGTTTTTGGTCGACAGAGTGCGTTTTCGATTGCGTGGCAGCAGCGGCTTTTCGACCGCGGACGTTATATCAGAACGGAACAGCGCTGGCGAGCGTGTTAGGCGTTACTTGCCGATACAGAATCGGCTGAAAATCACTCCGAGCAGATCGTCCGAACTGAACTCACCCGTGATCGAATTCAACTGATCTTGCGCGAGCCGCAACTCCTCGGCGAACAGATCGAGCGCCTGCGCGTTCTGCTCCGCATGCGCGGCGGCGGTCGCCAGATGTTCGTCGGCCGCACGCAATGCAATCAGATGCCGCTCGCGCGCGAGATAGACGTTCTCCGCGCCCGCCTGCCAGCCGGCAATCCGCAGCAGTTCGTCGCGCAACAATGAGACGCCGTCCCCCTTCTTCGCCGACAGCCGCACCTCGCTGAGTTCGAGATCGGCGTCGAGCGCCTGCGTCGCGGGCGCGAGCCCGGTCAGGTCGGTCTTGTTCAGCACGCGCACGACCGGCACGCCGCGCGGAAAGCGTGCGGCGATCGTTTCGTCGTCGGTCGTCATGCCGGCGCGCGCGTCGAGCAGATGCAGCACCACGTCCGCGCGCTCGATCTCGCCCCACGTGCGCTCGATGCCGATCTTCTCGACCTCGTCCTCGGTGTCGCGCAGGCCGGCCGTATCGATCACGTGGAGCGGGATGCCTTCGATCTGGATCGTCTGCGCGACCTTGTCGCGGGTCGTGCCGGCGATCGGCGTGACGATCGCGAGTTCGGCACCAGCGAGCGCATTCAGCAGCGACGATTTGCCGACGTTCGGCTGCCCAGCCAGCACGACCGACAGACCCTCGCGCAACAACGCCCCTTGGCGCGCCTCACTCAGCACATGCGCGAGACGTTCGCGAATGCGCGCGAGCTTGCCGCGCGCGTCTGCGGCTTCGAGGAAGTCGATTTCCTCTTCCGGGAAGTCGAGCGTTGCTTCGACCAGCATCCGCAGCGTGATCACTTCTTCGACCAGCGCGTGGATATCGCGCGAGAACGCGCCGTCGAGCGAGCGGCCGGCCGAACGCGCGGCGGCCTCGGTGCTCGCCTCGATCAGATCGGCGACGGCTTCGGCCTGCGCGAGGTCGAGCTTGTCGTTCAGAAACGCGCGGCGCGTGAATTCGCCGGGCTCGGCGAGCCGCAGACCGAACGCGCGGCCGGCGTCGATGCAGCGCTGCAGGACCAATTGCAGCACGACCGGGCCGCCATGGCCCTGCAGTTCGAGCACGTGCTCGCCGGTGTACGAATGCGGCGCCGGAAAGTACAGCGCGATGCCGCGATCGAGCGGATTGCCGCTCGCGTCGAGAAACGGCACGTAGCTCGCGTGACGCGCCTCGAGCATCTGGCCGGTGAGCGCCTGCATCAATGGCTGGGCCGCCGCCGCGCCGGCGCGGCCGAACGAAATCCGCACGACGCCGATACCTCCCCGGCCGGATGCGGTAGCAATGGCAACGATGGGATCGGAGTCGGTCGTGAGCATGTGAAGTCGGCGAAACGGGAGGGGAAGGGCAGGGCCGCGTTGGTCGAGTCGGCGCGAGGCATTGTAACGCGCGCGCTACGGACGAAAGGGTGCATTCCTATCGTGTAAACATCTCGGATTTATCCCAAGTAAGCTAGGATTATTATCGCGCTACTTAAGAATAATTGAGACTTGGCAGCACCTGCAGTTCAGGCAAAGCCAAGCCAGGCAATAAAGAGATGAAAAAAATCGAATTCGCGCAACGCTTTATCTGGCGCACGCTGCAAGCTAAAACTATCTCAAATAAGAGAAAACAAAGCTTGGTCGGTTGTCAACTGGTTGAACGCTGAATTGCACAATCTGGCCCATGCCGACCGACAAAGAAAAAGCCGCCTTCGCCAAGAGGCTGAAGGATCTGCTCGAGCCGCTGAAAATTCGCGGCGGGACCAAACTCGCCGAGCAGTTCAATCTTCGCTATCACGGCGAGCGTCCCGTGACACCTCAGACCGCGCACAAATGGCTGACGGGTACGACGATTCCGAAGCCGGACAAGTTGCGCACGCTCGCCGAATGGTTGAACGTCAACGAGCACTGGCTCCATTACGGACCGCCGCCCGGCGCCAGCGCACGACCGATGGCACGTGGCGAAAAATATCCGCCGACACCGGAAACGATCGAACTCGCTTCGAAGATCGCATCGTTGACCCCGAAGGATCGGAATCTGGTCGAGGAAATGATCGTGCGTTTTTACGGCGAAGATTCCGACGAGGAGTGAACGTCGAAACGTAGGCGCAGCCGCCGCCCGTCGCATTTTCTTCGACCGCACCATGAAAAAAGCCGCCCGGTTCGCACCGGGCGGCTTTTCGTTTTCGCTTTGCGTCACGGCGGCCATGCGGAGCGCCGTGGGACGGAACATCAGGCCGGCTTCGCCTTCGAGGTGCCCATCATCCGCGTGATGTAGTACTGCTGCGCGATCGACAGCACGTTGTTCACGACGTAGTACAGCACGAGACCCGCGGGGAAGAAGAAAAACATCACCGAGAACGCGATCGGCATGAACATCATCATCTTGGCCTGAACCGGGTCCGGCGGCGTCGGGTTCAACTTGGTCTGCAGGAACATCGATACGGCCATCAGCACCGGCAGGATGAAATACGGGTCCTGCTGCGACAGATCCTGAATCCACCAGATCCACGGCGCGCCGCGCATTTCCACCGACGACAGCAGCACCCAGTACAGCGAGATGAACACCGGAATCTGGATCACGACCGGCAGACAGCCGCCGAACGGATTGACCTTCTCGGTCTTGTACAGCTCCATCAGCGCCGCGTTCATCTTCTGCGGATCGCCCTTGAAGCGCTCGCGCAGCGCCTGCATGCGCGGCGTGATCGCCTTCATGCGCGCCATCGACTTGTAGCTTGCGGCCGACAGCGGGAAGAACACCGCCTTGATCAGCAGCGTGAGCAGCACGATCGACCAGCCCCAGTTGCCGACATAGCTGTGAATCTTCGACAGCAGCCAGAACAGTGGCTTCGCGATGATCGTGACCCAGCCATAGTCCTTCACCAGATCGAGGCCCGGCGCGATGCCCGCGAGCATCTGCTCTTCTTCCGGACCGGCGAACAGACGCGCGGACACGCTGACGGTCTGGCCCGGCTGGATGGTCGGCATCGCCTGCTTCATGCCGACGCGATACAGCGACGGATCGATTTTCTCGGCGTAGAAGTCACGCTTCACGCCTTCTTGCGGAATCCAGGCCGACGCGAAGTAGTGCTGGACCATCGCGACCCAGCCGTCGTTGGCCGACGCCGCGAAGTTCTGCTTGTTCTTGTCGAGATCGCTGAACGTCATCTTCTGGAAATGATGCTCGTCCGTGTAGACAGCCGGTCCGATGAACGTGTGCGAGAAGCGCGGCGTTTCGACTGGCTGGTCGTCGCGAACGAGCTCCATATAGACCTGCGGCGTCACCGGCGTGGTGCCGACGTTCTGAACCTTCGTCTCGACGCCGATCACGTAGCTGCCGCGCGTGAACGTATACGTCTTGATGACCCGGAGGCCGCCCTTTTCCGGCGACTCGAAGCTCATCTGGAACGAGTTCTGACCGTCAGCCAGGTGGGTAGGCTGATTCGGCATCAGCGTGAAGACGTCGTTGTGATTCGGGAAGTCACCGCCGAGCAGGCCGGTGCGCGCCAGATACGTGTGGCTGTTCGTCTTGTCGAACAGTGTGATCACGAGATCCGGCTGCTTGCCGTCGCCCTGCTTGATGAGCGACAGGCGCGACAATGTGCCGCCGCGGGTGTCGATTTCGCCGGTGTAGACGTCTGTGCCGAACTTCACGAGTTGCGATTGCTCGGCCGCCGGCGCGTTGCCGGGAGCGGCCGCGTTAGTGGCCGGCAGATCGGCCGGCTGGGTGCCCGGCGTCGTTGTGCCCGGCGCGGCAGTGCCGGCGGTCTGGGTCGGCGTCGTGCTCGGGAAGAACATCGACGGGCGTCCGTGGTCGCGTTGCCAGTTGTCGAACAGCATGACAGCTGACATAAAAAAGATGACCCATAGGACGGTGCGTTTGATATCCATGCGTTGTCTCAGTGTCGATGGAACGGCGCGTCAGCGCTTTTCAGAAGTGGGTGGCGGGACGAGATCGATGCCGCCCGCGGAAAACGGATGGCAGCGGCAAACACGCCTCACGGCGAGATAAGTCCCGCGCGCGGCGCCATGATACTGGATTGCCTCGCGCGCGTAATCAGAGCAGGAAGGGTAAAAACGGCACCGGTTGCCGAGCATGGGGCTGACGGCAAGCTTGTAAAAACGCAATAAAGCGAGAAGTACCGTTTGCATGGCAGGTGCGGCCGTACGGCGCCGCGCAACGTGAAGTACCGGGCGACGCCCGCGCCCTGAAGCTGCCGGCGCAATGCCCGTTGCGGCGACCGCTGTGCGGGCGGTCACTGCGTCATTCCGTCCTGGGCGCCTCCGCGGGCGGCACCTGACGACGGGTAATTTCGCGCGCTGCCTTGTCGAGCAACGCCTCGATTTCGCTGCGGCACAGCGCCTTCAACGGCGGCGATGACGCGCTCGGCAAAGCTTTTTTGTCGAAACGCGTGTGCAGACGCAGCAGCACATCCCAACCGCCGAATTCCGCGCGACGCAGCCGGAAGGCTTCACGCGCGATCCGACGCACCAGATTCCGCGTAGCCGCGCGCGGCGCGTACTTCTTGCCGATGACGAGGCCAAGACGCGCCTCGTTGCCGGTGGGCCGCCCGTACACGACGAAGTGCGCGGTACGGCGCCACGGCCGCAAACGAAAAACGGATGAAAATTCATCCGTTTTTAGCAGCCTTGCGGCTTTGGGGAAGGCGGCTTGCGCTCGCAACGGAACCGAGCCCGGTTGCTGCGCCCCGGCCGCTCCCGCTTCGCCGCGGGCTTCGGTCACAGCGCGCAATCCGCTTGCCTTAGATCGCGAGGCGCTTGCGGCCCTTCGCGCGACGTGCGTTGATGACCTTGCGGCCGCCAGCGGTCTTCATGCGAACGCGAAAGCCGTGGGTGCGCTTGCGACGGGTAACGGAAGGTTGGTAAGTACGTTTCATGTTGCTCTCACTTGATCGAAAAAAACCGCGCGATCATCGCTGAAAGCGCAATGGCCGGTGGTTTACTGGAATTGGTTTTCGCGGAACCCGCTATTTAAACTGGTTTTCCGTTGGCCGTCAATAGTTTAGCCCGCATCTGGCGCAGCCGGGGTTTGCCGGGCGAGCTGATCGGTCCCTGTGGATAACTCACTTCCGGGTCCGTTTTGGCGTTAGAATCTCGCCTTACTTCCCAAAAATGTTGCACGTCGCTCCGGCACGCTCGTCCCGCAGACCCTTGTGGCACAGGCGCCTGGGGCCGTTACGCCTGGCTGCTTAGGGCCTTGTTGCGGGCGCGCGACAGGGGCAGCGGCGACCGCCGTGCACACCATAACGATAGCAACTTGATGAACGAATTCTGGCAACACTGTTCCGCATTGCTGGAGCGTGAGCTTACGCCCCAGCAGTACGTGACGTGGATCAAACCCTTGGCCCCGGTCGCCTTCGACGCCGATGCGAACACGTTGAGCATTGCCGCGCCGAACCGCTTCAAGCTCGACTGGGTCAAGAGCCAGTTCTCCGGCCGCATCGCGGATATGGCCCGCGATTTCTGGCACGCGCCGGTGGACGTGCAATTCGTACTGGATCCGAAGGCTGGTATGCGCGGCCCGGCGGCCGCAGCGCCGGCTCCGTCGTCTGCGCGCCCGGCTTCGACCGCGCCGCAAGGCGGTAATGCCGGCGGCGTCGCAGCCATGGATGCCGCTGTGGGCGCGGTGCAGGCAGCGCATGGCGCGCGCGCGAATCCCGCAGCCGCGGCAGCGGCGCTCGCCGCGCAAAACGCGAATCCGCGCAGCGCCGCCGAAGATGCCGCCGACCTCGATCTGCCGAGCCTTGACGCGAACGAGGCCGCCGCTGGGCGCCGCACGTGGCGTCCGGGCCAAGGCGCGGGTGCGGCGGCAACCAGCGAAAGCGACTCGATGTACGAGCGCTCGAAGCTGAACCCCGTCCTGACCTTCGACAACTTCGTGACCGGTAAGGCGAATCAGCTCGCCCGCGCCGCGGCGATTCAGGTCGCCGACAACCCCGGTATCTCGTATAACCCGCTGTTCCTGTACGGTGGCGTGGGCCTCGGCAAGACCCACTTGATCCACGCGATCGGCAACCAGTTGCTGATGGACAAACCCGGCGCGCGAATTCGCTATATCCACGCGGAACAGTACGTGTCCGATGTCGTGAAGGCGTACCAGCGCAAGGCGTTCGACGACTTCAAGCGCTACTACCACTCGCTCGACCTGCTGCTGATCGACGATATTCAGTTCTTTTCGGGTAAATCGCGCACACAAGAGGAATTCTTCTACGCGTTCGAGGCGCTGGTCGCAAACAAGGCGCAGGTGATCATCACGAGCGATACGTATCCGAAGGAAATCTCGGGTATCGACGATCGCCTGATCTCGCGCTTCGACTCCGGTCTGACGGTGGCGATCGAGCCGCCCGAACTCGAAATGCGCGTCGCGATTCTGATGCGCAAGGCGCAATCGGAGTTCGTGAGCCTGAACGAGGACGTGGCGTTCTTCGTCGCGAAGCATCTGCGCTCGAACGTGCGTGAGCTCGAGGGCGCGCTGCGCAAGATCCTCGCGTATTCGAAGTTCCACGGCCGCGAAATCACGATCGAACTGACCAAGGAAGCTCTGAAAGACCTGCTGACGGTGCAGAACCGGCAGATTTCGGTGGAAAACATCCAGAAGACGGTCGCCGACTTTTACAGCATCAAGGTCGCGGACATGTATTCGAAGAAGCGTCCGGCGAACATCGCGCGGCCGCGTCAGATCGCGATGTACCTGGCCAAGGAACTGACGCAGAAGAGCCTGCCCGAAATTGGCGAGCTGTTCGGCGGGCGCGACCACACGACGGTGCTGCACGCTGTGCGCAAGATCGCCGACGAGCGCAGCAAGGACGCGCAGTTGAACCACGAACTGCACGTGCTGGAACAGACGCTGAAGGGCTAAACGGGCCGGCCGCACGCGACAGTGAAAAGGGCGTGGGCGGCGGGAAGCGCTGTGTGCGCTGTGAGATAGAGAAATGGGCAGGGGACCAACAACCCGGCGGCGCAGCCGGGTCCTGACGCGAAATGGCAAGGGACGCGACAGCAAGCGAGCAGAAGCGGCGCAAAAACGTGGCGAACCCCCGATGAGTTTGCGGTGCAACCGGCCCGAAGTGGCGGAAAAACGCGCCCGCAAACCAGAAGCACCGGGCAGCGGCATGAAAAACCGTCGGCGATCCGGATCACGCCTTGCAAAATCGACCTGTTTATTCCCGAACTCGCCCCCATTTTAGTGAGGCGGTCCCGTTTTCAGGCACAATACAGGTTTAACCGCCCGGCGGCGACGGGCGGATTTCACGCCGTGTCGGGCGCTTTTCAGGGCGCCGGCGGGGAGCCGTGGCTGCACGCTGAAAAGCTTGTCCCGTAAGGCGTGCAGGCCGTTATATCAACGAAGGAACCCTATGCAACTGGTCAAGACCGAACGCGACAACCTCCTCAGGCCGCTGCAAACCGTGAGCGGCATCGTCGAACGCCGCCATACGTTGCCGATCCTCGCCAATTTGCTGATCACGAAGAACGGTCCTGACGTGTCGTTCCTGTCGACCGACCTCGAGTTGCAGATCACCACGCGCGCCGATTTCGGTGTGGGCGGCGAATCGGTCGCGACCACGGTGGCGGCGCGCAAGCTCCTCGACATTCTGCGCGCGATGCCCGACGGCCAGGTCACGCTGACGCTGAATGACAAGCGCCTGACAGTGCAGTCCGGCAAGAGCCGCTTTGCGCTGCAAACGCTCGCCGCGGACGAATTCCCGACCGTCGCTCAGGCTAAAGACTACGGCGCGAGCCTCGTGGTTCCGCAAAAGACGTTCCGCCAGCTGCTCGGCATGGTCCATTTCTCGATGGCCCAGCAGGACATCCGCTACTACCTGAACGGCATGCTGCTGGTGGTGGACGGCGATCAGCTGATGGCGGTCGCGACCGACGGCCACCGTCTCGCGTTCTCGTCGATGAAAATCGAGGGCTCGTTCGCGCGCCAGGAAGTGATTATTCCGCGCAAGACGATTCTCGAACTGCAGCGCCTGCTCGAAGACATCGACGACACGCTGAACATCGACATCGCGCAGACGCAGGTCAAGTTCACGTTCGGCCAGGTCGAACTCGTGTCGAAGCTCGTGGAAGGCAAGTTCCCCGACTTCCAGCGCGTAATTCCGAAGTCGCACAAGAACAAATTCCTGATCGGTCGTGAAGAACTGCAGCGCTCGCTGCAACGCGCGGCGATTCTGACGTCGGATAAGTTCAAGGGCGTGCGCTGCATCGTCGAGCCGGGCCAGTTGAAGATCATGTCGACCAACGCCGATCAGGAAGAGGCGCAGGAAGAACTGGAAATCGCATACGACGGCGACAGCGTCGATATCGGGTTCAACGTCACGTATCTGCTCGACGTGCTCGCGAACCTGAAGGTCGACATGTTGCAGGTGAGCCTGGGTGATGCCAGCTCCAGCGCGTTGATCACGATTCCCGAGAACGACGAATTCAAGTACGTGGTGATGCCGATGCGCATTTGACGCGTCCAACATCAAGAAGAACACCAAGGGGCGCAGCGCCCCTTTGGTGTTTTTATGGCGTTTTGAAAAGTCCAGAGCAGCAACCTCGCAGTAACGCAGAACCGGAAAAAATCCATGACTGACATGAACAATACGCAGCCCGATAACAGCTACGGCGCCTCGTCCATCCAGATCCTCGAAGGTCTGGAAGCCGTGCGCAAGCGGCCTGGAATGTACATCGGGGATACATCGGATGGCACCGGTCTGCACCACCTCGTGTTCGAAGTGCTCGACAACTCCATCGACGAAGCGCTCGCCGGGCATTGCAACGACATCCAGGTGATCATCCACGCGGACAACTCGATCTCGATCACCGACAACGGCCGCGGCGTGCCGACCGGCCTGAAGATGGACGACAAGCACGATCCGAAGCGCAGCGCCGCTGAAATCGTGATGACCGAGCTGCACGCCGGCGGCAAGTTCGACCAGAACAGCTACAAGGTGTCGGGCGGCCTGCACGGCGTCGGCGTGTCGTGCGTGAACGCGCTGTCGGCGTGGCTGCGCCTCACGGTGCGCCGTGACGGCAAGAAGCACTTCATGGAGTTCCACCGTGGCGTGCCGCAGAATCGCGTGCTCGAAGAAACCGACGGTGTGGTCACGTCGCCGATGCAGGTGATCGGCGAGACCGAAAACCGCGGTACCGAAGTGCATTTCATGGCCGATGAGACGATTTTCGGCAACGTCGAATATCACTACGACATTCTCGCTAAGCGGATTCGCGAACTGTCGTTCCTCAATAACGGCGTGCGGATTCGCTTGCTGGATCAGCGCTCGGGCAAGGAAGAAGATTTTGCGTTCGTTGGCGGCGTGAAGGGCTTTGTCGAGTACATCAACAAGAACAAGTCCGTGCTGCACCCGAATATCTTCCACATCATGGGCGAGAAGGATGGTGTGGGCGTCGAAGTGGCGATGCAGTGGAACGACAGCTACAACGAAAACGTGCTGTGCTTCACGAACAACATTCCGCAGCGCGACGGCGGCACGCACCTTACCGGTTTGCGTGCGGCGATGACGCGTGTGCTGAACAAGTACATCGCCGATCATGAAGTCGCGAAGAAGGCGAAGGTCGAAACGTCGGGCGACGACATGCGTGAAGGGCTGTCGTGCGTGCTGTCGGTGAAGGTGCCGGAGCCGAAGTTCAGCTCGCAGACGAAGGACAAGCTGGTGTCGTCGGAAGTGCGCGCGCCGGTGGAAGAAGTGGTCGCGAAGGCGCTCGAGGAATTCCTGCTCGAGACGCCGGGCGACGCGAAGATCATCTGCGGCAAGATCGTCGATGCGGCGCGTGCGCGCGATGCCGCGCGCAAGGCGCGTGAGATGACGCGTCGTAAGGGCGTGCTCGATGGCGTTGGTTTGCCTGGGAAGCTCGCGGATTGTCAGGAGAAGGATCCGGCGAAGTCGGAGATTTATATCGTCGAGGGTGACTCGGCGGGTGGGTCGGCGAAGCAGGGCCGGGATCGGAAGTTTCAGGCTATCTTGCCGCTGCGCGGTAAGGTGCTGAACGTCGAGAAGGCGCGTTACGACAAGCTGCTGTCTTCCGAGCAGATCGTTACGCTGATTACCGCGCTTGGGTGCGGGATCGGCAAGGAAGACTACAACCTCGACAAGCTGCGTTATCACCGCATCATCATCATGACCGATGCTGACGTGGACGGTGCGCACATCCGGACGCTGTTGCTGACGTTCTTCTATCGGCAGATGCCGGAGATGATCGAGCGCGGGTATATCTATATCGCACAGCCGCCGCTGTACAAGATCAAGGCGGGGAAGGACGAGCGGTATCTGAAGGATGAGTCGGAAGTTAATGCGCATATTCTTCGCCTTGCGTTGCAGGGGTCGGAGTTGGTCGCTTCCGATGGTGCGACTCCGATTACCGGGGATGCGCTCGGTGAGTTGGCTCGGTCTTATCTGTTGGCGCAGGCGGTGGTCGATCGTTTGAGCCGTCTGTACGACGCTGGCGCGCTCGAGGCGGTGATGGATGGCGTCGCTGTCGATCTCTCCAGCGAGCAGGCGGCCGAGGCTTCGGCTCGCGCGCTCGAAGCGAAGCTGCGGGATGACGCGCTGAAGCCTGATGTGACAGTGACCACGATGTATGACCCTGTGCGGGAACTGCGCTCGCTGCGCGTCGCGCGGACGCATCATGGGAATCAGAAGAGTTCCGTGATCGATGAAGAGTTTCAGTTGACCGCGGATTATCAGCAGCTTGTTAATACCGCCAATACGTTCAAGGGATTGATTGGGGCTGGAGCTGTGATCAAGCGTGGGGAGCGGAGCATGGCTGTCACCGACTTCAAGAGTGCGATGAAGTGGTTGCTTGCTGATGCTGAGCGGAATATGTCCAAGCAGCGCTATAAAGGCCTCGGTGAGATGAATCCTGAGCAACTTTGGGAGACGACTATGGATCCGCAAGTGCGGCGTCTTCTGAGGGTGCAGATTGAGGATGCTATTGCTGCTGATGGCATCTTTACTACGCTGATGGGGGATGATGTGGAGCCGCGTCGGGCTTTCATTGAGTCTAATGCGCTTAGGGCGGGGAATATTGATGTTTGAGGGTTGTTGGTGTAGGTAGACGCATAACCTGAGAATTTGGGGCCCATAAGTTGAGAAATTTATGGGCCTTTTTATTGATAGCCTAGATTGGGTCGAGAAGCACGGTGAGATTGGCTTCCCATGCTCTAATAAGTCGAGGTTCGTAGATGTTTGAAAACGGTCCAAATGACGAGGGTAGCTTCCGGAAGAAAGACAAGAAACCACCGTCGGTCGGTTGGATGGTCGTTGTCATGTTTAGTTTGCTCTTCGCGTTGTGGTTGTGCAAATTCGACCTTGGAAAAGCACTCGTTACGGGCGGACTGCTGCTGGCAGTCACTCTTGGCTACGTGCGCGCATTCTTGGTCTCAATGCCCCCGTTTCGGCGCTGGCTCGTAAGGCGGTTTGCTCGTCTTATGAAGGAGTTGCGACGCTTCGATAAGCTTCCTCCCGATGCGGCCTTTGCTTACAACGCAACGGCTCTTCTTATAATAACCTTCGGTATACTGTTTGTCGCATTACGTGCCCCGTCAATCATCACGGGCTACGGCGCAATCGCGTGCTTTGCGTCACTTGGGTATGCGACGGCGCGTCACCACTACGCCACGGTTCGACTGATTGCTCGTTGGACGTGGAGCAAACCCGTGTGGAAAGCTTTTTATCTAGGTGTAAGCACCATTGCTCTATGGCTTAGCCATGCTGATACGGCAAGAATCGTTCTCAGGTTGACCCGGGAAACCTATGACCACTTTTCGAGCTTTTCGGGTCTCTTGACCTCTGTAGGTACCGCAGTACGACTGATCCAGATATTTGCACTGCTTCTCACTATCGTGGCATTTTTTCAGTTAATTAAGCTTCTTTCTCAACGTAAGCGGCTCAGCTGGGCCGTTCGTCCATTCGCGTGCGCGTAAGGCAAGATGGTGACTGGAACTGCCAGTCAGGTAGAGGGATCTGGCGGACTGCTTGGTGTGTGCAGCTTGTCGGCCACACGCCAAGGCAGGAGTTCGTCGATGCGATTGATTTTGTGACCGGCGATATGGGTTAGCACGTAGTCGAGGTAGGCACGCGGATCGATGTTATTCAGTCTGCAAGTGCCAATCAATGCGTACATCGCGGCTGCCCGTTCGCCGCCGCTGTCTGAACCGGCGAATAAAAAATTTTTCCGACCCAGGCTTACACAACGCAGCGCGTTCTCCGCGATGTTGTTGTCGATCTCGAGCGTACCGTCTTCGCAATACAACGTCAGTGCACTCCACCGGTTCAGCGTGTAGTTGATCGCCTTGGCCGTATCGGACTTCGACGACAGCGTTTCAAGCTTTGCCCTAAGCCACGCTTCGTAGATTTGAAGCAGTGGTCTGGCTTTCTCCTGCCGTATTCGCAACCGCTCGGCGGCTGGCCTGCCGCGAATGGAGGCCTCGATTTCGTAGAGCCCGCCAATATATTCGAGTGCCTTTTGTGTTGTGTCCGACGGCGTGCGCACGTGGATGTCGTAGAACTTTCTCCTCGCGTGGGCATGGCATGCCGCCTCGCGTATCGAGCCATCGCGGAACAATTCGTCGAAGCCTGCGTACGCGTCCGCTTGCAGAATCCCTTTGAAGCTGGCGAGATGGGTTTGAGGATGGATGCCTTGCCGGTTCGGCGAGTACGCGAACCAGACCGAAGCCGGTTGCGCCGAACCCGAGCGACGATCGTCGCGCACGTAGACCCATAGCCGGCCGGTACGGGTCTTCCTGTTGCCCGGTGAGAGCACCGGGATCGGCGTGTCATCCGCGTGCAGCTTGGTAGCGGCCACGGTATAGCGGCGCAGCGCCTCTGTTAGCGGAGCGCACAGCGCCTCACACTGGCCAACCCAGCGCCCCATACTGGCCCGGTCAAGCGTCACGCCATTGCGCGCCGCGATCGTCGATTGCCGGTACAACGGCTGGTGGTCTGCATACTTCGAGACGAGGATGTCTGCCAGCAAGCTCGGATGGGCGATGCTCCGCTCGATCGGCAGCCCAGGCATCGGCAGCTGCGTGATAGTGCTGCAGCACGGGCAAACCAGTTTGCGCCGGATCGTGCGAATGACCTTGAACGCCGCTGCAACCCGGGCGAGTTGTTCGGATGAGTCCTCGCCGAGCGCCTGCATTGGTTGACCGCAATCAGGGCAGCTTGATTCAGGCTCGAGCACATGATCCTCGCGCGGCAGATGCGCGGGAAGCGCTTGCCTGGAAGCCGCTTCGTCCGCCGTTGTGTTCGAGGTGGACGCATTTGCACCGAGGGCCTGCGCACGCTGCACATCCACAACGCCGCGCCCGGCGGCCAGATCCTCAAGTTGAGTCTCGAGCGTCTCGATTTGCCGCTGCAGCTGCTCGGACTTGCGACCGAACTGCATGCGTCTGAGCTTGTCGATCTGCGCCTTGAGCTGCTCAATCTCGACATCGCGTTCGGCAAGCAGACTACGGGCCTCGACCAGCAAGGCCTTCAGCAGTTCGATATCGTCAGGGAGATCGGCGCCGTTCGACATGCGCCGTAGTTTACGAGTCTGCCTCGCCGTTTACAACATCGATAATGCGGCGGTGCGGCGGGGCTGTCGCCAGTCGATGCCCTCAAGCAGCATCGACAGTTGTGCAGAACTCAGATGGACCTTGCCACCGTCGGCCTTGGGCCATATAAAACGGCCTCGTTCAAGCCGCTTCGCGAGCAGCCAGATTCCGTCCTCCGTTGCCCAGAGAATCTTTACCAGATCGCCGCGACGGCCCCGGAAGATGTAGACGTTGCCGCCCAGCGGGTTCTCCTCAAGAGCTGTTTGTACCTTTGCGGCCAACCCCTGAAACCCGCAGCGCATATCAGTAACGCCCGCAGCGATCCATATGCGCGTGCCTGCCGGTAGGGAGATCATGAGCGCAGACTACCCAGCACGATCCGCAGCATATCCGCGTCAACCAGGCCATCCACTTTAACCACCGCACGACCGATCCGGATCTCGATCGTGCCGACAGGTGACGCGGACTTCGCGCCTTGCGCTTGCGGCTCTACCGGAGCTGACGCAATGACCTCCGTCGGCGTGTCGCTGAGCAATACGACCGGAATGAGCCCGGCAGATCGAGCTTGCTGATCGGCCAGATATCGCCGCCGCCAGGTGAACAGCATGTTCGCGTTGATGCCATTCTCCCGGGCCAGCTTCGCGACTGATACGCCAGGCTCGCAAGCTGCTGCTGCCAGTCGCTCACGCAGCTCCCGTGGGTAGTTCGGGCGTCCCGTCCGGGAACCAGGCTTCTTCTCCGCAGACTGTGTCAAAGTGGTGCCCATCAGATTGGAAATGATGGGCATCACTTTGATGTCGCCCTCAGCCACCGTCTATAACGGCCGGCACGAGCCGCTTACTTCTCAACAAGTCTTGGGGACCTTTGTCAGGCACCTCACTTTTTCTGTGCCGATTGCCTGTGAGGTAGGTGAATTCTGGCGTCGGCTCAGAACCGGGCGCAAGATTGCCGATGACCCCGACACTGTTCATCACAGACAGAATGTTGCGCTACTTGCACCCATTGGCACCTTGCTTTGGGCATCGGCGATATTGTCTTTTCAATTCGTGATTTTGAACACCTCTGTCGCATCCTCCGTGCTGACAAGAATCCTCGTAAGCATGGAATACACACAGGATGCAGCGTGCCCAGGTACGACTTCTATCGGACTGTTTGCGCGCATTGGCGACGGTCGTGTGTCTCAAGCTTTTCGGACCGATGGTGGCTTCAAGTTCCGAACAATTGAGTGCAAGTCAAATTCCTCGGGTGGTTTGCACTTTAGCTGAACGTGAAGTCCACTTTTTCGTTTCGTAACCTGGTGCGACGCGCGCATAGTGGTTTCGCCGGATGCGCGTGCAGCGATGCTATCCTCGACTCGTCGCTGCTTCACGGGCTGACGAGCAGCATTCGTGATGGCCAGGACGACTCCTGCCGGCCGCATAGAACTGATTCTCCCGCTCACGGAATTCGTTAAAATCGACATGTCTGATGGTTAGTTTTTGAGGTTGCGTTGCGGAAGACAACGACGCGTAGTGATGGTATACGTTCGTTCTCGAAGTCTCGGCCACCCCGCACTCAAGAAGCCGAGGCTGCAAACTCTTTGCTTATGCGTCGCACGTTCTTACGTTATGCGTTTGCATCCGCTGGAGAGCCTTGCCGAACAAGGCTGCGTTTCTCAAGTTTTGCGCCCATCTACAGTTGGTTGGTGTAGATAGCCGCATTACGTGAGAAAAACGAGCCCATAAGTTGGAGAAACTTATGGGCCCGTTTTCATTAGTAGGTCATCCGTTGTTGCTTCGGCATACGTGACAATGAACCGATATCGTGACGTTTGAGCGGGCGTACGTTCGTCACGATGGAGCACCACGCACCAGCGCTAAAATCTGGCATAAGTTTTCTCTTTTCCAGTCATGTCCCGTTCACGATATGGCCAATGACGTCTTCGCCATTTCAGAGATCCTCACATTTCCTAAGCCCATATCCCATCAAGATCTCCCGCGTTCAAAAGTTTTTGTCTCAGCGCATATCGTGCTGATTGCATGTTGACTTCGCTATTCTCGAGGCGGGGGATGGGGCCGATTGCAGTCGCAGGGCCCTTAAACCTCAACATGTATTTGCCGCTATCCGCGTAGGGTTCGATTGATGCAATTTCTGCGATGTGAGTAACCGCCCCTACGGGTGCGACTTGATAAGCCGCAATGTACTTCAGTTTTGGAATATGCTTTGCGTTAATGCGAATGGCAAACCAGCGGTTTTGGCCGATGAATTCCTGTTTGAATCCTTCCTGCCTGGCCGGAATGACGATTGTGTCGAACTGTTCGGCGGTTAAAGGATTACTCGTCGCCGCCTGAACTTGTTCATCCGGTGCATCGCCTAGCTTTGGCGGCGTAAATGCATTAATGCCGAGCATCGGCAGGATTAAATATATGTCCTCGAGAAATGCCTGCGCAGTGGCCTTCGACACAAGAGACATTGTGGGAGAAGTAGGAACATTTTTGTTTAAAAGAATCGCTCGATCAAATTGCTTCGCACGCGCAATCATCGCGTACTCCAGAAACTGGACTTCGGTTTTTCCTATCTTGTGAAGCCGATCAAAAAAATAGACGCCCCAAACCCATCCCTCTTTGTTTGTGACATGGTTCTTGAGCCGTTCGCCGACGGGGTCAGCTTCGCCAATGTATATCGTTTCTTCGGAAGCATTACCCACAAGGATGTACACCCCGGCCTGATTGAACCCAGGCTCATGCTTAAGTTGGGCGAACAACTCCTTGGGAAACACGACACCCGAGCCTGACCAGTTCGATTTGTCGACATGGCGGATACCCTGTGGATCGCCGGTTGTCGCAAAAACGGTGATGGAAAATGGAAAGGACACGACCGTCTCCGTGTGAAGTGAAGCTAAACTATACAACTGCGTTATGGCGACCGAAGCTCGTGCAGAGTGCCACCTCGAGACGCAAAGGTTACCTCTGCAACAACTTATCTTGCTAGTAAGCATTGTGACCACTTTTCGAGGCGATCGGCCGATGTGGTCCACTAGCTGAGTTCGTGAGAGGTTTGCGACGCTTTGAAGTGTCCGCAATTTCGTTCTTTCGGATGGATTCTTGCTGTGCATCTAAAACGATCGAGCGCAACTTATCCACATCCCCCTCTGGACAACTTTTGTAAAAGCAGCCGAACACATTGTGGGTGAAATCTTGATAAAAGTGGAACGTTTACAGGCCGACAAAAAATTCTCCCTGGCTCCGTTAACCTGTCCGCCCGCGCTCCCAAGGGTTATCGATTCCGCAGCGCATTGATCCGTAAACGAACTTCCAAGTTATCCACAGCCGAACGCGTCGCTTGTTAACTATTACTACGTATACATATACAAAGACTATAAAAACCAGAGAAGCAGGGCAGCCCGCGCAACGTATACGTGCACAGCGACAGCAACATCCCACAAGCAGGGGAAGAGAACAACAGCCCAGCCGCCTCACTCACCCCAACGGCAAACAAATCTCCGTAACCAACTCCGCCGGCGGCGTCTCCTTGGGACTATTCAAATACTCCTCAAGCACCGGCGCATCCGCCGCCTCTCGTCCAGACTGCACGAGCCAGCTCCCGTATAGCTACTCATAAGCCGCCCGCATATCGCTATACGGTCCAACATGCCGCAACACCGCATACTGCCCACCACGTATACGCGTGACAGAAACCGCCCCACCCACCCCAACACCCGCTGCCACTTCAGCCATCAGAGGCCCCGGCAACAACACCCCCGCCTTCGACCGCAACGCAGCTTCCTCAACCACCCCCGGATCATCGAAGTAAACCCCGATCATCCGCATCTGCCCCGCAAGCAGATTATGTTTCGCAAGCCACCCAAACAACGCATCAAAAGCCTTGCCGATCTGCATATAAGGCCCGACATGATGGACCGACAGAATCTCCATCGGCTCCACATAACGAATCACGACCTCACGAATCGTCGTCATCTGATCGTCTCCTGAGAGCGCCGGCCGAAACCGGCTATGAGTGCCTTCCCTTCGATACTGCGCCGGCGGCACGCCAAACACCGCGCGAAACGTCCGCGAAAACGACTGCAAACTGCGATACCCCGAACGCTCGGCGATCTGGGCAATCGGCATCGAACTATTCGCAAGAAACCCCGCCGCGCGATGCAACCGTAAGCGCCGCACGGTTGTCGCAACCGTCTCGCCATACATCGCCTGATAAATCCGGTGCCAGTGATACGGTGACAAACAGGCAATCTCCGCCAGCCGTCCGATATCGAGCGGTCCGTCGAGGTGATCGTAGATATGGTCGAGCACGCGTGCGAGTCGCGTTTCGTATCTAGCCCGATGATCTGATTCGTGCATGACTGGCTGGACCGCAGAAAATTGGCGCGAGAGGATGCGGACAAAGTATCACGTCGGCGCGTGTCGGCCGTTTACCAAAACCTGCGGATTTAACGCGGTCCACGACAAGCGGATTAAGCGCCTGTTGAGCGCGCATTGCGCACCCGCACAAGCGGGAGTGACCGACGCAGCACCGGTAATCAGCACCAACCCCGCAACGTGACGCTGCCCCAATTTGGCGCTATCGTGTAATACGTCCCACCAGTAGCAAGCAGCAAGCAGCAAGCAACCCGCAGCATCGAACCGCCGTTCCCATTCCTACCCGCGTCCGCGCGAAGCGATGGAGCCGCAAACATGAGCTACACGGAGTCGATCGGCAGTCGCACGTACCGCTTCGCCGATCTGAAAACCCTGCTCGCAAAAGCGAGCCCGCAACGCTCGGGCGACCAGCTCGCAGGCATTGCGGCAGCAAGCGAAGAAGAACGGGTCGCGGCCAAAATGGCGCTAGCACAAGTACCGCTGCGCACCTTCCTGAACGACCCGCTGATCCCTTACGAAACCGACGAAGTTACCCGCCTGATCATCGACGATCACTCGGCCCAAGCCTTCGCCGAAATCTCTCACCTGACGGTAGGCGACTTCCGCAACTGGCTGCTGAGCACCGCAACCGAAACTGACGCACTCACCCGCATCACCCAAGGCCTCACACCAGAAATGGTCGCAGCCGTCTCGAAACTGATGCGCAACCAGGACCTGATCACCGCAGCACGTAAACGCCCGGTCATCACCCGTTTTCGCAACACGGTAGGTTTACCCGGCCGCATGTCCGTACGCCTGCAGCCTAATCACCCAACCGACGACGTCAAAGGCATCGCCGCCTCGATGCTCGACGGCCTGATGTACGGCTGCGGCGACGCCCTGATCGGCATCAACCCCGCCAGCGACAACCTCGCCGCGATTACAAAACTGCTCCAGATGATCGACGACTTCCGCCAGCGCTATCAGGTCCCGACGCAATCATGCGTGCTGACGCACGTGACGAGCACAATCGCCGCGATCGAAAAAGGCGCGCCGGTCGATCTGGTGTTCCAGTCGATCGCCGGCACCGAGAAAGCGAACACGAGCTTCGGCATCTCGCTCGCGCTACTGCAGGAAGCGTACGACGCGGGGTTGTCGCTGCAACGCGGCACCGTCGGCAGCAATCTGATGTACTTCGAAACGGGGCAAGGCAGCGCGTTATCGGCCGATGCGCATTTCGGCGTCGACCAGCAGACCTGCGAGGCGCGCGCCTATGCGGTCGCGCGCAAGTTCGAGCCGTTCCTGGTGAACACGGTGGTCGGTTTCATCGGCCCCGAGTATCTGTACGATGGCAAGCAGATCACGCGCGCGGGTCTCGAGGATCACTTCTGCGGCAAGCTGCTCGGCGTGCCGATGGGTTGCGACATCTGCTACACGAATCACGCGGAAGCGGATCAGGACGACATGGACAACTTGCTGACGCTGCTCGGCGTCGCGGGCATCAATTTCATCATGGGCGTGCCGGGTGCGGACGACGTGATGCTCAACTATCAGAGCACGTCGTTTCACGACGCGCTGTACGTGCGCGATGTGCTCGGTCTACGGCGCGCGCCTGAATTCGAGGAATGGCTGGAGTCGATGCAGATCATCGACGAACGCGGCGCGTTGATCGGCGGATCGGCGCGGCAACCGCTGCTCGAAGGCGCACGCGACTGGATGGGGATCGCATGAGCGAGAACGATGCACTCGACAAGGACCCGTGGAACGCGCTGCGTCGGTTTACGCAGGCACGCATCGCGTTGGGCCGAGCCGGTAACAGCCTGCCGACCGCGCCATTGCTCGCGTTCAATCTCGCGCATGCGCAGGCACGCGACGCCGTGCATCATCCGCTCGATGCGGACGCGCTGCACGCGCAACTACAGGAACAAGGCTTCAACACGCTCGATGTGCATAGCGCCGCGCCGGATCGCGAGCATTATTTGAGGCGACCTGATCTTGGGCGGCGTCTGTCGGATGAGAGTCGCACGACGCTTGCGCGCCTGCCAACGCAATCGAACGATGTACTGTTCGTGATCGGTGATGGCCTATCGGCGTTTGCCGCGTCGAAGCAGGCTGTACCGTTGCTGCAAGCAATACATCCGAAGCTCACCGATTGGACCATCGGTCCCGTGGTGGTCGCGCGTCAGGCACGTGTCGCACTCGGCGACGAGATCGGCGAATTGCTCGACGCGAAAATCGTCGTGATGCTGATCGGCGAGCGGCCGGGGTTGAGTTCGCCGGATAGCCTCGGCATCTACATCACGTACGCGCCGAAAGTGGGTTGCAGCGACGCGCAGCGCAACTGCATTTCGAACGTGCGCCCCGAAGGGCTCGACTATCCCCAGGCCGCGCACAAGCTGCACTATCTGCTCACGCAGGCGAGAACGCTGAGGCTCACGGGAGTGGGTCTGAAAGACGACAGCGATGAGCTGCTGGCAAGCGCGTCGACGCAACCAGCCGTGAGCGACGGTTCAACGTAGAGGTCGCAACGAGCGTAAACCTCGCACGCCCACTCACTTGCGCAACAACCTCAACCCATTCCCGACCACCAGCAAGCTCGCACCGACATCGGCAAACACCGCCATCCACATCGTGCCGAAGCCCATCAACGTCAGCACGAGAAACATGCTCTTGATGCCCAGCGCGAGCGAGATGTTCTGCACCAGCACCGCGTACGTCGCTTTCGACAGCCGGATGAACGCCGGAATCTTGCGCAGATCGTCGTCCATCAGCGCGACGTCGGCGGTCTCGATCGCGGTGTCGGTTCCCATCGCACCCATCGCGAAGCCGATGTCGGCGCGCGCGAGCGCGGGCGCATCGTTGATGCCATCACCGACCATGCCGACCGTCGCGCCATCGCTGGACCATTGCGCGATCGCGCCGAGTTTGTCCTCGGGCAACTGATCGCCGCGCGCTTCATCGACGCCGACTTGCTGCGCGATCGCCTCGGCGGTGTGTCGGTTGTCGCCGGTCAGCATCGCGGTGCCGACGCCGAGCCGCCGCAATTCGGCGACGGCGGCGCGGCTCGTGTCCTTCACCGTGTCGGCCACCGCAAACAGCGCGAGCACGCGCTGCGCGTCGGCGAACATCACAACGGTTTTGCCCTGCCGTTCGAGCGCATCGAGACGCGCTTCGAGTTGCGGCGAGCAGCGGCCCAGTTCTTCGACCAAGCGATGATTGCCGAGCCAGTACCCGATACCGTCGATATCACCGCGCACGCCGCGTCCAGCGATCGCTTCGAACGCATCGACGTGTAGGTGTTCGACGCCGTCGTCATTTGCGGCAGCAGCAATCGCGATCGAAACCGGATGATCGGAGCGGCCCGCGAGACTTGCCGCAAGCGTGCGGTATCGCAACGTTTCACCCGTATCGCCAACCACCTCGAACTCCGTCTGCACCGGCTTGCCATGCGTAATGGTCCCGGTCTTATCGAGCGCGAGCCGGGTCAGCTTGCGCCCCTGTTCGAGGTAAACGCCGCCCTTGATCAGAATCCCCTTGCGCGCCGCGGCCGCAAGCCCGCTGACGATCGTCACCGGCGTCGAGATCACGAGCGCGCACGGACACGCGATCACGAGCAGCACCAGCGCCTTGTACACCCACGCGTGCCACGCCCCACCGAATACGATCGGCGGTATCAGCGCAACGGCGAGCGCAATCGCGAACACGATCGGCGTATAGACGCGCCCGAATTCATCGACGAAGCGCTGTGTCGGCGCCTTCGTGCCCTGCGCCTCCTCGACCGCGTGGATGATGCGCGCGAGCGTGGTATTGCCGGCGGCCGCCGTCACGCGATAGTCGAACGAGCCCGCCTGGTTGATCGTGCCGGCGAACACGGCGTCGCCGGTCGCTTTGTCGATGGGAAGGCTCTCGCCGGTGATCGGCGCCTGATCGACGCTCGAGCGGCCCGCGACGATTTCGCCGTCGAGCGCGATCCGCTCGCCCGGCTTCACGCGCACGAGCGTCCCCGGCACGACCGTGTCGACGCGAACGAACTGCCAGGCGCCATCGGGCTGCTGCACGCTGGCTTCGTCGGGCGTAAGCCGCATGAGTCCTTCGATCGCGTTGCGCGCGCGGTCGAGCGAGCGCGCTTCAATGAGCTCGGCGATCGTGAACAGCACCATCACCATCGCCGCTTCGGGCCACTGACCGAGCAAAGCCGCGCCGGTGACGGCGATGCTCATCAGCGCATTGATGTTCATGTTGCCGTTGCGCAGCGCGATCCAGCCCTTTCGATACGTCGTGAGGCCGCACGAGACGATGGCGACGATCGCCATACCCGCCACGACCCAGGTGGGCGCGCCGAGCCAGCCAGCGGCTTCTGAGGCCCCCGCGACGATGCCGGCGACGATCAGGGGCCACCATGGCTTGCGCATGGCATCCGTAATCGGTTGGGGTGCCGCGTTGGCGTTCGCACCGCTGCCGGCGTCGCTTGCGAGTTCGGGCGTGAAGTCGAGCGAGCGCAGCGCGGCGAGAACCGATTCGAGCGCCTCCGGCGCGTGGACCACGGTCAGCACGCGCTGCATCAGGTTGAAGTGCGTGCCTCGCACAGCGGGCATGCGGTCGAGCTTCTTGCGGATCAGCGCTTCCTCGGTCGGGCAGTCCATCTGCAGGATGCGGATTGCGGTGCGCAGATCGTCGCCGACAGCTTCGGAAGGCGGCAGCCGCAGCGACGCCGGCGCGAACGCGGTGGAAGAGGCGCAGCAAGCGCCAGCAGCGTGATCATGGGCATGGCCGTGCTCATGATCGTGACCATCGTGATGATCATGTCCTTCATGCCGATGACCGCCGCCCACGTCGGCGCCACAGGCATGTTCACCGCCATGCGCATGCCCGCACCCGTCACCCGCGCCCCTGCCATGAGCATGATCGTGGCCCGCATCAACGTCGCCGCAACCCCCGTGCGTACCGGCTTCGTCCAGTTCCGGACGGTCCGTGGCAATACGGCTGGTATCAGGCATTGGTGGCTTCCTCGTGCGATTTGTGGTCTAGTAAACACCTTGAAGCCACTACAAGGTCAAGGCCGCGTGGAGGAGGGGGTCATGAAAATCGGCGAACTGGCGAAAATCGCCCATTGCACGACGGAAACGATCCGTTTCTACGAGAAAGAGCGCCTGCTGCCCGAGGCGGAGCGCACTGAAGCCAATTACCGCAGTTACACGGCAAAGCATGTCGAGCGCCTGCGCTTCATCCGCAATTGCCGCGCGCTCGACATGACCCACGACGAAATCCGCGCATTGCTGCGTCTGACCGACGCGCCGACGAACGGCTGCGGCGGTATGCATGCGCTGATCGACGAGCACGTCGCGCACGTCGACACGCGCATCGAAGAACTGCAGCAGCTGAAAGCGCAACTGTCCACATTGCGCGATCAATGCCACGGCGAGCATCCGGTCGAAGACTGCGGCATCGTGCACGGCCTGACCGACATGGATGTGGCCGTGGCGCGTCCGCGGCATACGCACCTCGGCTGACGCCGCGCCGGCCTTCGAACGACGCTGTCGCATCACGACGCAGCGCCGGCGCAACCACCCCATACACGGCAAGGCCGCGCGTGCGACCTAGCCGATCGATCATCGAATCCAGTTGGAGAATCAACGTGTTCACCTGTAGAAACCAGTCCTGCGGCGCGCAGTGGGAGCAATCCGACGTCGTCATCAAGAACGAAGGCCAGGGGCTCCTGTTCCGCTGCCCGCTGTGCGGCGCGCGCAACTACGTCGAGCGTTTCGACGGCGACGACGGCGAGGTGCTGTACGAGCAGCTGCCGGGCCGCCCGGATCAAGGCCCGATGGCCGAGTAATCGCGATTCCTACAGACGACCCTATGAACAGTCCCACCCCCGCCGGCGCCGCATTCAGCGAGCTGCCGCTACCGCCCGCGACGCTCGCGAATCTGACGCAGCTCGGCTACGTCGAAATGACGCCGATCCAGGCCGCCAGTCTGCCGATCGCGCTCGGCGGCCATGATCTGATCGCCCAGGCGAAAACCGGCAGCGGCAAGACCGCGGCGTTCTCGCTGGCGCTGCTCGCGCGTCTCGACGCGCGCAAGTTCGACACGCAGGCAATGGTGCTATGCCCGACGCGCGAACTCGCCGATCAGGTCACGCAGGAAATCCGCCGACTCGCGCGTGCGGAAGAAAACATCAAGGTGCTGACCTTGTGCGGCGGCACGCCGATGCGTCCGCAGACCGCGAGCCTCGAACACGGCGCGCACGTCGTGGTCGGCACGCCGGGCCGCATCATGGATCACCTCGAACGCGGCACGCTCGTGCTGCAAGCGCTGAACACGCTCGTGCTCGACGAAGCCGACCGCATGCTCGACATGGGTTTCTTCGACGACATCGCGAAGGTCGCGCGGCAATGCCCGAAAGAGCGGCAAACGCTGCTGTTTTCGGCGACGTACCCGGAGGGCATCGCGAAGCTGAGCCAGCAATTCCTGCGAAACCCGAAGGAAGTCAAACTCGCCGAGCGGCACGACGACAGCAAGATCCGTCAGCGCTTCTACGAGGTGACCGAAGACGAGCGACTGCACGCGGTCGGCCTGCTGCTGAACCACTACCGTCCGGTCAGCACGATCGCGTTCTGCAACACGAAGCAGCAGTGCCGCGATCTGCTCGACGTCCTGCGCGCGCAAGGCTTTCATGCGCTCGCGCTGCATGGCGAACTCGATCAGCGCGAGCGCGATCAGGTGCTGATCCAGTTCGCGAACCGCAGCTGCTCAGTGCTCGTCGCGACCGACGTCGCCGCGCGCGGCCTCGACATCGCGCAACTGGAAGCGGTGATCAACGTCGACGTGACGCCGGACCCGGAAGTGCACACGCACCGCATCGGCCGCACGGGCCGCGCCGATCAGGAAGGCTGGGCGCTGAGTCTCGCGAGCATGGACGAGATGGGGCGTGTCGGCGGGATCGAGCAGGCGCACAAGCGCGACGTCGAATGGCACAAGCTGGACGAGCTGAAGGCGGCCAGCAACGAACCGCTGCTGCCGCCGATGGAAACGCTGCAGATCCTCGGCGGCCGCAAGGACAAGATCCGTCCCGGCGACGTGCTCGGCGCGCTGACCGGCGACGCCGGTTTCGCGGGCTCGCAGATCGGCAAGATCAACGTCACCGACATGTCGACCTATGTCGCGGTGGAGCGCAGCATCGCGCGCGAGGCGGTGCGCCGGCTCAGCGCGGGCAAGCTGAAGGGGCGCAAGGTCAAGGTCCGTCTGATGGACGAAGCCTGATTCACGAAGCGCCAGCTTTCCTTGAAAGTCCGATAACTCGAGAACGGCCGCGTCTGCGGCCGTTCTTGTAAGCAAACCGCTCAGCATCACATTCCTTCATACCTACGCGGTTTCCGGCATTCGCCACCGCCTCCCCACAAATCACGATCCGCTGACTTCCCGGGCGCGCAGCGGCCAACCGCGACCCATGACGAAAACGCATGCCACGCATGACAAAGTTTCGATTGTGACCATTCTTTGGCTGATGCCTAATCACCGCACTGGAAGGAACGCTCCGCCGCCGCCGTTTCGCGCGGCCGCCAGCGGCTGAAGAAAGGGAGAAAGTCTTATGCAGAGCGCCATGCAAGCCCGCTCGAAACTGCCGGACGTCGGCACCACCATTTTTACCGTGATCGGCCAGCTGGCCGCGCAGCACGATGCATTGAACCTGTCGCAGGGCGCGCCGAATTTTGCGCCGGACCCGAAGCTCGTGGACGGCGTCGCGCAGGCGATGCGCGCCGGTCACAACCAGTACGCGCCGATGGCCGGCATCGTCGCGCTGCGTGAAACGCTCGCCGACAAGGTCGAAACGCTGTACGGCGTGCGCTACGACCCCGCCAGCGAAGTGACGGTGCTCGCGAGCGCGAGCGAAGGGCTCTACTCGACGATCAGCGCGCTCGTGCATCCGGGCGACGAAGTGATCTACTTCGAGCCGTCGTTCGACAGCTACGGCCCGATCATGCGCCTGCAGGGCGCGAAGCCGGTCGCGATCAAGCTGTCGCTCGATCGCTTCCGCGTGAACTGGGACGAAGTCGCCGCGGCGATCACGCCGAAGACGCGCATGATCATCGTCAACACGCCGCACAATCCGACCGCGACGATTTTCAGCGACGCCGATATCGAGCGGCTGAAGGCGCTCACGCGCAACACCGACATCGTGATTCTGTCCGACGAGGTCTACGAGCACGTGGTGTTCGACGGCGCGAAGCATCAGAGCATGGCGCGCCATCGCGAACTCGCGGAGCGCAGCGTGATCGTGTCGTCGTTCGGCAAGTCGTATCACGTGACCGGCTGGCGGGTCGGCTATTGCCTCGCGCCCGCCGCGCTGATGGACGAAATCCGCAAGGTCCATCAGTTCATGGTGTTCTCCGCCGATACGCCGATGCAATACGCGTTCGTCGACGCGCTCGCCAATCGCGACAGCTACCTCGGCCTGTCCGACTTCTATCAGAAGAAGCGCGATCTGCTCGCGCATGCACTGCGCGAATCGCGCTTCGAGCTGTTGCCGAGCGAAGGCAGTTTCTTTATGCTCGCCCGGTTCCGCGGCTTCTCCGATGAGAGCGACAGCGATTTCGTGCTGCGCCTGATCCGCGATGCGCGCGTCGCGACGATTCCGTTGTCTGCGTTCTACACCGACGGCACGGATTCGGGGCTGATTCGCCTGAGTTTCTCGAAGGACGACGCGACGCTGCTCGAAGGCGCGCGGCGCCTGTGTGAAATCTGAGTGCGCGAGAGCACACTTCAGGTATCGAAGTGATCAAGGTATTCGGAGAAAGAAGGGAGGCGTTATGAAAATTCTCAAGTGCTTGTTGGCGCTGGCCTGTGCCGGCGCGTCGCTCGCAACGTGGTCGGCCGCCAGCGCCGCCGATACCGCGACGCTGCGTTTCGGCCTCGAAGCGCAGTACCCGCCGTTCGAATCGAAAGGGCCGAACGGCGAACTGCAAGGGCTCGATATCGACGTGGGCAACGCGGTCTGCGCGGCCGCGCATATGACGTGCAAGTGGGTCGAAACCTCGTTCGACGGCCTGATTCCGGCGCTGCAGGGTCGCAAGTTCGACGCGATCAATTCGGCGATGAACGCGACCGAACAGCGCCGCCAGGCGATCGATTTCACGACCGTCGTCTATCGCGTGCCGTCGCAGCTGATCGCACGCAGCGACAGCGGTCTGCAGCCGACGCCTGAGTCGCTGAAGGGCAAGCGCATCGGCGTGCTGCAAGGCTCGATTCAGGAGACCTTCGCGAAGGTGCATTGGGAACCGGCCGGCGTGACCGTGCTGCCGTATCAGGATCAGAACCAGGTCTATACCGATCTGACCGCGGGCCGTCTCGATGGCACGCTGGTACTCGCGCCGGCCGGACAAACGGGCTTTCTGTCGAAGCCCGAGGGCAAAGGCTATGCGTTCGTCGGTCAGCCGGTGCGTGACGACAAGATTCTTGGCAGCGGCATCGCATACGGCATTCGCAAGGGCGATACCGCGCTGCGCAATCAGTTGAACGCCGCGATCGCGAAGGTGCAAGCCGATGGCACGGTAAAGACGCTCGCCGCGAAATATCTCGGCAATATCGACGTCAGCGCGAAGTAACCGCGTCGCGTTCGGCCGGCGGCGCCGTTTGCGGGCGGCGTCGCGCGCTCGCTTGTTGGTCGTGCGTTTGACGGCTAGGATACGTAGGCTTCGCGAAGTCGCAGACAACGGCGAAGTCGGCGGATCAACCGGAGAGCGCGCATGAGCGAGACGATCGAAGCGGCAGGCGCTGCGAACACCGCACGCGCAAAAGGCGCAGACGCACCGCGTTTCTGGCGTAGCGACGCGCTGCCGTTCATCGAAGCGCGTTCCATCGACGATGGCCGCAAGGTCTGCTACGCCAAACATTCGCACGAAACGTTTTCGATCGGCGCGGTGACGGGCGGCCGCAGCGTGTATCTGAATCGCCACGCGCGAGAATGGATCGGCGCGGGCGCCGTCGTGCTGATGAACCCCGACGATGTGCACGCGTGCAACCCGGTCGCCGGCGAGCGCTGGTCGTATCGGATGCTGCACGTCGACGTTGCGTGGTTCGCGAAACTGCAGCACGAGCTGGGCTTCAACGAGAACCATGCGTTCCGCGCATTTTCGCAGATCATGACGCTCGACGCCGCGCTGTTCGACGGCCTCAACCGGCTCAGCGCGATTCTCACCGGCAACCACGACGACATCGACACGCTGCGCAAGGAAAGCGCGGCCATCACTTTCTTCTCCAACGTGCAGCAAACGCTCAATCCGGCGAGCTTGCCCGAGCGTGCCGCGAGCGTCCAGCTCGCGCGTGCCGCGGAGTACATCGCCGAAAACTGCACGCGCGCGCTGAAACTCGACGACGTGTGCGCAGCCGCCGGGCTGTCCGCTTCGCATCTGATCCGCGCGTTCAAACTGCGCTACGGCATGACGCCGCACGCGTATCTGATCAATCGACGCATCCAGTACAGTCGCGCGCAATTGCGGCGCGGCGCGCCGATCGCCGATGTCGCGCTCGATGCCGGCTTCGCCGATCAGGCGCATTTGCAGCGAACCTTCAAGCGGCTGGTGGCAGCTACGCCGGGGCAATATCGCAGCTAGGCGTGACGCGGCGTGGTGAAGCCGCGTCGGCAAGCAGGCGCGACTCGCGTCACTCCACGAGCAGATAAATCGCACTGAGCGCGAGCAGCGCGGCCATCACGCGATTGAACACGCGGACTCGCTTCGCCTCACGCAGATGCCTGCGCAAAAACGTGCCGGCATAGGCCCAGCTCGCGATCGACAGATAGCAGATCACGAAGTACAGCGCCGCGAATTGCCAGACGAGCCCGCCGTCGCCGCCTGCCGCATATGCGCCCATGCCGGCCAGCGATGCGAGCCACGCCTTCGGATTGAGCCATTGCATCGCCGCGCCGTGCGCGAACGACGGCCCGCGCGCCGGCTTGTCCGCGCCGAGCTGGCCGTTATCGATGCTGAGCTTGTAGGCCATATAGAGCAGAAAGCCCACGCCCGCCCATTTGACGATCTCGATCAGATTGGGAAAGCGCGCGAGCAATTCGTGCAGGCCAAGGCCGATCAACAGAAGCAGCAACGTGAAGCCGACCGTCGCGCCAGTGACGTACCGCAGACTCGCGGCGAGCCCGTGCTGTGCGCCGGCGCTCAGCGCGACGACGTTGACCGGGCCGGGAGAAATGGAACTGGCGAGCGCGAACGCGGCCATCGAGAGTAATGCGGTCATTGGATGCCTCGAAACGTGAGTGTGCGAAAGAATTGCGACGCTCAACGGTAACGAGACGCTAAGGGCATGTATTGAAGGAAATTGCCCCCATTCGAAACCCAAACATAATCCGACGACGCGGTGATTGGATAACGAACACGCGTTTGAATTTAGAAGTAATTACGCGCAAAGTTACCCCAAAATTAATTTCTGAATTATTAGGCAAATGGTACCGATCGATAGCTATGATATGTCCCTATGCAGCGTGCAAGTATTCGGCCCGATAAACAGGTCGAGACCTCGAAAAACCAGCGATACAGGGCTTAACGACTGACGCGCAAAAAGTTAAATGCATCGGGCGCGCGGTGAATGCTTTGCATCAGTATCAATAGGCTGGTCCGTTTCTGCTGGAAACGACCAGTCGAATGGATAAAGGGAGTGCATGTGGGTCCCCATGTGAGCAGGCAGAAAATTGCGGACGAATTGAACGAGCTTTGTCTCGCGTTATTCGACGGCTGGTGCGAGCGCAGATGCGTGATTCCGCTCGCGTATCTGCTGCACGTCTGGCCGATCGTCGATGCGACGCAGCGCTCGTTCAAGCGATTGCGCGACAACCTGCGTGATCTCGAATGCTGGCACCTGAACGACCTGTCCGACGAAGATAGCGGGAGGATTCGCTATCTGCTGGGTGTTCTGTCCCAACAAACCGGAAGCGTAGTGAGCACTTCGACAAACTGACTCCCGCCGTTGGGAACGCAGAGCACATGATCCACAGAAGAAAGGACCGGTTTCGCGTGCTGATCGCACGGGCGCGCCGATGGCGGGTGCCGCGCGATGGCGTCATCTATGCCGGATGCGGCGTGGTGCTGGCAATGCTCTCGTTGTGCGGCTATACGCTGTATCAGAGCCGCGAGGATGCGATCGCGCGTGCACTGGATTCGACGCGCGATGTCGCGACGATCACCCAGCGCGACATCGCGCGCAATTTCGAGTTGTATTCGCTGTCGCTGCAGGCCGTCGCCGATGGCCTCGGCCGTCCGGGCGTGCTCGATTCGCCGCGGTTGTGGCGCGAGATCCTGTTCGATCGCGCGGCGACCGGGCAATACGTCGGCGCGATGGTAGTGCTCGACGCAGCGGGCAACGTCGTGATCGATTCGGAAAACGACGTGCCGCGCAGGGGAAATCTCTCTGACCGCCAGTACTTCACGATTCATCGCGAAGATCCGAACTTCGGGCTCTATGTCAGCGCGCCGTATAACTCGAGACTCAGACCCGGTTCGCGCAGCATCGCGCTGAGCCGGCGACTGTCGCGGCCGGATGGATCGTTTGCGGGAATCGTCGCGCTCGGTATCGATCAGGAGTATTTCGCGAGCCTGTTCGCTGACTTGCGGATAGGGCAGCACGGCTCGGTATCGATCGTCAGAACGGACGGCAAGATCATCGTGCGACGGCCCGACGATCGAGACGTAACTGGCACCGATATCAGCAAGACGGAGTTCTTCCAGCGGCTGCTCGCGAAAGACGAGCGCAGCTTTATCGCGCCTTCGCCGCTCGATGGCGTCGAGCGCCTCTACTCGTTCAGACGGATTCCGCAATTGCCGCTGATCGTGCTGGTCGCCGATTCGACTGCCGATATCTACGCGGGATGGTGGAAGCGCGCGCTGACGATCGGTTCGCTGATGCTGATTCTGGGGATCGGCGTGATCGTGTTGGCGGCGTGGCTCGGCGCAGAGTTGCGGCGACGACAGCGGGTGGAGCACGAGCTCGAACGACTTGCCGGCACGGATGGCCTCACCGGCTTGCCTAATCGCCGCGCACTGTGCGAAACGCTCGACCGCGAATGGCTGCGCGCGCGCCGCACCGGCAGCGTGTTGTCGCTGCTATTCGTCGATATCGATCACTTCAAAGCCTACAACGATACGTATGGTCACCAGGCCGGCGACGTCGCGCTGACCGCGGTCGCGCGCTGCATCCGCGGGGTGATCCAGCGGCCGGGCGATTGCGTCGGCCGATACGGCGGCGAGGAGTTCGTCGTGGTGCTGCCGGATACCGACGTGACCGGCGCCGGGGTGGTCGGCGAGAAAATCCGCGCTGCGATCGGCGAGCTGGGCATCGCGCACGTGGGCTGCGAATTCGGTCGGGTGACGGTCAGCATCGGCGCGACCACGTCTCGTCCGGATCGGGTGACGGATGTGGGCGCCGTCGTTCGGGCGGCCGATGAGGCGTTGTATACGGCCAAGGCCGGTGGCCGGAACATGGTCGCGCAGATGGGAGTTGGGTGACCGGTCGCTCGTGATGGTTGTGCGCCGGAAATGAAAAAGGGTTGCGACGCCTTCGCGTGCAACCCTTTTTAAATTTCCGCGTCGTGCTAACTGACGCTAACGGTCGACGACTTAGAACGGACCAGCAATCACGCGCACCAGCCCACTACGCAGCGGCGGCGCGGCTTCAGCGAACTCGAGATTCACCTTGTTGGCGACGCTCAGGATACGAGTCTGATACGTACGATAGTTCGTATCTTCGCTGTACGTTACGGTCGTGCCGCCACTGCTGCCTTGGCGCAGATTGTGTGTGGAGTCTTCGCGGCTCGCTACACCATTGCGCTGGCGCTCCTTGATTTGCACGTCCGTAATGGCGGTGTAGTACACGTCTTTAACCGCCGCGTTGGCGACCAGTTCGATCAAACCGCCAGCGAGGGCCGCGCCAGCGATCGGCGCCGCACGCGTGCTACCAAGCGATGCCGCAGTGGCTGCGCCAAGAAAGGCACCGCCAAGAGGGGCGCCATATCCGCCAAATGCTTGCTGGGCTGCGGACGGAGCCACCTTGCCGACCTGCAGGATGTTCGCCTGAAGAATGTACTGCGCGTGTTCGGGGTCCCCGACGATGCGGTATCCCTTGTCCGAGACGGCCGCTTTCACTTCGGCCGCGATGTCGAAGTCAGGCTTGTCGGAGGTATTGCGGATTTGCACGAATACCGTCTTCTTCGAATCGGCGACCGGGTCCAGGAAGATCGTGTCCGACATCTTGGTCTGGACATCGAGGTCGCGCTTGCTGATCGCAACCTGGGTGGCCGCACAGCCCGTCAGCAAGCTGCTTGTGCCGACCGAAGCCAGAAGAACTGCCGTAAGTGCAAGTTTGTTCAACTTCATAACTTCCCCTGTGTTTCTGCAGCAGATCACTACGGTCCTCTGCTGCACGCTGGCCAATCATTGGAATTTATTTCTTGTAGATGCCCGCCTCTCCATTCATGTGAGGAAAGGAAGGGCATGTGAATGTCGGCTGCTGTTTGAGAAACTTGAGGGTAAGTCGAGAAATTATGCTGATTGAATGGGGGCATCGTCGATATAACCGCGCCTAGAACGCAAAAAGCCCGGTCGGTGACCGGGCTTTTTGCTTGAATCTGGTGGTGGGGCGTGAGTGACTCGAACACTCGACCTACGGATTAAGAGTCCGCTGCTCTACCAACTGAGCTAACGCCCCAACAGAAGCGAAATTATGCAGGATCTTTTTGAGATTGCCAAGCCCTATTCGCAGTTTTATTAAAAAAATCGTATCGCCCCAACTTGAGCGTTCCCTCGACAAAGCCGCAGTCCAGAAAACATCGTCGCGTCCAACGCGGCCGGTATCATGTCGCGGACACTACGCCGCATGCAGCATTGAGGCTTTCGACCGGGATTCCCATGGACGACAAAGAGATTACCCAATTGCTCGACCGAGTTCTCGCGCCATGGGTCCGGGCGCTCACGCTGACGCCGATCAAGGTCGACGAGGAGAGCGCCACGCTGCGTCTGCCGTTCTCTGGCGAGTGGCGTCACTCGGGCGGCATGATCAGCGGCCAGGTGTTCATGGCGGCCGCGGATACGGCGATGGTCGTCGCCATCACCGCCGCGCTCGGCGGCTTCAAGCCGATGAGCACGGTCTCGCTGAACATCAACTTCATGCGCGCGGTCCGCAAGGGCGATGTGCTGATCAAGGCGCGCGTGCTGCGCATGGGCCGCAATCTCGTGTTCGGCGAAGTCGAACTGTTCGACGAAGGTGGCAACATGGCCGTTCATGCCACCACGACTTACGCGCTGCTCGGGTGAACGCCTGCCGGACCGGAGCCGGCTGGCCACACAATCCGCCCGTAGCAAGAGCAAAGGAAAGCAAGGAAAAGCAGCATGTTCGATCAGGTCGTTTTCGCCGGTGGCGGCAACCGCTGTTGGTGGCAGGCGGGTTTCTGGGACGTCGTGCAGCCGCGGCTCGACATCCGTCCGCGCGTGATCACCGGCATTTCGGCCGGCGCGGCCACCGCGTGCATGATCTACACACGCGGCGATTCCGACTGGGTCATGCGCTATTACGAGGACGCGCTGCGCCACAACACGCGCAACGCCTACTGGGGCAACCTGTTGCGCGGCGAGTCGGTGTTCCCGCATTACCGGATCTACCGGCAGGCGCTGCTCGATATCTACGGCGACAAGTTTTCCAGGCTCGCACAGGCGCCGGAGATCCGCATCGGCGTGTCGCATCTGCCGCGCTGGCTCGGCGCGCGAAGCGCGGTCGCGGCGGGACTGGTCGCGTACAACATCGAAAAATATCTGCGCAAGACGCTGCATCCGACGCTCGGTCGGACGCTCGGCTTTCATCCTGAATTCGTGCGTGCGCAGGATTGCGCGAGCGTCGACGAGTTGGCGGACCTGATCCTGCAATCGTCGAGTACACCGCCGTTCACGCCGGTTCTGCGGCGCAACGGCCGGCCGGTGCTGGACGGCGGCATGGTCGATAACGTGCCGGTCGGCGCACTAGATGCCGACACCCCCGGCAACGTGCTCGTGATGGTGACGCGTCTTTATCCGCGGCCGCAGATGTTCGTCGTGCCGCACGGCGTGCAGCAACGGCTTTATGTGCAGCCGTCGCGCAAAGTGCCGATTTCGAGCTGGGATTACACGAGTCCATCGCAGATGGTGCACGCCTATAACCTTGGCCGAGCCGACGGCGAGGTCTTTCTTGAACGCATCCCTGCATTGATGGAGGCGGGAGCGCACGAAGCGCGGTGAGTGAATGCGGCAGGGCGGGGCGGGACACACCTGACCCGCCGGCCATCACCCCATAATTACCGCCGACGCCCGCCCTGCAGGGCTTCCGGATTCGCGACACTGGCGGTATCGCCAGCGTCGAACGCGAGGATGTTCTTGAACGCCGCCGAAAAATACAGCTCGTAGCTCTCGCGCTCCACGTAGCCGATGTGCGGCGTGCAGATCACGTTTTCCATGCGCAGCAGGCTGTAGCCCTGCAGGATCGGCTCGCTCTCGTAGACGTCGATCGCGACCATCCCCGGACGGTTGTGCGACAGCGCGTTGACCAGCGCATTCTCTTCGAGCAGCTCGGCGCGGCTCGTGTTCACGAGCAGCGCGGTCGGCTTCATGCGCATCAGATCGTCCTGCTTGACGATGCCACGCGTGTCGTCGTGCAGACGCAGATGCAGCGACAACACATCGCTGGTCTCGAACAGTTCCTCACGACTCGCTGCGACGCCGTAGCCATCGGCGCGAGCGGCTTCGCGCGAATGCTCGCGGCCCCAGATCAGCACGTTCATGCCGAACGCCTTGCCGTACCCAGCGAGCAGCCGGCCGATCTTGCCGTAGCCCCAAATTCCCAGCGTCTGTCCGCGCAGCACTTGCCCCAAACCGAAGTTCGGCGGCAGCGCCGACGTCTTCAGCCCCGACTGCTGCCAGGCGCCCTGCTTAAGGTTTGCCACGTATTGCGGAATACGACGTTGGGCGGCCATTATGAGTGCCCACGTCAGTTCGGCCGGCGCGACCGGCGAACCAGTGCCTTCGAGCACGGCAATGCCGCGCTCGGTACAGGCCGCCAGATCGATGTGGCTCGCCACTTTGCCAGTCTGACTGATCATGCGCAAACGCGGCAGCTTATCGAGCAATTGCGACGTGATGCGCGTACGTTCGCGGATCAGGACGAGGGCGTCGACTTCCGCAAGACGGCTCGCAAGTTGTCCGAGACCGCGCACGGTATTGTTGAATACTTTGACTTCCTGGTCGGCCAGCAATTGAAAGCAGTCGAGCTTGCGAACGGCGTCCTGGTAATCGTCGAGGATGGCAATCTTCATGGTATGTAATTTGCGGCGCACCCGGCTGGTGCGAACCGAATGTTATGCTGACTGTCCCATCATGTGACTTAGGTCACACGCTGGTCTGGCTAGATGCCCTACCGTAGAAGTTGCCGCACTAAAAAAGAACGGCAACGCTACGTGAAGGCGAATTGAGAACGTTTTTAGCAGTTTGTTGCGTGTTGAGGCAAGCCGCTTTACACAAGGTTGCAGAAGCCTTGTAGAAAGCGGGCCTCCGCCTGGCAAGCTGTGTGGCCCGGGACGATCTGCGCAATCATGCGCCGGCAGTCGGAAGTTGGCACGTCGGCGTGATGAATTCAATGCCTCTCGCATGCAGCGTCCCAGGGCTTGTACCGTTTTTCTTTGCTTCAAACGGAGACAAGTCGATGAATCTTCCCTCGTTCGAAGGGCACCCCACTATCGAGGCGCCCACATGGGTCAAACACCGTAAGCTGATCGACTGGGTCCAGCGCGTCGCAGCGCTGACCAAGCCCGACCAAGTGGTCTGGTGCGACGGCTCGCAGGAAGAATATGACCGCCTGTGCGCGCAGATGGTTGAAGCCGGAACCCTGAAGAAACTCAATCCCGCCAAGCGTCCCAATTCCTATCTCGCCTGGTCCGATCCGTCCGACGTCGCGCGCGTCGAAGATCGCACCTTCATCTGCTCGCAGCGCGCCGAGGACGCCGGCCCCACCAACAACTGGATCGCTCCGGCCGAAATGCGCGCCACGCTCGACGGCCTGTTCGACGGCGCGATGCGCGGCCGCACGATGTACGTGGTGCCGTTTTCGATGGGTCCGCTCGGCTCGCCGATCGCGCACATCGGCGTCGAGTTGAGCGACAGCCCGTACGTCGTGACCAACATGCGCATCATGACGCGCATGGGCCGCAAGGTGTATGACGTGCTCGGCGAGGACGGCCAGTTCGTGCCGTGCGTACATTCGGTCGGCGCACCGCTTGCGGCGGGCGAGCAGGACGTGTCTTGGCCTTGCAACAAGACCAAGTACATCGTGCATTTCCCCGAATCGCGCGAGATCTGGAGCTTTGGCTCGGGTTATGGCGGCAACGCGTTGCTCGGCAAGAAGTGCTTCGCGCTGCGCATCGCATCGACGATGGGCCGCGACGAGGGCTGGCTCGCCGAACACATGCTGATCCTCGGCGTCACGTCGCCCGAAGGGCGCAAGCATCATGTGGCGGCGGCGTTCCCGTCGGCGTGCGGCAAGACCAACTTTGCGATGCTGATCCCGCCGGCCGGCCTGAACGGCTGGAAAATCTCGACGATCGGCGACGATATCGCGTGGATCAAGCCGGGCAAGGACGGCCGCCTGTACGCGATCAATCCGGAAGCCGGCTACTTCGGCGTTGCGCCGGGCACGAGCGAAAAGACCAACTACAACGCGCTCGCCACGTTGAAGGAAAACGTGATCTTCACGAACGTCGCGCTGACCGACGACGACGACGTCTGGTGGGAAGGCATGACGGACGAGCCGCCCGCGCACCTGATCGACTGGCAGGGTAAGGACTGGACGCCGGCCGACGCAAAGGAAACCGGCCGCAAGGCGGCGCATCCGAATGCGCGCTTCACGGCGCCGGCTTCGCAGTGCCCGTCGATCGATACGGACTGGGAAAACCCGGCCGGCGTCGCCATCGACGCGTTCATCTTCGGCGGCCGTCGCTCGACCACCGTGCCGCTCGTGACCGAGGCGCGCAATTGGGTCGAGGGCGTCTACATGGCCGCGACGATGGGCTCCGAAACCACCGCCGCGGCCGCTGGCCAGCAGGGCGTGGTGCGCCGGGATCCGTTCGCGATGCTGCCGTTCTGCGGCTACAACATGAGCGACTATTTCAGCCATTGGCTGAAGACCGGCGAGCGTCTGCAGCAGCTGAGCGCGAAGCTGCCGAAAATCTTCTGCGTCAACTGGTTCCGCAAGGGTCCGGACGGCAAGTTCGTGTGGCCCGGCTTTGGCGAGAACATGCGCGTGCTGAGCTGGATGGTCGGTCGCATCGAAGGCACCGCGCAGGGCGAAGAGCATGCGTTCGGCATTTCGCCGCACTATGGGGACATCGACTGGAGCGGTCTGAACTTCACCCGCGAACAGTTCGAGCAGGTGATTTCCGTGGACGCCGCTGCATGGCGCGATGAGCTCGTGTTGCACACGAAGCTGTTTGACACACTGCAACACGGTCTGCCGCCGGCGCTAAGCGAAGCCAAGCGGGCGCTCGAGGAAAAGCTCACGACTTGACTATGTGAGTGCCCACTCAGCATGAAAAGCCGCCCTTGGGCGGCTTTTTCTTTTGGGCCACGCTAATTGCGATCCTTTCGATTTCCGCAACGCCGGAACGACCGTTGCATCTGTTCGAACAAAAAAGACAGTGCAAGCTGCAGCGCAGCAGATTGTTTTCGGTTTGGGAACAATCGCTGGTCCGGCCCGGTTTTATCGGCTCAGTCGTACCAAAATTGACAATATTTCCTGTTTTGCGGGCAACTTCTGCACGATATTGCGAGTCGTAGGAGAATTCCAAGTTCGCTTCACTGGTTTTCACCAATTGTCAGGAAGCAGTAACAAGGCAGGGAGTTGCTCTATGGATCATTTGCAGTCGATGCGAGTTTTCGTCAAGGTGGCGGATCTCGGCAGTTTTGCCCGCGCCGCGAGCGCGATGGATATTTCCAACGCGGTTGCCACCCGTCATGTTGCCGACCTCGAAGGCCGTCTTGGTACGCGGCTGCTCAATCGCACGACCCGCAGCTTGTCGCTGACCGAATCCGGCCAGGTCTATCTCGAGCGCGCCCGTCAGATTCTCGACGAACTGGAAGACGTCGAACAGATGGTGGTCGCTCGCAATCACGAACCCGTCGGCACGCTGCGCATCGTCGCGCCCGTCGTGTTCGGGCTGCACAACCTCGCGCCCGTGCTGCAAACGTACGCGGAGCGCTATCCGAAAGTCATTCCCGACGTGACGCTGGTCGATCGTCAGGTCGATCTCGTCGAGGAAGGCTTCGATGTCGGCATCGTGATCGCGCGGCAAATGCGCAGCGCGAGCATCGTCACGCGGCGTTTGACCACGGGCTGTATGACCGTCTGCGCGACGCCGGCGTATCTGGAAAAGCATGGCACGCCGACGCGTCCGGAGCATCTGCTCGAACACCCGTGCCTGAGCCTGCCGTCCGAATACTGGGGCGATGAACGCGTGTTCACGGGGCCGGAAGGCGAGGTGCGCGTGCGGCCGTCGAACGTGATCGTCGCGAACAACACTGAAATGCTGCGGCAGTTTGCGTTGCTGGGCATGGGCATCGCGATTCTGCCGAGCTATCTGATCGGTCGCGACATGACGCGTGGCCGGCTCGTGCGTTTGCTCGGCGATTACCGTTTGCCGCAAGTCGAGATCAACATTGCATACCCGAGCCGCCGTCACCTGCCGGCCAAGGTGCGCACGTTCATCGACCATCTGGTCGAGCATTTCAGCCAGACGCCGAACAGCGTGCTCGGCGAACAGTGGATCAAGGACGGTCTGGAGCGCCCGGCGACGTCGGCCGCGTTCGAGACTGCCGAGTCCCGCGCCCCGGAAGCGTTCGATGGCGCGGAACCGCTGTCGCGGCTGCTCGATAGCGAGCTGTCGCCTGCCGTGCCGAAGCCGATGACGAAGTCGTCTAACCGCAGCCGCCCGACGGCCTTGTCGCCGTTGTAAATCGCTGAATGTCCAAGCCCGCAGCGATGCGGGCGGACAATAAAAATAAAAAGGCGCAGTCACCTGAAGTGACTGCGCCTTTTTCTATGGACAGATGCGGATGCGGATGCGGAGCAAACCGCGGGCTATGCACGGATTGTCGACCCCGGCGGCGGAATGAAGCTATTTCCGCTACCCCCGCGAGCCGCCGATCCGAATCCCCGCCTTATTAGCCGATTTTTCGCGCCGCGGTCTTTTTCGCCGGTGCCTTCTTGGCCGCCGCGGTCTTGGCGGCGGGCGCCTTCTTCGCCGCCACCTTCTTTTCCGCCGGCTCGGCCTTCACTGCCACCGCGGTATCGCCTTCGTCCGCTTCCGGCATCGCCTTCGCCGCCGAGCGAGCACCTGAAGTCTTCGCCGCCGCGGTCTTCGCCGCCGCCGGCTCCTTCTTCTCGAATTCGAAGCCGATCTTGCCGTCGTTCTGCTTGACGAGGAACGCCTTGAAGTTGCGGCCGGTACGCGACGACTTGAAGTTCGTCAGCAGATCGGTGCGCCCTTCCTCGAGCAGCTTGGCCATCTGCTCGCGGGCGATTTCCTGCTGCAGGATCACCTTGCCGGAGCGGAAGTCGCACGACTTCGGGCTCGCCACCGAGTTTTCGCAGACGTAGCTCATGCCGTGCTCGAACACGCGGCCCTGACACTTCGGACACGCGCCGACCGGCTGCTGATCGGAGAAGTCGGGCGGTTCGCCGTCTTCGCCGGCAGCGTCCTGGCCAAAGTCGAACTCGAGCTTGTAATTCTTGATCTCGTCGTCGAGCGACAGTTTCAGGATCGCCGAGAACGGCCGCCCCATCTTGCTGCGGAAGCCAGACAGCGGTCCGATCGTCTTGTTCTGCAGCAGTTCCTCGACTTCGGCGATTTCGAACTGACGGCCGCCCGGAATCTTCGAGATCGAGAACTCGCACTTCGAGCACGCGAAGCGCCGGTAGTTTTCCTTCACCTGGCCACCGCAATTCGGGCAAGGCGTCTGCAACGTCGCGTAATCGCCCGGGATCGTATCCGAATCGTATTCCTTCGCGCGTTTGACGATAGTTTGCGTCATGCGCGCGATTTCCTGCATGAACGCGTCGCGCGGCAGGTTGCCACGCTCCATCTGCGACAGCTTGTATTCCCATTCCCCGGTCAGCTCCGGCGCGGTCAGCTCCTTCACGCCGAGGCCTCGCAGCAGCGTCATCAGCTGGAAGGCCTTGGCGGCCGGAATCAGATCGCGGCCTTCGCGGATCAGGTACTTTTCGGTCAACAGACCTTCGATGATTGCCGCGCGCGTCGCCGGCGTGCCAAGCCCCTTGGCAGCCATCGCTTCGCGCAATTCGTCGTCTTCGACGAGCTTGCCCGCGCCTTCCATCGCCGACAGCAGCGTCGCTTCGTTGTAGCGTGCGGGCGGCTTGGTGACCAGTTGCTGCGCGGCGATCTTGTCGGTCTTGACCTTTTCGTCCTTCTGCACCGGCACGAGGTTCGCATCTTCGCCGCTGGTTTCGCGGCCGTAGACCTGCAGCCAGCCCGGCTCGACGAGCACCTTGCCTTCGGTCTTGAAGTGATGGCCGACCACCTCGGTGATGCGCGTCGTCACACGGTATTCGGCGGCCGGGAAGAACACCGCGAGGAAGCGTTTGACGACGAGGTCATAGAGCTTCTGTTCCGGCTCGGACAGATTCTTCGGCGCCTGCAGCGTCGGGATGATGGCGAAGTGGTCGCTGATCTTCGAGTTGTCGAAGATGCGCTTGTTCGGCTTCACCCAGCCCTTGTCGAGCACCTGTTTTGCGAACGGCAGGTAGTTGTTGCTCTCCTTGAGCATGCCGAGCGTCTGCTTGACGGTGTCCAGGTAGTCTTCCGGCAGCGCGCGCGCGTCGGTTCGCGGATAGGTGAGCACCTTGTGCTTTTCGTACAGCGCCTGAGCGAGGCCCAGCGTATTCTTCGCCGAAAAGCCGAAGCGGCCGTTGGCTTCACGCTGCAGGCTGGTCAGGTCGAAGAGGGCAGGCGACAGCTGCGTCGACGGTTTCGACTCCTCGGTCACCACGCCCATTTGGCCACGGCAGGCCGCGACGATCGTCTCTGCCGCGGGCAGCGACCACAGGCGCGAATCGCGCTTTTCCGGATCGAACTCGTCGCGCTTGAATTTCGGGTCGAACCAGCGGCCTTCGTAAAAGCCGGCCGCACAGACGAACTCCGCCTTCACTTCCCAGTAATCGCGCGGCACGAAGCGTCGAATCTTCTCTTCTCGCTCGACGACGATCGACAGCGTCGGCGTCTGCACGCGCCCGACCGTGGTCAGGAAAAAGCCGCCGCCCTTGCTGTTGAACGCGGTCATCGCGCGGGTGCCGTTGATGCCGACGAGCCAGTCCGCTTCCGAGCGGCAGCGCGCCGCGTCGGCGAGCGGCTGCATCTCTTCGTCGCTGCGCAGGCGTGCGAAACCCTCGCGGATCGAGCCGGCCGTCATCGATTGCAGCCACAGCCGTTGCACCGGCTGTTTGGCTTTCGCGTGCTGCGCAATCAGGCGGAAAATCAGCTCGCCCTCGCGCCCCGCGTCGCATGCGTTGATCAGACGGTCGATATCCTTGCGCTTCATCAGCTTGGTCAGCACCTTCAGGCGCGACTCGCTCTTCGCGATCGGATTCAGATCGAAATGTGGAGGAATGACGGGTAGGTTGGCAAAGCTCCACTTGCCGCGCTTGACTTCGTATTCGTCGGGCGCGGCGATTTCCAGCAGATGGCCCACTGCCGACGAAAGAACGTAGTCGTCGCTTTCGTAGTACTCGTCATGCTTGGTAAAGCCGCCCAAAGCGCGCGCGATGTCGTTCGCGACAGAAGGCTTTTCGGCGATGATCAGTGCTTTGGACATGACTCGATGTGAGGTTGGTAGATCCGGGTTGGTGGCCTTGAGCGCCAACATGGCGCGCGACGCTCGCTTGAGACCTCTTTCGACCCAATAACGACCGCTTTATAGCACAAGGCGCGAACCCAACGGGTCAAGTGCGATAAAAGCGCGCAATCATAATTGCGCGTCCGGCGGTTGATCAACTGCGGCAAACGCCGCGTGCGGACAGCGATGCCAGCGGCGATGCTGTCCCAGAAATGGTCGGCGACGGCCCGTGCCGCAAGCCGCGCTTCGCGAGGCTTTCCGTCTGGCCGTGCGGCGCGCGAAGCCGCCTTCAGGCGACCGCCAGCGCCGGCCGCAGCTTCGGCGCACCGGTCACGCCGGGCAGTGCGGTCAGATCCGACAGCATCCGCTCGACGATCGACACCTGTGGCAAAACCGTACCGAAAAACCGTGTCGTCACCGAGTCTTCGATCAGGACGGTCGGGAAATTCTCGACGTCCAGATCGTCGAACCGATCTGCATGAGTTTCGATGTCGATCCATGCGAAACAGACTTCCGGGTGCCGCTCGGCCAGCTGGTTGAAGGCGTCCCGGTACTCGCGACACGTTCCGCACCACTCCGCGCACAGGCATGCAACGAACAGTGTGTCGGGTTCGTTGACGCGCTCGGCGATCCGGTCCTGGTCGGTGTCGAGGTTCAGCGCGGGCATGAAGTGATTTCCTTGTGTGCTTTGTCGGATGCTTTGGCGCGAATGTAGCATGGCCGCTCGCGAAAAGTTGCCAATCCGCGTTGATGCCGGTCAGTCTCGGCTCAGTCATGATGGGCTCGCATGAAGCGGCCGCCGGGCAGCAGCGTGACCTCGCCGGCGAGTTCGAGCCGGAGCAGGGCGGCGTGCAGGGCCGCGTCCTCCATCTCGGTGCGGGCGGCGAGAATTTCAAGCGTGGTCGGTGAATGGCCCAGCGCGGCGAGCAGACGTTGGGAGTCGGGCGCGAGCTCCGGCAGTGGTCCCGGCTTGGACGACCGTGTCTCGGCGAAGGCGGCGCTCGCAGCTTGCAAAGCGGTCCCGCTCGACGAAACGCGCGAACGCGCCCGATCCGGCGGAACGGCCTGCTTCGCCGCGCGTCCCGCGTTGCTCGCCGTCCGTCGGTCAAAACCCAGTTCTTCCAGCACCTCGTCCGGCGTTTCCACGAGCCGCGCCCCCTGCTTGATCATTCGATGACAGCCGCGCGACAACGGCGCGTAAATCGATCCGGGCAACGCGAACACGTCGCGGCCCATCTCGTTGGCAAGGCGCGCGGTAATCAGCGAACCGGAGCGCATAGCTGCCTCGACGATCACGACTCCGCTGACGAGCCCGGCGATCAGCCGGTTGCGCTGCGGGAAGTTGGCGGCGCGCGCCGGCGTGCCGAGCGGCCACTCCGACAGAATCGCGCCCTGCGCCGCGATTTGCCGCGCGAGCGCCTGATGCGCGGCCGGATAGACCAGATCCGCGCCGGTGCCGACCACCGCGACCGTTCCGCCGACACCTTCCAGCCCGCCCCGATGCGCGGCGCCGTCGATGCCGAGCGCGAGTCCCGATACGACCGTCACGCCCGCCGCCGACAGCTCGTGCGCGAACCGCCGCGCATCCTCGATGCCCTGCGGCGTCGCGCTGCGGCTGCCCACCAGCGCGACCGCACGCGTATGGAGCAGGTCGAGCCGGCCCTTTATATATAGCAGCGGCGGCGGATCGGGCATCGTCAGCAGCGCGGGCGGATAAGCGGGGTCGTCGAGCGTGACGATCTGGTTGCCCGGCTGCTCGCGCCATGCGAGCACCGCCTCGAGCTGGCCGTCGAACGCCGGACCCGGCGGCGCCAGCACGGCGCGCGCCGCGGCCTCACCGGCGACCTCGGCGAGCGCATCCGGCGACTGCGCAAACAGCGCTTCCGGCAGCCCGAATGCGGCTAGCAACAGGCGCAACGCCGCGGGTTTGAGGCCCGGTGCAAGCGCCAACCGCAGCCAGGCGGTCAGTTCGATACGGGTTGCGGGCAACGTGTGCATGCGGGTCGCTCCTCTGGCGGGGCCTGCGGGCAGGCGGGCGCCATGCTAAAATTTTCATGATCTGAAATAAAACCGTGCATATAGAACGGCAATGAGCCGCGAATAGCCGCGACGCCGCGCGTGAGCGCGGGTTCGTCGTCGGGCGCGCGAGGCGCGTTGAATCGAACCGGTTCGACACCATCTATCCTCTGCGTATTACGACGGGCTCACAACCTGGCCAAATGGCCAACGCGAGCCTCCAATGGTTAGCGGCGTCTGAAATCACACTCGAAATCATGGCTTTACTGAACATCCTCAATTACCCCGACAAACGGCTGCACAAGGTGGCGAAGCCAGTCGAGGAGGTCAACGACCGTATCCGCCGCCTCGTCGCCGACATGGCCGAAACGATGTACGCGGCGCCCGGCGTCGGCCTCGCCGCCACCCAGGTGGACGTGCACGAACGCGTGATCGTGATCGACGTGTCGGAAACGCACGACGAACTGCTCGCGTTCATCAACCCGGAAATCATCTGGTCGAGCGATGAGAGGAAGTTGTCGGAAGAGGGGTGCCTGTCGGTGCCCGGAATCTACGACAACGTCGAGCGTGCCGAGAAAGTGCGCGTGCGTGCGCTCAACGAGAAGGGCGAAACGTTCGAGCTCGATTGCGAGGGGCTTCTCGCCGTGTGCATCCAGCACGAGATGGATCACCTGATGGGCCGCGTGTTCGTCGAATATCTGTCGCCGCTGAAGCAAACGCGCATCAAGAGCAAGATGAAGAAGCTCGCCCACGCGATGTAACGCGCTTTCAACTTGCCCGCCGCTCATTCATGACTCATTCGTTGCGCGTCATCTTCGCCGGTACGCCGGAATTCGCCGCGGCCGCGCTGGCCGCGATTCATCGCGCCGGGTTTGCCGTGCCGCTCGTCTTGACGCAGCCGGACCGGCCCGCAGGACGCGGCATGAAGCTGCAGGCAAGCCCGGTCAAGCGTTACGCACAGGAACATGGCCTCGCAGTCGCGCAGCCCACATCGCTGCGCCGCGCCGGCAAGTACCCCGAGGAAGCCGCCGCCGGCATCGAGCAACTGCGCGCGACGCCGCACGACGTGATGGTGGTCGCCGCCTACGGGCTGATCCTGCCGCAGGAAGTGCTCGACATTCCGCGCTTCGGCTGCATCAACATTCACGCGTCGCTGCTGCCGCGCTGGCGCGGCGCGGCGCCGATTCATCGCGCGATCGAGGCGGGCGACGCCCAAACCGGCATCACGCTGATGCAGATGGACGCCGGCCTCGATACCGGCGCGATGATCTCCGAAGTCCGCACCCCGATCTCCGCCGACGACACCACCGCCACGCTGCACGACCGCCTCGCTGAGCACGGCGCACAACTGATCGTCGACGCGCTGATCGAGCTCGAGCGCAGCGGCAAGCTGGCCTCGACCCCGCAACCGGCCGACGGCGTGACCTACGCCGAGAAAATCGCCAAGCACGAAGCGGCGCTCGACTGGCGCCGCCCGGCCGAGGCGCTTGCGCGCCAGGTACGCGCGTTCGATCCGTTCCCCGGTGGCGCCGGCACGCTCGACGACGGCAACACCGTCAAGATCTGGGCAGCCAGCGCCGTTGCCTCGCCGGCGTCGGGCAGCAGCAAGGCGCCGGGCACCATCACCGAGGTTTCTGCCGACGGCGTGCTGGTCGCTTGCGGCGAAGGCGCACTGCGTCTGACGCAATTGCAGAAGCCCGGCGGCAAGCGCCTGCCGGTGCGCGAATACCTTGCCGGTTCGCCGCTCGCAGCAGGCCAGCGCTTCGAGCTTCCCGAGGCGCAATAAGCGCGGCGCGCACGCCAGAGCATCGTCGATTCCGCCGGCGTTCCCGGCGCCCGCCGCGAGCCAGCCGCGCGTTAGAATCCTCATGCAGCAGACTAGGTTTTCGAGGGTTCATCACATGTTCGGCATCGTCCATTTCGAGTTTTTCATCGTCGCGGTTTTTCTCCTGAACATCACGCCGGGGCCGGATACCGCTTATATCGTCGGGCGCAGCGTCGCCCAGGGCCGCGGCGCGGGGCTGATGTCGGCGCTCGGCATTTCGGCGGGCTGCTGCATTCACTCGCTGGCCTGCGCGTTCGGGCTGACCGCGCTGCTGGCCGCGTCGGCCACCGCGTTCACCATCGTCAAATTCGTCGGCGCGATCTATCTGATCTATCTGGGTGTGCGCCTGATCTTCACGAAGCCGGCCGCGGGCGCACCCGCCAGCGACGCGCGTGCGCCGTCCACGCCGAAGTCACTGCGGCAGTTGTTCCTGCAAGGCTTCTGGACCAATGTGCTGAACCCGAAGGTCGTGCTGTTCTTCGTGTCGTTCTTCCCGCAGTTCGTTGCAACGGGCAGCGAACACAAGACCTTCGCGTTTTTGACGCTCGGCGCGGTCTTCGTGCTGATGAGCATGGTCTGGAACAGTTTCGTCGCGTGGATTGCGGGCAGTGTCACGCAGCGTTTCTCGGGCAAGCCGACGGTCAAGCGTTGGCTCGATCGCGGCGTCGGCAGCGCGTTCGTGGGCCTCGGCATCAAACTCGCGACCGCCTCGCGATGATTGAATTTTCCCGCATCGCCCATATCTAACATTTCTCTTACAATCTGGCGCCGCAATCGCGCGGCACGGAGATGAAGGCCACGCTCAGGGCAAGGAGTTGCAGACATGTTCAATTGGGTGAAAACCGCGATGTTGATGGCCGCGATTACGGCCCTTTTCATCGTGATCGGCGGGATGATCGGCGGGTCGCGCGGCATGATGCTTGCGCTCGTGATCGCCCTTGGGATGAATTTCTTTTCGTACTGGTTCTCCGACAAGATGGTCCTGCGCATGTACAACGCGCAGGAAGTCGACGAAAACAGTGCGCCGCAGTTCTATCGGATGGTGCGCGATCTCGCCACGCGCGCGAACCTGCCAATGCCGCGCGTCTACCTGATCAACGAAGACGCGCCGAACGCATTCGCCACTGGCCGCAATCCGGAGCACGCGGCGGTCGCGGCGACCACCGGCATTCTGCGCGTGCTGTCCGAGCGCGAAATGCGCGGCGTGATGGCGCACGAACTTTCGCACGTGAAGCACCGCGACATTCTGATCTCGACGATTTCTGCGACCATGGCCGGCGCGATTTCCGCATTGGCGAACTTCGCGATGTTCTTCGGCGGCCGCGACGAAAACGGGCGTCCCGCGAACCCGATCGCGAGCATCGCGGTTGCGCTGCTCGCGCCGATTGCGGGCGCGCTGATCCAGATGGCCATTTCGCGTGCGCGCGAATTCGAAGCCGACCGTGGCGGCGCGCAAATTTCGGGCGACCCGGAGGCCTTGGCGTCGGCGCTCGACAAGATCCATCGCTATGCGAGCGGCATCCCGTTCCCGACGGCCGAGGCGCATCCGGCCACCGCGCAGATGATGATCATGAATCCGCTCTCGGGCGGCGGTATCGCGAACCTGTTCTCGACACACCCTGCGACCGAAGAACGCATCGCGCGTCTGATGGAAATGGCGCGCACCGGGCGCTTCGACTGAGCCGCAGCGTCGTTCGGCGCGTCGAGTCTGAAGTACTGAAGAGCGGGCCCGCGAGGCTCGCTTTTTTTTCGCACCGTTCGTCGCCACCGCGCGACAGCGTCTGCCGCCGCCCCCGCACGGCGGCGCCCCACCGGCGCCACGCTACAATGTGCGCTGATTGCGCCGCGCGCACCGTGCGGCTGGCCCTTGCTCCCTTCATGACTTCAAAGCCTTCTTCGCGTTCTGCTTCCTCGTCGGCGCGCTCGCGCGAATCCCGTTTGTCGGCGCTGCATCTGTCGCCCGAATCGCTCGGGTTCGCGCTCGACTGCGCGGCTCAGGCCGTCGGCGCCGTGCGTCTCGGCGCGGCCTTCCCCGCGGCGCTGCAGAGCGTGCTCGTGTCGATGCCCGAGGGCAACGCCGCGGCGGCGCGCGGCGCGGTGCAGGACATCGCCTATCGCACGATGCGCCGTCTCGCGACCGCCGAGTGGCTGATTGCGAAGCTCGTGAAGAAAGCGCCGCCGCCGCACGTCGCGCATGTGCTGGCGTGCGCGTTCGCACTGCTCGTCGACGACGAAGCGAGCGCCGCTTACACGCCGTTTACGGTCGTCGATCAGGCGGTCAGGGCGATTGCCGCACGCCGCGAGTTCGGGTTCGCGAAGGGGCTCGTCAATGCGGTGCTGCGTAACTTCCTGCGCGAGCGCGACATGTTGCTCGCCGCCGTGCAAGCCGACGAAGCCGCGCGCTGGAACTATCCGGCGTGGTGGATCGACGCGGTGAAGCGCGCATGGCCGGAGGCATGGCAATCGGTGCTGGCCGTCGGCAACACGCAAGGTCCGCTGACGTTGCGCGTGAACGCACGCCATTCGACGGTCGACGCCTATCTGCAAGAGCTGCAACGCCAGCAGATCGCCGCGAGCAAGACGGGCGAGCACGCGGTCACCCTCGCCACGGCGATACCGGTCGAGCGCATTCCGGGCTTCAGCGAAGGGGTCGTGTCTGTACAGGACGCAGGCGCGCAACTCGCCGCGCAACTGCTCGGCGTGCGTGACGGCATGCGCGTGCTCGACGCATGCGCGGCCCCTGGCGGCAAGACCGGCCATCTGCTCGAACTCGCCAACATTCAACTCGTTGCGCTCGAAAGCGATGCGTCGCGCGCGCGCCGCATCGGCGAAAACCTGCGGCGTCTGAAGCTCGAAGCGGAAGTGCGCATCGGCGACGCGGGCAACCCCGTGCAGTGGCACGACGATCTTGATCAGCCGTTCGACCGCATTCTCGCCGACGTGCCGTGCTCTGCGTCGGGCATCGTGCGGCGTCATCCGGATATCCGCTGGTTGCGTCGCCAGTCGGATATCGCCGCGCTCGTCGCCGAACAGCGCCGCATTCTCGACGCGCTGTGGCCGCTCGTGAAACCCGGCGGTGAGCTGCTTTACGTTACCTGTTCGATCTTCCCCGAAGAAGGCGAGTTGCAGGCTCAGTGGTTTGGAAACCAGCATCAGGATGCGGTACGATTGGACGCGCCGGGGCAGCTTTTACCCTCAGTTGCCCGCGCGCCCGCCGACTCATCGGCCGGTTCTCATGCTGGACGACCCGCTGATTTCAGCGCCGGCACGAACTCAGACCACGACGGATTTTTCTACGCGCGCTTTCAGAAACGGTGACCATAAAACGCTTCTTCCCGCTTCGGCTCGCTGCCGTGCTCTGGATCGCGCTGGCCGTCTGGCTTGCAGCGCCGGGCGCGGCGCACGCTGACTCGATCGCGGTGCAGCGGGCGTCGCTGCAGGCCGACAACGGCGGCTGGAGTCTCGATGCGCATTTCGAATTCGAGCTGAACAGCAATCTCGAAGACGCGGTCAACAAAGGCATTCCGCTTTATTTCACGACCGATTTCGAACTGAGCCGGCCCCGCTGGTACTGGTTCGACGAGCAGCCAGTCAGCGTATCGCAAAGCTTGCGGCTGTCGTTCCAGCCGCTCACGCGCGAATATCGCGTGTCGAGCGTGCAATCGGGCGGCTTGCAGCTCGGCTTTTCCACGCTGAAGGACGCGCTCGCGGTGATCAAGCACGTGACCTCGTGGCACGTGATTGACCGCAATGAGGTGCGTGTCGGCGAAACCTATAACGCGTCGGTGCGCATGCAACTCGATATCGGGCTGATGCCCAAGCCATTCCAGATCGACGCGGTGAACAACCGCGACTGGAACCTCGCCTCTGATTGGAAGCGCTTCACTTTCACGGCGGCAGATCGTGCTAAATAAAGTGCGCTCATCTTCCACCAGTGTCAGCAGCATCGTCGTGCGCGTGCTGGTGTCGACGGTCGCGGTCACGGCCGTGCTGCTGCTCGTATTGCTGGCCGCCGCGAGCGCGAACACCGAATTCTTCGACCGCTATTACCAGTGGCTGTACGCGGCCAACGTCGCGGTCGCGATGATCTTTCTGCTGGTGGTGGCGACGCTCGTCGTCATCATCGTCGTGCGATTACGCACGGGCAAATTCGGTACACGGCTGCTCGCGAAGCTTGCGTTCTTCATGGCGCTGGTCGGCGTGGTGCCGGGCGGCATCATCTACATCGTGTCGTATCAGTTCGTGTCGCGCAGCATCGAGTCATGGTTCGACGTGAACGTCGAAACCGCGCTAGCGTCCGGCCTCAATCTCGGGCGCGGCATGCTCGACGCGTCGCTGTCCGATTTGCAGACGAAGGCGCGTCTGATGTCCGAGCAGATCGCGAGCGCGGATGCGGCCGGCACCACGCTGACGTTGCTGCGTCTGCGCGACCAGTTCGGCGTGCAGGACGCGACGATCGTCGAGCCGACCCGCAGCATGTCGGGCGCGACGCCGGACATGCACGTGGTCGCGCAGGCGTCCAGCAATTACGCGATGCTGCTGCCGAACGATCTGCCGACACCGCTGATGATCGAGCAGGCGCGCGGCCACGGCTATGCGGCGATCGAAGGCGAGGTGGACGGCGACGCGCATGCGCAGGGCGGCAAGGGCGCGCTGCGTCTGCGCGTGGTGCAGCGTATTCCCGATGCGAACGCATCGCTATTGCAGCCCGCCGAACGCTTCCTGCAACTGACGCAGCCAGTTTCGACGACACTCGCGCGCAACGCCGACGCGGTGCAGCGCGCGTATCGCGAGTATCAGGAGAAGGCGCTCGGCCGTACGGGCCTGCGCAAGATGTACATCGGCACGCTGACGCTGTCGCTGTTTCTCGCGACCTTCATCGCGATGATGCTCGCGCTCGCGCTCGGCAATCAGCTCGCGCGGCCGCTGTTCCTGCTCGCGCAGGGCACGAAGGAAATCACCGAGGGCGACTACACGCCGAAGCGCGAGATCAAGTCGCGCGACGAACTGGGCTTCCTCACGCAGTCGTTCAACGCAATGACGCGGCAGTTGGCGGAAGCGCGCGGGGCGGTCGAGAAAAATCGTATCGCGCTCGAGCATTCGAAGGCGTATCTGGAGAGCATCCTCGCGAACCTGACCGCGGGCGTGTTCGTGTTCGACCGACAGTTCCGGCTGACCACTGCGAATCGCGGCGCCGAGCGGATTTTCCGTCAGCCGTTCCAGACGGTGCTCGGATCGTCGCTCGATCAGATCGGCGTGCTCGGCGAATTCGGCGCGATGGTGCGCAAGGCATTCGCCGATCGCGAAGCGGCGAGCGAAGACGGCCATGACGATAACGGCCATTGGCAGCAGCAGTTCTCGGTGCCTGTACCCGGCGAGACCGAGCCGCTCACGTTGCTCGTGCGGGGCGCGCGCCTCGTCGCGGCGAACGAGCGCGATGCCGAAGACATCCAGACCTCTGGCTACGTGGTCGTATTCGACGACATCTCCGACGTGATCTCCGCGCAGCGTTCGATTGCATGGGGCGAAGTCGCACGGCGCCTTGCGCACGAGATCAAGAATCCGCTCACGCCGATTCAATTGTCGGCCGAGCGTTTGCAGATGAAGCTCGCCGACAAGCTCGCGCCGTCGGATGCGGACGTGCTGAAGCGCGGTGCGACGACGATCGTCAATCAGGTCGCCGCGATGAAGCAGATGGTCGACGATTTCCGCGACTACGCGCGCACACCGCCCGCGGTGCTCGCGCATCTGCAATTGAACGATCTGGTCAGCGAGGTGCTCACGCTGTACGGTATCGAGGAAGGCAAGGGCGCGATCCAGATTGAGCTCGCGGCCCTGCCCGCGATACGCGGCGACGCGACGCAATTGCGTCAGGTGATCCACAACCTGCTGCAGAACGCGCAGGACGCGGTCGCCGAAGTCGCGCATCCGCGTGTTTTGCTCGAGACGAGGACAGTAGAATACGGAGACCCCGACGTGCAAGGCAAGGCGCGCGTCGCGGTGCGTCTGACCGTGTCGGATAACGGACCGGGCTTTCCCGCGCGTATCCTCACGCGCGCGTTCGAGCCGTACGTGACGACCAAGGCCAAAGGTACGGGTCTGGGACTTGCGATGGTCAAGAAGATCGTCGACGAACATGGCGCGCGCATCGACATTCGCAATCGCATGAAGGCTGGCGACGTGATCGAAGGCGCGCAGATTTCGATTCTCTTCCTTCAACTGGCGGACGACCCCGCGCAGCCGGGTGCACCTGGTTCGGGTGCGCATCCGGCGCATGGTGGAGCGTCGCAGGGAACGACAAAAGCAACAGTGCAGACAAGGGCAGCGTAAATGGCAACCATCCTGGTGGTAGATGATGAAATGGGCATCCGGGAACTGCTCTCGGAGATCCTCAGCGACGAAGGACACGTCGTGGAGGCCGCTGAAAACGCGCAGGAAGCGCGCGAGTTCCGGCTGCGTCAGGCGCCGGACCTCGTGCTGCTCGACATCTGGATGCCGGACACCGACGGCGTGACGCTGCTCAAGGAATGGGCCGCGCAAGGTCAATTGACGATGCCCGTCATCATGATGTCCGGTCACGCGACGATCGACACCGCGGTCGAGGCCACCAAGATCGGCGCGCTCAACTTCCTCGAAAAGCCGATCGCGTTGCAGAAGCTGCTGAAGGCGGTCGAGCAAGGACTCGCGCGCGGCAACTCGGCGGCCGTGCCAGGCGGTGTGGCCGCGAAGCCGGCGTTGCCCGTCAGCGCATCGTCGGTCGCGTCGGCGGCCGCGTTGCCGATGCTGTCGGCCGATGGCGTCGGCGGCGGCGCGCTCGCCGCGCAAACCGCGTCGATCTCGTTCGACATTCCGCTGCGCGATGCGCGCGACGCGTTCGAGCGCGCGTACTTCGAATATCACCTCGCGCGCGAGAACGGCAGCATGACGCGCGTCGCGGAGAAGACCGGTCTGGAGCGCACGCATCTTTATCGCAAGCTGAAGCAACTCGGCGTCGATCTCGGCAAGAACAAGGGCGAGTGAGCGCCACCTGTTGCATGCGAACGCGGCTAGGCAAAATTTTTTATGAAAGGGCTTGCTGAACTGCGGATCGCTTGATATAGTTTCGTTCTTCGTTGGCCCGGTAGCTCAGTTGGTAGAGCAGCGGATTGAAAATCCGCGTGTCGGTGGTTCGATTCCGCCCCAGGCCACCAGGATTCAGCCCCAGGAAATCGCAAGATTCCTGGGGCTTTTCCGTTTGGCGGACAAGTCGTCACTTTGGCTCGCCATGCAGTTGGAACCGCGCGCGTAGGACAGCAGGCGTCGGTGACATTCGGTGCCGCGTGATAAAATCGCGCCAGTTCAAAGACTTGCCTGCAGGCGTCGCACGCGGTCGTACACCGCGCGAATGCGGTGCCGAGCGTATCGCACCGAAGCACCCAACCCTTCGCCCGACGATCGGCGGTATAAGCGCCCAGCCACGTTCACGCGCAACGCGCGACCTATACTGCTTTGGGCCGGCACAATGCCGGCACACGTCGCGCCGCGTTGCTCGCATAGCGCACCTCGCGCAGCGCGACGTGGCACTCTCATTCACGGAGTATCACGGTGATCCGCAAAGACGCTAAGCGTAGCGCGCTCGTGCTGTTTTCCGGCGGCCAGGATTCCGCCACGTGTCTCGCGTGGGCGCTCGATCGTTACGACACGGTCGAAACGATCGGCTTCGATTATGGTCAGCGTCATCGCGTCGAGCTTGAATGCCGCGAGGGGTTCCGCCAGGCTGTCGTGCGTGCGTTTCCTGCATGGGCCGATCGTCTCGGCGACGATCAAACGATCGACCTGTCGCTGCTCGGCGCGATCAGCGACACCGCGATGACGCGCGAGATCGAAATCGAAGCCACGGCCAATGGGTTGCCGAACACGTTCGTGCCGGGCCGCAATCTGATGTTCATGACGATTGCCGGGGCCATCGCATATCGGCGCGGTTTGCAGGTGCTGGTCGGCGGGATGTGCGAGACGGACTTCTCGGGCTACCCCGATTGCCGCGACGACACGATGAAGGCGCTGCAGGTCGCGCTGAATCTCGGCATGGACACGCGCTTCGCGCTTGAGACACCGCTGATGTGGCTCGACAAGGCCGACACATGGCGTCTCGCACACGAGCTCGGCGGCGACGCACTGGTCGAACTGGTGCGCGTCGAAACGCACACGTGCTACCTCGGCGAACGCGCCGAGCTGCATTCATGGGGCTTCGGCTGCGGCGAATGCCCGGCATGCCGGTTGCGCAAACGTGGCTATGAGGCTTACCTCGCCGGTGAAAAAGTCACCGAGCCAGTGTGACGGTTCGCGCAAGAGCGCGCATCATTGATTCAGGAACACAGGACAGATAGCAGCATGACGTACGCGGTCAAGGAAATCTTCTACACGTTGCAGGGCGAGGGCGCGAATGCCGGGCGGCCGGCCGTGTTCTGCCGTTTCGCGGGCTGCAATCTGTGGTCGGGCCGCGAAGAGGATCGCGCGGAAGCGGTCTGCCGTTTCTGCGACACCGATTTCGTCGGCACCGACGGCGAGAACGGCGGCAAGTACCGCACACCTGACGAACTCGTCGCGATGATCGCGTCGCAATGGCCGCAAGGCGAGGGCGAACGCTTCGTCGTATGCACCGGTGGCGAGCCGATGCTGCAGATCGATCAGCCGCTCGTCGACGCGCTGCACGCGGCCGGCTTCGAGATCGCGATCGAGACCAACGGCTCGTTGCCGGTGCTCGACACGATCGACTGGATCTGCGTGAGCCCGAAGGCCGACGCGCCGCTCGTCGTGACCAAGGGCAACGAACTGAAGGTCGTGATCCCTCAGGACAACCAGCGCCTCGCCGACTACGCGAAGCTCGACTTCGAGTATTTCCTCGTCCAGCCGATGGACGGTCCTTCGCGCGATATCAACACGAAGCTCGCGATCGACTGGTGCAAGCGTCATCCGCAGTGGCGCCTGTCGATGCAGACTCACAAGTATCTGAACATTCCCTGATTTGCCGTGCTGACGATTACCCGAAAACTCGAATTCGACGCGGGCCACCGCATCCCCGATCACCGCAGCCAGTGCCGTAATCTGCACGGCCATCGCTATGTGCTCGAAATCACGCTGCAAGGCGATCTGGTCGACACCGAAGGCGCGCCCGACCGCGGCATGGTGATGGACTTCGCCGACGTGAAGTCGCTCGCAACCGAACACCTGGTCGACAAGTGGGACCACGCGTTTCTCGTCTACGAAGGCGACACGCAGGTGCGTGACTTTCTCGACAGCATGGCGGGTCACAAGACGGTCGTGATCGATCGCATTCCCACGGTCGAAAACCTCGCCGCGATTGCGTTCGATATTCTCGCGAACGTCTACGACGCGCACTACGGCGTGAATCTGCGCCTGCATAAAGTGCGTCTGTACGAGACGCCGAACTGCTGGGCCGACGTGGTCCGCGACTAGCTTCCAGCCCGAAGCCACACCCCGGCGCGCGAGCGAACTCTCGCGTTATTGTCACGGTATGATCGTTCCGACCAACACACGGAGCGAGACATGCCGGTCACCGCATCGCGTCGCAGCAGGCATCGAGGCCGTCAGCGCCCCGGTGCCTGCCTGATTCGCTATCTGGCCCCGCTTCGCATTGCAACCCTGCGCGAGGCCAGCCGATGAGCACCTTCACCAACTCCCTCAAACAACGTCTGAAGGACGACGCGCCGCTATTCGGGCTGTGGTTGTCGCTCGGCAGCGAAGCCGGCGCCGAAGCGCTCGCGCACGCCGGCTTCGACTGGCTGCTGATCGACATGGAGCACGCGCCGAACGATAGCGGTGGCGTCGAGTCGCAACTGCGCGCGATCGCCGCCGCCCATCTGCCGAGCGAGCCGGTGGTGCGCGTGCCAGCGAGCGAGCCGTGGCTCGTCAAGCGCGTACTCGACGCCGGCGCGCGCACGCTGATGTTCCCGAACATCGAATCCGCTGAAGACGCGGCACGCGCCGTGCGGCTCACCCAATATCCGACCGCCGAGGCCCTCGACGGACTGCGCGGTGTCGCGGGCGTCGTGCGTGCGGCCGGCTACGGCATGCGACGCGACTACGTGCAGACGGCCAACGCACAGATCGCGACGATTGTGCAGATCGAATCGGCGCGCGGCTTGCGGGAGGTCGAGCAGATCGCGGCGACGCCGGGCGTCGACTGCGTGTTCGTCGGGCCGGCCGATCTCGCCGCGAGCCTCGGTCATCTGGGCGACGCGAAGCACGCGGACGTGCAGGCAGCGATGGCGCGTATCGTCAGCGCGGCGGACAAGGCCGGTATTGCCGCCGGCATCTTCGCGATGGACGTGGCCAGCGCGCGGCAGCATCGCGACGCGGGCTTTCGCTTCGTGGCGCTGGCCGCCGACGTGATCTGGATGTTGCGCGCGACGCGTCAGGCATTGCAGGAGGTGAGGTCATGAACGGCAGAGTGCAGGGGGGCGCCGGGCCGAGGATTGCGCGGGTGACCGCGCAAGTGACCATTACGGCGGCGGCGCTGCTTGCGAGTACCGCATGGAGCGCCGCGCACGCACAGGATCACGTCGCAAGAGCGAACGATCCGCAGACGCAATCCGCAGTGGCCGATTACAACGCCGGCAACCTCGCCGCTGCGCTGACCGAATTCCGCGAGGCCGCCGAGCGCGGCAGCCGGCTCGCCCAATTCAACTACGCGATGATGCTGCTCAACGGCGAAGGCACGCCGGTCAACGTCGACGAAGGCAAGAAGTGGCTGCGCAAGGCCGCCGACGCGAACATGTCGCACGCGCAATATGTGTACGGCAAGATGTACGACGATGGCGAGTTCGTCGAGCGCGACCCCGTGGAGGCGCATCGCTGGTTCATGAAGGCGGCTGCGCAGGGTCATGTGCAGGCGGAGCTCGCGCTCGCGAACCAGTTCCTCGACGGACGCGGTACCGAGCGCGACAACAAGCAGGCGTTCGTCTGGTACAAGAAGGCGGCGCAGGGCGGCGACATGACCGCGCAGTATGTGACTGGCTCGTTCTACGAGCGCGGCGGCGATGGTGTCGACCGGAATCTGAATGTGGCACGCGCGTATTACGCGGCCGCGGCGGCGCAGGGCGATCCGGCCGCGCGCCTGAAGTATCAGCAGTTGAGCGCGCAGTTGCGCGATCAGAAGGAAGTGAAGCCGCAGTAATGAGGTAGCAATAAAGCAAAAGGGCGCTCGCAACGAGCGCCCTTTTGCATTTTCGATTGCTGCGTGCCGCTAGCGACGCTTAGCTCTGCATCAACCGCTTCTGTCGCGCGACACTCATGATCAGCCCGGTCGCGACACCCAATGTAGTCAGCGCGGTGCCACCGTAACTCATGAACGGCAACGGCACGCCGACCACCGGCAGAATCCCGCTCACCATGCCGATATTGACGAACGCGTACGTGAAGAACGCCATCGTCAAAGAGCCGGCCAATAATCGCCCGAACAAGGTCGCGCCGTTGGCCGCGATGTAGAGCCCGCGCGCGATCAATAGCATGTACAGCGTGAGTAGCACGATCCCGCCCGCCAAACCAAACTCTTCCGAAAACACCGCGAAGATGAAGTCGGTGTGCTTCTCGGGGATGAACTCCAGATGCGCTTGCGTACCCTTCAGCCAGCCCTTGCCGAGCGGGCCGCCCGAACCGATCGCGATCACCGCCTGAATCGTGTGGAAGCCTTTGCCGAGCGGGTCCGAGGTCGGATCGAGCAGCGTACAGATACGGTGCTTCTGATAGTCGTGCATTAGCGGCCACTGCACTTCGGGCTGACAGATCTTGTCCTGGAACGCCGCGATCGACACAACCGCGATCACGCCTGCGATCAGCACCGGTACGATCAGCTTGAAGCTCAGCCCCGCGAAGTAAATCACGAACAGGCCGGCGGCGAACACGAGCACGGCCGTGCCGAGGTCGGGCTGTTTCGCGATCAGGCCGACCGGCACGATGAGGATCGCGAAGCCGACCAGGTAGTCGTACCAGCGCATCACGCCTTCGCGGCGCTGGTAGTACCAGGCGAGCATCAGCGGTGTCGCGATCTTCAGTATTTCCGATGGCTGGATCACCACGCCGACGTTGATCCAGCGCTTCGCGCCCTTGCGCGTGAGACCGAACATCGCGACTGCGACCAGTAGCGCGATCCCGAACGTGTAAAGCGGGACCGCGAAGCGCATCAGCGTATTGGGCGGCACATTGGCGAGCCCCCACATCAGCACGAAGGTGAGCAGGATGTTGCGCAGCTGGTCTTCGACGCGGCCCGGCACGTCGAGACTCGCGCTGTACAGCGTGACGATGCCGACGCACAGCAGCAGAAACACGATCAGTGCGAGCGGACGGTCGAAGCCCGCGAACATCCGCTTGATGCGGTCGAGCCAGGCGCGCTTGTCGAATTGCATGCCTTTCTCCTTATTCGTCGATACCGCCGGTGGCGGGCTGGCGCGGTGACGCGCCCTGGACGCTGTCCTCGCGCGAGGGGGCCGCGACGCTCGGCGCCGGCTCACTGGCCGGACGGGGTTTGTGCGGGGCGCCGGACGTACGCGACGCGGATTGCTTTGCCGCGGCGGAAGCCGATGCCGGCCTGGCCGCCGACGCCGCCCGCGCCGCGCCGGCCGAAGCCGCTGCCGGTGCGCTGGCCGGCACCGTTGCCGCCGCGCCAGCCGATGCCGCCACCGGCACGGACGCGCCATTCGCGTCCGAAGCCGCAACAGCCGCCGACTCACCCGAGGCCGCCACGGCAGCCGCCGCCCCCGGCACCGGCAGTGCCTTGAAGCCCGCCGCAATCCTCAGCGGCTGGGCGCCCTCATGCTGCGTTGGCGTCTCACCGACCTGTGGCGCGGACGCTTCGGCGGTGTTCGATGCCGCCGCCGCGACGGCGGCTTCCACCACGCCGGGCTTGTTCTTGCCGACCAGGTAATAGTCGAGCACCCGGCGCGCGATCGGACCGGCCGCCTCCGCGCCCCAGCCGCCGTTTTCGACGATCAGCGCGAGCGCGATCTTCGGTTGCTCGACTGGCGCGAACGCAATGAACAGCGCGTGATCGCGCAAATTCTCGGCGATCGCGTGACCCTTGTAGTTCGCGCCCTGCAGCGAGTACACCTGCGCGGTACCGGTCTTGCCCGCCGCCTGGTACGCGGCGCCCGCGAACACCTTGGCCGCCGTGCCGTTCGTGACCACGCCTTCCATCGCGTGCTTGATGAAGTCGATATCCTGCTGCTTGACCGCGATCTTGTCGCTCGGGTCGCGCACCACCGGCCGCGTGTCCTTCGTGATCGGATTCTCGATGTCGCGCACGAGGTGCGGCTTCATCACGACGCCGTTGTTCGCGAGCGTTGCGGTGGCATGCGCGAGCTGCAGGATCGTGAACGAGTTGTAGCCCTGACCGATGCCGAGGCTGACCGTTTCGCCTTCGTACCACTTCTGCTGCTCGGGGCGGCGATACGCATGGCGCTTCCAGTCGGTCGACGGCAGGATGCCCTTCGCTTCGCCGGCGATGTCGATGCCGGTGATCTGCCCGAAACCCCACGGCTTCATGAAGTTCGCGATGTTGTTGACGCCGAGATCGTGCGCGAGCATGTAGAAGTACGTGTCGTTCGACACGACGATCGCGCGATTCATGTCCACCCAACCCTGGCCCGAGCGCACGTCGTTGCGGAACGTGTGTCCGCCGAACGTGTAGTAGCCGGGGTCCTGGAAGCCCCAGCTCGGCGTGCGCTTGTGCAGCGACAGCGCGGCGAGCGCCATGAACGGCTTGTAGGTCGAGCCCGGTGGGTAGGTGCCGTGTAGCGGCCGGTTCAGCAGCGGATGGTCGGGCGAGTTGTTCAGCTCGTCCCAGGTCTGCTGGTCGATGCCGTCGACGAATGAATTCGGGTCGAAGCTCGGCGCCGACACGAACGCGAGCACGTCGCCGGTGGACGGCTCGATCGCGACGAGCGCGCCGCGACGTCCGGCGAACGCCTGTTCGGCGACCTGCTGAAGGCCGATGTCGAGCGACAGCACGAGGTTGTTGCCCGGCGTCGCCTGGGTGCGCGACAGCGTGCGCACCGGGCGGCCGCCCGCCGTCACCTCGACTTCCTCGAAGCCGGTCTGGCCGTGCAGCTCGGTTTCGTAGCTCTGCTCGACGCCGATCTTGCCGATGTAATCGGTGCCCTTGTAGTTGTTCGCGTCCAGACGCGGATCGTAGTGGTCCGGATCGCTGTCGTTCTGATCGCTGGCGTCGTCGATGCGGTCCTGGTCGCGCTGCGAAATCCGTCCGATGTAGCCGATCACGTGCGCGGCGGTCGGCCCGAGCGGGTACTGGCGGAACAGCCGCGCGCGCACTTCGACGCCGGGGAAGCGGAAGCGCTGCGCGGTGAAGCGCGCGACTTCGTCGTCGGTCAGGCGCGTGCGGATCGGCAGACTTTCGAAATTCTTCGAGTCTTCCTGCAGTTTCTTGAAGCGGCGGCGGTCGCGCGCGTCGATCGAGACTACCGTGGCGAGGTTGTCGACCACGTTATCGAGCGTGTCGTTCAGCTTCGACGGTGTGATTTCGAGCGTGTAGGCCGAGTAGTTCTTCGCGAGCACGACGCCGTTGCGGTCGGTGATGATGCCGCGGTTCGGCACGATCGGCGCGACGGAGATGCGGTTTTCATCGGCCTGCAGCGAGTACTTGCTGTAGTGCCAGACCTGCAGGAACAGGAAGCGGAAGCCGATCAGCCCGAAGCAGACGAACACGAACAGGCCCGCCGCCGCGACGCGCAGGCGGAATTTCGTGAGCTGCTGTTGAGTGTCCTTGAATTCGGTCATGCGATTCTGCAAAAGGCCGGCGTGCGGCCATCAAGAGTGTGCGCCCAAACTGGCCCCGGGCGGCGGGCCCGATGCGGGATCAAATGGGGCGCGTATCGTCCGGGTCAGCCGGGCGGCGCTGCGGCATCAGCAGCAAGATGCTCGCGAGCGGCCACAGCGCGGCTTCGACGAAACCGTCGATCAGATAACTCCAGCCCGGAAACGCCGCACCGGTCAACAGGCGGATCACGAACGGCACCAGTTGCGCGACGACGAGTAGCGGCATCACCGCGAAGGTTTGCACGCCGAGCGACATCCACAGCACGCGGCGGTGAATCGTGATCGCCCCGTACGACAGCAGCGTGTAGGCGAGCGCGTGTTCGCCGAGCAGGCTCGCGTTGTGCACGTCCATCAGCAGGCCGAGAAAAAACGCGATGCCCATGCCGACCTTGCGCGGCTGATGCACATTCCAGAATAGCAATACGAGCGCGACGAAATCGGGCACGCCGGCGAGACGCCCCCACGGCATCAGGTTCAGCAGGAACGCGGAGGCGAGGCTGAACGCGATGAAGTACGGGTTGACCGGCTGCAGGATGTATTGCGGGCGATTCATGGCTGAGCCCCCGGCTCGGCTTGCGGCTTCGCGTTCTTCGCGGCGGCCGGTTTTTCGGCTTTTCTGTCGGCTGCGGGCTTTTCGGGCTTCTTGTCGACGGCGAGCTTTTCGGGCTTCTTGTCGGCGGCGGGTTTGGCCGGCGCCTTCTCCGTGGATTTGGCTGCCGGCTTTTCGGCCGCGGCTTTATCGGCGGCGTTCTTGTCCGCCGACTTGCCGGTGGATTTCTCCGCCGCGCCCTTGCCTTCCGCGGCTTTGACGCCCTTCTTCGCTTTCGCCTCTTTCGCGACGGTTGCCGCGTCGGGTTCGTCGGCCGGGCGCGGCGGCGCGGTGTTCTGGACGTGCAGCACCAGCACCTGACGCGCGCCGCGCACCGCCGCGACCGGCAGACTGACCACGCGGGCAAACGCGGTGTCGGCCTGCTTGTCGACGCGTACGACCTTCGCGACCGGCAGCCCCGGCGGATATACGCCGTCGAGACCGCTGGTGACGAGCTCGTCGCCGGTTTGCACGTCCGCGCTGATCGGCACGAAGCGCAGATCGAGCGTGTCGCCCTTCGGCGTGCCGTAGATCACGCTGCGCAAGCCGGTGCGCAGAATTTCGACCGGCACCGCCTGGTCCTTGTCCGTCAGCAGCGTGACTTCGGCCTGCAGCGGGAACACGCGTGTGACCTGGCCGATCACGCCGTCCTCGTCGACGACCGGCGAGCCGTTCTGGATGCCTTGTTGAGCGCCGCGTCCGATCACGACCTTCTGCGTGAACGGGTCGCGCGTGTCGTACTGGATTTCGGCGGGAAGCGATTGCGTGGTCAACTGCTGCGACAGTTGCATCAGCGCGCGCAGATGGCTGTTCTCGGCAGCGAGCGACGCGGCCGTGTTGGCCTGCTGCGACAGTTGCAGATCCTTCTCGCGCAGCTTCGCGTTTTCGTTGCGTAGCGTGGCGCTCGTCACGGCGAGATCGGCGGCGCCCATGAAGATGTCGCGCGGCACGAGCGCCGCGCGCTGCAACGGATAAAGACCCGCGCCGAGCACGCCGCGGACGATTTCGAGCGTCTGGAAGCGGGCGTCGGAGATCAGCAGGGCGAGCGCCAGCACGACGAAGAACACCAGTCGCGCGAGAGCGGAGGGGCCTTGCTTGAACAGGGGCGGCGGACTGTATTCCATGGTCGGCGCCGGGGGCGTGAGCGGTTGGGTGAGACGGCGGCGCGCTAGGCAAGCGCGGTCAGCGCGCGGAGGCTGGTCGGCCCAGCCAATGACAAAGCGGCCCGCAAGGGGCCGTGTGCCAGATCCGCGCTACTGACATGGGAGGAAGGCTCGCTTACTCGTACGAGAAAATGCTGCCGAGCTTGTCCATGCGCTCGAGCGCCATGCCCGATCCGCGCACGACGCAAGTCAGCGGATCTTCGGCGACGAGCACCGGCAGGCCGGTTTCTTCGGCCAGCAGTCGGTCGAGATCGCGCAGCAGCGCGCCACCGCCGGTCAGCATCATGCCGCGCTCGGCGATGTCCGCGCCGAGTTCCGGCGGCGTTTGTTCCAGTGCGATCTTTACCGACGACACGATCTGGTTCAGCGGATCGGTCAGCGCTTCGAGGATTTCGTTGCTGGAGATCGTAAAGCTGCGCGGAATGCCTTCCGACAGATTGCGGCCCTTCACTTCCATTTCCTTGACTTCGGAGCCCGGGAATGCGGAGCCGATTTCCTTCTTGATCGCTTCGGCGGTCTGCTCGCCGATCAGCATGCCGTAGTTGCGGCGGATGTAGTTGACGATCGCTTCGTCGAATTTGTCACCGCCGACGCGCACCGAGCCCTTGTACACGATACCGCCGAGCGAGATCACGCCGACTTCGGTCGTGCCGCCGCCGATGTCGACGACCATCGAACCCGTTGCTTCCGACACCGGCAGGCCCGCGCCGATCGCGGCGGCCATCGGCTCTTCGATCAGGTACACCTGCGAGGCGCCCGCGCCGTGGGCGGCTTCCTTGATCGCGCGACGCTCTACCTGGGTCGAACCGCACGGCACGCAGATGATGATGCGCGGCGACGGCGAGAACATGCGCGATTCGTGAGCAGTCTTGATGAACTGCTTGATCATCTGCTCGGTGACGGTGAAGTCGGCGATCACGCCGTCTTTCATCGGGCGGATCGCCTCGATGTTGCCCGGCACCTTGCCGAGCATCTGCTTGGCTTCCTTGCCGACTGCCTGAATGGTCTTCTTGCCGTTCGGGCCGCCTTCCTGGCGGATCGACACGACCGACGGTTCGTCGAGAACGATGCCCTTGCCGCGCATGTAGATAAGCGTGTTGGCGGTGCCGAGGTCAATGGCCAGATCGTTGGAGAAGTAGCTGCGCAAAAAACCGAACATTCAAAATCCTGTCTCGCTGGGGGCCGGGCCTCGCACCGTATGCGTAGGACGGCAGCGGAATAAATAACAGCTTCAACCGGGCGGTAGCGACGCCACATGAACTTGAAGCCGCGGGGGAGTCTACCGGAGGCCGTTGCAAAGCCAGGGCGGAAAACGCCGGACGTTCTTTGAATTGTCCGTAAGGCCTTGGTAAGTCGGTCCGGGTTTGGGTCGAACGCGTAATGATACCTTATAATTTTGGATGTTTTGAAGGAAACGGAGCGTACATTTTTCCGTTGCCGCTCCTTTTTTCAGATTGTCCTATCTTGTCGTAACCCGCTGTTACAGCGCGACTTTTTAACTGTTGTGGGATTCCACCCTTTCCGGTGACTGCATGGCTCTGACCCTGACCGATGTAAAACGCATCGCGCATCTCGCGCGGCTCGAACTGGCCGATTCCGACGCAGAGCACACGCGTGCCCAGCTCAATGATTTTTTCGGCCTCGTCGAGCAGATGCAGGCGGTCGATACCACCGGCATCGCCCCGCTTGCCCACCCGATCGAGCAGATCGAAGACGTCGCGCTGCGTCTGCGTGACGACGCCGTCACCGAGACGGTCGAGCGCGAGGCTTTCCAGCGCCCCGCGCCGGCCGTTCAGGACGGCTTGTATCTCGTGCCGAAGGTGATCGAATAAGACCCGCCGGGCAGACCCTCGGCCCGGCGTCGGCGCGAGTCTTTCGTGCCGCAGCCGCGCGGCGTCGCCGCGTACCTTGCCGGGCCGTCTGCCGACGGGCAACCGAACGCCTCCACGGCAGCGTCACTACGCTGCCGCGCTTTCCAGGATAAAACGCAATGCATGAAAAAAGTTTGACCGAACTGCGCGCCGCGCTCGCGGCCAAGGAATGCTCCGCAGTCGAACTGGCGCAGTTGTACCTCAAGCGGATCGACGCGGCCAACAGCCTGAACGCGTTCATCCAGGTCGATCCCGAACTGACGCTCGCGCAGGCGAAAGCCGCCGACGCGCTGCTGCACACCGGCCACGCCGGCCCGCTCGTCGGCGTGCCGATCGCGCACAAGGATGTGTTCGTCACGAAGGGCTGGCGCTCCACGGCCGGCTCGAAGATGCTCGCGAACTACGAGAGCCCGTTCGATGCGACCGTGGTCGCGCGTCTGCAGAACGCCGGCATGGTGTGCGTGGGCAAGACCAACATGGACGAGTTCGCGATGGGCTCGTCCAACGAGAATTCGTACTTTGGCGCCGTCCAGAATCCGTGGGACCGCAAGGCCGTGCCGGGCGGCTCGTCGGGCGGCTCGGCGGCCGCCGTGGCCGCGCGACTCGCGCCCGCCGCGACCGGCACCGACACTGGCGGCTCGATCCGTCAGCCGGCGTCGTTCTCGGGTATCACGGGCATCAAGCCGACGTATGGCCGCGTGTCGCGCTACGGCATGATCGCGTTCGCGTCGTCGCTCGATCAGGGCGGCCCGATGGCGCAAAGCGCCGCGGACTGCGCGACGCTGCTCAACGCGATGGCCGGCTTCGACGAGCGCGACTCGACGAGCCTGTCGCACGAGCACGAGGATTACACGCGCTACCTCGGCAAGTCGTGGCGTGACGGCGGCGCGGACAAGCCGCTCGCCGGCCTGCGCATCGGCCTGCCGAAGGAGTACTTCGGCGCCGGTCTCGCCGACGACGTGCGCGCGTCGATCGACGCCGCGTTGAAGCAGTACGAAGCGCTCGGCGCGACGCTCGTCGAGGTGTCGCTGCCGAAAACCGAACTGTCGATCCCGGTCTACTACGTGATCGCGCCGGCCGAAGCCTCGTCGAACCTGTCGCGTTTCGACGGCGTGCGCTTCGGCCACCGCGCGGCCGAGTACCGCGATCTGCTGGACATGTACAAGAAGTCGCGCGCCGAAGGCTTCGGCCCCGAAGTGAAGCGCCGCATTCTGGTCGGCACTTACGTGCTGTCGCACGGCTACTACGACGCGTACTACCTGCAGGCGCAGAAGATCCGCCGCATCATCGCGCAGGACTTCCAGGAAGCGTTCAAGCAGTGCGACGTGATCATGGGACCGGTCGCGCCGTCGGTGGCGTGGGACATCGGCGCGAAGGGCGACGATCCGGTGCAGATGTATCTGGCCGACATCTACACGCTGTCGGTGAGCCTCGCTGGCCTGCCGGGCATGAGCGTGCCGTGCGGTTTTGGCGCGGGCACGAATGCTCAGCGCCCGGTCGGTCTGCAGATCATCGGCAACTATTTCAATGAAGCCCGGATGCTGCAGGTGGCCGACGCGTTCCAGCGCGCGACCGACTGGCACCGTCAGGCACCGGCAGGAGTGTGAGCACCATGACGAAACAATGGGAAGTCGTGATCGGTCTGGAGACCCACACGCAGTTGTCGACGCATTCGAAAATCTTCTCGGGCACCGCGACCCAATTCGGCGCCGCGCCGAACACGCAGGCAAGCCCCGTCGATCTGGCCTTGCCGGGCACGCTGCCGGTGATGAACCGCGGCGCGGTCGAACGTGCGATTCAGTTCGGCCTCGCGATCGGCGCAACGGTCGCGCCGCGCAGCATCTTCGCGCGCAAGAATTACTTCTACCCGGATTTGCCGAAGGGCTACCAGATCAGCCAGTACGAAATTCCCGTCGTGCAGGGCGGTCAGGTGACGATCCAGGTGCCGGCCAATGAAAAGGCGGGCAAGGAAGCGTACGAGAAAACCATCAACCTGACGCGTGCCCACCTCGAGGAAGACGCGGGCAAGTCGCTGCACGAAGACTTCGCTGGCATGACCGGCATCGATCTGAATCGTGCCGGCACGCCGCTGCTCGAAATCGTCACCGAGCCGGAAATGCGCAGCGCGGCCGAGGCCGTTGCCTACGCGAAATCGCTGCACACGCTCGTCGTGTGGCTCGGGATTTGCGACGGCAACATGCAGGAAGGCTCGTTCCGCTGCGACGCGAACGTGTCGGTGCGTCCGCTCGGCCAGAAAGAATTCGGCACGCGCGCCGAGATCAAGAACCTGAACTCGTTCCGCTTCCTCGAAGAAGCGATCCAGTACGAAGTGCGTCGCCAGATCGAGCTGATCGAAGACGGCGGTACGGTGGTGCAGGAAACGCGTCTGTACGATCCGGACAAGCGCGAAACGCGCTCGATGCGCAGCAAGGAAGACGCGCACGACTATCGCTATTTCCCCGACCCCGACCTGATGCCGCTCGTGATCGACGCAGCATGGGTCGAGCGCGTGAAGAGCGAGATGCCGGAGCTGCCCGAAGCGATCCAGCGGCGCTTCGTGTCGCAGTACGGCCTCACGCCGTACGACGCGAACGTGCTGACCTCGAGCAAGGCGACGGCCGCGTACTATGAAGCGGTGGTCGCGAAGGTCGGTCCGGCCAACGCGAAGGTCGCGGCGAACTGGGTGATGGGCGAAGTGTCGTCGCAGCTCAATCGCGAAGGCCTCGACATTGCCGCGTGCCCGGTCTCGGCCGCACAGCTCGCGCTGGTTCTGCAACGCATTGCCGACGGTACGATCTCGAACAAGATCGCGAAGGAAATCTTCCTCGCGATCTGGGAAGAGAAGGCCACCGACGAAGCCGCCGCCGATCGCATCATCGAGGCGAAGGGCCTGAAGCAGATTTCGGACACCGGCGCGCTCGAAGCGATCATCGACGAAGTGCTCGCCGCGAACCAGAAGTCGGTCGACGAATATCGCGCCGGCAAGGAAAAGGCGTTCAACGCGCTGATCGGCCAGGCGATGAAAGCAACCAAGGGTAAGGCCAACCCTGCTCAGGTCAATGAATTGCTAAAGAAGAAGTTGTCCTGAGTTGAAGTGCCGCGGCCGGGCGTGGTCACGCCCGAGTCATCACGGGCCGTTGCCGGATCGAAGCAGGGCAACGGCCCGTTTTATTTTGCGGACCCGCTTCAGCCGGTTAAGCGCAGACCACGGAGTGTGTGCATGACAAAGCATCCCGATCTCGACGATTTCCGCGTGCCGTACTTCGACGACGGCAAGAAGAAAAACCATTTCTCGCTCGACCATTTCGATCCTAAGGCCAAGCCGTTTTCGAGCGGCTCGAAAGACGCGGACCGCGCGCGTCTGTCGGAAGTGGGCCTGCTGCTCGACAACCTGCAGGAGCGGCTGCACGCGCAGCGCAAGCGTCGCGTTCTGCTGGTGCTGCAAGGCATGGACACGAGCGGCAAGGACGGCACGATTCGCGCGGTATTTCACGAAGTCGACCCGCTCGGCTTGCGCATCGTGCCGTTCAAGGCGCCGACGCCCGTCGAGCTCGCGCATGACTTCCTGTGGCGCGTGCATTCGCAGGCACCCGCGGCTGGCGAGCTGACGATCTTCAATCGCAGTCACTACGAAGACCTGCTCGTTCCGACCGTGCAGGGCGAACTCGACGCCGACGCCTTCCAGCAGCGCTGCTGCCACATCCGTCAGTTCGAGCAGTTGCTCGCCTACAGCGGCGCGACGATCCTCAAGTGCATGCTGCACATTTCGAAGGACGAGCAGCGTGTGCGTTTGCAGGAGCGCATCGACGATCCGCTGAAGCACTGGAAATTCGACGTGTCGGATCTCGAAGCGCGCAAGCAGTGGGACGCATATCAGTCCGCGTATCGCGACGCGCTGGCCGCGACGTCGACCGAATACGCGCCGTGGTACGTGATTCCGGCCGACTCGAAGACGCATCGCAACGTGATGGTCGCCGAACTGCTGCTGCGCACGCTCAATGCGCTGAAACTCGAATATCCGCCAGCGAAGGAATCGCTGAAGGGCGTCAAGGTCGAATGAACTCGACCGCGCCCTTTGGCTCCAGAAACGAATCGAACAAAAGAGGAACGACATGTTGCGTGTGATTACCGCCAACCTCAATGGCATCCGCTCGGCGGCCAAGAAGGGCTTTTTCGAATGGTTCGGCGAACAAGGCGCCGATGTGCTGTGCGTGCAGGAAATCAAATGCTCGCAGGACGACATGACGCCGGAGTTCATGGCGCCGCACGATTTCACCGGCTATTTCCAGCACGCGGTGAAAAAGGGCTACAGCGGCGCGGGCGTCTATACGCGTCATGAGCCGGACGAAGTGGTGATCGGCTTCGGCAGCGAGGAGTTCGACCCGGAAGGGCGCTATGTCGAGCTGCGTTTCGGCAAGCTGTCGGTGGTTTCGGTGTATGTGCCGTCGGGGTCGAGCGGCGACGAGCGCCAGCAGGCCAAGTTCCGTTTCATGGACGAGTTCATGCCGCATCTCGCCGAGCTGGCGAAGGAGCGCGAGGTGATCGTGTGCGGCGACGTGAACATCGTGCACAAGGAAATCGACATCAAGAACTGGAAGAGCAACCAGAAGAATTCGGGCTGCCTGCCCGAAGAGCGCGCGTGGCTCGATAAACTGTTCGACGAAGTCGGTTATGTGGACGTGTTCCGCACGCTCGACCCGCGGCCCGAGCAGTACACGTGGTGGAGCAATCGCGGTCAGGCGTATGCGAAGAACGTCGGGTGGCGGATCGATTACCAGATCGCGACGCCGGGCATCGCAAGCAAGGCGAAGCGCACCGATGTGTTCCGCGACATCAAGTTCAGCGACCATGCGCCGCTGACCGTCGACTACGACCACAAGGTCAGCAAGTAAGCCCATCGGCCGCCGGCGCGTGCAGCGCCGTCGACTGCCAGCAGCCGGTAGAAACGGCGTCTCAGTCGCGCGCCGTCTTGCGCGCCGGACGGCCGATGCCCGCGTAATCGGGCAACTCGTCGACGTTCTTGCCGATTGCTTTCGCGTACAGCGACAGCATGTCCGGCAGCCGCTTGATGATGTCGTCGCGGCGCGCCGGTGTAAACGGGTGCACGTAGATGAAGCCCTGCTCGCGATTGCCGCGCGTCGCTTGCGCGAGCTTGTCCCACAGCGTGACCGCCGCGCGCGGATCGAAGCCGGCGCGCGACGCGATATCGCTGCCGATCACGTCGGCTTCGGTTTCGTCGGTGCTCTCGTACTTCATTTCCAGCAGACGCGAACCGATGCCGAGCGGCGCCATGCCCAGGTCGGCGAGACCGAACAGTTGCGGGATCGTGCCGGACGAATCGAGCTGGCTCGCCTGCAACTGACCGAGCCGCATGCGCGCGTGCTCGCGCAACGCGTGCGCGATCTCGTGGCCGATCAGCATGCCGACCTCGTTGTCGTTCAGGCGCACGCGATCGAGTATCCCGCTATAGACGACGATCTTGCCGCCCGGCAGGCAGTACATGCGGATGTCGTTCGAGCGCACCACCGCGACTTCCCACTTCCAGCCCTTGGCTCGCTCGTTCCATTTCAGCGAGTACGGAATCATCCGGTCGATGATCGAGCGCACGCGCGTCACGCGCGCGTCCGTGTCGCCGTACAGGCGGTTCGCGTGGCTGGCGCCGTAGACTATCTGGTTGAACTCCTCGGCGGCCTGCGCCTCGAGCATCGACGACGGGATCAGGTTGCGGAACACCATGTAGCCGCCGTAGCGAAGCTGCGGGCTCACGTAGTAGGGCGGCGGGACGGCCGGGGGGGCCGACGCGCCGGCGCTCGGAGCGCTGCCGCTAGCGCCGGACGCGCCCGCGGCACCGGCGTTGGCGCCGGTGCTGTTATTCGCGCCAGGATTGGCGCCGCCGGTGCCGCTGTTGCCGGCCGCAGCCGAGGTTGCGTTTTCTGCGCTGGCGCCGCTTGGCGCGGACTTGGCCGCAGGCGTCGGGGCCGGGTTGGCTGTTGCACCGCTCGTGGTCGCGGCGGCGGCAGCCGGCGCAGGCGCTTGCGCGCCGCTCACCGGGCTGGCGCCAGTCGCTGGGGCGCCGGTCGCATAGGCGCCCATCGGCATCGCCAGCGCGACGCTCGCGCAGCCGAGCACACGTACCGCGCGGAATGAGGCGCGGCGCGCGCGAGCCGGAAACGGTACCTTCACGACCGCTCCCTCCACGGCGCGATGCGCACCAGCAGCAGCATGCCTGGCACCGCGAGCGCGGTACAGAGGATGAAGTAGTCGAACCAGCCGATCCGCGCGACCACGAAGCCGCTCGCCGCCGACGCGAGCGTGCGCGGCACCGACGCGAGGCTCGTGAACAGCGCGAACTGCGTCGCGGTATAGCGCGGATCGGTGGTGCTCGCGATGTAAGCGGTGAACGCGGCCATCGTCAGACCGGTGGCGAAGGTCTCGAAGCCGTAGACGAGCGCGAGCGCGACCGAGCGCGGATCGAGCTGCACGCTCCAGTCGATGCCGATCAACGACAGCAGCTTCGTTGTCCCCTGGCTCAGCGCGACGGCGATGTTGTAAATCGCGGCAAGTCCGGGCGAATCGGGACCGAGATGCGCGAGCCACGCGAAGCCGAGCGTCGACACCATCTGCAGCAAACCGAAGATCCACAACCCACGGCCGATGCCGATCCTCATCAGCCAGATGCCGCCGACGATGCCGCCCGCGAGACTCGCGCCGAATGCCGTGGTCTTCGCGATCACGCCGATCTGCGTGCGCGAAAAGCCGATGTCGAGGAAAAACGACGTGGACAGCGTGGTCGCCATCGTATCGCCGAGCTTGTAGAGAAAGATGAAGCCGAGTACGAAGAGTGCACCGCGCCAGCCGTCGCGCTGAATGAATTCCCTGAACGGCTCGACGATCGCCTCGCGCAGATTCTTCGGCGGCTGGCCGTGCACCTCGGGCTCGCGCACGACCAGAGTCATCAGAACGCCAGGCAGCATGAACGCGGCCGTCACGATGAACACGGTGCTCCACGGCAGATGATCGGACAAAATCAGCGCGAGCGAACCGGGCACGAGCGCCGCGATCTTGTACGCGTTCACATGCACCGCGTTGCCGAGGCCCTGCTGCGTGTCGCTGAGCAATTCACGCCGGTACGCGTCGATCACGATGTCGGAGCTCGCGCCGAAGAACGCGACCAGCGCGGTCAGCGCGGCGACGCTCCAGATCGCTTCGCGCGGCGACACGAAACCGAGCGTCGCCATCGCGCCGGCCACGAGCAATTGTGTGAGGAGCATCCAGCCGCGCCGTCTGCCGGGCCGCCAGCCGGGCACGCGCGGCACGTAGCGGTCCATCAGCGGCGCCCACACGAATTTCCAGGTGTACGGAAACTGGATCAGCGCGAACAGGCCGATTTCCTTCAGATTGACGCCTTCCGAGCGCAGCCACGCCTGCACGAGGTAGACGAGCGTAAACAGCGGCAATCCCGACGTAAAGCCGAGAAAGACGCAAATCAGCATGCGCGTATTCAAAAACGCGCGCCAGCCGGGGTGTTCTTCGTGAGCGGTAAGTGCGGGCGCCTCGTGCGGCGGGTTCGACATGTGGATAACTGAGGTTAGCTTTTCTTGACGCGATAGACCGCAAGACTACCACGCCAGTTCACGCCCCACCGCACCACCTGTCCGTCGTGCAGCACGACACGATCGAGAATTTCGATGCCGACTTCGGGCGCGAGCGCTTCGAAGTCCTTGATCGTCAGCACGCGCACGTTCGGCGTGTTGTGCCATTGATAAGGCAGCGACTTCGACACCGGCATGCGCCCCTGGAGCACCGACAGCCGATGCGCCCAGTAGCCGAAATTCGGAAACGACACAATGCATTGCTTGCCGACCCGCACCGTCTCGCGCAGGATCGCCGCGGTCTGATGAATGGTCTGCAGCGTCTGCGACAGCACCGCGAAATCGAAGCTGCCGTCTTCGAACAGGCGCAGGCCGTCTTCGAGATTCTGCTGGATCACGTTGACGCCGTTCTGCGTCGCGGCGAGCACGCCGGCGTCGTTGATCTCGATGCCGTAACCCTGCACCTCCAGTTCCTCGTTCAGCAGCGACAGCAGCGAGCCGTCGCCGCAGCCGAGATCGAGCACTGTTGAATGCGGTTCGACCCAGCGGGCGATCGCGCGGAAGTCCGGGCGCGATGCCAGGTAATCAAGTGCTCGCTGGTTCATGCGTTGACCTCGTTTGCAATGCGTTCGTAGTAGGCGCGCAGCAGGTTGTGATAGCGTGCGTCGTCGAGCAGGAAGGCGTCGTGGCCATGCGGCGCGTCGATCTCCGCGTAGGTGACCGTGCGCTTGTGGTCGAGCAGCGCCTTCACCAGTTCACGCGAGCGAGCCGGCGCGAAACGCCAGTCGGTCGAGAAGCTCGCGATCAGATACTTCGCGGTGGTGTGCGCGAGCGCGGCGGTCAGATCGCCGTCGAAGGCCTTGGCGGGATCGAAGTAGTCGAGCGCGCGCGTGATCAGCAGGTAGGTGTTGGCGTCGAAGTAGTCGGCGAATTTGTCGCCCTGATAGCGCAGATACGATTCCACTTCGAACTCGACGTCGAAGCTGAAGTTGTAGTCATCGAGCGCGCCTTCCGCGCGACGCAGCGAGCGGCCGAATTTCTCGGCCATGTCGTCGTCCGACAGATAAGTGATGTGGCCGATCATCCGCGCGACGCGCAGGCCGCGCTTCGGCTTCACGCCGTGCGCGTAGTAGTTGCCGCCGTGGAAGTCGGGGTCCGACAGGATCGCCGAGCGCGCGACCTCGTTGAACGCGATGTTCTGCGCGGACAGCTTCGGCGTCGATGCGATCACGATGCAATGCGCGATCCGCTCGGGGTACATCATGCTCCATGCGAGCGCCTGCATGCCGCCGAGGCTGCCGCCCATCACGGCGGCGAAGCGCGTGATGCCGAACGCGTCGGCGACGCGCGCCTGCGCGTTGACCCAGTCTTCGACGGTGACGACCGGAAACGTCGCGCCATACGGCTTACCGGTGGCGGGGTCGATGCTCATCGGCCCGGTCGAGCCGAAGCACGAGCCGAGGTTGTTCACGCCGATCACGAAGAATTTGTCGGTATCGAGCGGCTTGCCGGGGCCCACCATGTTGTCCCACCAGCCGATGTCCTTCGGATTGTCGGCGTACACGCCCGCCACGTGATGCGATGCGTTTAGCGCGTGACACACGAGCACCGCATTGCTGCGCGCGGCATTGAGCGTGCCGTAGGTCTCGACCATCAGGTCGTAGCCCGCGAGCGAGCTGCCGTTGCGCAAGCGCAGCGGCTCGGTGAAATGCATTTTTTGGGGAGCGACGATGCCGATGGAGTCCATTCATTCCGCCATTGAGTCAACAGGGCGGCTAAACGGCGTCGGCGAAGCACGGAGAGAAGGGCGGTGTGCGCAGCTGACGACCTCTTTAGCCGCATTTATAGTGAACCGCGGGCCTGAGGCCCAAGGTTCGCGCGCCCGCAATCGAGTCAGCAAATCGGCGCGTGAAAGGGTGTGAAACCGGGTGCAACGTGTTCGTGATGCCTTGGCGCGGTCTGTTGTTCATCGTGGGACCGCGGCGGCGTCAGGCGCAAAGTATAGCGGAAAATTCCACGCGGCAGCGGCGCGGACGGCGCCGCGCGAAGGAGGGCGAGTCCTCGCGGACTACTGAAGAATCAGCAGCAGTTGCTCGTCCGCGTGTTCGGCGGGCGGCCGCGCGAAACCGCTGCGCACATAGCGATGCCAGCGGCCGATCACGTAGCTCACCAGCAGGCTCGCGCGAATCGCGGGATCGTAGCCGGCGGGCAGTGCGGCGCATGGCGGCGCGGTCTGCGGGTCGGTATGGCCTGTGGCGTGGTTATCAGCACGGGCAAGCGCTTCGGTTTGCGCGAGCCGCAAGCACTGCTTCAGCGATGCCTCGACCCGTTCGAGCATCTGGTTCACGCGCTCGGTCAGCCGTTCGTGCTCGCCGACCAGCGCCTCGCAGGTCAGCACGCGCGTCATGCCGGGATTTTTCGCGGGGAAGTTGAGCAGCATCAGCGCGATCGAGCGCGCCTGCAGCACGCCGTTGCTTTCGTGACCGGTGATCTGGTTGATGAGCCCGAAGAGCGTCTGCTCGATGAACTCGATCAGCCCTTCGAACATCTGCGCCTTGCTGGCGAAATGGCGATACAGCGCGGCTTCCGACACACCGAGCCGGGCGGCGAGCGCGGCGGTGGTGACCTTTTCGCTCTTCGGCGCCTCGAGCATGCTGGCGAGCGTTTGCAGGATGTGCACGCGGCGCTCGCCCGGCTTCGGACGCGTTGCGCGTGTCGCGGCGGGCGCCGCGGGGGAGGCTGCGGCTGAGGCTTCGTCAGGCTTGTCGATCGGCTGCATGGCTGTCGTCCCCCGGCTGATGTCGTTGGCGGCTTTCGTCCCTACTGTCCAGGCTTGCGTCCCTTCCATCGAACCGAGCGCGTGCCCAGTCGTAGCGATTTTAGCGAACGAATGCTGCGGTCGACATAATGCGGCCGGCCGGTGCCCGGCAGGCGCGTCGGTACGCCGGCCGCGTGCGGCTTGCGCGGCAGGTGCCCGGTGATCCACACGGTGCGGATGCCGAGCCGCCGATAATTTTTCAGGTGCGAACGCGTGTCCTCGACGAGGATCGCGTCTTTCAGCGACACGTGCGCGTCGCGCATCGCGCGGCGCAGCATCGCGTGATCGGGCTTCGCGCGCCATTGGCGGCGATCGCGCATGTGCTCGATCGCGATCACCCGCTCGAACAGCCGCTCGATGCGCAGCTCGGCGAGCACGGCGCGCGCGTAGGTTTCGGGCGCATTGGTCAGCACGATCTTGCGGCCCGGCAGCGCCGCGACCAGCCGCGCGACGCCGCGCTCGTGGCGGATCATCGAACCGAGGTCAGGGAACGTGTGCACGACCTTCAGGAAGTCGTGCGCGTCGAGCGGATGGTGGCGCGTGAGCCCGAGCAGTGCCGCGCCGTAGCGCAGCGTGTAGCCGGTGCGCAGACGGTTGGCTTCGTCGATGTCGACTTGCAGCGCGTCGATGATGTACTGGGTCATGCCGCGATTGATCGCGGGAAAAATGGCATGCGACGCACGATGCAGCGTGTTGTCGAGGTCGAACAGCCAGACTGGCTTGCCGCTCGCGATGTCAGGACGGCGGCGCCGCGAAGTGGGGGTGCGCATGGTGGAGGGTCTTCAGCCGCTGACGGGCGTTTCATGCTGCGGATGCGGATGCGGGGAGTGTGCCGCAGCGACGCTCGGCGGCGCGCATAGGCTGCCAGCCGCGAGGTGGGGCACAGGGGCGCGCCACAGTGACGCAACCCCTGTGCCGGGGATGCAGCAACGCTCAATGCGAGCGGATCATCGTGCCGAACGGCTGTTCGGTCAGAATTTCGAGCAGCACCGAGTGCTCGATGCGACCGTCGATGATGTGCACCGAGCGCACGCCGCTCTTCGCCGCATCGAGCGCGGACGAAATTTTCGGCAGCATGCCGCCGGAGATCGTGCCGTCTTCGAACAGGCCGTCGATTTCGCGCGCTGACAGGTCGGTCAGCAGATTGCCTTCCTTGTCCATCACGCCGGGGATGTTGGTCATCATCACGAGCTTTTCGGCGTTCAGCACGACCGCCAGCTTGCCCGCGACGAGGTCCGCGTTGATGTTGTACGACAGACCGTCTTCGCCGAAGCCGATCGGCGAGATCACCGGAATGAACGCGTCGTCCTGCAGTGCCTTCACGACCGCCGGGTTGATCGCTTCGACTTCGCCGACCTGGCCGATGTCGACGTACTGGCCGGGCTTTTCCCGATCCGGCATCAGCATCTTGCGCGCGTGGATCAGGCCGCCATCCTTGCCGGTCAGGCCGACCGCGTGGCCGCCGAAGTGGTTGATCAGCATCACGATGTCCTGCTGCACCTCGCCGCCGAGCACCCACTCGACGACTTCCATCGTCTCTTCGTCGGTGACGCGCATGCCCTGGATGAACGTGCCCTGTTTACCAATTTTCTTAAGCGCCTGGTCGATTTGCGGACCACCGCCGTGCACGATGACCGGGTTGATGCCGACCAGCTTCAGCAGAATCACGTCGCGCGCGAAGCCCTGCTTCAGACGCTCTTCGGTCATGGCGTTGCCGCCGTATTTGATGACCACGGTCTTGCCGTGATACTGGCGGATGTAGGGCAGCGCCTCGGCCAGAATTTCGGCTTTCAGGGTGGGCGCAATCTGCGAGAGGTCGGGAAGCTCGGACATGGCGGCAGGCTCGGGCACGGAACAGTTAAAACAGCGCGAATTGTACAGGACTGGCGCGCTGCAACAGGGTTTTCGGCAGCAGCGCGAGCGACGGGCGGTGCAGGTTTGGCGTACCGCACCATGACGGGTCACGGGACGGGTAAACGGCAAGCGTAACGCACTTGCGTGACGGCCGTGCATTGGCCGAACGGACGGCTGCACCCAGGCGTATCAGTCATGGCATCATGATCTGACCGATGCCCCCGGCCTTTCGCGCCCATCCGCTATGAAACCGTCTTCTACCCGTTCCGGGCGCAGCGCGCGCTGTCCGCGCTGCGGCAATGCCTTCGACTGCGGCATGCAGGGCGAGACAACATCTCCGTGCTGGTGCCGTGCTCTGCCGCCGCTGCCGGCGGAGCGGCTGAAGCCGGGCGGCCCGTGCTTGTGCCCGGAATGTCTCGCCGCTGAGATCGCCCAGGCGACACGCGAGGCAAGTGGCGTTGAACCCCCGTAAACGCTGCTTTTGCCAACAGCCGATCCGCACCCGGCTACGCGCCGCGATGCTGCGCCGCCAGCGCTCGCAGATCGCGCGCCACTGCTTCCAGCGCCGGCTCCCATTCGCCGAACCGCGGCTGCCGATACAACGTGGCGCTCGGATACCACGGGCTGTCGCCGCGCTCCAGCAACCAGACCCAATGCGGATTGACGTCGAGCAGCACCCACGTGCGCTGACCGAGCGCGCCGCTCAGATGCGCGACCGATGTGCATACGGTGATCACGAGGTCGAGCGCGCCGACGAAGGCGGCGGTGTCGTCGAAGGGTTCGAGCGCATCGCCGGGTTCTGCGGGGCGAGCTCGCAGGCCGTCGCGGCGGCCTGTTCGGCGTCGTCCCAGCGTTGCGCTTCACGTAACGTCAGCGCATAGTTGTTGTAAGCCAGCGGACTGCGAGGCGCGTACTGCACGGCCTGCGCGCCGGCTTCGAGCGCGTGCGGCAGGTCCAGACTCTGGCGATACGCGTTGGCGAAGTTGATCCATGCGTTGCCATCGTCGGGGGTATCGCGGATCGCGGCTTCGAGCAGCGCGAGCTGTTCGCTCAGATCGCCGTCGGTAAGCGTCAGCGCGCTCGCGAGATTGTTGCGTAATTGCGGCAGTGCCGGATCGAGCGCCAGCGCGCGACGATACGGAGCGATCGCGTCGGCATGCCGGCCGGCCATCTGCAGCGTGTAGCCGGCGCGGAAGTGCGCGACGGCGCTCCCCGCATCGAGTTTGGCAATAATGGCGGCGAGTTCGATCGCCTCCGCATGGCGCTGCTGCGCGAGCCATGCGGCGATCAGCGCGTCGGGCGAGGCGCCGTCGAGCGGATGCAGCTTGGCCGCGGCGTCGAGGTAACGGGCTTCGTCCGCCGTGGCGCCACTGGCTCGGGCCGCGGCGGCATCGCGCAGTAAAGTCAGGTATGCGGAGGAAGCGTCGGCTTCTCGAATCGCGGTGGGCGGCATGAAGGGATGGCGCGGAACAGTCGTCGATGCAGCGCGGCGGCGTGCAATGCTATTTCGAACACAGTCATGTTACCGGCACTCGGCCGCGTGGTCAGCCATGCGGGTCCGAACGGGTAGACTAGGGTCATGCAACGTATAACCAACACCGGCCGCGTCAATCTCGGTCACCTGTTCTGGCTGCGCAGCCTCGCGATCATCGGTCAGCTGCTGACGATCGCGTTCGTGCAGATCTTCATCGGCGCCAATCTGCCCTTGCCCGCGATGCTGCTCGTGATCGGGCTCGAAGTGCTGTTCAATGCGCTCACATGGTTTCGCGTGTCGCAGCAGCGTCCCGAGTCCAACATCGAGCTGTTCGGGCAGATCTGGGTCGATCTCGGCGCGTTGTCGGCGCTGCTGTTCCTGTCCGGCGGCACCACCAACCCGTTCGTGTCGCTATACCTGCCATCGCTTGCGATCGCGGCCGCCGTGCTGCCGTGGTACCTGATGGCCTGGCTCGCGGCGTTCGCGGTCGCCTGCTACGCGATGCTCAGTTTCGATTCGGTGCCGCTCAATCTCGAGAATCCCGCCAACCTGTTCGACTACTACCGCTCGGGCATGTGGGTCAACTTCATGGTCAGCGTAGGGCTGATCGCGTGGTTCGTCGCGCGCATGTCGCGGGCGCTGCGGCTACGTGACGCAGCGCTTGGGGAAGCGCAGCAGCGCTTGCTCCAGGACGAACGGGCGGTCGCGCTCGGTGTTCAGGCGGCCACCGTGGCACACGAAATCGGCACCCCTCTGTCTACAATCGCGATGTTGTCAGAGGAATTGCGCGACGCGGCGCGCACCGACGCGGGACTCGCGCCCTACCGCGCCGATCTCGAACTGCTCGAGCAGCAGATGACGTTGTGCACGTCGGCACTCGCGCGCTTGCGCAGCCGCGCGACGACCACGACGAACCGTGAGCCGGTCGACGAATGGCTAGAGTCGTTTGCCGAGCAATGGCGCCTGCGCCATCCGCACGTGAAGTTCGAGCGGCTCGGCACGCCGCCCGCCGATGTCAGTCTCAACGACACGGTGGCCGTCAGCCAGATACTGACGATCCTGCTCGACAACGCCGCGCGCGCGAGCCGCGATCACGTGACGCTGTCCTGCACGCTCGCACCACGCGGCGACCAAATAGAGTTCGAAGTATGCGACCACGGTCCTGGCATTCCGGTCGCGCTACGCGGCTCGCTCGGCACGATGCCCGTGGAGAGCACGCAGGGCGGTCACGGCGTCGGCCTGTATCTGGCGTTTTCGGCGGCGGCGCGTCTGAAGGGATCGATTGAACTTACCGACGCCAACGGCGGGCGGCCGCGCGGCACGCGTGCGGTGCTGCGACTGCCGCTCGGCGCGCGCAAGATTTCCGGAGCGAGCCCGCAAGGCGCCGCGCCATCCAACACGGAGAAACAGGCATGAGCGAAAAGAATTTTCTGGTGATCGACGACGACGAAGTGTTCTCCGGCATCCTGGCGCGCGGCTTGACGCGGCGCGGCTACACGGTGAGCGAAGCGCACAACGCGGACGAGGCGATCCGGCTCGCGAATCAGCAGAAGTTCAGCGAGATCACCGTGGACCTGCATCTGGGCAACGACTCCGGCCTGACGCTCGTCGCACCGTTACGCGATCTGCAGCCCGATGCGCGCATGCTGGTGCTGACCGGCTACGCGAGCATCGCCACCGCGGTGCAGGCGGTCAAGGACGGCGCCGACAACTATCTCGCGAAGCCCGCCAACGTCGAGACGATCCTGTCGGCGCTGCAAAGCGAGGCGAGCGCGTTGCAAGCCGAGGAGGCGATCGAGCATCCGCAGCCGCTGTCGGTGGCGCGGCTCGAATGGGAGCATATCCAGCGCGTGCTCGCCGAACACAACGGCAATATCTCGGCGACCGCGCGCGCGTTGAACATGCATCGGCGCACGTTGCAGCGCAAGCTGGCGAAGCGGCCGGTGAGGCAGTAGGCCGCGATCGAACAGCACAAAGCAAAACGGGCTGCCTATCCGATATCCGAAGGCAGCCCGTTTTTCATGCATCAGCGCTCGGCGCTGTGACCGCGCACATCACAGCACGTAGCGCGACAGATCCTCGTCTTGCGCGACTTCGTTCAACGCGCGATCGACATACGCCGCGTCGATTTGCACCGTACGGCCGGAATGATTGCCGGCCGAGAACGACACTTCCTCTAGCAGCTTTTCGATGACGGTATAAAGACGCCGCGCGCCGATGTTCTCGGTCTTCTCGTTGACCGAGTACGCGATCTCGGCAAGACGGCGGATGCCGTCGTCGGCGAATTCGAGGTGCACGTCTTCGGTCGCGAGCAGCGCCTGGTATTGCTTGACGAGGCTCGCATCCGTCGATACGAGGATCGATTCGAAGTCGTTGACCGACAGCGAATCGAGTTCGACGCGAATCGGGAAGCGCCCTTGCAGCTCGGGAATCAGATCGCTCGGCTTCGCGAGATGGAACGCGCCGCTCGCGATGAACAGGATGTGATCGGTTTTCACCATGCCGTACTTGGTGTTGATCGTCGTGCCTTCGACGAGCGGCAGCAGATCGCGCTGCACGCCCTGACGGGACACTTCACCACCGCCCGCTTCGTTGCGCGACGCGATCTTGTCGATTTCGTCGAGAAACACGATGCCGTTCTGCTCGACGTTCTGCACCGCCTTGGACTTCACCTCTTCGTCGTTCAGCATCTTGCCGGCTTCTTCGTCGGTGAGCACCTTCAGCGCTTCCTTGACCTTCATCTTGCGGCGCGTCTTCTTGCCGCCGCCGATGTTGGCGAACATCGAGCGGATCTGCTCGGTCATGTCTTCCATGCCCGGCGGCCCCATGATGTCCATGCCGACCTGTGGCTGCTCGACGTCGAGCTCGATTTCCTTGTCGTCGAGCTGGCCTTCGCGCAGGCGCTTGCGGAACGTCTGACGCGTCGTGCTGCCTTCATCGGCGGTATCGGTCGAACTCGTGCTCGAACCGAAGCCGACCGGCCGTGCGGTCGGCAGCAGGATGTCGAGAATGCGGTCTTCGGCGAGATCGCCGGCCTTGGTCCGCACTTTGCGCATTTCGGTTTCGCGGGTCTGCTTGACCGAAATTTCGATCAGGTCGCGCACGATGCTGTCGACGTCGCGGCCCACGTAACCGACTTCGGTGAACTTGGTCGCTTCGATCTTGATGAACGGCGCGTCCGCGAGCTTCGCGAGACGCCGCGCGATTTCGGTCTTGCCGACGCCGGTCGGTCCGATCATCAGGATGTTCTTCGGGGTGATTTCCTGGCGCAGCGGTTCGTCGACCTGCTGACGGCGCCAGCGGTTGCGCAGCGCGACGGCCACGGCTTTCTTCGCGCGGCCTTGGCCGATGATGTGTTTGTCGAGCTCGGAGACGATCTCGGCGGGGGTCATGGTGCTCATCGATGGGTCCTTACTCGATCGTCTCAATGACGCGGTTATGGTTCGTGTAGATGCACATGTCGCCGGCGATTGCCAGCGATTTCTCCACGATGTCGCGCGGCGACAGCTCGGTGTTGTCGGCAAGCGCCTTCGCGGCCGCCTGCGCGTACGCACCGCCCGAACCGATCGCGCAGATGCCGCCTTCGGGATCGAGCACGTCGCCGTTGCCCGTGATGACGAGCGTGGTGGTCGCGTCCGCGGTGATCAGCATCGCTTCCAGACGACGCAGCATGCGGTCGGTGCGCCAGTCTTTCGCGAGCTCCACGGCCGCGCGCGTCAGATTGCCCTGATGCTTTTCGAGCTTCGCCTCGAAGCGGTCGAGCAGCGAGAAGGCATCCGCCGTGCCGCCAGCGAAGCCGACCAGCACCTTGCCGTTATAGATGCGCCGGACCTTCTTCGCGCCGCCTTTCATGACGATGTTGCCGAGCGTCACCTGGCCGTCACCGCCGAGCGCCACCTTGTTGCCGCGGCGCACGGAAACGATCGTCGTGCCGTGAAATTGCTCCATATGCGTTCCTCTTTGCAAAACGGGTAGGACGCGGCAGCGCTGCGCGCTACCGCATGAATCCAGTCAGCGGACGGCGCGCCGGCTGGCGCGCTCGTGAGCGCATGTCCGATCTATTTTAGGGCGGGCGCGGTCATATCAAGATCCGCCGGAAGGCCTAGGGAGAAAAACTGAAAATCCGCTCAGGAAGCCTGAGAAATGAGGCGGGAAGGCGTGGTGGGACAGGAGGGATGGCGGAGCTCGCGCGGATGTCGCGCAAAAAGAAAAGGCGCACGGTTCACCGTGCGCCTCTCGACGAAGCAGCGTTTTCAGGGCGCCAGGCCGGAGCCGCGCCTCAGCTCATCAGTCGCCGAACAGCTTCTGGCGCAATTCGCGGCGCTCTTGTGCTTCGAGCGACAGCGTGGCCGTGGGCCGTGCGAGCAGACGCGGAATGCCGATCGGCTCGCCGGTTTCTTCGCACCAGCCGTAGTCGCCCGCCTCGATGCGTGCGATCGATTGCTGCACCTTCTTCAGCAGCTTGCGTTCGCGGTCGCGCGTGCGCAGTTCGAGCGCATGCTCTTCCTCGATCGTGGCGCGATCGACCGGGTCCGGCACGATGACCGTTTCACGCAGGTTCTCGGTCGTCTGGCCGGCATTGCGGAGAATGTCCGCCTGCAACTGTTCGAGCCTGTTCTTGAAGAAGGCGAGCTGATCCTCATTCATGTAATCCTTGTCGCTCATCTTCAGGATTTCGGCTTCGGTCAAGAGTCGTTTCGTCGTCATCTGGCTTACTTCTTCAATGTGAGGCAAAACTCATAGTGCCCGCACTTTCGTATTGCCCGCAAACGCGTCGAGTGAACGCGCAGCGCAGGGGTGGTCACGAACGTTAGGCTGTCGTGACGCCGAAGCGCCTGGCGCCCACACACACCGGGCGTTGCTAGCTACGCCGCTGCGGGGCCGAACTCCTCTGGAAACCGATTCACACATGCTCCTGAGGCATCGCTCGCCGACCAGCGCGTGCCCTTTCAGGCCGTGCCCGCCGGCGTTTTCGGCGTGTCTCCGGACAAGATTTTCCGGCGCCGTTTCAGGCCCGTCGCGGGATACGCGCGACCGGGCAATTCGTTGTCATTCTCCAGTGGGCACGTATTGTAACTGAATCACAATCCGGCACCGCAACTGCCGAATTCTGCCTGCGGCGCAGCGATATCCCGAAAATATAACGCGCACAAAGCCAAAAAGCGATGGTCGTGCACGCTTTAATGCAGCAGGGTTTTCACGTGTTTTTCATATAGCCGGCAATCGCGCGGTTTTGGTGCCACGGCATCGCAGTTTCTGCAGAGGATTCACGCCCGCGCAGTCGACCTCGGGTGTCTCGGCGCAATAGCAGTAGCACGACGCATGCCGCGTTACGCGCGGCATGTCGTGGGACTTCTACGGGGCTTGCCTGTGTGACTGCGCTGCGCCCGCTCAGGCGAGGCAGGCGTCGAGACCGTCGGTGATCAGGTCGCGCGGCAGTTCGATGCCGATGAACACCATCTTGTTGGTCTTCTTTTCGGCCGGTTGCCATTTGGCGGCGAGGTCGCTGCCCATCATTTGATGCACGCCCTGAAACACGACCTTGCGATCGACGCCCTTCATGTACAGCACGCCCTTGTAGCGCAGCAGGTGCTCGCCGTAGATCTGCAGAATGCCGCCGAGGAAGTCTTCGAGCTTGTTCGGATCGAACGGACGATCGCTGCGGTACACGAACGACTTGATCTTGTCGTCGTGATGCGCATGGTGGTGATGCCCATGATCGTGGCCTTCGTGATCGCAGTGGCCATGGTCGTGATCGCAATTCGCGTGATCATGATCATGGTCGCCATGCGTGTGGCCGTGTTCGTCGTGCGCATGCGCGTGGCTGTGCGCGTGTTCGTCTTCGGCGAGGAAGTCCGGGTCGATTTCGAGCTTCGAGTTCAGGTTGAAGCCGCGCAGATCGAAAATTTCCTTGATGTCCGCTTCGCCGAAATTGACGACCCTGATCGCCGCCTTCGGGTTCATGTGCAGCAGACGGTGGCGCAGATCGCCCAGTTGCCGCTCATCGACGAGATCGGCCTTGGTGATGAACAGGCGGTCGGCGAAACCGACCTGGCGCTGCACCACTTCATGCTCGTCGAGCTGACGGTCCGCGTGCTTTGCATCGACCAGCGTGATGATCGCGTCGAGCAGGAAGTCGCTCGCAATCTGATCGTCCATGAAGAAGGTTTGCGCGACCGGGCCCGGATTCGCGAGGCCGGTGGTTTCGATCACGACACGGTCGAAGTCCACTTCGCCCGCCTGCTTCTTCGCGGCCAGATCGTTGAGCACGCGCGACAGGTCGCCGCGAATCGTGCAGCAGATGCAGCCATTGCTCATCTGGATGATCTGCTCGGTCGTGTCCTGCACGAGGATCTCGTTGTCGATGTTCTCTTCGCCGAACTCGTTCTCGATGACGGCGATCTTCATGCCGTGCTTTTCGTTCAGGATGCGCTTGAGCAGGGTGGTTTTACCGCTGCCGAGGAAGCCGGTCAGGATGGTGACTGGAATCATGTGGGTCGCCTGTAAGTCGTGAAACGGTGCGTGATCGAACGCTAGCGCAAGGCTAGCCAGAAGCGTGAGGCCGGCCGCCGCAGCCAGATGGCGCGGCCCTGTCTAGCCGGTTATTGAAACATATTTGCCTGGCGGGCGCAGGGCGGCCGCCTTGCGGCCGGCCGATGGCGGGCTGCGCGGAGGGTGGCCGCTGCCGCCGCCGGCACGCGCAATTGCCCACGAAATATGGGCGATCAGGCGATTTGCAACAGCAGCCCCTTCAGATACTCCCCCTCGGGGAACGCCGTGAGCAGCGGATGATCGACGCCCGCGCCCAGCCGCTTCAGGATGCGAGCGTCGACGCGGGCATCGGCAGCAGCGCCGGACACGATCTTCTGGAACAGTTCGGGATCGATCGCGCCCGAGCACGAGTAGGTGAACAGCAGTCCGCCCGGACGCAGCAGCTTCAGGCCCGTCAGATTGATGTCCTTGTACGCGCGCGACGCGCGATCCACGTGCTCGCGCGATGGCGCGAACTTCGGCGGATCGAGCACGATCAGGTCGAAGCGCTCGCCTTCGTCGTAGAGGCGTCGCAGTGTCTTGAACGCGTCGGCGTCGAGCCAGCTCGCGCGATCGGCGTCGAAGCCGTTGGCCGCGACGTTCTGCTGCGCGAGCGCGAGCGCTTCCCCCGACGAATCGACCGACACCACGCGCTTCGCGCCACCCTTGAGCGCCGCGAGCGAAAAGCCGCCGGTGTAGCAGAAGCAGTTCAGTACGTCGCGATCTTTCGCGAACTGCTGCACGAGCAGTCGGTTATCGCGCTGGTCGACATAGAAGCCGGTCTTGTGGCCGTTGCGCACGTCGACGTGATAGCGCACGCCGTTTTCGCTCGCGATCAGCTGCTCCGAAGGCGGCTCGCCCGCGAGCACGCCGGTGATCTGTTCGAGCCCTTCCTTCTGACGGATCGACACGTCCGAGCGCTCGTAGACGTTCGAGCAGCCGGTCGCGCCGATCAGCGCCGCGACGATCGCGTCCTTCCACGCCTCGACGCCGGCCGCCATGAACTGACAGACGATCTGGCTGCGCTGACCCGCGTCCTCGGCGACGTAGTAATCGACGATCAGGCCCGGCAGACCGTCCGCCTCGCCGAAGATCAGCCGTACGGCGCCGGTGTCGCGCACCATCGCCTGACGATGCGCGAACGCGCGCTGCACGCGGCGCTTGAAGAACGCGTGATCGATCGGCTCGGCTTCGTCGAAGCTCCACACCCGTGCGCGGATCTGCGAGTGCGGGCTGTAGGCGGCGCGCGCGAGAAAGCGGCCATCGTGCGCGCGCACGAGCACGGTCGCGCCGGGCGCGGGGCGACCGTCGACATGTTCGATCGCATTGGCATAAACCCACGGATGGCGGCGCAGCAGCGATTTTTCTTTCGACGGTTTGAGCGTAACGGTATTCATCAGGTGTCGGTGAGGTACTAGCGATGGGGCGGCGCGTGGTGGCGCGCGGCGGCAGTCGCGTGATCAGTTGCGTTTCTTCGCGCGAGGATGCGCGCTGTCGTAGACGTGAGCGAGGTGCTGGAAATCGAGGCCCGTATACACCTGGGTCGCGGTGATGCTCGCGTGTCCTAGCAGCTCCTGCACGGCGCGCAGATCGCCGCTCGACTGCAGCACGTGCGTCGCGAACGAATGACGCAGCACGTGCGGATGCACGTTGGCAGGAATGCCGGCCACGAGCGCCGCGCGCTTTACGCGCTCGCGCACGACGTTCGGCGACAACCGGTTGCCGCGCGCCGACAGGAAGAGCGGATGCGGATCGTGGCGGACCATCCGTTCGCGCACCGCGAGCCATGCGTTCAGCGCCGCGATGGCCTTGCTGCCCACCGGCACGACGCGGCGCCGGTTGCCTTTGCCGAGTACTTCGACTTCGGCGGAATCGAGCTTCAGCCAGCCGGCCGAGCGATAGCCGTCGACGTCGGCGAAACGCACGTCGAGGCCGACCAGTTCGGCGAGGCGCAGGCCCGACGAGTAGAACAGTTCGAGCATCGCGTGATCGCGCAGGCCTTCGGGGGACTCGGCGGGCGGGTTGTCCATCAGGCGTGCGGTGTCGTCGACGGAAAGCGCCTTCGGCAGCATTTTTGCCTGCTTCGGCGCGCGCACCGCGGCGACCGGATTGGCCGGCAGCTCGACATGGCCCGCGAGCCAGCGATAAAACGCGCGCCACGCCGACAGCCGATGGCCGATCGAGCGCGCGGTGAGGCCGCCCGCATGCGCGCGCGCGACGGCGCCGCGGATGTCGACGGCGGTGAGGCTTTCCAGCGGTCGGCCTTTGGCGAGTTGCTTCAGTTCCGCGAGCTCATGCGTATAACCGCGCAGCGTATGCTCCGACAGCCGCCGCTCGTGCTCGAGATGCGACAGGTAGGCGGCGATCGGGTCGGCGGCGGTCACGGTGGGCGGTGATGTTGTATGGCGCGGCTCAGCGCGGCAGCAGCCGGCTCAGCGCGGCACTCGCGAGCGCGCCGATCTGCGTGAGGAAATCGGTGGCCATGCCTTCGTGGAAGCGGCGCGGGTCGGATGAGCCCATCACGAGCAGGCCGAACGTCGGCGCGTCTTCGGCGCCTTCGGGGTCGCGCAGCGAGAGCAGCGCGATCGATTCGGTGTTCTGCGCCGTTTCGCTCGATGCGGCGTTGGGGTCGTCGGTCGCGCTCATTGCCACGTTCGTCGCCGGGGTGGCCGCTCCGTTGGCAGCGCTCGCCGCTTGCGGGAGCCATTGCGCGGCCTCGAAGCCGGTGTTCGCGCCGCAGTACGGCGTGCTCAGGCTGCCCGCGAAAATCCGCACCTCCTCGCTGACGTGGCGCGCGAAGTCGGCTTGCGCATACGGCTCGGCGACGTCCCACACGCGCAGTGCCGCTTGCGGCACGTCGAAGATATCGCGCAGGCCGCCGGCGATCGTGCGCGGCAGCGCGTACGGATCGCGCTCGGCCATCACCCGGATGGTCCAGCGGTTGAACTTCGCCGCGATGCTGTCGTTCTCGTGACCGTAGCGCAGCAGTTCGGCCAGACGCCGCTCGAGATGCTTGTTCTTGTCGCGCAGCATTTCCATCTGCCGCTCCTGCAGCGACACCGCGGCTTTGCCGTGCGGGTTCGCGAGCCGGATGGTCGCGAGCGTTTCCGCGTGTTCGACGAAGAATTCGGGATTGGCGAGCAGGTATTCGGCGACTTCGCGATCGTTCATGGTTTCGGCTAGAGGACTACGGGAGGGCCGCCTCACGGCGGCGCGTCGGTCAATGAGTTAGACGGAGGGCGCCACGGCGGCCGGGCTGGACGGGTTGTGCTGCGGCGAGTCCGGCGACGCGCTCGCCGCCTCTTCTGCCAACTCGATCTCCCCTTCGAAGACGGTGGCCGCGGGGCCGGCCATCAGCAGCGGCGCGCCTGGTTGCGCAATGTCCCACGTGATCGTCAGATCGCCGCCGTGCGTGTGCACGAGCACCGGCGAATCCAGCAGCCCGCGCCGGATACCGGCCGCGACCGCCGCGCACGCGCCGGTGCCGCACGCGAGCGTTTCGCCCGCGCCGCGTTCGTAGACGCGCAGCCTGATCTCGTTGCGGTCGACGATCTGCATGAAGCCCGCATTGACCCGCTGCGGGAAGCGCGTGTGCCGCTCGATAGCCGGACCTTCGACCAGCACCGGGAACGCCTCGGCATCGTCGACGACCTGCACCGCGTGCGGATTGCCCATCGACACCACCGACATCCAGCGCGTCGTGCCGTTCACGTCGAGCGGCCAGAGCGTGTCCGCGCCTTCGCGGCGGCCTTGCAGGCCTTTGGTCGCGAACGGCACGAGTTCGGGATCGAACACGGGCGTGCCCATGTCGACGATCACCTCGCCGTTGTCCTGCATCGTCAGCGTGATCGTGCCGTTCTGGACTTGCACGCGCACACTGCGCTGGTCAGTGAGCCCGCGCTCGCGCACGAACTTGACGAAGCAGCGCGCGCCGTTGCCGCAATGTTCGACCTCGCCGCCGTCGCAATTGAAGATGCGATATCTGAAATCGACGCCTTCGACGGTCGGCTTTTCGACCAGCAGCAACTGGTCGGCACCGACGCCGAAATGGCGGTTCGCGAGCGCGCGAACCTGTGCCGTGGTCAGTTCAAGCGGTTGGGTATAGCCGTCGAGTACGACGAAGTCGTTACCCGCGCCGTGCATTTTGGTGAATTTGAGCTTCACGTTTTTCGTGTATCCGTTGCTGCGTAGGGCTTCGCGCGTGCGGGCGGAGCCGAAAATCCGGGCCTTGCCGGCCGTCGGGTGAATCACCCTTTCGAGCCGGGTTGGGCCAATAGCAGATGATACACGTTGGCCCATCGGAAACGGTATGGCGGGCAAGGGCCGAGATGCCGCCTCACGTGCACTGATCGACGTGCTCCGACTGCTGGGAGCCCGGTGCCAGCGCCATCTTCAATACACCCCCGGCACTCCCGGCGGCCGCGTCTTGAACCGCTTGTGCACCCAGTAATATTGCTCGGGCATCAGCGGAATCTGCTCTTCGAGAAATTCGTTCATGCGTCGCGCATCGGCGTCATCATCGCCGGTCGGATAGTTGTCCCAAGGTTTGAAGACCTTGAGCCGGTAGCCCTTGTAGTTCGGCAGCACTTCGCCGATGAACGGCACGACCTGCGCGTGCCCGACCTTCGCGAGACGGCCGACCGCGGTCAGCGTGCAGGTCGGCACGCCGAAGAACGGCACGAACGTCGAATTGCGCGCGCCGTAGTCCATGTCCGCGCCGAGCATCACCGGTTTGCGTTCGCGCAGCCAGCGCAGTACGACGCGCGCGCTGTCCGCGCGGCTCGCCATGTCGGCGCCGAAACGCGCACGCGCCGCTTTCGCGACTCCCTCGAGCTCCTGATTCGACATCGGCTGATACAGCGAGCCGCACCGGCGCTTCAGTGAGTAGTTCAGAAAAATCGAACCCGCCTCGATGCCGACAAAATGAAAGCCTAGAAAGAGCGTCGGCGGCAGGTTCGGGTCGGTCAGGTCGATCGCGCTGTCGAGTTGGATCAGCTTTTCGAGCTTCTTCGCCGAGCCGAACCACTGCACGCTGCGCTCGAGATAGCTGCGGATAGCATGACGGAAGTGCTTCTGCGCGACGTCCTCGCGGTGCTCGTCGCTCCAGTCGGGGAAGCACAGCTTCAGATTCGTATTAACGATGCGCTTGCGACGGCTCGGGATTTGATAGAGCAGCCAGCCGAGCCCATCACCGAGACGGGCGACGAATCCATACGGCAACAACGCAAAGAGTTTAAGCAGCCCGACCGCGAGCTTCGCGCCGTAGCGGCTCAGCATGCAACCTCCGGGCGCGCGGCGCTGATGGGGCCAGAATTTTGGTGGGCGGAAAAATTGGCGTGATACCGCACTCGTGGACACTCTGTGACATTCAAAGGAAGTCGCTATAATAAGGGCTTCGCCGAGTTAATAGACAACTTGCGGGGCGAAGCCGGCGGGTGCGGTCCATGGATTCCATGGGTTGCGTCCATCGGTAAGGTAATCCGCTAAAGCGTCGCCGCTTCAGACTCCCGAAGTCGGCTACGTGGAACGCAACCGTAACCACTAACAGGAGTCTGCAACGTGGCAAACGACTATTTCTTCACTTCCGAATCCGTCTCCGAAGGCCATCCCGACAAAGTCGCGGACCAGATCTCGGACGCGATCCTCGACGCCATCCTCGCTCAGGACAAGTACTCGCGTGTCGCGGCCGAAACGCTGTGCAACACGGGTCTCGTCGTGCTGGCCGGTGAAATCACCACCACCGCGAACGTCGACTACATCCAGATCGCGCGCAACACGATCAAGCGCATCGGCTACGACAACACCGACTACGGCATCGACTACCGCGGCTGCGCGGTGCTCGTCGCCTACGACAAGCAGTCGCCGGACATCGCCCAAGGCGTGGACCGCGCGCACGACAATAACCTCGATCAAGGCGCAGGCGACCAGGGCCTGATGTTCGGTTACGCGTGCGAAGAAACGCCGGAACTGATGCCGCTGCCGATCCACCTGTCGCACCGCCTCGTCGAGCGTCAGGCGAATCTGCGCCGCGACGGCCGTCTGCCCTGGCTGCGTCCGGACGCGAAGTCGCAGGTCACCGTGCGCTACGTCGACGGCAAGCCGCATTCGATCGACACCGTCGTGCTGTCCACCCAGCATGCGCCGGACATCGAGCTCGACACGCTGCGCGAAGCGGTGATCGAAGAAGTGATCAAGCCGACGCTTCCGGCCGAGCTGATCAAGGGTGACATCAAGTACCTCGTGAACCCGACCGGTCGCTTCGTGATCGGCGGTCCGCAAGGCGATTGCGGTCTGACGGGCCGCAAGATCATCGTCGACACGTACGGCGGCGCGGCACCGCACGGCGGCGGCGCGTTCTCGGGCAAGGACCCGTCGAAGGTCGACCGCTCGGCAGCATACGCCGGCCGTTACGTCGCGAAGAACATCGTGGCCGCGGGCCTCGCGTCGCGCTGCCTGATCCAGGTGTCGTACGCGATCGGCGTCGCTCAGCCGACCTCGGTGATGGTCAACACGTTCGGCACCGGCCGCGTGTCGGATGCGACGATCACGGAACTCGTGCGTCAGCATTTCGACCTGCGTCCGAAGGGCATCATCCAGATGCTCGACCTGCTGCGCCCGGTCTACGAGAAGAGCGCGGCGTATGGTCACTTCGGCCGCGAAGAGCCGGAATTCACGTGGGAAGCCACCGACAAGGCGCTCGCACTCGCCGAAACGGCAGGCACCGAGCCGGTCGCGGCGATCGCGTAACTAGCGCGGGTCGATCATTGCCTGAAAGCAAAAAAACCCCGCCGGCGTGAGCCGGGCGGGGTTTTTTCTTTGTCCGTCGATGGCGCGGCGATGTCAGCAGATCAGCGGTCTAGCCACTCAACGCGCAACTGCAACTCACCGGCCCGGCAATCTCACCGGCTCGCAAACGCAAACGCGAACCACCCGCTGCTGCTCGTCGACAGCCGACGCGGTCGGCGGCTCGCAGGCGTGCGCACCTCCGGCGCGCGTTTCGCGACCGCGAGGTGCAACGGTGTCGGCTTGCGCAGCAACGTACGCAGCGACAGGCGGCGCGTGCCGCTCTGCTGGCGCAGCGCCGAGAAGAACGTATGGAACCAGGTGCGAAAGCCGTCGACGGCCTTCGCGTCGCGCCACTGCTCGCCGAGCGCACGGGTGCGCGCGGCATGGTGGCGCAGCGCTCGCATCATATGACGGCGCGCGGGACGCGCCGCTTTCAGCGCGGCGCGGGTAAGACGGGTGCTCAAAAGAGTATGCATGGCTTCACATTTAGGCAATGAACCGCACGTCGGCGCGTGCATCGGATGTGCACGGACAAACAGCACCATATGTGCCAATGACGGGGTTGCGATGAACGGCCTGAAAGCCGGAAATCCGGTGCGCGTCGTGTCGCGGGAGACCGCGACGCGAAACAAGGCGCGCAGCGCTGCGAAGGTACGACGCGGAGAAACCGACGGCACGAGCCTTGACGGGCTGCGCACAATAGAAAACTGCGTAAGCGGCGATCGACATGCGAGCAGGCTACACGGGAATCGTGACGTCAGAAAGTCGGGTTAGTACCCTGCGAGATCGAATTTCCTCTGGATCGAATCGTCGCCGACACCAATCTGGTCTCACTTTTGACGGGCGATTTACGTGCATAGTTGCCCTGCGAATGTGCGATGCGGATGCACTCCACGCCTGAAACCGGTGCATCGGCGCGCCGCGAAACAACGCACCCCGATCGCGCCCGTTTTACAATCGAACATCAGTTAGTCGACAGTAACGGAACGCCATGTCACTCCATTCGAAGAAAGAGCAGATTCAAACGTTGCGGGAGCAGGGTTTTGTCGTCGTGCCAGGACTCGTGTCGCCCGAACGTTGCGGCGAGCTGAAGCGGATCGCACAGCGGCAGCTGCAGGAAGCGGCGGCGCCGATCGAGTTCGAAGCGGATCTGAAGTATCCGGGCGCGCCGTCATCGAAGGATGCGCCGGGCGGACACACGGTGCGGCGCCTGCTCGACGCGTACGGTCGTCACCCGGCGTTCGCGCAATGGGCGACCGCGCCCGAAATCCGTGGCTGGATGGAACTGTATTTTGGTGAGGAGCCGCGACTGTCGCGCGCGCATCACAACTGCATGATGACCAAGCACCCCGCGTACGGCAGCCTGACCGGCTGGCATCGCGACGTGCGCTACTGGTCGTTCGAGCGCGACGACCTGGTGTCGGTGTGGCTCGCGGTCGGCCCGGAAACGATCGATAACGGCGCGCTGTGGTTCGTGCCGCAATCGCACGGCGCCGCCTTCACGTCGGATCGTTTCGACGAAGCGAAATTTTTCCGCACGGATATCGCCGAGAACGAGGCGGCGATCCGCACCGCGGTGTCGCCCGAGTTGAAGACCGGCGACGTGGTGTTCTTCCACTGCAACACGCTGCACTCGGCCGGCAAGAATCTCAGCGATCAGGTGAAGTTCTCGCTGGTGTTCACCTATCACGGCGTAAGCAACGTGCCGCTGCCCGGCACGCGCTCGGCCGCGAAGCCCGAGATCGCGTTCTAGCTATTTTCGTCGTGGGCCTCGTGCGGACGCTCAGCGCTTGCGCCCCGACATCGCGATTCCCGTCAGCCCGGCTAGCGTCGCCACCACGCCCGCGACGATCAGCACGATCGCCTTGTTGCTCGGCGAACCGGTAAAGAAGCGCGACACGTCGCTGCTCACCGAATTGAACGCCTGCCCGCCGAAATACAGCAGCACGATACCGCCGACAATCAGCGCGATCGAAATCGCTTTGGCCATCTGCACCTCCCATCAACTTGAACCGGCCAGAGTGTAGGTGAGCCGCGCGTGCTCGTCCATCCCGCATACTGGTGCCTGCAAGCGCCGCGTCGATTGGCTAACATAGCGGTCTAGCCGCACCACGGCGACATCACAACAATAAATTCCCCGAGCAGCACGCCTCCCGCAACGCGCGAATCCTCACGCCCGGAATTCTCGGGCGATCTCATCGACAAGGACACTAGCAATGGCTTACGAAGCAGCTTCAGAACGCTATTCGGACATGCAATACCGCGTCTGCGGCAAGTCGGGTCTCAAACTGCCGGCGTTGTCGCTCGGCCTGTGGCACAACTTCGGCGACACCACGCCGATCTCGACGCAGCGTGACATCCTGCGCACGGCCTTCGACCTCGGCATCACGCACTTCGATCTGGCGAACAACTATGGCCCGCCGTACGGCAGCGCGGAAACCAACTTCGGCCGCCTTTTCAAGGACGATTTCAAACCGTATCGCGACGAGCTGCTGATTTCGTCGAAGGCCGGTTGGGATATGTGGCCGGGTCCGTACGGCCAGGGCGGCGGCTCGCGCAAGTACGTGCTCGCGAGTCTCGATCAAAGCCTGAAGCGCATGGGCCTCGATTACGTGGACATCTTCTATTCGCATCGCTTCGACGCGCACACGCCGCTCGAGGAAACCGCGAGCGCATTGGCGAGCGCGGTGCAGCAGGGCAAGGCGCTCTACATCGGCATCTCGTCGTACTCGTCGGCGAAGACGCGCGAAATGACGAAGCTGCTCGCCGAATACAAGGTGCCGCTGCTGATCCATCAGCCGTCGTACAACATGCTGAACCGCTGGATCGAACACGACCTGCTCGATACGCTCGACGAAGTCGGCGCGGGCGCGATCGCGTTCACGCCGCTCGCGCAAGGGCTGTTGACTGGCAAGTACCTGAACGGCGTGCCGGCCGATGCGCGCGTCAACAAGCCGGGCGGCGGTTCGCTGAAAGACGAGCATCTGAGCCCGCAGAACATCGAGCACGTGAGGAAGCTCAACGACATCGCGCAGCGCCGTGGTCAGAGCCTCGCGCAGATGGCGCTCGCGTGGGCGTTGCGCGATCAGCGCGTGACGTCGGTACTGATCGGCGCGAGCCGCGCGGAGCAGGTCCGCGAGAACGTCGGCGCGCTGAAGAACCTCGCATTCTCGGCCGACGAGCTCGCCGAGATCGATCGCTATGCGACCGAAGGCGGGATCAACCTGTGGGAAAAGCCGTCGACGGATCAGGCGATCTGATCGCGTGAGGAGCCGTCCGCGCAACTGGCAGACGGAACCAAGGGCAAAACGAAGCCGCACGCTCAGCGTGCGGCCTTTTCGTTGGTACTTCGCGCCGCGCCGCTACACGAGCGCCGGCAGACCCTCGACCAGCGCCACCGCGCACATCACACCGATCAGCGCGCCCAGCACACGCAGCGCGTTGTGTCGCAACTCGGTTTTGCAGGGCAGTGCGCCGACGAATAGCGCACCCGCCAACGCCATCGGAATGACCAGGATGAAATCGCCGATCGTAAAGTACGTCATCTTCGTCTCCTCCCATGCAGGATGATTGCTATGTCGTTCCAGCAGAGGCTGCGGCTTTGAAATCATGCAGTACCAGTGCACTAATCGAGTATAGGAGACTGAAGGAGCGGCGCGGCGGCGCAAGCTTGCGCGCCGTCGCTTATTCGCAAGCCGCTGAACCCCGGCGCGACGGGCGCGCGGCGATTGGCGCGGCGCAACAAAACACGGCGGAAAGTGTCGAGCGTTCGCTTACGCAAGCCTTTCGTTTTGCGCCGATCCATGCGGGGTGGATCATCGCCTGCGGCTACTCCCGTGCGCGCAGGCGCGTCGCCGCGACCAGGCCGATCACGAGCAGCGCACCGACCAGCCCGACGACTCCGTTCCAGCCATGACCGGCCCACACGTGGCCGCCATACGAACCGACCAGGCTCGAGCCGATGTAGTACGCGAGCAGATACAGCGCCGCGGCCTGGCCTTTCGCATCTTTCGCCAGACGACCGACCCAGCCGCTCGCGACCGAATGACCGGCAAAGAACCCGAACGTTGCGCATGCGATGCCGGTCGCGATCGCCGCGAGCGGATGCAGCATCGTCAGCGCGAGGCCGAACACCATCAGCAGCAGGCTGCCGATCAGCACGCGCGCGCGACCGAACGTATCGGCCATGCGCCCGGACCACGGCGACGCGACCACACCGACCAGATAGACGATGAAGATCGCGCCGATCTCCGTCTGGTTCAGGCGATACGGCGGCGCGAGCAGCCGGTAGCCGATGTAGTTGTACAGCGTGACGAAGCTGCCCATCAGCACGAAGCCGAGCAGGAACAGCAGAGGCAAGCCCGGTCGCGTGAACTGCCGCAACAGCAGCGTGCGGTGATGCGCGAAGCCGAGGCCGCGGCGCGGCACGAAATGGCGTGATGGCGGCAGCAGCGCGCGGAACGCGAGCATCGACAGCAGGCCGAGCACGCCGATCGTGCCGATTGCGACGCGCCATGAAAACAGATCCGCGAGCACGCCGGTGATCACCCGTCCGGCCATGCCGCCGATCGCCGTGCCGCCGACGTACAAACCCATCGCGAGACCGAGGCCGTCGGGATGCACTTCCTCGGCGAGATAGGCCATCGCGACGGCCGGCACGCCGCCGAGCGCGAGCCCTTCGAGCGTGCGCAGCACGAGCAGCTGATTCCAGTGCGGCGCGACCGACACGCCAATCGTCAGCACCGACGACACCGTCAGCGACAGCGTCATCAGCTTGTGCCGGCTCCAACCCTCGGAGACGAAACCGGCGACGAAAATCGCCAGCGCGAGCGCCGCGGTGGATAGCGACAGCGACAGACTGCTTTGCGCCGGCGTCACGTCGAACGCTTCGGAGAACGACGGTAGCAGCGGCTGCACGCAGTAAAGCAGCGAGAACGTCGCGTAGCCGGCGAACAGCAGCGCGAGGCTGGCGCGCCAGTACGCGGGCGAGCCGCGTTCCAGATAGGGGATATCCGACACGGTGGTGGTGCGGGTGGAAGGAGCCGAAGCTGCGGCGGGGGAGGGAACGGCAGAAGCAGTCCGCTGGGATTGCGGCGGCAGGTTCACAACTGAACTCCTTGGGTCACACGGAAACGCGCAAAAGATGTTAAGGATACGCTGCAAACGCGTTTCGAGCCGGCGGCGCGGGCAACGCGGCGTGCCGCGTCACCCGAGCATGTCGCGCGCCCGTCTCCCTGCGCTAGCCGTGCGCCCCGGCTTCGCTGGCCGGCGTCGGCGTCTGCGTCGAACCGGAAGTCGCCGCAGGCCGATGGACGAGCGAAGCGTCGCCCGGCGAATCGTCGCCCGGCGAATCGTCGCCAGGCAGTACCGACGTATCCCAGCCGCCGCCGAGCGCCTTCACGAGCGCGACGCTCGCGGCCATCCGGCGGCGTGCGATCGACACGGCGTTGCGCTCGTTGGTGAGCGTGGTCGTCTGCGCGACGACCACGTCGAGGTAGGTGATCGCGCCGTTCCGGTAGCGGTCCGACACGACCGCGAGCGCGCGCCGCGCGGCCGCGACCGCGTCGTCCTGGGCAGCGGCTTCCTGTTCCAGCACGCGCAGCGCGGCGAGATTGTCCTCGACCTGGCCGAACGCGTTCAGCACCGTTTGCCGATATTGCGCGACGCTTTCGTCGTAGTGCGCGCGCGCCTGATCCTTGACGGCCGCGCGGCCGCCGAAGTCGAGCAGTGTGCCCGCGAGCGTCGGCCCGAGCGACCACAGCCGGCTCGGCGCGAGCAGCCATTGGCTGTAGTTGGTCGCTTCGAGTCCGCCCGTCACGGCCAGCACGAGATTCGGGAAAAACGCCGCGGTGGCCACGCCGATCTGCGCATTCATCGCGGCGACGTGCCGCTCGGCCGCCGCGATATCGGGACGCCGCTCGAGCAAGCCGGACGGCACGCCGGCCGCCGCGACGACCGGCACCGCGACGAGCGGCGCGACCGGCAGCGTGAAGGTCGACGGCGGCTGGCCGATCAGGATCGCGATCGCATGTTCGAGCTGCGCGCGCTGCACGCCGAGATCGAGCGCCTGCGCCTGGGTCGTCTTCAGCTGCGCTTGTGCCTGCGCGACATCGGCATCGGTCGCGATGCCGCCGGCGTAGCGATGCTGCGTCAGTTCGAGCGCCTCCTGGTAGGCCTTGATCGTGTCGCCGAGGAGTCGGCGCTCCTGATCGAGTCCGCGCAGCTCGAAGTAATCGGTGGCGAGCTCGGCCTGCATCGACAGCAGCGCGGCGTCGACGTCGGCGGCGCTCGCCTGCGCGCCAGCCTTCGCGCCTTCGACGCTGCGCGACACGCGGCCCCACAGGTCCGGTTCCCACGACGCGTCGACCTGCACCAGATAGTCGTTCAGCGCGAGACCGGCGGTCGATTTATGCAGCACGTTCTCCGAGGTCCGCGTGCGCGAATACTGGACGCCCGCGGTGACTACCGGGAAGAATTGCGAGCGATACTGCGCGACGCTCGCGCGCGCCGCGCGAAAGCGCGCCTCGGCGGCCTGCACGTCCTGGTTCGCGCTCGCGACCTGCGCTTCGAGTGCATCGAGCGACGCGTCGCCGTAGATGCGCCACCACGCGCCGCGCGTGAGCGTGTCGGCCGGTTGCGCGGGCTTCCAGCCGGTGCCTTCGAGTTCGCGCCAGGTCGCGGGTGTGACGGCGGCGGGCTTCACGTAGTCGGGGCCGACGGTGCAGGCGCCGAGCGCACCGGCGAGAGTCAGCGCGACTGCCGGGGCGCGAATGGAAGCGTTCGCCGACCCGCGCGCGAAATCAGCCGATGACGCAAGCACGCGCCGCAAAACCGACACCTTCATGATCACGTCCTCGCGCCCGACCGCGCGTCGGCTTGCGCCGCCGGCGAGCTGGCCGCCGCGCCGGTCGCACCGGCGGCTCCAGCCGTGCCTTCCGGCGCCGCACCGCCTTCCGCCTTGCGCGGCACGATCCGCACCGGTGCGCCATCGACGATCGAATCCTGCGGATTCAGGATCACCTGCTCGTTGCCCTGCAAACCCGCCACGATCGCGACGCGCGTGCCGAAGTCCGTGCCGAGCGATACCGGCACCAGCTTCACCTTGTGCTGCGGATCGACGGTCGCGACCTTGACGCCGTCGGGACGGAACAGCAGCGCGTTGCCCGGCAGCGTGAACGACGCCGTGCCCGCGCCGAGCGCGAAATGCACCTGCGCGTACGCGCCCGGCAACAGCTCGCCGCTGCGATTGTCGACGTCGACTTCGACGAGCATCGTGCGCTGCTGCGGATCGACCGCACCTGCGGTGCGCGCGACCGTACCCGGGTAGTGCCGCGACGGCGTCTCGGTCAGCGTCAGAAACGCGCTTTGCTGCGCGCGCACCTGCTGCGCGTACGCTTGCGGCACGTTCACATAGACGCGCAGCCGGTCCGCCTGCGCGACATGAAACATTTCCTTCGCGGGGCCGCCCGAGCTGCCCGCGTCGATCAGCGCGCCGACGTCGACGTTGCGCGCGGTCACGGTGCCGTCGAACGGTGCATAGACCTTCTGGAACGACTGCGTCTTTTCGAGTCGCGCGACGTTGAAACGCGCGGCGTCGAGCGTGGCTTTTTTCGCGAGCATGTCGCCGACTTTCTCGTCGGTCTCCTGTTTTGACACCGACTTGCTTTTGAACATATCCGTCCAGCGATCCGCGGTGCTCTTCGCCAGCGCGTAATTCGCTTCGGCGTTCGCGAGATCGGCGCGGGCGGCGCGCAACTGGTCGTCGATTTCGGGCGTGTCGATTTCCGCGAGCAACTGGCCGCTCTTCACACGCGTGCCGATGTCGGCGTACCACTTCTTCAGATAGCCGCTGGTGCGCGCGTAGATCGGCGTGTCGAGGAAGGCCTGCACGTTGCCGGGCAACGTCAGATCGAACCCGGCCGACGACTTTTGCGGCTGCACGACTTCGACGCTCATCTGGCTCGTGTGCTCGGCATCGCGTTCGAGCGCCGCATGCGCATCGTGGCGCGACCAGATCCCTTGCGCGGCGAGCGCGAGCACCGCAACGGCGGTGGCAATCATGATCAGGCGCGTGCGTCGCGCTTTCGCCGGATCATGCGCGGCGTGGCCGCCAGAGCCCGATCCTGAACCCGAGCCGCCGGGACGTTGTGCTTCCATCAAGCTTCCCCTTCGAAATTGCATGGGCAGTCGAGGCTGCCTCTTGTGTCGTGGCATCGCATGATGCGCGTGCCGGCCGGAACGGTTATCGCGTGCGGGATGTTCATGGCTTCTGCACCACGTGTTCCGCGGCGCGCTGATGCCGCGCCGCGAGCCGTCGATAGATCATCGAGAACACGACCGGCACGAAGATCAGCGTGGCCAGCGTGCCGACCGCGAGCCCGCCGATCACCGCGCGCCCGAGCGGCGCGTTCTGCTCGCCGCCTTCGCCGAGACCGATCGCCATCGGCACCATGCCGATCACCATCGCGAGCGCGGTCATCAACACCGGGCGGAAGCGCGTGAAGCCCGCTTCGATCGCCGCGCGGGTCGCGTCGCCGTGCAGCAGCAATTGTTCGCGCGCGAAGCTGATCACCAGAATCGAGTTCGCGGTCGCGATGCCGATACACATGATCGCGCCGGTGAGAGCAGGGATCGACAGTGTGGTGTGCGTGAGGAACAGCATCCACACGATGCCCGCGAGCGCGCCGGGCAGCGCGGTGATGATGATGAACGGATCGAGCCACGACTGGAAATTGACGACGATCAGCAGATACACGAGCAGCACCGCGAACAGCAGACCGGCGAGCAGGCCCGAGAACGACTCGTTCATCGTTTGCACCTGGCCGCGCAGTTCGATCGTCGAGCTCTTCGGCAACTCGGCTTTCGATTCGTCGATGATCCTGCGGATGTCGTCGGACACGCCGCCGAGGTCGCGGCCGTCGGCGGTGCCGTAGATGTCGATCGTGGTTTGCGCGTTGTAGTGCGTGAGCACCGCGTTGCTGGCTTCGCGGCGCATTGTCGCGAGCGAGCCGAGAATGTTGTTGCGGCCGTTGGCGTTCAACGGAATGTTCGCGAGCGATTGCAGCGAATCGATCGTGTATTGCGGCGCTTCCGTGATCACGTTGTAGCTGACGCCGTTGCGCGGATTGAGCCAGAACGTCGGCGTGGTCTGCTGGCTGCCCGACAGCGTGATCAGCAGATTGCTCGCGATATCGCGCTGCGAAAAACCCGCTTGCTGCGCGCGCGTGCGATCGACGTCGATGAAAATCCGCGGCAGATCGGCGGGCTGCTGGATGCGCGCATCGACGAGGCCCGGCACCGTGCGCAGACGGTTCAGCAGCTTAGCGGCGAACGCACGATTGGCGGCCACCTCACGGCCGACGATCTGGATGTCGATCGCCGACGGCATGCCGAAGTTCAGCGTCTGACTGACGATATCGGCCGGCAGAAACGCGAACTGCACGCCGGGGAATTCGTCGGTGAGCGTGCGCCGCAAGGTGCGCACATAGCCGGCGCTCGGATGATGTTCGGGGTTCAGCGTGATCAGGATGTCCGAGTCGGAGGTGCCGATCGTGCCCGTGTTGCTGTACGACAGGTTGATACCCGACACCGGCAGGCCGATGTTGTCGATGATCGAATGCAGTTCGCCGGCCGGAATCAGCTGGCGGATGCGCGCATCGACGCGATCGGTCAGCACCGCCGTTTCCTCGACCCGCATGCCGGTTTTCGCGCGCATGTGCAGTGCGATCGTGCCGGCATCGACGGCGGGGAAAAAGTCGCGGCCGATAAACGGCAACAACAGCAGCGACGCGCCACAGCACACGAGAAACAGCGTAACGAACAGGCTCGGCCGCGCCATGCGCGCTTCGAGAAACACGCGATAGCGCTCGCGCAAACGCGAGAAACCGCGTTCGAACGCGTAGTGCACGCGCATGAACGGATTGCGCGTTTGCGCCGGCGCGTGATGCAGATCAGCGGGCTTGTGGTGATAGCGCAGCAGATACTTCGCGAGCGTCGGCACGAGCGTACGCGAGAAGAAGTACGACGCGAGCATCGCGAACACCACCGCTTCGGCGAGCGGAATGAACAGGTAGTGCGCGACACCGGTGAGCAGAAACATCGGCACGAACACGATGCAGATCGACAACGTCGACACCAGCGTCGGAATCGCGATCTGATGCGCGCCGTCGAGAATCGCCTGTTCTAGCGTCTTGCCCTGTTCGAGCTGATGGCTGATGTTCTCGATCGCGACGGTCGCATCGTCGACCAGAATCCCGACCGCGAGCGCGAGCCCGCCGAGCGTCATGATGTTGATCGTCTGGCCGAGCGCGGACAACGCGATGATCGACGTGATCATCGACAACGGAATCGATACCGCGATGATCAGCGTCGCGCGCCAGTTGCCGAGGAACAGCAGAATCATCAGGCCCGTCAGACACGCGGCGATCAGCGCTTCACGCAGCACGCCCTCCACCGATGCACGCACGAACAGCGACTGGTCGGCGACAGGGTCGATATTCAGCGACGGCGGCACCAGATTGCGCAGCGTCGGCATCATCGTCTTGATACGGTCGACGATATTGAGCGTGGACGTGTTGCCGCTTTTGTTGATCGTCAGCAGCGCGGCGCGCTGGCCGTTCACGCGCACGATGTTGGTCTGCGGCTGGTAGCCGTCGCGCACGTGCGCGACGTCGCGGATATAGACGGTGCCGTTTGCGGTGGTGCGGATCGGAATGTTGTTCAGCCCGGCGAGCGAATCGGGGCTGCCGTTCATTACCACAGAGTACTCGGTCGAGCCGATCTTCGCGGTGCCCGAAGGCAGAATCAGGTTCTGCGCGGAGACCGCGCTGACCACGTCCATCGGCGACAGATTGCGCTCCTGCAACTTGCGCGAATCGATATCGATCATGATCTGCCGTTGCTTGCCGCCATACGGCAGCGGCGCGGATGCTCCGGGCACGGTGGCGAGCTGCGTCTTCAGGAAGTTATTGCCGAAGTCGAACAGCTCCTGCTCGGTCAGCGACGCGGACGACAACGCGAGGCGCAGAATCGGCACCGTCGACGCGTTGTAGCGCAGGATGAACGGCGGCGTGATGCCGGGCGGCAGCGAGCGCACTTGCGACTGCGACAGCGCGGTGACCTGCGCGAGCGCTTCGTCGATATTCGCGCCCGGCTGGAAAAAGATCTTGATGACCGTGATGCCGTTCAGCGACGTCGATTCCGTGTGTTCGATATCGTTGACCGCCACCGACAAGCCGCGCTCGTAGTTCAGCGCGATGCGCCGCTCCATTTCGTCGGCGGGCAGGCCGTTGTACGACCAGATCACCGACAGCACCGGAATATCGATGTTCGGAAAGATGTCGGTGGGTGTGCGCAGAATCGTCAGTGGCCCGACGATCAGCAATAGCAACGCCAGCACGACGAACGTATAGGGGCGCCGTAGCGCGAGACGAACGATCCACATGACTAGCGCAGACTGATGAAATCAGCGGCGGCCGCGCCGCGCGGATCGGAAACGCAGGCGCGCCCCGTCGGCGCGAAGGCAGGTGCGAAGCTGCGCGTTAGCCGCATCTTGCAGATCGTTCTGGTAATGCACGTTTTTGATGTCTCCCCCCGACAGGGTTTATGATGGTCTTCATTACGACGTCTGACGCCGAGATCATCGGCCGTGCGCAGCGCAATGGGAATAGGGCGAAACGACTGGTAAAAGCCTTCTATTCGCCTTCCCAAAGCCCCGCAAAGCGGGAACAATGACTCGAACCTCTCACGCGCCATGCGCGCGACAGATTAAGTGCGCACGCAACGTCCAATGCGAAGCGGCGTTTTTATCATCACCTCGACCGGCGTGAAATCATAAAGCCGGCTAAGGGAAGCGGGGAATTATCATGGAAGTCGGTTCCATTGTCCGATCGGTACATATCGCCGTGCCGCAAGGCGCGCGCGGAATCGTCATGCGCATTCTTGGCGACATGGCGATGGTGGCGTGGTACGCCGGCGAGCCCGGCGCATCGCGGCAGCTCAACACCGAACCCTTTTTCCTCGAAGATCTGATCGATACCGGCGACCTGATACGTCCGGCCGGCGCGCAGACGCATTGAACGAGAGGCTTATCTGTTGCTCATTGCCGTTGTGTGACACGCAGGAGCGGGCTGTAGTGATGTTGTAAGGTGAGATCGGCTCGCCGGCATCGCTGCGGGTCGATGCGCGCGTCGATCCACGGCGCGCCGCAAATCAGCCCGTATTTCTAGCGATGCCCCGCACGTATTACGAGCCGTCGCCCTCGTCTTTAGCCGCGGCGCGGCGCACAATGCGGGGCATGAACGACACCATTCCCGATAATTCCCATCCTGAGGCCGGCGCCGATGGCGCCGTGCCGTTCGCGCGGCTCACGCCGGAAACCGTGCTGGACGCGATCGACGGCGTGCTCGCAACGACCGGCGTGCGGACCGACGGCCGTCTGCTGCCGCTCAACAGCTACGAAAATCGCGTGTATCAGGTCGGCGTCGAAGACGGTCCGCCCGTGGTCGCGAAGTTCTATCGTCCCGAGCGCTGGAGCGACGCGGCGATTCTCGAAGAGCACGCGTTCGTCGCCGAACTCGCCGCGCGCGAGATCCCGGCCGTGACCGCGCGCGTGCTCGATGGCCGCACACTGCATAGCTTCGACGGTTTCCGCTTCTCGGTCTTCGAGCGACGCGGCGGCCGCGCGCCGGATCTCGACCGGCGCGACACGCTCGAATGGCTCGGACGTTTCATCGGGCGCATTCATGCGATCGGACAGACCCAGGACTACGAGGAACGTCCCACGTTGAACATCGACACGTTCGGCTACGAGCCGCGCGACTTCCTGCTGGCGCATCGTTTCGTGCCCGACGACTTGCGAACCGCGTGGGAAACCGTCGTGAATCTCGCGCTCGAAGGTGTCGCGCGTGCGTTCGAGCGGGCCGGCGAGATTCGCACGTTGCGTCTGCACGGCGACTGTCATCCGAGCAACGTGTTGTGGACCGATGCGGGCCCGCATTTCGTCGATTTCGACGACAGCCGCATGGGTCCCGCGATTCAGGACCTGTGGCTGCTGTTGCCGGGCGAACGCGCGGAGGCGTCGCGCGCGCTCGCCGATCTGCTCGCCGGCTACGAGGATTTCTGCGAGTTCGAGCCGCGCGAACTGCATCTGATCGAAGCGCTGCGCACGTTGCGGCTGATTCACTATCAGGCGTGGCTCGCGCGCCGCTGGAACGATCCGGCGTTTCCGGCCGCGTTTCCATGGTTCAACACGCAGCGCTACTGGGAGGATCGCATCCTCGAGATGCGCGAGCAGATCGGCGCGATGCAGGAAGGCCCGTTGTGGCCGGTTTGACGCGTTGACGCGTTGATGTTCAAGGCGCCTGCGACGCCACGTTCGACGACTCCACCAGCGTCGACCTGACGATCACCTCCGCGCGCACGTCCCGTCCGATCGCTTCGATCGCGGGACGCATGCGCGTGAAATCATCGGGCGTGCAGACGTCGCTGTCGAAATGGGTGGCGCCGTCGCGCGTCATCGTGACCACGTTGCTGAGCGGATCGAACGCGTACTCGGACGTGAAATCGACGAAGCGGTCCTGCGTGCGTTGCGCCTCCGGCATGTCGAGCACGCGGAAGTTGGCCGGCAGCTCGATGCGCGCGCGTTCGTGGATCGCGAGGTTGTGACACACGAACGGCTGCGTGCGCTTGCGTTCGCCGAGCCAGTAGCGCGTATCGGCCTCGACGCCGCCGCCGAGGCTCGTCAGGGCCGGGATCGATGCGGTCATGCCGGTCACCACGAGACTTTCCAGCGTGCCTTTCATCGTCAGCGTGAGCGGGCCGTCGGCCGCGCTGAGGTCGCTCGTCGTCAGCGTCGCGGTGCCGCGCAGATTCGCGTTGCGCAGCTCGGCCTGAATCGATTCCTCTCGTTGCGCGGGCGTTTGCGTGCGCAGCCGCGCGCGGGCCTGCTCGGCGTACGGTCCGGCATCTTGCAGCCGATACGTGAAGCTCGCCGAGCCGTCAGGTTCGATCTTGATCGCGAGATCGGTGCTGCGCGACATCGGCGCGGTGGCCGGTGTTTGCGCGAGTACGCCGTCGTCGATCAACACGGTAGGACGGTCCATATCGGACGAAGGCAGAAAACCGAACTCGACGTTCGACGCGGTCGAATCCGCGTACATCTGCAAATCGGGCAGCCACGTGATCGCATGATTGATGACGCCGTAGCCGGGCACACTCGGCAGCGTGTAGATCGTGCCGCTGCTGATCAGCGCCGGCTCGTTGCGCACGCCGACCGTGTCGAGCAGCGCGCCGTAGAGCGCGACGTGGTCCTTGCAATCGCCATAGCGGTTCGCGAGGATGGCGCTCGCGCTGTGCGGCACGACGGAGCCGCGTCCGACGTAGATCGCGACATAGCGGATGTTGCGGCGCACCCAGTCGTATAGCGTTTTGGCTTTGTCGCGCGGGGTGTGATCGTGCGCGGTCAACTTTTGCGCGAGCTGGGTGATCGCGGCGTCGTGCGTGCCCGGGTCGGCTGCGGAACTGCGATAGGACGCGGCGAACGCGGCATAGCTCGGAAAGGTCGACACCATCAGCCGATCCCCGTACGACACGTATGCAATCGAGCCGCGTTCGAGCCGGTCGAAATGCGCCTTGTCGTAGCGGAATTCGTAGCGCGTGCGGCCGTCGCGCGTGATGGGCGTCACCGTGCTGAAGCCACGGGCGTCCGCGTACAGCGGCTTGTCGGCGGGCAGGTCGTAGATCAGGCGGAAGTTGCGGGTCGGCGCGAGATCGGGCGGCGTGAAGTCGCTGAATTCGCCCGGCACGATCGGCTGATGCTGCGTCTTGCGGTAGGTCAGATGCACGCGCGCGCCGGGTTCGACCGCGGGGAACACGATCACCTTTTCCTGGATGTCCTGGAACATCGGCGCGTCGAACGAGCGGACTTCCTGCACGTCGCGGATCTGCTCGGGCGATACGTCGTGACGTTTGCCGTCGGCGGTGACCGTGTAGGCCTCGAGAATCTGCACGTCGGCCATGTTGCGGTTGAACCAGACGTATTGCTGCGCGACCCGCTCGACACCGGCTTCGTTGTTCACGCGCAGCGTCATCGAATCGAGCTTCGCATACGAGCCGTCCGCGTTGATGGTGAAGGTCTGCGTCTCGCCCTCGTTGGTATAGGGGTCGTCCAGTTTGACCGGCGCGCTCGCGCTCGCGGCATCGATGCCGGCCAGCCAGCCGGCGGTGGCAAGGACCACGAAGCAGAGTCGCATGACGGCAGGTATCCCCGGACGGCGGCGTTGACGGCATCGCCAGCTAGCGTCGTTTCGCGCCGCGCGGATGTCAAGCGGCTGGCGCGCATTGGGAGGCGACTCGAAGATTGCCCGGCGGGTATGCACTGCGCGCCCACGGCGTCACGACATTGAGCCAAACACTTAATTGTGTAATGATAATGTTTCTCAATTGAAAGGCATCGCAAGCTTTTTGTCACGCTACTCCCCTGTGACTCGCCAGCCAGCCCTTCGCGCGGATCGCCCGGATCACAAGCCGGCCGGTCCGCCTGTTCTCACTCGAATTCTTCCTACCGCTCTAGCCTGGAGTCCGTTTTGAACGCGCCTGAATCGATCGATCTGAAACCTACCGTCGCCGCGCCGGGCGTCCCCAGGCCGGGCGCCACCGCGCAACAGGCGCCGCGGCGGCAGCGTTCGCGTCGTGCGACCTTCATCAAGGGGCTGCGCAACGTGCATGGCTGGATCGGCTTGTGGGGCGCGGTGCTCGGGCTGATGTTCGGCGTGACCGGCTTCCTGCTCAATCATCGCGCCGGTCCGCTGAAAATTTCGACGGGGGCGCCGCAGGTCGAGGAAATGCAGATCGCGGTGCCTGAGAAGCCGCTGCACTCGCCGGCAGAGATGGCGAAGTGGCTGCAACGCGAGTTGAAGATCGACGGCAAGCCGGGGCGCGCGAAGCGCGAGCCCGCGCATCCGGTCGCATGGGGCGATCACCGCACCATTCAGCCTGAGCAATGGCAGGTCGGCATCATGGGCCCGGGGCAGAGCGTGCAGGCCGAGTACTGGGTCGGCAACGGCTTCGTGACGGTGAAGCACACGCGCAACTCGTTTTTCGCGACGCTGAGCAATCTGCACAAGGGCGTGGGTCTCAGCGTCGGGTGGGTGCTGTTGATCGACACGATCGCGGGCAGCCTGATTCTGCTGTCGCTGACCGGCGTGCTGCTGTGGACCGAATTGAATAAACGCCGCGTGGTGGGCGTGGTACTGGTGAGCGGCTCGGTGATCGCGGCAGTGGTTTGCGGCTTGATGTGAGCGCGGAAGGCACGCCGGGTTCCCTCCGCCTGGTTCGTTGAGCCTGTCAGAAATTTTGTGTTCAAGGCATAACATGTACCCAAAGGAGCATGTATGCCAAGCAAACCAAAAGCAGGGTCTGCGCCCCCGCCTGAGCTGCCCGCGATTCCAGAGGAGCTCATCGATGAGTTCGTGAAGGGTCCGATGACGGCGGAAGCGGTGCAGGCAGCCTCGATGGCGTTCAAGAAGGCGCTGATCGAGCGTGCGCTGGGCGCCGAGCTAAAACATCACCTGGGCTATCCGAGCGGAGGCCAACGCCCGCCGGAGTCGACCAACCAGCGCAACGGCAGGAGCGGCAAGACCCTGTTGACGGAGGACGGCCCGTTGCGGGTAGACATTCCGCGCGACCGTGACGGCAGCTTCGAACCGATCCTGATACCACGGCACGAACGCCGCTTTACCGGCTTCGACGACAAGATCATTGCGATGTACGCGCGAGGCATGACCGTGCGTGAGATACAGGGCTTTCTGGCCGAACAGTACGGCACCGAAGTATCGCCGGAGTTCATCAGCTGTGTCACCGATGCGGTGACTGAGGAGATCACAGCCTGGCAGGGCCGTCCGCTCGAGCCAATGTATCCGGTGGTGTTCTTCGACGCGCTGCGTGTGAAGATCCGCGACGAAGGGATGGTGCGCAACAAGGCGATCTATCTGGCGCTGGGGATCCTGCCCGACGGCACGCGTGACATTCTCGGACTGTGGATCGAGAACACCGAGGGCGCGAAGTTCTGGATGAAGGTCTTCAGCGATCTGAAGACACGCGGCGTGCAGGACATCCTGATTGCCGTCACCGACGGACTGAAGGGCATGTCCGACGCGCTTGAAGCGGTCTTCCCGGCGACCACGCTGCAGACCTGTATCGTGCACCTCATCCGCAATTCGCTCGACTATGCCGGCTGGAAGGAGCGTCGGGAGCTGGCCGCAGCCCTGCGTCCAATCTACACGGCGGCCAGTGCTGCTGCAGCCGAGGCGGAGTTGCTTGCCCTGGAACGGGGCCCGTGGGCAAGCAGGTTCCCGACGGTCATGGCAGCCTGGCGCCGCGCATGGGTTCGCGTGATTCCGTTCTTCGCGTTTCCGCCTGAGGTGCGCAAGGTCATCTACACCACGGATGAAATACACAAGCCCTCACGCCGTACTTCGCTCGTTCGCTATGTCCGCGCTTCCGGCCACCGTATCGGCGCGCTGTCTGATTTGGGGCGCGACTGCTTCCATCGGTTAAACAGTCTCTGATAGGTTCGCTCGGACTGCTCGGCCATGGCTCGCTCCTGCTGGCGGACGCTCTTCAGACTGTAGGCGGCAGCCGAACCTTTGCGCGAGCCATGCTGCGCCGGCATTCCAGCCTGCAGTTCCAGCGCGCGCAGCTTGTGCGCGGTTAACGCGGGACGATCCCACGCGAACGGTTCGCCACGTGTCATCACATACCAGACGATCACGGCGAGCTTGCGAGCGGTCGCTACGACGGCAATTTGTTGGCCGCGGCGATCGCGCACGCGCAGGAAGAAGGCGCGCAGTGGCCCGGGCGCCTGCGTGGCGCCCCAGGCAGCCTCGACCAGCATCGCCCGTGCGTAAGAGCGGCCGCGCTTGGTGATGTGGCCGTGCCTGGCCGGTGTTGGGCCGGATTGATAGACCGACGGATTGAGCCCGAAGTAGCTCACCAGCTTCTCCGGATTCGGAAACCGCTCGATGTCGCCGATGGCCGATAGCAGCCCGATCGCCACCGTGGTATTGACGCCGGTAATCGTCAGCATCACGCGTAGTCGCGCGTCGTCGATGGTCGCTTGCGCGAGTGCCTGCTCCACCTCACGCAGATCTTCGCCGAGGCGGTCCAGTTCGCGCAGTCGCTGCTCGATGCCCAGGCGTTCATCCAGCGGCAGCGGTTGAACGCTGAGCCATGCACGCCCCTTCCTGCCAAACAGATCGGTGGCAGGACACCGCTCGATCAGATGCGCCGCCAGCACGGCGTGAACCTCGTTCTTCAGCCGCGTGCGTTGCCGCACCAGCTGCGAACGGCGCGAGATCTGCCGACGCAACGCCAGCGTGCGCTCGTCTGGCATCCAGACTTCCGGCAGAAAGCCGCTTGCATACAGTTGTGCCAGCACGGCCGCATCGATCTTGTCCGTTTTGACGCGGGCTTCGGCGATCAGCCGGACTTGCAGCGGATTCGCAATCGCCACACGCGCGACGTGACGGCGGAGCACGTTGACGATGGCGGCAGTGTTGCCGGTTGCCTCGAGCACCACGTGATCGGTGGCACGTAGGTTCTCGGCAAAGCGTTCCAGCTGGTCGCGTCGCAACCCGGTACGGCCGCCGGCATGCATCAGGCCATTCTCCAGGTACGCGATCTCGGCCACGGAGCGCGAAACATCAAATCCCACGATTCGCATAACCGTCTCCCGTATCAGATCACTGTTGGGAGCCGGTGGGGCAGCACGACAACTACGGATTCGCGCTCACAGCGCAACCGGGCGGGTCGCAGGGGCGGCCAACTACTAACACGAGCTCGCGGCTCATCATGTAACAACGGCCTGCCCACCCGAAGTGCTCCCCAGTGCCCCTGTCCCGGATGGTCACACCATACGCTCAAACCGCTGGGCGCGGGAACGCGAGGCACCGGCTATATCATGCCGGTTACCAATTCGCTGGAGAGCGTGAATGCACAGCTGCGCAAGATCATAAAGACGCGCGGACACTTCCCGTCCGATGAAGCGGCGACCAAACTGCTCTGGCTTGCGCTGCGCAAAATCACCAGCGACTGGCACCGTGCGGCCCACGACTGGAAGGCCGCCATGCGGCAGTTCGCGATCCTCTACGAGGATCGCTTCACACGACCCAACAGCTAGAATGAAATTGATCGCCTGCCACGCCTGAAATGTTCAGACGCCTTGCACACAAAAATTCAGACACTCCCTCTTGTGTTGGTCTTTTCTTGCCGAACGCCGGGTTTGTGCAGCCATGCTATGACCTCCGGAATCCAGTAAAACCCCGGCGTCGTCGCTTCCGCATACAGGAAATCGACTATCGGCCCGTCATGTGTAAAGCGGAGCATCTTTGTTTGCGTAAAGGCGCATTAAGCCGGTCGCGCAAGGTCGGATCATTGGCCAGCGCGGGATAATCGCGCACGATATGACCACGGATACGCACCACTACCTCATGCGGACCGAGGGACCCGCTTAAGAGCTAGCGGTTTAAAGCTGTCTTCTTTGCCTACTTTCTTTGCAGCAACAAAGAAAGTAGGTGCCGCCCCGCACAGGGGCAACGCTAATAGACCGATAAGAAAGCAAGGAAAGGCCAACCCCGTAAGAACACCGACAAAATAAATATCCCTATCGAAGCCGTCACGCTATGCGGCGCCCGACGATCTCTTGCGCGACGTGCGCGGCCTGCAAGCCGTTACGATTCTATGTGCCTATTCCAGCCCCGCCAGCACCGCCATAGCCTGATAATCGCCAAATACGCTAACGCCGCCACAAGCAGATCAATAGTCACCCACACGACGAAATACAAATCCTCGGGATCGCGGATTCCAAGCCAGCGCGAAGCACGCCACCAAATCACCGACTGGCTTTCAGGCATTGGCCAGGGATACGTGTGGATATAGGGTACGGCGAGACAGAACAGACCGACAAACAGCGCGATCTTGAATAGCCTACGGGCAAGTGCTGCCATACGTGATGACCTCGATTGTTCCGTACGCGCGAAGCCCCGAACTGCGGGCAGGAATAGTAGTGGTGTGGATCAGCGCGTTGCGGATTCTCATGAAATCGCTATGGCTCGGCACGGTAATACAACCAAGTGAAATACCTTGACCGCCTGCCGGATGCAACCGGAACTGCCCGCGCCTTAGGTTATGTCATCAATGCTGCCGTCATCCCGATAGAGCGCGAACCATTCACTGTGATTCGAAGGCGTGCCGAATGCTGAGTTGAAGGTATCTTGAGCCCACGCGTAAGCCTGAGAGCGGATGCCGCCCTTGGGGCGGTCAACGATCCAATATTTACCCGCCGGTATAGGGCCGTCGTTAGGCACCGCTGTGCATCCGCCGCGATTGCGATATTGATGGTGACCTGAAAACGCGTTGAATGTGCCGACGCCGAAAATCGTCAGTGGCGACAACGGCGCGTTATTCACAAGAAATGTTCCTTCGTACGCCACGTATGTTGTCCTGGAGAAGGTTTATGACCGCTGGGCGGCTTGAAAATCTCGCCGCTGGGTAATACAAAATGCGGGCATCCTTTTTTACTCGGCTTAAATCTGAGTGGCGATAAGAGTGTGCTGATAATTTGCGAACAAACGGCTGGGCCCCAGCGAAGCCCCGAAACAACCAGTGGTTTTGGAACAGGGTTTCGGCGCGCGCAGCGCCGCCGGAAGAATGACTGCCTTGTCACTAGCGCCGAATGTGCGGAAGCCCGGATTCCAGATGCACCACTACCTCGTGCGGACCGAGGGACCCGCTTAAGAGTTAGCGGTTTAAAGCTGTCTTCTTTGCCTACTTTCTTTGCAGCAGTAAAGAAAGTAGGTGCCGCCCCGCACAGGGGCAACGCTAATAGACCAATAAGTCAGCAAGGAAAGGCCAACCCCGCCAAGAACAAAGACAAAAAAGGCCTCACCGCCCAAGATGAAAAATCAAAACCTCATCATCAACTTCAACAACGCGTTCACGCGTCTCCCATACGGCGGCGAGATCAACCCACGCGCGTTGAGGCGCGCCTGCATAAGCACAGGCTTCATCTTCGAAAAAGTAACGAACCCCTCATACCCGTGGTACGCCCCCATGCCACTCGCTCCAACCCCGCCGAACGGCAAACTCTCACACGCAAGCTGCATTAACGTCTCATTAACCGCCATTCCACCGGCAATAGTTTCGAGCGTGACACGCTCAACAGTCCGCGCATCGTCGGCATAGAGATAAAGCGCCAGCGGCCGCGGCCGCGCATTGATCCACGCGATCGCGTCATCAAGCGTGTCATACGGCACGAGCGGCAACAGCGGCCCAAAAATCTCCTCCTGCATCAGCGCGCATTCGTTCGGCGCGCCAGTCACGGCAATCAGCGGAAAGCGCCGGCTCGCGGCATCGGGCGTCGCGTCGGTCAGCGCGTGCAACTGCGCGCCCGCAGCCCGCGCTTCGTCGGCGAGACGTTCGAGCCGCTCGAAGTGCCGCGCCGAAATGATCGACGTGTAGTCCGGGTTCTGCGCGAAGTCCGGGTACATCCTCGCCATTCGCACGCGCGCCCGTTCGATGAACGCCTGCTCCTTGCCGCGCGGCACCAGCACATAGTCGGGCGCGATACAGGTCTGCCCAGCGTTCAGCGTCTTGCCGGCGATCAGGTTGTCGACCGCGTTGTCGAAACGCGCATGCGCGCCGATCAGCGCCGGCGACTTGCCGCCGAGTTCGAGCGTGACCGGCGTCAGATGCTCGGCCGCCGCGCGCATCACTTCGTGACCGACCTTGGTCGAGCCGGTGAACAGCAGATGATCGAACGGCTGCGCGCTGAACGCGGCCGCGAGCGCCGCGTCGCCGTTGACGACCGCGACGTGATTGCGCGCGAAGGTCTGGCCGATCAGCAACTCGAATAGCGCCGAGGTACGCGGCGTCAGCTCGGACATCTTGATGATCGCGCGATTGCCGGCCGTCAGCGCGCTGATCAACGGCCCGACCGCGAGCAACACCGGATAATTCCACGGCACGATGATGCCGACCACGCCGAGCGGCTGCGGCACCACCTTCGCGCGCGCCGGCAGCAGCCACTTGTTGGTGCGGCGGCGCTGCGCTTTCATCCAGCGCTTGCCGTGACGCAGCGCTGCGTCGATCTCTTCCTTCACGAGCAGGAATTCGGCGAGCAGCACTTCTTCTTTCGCTCGATTGCCGAAGTCCGCGTGCATCGCATCGGCGAGCGCGTCGCGATTGTCGAGCATCAGCTTGCGCAGCGCGCGCAGATGCGTCGCGCGCGTGTCCCACGACGGATACGGCGCGCGCAGGTACGCGTGACGCTGATCGCGCAGCAGCGCTTCGAGCGCGGCGACCCCCGACAGATCATTCTTCATGTGAGTCCACTCCCTGATGGATGACGATGCGCGTCGAGCGCGCTTATTGGTTTGAGCTTGCGTCGGTATTGCGAGCGGAGCGCCCGCAGTTAGCGGGCCCCGCCGCGCTTAAGCGGGAAAGGCGCGCTCGATGATCGCCGCGTGATCGAACGTGGCCGGCAGCGTGCCGTACACGCGGCCGCTTTCGCCGCAGCCGTCGGCGACACGCGTTGCGATGAATGCGTCGGCGACCGCCGCGGGCGCGTGCTGCGCGAGCAGCGTGGCCTGCGCGATCAGCACGATCTGCTGCGCGATACGTCGTGCCGATGCCTCGCGCTGTTCGGCTGGCCCGTTCAGCGTCGCGGCGAGCCGCGCGAGCGCCGCGCCCAATGCTGGATGCGCGCGCGCGACGTCCTGCCAGGCGGCGAACAGCGCTTGCGCGGCTTGCGGCTCGCGTTCCATCGCGCGCAGCACGTCGAGGCACATCACGTTGCCCGAGCCTTCCCAGATCGAGTTGACCGGCGCCTCGCGATAGAAGCGCGCCATCGGCCCGGTTTCGACGTAGCCGTTGCCGCCCCACACTTCCATCGCCTCGCCGGTGAATTCGAGCGCGCGCTTGCAGACCCAGTACTTCGCGGCCGGCGTAACGATGCGCCGCCATGCGCGTTCGGCCAATGAAGCCGACGACGCATCGGCGGATTGCTCGAACGCGCGCGCGAGACGCATGAACAGCACCGTCGCCGCTTCCGATTCGAGCGCGAGATCGGCGAGCACGTTGCGCATCAGCGGCTGCTCGGCGAGGTGCCGGCCGAACGCGCTGCGATGCCGCGCATGATGGATCGCCTGCACGAGCGCGGCGCGCATCAGCGCGGCGCTGCCGATCACGCAGTCGAGCCGCGTGTAGTTCGCCATTTCGATGATGGTCGGCACGCCGCGTCCTTCGTCGCCGATCATCACGCCGTACGCGTCGAGAAATTCGACTTCGCTGCTTGCGTTGGAGCGGTTGCCGAGCTTGTCCTTCAGACGCTGGATCTGCACCGCGTTCTTGCTGCCGTCCGGCGCGAAGCGCGGCACGAAAAAGCACGACAGTCCCTCGTGCGTGTCGGTGCGCGCGAGCACCAGATGCGCGTCGCATTGCGGCGCCGAGAAAAACCACTTATGACCGATGAGCCCGTAGGCGCCGCCGCGCCCGCCGGCTCCGTCGAGCGCATGCGCTCGCGTCTGGTTGCTGCGCACGTCGGAGCCGCCCTGTTTCTCGGTCATGCCCATGCCGATCATCATCGAGCGCTTCTGCGTGAGCGGCACGTCGCGCGGATCGTGCTCGCGCGTGTACAACTGCTCGCGCAGTGTCTTGAACAGCGCGGGCTCGCGCTGCAATACCGGAATGCTCGCGAAGGTCATCGTTAGTGGACACAGCGAGCCGGATTCGATCTGCGCATGCATGAAGTAGCCAGCGCAGCGCGCGGCCATCGCGCCACTTCGCGGATCGGAAAACGGCAGCGCGTGCAGTCCTTCGCGACGCAGCAGCGCGAGCAGTTCGTGCCATGCGGGATGAAACTCGAGCGCGTCGATGCGCTCGCCGCGTGGACTATGCGTGACCAGCTCCGGCGTATGGCGGTTGGCGAGCTCGGCGAGCGCGAGCGTCTCGGGTGTCGTCAGCGCCGCGCCGTGTCGCAGCAGCGCCTCGCGATGCCAGCTCGCGCCGTCGCGATCGACGGCCGCGCTCAAGGCGGCGTCACTCCCGAACAGGTTGTAGTCCGCGAGCGCAGGCGCCTGATTCGTCACCTCGTGAGTCTGTCCGAAGCCGTGCCGTTCCATCTGCTGTCTCCGTGTTTTCGCTATTGTGCGCCGCTTTGCCGACGGCATCCGCGATGCGTCTCGACGCATCTGTTCGAGCGCGGCGCGTGATGTTGCATGCGCGGAGAAGGCGCGCGTCGCGCCATGTTTGAAAGCCGCGCACGGCCCACAGACGGCGACGTGCGCGACTTGCATCATAGGGGCGCGATGCCGCCGGCGTTTAGAGGAATCGTTCTGTCAGTAAGCCGCCGCGGCCCCAAAACGCTCCCTACAATGCGCAGAAAACACACGTAGACAAGTGTGCACGGGACAGGGTCCGCGAGCAACGCGGCCCATCAGGAGGAGCGCATGCAATACGACTACATCATCGTCGGTGCGGGCTCGGGTGGCTGCACGCTCGCGAGCCGTCTCGCGGATAGCTGTCCCGACGCGACCATCGCGCTGGTCGAAGCCGGTCCGCATACCGGGCGCAATCTGCTGGTGAACATGCCGGTCGGCGTCGCGGCCGTGGTGCCGAACCGGCTGAAGACCAACTACGGCTACCTGAGCACGCCGCAGCCGGGGCTCGCCGGTCGCCAGGGCTATCAGCCGCGCGGACGCGGTTTCGGCGGATCGAGCGCGATCAACGCGATGATCTACACGCGCGGCCATCCGCTCGATTACGACGAGTGGGCGCGGCTCGGCTGCGACGGCTGGTCGTGGGCCGAGGTGCTGCCGTATTTCCGCCGCGCCGAAGACAACCAGCGCGGCGCCGATGCATGGCATGGCGAGGCCGGTCCGCTGACGGTGTCGGATCTGCGCTTCAAGAATCCGTTTTCAAAGCGCTTCGTGCAGGCCGCGCTCGAAGCGGGCTACAAGGCGAACGACGATTTCAACGGCGCGGACCAGGAAGGCATCGGCTTCTATCAGGTCACGCAACGCGACGGGCGACGCTGCAGCGTTGCGCGCGCGTATATCTACGACCGGCCGCGCGCGAACCTGCACACGATCGCCGATGCAACCGTGCTGCGCGTCGTGTTCGACGGCAAGCGCGCGAGCGGCGTCGAGATCGCGCGCGCCGGCCGGATCGAAACGCTCGCCGCGCGCGCCGAGGTCGTGCTCGCCGCGGGCGCGTTCAACTCGCCGCAACTACTGATGTGCTCGGGCATCGGGCCGGCCGCGCAGTTGCGCTCGCTCGGCATCGACGTGCTGCACGACGCACCCGAAGTCGGCCAGAACCTGACCGATCACATCGATTTCACGATCAACAAGCGGGTGAGGTCGATCGAGCCGGTCGGTTTCTCGGTGCGCGGCATCGCGCGGATGCTGCCGCAATTCGTCACGTTCATGCGGCACGGGCGCGGCATGCTGTCGAGCAACGTCGCCGAGGCGGGCGGGTTTCTGAAGACCCGGCCGACACTCGAGCGGCCCGATCTGCAATTGCATTTCTGCGCGGCGATCGTCGACGATCACAACCGCCATATGCACTGGGGCCACGGCTATTCGCTGCACGTGTGTGTGCTGCGTCCGCATAGCCGCGGCACCGTGACGCTCGCGAGCGCCGATGCGCGTGTCGCGCCGCTGATCGATCCGCGCTTTCTGAGCGATGCGCGCGATCTCGATCTGCTCGTCGAGGGCGCGAAGATCGCGCGGCGCATTCTCGACGCGCCGTCGCTCGCGCTGCACGGCGGCAAGGAGTTATATACGCGGCCGGGGCAATCGGACGCTGAACTGCGCCAGACGATCGCCGAGCGCGCGGACACGATCTATCACCCGGTCGCCACCTGCCGGATGGGCGGCGACGCGCGCTCGGTCGTCGATCCGCAATTGCGCGTGCGCGGCGTGACGGGGTTGAGGATCGTCGATGCGTCGGTGATGCCGACCCTGATCGGCGGCAACACCAACTCGCCGACGGTCATGATCGGCGAACGGGCGGCGGAGTTGATCGCGGCAAGCCGGCGACAAGGAGCTGGGCTGTCGGCGCAGGCGGCTTGATCGCCGCTGACGACGAGTTCGAGAAACGCGGCGGCGCAGTGCAACCGCCCGCCGCGCTTCATTCATGCGCGGGTAGCTAAGCTTCGTCCGGCGCCGCGATTCCGTTGAAGCCGATTCCCGGTCCGAGCATGAAATCGTCGCTGATGTGCGTCGGCAGTGTTTCCCGCGCGACGTCGAGCCATGCGCGCGCCGCGTGCGACAGATAGCCGTTGCGGCGCCAGCCGATTGCCATTTCCCACGGTATCTCCGGTTCGACGACCGGGCGGCAGGTGAACTGCGCGGGATCGAGCCGCCGGCAATAGGGCGCGGGCAGCAGCGCGATGCCGACGCCGGCCAGCACCAGTGCCGCCATGAAGTCCCAATGCCCGCTGCGCCCGACGATCGCCGGCGCAAATCCCGCCGCGCGGCACGCGTTCAGCACGACGTCGTTCAACGCGAGGCTCTCGCCGTAAAACACAAACGGCTCGGTGGCGAGCTGCGCGAGCGGCACCTCGTTCGACGCGTCCCAGCGCGAGCCGCTGCGCGCAACGAGCCACAGCAACTGGCGCGACATCGGCAGCACGTCGATGTTGTCGGGATCGACCGGCTGCAGCACCCCGCCGAGTTCCAGCTCGCCGTTGATCAGCGCGGCTTCGATTGCGCGCGAGCCCTGCTCGAACAGCTTCAGTTCGATCTTCGGATAGCGCTGGCGGAATGCGGCGATTGCGGGCGTGAAGAGCTCACCGCCCATCGGCGGGATGCCGATGGCGAGTTCGCCGCGCCCGAGCGTGTCGAGATCGTTCAGCTCGGCCTGCAGTTGCGCGTGCGCGGCGAGCACGTCCTGGCCGCGCTGATAGACGATCCGGCCGACGTCGGTCAGCACCATCTGACGGCCGTCGCGCAGCAGCAGCGGCGAGCCGATTTCATCTTCCAGCGACTTGACCATCTTGCTGATGGTCGGCTGCGTGACGAACATCTGCTCGGCGGCGACCGTGAAGCTCTGCTGACGGACCACTTCGACGAAATAGCGCAGCGCGCGGAGTTCCATGATCGTGGCCTCCAGAATTCCAGTTTGGAATGGTTTCGATGATTGTAAGTCATTTTGTTTATGGCGCGGCGCGCTGCATACTGAGTGCCTTCCGAGTCAGCCAAGGAATGCCATGTCCACGCCAGTTTTCGTCCGTTCCGCCCCTCCCGCCGATGGCGGTTCGAGCGGCCGCGCGGATGGCATCGGCCGGGTCGCACGCATCGCCGTGCAAAGCGCCGCGATCGCCGCGCTGTGGATCGGCGCCGATTTCATCGTGCGACGGCTTCATCTGCCGGTGCCGGGCGGCGTGCTCGGCCTCGTCGTGCTGCTCGCGCTGCTGTTTTGCGGCGGCGTCGCGCCGCGCTGGGTCAAGGCCGGCGCGGACTGGCTGCTGTCCGACATGCTGCTGTTCTTTATACCGGCCGCGGTCGCCGCCGTGCAATACGGCGGCCTGTTCCGCGCGGACGGCTTGCGTCTTGCGCTGGTCGTGATCGCCGGCACGCTGATGGTGATGGTCGCGGTGGCGTTCGCCGTCGATCAGGCCGCGCGCGTCGAACGGCGTTTCGCGCTGCGCCGCGTGCGGGTTGCGCGCGAGGCAGGCAGTCTGTCGCGCGAGCGCCGATGAGCCCGCACATTCTCGCTTCGCTGCTGGCCGACGACGCCTCGCGCCTGATCGCGGCAGGTTGCCTCGCGCTGACGATCGCGCTGTATTTCGCGTCGAAGGCGTTGTATGCGCGCGTGCGCTCGCCATGGCTCACGCCGATGCTGACCGTGCCGGCCGCGCTCGTCGCGATCGTCGCGCTCGCGCACATTCCCTATTCGCTGTACTTCGAGGACACGCGCTGGCTGATGTGGCTGCTCGGCCCCGCGACGGTCGCGTTCGCCGTGCCGATCTACGAGTACCGCGCATTGCTGAAGCGTCACTGGATCTCGCTGTCCGTCGGCGTGACGGTGGGCATTCTGGTCGGCGTCGGCGGCTCGCTGGTGCTCGCGAAGCTGCTGCATCTGTCGCCGGAATTGCAGCGCAGCCTGATGACGCGCTCGGTGTCGACGCCGTTCGCGCTCGCCGTATCAGACAGGATTCACGCGCCGAAGGATCTGAGCGCGCTGTTCGTGATCGCGACGGGCGTCTGCGGCATGCTGTTCGGCGAACTCGTGCTCGCGTTCATGCCGCTGCGCACGCGGCTCGCGCGCGGCGCGCTGTTCGGTGCGGCCGCGCATGGCGTCGGCACCGCGAAGGCACGCGAGATCGGCAGCGAGGAGGGCGTCGTGTCCAGCCTGACGATGATGATCGCCGGCGTCGCGATGGTGCTGCTCGCGCCGATGCTGGGCCTGCTGCCGATCTGAAGCGGCGCGCCCACCATCCCGCGCGCGCCGAAGTCATCTCGATTTGCTACAATCGCCGTTCGTCTTCGAGGAGCGTTGCGACGGGTACCGCGAATCCACATTCGCCGGCCGCCCGCCAGGCTCGAAGGCTTCAATCGGCAGCATGGAATGCGCATCACGCGAATCCGTGCGTTGCCTCAAACCGCGCTCACGTCACATTTCTAGTCAATTTCTTAGAAAGGAGGGCGTGATGAACGCCGCAGTCATCGATTCCCAAAAGCAGGATTACGTCGTTGCAGACATGTCGCTCGCCGCGTGGGGCCGCAAGGAACTCACGATCGCCGAGACCGAAATGCCCGGCCTCATGCAGACGCGTGAAGAGTACAAGGCGCAGCAGCCGCTGAAGGGCGCGCGCGTCGCCGGCTCGCTGCACATGACGATCCAGACCGGCGTGCTGATCGAGACGCTGACCGCGCTCGGCGCGGACGTGCGCTGGGCCTCGTGCAACATCTTCTCGACCCAGGACCATGCGGCCGCCGCAATCGCGCAGGCCGGCACGCCGGTGTTCGCGTTCAAGGGCGAGTCGCTCGACGAATACTGGGAGTTCTCGCACCGCATCTTCGAATGGCCGAACGGCGAGTTCGCCAACATGATCCTCGACGACGGCGGCGACGCAACGCTGCTGCTGATCCTCGGCTCGAAGGCCGAGAAGGACCGCTCGGTGATCGCCAAGCCGACCAACGAGGAAGAAGTCGCGCTGTACAAGTCGATCGCCGCGCACCTCGAGGTCGACCCGACGTGGTACTCGAAGCGCCTCGCGGCAATCAAGGGCGTCACCGAAGAAACCACCACCGGCGTGCATCGTCTGTACCAGATGGAAAAGGAAGGCCGTCTGCCGTTCCCGGCCATCAACGTCAACGACTCGGTCACGAAGTCGAAGTTCGACAACCTGTACGGCTGCCGCGAGTCGCTGGTCGACGGCATCAAGCGCGCGACCGACGTGATGATCGCCGGCAAGATCGCGGTCGTGGCGGGCTACGGCGACGTGGGCAAGGGCTGCGCGCAATCGCTGCGCGGTCTGGGCGCGACCGTGTGGGTCACCGAAATCGATCCGATCTGCGCACTGCAAGCGGCGATGGAAGGCTACCGCGTCGTGACGATGGAATACGCGGCGGATAAAGCCGACATCTTCGTGACCGCAACCGGCAACTATCACGTGATCAACCACGATCACATGAAGGCGATGCGTCATAACGCGATCGTCTGCAACATCGGCCACTTCGACTCGGAAATCGACGTCGCGTCGACCCGTCAGTACCAGTGGGAAAACATCAAGCCGCAAGTCGACCACATCATTTTCCCGGACGGCAAGCGCGTGATCCTGCTGGCCGAAGGCCGTCTCGTGAACCTCGGCTGCGCGACGGGCCACCCGTCGTTCGTGATGTCGAACTCGTTCACGAACCAGACGCTCGCGCAGATCGAACTGTTCACGCAGGGCGCGAAGTACGAGAACAAGGTGTACGTGCTGCCGAAGCACCTGGACGAGAAGGTCGCGCGTCTGCATCTGGCGCGTATCGGCGCGAACCTGACCGTGCTGTCCGACGCGCAGGCCGGCTACATCGGCGTCGACAAGAACGGTCCGTTCAAGCCGAACCACTATCGCTACTAAGTAGGCGGCCGCCCGCGGGTTCGAGGCGCGCTTCGCGCGCCCGGCCAAGCGGACGGCGGTGAAAAGTTTGACGGTCTGATCTCGGGGCGGCGCGCAATGCGCCGCTTTGTTCGACAGCGCCGCTTTTCATTTGCTGGACATCTTCCCCGCACAGGTGCTTACAAGGAGTTCTAACATGACCGTGCTGCTGACCTGGCTCATCAACGCGCTCGCGCTGCTGATCATCACCTACATCGTTCCGTCGATCCACATCCGTAGCTTCGGCACCGCGCTGATCGTCGCTATCGTGCTCGGTCTCATCAATGCGGTGATTCGGCCGGTACTGATCCTGCTGACGCTGCCCGTCACGATCCTCACGCTCGGACTCTTCATTCTGGTCGTCAATGCGCTGTGCTTCTGGCTGGCCTCGTCGCTGTTGAAGGGCTTCGAGGTGTCGGGCTTCTGGTCGGCGTTCTTCGGCTCGATCCTGTACAGCATCGTGTCGTGGCTGCTGTCCGCGCTCATTTTCGGCAACCGCAGTCTCGGTTGACCTTATTCACTATGAATCCGATCGAACTCTCATTCGAATTCTTCCCGCCGAAGACGCAGGAAGGCATCGACAAACTGCGCGCGACCCGCGCGCAACTCGTGTCGCTCAAGCCGAAGTTCGTGTCCGTCACGTTCGGCGCCGGCGGCTCGACCCAGCAAGGCACGCTCGATACCGTCATCGACATGGCGAAGGAAGGGCTCGAGGCGGCGCCGCACCTGTCGTGCATCGGCTCGTCGAAGGAAAGCCTGCGCGCGATTCTTAACGAGTACCGCGCGCACGGCATCCGCCATATCGTCGCGCTGCGCGGCGACCTGCCCTCGGGCATGGGCGCGGTCGGCGAGCTGCGCTATGCGTCGGAGCTCGTCAGCTTCATCCGCGCCGAGTTCGGCGACTGGTTCTGGATCGAGGTGGCGGGCTACCCGGAATACCATCCGCAGTCGCGCTCGCCGCGTCACGATCTGGAGAATTTCGCACGCAAGGTGAAGGCCGGCGCGAACTCGGCGATCACGCAGTACTTCTTCAACGCGGACGCATACTTCCGTTTCGTCGACGATGCGCGCCAGCTCGGCGTCGACGTGCCGATCGTGCCCGGCATCATGCCGATCACGAACTTCTCGCAGCTGATGCGCTTCTCCGAAATGTGCGGCGCCGAAGTACCGCGCTGGATCGCGCGCCGGCTCGAGAGCTTCGGCGACGATCGCGAGTCGATCCGCGCGTTCGGGCTCGACGTGGTGACGGATCTGTGTCAACGGCTCGTCGACGCGAAGGTGCCCGGCCTGCACTTCTATACGCTGAACGCGGCCACGTCGACCAAGGCGATCTGCGAACGGCTCGCCGTGTAACGGCCATGCCCGCGCGGCTGCAACGGCCGCGCGGTCCCCGTCAGGCTGGCGTGGGTCTCGAATTTGTCCCAAATAGCGTGGTAAGTCCCTGTTGAAGCTCATTTTTGGGCTGTCTATCATCGAAAAGCAGCTACCCCGGCTGCTGTGCGGAGGACGATATGACAGTGACAAGAATGACTGCGGCACACCGACTGTTCGCGCTTCACCAGTTCTGCCTGCCGGCTCTCGCCGCGCTCGCGGTCGCCACGAGCGGCCTCGCGCCCGCCGCGTCGCAGGCGGCCACGCTGCCCGACAAGACGCTGATTTTCTGCTCCGAAGGCAGCCCGGCGGGCTTCGATACCGCGCAATACACGACCAGTGTCGAGTTCAGCGCCGGCTCGTACACGGTCTACAACCGGCTCGTCGAGTTTGCGCATGGCAGCACGGACATCGAGCCGGGACTCGCCGAAAAGTGGGACGTGTCGGCCGACGGCCTCACCTATACGTTCCATCTGCGCCGCGGCGTCAAATTCCAGACCACGTCGTATTTCAAGCCGACCCGCGAATTCAACGCGGACGACGTCGTGTTCACCTACGAGCGCATGCTCGATCCCGAGAATCCGTTCCGCAAGGCGTATCCGGTCAATTTCCCGTACTTCAACGATCTCGGTCTCGCGAAGAACATCGCCAAGATCGAGAAGGTCGATCCGTACACGGTGCGCTTCACGCTGAAGGAAGTCGACGCGCCGTTCCTGCAGCAGATCGCGATGCCGTTCGCCTCGATCCTGTCGGCTGAATACACGGATCAGCTGCTGAAGGCGGGCAAGGCGTCGGATATCAACCAGTACCCGGTCGGCACCGGTCCGTTCATCTTCCGCAGTTATACGAAGGACGACACCATCCGCTTCGACGGCAATCCCGACTACTGGAAGCCGGGCGTCGCGAAGGTCGGCAAGCTGATCTTCGCGATCACCGTCGATCCGGCCGTGCGCCTGCAAAAGCTGAAGCGGGGCGAATGCCAGGTGATGTCGTACCCGCGGCCGGCCGACATCGCGACCGTGAAGGCCGATGGGTCGCTCGCGATGCCGAGCGAAGTGGGCTTCAACCTCGGCTATATCGCATACAACACCACCAAAAAGCCGCTCGACAACGTGCTCGTGCGCCGCGCGCTCGACATGTCGGTCAACAAGAAGGCGATCATCGAAGCGGTCTACCAGGGGGCGGGCCAGCTCGCGACCAACCCGATGCCTCCGACGCAATGGGGCTACGACAAAAGCCTGAAGGACGCGCCGTACGACGCCGACAAGGCGAAAGCGCTGCTGAAGGAGGCGGGCTTCCCCGACGGCTTCGAGCTGACGCTGTGGGCGATGCCGGTGCAGCGCCCGTATAACCCGAACGCGCGCCTGATGGCCGAAATGCTGCAGTCGGACTGGGCGAAGATCGGCGTCAAGGTGAATATCGCCACGTACGAGTGGGGCGAGTACATCCGCCGCGCGCACGCCGGCGAGCATCAGGCGATGCTGATCGGCTGGACCGGTGACTATGGCGACCCCGACAACTGGCTCGGCGTGTTGCTCGGCTGCGACGCGGTCAACGGCAGCAACTTCTCGAAGTGGTGCTACAAACCTTACGACGATCTGATCAAGCAGGGCCGCAGCACCACCAAGATGCCCGATCGGCTGAAGGCCTACACCCAGGCTCAGGAAATCTTCAAGGACCAGGTGCCGTTCACGCCGATCGCGCATTCGACCGTGTATCAGCCGATCAGCAAGAACGTGACGGGCTTCAAGATCGATCCGTTCGGACCGACGCAATTCCTGGAGGTCGGGGTGAAGTAAGCGGACGCTGCGCGCTTTTTGCGCCGCTTTCGTCGCCGGGCGGCTCGAACGGGCCGTCCGGCCCGCGACAGTACCGCGGCAAAACGTTTGCACGAAGTGTTTCCTATCGTCAACAGAGGGATTTTGCTCCGCTTGGTGGCCGGCCCAAGCTCAAGTAATATCCCGCTACGCCGGCGCAAGCCGGCCCTGAACCTGGAGGAAACATGAAGCAAAACAATCTGTTGCGCGTCGCGCGTGTGTCTACGCTCGTCGCAGCCGCAGCGGCATCCCTGCTTGGCGTCACGAGCGCGCAGGCCGCTGGGATTCCGAACAAAACCCTCGTCTACTGCTCGGAAGGCAGTCCCGCGGGTTTCGATCCGGCCCAATACACGACGGGCGTCGACTTCACGGCCAACACGTTCACCGTCTATAACCGCCTCGTCGAATTCGAGCGCGGCGGCACCAAGGTCGAACCCGGCCTCGCCGAGAAGTGGGACGTGTCGCCCGATGGCAAGACCTACACGTTCCATCTGCGTCATGGCGTGAAGTTCCAGACCACCTCGTTCTTCAAGCCGACGCGCGAATTCAACGCGGACGACGTGGTGTTCTCGTTCCAGCGCATGCTCGACCCGAACCAGCCGTTCCGCAAGGCGTATCCGGTGCAGTTCCCGTACTTCACCGACATGGGCCTCGACAAGCTGATCACGAGCGTCGAGAAAGTCGACCCGTACACGGTCAAGTTCACGCTGAAGGAAGTCAACGCGCCGTTCATCCAGAATCTGGCGATGGAATACGCGTCGATCCTGTCGGCCGAATATGCGGATCAGCTGCTCAAGGCAGGCAAGGCCGCCGATATCAATCAGTTCCCGGTCGGCACCGGTCCGTTCATCTTCCGCAGCTACACGAAGGACGCGACGATCCGCTTCGACGGCAATCCAGAATACTGGAAGCCGAACGCGGTGAAGATCTCGAAGCTGATCTTCTCGATCACGCCGGACGCCGGCGTGCGCGTGCAGAAGATCAAGCGCGACGAATGCCAGGTGATGAGCTATCCGCGTCCGGCCGACATCGCGCCGCTGAAAGCCGAGCCGAACATCGACATGCCGTCGCAGCCCGGCTTCAACCTCGGCTACCTCGCGTACAACGTGTCGCACAAGCCGGTCGACAAGCTCGAAGTGCGTCAGGCGCTCGACATGGCGATCAACAAGAAGGCGATCATCGACTCGGTCTACCAGGGCGCGGGCCAGCTCGCGACGAACCCGATGCCGCCGACCCAATGGTCGTTCGTCAAGAATCTGCCGGCAGCATCGTACGATTCGGCCAAGGCGAAGGATCTGCTGGCGAAGGCCGGCTACCCGAACGGCTTCGACATCACGCTGTGGGCGATGCCGGTGCAGCGCGCGTACAACCCGAACGCTCGTCTGATGGCGGAAATGATCCAGGCGGACTGGGCGAAGATCGGCGTGAAGGCGAAGATCGTCACGTACGAATGGGGTGAGTACATCAAGCGCGCGCACGCGGGTGAACACGACTCGATGCTGATCGGCTGGACCGGCGACAACGGTGATCCGGACAACTGGCTCGGCACGCTGCTCGGCTGCGAGGCGATCAACGGCAACAACTTCTCGAAGTGGTGCTACAAGCCGTTCGACGATCTGATCCAGAAGGGCCGCACGACTTCGGACGTGCCGACTCGCACGAAGATCTACGGCGACGCTCAGCACATCTTCGCGCAGCAACTGCCGTTCTCGCCGATCGCGCACTCGACCGTCTATCAGCCGGTCAGCAAGAAGGTGGTCGACATGCGCATCGAACCGCTCGGCTATGCGCGATTCGACGGCGTCAGCATCAAGTAATTCGTAAAGTTCGCACAGTACGCCGCAGTAGAGTACGCTTTCGCACGGTTAGAAAACTGGTCGAAATGGTCCGGCGACCGGGGTCACGAGCCCTCGTCGCCGGTTGCGTTTTTTCATCACCAGTACCATAGGAGCGAACCATGTTCCGCTTCGTTTTGCGCCGCATCGGCATGGTGATACCGACGTTCATCGGCATCACGATCCTTGCGTTCGCGCTGATTCACCTGATCCCGGGCGACCCCATCGAAGTGATGATGGGCGAGCGCGGCGTCGATCCGGCCATGCATGCGGCCGCGATGCACCGCCTCGGGCTCGACGAGCCCTTGCCGATCCAGTACTTCCACTACATCGTCCGTGCGTTGCACGGCAACCTCGGCACTTCGATCATCACCAACACCAGCGTGATGGGCGAATTCCTCGCACGCTTTCCCGCCACCGTCGAACTGTCGATGTGCGCGATGCTGTTCGCGCTGATCGTCGGCCTGCCGGCGGGCGTGTTTGCGGCACTGAGGCGCGGCACGGTGGTCGATCACGGCGTGATGGGCACCGCGCTGACCGGCTACTCGATGCCGATCTTCTGGTGGGGCTTGATCCTCATCATGGTGTTCTCGGTCAAGCTCGGCTTGACGCCAGTGTCGGGCCGCATCGCAGTCGAATACGACATTCCGCACGTGACCGGCTTCATGCTGATCGACTCGCTGATGTCCACCGACGAAGGCGCGTTCAAGTCCGCGTTGAGCCATCTGATCCTGCCCGCGATCGTGCTCGGCACGATTCCGCTCGCGGTGGTCGCGCGCATGACGCGCTCGTCGATGCTCGAAGTGCTGCGCGAGGACTACATCCGCACCGCGCGTGCGAAGGGGCTGTCGCCGGGACGCGTGATCGTCGTGCATGCGCTGCGCAATGCGCTGATTCCGGTCGTTACGGTGATCGGTTTGCAGGTCGGCACGCTGCTTGCCGGCGCGGTGCTGACCGAAACGCTGTTTTCATGGCCGGGCATCGGCAAGTGGCTGATCGATGCGATCGGCCGGCGCGATTATCCGGTCGTGCAGGGCGGTATCCTGCTGATCGCGACGCTGGTGATCGTCGTGAACCTCGTCGTCGATCTGTTGTACGGCGTGCTCAACCCGCGCATTCGCCATACGAGGTAATCACGACCATGGCTGACATTCAAAACACCGTCCCCCAAGCGGTCACCCCACCGAGCGGCCGCGCCATCGCGGCGCGCGAATTCTGGGCGAACTTCTCGCGCAACCGCGGCGCGGTCGGCGCGGGCATCATCGTGCTGGTGCTGATCTTCATCGCGATCTTCGCGCCGCTGATCGCGCCGCACAGCCCGATCGAGCAGTATCGCGACTCCGTGAAGATTCCACCCGCGTGGCTCGACGGCGGCAACTGGAAGTTCATTCTCGGCACCGACGAAGCGGGCCGCGACATCCTCTCGCGTCTGATGTACGGCGCGCGGCTGTCGTTCTGGATCGGCTTCGTGTCGGTCGTGCTCGCGCTGATTCCGGGCATCGTGCTCGGCCTCATCGCCGCGTTCTTCGAGAAATGGGCCGACACGCCGATCATGCGCATCATGGACGTGCTGCTCGCGCTGCCGTCGCTGCTGCTCGCGGTCGCGGTGGTCGCGATCATCGGTCCGGGTCTCGTCAACACGATGCTCGCGATCGCGATCGTCGCGCTGCCGGGCTATGTGCGTCTGACGCGCGCGTCCGCGCAAGGCGAATTGCAGAAGGAGTATGTGACCGCTTCGCGGGTCGCGGGTGCGAGCACGTTGCGGCTGATGTTCTCGCAGGTGCTGCCGAACTGCACCGCGCCGCTGATCGTGCAGGCCACTCTCGGCTTTTCGTCGGCGATTCTCGATGCCGCCGCGCTCGGCTTTCTCGGCCTCGGCGTGCAGCCGCCGTCGGCGGAGTGGGGCGCGATGCTTGCGTCGGCGCGCGATTACATCGACAGTGCATGGTGGATCGTCACGATGCCTGGCCTGTCCATCCTGATCTCGGTGCTTGCGATCAACCTGCTCGGCGACGGGCTGCGCGACGCGCTCGACCCCAAACTGAAACGGATGGCCTGAACATGAGCAATCTACTGACCATCCGCAATCTCGCGGTCAACTTCGGCGGCTTGCCCGCGGTCGACCGCATCAATCTGGACGTCGCGCCGGGCGAAGTGCTCGGCGTGGTCGGCGAATCGGGCTCGGGCAAGAGCGTGACGATGATGGCGTTGATGGGCCTGATCGACGCGCCCGGCAAGGTCACGGCCGACGAAATCACGTTCGACGGCAAGAATCTGCTGAACGCCTCCGCGAAGGAACGCCGCAAGATCATCGGCAAGGACATCGCGATGGTGTTCCAGGACGCGCTGACGAGCCTGAATCCGAGCTACACGGTCGGCTATCAGATCAAGGAAGTGCTGAAGCTGCACGAAGGCTTGCGCGGCAGCGCGCTCGACAAGCGCGCGCTCGAACTGCTCGACCAGGTCGGCATTCCCGATGCGAAGAACCGCATCGGCGCGTTTCCGCATCAGATGTCGGGCGGCATGAACCAGCGCGTGATGATCGCGATGGCGATCGCCTGCAACCCGAAGCTGCTGATCGCCGACGAGCCGACCACCGCGCTCGACGTGACGATCCAGGCGCAGATCATGGAACTGCTAATGCGCCTGCAGAAGGAACGCGGCATGGCGCTCGTGCTGATTTCGCACGATCTGGCCGTGGTGTCCGAGGTCGCGCAGCGCGTCGCCGTGATGTATGCGGGCGAGGTGATCGAGACGAACAAGGTGCCCGACATCTTCGCCGCGCCTCATCATCCGTACACGGAAGCGCTGCTGGCCGCGATTCCCGAGCACAACGTGGGCGCGGTGCGGCTCGCGGCGCTGCCGGGCATGGTGCCGGGCCGCGACGACCGGCCCAAGGGCTGCCTGTTCGCGCCGCGCTGCAAATACGTGGTCGATGACTGCATGAAGGCGCGGCCCGCGCTCGCTGCGCTGCCCGCTCACGCCGATTTCACGCGCGTGCGCTGCATCAAGCCGCTGAACCTCGAGAAGGACGCCAACGTTCACACGCAAGGAGGCGCCCGATGAGCGCAGCACTCGAAATCCGTCGTCAGCCGGATCGTCCTGGCGATCACGTGCTCGTCGCCGACCAGCTCGCGCGCTACTACACGGTCAAACGCAGCATGTTCGCGCACGGCACGGTGAAGGCGCTGAACGGCGTGTCGTTCGCGCTCGAACGCGGCAAGACGCTGGCGGTGGTCGGCGAGTCCGGCTGCGGCAAGTCGACGCTCGCGCGTCAGCTGACGATGATTGAAACGCCGAGCGCGGGCCGCCTGCTGATCGATGGCGAAGACGTGGCCGGGGCGAATCACGAGAAGATTGCGGCGCTCAGGCGGCGCGTGCAGATGGTGTTCCAGAACCCGTTTGCGTCGCTCAATCCGCGCAAGACCGTCGAGCAGACGCTCGGCGAGCCGCTCGCGATCAACACGCAGATGAGCGCGACCGAGCGCGCCGAGCGCATCGCGCAGATGATGCGCACGGTCGGCTTGCGGCCCGAGCACGCGAAGCGCTATCCGCACATGTTCTCCGGCGGCCAGCGTCAGCGGGTCGCGATCGCGCGCGCGATGATCCTCGATCCGCAGATCGTAGTCGCCGACGAACCTGTGTCCGCGCTCGACGTGTCGATCCAGGCGCAGATCCTGAACCTGTTCATGGACCTGCAGGACGAGTTCAAGACGAGCTACGTGTTCATCTCGCACAACCTGTCGGTGGTGGAGCATATCGCCGATGACGTGATGGTCATGTACTTCGGCGGCGTCGCCGAGCTCGGCGACAAGAAGCGCATCTTCTCGAAGCCGCGCCATCCGTACACGCGCGCGCTGATGTCGGCGACCCCGTCGATCTTCGAGGCGGACCGCACGATCAAGATCAAGCTGCAAGGCGAAATGCCATCGCCGCTGAATCCGCCGTCGGGCTGCACGTTCCATCAGCGCTGTCCGTACGTGATCGACCGCTGCCGCAGCGAGGTGCCGAAGCTGCGTGAAGTGGATGGGCGCCTCGTCTCGTGTCACCGCGCCGAAGAGGTGGGGGACGTGGATGCCTGATGGGGTGGCGGCGCGTCGTCTTGCGCGCCGCTTGTGTGAGGGCGGCGGGATAGCCGCCTTCGCGCGGCGCCGCGGGGCGCGTGCGCCGGGAGGCGCCGCGCCCTGCGGCGCATTTGCTGGAAGCTTCGTCAGCGAGTTTTTTCGCACGTTTTTCTGCGCGTTTGTCGATGCGCTCGCGCGCGCATTGTTCTCCATATTTCTTCCCGCGTCGCTGTCCGTTTTTTTGCGCGTAGGCTGCGCGCTGTCGGTCGGCGCGGCCGTGCCCGGCATCGCTGACGCGGCCGGCGCGGCGGCCAACACGCCAGCCCCCGCGGCCCAGGCGGCCCGGCCGGCGGTTAATGTGCCAACCACGCCACCGCCGTCGATTGCTCCGCCCCCGGTCCCTGGCACCACCGCGAGCGGACCGGTGCGTCAGCAACCGGCGCGCATGCCGTTCTATGTCGCGACACGCGGCAATATCACCATCTATGTGCTCGGCACGCTGCACGTCGGCGATCCGGCCGACTATCCGGCGGCGCAGCCGTTCCGCGCGCCGATCCTCGCGGCGCTCGCCGCGTCGCCGACACTCGCGCTCGAACTGTCGCCCGACGAACTGCTGGTGTCGCAGGACGACGTCTCCAAGTACGGCGTGTGCAAGCACGACTGCCTGCCGGGCCTGCTGCCCGAGCCGTTGTGGCACAAGCTCGCGCTGCGGCTGCGCGGCAACCCGGCCGCGCTCGATGCGATCAAGAAGATGCGGCCGTGGCTTGCGTCGCTGGTGGTCGAGACCTACGACTCGCTGTCAGCGGGTCTGCAAACTGAGTACGGTACCGAAGCGCAATTGCAGAACGTGTATCTGAAGACGCGCGGCAAGATCGTCGGACTCGAAACGCTCGCACAGCAGATGCGTTCGTTCACCGGACTGTCGGCCGCGCAGCAGCGTGAGATGCTCGCACAGGACCTGGTGCAGACGCCGGCGCAGAACGTCCAGGACGTGCGCACGCTGCATCGGCTATGGCAGGTCGGCGATGCCGATGCGATCGCCGCGTGGCAGACCGCTAAATCGGAGAAGCTCGCGCGCGATCCGCGCATCTCCGATTCGATCGACAACCGCATCGTCTATGAGCGCAATCGCCGCTTCGTCGCGAAGATGCTGCAGCTCGCCGCGCCGAACAAGCCGCTGTTCGTCGCGATCGGCGCGCTCCATCTGGGTGGACCGAAGGGCGTGCTGCAGCTGTTGCGGCAGCACGGCTTCGTGGTGGAGGCGGGGTGAGCCGGGTCGAGGCTACAGCCGTCGCGGCCGGGCGCATTGTCGACATTGTGCTTCACTGTTTACGTGAGCTGCGCCACGGTCGCCGCGATCTGTCCGGGCCGGCTCCTGCGCATTTTTCGGACGAATCCGAGTCGTGCCACATCCTACGCCTGTTAGCTTCGTCAAAAGTTCTCAGCAAGCGACTAACAGGAAGGAAATCCAACGATGGCACAGGACATCTTTATCAGGATCGACGGTATCGATGGCGAATCGCAGGATGCGGCTCATCTCAACGAGATCGATGTAATCGGATGGCGCTGGCAAGTTGCACAGCCGGCGGGGATGCTCGCGGGTTCAAGCGGACGTGTTCCAAAAGCCACCGTTTCCGATCTTGAATTTACTCATCTGATGGACCGTGCGAGTCCGAATTTGGCCAGATACTGCTTCTCTGGAGAGCGCATCCCCGAAGCGAAACTCACGGTGCGAAGAGCCGGCGGTATCCCTCACGAGTACGCGAAAATCACGATGTACGACGTAATCGTCTCTTTTGTTGAACCGATTGGAGGCGGTCAGTGCTGCCACGAACAGGTGCGTTTGTCATTTGCGCGAATGAAGCACGAGTACATCTTGCAGAACAGTCATGGCGGAAGCGGCGGCACAGTGACTGCCCTCATAGACATCAGGGCAAACAGGCAGAGTTAATAAATGCCTGTATCTTGCACTTTCACATTAAATCGACGCCCGATGTCGAGTTTGCTTTGTCCCGGTTTTGGTGGTGTCCCTGCATTTTCAGGTAAAGGGCGATATATCGATGACCCAGATTCCGCGAAAGTGGTAAGCGCGGGCGCTATTCCCAAAGGCGAGTACTACATCGTCGATAGGGAAAGCGGGGGGCAGCTCGGTTGGCTCTGGGATGCTGTCAAAGACCTATTGGCGGACACGCATCGCAGGGAATGGTTTGCTCTGTATCGCTATGAGCAACACATTGATGATTGGACGTTCGTAGACGGTGTGCGACGCGGAAACTTTCGGTTACACCCGGTAGGGCGACCCGGAGAGAGCGACGGTTGCATTACGCTTTCGTCCCGCGAGCAGTTCAAGGCGCTGCGGTCATACTTTAAAGCACAGCCGCCCGCGTTTATCCCCGGGACGACGACCAGATACTACGGTACCATCGACGTGAAATGAAAAAGGCGCTGATTTGTGTTGCGCTCGCACTGGCGATGACGCTGCCCATCGCAGTGGGAATTGCCCGCATGCCGGGTATTGATGAATGGTTTGCGAGCGGCGCGGGCTCTGAGTTTTTTGCCCCGCTTTTCGAAATGCTGGATTCGGTTGGCGGAGAAAACAACACGGACATCATCGTCGCAACGTTGCTCGTTGTCAGTTTTTTTGTCTCGCTGATGTTGGCCGTTGCTTTGTTAGCGATCGTTAGTCATTTGCGTCGTACGCATCGCCGTTGATTGGACATCTGAAGCTTCCGGACGGCGAGGTACTGCCTCAGATGGGCAGCACCTCGTCGATACGAAGAAAAAGGTTCAAAAAGACGCTACAGAAACATCAAAAAGTTCAACAGAAAAATATTGATCACCAGCAGCGTCAACGCGGTCGGAATCTGCGCCTTGATCACCGCATTCTTGTCGGGTAATTCGAGCAGCGCGACCGGCACCATGTTGAAGTTTGCGGCCATCGGCGTCATCAGCGTGCCGCAGTAGCCGGAGAACATGCCGATCGCGGCCATCACGGCCGGGTTGCCGTGGAACACGCCGACGAGGATCGGCACGCCGACGCCGCCCGTCATCACCGGAAACGCGGCGAAGCCGTTGCCCATCACCATCGTGAACAGCGCCATGCCGATGCAGTACACGGCCACCGCGACGAAGCGGTAGTCGAGGCTGATATACGACGTCGTCACGTGCGCGACCGCCTTGCCGACGCCCGCGTCCGAGAACACGAGGCCGAGCATGCCGAGCATCTGCGGCAGCACCGCCGCCCACGACAGCGCATCGACGAGGCGGCGCGCTTCCTTCATCGACTGACCGACCGTGTCGCGTGTAATCACACAGGCGATCGCGAGCGCGATCACGCAGCCGAGACCGAAGCCGATCAGCGTGACGTTGGCCTTCTCGATCAACGGCACACCGCCGAACACAAGATGACTTGCCGCCAACGTGATGATCACGGTGACGATCGGAATCGTCAGCGCGGGCACGAACAGCCTGTTGCGCAGACGCGCGGCGCTCGCTTGACGCGCTTCGAGCGACAGCGTCTTGGGCTTGCCCGCGGTGACGCCGCCGAAGCCCGCGATCAGCGCCATCGCGATCACCGCGACGCCGACCACGGCCGGCGGCAGGCGGTCGCCGATCAGGAAGATCAGCGCGTAAAGAATCCAGAAGCCGCCCGCAGTGAAGCGGCGCGGATGCTGGCGGTCCATAACGATCATGCCGCCGACGATCAGCAGCACGATGCCGAGCAACCAGAACAGATAGGTGATCGTGAAGGTCATGCTTCGTCTCCGGTAGCACGCGTGCCCGACGACGGCGTCGATGTGGCAGTCGCTTTCGCGCTCGAGGTACCGTCCGGCACCTTGCCGCGCAATTCACGCTCGAGCCGCCGGTCGAGCAGCCAGAGCCGGAAGCCATGCACGATGAACGCGCTGATCGCGGTCGGAATGCCCCACACCGCCACGTGAATCGGCTCGACGACGATGCCCGCTTCCTTCAGGAAGGTCGTCATCAGCACGATCGCGCCGAACGCGACGAAGATGTCCTCACCGAAAAAGAGCCCGACGTTGTCGGTTGCGGCCGAGAACGCGCGCAGCCGGAAGCGCACCGCGTCGCTGATCTTGCCGAATCGGTTCTCGGTCGCGCCCTCGGCCATCGGCGCGATCAGCGGACGCACCATCTGCGGATGGCCGCCGAGCCCGGTCAGGCCGACCGCGGCGGTCAGCTCGCGCACGGCCAGATAGACGATCAACAGACGCCCGGCGGTCGCCGCCTTGATGCCGCTGATCCACGCCTGCGCACGCTCGCGCAGGCCGTGTCGTTCGAGCAGGCCGATCACCGCGAGCGGCAGCAGGATGATCAGTGGGATATTGCGTGTCTTGATGAAGCCGGTGCCGATCAGAGCGAGGATTTTTTCCGGCGGGAAATGCGCGGCGAAACCGGTGATGATCGCGGCCACGGCGACGATCAGCATCGGATTGAAGCGCAACAGAAAGCCAACGATGATGACGGCCACACCGATGAGCGGCCATAGACTGACGGTTGTCTGCATCAGGGTCTCCAAAGAGGTAATTCAACTTCGCCGCGGGTGGCGGCTGACGTGAACCGGTGCATGCGGCCCCATGCGCCGGCGTGCTGCCGCGGCTCTGCGGCCGCGTCGAACTCTCTTCACCTACCCCGCGGATGCGCGTGCGTCGGCATCGGCGGGTTTGCAGCGGGCATCACCGCGCGCGGTGTGCACGGCGGCGATGCGAACGCTCAGACGCGCGCGACGCCCGCCGGGTGCACTTCGATGCCGGCCTCGGCGAGCGCGTCCCGAATGCGTCGCGCGAACGCGAGCGCGTGCGGGCCGTCGCCGTGCAGGCAGATGGTTTGCGCCTTCAACGGCACCCACTGTCCGTCGACGGCCTTCACGCGTTGCTCGCGGATCATCGTAAGCGTGCGCGCGAGCACTTCGTCCTCGTCCTCGAGCAGCGCGCCCGGCTCCTTGCGCGGCACCAGCGAGCCGTCGGCGCGATAGCCGCGGTCGGCGAACACTTCCTCGATCGCGGTCAGGCCCGCGTTGCGCGCGGCGCTGACGAGCCCGCTGTTGGCGAGCGCGAACACCGCCACCGACGGATCGAAGTCGTGCACCGCGGAGACGATCGCGTCGGCGATCTTCGCGTCGCGCGCGGCCTGGTTGTACAGCGCGCCGTGCGGCTTCACGTGCGCGATGCGTCCGCCCTCGGCCTGCGCGATCGCCGACAGCGCGCCGAGCTGATACAGCACGCCCGCGTAGATCTCGCCCGCCGGCAAATCCATTTCCTTGCGGCCGAAATTCTCGGGATCGTTGAAGCTCGGATGCGCGCCGATCGACACGCCTTTTTGCACGGCCCAGCGCACGCAATCGCGCATCGCGTTGGGTCCGCCCGCATGCCAGCCGCATGCGATGTTGGCCGAGCTCACGAGGTCGAGCAGCGCCTCGTCGGAGCCGCAGCCTTCGCCGAGATCGGCGTTCAGATCGATTTCCATGGGGATTCCTTTATTCACCGTTACAGCGCCGCGAGCGCCGCCTGGCGCGTGCAACGCTCTTCATGCATCGCGATCGCGGCATCGATCTGCCGCAGATACGTGCGTTCTTCCAGTAAAGCCTGGCGCGCCTCATAGGGCGTCGTCGGGATGAAACGGACCGCCGCGTTCAGGCGCACCTGCGCGAGCTTCCACAGATCGGCCTGGATCACCGCGCCGATCTTCGGATAGCCGCCGGTGGTCTGCGCGTCGCTCATCAGCACGATCGGCTGACCGTTCGGCGGCACCTGGATCGTGCCGGGCAGCACCGCGTGCGACAGCAGATCGGTCTTGTGCGTGCGTTTGAGTTCCGTGCCGGCAAGGCGGTAGCCCATGCGGTTACTGTTCGGCGTGACGAGCCACTCGTCGGACCAGAACGACTGCTGCGCATCCGTGGTGAAGCTGTCGTATTCGGGGCCGCGCAGCACGCGGATCGGTATCGCCCACGGCACGCCCGACGGATGCCGGCCGCGCCGCAGCGGCTCGGGGACCAGCACGAACTTGCACCATGTGGGCGCCTTCACGCCGAACGCGGGCGCCTCCGGCGCGAAGCCGAGGTGGCCGCGCTGCGGCGGCACGCCGACCGGCAGACGGTCGCCATCGTTGAGCGCGCGGCCGCCGAGTCCGCCGAAACGGCCGGCGAGATCGGTGCTGCGCGAGCCGAGCATCGGCAGCACGTCGATGCCGCCCGCCACGCACACATACCCGCGCATGCCGCGCTTCGCCGCGTTCAGCACGAGCTCCTGGCCGGCCTGCACGGGCATGCTCCACCATGAATAGACCGGCTTGCCGTCGAGCGTCGAGCCGAAGTCGGGGCCGGCGATCGCCACGCGGGTTGCGCGCAGAAAGCGCAGCACGGTCGGTCCGAAGGTGATTTCGAGGCCGGCCGCATCCGGGCGATTGCCGACCAGCCGGTTGCCGACTTCGAGCGACAACCGGTCGAGCGCACCACCCATCGCGACACCGAGATGCCGGTAGCCGTGGCGGCCGAGGTCCTGGATCGTGGTCTGGAGACCCGCGCGGATCACGTCGATCATGCGTGCATCCCCGCGATCGTGAAGCGCACCCGGTCGCCGGGCTGCAGCAGGGTGGGCGGGCGGCGCGCCGGGTCGAACAGCGCCACTTCGGTGCGGCCGATCAGCTGCCAGCCGCCCGGCGACACCGCCGGATAGATGCCGGTCTGCTCGCCGCCGATGCCGACCGAGCCCGCCGGCACTTCGAGCCGTGGCGACGCGCGGCGCGGCGTGTGCAGCGCCGCGTCGAGCCCACCCATATAGGCGAAGCCGGGCTGGAATCCGAGAAAGAACACCACGTAGGCGCCGCCCGCATGACGCTCGACGACCTCGCGCGCGCTCAAGCCCGTATGTTCGGCGACCGCCTGCAGATCGGGGCCGAATGCGCCGCCGTACTGCACCGGAATTTCGACGTCGCGTGTGGGCGCGGCGGTTTCTTCCGCTGCGTTCCAGGCCGTCAGCAACTGCTCGCCGAGCGCGTCGGCGTCGGTTGCGAGCGGGTCGAACACGAGCGTCAGATTGTTCATACCGGGCACGACCTCGAGCACCTGCGGCCAGTCGCGCGCGGCTTCAGCGGCGGCCCACACGCGCTGCTGGCACTCCAGCGTGGCCGGCGGGGGCGCTTCGCAGACGAGCGCGGTATCGCCGAGCGGAAAGATTCGTGGTTGGCTCATGAGTGGGCGGCCCGCATCGAGTCGGAAAATGAGCCGGACAGCGCGGCACGTTGGCGCATGTCCGGCACGGAGTCGGCAACGTTTCGGGAGTACATTATCAATAAAATATTGACGATTTATCAATAAGCGTTTTTGCCAGGCTCGTCGGCGACGGGGCATCGTCGTACACTTGCGACACTTTTCCATCCCAATTCGTCACGGGAACCTCGTATGACGCGTCATCCCACCAAGATCGTTTCGTCGGAACACCTCGTCTCCGAGAGCAGCGCGGAGCTGTCCGAACTCGAATACGCGCTGATCATGGCGGGCAATGCGTTCAACCGCTGGATGGTGCGCTGCATGTCGGCGGCCGGCGACAAGGACATGACCGCGATCGAGGTGTCGCTGCTGCACCACGTGAGCCATCGCGAGCGCCGCAAGAAGCTCGCGGACATCTGCTTCGTGCTGAACATCGAAGACACGCACGTCGCGACTTACGCGTTGAAAAAGCTCGTAGCTAGAGGGTACGTAAAAAGCGAAAAGACCGGCAAGGAAGTGTTTTTTTCCGCAACCGACGCGGGCCGCGAGCTATGCCTGAAGTATCGCGAGGTGCGCGAGAACTGCCTGATCTCGACGCTCAAGGAAAGCGGCCTGACCAACCAGCAGATCGGCGAGGCCGCGCAGTTGATGCGCAATGCGTCGGGGCTGTACGACACGGCGGCGCGCGCGGCCGCTTCGCTGTAACGACGAAATAGCGCGAAAACGCCGAGCGTCACACGGCGCGCATCGCGAGTTCAGTCCGGCAGCGCCGGATGAAACCCCGCTTCGGTCACGATCAGATCGAGCGGAATGTCGTGCGCCTCGCGTTCCAGCGTGTCGGTGCGGCACGCTTCGTACGCGATGCCGACCGTGATCGGCTTGTGCGCGGTCGGCCAGGCGGCCAGCGTGCGGTCGTAATAGCCGCCGCCATAGCCGAGCCGATAGCCGTCCGAGTCGAAACCCACGCAGGGCACGAACAGCAGCTCGGGCAGCACGACGCGCCCCGAAGTGGGCTCGGCAATCTTGTGATGACCGATTTTCATCGGCGTCGCGGGCGTCCACGCATGGAATTCGAGTGCCATGCCGCGTTCTTTAATGATTGGCAGACTGGCTTCGTGATGCGAATCCGCGGCGAGCCAGATCCCGATCGCGCCGCGCGCGTCGAACTCGCCGGCGAGCGGCCAGTAGAATCCGGCGCTGCGTACCGCATAGTGCTTCAGCGCGTCGAGCATTCGACGCCCGAGCGCGGCATTCTTCGACGGCTCGGAAGCCGCTTGCAGACGGCTTTCCAGCAACATCCGGCGCAGCGCCTTTTTGGTTGCGGGGACAGGGTTGCATGCTATGCTTGGGTCCAATTCGCGCTCCAGAAACAACGATGTCAAAACGCCTTTTTCGAGTATATCGCGCGGCCGGTATCGCGCTGGCCGCAGCGGCACTCGTGGCCTGCAGTACTGCCTCGGCCGTCAAGCCCCTCCCGATCTCCCAACTCACGAACGACGACCAGATTTTCGTCCAGCTTCGCGAAGCCGCGCGCACTAACGACGCAGCGCGCGCAGCCCAGCTCGCGAGCATGATCCCGGATTATCCGGCGCCCTCGTATCTGGAGTACTTCCAGATCAAGCCGCAGCTGTTCGATTCGACCGGCCATGCGCGCATCGACGCGCCGGATGCGCCGGTGCTCGCGTTCCTGCAGAAGTACGACGGCCAGGCGATCGCGGATCGCATGCGCAACGACTATCTGACCGTGCTCGGCACGCGCCACGACTGGCGCAACTTCGACCAGCAGTACGCGAAGTTCGTGCTCGACGACGACACTCAGGTCAAGTGCTACGCGCTCGAATCGCGCGCGTCGCGCGGCGAGAACGTCGCGGACGCGGCGCGCGCGCTGCTCGTCGATCCGAAGTGGTACGGCGACGGCTGCGTCGATCTGATCACGGTGCTCGGCGTGAACCATCAGTTCAGCAGCGACGACGTCTGGGCGCAGATCCGTCTCGCGTACGAGCAGAACTACACGAACACCGGCAGTAAGCTCGTCGACGCGCTCGGCGACCCGCCGCCCGACCCGGTGCTGTTCAGCCAGGCCGCCAATACGCCGCCGCTGCTGCTCGCGCGCGGCGTCGGACCGGACGCACAATCGCATCAGCTGGCGCTGCTCGCGATCACGCGCATGGCGCGCAACGATCCGGCCATGGCCGCGGCCACGTTCGCATCGGTCGCGCCGTCGCTGAATTCGCCGGAGCGCGCAATCGGCTGGGGCACGATCGGCTATCAGGGCGCGCTCAAGCAGATGCCTGCCGCGGTCGACTGGTTCCGGCTGTCGGCGAACGCGCCGCTGTCGAATCCCGCGTATGAATGGCGCACGCGCAGCGCACTGCTCGCCGGCGACTGGAACATGGTGCGCTGGTCGATCGAACAGATGCCCGAGTCGCTGCGCAAGCAGCCGTCGTGGGTGTATTGGCATGCGCGCGCGCTGAAGCAGGCCGGCGACACCGCGACGGCCAACCAGGAATTCCAGTCGATCGCGTCGAACTTCAATTTCTACGGCCAGCTTGCGCTCGAAGAACTCGGCCAGAAGATCACCGTGCCGCCGAAAACCACGGTCACCGACGCCGAAGTGCAGCAGGCCGGCACCACGCCGGGCTTCGATCTGGCGCAGCGCTTCTATGCGCTGAATCTGCGGCTCGAAGGCAATCGCGAGTGGAACTGGCCGCTGCGCGGCATGACCGACCGGCAACTGCTGGCGGCCGCCGAGTACGCGCGCCGTATCGAGCTGTACGACCGCACCGTCAACACTGCGGACCGCACGAAGAGCGAGCACGATTTTTCACTGCGCTATCTATCGCCGTTCCGCAACATCGTCGAGCAGGACGCGCAGTCGAGCGGGCTCGACGTCGAGTGGGCGTACGGGCTGATTCGTCAGGAGTCGCGCTTCATCATCAATGCGCGCTCGGATGTCGGCGCGGGCGGACTGATGCAGCTGATGCCGGCCACCGCGCAGCTGGTCGCGAAGAAAATCGGTCTGGGCCCGCTCTCGCGCGAGCAGATGAACGACATCAACACCAACATCCTGCTCGGCACGAACTACCTGGCGATGATCTACAATCAGTTCGACGGGTCCGCCGTGCTGGCCACCGCTGGCTACAACGCAGGTCCGGGCCGTCCGCGCAACTGGCGGCAGTCGCTGCAGCGCCCGGTCGAAGGGGCGGTGTTCGCCGAGACGATTCCGTTCCAGGAGACTCGCGACTACGTCAAGAATGTGCTGTCCAACACGGTCTACTACGCGGCATTGTTCGAAGGCCGTCCGCAATCGCTGAAGGCGCGCCTGGGTTACATCGCACCGTAAGCGCCTTGCCGCCGCAATCTCGTTTCGAGGTTGCGGCGCGCTTCGCCAGCCGTTGCCGCGGCTTCCATCAGGGAGTCGAAAAATGCGACATCAAGCTATCGCGGTCATCGGCGGCTCCGGATTCATCGGCAGCTACCTCGTCAACTCGCTCGTCGAAATGGGCAAGGATGTGCGCGTCGCCACACGGCGACGCTACAACGCGCGCCATCTGACCACACTGCCGATCGACGTGCTCGAAACCGACGTGTTCGATCCGGTGCAGCTCGCGCGCTTCGTCGAAGGAGCGGATTGCGTGATCAACCTCGTCGGTATCCTGAACGGCAAACGCGGCAAGCCTTATGGACCGGAGTTCGCGCATGCGCACGTCGAGTTGCCGACGCGCATCGTCGCCGCCTGCGAAGGCAAGGGCGTGCATCGGCTGATTCATCTGAGCGCGCTCGGCGCCAATCCGAGCGGCCCGAGCATGTATGCGCGCTCGAAGGGCGACGGCGAGAAAGCCGTGCATGCGGCGAACGTCGCATGGACGATCTTCCGTCCGTCCGTCGTGTTCGGACCCGAGGACGCGTTCCTGAACAAGTTCGCGTTTTTGCAGCGCGTGTTTCCGGCCATCCCGCTCGCGATGCCGGACGCGCAATTCCAGCCGGTCTATGTCGGCGACGTCGCGAAGGCGATCGTCAACGTGCTCGATATGGATGGCGCGGGCCGCCGCACCTACGAGCTCGGCGGCCCCACCGTCTATACGCTCGAAGACCTGGTGTCGTATTGCGGCGACGTGATCGGCAAGCATGCGCGCATCATCCGTCTGCCCGAGCCGCTCGCGCGGCTGCAGGCGCTGAGCTTCGAACTGGCGCCGGGCGAACCGGTGATTTCGCGCGACAATCTCGATTCGATGAAGGTCGCCAATATTCTGAGCGGGCCACTCGCGCCGGAGCTCGGACTCGAACCGGTCAGCATCGAAGCGATCGTGCCGACGTATCTGACCGGCGCGTCCTCGGGGTCGCGACTCGACACGTTCCGAGCCAGCGCGGGGCGCTGAACCCTCGCACAATCCCATCCAACACTCCCTGATAACAAGCATGAAACTGCTGATTGGTGACAAGAACTATTCGTCGTGGTCGATGCGTCCGTGGCTGCTGCTCACGGACTTCGGCATTCCGTTCGACGAGGAACTGATCCTGCTAAACGAAGCGGACACGAATGCGAAGATCCTCGCTCGGGCACCGCGCGGACCGGGCAAGGTGCCGTGCCTGATCGACGACGCGGGTCAGGCCGTGTGGGATTCGCTCGCGATCGCCGAAACGCTCGCCGAGCGCTTCCCGCAACACGCGCTGTGGCCGCGCGACGCGCCGGCGCGCGCGCATGCGCGCAGCGTCAGCGCCGAGATGCATTCGGGCTTCGGCGATTTGCGCTCGAAGATGTGGATGAACATCCGTGCGTCGTTCCCGGGCAAGAACGCGACGCCCGGCGCGCTCGCCGACATCGCGCGGATCGAGACGATCTGGCGCGACTGCCTCGACACCTACGGCGGTCCGTTCCTGTTCGGCGAATTCGGCATTGCCGACGCGATGTATGCGCCGGTCGCCATGCGCTTCAACACGTGGAAGCCGGCGTTGTCGCAGACCTCGGCCGCCTATGTCGAGCGGCTTACCGGGCTGCCCGCGGTCAATGCATGGATCGATGCCTCGCGCCGTGAAACGCACGCGATCGCCTATCAAGACGAATGCCCATGAATATCTATGCAGTAGGTGGCGCGGTCCGCGACGAGCTGCTCGGCGTACCGGTGCAGGACCGCGACTATGTGGTGGTGGGCGCGACGCCCGAGCAGATGGTCGCGCAGGGCTATCGGCCGGTGGGCAAGGACTTTCCGGTTTTCCTGCATCCGCAGACGCACGAGGAGTACGCGCTCGCGCGCACCGAGCGCAAGACGGCGGCCGGTTATCACGGCTTCCAGTTTTTCTATGCGCCCGACGTGACGCTCGAAGAAGATCTCGCGCGCCGCGATCTGACGATCAACGCGATGGCGCGCGAGGTGCGCCCGGACGGTGAGCTGACCGGCCCCGTCATCGATCCGTTCAACGGCCAGGCTGACTTGCAGGCGCGGCTCTTTCGCCATGTCAGCGATGCGTTCCTCGAAGATCCGGTGCGGATTCTGCGCATCGCGCGTTTCGCGGCGCGCTTCGTCGAATTCACGGTCGCGCCGGAAACGCTGGCGCTGATGCGCGAAATGGTCGCCGACGGTGAAGCCGATGCGCTGGTGGCCGAGCGCGTGTGGCAGGAAGTGTCGCGCGGATTGATGGAGAAGAAGCCGTCGCGGATGTTTGACGTGCTGCGCGAGTGCGGCGCGCTCGCGCGAGTTCTGCCGGAGATCGATGCGCTGTTCGGCGTGCCGCAGCGCGCCGACTATCACCCCGAAGTCGATACCGGTGTTCACGTGATGATGGTGCTGGACCATGCCGCGCAGCAGGGCTACACGCTGCCGGTGCGCTTCGCAGCGCTGACACACGACCTCGGCAAGGCGACCACGCCCGAGGAGCAACTGCCGCGGCACATCGGCCACGAGGGCCGCAGCGTCGATCTGCTCAAGCCGTTGTGCGAGCGGCTGCGCGTGCCGAACGAGTGCCGCGATCTCGCGGTGCTGGTCGCGCGCGAGCACGGCAATATTCATCGCGTGATGGAGATGGGGGCGGCAGCGCTGGTGCGCCTGCTCGAGCGCAGCGACGCGATCAGGAAGCCGGCGCGCTTCGCCGAGGCGCTACAGGCCTGCGAGTCCGATGCGCGCGGGCGGCTCGGCCTCGAGATGAGCGAGTACCCGCAGGCCGAGCGGCTGAGGGTGGCGCTGGTGGCCGCGCGAGGCGTGGATGCGGGAGCGGTCGCCAAGCGGCTCGCCGATGCGCCGGCGGGCATCAAGGACGCCGTGCATGAGGAGCGGGTGCGCGCGGTGCAAGCGGCGCTTGCCTGAAGCGGAGGTAACGTGAAGCGGCGCGCGGTGTCTACAACACCCGCGCCAATAGCGATAACAGCATCGACAGCACCAGCGTCGACATGAACGGAAACGGATACTCGCGGCCGAACAGCCGCAAGGTCACGTCGCCGGGCATCCGGCCGATGCCGAGCTTCCTCAGCCAGGGCCAGCACGACGACAGCACCGCGACGGCAACGAAGGTAGTCAACAGCCAGCGAATCATCGCGAATCCTCGAAGCGGAGCGGCTTCACAATCACAGCGTATGCGAGCGGTCGCCGCTCGAAAAGGCCCGCAGCGTATCGTCGAGTCCGCGCGAAAACGCGATCACCTTGAAGAGTTCGCCCATCTCCGCCTCGGACAGCAGCTTCTGTACCGCGTTGGCCGCGGGCAGAAAACGCCTGGCGTCGGCGGGATCGATTTCGCCGAGCACCTCAGTGACACCCGCGTTCAGCAGGAAGCGCGCTTGCGACGTGAAGCCGAGCAGGTCCGCGCCGGTCTCGACGCCCGCCTCGGCGATGCCGGTGAATTCGACGTGCGCGGTGATGTCCTGCAGACCGGGGTACAGGAACGGGTCGCCGTGCGCGCGATGCCGGTAGTGGCACATCAGCGTGCCCTGCGCGCGCTGGTCGTGGTAGTACTCATGGCGCGGAAAGCCGTAATCGATCAGCAAGATCGCGCCGCGCGCGAGCATCGTGCAGATCGTGCGCGTGAAGGCGCGGGCGGCTTCGTGCGTTTCGGTCACGTAGCCGTCGGCGGCGTTCTCGCGATCAGTATCGATTTCGGTCAGCAGCGCGCGGTCCGCGGCGGCCGCGACGGGGCGGTCGTCGAACGCGAATGCGCCGTCGCGCCACACCACGCCGCGCTCGTGCCAGACACCGCCGTTTTGCGCGAAGAGGCGCACCGGCATCGCATCGAGCACCTCGTTGCCGATCACCACGCCTTCGAAGCGCTCCGGCAATGCGTCGAGCCAGCGCACTTTGGCGAGCAGTTCGGGCGCGGCCGCCGCGATCGTTTCGCGCTGCCGCTCGCGCAGCTCCCCCGACAGATCGACGATCGAATAGCTGTCGAATTCGGCGCCGAGCGTGTCGAGCGCATTGAGCAGCCCCGCGGCGAGCTTGCCGGTGCCGGCACCGAACTCCATCACGTCGCGCGTGCCGCTCGCCTCCAACGCTTCGGCGACCGGGCGCGCGAGCGTCGCGGCGAACAGCGGCGACAGTTCCGGCGCGGTGACGAAGTCGCTGCCGTCGTCGGCGCGCAGGCCGAATTTGCGCGCACCGCCGCTGTAGTAGCCGAGCCCCGGCGCGTACAACGCGCGCTCCATGTAGCGGTCGAACGGCAGCCAGCCGCCGGCCGCGTCGAGCTGCGCGCGGATCTCGGCGACGAGCGCGTCGGACTGCGCGAGCGCGCTCGGGCCGGGAGCAGGTAAACTATCGGGTTGGTGAGCTTTCGGATTCATCCCCGCATTGTAAATGACCGTTTCTCCGGACATCGCTGCCCGCGCTGCCGAAGCGCCGATTGAACCGCCCCGCGTCGTGCTGATTACCGGCGCCGCGCGCCGCATCGGGCGCGCGCTCGCACTCGGCTTCGCCGCGCGCGGCTGGGACGTGGCCGTGCACTATGGGGCCTCGCGTGAGGACGCCGACGAAGTGGTCGCGCAGATCGTCGCGCTGGGCCGCCGCGCGGTCGCGCTGCACGCCGAGCTCGGCGACGAAGCGCAGGTCGCGCGGCTGCTGCCGGACTGTGCCGCGGCGCTAGGGCGGCCGTCGTGCATCGTCAACAACGCGTCGCGCTTCGAGGAAGACACGGCGCGCGACGTCGGCTACGAGCTGCTGCTGAAGCTGACCGCGATGAACCTCGGCGCGCCGCTGGTGCTTGCGCGCATGCTTTACGACGCGACGCCCGATGCTGCGCTGCGCGACGAAAGCCAGCGCAGCGTGGTCATCAATGTGCTGGATCAGAAGCTGTACAACATGAACCCGGACTATCTGTCGTACACGCTGTCGAAGGCGGCGCTGCAGACCGCGACGGTCGCGCTCGCCCAGGCGCTCGCGCCGAAGGTCCGGGTGGTCGGGCTCGCGCCCGGCCTGACGATGCAATCGGGCGACCAGACCCAGCACGGGTTCGAGGCCGCTCACCGTATGACGCCTCTGGGCCGTGCGTCGCGGCCCGAGGATATCGTCGCCGCCGCGCTGTATCTCGCGGATGCAGCCGGCGTCACCGGAACGACGCTGGTGGTCGACGCGCGGGCAGCATCTCGTGCCGCTGCCGCGCGACGTAATGTTTTTGACGGGCGCCTGACATGCGCGCGCGGCCAGCCTTCGAAGCGGCCGTCGCGTGTGGAGCAGCGCCCCTTTGCGTGCCCCGCACGCTTTTTTGACTGGAACGAACATGTTTGCCGCTCTTTCGCACCCCCGGCTCGCCGATTGCCGCCGGCTGTTTCTGCGCAATTACGAAGTGCACATCAATATCGGCGTGCACGACTTCGAAAAGCGCGGCGAGCAGCGCGTCGTGATCAACGTCGAACTGTTCGTGCCGCTCGCGATGTCCACGCCGGTACACGACAAGCTCACCGAAGTCGTCGACTACGACTTCATGCGCTCGACGATCGCCAAGCGCGTGTCGCAAGGCCATATCCATCTGCAGGAAACGCTGTGCGACGACCTCGTGCGCGTGATGCTCGAACATCCGCAGGTGCGCGGCGCGCGCGTGTCGACCGAGAAGCCGGATGTTTATCCGGACTGCGACGCGGTCGGCGTCGAAGTCTTCCGCATCAAGGAGGACTGAGAGATGAATGCACCGGAAATGCTGAACGCAGGCAAGCAGGCCGCCGAGGCCGCCACGGCCTCGAACGCTGCGCGTGCGCCGAAATTGCCGCTCACGCGCCGCGAGCAGAAGGAGGCGTACGAGAACAACAAGCTGTTCAAGCGCCTCGCGCGCCAGGTCGGCCAGGCGATCGGCGACTACAACATGATCGAGGACGGCGACAAGGTGATGGTGTGCCTGTCGGGCGGCAAAGATAGCTACGCGATGCTCGATATCCTGATGCGGCTGCGCGAGCGCGCGCCGATCAATTTCGACATCGTCGCGGTCAACCTCGACCAGAAGCAGCCGGGCTTCCCTGAGCACGTGCTGCCCGAGTATCTGACCCAGCTCGACATCCCGTTCCACATCGAGAACCAGGACACCTACAGCATCGTCAAGCGGCTCGTGCCCGAGGGCAAGACCACCTGCTCGCTGTGCTCGCGACTGCGGCGCGGCATCCTGTATCGCGTCGCCGGCGAGCTCGGCGCGACCAAGATCGCGCTCGGCCATCATCGCGACGACATCCTGCAGACGCTGCTATTGAACCTGTTCTACGGCGGCAAGCTGAAGGGCATGCCGCCCAAGCTGCAATCGGACGACGGCAAGAACATCGTGATCCGGCCGCTTGCCTACGTGAAGGAAACCGATCTGGAGAAGTACGCGGAGCTGCGCGAATTTCCGATCATTCCGTGCAATCTGTGCGGTAGCCAACCAAACCTGAAGCGCGCGGAAATGAAGGCGCTGGTGCGCGACTGGGAGAAGCGTTTCCCCGGCCGCATCGAGAACATGTTCAACGCGCTGTCGAACGTGGTGCCGTCGCATCTGATGGACCACCAGCTGTTTCCGTTCGCGGGGCTGCGTGCGACCGGCGAGGCCGACCCGCAAGGCGACATCGCGTTCGACGAAGAACCCTGCTCGAGCGGCGACGAAGGTGCGCCGCTCACCGGCGCCAAGACTATTCCGCTGGTCCAGTTCGACGACCTGTAGAGAGCGAAAATTGCTTGTTTTGGCGGTATTCCGGCGGTTTTCCGCTGGCCTGCACGTCCTGCCGAGGCCGCTTCTGCGGCCTTTTTTGCAGGTGCAGCATGATAGAATCGTCCGCTCCAAACTCGTCTATTTGCCGACGCCATGAACATCGTCATTTTGGCGGCAGGTACCGGCAAGCGCATGCGGTCCGCGCTTCCCAAGGTGCTCCATCCTCTGGCCGGCCGGCCGCTCCTCGCTCATGTCATCGACACCGCCCGCGCGCTGAAGCCCGCGCGCCTGATCGTCGTGATCGGCCACGGCGCCGAAGCCGTGCGCGAAGCCGTCGCGGCGCCCGATATCCAGTTCGCGGTGCAGGAGCAACAGCTTGGCACCGGCCACGCGGTGCAGCAAGCGCTGCCGCTGCTCGAGCCTTCGTTGCCCACGCTGGTGCTCTATGGCGACGTGCCGCTCACGCGCGCGCAAACGCTGCGCGCACTGACGGAGCGCGCCGGCCGGGACGGCTACGGCGTACTCACCGTCACGTTCGACGACCCGACCGGCTATGGCCGCATCGTGCGCGATCAGCATGGCAACGTGCAGCGCATCGTCGAACAGAAGGACGCAAGTCCCGAACAGCTGAAGATCGCTGAAATCAACACCGGCATCATCGTCGCGCCAACCGCGCGCCTCGCCGGCTGGCTCGCGGCGCTCAAGAACGACAACGCGCAAGGCGAGTTCTATCTGACCGACGCGGTCGAGATGGCGATCGAAGCCGGCCTCGAAGTCGTCACCACGCAGCCCGACGACGAGTGGGAAACGCTCGGCGTCAATAGCAAGCAGCAGCTCGCCGAACTCGAGCGGATTCATCAGCGCAATGTCGCCGACGCGCTGCTCGTCGCGGGCGTGACGCTCGCCGATCCGGCGCGCGTCGACGTACGCGGCACGCTCGAATGCGGCCGCGACGTATCGATCGACGTCAACTGCGTGTTCGAAGGCAGCGTGTCGCTCGCTGACAACGTCAGCATCGGGCCGAACTGCGTGATCCGCAACGCGCGTATCGGCGCGGGAACGCGCGTCGATGCGTTCACGCACATCGAAGGTGCGGAAGTCGGCGCGAAGGCCGTTGTCGGTCCGTATGCGCGCTTGCGCACAGGCGCGGCGCTGCAAGACGAGTCTCATGTAGGGAACTTCGTCGAGATCAAGAACGCGGTGCTCGGTCATGGCTCGAAAGCCAACCACCTCACCTACATCGGCGACGCGGATGTCGGCGCGCGCGTGAATATCGGCGCGGGCACGATCACCTGCAACTACGACGGCGCGAACAAATTCCGCACCGTGATCGAGGACGACGTGTTCGTCGGCTCGGACACGCAACTGGTCGCACCGGTGCGCGTGCAGCGCGGCGCGACGATCGCGGCCGGCACCACGGTGTGGAAAGACGTCGCCGCGAATGCGCTGGTGTTGAACGATAAAACCCAGACGAGCAAGACGGGCTACGTGCGCCCTGTCAAAAAGAAAAGCTGATCGATACGGCGCGCCCACGACGCGCGCTCACTGAATTCGGCACTGAAAAGGAATACACCATGTGCGGCATTGTCGGCGCGGTTGCGCAACGTAATATCGTTCCCGTCCTGATCGAAGGACTGCGACGTCTCGAATATCGCGGCTACGATTCGTGCGGCGTCGCCGTGCTCGGCGCTCGCGGGCCGAGCCGCGCACGCAGCGTCGCGCGCGTCGCCGACCTCGACGCTCAGGTGCGCGAAGGTCACCTCGAAGGCGTGACGGGCATCGCGCATACCCGCTGGGCCACGCATGGCGCACCGGTTACCGACAACGCGCACCCGATCTTCTCGCGCGATGCGCTGGCGTTGGTACACAACGGCATCATCGAAAACTACGAGACCCTGCGCGAAATGCTGCGTGGCAAGGGTTACGAGTTCGTTTCGCAGACCGACACCGAGGTTATTGCTCACCTGATCCATAGCCTGTATCGCGGCGACCTGTTCGCCGCGGTGCGCGAGGCGATCGCGCAACTGCATGGCGCGTATGCGATCGCGGTGCTGCACCGGGATCAGCCGCATACGGTCGTCGGCGCCCGCCAGGGCTCGCCGCTCGTGGTCGGACTCGGCGACGGCGAAAACTTCCTCGCCTCCGACGCGCTCGCGCTCGCGGGCAGCACCGAGCGCTTCATCTTCCTCGAGGAAGGCGACGTCTGCGAACTGTCGCTCGATGGCGTGCGCATCGCCGATCGCCAGGGCGAGATCGCGCAACGCGAGGTGCGTCAGGTCGCGGCCTATGGCGGCGCGGTCGAACTCGGCCCGTATCGCCACTTCATGCAGAAGGAAATCTTCGAGCAGCCGCGCGCGATCACCGACACGATTCCGCAAGCCGACGCGTTCGATGCGTCGATCTTCGGCGAAGGCGCCCGCCAGGTGTTCGCGGACATCGACAGCCTGCTGATTCTCGCGTGCGGCACACCAGCTACTACTCGGGACTCACCGCCAAATACTGGCTCGAATCGGTCGCGAAGATTCCGACTCAGGTCGAGATCGCGAGCGAGTATCGCTATCGCGAGTCGGTGCCGAATCCGAAGTCGCTGGTGGTGGTGATCTCGCAGTCGGGCGAAACCGCCGACACGCTCGCGGCGCTCAAGCACGCGCAGGAACTCGGCCACAACCACACGCTTGCGATCTGCAACGTCGGCACGAGCGCGATGGTGCGTCAGACCGAGTTGTCGTTCCTCACGCATGCGGGCCGCGAGATCGGCGTAGCGTCGACCAAGGCATTCACGACGCAGCTGGTCGCGCTGTTCACGCTGGCGGCAACGCTCGCGAAGCTGCGCGGACGTTTGAATGACGAGCAGGAAGCGAGCTATCTGAAGCAGTTGCGCCACCTGCCGGCCGCGCTCAACAGCGTGCTCGCGCTGGAGCCGCAGATCATCGCGTGGGCGGAGGAGTTTTCGCGCAAGGAACACGCACTGTTCCTCGGACGCGGCATGCACTATCCGATCGCGCTCGAAGGCGCGCTGAAGCTCAAGGAGATTTCGTATATCCACGCCGAGGCGTATCCGGCTGGCGAGCTCAAGCACGGGCCGTTGGCGCTCGTGACCGAAGCGATGCCGGTGGTGACGGTTGCGCCGAACGATGCGCTACTCGAAAAGCTGAAGTCGAACATCCAGGAAGTGCGCGCGCGCGGCGGCGAGCTGTATGTGTTCGCCGATGCGGACACGAAGATCGTCAACGGCGAAGGGCTGCATGTGATCCGGATGCCAGAGCACTATGGCTTGCTGTCGCCGATCCTGCACGTGGTGCCGCTGCAGTTGCTCGCGTATCACACCGCATGTGCGCGTGGCACGGATGTGGATAAGCCGCGCAACCTGGCGAAATCGGTGACGGTGGAGTGACGACGAAGCAGGAGAAGACGTAGCAAACGACGGCTGCGACGAACCAGGCCGTCGGTTCGCGCCAAATCAGCCGCACCGCCAAACGGTGTGGCTGACGAAACATCCACCGCTCCAATCGGCATCTGTCGTCCCACGATGCCTCGGCGTGACGACGCCAGCTCGACTACCCTCTGTCGACATCCCGTGGCCACGTCACCATGAAGACCTCATCTCCCAACACGCTCACCGAGAAGCTCAAGTCCCGGGTCGTACTGATCGCGCTGTTCGTCGGTTCGATGTGGGCCGCGTTCTTTCTGTCGGTTGCGTTGCCGTTCCTGCATCTGGACGAACTCGGTGTCGTGCCGAGTACGCTCGGCGGCTTGCAAGGGATCCTGTTCGCGCCGTGGCTGCATGCGAGCGTCGGGCATATCGCGGCCAACACGAGCGGGCTCGTCGTGCTGGGCTGGCTGTGTATGTGGCCGCACATCGGCGGCTTCTGGCGCGCAACCATCGGCGCGATGCTCGGCGCCGGTCTTTGCGCGTGGCTGTTCGGCGCGCCGTATTCGGTGCATATCGGCGCGAGTGGGCTGGTGTTCGGCTATGCGGGTTACCTGGTCGCACGCGGGTACTACACGCGCAATCTGGTGTCGATCCTCGTGGCTCTGGTCGTGGTCGGCAGCTACGGCCTGAGTCTGCTGTTCGGTGTGCTGCCGATCTATCCCGATGTGTCGTGGCAGAGCCATATCGGCGGCGTGATCGGTGGTGTGCTCGCGGCGCGTTCGGGGGCCGGGGCTGCGCGCCGGATGCGAGCGCGCTGACGGAGATCTCCGGTTCGTTGGAATGGGCCCGGTTCGAGGGCGTATCGGCCTACAACTCCGGCCGCGCCAGATCGCTCGCGACGATGTGCTCGCCATACACCTGCGCTGCCGCGAGCGCTTCGACGCGGCTCGGATGCGGACCCAGTTCGGGCGCGCCGTCGAACGGAAACAGCACGCGGCCGTCGGTCGTGCGCACGACCTTCAACACGCCGAAGAAGCGCCGGTAGCCAGCCATCTTCGCGCTCGCCGAAATCTCGAAGTCGTCCTCCGATGTGCCCGGGACGCTGGGAATAAACGCGGTCTTGCTCATAGCTGAAAACATCGGTTGTTCATCGAAGCGGTGCGCAACGATGCGCACGGCCGACGTGCATTGTCTCAAATCCGCGCGAATGATGAAGCGAGCGAGCCCCCTCGCCGCGCGATCAGCAGGTTCGATTACTACCGGGACGGAAAAGTGCAACTAACTGCACAAGAGTTGCGAGGCAAAAAGCTGCTGGGCGTCGGTGTCGCTGTGTTTCTACGTGCAACGCGATACGAACCCGGACACGTGATATCCGAAGGATGCGCACGGCAAAGTCGACAAGTCGAACGATCCGCCGGTCGCACTGCGCGTGAACGTCGACACGACTGACGAACCGCCCACGCGCAAAGCAGGCGAGCGTCCGGTCTGTTCCGAGCGTGATAGCGACGACGTCGCCGCCTTTCCTCCAGACGCTGACGGACGGTTTCGACCTGAAGGCCAAAGCGGCCAGAGAAGCGGATCGAAAAATGCGAAGAGTTATGGTCACCCTTGATTTAAAAGACAAAAATGGTGCCGCACGGTACAGCGGGGCTATAATGCGCGGATCTTTGCTCTCCGACGTCCACCATGAGCCGATTACTTTGCCTGATCGTGCTTTCGCTCGGCCTCGCGCAAACCGCGGCGGCCGACGAAAACACTGACCGAATATCGGCGTACCTGACGCAGAAATTCGGTGTGGGCAAAGAAAAAGCTCAAAAGATCTCCGACGCGGTGCAATCAGCCGCCAACAAATACTCCCTCCCTCCGGCGCTGCTGCTCGCCATCATCTCGATCGAATCCCGCTTCAAGGAAAAGGCCCGCGGCGCCAATGGCGCGACGGGGCTGATGCAGGTCGTACCGCAGGCTCACCGCGGGCTGTTGCGCAACGTGAAGGACCTGACCGAACCGGGGGCGAATATCGAAGCCGGTTCGGCGATCCTGTACGGCTACATGCGCTCGGCGAACGGCGATCTGAATACCGCGCTGAAGAGCTATGGCGGTTCGAAGGCCTATGCGCAGAAGGTGAATCTGCGCGTCGAGGATTTCGCGGCGGTTGCGACGCCCGCGGACGGCGTATCAGGAGCCGCTGGGCGGGCCGCGTCGTGCGAGGCGGATCGTTGCGCCGGTGCGAACCCGTGGGCCGACGCGTTCAGCGTACCTGCGGCGCTCACTGCACCTGTGGCGCCTGCCGCGAGCGGGGCCACTGCGGCCTCTGGGTCGACTTCGGCCGCGACAGCGGGCTCGACGCGCACGACATCCAACTAGGCGCGCCCGCGCGGTTTCTACTCCCGTTCTAGCCCGTATGCGCTGCGAAGGCCGGGCTTCGTGCATCCAATTGATGTGCTGTGTTACATGACGTAATGTGGTTCGGGCTCCGGCTTGCACGCTTTTTACGCACGTGGCGCTACCCGCTCTACAATGCATTCCCATTCGCGCTCACGAGGCGCTTCTTGCACCTGATCATGCAGACCCCCTTCTCCCGCACCACCGCCGCGGCCCTGTTCGGGCTGCTCGCGCTCACGGCATGCAGCAGCAGCACGCCGCAACCCAAATTTACGCAGGAACTGTTCGAAACCGGCGCAAGCCCGTACGCGCGCAATTTCAATTCGAGCACCGGCGATAGCTGCGAAGCCGCGCGCCGCGCACTGCTGAGCCAAGGCTATCTGACGACGATGTCGCGCCCCGATACCGTGGATGGCACGAAGAATTTTCAGCCGACCGGCGATTCGCACGTGGTTGTCGAATTTCACGTCGTCTGCACACCGGGCGAAGAGGCGGCCAATACCAGCATCGTTTATGTGAACGCGGTGCAGAACGGCTTCGCGTTGAAGAAGAGCGATACGTCGGCGAGCGTCGGGCTCAGCGTGCTCGGTTCGCTGTCGCTGCCGATTCGCTCGAATAGCGACGCGATGGTGAAGATCTCGAGCGAAACGATCCCGTCGGGCAAGTTCTACGACCGTTTTTTCAGCCTCGTCGATCATTACTTGCAAACCGTCGTGCGTACGCAGCCGGTGGCGAGCAGCTCGATCGAAACACGCACGCTGCCGATGCAGGTAACCACGCCGCTCCAGCTGACGATTCCTGACCCGGTCCCCGAGCCGGTACCGGCGGCGGCTCCCGCTGCCGTTCAGGCGACGCCGGCCGTGCCGGTTCAGGTGTTGTCGCCAACTACCGCTCAAGCGGTCCAACCAGCGCCCGCCCCCGTGCAGTTAACCGCGCCCGCACCGGTTCCGTTAACAACGCCGTCGCCCTCTTCTCCGGTCCATCCATCCGGCCCGATCGGCCAAGCCGCGGCGATCGAACCCGCGAGCGGCACGGCGCCTCTGGTGCCGTGAAGGCAGCGCAGCGACTTTCGCATCAAGGCTGATCAAGTCCCGATCAGCCTTTTACTCATGCGCGCGGTCAGATTCACCTTATGGTGTTTACTTGATACGTATACATACGTAGTAGTAGTTAACAAGGGTTAACCGATTCTGTGGATAAGTGGCAAATGTCGCGCCGCTTCAACATCATGCGAAGCCGATAACCCTGCGGAACACCTCGGTAGAAAAACTACATAACTGGGATAAGTTCGAACACCCGTTAACCGACCCCCACCTTTATCAAGATTTCGCGCACAGGCTGTTCCTCGCGCTATCCCGAAGTTATTCAGAGGTCGCTGTGGATAACCATCGCCTCCGAAGCACGCCTTCCGTTGCTGGGCACCTTCGCTTCGCGTGATGCGAAGCGCTCGCCAACGCACAGAATTTCGCCCATCGAACGCGCACATTGATGACGCGGTACGAAGATTGCGCGCCTTCTTATTGCAAGCGCAACTGTTGCTATTTCGTCAAAACCATTTGCCCAGCGAACAATCCGGCATAGAGTTAAAGTGTTTTGTGAGGTTTCTGGTGCAGTGCGGGGGATGTATGAAACGCAGATCAGCACGACAGCTAGTCCGTCTTCTGTCGGACCTTCGACATGCGGCCCATTGCAGATCGTTGCGGGCGGCCTCGACCAATCGGGTGATGGCGCTGGCAGCCGCCGAGGCTGCCGAGAACGGCGACACCACTCGCGACGACGACAGTCCCGAGTCCACGCGCGATGCGCAGCGCGACAAGCTGTTCCGGAGCAGATCATGAGAACCGCGAGCGAACAGTCGTTGCGGTTTCTGGTCGACAAGTGGCTTTCGCCATCGCCGGCCGAGCCGGTTCACGTGACCGAGTTCAGCCGCACGCGCACCGGCGGGCGGCGTTATGTGCGGGTGGAAACTTCATCGGAAGAGGGCGCGCGAGGTTTGTTCTTCTTTCGGCACGACGATGGCTGCTGGTGCGTGTTTCCGCCGACCGCCGATACGCCGAGCCAATTCGCTCATCCACGCGCAGCATAGTTAGGCGAATGGGAAGGACGCCTGCCGGTGCGGATCGCGCACCGAGCGTCGGCGTCGAATGGTTTTAACCGCTGTCAATCACAACCCCTGCGGAGCACGCTGCCGGGCGCGTTTCCAGCCCGGCAGCATCTGACACACGATCAATCCCGCGAGCATCAACGCACAGCCGAACAATGCGCGAGCCGTCAGCGTTTCGCCGAGCACGAGCCAGCCCGCGAACGCCGCGAATACGCCTTCCATGCTGAAAATCACCGCCGCATGCGAAGGCGCCGCATAGCGCTGCGCAACCACCTGGATCGTATACGCGACGCCGACCGATAACGCACCGCCGTAAACGATGGTCGGCGCGGCTCGCACAATTACCGCGGCGCTAACGGGCTCGACGACGAGGCCGATCGACAGACATACGAGCCCACAGGTCACGAACTGCACGAGTGCGAGCATCAGCGTGTCGTGGCGCGCCGCGAAGCGGCCGACCAGCATCATCTGCGCGGAAATCACCAGCGCCCCGGCGAGCTGATACCAGTCGCCATACAGCATCGAGAAGTGCTCGTCGACGCTCAGAAAGTACATGCCAACGGCCGCGAGCAACGCGCCAAGCCATGTACCGAGGCCGGTCCGGTGGCGAAACAGCACGCCGAGCAGCGGCACGATCACCACATACAGCGAACTGATGAAGCCCGCGTTCGCGATCTTCGTGTACTGCAGGCCGATCTGCTGCAGCGAGATTGACTCGGCCAGCACGACACCGAGCAGTCCGCCCGCGCCAAGCAGTTCGCGTGCACCGCCGGGCGCGCGCTTCGTCAGTTCGGCGAGCGCCGGGCGGCGCACGCAGACGATCATCGTCAGCACGACGAGCGCCCCGAGCAGAAAGCGCAGGCCGGTGAACAGGAATGGGCCGATCGTATCGAGGCTCAGTCGCTGTGCGACGAACGCGGAGCCCCAGATCATCGCGGCGATCAGCATCAGCACGTTCGCGCGCAGGTGTTGTCGGCTGTCGGGATTCAAGGTTGGTTCTGATTTGTCGTGTGGATCCGGCTGGAAAGCCGCAAGGGCGCTTCACGCGGTGCGCAGCCCGTAAGGAATCGCTCACATGATACGCGGGACTCGCGCGCAGGGCAGGCAAAGCCCGCGAGCCGCGCGATAATCGCGCAACGGCCGCGCGGTCGCCGTCGTGCGGACCGCCCTGATCAGGCGACTTGCAAACCGGACCGTGATCCCGGCTCTTTCCACGAGCAAACGAAATGGACGACAGGGACTGGATCGCGGGCGCCGCGAAGGCGCTCGCGATCATCGAAGCATTCGACGAAGAGCACGCGCGCATGACGCCGACGATGGTTGCCGCGCGCGCCGGCCTTTCGCGGACGGCCGCACGCCGCTATCTGCTGACGCTGCGCGAGCTCGGCTACGTCGACACCGACGGCAAGCTGTTCTGGCTCGCGCCGCGCGTGCTGCGGCTCGGCCAGTCCTACCTCGATTCGGCGCGGCTGCCGCGCACGGTGCAGCCGTTCCTGCAGCGGATCACCGCAACCGTGCAGGAAACCGCGCTGGTCGCGATCCTCGACGAACACGATGTCGTCTACGTCGCGCGCAACGGCGTGAATCGGGCGATGGCGGTCGGCTTCGTGACCGGCTCGCGCGCGCCGGCGCCATTATCGTCGGCGGGGCTCGTGCTGCTCGCGTTTCAGCCGCCCGACAGCATCGACCCGTGGCTCGCGTCGTATCCGATCAAGGTTTTTACGCCGTACACCTATTCGACGGTCGACCGGCTCAGGGAAGTGCTCGGCGAAATCCGCCGCAACGGCTACGTGGTCACCGACCAGCAACTCGAGCTCGGCGTGCGCGGCGTCGCGGTGCCGTTGCGCGACCGGCACGGTACGGTGGTCGCGGCGATCAGCGTCAGCATGCCGATCGGCGAGGAGTCCGCGAACGCCGCGCTGCACCGTGTTTTGCCGGCGCTGCAGGAGACCGCGAGCCTGCTGCGGAACCTGGTTTGAGCGCGGCGAAGCGGTCGGTGAGGCGCGCGGCGGGCGGCTTCACGGGGAGATGGTAGTGTCCCTGGCGCAACTTGCAGGTCGTGAAAGCACGCTGAAAGCAGGCTGTCTCCCGGAAAATACATATCGAGTTTTGCGCATGACAAACCGCCTACGCTTGGGTAATACTCTCCCGCGGGGAGCGCAAGGCGCCTCGAAGTCCGGCCCGCTCTACCGTGCAGCTGTTGTATTCATTCACATTGACTAAGTCGTCTGGTTTGGGGATCAACACATGAAAAAAGTTATCGTCTCGCTCGCAGCCGCTTCGATCGCACTCGTTTCCGTTCAGGCTTTCGCACAGGCATCGGATGCCGCCGCTACGGAAGCAGCAAGCGCACCGAAGAAGCATCACATCAAGCAACTGAAGACCCACGGCAAGAAGGCACACGTTTCCGCTGCAGCTTCGGCCGCCGGCACGAACGACAAGGGCACGCAGAACTAAGCCGACGCCCGTTCGTCGGGCGTGCCATGCCGCTGCACCGGGCCGCTTGCCGGTCGGTGTGGCCGGCGAAGGCAGATGCGTTGCTAGCAAAAAGGCCAGAGCTCGCGCTCTGGCCTTTTTGCTTTTGCGGCGAATATCGCGCGCGGGACGATCAGCCCGCGAGCCCGCGGCGGATCACTTCATCGAGCAGCCCGTTCAGGCCGTCCGGATGCGTGGCGGCGCGCGTTTTCAACTCTTCCACCAGCCCGCTATTGAGCTTGCACGCAAACGGGACGAGGCCTTGCGCCTGATCGAGCTTGCGCTGCTCGCGCCGGTCGGCTTTCGGCTCGGTCGCGACATTCTTGCCGCCGCGGTTCGCGGCCGCCTGCTTCATCGCGTTGCCCAGTTTCAGCGCCTTGTTCTTTTCAAGGTCGGTTTTTTTCATCGCCATCGGAAAGGCCTCTGCCAAATAGATCAACCCGCATTGTACGCAAGCGCGCGGGCTCAGCCGACCCGCTCCGGCGCGCTGGCGGAGACGCTGTCCATCAATGCGCGCATCCTCTGCCAATGCGTGCCTTCCCAGAACACGCGTCCGCATACATCGCAGGTGACGAAGCGGCTGTGCCGCTGCAGCACGCCGTGCGGCACACGCGGGCCGGCTTCCTCGCGCCCGATGCGCCGCAGTGGCGCGTTGCATACCAGGCATAGCCGGAACGGTTGCGCGCTGCGCGCGAGATCGAGCCGCTCGAACACTTCGCGCAACTGCTCGCGCGGCCGCAGCGCGCGCACATAGCAGCCGTGGGTGATGTTGCGGCGCTTGAGCAGCTCGCGGTCGCGCGTCAGCACGATGCGCTGTTGCGCGGCGGCGAGCGCCTCGATATCGGCGTCGGGAAAGTGGTTGTCGTACAGCGTATCGAAGCCCGCCAGCCGCAACAGTGGCGCGAGGCCGCCGAGATGCGCGTCGGCGATGAAGCGCATCACGCGCAACGGACGCTCGCGCACACGCAGCAGCGGCTGGATGTCGAGCGCCTCGAACTTTGGATAGACCGCGACGCGGTCGCCGTCGGCGAGCGGATAATCGAAACCGACCGACTCGCCGTTCACGAGGATCAGTTCGACCTCGGTATGCGGCACACCGAGCACTTCGATCATGTGCTTGGTCGTCGCGTCGCGCGCGCACACGCAGGTGAACGCGCGCCGGCGCAGCGGCCGTGCGATGAAGTCGTTCAGCTCCTCGTAGAAGCGGAATGTCGCGGTGACCATGCCTGCAGTATCGCACCGCCCGGGCTGCGTGTTGTCCTGCGCGTGTCGCATGAGTGTGCTTTACTTCGGGTTCTTTAGCAGACGGAGCGATAGATGGACATTGGTTTTATCGGTCTCGGCGAGATGGGCGCCGCGATGGTTGCAAACATTCTGAAAGCCGGGCACCAGGTGCGCGTGTGGAACCGCTCGCCGGAAAAGGCTCAGCCGCTGGCCGCGCTGGGCGCGCAAGTGGTCGCCACGCCGGCTGAAGCGTTTGCGGGTGACGCCGTGTTCTCGATGCTCGCCGACGATGCCGCGCTGCGCGAAGTCATCACCGCGTCGCTGCTCGAACATGCACCGCGCGGGCTGATCCACGCGAACATGGCGACGATTTCCGTCGCGCTCGCCGAGGAACTGGCGACCGCGCACGCGTCGCGCGGCGTGCACTATGTGGCCGCGCCGGTGCTCGGTCGGCCCGACGTCGCGGCCGCGGGCAAGCTGACGATCGTCGCGGGCGGGCCGGCCGAATCGATCGACCGGATCCAGCCGATTTTCGACGTGCTCGGCCAGAAGACCTGGCGCATCGGCTCGCTGCCGCAGCAGGCGAATGTGATGAAACTGGCCGCGAACTTCATGCTCGGTGCGGCGATCGAGTCGCTCGGCGAAGCGGCCGCGCTCGTGACGGGCCACGGCGTCGGGATGCACGACTTCCTCGACGTGATCACGAGCGGCCTGTTCCCGGGACCGGTGTATTCGGGCTACGGCAAGCTGATCGCCGAGCAACGCTTCGAACCGGCGCTGTTCAAGGCGCGTCTGGGACTCAAGGACGTGCGCCTCGCGCTCGCCGCCGCCGATGCGGTGACGACGCCGATGCCGGTCGCGAGCGTGGTACGCGACAGCCTGATCGAAGCGATCGCGCACGGCGACGGCGAGAAGGATTTCGCGGTACTGGGCCAGGTGGCCGCGCGGCGCGCCGGCCGTTGACGAAAGGCTTCGATCGCCGCACGCGAGCGATCGCCTTAATGTGAGCGCATGAAGTCACGCTGGGCGGCAAGGCATAATGGCCGCCCGATCCCCTCACATCCGATTTCGATGACTCTGCATACCTGGTGGCTGTTCGTCGCCACCGTTTTCGTCGTTTCCGCGATTCCCGGTCCCAACATGCTGCTCGTGATGACGCACGGCGCCCAGCACGGTCTGCGCCGCGCGAGCGCGACAATGGCCGGCTGTCTGTCGGCGCTGGTGCTGATGCTGGCGGTATCGGCGGCGGGACTCGGCGTGTTTCTGGCGGCATGGCCGACCATGTTCAACGCACTGCGCATGATCGGCGCGGCCTACCTCGTGTATCTGGGCATCAAGGCATGGCGTGCGCCAGCCGACGAAGCCGCCGCGCAAACCGTCGACGACCTGGCGCTCAGGCCAGCGCGCTCGCGCTTCGCGCTGTTTCGCAACGGCTTTCTGGTCGCGAGCAGCAATCCGAAGGCGATTCTGTTCGCGGCCGCGCTGCTGCCGCAATTCATCGATGCCACCGAGCCGAAGTTGCCGCAGTTCGGCGTGCTGCTCGCGACGTTCGCGTTGATCGAGGTCAGCTGGTATCTGGTGTACGCGGGTTTCGGCACGCGCATCGGCGCGAAGCTGAAAAGCCGCAGCGTCGCAAGGATGTTCAACCGGCTGACGGGCGGTGTGTTCGTCGGTTTCGGCGCGATGATGGCGCTGGTGCGGCACTAAGCACCGCGCCTCCTGGCAGACAAGGAGAAACGCAAGCGTATTAATGTGGCTGTTGTATGTTTGCAACATCGAGGGTCAACCCTAATTTGCATGTTGCAACGCACCAAGCGGTTTGCTATAGTACGTCTTGTCTCCTCCATGTCTCCTCTGATATGGATTCAGCCCGCCAACCTAGGCGGGCTTTTTTTTTGCCCGGAATTCGCCGCATGTGCGCAAAGCGCGGCCGCGAACGTGGAAAACCAAGCTCAGAACTTATACGACACGGCCACGTAGGAAGTGATCGGGTTCGCGGTATTGAAACGAAAAAAGCCGGTCTGTAAAGACCGGCTTTTTCGTTTTCGTAGCTCGCGGTGAGGCCCGCGAGCCGACTCGCTTAGCGTGTCAAACCGCTGTCTTCGGCCGCGCCGATCGCGAGATTCATGCACTGGATCGCCGCACCCGACGCTCCCTTGCCGAGATTGTCCAGACGCGCGACGGTCACGAAGCGCTCCTCATCGCCGAACACGAACAGGTCGACACGATTGGTGTCGTTGTTCGCCTGCACATCGAAGAAGCCGTTGTCGAGGTTCGCATCGGCGTCGAACGGTGCGACGTGCACGAATGCTTCGCCTGCGTAGTACTCGGCGAACAGAGCCTGCAGGTCCTGCGGCGTCGTCTTCTTCGCGAGCTGACCCGGCGAGAAGTACGTGGTGACCGCGAGGCCCTTGTAGAAGTCGCCGACGATCGGCGTGAAGATCGGCGCCGACTTCAGGCCCGTATGCGCGGCCATTTCCGGCAGATGCTTGTGCGTGAGGCCGAGCGCGTACGGGCGCGGGCTCTTTAGCCTGTCGTTGCCGCCGGCTTCGTAGTCGGCAATCATCTTCTTGCCGCCGCCGCTATAGCCGGTGATCGAGTACGCGTGCGCGGCGAACTCGGGCGCGACTACGCCGCCTGCGACGAGCGGACGCATTGCGAGCACAAATGCCGAGGCGTGGCAGCCCGGCACGGCGATGCGTTTGGCGGTGCGCAGCCGCTCGCGCTGCGAACGGGCCAGCTCAGGCAGGCCGTACGCCCAGTCGGGCGACGTGCGGAACGCGGTGCTCGCGTCGATCAGCACCGTGCGGTCGTTCTCGACGAGCGAAGCGGATTCGCGCGAGGCGACGTCGGGCAGACACAGGAACGTGACGTCCGATGCGTTGATGAGACGACGGCGTTCGTCCAGATCCTTGCGCTTCGCTTCTTCGATACGCACGATTTCGACGTCGGCGCGCTGCGACAGGTATTCAAAAATCTTCAGGCCGGTGGTGCCTTCCTGTCCGTCGACAAAAACTTTCGTGCTCATCTCAATCTCACTCGCTGGAAACGGGGCGCGACGCCGCGCCGGAACGTTATTTTAAGACGTCATCGCCGGGCCAGTGCGGTGCAGCGCGAAAAAACGACGATGCGCGCGCAACGTGACATCGGCGTGACCCGCTGTGCGGCAAATGCTGACTGATGACCGAAGATGCACCATCGATGCGGCGCGACGCCGTTTGGGCGCCCTTCAGTGCATGCAGCCATCAGCCGCGCGCCGCGTTCCAGCGCGCAGTGACGCCGGCGATGCGCGCGCCGAACAGGCGTGCGGTTTCGAGATCGCCCGGCGGCGGCGCTTCGTCGGGCGACGCATCGGCCGCAGATTGCGTGAGCAGGCCGGTAAAGCCGCCGACGAAGTTCAGATCGTTGCGCGTCGCGGCCTTCGTGTTCGACGGCATCATGCCGGTGCCCGCCCAGATCATGCTGTGCTGCATCGCCAGCGTGACGAAGTACTGGATCGTCGAGAACTTGTCGCCGTTCATCGTCGCCGAGTTCGTGAAGCCGGCCGCGATCTTGTCTTTCCACGCCTGCGCGAACCACGGCTTCGAGCTCGCATCGGCGAACTTCTTGAAGTCGGCAGACGGGCCGCCCATGTAGGTCGGCGCGCCGAAGATCAGCGCGTCGGCGGCGGCGAGCTCGTCCCACGAGGCGTCGTCGAGGTCGCCGACCGGCATCAACTTCGCATGCGCACCGGCTTCGAGTGCGCCCGCGAGGACGGCTTCGGCAACCTTCTTCGTATGGCCGTAGCCGCTGTGATAAACGATGACGATCTTCGACATGGACTGCTCCAGCAAGGCGACCCGCAGGTGATCGGAGACGAAACGCGAGGCGGCGGGGTGGCGCGCCATGACGGCCGCGCTGACCGCCACTAGCGCGCGTAATTGACCACCAGCTTCGCGCTGCCGATCGCGGCCGTGCCGATCTCGTGATCGAACATCAACGCGGGACGCCCTTGCGCGAGACGCAGATCGGCAGAGTTCAGCGCGTACACGGTGATGATATAGCGATGCGGTTTGCCGGGCGGCGGGCACGGGCCGCCATAGCCGTCGGTATCGAAGTCGTTGCGCGCTTCGACCGCGCCGAGCTTGCGCAGGAAACCGGACGAACTGGCATTCTCGGGCAGGCTGTCGACCGTGGCAGGGATGCCCGCGACCGCCCAGTGCCACCAGCCGCGTCCCGGCGCGTCCTCGTCGAACATCGTGATCGCGAAGCCGCGCGTGCCGGCTGGTGCGGCGCGCCATGAGAGCTGCGGTGAACGGTTGCCGCCCTTGCAGTCGTTCTGGTCGAACACCTGCGCATTCTGCACGGCGCCGCCCGCGCGCACGCTCGCGCTCGTCAGCGTGAACGGCTCGTCGGCCCGGGCACCGGCACCATGCGCCGCCAATAGTGCAAGCATCGCGCCGACGGCGAGCGATCGATGCCGCCACGATGAAGCCAACGAAACAACCAGGCAACGCACGCGCATATGCCGGTTCTCCTGTCAGGGCGCGAGGCGCGGGTCCTCGCGATGGTCGTTGTCCTGAATTGTGCCCCAAGGTCGAATAAAGTCTAACACCAGCGCTGATTAGCTCTGCGACGCAATCTGTTCGCGTCCCGCGGAATTAGCAGATAGGAAATCAGCTATAGTAAGAGGATTATCGTGCGACCCTGGCTGTATTTGTCTCGTTTAAATAGCGAGCGTCGAAAGAAGTGTTAGGAGTTGTGGAGACCGGTTTATCCGTCCAGAGGAGGACGATGCAAGTTTCACTCAGGGTCGTGGTGGCAGACGATCATCCGGTTATTCTGTTTGGTGCCGAAAATGCGCTTCACAAATTTCCCGGTATGCAAGTCGTTGGGCGCGCAAGACAGTCGACTGAACTCATCAAATTGTTGCAATCCACCGAATGCGACGTGCTCGTCACCGACCTGGCCATGCCGGGCGGCCAGTACGGCGATGGCTTGCAACTGATCGACTATTTGCGCCGCAATTTCCGGAACCTACCGATCGTCGTGCTCACCATGCTCGAGAACGCCGCCTTGCTGAAACGGCTCAAGGAGCTGGGCGTGACGTCGGTCGTGAACAAGTCGGACGATCTGAGCCATATTGCGCTTGCGGTACAGCACGTCGGCCGTCGCATGACTTATATGAGTCCGTCGGTGAAGGCGGTGCTCGAAGGGTTGCGGGTCAATTCGGCCGGCAAGCGCGACGACTCGAAGCTGTCGCGGCGCGAACTCGAAGTCGTGCGGCTGTTCGTATCGGGTATGACGATCAAGGAAATTTCGGAGCGTTTGAATCGCAGCATCAAGACCATCAGCACGCAGAAAAATGCGGCCATGCGCAAGCTCGGAATCGATCGCGACTCCCAACTGTTTCAGTATGCACAGAGCAATGGTTTGCTGAATCTGTCGTCGAACTCGATCAGGAGCATCACGAACGAGTCCTGATATCGCGCCTCGTTTTGTCCGCCGCGTAATCCGCGAACGGCAAGCGGCAATAAACAATCGGCGATAAAAAAAGCCGCCTGTTTTGCAACAGGCGGCTTTTTATTCAATTCGCATAAAGCGGCTACGTTTTTATTGTCACTGCTTTACCACGATGGCTTTATTGCGGCGCAGACGTCGCACCGCCATGCGCCGCGGACCATTCGGCCGGCGCGTGCAGGAATTTCTCCACTTCGTCGATCGTCTTCGTGTCGAAGTAGTTGTTTTGCTTCGCGACGCGCAGCACGTCCCACCACGTGGCGAGCGCGTGCAGATCGACGTCGATGTCTTTCAGCACCGACACGCTTTCCTTGAAGATGTTGTAGTGGAACAGCACGAAGCAGTGGTTCACCGTCGCGCCGGCGGTGCGCAGCGCGTTGATGAAGTTGATCTTGCTGCGGCTGTCGGTCGTCAAGTCTTCGACGAGCAGCACGCGCTGGCCTTCGGTCAGCAGACCTTCGATCTGCGCGTTGCGGCCGAAACCCTTCGGCTTCTTGCGCACGTACTGCATTGGCACCATCAGGCGGTCGGACAGCCATGCCGCGAACGGGATACCCGCGGTTTCGCCGCCGGCGACCGCGTCGATCTGCTCATAGCCGACGTCGCGCAGGATCGTCGCTTCGGCCATTTCCATCAGGCCGCGGCGCACGCGCGGATACGAGATCAGCTTGCGGCAGTCGATATACACCGGGCTCGCCCAGCCGGACGTGAAAATATACGGTTTCTCCGCGTTGAAATGCACTGCTTGCACTTCGAGCAGCATTTTGGCGGTGGTGTCGGAGATCGTCTGGCGATCGAAGCCTGTCATGGGCGGATCCTTCGGAGTGAGCGGGGGAGAAGCGGGCGCCGGGCCCGGTGGCGCAGCATGCGGGGTATGCCGCGCCATGCTGGGCGGGATACGCGGCCGGGGGAAGAGCACAGACCGGCTTTTGCTGCGCGCGTGGGCCGTTATTTTACCTGAAATGGGTCGCACCGAGGAGGCCGTCGTACGCGGAGGCGCCGCCAGCGGACGGTTCGGCGCGCGCATCGTCTTGTGACCGGCTGAGGCCGCCTTTACACTCACGCGACTTTCCCCAGGCGGCAACCCACACGGCCGCCCCCAGACCAACGGAATGCTTTCAATGAACGCCGCCCCACCCGCCTCTGCCTCCGCCACCGAAACCCGTTCGGCCGTCAAGCCGGGCCATGCGGGCCGCGCGCTGCTCGCGTCGTTGCTGGGCTACGCGATGGACGGCTTCGATCTGCTGATCCTCGGCTTCATGCTGCCTGTGATCGCCGCCGATCTGCATCTAAGCTCGTCGCAGGCTGGCGCGCTGGTTACATGGACGTTGATCGGCGCAGTCGCGGGCGGCGTGCTGTTCGGCGTGCTCAGCGATTATTTCGGCCGCGTGCGCATGCTGACTTGGACGATCCTGATCTTCGCGGTGTTCACCGGCCTGTGCGCGCTCGCGCAGGGCTACACGGACCTGCTGATCTACCGGACCATCGCCGGCATCGGGCTGGGCGGCGAATTCGGCATCGGTATGACGCTGGTCGCCGAAGCGTGGCCGGCGTCGCAGCGGGCGCGGGTGTCGTCGTATGTCGGGCTTGGCTGGCAGCTCGGCGTGCTGGCGGCCGCGCTGCTGACGCCGCTCCTGCTGCCGGTGATCGGTTGGCGCGGCATGTTCGCGCTCGGGCTGGCGCCGGCGGTCGTATCGTTCTTCGTGCGGCGCCGCGTCGAGGAGCCGGCGCTTTTCAACCAGCGCGTCGCGCGCGGCATGCGCAAGCTGCCGCTGAAACTGCTGTTCGTCGATGCGCGCACGACGCGCGCGAGCCTCGGCGTCACGATCCTGTGCTCGGTGCAGAACTTCGGCTATTACGGCTTGATGATCTGGCTGCCGAGCTATCTGTCGAAGACCTTCGGCTATTCGCTGACCAAATCGGGGCTATGGACCGCCGCGACGATTCTCGGCATGGCGGCCGGCATCTGGCTATTCGGCATCGCCGCCGACCGCTTCGGCCGTAAACCGACGTTCCTGTTCTACCAGGCGGGCGCCGTCGTGATGGTGTTCGTCTATGCGCAACTGACGACGCCGATGGCGTTGCTGATTGGCGGCGCGGCGATGGGGGTGTTCGTGAACGGCATGATCGGCGGCTATGGCGCGCTGATTTCGGAGCTCTATCCAACCGATGCGCGCGCCACCGCGCAAAACGTGCTGTTCAACGCCGGCCGCGCGGTGGGCGGCTTTGGGCCGGTGGTGGTGGGCGCGCTGGCGGCGCGCTACTCGTTCGGCGCGGCGCTCGCGCTGCTCGCGTCGATTTATCTGCTCGACATCTTCGCGACACTATTTCTGATCCCTGAACGACGCGGCGCCGAGCTCGATTGAGCGTGTCGCCGCCACATGGCGCAAAAACACTGCCGGATGCAGCGACTCTGCATTTATAGCGGCTGTTTCGCCAATTGCGAGTTCTGTTAACCACTCAGTGCATCGACACATCCGGGGTGTACACTGATCGACCCGCGAAGCACTCCACATCGTCCCGTCTTCGTCGAGGTAAGCCATCGCGCCTTGCCGGGCGCGTGCGAAAACCGCCTCGGTCGGCTATCCATTCGACAGATGAAAACGCCGCAACGGTGTGGGGCGCCGGGCCCAATCACTTACGTCTCGCAGGCCTAGAAATGGACGAACAACTGAAGCAAAGCGCTCTCGCATATCACCAGAATCCGAAACCTGGCAAGATTTCGGTGACGCCCACCAAGCCGCTGTCGAACCAGCTAGATTTGTCGCTCGCGTATTCGCCGGGCGTGGCCGCAGCCTGTATGGCGATTCACGATGAACCGCTCGACGCGCAGAAGTACACGTCGCGCGGCAACCTGGTCGGCGTGATCACGAACGGTACTGCGGTGCTCGGCCTCGGCAACATCGGCCCGCTCGCCGCGAAGCCGGTGATGGAAGGCAAGGGGTGTCTGTTCAAGAAGTTCGCCGGCATCGACGTGTTCGACATCGAACTCTCCGAATCCGATCCGGACAAGCTCGTCGAGGCGATCGCGATGCTCGAGCCCACACTGGGCGGCATCAATCTCGAGGACATCAAGGCGCCCGAGTGCTTCTACATCGAGAAGAAGCTGCGCGAACGTATGAAGATTCCGGTCTTCCACGACGATCAGCACGGCACCGCGATTATCGCGTCGGCGGCGATCCTGAACGGCCTCAAAGTGGTCGGCAAGAAGCTCGACGAAGTGAAGCTGGTTTGTTCGGGCGCGGGCGCGGCGGCGATTGCGTGTCTGGATCTGCTCGTCAATCTCGGTCTGTCGAAGAAGAACATTATCGTCGCCGACTCGAAGGGCGTGATCTACGAAGGGCGCGGCAACCTCGATCCGTCGAAGGAACGCTATGCGGCGCACACCGAAGCGCGCTCGCTCGCCGATGCGATTCGTGGCGCCGACGTGTTCCTCGGCTGCTCCAGCGCCGGCGTGCTAAAGCCGGAGATGGTCGCCGAAATGGGCTCGCAGCCGCTGATTCTCGCGCTCGCGAACCCGGAGCCGGAAATTCGTCCGGAAGAAGCGCGCAAGGTGCGTCCGGACTGCATCATCGCGACCGGCCGTTCGGACTATCCGAACCAGGTCAACAACGTGCTGTGCTTCCCGTTCATCTTCCGTGGCGCGCTCGACGTGGGCGCGACGACGATCACCGAAGAAATGAAGCTCGCGTGCGTGCGCGCGATCGCCGAGCTGGCCGAGGAAACCGACCAGGGCGATGAAGTCGCGAAGGCCTACGAAGGCCACTCGCTCGAATTCGGTCCCGAATACCTGATTCCGAAGCCGTTCGATCCGCGCCTGATCATCAAGATCGCGCCGGCCGTCGCCCAGGCTGCGATGGATTCGGGTGTCGCGACGCGTCCGATCCAGGACATGGACGCGTATCGCGAACAACTCGGCGCGACCGTCTATCGCTCGGGCATGGTGATGCGGCCGGTGTTCGCGGCGGCGAAGTCGGCGCCGGCGCGCATCGTGTTCGCGGAAGGCGAAGACGAGCGCGTGCTGCGCGCCGCGCAGTTCGTGCTGCTCGAAAAGATCGCGAAGCCGATCCTGGTCGGCCGTCCGTCGGTGATCGAGATGCGTCTGAAGAAGATGGGCTCGAAGCTCAAGTGCGGCGAAGACGTCGAGATCGTCGATCCGGAAGACGATCCGCGCTATCACAAGAGCTGGCAGGCGTATCACGAAATCGGCGCGCGCGAGGGCGTGACGCCCGACGTCGCGAAGGCGGCGATGCGCAAGTTCAACACGCTGATCGGCGCGATCCTCGTGCATCTCGGGGATGCGGACGGCATGATCTGCGGGATGATCGGCCAGTACCACACGCACCTGAACTTCATCGAGCAGGTGCTCGGCAAGGCCGACAACGTCGATAACTTCGCCGCGATGAACCTGCTGATGCTGCCGGGCCGCAACCTGTTCATCTGCGACACGTACGTGAACGAAGTGCCGACCGCCGAGCAGCTCGCCGACATGACGATGCTCGCCGCGCGCGAAATCGAGAAGTTCGGTATCACGCCGAAGGTCGCGCTGCTGTCGAACTCGAACTTCGGCAGCGCGCCGTCGTCGTCGTCGCAGCGCATGGCCGCGGCGCGCAAGCTGATTACGCAACGCGCGCCGTCGCTCGAAATCGACGGTGAAATGCACGGCGACGCCGCGCTGTCGGAGGCGGTCCGCAAGGCCGCGTTCCCGGGCACGACGCTCGCCGGCGAAGCGAACCTGCTGATCATGCCGAACGTCGAAGCGGCGAACATCGCGTACAACCTGCTGAAGGTGGTGGGCGGCGAGGGCGTGACGGTCGGCCCGTTCCTGCTCGGCGCGGAAAAGCCGGTGCATATCCTGACGCCGGCCGCGACCGTGCGCCGGATCATCAACATGACGGCGGTCGCTTCGGCGAACGCGCGCAAGTCGGTGAACGCGAAGTAACGCGCACGCGACGGCCTCGGCAAAAGCGCTACGGAACTCCGGTTCCGTAGCGCGTTTTTTTGCGCCCCCCAAAAAAAGCGGCGGTCTGTGAAGACCGCCGCTTTTCAGTTCAACTGCCAGAGTCGATCAGGCCGCGTGCTGCGTCGTCTTGCCTGCATCGGACGAACGCCAACGCGTGAGCAGCTCGTTCCACTTGATGCGCACGCCTTTCAGGTTGTTCTCCTTGACGTGCCCATAACCGCGGATGCCGTCGGGCAGATTCGCGAGCTCGACCGCGAGATCGCGCTTCTGCGCAGTCAGTCCGCCGATCAATTCACGCACCAATGCCTCGTATTCGCCGATCAGCGCGCGCTCGGTGCGACGCTCCTCGGTGTTGCCGAACACGTCGAGCGCGGTGCCGCGCAGGAACTTGAGCTTCGCGAGCACGTGCATCGCGCGGAACATCCACGGACCGTACTTCTTCTTCATCAGATGGCCGTGCGCGTCCTTTTTCGATAGCGTCGGCGGCGCGAGATGCAGATGCAGCTTCCAGTCGCCTTCGAACGTCGCGTTCAGCTTTTCGATGAACGCCGGGTCGCTGTACAGACGCGCGACCTCGTATTCGTCCTTGTACGCCATCAGCTTGTGCAGGTTCTTCGCGACCGCTTCGGTCAGCGGCATTCGGCCGTCGGCGGAATCGAGCGCTTCTTCCGCGGCCCGCACCTGCGACACCAGCGCGCGATAGCGCTGCGCGTACGCACTGTTCTGCCAGGCGGTCAGATAGTCGGCGCGTTTGTCGATCAGCGTGTCGAGCGCCTTCGGCGTATGCAGTGCGATGATCTTGCCGTTTGCGTTGTCGGCCGACTCGCCGCGCCCCTGCGTTTGCGCGAGCTTGCGCACCGCGGCCAGATCGTGCGCGGCACGCCGGCCCCATTCGAACGCGGCACGGTTTTTCTCCACCTGCACGTTGTTCAGCTCGATCGCGCGAATCAGCGACTCGTGCGTGAGCGGCACCCAGCCGCGCTGCCACGCGTAGCCGAGCACGAACGGGTTCGTGTAGATCGCGTCGCCGAGCAGCGCGACCGCGAAGTGATTTGCGTCGACGGCCGAGACGTTGTCGTCGCCGGCCGCGGCGCGCACGTCGGCTTCGGTGCTGCTGCCGGGGAAGCGCCAGTTCGGGTTCTTGATCAGCTCGGCCGTTGGCGTGTGCGCGCTGTTAAGCACGACGCGCGTGCGGTTCGCCTGCATGCGCGACACGCATTCGTCGCTGGCGGTTACGATCGCGTCGCAGCCGATCACGAGGCTCGCTTCGCCCATCGCGATACGAGTCGCGTGGATGTCGGCGGGGTGGTTCGCGATCTGCACGTGGCTCATCACGGCGCCGCCTTTCTGCGCGAGGCCGGTGACGTCGAGCACGGTGACGCCCTTGCTCTCGAGATGCGCGGCCATACCGAGCAGCGCGCCGATCGTAACGACGCCGGTGCCGCCGACGCCCGTCACCAGCACGCCGTACGGACGTTCGATGGACGGCAACTCGGGGTCCGGCACCGGTGGCATTTCCGCGCCGGCGCCCGGCGCCGCCTTCGGCTTGCGCAATTGGCCGCCTTCAACGGAGACGAAGCTCGGGCAGAACCCGTTCACGCACGAGAAGTCCTTGTTGCAGGTCGACTGGTTGATCTGGCGCTTCGTGCCGTACTCGGTGTCGAGCGGCTCGACCGACAGGCAGTTCGACTTCACCGAGCAGTCGCCGCAGCCTTCGCACACCGCCTCGTTGATCACGACGCGCCGTGCCGGATCGGGATACGCGCCGCGCTTTCTGCGACGGCGCTTTTCGGTCGCGCAGGTCTGGTCGTAAATCAGGATCGTGGTGCCCGGCACCTCGCGCAGCTGGCGCTGCACGTCGTCGAGCTGGTCGCGGTGATGAATGTCGACGCCGGGCGCGAGGCCGACGTTCGCCGCGTACTTCTCCGGCTCATCGGTGACGATGACGATCTTCGCCGCGCCTTCGGCGGCGAGCTGATGCGTGATCTGCGGCACGGTCAGCACGCCGTCGACCGGCTGGCCGCCGGTCATCGCGACCGCGTCGTTGTACAGCAGCTTGTAGGTGATGTTCGCCTTCGACGCGATCGCCGCGCGGATCGCGAGCAGCCCCGAGTGGAAGTAGGTGCCGTCACCGAGATTGGCGAACACGTGCTTATCGTTCGTGAACGGTGCCTGGCCGATCCACGCGACGCCTTCGCCGCCCATCTGGCTGAACGTGCTGGTGCTGCGGTCCATCCAGACCGTCATGTAATGACAGCCGATGCCGGCCATCGCGCGCGAGCCTTCCGGCACGTTGGTCGACGTGTTGTGCGGGCAGCCCGAGCAGAACCACGGCTTGCGCTCGACTTCGACGCGCGGCCGCGCGAGCGCCTTTTCCTTCGCTTCGATCACCGCGATGCGCGCGGCGATGCGGGCGCGCACGTCCGACGGCAGATCGAACTTGTCCAGCCGCGTGGCGATTGCCTTCGCGATAATCGCGGGCGACAACTCGTAGTGCGCCGGCAGCAGCCAGTTGCCCATCGGCACCGACCACTCGCCACCGGCGCCGTCTTTTTCGTCGAACTTGCCGAACACGCGCGGGCGTTGCGCGTCGGGCCAGTTGTACAGCTCTTCCTTGATCGCGTATTCGAGGATCTGGCGCTTTTCCTCGACCACGAGAATTTCGTCGAGGCCGCGCGCGAAGGCCTGCGCGCCTTGCGCTTCGAGCGGCCAGACGCAGCCGACCTTGTACAGCCGGATGCCGATGCGCGAGCAGGTTTCATCGTCGAGGCCGAGATCGGTGAGCGCCTGACGCACGTCGAGATAGGCCTTGCCGCCGGTCATGATGCCGAAGCGCGCATGCGGCGAATCGATTTCGACGCGATCGAGTTTGTTCGCGCGCACATAGGCGAGGCCCGCGTACCACTTGTAGTCGAGCAGACGCGCTTCCTGCACGAGCGGCGGATCGGGCCAGCGGATGTTCAGGCCGCCGTCGGGCATCACGAAGTCTTCCGGCAGGATGATGCTGGTGCGGTGCGGGTCGATATCGACCGATGCGGACGATTCGACCACGTCGGTCACGCACTTCATCGCGACCCACAGGCCGGAGTAGCGGCTCATCGCCCAGCCGTGCAGGCCGAAGTCCAGATATTCCTGCACGTTCGAAGGAAACAGCACCGGCAGCCCGCATGCCTTGAATATATGTTCGGACTGGTGCGCGAGTGTCGAGGATTTCGCCGCGTGATCGTCGCCGGCGAGCACCAGAACGCCGCCGTGCCGCGACGAGCCGGCCGAGTTGCCGTGCTTGAAGACGTCGCCGGAACGGTCGACGCCGGGGCCCTTGCCGTACCACATCGAGAACACGCCGTCGTATTTGGCGCTCGGGTACAGGTTGACCTGCTGCGAACCCCACACGGCGGTGGCCGCGAGGTCTTCGTTGACGCCGGGCTGGAACACGACCTGATGCGCGGACAGATGCTTTTTGGCTTTCCACAGCGACTGGTCGAGTCCGCCGAGCGGGGAACCGCGGTAGCCGGAGATGAAGCCGGCCGTATTGAGGCCGGCGGCGCGGTCGCGTTCCTGCTGCAGCATCGGCAGACGCACCAGCGCCTGGATGCCGCTCATGTAAGCGCGGCCGCGATCGAGGGTGTATTTGTCGTCGAGCGTGACGGAAGACAACGCGGCTTCGAGCGAGGCTCGCTGACCTGCGTCTAGCGGGGCATTCATTATGTGTACTCCTCCACTTCAGCTTGGGATCACCAAAACTTTTCTGGCTCCCGGCATCTCGTGAATGCTGGGGCCGGGGTCGTCATATTGACGGGTTTCAAGCGATGGTAGCACTGGTGGAAACCCGCCGCAGCAGATCAGAAATCGCCTGTGCGCGGTCTGAATTCAGATGGTTTCGCGGCAAGTTGGCTGCGGGTTGTCAACAGTTGGCACGCATTTTCGGCGGAATCGAGTTGGGTTGCACTTGGGCATGTAACAAGCTGTAAAACCTACAAACGTGCGGAACCGCAGTGAAAACCACTGTCTAATCCCCGGCCTGCGAGCGATGCCGATCGCTGCGCATTCTGCGCAGCTTCTGGACAGCAGGGTAGTTAGAAAAGGAGTACGCATGCACACAAGAAACATCCAGACGTTCCTGATGGTTTCCGCCGCTTTCTTCGCGATGAGCGCGCCGATGCACTCGAATCCGGGCAGCACGGGGGCGCTGTCGAACGCGATCGTTCGCACGGCGCAGGTCGCGCCAGCGCAGGCGGGAACGATCGACGGTGCGACCGGCAGCAACGAGTACAGGCAGAATTCTTGACGCGCCGCATCGCGCGCGTCTTGTGACAACCGGCCGCCGGTTCGGAGAGAGCGGCGGCGTGCAAACGAAAAAGGGCGAGGATCCTGCGATCTTCGCCCTTTTTTCTTCCGCGCGCCGATCAGGCGCGAGTCATCGTGGTCAGGTCTTATCCTGCACGACACCGCGGCGAATCTGATCGAGCTCGATCGATTCGAACAGCGCCTTGAAGTTGCCCTCGCCGAAGCCCTGATTGCCCTTGCGCTGGATGATCTCGAAGAAGATCGGGCCGATCTGGTTTTCGGTGAAGATCTGCAGCAGCAGATCGTCCGGTGCGCCGTCGATCAGGATCTTGCGCTTGCGCAGTTCCTCGAGCGGCTCGCCATGATTCGGCACGCGCCGGTCGACGAGTTCGTAGTAGGTGTCGATCGTGTCGAGCAGCGAAATGTTCGATGCGCGCAGGCCGTCGACGGTGCGGTAGATGTCGCTGGTGCCGAGCGCTATGTGCTGGATGCCTTCGCCGTGGTACGCGTCCAGATATTCCTGGATCTGACCGGCGGTGTCCGAGCCCTCCTCGTTGATCGGAATGCGGATCTTGCCGCACGGCGAAGTCATCGCCTTCGACTTCACGCCCGTCACCTTGCCCTCGATGTCGAAGTAGCGCACCTCGCGGAAGTTGAACAGGCGCTCGTAGAACTCGGCCCATTCCTGCATGCGGCCGCGATGCACGTTATGCGTCAGGTGATCGATATAAGTCAGGCCGTGGCCGACCGGATTGGGGTTCGCGCCGGGAATCGGTTCGAAGTCGACGTCGTAAATGTCGATGTCACCGATGCTGTTCGGCGCCGCGCCGTTCTTGCCGCGCCAGCGGTCGACGAAATAGATCAGCGAATCGCCGATGCCCTTGATCGCTGGGATGTTCAGCTCCATCGGGCCGGTCTTGTTGTCGAATCCCCAAGCGCCTTTTTCGAGCGCTTGAGCATAAGCCTTCGCGGCGTCCTGCACGCGAAACGCGATCGCGCAGATCGACGGGCCATGCAGGCGCGCGAAGCGCTGCGCGAACGAATGCTTCTCCGCGTTGACGATGAAGTTGATGTCGCCCTGACGATACAGCGTCACGTCCTTGTGACGATGTCGCGCGACGGCCGTGAAGCCCATCCGTTCGAATAGTTTGCCGAGCGCTTTCGGGTCCGGCGCCGTGTATTCGATGAATTCGAAGCCGTCGGTGCCGACCGGATTTTCCCAAGTAGAAACCTGCATTGTCTGTCTCCGATCCCATGTACGGGGTTGCCGAGGCGCGCTGGCGGTGAGCGCGCGGGACGGTCGGCTGAGCGCGACCGGATAGGGCAAGTGTAGAACTGCGATGGAGGCAAGAACTTGCGAACTTAATCGCACATCGCTACTCTTCAGCTACTTTATGGCTCGATTCGAACGAGACGTGGCAGAACATGGCTAATAGCGAGATAGATGCGATCGATCGCCGCATTCTGGCGATCCTTCAGGAAAACGGCCGGCTGTCGAATCAGGAGATTGCGGAGCGGATCAATCTGTCGCCGAGTCCGTGCCTGCGGCGGATTCGCCGGCTCGAGGAAAGCGGCGTGATTCGCGGCTACGTCGCGCTACTCGACGCGCAGCGTCTCGGACTCGACCTGCTTGCGTATGTCAACGTGCGGCTGGAGAAGGGTGGCGGTCGCGCGTTCAGTCCGCATGGCGAGGCTACGCACGCCGATCTGTTCGGCGCGGCCGTGCAGACGTGGCCCGAAGTGGTCGCGTGTCACGCGATGACGGGTGAGATGGATTACCTGCTGCGCGTCCAGGTCGAGGACATGGCGCACTTTTCGCGCTTCGTGCAGGATCAGTTGCTGCGCCATCCGTCGGTGATCGATGTGAAATCGAGCTTTTCGCTCGAAAAGATCAAGGAAACGACAGCGCTGCCCATTTTGTAGGCTTCACGCGTCACGCCCTGCGCATCGCGTTAATTTGGTACAGATAGAAAAAAGGGCGACCTTGCGGCCGCCCCAAGCTCATGTCCCCGTAGCGATTATTCAGGCAGCGACAGCCACCGGCATGAACGACTCGAACAGTCGCGATGCCTGGCGCGCGTGGCGCTTGAGTGCGTAGTCGAACACGGCGGCCTGCTCCTGCAGCATTTCCGCGAGGATGCTCGACTGATCTGCTGGCGACAGCGTGAGATAAGCGTCGGCTTCGCCGTACGCGTACTCGATCTTCATGCCGGCCTTTTTGGCGATGTGCATCATGGTCGAGTTGCGCGCCAGGCAGTGGATGTACAGCGTCGTCACATGCGTGTTGCGGCTGCGGATCGCGGCGCGCTCGAACAGCTTCGAGCCGATACCAATGCCACGCGCGCTTTCGAGCACCGAGACGCCGAATTCGGCGGTGCGCTTGTTGTCTTCGGCCGGCAGGTAGGCCAGATGGCCGACGCCGCTCAGTTCAAGCTTGCTGTTGAATACGCCGAACACCGTGTCGCGCGTGAAGTCGATCGTGCGTACGTAGTTTTCGATCACGTGGTTCGGCACGACCTGGCCGAAGCGCAGCAGGCGGTCTTCCTCGTCAAGCGCGAGGAAGTGCGTGAGCAGGCGTTCGCGATCGACAGCGGTGAGTTCTCGGACCAGAACGTGCGGGCGTCCAGCAGGCAGCGACGCGCGGTCGTTCGGCTCGATCGGCTCGGTGGTGCGAAGGCTAAGCGTGTTCATGGTCGGGTTCTCCTTTTAATCAGGCGGCGTTGTGCACCGCAAAACCGATTTTAGCGGAAACCCAAGCCATTCACTAGGGAAAACCCGTACCAAAAACTGACGTGATTACCTGGAATGCTGGAGCCCTAAATTTAGTTAATTGATTTTTAATGGGAATTCAAAATGAACGCACGTACGTGACACCATGCCGCATGCATCCCGGGAGCTGAGATACTTCGTCTGAATGTTGTTGCTTTGCATCATCCGAGGCGCGGGATCGGTTCGGACCGTCGTCTCACCTGGCCGGCGCGGTGCCGAGACCATGCTCGACCATGCCGACCACCTGCTCTGCGAACTCGCGATAGCCCATGCGGCCGTCCGGCTTGAGCCACGTGAAGGTCCAGTTGATCATGCCGAACACCATCATCGTCAGCGCGGTCTGGTTGTCGCGTGTCGCGCGTTCGGGGTAGGCGCGCGCGAGCTGCCGGGCGAACGCGGCGACCACGTCGCGCTGGCGGTTCAGGATGATCTCGCGCTGCGAATCGACCAGATACTTGACGTCGTTCAGCAGCGCAACGTGCCGGCTGTGCGACGTCTCATACTCGGACAGGAACGCGCGGATCAGCTCCGCGAAGGTTTCTCGCTCGCTCAGTTCGCGCCGCTGGCTCGACCCTTCCACCTCGGCGATGATCAGCATCAGCCGCTTCGTGTAGCGATCGAGCAGGTCGAACAGGATCGCTTCCTTGCTCTCGTAATAGTGATAGAGGCGCGCTTTCGAGGTGCCGCTCGCCGCGGCGAGATCGGCCATCGACGTGCTTGGATAGCTGGTCTGCGCAAACTTCGCGGCGGCCAGTTCGAGGATCTGCTCGCGTTGGGTTTCGTGGTCGGGGGCTCGGGTGCGGGCCATAGTTGTCTGTTTTTGTCTTATTGGGGTGAGCAAGGAGCGGATGACGCGCGCAGTTCGAGCGAGCGCCATTCGTTCGCGTCGCCGCGCAGATGGATGCGTCGTTGCGTCGCGAGTTCGTGCATGCGCCACAGCACGATGCTGTCGCTGGCGAGAAACCATAGTTCGGCGGTCATAACATAGGCGGCGACGCGCGCGGCGGACTGCCAGTCGTCGGTTGCGCGTTCGAGGATCAGCGTGTCGAGTTCGGCAAAGCTGCCGCTCGTGAAGGTGTTGTCACGCCAGCGCCGTGTCTCGCCGTTCGCCTGCTTGACCTCCTGCCATTCGAGCGCGAGCCGGCTGATGCGTAGCACGGAAATCGGCGCGGCGTCCGGCAGATGTGCCTGCAATACGTCCGGCGCAAACATGCCGACCGATGTCGCGCGATCCTTGCGAGTATGCGCCCACGCTTGCGGATCGGTGAGGTCGGCGATCGACAGACGCACTTCATTCAAACGCTGCGGGCTGTTGCGCACCAGGTAGCAGACGCGGCGCAGCATCAGCTGATCGGACGCGCTTTCGCCATGCCACACAACGAGATTCGCGGTGTCGCTCGCGAGGCCGTCGAGCACTGCGGCCTGTTCGCGGAACTCGCGCACGAAGTCGCGCTGCGGGTCGGCGCTGACGCGTTCCCAGAAGTCGGCACGCACGTGCGGAGCGTCGTCGACGCCGCGCAACGGGCCGACCGCCAGATCGTCGCGCAACGGCTGCACGCGATCGTCGCGGCCCGCCTGGGCCAGCGCGCTCCGCAGCGACTCGGCGGCGACGTCTCCGTTGGTGAGATGAATCGTGCTCATGGGCAAGGGCTTGCTGTGACGCTTGCAGCTGTAACAAAAAGAGGCCGCTCGCCGACTGGAAACCGACGTCCCGATCGAAGAGCGGCCCCTAGTGTAAGCGGATCGCGAAACGGCCGAAAGCGGCGCCGGCCGTTACACGAAGCGAGTCCGCACCCTGACCACGAAAGCTCCCGGCTCAACGTTCGTCGTAACTGACGACGACCTTGTCGCTCACCGGATGACACTGACACGTCAGCACGAACCCGTCGCGGACCTCGTGTTCTTCGAGCGTGTAGTTCTTTTCCATCTTCACTTCGCCCTCGAGCACCTTCGCGCGACACGTGCAGCACACACCGCCCTTGCACGCATACGGCAGCGCGAGACCGGCGCGCAGCCCGACGTCGAGCACGCTGACGCCCTGATACGGCAGGCGCAGCTTGCGCCGCTTGCCGTCAAGCACGATCTCGAGGTCGGCCGCAGGCGTGTCCGCGGTGATCTCGACGGGCGGCACACCCGCCTGCGGCAGCGGCGTGCCGAAGCGCTCGACGTGCACCTTCGCGGGCGGCACGCCGGCAGCCTTGAGCGCCGCCTCGGCCGCATCCATCATCGGCGCGGGGCCGCAGATGAAGGCTTCGTCGATCGCGTCGGCCGGCAGCAGCTGTTCGAGGAACGCTGCGCACTTCTGCTGGTCGAGCACGCCGTTGAACAGCTCGACGTCCTGCAGGTCGTCCGACAGCACGTGATACAGCACGAAGCGGTTCATGAAGCGGTTCTTCAGATCCTCGAGCTCCTCGGCGAACATGATCTGGTCGACGCTGCGGTTGCCGTACACCAGCGTGAACGTGCTGCGCGGCTCGACTTCGAGCGTCGTCTTGATGATCGCGAGCACCGGCGTGATGCCCGAGCCGCCCGAGAACGCGAGATACTGCTGGCCCTGTTCGGCGTTCAGGTGCGTGAAGAAGCGCCCGTCCGGGGTCATCACGTCGATCGTGTGGCCGGGCTGCAGCGTGTCGAACGCGAAGTTCGAGAAACGCCCGCCGCGCACGCGCTTGATGCCGATGCGCAACTCGCCGTCGCGGTCGTAGTCGGTGACACCCACGCAGATCGAATACGAGCGGCGCGTTTCCTCACCGTCGATATGCGTCTTCAGCGTGACGAACTGGCCCTGCGTGAAGCGATACTGGTCGCGCAGTTCGGGCGGGACTTCGAAGGCGACCGACACCGCATCGGTGGTTTCGGGACGTACTTCGCGGATACGCAGCGGATGGAATTGCGGGGTGGCCATATCAGTACGGTTTGAAGTAGTCGAAGGGTTCGCGGCAGTCGAGGCAGCGATACAGCGCCTTGCAGGCGGTCGAGCCGAACTGCGCGAGTCGCTCGGTGTGTGCCGAGCCGCAGCGCGGGCAGGCCGGTGCGGGCAGCGCGCGTGGCACGAAGCGCAGCACTTTTTCCTGTGGCGCAGACGTCGCGGCTGAACCGCAGTTGCCGGTGGGCGGCGCGATGCCGTAGACGCGCAGTTTTTCGCGCGCTTCGGCGGTGATCCAGTCGGTGGTCCACGCCGGTGCGAGCACGGTGGCCACGCGGTACGGCGTCAGCTGCGCGGCCTCGAGCGCACGGCCGATGTCCCCGGCAATCTGCGACATCGCCGGGCAGCCCGAGTAGGTCGGCGTGATCACGACTTCGAGCGCGCCGTCCGCCGCGCGTCGCACGTCGCGCAGGATGCCGAGCTCGCGGATCGAGACCACCGGGATCTCCGGGTCCGGTACCGCTTCGAGCACGCTCCACGCGCGGGTGAGCGCGGGATCGGTGGCGGCGGTCGTGGCGGGGGTGTTCACGGGCTGCGGGGCGGTCGAGGTCGTCATCGCGGGCTCACCAGCTCGCGCCCGGATGCTGGCGCGCAAGGCTCTGCATCTCGGCGAGCACGAAGCCCATATGCTCCGAATGCTCGCCGTGCTTGCCGGTGCTCACGTGCCGCAGCGCCGCGGGCAGCGTCAGCGTGGCGGCGTCGAGCGTGGCGCGCACGTCGTCGAGCCATGCGGCTTCCAGCGCCGAGGTGCGCGGGCCGATGCCCGCCGCGGCGATCGCGTCTTCCACCGCGTCCGCGCTGAAGAACTCGTACGTGTACGGCATCAGGTAGTCGAGCGCGGCCTGCGCGCGACGGTGCGATTCGTCGGTGCCGTCGCCGAAGCGGATCAGCCACTCGCCCGCGTGATGCACGTGGTACTGCGTTTCCTTGATCGACTTCGCGGCGATCGCGGCGAGCTGTTCGTCGGTGGAGCCCGTCAGCGCGCCCCACAGATGCCTCATCAGCGTCGAATACAGGAAGTTGCGCACGATCGTGACCGCGTAGTCCTTCTGCGCCTGCGCGGTGCCGGCGAGCGGGCCGTAGTGCGGCAGCTCGGCGAGCGTGTAGTTCGCGAATTCGCGCTCGGCGCGGAAGTACGCGTAGTCGTCTTCGCTGCGCTGACGGCCGGTGAGCTGCTGCTCGAGCGCGGCCGCGTGCGTGTACAGCAGGCGCGCCTGGCCGATCAGGTCGAGGCTCATGTTCGACAGCGCGATGTCCTCTTCGAGGATCGGGCCGTGGCCGCACCACTCGGCGTTGCGCTGACCGAGAATCAGCGCGGTATCGGCGAGGCGCAGCACGTACTGCAGATGTTCGGGCGTGATAGAGGTCGGGGACATAGTGGTCATGGCGCGCTTACATGTGGTTGACTTCGTCGGGCAGCGTGTAGAACGTCGGGTGGCGATAGATCTTGTCGCCCGCCGGTTCGAACAGCTCGGCCTTCTCGTCGGGCGCCGAGGCGGTGATCGCCGAGGACGGCACCACCCAGATGCTCACGCCTTCCTGGCGGCGCGTGTAGACGTCGCGCGCCATGCGCAGCGCCATCGGCGCGTCGGCCGCGTGCAGACTGCCGCAGTGCTTGTGGTCGAGGCCCTGCCTGCTGCGCACGAACACTTCCCAAATCGGCCATTCCTTGTTCATTGCTGATCTCCTGATTCCTGACTCTCGCTGATCTTTCGCGGGTGTTTCGCGGGTGTTTTGCCGTGCCGCTCAGGCGGCGTGCTGTTGCGCGCGCTGGCGCTGCTTGTCCGCATGGGCGAGCGCGGCTTCGCGCACCCAGGCGCCGTCTTCATGGGCCTTCACGCGCGTGGCGAGGCGCTCGCGGTTGCACGGGCCGTCGCCATTGACGACGCGCCAGAACTCTTCCCAGTCGATGTCGCCGTAGTCGTAGTGGCCGCGCGCCTCGTTCCATTTGAGCTCCGCATCGGGCAGCGTGACGCCGAGCACCTTCGCCTGCTCGACGGTCGCGTCGACGAATTTCTGGCGCAGGTCGTCGTTGGTGATGCGCTTGATGCCCCATTGCGCCGACTGGTTGCTGTGCACCGAGTCCTTGTCGCTCGGGCCGAACATCATCAGCACCGGCCACCACCAGCGGTTCACCGCCTGCTGCACGAGTTCGCGCTGCGCGTCGGTGCCGGCCATCATCGCGAGCAGCGCATCGAACCCCTGGCGCTGGTGGAACGACTCTTCCTTGCAGATGCGGATCATCGCGCGGGCATAGGGCCCGTACGTGCAGCGGCACAGCGGGATCTGGTTCATGATCGCCGCGCCGTCGACCAGCCAGCCGATCACGCCGACGTCGGCCCAGGTGGGCGTCGGGTAGTTGAAGATGCTCGAATACTTGGCCTTGCCCGCGTGCAGTGCGTCGATCAGCTGCTCGCGCGACACGCCGAGCGTTTCGGCGGCGCTATACAGATAGAGCCCGTGGCCGGCTTCGTCCTGCACCTTGGCGATCAGGATCGCCTTGCGCTTGAGGCTCGGCGCGCGGGTGATCCAGTTGCCCTCGGGCAGCATGCCGACGATTTCCGAGTGCGCGTGCTGCGAGATCTGCCGCACCAGCGTTTTGCGGTAGGCGTCGGGCATCCAGTCCTGCGGCTCGATCTTGCCGTCGGCGGCCATGACCGCGTCGAAGCGCGCCTGTTCGGGCGAATTCGCATCCGCGTCCAGCGGGGCGACGTTGCCGGGGATATCGAGGGATTGGGTGTACATGAGGGACGCTCTCTGGAGGAGTGGTCTGTGTCGGCGTAGTATAAACCAACCGACCGGTCGGTTAATAAATTTTTTGAGGACGGGGATTAGGCTCGATAGCGTCATTCGGGGGTGTCGAAGCAGGTCACCCCGCCCCGACACTTACCGGTAAAATTGCGAATTGGCCGCGATTTGCGGCCCACTTGCATCTCCGGTACTCATGTTACGTCTAAGCGAAATCAAACTCCCGCTCGATCATCCCGAAAGCGCCCTCGAAGCCGCCATCCGTGCGCGCCTCGCGGACCTAGGCGTCGCGCGGGACGGGCTCATCCGATACACCGTGTTTCGCCGCGCGCATGACGCGCGCAAGCGCGCCGACATCAAGCTCACCTATATCGTCGATGTCGAGGTCAAGGATGAAGCGGCCGCGCTGAAACGGCTCGCCGACGTGCCGCATTGCGGCGTGACCCCCGACATGAGCTACAAGTTCGTCGCCAAAGCGCCCGCCCAACTAAGCACGCCGCGTCCGGTCGTGATCGGCATGGGACCGTGCGGTCTGTTCGCGGGACTGATCCTCGCGCAGATGGGCTTCCGGCCGATCATCCTCGAGCGCGGCAAGGCCGTGCGCGAGCGCACCAAGGACACGTTTGGCCTGTGGCGCAAATCGGTGCTGAATCCCGAGTCGAACGTGCAGTTCGGCGAAGGTGGCGCGGGCACTTTTTCCGACGGCAAGCTCTACAGCCAGATCAAGGACCCGAAACATTACGGCCGCAAAGTACTCGACGAATTCGTGCGGGCTGGTGCGCCGGAGGACATCCTGTATCTGAGCCGGCCGCATATTGGCACGTTTCGCCTCGTCAGCATGGTCGAGAAGATGCGTGCGAGCATCCACGAGTTGGGCGGCGAAGTGCGCTTTGAGACCCGCGTCGAGGACATCGACATCGACAACGGCCAGGTGCGCGGGCTGAAGCTGTCGACCGGCGAGACGCTGCGTTGCGACCACGTGGTACTGGCGGTCGGCCATAGCGCACGCGACACCTTCCAGATGCTGTACGACCGGGGCGTTCACGTCGAGGCGAAGCCGTTTTCGCTCGGTTTCCGGATCGAGCATCCGCAGGGGGTGATCGATCGCAGCCGTTTCGGCAAATTTGCCGGTCACAAACAGCTCGGCGCAGCCGACTATAAGGTGGTGCACCACTGCAGCAACGGGCGCGCGGTGTATAGCTTTTGCATGTGTCCCGGGGGCACCGTGGTGGCGGCAACTTCGGAGCCGGGGCGGGTCGTCACTAACGGCATGAGCCAGTACTCGCGCGCGGAGCGCAACGCGAATGCGGGCATCGTGGTCGGCATTACGCCAGACGACTACCCGGGCGGCCCGCTCGCGGGCATCGCGTTCCAGCGCAAGTGGGAAGAGCGGGCGTTCGAACTCGGTGGCGGTAACTATATGGCGCCGGGGCAGTTGGTCGGCGACTTCATCGCCGGGCGGCCGTCCACGTCGCTCGGCTCGGTCGTGCCGTCGTATAAGCCCGGCGTGCGGCCGACCGATCTCAGCACTGCACTGCCCGACTATGCGATCGAGGCGATTCGCGAAGCGCTGCCTCAGATGGAAAAGAAAATCGCCGGTTTCGCGATGCATGACGCGGTGCTGACCGGCGTTGAAACGCGGACGTCGTCGCCGGTCCGCGTGCGTCGCGGCGATGATTATCAGAGCGTCAACATCAAAGGGCTGTATCCCGCCGGCGAAGGTGCGGGATACGCTGGCGGCATCTACTCGGCGGCGATCGACGGAATCGAGGTCGCCGAAGCCGTCGCTCTGCAGATCATGAGTCAGCAAACGGCATGAGTCCGAACGGGCACAGCCGCCGGGTACCGGCGATTGTCGCGTCGTTCGGGCACAATGCGCGTTTCGCCTCGAACCGACCGTCCGAATGACCATTCGCACCCTGGCTGCCACATGCGGCGCGGCGCTGCTTGCCCAATTTGCTCCGTTTGCCGTTTCCTCGAGTGCGTTCGCTGCCGAAGCGCCGGAGCATTGGGTTGCCGTGTGGGCGACCGCGCTGCAACCGATTCCCCAGCGAGCCGACTTGCCGCCGCTGTATCGCGCGCCGGAAGTCGCGGGGCGCAGCGTTCGGCAAATCGTGTATCCGACCTTGTCGGGGAAGGCGGCGCGAATCCATCTGAGCAATGTGTACAGCAAGACAGCTCTCGTCATCGACGAACTGCGCATCGCGCGCTCGGTCGGCGGCACGGCGGCGGTAGAGGGGGGCGGAAGTCGAGTGACGTTTGCTGGCAAGGGCGCGGTCAGCGTTCCGCCCGGCGGCGAGTTGGACAGCGATCCGATCGGGATCGACGTCGTGGAGGGCGCGCCGTATGCGATCAGTGCGTTTATGGGACCGGAGCAGCGGATCGTCGCGTGGCACCGTGTGTCGAATCAGGTGAATTATGTGTCGGTGCCGGGCAATCACACCGCCGACGCGTCCGCCGCCGCGTTTCGCGGTCGCTTCACCCAATATGTGTGGGTCACAGGCTTGTCAGTGGAGGTGGCGGGACCGTCAATTGCCGTGGCTGCGATCGGCGACTCAATCACCGACGGCATGCGCTCCAGCCTGAATCAGAACCGTCGCTGGCCAGATGCGCTGGCTCGGCGCCTGGCGGCGAGCGGCGCGCAATCGACCGCAATCGTGAATCTCGGCATCAGCGGTAACCGGCTTCTTAGCGACTCGCCTTGTTATGGCGACGCGCTAGCGAGCCGCTTCGAGCGTGACGTTTTGCAACGTCCGGGCGTCAAGGCGGCGGTCCTGCTGATTGGCATCAACGACATTAACTTTGCGGCAATGCCGCCTCATGGCGGGCTCGACTGCGATTTTCCTCATACGTCGGTCACGGCTGCCGATTTGATTGCCGGTTACCAGCGCGTGATCGCGGCCGCGCGGCGCAAGGGTGTCAAGGTGTTCGGCGCGACGCTGACGCCGGCGTCGCTGCCACAGGAGCGGGAAAACATCCGACTCGCGGTTAATCAGTGGATCCGGACCAGTCGCGCTTTCGATGACGTCGTCGATTTCGACGCGGCGTTGCGCGATCGGGCGCAGCCGGAGCGTCTGCAGCGCGTTTTCGATAGCGGTGATCACATCCATCCGAGCGACGCGGGCTACGCGGCCATGGCCGATGCTGTTCCAGTTGAGGCCGTGGTGAGCGCTGTCCGGAAGTGAGTCACAGCTTTTTTAAGCGAAAGTGAAAATGGGTGTTGACGATCCGGCGAAAGTTCTCCATAATCTCGTTTCTCTGCTGCAGACGCAGCGACGCAAACGAAGCGGTGCCGGGTAGTGGTGGTTCAGGTGCGGCGGGTTGGGCGGATCGATCTTTAAAAACTAACAGCCGATAAGTGTGGGCGCTTGATGCGGAATGCGGCGGCGGATTCTTCTGGATCTGCTGCAAGGCAAAAGGTATCAGAAAGCCTCACACAGTATTAGAGGAAGGTTTATCTGTCGAAAGACGGATTGATCATCGTCAGTACGTTGAGTGAGCGACCGGTTTCTGACGAAACCGAAAACAGTAACAGGTTTGAACTGAAGAGTTTGATCCTGGCTCAGATTGAACGCTGGCGGCATGCCTTACACATGCAAGTCGAACGGCAGCACGGACTTCGGTCTGGTGGCGAGTGGCGAACGGGTGAGTAATACATCGGAACGTGTCCTGGAGTGGGGGATAGCCCGGCGAAAGCCGGATTAATACCGCATACGCTCTGTGGAGGAAAGCGGGGGATCTTTCGGGACCTCGCGCTCAAGGGGCGGCCGATGGCAGATTAGGTAGTTGGTGGGGTAAAGGCCTACCAAGCCGACGATCTGTAGCTGGTCTGAGAGGACGACCAGCCACACTGGGACTGAGACACGGCCCAGACTCCTACGGGAGGCAGCAGTGGGGAATTTTGGACAATGGGCGCAAGCCTGATCCAGCAATGCCGCGTGTGTGAAGAAGGCCTTCGGGTTGTAAAGCACTTTTGTCCGGAAAGAAAACCTCGTGGCTAATATCCATGAGGGATGACGGTACCGGAAGAATAAGCACCGGCTAACTACGTGCCAGCAGCCGCGGTAATACGTAGGGTGCGAGCGTTAATCGGAATTACTGGGCGTAAAGCGTGCGCAGGCGGTGCTGTAAGACCGATGTGAAATCCCCGGGCTTAACCTGGGAACTGCATTGGTGACTGCAGCGCTGGAGTATGGCAGAGGGGGGTGGAATTCCACGTGTAGCAGTGAAATGCGTAGAGATGTGGAGGAACACCGATGGCGAAGGCAGCCCCCTGGGCCAATACTGACGCTCATGCACGAAAGCGTGGGGAGCAAACAGGATTAGATACCCTGGTAGTCCACGCCCTAAACGATGTCAACTGGTTGTCGGGCCTTCATTGGCTTGGTAACGTAGCTAACGCGTGAAGTTGACCGCCTGGGGAGTACGGTCGCAAGATTAAAACTCAAAGGAATTGACGGGGACCCGCACAAGCGGTGGATGATGTGGATTAATTCGATGCAACGCGAAAAACCTTACCTACCCTTGACATGGATGGAATCCTGCTGAGAGGCGGGAGTGCCCGAAAGGGAGCCATCACACAGGTGCTGCATGGCTGTCGTCAGCTCGTGTCGTGAGATGTTGGGTTAAGTCCCGCAACGAGCGCAACCCTTGTCCCTAGTTGCTACGCAAGAGCACTCCAGGGAGACTGCCGGTGACAAACCGGAGGAAGGTGGGGATGACGTCAAGTCCTCATGGCCCTTATGGGTAGGGCTTCACACGTCATACAATGGTCGGAACAGAGGGTTGCCAAGCCGCGAGGTGGAGCCAATCCCAGAAAACCGATCGTAGTCCGGATCGCACTCTGCAACTCGAGTGCGTGAAGCTGGAATCGCTAGTAATCGCGGATCAGCATGCCGCGGTGAATACGTTCCCGGGTCTTGTACACACCGCCCGTCACACCATGGGAGTGGGTTTTACCAGAAGTGGCTAGTCTAACCGCAAGGAGGACGGTCACCACGGTAGGATTCATGACTGGGGTGAAGTCGTAACAAGGTAGCCGTATCGGAAGGTGCGGCTGGATCACCTCCTTTCCAGAGCTATGCATTCAGTGCATTCAAGTGCTCACGCTTATCGGCTGTGGTTTAGAGAAGCAACGCAGACAGACTCAGGGGTCTGTAGCTCAGTCGGTTAGAGCACCGTCTTGATAAGGCGGGGGTCGATGGTTCGAATCCATCCAGACCCACCACTGTCTTGTCTGGTGAGCTGGTCGGGTGAGCCCCTCTGGAGTGTGTGCTGTATGACTGGGGGATTAGCTCAGCTGGGAGAGCACCTGCTTTGCAAGCAGGGGGTCGTCGGTTCGATCCCGTCATCCTCCACCAATCCTCAATGCGCAGGGTTCTGCACACATGCAGAGCGTTGCGCATTGGCGATTGAGCCAGTCAGCGCGATGTGAGGCAACTCATGATCGGCTGTCGTTCTTTAACAATCAGGAAGAAGTAGTAAAGAGATTCACGAAAGCGGACCTGGAGATGGGTGCGTGAGTAGGTGAATCAGGGTTGTGATTGTATCGATGTATTTTATAAGTGATCGAGAGATCGCTTTGGAATACGGCGCAACACGAATACTCAACCTGTAGCGCGTGCGTCTGAACTGAGACACACCCGTTATAGGGTCAAGCGAACAAGTGCATGTGGTGAATGCCTTGGCGATCACAGGCGATGAAGGACGCGGTAGCCTGCGAAAAGCTCCGGGGAGCTGGCAAACAAGCTTTGATCCGGAGATGTCCGAATGGGGAAACCCACTCCTAATGGAGTATCCGTAGCTGAATCCATAGGCTGCGTGAAGCGAACGCGGTGAACTGAAACATCTAAGTAACCGCAGGAAAAGAAATCAACCGAGATTCCCAAAGTAGTGGCGAGCGAAATGGGATCAGCCTGTACTCTTTATTTGCAGTGTTAGCCGAACGCTCTGGAAAGTGCGGCCATAGCGGGTGATAGCCCCGTAGGCGAAAACATTGTGAAAGAACTGGGTGTACGACAAGTAGGGCGGGACACGTGAAATCCTGTCTGAAGATGGGGGGACCATCCTCCAAGGCTAAATACTCGTGATCGACCGATAGTGAACCAGTACCGTGAGGGAAAGGCGAAAAGAACCCCGGGAGGGGAGTGAAACAGATCCTGAAACCGCATGCATACAAACAGTCGGAGCCTCGCAAGGGGTGACGGCGTACCTTTTGTATAATGGGTCAGCGACTTACATTCAGTGGCGAGCTTAACCGATTAGGGCAGGCGTAGCGAAAGCGAGTCCGAACAGGGCGTCCAGTCGCTGGGTGTAGACCCGAAACCAGGTGATCTATCCATGGCCAGGTTGAAGGCACGGTAACACGTGCTGGAGGACCGAACCCACTAACGTTGAAAAGTTAGGGGATGAGCTGTGGATAGGGGTGAAAGGCTAAACAAACCTGGAAATAGCTGGTTCTCTCCGAAAACTATTTAGGTAGTGCCTCGTGTATCACCTTCGGGGGTAGAGCACTGTCATGGTTGTGGGGTCCATTGCGGATTACTTCGCCATAGCAAACTCCGAATACCGAAGAGTGCAATCACGGGAGACAGACATCGGGTGCTAACGTCCGGTGTCAAGAGGGAAACAACCCAGACCGCCAGCTAAGGTCCCCAAATATGGCTAAGTGGGAAACGAAGTGGGAAGGCTAAAACAGTCAGGAGGTTGGCTTAGAAGCAGCCACCCTTTAAAGAAAGCGTAATAGCTCACTGATCGAGTCGTCCTGCGCGGAAGATGTAACGGGGCTAAGCCATATACCGAAGCTGCGGATGCACATTTATGTGCATGGTAGGAGAGCGTTCCGTAAGCCTGCGAAGGTGCACTGGAAAGTGTGCTGGAGGTATCGGAAGTGCGAATGCTGACATGAGTAGCGATAAAGGGGGTGAAAGGCCCCCTCGCCGTAAGCCCAAGGTTTCCTACGCAACGTTCATCGGCGTAGGGTGAGTCGGCCCCTAAGGCGAGGCAGAAATGCGTAGCTGATGGGAAGCAGATTAATATTTCTGCACCATTGTGAAATGCGATGGGGGGACGGATCGCGGAAGGTTGTCCGGGTGTTGGAAGTCCCGGTCGCTGCATTGGAGAGGGTGCCCTGGCAAATCCGGGCACAGGACTCAAGGGTGTGGCGCGAGCTTCTTCGGAAGCGAAGCAACTGGAAGGGGTTCCAGGAAAAGCCTCTAAGCTTCAGTTTCACAGTGACCGTACCGCAAACCGACACAGGTGGGCGAGATGAGTATTCTAAGGCGCTTGAGAGAACTCGGGAGAAGGAACTCGGCAAATTGGTACCGTAACTTCGGGATAAGGTACGCCCCGGTAGCTTGACTGGCCTGCGCCAGAAGGGTGAAGGGGTTGCAATAAACTGGTGGCTGCGACTGTTTAATAAAAACACAGCACTCTGCAAACACGAAAGTGGACGTATAGGGTGTGACGCCTGCCCGGTGCCGGAAGATTAAATGATGGGGTGCAAGCTCCTGATTGAAGTCCCGGTAAACGGCGGCCGTAACTATAACGGTCCTAAGGTAGCGAAATTCCTTGTCGGGTAAGTTCCGACCTGCACGAATGGCGTAACGATGGCCACACTGTCTCCTCCCGAGACTCAGCGAAGTTGAAGTGTTTGTGATGATGCAATCTCCCCGCGGCTAGACGGAAAGACCCCATGAACCTTTACTGTAGCTTTGCATTGGACTTTGAACCGGTCTGTGTAGGATAGGTGGGAGGCTATGAAGCGTGGACGCCAGTCTGCGTGGAGCCGTCCTTGAAATACCACCCTGATCTGTTTGAGGTTCTAACCTTGGTCCGTGATCCGGATCGGGGACAGTGCATGGTAGGCAGTTTGACTGGGGCGGTCTCCTCCCAAAGTGTAACGGAGGAGTACGAAGGTACGCTAGGTACGGTCGGAAATCGTGCTGATAGTGCAATGGCATAAGCGTGCTTGACTGTGAGACTGACAAGTCGAACAGGTGCGAAAGCAGGTCATAGTGATCCGGTGGTTCTGTATGGAAGGGCCATCGCTCAACGGATAAAAGGTACTCTGGGGATAACAGGCTGATACCGCCCAAGAGTTCATATCGACGGCGGTGTTTGGCACCTCGATGTCGGCTCATCTCATCCTGGGGCTGTAGCCGGTCCCAAGGGTATGGCTGTTCGCCATTTAAAGAGGTACGTGAGCTGGGTTTAAAACGTCGTGAGACAGTTTGGTCCCTATCTGCCGTGGGCGCTGGATATTTGAAGGGGGCTGCTCCTAGTACGAGAGGACCGGAGTGGACGAACCTCTGGTGTACCGGTTGTCACGCCAGTGGCATCGCCGGGTAGCTATGTTCGGAAGAGATAACCGCTGAAAGCATCTAAGCGGGAAACTCGCCTTAAGATGAGATATCCCCGGGGCTTTGAGCCCCTTGAAGGGTCGTTCAAGACCAGGACGTTGATAGGTCAGGTGTGCACGTACAGTAATGTACTGAGCTAACTGATACTAATTGCCCGTAAGGCTTGATCCTATAACAGGTGTGTTTCGACATGAGTTAGCGCTTTAGCGCTTGCGACTGTCCGATCCCCGAAAGGGATGCGCTGGAACTCCCGCAGGAGTCACCAGCCCACACGGTTGAGAGATCAGTGTTGCGCCAGAAACAACACAACCCACACACGAATCCTTTACGCTTCTTCCCGATTGGCTGTGGCGCCAGGTTGACCTCAACCTGACAGCGACGCAGCAACCCGTCATGCCTGATGACCATAGCGAGTCGGTCCCACCCCTTCCCATCCCGAACAGGACCGTGAAACGACTCCACGCCGATGATAGTGCGGATTGCCCGTGTGAAAGTAGGTAATCGTCAGGCTCCCCCACAAGCCAGAAACCCCACCCCCAGCGGTGGGGTTTTTGCGTTTACGGAAAGCTAACAGCCAATCACTATATAAGTGAGAGCTTTGCGATCGGAACGGTCAAGCAGGTCTTGACAAAATGATGTTGTTCCCCCATAATCGTTAGTTCTCTGCGGAGGGGTGCCCGAGTGGCTAAAGGGGGCAGACTGTAAATCTGTTGGCTTACGCCTACGTTGGTTCGAATCCAACCTCCTCCACCAGAATGCAAGTTGTAGCAGTTGTTGGGAATCCATGGCCTTGCGGGTGTAGCTCAATGGTAGAGCAGAAGCCTTCCAAGCTTACGACGAGGGTTCGATTCCCTTCACCCGCTCCAGCAACACAGATGTAACGCCCATGTGGCTCAGTGGTAGAGCACTCCCTTGGTAAGGGAGAGGTCGGCAGTTCGATCCTGCCCATGGGCACCAGAAGTACTCGGTGATTGTTTGCGCCCGGCGCAACGTACGGAAAATCCTCTTAGGAGTCGAAAATGGCCAAGGGTAAGTTTGAGCGGACCAAGCCGCACGTGAACGTGGGCACGATCGGTCACGTTGACCACGGCAAGACCACGCTGACGGCAGCGATCACGACGGTTCTGACGCAGAAGTTTGGCGGCGAGGCGAAGGCCTACGACCAGATCGACGCGGCGCCGGAAGAAAAGGCACGTGGCATTACCATCAATACCGCGCACGTCGAGTACGAAACGGCTAACCGCCACTACGCACACGTCGACTGCCCGGGCCACGCTGACTACGTGAAGAACATGATCACGGGCGCGGCACAGATGGACGGCGCGATCCTGGTGTGCTCGGCTGCTGACGGCCCGATGCCGCAAACGCGTGAGCACATCCTGCTGGCGCGTCAAGTTGGCGTTCCGTACATCATCGTGTTCCTGAACAAGTGCGACATGGTGGACGACGCCGAGCTGCTGGAGCTCGTCGAGATGGAAGTGCGCGAACTTCTGTCGAAGTACGACTTCCCGGGCGACGACACGCCGATCATCAAGGGTTCGGCCAAGCTGGCGCTGGAAGGCGACAAGGGCGAGCTGGGCGAAGTGGCGATCATGAACCTGGCCGACGCGCTGGACACGTACATCCCGACGCCGGAACGCGCGGTTGACGGTTCGTTCCTGATGCCGGTGGAAGACGTGTTCTCGATCTCGGGTCGTGGCACGGTGGTGACGGGCCGCGTCGAGCGTGGCGTGATCAAGGTCGGCGAGGAAATCGAGATCGTCGGTATCCGGGCAACGGCCAAGACGACCTGCACGGGCGTGGAAATGTTCCGCAAGCTGCTCGACCAGGGTCAGGCCGGCGACAACGTTGGTATCCTGCTGCGCGGCACGAAGCGTGAAGACGTGGAGCGTGGTCAGGTTCTGGCCAAGCCGGGTTCGATCAACCCGCACACCCACTTCACGGCTGAAGTGTACGTGCTCAGCAAGGACGAAGGCGGCCGTCACACGCCGTTCTTCAACAACTACCGTCCGCAGTTCTACTTCCGTACGACCGACGTGACGGGCTCGATCGAGCTGCCGAAGGACAAGGAAATGGTGATGCCGGGCGACAACGTGTCGATCACGGTGAAGCTGATCAACCCGATCGCGATGGAAGAAGGTCTCCGCTTCGCAATCCGCGAAGGTGGCCGTACGGTCGGCGCTGGTGTCGTCGCAAAGATCATCGAGTAACGCCAGACAGTTCTCGATAATCGGCTGTATCGGGGTTGGCGGTGTCGTCAACCCCACATGGTTTAGGGGTATAGCTCAACTGGCAGAGCGTCGGTCTCCAAAACCGAAGGTTGGGGGTTCGATTCCCTCTGCCCCTGCCAACTATCGCGTCGTAGTGGCGCTCGTTAAGGTGTTATGGCGAATCCTTCCGTCGAAACTGTGAATACATCCGGCGACAAGATGATGTTGATCGCCGGTGTGTTGCTGGTCTTGGCCGGGTTCGTGGGGTTCTTCTGGCTTAGTGGCCAGGAATGGTACATCCGCGGAGCCGCCTTGGCTGTTGGTGCGATCGCGGGTGTCGCAGTCGGGCTTCTCTCAGCGCCGGGCAAGGGTTTCATCGCTTTCGCCAGAGACTCGTACAAAGAAGTCCGTAAGGTCGTTTGGCCGACTCGCAAAGAAGCCACCCAAACGACGCTTGTAGTGTTCGGCTTCGTAGTCGTGATGGCCATCTTCCTCTGGATTTGTGATAAATCCATTGAGTGGGCGATTTTCTCGGCGATTCTGGGTTGGAAATGATATGAGTGATACTCCGGCATCCCCGAGCGGCAAACGTTGGTACGTGGTGCACGCATACTCAGGTATGGAGAAGAGTGTGCAGCGAGCGCTCCAAGAGCGCATTGAGCGGGCTGGCATGCAGGATCAGTTTGGCCAGATCCTCGTTCCCACAGAAGAAGTTGTTGAGGTAAAGGGCGGTCACAAATCAGTGACGGAACGCCGTTTCTTCCCCGGCTACGTTCTAGTCGAGATGGAAATGACGGATGAAACGTGGCACCTGGTGAAGAACACGGCCAAGGTGACCGGTTTTGTAGGGGGGGCGCGCAACCGCCCTAGTCCGATTTCCCCGCGGGAAGTCGAAAAAATCATGTCGCAAATGCAGGAGGGCGTGGAGAAGCCACGTCCGAAGACCCTGTTCGAAGTGGGCGAGATGGTGCGGGTAAAAGAAGGCCCGTTCACAGATTTCAACGGCAGCGTCGAAGAAGTGAACTACGAAAAGTCGCGAGTCCGTGTTTCCGTTACGATCTTCGGCCGGGCAACGCCGGTCGAGTTGGAATTCGGTCAGGTCGAAAAGTTGTAGTCCTAGTTTTACGGAACGCACCGCTGGGTGCGTTCCGTATTTCGCGCTTACGGTCCGCGTAATGGCCGTTGAGGAGCGTAATTAGCCAAGCGTCGGCGAACACGCGCTACTACTCACTGAGCGTCCGCACGTAGGTCGGCGTTCCAAAGAGGTTCTCGAAATGGCAAAGAAAATTATCGGCTTTATTAAGCTGCAGATTCCTGCAGGTAAAGCCAACCCGTCGCCGCCGGTTGGTCCGGCACTGGGTCAGCGCGGCCTAAACATCATGGAGTTCTGCAAGGCGTTCAACGCGCAGACTCAAGCAATGGAGCCGGGTCTGCCGATTCCTGTTGTGATCACGGCATTCGCAGACAAGAGCTTCACATTCGTTCTGAAGACGCCGCCGGCAACGGTTTTGATCAAGAAGGCAGCGAAGCTCGACAAGGGTTCAAGCAAGCCGCATACCGACAAGGTCGGCAAGATCACCCGCGCTCAAGCCGAAGATATCGCCAAGACCAAGATGCCCGATCTGACGGCTGCTGATTTGGACGCAGCGGTTCGTACGATCGCTGGTAGCGCCCGCTCGATGGGCATCACCGTGGAGGGCGTGTAAATGGCTAAGCTTTCGAAGCGTCTGCAAGCATTTGCAGCCAAAGTGGATCGTCAGAAGCTGTATCCGATCGAGGATGCTTTGTCGCTCGTGAAGGAATGTGCAAGCGCGAAGTTCGACGAGTCGATCGACGTCGCCGTGCAACTCGGCATCGACGCAAAGAAATCGGATCAAGTGGTTCGTGGCTCGGTCGTGCTGCCGGCTGGTACTGGTAAGTCGGTCCGTGTCGCTGTGTTCGCGCAGGGCGACAAGGCTGAGCAGGCTCGTGCGGCTGGTGCTGACGTCGTCGGTATGGAAGACCTCGCTGAACAGGTCAAGGCCGGCAACCTGAACTTCGACATCGTGATCGCTTCGCCGGACACGATGCGTATTGTCGGTACGCTCGGTCAGATCCTCGGCCCGCGCGGTCTGATGCCGAACCCGAAGGTCGGCACGGTCACGCCGGACGTCGCGACCGCGGTCAAGAACGCCAAGGCGGGTCAGGTGCAATTCCGTGTCGACAAGGCCGGTATCATCCACGCAACGATCGGCCGTGCTTCGTTCGAACCGGCAGCTCTGCGCAACAACCTGAACGCGCTGATCGAAGCGCTGCAAAAGGCGAAGCCGGCAACGAGCAAGGGTGTGTACCTCCGCAAGGTCGCTCTGTCGAGCACGATGGGTGTTGGCGTTCGCGTCGACCAAACGTCGATCGCTGCACAGTAATGAATTTGGCCGCTCCGGTGCGAATCGGAGCGGTTTTTATGGGCTTTGGGCGGTTGCGAGGTGGCAGTCTGCACTGCGCAACCGGTTGTCAAAGACCGTTGGCGGGCACGCAGCAGGTAGGCGGGTCCTTAATGTAAAGCCAACGCAGATGGCGAACCCGAAAAGGTTTTGTAGTGATGAAGCCGTCGGATGTCCGTGGGAATGCGGGCTTCGGACGGTCGAAATACTCCTGACTGGTCGGACGCCGTTATTGAATGCGGTACACATGGCGCACGCTGCGTGTATCGAATCTGGAGGTTAACCGTGCCACTCAACAAAGAAAGCAAGCAGGCCGTCGTCGCTGAGGTTGCCGCGCAAGTCGCGAAAGCTCAGACCGTGGTTCTGGCTGAGTATCGTGGAATCGCGGTTGGCGATCTGACCAAGCTGCGCGCGAAAGCGCGTGAGCAACAGGTTTACCTTCGCGTGTTGAAGAACACGCTGGCGCGTCGCGCCGTTGAGGGTACCCCGTTTGCTCCGCTGGCAGAGCAGATGACTGGCCCCCTGATCTACGGCATCTCCGAAGATGCAATTGCTGCTGCTAAGGTCGTCAATGACTTCAGCAAGAGCAATGACAAGTTGGTCATCAAGGCTGGTTCCTACGAAGGCAAGGTGATGGACAAGGCGGGCGTGCAAGCGCTGGCAAACATCCCGAGCCGCGAAGAACTGCTCTCCAAGCTGTTGTTCGTTATGCAGGCACCTGTTTCTGGCTTTGCGCGCGCTCTGGCCGCGCTTGCAGAAAAGAAACAAGGCGAAGAAACCGCTGCGTAATGCACTTCAGTCGAGCGTAATTGATCGCTGGCTGTATCCGAATTCAATTTAGGAGTATTTCAAATGGCAATCGCAAAAGAAGACATCCTCGAAGCCGTAGGCTCGATGTCGGTTCTGGAACTGAACGAGCTGGTCAAGGCGTTCGAAGAAAAGTTTGGCGTGTCGGCAGCTGCTGTTGCAGTGGCAGGCCCGGCAGGTGCAGCCGGCGGCGCAGCTGCTGCTGAAGAGCAGACCGAATTCACGGTCATCCTGGCTGAGACCGGTGCAAACAAGGTTTCGGTCATTAAGGCTGTTCGCGAACTGACGGGTCTCGGCCTGAAGGAAGCGAAGGATCTGGTCGACGGCGCACCGAAGCCCGTTAAGGAAGCGGTGCCCAAGGCTGCTGCTGAAGAAGCCAAGAAGAAGCTGGAAGAAGCCGGCGCGAAGGTTGAAATCAAGTAAGCTTCAGCGCGCTGTGCGAAGGCTGGCGGTTTTCCACCGCCGGCCTTTTTGTGCTTTGTGGAGGACGCGTTTTTGCAGGTGTATGCCAGCAGGAATGTGATTTCCAGAAGCCAAAGAGAAACGCCCTCGGTAATATTGACCGGCGTTTCTCTTTGTCTTCTGAAGCGACTGCAGAAGGCAAGTTTGGTCGGGTAGCGGGCAACACAGGCATCCGCTGCCGTCAGCCAGCGGTTGGTAGCGGCCAACCACCAAGCTTCTAGGCTCGTTCAAGCCATCGGACGGCCATCGGGTCTCAGTCGGTGAACACTCGGGTTGTCTCATCAAGGTATCCTGCCTCGACAACTATGCCCGCCGTGATTCGGAGATCGTATGCAATATTCCTTCACCGAGAAGAAGCGTATTCGCAAGAGTTTTGCGAAGCGCCCCATCGTTCACCAAGTACCTTTCCTGCTGGCTACCCAGCTTGAATCATTCAGCACGTTTCTGCAAGCAGATACGTCGTCTACTCAACGCAAGCCGGAAGGCCTGCAGGCCGCGTTCACTTCCGTTTTCCCGATCGTTTCGCACAACGGTTTCGCGCGTCTCGAGTTCGTCAGCTACATGCTGTCTCCGCCGGCATTCAACATCAAGGAATGCCAGCAGCGCGGTCTGACGTACTGCTCGGCGCTGCGCGCCAAGGTGCGTCTGGTGCTGCTCGACAAGGAATCGCCGAGCAAGCCGGTCGTCAAGGAAGTGAAGGAACAGGAAGTATACATGGGCGAAATTCCGCTCATGACACCGACCGGTTCGTTCGTCATCAACGGCACGGAACGTGTGATCGTTTCGCAGCTGCACCGTTCGCCGGGTGTGTTCTTCGAACACGACAAGGGCAAGACGCACAGCTCGGGCAAGCTGCTGTTTTCGGCACGTATCATTCCTTACCGTGGCTCGTGGCTCGACTTCGAGTTCGACCCGAAGGACGTGCTGTACTTCCGCGTCGACCGCCGCCGCAAGATGCCGGTCACGATCCTGTTGAAGGCAATCGGCCTGACGCCGGAACAGATCCTCGCAAACTTCTTCGTGTTCGACAATTTCACGCTGATGCCGGAAGGCGCGCAGATGGAATTCGTGCCGGAGCGTCTGCGCGGTGAAGTCGCGCGCTTCGATATCACGGACCGCGACGGCAACGTGATCGTCCAGAAGGACAAGCGGATCAACGCCAAGCATATTCGCGACCTGGACAACGCGAAAACCAAGTTCATCTCGGTACCGGAAGACTATCTGCTCGGCCGCGTGCTCGCGAAGAACGTGATCGACGGCGATACGGGTGAAGTCATCGCGAACGCGAACGACGAAATCACGGAATCCGTGCTCGAGAAGCTGCGCGAAGCGAAGATCAAGGACATCCAGACGCTCTATACGAACGATCTAGACCAGGGTCCGTACATCTCGTCGACGCTGCGTATCGACGAAACGGCCGACAAGATGGCCGCGCGCATCGCAATCTACCGCATGATGCGCCCGGGCGAGCCGCCGACCGAAGAAGCGGTCGAGGCGTTGTTCAACCGCCTGTTCTACAGCGAAGAAGCGTACGACCTGTCGAAGGTGGGTCGGATGAAGTTCAACCGCCGCGTCGGCCGTGACGAAATCGTCGGCCCGATGACGCTGCAGGACGACGACATCCTCGCGACGATCAAGATCCTCGTCGAACTGCGCAACGGCAAGGGCGAAGTGGACGACATCGACCACCTCGGTAACCGTCGTGTGCGTTGCGTCGGCGAACTCGCGGAGAACCAGTTCCGCGCGGGCCTCGTGCGTGTCGAACGTGCTGTGAAGGAACGCCTCGGCCAGGCCGAAAGCGAAAACCTGATGCCGCACGACCTGATCAACTCGAAGCCGATTTCGTCGGCGATTCGCGAGTTCTTCGGTTCGTCGCAGCTGTCTCAGTTCATGGACCAGACCAACCCGCTGTCGGAAATCACGCACAAGCGTCGTGTTTCCGCACTGGGCCCGGGCCGGTCTGACGCGTGAGCGCGCAGGCTTCGAAGTCCGCGACGTGCATCCGACCCACTACGGCCGTGTGTGCCCGATTGAAACGCCGGAAGGACCGAACATCGGTCTGATCAACTCGCTCGCTCTGTACGCGCACCTGAACGAATACGGCTTCCTCGAAACGCCGTATCGCAAGGTTGCCGACGGCAAGGTGACCGACCAGATCGATTACCTGTCGGCGATCGAAGAAGGCCGTTACGTGATCGCCCAGGCGAACGCGGCGGTGGCCGACGACGGCACGCTGACCGACGAACTCGTGTCGTCGCGTGAAGCGGGCGAAACGCTGATGGTCACGCCGGACCGCATCCAGTACATGGACGTGGCGCCGTCGCAGATCGTGTCGGTCGCAGCTTCGCTGATCCCGTTCCTCGAGCACGACGACGCGAACCGCGCATTGATGGGCTCGAACATGCAGCGCCAAGCTGTGCCGTGTCTGCGTCCGGAAAAGCCGGTCGTCGGTACGGGCATCGAGCGCACCGTGGCGGTCGACTCGGGCACGACGGTTCAGGCACTGCGTGGCGGAGTGGTCGATTACGTCGACGCGGGCCGTATCGTGATTCGCGTGAATGACGACGAAGCGGTCGCAGGTGAAGTCGGTGTCGACATTTACAACCTGATCAAGTACACGCGTTCGAACCAGAACACGAACATCAACCAGCGTCCGATCGTGAAGATGGGCGACAAGGTTGCGCGCGGTGACGTGCTGGCTGACGGCGCATCGACCGATCTGGGCGAGCTCGCGCTCGGCCAGAACATGTTGATCGCGTTCATGCCGTGGAACGGCTACAACTTCGAAGACTCGATCCTGATCTCGGAGAAGGTGGTTGCGGACGACCGTTACACGTCGATCCACATCGAAGAACTGAACGTCGTTGCTCGCGACACGAAGCTCGGACCGGAAGAAATCACGCGCGACATCTCGAACCTCGCGGAAGTGCAGCTTGGCCGTCTCGACGAGTCGGGCATCGTTTACATCGGCGCGGAAGTCGAAGCGGGCGACGTGCTGGTCGGCAAGGTCACGCCGAAGGGCGAAACCCAGCTGACTCCGGAAGAGAAGCTGCTGCGCGCGATCTTCGGTGAGAAGGCGTCTGACGTGAAGGACACGTCGCTGCGTGTGCCGTCGGGCATGAGCGGTACCGTGATCGACGTTCAGGTGTTCACGCGTGAAGGCATCCAGCGCGACAAGCGCGCCCAACAGATCATCGACGATGAACTGAAGCGCTATCGTCTCGACCTGAACGACCAGCTGCGTATCGTGGAAGGCGATGCGTTCCAGCGTCTCGCGCGTATGCTCGAAGGCAAGGTCGCGAACGGCGGTCCGAAGAAGCTCGCGAAAGGCACGAAGATCGAGCGCGCTTACCTTGAAGATCTGGACCACTACCACTGGTTCGACATCCGCCTCGCGGATGAAGAAGCAGCAGCCCAGCTCGAGGCGATCAAGAACTCGATCGAAGAGAAGCGTCACCAGTTCGATCTCGCGTTCGAAGAGAAGCGCAAGAAGCTGACCCAGGGCGACGAACTGCCGCCGGGCGTGCTGAAGATGGTGAAGGTGTATCTGGCGGTGAAACGCCGTCTGCAGCCCGGCGACAAGATGGCAGGCCGTCACGGTAACAAGGGTGTCGTGTCGAAGATCGTGCCGATCGAAGACATGCCGTACATGGCCGACGGCCGTCCGGCTGACGTCGTTCTGAACCCGCTCGGCGTGCCGTCGCGGATGAACGTGGGTCAGGTTCTCGAAGTGCATCTGGGTTGGGCCGCGAAGGGTCTCGGCTGGCGTATCGGCGAAATGCTCCAGCGTCAGGCGAAGATCGCAGAACTGCGCGAATTCCTGATCAAGATCTACAACGAATCAGGCCGTGCCGAAGAGCTGGATAGCTTCAGCGACGACGAAATCCTCGAACTGGCGAAGAACCTGCGCGAAGGCGTGCCGTTCGCAACGCCGGTGTTCGACGGTGCGACGGAAGAAGAAATGTCGCGCGCGCTGGATCTGGCGTTCCCGGACGACATCGCTGAAAACCTCGGCATGACGCCGTCGAAGAACCAGGTGCGTCTGTTCGACGGCCGCACGGGCGAGATGTTCGAACGTACGGTGACGGTCGGCTACATGCACTACCTGAAGCTGCACCACCTGGTCGACGACAAGATGCACGCGCGTTCCACGGGCCCATACTCGCTCGTGACGCAGCAGCCGTTGGGCGGTAAGGCGCAGTTCGGTGGCCAGCGTTTCGGTGAGATGGAAGTGTGGGCGCTCGAAGCGTACGGCGCATCGTACGTGCTGCAGGAAATGCTGACGGTGAAGTCGGACGACGTGACCGGCCGGACCAAGGTTTACGAGAACCTGGTGAAGGGCGATCACGTGATCGATGCCGGCATGCCTGAGTCGTTCAACGTGTTGGTGAAGGAAATCCGGTCGCTGGGTATCGACATCGACCTGGACCGGAACTAATCGGACTACTGGAGAGAAGCGATGAAAGCTTTGCTCGATCTATTCAAGCAAGTCCAACAACCTGAAGTTTTTGACGCGATCAAGATCGGTCTGGCCTCGCCTGACAAGATCCGTTCGTGGTCGTTCGGTGAAGTCAAAAAGCCGGAAACCATCAACTACCGCACGTTCAAGCCGGAGCGCGATGGTCTGTTCTGCGCGAAGATCTTTGGTCCGATCAAGGACTACGAATGCCTTTGCGGCAAGTACAAGCGCCTGAAGCACCGCGGCGTGATCTGCGAGAAGTGCGGCGTCGAAGTGACGCTCGCGAAGGTGCGTCGCGAGCGCATGGGCCACATTGAACTGGCCTCACCGGTCGCGCACATCTGGTTCCTGAAGTCGCTGCCGTCGCGTCTGGGCATGGTGCTCGACATGACGTTGCGCGATATCGAGCGCGTGCTGTACTTCGAAGCATACGTGGTGATCGATCCGGGCATGACGCCGCTCAAAACGCGGCAGATCATGACCGAAGAGGATTACTACAACAAGGTCGAGGAATACGGTGACGAATTCCGTGCCGAAATGGGCGCGGAAGGTATTCGCGAGCTGCTGCGTGCGATCAACATCGACGAGCAGGTCGAAATGCTGCGCACGGAACTGCGCAACACCGGCTCGGAAGCGAAGATCAAGAAGTACGCGAAGCGCCTGAAGGTGCTTGAGGCGTTCCAGCGTTCGGGCATCAAGCCGGACTGGATGGTCCTCGAAGTGCTGCCGGTGCTGCCGCCGGAACTGCGTCCGCTGGTGCCGCTCGACGGCGGCCGTTTCGCGACGTCGGATCTGAACGACCTGTATCGCCGCGTGATCAACCGTAACAACCGGTTGAAGCGTCTGCTCGAGCTGAAGGCACCTGAAATCATCGTCCGCAACGAAAAGCGGATGCTGCAGGAAGCCGTCGACTCGCTGCTCGACAACGGCCGTCGCGGCAAGGCGATGACCGGTGCGAACAAGCGTCCGCTGAAGTCGCTCGCTGACATGATCAAGGGTAAGGGCGGTCGCTTCCGTCAGAACCTGCTCGGTAAGCGTGTCGACTACTCCGGCCGTTCGGTGATCGTGGTCGGCCCGACGCTGAAGCTGCATCAGTGCGGTCTGCCGAAGCTGATGGCACTCGAACTGTTCAAGCCGTTCATCTTCAACAAGCTCGAAGTGATGGGTGTCGCTACCACCATCAAGGCTGCGAAGAAGGAAGTCGAGAACCAGACGCCGGTGGTGTGGGACATCCTCGAAGAGGTGATCCGCGAACATCCGGTCATGCTGAACCGTGCGCCGACGCTGCACCGTCTCGGCATCCAGGCTTTCGAGCCCGTGCTGATCGAAGGTAAGGCAATCCAGCTGCACCCGCTCGTCTGCGCGGCGTTCAACGCCGACTTCGACGGTGACCAGATGGCCGTTCATGTGCCGCTGTCGCTCGAAGCGCAGATGGAAGCGCGCACGCTCATGCTCGCGTCGAACAACGTGCTGTTCCCGGCAAACGGGGATCCGTCGATCGTGCCGTCGCAGGACATCGTGCTCGGCCTGTACTACGCGACGCGCGAAGCGGTGAACGGCAAGGGCGAAGGCCTGACGTTCACGGGCGTGTCGGAAGTGCTGCGCGCGTACGAGAACAAGGAAGTCGAGCTTGCCTCGCGCGTCAACGTGCGGATCACCGAAATGGTCCACAACGAAGACAAGTCGGAAGGCGCGCCGGCGTTCGTGCCGAAGATCACGCTGTACGCGACCACGGTTGGCCGCTCGATCCTGTCGGAAATCCTGCCGCCGGGTCTGCCGTTCTCGGTGCTGAACAAGCCGCTGAAGAAGAAGGAAATCTCGCGTCTGATCAACACCGCGTTCCGCAAGTGCGGTCTGCGTGAGACGGTGATTTTCGCCGACCAGTTGATGCAGTCGGGCTTCCGTCTGGCAACGCGCGCTGGTATTTCGATCTGCGTCGACGACATGCTCGTGCCGCCGCAGAAAGAAACTATCGTCGGCGATGCCGCGAAGAAGGTGAAGGAATACGACCGTCAGTACATGTCGGGTCTCGTCACCGCCCAGGAACGCTACAACAACGTGGTCGACATCTGGTCGGCAACGTCGGAAGCAGTCGGCAAGGCGATGATGGAACAGCTGTCGACGGAACCGGTCACGGACCGTGACGGCAACCAGACGCGTCAGGAGTCGTTCAACTCCATCTACATGATGGCGGACTCGGGCGCTCGTGGTTCCGCGGTTCAGATTCGTCAGCTGGCAGGTATGCGCGGCCTGATGGCGAAGCCGGACGGCTCGATCATCGAGACGCCGATTACGGCGAACTTCCGCGAAGGTCTGAACGTGTTGCAGTACTTCATCTCGACCCACGGTGCACGTAAGGGTCTGGCTGATACGGCGCTGAAGACCGCGAACTCGGGTTACCTGACGCGTCGTCTGGTCGACGTGACGCAGGATCTGGTCGTCGTCGAGGAAGATTGCGGCACGTCGAACGGCGTGGCGATGAAGGCGCTGGTGGAAGGCGGTGAAGTGGTCGAAGCGCTGCGTGACCGTATTCTGGGTCGCGTGGCCGTGGCTGACATCGTCAACCCGGAATCGCAGGAAACGCTGTTCGAAGCGGGCACGTTGCTCGACGAAGACGCGGTCGAAGATATCGAACGCCTCGGCATCGACGAAGTGCGCGTGCGCACGCCGCTCACCTGCGAAACGCGCTACGGTCTGTGCGCGGCCTGCTACGGTCGCGACCTCGGCCGCGGCTCGCTGGTGAACGTCGGCGAAGCGGTCGGCGTGATCGCGGCGCAGTCGATCGGTGAACCGGGCACGCAGCTCACGATGCGTACGTTCCACATCGGTGGCGCGGCGTCGCGTGCGGCGGTGGCTTCGTCGGTCGAAGCGAAGTCGAACGGTACGGTGCGTTTCACGTCGACGATGCGTTACGTCACGAATGCGAAGGGCGAACAGATCGTCATCTCGCGTTCGGGCGAAGCGATGATCACCGACGATCACGGCCGCGAGCGCGAGCGTCACAAGGTGCCGTACGGCGCGACGCTGCTGCAGCTCGACGGTGCGCAGATCAAGGCCGGCACGCAACTGGCCACGTGGGATCCGATGACGCGTCCGATCATCACCGAGTACGGTGGTACGGTGAAGTTCGAGAACGTCGAGGAAGGCGTGACGGTCGCGAAGCAGATCGACGACGTGACGGGTCTGTCCACGCTCGTCGTGATCGACGTGAAGCGTCGTGGTTCGCAGGCGTCGAAGACGGTGCGTCCGCAGGTCAAGCTGCTCGATGCGAACGGCGAGGAAGTGAAGATCCCGAACACCGAGCACTCGGTGCAGATCGGCTTCCAGGTCGGCGCGCTGATCACCGTGAAGGACGGTCAGCAGGTGCAGGTCGGTGAAGTGCTTGCACGTATCCCGACCGAATCGCAGAAGACGCGTGACATTACCGGTGGTCTGCCGCGTGTGGCGGAACTGTTCGAAGCACGTTCGCCGAAGGACGCAGGTATCCTGGCGGAAGTCACGGGTACGACGTCGTTCGGTAAGGACACGAAGGGCAAGCAGCGTCTCGTTATCACGGACCTCGAGGGCAACCAGCACGAGTTCCTGATCGCGAAGGAAAAGCAGGTTCTGGTGCACGATGGTCAGGTCGTCAACAAGGGCGAAATGATCGTCGACGGACCGGCGGATCCGCACGACATCCTGCGTCTGCAGGGCGTCGAGGCGCTGTCGCGTTACATCGTGGACGAAGTGCAGGACGTGTACCGTCTGCAGGGCGTGAAGATCAACGACAAGCACATTGAAGTGATCGTGCGTCAGATGCTGCGCCGCGTGCAGATCACCGACAACGGCGATACGCGTTTCATCCCGGGCGAACAGGTCGAGCGATCGGACATGCTCGACGAGAACGACCGTATGATCGCGGAAGACAAGCGTCCGGCAACGTACGAAAACGTGCTGCTTGGTATCACGAAGGCGTCGCTGTCGACCGATTCGTTTATCTCCGCGGCGTCGTTCCAGGAAACGACCCGCGTGCTGACCGAAGCGGCGATCATGGGCAAGCGCGACGACCTGCGTGGCCTGAAGGAAAACGTGATCGTCGGCCGTCTGATTCCGGCCGGTACGGGTCTCGCGTTCCACAAGGCGCGCAAGAGCAAGGAACTGGCCGACCGCGAGCGTTTCGATCAGATCGCAGCGGAAGAGTCGTTCGAATTCGGTACGCCGGAAACCCCGGCCGCCGAACAGCAGCACTCGGGCGAGTAAGTGCTGGCGGCGCAAGCCGCCTTGCCTGACGCGCCACCAAAGCCGCTCAGTTTCGACTGAGCGGCTTTTTTTTGCTCATTTTTTGCGCGTGCATCGGCGCCATGCGCGGGAGCACCCCTAGGCCGGATGGCCAAGGTTGTCGCAAAGCGCGGGCGCGGCGCAAATGCGTTGGTAAAATTCGTCTCACCGCCTGCGTGCCGTTCCCTTCGCCGTCTCTGTCAAATACATGTCCCGTCCGCTCGAAATCCTCAACGAAGTCTTTGGTTATCCCGCGTTCAGAGGGCAGCAGGGCGAAATTGTCGAGCACGTCGCCGATGGCGGCGATTGCCTCGTGCTGATGCCGACGGGCGGCGGCAAATCGCTGTGCTATCAGATTCCGTCGCTAGTGCGGCGCGAACGCGGCTTTGGCACCGGCATCGTGGTGTCGCCGCTGATCGCGCTGATGCAGGATCAGGTGGCCGCGTTGACCGAAGTCGGCGTGCGGGCCGCGTATCTGAATTCGACGCTGTCGAGCTCGGAGGCGATGGCCACCGAACGGGCGCTTCGCGACGGCGACATCGATCTGCTCTACGTCGCTCCGGAGCGACTGATGACGTCGCGCTTCCAGGAACTGCTCGAGCGCACGCGCATCGGCCTTTTCGCGATCGACGAAGCGCACTGTGTGTCGCAATGGGGACACGATTTCCGGCCCGAATATATCCAGCTGTCGGTACTGCACGAGCGCTTTCCTAATGTGCCGCGCATCGCGCTGACGGCGACCGCCGACGCGATCACGCGCGACGAAATCATTCACCGTCTCGCGCTCGAGGACGCGCGCGTGTTCGTGTCGAGTTTCGATCGGCCGAACATCCGCTATCGCATCGCTGAAAAAGACAACGCGCGCACGCAGCTGCTCGACTTCATCCGCGCCGAGCACACGAGGGCCGACGGCACGACCGACGCGGGCGTCGTCTATTGCCTGTCGCGCCGCAAGGTCGAGGAGACCGCGGAGTGGTTGAAGGAAAAGGGCATGCGCGCGCTGCCATACCACGCCGGCATGGAATTCGAAGTGCGCCAGAAGCATCAGGAAATGTTCCAGCGCGAGGAAGGCATCGTGATGTGCGCGACGATTGCGTTCGGCATGGGCATCGACAAACCCGATGTGCGGTTCGTCGCGCATCTGGATTTGCCAAAGAGCGTGGAAGGGTACTACCAGGAGACCGGCCGGGCGGGCCGCGACGGCCTACCGTCGAATGCGTGGATGGCCTACGGGCTCGGCGACGTCGTGCAGCAGCGCAAGATGATCGACGAATCCGAAGCCGATGACGCCCACAAGCGCGTCCAGACCGGCAAGCTCGATGCGTTGCTCGGTTTGTGCGAAACGGCGACCTGCCGGCGGGTGCGCCTGCTCGCGTACTTCGGCGAAACGAGCCAACCGTGCGGAAACTGCGACAACTGCCTCGAGCCGCCTCCGACCTGGGATGCGACGCGCGAGGCGCAGATGGCGCTGTCGTGCGTGTTTCGCGCGCAGCGTGCGAGCGGCTTTCATTTCGGCGCCGGACACTTGATCGACATTTTGCGCGGCAACCGCAGCGAGAAAATCCTGCAGCGCGGGCACGAGAAGCTGACCACGTTTGGGATTGGCGCGGCACTCGGTGAGCCGGAATGGCGTGCGATCTTCCGTCAGCTAGTCGCATTCGGCTACCTGACGGTCGACCACGAGGGCTTCGGGTCGCTCGTGCTCACGGAGGCGAGCAAGCCGGTGCTCAAGGGCGAGCAGAAGGTGACGATGCGGCGCTACGTCAAGCCCACACGCACGCGTCAATCGTCGGGGCGCACGAGCGAACGCGCCGATCCGACCATTGGGATGGGCCCTCGCGAGCGGGCCCGCTGGGAGCGTCTACGCATGTGGCGCACCGAAACCGCGAAGAGCGACGGCGTGCCGGCTTATGTGATTTTCCATGACGCGACGCTTGCGGAAATTGCCCGTCTCGGCCCCGATTCGATCGAAGATCTGCGTGGGATTCCAGGCATGGGCGCCCGTAAACTCGACCGTTTCGGTTACGAACTGCTGAACGTCGTAGCGGCCGACTGACCCCATCTGGCTATTTCGCCGGATTGACAGCGATGCGAAACATCGCAACCTGTTGACTCCCTTAGTATTTTCGGAATATTATGCTAGGTTCCGGTTCTTGGGATGCGTGCGCGCGGCTTCAGTTCGTGCGTAGGTAGGCCAACCGGAAGTTCGATGCGCAGGCGTTTCCGCTTTGCCCGGAAACAGATGCGTCGATTTTGTTCAATTTCAGGAATAAACAATGCCAACCATCAATCAACTGGTTCGCAAAGGCCGCACGTCGGAAACGACGAAGAGCAAGAGCCCGGCTTTGCAGGACTGCCCCCAGCGTCGCGGCGTGTGCACCCGTGTGTACACCACGACGCCGAAGAAGCCGAACTCGGCACTCCGTAAGGTCGCCAAGGTTCGTCTGACGAATGGCTTCGAAGTCATTTCGTACATCGGTGGTGAAGGCCACAACTTGCAGGAACACTCGGTCGTGCTGATTCGCGGCGGCCGTGTGAAGGACTTGCCGGGTGTGCGTTACCACATGGTTCGTGGCTCGCTGGATACCCAGGGCGTCAAGGACCGTAAGCAGGCTCGCTCGAAGTATGGTGCGAAGCGTGCTAAGGCTGGCAAGTAATTAGTCGGTCAATCGTAGTTTCAGGTCGCCTGCAAAGGCGGTAATAGCGATGGTGCCGGAATCGCCGGTGCTGTCGAGTAAGTGGTCACCCGACCAGGCTGGTTAGTCTTACGGATGAATCGGGTTAGTTGGTGGCCGCGGGGCTGCAAGCAGCTCCAACTGAAAAAGTAAAGGAAGAAACATGCCGCGTCGTCGCGAAGTCCCCAAGCGGGAAGTGTTGCCGGATCCGAAGTTCGGCAACGTTGATGTAGCAAAATTCATGAACGTGCTGATGCTCTCCGGCAAGAAGTCGGTTGCCGAGCGTATCGTGTACGGCGCTTTCGAACAGATTCAGACCAAGGGTGGCAAGGACCCGCTGGAAGTGTTCACGGTGGCGCTCAACAACGTCAAGCCGGTGGTCGAAGTGAAGAGCCGCCGCGTTGGTGGTGCGAACTATCAGGTTCCGGTCGAAGTGCGCCCGTCGCGTCGTATGGCATTGGCGATGCGTTGGCTGCGTGAAGCCGCGAAGAAGCGCAGCGAGAAGTCGATGGCCCTGCGTCTGGCAGGTGAACTCTCCGAAGCGGCCGAAGGCCGTGGCGGCGCGATGAAGAAGCGCGACGAAGTTCACCGGATGGCAGAAGCCAACAAGGCGTTCTCGCACTTCCGTTTCTAAGCTTTCCCGACCCCGGGTTTAGCGGAAAAGCGGAAAGAAATTCCGGGCGGGTGCGCTTCAAAGGCGCCTCGCCCGTTTGTGTTACAGCGCGATGGGCATCTCACGCATCGCGTCATCCCAATAGAGGATCAAAGTGGCTCGCAAGACTCCTATCGAGCGCTACCGTAACATCGGTATTAGCGCTCACATCGACGCCGGCAAAACGACGACGACCGAGCGCATTCTGTTCTACACGGGCGTGAACCACAAGATTGGTGAAGTTCACGACGGCGCTGCCACCATGGACTGGATGGAGCAGGAACAGGAACGCGGCATCACGATTACTTCCGCTGCTACCACGGCATTCTGGAAGGGCATGGCGGGCGACCGCGCCGAACACCGTATCAACATCATCGACACCCCGGGCCACGTCGACTTCACGATCGAAGTCGAGCGCTCGATGCGTGTGCTCGATGGCGCGTGCATGGTGTACTGCGCTGTGGGCGGCGTGCAGCCCCAGTCGGAAACCGTGTGGCGTCAGGCTAACAAGTACAAGGTCCCCCGTCTCGCGTTCATCAACAAGATGGACCGTACCGGCGCGAACTTCTTCAAGGTCTACGACCAGCTCAAGCTGCGTCTTAAGGCGAACCCCGTTCCGGTCGTCGTGCCTATTGGCGCGGAAGAGAACTTCACGGGCGTCGTCGATCTGTTGAAGATGAAGGCGATCATTTGGGACGACGCGTCCCAAGGCACCAAGTTCTCGTACGAAGACATCCCGGCAGAACTCGTCGACACGTGCAACGAATGGCGTGAAAAGATGGTCGAGGCTGCGGCTGAGGCGAACGAAGACATGATGAACAAGTACCTCGAGTCAGGTGAGCTGACCGAAGAGGAAATCATCAAAGGTCTGCGCGACCGTACGATCGCTTGTGAAATCCAGCCGATGCTGTGCGGCACCGCGTTCAAGAACAAGGGTGTGCAGCGCATGCTGGACGCCGTGCTCGACTTCCTGCCGTCGCCGATCGACATTCCGCCGGTTACCGGCGAACTGGAAAACGGTGAAAAGGCTGAGCGCCGCGCGGCCGACGACGAAAAGTTCTCGGCACTGGCATTCAAGATCATGACCGACCCGTTCGTCGGCCAGCTGATCTTCTTCCGTGTGTACTCGGGCGTCGTCAATTCGGGCGACACGGTGCTGAACGCGACCAAAGACAAGAAGGAACGTCTGGGTCGTATTCTGCAGATGCACGCGAACCAGCGCGAAGAAATCAAGGAAGTGCGCGCTGGCGACATCGCTGCTGCGGTCGGCCTGAAAGAGGCGACCACGGGCGACACGCTGTGCGATCCGCAGAACCCGATCGTGCTCGAACGCATGATTTTCCCGGAGCCGGTGATTTCGCAGGCTGTCGAGCCGAAGACCAAGGCTGACCAGGAAAAGATGGGTCTGGCACTGAACCGCCTGGCTCAGGAAGATCCGTCGTTCCGCGTTCAGACGGACGAAGAATCGGGTCAAACGATCATTTCGGGTATGGGCGAACTGCACCTCGAAATTCTGGTCGACCGGATGAAGCGTGAATTCGGCGTGGAAGCGACCGTCGGCAAGCCGCAGGTGGCTTACCGCGAAACGATCCGCAGCACGGCGGCTGACGTTGACGGCAAGTTCGTCAAGCAGTCGGGCGGCCGCGGTCAGTACGGTCACGCAGTCATCACGCTCGAGCCGAACGAACAAGGCAAGGGTTACGAATTCCTCGACGAGATCAAGGGCGGCGTGATTCCGCGCGAATACATTCCGGCAGTCGACAAGGGTATCCAGGAAACGCTGAAGGCTGGCGTGCTGGCAGGCTTCCCGGTCGTTGACGTTAAGGTTCACCTGACGTTCGGTTCGTATCACGACGTTGACTCGAACGAAAATGCGTTCCGCATGGCCGGTTCGATGGCGTTCAAGGAAGCAATGCGTAAGGCAAGCCCGGTCATCCTCGAACCGATGATGGCTGTAGAAGTCGAAACGCCGGAAGATTACATGGGCAACGTGATGGGCGACCTGTCGGGCCGTCGCGGTATCGTTCAGGGCATGGAAGACATGGTTGGTGGCGGCAAGATCGTTCGCGCCGAAGTGCCGCTGTCGGAAATGTTCGGCTACTCGACGTCGCTGCGTTCGCTGACGCAGGGTCGTGCAACGTACACGATGGAGTTCAAGCACTACGCTGAAGCTCCGCGTAACGTGTCGGAAGCGATCATCAACGCGAAGTCGAAGTAATCGCGCGGCAAAGTCATTCAACGATTAACTTACTGAAAGAAGAGAAACATGGCTAAAGGTAAATTCGAACGGACCAAGCCGCACGTGAACGTGGGCACGATCGGTCACGTTGACCACGGCAAGACCACGCTGACGGCAGCGATCACGACGGTTCTGACGCAGAAGTTTGGCGGCGAGGCGAAGGCCTACGACCAGATCGACGCGGCGCCGGAAGAAAAGGCACGTGGCATTACCATCAATACCGCGCACGTCGAGTACGAAACGGCTAACCGCCACTACGCACACGTCGACTGCCCGGGCCACGCTGACTACGTGAAGAACATGATCACGGGCGCGGCACAGATGGACGGCGCGATCCTGGTGTGCTCGGCTGCTGACGGCCCGATGCCGCAAACGCGTGAGCACATCCTGCTGGCGCGTCAGGTTGGCGTTCCGTACATCATCGTGTTCCTGAACAAGTGCGACATGGTGGACGACGCCGAGCTGCTGGAGCTCGTCGAGATGGAAGTGCGCGAACTTCTGTCGAAGTACGACTTCCCGGGCGACGACACGCCGATCATCAAGGGTTCGGCCAAGCTGGCGCTGGAAGGCGACAAGGGCGAGCTGGGCGAAGTGGCGATCATGAACCTGGCCGACGCGCTGGACACGTACATCCCGACGCCGGAGCGCGCGGTTGACGGTTCGTTCCTGATGCCGGTGGAAGACGTGTTCTCGATCTCGGGTCGTGGCACGGTGGTGACGGGCCGCGTCGAGCGTGGCGTGATCAAGGTCGGCGAGGAAATCGAGATCGTCGGTATCCGGGCAACGGCCAAGACGACCTGCACGGGCGTGGAAATGTTCCGCAAGCTGCTCGACCAGGGTCAGGCCGGCGACAACGTTGGTATCCTGCTGCGCGGCACGAAGCGTGAAGACGTGGAGCGTGGTCAGGTTCTGGCCAAGCCGGGTTCGATCAACCCGCACACCCACTTCACGGCTGAAGTGTACGTGCTCAGCAAGGACGAAGGCGGCCGCCACACGCCGTTCTTCAACAACTACCGTCCGCAGTTCTACTTCCGTACGACCGACGTGACGGGCTCGATCGAGCTGCCGAAGGACAAGGAAATGGTGATGCCGGGCGACAACGTGTCGATCACGGTGAAGCTGATCAACCCGATCGCGATGGAAGAAGGTCTCCGCTTCGCAATCCGCGAAGGTGGCCGTACGGTCGGCGCTGGTGTCGTCGCAAAGATCATCGAGTAAAATCGTAGAGTGCTGTAGCAGTATCTAGCGCCCGGGCTCGGGCGCTCGCTCTCCGCCAGCGCCCGAGCCTACGTTCTTTTTCTATTCGGCGGTGCAATACCGCCTCGCTCTTTCTAAGGAATTTGTCATGCAGAACCAGAAAATCCGCATTCGCCTGAAGGCTTTCGACTATCGCCTGATCGATCAATCGGCAGCTGAAATCGTCGACACGGCAAAGCGGACTGGCGCAATCGTTCGTGGCCCGGTGCCCCTGCCGACCCGCATTCAACGCTTCGACATCCTGCGTTCGCCGCACGTCAACAAGACGTCGCGCGATCAGCTCGAAATCCGCACGCACCAGCGTCTGATGGACATCGTCGACCCAACGGACAAGACCGTTGACGCGCTCATGAAGCTTGATCTGCCGGCTGGCGTGGACGTTGAAATCAAGCTGCAATAAGGCCTCAGCCGTTGTCCGGCGATCCGGACACCGCTAAGTCTTTGATTGCTTGCGGAAAACGAAAAGGCTCGCTATACTAGTGAGCTTTTCGCGCATTTGCGTAAAAAGTCGGCGTGCCGCAGCATGGTCTCATGTCCGAAACGGCGCCGACATTTTGTAAATTAGCCCCGACCAATCGCAGTCGGGAATGGAGAAAACGATGAGCCTTGGACTCGTAGGTCGCAAGGTTGGCATGACCCGTATCTTCACGGCTGAAGGGGATTCGATTCCCGTCACCGTGCTGGACGTGTCCGACAACCGCGTGACGCAGATCAAGACTGTTGAAACCGACGGCTACACCGCCGTGCAGGTTGCCTTCGGTACGCGCCGTGCATCGCGCGTGACGAAGCCGTTGGCAGGTCATCTCGCCAAAGCTGGCGTTCAAGCCGGCGAAATCCTCAAAGAATTCCAGGTCGATGCCGCTAAGGCTGCCGAACTGTCGAACGGCACTGTGGTTGGTCCCGAGTTGTTCGAAGTGGGCCAGAAGGTCGACGTGCAAGGTGTGTCGATCGGTAAGGGCTACGCCGGTACCATCAAGCGTTACAACTTCTCGTCTGGCCGTGCATCGCACGGTAACTCGCGCTCGCACAACGTGCCGGGCTCGATCGGTATGGCGCAGGATCCGGGTCGTGTTTTCCCGGGTAAGCGCATGACCGGTCATATGGGTGATGAGAAGGTAACGGTGCAAAACCTCGAAATCGCTCGTATCGACGCTGACCGCAAGCTGCTGCTGGTCAAGGGCGCCGTTCCGGGTGCGAAGGGTGGCAAGGTATTCGTTACGCCGGCCGTGAAGACGCGTGCCGTGAAAGGAGCGAAATAATGGAACTTAAGCTCCTGAATGCCAATGGTCAGGAAGGTGCGGGCGTTAGCGCGTCGGACGTCGTGTTCGGCCGCGATTACAACGAAGCCCTGATTCACCAGGTGGTGGTTGCGTACCAGGCGAATGCACGTAGCGGCAATCGCGCGCAGAAGGATCGTGAGCAGGTCAAGCACACGACCAAGAAGCCGTGGCGCCAGAAGGGTACGGGCCGGGCTCGTGCCGGTATGTCGTCGAGCCCGCTGTGGCGCGGCGGTGGCCGTATCTTCCCGAATTCGCCGGAAGAAAACTTTTCGCACAAGGTCAACAAGAAGATGCATCGCGCAGGTCTCTGCTCGATCTTCTCGCAGCTGGCCCGCGAAGGCCGCATTTCGGTGGTCGACGAGCTGACGCTCGAAGCGCCGAAGACGAAGCTGCTGGCCGAAAAATTCAAGGCGATGGGTCTCGACTCCGTGCTGGTGATTACCGACACGGTTGACGAAAACCTGTACCTCGCGTCGCGCAACCTCGCCCACGTGGCGGTTGTCGAGCCGCGTTACGCCGACCCGCTGTCGCTGATCTACTTCAAGAAGGTCCTGATCACGAAGGCTGCGGTCGCCCAGATCGAGGAGTTGCTGTCATGAGCGAGATTCGCAAGAACGATCATCGTTTGATGCAGGTCCTGCTCGCGCCGGTGGTCTCCGAAAAGGCGACGCTGGTTGCCGACAAGAACGAGCAGGTAGTGTTCGAAGTCGCGCCGGATGCCACGAAGCAGGAAGTGAAAGCTGCAGTCGAGCTGCTGTTCAAGGTGGAAGTTGATTCCGTCAATGTGCTGGTCGCGAAGGGCAAAGCCAAGCGCTTTGGTCGCTTCATGGGCAAGCGCAAGGACGTGAAGAAGGCGTATGTCTGCCTGAAGCCCGGCCAGGAAATCAACTTTGAAGCGGAGGCCAAGTAATCATGGCAATCGTGAAAGTTAAGCCGACTTCGCCGGGCCGCCGCGCGATGGTCAAGGTGGTCAACAAAGAACTGCACAAGGGCAAGCCGTTTGCGGCACTGCTCGACACGCAGTCGTCGACTGCCGGCCGTAACAACAACGGGCACATCACCACGCGTCACAAGGGTGGTGGTCACAAGCATCACTATCGTGTCGTCGACTTCCGTCGCACGAAGGATGGTATTCCGGCAAAGGTCGAGCGTCTTGAGTACGACCCGAACCGTAGCGCGAACATCGCGCTGGTTCTGTACGCGGACGGCGAGCGCCGCTACATCATCGCTCCGAAGGGTGTCACCGTCGGTCAGCAACTGATGTCGGGTTCGGAAGCACCGATCCGCGCAGGTAACACGCTGCCGATCCGCAACATTCCGGTCGGTACGACCATTCACTGCATCGAAATGCTGCCGGGCAAGGGCGCGCAAATGGCGCGTTCGGCTGGCACGTCGGCGATGCTGCTGGCTCGCGAAGGCGTCTACGCGCAGGTTCGTCTGCGTTCGGGCGAAATCCGCCGCGTGCACGTTGAATGCCGCGCGACGATCGGTGAAGTGGGCAACGAAGAGCACAGCCTCCGTCAAATCGGTAAGGCTGGCGCGAACCGCTGGCGCGGCATCCGCCCGACCGTGCGTGGCGTTGCAATGAACCCGGTCGACCACCCGCACGGTGGTGGCGAAGGCAAGACTGCGGCAGGCCGCGATCCGGTGAGCCCGTGGGGCACGCCGACGAAGGGCTATCGCACCCGCAGCAACAAGCGCACGACGAGCATGATCGTCCAGCGCCGTCACAAGCGTTAAGGAGTAGGCAATGGCACGTTCTATTAAGAAAGGTCCGTTCTGCGACGCCCATTTGCTGAAGAAGGTTGAGGCGGCTGCAGCATCGCGTGACAAGAAACCGATCAAGACTTGGTCGCGTCGCTCGACGATCCTGCCGGACTTCATCGGCCTGACGATCGCCGTGCACAACGGCCGTCAACACGTTCCGGTGTATGTCACGGAAAACATGGTCGGCCACAAGCTTGGCGAGTTCGCACTGACCCGTACGTTCAAGGGTCACGCGGCCGACAAGAAGGCCAAGAAATAAGGGGCAATCAAGATGGAAGTGAAAGCAATTCATCGCGGTGCCCGCATCTCGGCGCAAAAAACGCGCCTTGTGGCTGACCAGATCCGCGGTTTGCCGGTCGACAAGGCGCTGAACGTTCTGACGTTCTCGCCGAAGAAGGCTGCGGGAATCGTGAAAAAGGTCGTGCTGTCGGCGATCGCGAATGCGGAGCACAACGAAGGCGCCGATATCGACGAGCTCAAGATCACGAGCATCTACGTCGACAAGGCAGCGTCGCTGAAGCGTTTTACCGCGCGCGCCAAGGGCCGTGGTAACCGCATCGAGAAGCAATCCTGTCACATCACTGTGACGGTCGGGAATTAAGGGGTCATACGATGGGACAGAAAATTCATCCGACTGGCTTCCGTTTGGCCGTCAGCCGCAATTGGGCTTCGCGTTGGTACGCGAACAACAACAATTTCGCGGCGATGTTGCAGGAAGACATCGGTGTTCGTGAATACCTGAAGAAGAAGCTGAAGAACGCGTCCGTCGGCCGCGTTGTGATCGAGCGTCCCGCAAAGAACGCGCGTATCACGATTTTCAGCTCGCGTCCGGGTGTCGTGATCGGTAAGAAGGGTGAAGACATCGAACTGCTGAAGTCCGAGCTGCAAAAGCGCATGGGCGTTCCGGTTCACGTCAACATTGAAGAAATTCGCAAGCCGGAAACCGACGCGCAACTGATCGCTGATTCGATCACGCAGCAGCTCGAGCGCCGGATCATGTTCCGTCGCGCGATGAAGCGTGCGATGCAGAACGCGATGCGTCTGGGTGCTCAAGGCATCAAGATCATGAGCGCAGGCCGTCTGAACGGTATCGAAATCGCTCGCACGGAATGGTATCGCGAAGGTCGCGTGCCGCTTCACACGCTGCGTGCAGATATCGACTACGCAACGTCGGAAGCAAAGACGACGTACGGCATCATCGGCGTGAAGGTGTGGGTCTATAAGGGCGATACGCTCGGCCGCAATGACGCACCGGTGGTCGAAGAAGTCGCTGAAGAAAAGCGTCCGCGCCGCAACGCACGTCCGGGTGGCGATCGCCGTCCGCGTCGTGATGGTGAAGGTGGTGGCCCGGCAGGTGCACGCCGTGGCGCTCCTCGTCGTACTGGCGGTGCCGGCGGCGACGGGAAGACTGGAGAATAACGATGCTGCAACCGAAACGCAGAAAGTATCGCAAAGAGCAGAAAGGTCGTAACACCGGCGTTGCTACCCGCGGCAACGCGGTGTCGTTCGGTGAGTTCGGCCTGAAGGCTGTCGGTCGCGGCCGTCTGACCGCGCGCCAGATTGAAGCGGCGCGTCGTGCAATGACGCGTCACATCAAGCGCGGTGGCCGCATCTGGATCCGGATCTTCCCGGACAAGCCGATCTCGACCAAGCCGGCGGAAGTGCGTATGGGTAACGGTAAGGGTAACCCGGAATACTACGTCGCTGAGATTCAACCGGGCAAGATGCTGTACGAAATGGACGGCGTAACCGAAGAACTGGCGCGCGAAGCGTTCCGTCTGGCTGCAGCCAAGCTGCCGCTGAAGACGACGTTTATCGTACGTCAGCTCGGCGCCTAAGGAGCAAATGATGAAGGCTTCCGAACTTCACCAGAAAGATCAGGCCGCGCTCAACAAGGAGCTGTCGGACCTGTTGAAGGCGCAATTCGGCCTGCGCATGCAACTCGCGACCCAGCAGCTCACGAACACGAGCCAACTGAAGAAGGTTCGTCGCGACATCGCACGTGTGCGGACCGTCCTGACTGAGAAGGCGAACCAGAAATGAACGATAGCGTAAAAACCTCGCTCAAGCGGACGCTGGTCGGCAAGGTCGTCAGCAACAAGATGGACAAGACGGTTACCGTGCTGGTCGAGCACCGCGTGAAGCACCCGATCTATGGCAAGTACGTCGTGCGTTCGAAGAAGTACCACGCGCATGACGATGCGAACTCGTACAACGAGGGTGACCTCGTTGAAATCCAGGAAACTCGTCCGATTTCGAAGACGAAGGCTTGGGTTGTGGCTCGCCTGGTCGAGGCTGCTCGCGTCATCTAATGTCGCAAAGCTGTAGAAGTAGTTGAAATCGCAGTAAGTTTCGCTTGCAAGACCGGGATTATTTGATATAATCTCGGTCTTCCCTCTTTATGGGAGCCCCGTCGCGGGCGAAGTTGGTGGGGGAAGCGGTCCGGGCGCCAGCCTGTGCCGAAGGATTCACCGGATTGCGATGGCGGGTTTCGTTTGCCGTCGCTGCTGTTCTAACCCAAGCAGCCGATCGGCTGACGGGACCAAGACTGACCGGGAAGCACCATGGTGGTGTGACCGGATTAAGTTGGGAAAGATAAACCATGATCCAGACCGAAACTCGGCTTGAAGTGGCCGACAACACGGGTGCACGTGAAGTCATGTGCATCAAGGTGCTCGGCGGCTCGAAGCGTCGTTATGCCAGCATTGGCGACATCATCAAGGTGACTGTCAAAGAGGCAACGCCGCGCGGGCGCGTGAAGAAAGGCGAAATCTACAACGCCGTGGTGGTTCGCACCGCCAAGGGCGTGCGCCGTCAGGACGGCTCGCTGATCAAGTTCGACGGCAATGCAGCTGTGTTGCTCAACACCAAGCTCGAACCGATCGGCACCCGTATTTTCGGGCCAGTCACGCGCGAGTTGCGTAGCGAACGATTCATGAAGATCGTTTCGCTGGCGCCTGAAGTGCTGTAAGGAGTCGCGATGAACAAGATTCGCAAGGGTGACGAAGTTATCGTCATCACCGGCAAAGATAAGGGCAAGCGTGGCGTTGTGCTGGCCGTTCACGGCGAGACCGTGACCGTCGAGGGCATCAATCTCGTCAAGAAGCACGTCAAGCCGAACCCGATGAAGGGTACGACGGGCGGCGTGGAAGCCAAGACGATGCCGCTGCAAATTTCGAACGTCGCATTGGTCGACGCGAATGGCAAGCCATCGCGTGTAGGCATCAAGGTCGAAGGAGACAAGAAAGTCCGTTTCCTGAAGACGACCGGTGCCGTGCTGAGCGCCTGACGCTGCGGAGTAAAAAATGGCTCGTTTGCAAGAGTTTTACAAAGAAAAGGTTGTACCCGGCCTCATCGAGAAGTTCGGTTACAAGTCCGTGATGGAAGTGCCTCGCATCACCAAGATCACCCTCAACATGGGTCTTGGCGAAGCCGTCGCCGATAAGAAGATCATCGAAAACGCCGTTGGCGATCTGACGAAGATCGCAGGCCAGAAGCCGGTGATCACGAAGGCACGCAAGGCAATTGCTGGCTTCAAGATCCGTCAGGGCTATCCGATCGGCGCCATGGTCACGCTGCGTGGTCAGGCAATGTACGAATTCCTCGACCGTTTCGTGACGGTTGCGCTCCCCCGTGTGCGCGACTTCCGTGGCGTGTCGGGTAAGGCGTTCGATGGTCGCGGCAACTACAACATCGGTGTGAAAGAGCAGATCATTTTCCCCGAAATCGATTACGACAAGATCGACGCACTGCGTGGGCTGAACATCAGCATCACGACGACTGCGAAGACTGACGACGAAGCAAAGGCTCTGCTCGCCAGCTTCAAGTTCCCGTTCAGAAACTGAGGTTACCGTGGCTAAACTGGCACTGATCGAACGTGAAAAGAAGCGTGCTCGCCTCGCCGCCAAGTACGCTCCCAAGCGTGCTGCACTGAAGGCAATCATTGGCGACACGAGCAAGTCGGAAGAAGAGCATTACGCAGCACGTCTGGAACTGCAGCAACTGCCGCGCAACTCTAACCCGACCCGTAAGCGCAACCGTTGCGCAATTACCGGTCGTCCGCGCGGCACGTTCCGTAAATTCGGCCTGGCGCGTAACAAGATTCGTGAAATCGCGTTCCGCGGCGAGATCCCTGGCCTGACCAAGGCGAGCTGGTAATAGGAGAAACATAAATGAGCATGAGTGATCCTATCGCCGATATGCTGACTCGCATCCGCAATGCGCAGATGGTCGAGAAGGTTTCGGTGACTATGCCCTCGTCGAAAGTCAAGGTTGCGATTGCGCAGGTCCTGAAGGACGAAGGTTATATCGACGATTTCGCAGTGAAGTCCGAAGGTGCGAAGTCGGAATTGAACATCGTGTTGAAGTATTACGCTGGCCGCCCGGTCATCGAGCGCATCGAACGCGTCTCGAAGCCTGGTCTGCGTGTGTACCGCGGCCGTAACGACATCCCCGTGGTCATGAATGGCCTGGGCGTGGCAATCGTATCGACGCCCAAGGGCGTGATGACGGACCGCAAGGCACGTGCAACGGGCGTTGGCGGCGAAGTCATCTGCTACGTCGCTTAAGGCCGAAAGGAGAGAAACATGTCTCGAGTAGGTAAGAGCCCGATCGCGCTGCAAGGCGCGGAAGTGGCCCTGAGCGCCGACAGCATCACTGTCAAGGGTCCGCTGGGTACGATTTCGCAGGCTGCCAACAGTCTCGTGAAAGTGGTGAACGACAACGGCACGCTGAAGTTCGAGCCGGTCGACGAAAGCCGCGAAGCGAATGCGATGTCGGGCACGATGCGCGCACTGGTTGCGAACATGGTGTACGGCGTGACGAAGGGTTTCGAGCGCAAGCTGACGCTGGTTGGCGTCGGTTATCGCGCACAGGCGCAAGGCGACAAGCTGAACTTGTCGCTGGGTTTCTCGCACCCGGTGGTGCACCAGATGCCGACTGGCGTCAAGGCAGAAACCCCGTCGCAAACCGAAATCGTGATCAAGGGGATCAACAAGCAACAAGTCGGTCAAGTCGCTGCAGAAGTGCGCGGCTACCGTCCGCCGGAGCCTTATAAGGGCAAGGGCGTGCGTTACGCCGATGAGGTTGTGATCCTCAAAGAAACGAAGAAGAAGTAAGGGTGCGCAATCATGGATAAGACTCAATCTCGCCTGCGCCGCGCTCGTCAGACGCGTATCAAGATCGCTGAGCTGCAGGTCGCGCGTCTCGCCGTGCATCGCACGAACACGCACATCTATGCGCAAGTGTTCTCGCCGTGCGGCACCAAGGTGCTCGCCAGCGCGTCGACGCTCGAAGCCGAAGTGCGTGCGCAACTGGCCGATCAATCGGGCAAGGGCGGCAACGTTGCTGCTGCAACCCTGATCGGCAAGCGCATTGCAGAAAAGGCTAAGGCTGCCGGCATCGAATCCGTCGCCTTCGACCGTTCGGGTTTCCGTTACCACGGCCGCGTGAAAGCGCTGGCTGATGCGGCGCGCGAAGCCGGACTCAAGTTCTAAGGGAAGAATTCGTCATGGCAAAGATGCAAGCTAAAGTTCAGGCTGACGAACGCGACGACGGCCTTCGTGAAAAGATGATTTCGGTCAACCGCGTGACCAAGGTCGTGAAGGGTGGCCGTATTCTCGGCTTCGCTGCACTGACCGTGGTTGGCGACGGTGATGGCCGCGTCGGTATGGGCAAGGGCAAGGCGAAGGAAGTGCCGGTCGCTGTCCAGAAGGCGATGGAACAGGCTCGCCGCAACATGTTCAAGGTGCCGCTGAAGAACGGTACCCTGCAACACGAAGTGCATGGTAAGCACGGCGCATCCACGGTTCTCCTCGCTCCGGCGAAGGACGGTACCGGCGTGATCGCTGGCGGTCCGATGCGCGCAGTGTTCGACGTGATGGGCGTGCAGAACGTCGTGGCCAAGAGCCACGGTTCGACGAACCCGTATAACCTCGTTCGTGCGACGCTCGACGGCCTGCGCAAGCAGTCCACGCCGGCCGACATCGCTGCGAAGCGCGGCAAGTCCGTCGAAGAAATTCTGGGCTAAAGGTGGACACCATGTCTGATAAAACTGTCAAGGTCCTGCTCGTCAAGAGCCTGATCGGCACCCGTGAATCGCACCGCGCAACGGTGCGTGGCTTGGGCCTGCGCCGACTCAACTCGGTTAGCGAGTTGCAGGATACGCCGGCTGTGCGCGGCATGATCAACAAGGTTTCGTACCTCGTTAAGGTCATCAGCTAAGCGGCTGACCAGGACTCAAGGAGTTGATAATGGAATTGAATAACCTGAAGCCGGCTGAAGGCGCGAAGCACGCAAAGCGTCGCGTTGGTCGCGGCATCGGCTCCGGCCTCGGCAAGACCGCTGGCCGTGGTCACAAGGGTCAGAAGTCGCGTTCGGGCGGCTTTCACAAGGTTGGCTTCGAAGGCGGTCAAATGCCACTGCAACGTCGCCTGCCGAAGCGTGGCTTCACCTCGCTGACGAAGGAATTCGTCGGTGAAGTGCGTCTCTCGGATCTGGAGAAGCTGCCGGTCGACGAAATCGATCTGCTGGCTCTCAAGCAAGCCGGCCTGGTCGGCGAACTGATCCGTAGCGCCAAGATCATCGGGACGGGCGAGCTCAAGCGCAAGGTCGTTGTGAAGGGTCTGGGTGCGACGAAGAGCGCACGCGCTGCCATCGAAGCAGCCGGTGGCTCGTTTGCCGAGTAACGCGCAAGTTATTTGCCGTCACTAGCATTTGCATCGGAGAAGGTACTTGGCTAACAGCCCGAGTCTCGCAAAACCCGGTCGCAGCGCGGCGAAGTTTGGCGATCTGCGTCGGCGAGCAGTGTTCCTGCTGCTGGCGCTGGTCGTCTACCGCATCGGCGCGCATATTCCGGTGCCGGGTATTGACCCGGACCAACTGGCGAAGCTGTTCCAAAGCCAGTCGGGCGGCATCCTTGGCATGTTTAACATGTTCTCGGGTGGCGCACTTTCGCGGTTCACCATTTTCGCGTTGGGGATCATGCCGTACATTTCGGCGTCGATCATCATGCAGTTGCTGGCGATTGTCTCGCCGCAACTCGAAGCGCTGAAAAAGGAAGGGCAGGCAGGTCAGCGGAAGATTACGCAATACACGCGGATCTTCACGGTCGTGCTGGCGACATTTCAGGCGTTCGGTATTGCCGTGGCGCTGGAAAATCAGCCTGGCCTCGTGATCGATCCGGGGATGGTATTCCGGTTGACGACGGTCGTGACGCTTGTGACCGGCACGATGTTCCTGATGTGGCTGGGTGAGCAAATCACGGAGCGCGGGCTTGGCAATGGTATCTCGATCATCATTTTTGGCGGTATTGCGGCGGGCTTCCCGAACGCAATCGGTGGTCTCTTTGAACTAGTGCGAACTGGCTCGATGAGTATCATCTCGGCGATTATCGTCGTCGCGCTGATTGCGGCTGTGACGTATCTGGTGGTGTTCATCGAACGCGGCCAGCGCAAGATTCTTGTGAATTACGCAAAGCGGCAGGTAGGCAACAAGATTTACGGCGGCCAGTCTTCTCATTTGCCGCTGAAGCTGAACATGTCGGGCGTGATTCCGCCGATCTTCGCATCGTCGATCATTCTCTTCCCGGCAACTATCCTGAACTGGTTCAGTTCGGGCTCGCGTACCAGCTGGTTCGCAGACACGTTGCACAATGTGGCCGAAGCCCTGAAGCCCGGTCAACCCGTGTACGTGTTGCTGTACGCGTTGGCGATCGTTTTCTTCTGCTTCTTCTACACCGCATTGGTGTTCAACAGCAGGGAAACGGCCGACAACCTGAAAAAGAGTGGCGCTTTCGTCCCTGGCATCCGCCCGGGCGATCAAACGGCGCGATATATCGACCGCATCCTTACGCGTCTCACGCTGGCCGGTGCGATCTACATCGTGTTCGTTTGCCTGCTGCCCGAATTTCTGGTGCTGCGCTGGAACGTGCCGTTTTATTTTGGTGGAACGTCGCTGCTGATCATTGTCGTCGTCACAATGGATTTCATGGCGCAGGTGCAGTCGTACGTTATGTCGCAACAGTATGAATCGCTGCTGAAGAAAGCTAATTTCAAAGGCGGCGGCGTCCCGATGCGTTGAAAGGACTTATGGCCAAAGACGATGTGATCCAGATGCAGGGCGAAGTAATTGAGAACCTGCCTAACGCTACCTTCAGGGTGAAGCTGGAAAACGGCCATGTCGTGTTGGGACACATATCCGGCAAGATGCGGATGCACTACATCCGAATCCTGCCGGGCGACAAGGTGACGGTTGAATTGACGCCTTACGATCTGTCGCGTGCGCGGATCGTGTTCCGGGCGAAGTGATTTGAAAAAAGGGTAATATCATGAAAGTGATGGCATCGGTTAAGCGCATTTGCCGCAATTGCAAGATCATCAAGCGCAAAGGCGTTGTGCGCGTGATTTGCAGCTCTGATCCGCGCCACAAACAGCGTCAAGGCTGAACGCCGCGCTTTTGCTTGCGCTTTTTGTTTGAGGAAAAACAATGGCTCGTATCGCAGGGGTTAACATCCCGAATCACCAGCATACTGAAATCGGCCTGACGGCTATTTACGGTATCGGTCGCACGCGCTCGCGCGACATTTGCGTCGCTGCTGGTGTGGCATTTTCGAAGAAGGTCAAAGACCTGACTGACGCAGACCTCGAAAAGCTGCGTGAAGAAGTCGGCAAGTTCATCGTTGAAGGCGATCTGCGCCGTGAAACGACGATGAACATCAAGCGCCTGATGGATCTCGGCTGCTATCGTGGCGTGCGGCATCGTAAGGGTCTACCCCTGCGCGGCCAGCGTACGCGTACGAATGCCCGTACGCGCAAGGGTCCGCGTCGTGCAGCGCAATCGCTGAAGAAGTAAGCGGAACTGACAGTTACAGGAAAACGTAATGGCTAAGGCTTCGAACAACTCCGCGGCGCAACGCGTTCGCAAGAAGGTCAAGAAGAACGTCGCCGAGGGCGTGGTTCACGTTCACGCGTCGTTCAACAACACCATCATCACGATCACCGACCGTCAAGGCAACGCGCTTGCCTGGGCAACGTCGGGTGGTCAGGGCTTCAAGGGTTCGCGTAAGTCGACTCCTTTTGCAGCTCAGGTCGCAGCTGAATCGGCTGGCCGCGTGGCGATGGAATACGGCGTGAAGAACCTCGAAGTGCGGATCAAGGGCCCCGGTCCTGGCCGCGAATCGGCGGTGCGCGCGTTGCATGGTCTTGGGATCAAGATCACCGCGATCTCCGACGTGACGCCGGTCCCGCACAACGGCTGCCGTCCGCCGAAGCGTCGTCGTATCTAAGACGACGGTTTCGCGAGCGCCTGTTGCCGCCTTGCGCGGCGGCGGGCTGCGCGCATTATTTAAATGACTAAGCCCACCGTTCGAACCAAAGGGTTCGGACTAGCGCGAGTGGAAGCATTCGCGTGATAAATCACAGAAGGAATCAACGTGGCACGTTATATCGGCCCCAAGGCCAAGCTGTCCCGCCGTGAAGGCACTGACCTCTTCCTGAAGAGCGCACGCCGCTCGCTCGCTGACAAGTGCAAGCTGGACAGCAAGCCCGGCCAGCACGGCCGTACCTCGGGCGCGCGTACGTCCGACTATGGCACGCAGCTGCGCGAGAAGCAAAAAGTAAAGCGTATCTACGGTGTCCTCGAGCGCCAGTTCCGTCGCTACTTCGCTGAAGCAGACCGTCTGAAGGGCAACACGGGTGAAAACCTGCTGCAACTGCTCGAGTCGCGTCTGGACAACGTCGTGTATCGGATGGGCTTCGGCTCGACGCGTGCTGAAGCACGTCAGCTGGTCGGCCACAAGGCGATCACGGTGAACGGCGTCGTGACGAACATCCCGTCGATGCAAGTCAAGGCTGGCGACGTCGTCGCCGTGCGCGAACAGAAGCGCAAGCAGGCTCGCATCATCGAGGCGTTGTCGCTCGCTGAACAAGGCGGCATGCCGAGCTGGGTTGCGGTCGACGCGAAGAAGTTCGAAGGTACCTTCAAGCAGAAACCGGAACGCAGCGACATCGCTGGCGACATCAACGAAAGCCTGATCGTCGAATTGTATTCGCGGTAATCGGATTGACGGCCGGGGCGCCCTGATTGCGTTGCGCAAGGGGGCGTCTCGGCTGTTTATTTTCAGGTTGTTACCGGTCAGCCTTATCGGTGTAACGAGCCGAGGGTATTGAAAAGGAAAACCTATGCAAACCAGTTTGTTGAAGCCCAAGATCATTGCAGTTGAATCGCTTGGCGAGAGCCACGCGAAAGTGGTCATGGAACCGTTTGAACGCGGTTATGGCCACACCTTGGGTAACGCGCTTCGGCGCGTGCTGTTGTCGTCGATGGTTGGCTATGCCCCGACCGAGGTGACGATTGCAGGCGTCGTGCACGAGTACTCGACGCTCGACGGTGTGCAAGAGGATGTGGTCAACCTGTTGTTGAACCTGAAGGGCGTCGTCTTCAAGCTGCATAACCGTGACGAAGTGACGGTTACGCTGCGCAAGGAAGGCGAAGGCGTGGTTACCGCCGGCGATATCGAACTCGCACACGATTGTGAAGTAATCAATCCGGATCACGTGATTGCGCATCTGTCGAAGGGTGGCAAGCTCGACGTGCAGATTAAGATTGAAAAGGGCCGCGGCTATGTGCCGGGCAATGTGCGTCGCTACGGTGAAGAGTCGGCCAAGATCATCGGCCGAATCGTGCTGGACGCGTCGTTTTCGCCGGTTCGTCGCGTGAGCTACGCGGTCGAAAGCGCTCGCGTCGAGCAGCGCACCGACCTCGACAAGCTCGTGATGAACATCGAAACCAACGGTGTGATTTCGCCGGAAGAAGCGATCCGCCAATCGGCGCGCATTCTGGTCGATCAGCTGTCGGTCTTCGCGGCGCTGGAAGGCACCGAAGCAGCGGCGGAAGCGCCGTCGCGCGCACCGCAGATCGATCCGATCCTGCTGCGCCCGGTCGACGATCTGGAACTGACGGTTCGTTCCGCGAACTGCCTGAAGGCCGAGAACATCTACTACATCGGCGACCTGATCCAGCGTACCGAGAACGAGCTGCTCAAGACTCCGAATCTGGGTCGCAAGTCGCTGAATGAGATCAAGGAAGTTCTGGCATCGCGCGGACTGACGCTCGGCATGAAGCTCGAGAACTGGCCGCCGGCAGGTCTCGACAAGTAAGCGGACAACTCGGTCGGGTGTAACCCGCGAATTGCACTGCTGCACTAGACTGGCAAAGACGCGGATTTTCCTTTAAAATCCGCGTCTTGTCTTTTTTAACTACCGGCCCGTGCGCTCACTGTGTGCTGCCAATGCTGCAGAACGAGTGCGATAGAAGAGCTGGACCAAAACTTTGAACTGAAGGAATTAACATGCGTCACCGTCATGGTCTGCGGAAACTGAACCGCACGAGCAGCCACCGTCTGGCAATGCTCCGTAACATGTCCAACTCGCTGATCGAGCACGAAGTCATCAAGACCACCCTGCCGAAGGCGAAGGAACTCCGTAAAGTCGTCGAGCCGTTGATCACGCTCGGCAAGAAGCCGTCGCTCGCAAACCGTCGTCTGGCTTTCAACCGCCTGCGCGACCGTGACTCGGTCACGAAGCTGTTCGACGTGCTCGGCCCGCGCTACGCAAACCGTCCGGGCGGTTACCTGCGCGTGCTGAAGTTCGGCTTCCGCGTCGGTGACAACGCGCCGATGGCACTGGTCGAACTGCTCGACCGTCCGGAAGTTGAAGAAACGGAAGTGCAAGAAGCTGAGTAAGCTTTTTGGTTTCGACGAAAAGCCAGGCGCATCGCCTGGCTTTTTTGTTTCGTGCGCCCAGCATGGGCGCATTCCTGCGGGTGTAAGTCCCGCCATAAGCTGGTCACAGCGAATGAAGTGAAGCGCAACTGCACGAGGGCGACCGGATGTGGGGAGGAAGCGTGGAGCGTAAATCGCGAGCCGATGAACAAGAACCGTATAGAAGGCGCTGCCGAGCAGGGCGAGCGGGCGAAAAACCGCGAAGCTCTCGTGACCAAGGTGAAGTGGCGTAGATGCGGCGGTTGTGCGATGAAGGAGTGCGTTCTTACCTGGGGAGGCCTCGCCTCATGCCTGAAAGGGTGACGGCGTCGAGCCGGAGCGAGGAGTCAGCAGAGGCCGTAGTAGTCACAGGACAGGTCGATGAGTCCGAAGCTGGTGACGAAGGGCCAAACGGGAAGGAGTGTCCAGCGTCATGTCGATGCGACAGGTACTGCGTCAGAAGCCCGTGCAAGCGGGGCGAGCGGGAGGCACACGCGGTGAAGCTGCGTCTATGCCCGTGAGCGACGAAGCCTGTTGCCCGCGCCATGAATCCGGGGACACAGGGTCAGCGCTGCTGATGGCGGCGCTGACGAGAGAGAACCTGAAGCAGGCATTCAAACGGGTACGGGCCAACAAGGGAGCCGCTGGCGTGGACGGTCTGGACATTGACCAGACGTCGCGCCATCTGGTGACGGCGTGGCCGGCGATCCGTGAACAGTTGCTGAAGGGGACGTACCGGCCCAGCCCGGTACGGCGGGTGACGATCCCGAAACCGGACGGAAGCGAGCGCGAGCTTGGCATCCCGACGGTGACGGACCGGCTGATCCAGCAGGCGCTGCTGCAGGTGCTGCAACCGGTTCTGGACCCCACCTTCAGCGCGCACAGCTATGGTTTCCGGCCCGGACGGCGTGCGCACGATGCGGTGCTTGCCGCGCAGTCGTACGTGCAGTCGGGCCGGCGAATCGTGGTGGACGTTGATCTGGAGAAGTTCTTCGACCGGGTCAACCACGACATCCTGATCGACCGTCTACAGAAACGTATTGGGGACGCCGGGGTGATCCGGCTGATCCGGGCGTATCTGACGAGCGGCATCATGGATGGCGGTGTGGTTCAGCAGCGCGAACAGGGCACGCCGCAGGGCGGGCCGCTTACGCCGCCTACAATGTTGCATACTTTTCTCTCCTGCGTCTGAGTCGGTCGAATTTTCGCTGCCGCGAACCGGCGGTTGCGGATCGACACGGAACACGACGACGATCTCGTCCTTGTGGATTTCTACGCGCTTGACCAGGCCCAGAACGATCTTGCGTTTCGTTTCAAGATCAATCGCATCCAGCTTTTCAGTGACGGCGGCTGCAAACTCCTCAAGCCGGTTAATGACGAGAAACAGCTCGCTTTGCATCGCGCCGTGGCGCCGTGATTCCTGGATCTGCTGTTCAATCTGTGCGAGCCGACTCTTCAACTGCTGCATCCTTGGCTCGAAGTCAGCCTTGTCGATGATACCGTCGGAGTAGCCGTCGATCAGTCGCGATTTGCTCTTTTGGAGCTGAAGCCGCTGCTTTTCCAGACTGCCGGTATCGAAGCCGCGCTTTTCGCTACGCTCCATCACGTCGAGTCGACGTTCATACTCTTCTTTCAGTCGATCGGGATGCCTGAGCAATTCCACAACCTGATGCCATACCAGCTCATCGAGCTTGTCTGTCCGTACCTGCAGGTTGTCGCAGATACGTTCGCCGCCGAACCGGTAGGCGTCGGTTCCAACGCAGCGGTAATAGGCATAGTCTCGATGATGTCCCTTGGCCGCCGACTTGCTCACTTTCTTCGCGTAGTAGGCGTAACGGCACTGCCCACAAACAGTGAGCCCCTGCAGCAGGCGAAGCGGCGCATTATCCCGGCGCTGGCGTGCCAGCTTGCGGTTCTCGGCAAGCTGCTCCTGAACGATTTCGAACAGTGCTTCGCTGACGATTGCTGGCACCGGAATTTCGATCCACTGCTGCCGGTCCGCGCGTTTCGCTGAATACGGTTTCCTGGGCACGCAGGCGCTGTGACGCTGGGCACGCACGCGCACCTGATGATCGCACGCCTGCGTTTTGCCAAACGCAGCCCGCCCCATGTACGCCGGATTACGCAAGATGCCCCATACCACGCTGCGGTCCCAGTACGGCTTGCCCGATGCCGTCACGGTACCGGCCTCGCCAAGCCGACGTATCACTTCTCCGAGGCTCAGGCGCTCCAGCCCGACCCACTCGAAGATCGCTTTCACCGTGGCGGCTTGCGGCAGTTCGATGACGTACCGGGCTGGCGTCCCGTCGAGCTGTCTTCGGATATAGCGGTAGCCGTAAGGCGCCCCTGATAGCACGTTGACGGTACCGCGTTTCGCGCCGTGAAGCTTGCCGCGGCGGTGACGCTCTGCGATTTTTGCCCGCTCGTACTCCGCTATCATGCCCTGCATCTGCAGCAGCAGTGATTCTTCCGGCGTCGTGCCAATTGCATGATTGAGAAACACGACCTGTACGCCGCACGAGGAGAATTCCTCCATCAACAGGGCCTGGTGCGCATATTTGCGCGCCAGGCGGTCTGGCGCGAGGATGTACAGCCGATCGACCGTCCCGAGCGCGGCGGCGTCGCGCAGGCGCTCCAATTGCGGCCTGACCAGCGTTGCACCGCTCACCCCGGCATCGACGAAGCACATGTCCTCCACAATCTGCGCCCCGTCGGCCTGAATTCGTTCTTTCAATGCAGCGATCTGGCTGTCTATCGTGCCGCGTTTGCTTTGCTGCTCGGATGACACGCGCGCGTAAAGCGCGACCATGGCAACGTTGCTCATCGTTTCCCTCGCTTCATCGCTTTCGCCGTTGCTGGCCTTGCATCCGATGCGCGCCTCGTGCTTCGGGCATCAATCGGACTGAGCTGATCATAGGCCTTCTCCAGTTGTTCGCTGGAATAGCGGTTCGGCTCGAAAGCGAGACGCACTCGCCAGTGTTTGCGTCGTCCCCGTGTCATCGACTGGGCTCCCGGTTAGCGGGAGCAACGGCCTCAAGCACGAGAACCGCATTACTGGCAGGACATTCTCTGGACCATGGCGCCAGACACTCCCTCGATATGCGAAGGCCCCATCTTACCCGCGAGTTTGCTATGTTGTTGCCGGGGCTCTATCGCCGTTGCTGGCCAACGTGTTGCTCGACGAGGTGGACAAGGAACTGGAGCGGCGCGGTCACTGCTTCGCGCGCTATGCCGACGACGCGAACGTGTACGTTCGCAGTCGGCGCGCGGGCGAACGGGTGATGGCGTTGCTGCGGCGGCTGTACGGGCGACTGCGTTTGAAGGTCAACGAGACCAAAAGCGCAGTGGCCAGCGTGTTTGGACGCAAGTTCCTGGGCTACAGCTTCTGGGTGGCACCCGGACGCGAGGTCAAGCGCCGCGTGGCGGACAAACCGCTGGCGACGTTTCGGCAACGCATCCGGGAACTGACCGCTCGTTCATGCGGGCGCAGCCTGCGGGAAGTGGTGCGACAGGTACGCGCGTACCTGCTGGGCTGGAAGGCGTACTTCCGTCTGGCGCAGACACCGAAGGTCTGGCGTGAGCTGGACAAGTGGTTGCGTCACCGACTGCGCGCAATCCAGCTCAAGCAGTGGAAGCGCGGTACGACGATGTACCGCGAACTGCGCGCGATGGGCGCCGCCGTTGATGTGGCGCGACGGGTGGCGGCCAACGGCCGTCGCTGGTGGCGCAACAGCGGCAGGCTGCTAAGCAGACTGTTCACGGTGGCGTGGTTCGACCGGCTGGGTTTGCCCCGTCTCTCATGACCTCAACTTCCCGAACCGCCCGGTGCGGACCCGCATGCCGGGTGGTGTGGCAGGGGCGCAGCCCGATGGCTGCCCCCTATGCCGATTGTCGGCGATTTTTTCATCGATGCCGAAAGCCGTGTCGCGGTGACCAAATGCCGCGGCCGCGCCGCGGGGCGCTCTGCGGGGCGACATGGCCAGGTGATACGATATCGGGATCGAAATCCTGCGCCGCCGGAGCCTGGTGTGAGTGTGAATGTGACCTTGGTGCTGACGACGGTGCCGGATGTGGCCGTCGCGGAAAAGCTCGCCGCCGACGCGCTCGCCGCGCGCCTTTGTGCATGCGTCACGCAGCTGGGCAGCGTGCATTCGAGCTATCACTGGCAGGGCGCGATCGAAACCGCGCAGGAAATCCAGTTGCTGTTCAAGACCAGCGCCGCTCGCGCGCTCGAATTGGAACAATACCTTCAGGCTCACCATCCCTACGACACGCCGGAAATACTCTCCTGGCAAGCGACGGCCTCGGCCGCCTACGGCCAGTGGATCACTGCTGAAACCCAACGCCCTCTTCATGTTTAACGGTCTCGACCAGCGCGCGCGCGCTGCGCTGCGCACTGCATTCTTTCTGCTCAGCTGCGCGTTCCTCGCGCAATTCGCCACGCTCGCACGGGCCGCGGACGACTTCCTCGACCCGTCGGTCGCATTCCGGTTCAGTGCGACCGAGCAGCCCGGGCAAGTCGTCGTCACATACAAGATTGCGGACGGTTACTACATGTACCGCGAGCGCTTCGCTTTCGCGACCCGGAATGGCACCGCGACGCTTGGCGAGCCTCAACTGCCCGACGGTCACGTGAAGTTCGATCAGACGTTCAACAAGAATGTCGAGACGTATCGCAACGAGCTGACGATTCATATTCCGGTCAAGCAGGCTGCCGGACCGTTCGATCTCGCGGTGACGTCGCAGGGCTGCGCCGACGCTGGCATCTGCTACCCCCCGATGGAGCGCGTTTATCACGTGAGCGGCGTGGCGCTGCAGTCGGCTGGCGGCGCGGCAGCGGGTCCAACCGCGCAACAATCCGCGCACACTGAGGACGAGCCGTGGTACGAACGTGCGACCAGCGCCGACTACGCGCAGACGCTGCTACAGCGAGGCGGTTTCTTTGCGATCGTAGGGCTTTATTTTGTTGCGGGCGCAATTCTGAGCCTGCTGCCGTGCTCGTATCCGATGATTCCGATCCTGTCTGCGATCATCATCGGTGAGGGGGCGCGCGTCACACGTGGGCGTGGTTTCGCGCTGTCGCTCGCATATGTAATCGGGATGGCGCTCGTCTACACGGTGCTGGGCGTCGCGGCGGCACTCGTCGGGCAGAGTCTCGGCGCATGGCTGCAGAATCCGTGGGTGCTCGGCGCGTTCGGCGGCCTTCTGACGATTTTCGCGCTGCTGCTGATCGCTGGTGTGGATCTCGAACTGCCGCCGCGCTGGCGCGATCGGATGTCGAGCGTGTCAGCGGGACGCTCGGGCGGCAAATTTACCGCGGTCGCCGTGATGGGCGCGCTGTCGGCGCTGGTTGTCGGCGCCTGCATGACCGCGCCGCTTTTCGCGGTGCTCGCGTTCATCGCGCACACCGGCAATGCCGTGCTCGGTGGCGCGGCGCTGTTCTCGATGGGGATCGGCCTCGGGCTGCCGCTACTGATCATCGGCCTCGGCGCGGGCACGCTGCTGCCGCGCGCGGGCAAGTGGATGGACAGCGTAAAGGTGTTTTTCGGCGTGGTTCTGCTCGCCGCGGCGCTGTGGATCATTTGGCCGGTGCTCGGCGGCCCGGCGACGATGCTGTTGAGTGCCCTCTGGCTGCTGATCGCTGCGGTCGCCCTCGGCCTGTTTTTCAGGTCGGCCGCGGGTGGCTCGATATGGCACCGGCTAGGCCGGTCGGTCGGCGTCGTGATGGCGGTCTGGGCGGCCGCGCTTGTGATTGGCCTCGCCGCGGGATCATCGGACCCACTGCGCCCGCTGGCCGTGCTCGCTGCTCGCGCCGGCAGTCAGGCGGGCATCGCGAAAGATGGTTCTAGCGAGGCCGCAACGGCGTCGCAAAGCGATTTGACGTTCGCACCGGTTCGTTCATCGGCGCAGCTTGACCAGGCCGTCAAAACGGCGGCACAGCCTGCCATGCTCGATTTTTACGCGGACTGGTGCGTGAGCTGCAGGGAAATGGAGAAATTCACCTTCAGCGACCCGCGCGTTCAGGCGAAGCTGAAGCAGATGAATCTGCTGCGCGCCGACGTCACTGCGAACAATACCGACGATCAGGCGCTGCTCAAGCGCTTCAACCTGTTCGGGCCGCCGGGGATTATTTTCTTCGATCAGGATGGCAAGGAGGTGCTGCGGGTGGTCGGCTACGAATCGGCGGATAAATTCCTGCGCACACTGGATCGAGCGAGCGCGTCGGGGGTGTAATCGAACGCCGGGGGGGCGTTGCAGGCCGCGGCGGCGAGAATGAGCAGCACAAAAAAACGGAGGCGAAACCCTAAGGTTCGCCTCCGTTTTCTTCTCACGGCAGCCGCGTGCCAAGCCTCGTGCTGATTTATTTCTGCGAACGCAGGATCTTCGCGGCATCTAGCGCGAAATACGTCAGCACGCCGTCCGCGCCGGCACGCTTGAACGCCAGCAGCGATTCCATCATGACCTTGTCGTGATCGAGCCAGCCGTTCTGCGCGGCGGCCTTCAGCATCGCGTATTCGCCGCTTACCTGGTACACGTAGGTAGGAAACTGGAACTCGTCCTTCACGCGACGCACGATGTCCAGATACGGCATGCCCGGTTTGACCATCACCATGTCCGCGCCTTCATTGATGTCGGCCTGCACTTCGCGCAGCGCCTCGTTCGAATTGGCCGGGTCCATCTGGTAGGTCATCTTGTTGCTCTTGCCGAGGTTCGTCGCGGAACCGACGGCATCGCGGAACGGGCCGTAGAACGCTGAAGCGTACTTCGCCGCGTACGCCATGATGCGCGTGTGGACGTGGTCCTCGCTCTCGAGCATTTCGCGGATCGCACCAATGCGGCCGTCCATCATGTCCGACGGCGCGACGATATCGACCCCGGCTTCCGCCTGCGCACGCGCCTGCTCGACGAGGATCTCGACGGTCTCGTCGTTCATCACGTAGCCAGCTTCGTCGAGCACGCCGTCCTGACCGTGGCTCGTGTACGGATCGAGCGCGACGTCGGTGAGTACGCCGAGCTCCGGAAAATTCTTCTTCAATTCACGCACCGCGCGCGGGATCAAACCCGCCGGGTTGGCCGCTTCGCGGCCGTCGGGCGTCTTCAGCGAGGGCTCGATCGCGGGAAACAGCGACAGCACCGGCACGCCCAGTTCGACGCACTGCTCCGCGACGCCCATGAGCAGATCGACCGACACGCGCTCGACGCCCGGCATCGACGGCACGGCTTGTCGAACGTTGGTGCCTTCGACGATGAATACGGGGTAGATCAGGTCGTTAGTGGTGAGGATGTTTTCGCGCATCATGCGGCGCGAGAAGTCGTCACGGCGCATGCGGCGCGGACGGTAGTGCGGGTAGAAGCTCATATCGAATCGAAGATCGTGGATAGGTGGAGTGGACAAACGGCACCTGGCTCCGCTCCCGGAAACTTTTCGAGACAATGGTATATCATACCGATCGAGCAAGGCGCCTAGCGCTGACCTCCCCGCTTCTCCTCCCTGAGCGGGTGCCTGTCGTTTTTCGATTAGGCTGTTTGACCCGCCGTTCAAGCGGCGGGTTTTTTTATGGGTGGCCAGAAATGCGCTCTGATACGGGTATTCAATGCGACTCCCGCGTCACACGCGCGGCGGGACTCGGGCATCGACAGTGACTCAGCCCGCGGCCGGCTTTTCACCTGCTTCGTCCACTGCGCCCGGGATCAGCCAGCTCTCGATCAGTTCATGCGCTTCGTCTAGGCCCGTGCGTTTGAGCGCGGAAAAGAGCTGTGCGCTCAACTCACCGCGATAGCCCGCCGCCCGATATTCGGCGAGTCCCTTCTGCGCGGTGCGCAATGCGTTCGTGCTTTCCTGCCGCGTCAATTTGTCGCATTTGGTGAGCAGCGTATGGATCGGCTTGCCGGTCGGCGCGAACCACTCGATCATGCGTCGATCGAGATCCGTCAGTGGGCGGCGCGAATCCATCATCAGGATCATGCCGCGCAGTTGCGAGCGCGATTGCAGATACGAAGACAGCAGCGCTTCCCAGTGCGCCTTCGCCGCTCCCGGCACTTCCGCATAGCCGTAGCCCGGCAGGTCGACCAGATAGCCGGCCGGTTCATCCGGCTTGCCAACCGAAAAATAATTGATGTGCTGCGTGCGGCCAGGCGTCTTACTCGCGAACGCGAGTCGCTTCTGATTGCAGAGCACGTTGATCGCCGTCGACTTGCCTGCGTTCGAGCGTCCCGCGAAAGCGATCTCGGGCTGCGCGGTGGCCGGCAGGTCACGCAGATGATTGACGGTGGTATAGAAGCGGGATTCGTGGAGCAGGAAGGGCATGGTGGAAGCCAGATTGGAGACGCCGCGGGGCCCGCAGCGGGAACGGGGTCAAGCCCGACTGGCGTCTAAGCGATTAGCGAGTTATTGTACAATACGATGGTTTACTGAATACCTTGGGAGCCCGCCCCACGTGCCTTGGCGGCTCCTGGCGGTCACTCGGTCGCCGTCGTCGTACTTTGCAGAACCTCTAAAATCCCACAAGACGAGACAGGGTGTGCGAATGAATCGACTGTGCAAGACTCTGATGGTGCTTCATGTAACGGCAGGTCTTTCAGGTTTGGCAATTCAGGCACGAGCAGCAGATCCGGCAAAGCCGGACATCAATCGGGGGCAGGCAATCGCGGTACAAGTGTGCGCGTCATGTCACGGGGCAGACGGCAACAGTGCCGGCGGTGCATATCCGAAGCTGGCGGGCCAGCATCCGGAGTATCTCGTCAAGCAGCTCAGAGATTTCAAGACGCAACCGGGCGCCAAACAGGCCGCGCGCAATAATGCGATCATGGCAGGCATGGCTGCCGCGCTCTCCGATCAGGACATGATCAACGTTGCGGCTTACTTCTCGACGCAGACACCCAAGCCGGGCTATGCGCACAATAAGAACACGGTCGCGGTGGGGCAGCAGATCTATCGCGGCGGGATTGCCGACCGGGGCGTGCCGGCCTGCGCGGCCTGCCACGGCCCCACGGGACAGGGCATTCCGATCCAGTATCCGCGCCTGTCGGGACAGTGGGCCGAGTACTCGGTGACGCAGCTGACCGCGTTCACGCAAGGTCCGGGCGCTCGTAATAACAGCGACGCGATGCATGCGATAGCATCACGTTTGTCGGACAACGAGATCAAGGCGGTTGCCGACTACATCGCGGGTCTGCATTAAGCGGTTCGCCTGCGCGAGTCCAACCGGCCCGGCGAGGTCGGTGAAAAACAAGAAAAGGGTGAGGGTGTCGTAGCTGCGACAGCCCTTCACCCTTTTTTGCTGTTCAGTCGGAGTTTGAATGAGCGTCACCACGTCGGGTCTGCAGTCGAAGTCGGGCAATCGCGTCATGCGCAGCACCATCGAGCTCCTGAGCTCCATGCGTTTCGCCATTGCGCTGCTCGTGATTCTGTCGATCGCCAGCATCATCGGTACCGTCCTCACGCAGGACGATCCATATCCCAACTACGTCAACCAGTTCGGTCCGTTCTGGGCGGACATCTTCCGCGCGCTGAGCCTGTACACGGTGTACAGCTCGTGGTGGTTCATGCTGATTCTTGGCTTCCTGATGGTGTCGGTGTCGCTATGCGTGATCCGCAATGCGCCGAAGATGCTCGCCGATGCGAAGAGCTGGAAGGACAAGGTTCGCGAAGGCAGCCTGCGTGCGTTCCATCACAAGGGCGAGTTCGCCGTGCACGGCACGCGCGCGCAGACTGCGGCAGTGCTCGCGAAACTGTCGGCGAAGCTCGGCTACAAGTTCGTCACGCGTGAGTCGGACGGCGCGACGCTGATCGCCGCGAAGCGTGGCGCGCTGACGAAGTTCGGCTACATCTCCGCGCACATCGCGATCGTCGTGATCTGCCTCGGCGGCCTGCTCGACAGCAATCTGCCGATCAAGCTGCAAATGTGGCTGTTCGACAAGTCGCCGATCAACTCGAACACCGCGATCAACGAGATTTCGCCCGACCATCGGCTGTCGGAGTCGAACCCGACGTTCCGCGGCTACGCGTGGGTGCCCGAGGGGCAGCACGTGTCGACCGCGATCCTGAATCAGCCCAACGGTTCGCTGATCCAGGACCTGCCGTTTTCGATCGAACTGAACAAGTTCATCGTCGATTACTACACGACCGGCATGCCGAAGCTGTTCGCGAGCGACATCGTCGTGGTCGATCACAAGACCGGCGCGCGCGTGCCGGCGCGCGTCGAGGTCAACAAGCCGTTCGAATACGACGGCGTGTCGATTTATCAATCGAGCTTCCAGGATGGCGGCTCGCAGATGCAGATGACCGCCTTCCCGATGTCCGGCCCGAGCGCGAAGCCCGCGCCGTTTGGCGGCACGATCGGCGGCAGCGCGCCGCTGAGCTCCGCCACGCCGCTCGCCGATGGCCAGACCGTCGAATTCACGGACTTCCGCGCGATCAACGTCGAAAACATCTCGAACGCCAATGGCCAGAACGATGCGCGCGGGGTCGCCGCGCAGCACTCGCTGAAGGAAGCGTTCGACGAGCGTCTCGGCTCCGGCGCGAAATCCTCGAAGCCGCTCGATCTGCACAACGTCGGCCCGTCGGTGCAATACAAGATTCGCGGCAAGGACGGCCAGGCGCGCGAGTACAACAACTACATGCTGCCCGTCGACGTCAACGGCGAGAAGATGTTCCTCGCCGGCATGCGCCTGAATCCAGACGATCCGTTCCGCTACCTGCGAATTCCCGCCGACAGCGGCGGCACGCTGAAGGAATGGATGAACCTGCGCGCCACGCTCGAAGACCCGAACCAACGCGCCATCGCCGCTCATCAGTTTGCGCAGCGCTCGGTGCCAGGCTCGAACGCGGAGTTGCAGCAGCATCTGGAGGAAAGCGCGTTGCGCGTGCTGACCCTTTTTGCGGGCGCGGACGCCAGCGTGAAGATGCCGAACGGCGAAACGCTCGGCGGCTTCCAGGCGGTGGCTGGCTTTATCGACCGCTCGGTACCGAAGGGCGAGCAGGAAAAGGCCGCGGGCTTGCTGCTTCGGATGCTCGAAGGCGTCACATGGGACTTGTGGCAACTGTCGCGCCAGCGGCTCGGCGAGCCCGCCGCGCCGGCCAATGCCGACACGAGCCGCTTCATCCAAAGTTCGCTTAATGCGATATCCGACAGCTTTCTGTATGGATCGCCGGTCTATTTGCAGCTTGACTCATTCAAGCAGGTGCAAGCTTCGGTATTTCAGTTGACGCGCGCGCCGGGCAAAAAAGTCGTGTATCTTGGCAGCCTGCTTCTCGTATTGGGCATCTTCTCGATGTTCTACGTCCGCGAACGCCGTCTGTGGTTCTGGCTGAAGGATACGGACCACGGCACGAACGTCGTGATGGCGATGTCGAGCGCGCGTAAGACGCTAGACTTCGAGAAGGAGTTCGTCCAGACGCGCGACGCCGTGAGCGCCGCACTGGGCGCGAAACTCATCGACGCAGCCGATGCCAGCCCGGCCGCTCAGGCCGCAGCCCCGTCGGCAAGCTCACAGGATTCGACCCGGTAAGATCATGGACTTGACTCAGGTTTCCTCCTCCTCCTCTGCTTCACGCGCCGACAAGGCGTTTGCGAGCAGCACGCCCGAACTCCAGCAATTCGACGAACGGCCGTTCCTGAAACGCCTGGGTATCTTTGACTGGCTGTTCGCGCTCGCGCTGGTCGGTGGCGCCGGGTTCGCGCTGTCGCGCTATTACCCGTTCATGAATTACTACGACAAACTGGTGCTGGCCTGCTCGGTGCCGGTTTTCGTGGCGCTGGGCTGGCGCTGGAAGCCGGTGCGTCCGCTGATGGTGGGAATCGCCGCGCTGTCCCTGCTTGCGATCCAGATATACCAAGGCGATCTGAGCCGCGCCGACAACGCGTTCTTCCTCAAATATTTCCTGTCGAGCCAGTCCGCGATCCTGTGGATGAGCGCGCTGTTCGTCTTCGCGACCGTGTTCTACTGGATCGCGCTGCTGTCGCGCTCGCCGACCGGCGCCGCGATCGGCTCGAAGATGACGTGGGTGGCGGTGCTGATGGGCTTCGTCGGCATGATGGTGCGGTGGTACGAGTCGTACCTGATCGGCTCGGACGTCGGCCATATTCCGATTTCGAACCTGTATGAAGTATTCGTGCTGTTCAGCCTGATCACCGCGCTGTTCTATCTGTACTACGAGCAGCACTACAACACGCGCGCGCTCGGCGCGTTTGTGCTGCTCGTGATCAGCGCGGCCGTCGGCTTCCTGATGTGGTACTCGGTCTCGCGCGACGCGCAGCAGATCCAGCCGCTCGTGCCGGCGCTGCAAAGCTGGTGGATGAAGATTCACGTGCCGGCGAACTTCATCGGCTATGGCAGTTTCGCGCTGTCGGCGATGGTCGGCGTTGCATATCTGGCGAAGGAACGCGGCGTGCTCGCGGATCGTCTCCCGGCGCTCGACGTGCTCGACGACGTGATGTACAAGTCGATAGCGGTCGGCTTCGCGTTCTTCACGATCGCGACGATTCTCGGCGCCCTGTGGGCCGCCGAAGCGTGGGGCGGCTACTGGAGCTGGGACCCCAAGGAGACGTGGGCGCTGATCGTCTGGCTGAACTACGCGGCCTGGCTGCACATGCGTCTGATGAAGGGCCTGCGCGGCGCGGTCGCCGCATGGTGGGCGCTGACCGGCCTGCTGGTCACGAGCTTCGCGTTCCTCGGCGTGAACATGTTCCTGTCGGGCTTGCATAGCTACGGCAAGCTGTAAGATCCGCCGCGCTGAACCGACTAAGAACCGCCGCGTGCTTTTGCACCGGCGGTTTTTTCATGGCGGACGGAATATTCGTCGCGCCCCGGTGTTCACCCATCGAGCACCCGAGCAGGTACCCGTGGATGACAGGCGCCCCCAAACGGGCGATCATCAATATGGCACCGCAACGCGCACGACGCGGCGGGCCGGCAAGGAGCAGCACGATGTGGATCAAGCGAAGCGACAGAATTCAACTGACCGGAGATGACATCGCGCGCAGCGAAATCGCGCCGCGGCACGTGTTCGAGAACCGCCGACGCATCCTGCAGGCAGCCGGCGCGATGGCGCTCGGCAGCCTGATCGGCGTGAGCGATGAGGCGCTCGCGACATACTCGTCCCCCGATCCGAAGGCGCAGAAGCTCGCGGCGAAAACCAACACCAGGTTCGTCGCGCTCGACAAGATCACGCCGTACAAGGACATCACCACCTACAATAATTTCTACGAGTTCGGCACCGACAAATCCGACCCCTCGCAGCACGCGGGCACGCTGCGGCCGCATCCGTGGAAGGTGAGCGTAGAGGGCGAGATTAAGAATCCGAAGGTCTACGACATCGACGACCTGCTGAAGCTCGCACCGCTCGAGGAACGTGTGTACCGGCATCGCTGCGTCGAAGGCTGGTCGATCGTGGTGCCGTGGATCGGCGTCTCGCTTTCCGAGTTAATTAAACGCGTCGAGCCGACCGGCAATGCGAAGTACGTGCAATTCATCACGCTCGCCGATCCATCGCAGATGCCCGGGCTGTCGCAGCCCATACTCGAGTGGCCGTACTCCGAAGGCCTGCGGATGGACGAAGCGATGCATCCGCTGACGCTGCTGACGATGGGCCTCTACGGCCAGGTGCTGCCGAACCAGAACGGCGCGCCGATTCGCGTCGTGGTGCCATGGAAGTACGGCTTCAAGAGCGCGAAGTCGCTGGTGAAGATCCGTTTCGTCGACAAGCAGCCGCCGACCAGCTGGAACACCTACGCATCGAACGAATATGGGTTTTATTCGAACGTGAATCCGAACGTCGATCATCCGCGCTGGAGCCAGGCGACCGAACGGCGCATCGGCGAAGACGGCTTTTTTACGCCGAAGCGCAAGACGCTGATGTTCAACGGTTACGGCGATCAGGTTGCATCGCTCTATCAAGGCATGGACCTGAAGAAGAACTTTTAAGGCGAGCGCGATGGCTTCCGATACGCAAACTGTCACCCGCAGCGCGCCAGCGACACGGCGCACGGCGCCGATGTCGGCGGCCAGGCGGCGGGCCGCGGGCAGCGCGCGCTGGGTCGTACCGGCGAAAGTCGCGGTCTTCGCCGCGGCGCTCTATCCGCTCGCACGCCTCGTGCTGTTTGGCCTGACCGACCGGCTCGGCGCGAATCCGATCGAATTCATCACGCGCTCGACGGGCCTGTGGACGCTCGTGTTCCTGTGCATCACGCTAGCGGTGACGCCGCTGCGCCGTCTGACCGGCGTCGCCGCGCTCGTGCGTTTCCGCCGGATGGTCGGGCTCTTTACGTTCTTCTACGCGACGCTGCATTTCACCACGTACCTGTGGTTCGACAAGTGGTTCGACGTGGCGGAGATTCTGAAGGACATCGGCAAGCGGCCGTTCATCACGGTGGGCTTCGCCGCGTTCGTGCTGCTGATCGCGCTTGCGGTGACGTCGCCGCGCGCAATGGTGCGCAAGCTCGGACGTCGCTGGCAGACGCTGCATCGCGCGATCTACGCGATCGGCGCGCTCGCGATCCTGCATTTCTGGTGGATGAAGGCGGGCAAGCACGATCTGCTGCTGCCGGAGATTTACGGCGCGGTGATGATTGCGCTGCTGGGATGGCGGCTGGTGGTCTGGATACGCGAGCGAAGGATGACGACGCGCCGACGGTGATTGCGCGAAACTTTCGCGTCACGCACGCGGCTGCAAAGAAAAATGGCGATGCCGAGGAGGCATCGCCATTTTTTTCGTTGCTGCGCTTTATTTACCGTTGGCTGTACAGCCAGCTCTGACGTTTACGCCGGCAGAATCGCTTCGCCCGCAAACAGCTGCCTGATCTCTTCGCGTGCGCGAACTACGTGCGCTCGTGTACCATCCACCATCACCTCGGCGGCGCGCGCACGGGTGTTGTAGTTCGAGCTCATCACGAAGCCATAGGCACCGGCCGAACGGATCGCGAGCAGATCGCCGGGTTCGACAGCGAGCAGCCGTTCGCGGCCGAGCCAGTCGCCGCTTTCGCAGACCGGGCCGACCACGTCATAGACGTGCGCAGGGACGTCGCGCTTCACGACCGGCTCGATTGCGTGATACGCGTCGTACATCGCGGGGCGTGCGAGATCGGTCATCGCCGCGTCGACGATCGCGAAGTTCTTGTCCTCGCCCGGCTTCAGAAACTCGAGACGAGTGAGCAGCACACCCGCGTTGCCGACCAGCGAGCGACCGGGCTCGAAATAGACTTCGCGGTGACCGTGGCCGCGCGCTTCGATGCGATCGAGCAACGTGCGCACGAACTCGCCGATTTCCGGCGGCGTTTCGTCGTCGTAGGTGATACCGAGGCCGCCGCCGACGTCGATATGGCGAATCGTCACGCCGTCCTGCTCGATCTGCTCCACGAGCTCCAGCACTTTGTCGATTGCGTCGAGGTAAGGCGCGACTTCGGTGATTTGCGAGCCGATATGGCAGTCGATGCCGACCACCTCGAGATTCGCCATCGCCGCGGCCGCCTGATAAGTGGCGCGTGCATCTTCGAACGCGACGCCGAACTTGTTCGTCTTCAGGCCGGTGGAAATGTACGGATGCGTTTTCGCGTCGACGTCGGGATTCACGCGCAGCGACACCGGCGCCTTCTTGCCCATCTCGCCCGCCACAGCGTTGAGGCGGTCGAGCTCGGGAATCGATTCGACGTTGAAGCATTTGACGCCCGCCGCGAGCGCGTCGCGCATTTCGCTCGCCTGCTTGCCGACGCCCGAAAACACGGTGTTTTCCGCTTTGCCGCCGGCCGCGAGCACGCGCGCGAGTTCGCCGCCCGACACGATGTCGAAGCCCGCGCCGAGGCGCGCGAATACGTTCAGCACCGCGAGATTGCTGTTGGCCTTGACGGCCACGTGCACGCTCGCGCGACGCCCGGCGCAGGCGCCCGCATAGGCGTTCCACGCCGCGGTGAGCGCGGCGCGCGAATAGACGTACAGCGGCGTGCCGAACTGCTCGGCGAGGGAAACGGCGGACACGCCTTCGGCGTGCAATACGCCGTCGACGTAGTCAAATGCGGATCGAGTCATGCGAAAGTCTTATTGAGCGGAAGGGACGGCAGAGGCGGGCAGCGGTACTGCGGGAGCCGATGCCGCCGAAGCGGGCGGCGTCTTGAGTTGGTCTTCGGGGGCGAGCGTGAGCGGCGTGCCCGAGGTGTCCGGGATCGAATCCGCGTCGGCCGCGCTGCCGGTAGCCGGTTGCGTTTGATCGGTCGACGGCGTTTGCGTGCGATGAGCCGGCGGGGCAGGCAGCGGTGGTACGGTTGGCAGATAGAGCGCGCCGCGTTGGCCGCAGCCGGTAAGCGCACATCCTGCGAGAATGGCTAAAACCGCTACAATCGCGCGGCCGGGCGCTGCCGCGCGCATCCGAGTTACGACTCGCATGACTGTCCCTGAATGAATAATCGATGGAGTTTAGCATGTCCGATAGTGATTACCTGACCCGTGCGGAAGCCGTACTGGCCGCCATCGAGAGCGCGCTCGACGACATCGACGCCGACATCGAACTCGAGCGCAGCGGCAACGTTCTGACGCTCGAATTCGAGAACCGCACGAAGATCATCGTCAACCTTCAGCCCCCGATGAGCGAGATCTGGATCGCGGCGAAGGCCGGCGGTTTCCACTTCCGTTTCGTCGACGGCGAATGGCGCGACACGCGCAGCGGCTCGGAGTTTTTCGCGGCGCTGTCGCAGTATGCGACCGAGCAGGCTGGCGAGCCGGTGCAGTTCGCCGCGCAATGAGCACGGCGCGACAAGCGCGAAGCACGAGACGCTCTCAAAACAAAACCGCCGCGTAATCAACGCGGCGGTTTTTTCTTTTCGTGCGCCCAGCATGGGCGCATTCCTGCGGGTGTAAGTCCCGCCATAAGCTGGTCACAGCGAATGAAGTGAAGCGCAACTGCACGAGGGCGACCGGATGTGGGGAGGAAGCGTGGAGCGTAAATCGCGAGCCGATGAACAAGAACCGTATAGAAGGCGCTGCCGAGCAGGGCGAGCGGGCGAAAAACCGCGAAGCTCTCGTGACCAAGGTGAAGTGGCGTAGATGCGGCGGTTGTGCGATGAAGGAGTGCGTTCTTACCTGGGGAGGCCTCGCCTCATGCCTGAAAGGGTGACGGCGTCGAGCCGGAGCGAGGAGTCAGCAGAGGCCGTAGTAGTCACAGGACAGGTCGATGAGTCCGAAGCTGGTGACGAAGGGCCAAACGGGAAGGAGTGTCCAGCGTCATGTCGATGCGACAGGTACTGCGTCAGAAGCCCGTGCAAGCGGGGCGAGCGGGAGGCACACGCGGTGAAGCTGCGTCTATGCCCGTGAGCGACGAAGCCTGTTGCCCGCGCCATGAATCCGGGGACACAGGGTCAGCGCTGCTGATGGCGGCGCTGACGAGAGAGAACCTGAAGCAGGCATTCAAACGGGTACGGGCCAACAAGGGAGCCGCTGGCGTGGACGGTCTGGACATTGACCAGACGTCGCGCCATCTGGTGACGGCGTGGCCGGCGATCCGTGAACAGTTGCTGAAGGGGACGTACCGGCCCAGCCCGGTACGGCGGGTGACGATCCCGAAACCGGACGGAAGCGAGCGCGAGCTTGGCATCCCGACGGTGACGGACCGGCTGATCCAGCAGGCGCTGCTGCAGGTGCTGCAACCGGTTCTGGACCCCACCTTCAGCGCGCACAGCTATGGTTTCCGGCCCGGACGGCGTGCGCACGATGCGGTGCTTGCCGCGCAGTCGTACGTGCAGTCGGGCCGGCGAATCGTGGTGGACGTTGATCTGGAGAAGTTCTTCGACCGGGTCAACCACGACATCCTGATCGACCGTCTACAGAAACGTATTGGGGACGCCGGGGTGATCCGGCTGATCCGGGCGTATCTGACGAGCGGCATCATGGATGGCGGTGTGGTTCAGCAGCGCGAACAGGGCACGCCGCAGGGCGGGCCGCTATCGCCGTTGCTGGCCAACGTGTTGCTCGACGAGGTGGACAAGGAACTGGAGCGGCGCGGTCACTGCTTCGCGCGCTATGCCGACGACGCGAACGTGTACGTTCGCAGTCGGCGCGCGGGCGAACGGGTGATGGCGTTGCTGCGGCGGCTGTACGGGCGACTGCGTTTGAAGGTCAACGAGACCAAAAGCGCAGTGGCCAGCGTGTTTGGACGCAAGTTCCTGGGCTACAGCTTCTGGGTGGCACCCGGACGCGAGGTCAAGCGCCGCGTGGCGGACAAACCGCTGGCGACGTTTCGGCAACGCATCCGGGAACTGACCGCTCGTTCATGCGGGCGCAGCCTGCGGGAAGTGGTGCGACAGGTACGCGCGTACCTGCTGGGCTGGAAGGCGTACTTCCGTCTGGCGCAGACACCGAAGGTCTGGCGTGAGCTGGACAAGTGGTTGCGTCACCGACTGCGCGCAATCCAGCTCAAGCAGTGGAAGCGCGGTACGACGATGTACCGCGAACTGCGCGCGATGGGCGCCGCCGTTGATGTGGCGCGACGGGTGGCGGCCAACGGCCGTCGCTGGTGGCGCAACAGCGGCAGGCTGCTAAGCAGACTGTTCACGGTGGCGTGGTTCGACCGGCTGGGTTTGCCCCGTCTCTCATGACCTCAACTTCCCGAACCGCCCGGTGCGGACCCGCATGCCGGGTGGTGTGGCAGGGGCGCAGCCCGATGGCTGCCCCCTATGCCGATTAACGGTACGTCGACGCGGCCTTAGTGCCCGCGGAACAGATTCATGATGTCCTGCTTCTCCTGCTCGCCGACCTGTTCCGGCGCGGCGGCCGCGGCGCTCGCCTGGGCGTCGAGCGTCGCCTGACTGACGCCGACCGTTGCGATGAAACCGTGGCCCGGCGTGAAATCGTCGAAATAAAGTTCCGAGCCGATTTCGCTGACGTCGTCGGGGCGTGCCATCTTGTACTCGGGCACGCCCTTCAGCGCGCGTCCCATGTACTCGATCCACACCGGCAGCGCGAGGCCGCCGCCGGTTTCCTTGTCGCCGAGGCTGCGCGGATTGTCGTAGCCGATCCACGCGATCGCGGTGAGCGTGTGCTGATAGCCGGCAAACCACGCGTCGCGCGAGTCGTTGGTCGTGCCGGTCTTGCCGGCGAGATCGGTGCGCTTGAGCACGTTGCTCTTTGCGCCGGTGCCGTGCTGCGCGACGCTTTGCAACAGACTGTTCATCACATAGGCGTTGCGCGGGTCGATCGCATACGGCGCGTTTTGGCCGGCCACGAGCGGATGCGCTTGCGCGACGACGCCGCCGCGCTGATCGGTGACTTCCGCGATCAGGTAAGGATTGATCCGGTAGCCGCCGTTGGCGAACACCGAGAACGCGCCCGCCATCTGCAGCGGCGTCACGAGGCCCGCGCCGAGCGCCATCGGCAGATAGGCGGGATGGCGGTCCGCGTCGAAGCCGAAGCGCGTGATGTATTGCTGCGCGTACTTCGGGCCGATCTGATTCAGGATGCGGATCGACACGAGATTCTTCGATTTCTGCAGCGCGGTGCGCATCGTCATCGGACCGTCGAAGCCGCCGCCGTAGTTCTTCGGTTCCCACGCCTGGCCGCCGGTTTCGGCGGCGCTGAAAAAGAGCGGCGCGTCGTTGATGATCGTCGCGGGCCCAAGGCCTTTTTCGAGCGACGCCGAATAGATGAACGGCTTGAAGCTCGAGCCCGGCTGACGCCACGCCTGCGTCACGTGATTGAACTTGTTCTTGTTGAAGTCGAAGCCGCCGACCAGCGAACGGATCGCCCCGTCCTGCGGCACCACCGAGATGAACGCGCCTTCCACCTGCGGCAATTGCGTGATCGACCAGTCGCCCTCGTCGTTCTTCACGAGCCGCACGATCGCGCCGGGCCGGATGCGCTGATTCGGCTGCGCGCGCGGGCCGAGCGCGAACTGCGCATAGCGCAGGCCATCGCCCTGAATCGTTGCGACGTTGCCGTCGATGAAGGCCGCCTGCACCTCCTTCGGGCTCGCCGCCGTGACGACGGCCGCGATGATTTCGCCGTTGTCGGGATGCTCGAGCAGCGCGTCGTCGATGGCCTGCTCGCGCTCGTCGGCGTCGGCCGGCAGATCGATGAACGCCTCCGGGCCGCGATAGCCGTGACGGCGCTCGTAGTCCATCAAGCCTTTGCGCACCGCGTGATAGGCGACGTCCTGATCGGCCGAGTCGATCGTGGTCACGACGTTCAGGCCGCGCGTGTAGGCTTCCTCGCGATATTGCGCGTACATCATCTGCCGCACCATTTCCGCGACGTATTCCGCGTGCACGCTGTACTCCTTGCCCATGCCCTTCACGACGAGCCGCTGCCGGCTCGCCTCGTCGTACTGTTCCGGAGTGATGTAGTGCAACTCGTACATGCGCTGCAGGATGTACTCCTGGCGCACCTTCGCGCGCTTCGGATTGACGACGGGGTTATACGCGGACGGCGCCTTCGGCAGACCGGCGAGCATCGCCGATTCCGCGAGCGTCAGGTCTTTCAGATCCTTGCCGAAGTACACGCGCGCGGCGCTCGCGAATCCATACGCCCGCTGACCGAGATAGATCTGATTCATGTACACCTCGAGAATCTGATCCTTGCTCAGCTTCGACTCGATCTTGTACGCGAGCAGCATCTCGTAGATCTTGCGCGTATAGGTTTTCTCGCTGGACAAAAAGAAGTTGCGCGCCACCTGCATCGTGATCGTGCTCGCGCCTTGCGTCGCATGGCCGTTGGTCAGCGCGACGATGCCGGCTCGCGCGATGCCGGTCAGGTCGACGCCGCCGTGTTCATAGAAGCGCGCGTCCTCGATCGCGAGGATCGCTTTCTTCAGGCTGTCGGGCACGTCCTGAATGTGCACGATGTCGCGCCGCTCCTCGCCGAATTCGCCGATCAGCACGTGGTCGGCCGTATAGATCCGCAGCGGCACTTTAGGTTGGTAGTCGGTCAGCGCATCGAGTGACGGCAGGTTCGGCGTTGCGACGACGAGCGCGTAGCCGAGCACCAGCGCTACGCACACGATGCCCGCCACTATCAACCCGACAAAGCCGAGGATCAGCTTCAGCCATAGCGGACGTTTGCGCTTTTTCGGCGCGGGCGGCGGAGACGTAGGAGACGTGGCTTGCATAGGAGTACCGGAAAAACAGTCCCGCGATTATAGCCGCCAGGGTTTTGCTGCTTTCGGAAGCCTTACGAATGGCGTGCAATCGGCACTCGCCAGGCGGCGCGGGAACGACTTCGCTGTAGTCCCAACTGTAGTCGCTTTGATGCCGCTCGGGGCGGCTTCGCAGCCGCGTTGGCCATTCGGCTGAATGTCGTTAGGACGCGCGTCTGCCGACAATGATCCCTCGTTATTCGCGTTCCGAGGGAGGACGGTATGGCTTATAAAAATTCATGGCTTCAGGCGGTGCGGGAGGGCCGGCAGCGTTTCGCCGCCGGCATCGACGTCGGCTCGCGAAACGTGCGTCTCGTGGTGGTGAGTCAACGCGCACGGGGTGCGCTGCATCTCGAACATATCAGCACGGTGCCGCTCGCGGCCGGCGTAATGGCGGGCGCGGAGATAGCCGATCGGCAGGCCGTTTCGCGGGCATTGCGCGATGCGTTCGCCGGCTTGCCGCGCGTATGCGCGACGCACGCGCTGCGCTGCGCGATGGCCGTGCCTTCGTCGGCCACGCTGACGACGACAGTGCCGCTCGCGCGGCTCGCCGCACAGAGCGACTGCGAGGCGGAGGACGGTGGCGTTGCGCTCGCCGGACTTGCGCCCGCGGTGATGGGCGAAGCGGAGCGTATCGCCGGGCTCGAGCGTCATGCGCTCGCGGTCGACTGGTACGTCGACGAGACGCCGTCGCCGCAGCGCTCGGTCAGGATCGCGGCGACCTCGCGTCAGCATCTGGAAGCGCGGATCGAATGCGCGGCGACCGCGGGCATTTCGTTATCCGCTATCGATGGCGAACCGCACGCGGCATTGCGCGCACTGCGCCATGCGGCGAGTCGCGAGCTCGACCCGAACGAACCATACGCGGCGGTGTGGGTCGGCACGGACGGCGTGTACGGCTGGAGTGTCGTCGATGGCGCGAACGTCGGCGAGATGCGCTATCCGGCGCCCGAGCATGCCGATCTCGCCGACGCGTTGCGCGATCTCACGCACGGGCCGGAGTTCGACTGCGCGCTGATCGGCGGCGAAATCGATCTGCTCGACGGCGTCGGCTTCTCGCTCGCCGATATCGGCGACGTGCTCGGCTGCTCGGCCCTCCCGTTCGAGTGCGCGCTGCTCGGCAGCCACGCGCGGCCGCTCGACGACGCGTTGCTGCACGAGCCGGCTGGCGCGGTCGCGTTTGGGCTCGCGTTGCGCGGGGTGCTGGAATGAGGGGCGTTCTGTCGTTTTCTTCTGGCGTGGCAGCGAGTCCCGATCGGGGTGATCAGCGTGCCGCTGTGCCGTGGCTCGGCGGCTTCAATTTGCTGCCGTATCGCCAACGCAACGCGCGACTCGCGCGGCGCCGCTGCATGCGCGACTGGGCTGTGGCGGCTTGCGTCGGTGCCGCAGGCGTGTTGCTCGTCGCCGGTTGGCAGAGCTTCGCCGCGGCGCGGTTGGATGCGCGGCGCGCTGCGATCGAACAGGCGTTGGCCCCGCTCGCCGCGAGTCTCGCGAAGCCGCTCGCGCATCTGCGGAATCTGCTCGACGCGCTGAGCTTCGAGCCCGGCGATCGCATCGTGTTGCGGCAGTTTCGGCAGCGCGAGTACGAGACCGAATTGCTGGCGACTTCGAGCGGCCATATCGCATCGGCTGAGTGGCTCAAGCGGCTCGGCGCGATCCACGGCGTGCAGGGTGCGGAGATGCGCGATTTGCGTCGGCCGACGGGGAAGGGCGGCGCGTCGACGGAACCGGCGATTGGCGGACCGGTGGAATTCGATGCGCGCCTGCGCTGGGGCGATCCGCCGCCCCGGGCGACGCACGCGTCGAGGGCCGCACGAAAGGGAGGGGCGCAATGAGCACGACCTTTTTCGAGCCGGGCGGTGCGGCGCACGGCACCGCGGTTTTGTCACGCTGGGTCAAGCGGGCGCGTATGCCGCTCGAGGCGTGGAGCTCGCGCCGTCGCTGGCTCGTCGCGGCGGCGATCGCTGCGCTCGTGTTCGGCTTCGGCGCGTACAGTTGGAACACGGCCGATCTCGCCGGTCTGGAAGCGAGCCGCGCGGCGCTCGCGCTCAGCTCGCAGCGTCTCGCGGAGGCGCGGCACGCGCTCGCACAGCTGCCGTCGCTGCGCCGGGCAGCCGCGGCGATGTCGGCCACGGTGTCGAGCGCCGTGTCGTGGAATTCCGCCGACGACGTGCGCATCGTCTCCGAACTGGCCACGCAGAGCGGCGTCGCGTTGCTCGCAGTTGAACCGGGCGCGGCGAGCGGCGAGGGCGTCGAACGCAAGCGCGAGCTGCAGTTCACCGCGCGCACGGACTTCGTCCATCTGATGGCGTTTTTTCACGGGCTCGCGCAACTGCCGGTGCTGATCGTTCCCGCCGACGTGACCGTCAAGCAGGACGGCAAAGGTCTCGCGGTGGCCGCGACGCTGCAGGTGCACGACGCGCTGCGACCGGCGCCTGAGACCCCGGCTGCGAGCGCCGGCGTAAGCACTGACGCCGACGATGACGACGAAGGCCTCGTATTCTTCGATCCGTTCGCGAAGCCGCAGATCTCCGCGAGCGGCGAGCCGGGCGATGTTTCCGAGTTGCGCCTTATTGGTCTGCTGCGCGATCGTACCCGCGGGCTCGCCCTGCTCGACACACCAGACGGCACGACGACGGTCGCGGCCGGGCAGCAACTGGGCGTCGAGCGAGTCACGCAGCTCGACGCGCTCGGCATTACGCTCGCGAACGGCGGCGCGACGCGCACCCTGACGCTGACGCAGACGGAGGCGTCATGATGCGCATACTCAAACGATGGAGCGTGGCGAGGTTGACGGGCGAACGCGAGGTCCGCGTCGTCGCCGGGCTGTGTTTTGGGCTCTACGCCGCAGCGACGCTCGGCGCGGGCGTCGCACGGGCAGCCGCGCCACCGCTGCTGCCGCCGTTGCCGACTTACGCCGCGCTCGACGATCCAGCCGCATCGACCGAGACCGCCCATGAGACAGCGCCGCTGCCGAGCGGCGGCATCGGTCAGGCAGCGAATCCGTTCGCCTACGTCTCTGCGTCAAGCGCGGCCCCGGAACCGGACACCCTCGAGCCGGCCCCGCGTGCCGCCGTCGCGCCCGACGGTTCCCCGGACGACGCCGCCAACGGCCCGAATCTGCCGCCGCCGCCAAAACAACCCGCGGCTCCGGCTCGCGACGACGGCGCCGGCACGCCCAGTCTGGAGGGCCCGCCGGTCCCGCTGCCGCCGCGGCCGCGCCTCGCCGACGCAGCGGCCGATGCCGACTCGGGCCTTCCCGCGGGCAACAAGCCGATCTCGCTGAACTTCCAGCATGCGCAACTGGGCGCGGTCCTGAAAGCGTTCGCCGAGTTCACCGGCCTGAACATTGTCGCCAGCGACAAGTTGCGCGGCGCCGTGTCGATACGGCTCGATCAGGTGCCGTGGCGCACCGCGTTCGACACGCTGCTCGACGTCAACAATCTGGCGATGGAGCGCCACGGCAACGTCATCTGGGTCGCGCCCGCCGCCGAACTCGCCGCGCGCGAACGTCAGCGCTTCGAAGCTCACGCGCGCGCCGCGGACCTCGAACCGCTCGCGAGCCGCACGTTCGAGCTGCACTACGCGCACGCCGAGGACGTGCGGCGCCTGCTGACCGGTTCCGGCACCCAGCGCGTGCTGTCCAAACGCGGCGCCGTCACCGCCGATCCGCGCACCAACCTGCTGTTCGTCACCGATCTCGCGGGGCGGCTCGAGCAGATCGCGGCGCTGATCGCCTCCGTCGACCGGCCGACTCGCCAGGTGCTGATCGAGGCTCAGATCGTCGAAGGCGACCAGGGTTTTTCGCGCAATCTTGGGGTGCGGCTGTCGCTGGCCGGCACGAGCGCGGATGGTACGTCGAGGGGGCTGACGGGAGGAACGGACGGCACCGTGTACGATCTGTCGGCCCGTCCGATCTCCGGATTCGATGCCGCGACCGCTGGCCTCACGCTATTCGCCGCGCACGCGACACGGCTGCTGAATATCGAACTCTCGGCGCTCGAATCAGAGGGACATGGGAAAATCGTGTCGAGCCCGCGGGTTGTCACGGCGGACCGGATGAAGGCGATCGTCGAGCAGGGCACCGAGCTGCCATATCAGGCGAAGGTCGGCCAGGGCGTATCTGGCGTGCAGTTTCGCCGCGCGACGCTCAAACTGGAGGTCGAGCCGCAGATCATGCCGGATGGCCGCGTAGTGCTCGATCTCGACGTCGCGAAGGACAGCGTCGGCGAGCAGACCGACGCCGGGCCCGCGATCAACACCAAGCACGTGCAAACGCGCGTCGAGGTCGAGGATGGTGGTACGGTGTCGATCGGCGGAATTTACGAGACCGATGACCGAGACGACGTCGAACGGGTGCCCATCCTCGGCAAAATACCGGTTCTGGGCGCGTTGTTCCGCCATCGGACTCATCGCGACACGCGCAGCGAACTGGCGGTTTTCATCACGCCGCGCGTGGTGCGGGAAAATTAGGGCATATAGGGCAAGCTTGCGCCGCCGTCCGTCGGCGGCGCGCAGGCTCGACAAGGCAGCCGCTTTGCCAGTAAGCTGCGGCACGAACTACACCGGATTAGCCAGAGGACACCGTTGCAAGCGCGGGACGCACACGCCAATGTTTTTTTCGTAGGGCTCATGGGGGCAGGAAAGACCACTGTGGGTCGGGCGGTTGCGCGCCGTCTCGAGCGCCCGTTCTTCGATTCCGACCATGAAATCGAGGCGCGCACGGGCGCGCGCATTCCCGTGATCTTCGAACTGGAGGGCGAAGCGGGCTTTCGCGATCGCGAAGCGAGCGTGATCTCGGAGCTGACCGCGCGCGACAATATCGTGCTCGCGACCGGGGGCGGCGCGGTGCTGCGGCCGGAAAACCGCGAAGCGCTGAAAAGCCGCGGCCTCGTGATCTATCTGCGCGCCAATCCGCATGACCTGTGGCTGCGCACGCGCCGCGACAAGAATCGTCCGCTGCTGCAAACGGAAGACCCCAAGGCGCGCCTCGAAGCGCTCTATGAAGTGCGCGACCCGCTGTACCGCGAATGCGCGCACTTTGTGATTGAAACCGGCCGGCCCTCGGTCAACGGGCTCGTCAACATGGTTCTGATGCAGCTCGAGATGGCCGGCGTCGCCAAACATCCTGCGTCATAATGGACCGTATGATTACCGTCAACGTCGAACTGGGCGAGCGCGCCTATCCCATTCATATCGGTGCCGACCTGATCGGCCGGACCGATCTGTTCAAGCCGCATATCGCCGGCAACTCAGTCACGATCGTCACCAACAGCACCGTCGATCCGCTCTACGGCGACAAGCTGCGCGCCGCGCTCGCGCCGCTGAACAAGCAGGTGTCCACGGTGGTTCTGCCGGACGGCGAAGCGCACAAGAACCTGCAGACGCTGAACCTGATCTTCGACGCGCTGCTCGGCTCGCGCGCCGACCGCAAGACCACGCTGATCGCGCTCGGCGGCGGTGTGATCGGCGACATGACCGGGTTTGCCGCCGCGTGCTACATGCGCGGCGTGCCGTTCATCCAGGTGCCGACCACGTTGCTGTCGCAGGTGGATTCGTCGGTCGGCGGCAAGACCGGCATCAACCATCCGCTCGGCAAGAACATGATCGGCGCGTTCTACCAGCCGCAGGCAGTGATCGCCGACATCGGCGTATTGCGGTCGCTGCCCGCGCGCGAACTCGCTGCGGGCATTGCGGAAGTCATCAAGACCGGCGCGATCGCCGATGCCGGTTTCTTCACCTGGATCGAGGCCAATGTCGAGGCTTTGAACCGCTGCGAGCCGGCGGCGTTGACCGAGGCGGTCAAACGTTCGTGCGAGATCAAGGCGTCGGTGGTGGCGCAGGACGAGCGCGAAGGTGGTCTGCGCGCGATCCTGAACTTCGGCCATACGTTCGGCCACGCGATCGAAGCCGGACTCGGCTATGGCGAGTGGCTGCACGGCGAGGCGGTCGGCTGCGGGATGGTGATGGCGGCGGATCTGTCCGTGCGCCTCGGCCATCTGGACGAAGCGTCGCGCAAGCGACTCGTCGACCTGGTGCTTGCCGCGCATCTGCCCGCGCGTGCTCCCGCGCTCGGCACGGATCGCTACGTCGAGCTGATGCAGATCGACAAGAAAGCAGAAGGCGGCACGATCAAGTTCATTCTGCTGAAGCGTTTCGGTGAGACACTGATCACCCGCGCGCCCGACGCCGAAGTGCATGCGACGCTGGCCGCCGCCGTCTAGATTCAACACGGCCCTGCAGCCACGCTTCACGCACCCGCGTCACGAGGCGCCGCCCATGTTTCGGAGAACCCGGTGACTGACAGGCGCAGCGACGATATCCAGCATGACGCGGCAAGCGCGCGCGCGGGCGCCGGGAACGGCGCCATCGGCGCCACGGCCATCGCCGCGGATGCCGCTGCCGCGGTGGCCGCACCCGCCGTCCCCGCGCCGACCCAGCAGGCGCTCGAAGCGCATCTCGCGCCGTACGCGGCGCATTCGAGCCAGTCGCGTGGACGTCGCTATGCGGAAACCGCGCCGAGCGCGCGCACCGAGTTTCAGCGCGACCGCGACCGCATCGTTCACTCCACCGCGTTCCGGCGGCTCGAATACAAGACTCAGGTATTCGTCAATCACGAGGGCGACCTGTTTCGCACGCGTCTTACCCATAGCCTCGAAGTTGCGCAGATCGCGCGCTCGGTCGCGCGTAACCTCCGCGTCAATGAAGATCTCGTCGAAGCGATTTCGCTCGCGCACGATCTCGGCCATACGCCGTTCGGTCACGCCGGCCAGGACGCGTTGAACGAATGCATGCGCGAGCATGGCGGCTTCGAGCACAATCTGCAGAGCCTCGCGGTCGTCGATGAACTTGAAGAGCACTACGGAGCATTCAACGGCCTGAACCTGTGTTTCGAGACGCGCGAGGGCATTCTCAAACATTGCTCGCGCGACAACGCGCGCCGGCTCGGCGAGTTGGGCGAGCGTTTTCTCGAAGGACGTCAACCGTCCCTCGAAGCGCAGATCGCCAACGTCGCTGACGAAATCGCGTACAACAATCACGATGTGGACGACGGTTTGCGCTCCGGTCTGCTGTCGCTCGAGCAACTCGCCGAAGTGGAGCTCTGGCAGACGCATTGTGAGGCGGCGCGCGGCGACTACCCGCAGATCGAAGGGCGTCGGCTGATTCACGAGACGGTGCGGCGCGTGATCAATACGCTGATTGTCGATCTGATCGAGACGACGCGGGCCAATCTCGCGCGCTACGCACCGGCGTCACTCGACGACGTGCGCGCGGCGCCCCCGCTCGTTGCGCACAGTGATGCGATCGCCGCGCAGGCCGCGGCGCTCAAGCGCTTTCTGTTCAGAAACATGTACCGCCACTATCGCGTGATGCGCATGGCCAACAAGGCACGCCGCGTCGTGGTCGGGCTGTTCGACGCGTTCACCGACGATCCGCGCCTGCTGCCGCCGGACTATCAATCGAGCGATGCGGCGCGCCAGCCACGTCTGATCGCGCATTACATCGCGGGGATGACCGATCGCTACGCGTTGAAGGAGTATCGGCGGCTGTTCGTGATCGACGATAACTAGTCGCTAGCGGCTAGCTGCGGCAAGGGGGGCAACGTTCGACCTTGCCGCATCGAAGCGGCCGTCGCGCCTCCTTGCCAGCACCCTCAAACCGCGCAAGCCAGCGTCATCGCGAACGCGACGCGAACAGCGCCCCCGCCACCAGCGCAAGCCCGCCGACGATCGCAATCGTCTGCCACGGATTCTCATGCACATAGTGATCGGCGTCCGAGATCGCGACGCCCGCGCGGTCGCGCATTGCATCGCGCGTGTCGTTCAGCCGCTCGCGCGCGGCGTCCAACTGTTTGCGCAGCCTGCCGCGCAAAGCCACGGCGTCGGCCTGCGTGCCGTCGGCCAAGGTCGATTCGAGTTCCGACAGCAGGGTGCGCAACTCGACCGCGATATCTTCGGCCGCATGGCGGCTATGGCGAGCGATGCGCCGCGCACGGCGACTCGCGCTGGTCCAGGATTCGCCGAGGGCGTCTCGCGTATTTGGAAGTGCTGTCATGGTCGCTCCGTCGATGAGTTGAAAGGCCCCGCGCATCGTCGCGCGGACACGCTATGCGCAGACGCAGTATCACGTCGCAGCGTAGGAAACGCCATCCAACGCAACTTCGATGCCAAGCGTCGCATCGCCCGTAACGTGGCAGCGCGCGCCTCGCGGCACGCTTCGCGTGGCCATAACGTTGCCAGATATTGCACGCAGGCGCGTCGCATTCGCGTCAAATTTACAAACGCCGATGCCGGATGACACTGCTATGCCGATGCCACCGCGACGCCAAACAAGAACGCCGTCATCTGCTCGATGACGGCGTACCCCAGGGCGCGAAAATTCGACTACCCTAATTCAAGCCACCTGCTGTCGCGATGCGTTAGAAACGGTAACCGATGTTGACGTAGGTGACGATCGGGTTCAGTTTGATCTTGGTTTGCGATTGCACGTTCAGCGTGCCGACGGGCGTGGTCGCTGCCGAATTGAGCTTCGCGGTCGTGCTGAGCGGCAGGTACGAGATCGACACGCCGGCGAACCAGTGTTGATTGAAGGAGTAATGGAAGCCCGCATTAAACACGGGTTCCCACGAACTATCCGTCGAGACACTGGTCGGACCATGCAGAACGTTGGCTTGGAATGAGCTGTTGGTGATGTGCTCGTCGGTGAACCAGATGCGGCTCACACCCACACCGAGATACGGCCGGAACGCAGCGGTCGGCGCGTTGAAGTAGTACTTGAACAGCAGAGTCGGGCTCCACTGTTTGGCCTGCCCGATCTTACCGAACTGCGCGAGGCTGCCCGTGCCTGACAGGTCGAAAGTAGGCGGCACGCCAATGACGAATTCGGTGGCGATGTGGTCGGTGACGAAGTATCCGGCGGTGAAGCCGATGGTGTCGGCCGAACCCAGCGAAGCGCCGGTGTTGGCTTCGGTGATGTTGGTTGGGCTGCCGCCAATGCTGGTCACGGTCAGCGGGTCGCTGCTCGATTGGGGCGCCAGGTGGAACCAGCCCGTCGTGACGTAAAAGCTGCCGGCCGATTGTGCGTGCGCTGCCGTGCTCATGCAGGCAAGCACTGCCATCCCCGTTACGGCCTGTTTTAATTTCATATGTGCTCCTCCAAAAAAGGCCCGCTCATTATGACTACAACGTTTGAAACAAACCATACGCGGCGGTTAGAGTTTTCTCCCTAAGCGCCGCGTGGTTTCTGGCTTGGCCGCATGGCGCCGAACCTTGCGCGCATGCGGATCTTCGGACCTTCGGGTATATACCAACGCGACTATTGGACACTCCAGCATGGCACGGCTTGCACGTCTTTATGTCCCCGACCAGCCGCAGCACGTCATCCTCCGCGGGCTCGATCAGCAGCCCGCCTTCGTCGACGACCAGGACTACGAGCTTTTCATCGACTGTCTGAAGGCGGCTTCCCGGGACCATCACCTTTCCATCCACGCTTACGCCTTGATGCCGGGCGCCGTGCAACTGCTCGTGACGCCCACCGAGGAGTCGAGCCTGCCCAAGGCGATGCAGGCTGTCGGGCGGCGCTACGTCGCGCACTTCAACCGGCGCTATGCGCGTCGCGGCACCTTGTGGGAGGGCCGTTACCGGGCCACGGTGATCGAAGGTGAGCGCTACTTCCTGCTGGCGAGCCGGGTGGTCGAAATGTGTCCGGTGCGCTTGCAACTGGTCAACGCGGCCGAGGACTATCGTTGGTCGAGCTATCGTCATCACATCGGCCTTACCCTCGACAGCCTGATCACGGATCACCCTCTCTACTGGTCGCTCGGCAACACGCCGTTCGAGCGACAGCGTGCTTATCGCGAACTGTGCGAGCAACCGCTCGACGAGCGCGAAGCCAGTCAGCTCCAGCAAGCCACATTGAAGGGTTGGGTACTCGGCAGCGACACTTACCGCGAGTGGGCGGCGCGCGCCGCGAACCGACGCGTGTCGCCGCTTCCGCGTGGCCGGCCACGCAAGGTGCGCGAGACGCCGCATACGCAGTGACGCGGCGACGCTTGCTACCCAGCGCCGCCGATAGAGCCGCTTTAAATCGGAATAAAGCGTTTTGCATCAAAGGACTGCATGAAGACGGCATTTCGTATGCCGTTTTCTTTTGCTTCAAATCGATGTGGCACCAATAAAAAATAGCCGCAATGCACCAATTTGATAATCGGGGGCGGATCACTACGTTTTATTTGCTATTTCCTTGATTCGTCGCGTATATTCCGATTTCCGACGCTTTTCGTCCCCGCGCAGTCTTGCTGCCAGAAGAGCGCCGTCGTGGTCGCGAAGCGCACTGCGGCAAAAAAATAATGGTTTAACGGCCTGTCCGGCCTCCTCACAGACGGTGTCCCCATGAACGACCACCAGCAACCGATTCACCCGGTTCCCGCCGCCCAAGGTCTGTACGACCCGCAAAACGAGCATGACGCTTGCGGCGTCGGCTTCGTCGCCCATATCAAGGGCCACAAGAGTCACGAAATCATCCAGCAGGGCTTGAAGATTCTCGAGAACCTCGACCACCGGGGCGCCGTCGGCGCCGATCCGCTGATGGGCGACGGCGCGGGCATCCTGATCCAGATTCCGGACGGCTTCTATCGCGAAGAGATGGCCCGCCAGGGCGTGACGCTGCCGCCCGCTGGCGAATACGGCGTCGGCATGATCTTCCTGCCGAAGGAGCACGCGTCGCGCATCGCCTGCGAACAGGAGCTCGAGCGCACGGTGAAGGCCGAAGGTCAGGTCGTGCTCGGCTGGCGCGACGTGCCGGTCGACCACGCGATGCCGATCTCGCCGACCGTGAAGGCGAGCGAGCCGCTGATCCGCCAGATCTTCATCGGCCGCGGCAAGGACATCATGGTGACCGACGCGCTCGAGCGGAAGCTGTACATCATCCGCAAGACCGCGAGCCACCGCATCCAGGCGCTGAAGCTCAAGCACGGCAAAGAATACTTCGTGCCGTCGTGTTCTGCACGCACGGTCGTCTACAAGGGTCTGCTGCTCGCGGGCCAGGTCGGCGTGTACTACCGCGACCTGCAGGACGAGCGCGTCGTGTCGGCGCTCGCCCTTGTGCACCAGCGCTTCTCGACCAACACGTTCCCGGCGTGGGAACTGGCACACCCGTACCGCATGATCGCCCACAACGGCGAAATCAACACGGTGAAAGGCAACGTCAACTGGCTGAACGCGCGTACCGGCGCGATCGCCTCGCACGTGCTCGGCGACGATCTGCCGAAGCTGTGGCCGCTGATCTATCCGGGCCAATCGGATACGGCATCGTTCGACAACTGTCTCGAACTGCTGGTGATGGCCGGCTATCCGCTCGTTCACGCGATGATGATGATGATCCCGGAAGCCTGGGAACAGCACACGCTGATGGACGAGAACCGCAAGGCGTTCTACGAATACCACGCCGCGATGATGGAACCGTGGGACGGCCCCGCCGCGATCGCGTTCACCGACGGCCGCCAGATCGGCGCGACGCTCGACCGTAACGGTCTGCGTCCGGCGCGCTACATCGTCACCGACGACGACCTCGTCATCATGGCGTCGGAAGCCGGTACGCTGCCTATTCCCGAATCGAAGATCGTCAAGAAGTGGCGTCTGCAGCCGGGCAAGATGTTCCTGATCGACATGGAGCACGGCCGCATCATCGACGACAAGGAACTGAAGGACAACCTCGCCAACGCCAAGCCGTACAAGAGCTGGATCGACGCCGTGCGCATCAAGCTCGACGAGATCGAGCCGAAGGCCGAAGACGTCGTGACGGAACGCCGCGAAGCTGCTGCGCTGCTGGATCGCCAGCAGGCGTTCGGCTACACCCAGGAAGACCTGAAGTTCCTGATGGCGCCGATGGCGCAAGCGGGTGAGGAAGCCGTCGGCTCGATGGGCAACGACTCGCCGCTCGCGGTCATGTCCAACAAGAACAAGACGCTGTACCACTACTTCAAGCAGCTGTTCGCGCAGGTCACGAACCCGCCGATCGACCCGATCCGTGAAAACATGGTGATGTCGCTCGTGTCCTTCATCGGCCCGAAGCCGAACCTGCTCGACACGAACAACATCAACCCGCCGATGCGTCTCGAAGTGTCGCAGCCGGTGCTCGACTTCAAGGACATCGCGAAGATCCGCGCGATCGATCAGTACACCGGCGGCAAGTTCAGCTCGTACGAACTGAACATCTGCTATCCGGTCGCCTGGGGCAAGGAAGGCATCGAAGCGCGTCTCGCGTCGCTGTGCGCCGAAGCCGTCGATGCGGTCAAGTCCGGCTACAACATGCTTATCGTGTCGGACCGCAAGACCGACCGCGACAACGTCGCGATTCCGGCGTTGCTCGCAACCGCCGCGATCCACACACACCTCGTGCAGCAAGGTCTGCGCACGAGCACGGGTCTGGTCGTCGAAACCGGTTCGGCGCGTGAAACGCACCACTTCGCGTTGCTCGCGGGCTATGGCGCGGAAGCCGTGCACCCCTACCTCGCGATGGAAACGCTGAGCCAGCTCGCGGCCGGCCTGAAGGGCGACCTGTCGGCTGAAAAGGCGGTCTACAACTTCACGAAGGCAGTCGGCAAGGGCCTGCAGAAGGTCATGTCGAAGATGGGCATTTCGACCTACATGTCGTACACCGGCGCGCAAATTTTCGAGGCGGTCGGTCTTGCTTCGGATCTGGTGGCGAAGTACTTCCACGGCACGTCGTCGAAGGTCGGCGGCATTGGTCTGTTCGACGTCGCGGAAGAAGCGATCCGTCTGCATCGCGAGGCGTTCGGCGACAACCCGGTTCTCGCCAACATGCTCGACGCGGGCGGCGAGTACGCATACCGCGTGCGCGGCGAAGAACACATGTGGACGCCGGATGCGATCGCCAAGCTGCAGCACTCGGCGCGCAGCAACTCGTACCAGACGTACAAGGAATACGCGCATCTGATCAACGATCAGACCAAGCGTCACATGACCTTCCGCGGCCTGTTCGAGTTCAAGTTCGATCCGACCAAGGCGATCCCGCTCGACGAAGTCGAGCCGGCGAAGGAAATCGTCAAGCGTTTCGCGACCGGCGCAATGTCGATGGGCTCGATCAGCACCGAAGCGCACGCTACGCTCGCCGTCGCGATGAACCGCATCGGTGGCAAGTCGAACACCGGTGAAGGCGGTGAAGACGCGAACCGTTATCGCAACGAACTGCGCGGCATTCCGATCAGGAACGGCGACACGATGAAGTCCGTGATCGGCGACGAAGTGGTCGTCGACATTCCGTTGAAGGAAGGCGATTCGCTGCGCTCGCGCATCAAGCAGGTCGCGTCGGGCCGCTTTGGCGTGACGGCGGAATACCTCGCATCGGCCGACCAGATCCAGATCAAGATGGCGCAAGGCGCGAAACCGGGCGAAGGCGGTCAGCTGCCGGGCCACAAGGTGTCGGACTACATCGGCAAGCTGCGTTACTCGGTGCCGGGCGTCGGCCTGATCTCGCCGCCGCCGCACCATGACATCTACTCGATCGAAGACCTGGCACAGCTCATTCACGATCTGAAGAACGTGAACGCATCGTCGAGCATCTCGGTGAAGCTTGTGTCTGAGTCGGGCGTCGGTACGGTTGCCGCCGGTGTCGCGAAGGCGAAGGCGGATCACGTCGTGATCGCCGGTCATGACGGCGGTACGGGAGCGTCGCCGCTGTCGTCGATCAAGCATGCGGGCACGCCGTGGGAACTGGGTCTCGCCGAAACGCAGCAGACGCTGGTGCTGAACCAGTTGCGCGGCCGTATCCGCGTGCAGGCCGACGGTCAGATGAAGACCGGCCGCGACGTCGTGATCGGCGCGCTGCTCGGCGCTGACGAATTCGGCTTCGCGACGGCGCCGCTCGTCGTCGAAGGCTGCATCATGATGCGCAAGTGCCATCTGAACACGTGCCCGGTGGGCGTCGCGACGCAAGATCCGGTGCTGCGTGCGAAGTTCCAAGGCCAGCCGGAACACGTCGTGAACTTCTTCTTCTTCGTTGCGGAAGAAGCGCGCGAAATCATGGCGCAACTCGGTATCCGCAAGTTCGACGACCTGATCGGCCGCGCGGAACTGCTCGACACGAAGAAGGGCATCGAGCACTGGAAGGCGAAGGGTCTCGACTTCTCGCGCGTGTTCTATCAGCCGCAAGTGCCGGCCGAAGTCGCACGCAAGCACGTCGACGTGCAGGATCACGGCCTCGACCGCGCACTCGACCACACGCTGATCGAGAAGGCGAAGGCCGCGATCGAGAAGGGCGAGCACGTGTCGTTCATCCAGCCGGTGCGCAACGTGAACCGCACGGTCGGCGCGATGCTGTCGGGCACGATCGCGAAGAAATACGGCCACGAAGGTCTCGCGGACGACGCGATCCACATCCAGCTGAAAGGCACCGCGGGTCAGAGCTTCGGCGCGTTCCTCGCAAAGGGCATCACGCTGGATCTGGTCGGCGACGGCAACGACTACGTCGGCAAGGGTCTGTCGGGTGGCCGCATCATCATCCGTCCGACCAACGATTTCCGCGGCAAGTCGGAAGAGAACATCATCTGCGGTAACACGGTGATGTACGGCGCGATCGAAGGTGAAGCCTTCTTCCGCGGCGTCGCGGGCGAGCGTTTCTGCGTGCGTAACTCGGGCGCGACGGCGGTCGTCGAAGGCACGGGCGATCACGGTTGCGAATACATGACGGGCGGCACGGTGGTCGTGCTCGGCGAGACGGGCCGCAACTTCGCGGCCGGCATGTCGGGCGGTATCGCGTACGTGTTCGATCCGGACGGCACCTTCGCGAGCAAGTGCAACAAGTCGATGGTTTCGCTCGACCCGGTGCTGCAACAGGCCGAACAGGAGCGCACGGTCGACAAGGGCGTGTGGCATCGCGACACGACCGACGAAGCGCTGCTCAAGGGGCTCATCGAGCGTCACTTCCAGTTCACGGGCTCCCCGCGCGCGAAGGCGCTGCTCGAAAACTGGGACGCGGCACGCCGTCAGTTCGTGAAGGTGTTCCCGACCGAATACAAGCGCGCTCTCGGCGAACTCGCCGCGAAGAAGGCGAACAGCGAAGTGCTCGCCGCCTGAACTGCCGTCGCAAGTCACATTTAGACGTACCCGCCGCGTGCCGATCGATCGACGCGCGGCGGGTCCAGATTACCCCTAGATACAGATAGAGAAGAGAACCACATGGGCAAGGCAACCGGTTTTCTCGAGTTCGAACGTCGCCACGAGACGTACGAGGCTCCGCTCACGCGTGTGAAGCACTACAAGGAATTCGTCGCGGCACTGACCGACGACGAAGCGAAGATTCAAGGCGCGCGTTGCATGGACTGCGGCATTCCGTTCTGCAACAACGGCTGCCCGGTCAACAACATCATCCCGGACTTCAACGACCTGGTGTTCCGTCAGGACTGGAAGAACGCGATCGAAGTGCTGCACTCGACCAACAACTTCCCCGAGTTCACGGGCCGCATCTGCCCGGCGCCGTGCGAAGCGGCGTGCACGCTCGGCATCAACGACGACCCGGTCGGCATCAAGTCGATCGAGCACGCGATCATCGACAAGGCTTGGGCCGAAGGCTGGGTCGCGCCGCAAACGCCGAAGCACAAGACCGGCAAGAAGGTCGCCGTGGTCGGCTCGGGCCCCGCGGGTCTCGCGGCTGCCCAGCAGCTCGCGCGCGCCGGTCATGACGTGACCGTGTTCGAGAAGAACGACCGGATCGGCGGTCTGCTGCGTTATGGCATCCCCGACTTCAAGCTGGAGAAGTGGCAGATCGACCGCCGCATGCGCCAGATGGAAGCCGAAGGCGTGACGTTCCGCACCAACGTGTTCATCGGCAAGCCGGACTCGCTGCCGGCGCACATCGGCAACACCGCGAAGGAAACCATCACGCCGGCCGAATTGAACGAACAGTTCGACGCGGTCGTGATCGCCGGTGGTTCGGAAACGCCGCGCGATCTGCCGGTGCCGGGCCGCGAGCTCGAAGGCGTGTACTACGCGATGGAGTTCCTGCCGCAGCAGAACAAGGTCAACGCCGGCGACAAGGTGCCGAACCAGCTGATCGCGAAGGGCAAGCACGTCGTCGTGATCGGCGGTGGCGATACCGGTTCGGACTGCGTGGGTACGTCGAACCGTCATGGCGCAAAGAGCGTCACGCAGTTCGAACTGCTGCCGCAGCCGCCGGAAGAAGAGAACAAGCCGCTCGTGTGGCCGTACTGGCCGATCAAGCTGCGCACGTCGTCGTCGCACGAGGAAGGCTGCGAGCGCGATTGGGCGGTTGCGACCAAGCGCCTCGAAGGCAAGAACGGCAAGGTCGAGAAGCTGATCGCCGCGCGCGTCGAATGGAAGGACGGCAAGATGGTCGAAGTGCCGAACTCCGAATTCGAAATGAAGGCCGACCTCGTGCTGCTCGCGATGGGCTTCACGCAGCCGGTCTCGCCGGTGCTCGAAGCATTCGGCGTCGACAAGGATGCGCGCGGCAACGTGCGCGCTACGACCGAGGGCGACAAGGCGTACTACACGTCGGTGGACAAGGTGTTCACGGCGGGCGACATGCGTCGCGGCCAGTCGCTCGTGGTATGGGCGATCCGCGAAGGCCGTCAGTGCGCACGTTCGGTCGATGCGTTCCTGATGGGCCATTCCGAACTGCCACGTTAAGCGTCTTCAATTTCAGGAAGACGCGGAGACGACAAGGTGCCCCAAGAAGGGCGCCTGTAGCGGTAAAGCGATGCAGTAAAAAAGAAACCGGGCTCGCCTGAAAGGGGGAGCCCGGTTTTCTTTTTGCCTCGCCGCAGTGCGTTCTGTCCGCCTCATTTGCAATGACGCGCGAGCGTCACGCGGTATGTGTTGGCGCGCGCCCGGCCCTCTTTTTTCTTACTAAACCCTACGATGTAACGCAAAACTTATTGGTCAACGTTAAACTGCGCTTGCAGCCCGGCTGCCCACCCGACCCTCCTATAACCCGTCGCCCCCGATGCCCGTCACCGCGAAAAACCGTTCGCCTTTCCGCGCCCTTACGAGCACGACCGTGCCCGTGGAGCGAGGCGTGCTGGGCGAAACCTCTGCGGCGCGGCGACGCTTTCTGAGGGGCTCCGCCGGTGCGATGCTGGCCGCGGGCTTCGGCAGCACGCTGCTGTCCGCGTGCGGCGGCAGTCTCGAAGCCGAGCAGCCGGCTACGCCGCGACTCGTGTCGGTCAGCAATTTCCGCGATGTCGGCGGCGCGGCGGCCGGCTATCTGACCGTCGACGGCAAGCAGATGCGGCGCGGCGTGTTCTTTCGCGCGAATGCGCTGACGCTGAGCGGCACGGACGCGGCGACACTCGGCAGGCTCGGCATCGTGTCGGTTTTCGACCTGCGCACGCCCGCCGAAATCGCGCGCACCGCCGACGTGCTGCCGGGCGGCGCGACATCCGCCACGCTGAATGTGCTCGGCACGAACGACTTCGTCACGCCCCCGGTCGACTCGTCCGTCGACGCCGTCGCATTCATGCAGGCGCAGGCGCGCGCGTATGTGACGGGCGCGCCGCAGCGAGCCGCCTATGGCGCGTTGCTCAGCGCGCTGGCCAACGGCACGGGCGCGCAGCTATTCCATTCGAGTGCGGGCAAGGACCGCGCGGGATGGGTCGCGGCACTGCTGCTCAGCATCGCCAACGTTCCGCTCGACGTGATCATGCAGGACTACCTGCTCAGCAACGTCTATCTCGCGCCGTCGATAGCTGCCCAAACCACCACGTTGCGCGCGCAGGAAGGCGCGGCCATCGCCGCGGCGAGAGCGCCGTTGTTCGACGTCGACGAGAATTATCTGCAGGCGGGCTTCGACCAGGTCCAGGCGAGTTACGGCACGATGGCGAGCTACCTGACGCAAGGCCTCGGCCTTTCCACGGCAACGGTCGACGCGCTGCGCAATCGGCTCGTGCATTAACGCGCTTGGGCCGTCCGATGGCGAAAAAAAGTCCGCCCCAGAGGAGCGGGCGGACGGAGAAGGGCGGCATCGAGGTTGCCCGGGGGCAACTATAAGGCCGCAACCCGCGCGACAGCCGATGCGGTAAGGACAGGTAAGTGCCCTTAGCGCGCCCCCTTACCTACGCGCATCCTCACGTCAGCGCCGGGTCCACCGGCAATTCGATCCGTACGTCGAGCCCGCCCCGCGCGTGATTGCGCACGAGGCAGCGTCCACCGCGATGGTGCGCGAGCCGCGCGACGATCGCGAGACCGAGGCCGCAATGGCCTTCGCCGCCGCGCGCGGCGTCGAGCCGCACGAACGGCTTCATCGCCGCGGCGATGCGGTCGTCGGGAATGCCGGGGCCGTGGTCGCGCACGCTGATGATCCAATGCCCCTCGTTGCACGCGGTTGAGATTTCCACCGGCGGCATGCCGTGTTCGAGCGCGTTGTCGACGAGGTTCGTCACCAGCCGGTCGAGCAGCGTGCGCGGCAGCGTGAACGACGGGCCGGCGCGCAAGTCGAGTGCGAAGAGCGGGGTTTCGGCGGGGTCCGCGGCTTCGGCGGGTTCAGCGGCCTCCGGGTAATCGCTCGAGGAAAACTGCTCGCGCAAGAACTCGTCGACTTCGACCGGCGGGCCGGCGTCCGCCGATTGGCCCGCGAATTCGAGGAACTGCTGGACGATGTTGGTCAGCGCATCGACGTCGCGGATCAGGCCCGCGCGCTCGTTTTCATCGACCAGCACGCTTGCGCGCAGCTTCAGGCGCGTAAGCGGCGCCTTCAGATCGTGCGCGACGCCGGCGAGCATCACCGCCTGGTCGTCGCCGGCTTCGTTCAGGCGCCGCATCATGTCGTTGAACGAGCCGATCAGATCGCGCAGTTCGCGCGGGCCCTGCACCGGCACGGGTTCGGGCCGGCCGCCCGAGCCGAATGCGCGCGACGCATCGGCGACGCGCAGCAACGGCCGTTGCATCTGCCAAACCGCGAACAGCGACAGGATCAGTCCGGCGGCCAGCATCGAGACGGATTCGATCAGAAAGCGCGGCGGCGGCGGAACGTCGACCGGAACGACGACCCAGTTCGACTTGCCCGGAGACAACACCCACAGTTGCGGCGGACGCAGATCGTCGACGGCGATCTGCGTGCCGGCCGGCAGGTTCTCGCGCAGATGCCGGCTCAGCTCGATCAGCATATGCTCGTGCGGCTCACGCAGATGCACGCTGGTCGGCATGTTCCAGGTGGGTACCAGATGCACGCGCATCGCCGGCGCGAGCGCGGCGCCCTTGATCGGCTCGCCGTTGATCGCCTGCAGCACGAGCAGAATGCCGCGCGCGAAGCCGTCGATTTCATGGCGCGGCGGCTGCATCGTCACCAGCACGAACCAGCTCGCCTGAATCGCGAACAGCACCGCCGCCGACAGCAACGCCATTCTGCCGAACAGCGTGTTCAGCGGGTTTCTCATGCGCTCGGGGTGGCCCCGTCCTCGAAGGGGGTGCCGTTGGCGTCGGGCACGAAGACGTAGCCCTTGCCGCGCACCGTTTGCACGTAGCACGGGTTCGACGGATCGTCCTCGATCACGCGGCGCAGGCGCCAGATCGGCACGTCGAGGCTGCGGTCGCGGAAGGCGAGATCGTCGCGATGCACGAGATCATGAATCAGCACGCGCGAGAGCACCTTGTACGGATTGTTGACGAAGATCTTCAGCAGCGCGAATTCGCTGTCGCGCAGCGGCAGCTTGGCGTCGTCGCGGCTCAGCGAGCGCGTCGCGAAGTCCAGTTCGAACGGACCGAAGTGATAGCGCTTGCGGGCTTCGGGCGCGCTCGTGGTGGACGGCCCGCGCCGGCGCAGCACGGTCTGGATGCGCACCAGCAGTTCGCGCGGATCGAATGGCTTGGTCAGATAGTCGTCCGCGCCAAGCGACAGACCGACGATGCGATCGGCCACCGTGCCGCGCGCGGTCACGAAGATCACCGGGATGTCGTCGCCGGCGGCGCGCAACGCGGTGAGCGCGCGCAGGCCGTCGGTGTTCGGCATCATGATGTCGAGCACGACGACCGACGGCCGCTCACGCTCGAGACGACGCTGCAAATGAGTGCCGTCATGCAGCACGGACGCATCGAAACCGTTGGACTGCAGAAACTTGCAAAGCAGATCGCGTACGACCGGATCGTCGTCGACGATAAGGACCTGTGGATTCATGGCGAAATTCTAGACTGGCGCGCCCGACGCGCGACCGCGCATTTCCTTACCAACGCTTACTGTGCGCCGCGGGGCGCTGGCGGGCGCGCGCCGTGGCGAATCAGCGAAGGTTCCGCGCCTACTGTAGCACTGCCTGCCCCTGCTCTCCGCAACGACCGCCACGCGATGACCACGCCTGGCAAGCACTGGAAAGTCCTCGCAAGCCCACGAAACGGATCGTAACAACCGCGCGAAAGCGTGCTTTGCTTGGCCCATCGTCGGCACTTGCGCGGCGCGATGATTCGTTCCGCAGCAAGTCGCTCCGCACGCCGAACGAGGTCCGCTGCCTCGGACGACGGCGTGCGTCGTTCAACCGACACCAGCGCGCAATGCGCACCTTCGCGAGGTCCATCATGACGATCCACAACACTCTCAGTTCCGCGCCTTTCTCCACGCTGGCGAAGACGCCAGCCACGGAAAAGTCCTCCAGTTCGGGTTCCACCAACGCAGCGGCGAAATCGCAGCAAAGCAGTGCGCTCCAGCAGCCTGCACTGCCTGTGCCGGGGACGGGGCTCATCGGTCATCTGGTCAACACGACGGCGTGAACTGGCGAGGTCCGCGTGCTGTTATCCAGAACTACTGAGCGTCGGAGTCGCGCCCTGGCGTGGCTCCTTGCCGGCTCGCTGCTGTTGCCGCTGGGCGGCTGCGGCGCCGCGGCGCTGCCGTGCCGGGTCACGGCGGCGACCCTGAAAGTGCTGCCGGTCGTCGGCCATGCGGCGGCGACGCCTTTCGACATGTGCGCTTCCGCGATCGACTGAATCATGACGCTCACCAGGATGGTCGGTGCATTGATGCTGCTCGGCGGTGTGCTGACGTGCGCCGCGCATGCGCAGCCTGACGCGCGCAGTCCGAAGGCGGCCAGCGCGGCATCGAATATCGTCGTCACCGACACGCGGCGGCGCTTGCCGGACGCGCCGTTTTCGTTTCGCGGCGTCGCGCTCGGCATCACGATCGACGAATTCCGCGCGGGCTCGGCCGTCCGCGCGACGCCGATCGGCAGCGTGCCGATCTGCGAGACCGACGTGCAGGCAGGTGCGCTCGGCATGCGGCTGAAATCGCACGATAGCCTGAGCGTCGCGTGCCGCTGGGCGCATCGCGATGATGAGCGCTGGGCGGTGTCGCAGGCGGTGGTCGATGGCGCGCCGGCACTCGAACATGTGATGCGCTTTACGCGTATCGACGGGCAAGGCGCATTGCGTCTCTACGAGATGTCGTTCGTGATCGACGAACTGACCGCGGAGGATCTGCGCGACGCGCTCGAAGATCGTTTTGGGCCGCCGCGTCTCGCGACGCGCAACGCGGCGGCACCGGGCGCGATGCCGATGTACGTATGGGAGAACGCGGTCAGTTCGATCACGCTTTGCTTTCTGCCGCGCAGCCGCAACGGCACGCTCACGTATCTGCTGAAGGGCTCGGATGCGTGGATGAAAGCGGTCGTGCGGCAGTGGCAGGCGAGCGGCGCCGACGCGGGCTGATGATTGTCTGGCAAGCCTGACTATCGGAATGAGCCCAACGCCGAAAGCGGGTGGCGACCCACTAGCGCCGCCACGCTTCAACTCCATTTCATCTTTCTCGCCACGGAGCCAGCATGACCGCATTACGTCTCATCCTTGTGTTCGGCGCCGCGAGCTGTCTCGCGGCCTGTTCGAGCGCGCAGACGAGGTCGATCGTCGAAACGCCGATGGCGCCGCCGCTCGCATCCGCGCCTTTGAACGTCAACACGCAAGGCGCGATCTATCAGGCCGGCGCACCGCTGCTGCTGTATGAGACGCCGCGCGCGCAGCATATCGGCGACGTGCTGACGATCCGGCTGTCCGAATCGTATAGCGGCAACAACAGCGGGAGCGCATCGGCGAACCGCGCGAGCAGCATCACCGCGGCCGCGGCGGACCAATCGACGAACGCCGCCGCGCGGCTCGCGAAACTGTTCAACATCGGCTCGGCCAGCACCGACTACAAAGGGCAGGGCCGTCTGAGCGACATCAGCGACATGACGGGCACGCTCGCCGTGACCGTGATCGGCACGGTGTCGGGCGGCAATCTCGTCGTGTCGGGCGAGAAGGTGATCGCGATGAGCGGTACCCGTGACCGTCTTCGGTTGTCGGGCATCGTCAATCCCAAGGATATCGAAGCGGGCAATTACGTTGCGTCGAGCAAGGTCGCGAACGCGCGCATCGAGCAGGCGGGCCTCGGCATGGTCAACGATGCGACGACGATGGGCTGGCTGCAGCGGATGTTTCTGAGTGTGCTGACGTTTTGACTGTCGGCCGCGTCAGCGCGGTGCCCGTTATGCGCGGCGCGCAGATCGCATCAACTGGCTTCGATCAGTTCGACTCGCACCGCTAGCCGAGCGGCGGCGTGAGCCCGCGCTCGGCCGCGCCGATCTCGCCGTCCGGCACGAACACATAGCCGCGTCCCCACACTGTCTGCACGTAGCGCGGTTCCGACGGGTCCACTTCGATCAGGCGACGCAAGCGCCAGATCGACACGTCGAGACTCCGATTGCGATGCGCGTCGCTATTGCCGTGCAGTTTCTCGAGCAACTGCGCGCGCGTGAGCACGGTCATCGCATGCGTGACGAACACCTTCAGCATCGCGAATTCGCTCGAACGCAGCGTGATGCGTTCGCCGCCGCGGCGCAGTTCGCGCGCGGGGAAGTTCACTTCGAAACGGCCGAAATGATAGGGCGCGCGTTGCTCGGGCGCGCCCGGCGCGATCGAGCCGCGACGACGCAGCACGGTGCGAATCCGCGCGACGAGCTCGCTCGGTTCGAACGGCTTGCCGAGATAGTCGTCGGCGCCGAGCTCGAGGCCGATCACGCGATCGATCGGATCGGAGCGCGCGGTCAGCAGAATCACGGGAATGTCGTCGCCAGCGACGCGCAATGCGCGCAGCGCGCTGATGCCATCGAGCTCCGGCATCATGATGTCGAGCACGACGAGAGCGGGGCGCTCCTGCTGCAATCTGCGCTGCAACGCCGAGCCATTTTCGAGCGTGGCGACGTTAAAGCCGCGCCCGTGCAGATACTCGCTGACGAGCTCGCGTACGACGGGATCGTCATCGACGATCAGGATGGTCTGGTTCATTCAGGTGATCATAGTGATGCCCACGGGCCGCGCAAAGCGCATACCGCTTTCCAATCCTTTCCCGTGTAAGACGCTGCAAGCGAACCCCAAGCTGCGGGTATTCAGTGGGTCGGCGCGAAGGCCTGCGAGGTCTGCAAGGTCTGCTGTTGCTGCTCCTGGCGCGCGAAATCGGTTCGATCGACGACCATCCGCTCGATCAAGCCGCCAAGCTTCACCGAGGCCGACGAGAAGCGGTCGGTGTTCAGGCCGCCCGTCTGATAGCGCGCCGTGACCAGAATGCGACCGCTCTGGATCAGCGTCAGATCGATGATCGACAGGTACTGGATCGATTCGTCGCTGAACGAGCGACGCCCATAGTCGATCGCGGCGTTGTAGACGAGCCGCGCTTCGCAGCCGGCGGGTGAAGTGCCCGGATTGTAGACGTCCGAACGAATGCCGCGCCGCTCGAGCGCGAGCTGCAGCGCCGGCACGAAATCGCCGACCGACACCGTCGGGTTCACTTCGATGCACACGTGCTGCACATCCGCGGGCCGGCCATTGACGAAGGTCGGCGACGAGTAGTTAGACGCGATCGCGTAGCCGGCCTGGATCACGGAACCGGTGGCGTCGGCGGCCTGGATCAGCGTCCATGCGCAGCCGTCGAGCGTGAGTGTCAGCGTCGCGGCGAAGGCGGCGAGGGCGCAGCGACGCCGCGATATCAGCGAGGCGACCCGACCCGGACGCGAAGGCCTGGTTGCGGCTGGCGCGCGCACGGTTGGCGGCGAGGTCATAATGCGGCGCCCGATCCCGGTCACGAGATTCGCTGGGTCATCGAAAGCAGCAACGGCCGCGCGCTCAGCGCGTCACGCGCAGTCGCAGTTCGTTCTGACCTTGCACGCTTGCGGTGACGTTCACGCGGCGCGCGTCGGTGGTCACGACGAAATGCTGGCGCACAGGTGTGTTGACGTCGTGCACGACGCGCGGAAAACAGGCGGCGATGTCGGCGCCGAGTTCTTCGAGCGGATCGTTGATGACGCCGTCGGCTTGCCAGTGCGCGCGCCAGTGGCAGTCGTACGCGTGCGCGGTGGCGCGGCAATCGTCGGAGTGGGAGACGCCCGGCAGTTGCGCTGCGGTCTCGCCCGGCAGTTGCCGGAAATCGCTCGCATCGACGATGTGCGTCAGCGCCGCGCAGATATCGGCGGGCTGATTCGGCTCGGCCGTTTGCGCGGCATCGACGGTGTTCGTGACGAGCAGCGCGGCGCCGCAGGCGAGCGCGAGGCGCGGGAGCAAAGACGGGAGAAAAGGTGAAACACGGCGAGCGAATGACATGGGCGAGAAGTCCGGAGAGCGGTTGCGATCAAAGACGTGACTGACGTCAACGAAGGCCGACGCATGGCGCGGCCCGTACGACTATGGTCGCTGCTCGCAGGCATTTTCAAAGCGCGGAACAGCTTGTGCGCTTCGCAAATGCTTCCGAACTCTTCTCGTGTCTTTCCGGATGTTTCGCACGACGCGCGGAGCGGCGTCGTGCGCTTTTTTGACCTGAGCGCCGCGCGCGTCGCTTACGCCGCTATCGCTTCGGCCGAACGCTCGACGTCGAGCGTTTCGTCATGGAACGCAGCAAGCGATTCGCGATGCGCGACGCTGACGATCGCCGCCTTCGGCAACCGCTCGGTGAACAGTCGATAGAGCCGCGCCTCGTTTTCCGCGTCGAGCGCGCTGGTCGCTTCGTCGAGGAACAGATAGTCAGGCTTGTGCAGCAGCACGCGCGCGGCGGCGAAGCGCTGCTGCTCACCCGGCGACAGCACGCGGGTCCAGTGCCCCGTTTCCTGCAGACGGTCCGCGTATTCCGACAGATGGCAGGTGATGAGCGCGTCGCGGCATTCGTCGTCGCCATAGGTGTCCGCCGCCGATGGATACGCGAGCGCCGCCTTCAGCGTGCCGATCGGCATGTAGCTGACCTGCGGGATGAACATCATGCGGGCATTGACCGGCGCGTCGATCGAACCGTCGCCGAACGGCCACAGGCCCGCGAGCGCGCGCATCAGCGTGCTCTTGCCGGCGCCCGACGGACCGCGCACGAGCCAGCGCGAGCCCGGCCGGATCGCGATATCGCGGATGCGCGACAGGGGGTTGCCATTGGGCAGCGCGAGCGTGAGGCTGTCGGTGGTGAGCGTGTTGCTGTCGACGAAATGCAGGTTGATGCCGCCGTGTTCCGTGGCCGGCGACACCGATTCCTTCAGACGCGGCGCATGCACGACGCGCTTGAATTCGCGCAGCCGGTTCACGGTCGCGCGCCATTCGACGAGGCTCGTATAACTGTTGATGAACCACGAGAACGAATCACTGACGGTGCCGAACGCGCTCGAAATCTGCATCAGCACGCCGAACGTGAACGCGCCCGCGAAGTAGCGCGGCGCGGCGACGACGATCGGGAAAATGATCGCGATCTGGCCGTAGAAGCTCAGCACGAAGGTCAGGCGCTTCGTGTACTTCATCACCTGCCACCAGTTGTCGCGGATGCGGCCGAACAGCGTGCGCGCGTTCGTCTTCTCGGTTTCCATGCCGTTGTAGAACGCGATCTGCTCGGCGTTCTCACGCAGCCGGATCAGACCGAAACGGAAATCCGCCTCGACCTTCTGCGCCTGATAGTTGATCGACACGAGCGGATGGCCGACCTTCTGCATAACGAGCGAACCGACCACCGCATACAGCGCGGCGGCCCACACCATATAGCCGGGGATATGCAGCGGCATGCCGCCGAGCGAAATACTCAGCGCGCCCGCGAGCGTCCACAGGATCGTGATGAACGACACCAGCGTGACGACGGTCGACAGCAGATCGAGCGTCAGCGACAGCGTGGTGGTCGCGAACGACTGCAGGTCGTCGCTGATCCGCTGGTCCGGGTTGTCGGCGAGGCGGTCACGCTCGATGCGGTAGAACGCGCTGTCGTTGAGCCACTCGTTCAGGTAGCGGGTGGTCAGCCACTGGCGCCAGCGGAATCCGAGCATCTGGCGCAGATAGCGCCCATACACGGCGAGGATGATGAAGCCGAACGCGAGTCCGGTAAAAATCATCAACAGATGCGGGAAGTCGTGGACGTTCTTCTGTTGCAGCGCGTTGTAGAAGTCTGCGCTCCAGCGGTTCAGGCGCACGTTGATCCAGACGACGATCAGGTTCATCACGATGATCGCGACGAGCAGCGCCCATGCGATGCCTCGTTCCTCGGAAACCCAGTAAGGCTTGATCAGGCTCCAGGCGGAGACCTTTTCGTCGGACGGCAGCGCGGGGCTGGCGGAAGTATGTGGTGTCATGAGCGTCCTGATGAAGTGCTGACCCGAAGTGCATTCCGGCGGCGTACGGGTCCGATCTGGTTACCCATGTCGGGCGATCCCGCTAACAGCCGGCCCTTTGCGAGGCCGTGACTGCGGCGGGTCTGCGATACCTGGCCGGGCATCGCGCCATCGCGATGAACGCGAGTCCGGACGGGCGCCCGATTCTGGCGTGACGCCCTTAAGCGAAAATTAATTTTTCGGGGCCGGCGTCCGCCGTGATTCCGCCGCCACGCATGCGGCCACGAGTGCCGCGCGCGCCGCGTTTTTTCGGCACCGGTCACGGCATTGTGCCAGACCGCCGGGCCGCTTCGCATCGACATCTCGTTAGACGGTGCCAGATCAAAATCGCGGCAGCGACGGCGGACCGCTGGTTTGCGGGCGCCGCGCCTTTTATGGTCTAATGACCTGCGACGAAACAGGGGTGCTTCGCCCACAGGCGGCATGATTTTCATGCCGGGGCGGCGAGGCTGAGAGAGACCCTTTGCACCCGATCCGGGTAATACCGGCGCGGGAAGTTTCCGGAAGCAACCGTCTTCCATTCCCCGCCGGGCGGCGAGCGCAGCTCACCTGCACACGCCGTGACCGGCCGGCTTCACCCGCCGGTTTCGTCCTGGGTACGTGCGTTTTTGGCCGTACGGAAAGGACTCGATGACCGCCTATTCTTCAGACATGCATCTTTCTCTTGGTCACGCCGCTTCCGGCGTGCCGTGCCGCTTTGGTTTTGCCCGCCGCAATCAAACGGAGAGCGCGCGATGAACCGTTCCGCTCGACCTGATTTCGCGGTGCTCGGCGGTGGTTTGTGCGGCCGGCTGGTCGCGTGGCGCCTCGCGGGCGACGGCCATCGCATAGCGCTCTATGAGCGCGGCAATGCCGCCGGGTCGCAGGCTGCCGCGTGGGTCGCCGCGGCGATGCTCGCGCCGCTGGCAGAAGCCGCGAGCGCCGAGCTGCTGATCACGCGGCTCGGTGCGAGTTCGCTCGAAAACTGGCCGCGCTTGCTTTCCGAACTGCCGGAACCGGTGTTTTTTCAGCGCAACGGCACGCTCGTCGTCTGGCATCACGCGGATCGCACGGAGGCGCCGCTGTTCGAGCGCCGCGTGCGCGCGAACGCGCCGGCCGAGTTGCTCGATGGCGGCTTCGTCGCGCTTTCGGGCGCGCAGCTCGGCGCCGCCGAACCCGCGTTGGCCGGCCGCTTCAATCAGGGCTGGCTGCTGCCGCGCGAGGGGCAACTCGACAATCGCCAGGTGCTGTCCGCGCTCGCCGCGGGGCTTGCCGAGCGCGGCGTCGACACGCACTGGAACACGCCGATCGGCGACGCGTCGCTGCCTGACGCCGGCATCACGATCGATTGCCGCGGGCTCGGCGCGAAGCCCGTGCTGCCGACGCTGCGCGGCATCCGCGGTGAAGTTGCGCGCGTGCATGCACCTCACCTGCAGCTGACTCGCCCGGTGCGGCTGCTGCATCCGCGCTACCCGCTGTATATCGCGCCGAAGCAGAACGGCCTCTACGTGATCGGCGCGACCGAGGTGGAGGGCGAGGACATGTCGCCCGTCAGCGTGCGTTCGGCGCTCGAATTGCTGAGTGCGGCGTTCTCGGTACATCCGGGCTTCGGCGAGGCGCGCATCCTCGAGCTGAATTCGCAGTGCCGGCCGACCTTGCCCGATCACCGTCCCGCGCTGCTGTGGGACGGCGCGCGCACGCTGCGCGTGAACGGCCTGTATCGGCACGGCTTTATGATCGCGCCGGAAGTCGCCGACGAAGCTGTACGTTTCGCGAGCGCGCTGCTCGACGGCCGCGTAGGGGACGTCGACGCATTTGCCGGCTGGCGGCGCGAGGCACGCTGGAGCGAGCTGTTCCAGCAGCATTTCGCGCGCGAGCCGGCCTGAGCGTGGCGGCCAACGTGCCGCGCGCGATGCCGCTTGCGCCATCGATTGAACCGTATTCGAACACCATGGACATTCATATCAATCAGAAGCCGTTGTCGTTGCCCGAAGGCTCGACCGTCGCCGATGCGCTCACCGCGTTTGGAGCGCGTCCGCCGTTCGCGGTCGCGCTCAACGGTGATTTCGTCGCGCGTGCGCAGCATGCGGCGCGCGCGTTGCAAACGGGCGACCGGCTCGACGTCGTGCAGCCGGTCGCGGGCGGCTGAGCGCGCTCGCGCCAGCCTGCCGCTTACCGAACGCAACAACCGTCGCCGAAAACCCATTGCCGTCACGCGGTCGGTTCTAGCCGCGACGGCAAACCAGGATGATGCAAATGACTTCTCACCAGAGCGCCGACGCGCTGACGCTATACGGTCAAACTTTCGTAAGCCGCGTGCTGCTCGGCACGTCGCGCTACCCGTCGCTGCAATCGCTGTCCGATTCGATCGACGCCGCGCGCCCCGGCATGGTGACCGTCGCGCTGCGCCGTCAGATGAACGAGGGCAACGCGGAAGCCGGCTTCTTCGATCTGCTCAAGCGCCACGGCGTGCCGTTGCTGCCCAATACGGCGGGCTGCCTGACCGTCGGTGAAGCGGTGACCACTGCGCATATGGCGCGCGAAATCTTCGAGACCGAGTGGATCAAGCTCGAACTGATCGGCGACGACTACACGCTGCAGCCCGACCCGGTCGGCCTGATCGAAGCCGCCGCGCGGCTCGTCAAGGATGGCTTCAAGGTGCTGCCGTACTGCACCGAGGATCTGGTGATCGGCCGCCGTCTGCTCGACGCTGGCTGCGAGGCGCTGATGCCGTGGGGCGCGCCGATCGGCACCGGCAAGGGCGTGATCAATCCGTACGGGCTGCGCGTGTTGCGCGAACGGCTGCCGGACGTGCCGCTGATCGTCGATGCCGGGCTCGGCGTGCCGTCGCACGCGGCCCAGGTGATGGAGTGGGGTTTCGACGGCGTGCTGCTGAACACGGCGGTGTCGCAGGCGACGCACCCCGACGCCATGGCGCGCGCGTTCGCGCTGGGCGTCGAGGCGGGCCGGCAGGCGTATCTCGCGGGCCCGATGGCCGAGCGCGAGAGTGCGCACGCGAGCACGCCGGTGGTCGGCATGCCGTTCTGGCATCAGGATGGAGGTGCGGCATGACGCAGTCATTGACGCTGAAAGACCGCGATCTGTTCTGGCCGACGGCCGACGAACTCATCGAAGCCGCCGAGCGCATCCGCGCGCGGCTCGGCGACTGGCCGCCGACCCACGCGCCGTGGCGCATCTGCCTGACCGCGCCGGACGAACCGAACGGTGGCGACCTGATCGTGATCGCCGACGCGCAGCAGCACGGCGAGCAGATCGCGCGCTGGCTGACGCGGGGCGCGGGCGTGATCGTCGCCGCGGAAAACCGCGCGACGCTGCATCTGGGCGGTGAGAAGTACGGCCTCGAAGGTCATCTGGCGGAAGACTGGATTCCCGCGCTGGCCGCGTTCCTCGACTGCGGTTTCGATCCGCACGACGCACTGGTGCTCGCGCTCGCGTGGCGCGACGGCGACGAGACCCGCGCCGACGACGCTTTCCCGTCCGACCTCGGCCGCTTTCCGCGACTGACCGGCCTGCCGCCGGCACCCGCCAGGGCGTTCCCGCGCTGCCCGGACAAGCTCGGTCTGTATCCGGTGCTGCCGACCGCGGACTGGGTCGAACGGGTAGTCGGCTACGGCGTGAAGACGGTGCAGTTGCGCCGCAAGTCGGCCGAACCCGCCGACGAACTGAAGCGCGAGATCGCCCGCTGTGTGGCCGCCGGCCGCGCGCACGACGCGCAGGTGTTCATCAACGACCACTGGCAGGCCGCGCTCGAGGCGGGCGCGTACGGCGTTCACCTTGGTCAGGAAGACGTGCATACCGCGAATCTGTCCGCGCTGGCCGACGCGGGCATTCGCCTGGGCCTGTCCACGCACGGCTTCTACGAGATGCTGAAGGCGCTGCATTTTCGTCCGAGCTACATTGCATTGGGCGCCGTATTCCCGACCACGACCAAGGTCATGCCGACCGCGCCGCAGGGCTTGCGGCGCCTCGCGCGCTATGTGCGGCTGCTCGACGGCGTGGTGCCGCTCGTCGCGATCGGCGGGATCGATCTGCAGGTGCTGCCGGAGGTGCTCGCGACTGGCGTCGGCTGCGCGGCGGTGGTGCGCGCGGTCACCGAAGCGGCCGACCCGGCCGCCGCTGTTTCGGCGCTGCAACACACGTTTACGCAATAATCGTCAGGCATAGTCAAGGAACGGGGCACCTCAAGGCAGCTTTTGCATGATGGCCCTATAATTCGGCCTTCCGTGTAAAAGGACTGTCAGTTTGGTGCCTTCCTCCCCCGAGACAATACTCGAGCTGCGCGACGTCGACTTCGGTTACGGCGACCGGCTCGTCCTGTCGAATCTGAATCTGCGCTTTCGTCGCGGTCAGGTCGTCGCGGTCATGGGCGGCTCGGGTTGCGGCAAAACCACTGTGCTGCGGCTGATCGGCGGCCTCGTGCGCGCGCAACGAGGCCAGGTGCTGTTCCATGGCCAGGACATCGGCGGGCAGACGCGCGAAGGCCTTTACGCGCTGCGCCGCAAGATGGGCATGCTGTTCCAGTTCGGCGCGCTGTTCACCGACATGTCGGTGTTCGAAAACGTCGCCTTCTCGCTGCGCGAACACACCGATCTCCCCGAAGACCTGCTGCGCGACCTCGTGCTGATGAAGCTCAACGCGGTCGGCCTGCGCGGCGCTCGCGATTTGCTGCCGTCGGAGATTTCGGGCGGCATGGCGCGGCGCGTGGCGCTCGCGCGCGCGATCGCACTCGACCCCGAACTGATGATGTACGACGAGCCGTTCGCCGGCCTCGACCCGATCTCGCTCGGCATCACCGCGAACCTGATCCGCACGCTGAACCAGGCGCTTGGCGCGACGTCGATTCTCGTCACGCACGACGTGCCGGAATCGTTCGCGATCGCCGATTACGTGTATTTCCTGTCCAACGGCGGCGTGCTCGCCGAAGGCACGCCGGACGAGCTGCGCGCGTCGACCGACCCGACCGTGCGCCAGTTCATCGACGGCGCGCCGGACGGCCCGTTCCGATTCCACTATCCGGCGCAGACGCCGCTCGCGGCGGATTTCGGCATCGGCGGAGGCCAGTCATGATCAGTACGATCGGTCGCTCGGTCATCACCGGGCTCGGCACCGCCGGCTACGCGACGCGCTTCTTCCTGCGCCTCGTGCTCGAAATTTTCCCGCTGCTGCGCCGCCCGCGTCTTGTCACGAAGCAGATCCACTTCGTCGGTAATTATTCGCTCGTGATCATTGCGGTGTCCGGGCTGTTCGTCGGCTTCGTGCTCGGGCTGCAGGGCTATTACACGCTGAACCGTTATGGATCCGAGCAGGCGCTCGGGCTGCTGGTCGCGCTGTCGCTGGTGCGCGAGCTCGGGCCGGTCGTGACCGCGCTGCTGTTCGCCGGGCGCGCGGGCACGTCGCTGACCGCCGAAATTGGCCTGATGAAGGCGGGCGAGCAGCTAACCGCGATGGAAATGATGGCCGTCGATCCGGTCAAAGTCGTGATCGCGCCGCGCCTGTGGGCGGGCATCATCTCGATGCCGATCCTCGCGGCGATCTTCAGTGCGGTCGGTGTGCTGGGCGGTTACGTGGTCGGCGTGCTGCTGATCGGCGTCGATGCCGGCGCGTTCTGGTCGCAGATGCAAAGTGGCGTCGACGTGTGGCGCGATGTCGGCGCCGGGGTCGTCAAGAGCGTGGTGTTCGGTCTCGCGGTGACCTTCGTCGCGCTGTTTCAGGGCTACGAGGCGAAGCCGACGCCGGAAGGCGTGTCGCGCGCGACGACCCGCACGGTCGTGTACGCGTCGCTCGCGGTGCTCGGGCTCGACTTCCTGTTGACCGCACTGATGTTCAGCTAAGGCCGCGCAGCGTGCCGGCTTCCGGCGGCGCACGATGTGCCGCGCACGGCGGGAAGTGGCGGCGGCGCGGTGGATTCACTTTGGGATGACGATGAAAAAGAATGTTCTCGACTTCTGGGTCGGCCTGTTCGTGGTGCTGGGTTTCGTGGCGTTGCTGTTTCTTGCGCTGAAGGCCGGCAATATGAGCTCGTTGTCGTTCCAGGCAACCTACCCGGTCAAGCTCAAGTTCGACAACATCGGCGGGCTGAAGCCGCGCGCGCCGGTAAAGAGCGCTGGCGTGACGGTCGGCCGGGTTGCGTCGATCGGCTTCGATAGCAACACCTACCAGGCGCTCGTCACGATCGATATCGACAAGCAATTCGAGTTTCCGAGAGACACTTCGGCGAAGATCCTGACCTCGGGTCTGCTCGGCGAGCAGTACATCGGGCTCGAGCCGGGCGGCGACTCGGAAATGCTGAAGGCGGGCGATACCATCACGATGACGCAATCGGCGATCGTGCTGGAAAACCTGATCGGCCAGTTCCTGTATAGCAAGGCCGCGGATTCCGGCGCAGCGAAGCCCGCTGCATCCGCCCCCACACCGGCGCCGGGAGCGCCGGCCTCCGGCGCTGCCGGCCAGTCAGGCCAATAAGGAGAACAACGATGCAGACGAAACTGCAGACCCCGCGCAGCGGCGCGCGCGTCCTACAGTTCGGCAAGGTCGCCATGGCGGCTGCGCTACTCGCCGGTTGCACGACCGTGCAGACGCCGACCAAGGGCGACCCGTTCGAAGGGCTGAACCGCACGATCTTCACCATCAACGACAAGGTCGACCAGTACGCGATCAAGCCGGTCGCGCAGGGCTATGTGTTTGTCACGCCGCAGCCGGTGCGCGACAGCGTGACGAACTTCTTCTCGAACATCGGCGACATCTATATCGCGGCGAACAATCTGCTGCAGTTGCGCATCGCGGACGGCGTGTCGGACATCATGCGGATCGTGATCAACACGTTGTTCGGCGTCGGCGGCCTGTTCGACGTCGCGACGCTCGCGAAGCTGCCCAAGCACGACAACGACCTCGGTCTGACGCTTGGCCACTACGGCGTGCCGGCGGGCCCTTACCTCGTGCTGCCGCTGTTCGGGCCGAGCACGGTGCGCGACGCATTCGGCTCGCTCGGCAACTACTACGTGAACCCGATCAGCTACATCGATCCGCCGGGCCTGAGCTGGGCCTTGTGGGGCTTGAACATCGTCAATACGCGCGCGAACCTGCTCGGCGCGAGCAACCTGCTGGAAGGCGCGGCGCTCGACAAATACTCGTTCGTGCGCAATGCGTATCTGCAGCGCCGCCAGTATCTGCTCTCGGATAACCGCCGGCGTCCGCAGGACCTGCCGAGCTATGAAGAGGAAGCGCCGCTGCCGAAGTACGACGAAGGCGAGACGGGCGCGGCCGCGGGGGCGGCAGGTGCGCCGGCCGGCGCTGCAACCGGTGCGGCGGGCGCTGCCGCGGGCACGCAGGGTGCTCCGGCAAAGGCGGCTCCCGCATCCGGCGCGGCCGTGGCAACACCGCAGGGCGCATCGGCACCGCAGGGCGCGTCGGCGCCGGAGGCTGCGTCGGGCACCGAAACCCCACCGCTAGACCTGAAAGGCGGCCCTGAAACGCAGATTCCGGCCGGTCAGCTGGTGCCGCCCACGCGCTTCAACTTCCCGTCGTTCAGATTGCATTGAACGTGCAGCCGTAACAGATCGATACGACTCTCGCAGTTTGCGCATGGATTGCCGTCGAACTCGCGTGATAAGGTCCGTTCAAACTGTTGCACTATTTTTGAGGCAAAGCTCGATATGAAAAAATTCTTCCTGATTCCGTTGTTTGCCGTGTTGTTTTCATTCATCAGCGCGGGCGCATCGGCGCAAACCGTCGACACCAACTCCCCCGAGGTGCTGATCAAAACCGTCACCCAGCAGGTGATGGACGCGATTCGCGGCGACAAGTCGATCCAGCAGGGCGACATCACCCACATCACGGCGCTCGTCAACGAAAAGATCCTGCCGTACACGGACTTCCGCCGCACCACCCAGCTCGCGATGGGCCGCAACTGGCGCACCGCGACGCCCGAGCAGCAAAACCAGGTGGTCGAGCAGTTCAAGATGCTGCTGATCCGCACGTACTCGGGCGCGCTCGCGCAGGTGCGCGACCAGCAGATCCAGTTCAAGCCGTTCCGCATGAACCCGGACGACACCGACACCGTGGTGCGCTCGGTCGTGATGAACAATGGCCAACCGATCGAACTCGACTACCGTCTGTACAAGACGGCGCAAGGCTGGCGCGTGTATGACCTCAACGTGCTCGGCGCGTGGCTGATCCAGGCATATCAGCAGCAGTTCAACGAGCAGATCCAGCAGAAGGGCGTGGACGGACTGATCCAGTTCCTCACGCAGCGCAATCAGCAACTCGCCGCGGGCAAGCAGTCGTGAGCGACGTGCTGAACCAGGTCGCGAACCGCTTCGACAGCGGCGCGACGCTGACCCACGAGAGCGCGAAGGCCGCGCTCGCGGCGGGTCTGCAACGCATTGCGGCGGGCGCGCGCGGCGTCGATTGCGCGCCGCTCAAGCAATTCGATTCGTCGGCGCTCGCCGTCCTGCTCGCGTGGGTGCGGGCCGCGGCGGCGCGTGGCGGCAAGTTCGAAATCGTCAATCTGCCGGCTGGTCTCGCCAGTCTCGCGCAGGCCTACGGCGTCGATACGCTTCTCTCTCCTGTCGCCTCCAGCATGGTTGCGTCAGCGCGACATTGACGCTCCTCTAGCGTCGTCTCCCCCCTTCCGGCCAGGCCGGGGGTGTCAGTTTTTGCCCTATAATCAAACGTTTTTTTGGGGCGTTGAACTGGCCCCCTAATCGGCCCCGGTTCCGTTTCTTCCAGCATTTGCACGTCCCCAAGCTCCATCGGGGCTACTTCAGGCGCCGCGACGCGCGCGGCCCATAGTCATGTCAGCCATAGAAATTCGTAACGTCAAGAAGCGCTACAAGGACTTGCAGGCGCTCAAGGGCGTCAGCCTCACGGTCGAAGAAGGCGAGTTCTTCGGACTGCTCGGTCCGAACGGCGCGGGCAAGACGACGCTCATCAGCATACTCGCGGGTCTCGCCCGCGCCGACGAAGGCAGCATCGCGGTGCGCGGTCACGACGTCGTCGACGATTTCCGCAATGCGCGCCGCGCGCTCGGCGTGGTGCCGCAGGAACTCGTGTTCGATCCGTTCTTCACGGTGCGCGAAACCTTGCGCATCCAGTCGGGCTACTACGGTCTGCGCAACAACGACGCATGGATCGACGAGATCATGGCCAATCTCGATCTCACCGAAAAAGCCGATGCGAACATGCGCGCGCTGTCGGGCGGCATGAAGCGCCGCGTGCTGGTCGCGCAGGCGCTCGTGCACCGTCCGCCGGTGATCGTGCTCGACGAGCCGACCGCGGGCGTCGACGTCGAGCTGCGCCAGACGCTGTGGAAGTTCATCTCGCGCCTGAATCGTGAAGGCCACACGATCGTGCTGACCACGCACTACCTGGAAGAAGCCGAATCGCTGTGCGACCGCATCGCGATGCTGCGCCGTGGTGAGGTCGTTGCGCTCGATCGCACCAGCACGCTGCTGCAGCGCTTCGCCGGCATGCAGCTGTTCGTGCGCTTCGCGCACGGCGTGCTGCCCGCCGATCTGCGTCCACTCGAGGCGGAAAGCGGCGCGGGCAACGGCAATGGCCGCCAGCACCTGCTGCGCCTGACGAGCTACGACGACGTCGAGCGTATCCTCGCGCAATGCCGCGCGGCCGGTTGTACATTCGAAGAAATCGAGGTCCGCAAAGCCGACCTCGAAGACGTATTCGTTCAGGTGATGAACGGTCCAGAAGTGATCGAGGGGCTCGCATGAGCGGCTACAGTGGATTTAGCACGCTGTTTTACAAAGAACTGCTGCGTTTCTGGAAGGTATCGTTCCAGACCGTTCTCGCGCCGGTCATCACCGCGCTCCTTTATCTGACCATCTTCGGCCACGCGCTGCGCGGCCACGTCGAGGTCTATCCGGGCGTCGAATACACGAGCTTCCTGATTCCAGGTCTCGTGATGATGAGCGTGCTGCAGAACGCGTTCGCGAATAGTTCTTCGTCGCTGATTCAATCGAAGATCACCGGCAACCTCGTGTTCGTGCTGCTGCCGCCGCTGTCGCACTATGAGATGTTCGCGGCCTACGTGCTCGCGGCCGTGGCGCGCGGGCTGTGCGTCGGCTTCGGCGTGTTCATCGTGACGATCTGGTTCGTGCCGCTCGCTTTCACCTCGCCGCTCTACATCATCGTGTTCGCGATGTTCGGCGCGGCGATCCTCGGCACGCTGGGTCTGATTGCCGGCATCTGGGCCGAGAAGTTCGACCAGCTCGCCGCGTTCCAGAACTTTCTGATTATGCCGCTCACGTTCCTGTCGGGCGTGTTCTACTCGACGCATACGCTGCCGCCCGGGTGGCGCGAAGTATCGCGGCTCAATCCGTTTTTCTACATGATCGACGGCTTTCGCTATGGCTTTTTCGGCGTGTCGGATATCGACCCGCTGGTGAGCCTCGCGATCGTCGCCGGTTTCTTTGTGGTGCTGGCTGTCGTGGCGATGCGCATGCTCGCCACCGGCTACAAGCTGCGCCACTGACGAGGAGCTTCTCTCATGTTGCCGACTCCCGAACAGGTCAAACAGTACATTGCAGCTGGACTCGCGTGCGAGCATCTCGAAGTCGAAGGCGACGGTCAGCATTTCTTTGCGACGATCGTCTCGCCGAGCTTCGAAGGCAAGCGCCTGATCCAGCGTCACCAACTCGTGTATGCGGCGCTCGGCGAGCGCATGCGCGAAGAAATCCACGCGCTCAGCATGAAGACGCTGACGCCCGCCGAATGGCAGAACGCGTAATCTGGAAATTTAGTGCGAGTTACTCACGAAGGGCGCGACGCAGCTAGCGGCGCGCCGAACACAGACAAAGCAGGTCCGGGCGCGAACCGGGCCGATCAGGAACCGACAGGCATGGATAAAATCATCATTGAAGGTGGCTACCCGCTCTCCGGTGAAGTTGTCGTCTCGGGTGCGAAGAACGCGGCATTGCCGATCCTGTGCGCGGGTCTGTTGACCGCCGATCCGGTGCATCTGGAGAACGTGCCCGATCTGCAGGACGTGCGCACGATGCTCAAGCTGCTCGGCCAGATGGGCGTGCGTATCGAGGCAGGCGAAGGGCGCGTCGCGCTCGACGCGTCGAAGGTCGACAACCTCGTCGCGCCGTACGAGATGGTGAAGACGATGCGCGCGTCGATCCTCGTGCTCGGTCCGCTCGTCGCGCGCTTCGGTCATGCGCGCGTGTCGCTGCCCGGCGGCTGCGCGATCGGCGCGCGTCCGGTCGACCAGCACATCAAGGGTCTGCAGGCGATGGGCGCCGAGATCACGATCGAGCACGGCTTCATCGAAGCGCGCGCGAAGCGTCTGAAGGGCGCGCGCATCGTCACCGACATGATCACCGTGACCGGTACCGAGAACCTGCTGATGGCGGCGGTGCTCGCGGAAGGCGAAACGATCATCGAGAACGCCGCGCGCGAACCCGAAGTGGTCGACCTCGCGCACCTGCTCGTCGCGATGGGCGCGAAGATCGAAGGCATCGGCACGGATCGCCTCGTGATCCAGGGCGTCGACAAGCTGCACGGTGCGAAGCACACGGTGATTCCGGACCGCATCGAAGCGGGCACCTTCCTGTGCGCGGTCGCGGCGGCAGGCGGCGACGTCACGCTTCGCAAGATGCGTCCGCTGCTGCTCGAAGCCGTCACCGAAAAGCTGCGCGAAGCGGGCGTGACGGTCGAGGAAGGCGACGACTGGATGCGCGTGCGGATGGACAAGCGCCCGAGCGCCGTCACCTTCCGCACCTCCGAATACCCGGCGTTCCCGACCGACATGCAGGCGCAATTCATGGCGCTCAACACGATCGCGGATGGTACCTCGCAGGTCGTCGAGACGATCTTCGAAAACCGCTTCATGCACGTGCAGGAGCTGAACCGTCTCGGCGCGAGCATCACGATCGACGGCAACACCGCGCTCGTCACCGGCGTCGAGAAACTGTCCGGCGCGAAGGTGATGGCCACCGATCTGCGCGCATCCGCGAGTCTCGTGATCGCCGCGCTGCGCGCCGAGGGTGAAACGCTGATCGACCGCATCTATCACCTCGATCGCGGCTACGACCGCATGGAAGCGAAGCTCAACGCGATCGGTGCGAAGGTGCGCCGCGTTTCCGGGAGTCAGGCATGAGTTCGATGCCGCAAACGTCGTCGTCGCCGGCGGTGAGCGCGCCGCTCACGCTCGCGTTGTCGAAAGGGCGTATCTTCGAGGAAACGCTGCCGCTGCTCGCGGCGGCCGGCATCGAAGTCGCCGAAGATCCGGAGAGCTCGCGCAAGCTGATCCTGCCGACCACCGACCCGAACCTGCGCGTGATCATCGTGCGCGCGACGGACGTGCCGACCTATGTCGAGTACGGCGCGGCCGACTTCGGTGTGGCCGGCAAGGACGTGCTGCTCGAGCATGGCGGCAGCGGTCTGTATCAGCCGGTCGACCTGGACATTGCGCGTTGCCGGATGTCGGTCGCGGTCGCGGCGGGTTTCGATTATGCGAACGCAGTGCGCCAGGGCGCGCGTCTGCGGGTTGCGACCAAGTATGTTGAAACCGCGCGTGAGCATTTTGCCGCCAAGGGCGTGCACGTCGATCTGATCAAACTGTACGGTTCGATGGAACTCGCGCCGCTGGTCGGCCTCGCCGACGCGATCGTCGACCTGGTCAGCTCGGGCAATACGCTGCGCGCGAACAATCTGGTCGAGGTGGAGGAGATCATGCAGATTTCGTCGCGCCTCGTGGTGAACCAGGCAGCGCTGAAGCTGAAACGCGCCGCTTTGCGGCCGATTCTCGACGCGTTTGCCAATGCGTCGTCGAAAACCGGCGCCCCGGCGGCCTGACTGAACGATGGCACTCTGATCACGCTGCGACTCAGCGCCTTACCGAAACGGATACCTGTATGTCTATCAAGATTCGCAAGCTCGATTCCACCGCTCCCGACTTTCACAAGTCGCTGCATGCGGTGCTCGCGTTCGAGGCGAGCGAAGACGAAGCCATCGAGCGCGCGGTCGCGCAGATTCTGAACGACGTGAAGGCGCGAGGCGACGAGGCAGTGCTCGAGTACACGAACCGCTTCGACCGCATCGATGCGAAAAGCGTGGCCGAGCTCGAACTGCCGATGGCGGAGCTCGAAGCGGCGCTCGAAAGTCTCGAGCCGAAGCAGCGTGCGTCGCTGGAAGCGGCGGCGGCGCGCGTGCGCGGCTATCACGAGAAGCAGAAGATCGAGTGCGGCAGCCATAGCTGGCAGTACACCGAAGCTGACGGCACCGTGCTCGGCCAGAAGGTCACGCCGCTCGATCGCGCGGGCATCTATGTGCCTGGTGGCAAGGCCGCGTATCCGTCGTCGGTGCTGATGAACGCGATTCCGGCGCGAGTGGCCGGCGTGCGCGAAATCGTGATGGTCGTGCCGACGCCGGACGGTGTGAAGAATCCGCTCGTGCTCGCGGCGGCATTGCTCGGCGGTGTCGATCGCGTGTTCACGATCGGCGGCGCGCAGGCGGTGGGCGCGCTCGCGTACGGCACGCAGACCGTTCCCGCGGTCGACAAGATCTGCGGCCCCGGCAACGCGTATGTCGCGTCGGCGAAGCGTCGTGTGTTCGGCACGGTCGGCATCGACATGATCGCGGGGCCGTCGGAAATCCTCGTGCTGTGCGACGGCACGACCGATCCGCGCTGGGTCGCGATGGACCTGTTCTCGCAGGCCGAGCACGACGAACTCGCGCAGTCGATCCTGCTGTGCCCGGACGACGCGTTCATCGCGCGTGTGCAGGAAGCGATCGACGAACTGCTGCCCACGATGCCGCGCCACGAGGTGATCCGCACGTCGCTCGAAAACCGCGGCGCGCTGATCAAGGTGCGCGACATGGCCGAGGCCTGCGCGATCGCCAACGACATCGCGCCGGAGCACCTCGAAATTTCGGCGCTGGAGCCGCATCAGTGGGCGCAGCAAATCCGCCACGCGGGTGCGATCTTCCTTGGCCGCTACACGAGCGAGAGCCTCGGCGACTACTGCGCGGGCCCGAACCATGTGCTGCCGACGTCGCGTACCGCACGGTTCTCGTCGCCGCTCGGCGTTTATGATTTCTTCAAGCGTTCGAGCCTGATCGAAGTCAGCGCGGAAGGCGCGCAGACGCTCGGCGAGATCGCCGCCGAACTCGCATATGGCGAAGGTCTGCAAGCGCACGCACGCAGCGCCGAATTCCGGATGCGGCTGAACAACAACGAACGCGGCTGAGGCGGAAGCGGCGAGGGCGGAGACTGCCGCGCGAGCGATGCATCGAGCCCACCCGCCCCGTTCAATAACGACCACAGAGACTAACCCGAACGCCCTGCACCGACGCCGAGCCGGCGGTCTTCGCACGGCCCGGCCCCGAAGCTATGACGACACCTCAAGACATCATCCGCAGCGACGTGCTCGCAATGACGAGCTATCCGGTTCCGGACGCAACCGGCTTCATCAAGCTCGACGCGATGGAGAACCCGTTTACGCTGCCGTCGGAACTTGCCGCGCATCTCGGCGAGCGTCTGGCGGGCGTCGCGTTGAACCGTTATCCGGCGCCGCGTCCCGAGCAGTTGATCGGGCGCATCCGTCAAGTGATGGGCGTGCCGGCGGGTTGCGACGTGCTGCTCGGCAATGGCTCCGATGAAATCATCAGCATCATGTCGGTCGCGTGCTCGAAGCCGGGCGCGAAGGTGCTCGCACCGGTGCCGGGCTTCGTCATGTATCAGATGTCGGCGAAGCTGGCGCATCTCGAATTCGTCGGCGTGCCGCTGAAAGCCGACTTCACGCTCGATACCGACGCGATGCTCGCGGCGATCGCCGAGCACGCACCGGCGCTTATCTATCTCGCGTATCCGAACAACCCGACCGGCACGCTGTTCGATGACGCCGGAATTGAGCGCATCATCGCCGCGGCGGGCAAGAGTCTCGTCGTGATCGACGAGGCGTATCAGCCGTTCGCGCAGAAGAGCTGGCTGCCGCGCGCCGACCAGTTCGACAACGTCGTCGTGATGCGCACGGTGTCGAAGCTGGGCCTCGCCGGAATCCGGCTCGGTTACCTGGTCGGCAAGCCCGCGTGGCTGACCGAATTCGACAAGGTGCGCCCGCCGTACAACACCAACGTGCTGACGCAGGCCACCGCCGGTTTCCTGCTCGACCACATCGGTGTGCTCGACGCGCAGGCCGCGCAGTTGCGCGACGAACGCGAGAAGCTCGCGCAGGCGGTGGCCGCGCTGCCGGGCGCCGAAGTGTTCGACAGCGCGGGCAACTTCCTGCTCGTGCGGGTGCCCGATGCGTCGGTATTGTTCGAAACCCTGCTAACGGCACGTATTCTGATCAAAAACGTGAGTAAAATGCACCCATTGCTGGACAACTGTGTGCGTTTGACCGTCGGTTCGCCGAACGAGAACGCCCAGTTGCTCGCCGGCCTGAAACTCGTGTTGCGGTAATCCGCTCCATTGAGCGGCGGCACTGAGCCGCTGCATTGAACGGCTGCATTGAGCGGCCCGCCATTCGTCCACCCCACATTACTAGCGCTTTTAAGCCAGATTCGAGGAATTGCCATGCGCCTTGCGGAAGTCGTTCGCAACACCAGCGAAACGCAGATCCGTGTGAAGATCAACCTGGACGGCACCGGCCAGCAGAAGCTGGCCACCGGTGTGCCGTTCCTGGACCACATGCTCGACCAGATCGCCCGCCACGGGCTGTTCGACCTCGAGATCGAAGCGCATGGCGACCTGCATATCGACGACCACCACACGGTCGAAGACACCGGTATCACGCTCGGCCAGGCCGTCGCGAAGGCGATCGGCGATCGCAAGGGCATCCGCCGCTACGGTCATTCCTACGTTCCGCTCGACGAAGCGCTGTCGCGCGTCGTGATCGATTTTTCCGGCCGTCCGGGCCTCGAATTCCACGTGCCGTTCACGCGCGCGCGCATCGGCACGTTCGACGTCGACCTGTCGATCGAATTCTTCCGCGGCTTCGTGAACCATGCCGGCGTGACGCTGCATGTCGACAATCTGCGCGGCATCAACGCTCACCACCAGCTCGAAACGGTGTTCAAGGCGTTCGGGCGCGCGCTGCGCATGGCCGTCGAGCTCGACGAGCGCGCGGCCGGACAGATTCCGTCGACCAAGGGCAGTCTCTGACGCAACGGCCGTAGCAGGCTATAACACAGGGTTTCACCGCCCCCAACGTCTCCAGGCCACTCACCTTCACGCGACTCATCGGGCAGGATCGCATTTGCCGGCACGTCGTTCGACGCCGCGCGGCGGCATCGATGGATCGAGGGCAGAGCGGCCAAACTTGAAATGAAAACTTCGATAGCGATTGTGGATTACGGAATGGGCAACCTGCGCTCGGTTGCCCAGGCACTGCGCCAAGCGGCGCCGGAAGCGGACGTGGCGATCGTCGATCGTCCGGAAGCGATCCGTGCGGCCGACCGCGTGGTGCTGCCCGGCCAGGGCGCGATGCCCGACTGCATGCGCAGTCTCGGCGCGTCCGGTCTGCAGGAAGCGGTCGTCGAGGCGTCGCGCAGCAAGCCGCTGATGGGCGTGTGCGTCGGCGAGCAGATGCTGTTCGACTGGAGCGCCGAGGGCGACACGCCGGGGCTGGGTCTGTTGCCCGGCAAGGTGGTGCGCTTCGAGCTCGAAGGCCGCCTGCAGGACGACGGCTCGCGCTTCAAGGTCCCGCAGATGGGCTGGAACCGCGTGCGTCAGGCGCACCCGCATCCGCTGTGGGACGGTGTCGCCGACAACGCGTTCTTCTACTTTGTGCACAGCTACTACGTGGTGCCGGACAATCCGGCGCACACGTCGGGCGAGACGGTCTACGGCGTGCCCTTTACCTCGGCTGTCGCGCGGGATAACATTTTCGCCACCCAGTTTCACCCCGAAAAGAGCGCCGAAGCGGGTTTGCGCGTGTATCGCAACTTCGTGCACTGGAACCCGTGAACGCCTTTCTTTATCCCGTTGCCGCGCGTGCGTCGCGCGGTGCCGCGGTCCCGCATCCGACCGGCGCCCCACTGGAGCGCCGAAAGAGTTGTACTAAACTAGCGAGACGGTATTGCGGCGGGCTGATCCGCCAGCCGCTGCCGCCGACCTTCAATCCACTCCCAGATAACACCCGATTGCTATGCTGCTGATTCCCGCCATCGACCTGAAAGATGGTCAGTGTGTACGCCTCAAACAGGGCGATATGGACCAGGCGACGATTTTCTCCGAGGAACCGGCGGCAATGGCCCGACATTGGGTCGACCGCGGCGCGCGTCGTCTGCATCTCGTCGATCTGAATGGCGCGTTCGCCGGCAAGCCGAAGAACGGCGATGCAATCCGGGCGATCATCGATGAAGTGGGCGGTGAAATTCCGGTTCAGCTCGGTGGTGGCATCCGCGACCTGAACACGATCGAGCGCTATCTGGACGACGGTTTGTCGTACGTAATCATCGGCACCGCGGCGGTGAAGAACCCCGGCTTCCTGCAGGACGCGTGCACCGCGTTCGGCGGCCACATCATCGTCGGTCTCGACGCGAAAGACGGCAAGGTCGCGACTGACGGCTGGAGCAAGCTGACCGGTCACGAAGTGGCCGACCTCGCGCGGAAGTTCGAGGACTACGGCTGCGAGTCGATCATCTACACCGACATCGGCCGCGACGGCATGCTGCAAGGCATCAACATCGAAGCGACGGTGCGCCTTGCGCGCGCGGTCAAGATTCCGGTGATCGCCAGCGGTGGTCTGTCGAACCTCGCGGACATCGAATCGCTGTGCGAAGTCGAAGGCGAGGGCATCGAAGGCGTGATCTGCGGCCGCGCGATCTATTCGGGCGACCTCGACTTCGCGGCCGCGCAGACGCTCGCGGACAAGCTGCGCGAAGCGGACGACGCTTAAGCGCGGCGTCGGCCGCGTTTGCCGGGAAGTGTGCGGCGTGGCACTCACCTTCGGCTTGCGGCACTCGCTCGACCGACGGTTTGCCGGGTAGCGCGCTTCACTCGATCACGCAACCGGGACCTCGCCGGCCCGCGGCCAGCACTCCACTCGCGGCGCGACGCAACCGCTCGCGCCGGCACCGTGCCGCTCGCCCGCAAGCGAGCGGCCTCATCAGCGGTATTGGCAGAATTGCACGATCATGGCTCTAGCTAAACGCATCATCCCCTGTCTCGACGTCACCGCGGGCCGCGTGGTCAAGGGCGTCAACTTCGTCGAACTGCGCGACGCCGGCGACCCGGTCGAAATCGCGCGCCGTTACGACGACCAGGGCGCCGACGAACTGACGTTCCTCGACATCACCGCGACCTCGGATCAGCGCGACCTGATCCTGCCGATCATCGAGGCGGTCGCCTCGCAGGTGTTCATTCCGCTGACGGTCGGCGGCGGCGTGCGCGCGGTCGAAGACGTGCGGCGCCTTCTGAACGCGGGCGCGGACAAGATCAGCATGAACTCGTCGGCGGTCGCGAATCCGCAGCTCGTGAAGGACGCGACCGACAAATACGGCTCGCAGTGCATCGTCGTCGCGATCGACGCGAAGCGCGTGTCCGCCGACGGCGAAACGCCGCGCTGGGAAGTGTTCACGCACGGCGGGCGCAAGGCCACTGGTCTCGACGCGGTCGAATGGGCGCGGAAGATGGCCGAACTCGGCGCCGGCGAAATCCTGCTGACCAGCATGGATCGCGACGGCACCAAGAGCGGCTTCGACCTTGCGCTGACGCGCGCGGTGTCGGACGCGGTGCCGGTATCGGTGATCGCCTCGGGCGGCGTCGGCAATCTGCAGCATCTCGCCGACGGCATCAAAAGCGGTCACGCGGATGCGGTGCTGGCCGCGAGCATTTTCCACTACGGCGAACACACGGTCGGCGAGGCCAAGCGCTTCATGGCCGACCAGGGCATTTCGGTGAGGTTGTGACGTGACGAATCCTTCGGCAGTGAACTGGCTCGATAAGGTCAAGTGGGACGCGCACGGCCTCGTGCCGGTGATCGCGCAAGAAGCGTCGACCAACGACGTGCTGATGTTCGCGTGGATGAACCGCGAGGCCCTCGCGAAGACCGTTGAGACCGGCCGCGCTGTGTATTTCTCGCGTTCGCGCCAGCGCCTGTGGTTCAAGGGCGAGGAGTCGGGCCACGTGCAGCATGTGCACGAAGTGCGGCTCGATTGCGACGAAGACGTCGTACTGCTGAAAGTCGAGCAGGTGTCGGGCATCGCATGCCACACCGGCCGCCACTCGTGCTTTTTCCAGAAATTCGAAGGCTCGGTGGACGACGGCGACTGGCAGGCCGTCGATCCCGTGCTGAAAGACCCCGAACACATCTACAAATGACGCAATCCATGCAAAACCCGTCGCCCGCCGAGGCTTCCACGCTCGACACGCTGCTGCGCCTCGCGGCGGTGATCGATGGCCGCAAGGGCGGCGATCCAGACACCTCGTACGTCTCGCGCCTGTTCCACAAGGGCGACGACGCGATTCTGAAGAAGATCGGCGAAGAAGCCACCGAAGTTGTGCTGGCCGCAAAGGACACGCGCCACGGCGGCGCGCCGAAGGCGCTGGTCGGCGAGGTCGCGGACCTGTGGTTCCACTGCCTCGTGATGTTGTCGCATTTCAATCTGAGCCCCGCCGACGTGATCGCCGAACTCGAGCGTCGCGAAGGCCTGTCGGGCATCGAGGAAAAGGCGCTGCGCAAGAGCCGCGAGCGTGAGGAAAACGGCGACTGAGCAGCCGGAGCGGAAATCTGGCGTTTCCGCTTGAACTCGCGCGCGCTGGCACCTATATAGCGGTAACCGCACCTTCGTGAGGACGCAAGCATGGAACAGCCGCAAGGAAGCTATCCGCCGCCGGTCTACCGCCACGCGATGGAGCCTGAGCGGGAGCGCAGCCTGCGCACGCTCACGCACGTGCTGTACGCGCTGTATGCGGTCCATTGGCTGACCGGGCGGGCTCACCATCCTGATCGCGATCATCATCAACTACGTGAAACGGCCAGACGTGGCCGGCACGCCGTACGAAGCGCACTTCGAATGGCAGATTCGCACGTTCTGGATGGGCCTCGTCGGCTATGCGATCGGCGCGTTGCTATTGGTCGTCGTGATCGGCATTCCGGTGCTGTGGGCGGTCAGCATATGGATGTTGTACCGTATTATCAAAGGCTGGCTGTATCTGTACGATAACAAGCCATTCGCGAATCCGGCCGGCTGGGTCTGAACGCTAGCCGGTCCGAACGCGCGGACCGGCAGTCGGGTCGAACCTCGTCGCGTGCGGCTTCGCTCGCCTAAGTCATACCAGGAATACGATGAGTCACGATCCGAACTGTCTTTTCTGCAAGATTGCCGCTGGCGAAATCCCCTCGACCAGAGTCCACGAAGACGACGAGTTCGTCGCATTCCGCGACATCCGTCCGGCGGCCGAAACGCATGTGCTGGTGATCCCTCGCAAGCACATTGCAACGCTGTCGAACTGCACGGAAAGCGACGCGCCTCTGCTTGGTAGAATGCTTGTCTTGGCCGCTCGACTGGCCGAGCAATTGGGGGTCGCGTATAGCGGCGGCGAAACGGGCTTTCGCACGGTAATCAATACCGGTCCGGGCGGTGGTCAGGAGGTGTATCACCTGCACGCGCACATTCTCGCGGGACCGCGCCCGTGGCATCGCATGGGCTGAGCGGGGGCGCATGGGTTGCACGCCCCGCGTAGCGAGAGCACACCGCTGCGAGTTTTGGTCGAGGACAATAGCGCCGCCGTTATTTTTACCGCTGTGTAATACCGTCGACGTGATCGCCTGACCACAATGACGGCGATTCACACTGCGGCGCACCTTGCGAGCGCGGTGGCGCGACCTGCGGTAACGTAGAGATAGAGGCAGACGAAGCGCACGCGCTTCAGGTTAGGCAAATTTGCCGCATCGAGATGCGGCGTCGGGGTTAAGGAGAGTAGTCATGGGTTCGTTGAGTATTTGGCATTGGTTGATCGTTCTGTTGATCGTCGCACTCGTGTTCGGCACGAAGAAGCTGCGTAACATCGGCAGCGATCTGGGCGGCGCTGTGAAGGGCTTCAAGGAAGGCATGAAGGAAGCCGAATCGCCGTCGGCCGACGCGCAACAGCAGCGCGAACTGCCGCGCAACGGCGCGGTGGACGTCGAAGCGAAAGAAAAGACGCAGCAATCGGGCGATTACCGCTAAGCCGCGGCGTTTGCGCCGTTCCCGCGTTTCTGACGGACATTCCACTTCATGCTGGACCTCGGTCTAACCAAGATGGCGCTGATTGGCGTCGTCGCGCTGGTCGTCCTCGGGCCTGAGCGCCTGCCGCGTGTCGCCCGCACGGCTGGCGCGCTGTTCGGCCGCGCACAGCGGTACATCAACGACGTGAAGGCCGAAGTCACGCGCGAAATCGAGCTCGACGAATTGCGGCGCATGAAGACCGAGTTCGAGAAGGCCGCGAGCAACGTCGAAACGACAGTTCAGGATAATCTGCGCAAGCATGAGAATGAACTGAACGAGGCGTGGAAGAGTGGTACGTCGGTGTCGCCGAGCATCGCCGGCGGCGCGCTCGAAGACGCCGGCAGCGGCGTCAGCGGCAGCGCCGGTGCCAACTCGTGGCCCGTCAGTACGCCGGCCGCCGCGCCCAAACGCAAGACCTGGCGCGTCCAGCAGAGCGCCACCCCCACCTGGTACAAGCGAGCGAGCCTGCGCCGCACGCGCGTGCAGTCGGGCGCCGCGCGCGTTGCGCGGCACACACCTGCCAACCTGCGTCGTCCGACGCGGTTTTTCTGATGTTCAGATCGACAATCTCTAACCGAGGGCCGGTGTGAGCGACCCCCAGCAATCCCAGAACGAAGGCGCCGAAGAGACCTTCATTTCCCACCTCGTCGAACTGCGTGACCGCATCATCCGTGCGGGGCTCGCCGTCATCGTCGTGTTTATCGGGCTCGTGTACTGGGCACCGGATATCTTCAGATTGCTCGCGCGTCCGCTGATGATGAATCTGCCGAAGGACGGCAAGATGATCGTCACCGACGTCACCGGCTCGTTCTTCGTGCCGATGAAGGTGACGATGCTGGTCGCTTTCGTGATCGCGCTGCCGGTCGTGCTGTACCAGATCTGGGCGTTCGTCGCGCCGGGGCTCTATCAGCACGAGAAGAAGCTGGTCGCGCCGCTGGTGGCGAGCAGCTACACGCTGTTCCTGTGCGGCATGGCGTTCGCGTACTTCGTCGTGTTTCCGACCATCTTCCGCGTGATGGCGCACTACAACGCGCCGCTCGGCGCGGAAATGACAACCGATATCGACAATTACCTGAGCTTCGTGCTGACGATGTTCATCGCGTTCGGTGTCACGTTCGAGGTGCCGATCGTCGTCGTGCTGCTGGTGCGGATGAACGTGGTAACGCTGAAGAAGCTGAAGGAGATCCGGCCGTATGTGATCGTCGGCGCGTTCGTGGTGTCGGCCGTCGTAACGCCGCCCGACGTGTTTTCGCAGCTGATTCTCGCGGTTCCGCTGATTCTGCTGTACGAAGCCGGCATCGTCGCGGCGCGGTTGATCGTCGGCAAGCAGCCGGTGGTTGTCGAGGATGCGAGTCCGCCGCCGTCTAGTTGAGGTGCCGCGAGCCGGTGCCGGGCGTCAAATGAAAAGGGCAGTCCATCGGACTGCCCTTTTTCGTTGCGTTGAGTCGCGGCCTTGACCTCAACCGCCCTCGTCATCCGGCTGATCGCCGCCGTTTTCGTCTTCCGGCTGTTTCGGCGGCGGCGGGCGTTTGCCGATCATCACGTCGAGATCGATCTGATGGCCTTTGCGCACCAGATGGACTTTTGCCGCCGTGCCTGGCTTGATCTGCGCGATCACGTTCAACAGGCGCGTGGTATCGGTGATCACCTGGCCGTTCACGCTCGTCAGAATGTCGCCGGGCTTGATGCCCGCGCGGTCGGCCGGGCCGCTTTTCAGCACCCCGGCGACGATCGCGCCCGACTTCTGATCGAGCCCGAACGACTCCGCGATCTCCGGCGTCACGTCCTGCGGTTCGACACCGATCCAGCCGCGCGTGACCGTACCGGTCGTGATGATGCTCTCGAGCACGCTGCGCGCGGTCGACACTGGAATCGCGAAGCCGATGCCGAGCGAGCCGCCCGAGCGCGAGTAGATCGCGGTGTTGATACCGAGCAGATTGCCGTTCACGTCGACGAGCGCACCGCCCGAGTTGCCGGGGTTGATCGGCGCGTCGGTCTGGATGAAGTTTTCGAACGTATTGATGCCGAGGTGGTTGCGGCCCAGCGCGCTGACGATGCCCATCGTCACGGTCTGCCCGACGCCGAACGGATTACCGATCGCCAGCACGACGTCGCCGACGCGGATCTGGTCCATCCGGCCGAGCGTGATGGTGGGCAGATTGCTCATGTTGACCTTGAGCACGGCCAGATCAGTCTCCGGGTCGATGCCGATGACCTTCGCGCTGGCGGTGCGGCCGTCGGCGAGCGCGACTTCGATCTGATCGGCGCCGTCGACGACGTGCTGGTTCGTTAGAATGTAACCTTCCGAACTCACTATCACGCCTGAGCCGAGATTCGAGGCAGGCTGCTCCTGCTGCTTGCGATTGTTCCTGTCGCCGAAGAAGTAGCGGAACAGTGGATCTTTGGCGCGCGGGTCGGGCGGCAGCGAGCCATCCTTGCTGGAGAACACGTTGACGACCGCGGGCATCGCCTTTTGCGCCGCTTCGGCATAGGACGTTTCGGCATGCCCTTTGCTGATGCCCGGCGCCACTTCCCGCAGCGCCACGATCGGTTCGGCGAGTTGTCTGCCGAATTGTGCTTGACGCTGCAGCCACTGCGGTTTGAGGGTCGCAATGATGAACATCAGCGCCAACAGCACCGTCACCGCTTGGGCAAATAACAGCCAAAAGCGTCTAAGCATCTGAAGACAAGAGGTCTATATGGATCGGATTGAACTTGAATTGTACTTGAACAATCTCCTTGAAACCGCGCGCTTCAAGGACTATTGCCCGAACGGACTGCAGGTCGAAGGCCGCCGCCGGATCAACAAACTCGCGACCGGCGTGACCGCGTCGGTGGCCTTCCTCGAGGCCGCGCTCGACTGGGGCGCGGACGCCGTGCTGGTCCATCACGGCTACTTCTGGCGCAACGAGGCGCCGCAGATCACCGGCCGCAAGCATGCTCGACTGAAGCTGCTGCTCGCCAACGACCTGAACCTGTTCGCCTATCACCTGCCGCTCGACGATCACCCCGAGTTCGGCAACAACGCGCAGATCGGCGAGAAGATGGGCTGGATCAGCGACGCACGTTTCGGCGACAACGATCTCGGCTGGCTCGCCACGTTGCCGATGCCGATTTCGCTGTCGCATCTGAGCGCGGAAATCGAGCAGACGCTGGGCCGCACGCCGCTCGTGTTCGGCGATCCCGATATGCAGCTGCGCCGCGTCGGCTGGTGCACGGGCGCCGCGCAAGGGATGTTCGACGCGGCGATCAACGCGGGCGTCGACGCCTACGTGACTGGCGAAGTATCGGAGTCGGTGATGCATACGGCGGCGGAAAGCGGCGTCGCGTTTCTCGCGGCCGGCCACCACGCGACCGAACGCTTCGGCGTGCAGGCGGTGGGCAAGCATCTGTCCGAATCGTTCGATATCGAACACCTGTTTATTGACATTCCGAATCCCGTTTGAATTGCGAATTGCATTAACGAAGAAAAAGGCGCGAATACCGTAGAAGGCGCTTAAAAGGAGGTGGAAAAAAGTTTGCGATCGGTACGGACAAACCCTGAGTTATCAAGGGCTTCGCACGGTTTTTGGCAATCGGCCCTTGTAAATGGCGACTCCATTCGAGCAAACTAGCGGCGGTAGAAGCGACGTGAAGGAAAAATCCAACTCAGAAGTGGGGCGTGTGATGCGAGACAAAGAAGAGGAACGCGTCGATGGCAGCCGCCGTAACTGGCTGGTAGCGACGACCGTAGCAGGCGGCATAGGAGGTGTTGCCGTTGTCGTACCCTTTGTTAGTTCGTTTGCACCATCCGAAAAGGCCAAGGCCGCAGGGGCCCCGGTCGAAGTCGATATCAGTGGTCTGAAGCCCGGCGACATGATGACGGTCGCCTGGCGTGGCAAGCCGGTGTGGATCATCAACCGCACCGACCGCATGCTCGCCGATGTTCAAAAAGCCGATAGCCAGGTAGCGGACCCCCACACGGAGAATCCCTTCTCGATGCCGCTGCCGGACTACTGCAACAACGAATTCCGTTCACGCGCCGAGAACAAGCATCTGCTGGTTGCCGTCGCCGTTTGCACGCATCTGGGCTGCACGCCGACGCCGCGCTTCCAGGAAGGCCCGCAGGCCAATCTGCCCGACGACTGGCCCGGCGGCTTTCTGTGCCCGTGCCACGGCTCGACCTACGACATGGCCGGCCGCGTCTTCAAGAACAAACCCGCCCCGCAGAACCTCGACATCCCACGCTTCATGTTCACGTCGGCGACGGCCCTTGTGATCGGGAAGGACGAAAAAGGAGAAGCGTAATGGCGAGCGAACACGAAGTAGAGACGACCGGGCTGGCTGGTTGGATCGACCAGCGCTTCCCGATGACTGCCACGTGGAAGAAGCACGTTTCCGAGTACTACGCGCCGAAGAACTTCAACTTCTGGTACTTCTTCGGTTCGCTTGCATTGCTGGTGCTGGTCAACCAGATCGTCACCGGCATCTGGCTGACGATGAACTACAAGCCCGATGCGACGCTTGCGTTCGCGTCGGTCGAGTACATCATGCGCGAGGTGCCGTGGGGCTGGCTGATCCGCTACATGCACTCGACGGGTGCGTCGATGTTCTTCGTCGTCGTGTATCTGCACATGTTTCGCGGGCTTTTGTATGGCTCCTACCGCAAGCCGCGCGAGCTGGTGTGGATTTTCGGCTGCCTGATCTTCCTGTGTCTGATGGCCGAGGCGTTCTTCGGCTACCTGCTGCCGTGGGGCCAGATGTCGTTCTGGGGCGCGCAGGTGATCGTGAATCTGTTCTCGGCGATTCCGTTCATCGGTCCTGATCTGTCGCTGTGGATTCGCGGCGACTACGTCGTCTCCGACGTCACGCTCAACCGCTTCTTCGCGTTCCACGTGATCGCGATTCCGCTGGTGCTGGTCGGCCTCGTGATCGCGCACCTCGTCGCGCTGCACGAAGTCGGCTCGAACAACCCGGATGGCATCGAGATCAAGGCGAAGAAGGGGCCGGATGGCGTGCCGCTCGACGGTATTCCGTTCCACCCGTACTACTCGGTGCACGACTTCATGGGTGTGGCGATCTTCCTGCTGATCTTCGCGGCGATCATCTTCTTCGGGCCGGAAATGGGCGGGTACTTCCTTGAAGCGAACAACTTCGTTCCCGCGAATCCGCTGCAGACGCCGCCGGAAATTGCGCCAGTCTGGTACTTCACCGCTTTTTATGCGATGCTGCGCGCCACCACCGATCCATTCAAGATCGTGCTGATGATCGTCATCGCGCTACTCGGGTTGCTCGCGCTGGTGCGCGCACGCGGCAAGTGGAAGATCGGGTTGCCGGTTCTCGCGGTGCTGGTGATCGTTGCGATGGTGTTCACCGAATCGAAGTTCTGGGGCGTCGTAGTGATGGGCAGCGCGGTGATTTCGCTCTTCTTCCTGCCGTGGCTGGACCGCTCGCCGGTCAGGTCGATTCGCTACCGGCCGTTCTTCCACAAGGTTTTCTTCGGGATCTTCGTGATCGCGTTCCTTACGCTCGGCTTCCTCGGCACGCGGCCGCCATCGCCCGCCGCGACGCTGATCGCGCAGATCTGCGCGCTGGTCTACTTCGCTTTTTTCCTCGGCATGCCCTTCTGGACGCGGCTTGGCAAGTTCAAGCAGCCACCGGAACGGGTGCGGTTCAAGCCTCACTAATCGCGAGCCAGGAGAACACGAAGATGAAAAAACTGCTTTCGATGTGCGCGCTGGTCGGCGCGACCGTGCTTGCGCTGCTGGCCGCTCCGGTCCACGCGGACGAGAATTTCCCGCTCAATCGCGCGCCGGACAACACGAACAATTTCGCTTCTTTGCAGCGCGGCGCGCAATTGTTTGTAAACTACTGCCTGAATTGCCACAGCGCGAACCTGATGCGCTACAACCGCCTGACCGATCTCGGCATTACGCCGAACGAAGTCCAGGCGAATCTGCTGTTCACCACCGACAAGGTCGGCAACACGATGACCGTGGCGATGCGCCCGGACGACGCGAAAGCGTGGTTCGGGGCGACGCCGCCGGATTTGTCGGTGGAGGCGCGGGCGCGGGGCACGGACTGGCTGTACACGTATCTGCGCAGTTTTTACCGCGACGATACGCGGCCGACCGGCTGGAACAATCTGGTGTACGAGAACGTGAGCATGCCTCACGTGCTGTGGCAGCTTCAGGGGCAGCGAGCGGCAAAATTCGGTGATGAAACCGACGAAAAAACCGGCGAAAAGGTACACAAATTCCTCGGTTTCCAGCAACTCACTCCGGGGACGATGTCGCCGGTAGATTATGATTCTGCTGTGGCCGACCTCGTGTCGTACCTGTCATGGATGTCCGAACCGACGCAGCAAACCCGCAAGCAACTTGGCGTGTGGGTGCTGTTGTTCCTCGGTATCCTGAGCTTTTTCGCCTGGCGACTGAACGCCGCGTACTGGAAACATATCAAATAATCACGCCGCTATACGGCGTGGGGCCGGCGCCAGGAAAGACCTGCTGAACGGTTTTTCCGTGCGCTGGCCCTTCAGCTTTTTGAGGAAACGTAAACATGATGGTTCTGTATTCCGGCACTACTTGCCCGTTCTCCCAGCGTTGCCGGCTGGTGTTGTTCGAAAAGGGCATGGACTTCGAGATCCGCGACGTCGACCTGTTCAACAAGCCGGAAGACATCGCCGTGATGAATCCGTATGGTCAGGTGCCGATTCTCGTCGAACGGGACCTGATTCTGTACGAATCGAACATCATCAACGAGTACATCGACGAGCGTTTCCCGCACCCGCAGCTGATGCCGGCCGATCCGGTGCAGCGCGCGCGGGCACGCCTGTTCCTGCTCAACTTCGAGAAAGAGCTGTTCGTCCACGTCGGCACGCTCGAAAACGAGAAGGGCAAAGCAGCGGAGAAGAATCACGAGAAGGCGCGCCTCGCGATCCGCGATCGCCTGACGCAGCTCGCGCCGATCTTCCTGAAAAACAAGTACATGCTCGGCGAAGAGTTCTCGATGCTCGACGTCGCGATCGCACCGCTGCTGTGGCGCCTCGACCACTACGGTATCGAGCTGTCGAAGAACGCCGCACCGCTGATGAAGTACGCCGAGCGCATTTTTAGCCGCCCGGCTTATATCGAAGCGCTGACGCCGTCGGAAAAGGTGATGCGTCGTTGAGTTTGGCTTTGGTGCGCGGGCGCCGCATCGCTTCGATGCGCACCCGCGTCCGCAAGAGGACTGTTGATGCAAGAGATTTCCACGAAGCCTTATCTGCTGCGCGCGCTTTATGAGTGGTGCACGGATAACGGCTACACACCGCACATCGCGGTCCGCGTCGACAATCAGACGCGCGTGCCGCGTCAGTTCGTGCGAGACAACGAGATCGTGTTGAACATCAGCTTCGAGGCGACCAGCCAGCTGCAGATGGGCAACGAGTGGATCGAGTTTAACGCGCGCTTCTCCGGCAAGTCGCACAAGATCGAAGTGCCGGTCGCCAATATTCTCGCGATCTACGCGCGCGAGAACGGCCAGGGTATGGCGTTCCCGGTGGAATCGGCGGGCGGCGAGGCTCAGGATTCCGGCGCGGATGCCGCGGACGAAGCCGACACGCCGGCGGCGCCGCGCGCCGTCGAAACCGCGCCGGCCGACCCGGCCGCGGCCAGCGACGCCGACGACAAACCGCAACCCGACGATGATGGATCGAAAGGTGGCGGAAGGGCTCGCCTTAAGATCGTGAAATGAAGTAGAATCACGGCCTCATGCCGGCTTAGCTCATCAGGTAGAGCGCTTGACTTGTAATCATGAGGTGGCGGGTTCGAGTCCTGCAGCCGGCACCAGATTGCTTTATCAGCAGTAACTGGAAATCCTTGAAAACCCCGTCGAAGCACACGCTTCGGCGGGGTTTTTCTTTTTCGGCGGTCGAGTCGGCAAGCCAGACGACTTGACCTCGCCGCCGTCCATGCACAGCGTCGATCCGGTCATCCAGCGTGCTGCTGGCGATATGACGAAAGCCATCAGCTCCGCAATTTCCTCCGCTGTGCCATAGCGCGAGATGCCAGCAACGGCAGACAGAGATCGAGATCGACACCGAGCGCTTTCACGCCCGCCTGCTCGGGCTAGGACGTCGTTTCGTCGAGATTCGGTCGATTGCGCGCCGCCGGCACGTTCGAATCAAAATCGCCCGACCCGCGTGCGCGACAGTTGTTTTCACCTGCCGAGGGCGGTTTTTTCGTCTTTCGCCCATGCCGGAAAGACGTGAATGCGGCGTGAGGTGAGCCGCCGGATGGCTCAAAAATCCCGATAATCTCTTTCACCTTGTCGATAGTAGACTTTTTAGTCTTCGATCGGCGCGCCAAAATGCAGCGTGGCCTAAGGTGCGACGTCTGATGGCTCAAAAATCACGATATCTCCTTCACCTTGTCGATCCTGGACGTTTTAGTATCCATTTGCCGAACTTCGCTCCTATCACAGCCAAAGGTGAGCAACAGAATGGCAGCAAATTCACGATATCTCTTTCACCTTGTCGATTATGGACTATGTAGTCTGAATCTGGCCGCGAAATGCCACCCCGCGCGCTAAGGTGCGCCGCCGAACGGCTCAAAAATCACAATAACTCTTTCACCTTGTCCATTGTGGACTTGGTTGTCCAAATTCAGCGCGTCTAAACTTACCTGATCTTCGTCCCCAATCCATGCCGCGCCGTGAAGCCGCACGGCGGCGGTCCGCTGCCGCGGTTAACTTCGCCGGCGACGTCACATCGACTCCATTGCACCATGACCAGCCCCGCAACTCTCACCTGGCCTGAAGCCGACGGCTCGCGCACCGCACGCTGGCGCTCCGAAGCGGCCGTGCCGCCGCCGAAGCGCGTCGTCGTCGCCGACGACCGCACCACTGCCGACTCGGCCTACCGCCTCGCCTGCGAAGGCACCGCGCTGTTGTGGCACGGCGACTTCCAGAACGCGCGCCAACTGTTGCAGGCGGTCGCGCGTCGGCTCGAACGCAAGCCGCGCAAGCAAGGCGCGACACCGCTCGACGCGTTCAACCTGCATCGGCAGGCGCAGTCGCAGCGCGCGCGCACGCTCGGCATGATCCTGATTCCGCTCGATGCGGACTACGGCATTTCCCTGCGCCGCGCGCCCGACGTGCGGCAGGCCTGCATCGAAGCGTACGGACCGGCGACCGGCGAGGCGTCGGTCGTGTCGTTGCGCGAGTTGCTCGGTTTGATCGGCGCGCATGAATGGCGCAAGAAGGGTGTCGAGATCGCGGCGCTCGGCGAGCGCATTCATCCGCATTACGGCGTGTTCTCACCGGTGCGCGGCGAGTACGTCGATCTGGTCGCGCGCACGGCGCTACCGTCGCTGGACCTCGCATTCGATATCGGCACCGGCACCGGCGTGCTGGCCGCGCTGCTGGCTAAACGCGGCGTGCGCAAGATCGTCGCGACGGACCAGGATGCGCGCGCGCTGGCGTGTGCGCGTGAAAATCTCGTCCGTCTTGGGTACGCCGGGCAGGTCGAGATCGTACAGGCCGATCTGTTTCCGGACGGCCGGGCACCGCTCGTCGTCTGCAATCCGCCGTGGGTGCCGGCGCGGCCCGCGTCGCCGCTCGAATACGCGGTCTATGATCCGGACAGCCGGATGCTGCTCGGCTTCCTGAACGGGCTCGCCGATCATCTGACGCCGGGCGGCGAGGGCTGGCTGATCATTTCGGATTTCGCCGAGCACCTCGGGTTGCGCACGCGCGAATGGCTGTTGGCGGCGATCGAGCAGGCGGGGCTCAGTGTAGTGGGACGCGAGGACATTCGTCCACGGCATCCGAAGGCCAGCGATCAGAACGATCCGCTGTATGTTGCGCGAGCCGCCGAGATCACGTCGTTGTGGCGGCTCAAGGTGCGGTGACGGCGAGTGCGCGCGTCACGCCGATGCGCGGCGCGCGTCCAGATACGCGCATGCGCCCCGGCCGGCCACCAGCCCGCTAGCAAAACAGGCCGTCAGCAGAAAACCGCCGGTCGGTGCTTCCCAGTCGAGCATTTCGCCCGCGCAGAATGCGCCGGGCATCCGGTCGATCATCAGATGCGCGTCCAGCGCCTCGAAGGGGATGCCACCCGCCGTGCTGATCGCTTCGTCGATCGGTCGCGCGCGCAGCAGTCGCACCGGCAGCGCCTTGATCTCCTGGGCGAGGCCGCGCGCATCGGCGAATGCTTCTTTCGACAGAATCTCGTGCAACAGCGCCAGCTTGACGCCGCCGATGCCGATCCGCCCATGCAGATGACTCGCGATCGAGCGTGAGCCGCGCGGCCGCGTCACTTCCTCGATGACTCGCTCGAGCGGCAGGCCCGGCAGGAGATCCAGCGAGATGGTGACCTCACCGTCGGCCAGAATCCGCTCGCGGATCGGCGCCGACAGCGCGTAAATCAGGCTCCCTTCGAGGCCGGTTTCGGTCAGAAGTATTTCACCTTGTCGATTGTGGACTTTTCCGTCTACATCGGTGAAGGAGATCGCGATCGTCTTGATCGGCTGACCGGCGAAACGCTCGCGCAGATACGGGCTCCAGTCCGCGTCGAAGCCGCAGTTCGCGGGGCGCAGTGGCGTCACCGGCACTTCGCGCGACGTCATCAGCGGCACCCACGCGGCGTCGGAGCCGAGCCGCGGCCAACTCCCGCCGCCGAGCGCGAACACGACCGCGCCGTAGCGCACCGTCTGTTCACCGTCGGGCGTGGCGAAGCGCAGCGCGTGCGCGGCGTTGTCTTCCGACACTGACGCCCAGCCGTTCCACTTGTGACGCATGTGGAACTGCACGCCCGCTTCGCGCAGCCGATGCAGCCACGCGCGCAGCATCGGTGCGGCCTTCATGTCGGACGGAAACACGCGCCCCGAACTGCCAACGAACGTCTCAACGCCCAACTCGCGCAACCAGGCGCGCAGCGCGTCCGGACCGAATGCGTCGAGCAGCGGCGCGATGCGCGCGCGGCGCGCGCCATAGCGGTCGAGAAACGGCTCGAGCGCTTCCGAATGCGTGATGTTCATGCCGCCTTTGCCCGCCATCAGGAACTTGCGGCCGACCGACGGCATCGCGTCATATACGTGGACTTGCACGCCGCGCCGGGCAAGCGTCTCGGCGGCCATCAGGCCGGCGGGGCCGCCGCCGATTACGGCGACGCGGGCGGAATCGAGCGAGGAGGGCATGCGGTTCGGCGAATCTGCGGGGGAAAAGGCGGTGCGCCGCCAGCGACCGAACGGACGGGCGGCGCGAAGGGCGTTATTGTCACACCGCGCGCGGCGCGCGGCAAACGCCGTCGAACGCAGTCGAACTTCGTTCACCGCTTGGCTCGCGCCGCACGCGACCTATACTTTTCACACATCTTCCATCGGACGTCGTTCGCGTCGTTCCCTCGCGTCAATTCCCATCACATCACTTGCGACGCAGCCACTGCGGCGCGCTTCACTGCCGCGCGCCGGCAGCCGACGCCCATCGCCTGTCGAATCGATGGAAGAGTCGATCGTCTGGTTCAAGGAGATTGTCATGACCCGCAAATACATCGACTGCCGCGAATTTCCGAGCGAAATGAACTGCACCGTCGCGATGTCCGCCGACAGCGACAGCGAGCTGCTCGAAGCCGCGGTCCAGCATGCCGTCAGCGTTCACAAGCACGCGGATTCGCCGGAACTGCGCGCGCAGCTGAAGACGCTATTTCATGAGGGAACGCCGCCGGCCGAGGCGCCGCGCGCTTGAGATACCCGTGCAAGGGGAGTGTGGAAGCCCGCGTCGCGAGCGGCATCTAGCCGCCGCGCGCGATCGTGTAGCAGCAGTGTTGTGGTGAACGCGATACGCGAAACGCGATACCAAGCCATCCTAACCGAGATGCCGACGCGCTAGCCCGGATACGCCTCATCGACCTTCAGTCCGGCGAGCTTGAAGATCACCCGCAACGTCTGCGGCTTGATGTCGCGTCGCGACGCGAGCGTCGTCATCACGAAGTCGAGCACCTTGGCGTACTTGAGCATCGTCAGGCAAGTTTCGAGGTCGACGTTGCCGTCGCGCATGACCTCGGCGAGCCGCAGCATTTCCGTGGAGATGTCGCGAGCCATCTCCAGTTCGAGTTGCTGTTTCTCCGACCATGCCGGCGCGGTGGTCAGCTTCGCCAGCATTTCCTGAAACTTCTGTTCGACATTTCCGTTGGGTACCGTATCCATTGCCGCCTCTTCTGTGATCATCCGAGCGCGCGACCGGTTGCGAAGCCGGCCGCTGCTGGTTACGTAACGTTCGGCCCGCGTTGCGGGACCGCTCTCCCCACATGCATCCGCTTCGCGTGTCCGGTCGCACGGCCGGACAGCCTCCTGTTTTCGGCGACACGGCCTGCGCCCGCGGGCTCAGCCGGCGCGCAAGCTGTTTTCAGCCATTATCGAGACACTTCCGCGCGGCGCCTGTCGAGCAGGAAGTGTTCCCAGCAGAGCACCGATGTCGCGTCGTCCGCGCGGCGTGCTCGCTGGGAATGTCGCAGTTTGGGTAAACTGGCAGTAACTTTTCTCTTTTTCCGTCATCTGTCGCACGTTCGCGCTGCGATTGATGGCGACCCACACGATGTCCGGCAAAACCCACGAAATCCGTCCCAACCAGTCCGTCGAACTGCTCAAAGAGCTCCACATCCTCACGCGCGACGGCAAGATGAATCAGGACAGCCGTCGCAAGCTGAAGCAGGTCTACCACCTGTTCCAGTTCATCGAGCCGCTGCTCAAGGACCTGAAGGACCAGCAGGGCTCGCTGACGCTCGTCGATCACGGCGCGGGCAAGTCATACCTCGGTTTTATCCTCTACGACCTGTTTTTCAAGGAGTTTCAGGACGCCGCTGGTGGGGCTTCGCACATTTATGGCATCGAAACGCGCGAAGAGCTGGTGACGAAGTCCGAAGAGCTGGCGGCGCGGCTCGGCTTCAAGGGGATGTCGTTTCTGAATCTGTCGGTGGCCGAGTCGATCACGTCGACGCGGCTGCCCGCCGAAATCGACATCGTGACCGCGCTGCACGCGTGCAATACCGCCACCGACGACGCGATCCGTTTCGCGCTCGAAAAGCACGCGAAGTACATCGTCGTCGTGCCGTGCTGCCAGGCCGAGGTGGCCGGCGTGCTGCGGCAGAACAAGGGCAAGGCGCTGAAGAACGCGCTCACGGAAATCTGGCGGCATCCGCTGCACACGCGCGAATTCGGCAGTCAGATCACGAACGTGCTGCGCTGTCTGCAACTCGAGGCGCATGGCTATCAGGTCAGCGTGACCGAGCTGGTCGGCTGGGAACACTCGATGAAAAACGAGCTGATCATCGCGCAGTACAAGGATCTGCCACGGCGCCGGCCGGCTGAGCGGCTCGGCGAAGTGCTGGACACGCTCGGGCTCGATGCGCTGAAGGAGCGGTTTTTCGTGCCGGCCTGAGGCGCAGCCTGGCGCTTCACCTAGCGCTTCATCAACGCATCCCAGCCGGCGAGGCCAATGCGCCGCAGCGTTTCCTGATTGCGCTCATAAATCTCTTCGGCGTCGGGAAAGGCCTGTACCGCCCGCTCGATGCTGTCTTCACGCAGCAGATGCAGGATCGGATAGGGCGCCCGGTTCGTGTAGTTTTCGATGTCGTCGGGCTCGCTGCCTTCGAACTGGTAGCGCGGATGGAAGCTCGCGATCTGAATCACGCCTTCGAGCCGCAGTTGCTGGATCAGGCGGTCGGCGAAGAACAGGCAGTCGTTGAAGTCGAGAAAGTCGCCGAACGCGCGAGGCAGGATCAGCAGCGTCGTGTCGATGGCGGCGGGGTCGGCGGCGACGAGCGTCTGCAGTTCAGCTTCCAGGTCGGAGAGTACCGCTTCGAGCGTGTCCGCTTCGCTCACCGCATAGCGAATCTGCTCCTTCACATGCACGGCCTTCGCGAACGGGCACAGGTTCAAGCCGATCACGGCTTCCGTCAGCCAGTGACGGGTCGTGGCAATAACGGCATCGTGGGATTCGGCGGGCAACGGCATGGCGGACGGATGCGACGAGGAAACGCGCAATTCTAAAGGACCCACTGACGGACTGACTCAGCGAGCCTGCCTGTCCCCGCAAGCGGCCGCAATCAACTGCGCGGCGACTTTCGGCGCGGCGAGGATCGGCCCGCAGCCCGGCCCGTAAGTCTGGCTCGCCGCGTACACGCCCTCGATCAGCAGACCGAGCCCATCGGCAAGCGCTTGCGGATCGTCGGCGCCGGCCGCCGTCGACAGTTCGACGAGGCGCGCCATCAAGCGCTGCTTGTTGCGGAATACGAACTGCCGCGCCGGATGCGCGGTATCCGAAAACTCCACCGACACGTTCACGAACGGGCAGCCGCGGTAATGATCGACCGAGGCGCGCACTGCGAGGTCGTCGAAGTACTGCTGAAGCTGCTTCGCCGGCTCGCCCGGATGCTTCGCGAAACTCTTCTCGACGTAGCCGAAGAACTGCTCGTCCTTCTGTTCTAGATACGCTATTACCAGCTCGTCCTTCGACGAAAACTGCCGGTACAGGCTCATTTTGTTCACACCCGCGCGCTCGACCACCGCATCGACGCCTACCGTGCGCACGCCCTCGCGATAGAACAACTCGCTAGCCGCGCGCAGCAGATGCTGTTGCGCCTGCGGCCCGGCGGTCTGTGCGCCGCGCGCGCGCCGTGAGCGAGTAGTGGCGGGCTTGAGAGTTTCGCTGTCGGACATGGCAAGTCACCCGATTGAATTGACGCCTTGACATGTTACCGACCAGTAACTAACATCGCAACACTATTGTGACTGATCTGTCACAAATCATTTACCGAAGTCGTAACAGTAACAATACGAACGATGCCGCCACCCCGGCCGCGTCGATTGGAGAACCGATGAACTGGGCTGCGCGACTGATAGGCGGACGTTTCCACTATGGCTGGTTGACCGTCGCCGTGGTGTTTCTCGTGTTGCTCGCGGCGGCGGGTACGCGCGCGACGCCGAGCGTGATGATGGTGCCGCTCGAGCACCAGTTCGGCTGGAGCCGCGCGACGATTTCGCTCGCGATCTCGGTGAACATCGCGCTGTACGGGTTGATGGGGCCGTTCGCGGCCGCCGCGATGCAGCGCTTCGGTGTACGTCCGACGCTACTGGCGGCGCTCGGTACGATGGCCGCGGGCGTCGCGCTGTCGTCGCTGATGGCGCATCCGTGGCAGATGGTGTTGATCTGGGGTGTGATGGTCGGCGGATCGACCGGAGTCGCGGCGCTGTCGCTGTCGGCGACCGTCGTGACGCGCTGGTTCACGACGCGCCGCGGTCTCGTGATGGGTATCCTGACCGCCAGCTCGGCGACCGGCCAGCTGGTGTTCCTGCCGCTGCTCGCGGCCATCGCCGAGCATTACGGCTGGCGCCAGGTCGTCTGGGTCGTCGCGCTCGCGGCGGGCATCGTGATTCCGCTCGTCGCGTTCCTGCTGCCCGAGCATCCGGCCGACATGCAGTTGCGCCCATACGGCGAACCGCACGACGCGCCGATTACCACGACCGTCACCAGGCAGAATCCGCTCGCGATCGCGTTCGGCACGCTCGCGTCGGCGAGCAAAACGCGCGATTTCTGGCTGCTGTTCTTCAGCTTCTTCATTTGCGGCGCGAGCACCAATGGCTACGTCGGCACCCATCTGATCGCGATGTGCGGCGACTACGGGATGACCGAAGTGCAGGGCGCGTCGCTGCTCGCGGCGATGGGCGTGTTCGACCTGTTCGGCACGACGCTGTCGGGCTGGCTGTCGGATCGCTTCAATAGCCGCGTGCTGCTGTTCTGGTACTACGGGCTGCGCGGCCTGTCGCTGATGTATCTGCCGCACGCGTTCGGCATCGACTTTTTCGGGTTGCCGCTGTTCGCGGTGTTCTACGGTCTCGACTGGATCGCCACGGTGCCGCCGACCGTGCGTCTCGCCACCGACGTCTACGGCAAGGAATCGGCGCCGATCGTGTTCGGCTGGGTGGTCGCCGGCCACCAGCTCGGCGCGGCGTTCGCGGCGCTCGGCGCGGGCATGCTGCGCGCGAGCCTCGGCACTTATACGGTCGCGTCGATGATTTCCGGCGGCTTGTGCCTGATCGCCGCGGTGATCGTGCTGCGCATCAACCGCCCGGCCAAAGTGCCGGCACCGCAGGCAATCTGAATCGCCTTCGCGAACCGCGCAGATTCACCGTTAGCAAAGCAACGGCGCACGGCCCATAACGGGCCGTGCGCGCTTTTTCATCCAGCGCGCATAGCCCCCCGCCGCAAGTTGGAGCGCGCACCGAAAGCCCGTTATGCTATGTGGCCTCGGGCAACCGCCCGACCATCATGAATTTCTACCGAGAGAAGCGCATGGCCAAGAAACCCGCCTCAACCGAAGTTGCCATTCACGAGCTGATTGCAGGCCGTTGGAGCCCGCGCGCGTATTCGAGCGAGCCGGTCAGCCGCGATCAATTGCGCGCCGTGCTCGAAGCGGCGCGCTGGGCGCCGTCCTCGTATAACGCGCAGCCCTGGCGTTTTGTCGTATTCGATCGCAGCGTCGATGAAGTCGCGTTCAAGAAGGCTTTCGCCACGCTCGTGCCGTTCAACCAGGGCTGGAATGCGCCCGCGCCGGTGCTGATCGCGGTCACCGCGCACACCCTGACCAACAAGGGCGACGTCAATCGCTGCGCGCTCTATGACGCGGGCGCGGCGGCGATGTCGCTGGTGCTGCAGGCGCACGCGCTCGGCCTCGCCGCGCACCAGATGAGCGGCTTCGACGTGAACGCGTTCCGCACCACCTTCGAATTGCCGAAAGACGTCGAGCCGATCGCGATGATCTCGCTTGGCCATTACGGCGACGTCGACAAACTGGACCCCGTCCTGCGCGAACGCGAGAAGGCGCCGCGTCAGCGCGTGGCGCTCGCGGAAATCGCGTACGGCGGCGGCTGGAAGAAGGCGTTTTGAGCAACGGATTCGCGGCGCTTGCCGCGTGACTTCGCCAGGCAGTCAGGTACGCGCGGCACGGTCCGCGCGTTTTTCATCGGCGCTGTGTGCGCCGAGCTCTTCATCCGTCACGCTCGACAGCGGTGCCGCCACATGCTCGAGCGGCTTGCGCTCAGCGTCGACACCCCAGATCGCTGCGACGAGCGCCGCCGCGAGCATCAAGCCCGAGCCGACCAGATAGCCCGAAAACACTTCGCTGCGCTGATGCGTGTCGATCAGCCGACCGAAAAACGCCGGCCCGATGATGCCGCCCAGCGCGGTGCCGAACGCATAGAAAACCGCGATCGCGAGCGCGCGGATTTCGAGCGGAAACGATTCGCTGACGGTCAGATACGCGGAACTCGCGGCCGCTGACGCGAAGAAGAAAATCACCATCCAGGCGACCGTCTGCGTGACGACGGTGAGCAGTTGCTGCTCGAACAGATAGCCCGACAGCGTCAGCAGGATCGCCGACATCGCGTACGTCGCGGCGATCATCTTGCGTCGGCCGATCACATCGAATAGCCGCCCGAGCACGAGCGGCCCCAGGAAATTACCGAGCGCGAAAGGCAGCAGATACCAGCCGATGTCGCCGCCCGGCACGTGATAGAAGTCGGTGAGGACGAGCGCGTAGGTGAAAAAGATCGCGTTGTAGAAGAATGCCTGTGCGGTCATCAACGTGAGACCGACCAGCGAGCGGCGCCGGTGCACGTTGAACAGCGTATGGAACACCTCGCGTAACGGTGTATGGTCGCGCGCACGCAGACGTAGCCGCGTGAGGGCGTCGTCGGCGAGCGTGTGGCCGTCCTCGCGAAAACGCGTTTCGATGCCCTCGACGATCGTCCGTGCGTCACGCTCGTCACCATGCGTGAGCAGCCAGCGTGGGCTTTCGGGTATCCAGATGCGCATCGGCAGAATCCCGAGCGCGAGCACCGCGCCGATGAAAAAACACGCGCGCCAGCCCCAGTCGGAAGGCAGCAGATGCGGGTCGAGCAGTACCAGCGAGCCCGCGGCGCCGAGCCCCGCGCCAACCCAGAACGTGCCGTTGATGCCGAGGTCGGTCCAGCCGCGCACGCGTGCCGGCGTGAATTCCTGGATCGTCGAGTTGATCGCCGTGTATTCGCCGCCGATACCCGCGCCGGTCAGGAAGCGGAACAGCATGAAGCTCATCAGATTCCACGACAGCGCGGTCGCCGCGGTCGCGGCCAGATAAAGCGTCAGCGTGATGAAAAACAGCTTGCGGCGGCCAAGCCGGTCGGTCAGCCAGCCGAAACCGAGTGCGCCGAGCACCGCGCCGGCAATGTACGCGCTGCCCGCAAGGCCGACGTCGGCATTCGAAAAGCGCAGCGCCGGGCTGGTTTTCAGCGCGCTCGCGACCGCGCCCGCCAGCGTCACTTCGAGCCCGTCGAGCAGCCACGTCACGCCGAGCGCGACTACGATCAGGGTGTGAAAGCGGCCCCACGGCAGGCGGTCTAGCCGCGACGGTAGGTCGGTTTCGATCAGCATGGCGTGGTGGGCATCGACGGCGGCGGTGGGCGGCACGCTCATACGCGAAGTCTCCTCGATGGCGAAATGCGGCGGCGTATCCGGTCCGATCCAGCAAGATCTGTTCCGCGCCACGATTTCGGACGATCTTGCCGCGGTTCCGTCAGCTTCAGTTGATGCTGCCGGAGTTTTCGTGATACAAAGCCGCTCCCCTTTCTGTGCGCGCCAGCCGTGAGCGGCCATTCCTGCCATGAACTATTGCGCGATTGACTTCGGTACTTCCAATTCGGCCGTTGCGATTCCGAGCGGCCCGCAGCTGAAGCTGGCGCCGGTCGAAGGCGCGTACACGACGCTGCCCACGGCGGTCTTCTTCAATACCGACGAAAACACCACCGAATTCGGGCGCGCGGCGCTTGCCGCCTACATCGACGGTTTCGACGGCCGGTTGATGCGCTCGATGAAAAGCATTCTCGGCTCGCCGCTCGCCGAAAATACGACCGATCTCGGCGATGGCACTGCGATCAAGTACACCGACGTGATCGCGACCTTCCTGACCCATCTGAAGCGCGCGGCCGAGGCGAGCGCCGGCGGCGCGATCGAGCGGGCCGTGCTGGGCCGCCCGGTGTTCTTCGTCGACGACGACCCGCGCGCCGACCAGATGGCGCAGCAACAGCTCGAAGCCGCTGCGCGCACGGTCGGCTTGCGCGATATCCACTTTCAGTATGAACCGATCGCCGCTGCGTTCGACTATGAATCGCATCTGAGCGCCGAAGGACTCGTGCTTGTGGCGGACATCGGCGGTGGTACGTCGGACTTTTCGCTCGTGCGAGTGGGGCCGGAACGGATGAAGCGCGTCGAACGCAAGGACGACGTGCTCGCGCATCACGGTGTGCACGTCGCGGGTACGGACTTCGACCGGCGCGTCGAACTCGTGACGATCCTGCGCGAACTCGGTTATCAATCGCTAGATCCGCAAGGGCGCGAAATCCCGAATCGGATTTATTTCGATCTCGCGACCTGGCACCTGATCAACACCGTCTACACGCCGAAGCGCGTCAGCGAACTCGCATTGATGCGGCACCTTTTCACCGAAACGAAGCACCACGACCGGCTGATGCGCGTGGTCGAGCAGCGTTTTGGGCACGCGCTCGCGGCGCACGCGGAAGAGGCGAAGATCGGCGTGGCGGCGGGCGGCGAGACCGTGATCGATCTCGAGCAAGTGGAAGAGGATCTGCGCCTCGCCTTCGACGAAGCGCAACTCGTCAAAGCCGGAGAGGACGAAACGCGACGCATCGTGCAGGCCGCGCGCGATACGGTGCAGGCGGCGGGTGTCGCACCGCGCGACGTCGACGCGATTTATTTCACCGGCGGTTCGACCGGCCTCGCGTTTCTGTCGGGCGCGCTGGCGGCGGCGTTCCCGGACGCGAAAGCGGTGTTCGGCGATCGTCTCGCGAGCGTGGCGACTGGCCTCGGTATTCATGCCCGGCGCATGTTCGGATAATCGCGAATAATCGGAAAATAATCCGCCGCGAATTGCGAATACGGCAATTTAATCATTGATTTCGATTTGCCGCCGATAAAGAAAAAACCCCGCCGAGGCGGGGTTTTTTGCGTCCAGAAGGAAGCTAGAAGCTTACAACGGCTTGATGTTAGCTGCTTGCTTGCCCTTCGGGCCCGTCTTCACTTCAAACGTGACCTTTTGGTTTTCTTGCAGCGTCTTGAAGCCGTCGACGCGAATTTCCGAGAAATGCGCGAACAGATCTTCACCGCCGCCGTCCGGAGTGATGAAGCCAAAGCCCTTAGCGTCGTTGAACCACTTGACGGTACCGGTTTCCATATTACTTTTTCCTAAAAATGGTGAATAAGGCCGAAGCCCGGGGTGCATGAAAATCAAGGAAGGGGGTAATGGGACCAACCGGAGTACCGTTGATGGGCGAACTACGAAAGAACCACTTCACTCGCCACTTGAAATCCTGCTGGAACGTTATACGGCGAATTCGGACGAAGGTCAACAGTCTGCACGAAACTTATCGGACTGGCGCGATGGTTTCTTACAAAATTTACATATCTGGACGATCTTTTGCCAGGGAGAACCCTTAGTCGGTTTCCCTGCAGCAACGCGGTGCAACCGTTAAACTACGCGCCGCGCGTCGGTTGCACCTATTCCGCATCTGGACGCGCTTTCATGCGCGTCACCACGTCCTCACCGCCACGAGCGATGTCACGCGGTGCCGACATGGTTCTGATTTAGGAGAAGACGTGAAAAGTTCTATACAACGGAACATCGGGCCATTCGCGCTGATGCTGACCGGTCTGGGCTCGATCATCGGATCGGGCTGGCTGTTCGGCGCGTGGAAGGCTGCAAAGATTGCCGGTCCCGCTGCAATTTGCGCATGGATCATCGGCGCGGTCGTGATTCTCGCGATTGCGCTGACCTACGCGGAACTCGGCGCGATGTTTCCGGAATCTGGCGGGATGGTGCGCTATGCGCGCTACTCGCACGGCGCGCTGGTCGGTTTCATCAGCGCGTGGGCCAACTGGATCGCGATCGTGTCGGTGATTCCAATCGAGGCCGAAGCATCGATTCAATACATGAGCACGTGGCCCTATCCGTGGGCGCATGCGCTGTTCGTCGACGGTTCATTGACTACCAACGGCCTGGTGTTGTCGGCCGGCCTCGTGATCATCTACTTCCTGCTCAACTACTGGGGCGTCAAGCTGTTCGCGCGCGCGAATTCCGCGATCACGATCTTCAAATTCCTGATCCCGGGCGCAACGATCGTCGGTCTGATGATGACCGGCGTCCACACCGAGAACTTCGGCCAGGCGAGCACATTCGCGCCGTACGGCTGGTCGGCGGTGCTGACCGCGGTCGCGACGAGTGGGATCGTGTTCGCGTTCAATGGTTTCCAGAGTCCGGTCAACCTGGCCGGTGAAGCGCGCAATCCGGCGAGGAGCGTGCCGTTCGCGGTGATCGGCTCGATCCTGCTCGCGCTCGTAATCTATGTGTTGCTGCAGATCGCGTACATCGGCGCCGTGAATCCGGCCGACGTGATGAAGGGCTGGAGCCACTTCAACTTCGCTTCGCCGTTCGCGGAGCTGGCGATCGCGCTGAACCTGAACTGGCTGGCGTTCCTGCTGTACGTCGACGCGTTCGTCAGCCCGAGCGGCACCGGTACGACCTATATGGCGACCACGACGCGGATGATCTACGCGATGGAGCGCAACAACACCATGCCAAAAATTTTCGGACAGGTGCATCCGTTGTACGGCGTGCCGCGTCAGGCGATGTGGTTCAACCTGTTCGTGTCGTTCATCTTCCTGTTCTTCTTCCGCGGCTGGAGCTCGCTCGCGGCGGTGATTTCGGTTGCGACCGTGATCTCGTACTTGACCGGCCCGATTAGCCTGATGGCGCTGCGTCGCGCGGCAACCGATCTCGAGCGCCCGCTGCATATCGCCGGCATGAAGGTGATTGCGCCGTTCGCGTTCGTCTGCGCGTCGCTGATCCTGTACTGGGCGAAGTGGCCGCTGACCGGCGAAATCATTCTCCTGATGGTCGTCGCGTTGCCGGTGTACTTCTACTTCCAGGCCAAGCAGGGCTTCGAGGGCTGGAACCGCGATCTGAAGGCCGCCTGGTGGCTGGTCGCGTACCTGCCGATCATGGCGATCCTGTCGCTGATCGGCAGCAAGCAGTTCGGCGGCTTCGGCGTCCTGCCGTACGGCTGGGACATGCTCGTCGTGATCGCCTTCTCGTTGGTGTTCTACTTCTGGGGCGTGAACAGCGGCTATCGTTCGGAGTATCTGGACGAGCGGCTCGTGCACGACGAAGTGCTCGAAGGTATCGGCGCGCACTGAGCGTTCGTCCAAGCGAAGGGGCCGCTCGAAGCGGGGCCTTCACGTTAGAAAAAAGCCCGCCTGATCGATGATCAGGCGGGCTTTTTCGTTGGTCGTTACGGCTGGCTGGTTCCGCGGCGGATCAGGCGGTGCCGAACACGTAGTTCGTCATCGCGAGTGAGCGCTGGTAGGTGCCGAGCGACTGGATCGCAAGCGAATAGTCGTCGTCGGCGGCGCCGAGGGCGGCGAACACCGGCAACAGATGCTCGTCGGTCGGATGCATCAGCACCGCGTGCGGCGCCTGGCGGCGATAGTCGAGCAGCGCGTCGATATCGCGCGCGACGAGCTTGTCTTCGAACCAGTCGGTGAATTCGGTCACGCGCGGATCGGCGTCTTCCGGGCGAGCGGAGAAATCGGCGGCGCGCAGGTTATGGGTGATCTGACCGGAGCCGACCACCATCACGCCTTCGTCTTTCAGCGCGCGCAGCGCCCGGCCGACGCGGAAATGATGCGCGGCGTCCTTGTGCGGCTGGATCGACAGTTGCGCGATCGGCACGTCCGCTTGCGGGAACATCAGCAGCATCGGCACCCATGCGCCGTGGTCGAGTCCGTGCGGCTGCACGTCCGCGACGATGCCGCTCGCGCCGAGCAGCGCGGCGGCGCTGCGCGCGACGTCGGGTGCGCCCGGTGCCGGGTATTGGATTTCGTAGAGCTGGCGCGGAAAGCCATAAAAATCGTGGATGGTTTCAGGCGCCGTCGCGATGCTGGCGAGTGGCTGCGCGGTGCCCCAGTGCGCCGACAGCATCAGGATTGCCTCGGGACGGGGCAATTGCGTGCCGAGCGCGCCGAACTCGGCGGACGGCATCGACGGATCGATCGGCAACGTGGGCGAGCCGTGGGACAGAAAGAGCGAAGGTAAGCGGTTCATGACAGCAACGCGGCCGTGACAGCACGGCACGGAGAAATTGGGTTACTACCAATATAAGTCCACACGCCAGCTTGATAAATGGGCTCGCGGGGAATTGATTGTGTCGTGATTGTTGTTAATTATTGTTGCCGCAGCTAATCCTGCGCGTCCCGCAGTCCTTGCCATGCCGGCGACAACGCCGGTCCCAGCGCAAACAGATCGAGCACGCGTGCGACCGTGTGGTCGACCATCTCGTCGATCGAAGCAGGCTGGTTATAGAACGCGGGCAGAGGCGGGAAGATCACGCCGCCCATTTCGGTGACGGCCGTCATATTGCGCAGATGCGCGAGGTTGAACGGCGTTTCGCGCACCAGCAGCACGAGGCGGCGACGCTCCTTCAGGGTGACGTCGGCGGCGCGGGTGATCAGGTTGTCGGCGAAACCGTGCGCGATGCTCGCGAGCGTTTTCATCGAGCAGGGCGCGACGACCATCCCGTCGGTCGCGAACGAGCCGGACGCGATGCTTGCGCCGACGTCGCGCACCGAATGGACGACATCCGCGAGCGGATGCACGTCTTCTTTGCCCAACTGGAGTTCATGCTGGATGTTGAGCCAACCCGCGCTCGAAATCAGCAGGTGGCTCTCGACGCCGCCGAGCCGCCGCAACGTCTCGAGCAGCCGGATGCCGTAGATGGCGCCGGTGGCGCCGGTGATCGCGACGATCAGCCGGCGGGGCGCCGCGGTGCGTGCTTGCTGCATGGCTTGCGGCGCCTGATAAAGCGAACGAAGCGTTGAACGCTCAGGCCGCGGCGAACAGCTGCTGCAGTTCGCCCGATTCGTACATCTCCATCATGATGTCCGAGCCGCCGATGAACTCGCCCTTCACATACAGCTGTGGAATGGTCGGCCAGTTCGAGAACACCTTGATCCCCTGACGGATTTCGTCGTCTTCGAGCACATTGACGGTCTTGATTTCACCGACGCCGCACGCTTTCAGGATCTGGATGGCGCGGCCGGAAAAACCGCACATCGGGAACTGGGCCGTGCCCTTCATGAAGAGAACGACGTTGTTGCCGTCGACGATTTGCTTGATGCGTTGTTGCGTATCCATGACTGACCTTGCGGTTCCGATAAAGGATGGGAATAGGCTGAAATGATAGCGGATTTCGCTACGGGCGGCCGCAGCCGCGTCGCGCCTGGGGTTTTAGCCTCGGCGACCGCGCTTAGGCCGCGGCGGCGCGCAACACGCCCCCGCTGATGCGCTCGATGCCGGCGAGATCGCGCTCCGAGCGGACCTCGGCAAAACCGCGCGCGCGCAGCAACGCGCGCACGGCTTCGGCCTGGTCGTAGCCGTGTTCGATCCACAGCGCGCCGTCGGCGACGAGACGCTCGGGCGCACCGGCGACGATCGCGCGGATCGCGCTGAGGCCGTCGGCCTCGTCGGTGAGCGCGCCGCGCGGCTCGAAGCGCAGATCGCCTTCGGCCAGATGCGGGTCGCCGCTCGCGATATACGGTGGATTGCTGACGATCGCGTCAAAGCGCGGCGCGGCGTCGAGCGAGCCGTACCAGTCGCTGTGCAGGAACGTTACGGCGCCGCCGGGACGCTTCGCGTCGAGCAGGCGCGCGCCGTTGCGCGCAGCGACGGCGAGCGCGTCGGCCGAGCGGTCGAGTGCCCAGAGCTTGGCGTCGGGCCGCATCGACGCGATCGCCACCGCGATTGCGCCGGTTCCGGTACCGAGATCGAGCACACGCGGACGCGGCCGGGCTTCAATCGCCGCGAGCGCGGTCTCTACCAGCAGCTCGGTTTCGGGACGCGGAATCAGCACCTGTGGTGTTACTTCGAATTCGAGCCCGAAGAACTCGCGCGCGCCGACGAGTTGCGCGACCGGCTCGCCGGCTATGCGCCGCGCCTCCAGCGCGCGATAACGATCGACGCTCGCGCGTTCGAGCGGCTCTTCGCCGCGCGTGATCAGCTGCGTGCGCCGCCAGCCGAGCACATGCGTGAGCAGAATCCGCGCTTCGAGCGGCGGCAATGGCGATGCACGCAATAGCACGTCGGCCGTCGCGGGGGCAGCGGCGGGCTCGAGCGGGACCGGGGAGGCGTCGGTCATTGTCGGGGCGTCAGTCCGCGTCGCCGAGCGAGGCCAGCAGCTCGGCCTGATGCTCGCTGACGAGCGCCGCGATCAGTTCTTCGAGATCGCCGTCCATGATCGCGTCGAGGCGATATAGCGTCAGGTTGATGCGGTGATCGGTGAGGCGCCCCTGCGGGAAATTGTACGTGCGGATGCGCTCCGAGCGGTCGCCCGAACCGATCAGGTTCTTGCGCGTCGCCGCTTCCTTCGTCTGCTGCTCGTGCGTCTGCTTGTCCTTGATGCGCGCTGCGAGCACCTTCAGCGCGCGGTCCTTGTTCTTGTGCTGCGAGCGGTCGTCCTGACATTCGACGACGATCCCCGTCGGTAAGTGCGTGACACGCACCGCGGAATCGGTCTTGTTGATGTGCTGGCCGCCCGCGCCCGACGCGCGGAACGTATCGATGCGCAGATCGGCCGGATTGATCTCGACTTCACCGATCTCGTCCGCTTCCGGCATCACCGCGACCGTGCAGGCCGACGTGTGAATGCGGCCCTGCGTTTCTGTGGCCGGCACGCGCTGCACACGATGCCCGCCGGACTCGAACTTCAGCTTCGAATATGCGGCATCGCCGGCAATTCGCACGATGACTTCGCGATAGCCGCCGAGATCCGATTCGCTCGCCGACATCATCTCGACCTGCCAGCGGTTGCGTTCGGCATAGCGCAGATACATGCGCAGCAGATCGCCAGCGAACAGCGCGGATTCGTCGCCGCCGGTGCCCGCGCGGATTTCGAGGAAGATGTTGCGCTCGTCGTTCGGGTCTTTCGGCAGCAGCATTTTCTGCAGTTCGACGCCGAGCGTCTCCATACGATCGCGCGCCGCGCGGATTTCCTCTTCGGCGAAATCGCGCATCGACGCGTCGGCGAGCAGTTCCTGCGCGGTGGCTGCGTCGTTCTGCGCCTGTCGCCACAGACCGTAATGCTCGACGACCGGGCCGAGCTCCGCGTGTTCGCGCGTGAGCTTGCGGTATTGGTCGAGGTTGGCGGTGATGTCCTCGCGGCTCAACAGGTCGTTCAGTTCGGCCAGCCGGGTGGTCAGCTGGTCGAGCTTGCGTTGCATGCTCGTTTTCATCGGGCGGGTAGCGGAGCGGACTCCGGAAAGGATGCGGCCAGGGAAAAGGGCGAATGCCCGGGGCGGAAGCACTTCGCGAGCCACGGCGGTGGCGCGCGGGGTGCGGCGAGCACTGCGCCGCTAACGCTCGGAAGAGCCGGAGTGTTTGTAGAAGCCGCTCATCAGCTCGATCAGCTTGTCACGGTTGTCGCTGCTCGCGCGGTTCAACGCGTGAGTAGGACCATGGATCAGCTTGTTGGTGAGCGACTGCGACAGTGCTTCGAGCACTGCGGCCGGATCGTCGCCGCGCGCGAGCATTTTCTGCGCGCGTTCGACTTCCGCGCGGCGCAGCGTATCGGCCTGCGTGTGCATGTGGCGGATCACCGGCACGATGCTGCGCGCGTCGAGCCATTGCATGAAGTTCTGCACGCGCGTTTCGATGATCGCTTCGGCCTGCGCGACTGCGGCCTGGCGCGACGCATTGCCTTCGCGGACGATCGCGCCGAGGTCGTCGACGGTGTACAGGAACACGTCTTCGAGCTGGCCGGCTTCGGGTTCGATATCGCGCGGCACCGCGAGGTCGACCATGAAAATCGGCCGGTGACGGCGCGCCTTGACCGCGCGCTCGACCGCGCCGAGACCGATGATCGGCAGCGTGGACGCCGTGCACGACACGATGATGTCGAATTCGTGCATCCGGGAGGGCAGCTCGGAGAGTGGAATGGCGCGGCCGTTGAAGCGCTCGGCGAGCCGCATACCGCGCTCGGCGGTACGGTTCGCGACGACGAGTTCACGCGGATGTTGCGCGGCGAAATGCGTCGCGCAGAGCTCGATCATTTCGCCAGCACCGATGAACAGCACGCGCTGGTTCGCGATCTTGTCGAAAATGCGTTGGGCGAGGCGTACCGCGGCGGCGGCCATCGACACCGACTGCGCGCCGATTTCGGTGGTGCTGCGCACTTCCTTTGCGACGGCGAAGGTGCGCTGGAACAGCTGGTTCAGGTAGGTGCCGAGAGCGCCGGCTTCGGAGGCGGTGCGAACCGCGTCCTTCATTTGTCCGACGATCTGCGTCTCGCCGAGCACCATTGAATCGAGCCCCGATGCGACGCGGAACGCGTGACGCACGGCTTCGGACTGCGGCAGCGCGTAGACGTGCGGCGCGAGTTCATCGATGGGGAGGTTGTGGTACTTCGACAGCCACTGGACCGAGGCTTCGCGCGCGGCGAGATCGTCGGTCGCGCAGTACAGTTCGGTGCGGTTGCAGGTGGACAGAATTGCCGCTTCCGGCGCATTGGGGGCCATGCGGCCCACCCAGATGCCTTTGAACGTATCCAGAGCGGGCTTGATCTGTTCGAGCGGAAACGCCACGCGTTCGCGCAAGGCGACAGGCGCAGTGTGATGGTTAATTCCGATCGTTAGAAGCTGCATTTGGGGGAGCTATCGTTCAGCCCTATATTATAGCGTTTTCACGATTCTCACATCCTGCACGCGGTATACCCCGCATGTGTCAGCTCTCGCCTGTCTGGGGCTCCGGCGGAATCGCGTCGAGCTGGTAACCGTAACCATAGACCGGCGTCAGCGCGTAGCCAAGCTCCGGGCGTAGCTGCAGCTTGCCGCGCACGCGCGACGCGTGAGTGTCGATGGTGCGCGACTTTACGTCGCGGCGGCGCGACCACACGGTTTCGAGAATATGCGCGCGCGACACCGGTCGGGCCAGATTGTTGAACAGCAGTAGCGCGAGGCGGAATTCCTTTGGCGTGAGGATGACGGTCATCTCACGGAAGGTCACGGCGCAATTCGCCGCGTCGAAGGTATAGCCGCCGATCACGTCGCGCCGGCGTTTGGGCGGCCGGCGCAGGCCCGCGCGGCGTTGCAGCGCCTCGACGCGCGCGAGCATTTCGGGGCCGCGCACTGGTTTGCTGAGGCAGTCGTCGGCGCCGGCGTGCAGCGCGGCTACGATCTGGCACTCGCGCGGTGCCGAAATCAGCATCATGATGGGCAGACCTGGCAGAATGGAGCGCGCGCGCGGGATAACGTCTTCGGCGCAATGGTCGCCGGCCCAGCTTTCGGTGATCAGCAGGTCGAAAAATTCATCGGTGGCGTGCTGCAGGAAGGTGGCGCTGGTGGTGAAGTGAAGGCACACATGGCCGCCGGCGAAAATGAGCCGGTCGACCAGTTTGGCGTGTTGCAGGTCGGGTTCGATAAGGGCGATGCGCATGGCACGGCGTCAGCCGGGCAACGAGCGGAGCGCGAGGTGTTTTCGTCAGGCTTGCAACTTGCCTAAGCACACCCCGACCCCTAAACTCAACCGCTATGCGGAAAGCGCCGTGCTGAACTTCTATAGTTAAAGAGCCCAAAATGCTAGCCTTGGCGGCTCCGTCGGCCTATGAGACGAATCCGAAATTGAACTTGTCCTGTTTCGGCACCCAATCCGGAGCCCACGCCTGATGGGTTGGCCGGGCATTCTCGTTCTCGGCGTCGTGATCGGCCTCACGGGCTGGTGGTTGCACCCGCTGCCCAGGGTGAGCCGCGCGCGCTGGTGGGTCGCGCTCTTGGCCGGCGTGCTCGGCACGAGCATCGCGCGCATGGCCGGCAACGTGACAGGTCTTTTCCATGACGGCGACATGCTCGAGTGGCCGGTATGCACCGCCGTCGCGCTTATCGCCGTCGCCGTAACGGTCGGCCTCTTTTCGCGCCGGTCAATCCGTCGATGAATCCTTGCAGGTAACTCCATGAACGCCCGACTCCCCGAAACCTCCTCCATTCCCGAGCGCCTCGCGAGCCTGCGCGCCGCGATGGCGCGCGAAGGCATCGCCGCTTACCTCGTGCCGTCGGCCGATCCGCATCTGTCCGAGTATCTGCCAGGTCGCTGGCAAGGCCGCCAGTGGCTGTCGGGCTTCACCGGCTCGGCCGGCACGCTGATCGTCACCTCCGATTTCGCCGGCGTCTGGACCGATAGCCGCTACTGGGAGCAAGCGAGCGCGCAACTCGCCGGCACCAGTGTCGAGCTGATGAAGATGACTGGCGGCCAGCTCACGACGCCGCATTTCGAATGGCTCGCACAGAACGTCGCGAGCGGCGGCACGGTCGGGGTGGATGGCGCGGTGCTCGGCGTCGCGGCCGCGCGTGCGCTGAGCGCAGCGCTGAACGCACGCGGCGTGCAGCTGCGCACCGACGTCGACCTGTTCGACGCGATCTGGGCGCAGCGCCCGGCGCTGCCCGCCGACGCCGTCTTCGAGCACTCCGCGCCGCAAGCGGGCGTCGCGCGCGCGGACAAGCTCGCGCAGGTACGTCACGCGATGGCCGACAAAGGCGCGCAGTGGCACTTCATCTCGACGCTCGACGACCTCGCCTGGCTGCTGAACCTGCGTGGCGCCGACGTCAGCTACAACCCGGTGTTCGTCGCGCACGCGCTGGTCGGCGTGGATCGCGTGTCGCTTTTTATCGCTGACGGCAAAGTGTCGCCGGCGCTCGCCGACGTGCTCGCGCGTGACGGTATCAGCGTCGAGCCGTACGCCAAAGCCGCCGACGCGCTCGCCGCGCTCCCAGCCGGCAGCACGCTGCTGGTCGACCCGCGCCGCATCACGTACGGCTCGCTGCAGGCGGTGCCGTCGGGGGTCAAGGTGGTCGAAGCGGTCAATCCGTCCACGTTCCTCAAGTCGTGCAAGACCGCCGCCGATGCCGCGCACGTGCGCGACACGATGGAGCAGGACGGCGCGGCCCTCGCCGAATTCTTCGCCTGGTTCGAAAGCGCGCTGGGCCGCGAACGCATCACCGAGCTGACGATCGACGAGCGTCTGACGGCCGCCCGCGCGCGCCGTCCTGGGTTCGTGTCGCTGAGCTTCGCGACGATCGCGGGCTTCAACGCGAACGGTGCGATGCCGCACTATCGCGCGACCGAAGAGTCGCATGCGGTGATCGAAGGCAACGGCCTGCTGCTGATCGATTCGGGCGGCCAGTACCTGAGCGGCACGACCGACATCACGCGCGTCGTGCCGATCGGCACGCCGAGCAATGAACAGCGCCGCGATTTCACGGTCGTGCTGAAGGGCATGATCGCGCTGTCACGCGCGCAGTTCCCGCGTGGCATCCGCTCGCCGATGCTCGACGCGATTGCGCGCGCGCCGATCTGGCAGGCCGGCGCCGACTATGGTCACGGCACCGGTCACGGGGTCGGCTACTTCCTGAACGTGCACGAAGGCCCGCAGGTGATCTCGCACTACGCGCCGGCCGAACCGTGGACCGCGATGGAAGAGGGCATGATCACCTCGAACGAGCCGGGTCTGTATCGGCCGGGCAAATGGGGCGTGCGCATCGAAAACCTCGTGCTGAACGTGGCCGCCGAAAAAACCGAATTCGGCGACTTCCTGAAGTTCGAAACCCTGACGCTGTGCCCGATCGACACGCGCTGCATCGAGCTGTCGCTGCTGCGCGACGACGAGCGCGCGTGGCTCAACGGGTATCACGAGACGGTGCGCGCGCGCCTCTCGCCGCATGTGTCGGGTGACGCAAAGGTGTGGCTCGAACTGCGCACACAACCGATCTGAGCGTAGCGGCGATCTTCCAAACGGAGCGTGGTGCATGGCGATCAAGGCAGTGGTGTTCGATTTCGGCGGCGTGCTGATCGACTGGAGTCCCGAGTACCTGTACCGCGAGCTGATTCCCGACGAATCGGAGCGCCGCTGGTTCCTCACGCACGTCTGCTCGATGGACTGGGTGATCCGCCAGGACGGGGGGCAGCCGATCGTCGAAGCCACCGACGAGCTGATCGCGCAGTTTCCCGATCACGAATCGTTGATTCGCGCGTTCTACGAGCGCTGGCATCAAATGGTGGCGGGGGTGCTCGACGACGGCATCGCGCTGATGGAAAAGCTCGAAGCGGCCGATGTACCGCTCTTCGGGCTCACCAACTGGTCGGCCGAGACCTTCCCGTATGCGTGGGAGCATTATCCGGTGCTGCGGCGCTTTCGCGACATCGTCGTGTCGGGGCGCGTGAAGCTCGTGAAGCCCGATCCGGCGATCTTCGCCGAGATGCGCCGGCGCATCGAGCTGCAGATGCCCGGCGTCGAGCCGGCCGAGCTCGTCTTCATCGACGACAACGCGAAAAACGCCGAAGCCGCGACGGAGCTCGGCTGGCACGGCGTGCATCACACGAGCGCCGCGCAAACGGAGGCGAAGCTGCGCGAGTTGGGCTTGCCGGTTTGAGCTGAGCGCTGCCGTTACTGTCCCAGCAGATTTTTCAACGCATTGCCGAGGCCTTTGACGGTCTCGCCCGCGCCCTTCGCGACCCCTTCGACGCTGACCCCGAGCGCCTTCGCAAACCCCTCGCCGATGCGCTTGAGGATCCCTTCGCGCACCGAGAACTTCGGATCGCGCAGATCGCCGTCGAGCACGAAATGCAGTGTGATGTTGCCGTCATGCGTCTTCAGCGCGGCGACCGCGGCGCGGGTCGGAATCGACATGAACGTCTCGAGCGGATTGTCGGTTTCGGCGAGCTGCAGATTGTGGACCGTCACCGTGCCGGGCGCGTGCAGGTGATAGTTGCGCACCGTCGATTCGATCGACAGATCGACGGTACCGCCCGTCACCTGCGCGCGCGTGCCGGCCTTCTTCAGCAGATAGGGATCGAGCATCGCGACATCGACACCATGCAGCGTGGTCGTGGTCTGCGAGTCGCGGCTGGCGATCCTGATCCAGCCGTCGAACGTCACGGTGCCGGTATGCGCCGGACCCCTCAGTGAGCCGCGAACGCTGACGTTGGTCGGCTCAGCAAGCGACGGCAGATGCAGATTGTCGACGCTCGCGTTTGCGTTGCTGACCGTGACCTTGAATGGCGGCGGCCCGACGCTCATGTCGTAGAAGTGGAAGTTGCCGTGTTCGAAGCGGATACGGTCGACCTGCTGTTCCCGTGGGATCGACGGCGCTGTGTTAGCGCCGCCCGGACGATCGCCGCGGTTCAGCGATTCGCGCAGATTCGGCAGCAGATTGAGCGAGCCGTCCTTGGTGCGTAGCACGGACATGTCGAAGCCGCGCACGACGACCTCGCGGATATGCATGCGCCGCGCGATCAGATCGCGCACGTCGGGGGTGATCGTGATTTCGTCGGCGCGTAGCGGTTCGCCCGCCGGCCAGCCTGGCGGCGCCTTCAGCACGACGTGGGTCAGGTGTACCGAGGTGAGGCCGACGTCGATACGGTCGGCGCTGCCGAGCGGCCCGAGCGCCGCGCTGACGCGATTCTTGACTTCCTGTTGCGCGAATTGCATCGCGCCGACCGCGATCAGAATCAACGCCAATAGCGTTCCGCCCACGACGACGATCCAGCGCCTGCCCTTCGACATCGCCATGCCTGTGTCTCCTCGTCACGGCGCCGCGCGTCGCGCAGCGCCGTGTTGACCGTCTGTCGTGTGCGCGGGACTTTCACGCGCGCCTGCATCAAGTGACGAATAGCAACGCGCATGCCCCGTGGCCCGTCCGGCATTGCGCCAGAGGGGCCGGTGTGCCCCGCTTATTAGCGCGAGATCGGCTTGTAGCGCAGACGCTTCGGCCGCGCGCCTTCCTCGCCGAGACGAGCGCGCTTGTCCGCTTCGTATTCCTGGTAGTTGCCGTCGAAGAACGTGACTTGCGAGTCGCCCTCGAACGCGAGGATATGCGTCGCGATACGATCGAGAAACCAGCGATCGTGCGAGATCACCAGCACCGAACCCGCGAATTCGAGCAGCGCGTCTTCGAGCGCGCGCAGCGTTTCGACGTCGAGGTCGTTCGACGGTTCGTCTAGCAGCAGCACGTTGCCGCCCGCGATCAGCGTCTTCGCCAGATGCAGACGACCGCGCTCGCCGCCGGACAGATTGCCGACGATCTTCTGCTGGTCGCCGCCCTTGAAGTTGAAGCGGCCGATATACGCGCGCGACGGTGTCTCATACTTGCCGACCGTCAGCACGTCGGCGCCGCCTGAGATCTCCTCGAACACCGTCTTGTTGGCTGCGAGCGCTTCGCGGCTCTGGTCCACATAAGCGAGCTTGACGGTCGGGCCCTGCACGATTTCGCCCGAATCCGGTTGTTCGCGGCCGGTCAGCATACGGAACAGCGTCGACTTGCCGGCGCCGTTCGGACCGATGATGCCGACAATCGCGCCGGCCGGAATCTTGAAGCTGACGTTATCGAGCAGCAGACGATCGCCGTACGACTTGCTGACGTTCTTGAACTCGATCACTTCATTGCCGAGGCGGTCGCCGACCGGAATGAAGATTTCCTGCGTTTCGTTGCGCTTCTGGTAGTCCTGGCTGTTCAGTTCCTCGAAGCGAGCGATACGCGCCTTCGACTTCGCCTGGCGGCCCTTCGGGTTCTGGCGCACCCACTCGAGTTCCTTCTTGATCGCCTTCTGGCGCGCCGACTCCGACGCTTCTTCCTGCTTCAGACGCTCTTCCTTCTGATCGAGCCAGCTGCTGTAGTTGCCCTTCCACGGAATGCCGTGGCCGCGGTCGAGTTCGAGAATCCACTCGGCGGCGTTGTCGAGGAAGTAGCGATCGTGCGTGACGGCGACCACGGTGCCCGGGAAGCGCGTCAGGAACTGCTCGAGCCATTCGACCGATTCTGCGTCGAGGTGGTTGGTCGGCTCGTCGAGCAGCAGCATGTCGGGCTTTTGCAGCAGCAGCTTGCACAGCGCCACGCGGCGCTTTTCGCCGCCCGACAGATGCTCGATCTTCGCGTCCCATGCCGGCAGGCGCAGTGCGTCGGCGGCGATTTCGATCTGCTGCTCGGCGCTGCCGTCGGTGGTCGCGAGGATCGCTTCGTACTTCGCCTGCTCGGCGGCGAGCGCGTCGAAGTCGGCGTCCGGCTCCGCGTAGGCCGCGTAGATTTCGTCGAGCTTCTTCTGGGCATTGAACACGTCGCCGAGACCTTCTTCGACCGCTTCACGCACGGTCTTCTGCGGATCGAGTTGCGGCTCCTGCGGCAGATAGCCGATGTTCAGGTTCGGCATCGGCGTGGCTTCGCCTTCGATCTCCGTGTCCACACCCGCCATGATGCGGATCAGCGTCGACTTGCCCGAGCCGTTCAGACCGAGCAGGCCGATCTTCGCGCCGGGGAAGAACGATAGCGAAATGTCTTTGAGGATCTGGCGCTTGGGCGGCACGATTTTGCCGACCCGGTTCATGGTGAAAACGTATTGGGCCATTTGCTTGCAGTAGACGTTGACGATGCCGGCCGCGTGCGGGCGGGCAGTCGGGGTTGAATGGGTAATCGGTGTCAGGGCCGGGCGGAACATCCGGCGCCGGCCGGCGCGGCGTCGGATTCGACGACGCTGCCGCGCGCGGCGTGTGGTTCAGGTGGCATTGTACTTCGCGGCGGGGGGCAGGCGGCAGGGGCCGGACCGCTGGCGGGCCGCTTCACGGACCGGGTGGTGCGCTGTTTGCGCGCGCTGTGTCGCCGATCTTCGGAGCCATTGCGCGACGCCGCCGTGCGGTGAGCAGGCGGCGGCGTCCAGCCGCAGTGTCAGTTCGCGCGCTGTCCCGTCACCGGATCGAAGAAGTGCAGATGTCGTGCGGGCAGCGCGAGCTGCAGCGCCTCGCCTGCCGCCGGACGATGAGCGTGCGGCAGTCGCGCGGTCACGTCGTGCTTGCCCCAGCGGCCGTGGGCGAGATTGTCCGCGCCGAGAATCTCGCAGGAGTCGACGGTGAGTGTGGCATCGGCCGTGCCAGGGCTCAGATGCTCGGGGCGAATGCCGAGCGTCCATTCGCGGCCCGTCGCGACCTCGCGGCCGATCGACGGCACACCCGCGAGCGGCAGCTTCGGGCCGTTGCCGGCGACGTCGAAGGTAGAACCGTCGTCAGAAACGCGGCCTTCGAGCAGGTTCATCCCCGGCGAGCCGATGAAGCTCGCGACGAACACCGTGGCCGGCCGCTCGTAGACTTCGGTCGGCGCGCCGATCTGCTCGGCGTGGCCCTTGTTCATTACGATCACGCGTTGCGCCAGCGTCATCGCTTCGATCTGATCGTGCGTGACGTACAGGCTCGTGGTCTTCAGGCGCGCATGCAGGCGCTGGATTTCGAGGCGCATCTGCACGCGCAGACGGGCGTCGAGATTCGACAGCGGTTCGTCGAACAGAAACACCGCCGGCTCGCGCACGATCGCGCGGCCCATCGCGACGCGTTGCCGCTGCCCGCCCGACAGTTCGCGCGGCTTGCGTTGCAGCAGCGCGCCGAGTTCGAGAATCTGCGCGGCGGCTTCGACGCGTTTCGCGGTCTGCGCGCGATCGACGCCCGCGATCTTCAGCGCGTAACCCATGTTCTCGGCCACGCTCATATGCGGATATAGCGCGTAGTTCTGGAACACCATCGCGATGTTGCGGTCCTTCGGCTCCAGATCGTTGACGACCTTGCCAGCGATCGAAATGCTGCCGTCGGAGATGCGCTCGAGCCCGGCGACCATCCGCAGCAGCGTCGATTTGCCGCAGCCGGACGGGCCGACCATCACGACGAATTCGCCGTCGGCGACGTCGACGTCGATGCCGTGCAACACGAACTGTTTGCCGTCGTAGGTTTTCTTAACGCTTTGCAGAGTCAGTGCAGCCATGCCGTTCTAGCCTTAATTTTTGAGTGCTTGTCGCGGTCCGCGATACCGCGTCATTTTTCCGAATCCACGAGGCCGCGCACGAACCAACGCTGCATCGTCAGCACGACGACGAGCGGCGGCAGCATCGCGAGCAGCGTGGCCGTCATCACCAGATGCCATTCGGTCGCGGTATCGCCGGAGGCGATCATGCCCCTGATGCCGATCACCGCGGTGATCAGCGACTGCTGGCTGGTGATCAGGATCGGCCACAGATACTGGTTCCAGCCGTAGATGAAGGTGATCACGAAGAGGGCGGCCATCGTGGTCCGCGACAGCGGCAGCACGACGTCCCAGAAGAAGCGCAGCGCGCCTGCGCCGTCGATGCGCGCGGCTTCCATCAGCTCGTCGGGCAGCGTCTTGAAGAACTGGCGGAACAGGAACGTCGCGGTCGCCGACGCGATCAGCGGCAGCGTCAAACCGGTGTACGTATTGCTCAGATGCATCGACGACACCACCTGCACGGTCGGAAAAATGCGCACTTCGACCGGCAGCATCAGCGTGATGAAAATCAGCCAGAACGCGGCGGTGCGAAACGGAAAGCGGAAGTAGACGATCGCGTATGCGGAGATCATCGACACGGCGATCTTGCCGATCGCGATTACGAGCGCCATCACGAGGCTGTTGAGCAGCATGCGGTTGAACGGCGCCGCCGCGTTGCCGGTGCCTTGTGTCCAGATTGTGACGATGTTCTCGAACAGGTGCGTGCTGGGCACGAGCGACAGCGGCACCGTGAACACCTCGTGCTCGTTCATCGTCGCCGCGCAGAACGCGACGTACACCGGAAACACCACCAGCGCGACGCCGATGATCAGCACTGCGTGACAGAACAGGTCGAAACCGCGTCGGTTCTCGATCATGAGTATTGAACCCTGCGTTCGATGAAGCGGAATTGCACGACGGTCAGCGCGACGACGATGATCATCAGCACGACCGACTGCGCGCCGGAGCTGCCGATGTCGAGCCCCTGGAAGCCTTCGGCGAAGATCTTGTAGATCAATGTGCGGGTCGCCTGGCCTGGTCCGCCGCCGGTCGCCGCGTCGATCACCGGGAAGGTATCGAAGAACGCGTAGGTGATGTTGATCACCAGCAGAAAGAACGTGGTCGGCGACAGCAGCGGCAGCGCGATGCCGAAGAAGCGGCGCACCGGACCGGCGCCGTCGATCGCGGCCGCTTCGATCAGCGAGCGCGGAATCGCCTGCAGTCCCGCGTAGAAGAACAGGAAGTTGTAGCTGATCTGCTGCCAGACCGATGCAAGCACGACGAGGAACATCGCCTGTCCGGGGTTCAGCGCGTGATTCCACACGACGCCGTATTTCGCGAGCGCATACGTGACGAGACCGATGCTCGGGTTGAACAGGAACGACCACAGCACCGCGGCGATCGCGGGCGCGACCGCGTACGGCCAGATCAGCAACGTTTGATAGGCCTTCGCGCCGCGCGTCACACGATCAGCGCAGACCGCAAGCAACAGGGAGATCACGAGGCCCGACACGGTGACGAGCGTGCAGAACACGATCGTCGTGTTGAACGACGCGAGATATAAAGGATCGGCGAACAGCTGCTTGAAGTTCGCGAGTCCGACGAACTGGCTCGACGTGCCAAATGCGTCCTGAGTTTGCGTCGATTGCCAGAGCGCGACGCCGGCCGGCCACAGGAAGAACACCAGCGTGATGATCAGCTGCGGCGCGACGAGCAGGTAGGGCAGCGCGCTGGTGCCGAAGTAAGAGCGCTTATCCATCGGGATGTCCAGAGTGTGGTGCAACAACGGGTTCCGGCGCGGTGGCGCCGGAACCCTGCCAGCAGGCGATGCTTAGCTACCGGCCTTTTCGAAGCGGCGCAGCAGTTCGTCGCCGCGCGAGACGGACGAATCGAGCGCCTGTTGGGGCGTCTTCTTCTCCGCCCACACCTGCTCGAGTTCTTCGTCGATCACGGTGCGGATCTGCGGCATGTTGCCCAGACGCAGGCCCTTCGTGAACGGCAGAGGCGGCTTGTTCAGCATCTGGCGGATCGCGGTGTCGCTGCCCGGGTTCTTGTCGTAGAAGCCCTGCTGGCGCGTCAGCTCGTACGCGGCGGTGGTGATCGGCAGATAGCCGGTGTCCTGGTGCCACTTCGCGGCGACCGGCGCCGTGGCCAGATACGCGAGGAACTTCGCGACCCCCTTGTAGACGGCCGGGTCCTTGCCCGACAGCACCCACAGGCTCGCCCCGCCGATGATCGCGTTCTGCGGCGCGCCCTTCACGCTGTCGTCGTACGGCATCATGCCGGTGCCGAAGTTGAATTTCGCGTATTTCTTGATCGTCGCGAGCGAGCCCGACGAGTTCGTGATGATGCCGCAGTCGCCGCTATAGAACTTCGACACCGGTTCGTCCTTGCGGCCGACATAGGTGAACGTGCCGTCCTTCGCCATGCTTTGCAGGAACTGGATGTGCGCGACCTGCAGCGGCTTGTTGAATTCGAGCTGCGCGTCCATGCCGTCGAAGCCGTTGTTACGCGACGCGAACGGCGCCGCGTGCCACGCGCTGTAGTTCTCGAGCTGAATCCAGCTCTGCCAGCCCGACGAGTAGCCGCACGACATGCCCGACGCCTTCAGCTTCTGCGCATCGGCGTGCAACTCGGCCCAGGTCTTCGGCGGCTGGTTCGGATCGAGGCCGGCCTTCTTGAACGCATCCTTGTTGTAGTACAGCACCGGCGTCGAGCTGTTGAACGGCATCGAAATCAGCTCACCGGTCTTCGAGTCGCTGTAATAGCTGGCGATGGTCGGCACGAAGGCCTTCTGATCGAGCGGCACGCCCGCGTCCTTGAAGACTTGCGTGACCGGGACGATGGCTTTCTTCGCCTGCATCATCGTTGCGGTGCCGACTTCGTAGACCTGCAGGATCGCCGGCGCGTTGCCGCTGCGATAGGCGGCGATGCCGGCGGCGAGGGTCTGGTCGTAGGTGCCCTTGAACACGGGCACGATCTTGTAGTCGCTCTGCGATTTGTTGAAGTCGTTCGCAATGTCGTTCAGACGTTCGCCCAGCGCGGCTTCCATCGCATGCCAGAACTGGATTTCGGTCGCGGCGTGAGCTGGCTGGCTGACGCCGATGCTCAATACCGCGGCGACGGAAAGTGAGCGGAACAGCGGCTTGTAATTCATCGATTTATCTCCTGTTCGTAAGGGCGCGGACGCGAATCGCGCGATTCTAGTTGTGTTCGATGACATTCCGGCGTCGGATGCCGTGCGGCGCGGTCCAAGGGTGACGGCGCGCCGGAAGCCGAAATTTAGCATTGGCTGTCACGGAAAGGAAATAAATGGGCGGTGGTTCGGGAGGATCGCGGGCCATGCAGAGCATGGCGAGGTGCCGGATAGTGTGTTGCGCGACCATTACCATGGTTGAAATTTGACGCGTTGCGCAAGTCGTAGCGCGCAAACAAAAAAGCCCGCAACCCCTGAGGGTTCGCGGGCCTTACTCGCGCAGCGCAGTGTGCGCCGCTTCGCGCTTACACGTTGAACAGGAAGTTCATCACGTCGCCATCGTGCACGACGTACTCCTTGCCTTCCGCGCGCATCTTGCCGGCTTCCTTCGCGCCTTGTTCACCCTTGTAGGTGATGTAGTCGGCGAAGCTGATCGTCTGCGCGCGGATGAAGCCGCGCTCGAAGTCGGTGTGGATCGCGCCGGCCGCCTTCGGCGCCGTATCGCCGATGTGGATCGTCCACGCGCGCACTTCCTTCACGCCAGCCGTGAAGTAGGTGTGCAGGCCGAGCAGCTTGTAGCCCGCGCGGATCACGCGGTTCAGGCCCGGCTCTTCCATGCCCATGTCGGCGAGGAAGACTTCCATGTCGGCTTCGTCGAGGTCGGCGATGTCCGCTTCGACCGCCGCGCACACGGCCACGACCGGCGAGCCTTCCGCGGCCGCGAACTTCGTGACCGCGTCGAGGTGCGGATTGTTCTCGAAGCCGTTTTCCTTCACGTTGGCGACGTACATTGTCGGCTTCGCGGTGATCAGGCAGAAAGGCTTGAGCGTGGCCTTTTCTTCATCGCTCAGATCGAGCGCGCGGACTGGCTTCGCTTCGTTGAGTTGCGCGCGGACCTTTTCCAGCACCGCCACGTTCTTCACGGCTTCCTTGTCGTTGCCAGACTTGGCCGCCTTGGAATAGCGCGCGAGCGCCTTTTCGACGGTGCCGAGGTCGGCAAGCGCGAGTTCGGTGTTGATCACCTCGATGTCCGACAGCGGATCGACCTTGTTCGCGACGTGAATCACGTTGTCGTCTTCGAAGCAGCGCACGACGTGCGTGATCGCATCGGTTTCGCGGATGTTCGCGAGGAACTGGTTGCCGAGGCCTTCGCCCTTGCTCGCGCCGGCCACCAGACCCGCGATATCGACGAACTCGACTACCGCCGGCAGGATGCGCTCCGGCTTGACGATTTCGGCAAGCGCCTTCAGACGGGTGTCCGGCACTTCTACGATGCCGACGTTCGGCTCGATCGTGCAGAACGGATAGTTCTCGGCGGAGATGCCCGCCTTCGTGAGTGCGTTAAACAGGGTGGACTTGCCGACGTTAGGCAGGCCGACGATGCCGCATTGGAGGCTCATGGAAATCCTTCAGTGAATCAGTAAGTTGCGTGACGGGCTCGACGCTGCGCGCGGATTCGGAAAGCCTTCGCGTAGGGTGGGGCGCGGCAGGCTCAGCGGAGCGGACAAGTCACCGAATCGGGGCGTTGGCTCGACGATTGGGTGCGAGTTTTCACGGAAAACGCAATTGTAACCCGTTCGCCCGCGCGTACCGGGCGGCGCATTTGCGCATAGCCACTGTAGAATCGTCAGTTCAAAGCCGGTTGAGCTCCATTTCCGGGGGACCAGCGTGCGAATGATGAGATGGGTCGGAATTGGCGTCGCCGCAGCGATCGTAGTTGGCCTGGTCGCGGTATGGGTCGCGCCGGATTTCGACGAAGCCCAGGCCCCCACGGACCGTCAGACGATCGACTGTTTGTCGACCCACCTGTCGCACGAAGATCGCGCTGACATCGCGCGGTTCGCTGACAAGAACGACTACGACTCGTTGTGGAGCGTGTTCGACCGCGTGTTCCCCGACTGCGCGGTGCGCAGCGATCAGCGCGATCGCAAGGCCGAACTCGAGGCGGCCGCATGGCGCAACCTCTCGTCCGATCGCGATTTCATGCGCATGCGCGAGGCGAACGCGGCGCTCGCGGCGAGCGCCTCGACCCGTTAGCACGACCCATCAGGGGCCCGCGCACCGAGCCCGAATGCCGCGCCCGTCGATCCGTCCCCCGCACCCCCCGCGGCTATAATGCGCGCATGAACGCACACCATCAGACCTTTGATGCCGCCGTGATCGGCGGCGGGCTCGTCGGCAAGACCGCGGCGCTCGCGCTCACGCAAGCCGGACTGCGCGTCGCACTGCTCGCGCAGCCTTGCGCGGCGCTGCCCGCCGGCGCTGCCTTCGACTCGCGCGTCTATGCGTTGTCGTCGAGTTCGCAGGCCTTGCTCGAACGGCTGCGGGTCTGGCAGGCGCTCGATCACTCACGGCTCGGTCCCGTCTACGACATGCGCGTCTACGGCGACGCGCATGCCGAACTGCATTTCTCCGCGTTTCAGGCATCGGTGCCGCAGCTTGCGTGGATCGTCGAGTCGTCGGTGATCGAGCGCGCGCTCGATGCCGCGCTGCGCTTCCAGCCGAACCTCACGTGGATCGACACGCGCGCGCAGGCGCTCGATTTCTCCGTCGACAGCGCGAGCGTCGGCCTTGCGAATGGCAACGTACTCGAAGCGGACCTGGTAGTCGGCGCGGACGGCGCGCACTCGTGGGTGCGCGCGCAGATCGGCTCTAAGATGGTGCGCCGCGACTACCGGCAGATCGGCGTGGTCGCCAATTTCAAGGCAGCGAAGCCGCACGGCGAAACCGCGTACCAGTGGTTTCGCGACGGCGAGATCATCGCCTTGCTGCCGATGCCCGACGGCCACGTGTCGCTGGTCTGGTCGGCCCGCACCGAACACGCCGAGCAGTTGCTCGCGCTCGATCCCGAACGGCTCGCCGCCGAAGTCGAGCAGGTGAGCGGTGAACAGTTCGGCGCGCTCGAGTGTGTCACGCCCGCGCAGGGCTTCCCGCTCGCGCTGCAAACCGTCGACCGGCTGGTCGCGCCGCGTGTCGCGCTGGTCGGCGATGCCGCGCATCTGATCCACCCGCTGGCGGGGCAGGGCATGAACCTCGGCTTGCGCGACGTCGCCGCGCTCGCGAGCACGATCGGCGGCAAGGAGTCGTTTCGCGATCTCGGCGACATGGTGCTGCTGCGTCGCTACGAACGCGCGCGCCGCGAAGACATCCGCGCGCTGATGATCGCCACCGACGGCCTGCAGAAACTGTTTTCGGTGCCCGGTCCGCTCGCGCGCGCCGTGCGCAATACTGGCATGGCGTTCGTCGGCGCGCAGCCATTCATCAAGCGCTGGCTCGTGTCGGCCGCGCTGGGGTAAACCGCAACGAGGCGTCGTGCGGATAGCCGATGGCCGGTCACGGGCGCCCGGGACAGGTATCATGACCGGATCGACGCGCTGCGATCCGCCCCCTATCCGGCCCTTATCCGCCCCCGATCGAACCTGATCGAGCCTGATCGGACCTGATCGGACCGATAGGCGGCCAAAGCGCGCGGCCGGAACGTAACGAACGCGCAGATGCGCGAATGACCCCCAGGACTCCAGCATGAAAAAGACTTTCCGCATCGCCGCCGCCGCGCTCGCGATCGCTGCCGTCACGCTCGGCTGCTCGGCGCAGGCCGACCAGACCACCGAAAAGCTCAAAGCCACCCTGCAAAACCGTCTGTCCGACGTGACGATCAAGGGCGTGTCGAAGACGCCGATCGCTGGCCTGTACGAAGTGAACCTCGGCACCCAGATCATTTACAGCGATGCGAGCGGCGACTACCTGATGCTCGGCGACATGGTGGACTCGAAGTCGCGCAAGAATCTGACCGAGGCGCGCCTGTCGGAAACCAACCGCATCGACTTCGCTAGCCTGCCGTTCGGCAACGCGGTGAAAGTCGTGCGTGGCAACGGCGCGCGCAAGATCGCGGTGTTCTCCGATCCGAACTGCCCGTACTGCAAGCAGCTCGAAAAAACACTGCAGTCGATCGACAACGTGACGGTCTACACCTTCCTGTACCCGGTGCTGTCGCCGGATTCGACGGCCAAGTCGAAGTCGATCTGGTGCTCGGCCGATCGCGCGAAGGCGTGGGAATCGTGGATGCAGGACCGTCAGGCGCCGACCGCCGCCGCCAGCTGCGACACCGCCGCGATCGACAAGAACCTCGCGCTCGGCCGTTCGATGAACGTCGAGGGCACACCGACGGTGTTCCTCGCCGACGGCCGCCGCCTGCCGGGCGCCGTCCCGGCCGACCGGCTCGACAAGGAACTGTCGGCGGTGCACTGAACATCGCGCTGCACGAAGCGCCATGCACGCCTCGGGCGCGCAACAGATGCAACGTTCAAACGAAAGGAGGCGCATGTAGCGCCTCCTTTCGCATCGAGCCCCGAACTTCTTCGCCTCACTCTCCCGACACTCCCAATCGCCGCCGATGAAGCCGATCCGCTACACCATCGTTCCGAGTAACCCCGCCGCCCATCTGTTCGAAGTCACCGTGACCGTCGCCGATCCCGATCCGGCCGGCCAGCGTTTCATGCTGCCGGTGTGGATTCCGGGCAGCTACATGGTGCGCGAGTTCGCGCGCAACATCGTGACGCTGCGTGCGGTCAACGACGCGGGCCGCAAGGTGCGCGTCGAGAAGATCGACAAGCACACGTGGCAGGCGGCGCCGGTCAAGGGTGCTTTGACGCTGCGCTACGAGGTGTACGCATGGGACATGTCGGTGCGCGCCGCGCATCTGGACGACACCATCGGCTTTTTCAACGGCACGAGCGTGTTCCTGTCGCCGCTCGGCCATGAAGACGCGCAGTGCGTGGTCGATATCCAGAAGCCGCAGGGCGCCGCGTATCGCGACTGGCGCGTCGCGACCGCGCTGCCGGAAGCGCGCGGCACCAGGCGCTACGGCTTCGGCGAGTACCGCGCGCAGAACTACGACGAGCTGGTCGACCATCCGGTGACGCTGGGCGAGTTCGCGCTCGCGACGTTCAAGGCGCACGGCGTGCCGCACGATGTCGTGATTGCCGGCCGCGTGATCGGGCTCGACATGGAGCGGTTGTGCCGCGACCTGAAGCGCATCTGCGAGGCGCAGATCGCGCTGTTCGAACCGAAGTCGAAGAAGGCGCCGGTCGAGCGCTACGTGTTCATGACGCAGGCTGTCACCGACGGTTACGGCGGGCTCGAGCATCGCGCGTCGACCGCGCTGATCTGCAATCGCACCGATCTGCCGGTGCAGGGCCGCGATGCGATGAGCGAGGGCTACCGGACCTATCTCGGTCTGTGCAGCCACGAGTATTTCCACACATGGAACGTGAAGCGGATCAAGCCGGCCGTATTTGCGCCGTACGACCTCGGCGTCGAAAACTACACGTCGCTACTGTGGCTGTTCGAGGGCTTCACGTCGTATTACGACGACCTGATCCTCGTACGCAGCGGCGTGATCTCGCAGGACGACTATTTCGGCCTGCTCGGCAAGGTGATTGGCGGTGTGCAGCGCGGCAGCGGACGCCTGAAGCAGAGCGTCGCCGAAAGCTCGTTCGACGCATGGGTCAAGTACTACCGTCAGGACGAGAACGCGCCGAACGCGATCGTCAGCTATTACACGAAGGGCTCGCTGATCGCGCTCGCGTTCGACCTGACGATCCGCGCGCAGACCGGCAACCAGAAATCGCTCGACGACGTGATGCGTCTGCTGTGGACGCGCTTTGGCCGTGATTTTTATCGCGGCAAGCCAGTGGGCGTCGACGAAAGCGAGATCGAGACGATTTTTGCGGAAGCAACCGGCGCGCAACTCGCCGAACTGTTCGCCGAGGGCGTGCGCGGCACGCGCGATCTCCCGCTCGACGCGTTGCTCGCGCCGTTCGGGGTGACGCTCACGCCGGACGTCGACAAGAACGGCAAGCCGTCGCTCGGCGTGCGGCTGCGCGGCGGCGCTGACTGCGCGCTCGCGACGGTGCACGAAGGCAGCGCCGCGCAGAAGGCGGGCCTTTCCGCTGGCGACGTGCTGATCGCGCTCGACGGCCTGCGCGTGACCGGCGGCAATATCGATGCTCTGCTGGCGCGCTACCAGCCGGGCGCGAAGGTCGAGGTGCACGCGTTCCGCCGCGACGAGCTGCGGGTCACGCAGGTGAAGCTCGACGGTCCCGAAGTGGCGCGCTACAAGCTCGCGGTCAGCGATCACCGACCTGCCGCGCGCAAAGCCCTCGAGCGCTGGCTGACGAAGTGATCGGCGTGCTGGTGGGCCGCACCCGACGGCGGTCCACCGACCGTCGCCTGTCCCGTCATCAATCGGCGGAGGAGGGCGGGGGATTGTTCCACCCATGCAACAATCCGTCGCCGCCGGACGGCTTTTTCGCCGGCCGGTAAAAAAACACAATGACTCCACTCGCGCAACACTGCGCGCCCCCTACTGGAGTCAACCATGACCACGATCCTGCAAATCAACTCGGCAGCCCGTTCGCAAGGCGCGAACTCGACGCTCCTCGTCAACGAACTGACCGAAAAGCTGCAACAGTCGAATCCGGGCGCGCAAGTCGTCGTCCGTAACCTGCAAGCCGAACCGCTGCCGCACCTCGACGACGCCGTGCTCGGCGCTTTCTTCACGCCGGCCGAGCAGCGCACGCCGGAACAGGCTGAGATCGCCGCGCGCAGCGAAGCGCTGATCGCCGAACTGCAAGCCGCCGACGTCATCGTGATCGGCGCGCCGATGTACAACTTCGGCATCTCGTCGCAACTGAAGACGTACTTCGACTTCATCGCGCGTGCGGGCATCACGTTCCGCTACACCGCGAACGGTCCGGAAGGCCTCGTGACGGGCAAGAAGGTCTACGTCGTGTCGGCGCGCGGCGGCAAGTATCTGGGCACGCCGAACGATAGCCAGACGCCGTATCTGAAGAGCTTCCTCGGCTTCCTCGGTATGACCGACGTGAACTTCATCTACGCCGAAGGCCTGAACATGGGCCCGGACGCCGCGACCGCCGCGCTGAGCTCGGCACGCGAAGCGATCGCCGCGGTTTAAGCGGGTTCGTCGTGCCGCATTGCGCCGCTTCGATGCGGCTCAAGCGGTGAAATAAAAAACGCCACGGATGGGTTCACCCTCCGTGGCGTTTTCGCTTGGTATCGCCATCTTCCGACGGCGACGCCGTCACGCAAGCATTTGCGCGTCGTCCGGCAGACGCCAGTCGATCGGCTCGCGGCCGTGCTGCTGCAGATATTCGTTCGCCTTCGCGAAATGGCCGCAACCCAGAAAGCCGCGATGCGCGGACAACGGCGACGGATGCGGCGCCTCCAGCACATAGTGCGACTTGCCGCCGAGCAGCGCGCGCTTGGCCTGCGCATGCGCGCCCCACAGCATGAATACGAGGTTCTGATGCCGCGTAGCCAGTTCGTGGATCAGCGTGTCCGTGCATCTCTCCCAGCCGCGTTTCGCGTGGCTCGCGGCGCTGTCGCGCTCGACGGTCAGCACCGTATTCAGCAGCAGCACGCCCTGTCTGGCCCAGCTGTCGAGGCACCCGTGCTGCGGCGTTGCGTGACCGAGACTCGCGCCGATTTCCTTGAAGATGTTGCGCAACGACGGCGGCGGCCGCACGTGCGGCGCGACCGAAAACGCGAGACCGTGCGCCTGCGGCGTGCCGCGGTCTTCGCCGTGGTACGGGTCCTGGCCGAGAATCACGACTTTCACTTCGTCGGGGCTCGTCAGGCGCAGCGCGCGAAACACGTCGGCCGGATAGATGGTTTTGCCGGCGGCACGCTCGCCGTCGACGAAGCGGCACAGCGGCGCGTAGGTGTCGCTGTCGATGAAGGGTTTCAAATGCGCGCGCCAGGCCGCCGGCAGCGCGGCGAATTGGGCTTCGAGCGTGGGCGGGGCGGCGGTGGCGGTGTCGGTGTCGGCCGAGGCTGCGGCGGGAGCTGGCGCGGCGTCGTCGAACAACGATGCCTGCGGCGAACTGGAGCGGGTACGGGTAGCGGAGGTCATGGCGGGGAAGTGTCGCAGCAAACGCTGGCTAGCTCAAGTTGCGGCGAGCGAGCGCATGAGGTGCCGCGGGTTTCGGCAACCTGCGCCCGTTTCGGGCTTATCCCGCGCGCAACCGATAGCCGCGCTGCGCCTTGCTGATGTCATCCGGCGCGAGGCCGGCAATCCGTTTGCCGAGTTCGGCGGCCAGCGTGTGAAGCGCGGCTTCGTCGCCCGACTTCAGTTCGAGCTCGATCTCCGAGATCGGCGCGCGGCGCGCTTGATCGTCGACTTCGGCGAGCACGTCGCCCTGGTCGATCGCCGCCTCTATCTGAGCGCCGTCGGTGTCGAGCAGCCAGAGTGTGCGGGTGAAATTCGTGTGGAACAGCTCGATCAGCGCAGGCGCGGCCTGTTTCAGAGCGTCTGCGGCGGCGGGTTCGTCGCAGGCGCTCAGCAACGAATCGATTTCGAGCTTCGGGCCGGCGACCGGCATTTCCCATTCGTGCCGGCTATGCAAGCCGTTCGTCGCCGTACCGACCGTCTTGAAGGTCTGCAGCCAGCCGTCCGGCGTCTGCCGCAGACGCAGCGCGCTCTTCGAGGACGCCAGCGTCAGCTGCGGCGTGTCGAAGTAAATGTTCACGAGCTTGATCGCGCGTCCCTGCTTGCCGGCGCGCGCGGCGAACCACTGCGTCGCCGCCTGCACCTGCGATGCCGGCAGGGCCAGCTTGATTTCGCGTTCCATGCTCATGGTACGTGTCCTTGCTTATGCGAGCGCCGTGCTCAGAAAAACATCCGCGCAAGCTCCACGCCCGGCTCGTCCGCGCGCATGAACGCCTCGCCGACGAGGAACGTATGCACGTTGCGCGCGCGCATGCGCTCGACGTCGTCGCGCGACAGGATGCCCGATTCGGTCACGACGATGCGGTCGTCGGGAATCGCGTCGAGCATGCCGAGCGTCGTGTCGAGCGAAGTCTCGAAGGTGCGCAGATTGCGGTTGTTGATGCCGATCAGCGGCGTCTTCAGCGTCAGCGCTTCCTTGAGTTCAGCGCTGTCGTGCACTTCGACGAGCACCGCGAGACCGAGCGAATGCGCGAGCGCTTCGAGGTCCTGCATCTCGGCGGTTTCGAGCGCGGCGGCGATCAGCAGGATCGCGTCGGCGCCCATCGCGCGTGCTTCGACGACCTGATACGGATCGACGATGAAGTCCTTGCGTATCACCGGCAACTGGCACGCGGCGCGCGCTTGCTGCAGATAGGCGACGCTGCCTTGGAAGAACTGCACGTCGGTCAGCACGGACAGACACGCCGCGCCGTGCCTCTCGTATGAACGCGCGATGTCGGCCGGCACGAAGTGCTCGCGCAGCACGCCTTTCGACGGGCTTGCCTTCTTCACTTCGGAGATCACCGCGGCTAGACCCGTCGCGTGCTTCGCGCGAATTGCGCCGACGAAGTCGCGCAGATCGCGCGAGGAGGCTTCGAGCCGCAATTCTTCGAGCGGTACGCTCTGCTCGGCCGCCCGGATTTCTTCGCGTTTGACCGCGATGATGCGGTCGAGAATGTCGCTCATAAATGTCTCGCTACGTGATTACTGCTTGAATTGCTGGGTGAAGCGCACCAGTTCGTCGACCTTCGCGCGCGCGTTGCCGCTCGCGATCGCTTCGCGCGCGAGCACGATGCCGTCCGCGATCGTGGCCGCGACGTTCGCCGAATAGAGCGCCGTGCCGGCGTTCAGCGTGACGATTTCGCGCGCGACGCCGGGCTTGTTGTCGAGCGCATCGAGCAGCATGACCTTCGACTCGTTCGCGTCGGCCACCTTCAGCGTGCGGTTCGACACCATCTGCATGCCGAAGTCTTCCGGATGGATCTCGTACTCGCGGATCTCGCCGTCGCGCAACTCGCCGACCAGCGTGGCGCCGCCGAGCGAGACTTCGTCCATGCCGTCCATCCCGTACACGACGAGCACGTGCCTCGCACCGAGGCGCTGCATCACGCGTACCTGAATGCCGACGAGGTCGGGGTGGAACACGCCCATCAGCTGATTCGGCGCGCCGGCCGGATTGGTGAGCGGCCCGAGGATGTTGAAGATCGTGCGGATGCCGAGCTCGCGGCGTACCGGCGCGACGTTTTTCATCGCCGGATGATGGTTCGGCGCGAACATGAAGCCCATGCCCGTTTCAGCGATCGATGCCGCGACCTGCTCCGGCTGCAGATCGATGTTGACGCCGAGCGCCTCGAGTACGTCCGCGCTGCCCGACTTGCTCGATACGCCGCGATTGCCGTGCTTCGCGACCTTCGCGCCGGCCGCGGCCGATACGAACATCGTCGCGGTGGAAATGTTGAACGTGTGCGCACCGTCGCCGCCGGTGCCGACGATATCGACGAAGTTCGAGTTGTCCTGCACGTCGACGTGCCGGGCAAATTCACGCATCACCGTGGCGGCCGCGGTGATTTCGCCGATGGTCTCTTTTTTGACGCGCAGGCCGGTGATGATCGCCGCCGACATCACCGGCGACAGCTCGCCGCGCATGATCAGGCGCATCAGGTGCAGCATTTCGTCGTGGAAAATCTCGCGGTGCTCGATGGTCCGCTGCAAGGCTTCCTGGGGCGTAATGGACATGATCTCGTCTCTCTTCTGGTCAGGCATTGCGGGAAGCCGGATGATGCGCAGCCCTGCCGCCGACGGCCAGCTTCGACTGCTTGACGAAGTTTTCGAGCAGCGCGTGCCCGTGTTCGGACAGGATCGATTCCGGGTGGAACTGCACGCCCTCGACGGCCAGTTCCTTGTGACGCACGCCCATGATTTCGCCGTCTTCGGTCCATGCCGATACTTCGAGGCAGTCGGGCAGCGATTCGCGTTCGATCGCGAGCGAGTGGTAGCGCGTCACGGTGAAGTGCTTCGGCAGGTCCGCGAACACGCCCTTGCAGTCGGTTTCGATCGTGCTGACCTTGCCGTGCATGATGGTTTGCGCGCGCACGACGCGGCCGCCGAACGCTTCGCCGATCGCCTGATGGCCGAGGCACACGCCGAGAATCGGCGTCTTGCCGGAGAATTCGCGCAGCACCTCGAGCGTGATGCCCGCGTGTTGCGGATTGCTCGGCCCCGGCGACAGGCAGATGCGCTCAGGGTTCAGCCTGGCGATTTCATCGAGTGTGATTTCGTCGTTGCGGTAGGTGCGTACGTCTTCGCCGAGTTCGCCGAAGTACTGCACCAGGTTGTAGGTGAACGAGTCGTAGTTGTCGATCATGAGCAGCATGGTGTGTCTCCGGTCAGAAGTCGCTATCGAGGCCGTCCTGGACCTGCTCGGCGGCGCGCAGCACAGCGCGCGCCTTGTTTTCGGTCTCTTGCCATTCGGATTCCGGCACCGAATCGGCGACCACGCCCGCGGCCGCCTGCACATACAGATTGCCGTTCGCGATCACGCCGGTGCGGATCGTGATGGCCAGATCCATCTCGCCGGTGAACGACAGATAACCGACCGCCCCGCCGTAGAGGCCGCGCTTGATGGGTTCGAGCTCGTCGATCAGCTCCATCGCGCGGACCTTCGGCGCGCCCGACAGCGTGCCGGCCGGGAAGGTGGCGCGCAGCACGTCGAAATTGGTCATGTCGTTCTTGAGCTTGCCTTCGACCGAGCTGACGATGTGCTGCACGTGCGAGTACTTTTCGATCACCATCTTGTCGGTCACGACGACCGAGCCGATCTGCGCGATGCGGCCGACGTCGTTGCGCGCCAGGTCGATCAGCATCACGTGTTCGGCGATTTCCTTCGGGTCGTTCAGCAGCTCGGTCGCGAGCGCGGCGTCGCGCTCGGGCGTGTTGCCGCGCGGACGCGTGCCGGCGAGCGGGCGGATCGTGACGATACGATCCTCGCCGCGCTTTTCCTGGCGCACCAGAATTTCCGGCGACGCGCCGACCACGTGGAAGTCGCCGAAGTTGTAGTAGTACATGTACGGCGACGGATTCAGTGAGCGCAGCGCGCGATACAGCGACAGCGGATTGTCGCGGTACGGCTTGGTCAGGCGCTGGCCGACCTGCACCTGCATCAGTTCGCCGGCGGCGATGTATTCCTTGGCCTTGCGCACGGCGGCCAGGTAATCGTCTTTCGCGAACTCCCGGTAGATCTCGGTGCGCACGCTGGCCGACACGACAGGCGGCTCGACGGTGACGCGCAACCGCTGGCGCAGTTCGCGCAGACGCTGCTTCGCCTTCGTATACGCCTCGGCCTGGGTCGGGTCCGCGTAGACCACCAGATAGAGCTTGCCCGCGAGGTTGTCGATGACGGCGACTTCCTCGGTCAGCAGCAGCTGGATGTCGGGCAGGTTCAGATCGTCCTTCGGCGCGCTGTGCGCGAGCTTCTTCTCGATGTAGCGCACCGCGTCATAGCCGAAGTAGCCGGCGAGACCGCCCGTGAAGCGCGGCAGCCCCGGGCGTTGCGCGACCTTGAAGCGCGCCTGGAACTGCTGGATGAAGGCGAGCGGATCGCCGTCGTGCGTTTCGACGACCTTGCCGTCGCGCACCACTTCCGACACGCCGTTGCGCGTGCGCACAAGAGTGCGCGCCGGCAGCCCGATGAACGAATAACGCCCGAAGCGCTCACCGCCGACTACCGACTCCAGCAGGAAAGAGTTTGCGCCGTTGCGCTCGGTCTGCGCGAGCTTCAGGTACAGCGACAGCGGCGTTTCGAGGTCGGCGAGCGCTTCGGCGATCAGCGGGATGCGGTTGAAACCCTCGTTGGCGAGGGACTGGAATTCGAGTTCGGTCATGTTCCGATCCTGTACGGTGGTCCGGCGGCAGCAAGCGTCGGGCAAAGCGGGGCTGAGCGCCTCCGGTCAGAGCATGGGTCGACGTTCTCGACACGATAATACCGACCGGCGCGGGTCTTCCATCGGCGCGTGCGAGCGGTGCCGGTGAGCAACGGTACCTTGCGGGTACGCGCAGGCCCAATCAGCCGATGCAGCAGCGCAAATACAGAACGATGGAAAAAGCGCGTGAGCGCAGCGAAGTAAAAAACGGTTGCCGAAGACAAGCTTCAGCGTACCTCAGGCGAGGTTAGCGCGACCAGCGACGCCAGGGCCAGGCTCCCCGGTCGATGCTAATCAGACTCCGTTTTTTATTCAGAAACATGAGGATGAAGGACTGTTAAGTCGTGGATTGGTGCGCTGCGATCGCCTTGGCGGCGTCGAGCAGCGAGGCAACTATACCATCGGATTTTATTGTTTGTATAGCTTGGCCGTGGTTGTAGCCGTAGGGCACGGTCAACGTCGCCATGCCGGCCGCGCGGCCCGCCAGCGCGTCGTTTTCCGAGTCGCCGATCGCGACCGTGGCGCTCGGCTCGACGCCGAGTTGCGCGGCGGCGGTCAGCATCGGCAGCGGGTCGGGTTTCTTTTTAGCGAGACTGTCACCGCCGAGCACGACGCTGAAATACTGCGCGAGTCCATATTGCTGCAGCAATTCGAGCGCGAAGCGGTGCGGCTTGTTGGTCACGCAGGCGAGCTTCAGGCCCGCGTCGCGCAGCGCGCGCAGACCGGCTTCGACGTCTGGATAAAGCCGCGTGTGCACGCCATTGATCTTCGCGTACTCGGCTTGATAGATCGCGAGCGCTTCGTCGAAGCGCTCTTGCGCGTGTTCGGTTTCGAAGCGCGGCGCGAGCACGCTGCGGATCAAATGCTCCGAACCCTTGCCGACGTAGCCGACCACTTCCTCGCGCGTCGTTTCTTCCGCGTCGAGCTGAGCGAGCATGCCGTTCAGGCCGGCGGTGAAGTCGTCGGCGGTGTCGATCATCGTGCCGTCGAGGTCGATGATCGCGGCTTCGAGGCGCGGGCCGGTGAAGGACGGGGCGGGGTACGGAGCGGTCATCGTCGGATCAGCGCTGGACGGTGGCGAGGGCGGCGCGCATCTTGTCGATCACGACCTTGTGATCGGGCTGGCCGAAGATTGCCGAGCCGGCCACGAACGTGTCCGCGCCGGCCGCCGCGATTTCCGCGATGTTGTCGACCTTCACGCCGCCGTCCACTTCGAGATGGATCTCGCGGCCGGTGCGCTCGTTGTACGCGTCGATGCGCTTGCGCGCTTCGCGCAGCTTGTTGAGCGCCTCGGGGATGAACGACTGGCCGCCGAAGCCCGGATTCACCGACATGATCAGCACGAGGTCGACCTTGTCCATCACATGATCGAGATAGTTCAGCGACGTCGCCGGATTGAACACTAGGCCGGCCTTGCAGCCGTGATCGCGGATCAGCGACAGCGTGCGGTCGATGTGATCCGACGCTTCCGGGTGAAAGCTGATCAGGTTCGCGCCGGCTTTCGCGAAGTCCGGCACGATGCGGTCGACGGGGCGCACCATCAGGTGCACGTCGATCGGCACATCGACGTGCGGGCGGATCGCTTCGCAAACGAGCGGGCCGATGGTCAGGTTCGGTACGTAGTGGTTGTCCATCACGTCGAAGTGGATCCAGTCGGCGCCAGCGGCGACGACGTTGCGGATCTCTTCACCCAGACGGGCGAAATCGGCGGAGAGAATGCTGGGGGCGATGCGAAATTGCGTCATGACGGGGGCGAATGCAAGCGGGAAAGCGCCATTTTACCGGTTTTGCGCGTGCGGACCGGCGTGCGCGCAGCGCCTGGCGTGGCGGAATCGCTCGATGAAACGTTGCAAAGCGGCGGCGCAATAATGGCATCGAAAGGCAGCGCGGCAAGCGGCCGTGTCTCAACGTCTTAGACACTCCTGGCCGAAAGGCGCGTCAGGTTGCGGCCATGCCGCGCATCAAGCAGAATGCCACTCCATGAGCGCCGCATCGCCGCTGCACCTGCAGACCATTGGCGTTCGGGGCCTCCCACGATTTTTCACAGCCCGTTTGATCAGATCGGAATCAGGATGAGCCAGTACGAATTCAGCGTGTCGGCGCAGGTGCAATACCTGCCCGAAGAATCGGACCCGGAGCGTCGCCAGTACGCCTTTGCCTACACGCTGACCATCCGTAACACCGGCCAGGTGCCTGCACAGTTGATCGCGCGTCATTGGATCATCACCGACAGCGAAAACACCGTACAGGAAGTCAAAGGCCTGGGCGTGGTCGGTCATCAGCCGCTGCTCAAACCGGGTGAGCATTTCGAATACACGAGTTGGGCGGTGATCGCGACGCCGGTCGGCACGATGCGCGGCGATTACTTCTGCGTGGCGGAGGATGGCGAGCGCTTCGAGGCGCCTGTGCCGGAGTTCGTATTGCGCATGCCGCGAACGTTGCATTGAACCGGCGCGGCGCTGCGCGGTCTTTAATGAGTTCGTGTGGGCGCGCGACGCAGCGGGCAGTTGAGTAGCAGGTTGGATGAGCGCTCGGGCGAGCACTTGATGCACGAGGGGTTGCGCGGTGTTGCGTGCAGCCCGCTGGCCAGGGTCAATGCGGCTTTTGCTGTTGGGACCGGTCCGCCGACCTCGCACGTCCCGCTTTTTTCTTGCCGGACGACGTCCACACAACGATAAAGACGAGCAGGAATAGCGCGACCAGCGATTCCAGCGCGAAGATGAGCATCGGGTATTCGTCGAACAGATCAGACATGGCGGTTTCCATCAAGAACGAACATTGTATGCGTTTTATCCGCAGGGCCGGCGCGTGGCTCGGAGCATTGTCGGTTGCAGTGTTGCTTGCCTCCTGCGGGGGCGGCGGCGCGATCCGGCCTTCACCGCCGAGCGGCGCGGCGATCATCCCTGGCCAGATCGCGTCGGCGCGCCTGACCGCGGTTGCATGGCAACAGGTGCCGGGCTGGCAGGACGACTCGCTGATCGGCGTGACCGCCGCGTTGCGGCAAAACTGCACGAGGCTCGCGCGTCAGCCGAACTGGTCGCGTGCCTGCGCGGCGGCCGTGCAAATCGACGATCTCGACGTCACCAGCGCGCGCGCCTTCTTCGAAGCCTACTTCACGCCGTTCCAGCTCGCGAATAGCGACGGCACGCTCGACGGTCTGGTCACCGGTTACTACGAGCCCCTGCTGAGGGGCTCGCGCACGCGGCACGGCGTATATCAGACCGCGCTATACCGCTGGCCCGCCGCCTACCGCGCGGGGGCGCCGTTGCCGGCGCGCGCCCAGCTCGAACGCTCGGGCGCGCTCAGCGGCAACGAACTCGTGTGGGTCGACGATCCGATCGAAGCGTTCTTCCTGCAGGTGCAAGGCTCCGGGCGCATCGTGATGGAAGACGGCAGTGTGATGCGAGTCGGCTTTGGGGGGACCAACAATCAGCCGTACAAGTCGATCGGCCGCTGGCTGCTCGATCATGGCGAGATCACGCCGGCGCAGGCGACGATGCAGGGCATCAAGGCATGGGCCCGCGCGAATCCGACGCGCGTCGATGGCCTGCTCGACACCAATCCGCGCTTCGTGTTTTTCCGCGAGATGCCGTCGGCCGAAAGTGTGCCGAGCGGCGGCGCGGACGGTCCGATCGGCGCGCTCGGCGTGCCGTTGACGCCGGAGCGCTCGATTGCGGTCGATCCGAGCGCGATTCCGCTCGGCACGCCGGTGTTCCTGCAGACCACGCGGCCGCTGACGAATTCGCCGATGAACCGTCTCGTGTTCGCGCAGGACACTGGCACCGCGATCAAAGGTGGCGTGCGCGCCGACTACTTCTGGGGCCTCGGCGACGATGCCGGCGATCTGGCTGGCAAGATGAAGCAGGGCGGCCGGATGTGGTTGCTGCTGCCGAATTCGTGAGGCGGTGGGGTGGAGACGAAGCGTGACTGCCGCTTGAATCGCAGCAGTTTTCGCGAGGCGGGTTTGAGGCTGCTGCGAAGCCGTCAATAGATGTCGTTGAGATCGGCGTCACGTGTGGATCAGGATCCGTGCGTGACGCCGTTTTTCGTTGGGCTCTTACGCTGCGCGGCGTTGCGCGTGGCCCGAGTTAGAGGCCCGACTTGCGCTTGTCCACCACGCGCCGTGCCTTGCCCACCGAGCGCTCGATTCCGTTCACCGGCAGCACGTTCACCACGGCGCTCACGCCAATCAGCGCCTTGATGTCGTAAGCCAGCGCGTTTTTCGCGGCGGTTAGCGCGGCGGTATCCGGCGCGCTTTCGGGGCACGGTTCGACGTTCAGCGTCAACACGTCGAGCGGCCCCTCCTTCGTCAGCACGATCTGATAGTGCGGCGCCAGCGCGCGCTGCTTGAGCAACAGTTCTTCGATCTGCGTCGGGAACACATTGACGCCGCGCACGATCATCATGTCGTCCGAGCGGCCCGTGATCTTTTCCATACGCCGCATCGTGCGGGCGGTGCCCGGCAGCAGGCGTGTGAGATCGCGCGTGCGGTAGCGGATGATCGGCAGCGCTTCTTTCGTCAGCGACGTGAACACGAGCTCGCCGAGTTCGCCATCGGGCAGCACCTCGCCCGTTTCGGGGTCGATGATCTCGGGGTAGAAATGGTCTTCCCAGATCGTCGGGCCGTCTTTGGTTTCGACGCACTCCGAGGCGACGCCCGGGCCCATCACTTCGGAAAGACCGTAGATGTCGACCGCGTCGATGCCCATCCGTTTTTCGATCGCCTCGCGCATATCGTTGGTCCACGGCTCAGCGCCGAAAATGCCGATGCGCAATGAGCAGCTGGCCGGGTCGATACCCTGGCGTTCGAATTCGTCGGCGATCGACAGCATGTAGCTCGGCGTCACCATGATGATGTCGGGCCGGAAGTCCTGGATCAGCTGGACCTGCTTTTCGGTCTGGCCACCGCCGAACGGAATCACGGTGAGCCCCGCGCGCTCGGCGCCGTAATGCGCGCCGAGGCCGCCCGTGAAGAGGCCGTAGCCGTAGCTCACGTGCACCTTGTCGCCGCGCTTCGCGCCGGCGGCGCGCACCGAACGGGCGACGAGATTCGCCCAGGTGTCGATGTCGCGCGCCGTATAGCCGACGACAGTCGGCTTGCCGGTCGTTCCGGACGACGCATGGATTCGCGAAATCTGCTCTTGCGGCACGGCGAACATCCCGAACGGATAGTTGTCGCGCAAATCCTTTTTCGTCGTGAACGGAAACCGAGCGAGGTCCGCGAGCGACTTGACATCGCCCGGATGGACGCCGGCTTCGTCGAACTTGCGCCGATACACCGGCGAATTTTCATACGCATGGGTGAGCGACCATTTGAGCCGTTCAAGTTGGAGCGTGGCGAGCTCGTCGCGGCTGGCGGTCTCGATCGGATCGAGCGGAAGAGCGGTGCTCATCGAATGTCTCCTTGCTGCCTCAGTATCTAAGTCTGATATGTGACGCATTGGCGCCAGAGCGCCACGCGGACAATCGTCCGCGTGGGCGGTTCTGGCTGGCCGCCGTCAATTGTTAGTCGCCGGTGGGAATCAGGTTACCCTTGATTTGCGCCGACTTGCCGCGAAACATTGCGACGGTCTCGCCGGCGCGATTCGTGACGCGAATATCGTAGATTCCAGTGCGCCCGCTCAATGTCTGTTCGACCGCTTCGGCACTCAGCACGTCGCCGCCGTGGACCGGCCGCAGATACTCTATAGAGCAGCCGGCCGCGACCGTATTGATGTTGTAGGTGTTACAGGCGAACGCGAAGGTCGAATCGGCGAGTGTGAAGATCAGGCCGCCGTGGCAGATCTGATGGCCGTTCAGGAAGTCGTCGCGCACCGCCATGCGCAGCCGCGCATAGCCGGGGCGCACTTCGAGAATCTCGAGCCCGAGCGCGCGACTGCAGGCGTCGTTTTCGTACATTGCGGCGGCTGTCGCGCGGGCGAGTTCGTCTGCCGTCATCTGGTCGGGGCGGGTGGTTTGTGTCGACATCTCAACGTCCCTCGAAACGCGGCGCGCGTTTTTCGATAAATGCCTGCACGCCTTCCGCGTAATCGTGCGAGGCGCCTAGTTCGCGCTGCAGATCGCGCTCGAGATCGAGTTGCTGGTCGAGCGTTTGCGTCGTGCCGGCACGCATCGCCCGCTTGATCGCAGCGATCGCGCGCGTCGGTTGCTGGGCGAGCTGGGCACCGAGTTTTGCCGCTGCCGGCGCTAGTTCAGCGTCGTCGAGCACTTGCCAGATCAAGCCCCAGCTTTCGGCTTTTTCGGCGCTGAGCTTGTCGCCGGTGACCGCGAGGCCGAGCGCGCGGGCCATGCCAACGCGCTGCGGCAGAAACCACGTGCCGCCCGAATCCGGCACGAGGCCGATCTTCACGAACGACTGGATGAAACTCGCGGAGCGAGCCGCGAGCACCAGGTCGCACGCGAACGCCAGATTGGCGCCCGCACCGGCAGCCGTGCCGTTGACCGCCGCGATCACCGGAAACGGCAGCGCCTGCAGACGGCGGATCAGCGGATTGAAGTATTCATCGATCACGGCGCCGAGGTCGGTCATGGCGCCGGGCGTGAAATCGAGGTCGGCGAGATCCTGGCCGGCGCAGAAGCCGCGGCCTGCGCCGGTGAACACGAGCGCACGGGCGCCGGACTTTTCGACCTGGTCGAGCGCCGCGCGGAGTTCCTGATGCATCGCGCGCGTGAAGCTGTTGAGCTTATCCGGGCGGTTCAGCGTGATGGTGGCGACGTGGCTCGATGAGTCGATGTCCAGCCGGATCGCTTCATATGACATGGGGTGTCTCCTCAAACTCTCTTTGGCCGATGGGCGCGGTGGCTCGGCTGGGGGCGGCGCGTGATGCCGACCGGATGTTTGATGTTAGTCAGAGCGCACGACCCGGTCCATCTGCCGAACGGCATAGGACGAAGTCGTGCGTAGCGTTGAAGCCGTGTCTTACGCCTTTCAGCCAGCTACCGCCGGCGCCGCTTTCGGTTCAACATGAACGCGGCTTTGAACGACACGGAAGCGGTTCGCGACGAAAGCGGCATCGGCCAGCGCGGCATTGGCGGCCGGGTTGGCGCCGGTGCCGTGGAAGTCGGAAAAAGCCGCGGACTGGTTGACGAACACACCGCCGGTCAGGTTGATCGACAGCGCGACACCGCCGCGAATCGACGCTTCGTACGCGGTTTCGAGCACCGCGTCGTCCGTGCTGTAGACCGCCAGCGTCAGCGCGCCATGCTCGGCGGCGATGTCGCCAGCGAGCTCGAGCGACTGCGCGGTCGAGTTCGTCGCAATGACGAACGAGATCGGCCCGAACCATTCTTTCGTGAACCGGGCGTGATCGGTCGCGGCGTCGAGTTGCAGTACGAGCGGCGTGCGCACGCGAGCGCCGGCAAAGGCCGGATGTTCGAGAGTCTGGCTCGCGACGAGAACGCGGCCAAGTTTGGCGGCTTCATCGATGCGCTGCACGACGCCTTCGTTCTGGATCGCGCCGAGCAGTTCGACAGCGCGGGCCGGGTCGGCGACGAGCTTTTGCACCGCGCCGGCAAGCGCCTGGGCGACATCGTCGAAGCTGAGCGTGCCTTCTGCGGTGCGAATGCCGCCGCGCGGCACATAGATGTTTTGCGGCGCCGTGCACATCTGGCCCGAGTACAGAGCCAGCGAGAACGCGATGTTGCGGACGGCCGCCTTGATGTCGTCGACCGAGTCGATGACGATCTGGTTGACGCCGGCTTTCTCGGTATAGACCTGCGCCTGGTGCGCGTTGCGCTCGAGCCAGGTGCCGTTCTGGGTGCTGCCCGTGAAGTCGATCAGCTTGATCTCGGGGCGCTGTGCCAGTTGCTGGACGAGGGCGCCGTCGTTCGGGTCGGTGGCCAGCAGCGTGACGACGTTCGGATCAAAGCCCGCTTCGCGCAACACGTCGCGCGCGATGCGCACGGTCAACGCGAGCGGCAGGATTGCGCCCGGATGCGGCTTGACGATTACCGTGTTGCCGGTGGCTAGATCGGCGAACAGGCCGGGATAGCCGTTCCACGTCGGGAATGTGCAGCAGCCGAGCACGAGACCGATGCCGCGCGGCACGACGGTGTAGCGCTTGTGCATCGCGAGCGGCGGGTTTTTGCCTTGCGGTTTTTCCCAATGCGCGTCGGCAGGAATGCGACGCAGTTGATCCCAGGCATACGCGACCGCTTCGAGCGCGCGATCCTGCGCGTGCGGGCCGCCTGCCTGGAAGGCCATCATGAACGCCTGGCCGGTCGTGTGCATCACGCTGTAGCCGAGTTCGAAGCTGGCGCGATTCAGACGCGCGAGGATTTCGAGGCTCACGCCGATCCATGCCTGCGGGCCGGCCGCGCGCCACTCGCGTTGCGCCGCCGTGGATGCGGCGATAAGCGCGCCCGGATCGGCTTTCGGGTAACGCACGCCGAGCGGGAAGCCGAACGGCGAGACTTCCGCGCCGACGGTTTCTCCAGTCGACGGTTGGTCGAGGTCGAACGTCTTGTCTAGATGCGCCTTGAACGCGGCTTCGCCGTCCGCGTTGGCTGTTTCCCCGTACACTTTCGGACTGGGCATCTCGGCGAACGGGCTCCAGTAGCCGCGCGTTTCGAGCGCGGCGAGCGCTTTGTGCAGCGTGTCTTCGTGCTTGGTGAATAGCGGATGTGTCATGGCAAAGGGGGCTCGGCTGTACGTTGGGGGAAAAACTGTCAAATAATTGACCGACCGGTTGGTTGGGGAATGGTAGCATCACTACGAACGATGCGCGAAGCGTTTTTCGCGTGCGATTAACCCTTATGGAGGCGGCATGGCTTACGAAAACATTCTGGTTGAGACGCGGGGACGGGTCGGACTGATTACTCTCAACCGTCCAAAGGCTCTAAATGCACTGAACGACGCGCTGATGGACGAACTGGGCGCCGCGTTGCGCGAGTTCGACGGCGACGAATCGATTGGCGCGATCGTCGTAACGGGCGGCGAGAAAGCGTTCGCGGCCGGCGCGGATATCGGCATGATGGCGTCTTACACTTATATGGATGTCTACAAGGGTGACTACATCACGCGAAACTGGGAAACGGTTCGCTCGATTCGTAAGCCGATCATTGCCGCGGTGGCGGGCTTCGCGCTCGGAGGCGGCTGCGAACTCGCGATGATGTGCGACATCATTTTCGCCGCCGACACGGCGAAGTTCGGTCAGCCGGAAATCAAGCTCGGGATCATGCCGGGCGCGGGCGGCACGCAACGCTTGCCGCGGGCGGTGTCAAAAGCGAAGGCGATGGACCTTTGTTTGACCGCCCGTTTCATGGATGCCGCCGAAGCGGAGCGCGCCGGACTGGTTTCGCGCGTGATCCCGGCGGCATCGTTGCTTGACGAAGCGGTTGGTGCGGCTGCCACTATCGCGGAGTTCCCGCTGCCAGCGGTGCTGATGGTCAAGGAGTCGGTCAATCGAGCCTATGAAACGACGCTCGCGGAGGGCGTGCATTTCGAGCGCCGCCTGTTCCATTCGCTCTTCGCTACCGAAGACCAAAAGGAGGGCATGGCCGCGTTCGTAGAGAAGCGCAAACCGGTTTTCAAGCACCGTTAATACGCTTGTCAAAATATCGCTTGCAAGTCGCAATGGCGGCGACTAGAATTCCGCTCTTTCGTGCTCCGGACACCGGAGCGCGGGGAAGCGGGAAGCCTTTATGGCGAGGGCTTCAGCGGCGTGGGCAGGTTAAGCGGGTGATAAAAACCTGTTGACGATCCGGCGGA